>NZ_JAMGSO010000001.1:0-3815000 GCF_023516765.1 Pseudomonas sp. R3.Fl
CACCAGCTTGTTGCCGTCGGCGCGGATGGAGATCGACGTGGAGTAGCTGCCCTCATGCTTCCAACCCGGTTCCGTCACCTTGAGGCGCTCGCCGGTGCGCTTGTCGTAGTAGCAAATACGGGTGTCCGACACCTGCGGCAGTTCGAACGGAAAGACCTGCTCGACCGCGAGGTAGTCGTAGAACATCCTGCTCTGCTGTCGCCCCATGGAAGCCTCAAAAGCTGTCAACCACCCAAATATTGCGGTAGAAGCTACAGCTTTTCGCGGATCGAATGCAAACGAAATCTTGCGGTCAAAGACACCATTTATCGGTATTGGATAAACAAACAGGAGATAGGGTGCATGGACAACCCCGTAACAGAAGAGGCAGCCATGAGCATCGGCGAGAACATAAAGCGCCAAAGAGAGGCGCACGGCCTGTCACAAAAGAAGCTTGGAGAAGCGATAGGCAGCGGCGAAAACACAGTGGTCGGCTGGGAGAAAGACAAAAACCCACCACCAGGCGACAAGGTTGCCGCAATGGCCAAACTCTTCGGGTGCTCAACCGACGAGATTCTGATGGACAAGCACGAGCGCGACATATCACCAGAAATGAGAGCGTTATTCCGGCGTTTTAATGACCTGCCAGACAACCTAAAGCCCATGGCAAGAGGAATGATCAGCGCAATCCTGGCAAGCCTGGAAGAAGAGGCGGCAAGGAAAACCGCAGCATGATGGCCTGGGCACTGGTCGTAGCGTTCCAGGGGGACCCAGAGCCAAAGGTCTACCTAAAGCCAACGGAAAACGAATGCCGAGGGCTTCAGATCGTAATCAGAGAGCACGCCCAACGAATAGGGCGTGAGGCGACGGTAGATTGCTACATCATAACACCCACGCCAGACAGCGTCATACACCCCGAATGGAAGCTGGTGCCAAGAGCAAACCATGGAAGTCCGGGGTGAATTGGGGGTGTTACAGCACCCCCACCCTGCCCAGCCACGGAGACGACCATGGGCCTACAGGACCGGGAATGGTTCAACGAGGCGCGCAAAGCGCCCAAGAAGCCAAAGAAACCCATCCAGCACTCCAAACAGCCACGCAGCCTGAAAGCGCCCTCATGGGCCATCGTAGGCGTCGCCGTGACCATCGCCATCGCAGTAATTCTCTGGCTGTAGCCGACGGGAAGCCCGGCAGCGCTGCTCGCTGGGCTAGACGGCCTGGACATTCCGCGGAGATCTGTCAGCACGCAATGCGCACCAGATGCGGTGCTCTGTGACGGGCCGCGATACGCCCAGGAGGGGTAATCATGGCGCGGGGTGGGCTTGTGCCGAGACGAATCCGGCGCCTCGCGAGCCAGCCGCCGAGCGAGGCGAGCCAAGTTATCGTTACGTAACGAACATTAACGACGAACGGTCGATTTATCGTTACGTTACGCTGGTCTATTTATCGTTACGTAACTATAATTACTCCATGCAACCAGCACGGAGCACACCGCCATGATCGATCCGAAGGACAACAGCACTCAGCCCCTGGACCTCGGCGAGGCCAAGCGCCGCCGGGGCCGACCCAGCACCGGCAAAGCCATGAGCAACGCCGAGCGGCAGCGCGCTTACCGCGAGCGGGCAAAAGCGCAACGTAACGAAAAAACAGAAAACGGCACAGACCTGGTATCTAGGGCGAAGTACGAAAAGCTACACGCCATAACGATAGAAATTAGCGACAGGTGCGCACTGGCCGAGCATCACAGGGATGAATTGCATGAACAGGTACAGAAGCTACTGGAGCAACGCGACAGCCTGATCCGCGAATGCCATGAGCTGAAAAAGGAATTGGCGTCTCGTAACGAAAAAGAGATCACGAACGGCAAAATCCCAGGCACCTGGATAGTCGAAAGGAAGGAACGCGGCACCAAGAAATGGGAGAAATCAGGTGACGCACCGGAATCAAGCTGGGACGCGGCAAAGGGAAGCGTGGACTACATGCAGTTCACATCAGGAACAGGTCAGGACGACAACTGGAGAGCTCGCTGCACAGCCGGCACGTTCAAAGGAATGATCTACTGGCCTAAAGCTCCAAAATAGCCCGGCAAGCCGCCTGGAGCGCTTCCAGGCGGTCATCCAACAGACTCCCCTCCTCGTCCAGCTGGGCAACCCGGCGCCTCAGTTGTCGAATCTCACCCGCCAGGCGCGGGTAGTCCTCAAGCATGCAGCAAACCGAGTCCAGGGCATCGCGCCCCGGGAACCAGAGTTTTGCGTCACGTAACAGATATTCGGGGATGTCTAGGGCGGGCATCGCATAATGGACATTACGCTAAATCGGCCCCGGAGCTTATCAGCATTGTCCGGAGCCGACTTAACGTAACGTCACGATATTATGCGAAGCCTAGGCACCGAGCGATGAAGCCCAGCGCCTCGGAAACCGCCAGGATGTTCAGGACCAGCAACGGCGCCGCCAGGCACGCCGTAACGAACACGTCTGCAGGCTCAATCATCCTGGCCTCTCCAGGGACGCGAAGCATATTCGCTGTCCGGCACAACGGTTACGACTGTCGCTGTAGCGTGCGGCGTCGAGGGCCGCTGAACGGATGCAGGAACCGGCCTGGCATCGGCTGATCGCAGGTCGCTCCGCTCGCTGCTCACAGCCGATTGCCGGGCCTGCACAGAGGCCTCCGGATCCACGACCTTCGTCACCGCGCCGCGACCGGTCCAGGGCGTCACTCGTTCGCCGTCCACATCGCAGAGCACGTACAAGTCACGCTCAATCCAGCGGCACTCAGCCATCGGCACGATTCGCCTGGACGAGCCATCCGTCAGCACAACGCTCGACGTGCGACTAACCGAGCCAGCACCGGTCACAGAGGCCCCGCAGGGCTTCACCCTGGACGGATCGCCCTCGACCGGCACCGAGCAGCCAAGCCAGCCGGCGACGCGCCAGGTCGCACTCATAGGCGCCGCGCCGCTGACCGAAACACCCGTCACCGCCTGTACAACACGATCGGCAGACGCCCTCACCTGCTGTACCGGCGCTGCAGCAGCTGGCGGCGGGTTCACGAGCTCGCTCTGCACGTGCAGACCACGCGCCTCCGGATCGAAGAACCGATGCACGCCCCAGACGCCGGGCAGGACCAGCACAGGGATGGCCACCACCAGGCCCCACAGAGCCGGCGAACGCCAGATGTTGCCGCGGTTATCGGCCTTGGATTCGTCGCCCACGTCGCCCGTTTCGCTTTGCGTGGCGGACTTGTAGTAACGGTAGACCTCGGGCTTATACGTGCCGAACGACTGCCGCTGCATCTGACTCTTAGGCGGACGATCCCCCGTCGCCGCACCGCTGTAGATATCAACGCGGTACGCCTTCTTAGTCTTCTTTACCACCCGATAAGTTTGCTCAATCAGCGCCCTGGCAAACGACGCAATCTGACTCAGGTCCTGGGTGACCAACACAATACGCATCGACTTATTGTTCTTATCGACACGGTGCCGATGTTCGGCCAGCAGCGCCTTATCTTGTTCGCGCACGGCAGTTGCCTTTAACCCGGACGGCCAACGCCGCCAAAGTTCATCGAGCACCAGAACAGAACCCGGAGGAGCCAGGTCCGCCAAGTCGTCACGCTTATCCCAGTCAGCCGGCAATTGATCGATAGAGCCCTGCGGGAAGTCTTCCAGCAGCATATCCACCTGCAGCGGGATATTCGTTACCACATGCCGCCCCTGTTTAAGCGACGGAATAATCACGTGTTGGACAACGCCATAACTTTTACCGTGACCAGGCTTGCCCACATACGCATCAATAGGCATGACGTCACCCTATGAACGGAATACGGCGCAGGATAAACCGAGCCAACAATGCGGCCAGGCACACCTTAATGCCGAAGCTCAATTCAAACGTCGAGGCGAACCACATTACCGAGGAAGGAATGCCCGCAAACGCACCGCCGGCCTGCGACATGAAGTCGGGCACCGGAATAGCATTCAGGAACTTACCGATACCTTCCATGGCTACCGAGTAAATCTTTTTCGGTATCCACTCTGCCCAATCAACAAACCACTTCAGAATGTCGTTAAGCCAACTTTTCAGCCAATCCAACATATCAATCACCTCACGCCATGAGGAAAATCATAACCGCCACGAAACACCAGAAGGCTCGCATGGTCGGCTGCAGAACATCGTCAATCGTGGACTTCAGGTCGCGAATAATGCCGTAGTCCAATGAAGCCCCGCCCAGGACCTGAAGTGCAGGCGTAGTTAATGTCGGAGCCGTTCCAGTATCAGGCGCCGATATATTGCCAACCGCTGTTGCAATCGGACTTGACTTCACCGTGTCGTAGAACTTCTGTGTCGTAGTCTGGTAATCGTCCACGTCATCGAGCTTCGGCGTGTCCGGACTAGAGCCGTCACTGCATTCCTCGGCCGTCACACAGTCACCACCGCCCTCGCCCTCCCCTGTGCCGCCAGAGCCCGTACCGCTGCCATTAGAGGCCGAGCCAGTACCACAGGCGGCGCCGCTGCAGGTCGATTGCGTAGAGGTCACCACGCCCGTGCCATCCTTAGTCGTCGTGGTTTTGGTCGTCGTCGTGGAGCTGCTGCACACATTCATGTCGGTGCACACAGTCTTGGTCGAAACATCCGTCTTCACGGACGTGGTAGAGCCATCGGCGTTCGTCGTCGTACTGATGTTCGTGGCGATATCAATGCCCTTGGAAGTAGGCGATTTCCAATCGCAACTAAATACGCCGTTCGCCGTGCCACAGTTCTGCGAGCCCGACGTTTTAGTCTCTTGTTTCGACGTGCAGGATTGAGAGCCGTCAGCGCCCGTCGAATAATTACACGGCTGATTATTGGTATCGGTCTTAGGAGTTAAATCGGGCGCCTCGCAACCACCAAGCGCATGGCAGTCCTGATCCTTGGGGTTGTCAGTGCCACCGCCAACGCCGCCAGTGTAAACGCCGTCAACCACGCAAACGGAACCTTGGCCATCCGCATTTACCGTGCACTGAGAAGACTTGACACTAACCGAGCAGCCGATATTCGGATATGCAACGGTCTGCCCATTAATAGGCCCCTTCTCAGGCGTATCAAGATGAATAGAAAGCTGCGACACAGAACCGCCGTCGCGAGAAGAAAACGCCTTACACATAACAGCAGGAGGCGAATCATAAACGCGGATGCACTCGCCAGACGACCAAACATAAGGAACGGTAGACTGCCAAGTGGTATTGCCGCAAAGAGTTCCATCCTCGCCTGCAGGTGTTTCACAAGCACCAGTCTGAGAATTATAAGTAAGACCAGAGGCACAACTATCGCCAAGGCGATCAAAAACCGAACCATTAACACTCAAAGGCTGATCAGAGCCACCCGGGGAATTCTTATAAGTAGTCGCCCAATAACAAAGAGCCCTTGTGGAACTCTGCATTGTTATACGAACACTAGAAGAGCCGTCAGCAACAATCTTGCCCTGAGACGTCAAATCATTAACCTGGCTTGTATAACTCTGATGACAGGCAAGAAACGGTGATGCCGCACTTATGCCGGAATAATTGGTCCAATAATAATCGGCGGCGTTAACACTACCGCACAGAAAAAGAAAGAATATAGAGATTATGCGGCGCATATCAAAGACTCCAGAAGAAACATAGGGCCGACATGCCGCCGAAAAAGAACGATACGAAGTAATAAAGATCAGCCATGCTTTCGCCCTCCCCAAAGAAAAGGGCGGCCGAAGCCGCCCCTTGTACACGCGGCCCGGTCAGGCGCTTTTGATCATGCCGAGCAGCATCTTGGCGCCACGGACGGCGACGTAGACCGCAGCAGCCAGGGCAGCCACTGCCAGGATGCCGGTCACGACAGTGGACCAGTCCACGCCAGACGTAATGGCCGAGAAGTCCGGACCGGCAGCAGCAGCCAGACCGGAACCAGCAGCAGCCATGAGCGAGCCCAGGGCGACGACACCTTTTTTGTTCAGTTTCATAGACTTAACTCCGAATCATCTTAAGGATTGCTCGGGCTCCGAACACGACGGCTAGCGGTACGCCGACGAAGACGAAGCCGACCCCGAACGCCTGGGCAAGTGCCACAGGGTCGAGCGTGGAGGGGTCGAAATCTTGGTGCGACTCAACAAGCACCCAGGGGGTGGAGCAGCTGGGCGCGCCGTCACTGAGCACCTGAATCTCGCCATCGCAGGCGACCGTGTACGTGGTCACGACCGAGCCCAGCGGCCGAGGCCGTGAACGACGACGCCGGCAGCGACGTACCAGGCGAGAAGCTCAGCGATCAGCATCCAGGCGCCCTCCCCGATCAGCTGGCAGCGCGCACAGGCGCTTTCTGCAGCGGCACCAGGCGCAGGCGCATCTGCAGGTCCTCGAACCGCCCCACGTAGAAGCTGTCCGGGCCGACGGTATAGAGACCAGGCGCGTACGGAGCCGCGTTGTCATCCAGGGTGACCTTGATGTGCTGCGGGTACTTCTGCCCCGGCAGGGTGACGTAGGCCTTCTGCTCGCGGATCTGGTAGGGCTTGCCGGTCTTGGCCGAATTGCCCGACTTGACCACCACCTCGGCGCTCTCAATCTCAACCTGAATATCCATCGTCTTTCCTCTCTCAACGTGTGCCCGGATGGGCGTTAGAAGCCGAAGGCATCACCCACCCAGGGCGTGCCGTCAGACCAAATTTCGGTACGGGCATAGCGCTTGAACTCGGCCACGATTTCCCAGTAACGCCGGCACTCGCGGTCCTCGCGAGACTCATACGGCGCAGGCTGCAGGACGGGCATTTCGAGCAAGGCAGGGTTGGCCACAATGGAGCTGCGCAGCGATGCCTGGAGGGCTACACGGGCGCGCTCAGAGGCCGAAAGCTGGACGCCCTGGAAGGAGACGGTGCGCATCAGTCCACCTCCCAAACTTCAACGTCATCATCGGAGTCGACGCCGAGGGCATGCATAGCCATCTGAAACGCTTCCTCAACACTGGCGGCGGAGACGGTCAGGCAAAAAATGCCCTGGTAAACAACGTCCCACTTGGGCAACCGATCCATCTCGGCAAGATCGAAGAGAGCCACGTCAGGCCACCAGGCGCAGCTGGGTGCGCGGTGCCTGGGCGTGCCGGTAGAAACTCGGCAGCACCAGGTTGTCGTTAGTGACGATTTCGGTCGCACGACGAACCAGCACAGCGGTATGCCGGGTGACGTCGTAGGGCATGCGGATGTTGATGCCGATCTTGTTGAGACGAGAGGCGTAAACCTCCATCTGCGACTTCTTAAAATCGAACTGAATGCCCGGGCAGTGCATCCACTGCATAGCAATGTTGGCGGTCGCATTGGCGGACTGAGTGGAGGCAACAATGCCCTTCTCTTTCAGCGTCTGCGCAATCGTGCTGTAGTCCATACCCATCACCTCAAGCTTCTGATCTATCGCCAAAAATTCCGCGTGGATGTCGCGGAAACGGGACTCATCAAAGAGCCCCCACCACTCCAGGCGCTCCCGTTGCAGGTATTCCGCTTTCAGTTCCTGCTCCATCCGCACCACGCCATGCTCATCGCAGAAATTGGCCAGCGACTGCAGGTAGCGAAATTCGGGCGAGTCCTCGCCAAAATTCCGTTTGCACTTTGGGAACAGGAACTTACGAATGGCGTGCGACTTCTGATACGCCTTCTCGTAGTGGTCGCGAGCCTTCCAGTCGACGGTTCGCCCGTCCTCATAGAGATGGCCCACCTTGCGCTTCCACAGCTGGGTTGAAAGCGCCCGGATGTAGGCCAGGTCGTTGCCCTTCCCTACTGTCCGGTTCGTTGTCAGGTCAATACGACGGATGCGGGCGCCATTGCCGACCATGCTCGACTTAGTGCCGTCCTCGCCCTGGCGCAGGCCCCACTCGGTGCACTTGGTGAAGCGCGGTAGCCGGCGGAAGCCATACTCATCGGTATACGACGTGACGATCTCGTTGAAGACCGCAATGCACTCGTCAAGAGTGCGGAACCCGTCGAGGTTATCCAGCCGGTTAACCGCGCTCGGATTGCCCTTCACCACCAGCTTGTTGCCGTCGGCGCGGATGGAGATCGACGTGGAGTAGCTGCCCTCATGCTTCCAACCCGGTTCCGTCACCTTGAGGCGCTCGCCGGTGCGCTTGTCGTAGTAGCAAATACGGGTGTCCGACACCTGCGGCAGTTCGAACGGAAAGACCTGCTCGACCGCGAGGTAGTCGTAGAACATCCTGCTCTGCTGTCGCCCCATGGAAGCCTCAAAAGCTGTCAACCACCCAAATATTGCGGTAGAAGCTACAGCTTTTCGCGGATCGAATGCAAACGAAATCTTGCGGTCAAAGACACCATTTATCGGTATTGGATAAACAAACAGGAGATAGGGTGCATGGACAACCCCGTAACAGAAGAGGCAGCCATGAGCATCGGCGAGAACATAAAGCGCCAAAGAGAGGCGCACGGCCTGTCACAAAAGAAGCTTGGAGAAGCGATAGGCAGCGGCGAAAACACAGTGGTCGGCTGGGAGAAAGACAAAAACCCACCACCAGGCGACAAGGTTGCCGCAATGGCCAAACTCTTCGGGTGCTCAACCGACGAGATTCTGATGGACAAGCACGAGCGCGACATATCACCAGAAATGAGAGCGTTATTCCGGCGTTTTAATGACCTGCCAGACAACCTAAAGCCCATGGCAAGAGGAATGATCAGCGCAATCCTGGCAAGCCTGGAAGAAGAGGCGGCAAGGAAAACCGCAGCATGATGGCCTGGGCACTGGTCGTAGCGTTCCAGGGGGACCCAGAGCCAAAGGTCTACCTAAAGCCAACGGAAAACGAATGCCGAGGGCTTCAGATCGTAATCAGAGAGCACGCCCAACGAATAGGGCGTGAGGCGACGGTAGATTGCTACATCATAACACCCACGCCAGACAGCGTCATACACCCCGAATGGAAGCTGGTGCCAAGAGCAAACCATGGAAGTCCGGGGTGAATTGGGGGTGTTACAGCACCCCCACCCTGCCCAGCCACGGAGACGACCATGGGCCTACAGGACCGGGAATGGTTCAACGAGGCGCGCAAAGCGCCCAAGAAGCCAAAGAAACCCATCCAGCACTCCAAACAGCCACGCAGCCTGAAAGCGCCCTCATGGGCCATCGTAGGCGTCGCCGTGACCATCGCCATCGCAGTAATTCTCTGGCTGTAGCCGACGGGAAGCCCGGCAGCGCTGCTCGCTGGGCTAGACGGCCTGGACATTCCGCGGAGATCTGTCAGCACGCAATGCGCACCAGATGCGGTGCTCTGTGACGGGCCGCGATACGCCCAGGAGGGGTAATCATGGCGCGGGGTGGGCTTGTGCCGAGACGAATCCGGCGCCTCGCGAGCCAGCCGCCGAGCGAGGCGAGCCAAGTTATCGTTACGTAACGAACATTAACGACGAACGGTCGATTTATCGTTACGTTACGCTGGTCTATTTATCGTTACGTAACTATAATTACTCCATGCAACCAGCACGGAGCACACCGCCATGATCGATCCGAAGGACAACAGCACTCAGCCCCTGGACCTCGGCGAGGCCAAGCGCCGCCGGGGCCGACCCAGCACCGGCAAAGCCATGAGCAACGCCGAGCGGCAGCGCGCTTACCGCGAGCGGGCAAAAGCGCAACGTAACGAAAAAACAGAAAACGGCACAGACCTGGTATCTAGGGCGAAGTACGAAAAGCTACACGCCATAACGATAGAAATTAGCGACAGGTGCGCACTGGCCGAGCATCACAGGGATGAATTGCATGAACAGGTACAGAAGCTACTGGAGCAACGCGACAGCCTGATCCGCGAATGCCATGAGCTGAAAAAGGAATTGGCGTCTCGTAACGAAAAAGAGATCACGAACGGCAAAATCCCAGGCACCTGGATAGTCGAAAGGAAGGAACGCGGCACCAAGAAATGGGAGAAATCAGGTGACGCACCGGAATCAAGCTGGGACGCGGCAAAGGGAAGCGTGGACTACATGCAGTTCACATCAGGAACAGGTCAGGACGACAACTGGAGAGCTCGCTGCACAGCCGGCACGTTCAAAGGAATGATCTACTGGCCTAAAGCTCCAAAATAGCCCGGCAAGCCGCCTGGAGCGCTTCCAGGCGGTCATCCAACAGACTCCCCTCCTCGTCCAGCTGGGCAACCCGGCGCCTCAGTTGTCGAATCTCACCCGCCAGGCGCGGGTAGTCCTCAAGCATGCAGCAAACCGAGTCCAGGGCATCGCGCCCCGGGAACCAGAGTTTTGCGTCACGTAACAGATATTCGGGGATGTCTAGGGCGGGCATCGCATAATGGACATTACGCTAAATCGGCCCCGGAGCTTATCAGCATTGTCCGGAGCCGACTTAACGTAACGTCACGATATTATGCGAAGCCTAGGCACCGAGCGATGAAGCCCAGCGCCTCGGAAACCGCCAGGATGTTCAGGACCAGCAACGGCGCCGCCAGGCACGCCGTAACGAACACGTCTGCAGGCTCAATCATCCTGGCCTCTCCAGGGACGCGAAGCATATTCGCTGTCCGGCACAACGGTTACGACTGTCGCTGTAGCGTGCGGCGTCGAGGGCCGCTGAACGGATGCAGGAACCGGCCTGGCATCGGCTGATCGCAGGTCGCTCCGCTCGCTGCTCACAGCCGATTGCCGGGCCTGCACAGAGGCCTCCGGATCCACGACCTTCGTCACCGCGCCGCGACCGGTCCAGGGCGTCACTCGTTCGCCGTCCACATCGCAGAGCACGTACAAGTCACGCTCAATCCAGCGGCACTCAGCCATCGGCACGATTCGCCTGGACGAGCCATCCGTCAGCACAACGCTCGACGTGCGACTAACCGAGCCAGCACCGGTCACAGAGGCCCCGCAGGGCTTCACCCTGGACGGATCGCCCTCGACCGGCACCGAGCAGCCAAGCCAGCCGGCGACGCGCCAGGTCGCACTCATAGGCGCCGCGCCGCTGACCGAAACACCCGTCACCGCCTGTACAACACGATCGGCAGACGCCCTCACCTGCTGTACCGGCGCTGCAGCAGCTGGCGGCGGGTTCACGAGCTCGCTCTGCACGTGCAGACCACGCGCCTCCGGATCGAAGAACCGATGCACGCCCCAGACGCCGGGCAGGACCAGCACAGGGATGGCCACCACCAGGCCCCACAGAGCCGGCGAACGCCAGATGTTGCCGCGGTTATCGGCCTTGGATTCGTCGCCCACGTCGCCCGTTTCGCTTTGCGTGGCGGACTTGTAGTAACGGTAGACCTCGGGCTTATACGTGCCGAACGACTGCCGCTGCATCTGACTCTTAGGCGGACGATCCCCCGTCGCCGCACCGCTGTAGATATCAACGCGGTACGCCTTCTTAGTCTTCTTTACCACCCGATAAGTTTGCTCAATCAGCGCCCTGGCAAACGACGCAATCTGACTCAGGTCCTGGGTGACCAACACAATACGCATCGACTTATTGTTCTTATCGACACGGTGCCGATGTTCGGCCAGCAGCGCCTTATCTTGTTCGCGCACGGCAGTTGCCTTTAACCCGGACGGCCAACGCCGCCAAAGTTCATCGAGCACCAGAACAGAACCCGGAGGAGCCAGGTCCGCCAAGTCGTCACGCTTATCCCAGTCAGCCGGCAATTGATCGATAGAGCCCTGCGGGAAGTCTTCCAGCAGCATATCCACCTGCAGCGGGATATTCGTTACCACATGCCGCCCCTGTTTAAGCGACGGAATAATCACGTGTTGGACAACGCCATAACTTTTACCGTGACCAGGCTTGCCCACATACGCATCAATAGGCATGACGTCACCCTATGAACGGAATACGGCGCAGGATAAACCGAGCCAACAATGCGGCCAGGCACACCTTAATGCCGAAGCTCAATTCAAACGTCGAGGCGAACCACATTACCGAGGAAGGAATGCCCGCAAACGCACCGCCGGCCTGCGACATGAAGTCGGGCACCGGAATAGCATTCAGGAACTTACCGATACCTTCCATGGCTACCGAGTAAATCTTTTTCGGTATCCACTCTGCCCAATCAACAAACCACTTCAGAATGTCGTTAAGCCAACTTTTCAGCCAATCCAACATATCAATCACCTCACGCCATGAGGAAAATCATAACCGCCACGAAACACCAGAAGGCTCGCATGGTCGGCTGCAGAACATCGTCAATCGTGGACTTCAGGTCGCGAATAATGCCGTAGTCCAATGAAGCCCCGCCCAGGACCTGAAGTGCAGGCGTAGTTAATGTCGGAGCCGTTCCAGTATCAGGCGCCGATATATTGCCAACCGCTGTTGCAATCGGACTTGACTTCACCGTGTCGTAGAACTTCTGTGTCGTAGTCTGGTAATCGTCCACGTCATCGAGCTTCGGCGTGTCCGGACTAGAGCCGTCACTGCATTCCTCGGCCGTCACACAGTCACCACCGCCCTCGCCCTCCCCTGTGCCGCCAGAGCCCGTACCGCTGCCATTAGAGGCCGAGCCAGTACCACAGGCGGCGCCGCTGCAGGTCGATTGCGTAGAGGTCACCACGCCCGTGCCATCCTTAGTCGTCGTGGTTTTGGTCGTCGTCGTGGAGCTGCTGCACACATTCATGTCGGTGCACACAGTCTTGGTCGAAACATCCGTCTTCACGGACGTGGTAGAGCCATCGGCGTTCGTCGTCGTACTGATGTTCGTGGCGATATCAATGCCCTTGGAAGTAGGCGATTTCCAATCGCAACTAAATACGCCGTTCGCCGTGCCACAGTTCTGCGAGCCCGACGTTTTAGTCTCTTGTTTCGACGTGCAGGATTGAGAGCCGTCAGCGCCCGTCGAATAATTACACGGCTGATTATTGGTATCGGTCTTAGGAGTTAAATCGGGCGCCTCGCAACCACCAAGCGCATGGCAGTCCTGATCCTTGGGGTTGTCAGTGCCACCGCCAACGCCGCCAGTGTAAACGCCGTCAACCACGCAAACGGAACCTTGGCCATCCGCATTTACCGTGCACTGAGAAGACTTGACACTAACCGAGCAGCCGATATTCGGATATGCAACGGTCTGCCCATTAATAGGCCCCTTCTCAGGCGTATCAAGATGAATAGAAAGCTGCGACACAGAACCGCCGTCGCGAGAAGAAAACGCCTTACACATAACAGCAGGAGGCGAATCATAAACGCGGATGCACTCGCCAGACGACCAAACATAAGGAACGGTAGACTGCCAAGTGGTATTGCCGCAAAGAGTTCCATCCTCGCCTGCAGGTGTTTCACAAGCACCAGTCTGAGAATTATAAGTAAGACCAGAGGCACAACTATCGCCAAGGCGATCAAAAACCGAACCATTAACACTCAAAGGCTGATCAGAGCCACCCGGGGAATTCTTATAAGTAGTCGCCCAATAACAAAGAGCCCTTGTGGAACTCTGCATTGTTATACGAACACTAGAAGAGCCGTCAGCAACAATCTTGCCCTGAGACGTCAAATCATTAACCTGGCTTGTATAACTCTGATGACAGGCAAGAAACGGTGATGCCGCACTTATGCCGGAATAATTGGTCCAATAATAATCGGCGGCGTTAACACTACCGCACAGAAAAAGAAAGAATATAGAGATTATGCGGCGCATATCAAAGACTCCAGAAGAAACATAGGGCCGACATGCCGCCGAAAAAGAACGATACGAAGTAATAAAGATCAGCCATGCTTTCGCCCTCCCCAAAGAAAAGGGCGGCCGAAGCCGCCCCTTGTACACGCGGCCCGGTCAGGCGCTTTTGATCATGCCGAGCAGCATCTTGGCGCCACGGACGGCGACGTAGACCGCAGCAGCCAGGGCAGCCACTGCCAGGATGCCGGTCACGACAGTGGACCAGTCCACGCCAGACGTAATGGCCGAGAAGTCCGGACCGGCAGCAGCAGCCAGACCGGAACCAGCAGCAGCCATGAGCGAGCCCAGGGCGACGACACCTTTTTTGTTCAGTTTCATAGACTTAACTCCGAATCATCTTAAGGATTGCTCGGGCTCCGAACACGACGGCTAGCGGTACGCCGACGAAGACGAAGCCGACCCCGAACGCCTGGGCAAGTGCCACAGGGTCGAGCGTGGAGGGGTCGAAATCTTGGTGCGACTCAACAAGCACCCAGGGGGTGGAGCAGCTGGGCGCGCCGTCACTGAGCACCTGAATCTCGCCATCGCAGGCGACCGTGTACGTGGTCACGACCGAGCCCAGCGGCCGAGGCCGTGAACGACGACGCCGGCAGCGACGTACCAGGCGAGAAGCTCAGCGATCAGCATCCAGGCGCCCTCCCCGATCAGCTGGCAGCGCGCACAGGCGCTTTCTGCAGCGGCACCAGGCGCAGGCGCATCTGCAGGTCCTCGAACCGCCCCACGTAGAAGCTGTCCGGGCCGACGGTATAGAGACCAGGCGCGTACGGAGCCGCGTTGTCATCCAGGGTGACCTTGATGTGCTGCGGGTACTTCTGCCCCGGCAGGGTGACGTAGGCCTTCTGCTCGCGGATCTGGTAGGGCTTGCCGGTCTTGGCCGAATTGCCCGACTTGACCACCACCTCGGCGCTCTCAATCTCAACCTGAATATCCATCGTCTTTCCTCTCTCAACGTGTGCCCGGATGGGCGTTAGAAGCCGAAGGCATCACCCACCCAGGGCGTGCCGTCAGACCAAATTTCGGTACGGGCATAGCGCTTGAACTCGGCCACGATTTCCCAGTAACGCCGGCACTCGCGGTCCTCGCGAGACTCATACGGCGCAGGCTGCAGGACGGGCATTTCGAGCAAGGCAGGGTTGGCCACAATGGAGCTGCGCAGCGATGCCTGGAGGGCTACACGGGCGCGCTCAGAGGCCGAAAGCTGGACGCCCTGGAAGGAGACGGTGCGCATCAGTCCACCTCCCAAACTTCAACGTCATCATCGGAGTCGACGCCGAGGGCATGCATAGCCATCTGAAACGCTTCCTCAACACTGGCGGCGGAGACGGTCAGGCAAAAAATGCCCTGGTAAACAACGTCCCACTTGGGCAACCGATCCATCTCGGCAAGATCGAAGAGAGCCACGTCAGGCCACCAGGCGCAGCTGGGTGCGCGGTGCCTGGGCGTGCCGGTAGAAACTCGGCAGCACCAGGTTGTCGTTAGTGACGATTTCGGTCGCACGACGAACCAGCACAGCGGTATGCCGGGTGACGTCGTAGGGCATGCGGATGTTGATGCCGATCTTGTTGAGACGAGAGGCGTAAACCTCCATCTGCGACTTCTTAAAATCGAACTGAATGCCCGGGCAGTGCATCCACTGCATAGCAATGTTGGCGGTCGCATTGGCGGACTGAGTGGAGGCAACAATGCCCTTCTCTTTCAGCGTCTGCGCAATCGTGCTGTAGTCCATACCCATCACCTCAAGCTTCTGATCTATCGCCAAAAATTCCGCGTGGATGTCGCGGAAACGGGACTCATCAAAGAGCCCCCACCACTCCAGGCGCTCCCGTTGCAGGTATTCCGCTTTCAGTTCCTGCTCCATCCGCACCACGCCATGCTCATCGCAGAAATTGGCCAGCGACTGCAGGTAGCGAAATTCGGGCGAGTCCTCGCCAAAATTCCGTTTGCACTTTGGGAACAGGAACTTACGAATGGCGTGCGACTTCTGATACGCCTTCTCGTAGTGGTCGCGAGCCTTCCAGTCGACGGTTCGCCCGTCCTCATAGAGATGGCCCACCTTGCGCTTCCACAGCTGGGTTGAAAGCGCCCGGATGTAGGCCAGGTCGTTGCCCTTCCCTACTGTCCGGTTCGTTGTCAGGTCAATACGACGGATGCGGGCGCCATTGCCGACCATGCTCGACTTAGTGCCGTCCTCGCCCTGGCGCAGGCCCCACTCGGTGCACTTGGTGAAGCGCGGTAGCCGGCGGAAGCCATACTCATCGGTATACGACGTGACGATCTCGTTGAAGACCGCAATGCACTCGTCAAGAGTGCGGAACCCGTCGAGGTTATCCAGCCGGTTAACCGCGCTCGGATTGCCCTTCACCACCAGCTTGTTGCCGTCGGCGCGGATGGAGATCGACGTGGAGTAGCTGCCCTCATGCTTCCAACCCGGTTCCGTCACCTTGAGGCGCTCGCCGGTGCGCTTGTCGTAGTAGCAAATACGGGTGTCCGACACCTGCGGCAGTTCGAACGGAAAGACCTGCTCGACCGCGAGGTAGTCGTAGAACATCCTGCTCTGCTGTCGCCCCATGGAAGCCTCAAAAGCTGTCAACCACCCAAATATTGCGGTAGAAGCTACAGCTTTTCGCGGATCGAATGCAAACGAAATCTTGCGGTCAAAGACACCATTTATCGGTATTGGATAAACAAACAGGAGATAGGGTGCATGGACAACCCCGTAACAGAAGAGGCAGCCATGAGCATCGGCGAGAACATAAAGCGCCAAAGAGAGGCGCACGGCCTGTCACAAAAGAAGCTTGGAGAAGCGATAGGCAGCGGCGAAAACACAGTGGTCGGCTGGGAGAAAGACAAAAACCCACCACCAGGCGACAAGGTTGCCGCAATGGCCAAACTCTTCGGGTGCTCAACCGACGAGATTCTGATGGACAAGCACGAGCGCGACATATCACCAGAAATGAGAGCGTTATTCCGGCGTTTTAATGACCTGCCAGACAACCTAAAGCCCATGGCAAGAGGAATGATCAGCGCAATCCTGGCAAGCCTGGAAGAAGAGGCGGCAAGGAAAACCGCAGCATGATGGCCTGGGCACTGGTCGTAGCGTTCCAGGGGGACCCAGAGCCAAAGGTCTACCTAAAGCCAACGGAAAACGAATGCCGAGGGCTTCAGATCGTAATCAGAGAGCACGCCCAACGAATAGGGCGTGAGGCGACGGTAGATTGCTACATCATAACACCCACGCCAGACAGCGTCATACACCCCGAATGGAAGCTGGTGCCAAGAGCAAACCATGGAAGTCCGGGGTGAATTGGGGGTGTTACAGCACCCCCACCCTGCCCAGCCACGGAGACGACCATGGGCCTACAGGACCGGGAATGGTTCAACGAGGCGCGCAAAGCGCCCAAGAAGCCAAAGAAACCCATCCAGCACTCCAAACAGCCACGCAGCCTGAAAGCGCCCTCATGGGCCATCGTAGGCGTCGCCGTGACCATCGCCATCGCAGTAATTCTCTGGCTGTAGCCGACGGGAAGCCCGGCAGCGCTGCTCGCTGGGCTAGACGGCCTGGACATTCCGCGGAGATCTGTCAGCACGCAATGCGCACCAGATGCGGTGCTCTGTGACGGGCCGCGATACGCCCAGGAGGGGTAATCATGGCGCGGGGTGGGCTTGTGCCGAGACGAATCCGGCGCCTCGCGAGCCAGCCGCCGAGCGAGGCGAGCCAAGTTATCGTTACGTAACGAACATTAACGACGAACGGTCGATTTATCGTTACGTTACGCTGGTCTATTTATCGTTACGTAACTATAATTACTCCATGCAACCAGCACGGAGCACACCGCCATGATCGATCCGAAGGACAACAGCACTCAGCCCCTGGACCTCGGCGAGGCCAAGCGCCGCCGGGGCCGACCCAGCACCGGCAAAGCCATGAGCAACGCCGAGCGGCAGCGCGCTTACCGCGAGCGGGCAAAAGCGCAACGTAACGAAAAAACAGAAAACGGCACAGACCTGGTATCTAGGGCGAAGTACGAAAAGCTACACGCCATAACGATAGAAATTAGCGACAGGTGCGCACTGGCCGAGCATCACAGGGATGAATTGCATGAACAGGTACAGAAGCTACTGGAGCAACGCGACAGCCTGATCCGCGAATGCCATGAGCTGAAAAAGGAATTGGCGTCTCGTAACGAAAAAGAGATCACGAACGGCAAAATCCCAGGCACCTGGATAGTCGAAAGGAAGGAACGCGGCACCAAGAAATGGGAGAAATCAGGTGACGCACCGGAATCAAGCTGGGACGCGGCAAAGGGAAGCGTGGACTACATGCAGTTCACATCAGGAACAGGTCAGGACGACAACTGGAGAGCTCGCTGCACAGCCGGCACGTTCAAAGGAATGATCTACTGGCCTAAAGCTCCAAAATAGCCCGGCAAGCCGCCTGGAGCGCTTCCAGGCGGTCATCCAACAGACTCCCCTCCTCGTCCAGCTGGGCAACCCGGCGCCTCAGTTGTCGAATCTCACCCGCCAGGCGCGGGTAGTCCTCAAGCATGCAGCAAACCGAGTCCAGGGCATCGCGCCCCGGGAACCAGAGTTTTGCGTCACGTAACAGATATTCGGGGATGTCTAGGGCGGGCATCGCATAATGGACATTACGCTAAATCGGCCCCGGAGCTTATCAGCATTGTCCGGAGCCGACTTAACGTAACGTCACGATATTATGCGAAGCCTAGGCACCGAGCGATGAAGCCCAGCGCCTCGGAAACCGCCAGGATGTTCAGGACCAGCAACGGCGCCGCCAGGCACGCCGTAACGAACACGTCTGCAGGCTCAATCATCCTGGCCTCTCCAGGGACGCGAAGCATATTCGCTGTCCGGCACAACGGTTACGACTGTCGCTGTAGCGTGCGGCGTCGAGGGCCGCTGAACGGATGCAGGAACCGGCCTGGCATCGGCTGATCGCAGGTCGCTCCGCTCGCTGCTCACAGCCGATTGCCGGGCCTGCACAGAGGCCTCCGGATCCACGACCTTCGTCACCGCGCCGCGACCGGTCCAGGGCGTCACTCGTTCGCCGTCCACATCGCAGAGCACGTACAAGTCACGCTCAATCCAGCGGCACTCAGCCATCGGCACGATTCGCCTGGACGAGCCATCCGTCAGCACAACGCTCGACGTGCGACTAACCGAGCCAGCACCGGTCACAGAGGCCCCGCAGGGCTTCACCCTGGACGGATCGCCCTCGACCGGCACCGAGCAGCCAAGCCAGCCGGCGACGCGCCAGGTCGCACTCATAGGCGCCGCGCCGCTGACCGAAACACCCGTCACCGCCTGTACAACACGATCGGCAGACGCCCTCACCTGCTGTACCGGCGCTGCAGCAGCTGGCGGCGGGTTCACGAGCTCGCTCTGCACGTGCAGACCACGCGCCTCCGGATCGAAGAACCGATGCACGCCCCAGACGCCGGGCAGGACCAGCACAGGGATGGCCACCACCAGGCCCCACAGAGCCGGCGAACGCCAGATGTTGCCGCGGTTATCGGCCTTGGATTCGTCGCCCACGTCGCCCGTTTCGCTTTGCGTGGCGGACTTGTAGTAACGGTAGACCTCGGGCTTATACGTGCCGAACGACTGCCGCTGCATCTGACTCTTAGGCGGACGATCCCCCGTCGCCGCACCGCTGTAGATATCAACGCGGTACGCCTTCTTAGTCTTCTTTACCACCCGATAAGTTTGCTCAATCAGCGCCCTGGCAAACGACGCAATCTGACTCAGGTCCTGGGTGACCAACACAATACGCATCGACTTATTGTTCTTATCGACACGGTGCCGATGTTCGGCCAGCAGCGCCTTATCTTGTTCGCGCACGGCAGTTGCCTTTAACCCGGACGGCCAACGCCGCCAAAGTTCATCGAGCACCAGAACAGAACCCGGAGGAGCCAGGTCCGCCAAGTCGTCACGCTTATCCCAGTCAGCCGGCAATTGATCGATAGAGCCCTGCGGGAAGTCTTCCAGCAGCATATCCACCTGCAGCGGGATATTCGTTACCACATGCCGCCCCTGTTTAAGCGACGGAATAATCACGTGTTGGACAACGCCATAACTTTTACCGTGACCAGGCTTGCCCACATACGCATCAATAGGCATGACGTCACCCTATGAACGGAATACGGCGCAGGATAAACCGAGCCAACAATGCGGCCAGGCACACCTTAATGCCGAAGCTCAATTCAAACGTCGAGGCGAACCACATTACCGAGGAAGGAATGCCCGCAAACGCACCGCCGGCCTGCGACATGAAGTCGGGCACCGGAATAGCATTCAGGAACTTACCGATACCTTCCATGGCTACCGAGTAAATCTTTTTCGGTATCCACTCTGCCCAATCAACAAACCACTTCAGAATGTCGTTAAGCCAACTTTTCAGCCAATCCAACATATCAATCACCTCACGCCATGAGGAAAATCATAACCGCCACGAAACACCAGAAGGCTCGCATGGTCGGCTGCAGAACATCGTCAATCGTGGACTTCAGGTCGCGAATAATGCCGTAGTCCAATGAAGCCCCGCCCAGGACCTGAAGTGCAGGCGTAGTTAATGTCGGAGCCGTTCCAGTATCAGGCGCCGATATATTGCCAACCGCTGTTGCAATCGGACTTGACTTCACCGTGTCGTAGAACTTCTGTGTCGTAGTCTGGTAATCGTCCACGTCATCGAGCTTCGGCGTGTCCGGACTAGAGCCGTCACTGCATTCCTCGGCCGTCACACAGTCACCACCGCCCTCGCCCTCCCCTGTGCCGCCAGAGCCCGTACCGCTGCCATTAGAGGCCGAGCCAGTACCACAGGCGGCGCCGCTGCAGGTCGATTGCGTAGAGGTCACCACGCCCGTGCCATCCTTAGTCGTCGTGGTTTTGGTCGTCGTCGTGGAGCTGCTGCACACATTCATGTCGGTGCACACAGTCTTGGTCGAAACATCCGTCTTCACGGACGTGGTAGAGCCATCGGCGTTCGTCGTCGTACTGATGTTCGTGGCGATATCAATGCCCTTGGAAGTAGGCGATTTCCAATCGCAACTAAATACGCCGTTCGCCGTGCCACAGTTCTGCGAGCCCGACGTTTTAGTCTCTTGTTTCGACGTGCAGGATTGAGAGCCGTCAGCGCCCGTCGAATAATTACACGGCTGATTATTGGTATCGGTCTTAGGAGTTAAATCGGGCGCCTCGCAACCACCAAGCGCATGGCAGTCCTGATCCTTGGGGTTGTCAGTGCCACCGCCAACGCCGCCAGTGTAAACGCCGTCAACCACGCAAACGGAACCTTGGCCATCCGCATTTACCGTGCACTGAGAAGACTTGACACTAACCGAGCAGCCGATATTCGGATATGCAACGGTCTGCCCATTAATAGGCCCCTTCTCAGGCGTATCAAGATGAATAGAAAGCTGCGACACAGAACCGCCGTCGCGAGAAGAAAACGCCTTACACATAACAGCAGGAGGCGAATCATAAACGCGGATGCACTCGCCAGACGACCAAACATAAGGAACGGTAGACTGCCAAGTGGTATTGCCGCAAAGAGTTCCATCCTCGCCTGCAGGTGTTTCACAAGCACCAGTCTGAGAATTATAAGTAAGACCAGAGGCACAACTATCGCCAAGGCGATCAAAAACCGAACCATTAACACTCAAAGGCTGATCAGAGCCACCCGGGGAATTCTTATAAGTAGTCGCCCAATAACAAAGAGCCCTTGTGGAACTCTGCATTGTTATACGAACACTAGAAGAGCCGTCAGCAACAATCTTGCCCTGAGACGTCAAATCATTAACCTGGCTTGTATAACTCTGATGACAGGCAAGAAACGGTGATGCCGCACTTATGCCGGAATAATTGGTCCAATAATAATCGGCGGCGTTAACACTACCGCACAGAAAAAGAAAGAATATAGAGATTATGCGGCGCATATCAAAGACTCCAGAAGAAACATAGGGCCGACATGCCGCCGAAAAAGAACGATACGAAGTAATAAAGATCAGCCATGCTTTCGCCCTCCCCAAAGAAAAGGGCGGCCGAAGCCGCCCCTTGTACACGCGGCCCGGTCAGGCGCTTTTGATCATGCCGAGCAGCATCTTGGCGCCACGGACGGCGACGTAGACCGCAGCAGCCAGGGCAGCCACTGCCAGGATGCCGGTCACGACAGTGGACCAGTCCACGCCAGACGTAATGGCCGAGAAGTCCGGAC
The DNA here is from genome assembly GCF_023516765.1 of Pseudomonas sp. R3.Fl. Classification (NCBI taxonomy): domain Bacteria; kingdom Pseudomonadati; phylum Pseudomonadota; class Gammaproteobacteria; order Pseudomonadales; family Pseudomonadaceae; genus Pseudomonas; species Pseudomonas sp. R3.Fl. The sequence continues at coordinate 21,851 of NZ_JAMGSO010000001.1, forward strand.
CGGCAGCAGCAGCCAGACCGGAACCAGCAGCAGCCATGAGCGAGCCCAGGGCGACGACACCTTTTTTGTTCAGTTTCATAGACTTAACTCCGAATCATCTTAAGGATTGCTCGGGCTCCGAACACGACGGCTAGCGGTACGCCGACGAAGACGAAGCCGACCCCGAACGCCTGGGCAAGTGCCACAGGGTCGAGCGTGGAGGGGTCGAAATCTTGGTGCGACTCAACAAGCACCCAGGGGGTGGAGCAGCTGGGCGCGCCGTCACTGAGCACCTGAATCTCGCCATCGCAGGCGACCGTGTACGTGGTCACGACCGAGCCCAGCGGCCGAGGCCGTGAACGACGACGCCGGCAGCGACGTACCAGGCGAGAAGCTCAGCGATCAGCATCCAGGCGCCCTCCCCGATCAGCTGGCAGCGCGCACAGGCGCTTTCTGCAGCGGCACCAGGCGCAGGCGCATCTGCAGGTCCTCGAACCGCCCCACGTAGAAGCTGTCCGGGCCGACGGTATAGAGACCAGGCGCGTACGGAGCCGCGTTGTCATCCAGGGTGACCTTGATGTGCTGCGGGTACTTCTGCCCCGGCAGGGTGACGTAGGCCTTCTGCTCGCGGATCTGGTAGGGCTTGCCGGTCTTGGCCGAATTGCCCGACTTGACCACCACCTCGGCGCTCTCAATCTCAACCTGAATATCCATCGTCTTTCCTCTCTCAACGTGTGCCCGGATGGGCGTTAGAAGCCGAAGGCATCACCCACCCAGGGCGTGCCGTCAGACCAAATTTCGGTACGGGCATAGCGCTTGAACTCGGCCACGATTTCCCAGTAACGCCGGCACTCGCGGTCCTCGCGAGACTCATACGGCGCAGGCTGCAGGACGGGCATTTCGAGCAAGGCAGGGTTGGCCACAATGGAGCTGCGCAGCGATGCCTGGAGGGCTACACGGGCGCGCTCAGAGGCCGAAAGCTGGACGCCCTGGAAGGAGACGGTGCGCATCAGTCCACCTCCCAAACTTCAACGTCATCATCGGAGTCGACGCCGAGGGCATGCATAGCCATCTGAAACGCTTCCTCAACACTGGCGGCGGAGACGGTCAGGCAAAAAATGCCCTGGTAAACAACGTCCCACTTGGGCAACCGATCCATCTCGGCAAGATCGAAGAGAGCCACGTCAGGCCACCAGGCGCAGCTGGGTGCGCGGTGCCTGGGCGTGCCGGTAGAAACTCGGCAGCACCAGGTTGTCGTTAGTGACGATTTCGGTCGCACGACGAACCAGCACAGCGGTATGCCGGGTGACGTCGTAGGGCATGCGGATGTTGATGCCGATCTTGTTGAGACGAGAGGCGTAAACCTCCATCTGCGACTTCTTAAAATCGAACTGAATGCCCGGGCAGTGCATCCACTGCATAGCAATGTTGGCGGTCGCATTGGCGGACTGAGTGGAGGCAACAATGCCCTTCTCTTTCAGCGTCTGCGCAATCGTGCTGTAGTCCATACCCATCACCTCAAGCTTCTGATCTATCGCCAAAAATTCCGCGTGGATGTCGCGGAAACGGGACTCATCAAAGAGCCCCCACCACTCCAGGCGCTCCCGTTGCAGGTATTCCGCTTTCAGTTCCTGCTCCATCCGCACCACGCCATGCTCATCGCAGAAATTGGCCAGCGACTGCAGGTAGCGAAATTCGGGCGAGTCCTCGCCAAAATTCCGTTTGCACTTTGGGAACAGGAACTTACGAATGGCGTGCGACTTCTGATACGCCTTCTCGTAGTGGTCGCGAGCCTTCCAGTCGACGGTTCGCCCGTCCTCATAGAGATGGCCCACCTTGCGCTTCCACAGCTGGGTTGAAAGCGCCCGGATGTAGGCCAGGTCGTTGCCCTTCCCTACTGTCCGGTTCGTTGTCAGGTCAATACGACGGATGCGGGCGCCATTGCCGACCATGCTCGACTTAGTGCCGTCCTCGCCCTGGCGCAGGCCCCACTCGGTGCACTTGGTGAAGCGCGGTAGCCGGCGGAAGCCATACTCATCGGTATACGACGTGACGATCTCGTTGAAGACCGCAATGCACTCGTCAAGAGTGCGGAACCCGTCGAGGTTATCCAGCCGGTTAACCGCGCTCGGATTGCCCTTCACCACCAGCTTGTTGCCGTCGGCGCGGATGGAGATCGACGTGGAGTAGCTGCCCTCATGCTTCCAACCCGGTTCCGTCACCTTGAGGCGCTCGCCGGTGCGCTTGTCGTAGTAGCAAATACGGGTGTCCGACACCTGCGGCAGTTCGAACGGAAAGACCTGCTCGACCGCGAGGTAGTCGTAGAACATCCTGCTCTGCTGTCGCCCCATGGAAGCCTCAAAAGCTGTCAACCACCCAAATATTGCGGTAGAAGCTACAGCTTTTCGCGGATCGAATGCAAACGAAATCTTGCGGTCAAAGACACCATTTATCGGTATTGGATAAACAAACAGGAGATAGGGTGCATGGACAACCCCGTAACAGAAGAGGCAGCCATGAGCATCGGCGAGAACATAAAGCGCCAAAGAGAGGCGCACGGCCTGTCACAAAAGAAGCTTGGAGAAGCGATAGGCAGCGGCGAAAACACAGTGGTCGGCTGGGAGAAAGACAAAAACCCACCACCAGGCGACAAGGTTGCCGCAATGGCCAAACTCTTCGGGTGCTCAACCGACGAGATTCTGATGGACAAGCACGAGCGCGACATATCACCAGAAATGAGAGCGTTATTCCGGCGTTTTAATGACCTGCCAGACAACCTAAAGCCCATGGCAAGAGGAATGATCAGCGCAATCCTGGCAAGCCTGGAAGAAGAGGCGGCAAGGAAAACCGCAGCATGATGGCCTGGGCACTGGTCGTAGCGTTCCAGGGGGACCCAGAGCCAAAGGTCTACCTAAAGCCAACGGAAAACGAATGCCGAGGGCTTCAGATCGTAATCAGAGAGCACGCCCAACGAATAGGGCGTGAGGCGACGGTAGATTGCTACATCATAACACCCACGCCAGACAGCGTCATACACCCCGAATGGAAGCTGGTGCCAAGAGCAAACCATGGAAGTCCGGGGTGAATTGGGGGTGTTACAGCACCCCCACCCTGCCCAGCCACGGAGACGACCATGGGCCTACAGGACCGGGAATGGTTCAACGAGGCGCGCAAAGCGCCCAAGAAGCCAAAGAAACCCATCCAGCACTCCAAACAGCCACGCAGCCTGAAAGCGCCCTCATGGGCCATCGTAGGCGTCGCCGTGACCATCGCCATCGCAGTAATTCTCTGGCTGTAGCCGACGGGAAGCCCGGCAGCGCTGCTCGCTGGGCTAGACGGCCTGGACATTCCGCGGAGATCTGTCAGCACGCAATGCGCACCAGATGCGGTGCTCTGTGACGGGCCGCGATACGCCCAGGAGGGGTAATCATGGCGCGGGGTGGGCTTGTGCCGAGACGAATCCGGCGCCTCGCGAGCCAGCCGCCGAGCGAGGCGAGCCAAGTTATCGTTACGTAACGAACATTAACGACGAACGGTCGATTTATCGTTACGTTACGCTGGTCTATTTATCGTTACGTAACTATAATTACTCCATGCAACCAGCACGGAGCACACCGCCATGATCGATCCGAAGGACAACAGCACTCAGCCCCTGGACCTCGGCGAGGCCAAGCGCCGCCGGGGCCGACCCAGCACCGGCAAAGCCATGAGCAACGCCGAGCGGCAGCGCGCTTACCGCGAGCGGGCAAAAGCGCAACGTAACGAAAAAACAGAAAACGGCACAGACCTGGTATCTAGGGCGAAGTACGAAAAGCTACACGCCATAACGATAGAAATTAGCGACAGGTGCGCACTGGCCGAGCATCACAGGGATGAATTGCATGAACAGGTACAGAAGCTACTGGAGCAACGCGACAGCCTGATCCGCGAATGCCATGAGCTGAAAAAGGAATTGGCGTCTCGTAACGAAAAAGAGATCACGAACGGCAAAATCCCAGGCACCTGGATAGTCGAAAGGAAGGAACGCGGCACCAAGAAATGGGAGAAATCAGGTGACGCACCGGAATCAAGCTGGGACGCGGCAAAGGGAAGCGTGGACTACATGCAGTTCACATCAGGAACAGGTCAGGACGACAACTGGAGAGCTCGCTGCACAGCCGGCACGTTCAAAGGAATGATCTACTGGCCTAAAGCTCCAAAATAGCCCGGCAAGCCGCCTGGAGCGCTTCCAGGCGGTCATCCAACAGACTCCCCTCCTCGTCCAGCTGGGCAACCCGGCGCCTCAGTTGTCGAATCTCACCCGCCAGGCGCGGGTAGTCCTCAAGCATGCAGCAAACCGAGTCCAGGGCATCGCGCCCCGGGAACCAGAGTTTTGCGTCACGTAACAGATATTCGGGGATGTCTAGGGCGGGCATCGCATAATGGACATTACGCTAAATCGGCCCCGGAGCTTATCAGCATTGTCCGGAGCCGACTTAACGTAACGTCACGATATTATGCGAAGTCATGGGTAAGCGCAGCTGCAGATGGCCCTTGCAGAATTCACCAGGGAAAACCGCTCGTTTGCCCGCTTCGGCATCTTCCCCGAGTCGATCCGTCGATCTGCCGTGGCAGCTCCGCTCGATCGGCATTCATGTCCGCACCTGGCCTCGCTCCCGGTTACGAACCGACTTCGTATTCCCAGTCCGCCGATCTGAAGCTCGATCTCTCGGTTGTCGGTTCACCGCAGACTCGGCGCTCGATCATTCCACGTTTCCCCAAACGGATTCGCAGGCAACCCATTCGACGCTGCCAACACCAACACCAACGCGACGCTACGTGAAATCTGCGAACCTCGCGGCCAATCCTCGTCACGCTTTTCACGTAAACGCAGCAGCTATTCGTGCAACGTACGACGCTCATGCGCCGGACTGCACCTGCAGCGATCCATGCGGCACCAGCTTTTGAGCCGGCGCATTCATCGATTCGGCCCCAGGCCCAAGGCTGGACCTGGCACCAATTCTCCAGGCCTTGAGCCAATCGGCTCAGATGCGCTCGCGTGCCTTGCGCCAGTCAATCTGAAACGTCCATGGACGACGGAACGACGCTTGCGAGAAATCCATCGGCAGCCCTCGACCTTTGCGGCCTAAGCTGTCTAGAATGCGTCTTGCCGAGCCTTCGGCTTGTCGCTTCTCGCCCTGCCGGGCCAACTCCTTAGCGCGCAAGCAATATCCGATAACAGCCAGACCTGGATATTGCACGGCACCCCGGCGCGACCGCCGTTTTTCCATTTCCAGCCTTCACGATGCCGCAATCGCCACAGCCGCTGTTCGAGACCTTCGCGCGTTTCCATGAACTGAATTTCATGCAGCTGAGCGAAGAACTGCCCGCGGTGCGCGACTACCTGCAGGCGTTCGCTGAAGACCTGCGGGCCATCGAGGGCTACTTCGCCGTGCGGGGCTTCCTCAAGTCCTATGGCGGCAATGAGGCCACCTATACCTCCTATCGCACCCACGTCGAGCGCCTGCTGCTGTGGGCCCTGCTGGTGGCCGGCAAGCCGCTGCTCGACCTGCGCCGGCGCGATGCCGAGGCCTTCATGGAGTTCTGCCTCAACCCGCCTGCCGAATGGGTCGGCCCGGTCGTCAAGTCGCGCTTCGTGCGTGTTGGCGGCCGCAAGCAGCTGGAGTCCGACAGCCATGTGCTGAACCCCGCCTGGCGCCCCTTCAGCAGCACCCTGGCCAAGCGCGAGCGCAAGCTCGCCACGGAAGCCATGAGCCCCCTGCCCTCGCGCCCGTACCGCATGTCCCAGGGCTCAGTGGCGCAGGTCTTCGCCGTGTGCGGCAGCTTCTTCCAGCACGCCATGGACGAAGGGCTGACCGAGGTGAACCCGTTCCGCGCGGTGAAGCAGAAGTCCGTCTACAAGCAGCGCAACACCCTGAACGTGGCCTCGCGTTCGCTGACGCAACTGCAATGGAGCTACGTCATCGAGACGGCCGAACTGATGGCCGCCGAGGACGCCAGCCACGAACGCACGCTGTTCATCGTGGCCACGTTGTTCGCCATGTACCTGCGCATCTCCGACCTGATCGGCCGCGACAACTGGACGCCGAGCATGGGCGACTTCCGCCGCGATACCACCGGCAACTGGTGGCTCCACGTGGTCGGCAAGGGCAACAAGGCCGCGCGCATCAGCGTGCGCGACGACTACGTGCACGGCTACCTGGCCCGCTACCGCCGCCACCTGGGCCTGCCTCCCCTGCCCTCGCCCCAGGAACGGACGCCGCTGATCGGCACCCTCAAGGGCCGCGCCGGGTTATCCGACCGCCATGTGCGGCTGCTCCTGCAGGCGCTGTTCGACCGCGCGCTGCAACGCATGGCGGCCGAAGGCTGGAGCGACGACGAAGTGGACCAGCTGCGCTCGGTCTCGCTGCACTGGCTACGCCACACCTCGGCCACCTTCGACGCGCCGCTGCGCGACATGAAGGACCTGCAGGCCGACCTGCGCCACAACAGCCTGAGCACCACGCAGAACACCTACTACAACTCGCTGGACGAACAGCGCGCGCATTCGGTGAAGGGGCTGAAAATCAAGCGCTGATATCCAGGAAAAGCACTCCCCGAACTTTCAAGCGCGGGCGCACCACTCTTACCGTTGAACACCCGCTAATACTCCGGTGCAACCAGGGCCTGATCAGCCTGGTCAGCCTCAACGTCCCCAAGGGATCCGCGCGCCATGCCTGGCTGAACTCTGACCAAACCCTGCCCCACCCAGGCTCACTCATCTCGCCTGAGGAACTCCCGAGGCCACCGCCCTCATGGCTATTGCGAGATGCCATCAGAAAAATATAATAAGATCGATTATCAATTGCACGTGGTGCCCCAGTGTCCAGTCTTGGCCGTTCCCAGCTTGCGGAGTGCGATCTGCACAAGCTTTACACCGAGCATCATGGCTGGCTCCAGGGTTGGCTGCGGGGCAAGACCGGCTGTTCCCAGCGCGCCGCCGACCTGGCCCAGGACACCTTTCTCAGAGTCCTGCTGGCGCGTGCCCGTGGCGCAGCGGTTTACCTCGACCAGCCACGCGCCTACCTCACCACCATCGCTCGCGGGCTGGTCATCGACCACTGGCGCCGGCAACAGCTGGAGCAGGCCTGGTTGGAGGTGGTCGCACAGTTACCGGAAGCGGAAGCCCCATCGCCGGAAGCCCACCTGCTCATGCTGGAAAGCCTGATACGCATCGACCGCCTGCTCGACCGGCTCAAGCCCAAGGTTCGCCAGGCCTTCATCTGGGCCCAGCTGGAGGGCCTGACCTGCCCGCAGATCGCCCAGCGCCTGGAGGTATCCCTGGCCACCGTCGAGCGCTACCTGGCTACCGCCCTGCGCGCCTGCTACGCCCTGTATTTCGAGGAGTGAGGCAATGAGCGCGCCCGCTCCCCTGTCCAACCGGACCATCGACGACGCTATCGGCTGGGCGGTGAAGCTTCAGTTCGGCGAACCCAGCGAGGAAACCCTCTCGGCTTTTCAGGCATGGCATGCCAGCAACACCGAGCATGCCTTGGCCTGGCAACGCGTGCAGTCGCTGGGCGAGGATTTCCGGCGGGTCTCCCCGCAACTCACCCGGCAGGTGCTGGAGAAGCTGCCCGCCACCAGCCTGAACCGACGCCAGGCGCTCAAGTTGCTGATGCTGCTGGGCGCCAGCGCGGCGCCGGCCTGGCTGGCCTATCGCGAGGCACCCTGGCAACGACTGCTGGCCGAGTACAGCACCGCCACCGGCGAGGTGCGCCACATCGAGTTGGCCGATGGCTCCCGCCTGGTGCTCAACACCGACACTGCCATCAGCACGCGCTTCAGTGCCACAGAACGGCGCGTGATACTGCGCCGTGGCGAGCTGCTGGTCAGTACCGCTACCGATACCTCCAGCCCGCGGCGGCCGTTCCGCGTGGAGACGCCCTTCGGCCTGCTGCAGGCGATGGATTCGCGGTTCTGCGTGCGCCTGTACCCGGACTGCGCATGGGTCAGCGTCAGCCATGGCGAGCTCAGCCTGTTGCCGGCGAACGGGGCGCCGCCGCGCCAGGCGCAAACGGGGCAGGACTGGTGGTTACGCGCGACACGGGCCGAGCCAGCGCCGGCCAGGCCCTTTGCCGAAGGCGCCTGGGCCGAGGGCATCCTGGCAGCACGCGACATGCGGCTGGTCGAGTTCCTCGACGAACTGGGACGCTACCGGGTCGGCCGCCTGGCCTGTGACCCACGGATCGCCGAGTTGCGCATCAGCGGCAACTACCAGCTCGCCGACACCGACCAGACGCTGCGTTTCCTGGCCCGCACCCACGGCTTGCAGCTCAGCTACCGCACGCGTTTCTGGGTCAACATCGGCCCGGCTTGAGCGCCCTTGCGAGGTTCTTGAAATTTTTTTGAGGGGATTGGCGATCTGCTTCGGTAGAGACAGTGACATCCACTCCTTGCCGAGAGCCGTTGCATGAACGCCTTCCGCAGTCTGCCAGCCTTCTGCCCGCCAGCCAGCGTGGCACGTGGCGCCCGTTCCCTCCGTTTTGCGCTGCACCTGGCCATGGCCGCAGCGCCCCTGGCCGGGCTCCAGGCCGCCCCGCTGTCGAGTGAAAGCGTGCGCGCCTACGACATTCCCGCGGGCTCGCTGGACAGCGCAATTACCCGCTTCGCCCACGAGTCGGGCGTCAACATCGCTTTCGCCGCACACCAGCTCGATGGCCTCGCCAGCCCGGGCCTGCACGGCCGCTTCGACGCCACCCAGGCGCTGGCCCGGTTGCTGGCCGGCAGCGGTCTGGTAGCCCAGGCTCAACCTGGCGGCGGGTTCCTCCTGCGCCGTGGCGACGACCAGGCCCTGGCCTTGCCTGACGCCACCGTAACCGCCCAGCGCGAATCGGCCTGGGGCCCGGTGCAGGGCTATAGCGCCAAGCGCAGCGCCACCGGAACCAAGACCGATGCTGCCCTGCTGGACACCCCGCAATCGATCTCGGTCGTCGGTCGCCAGCAACTGGACCGGCAGAACGTGCAGAGCGTCCGCCAGGCCCTGCGCTACGTGCCCGGCGTACTCCCCGAATACCGCGGAACCGGTGGCAGCCGCTACGACACCATCCTCTACCGCGGCTTCGGCGGCGGCGTGAACTACGACTACGGCTACCTCGACGGCATGCGCCTGCTGGGTAGCAACTACGCGGTCCCGCAGGTCGACCCCTACTTGCTGGAGCGCGTCGAGGTGCTGCGCGGTCCCTCGTCGGTGCTGTACGGCCAGGCCACTCCGGGCGGCATGGTCAACCTGGTGAGCAAGCGCCCAAGCACCGAGGCCGCCCACGAGGTGGAACTCCAGGTGGGTAGCCATGACCGCTACCAACTGGGCCTGGACAGCACCGGTGCGCTGGACGACGAGGGCCGCCTGGCCTACCGCGTCATTGCGCTCAAGCGCACCGCCGACGGCCAGGTCGACCATTCCCGCGAGGAACGCCTGGCCCTGGCGCCGTCGCTGACCTGGCAGCCCGACGAAGACACCCGCCTGACCTTGCAGGCGCTCTACCAGGATGATCCGGACGGCGGCTACTACGGTTTCCTGCCCTACCAGGGCACGGTCAAGCCACTGGCCAGCGGCCGGTTGTCCACGCACTTCTTCGATGGCGACGCCGGCTTCGATCGCTTCCGCCGCACCCAGCAGTCCCTCGGCTACCTCTTCGAGCATCGCTTCGACGAGGTCTGGAGCGTGCGCCAGAACTTCCGCTACATGCACATGGACACCGACTACCGCAGCGTCTTCACCGCCGGGGTGAACACGGCCCAGCAGTTGCTCACCCGTCGCGCCATGTTCGACGAGGACCAGCTCGACGCCTACACCCTGGACAACCAGCTGCAGGCCGACTTCACCACCGGCGCGCTGAGCCACACGGCATTGCTCGGCATCGATTATCAGCACCTGAGCTCCCGCGAACAGCAGGGCCTGGCCAGCGCCCCATCGCTGAGCGTGACGGCCCCCGACTACCACCAGGGCATCGGCAAGCCGGCGGAAACCCTGCGCACACGCCAGGTCCAGGAGCAGACCGGGCTCTACCTGCAGGACCAGATGCACCTGGGCAATTGGTCGCTGCTGCTGGGCGGCCGCGAGGACGTGGCCTCCACCGATACCGACGACCGTCGCAACGACCAGTCCACCCACCAGGGCGACCGTGCCTTCACCTGGCGCAGCGGCCTGGTCTACCAGTTCGACAGTGGCCTGGCTCCCTACGTCAGCTATTCGCGCTCGTTCCAGCCCACCGCCGGCACCGATTACCAGGGCGGCGCCTTCCAGCCGAGCAAGGGCGAGCAGTACGAGGCCGGCGTGAAGTACCAGCCGCCGAAGCAGAACGGCTTCGTCACCCTGGCGGTGTACCAGTTGACCCAGCAGAACGTGCTCACCTCCGATGCCGATCACCCCAACTTCAGCACCCAGACTGGTGAGGCGCGCTCGCGTGGCGTGGAATTGGAAGGGCATCTGGAGCCGACCCGGTCGCTCAGCCTGATCGGCGCCTACACCTACCTGGACAACGAGGTCACCCACAGCAACGACGGCAACGAAGGCAAGCGCATCACCTACATCCCGCAACACATGGCCTCGCTGTGGGCCGACTACAGCTTCCACGGCGGCGCACTGGATCGCTTCGGCGTCAACGCCGGGGTGCGCTACATCGGCACCAGCTACGCCGACGCGCTGAACACCCTCAAGGTGCCCGCCTATACCCTGCTGGACGTTGGCGCGCACTATGACCTGGCGGCACTGGACCCGAGCCTGGCCGGCTGGCAGGTGGAGACCACGGTGAACAACCTGGCGGACAAGGAGTACGTCTCGGCCTGCGCTACCGCCACCAAGTGCTTCTGGGGCGGCCGGCGCAGCGTGCTGGCCAGCGTGAAATACAGCTGGTGAGCCCGCGCGCATGTCGCTGAAGCACTGGCTATGGCTGCATCGTTGGTCCAGCCTGGTCTGCACCCTGTTCCTGCTGTTGCTGTGCCTGACCGGGCTGCCGCTGGTTTTCCAGGAAGAGATCGAGCACGCGTTGCAACCAGCAATCGACCAGTCGCCCGGGGCGGAACCTCTGCCCCTGGAGCGACTGGTCGCCCTCGGTCAGGCCCGGGCGCCCGGCCTGGTGCTGCGCTACCTGATCTGGGATCACCGGGCGCCAGGACGGATCAAGCTGAATTTCGACCAGGCCCTCGACACACCGCGCGGCAACAGCCGCATCTTCACCCTGGATGCCTACAGCGGTTCACAACTGCCCGACGACAATGCGCTACTGGAGTTCATTCTCGATCTGCACACCGACCTGCTCGCCGGCTTGCCGGGCAGCCTGCTGCTCGGCTTCATGGGCTTGCTGCTGGCGGTGTCGCTGGTCAGCGGCTGCGTGGTCTACGCGCCCTTCATGCGTCGCCTGGGCTTCGCCGAAATGCATCGCCACAGGAATGCGCGCATACGCTGGCTGGGCTGGCATAACCTGCTGGGCATCGTCAGCCTGGTCTGGTTGCTGGTGGTGGGGTTGACCGGCGTGCTCAATACCCTGGCCATTCCGCTGTTTCAGCACTGGCAGAGCGATCAACTGGCGCAACTGGTGGCGCCATACCGGGGCCAGCCGCGCGTCGCCGACCCCGTGCCGCCCAGTGCGGCGCTACGTGTCGCCGCACAGGCGCTGCCGGGCAGCCAGCCGGAATTCCTGGCCATGCCCGGCACCTTCTTCAGCAGCCCGCAGCACTATGCGGTTTTCATGCGCGGGCGCACGCCGCTGACCTCGGAGATTCTCCAGCCGGTGCTGGTCGAGGCGCGCAGCGGCAAGCTCAGCGCCGTCGCCGAGCCGCGCTGGTACATAGTCGCGCTGGAACTCTCGCGCCCCCTGCACTTCGGCAACTACGGCGGCCTGCCGCTGAAGCTCATCTGGGCGGCATTCGACATCGTCGCCATCGTCGTGCTCGGCAGCGGCGTCTACCTGTGGCTGGCCCGCCAGGGCGGCAAGCGAGGGCTTCGCGGTGCCGGGAACCTCCCGCCGCGGCTCCCCTAGAGATGTCCGCAAAAGGCCGCCCATGCCGCCTTGCGGGGAGCACCTGGGCCCGCTCTCATCGAGCGCCCCGGAGCCCTCATTCGCTCGCCAGCGCCACCACCGGATCGAGCCGCGCCGCCTGCCGGGCCGGCATGAAGCCGAACAGCAGCCCGGTGCCCAGGGCACAGACGAAGGCGGCGAGTATGCCCCGCAGCGAGAAGATGATCGGCACCTCCCAGAGGATCAGCGCCGCGCCCAGGCCCAGGCCGATCACCGTGCCCGCCACGCCGCCGACCAGCGACACCAGCATGGCCTCGCTGAGGAACTGGCGCAGGATGTCGCGCTGGCGGGCCCCGGTCGCCAGGCGGATGCCGATCTCGCGCGTGCGCTCGCGGACCGTCATCAGCATGATGTTCATCACCCCGATGCCCCCCACCACCAGGGATACCGCGGCGATCAGCCCGAGCAGCAGGGTCAGCGTCTGCTGGGTGTCCTGCTGCGCCTTGACCGAGACCGCGCGGTCGTAGACGTGGAAATCCTGCACGTGGTGGGCGTCCGCCAAGGTCGCGGTGATCTGCCGGGCGGTGGCCATGGACTGCTCCAGGTCATCGATCAATACCGAAATCCACGACAGGTCGAGGCGGCCGAGCACACGGCGGCTACCGGTGGAAAACGGCGCCATGACCACGTCGTCGTCGTCGGCATCCCCCGACAGCGCGCCCTTCTCCTCCAGCTCGCCGATGACCTGGAACGGCACGTTGTCGACCAGCACGTAGCGCCCCAGCGGATCGAGGTCGCCGAACAGGCGCTCGCGCACCTTCTTGCCCAGCAGCAGCACCGGCGCGAGGGTGCGCTCGTCTTCCCAGGTGAAGAACTGTCCGCGGGCCGGCTTCCAGTTGAGCACCCGTTGCGCATCCGGCGTCACCGCCCACAGCGGGCCGAGCGTATCGACGTTGCCGGCGCGCAGCGTCACCTGGCCCTGGACGAAGGGCATCGCCACGCTGACGTTGGGCACCTGCCGCAGCAGCGCCGCGTCGGCTTCGCTCAGCGTGCCGCCGGGGCCGCGCGCGCTGTCGCCGCCGGGCACCACGTAGAGGCGGTTGGTGCCGAAGATCGCCATCCGCGCGATGACCTGTTCCTGGGTGCCGGCGCCCACGGCCAGCATCACGATCACCGAAGCCACGCCGATGACGATGCCGAGCAGCGTCAGCAGGGTGCGGAAGCGGTTGAGCCACATCACCCGCCAGGCGCTGCGGATGGCCTCGCGCGCATCGGTCCACGGCGAAGCCGCGCGCGCCACGCCCTCGGCCATCGCCGCCATGAAGTCATGCCCAGCCCCGCCCTGCTCCACCGCGGCGCCGGCGGAATCGCTGACGATGCGCCCGTCGTGGATCTCCACCACGCGCCGCGCCTTCGCCGCCACGTCGCGGTCGTGGGTGATGAGGATGATCGTGTGGCCGGCGTCCGCCAGTTCTGCCAGCAGCGCCATCACCTCGGCGCCGCTCTTGCTGTCCAGGGCGCCGGTCGGCTCGTCGGCAAGGATGATGCGCCCGCCGTTCATCAGCGCGCGGGCGATCGACACCCGCTGCTGCTGGCCGCCGGAGAGCTGGTGGGGACGGTTGCCCAGCCGCTCGCCCAGGCCCAGGCGTTCGAGCAGCTGGCGAGCGCGGCCGTCGCGCTCGGCCGCGGGCACGCCGGCATAGACGGCGGGCATCTCGACGTTGCGCAGGGCATCCAGCGTGCGGATCAGGTGGTAGCCCTGGAACACGAAGCCGAACGCCTCGCGGCGCAGCCAGGCCAGCTGGTCGGCGTCGAAGGCGCCGATGTCCTGCCCGGCGAAGCGGTAGCTGCCCGCGCTGGGCCGGTCCAGGCAGCCGAGGATGTGCATCAGCGTGGACTTGCCCGAGCCGGATGCGCCCATGATGGCGACGAACTCGCCGGCGCCGATCGACAGGTCGATGCCATGCAGCACCTCCAACTCCGGGCTGTCGCCACCGCCGTAGGTCTTGCGGATGCCGCCCAGTTCGATCAGCGGCGCTACCACCGGAACCTCCCGGCGCCGGCGTGCTGGCGGTGGATCGCAGTGACCAGCCGTTCGCCGACCGCCAGCCCGGAGAGCACCTCGGCATGCAGGCGGTCGCGCACGCCGATGCGCACCTGGCGCGTTTCGATACCGCCGCCGACCTGGACCTGCGCAGTGTAGGCATCCGCCTTGCCGGCGCCGGCCTTCAGCGCCGCCAGGGGCGCCAGCAGCACATGGCTGGCGCCGGCCTGCACGAAGAACACCTGGGCGCTCATCTGCGGCATCAGCGCGCCATCGGCGTTGTCCACGTCGAACAGCACGGTGTAGAGCACCACCTTGCCCGCCGGCGGCGCCGTCGTGGCCTGGGCGCCGCCCTGCTCGCGCGCCTGCCCCGGCGGGTTCGGCGGCGCCGGCAGGACCTGGCGCACCCGGCCGCGCCAGCGCCGCACGCCGCTCTCGGTCTGGCTGCCCAGGGTGGTGAAGTACACCGGCATGCCGGGGTGGATGCGGCCGATGTCGGCCTCGGACACCTCGGTCCACACCGTCATCTGCGACAGGTCGGCGATGCGCAGCAGGTTCGGCGTCTGGTAGGTGGCGTTGAGGGTCTGGCCCTCGCGCGCATCGAGGGTGACGACGGTGCCGGCCATCGGCGCGTAGATACGGGTGTAGCCCAGCTGCGCCAGGTCGCCCGTCAAGGTGGACTGCGCCCCGACGACCTGCGCCGTGAGGTCGGCGATCCGCGCCACCGCCACGCGCAGGCCGGCCTCGGCGGACTGCAGGTCCTCCAGTCGGGTAGCGCCATGGACGTGCATCTGCTGCTGCCGTTGCGCGTCCTGCTGGGCCAGGTCGCGCTGCGCCTGCGCCGCGGCCAGCTGCGCGCGCAGGCTGTCGAGCGCGGCGCGGTCGGCATCGACCTTGGCCTGCTGCAGCGACGGGTCGATCTCCACCAGCAGTTCGCCCTTGCGCACCACGCTGCCGGGGTGCACCGCGATGCGCCGGATCGCGCCCGAGGCCTGGGCGCCCACGTCTACGTAGCTCTGCGGCTGCAGGGTGCCCACGGCGCTCACGCTGGCTTCGATGTCGCCGTAGCCGACGGGCACGCTGTCGACGGTCTGCACAGTGCGCAGCAGCGTCCACCAGAGCAGCCCGAGCAGCAGCGCCAGCGGAACCAGGAAGGGCAGGAAGCGGAGGAAAGGGTTGCGGCGGGGGAGCATCGACGACCTCGTGGCAGCGAAGCGCAGCCCGTGGGCCGCGCCAGGGTATGCCGGTTGCCAGGCACCGGCAGGCTGGCCGCCCGCCCCGGCGCGGCGGCACCGGGGCGGGCTTGCAGCGGGTTAGAAGGTAGTGCGCAGCGAGGCCAGCAGGGTGCGCGGCTCGCCGTAGTAGTTGCCGGCGGCGCCGGCGATCGACTGGTAGTACTTGCGGTCCAGGATGTTGCTGCCGTACAGGCCGACGCTCCAGTCGGGCAGGAACTGGTAGGCCACGTGGGCATCCAGGGTCGCATAGCCGCCGCCGTTCCACTCGCCGCTGCTGTCCTTCCAGCCGGTGGAGCTGGTGGCGTAGGCCGCGCCGCCGATGCTCCACTGGCGCCAGGCACCGGGCAGCTGGTAGTCGGAGGCCAGCTTGAACAGGTGCTTGGGGGCCACCATGCTGAACGGCGCGCCGGCATTGGTGCTGTCGTCCAGCGACTTGACGTCGTCGTAGGTGTAGCCGGCGGAGAGCGTCCAGCCCGGCAGCAGCATGCCGCTGACCTGCAGCTCCAGGCCCTGGCTGCGTGCCTTGCCCTGGGCCAGGTAGTAGCCGGGGAAACGCGGGTCGGACAGAGCGCGGTTGCTCTCGTCGATCTGGAACAGCGCCGCCGAGGCGTTGGCCCGGCCGCCGAGGTATTCGCCCTTGATGCCCAGCTCGTACTGCTTGCCCTCGACGGGTTCGATCAGGCTGCCGGCCTCGGTGTAGAAGCCGCTCTGCGGCTTGAAGATCGAGGTGTAGCTGGCATAGGCCGAATAGGTGTCGTCGAGCGCATAGACCAGCCCGACGATGGGCGAGAACTTGCCCTTGACGTGCGTATCGGAGGGCGGCGTGCCGAAGTAGTTGTCATAGGCGTCGGCGGGCTTGATGCGCGCATGCCACCAGGTCATCCGCCCACCGGCGACCAGCGTCAGCGGGTCGGCCAGGTGCAGGCGCACGTTGCCGTAGACCCCGTACTGCTCGATCAGGGTCCAGTTCTCGTTGTGCCGGCCGCCGGCGAAGTCCTTCGAGTAGAGCGAGTTGCTGCTGAACACGTCCTCGAAGTAGTCGCCCCAGTCGTCCAGGCCGCTGGTCTCGGTGTTGATGAAGCGCTGGGTGTTGTGGGTGTTCTCGTGCAGGTAGTTGGCGCCGAAGGTCAGCTGGTGCTCGCGGCCGAACAGCGAGAACGGCCCGCTGGCGTAGGTGTCCACGGCCTGCTGGCGATCCTCGCTCTGGTAGTTGTAGCTGTAGGGGTTGCCGATGTTGGTGCCCGGCTCCAGCGGGCCGCCGGGAATGCCATTGAGGAAGTGGGTGTCGATGATGAGGTAGTTGTAGGTGAGCTTGGCCTTCCACTCGTTGGCCAGTTGCCGCTCGACCTCGGCGAAGGCGTTGCTGCGGCGGTTGCTCAGGGCGTTCCAGCTGGCGCCCAGGTAGGTCGAGCGGGACACGTCGAGCAGGTGCCCGTCCGAGTATCCGGGCAGGCCGTACATGGGCTTGGCGGTGGTTTCGCTATGGCTGATGCCGGTGCGCAGGGTGGTGTCCGGGTCGGGATCGACCTCCAGGGTGCCGTAGAACTGCTGGTCGCGCTGCCAGGTGCCATCCTGCATCTGATGGCCATAGCCGGTCAGCCCGACGAAGCGCCCGCGCAGGCTGCCTTCATCGTTCAACGGCCCGCCCACGTCCAGTTGCTCGCGGTGAGTGCTGCGGCTGCCGGCCAGCACTTCCGCCGAACCCTGGAACTGCGCCGGCGCGTGCTTGCGCACCAGGTTCACCACCCCGCCATCGCCGCCGAAGCCGTTGAACAGCCCGGCCGGCCCGCGCAGCACCTCGACCTGCTCGTACATGGCCAGGCTATCGGCGATGGTCGCCGCGCCGCCGGCGGGGATCGCCGTGGGCACGCCGTCGAGCTGGAAGGTGCCGATCGGGAAGCCGCGCGCGTAGTAGTCGGTGGCCATCGGGTTGGCCAGGCTGACGGTCACCCCGGGGCTCTGGCGCATGGCGTCGTCGAGGTTCTTCATTTTCTGCTGCTGGATCTGTTGCTGGCCGACCACGCTGACCGACTGCGGTATCTCGCGCTGGCTCAGCGGCGTCTTCGAGCCAACCGTGGTGGCGGGGTTGACCCTCTGCGCGATCGCGTCGGGCTCGCTACCGACCACCGTCATCGGCGACAACTCCGCCGCGCCGGTGGTGGGAATGGCCTGCAGCGTGTAGCTGCCGTCGCCCTGCTCCACCGCCTGCAGCCCCGTACCGGACAGCAACAGGTCGAAGGCTTCGTCCAGCCTGTAGGTTCCATGCAAACCGGCGCTGTTCTTGCCCGTCGTCACCGCGCCGGGAACACTCAGCAGCACGTCGGCCTGATCCGCCAGTTGGTTGAGCGCCGCCGACAACGGCCCGGCCGCGATGTCGAAACGCTTCGCCGCGGTCCGCCCGGCGCTGACGGCGGCCTCGGCCCGCGTGGAGACGCTCGCCCCCGTGGCCGCCACGGTGACGGCGCCCAACAGCGCGCAGCGCACCGCCAGCGAAAGGGGGCGACGCACGAAGTGCAGGAGCAGGCGGGAGCGGCCGGTGGAGGAAGCTCGCGACCGAAACGATGGGCAGAACATAGGACGATTTCCCTGGAATGACGGTTGGCAAGGCGAGGGCCAGCGCCGCTACGGCAGGCGCCAGAGCCCTGGCAGCGGCCGTCTGGGTGGGCTCGTCTGCCGGGCGCGCTCGGGCGCTCATGCTCCCGAATGCTCCTCTGTCATCTACGGAATCGAACGAGGCGCTGAAAAACGAACCGTCGCGATGAAAAAAATTCGCGAGGCTTCTGCCGCTCGCCGCTCAACGCGGCTCGATGCTCGTCCACCAAGGCAAGGTATGGCGTACCCGCACGGGCAGATTGCGTTCGAGCATGGCCAGGGCATGATCGGGATCGTCGATGGGGAAACGTCCCACGACCTTCAGCTCGGCCACCTCCGGCGCCACGCCAAGATGACCTTGCCGGTAGCGTCCCAGCTCCTCCACCAGCACGCCCAGCGGAATGTTGTCGGCCAGGACGACACCCCGCGTCCAGGCCTCCCGCATGGGCTCGGCAGGCATCGTCGGGGTGATGGCCGTGGCCGTGAACTGGCGCTGCTGGCCGGCCGTGACCAGTTGCGTCTCGCCCGCCGCATTGCGGATCCTGACGCTGCCCTCGAAGACCGCCAGCAGCGTATGGGTCGACGTCTGGCGGACGTTGAAGCGCGTCCCCAGTGCCTGCAGGCTGCCGAAATCGGTGCGGACGAAGAAGGGCCGGCGCAAGTCGTCCTTCGCGGTATCGATGAGTATTTCGCCCATCGCCAGGGTCAGCAGGCGTTGGCTGGTGTCGTAGGCGACGTCCAGCGCGCTCCTGGTGTTCAACCAGACTCGCGTGCCGTCGGCCAGCTTCAGGTCGCGTCGCTCGCCGATACCGGTGCTGAAGTCCGAACGCCAGGCCGTGACCAGCCCCGGCAGCGGCGAATAACGCCACCCCAGCCAGGCGCACAACCCCACTCCGGCGAGCGCGGCCAGGCCGCGCAGCACCAGGCGCCGTTCCAGGTCCTTGCTGGTCGCGGCGCCCACCGCCGCGGCGGCCGCTTCGCGCACGCCATCGCCACGCAGGGGGACGAAACGGGCACTGACGGCCTCGATATGCCGCCAGGCCTGGCGGTGCTCCGGGCATTGCGCGAGCCACTGCTCCCAGGCACGCCGCTCGGCCCCCGTGGAGCCCTCGGCATAGAGCGCCGCGTACCACTGCGCCGCAGCTTCCAGGCTGGCGAAATCGGCTTTGACCTCGTCGTCACGCAGCGTCATTGCGGCCCTGTCGTCCATGCTTCAGTGGGCCAGGCCGGCATCGACCAGGGCCAGTTGCAGCATGGCCTGCGCCAGGTACTTCTGGACCATGCGCTCGGATACGGCAAGGTTGGCAGCGATCTCCCGCGTAGGCAGGCCATGTATCTGCGCCATCACGAATGCCTGCTGGGCTTTGTCGGAGAGACGAGCGAGCACGGCACCAACCTCCAGGATCGTCTCGATCACCAGCAGGCGGAACTCGGGCGAGGGCTCGAAAGGCTCCGGCTGGGCCGCCAGCGTGTCCAGCCAGGCCTGCTCCACCTCGCGCCGGCGCCACAGGTCGATGCACATCCCGCGGGCCATCGTGCACAGGTAGGCACGCGCATCCACCGAGCTGGAGAAGCCACGCGAGGCAGGCTTGAGCAGCAGACGCAAGAACACGTCATGGGTCATGTCCGCTGCATCGGCTGCATTGCCAAGGCGCTTGTGCAGCCATCCCCTGAGCCAGCCGTGGTGATCGCTATACAGCAAATGCAGCCCCTGCTGCCCGGGAAGCTCGGCGACGGACATTGGTGGCCTCGTGTTTGCTGGAGGAGCGCAGGGAGGGATTGTCAAATGGCAATAGTTATCATTTATAACCTGGCTGCCACACGCAAAACAAGCCTGCCAAACAGGCATCCTCTCTTCCGTGCCAGCCTTGCCGGAGGCCTGGCGAAAATCATAAGATGGTAATAAGTCTCAATTTCATGACCCGGACTATCCATGTCGGCATCGCGTACCAGGGAATTGGTGAGTCACCTCTATCAAGACAATCACCGCTGGCTGCTCGGCTGGTTGCGGCCGCGGGTCAATTGCACCGAGCTTGCCCGGGACCTGGTGCAGGATGTGTTCATCCGCATCCTGACCGCCCAGGACGCCCCGGATCGCCTGCAGGAGGTACGCGAGCCCCGGGGCTACCTGGCCACCATCGCGCGTAGGCTGATGATCGACCACTACCGGCGCGACCGCCTGGAGCGCGCCTGGCTCGCGGAGCTGGCCGGCCAGCCCGAGGCGCTGGAAATCAGCGAAGAGGACCGGGCCATCCTGCTCGAAACGCTCTGCGAGCTGGACCGTATGCTGGCCGGGCTGGGCCCGAAGGTGCGGCGCGCTTTCCTGCTCTCCCAACTCGAGGGCATGACCTACCGGAAGATCGCCGAAGCCGAAGGCCTCAGCGAGGTCACCATCACCCGCTACATCGCCAAGGCCACCCATCACTGCATGCTCTTCCGCCTGGGAGCCCTGCCCTGAGCCTCCTGGACCGCCTCGACCGACAGCAGCGCGAAGCGCTGGAGCAGGCCGCCACCTGGCACAGCCTGCTGCAGAGCGAACACGCCACCGAGCACGACCGCAATGCCTGGCAGCGCTGGCTGGAAGAGCGCGGCGAGAACGCCTGGGCCTGGCGCCAGGTGGAGCTGACGCTTGGCCAGTTCGGCCGCCTGCCCGCTTCGCTCGCGCCCCGGGCCCTGCTCCAGGCCGAGCGGAACGGACGCCTGAACCGACGCACGCTGCTCAAGGGCTTCGTGCTCGTCGCGGGCAGCACGGCGCTGGGCTATGGCGGCCTTCGCTACACCAGGACGGCGGGATGGGATGCGGACCTGCGTAGCCCGCTGGGCGAGCGGTTCGGCACTACCTTGCCTGACGGCACCCGCGTACAGCTCAACAGCGACAGCGCGGTGGATGTCGCCTATGACGCCCACCAGCGCCAGTTGATCCTGCGTCGCGGCGAGCTGCTGGTGACCACGGCCCCCGATAGCCTGAACCGCCCCTTCCTCGTCCAGGTGCCGCAAGGAACGGTGCAGGCGCTGGGCACCCGCTTCGCCGTGCGCCTGCAGGACGACAGCGCCCAGGTCGCGGTCTTCGAGCACCGTGTCCGCCTCACGCCGGCCCACGGGCAGCCGCTGTTGCTCGAGGCCGGCCAGCAGTGCTCGCTCAGCGCCGATGCTGCCGGCAGGCCTTTCCCCGTTTCTCCGGGACAGGATGCCTGGAGCACCGGGCTGCTGGTCGCCAACCGGCAGCGGCTGGATGAGTTCCTGGCCGAGCTGGCTCGCTATCGCAGCGGCTGGCTGCATTGCGACCCCGCCGTGGCGGGGCTCAGGATCAGCGGCACCTTCTCCCTGGACGACACCGACAAGGCCCTGCGGGCGGTGGCCTCCAGCCTGCCGGTGCGGGTCGTCCAGCGCACCCGCTATTGGGTCAAGGTCGTGCCTCGCTGAAAATTTCTGCGGGCCGCTGATAGGTTTCCCCGTGCTCCTTCGACTCATCAAGCAGAGGGCAAACGCCCCACTGCCAACCTGGAAGAGCACGACACCACCATGAGAGCACCCTTCGCCCCACGTCCCCTCCCCCTGGCGCTGGCCCAGGCGCTGCTGTTTTCCGCCGTACTGGGCCTGGGCGTCCCCGCCCAGGCCGAACCCGATGGCGCCGACGTGCGCGAATACCACATCGGCAAAGGCGACCTGGGCGCAGTGCTGACGCGCTTCGCCACCGAAGCCAAGGTCCTGATCTCCTTCGACCCGGCGCTGACCGACGGCCGCGTGAGCCACGGCCTGGACGGCCGCTACAGCGTGCAGCAAGCCCTGCAACGGCTCCTCGATGGCTCCGGCCTGCAGGCCGAGCAGGACAGCGACGGCCGCTACACCATGAAGCCGGTCTCGGAAGAGCCGGTAAACCTGGGCGTTACCCAGGTCATCTCCAGCCCCCTGGGCACCACCACCGAAGGCACCGGCTCCTACACCACCGGCGCCACCGCCTCCGCCACCGGCCTGCCGCTGTCGACGCGCGAGACACCGCAGTCGGTGAGCGTCATCACCCGCCAGCGGATGGACGACCAGAACATGACCACCCTCGGCGACGTGCTGGCCAACGCGCCGGGCATCTCCGCGCCGCAGCTGGACAGCGAGCGCACCGTCTTCGCCTCGCGCGGCTTCTTCATCAACGACCTGCAGTACGACGGAATTTCCAGCTACTACAAGAGCAACTACGCCGCGGGCGAGTCCGAGCTGGACGCCATCATCTACGACCGCATCGAGATCGTCCGCGGCGCCACCGGCCTGCTCACCGGCGCCGGCGAACCCTCGGCCTCGGTCAACCTGGTGCGCAAGCGCGCCGACAGCAAGGAATTCCGCGGCGAGGCGCAGGTCAGCGCCGGCTCCTGGGACAACTACCGCAGCACCCTGGACCTGTCCGGCCCGCTGACGCCCACCGGCAACGTGCGCGGCCGCCTGGTGGGCGCCTACCAGGACAAGAAGAACTTCTTCGACCGCTATTCCCGCGAGGGCCACGTGATCTACGGCGTGGTCGACGTGGACCTGACCGACGCCACCACCCTGAGCCTGGGCGCCAGCTACCAGAAGTCCGACGCCGACGGCCTGACCTACGGCGGCGTGCCGCTGTGGAACAGCGACGGCTCGAAGACCCACTACAGCCGCTCGTTCAGCATCGCGCCGAAGTGGAACACCGAGGAAGTCGAGGTCAAGAACTTCTTCGCCAACCTCGAGCACCGCTTCGATAACGACTGGCTGGCGCAGTTCCGCGTCATGCACAACCGCAACGAGGTGGACAACGCGCGGATCTTCAACTGGGGCTTTCCCGACCCGGAGACCGGCCTGATCGACGCCGAACCCTCGCAGTCGCGCTTCCCCGGCGAGCGCAAGCAGCAGAGCACCGACCTGCGCCTGTCCGGCCCGTTCGAACTGTTCGGCCGCACCCACGAGGCCGTGGTCGGCGCCACCTACTTCGACCACAAGTACTCGTTCGACTGGATCGGCAACAAGACGCCCTGGCAATCCCCGGTCAGCGTGTACGACTTCGGCCACGTGGCGGAACCGGAGTGGGACTACGAGAACCGCGAGCTCTCCGAGCGCAACCACACCAAGCAGAAGGCCGGCTACGCCGCCCTGCGCCTGTCCCTGGCCGACCCGCTGAAGCTGATCCTCGGCGGCCGCTTCACCCAGTACGACCGCGAAGGCGCCGGTTGGGCCTCCTCGGGCGAATACGACTACAGCGACCACAAGTTCATCCCCTACGCCGGCCTGGTCTACGACCTGAACCAGAACTACTCGCTGTACGCCAGCTACACCAGCATCTTCAACTTCCAGGACTACCGCGACCGCAACGGCGCCTGGCTCGACCCGGTCACCGGCGACGCCTACGAGGCCGGCATCAAGGGCGAATTCCTCGACGGCAGGCTGAACGCCTCCCTGGCCGCCTTCCGGATCGTCCAGGACAACCTCGGCCAGCAGGACGTCGGCTACTCCGTGCCCGGCAACCCCGACAGCCCGGCCTACTACGCCACCGACGGCGCCACCTCCAAGGGCGTGGAGTTCGAACTGTCCGGCGCCCTCACCGAGAACTGGAACGCCTTCTTCTTCGCCACCCACTACAGCGCCAAGGACTCCGACGACAATGACGTGAACACCCAGCTGCCGCGCACCATGGCACGCCTGTTCACCACCTACCGCCTGCCGGGGCAATGGAAGCAGCTGACGGTGGGCGGCGGCGCCAACTGGCAGAGCCGCATCTACTACGACGGCGTGGGTCCCCAGGGCCAGCGCCAGGAGCAGTCCGACTACCTGGTCGCCAACCTGATGGCCCGCTACGACATCACCCCGCAAATCTCGGCGCAGCTGAACGTCAACAACCTGTTCGACGAGAAGTACCAGACCGCGGTGAACTGGTACGGCCAGGGCATCTGGGGCGCCCCCCGCAACGTCCTGGCCACCTTGAACTACAAGTTCTGAGCGGCGAACGACAAAGCCCTGGACGCTGTTCAGTCAAGGAAAAATGCCGTTTCTCTTTATGAGGGGAACGGCATTTTCATGTGGGGTGGGGTTGGGGGCTTGGTGTAGCGCGCCGCTCCGAGTGCTCGGATGTTTCTCTGGAAATCCGTAGGGCGGATAACGCCTACGGCGTTATCCGCCGAATCGCGGACAGAGTCCGCTCCTACGGTTCCAGGAAGCACGGGCGTAGGAGCAACTGTCTTGCCGGCTGCGCCAAGGCGCTTTTCGTAGGATGGGTTGAGCCTTGGCGAAACCCATGCGGTCGTGGTGATGGGTATCGCTTCGCTCAACGCCATCCTACAGGTCTGATGTTTGCCGGAGGGCGTAGGAGCGGACTTTGTCCGCGATTGGATTCAACGCCCCCGCCGGACACCCCGGTGGCACGAATGGTCCCCTCTCCCGCTTGCGGGAGAGGGCTGGGGAGAGGGCGCTCTTTAACCTCTGCCTCAACACCGTCGTAAACCCGTAGCCCCGTAGAAAAGCAGGCCCCGCCTGGAGCGCCCCCGGGGCTGAGGCGGTCAGCGCAGCGCGCAGCGCTCGAAGAAGCTTTCCCGGCTCTGCACCATCAGCGCCGCGCGCTTGTGCGGGAAGTCGAATTCCTTTTCCCGCCAGAAGCCCAGGCGCTGCATGTGGCCGATCATGCGCGCGTTGTCCGCGCGGGGCTCGGCAACGATGCGCTGGGTGCGCGGTTCGTCCAGCAGCAGGTAGTGGACCAGGGCATCCAGCCAGCTCTGTACCTTGTGCGGGCCGCGCTGGCTGTCTTCGCCCACCAGCATGTGGATGCCGCGGTCGTAGTCGTCCGCTGCGTAGAACGGCGCGATGCGGTCTTCCTTGGCCCAGTAGGCTTCGAAATAGGCGAAGGGCTGGTCGTCGAAGCAGCCGATCAGCGTCAGCGCGTGAGGGTCGAGCGCGAGCTTTTCCAGGTAGGCCCGGTGTTGCGCGAGGCTGCCGCCCTCCTGCCAGAACTCCAGCACGCGCGGATGATTCTGCCAGCGGTTGAAGCGCTCCAGGTCGGCGTCGATATCCAGGGTGCGCAGGGATATCCAGCTTCCCAGGCGGGCATCGAAGCGCCGGTAGACCTCGCCTTCGGGCTTGGGCGGGCGCAGCGGGTGACGCTTGCCGGCGTCCATGCGGAACACCTGGGGGAACGCCACCTCAAGGGGCTGGCGCAACCAGGGCTGCGGCAGTTGCCAGAAGGCGCTGCGCTCCACTTGCGCCAGGCCGTCGCCGGTGCGGCTGAGCAGCCCTTCGGTGTAGGCCTGCGCCGGGCAGCCGGCGCCTTGCAGGAGGATTACCTGGCGCTGTTCGTCATGGGCGAAGCACCAGTAGGCGAAGGCCCAGAGCGCGAAGGGTGACACCTCGGACAGCAGCTGCCAGGTATGGCCATCGCTTTCCAGGGCAAGCAGCCCCGCGCCATCGAGGGACAGCGTCAGGCGTCGCCCCTGCGTCTCGGCACTCAATTGGCGGCCGTCGGGTAGTGGCAGGATGGATTCGGGAAGCGGACTGGACATGCGGATACTCTCGCTTGGAGGCGCCGCCCCGATGGGGGCGGCAACGGGCCCATGGGCTCAGGCGGTCTCGGCGGCGACTGTGCGAGCTGCCGGCTGCGCCTGCAGGTGCCGGAACAGCGACGTGGAAATCTCCTCGGCGCGGGCCGGCAGGACCGACAGCAGGGTGTCGCTGAGGCCGTGGCTGGCCTGGCTGAAGCCCTGCAAGTAGATGGGCGCGCGCAGTTGCGCGTCGGTCTGCAGGCGGTAGTCGCGGTCGACGCGGAAGTCGCCCAGGTGCGCCTGCAGCGGCGCCAGCAGTTCGCGGTGCGAGTTGCGCTCGTAGCCGGTGGCCAGTATCACCGCGTCGTACTGCTTCTGTTCCACCTCTCCGGTGGCGCTGTCGCGCAGGCTCAGGTGCACGCCGGCGGCGTCGGCGCGCACGCCTTCGACGTGGCGGCGGCAGAGGAAGCCGTGGCGGGCCTGCCCGGAGACCTTCTGGCGGTAGAAGATGGCGTAGATGCGCTCGATCAGGTCGAGGTCCACCACCGAGTAGTTGGTGTTGTGATATTCGGCGATCAGCTTCTCGCGCTCGCTTTCCGGCTCCTGGAACACCAGGTCGGTGTAGTCGGGCGCGAAGATTTCGTTGACGAAGGGGCTATCGTCAGCCGGCTTGAGCACGGCGGCGCGCAGGATCATGTCGACCTGTACCGAGGGGTAGCTGTCGTTGAGGTCGATGAAGGCCTCGGCGGCGCTCTGCCCGCCGCCGACCACGGCGATGCGCATCGGCTCGTGGCGCACGCAGGGCTGCTCGGCCATGCGCTCCAGGTAGCGCGCATGGTGGAACACCCGCGCATCGCCGCGCAGGCTGGCGAAGGCTTGCGGGATGCGCGGCGTGCCGCCGGTGCTGAGGACGATGGAGCGTGCCAGGCGGTAGTTCTCGTGGCCTTCGGCGTCACGCGAGACCACCTTGAGCAGGTCGATGCCGTGGGCGCCGGCGACCGGCTCCACGTGCTGCACCTCCTCGCCGTAGCGGGCCTGCTCGGCGAAGTGCCGGGCGACCCAGCGCAGGTAGTCGTTGAACTCCATGCGGCACGGGTAGAAGGTGCCGAGGTTGATGAAGTCCGCCAGGCGCCCCTGGCTGTGCAGGTAGTTGACGAAGCTGTAGGGGCTGGTGGGGTTGCGCAGGCTCACCAGGTCCTTGAGGAAGGAGATCTGCAGTTCGCTCTGCGCCACCAGGGTGTTGCCGTGCCAGCGGTAGTCGCCCTGCTTGTCGAGGAACAGCGCATGGTAGTCGAGGCCCTCGCGTTGCGCCTGCTCCTGCAGCGCGATCGCCAGCGCCAGGTTGGAAGGCCCGAAACCGATGCCGAGAACGTCGTAGGTGGGGGTGATCATCTGGTTCATGCTGCCAATATCCTTAGCCCGTTTGCCAGGAGGCGCGGTGGCGGTCCGCCGGCCCATGGGGACGCCGCATCGGCGCCTTGTTTCTGAAAGACGAGACCGCTTTGCGGAAATTTAGAATGCGTCCTATTAGCGTTTTCTGTAGGAATCTCTAGCGACGCATCACTGCAGACGGCGCGCCTCGCCCTCTTCGTCCAGCGCCATCGAGAACGAGAACGAGGGCGCCAGGCGGTAGCGGCGCTGTGCATCGCGCACCAGCACGCCGCTGCGCCCCAGGCTGCGCAGGGTGCTCTGCACGCAGGCCTGGGTGATGGAGTTGGTCGGTTCGCGCAGGCGCTGGTAGAGCTCTTCCACCGTGTAGGCGTCCTGCTCGTGGAAGGCGCTCAACACCACCAGCCGCGGCAGGCTGGTGCGCAGGCCGGCATGGGCCAGAATCCGCCGCGCGGGCTCGCTGGCTCTGGATTGGGTCATTGGCTTCTCCTTGTCCCCCTGGGCCGGGCGCAGCCAGTGGTCAGGGTGCGCCGCCCTCCTCTTGCATGGTCGAATCCGTTCCGCAGGTGCCTGAAACTCGTTGGAAATCATGGGAGTCCGCCTCCTTTCATTGCGCCAGGCGCACCACCCGGAGTGTGGGGTCCGCGTCGATCTGCGCCTCGGTGAAGGGCAGTGGCGACCAGGCCTGGCGCGAGAACAGCCGGGTCTGGTCGGCGTGGTGCGGCGAGCGCGGCTCGCTGGCCTGGGAGAACGCCAGCAACCCCTTGGCCTGCGGGCCCTCGGCGGTGAAGCTGACCAGCTGGATGTAGCTGCTGCCGCTCACCACCTCCAGATGGTCGCCGTGGGGCACGCTCTGCATGGCGTTGTAGATGCCCAGGTGGCCGTCGCCGCCGGGGATCGGGATCGGCGGCTTGGCTGTGCTGCTGACCTGCACTTCGCCCCAGCGTTGGCGCTGGTCGAGCCCCAGTTCATGCACCTCTTTCGTCGCGGCCAGCAGTGCCTCGCGCACCTGTTTCGCCACCTGCGGCTTGTCCAGGGCGATGCCGCTGGGCGTCTGTAGCGGGCGCACGGGGTC
This sequence comes from Pseudomonas sp. R3.Fl, assembly GCF_023516765.1. NCBI lineage: Bacteria > Pseudomonadati > Pseudomonadota > Gammaproteobacteria > Pseudomonadales > Pseudomonadaceae > Pseudomonas > Pseudomonas sp. R3.Fl. The sequence continues at coordinate 49,642 of NZ_JAMGSO010000001.1, forward strand.
GAAGGGCACCTTCCAGGCGCCCTCCAGACCGTCGAAGTGGGTCATGAAGCGCTGGAAGTAGACGAAGCCCGGGCCGGCGTCGAGGTTGGCGCTGCGGTCCCACTTGGCGAGGCTGCCACAAGCGGACGACAGCGCTGCTTCCTGCGCCTGGCGGCACAGTTGCAGCAGGTCGGGCAGCACCAGGTCGGCGGCGTAGACGTGGTTGCCGGTGACCAGCCGCTGCAGCAGCGGTTCATCGATAGCGCCCTTGCCCTGCAGGGCCTGCAACGCGAAGCGGGCGCGCAGGCCCAGGGGCTGGTCCTGGCGGCTGGCCAGCGGCGAGAAGCCTTCCAGCGGCGCCGCCGGGTTGGTCATCCAGGCGCTGTCGTTGGAGTTCTGCACGAAGTCGCGGCGCACCAGCGCCGGCAACTGTGTGGCCGGCTGGATGCCGGGCTGCGCCGCGCCGGGGTCGCGGCTCCAGCCGCAGCGGCCGAGGTTGCCCTGCAGCGCCGGCAGGCCCTCGGCGACCAGCGCGGGAATGGCGCAGGCCTGCAGCTGCCCCGGGGTCAGGTTGGGCACCACGGACTGGTTCAGGTAGAGCACGTCGCCGTGCTCGTCGGCGGCCAGGGTATTGACCCAGGGGATGCCCTGCAGGGATTCCACGCGCTGGCGCAGGTCCGCCACGTCGCGCGCCTGGTTGATCGAGTACCACTGCTGCAGCACCCGCGTGTTGCCCAGGTTGGCGTCACGCAGGGCATAGGCTTCGCCGGCGCTCCAGTCGAGCTTGCCGGGCCAGACCAGCACCGGGCCGTAGACCGACTCGTAGACGTTGTGCTCGACCGTCTGCAACTGGCCGTCGGCGCCGCGCACCTGGACCTTCACCACGAGCTTCTCCAGCGGCTGCCAGCGTCCGTCCAGGCGGTAGTGCAGCGGGTTCTGCGGGTCCAGTTCCAGGCGGTAGAGGGTGAAGTGGCTGGAGGTGTCCACCGTGTGCGTCCAGGCCAGGTGCCGGTTGAAGCCGATGTTCACCATCGGCAGCCCGGGCAGCGCCGCGCCCATGACGTCCAGCTTGCCGGGGATGCTCAGGTGCAGCTGGTAGAAGCGCATGGCGCCCTGCCAGGGGAAATGCGGGTTGGCCAGCAACAGGGCGTGGCCGCTGGCCGAGCGCTCCGAGCCGACGGCGATGGCGTTGCTGCCGCGTTCCAGGCGGAAGCGCTCGCGGCGCTGCTCGGCCAGGCGGAAGCCCTCCGCGCCGGTCAGGGCTGCACTGGCAGCGCCCGGCGGCGCCGCGGCCACCACGGCCTGGGCGAACTGGCCGACACCGCCCTCCACCAGCAGGCGACGGGTCAGGCGCACCAGGTCGCTGCTGTCGATCGGCTTCAGCCAGGGCTGGCCCAGGCAACTGGTGGTGTCGGTGCTGGCCTCCCGCAGGAAGCGGTTGAAGCCCGCCGCGTAGCCTTCCAGCAGTTGCGTCACTTCCGCGGACTGGGCCTTGCGGAAGGCCTCCACCGATTCCGGACGGTTGAGCCAGGTGAAGAAGACGTCCGAGGCGAGGTTGCCGACCTGCGCCGAGGATTCGCCCTCGGCGCCGAAATAGCGCGAGCGCTCGCCGCGGGCGGTGACGATCTCGTCGGCCAGCAGGCAGGCGTTGTCGCGGGCGTAGGCGTAGCCGACGCCGAAGCCCAGGCCGCCTTCGTCGGTAGCGCGGATGTGCGGTACGCCGTAGGCGGTCCAGCGGATGTCGGCGGCCAGGGCGGCCGGGCGGGCGCTGTCGGCGTGGGCCTGGGGCAGCAGGCCGAGCAAGGCGCCGGCGAGGCCGGCCACGAGGGTGCGCTTTTGCATCGATTCATCTCTGTACGAGCGCGCCGCGGATGGCGCAGGACGACGGGAAGTCGCGGCCTTCGGCGGCATGAATGCTCCGCCCAGAACACCGGCATTCAGGGAACGAAGCGCGCCCGGGAAACTTTACCGGCGCCCGCCGTATGCGCCCGGGCAAGGCTGGATCGGGGTGGCTGGCGCCCGGCCGCGGCTTTCCGTAGGATGCGAGCTCTCCTATAATTGCGCCCATCATCCCTCCGCCATGGCGGCGCCGGATCCAGGCGCGGCAAGGTTCAACCGGCCCCTTCATGACTACCCCCCCTTCCCCTTCGAGCGATCCCGTGGCGCAAGCCGCCGCGCACTGGTGCATGCGCCTGCACGAGCAGGACTGCAGCGATGCCGAGCGTGCGGAGTTCCAGCAATGGCTGGAAAGCGACCCGCGGCACGCGGCCAAGTACGCCGAAGTGGAAAAGATCTGGAAGCTCAGCGCGCACCTGCTGGAAGCCCGCCCCACCCCGCGCACTACCGGCCGCCGTCCGCCGCTGCCGCGTCCGCCCGCGCAGGCCGGGCGCCGCCGGCGTTCCTGGCGCAAGCAGCTGCGTGCCGCCGCCCTCGCCCTGCTGGTACTGCCGGCCGCTGGCTACCTGGGCTGGCTGCAGGGCTGGGTGCCGGACAGCTACCACCGCTACCAGGCCGACGCCACCCTGCGCAAAGTGGTGCTGCCCGACGGCAGCGAGGTCGAGCTGAACCTCAATACCCGCCTGTCCTATGCCAATTTCCGCGACGTGCGCCGGGTGGTGCTGGACCACGGCGAGGCCTATTTCCACGTCAGCCACGACGCCAGCCACCCCTTCGTGGTGCGCGCCGCCAAGGGCAGCATCACCGTTACCGGCACGCGCTTCGACGTGTGGAAGTACCAGGACCAGGTCACCGTGACCGTCACCGAAGGCTCGGTGCGGGTGCGCAGCGAGAAGGACGGCAACGACAGCAGCCTGACCCCCGGCATGCAGGCCAGCTACCGCGCCGGCATGCTCCAGCCCCTGGTGGCCAGCGCCGACCCCGCCCAGGTCCTGGCCTGGCGCGACGGCCGCCTGGTGCTCGACGACCTGTCGCTGGGCGCCGCCCTGCCGCTGATCAACCGCTATCTGGACGCCCCGCTGGTGCTGGCCGACCAGACGGTGGCCAACCTGCGCATCGGCGGCACCTACCGCACGCGCAACCTGCAGGAACTGGTCAATGCCCTGCCCCGGGTGCTGCCGGTCGAGCTACAGCGCCTGGACAACGGCAGCATCCGCATCAGCAGCCGCTACGCGCAGTTGTAACAGCGCGCGAATAAAGCTCCGCGAGCCCTGTCGGCGCTAAATTTCCTTGGGCATCATCCGTCTTCCCGAAAGCGCATGCCTGGCCGCGATCCCGCGGCGGCATGCCTTCCAAGCCCTGGCCGGAACCCCGAATGAAACGCCCCCGTCGTACTGGTCGCACGCTGCTGATCGCAGCCCTCCTCACCTCCCTGCTCGCCGTCGCCGCCTGGCAGACCCACCCTTTCGGCGGCGATGACCTGATCACCGCCCCGGTCGCCCGTGGCGACATCGAAAGCAGCGTCACCGCCCTCGGTACCCTGCAGCCGCGGCGCTACGTGGACGTGGGCGCCCAGGCATCGGGGCAGATACTCAAACTGCACGTGGAGCCCGGCGACGAGGTCAAGGAAGGCCAGCTGCTGGTGGAGATAGACCCCTCCACCCAGCAGGCGCGGGTCGACGCCGGCCGCTATTCCATCGAGGTGCTCAAGGCGCAACTGGCCGAGCAGCGCGCCCAGCACCTGCTCGCGCGCCAGCAATACCAGCGCCAGCAGCGCCTGGCCGCCGCCAGCGCCACCCGTGAGGAAGACGTGCAGACCGCCTACGCGCAGGTGCAGGCGACCCAGGCGCGGATAGACATGTACCAGGCGCAGATCCACCAGGCCAAGGCCACCCTGCGCAGCGACGAGGCCGAGCTGGGCTACACGCGCATCTATGCGCCCATGTCCGGCACCGTGGTGGCGGTGGACGCCCGCGAGGGCCAGACGCTCAACGCCCAGCAGCAGACGCCGCTGATCCTGCGCATCGCCAAGCTCTCGCCGATGACCGTCTGGGCCCAGGTCTCGGAGGCCGACATCGGCCGCGTCAAGCCGGGCATGCCGGCCTATTTCACCACCCTCGCCGGCGAGCAGCGGCGCTGGAGCGGCACGGTGCGGCAGATCCTCCCGGTGCCGCCCAAGCCTCTGGACCCGAACAACCAGGAAAGCACCGGCAGCGGCTCCGCCGGCGGTTCCAGCGGCAGCGGCCGGGTGGTGCTGTACACGGTGCTGGTGGACGTGGACAACAGCGACCACCAGTTGATGGCGGAAATGACCGCCCAGGTGTTCTTCGTCGCCGCCACCGCCCAGGGCACCCTCACCGCGCCCGTGGCCGCGCTGCATGAAGATGGCCAGGGCGGCCGCCACGTCTGGGTGGTCGGGCGCAACGGCAAGCCGGAGAGCCGCAAGGTCGAGACCGGCATCAGCGACCGCCTGCACGTCCAGGTGCTGTCCGGCCTGCAGGAAGGCGAACGCCTGCTGATGGCCGCCCCGGACAATGGCGAGGGCTGAATGAGCGAAACCCTCCAGGACATCCCGCTGATCGAACTGCGCGACGTACGCAAGCGCTACGGCGGCAACGGCAGCCCCGAGGTCGAGGTGCTGCGCGGCATCTCCCTGAGTATCCACCCCGGCGAGTTCGTCGCCATCGTCGGCGCCTCCGGTTCCGGCAAGTCGACGCTGATGAACATCCTCGGCTGCCTCGACCGCCCCAGCAGCGGCCGCTACCTGTTCGCCGGGCGCGACGTCGCCGAGCTGGACAGCGACGAGCAGGCCTGGCTGCGCCGCGAGGCCTTCGGCTTCGTGTTCCAGGGCTACCACCTGATCCCCTCGGCCTCGGCCCAGGAAAACGTCGAGATGCCGGCCATCTATGCCGGCACCCCGGCCCTGCAGCGCCACGGCCGCGCTCGCCAGTTGCTGGAGCGCCTGGGCCTGGGCGAGCGCACCGGCAACCGCCCGCAGCAGCTTTCCGGCGGCCAGCAGCAGCGCGTCTCCATCGCCCGCGCCCTGATGAACGGCGGCCACATCATCCTCGCCGACGAACCCACCGGCGCCCTCGACAGCCACAGCGGCGCCGAGGTCATGGCGCTGCTCGACGAGCTGGCCGCCCTGGGCCACGTGGTGATCCTGATCACCCACGACCGCGACGTCGCCGCCCGCGCCAAGCGCGTCATCGAGGTGCTCGACGGCGAGATCGTCAGCGACAGCGCCAATGGCGCGCCGTCGCAGCCGGCCACCCCCGGCCTGCGCGCCGAGGAGCTGCGCGAGCGCCTGCAGCAGGGCAGCGCCGAGCCCGCCGGGGCCTGGCGCGCCGAACTGCTGGAAGCCATCCGCGCCGCCTGGCGGGTGATGTGGCTGAACCGCTTCCGTACCGCCCTCACCCTGCTGGGTATCGTCATCGGCGTGGCCTCGGTGGTGGTGATGCTCGCCGTCGGCGAAGGCAGCAAGCGCCAGGTGATGGCGCAGATGGGCGCCTTCGGCTCCAACATCATCTACCTCAGCGGCTACTCGCCCAACCCGCGCACGCCCATGGGCGTCGTCAGCCTGGACGACGTCGCGGCCATCGCCACCCTGCCCCAGGTGAAGATGGCCATGCCGGTGAACGGCGGCGAACTGGTGGTGCGCCACGGCAGCCTCGACTACCACGCCTACGTCGGCGGCAACAACACCGACTTCCCGGCGATCCTCAACTGGCCGGTGAGCGAAGGCAGCTACTTCACCGAACGCGACGAAGCCAATGCCGCCACGGTCGCGGTGATCGGCGCCAAGGTGCGCGAGAAGCTGTTCGGTGCCAGCAGCCCGATCGGCCGCTACATCCTCATCGAGAACGTACCCTTCCAGGTGGTGGGCGTGCTGCAGGCCAAGGGCTCCAGCTCCGGCGACCAGGATGCCGACAACCGCATCGCCGTGCCCTACTCCGCCGCCAGCATCCGCCTGTTCGGCACGCGCAACCCGGAATACGTGATCATCGCCGCCGCCGACGCGCGCCGCGTGCACGAGACGGAGAAGGCCATCGACCGCCTGATGCAGCGCCTGCACCGCGGCCAGCGCGACTACGAGCTGACCAACAACGCCGCGCTGATCCAGGCCGAGGCGCACACCCAGAACACCCTGTCGCTGATGCTCGGCTCCATCGCCGCCATCTCCCTGCTGGTGGGTGGCATCGGGGTGATGAACGTGATGCTGATGACCGTGCGCGAACGCACCCGCGAGATCGGCATCCGCATGGCCACCGGCGCGCGGCAGAGCGACATCCTGCGCCAGTTCCTCACCGAGGCCACGCTGCTCTCGGTGGTCGGCGGCCTGGTCGGCGTCGGCATCGCCCTGGGCATCGGCGGCGCGTTGCTGCTGGGCAAGGTGGCGGTGGCGTTCTCCCCGGCGGCCATCCTCGGCGCCTTCGCCTGCGCCCTGGCCACCGGCCTGGTGTTCGGCTTCATGCCGGCGCGCAAGGCCGCCCGCCTCGACCCGGTGGCCGCCCTGGCCAGCCAATGACGGACACCCGAATGAAAGCCCTGAGCCTACTGCCCGCCTGCCTGCTGCTGGGCGCCTGCGCCGGCGCCCCGGCCCCCCTCGACAGCGGCATCGTCACCCCACCCGCCTGGCAGTATGGCGCCGGCGACACCCGCCGCGGCGAGCTGCAGCGCTGGTGGACGCGCTTCGGCGCCGGCGAGCTGGACGGCCTGATCCAGCGTGCCCTGGACAACAGCCAGGACCTGGCGGCGGCCATCGCCCGCGTCGACCAGGCCCGCGCCAGCGCGGTGATCGCCGGCGCGCCGCTGCTGCCGGAGGTCAACGCGCAACTGGGCGTCACCCGCGAGAAGCTGCTGCACGGCACTGGCTACAGCGGCATCGACGCCAGCGAGGACAATGAGGCGGTGGACACCTTCAGCGCCGGCCTCAGCGCCAGCTACGAAGTGGACTTCTGGGGCGGCCGCCGCGCCGCCTACCGCAGCGCGCTGCAAAGCCTCAAGGCCAGCGAATACGACCGCGCCACCGTGGAACTGACATTGGTGGCCGGGGTAGCCGACGCCTACCTGCAGGTGCTCGCGCTGCGCGAACAGCAGCGCATCGCCCGGCTCAACCTGGAGAACGCCGAGCAGGTCCTGGGCCTGGTGCGCAGCCGCCGCGAGGCCGGCTCCGCCACCGAGCTGGAGGTGGCCCAGCAGAGCGGTCTGGTGGCCGCCCAACAGCGCCAGTTGCCGCTGTTGCTGCAGCAGGAACGAGATGCCCAGGTCACCCTGGCCACCCTGATCGGCGAACCGCTGCCGGCCCTGAAACTGGGCGGCCAGCCGTTCGACAGCGTGCAGTGGCCGCAGGTCGGCGCCGGCCTGCCCAGCGAACTGCTCGCCCGCCGCCCGGACATCGCCCGCGCCGAAGCGCAACTGGCGGCGGCCCAGGCCGACGTGCAGGTGGCCCGCGCCGCCATGCTGCCCAGCCTGACGCTGACGGCCAACCTGTCCTCCGGCGCCAACCACGCCTCCGACCTGCTGCGCACCTCCTACTACGACCTGGGCGCCAACCTGCTCGCGCCCATCTTCAACCACGGCCGCCTGGGCGCCGAGCGCGACCGCCGCCTGGCGCTGCAGCGCGAGTTGCTGGAAAACTACCGCAAGGCCATCCTCGGCGCCTTCGCCGACACCGAGCGCTCGCTGAACGGCATCGACGGCATCGACCGCCAGCTGCACTGGCAGCAGCAGGAACTGGAACAGGCGCAGCGCGCCTTCGAACTCTCCGACAGCCGCTACCAGGCCGGCGCGGAAACCCTGCTCACGGTGCTGGACACCCAGCGCACCCTCTACCAGGCGCAGGACGCTGCGGTGCAGCTGCGCCTGGCGCGCCTGCAGGCGGCGGTGGGGTTGTTCAAGGCCCTGGGGGGCGGCTGGGAAGAGAGCGGCAGCCTCGCCCGACGACCCTGACGCCGCGCTCTTCACACCCAGGCACTGGCACTCCTGCCTTCTTCAGCCGATTCATCCTCCGTTGACGGATACCCCCTACAGGCCTGCCTAGTGCGGACCTGCTGTGATAGCGGCTTCCCTTGGAAAGGAAGCCAGCCATGTTCTCCCCCGCCAACCAGCCCCATTTCAGCCTGAATATCGACGGCCTCGACGGCGACCTGCAGGTGCTCGAATTCCATGGCCGCGAAGCCCTGAACCAGCCCTACCGCTTCGACATCGAGCTGGTCAGCGAACGTCCCGACCTGGACCTGGAAAGCCTGCTGCACAAGGGCGCCTACCTGGACCTGGGGCAGGGCCACGGCATCCATGGCCAGTTGCACCGGGTGGCCCAGGGCGAATCCGGCCAGCGCCTGACCCGCTACCAAGTGAGCCTGGTGCCACGTTTGGCCTACCTCGCGCATCGGCATAACCAGCGCATTTTCCAGCAGCTGACGGTGCCGCAGATCATCACCCAGGTGCTGGAGGAACACGGCATCCTCGCCGATGCCCAGCGCTTCCAGCTCGGCCCCACCGTCTACCCGCCGCGCGACTACTGCACCCAGTACGACGAGAGCGACCTGCACTTCGTCCAGCGCCTGTGCGAAGAGGAAGGCCTCCACTACCACTTCGAGCACGGCCCCGACGGGCACCTGCTGGTGTTCGGCGACGACCAGACGGCCTTCCCCAAGCTGGCCCCGGTGGCCTACCAGCAGGACTCCGGCCTGGTTGCCGACCTGCCGGTGATCAAGCGCTTTGGCCAGCGCCTGGAAACCCGTACCGCCCGCGTCAGCCGCCGCGACTACGACATCGAGAAGCCCAGGCTGCAACTGGAAAGCATGGCCCGCAGCGACAGTCGTCCGGACCTCGAGGACTACGATTACCCCGGCCGCTTCACCGAGCGCGAGCGCGGCAAACTGCTGAGCCAGCGCAGCCTGGAAAGGCACCGCGCCGACTACCGCCAGGCCGAGGGCCGCAGCGACCAGCCGAGCCTGCGCAGCGGCCATTTCCTGCCCCTGCGCGAGCACCCGCGCGATGAGTGGAACGACCTCTGGTTGCTCACCGAAGTGTTGCACGAAGGCAAGCAGCCGCAGGTGCTGGAAGAGTCGGTCACCAGCGACGCCCGCGACGGCAAGGACGACTTCCACCAAGGCTACCGCAACCGTTTCCTCGCCACGCCCTGGGACGTGCCCTACCGCCCGCCGCTGGCGCATCCCAAGCCGCGCGTGCTGGGCAGCCAGACCGCCGTGGTGACGGGGCCGAAGGGCGAGGAAATCCATTGTGACCGCTACGGCAGGGTCAAGGTGCAGTTCCACTGGGACCGCATCGGTGCGGCCGACGACAAGACCAGTTGCTGGCTGCGCGTGGCCTCCAACTGGGCCGGCAAGCAGTACGGCGCCATCGCCATTCCGCGCATCGGCATGGAAGTGCTGGTGACCTTCCTCGAAGGCGACCCGGACCAGCCGCTGATCAGCGGCTGCCTGTACCACGCCGAGCACCTGCCGGCCTACGAGCTGCCGGCGAACAAGACCCGCAGCCTGTTCAAGACGCTCTCCAGCCCCGGCGGCGGTGGCTACAACGAACTGCGCATCGAGGACCGCAAGGGCCAGGAGCAGATCTACCTGCATGCCCAGCGCGACTGGGACGAGAACATCGAGCGCGACCAGAAGATCCGCGTCGGCCACAAACGCCACGACACGGTGGAAGCCAACGCCTACAGCGAGTTCAAGGCCGAGGAACACCGCACCACCCATGGCGACCGCAAGGTCGAGGTGCGCGCCGACGACCACCTGACGGTGGGCAACGACCAGCACCTGAAGCTCGGCAGTGGCCAGTTCATCGAGGCCGGCAACGAAATCCACTACTACGCCGGCGAGAAGGTGACGATCGACGCGGGCCAGGAACTGACGCTCAAGGCCGGCGGCAGCTTCGTCAAGCTCGACCCCGGCGGCGTCACCCTCAGCGGTGCCGAGGTGATGCTCAACAGCGGCGGCAGTCCCGGTGTCGGCACGCCGGCCGCGCCCCTGCTGCCCGGGCCGTTGCAACAGGCGGACCAGGACAAGCCCGGAGCCTTGCTGATCGCCGCGCAGCGCCAGGCCCTGCTGCGCAAGTTGCCGGTGTGCGCCATCTGCGCCCAGGCGGCGGGAGCGCAAGCATGAACGCCGAGGTTCGCTACCTGCCGCCGCTGCCAGTCGGCCTGCCATGGGCCGAAGGGGCCAGCCTGCTGCTGGATGGCGCCAGCCTCGCAGAGCTCCCCCAATGGCTGCGGCAATGGAGCGGGACCACGACCTTCCAGCTCCTCTACACCCAGACGCGATGGGACGAGCTGGTCGATATCTCCCCCTGCCTCGTCCAGCTGAACGGGCCGGACGATGCGTTGCTCGACGCCTTTCTGGCTCAGGGCCAGGGGGATTGGGGCTACCTGCTGTTCGGCCAGGCCCCCTGGCATGAACGGCTCGCCCATCTGCGCTGGCTGCTCAACGTACGCCATCCCCAGGGCGAGGAAATGCTCCTGCGCCTGGCCGATCCGGCGGTAGCCAATGCGCTGCTGGGGCGGGCCGTGGCCAATGGCGATGCCTGCCTGTTCGGCCCATTCGAAACCATCCTCGCCTTCGATGGCGAAACCCGCTCCTGGCTATGTCACCGTCGCCCCGCGGGGCCTGTGCCGGCTCGACAGGACGGCCCGTACCGACTTGACGACGAAGAACTGGAACGCCTGGGCGAAGTGCGCTGGCAACGTGTCGTGGAACAACTGGATGCGCACCTGCGGCAGGCCTTCCCGCACTACGCCGCGGACTGCGACAGGTCGGCGCGCTGCGCCCATTTGCGCGGGTTGGCCGAGCAGGCCCACGCCAGAGGCCTATATAGCGAAGTCGACATTGCCCGCTATGCCAACCTCTTCGGTCTGCTGGGCGAGCAAGCGCTGCAGGACTACCCGGAGATAGCCGCACTGCTCGACACGACGTCCAGCCAAACGCCATCCCGGCGCCTGGAGGCTGCCGCGGACCTCGCCTACGCCATCGTCCTGCAAGCAAGGAGCGCTTCATGATCAGCAACCCCAACCGCCTGCACGGCATGAGCCATGACGACGCCCGCAACCCGATAGCCAGTTGCCCGGCGCGCCAGAACGAGCTGTACGTCGTCCCGGCGCGCTACGCCCTGGCCGAGCACCCCGCCCGCCACGCCAGCCTGCAACCGGCCGTGCGCGCCAGCAGCCACCCCATGGCCCTGCGCCGCCTGCGCGGTGGCTTCCTCTACCTCTGGCATGCGCAGGGGCCGCTGCAACGCTATGCCGTGGCCGCCGACGGGTTGCTGCGGTTACAACCGCTGACGGCCGACGAGAGCGTCCTGCTGCACGGCAGCCAGGCCGGCTTCGCCCTGGACAAGCGCCGCGATGCCTGGCTCCTGTACAGCGAAATCCCCCTCGGCGCAGACGCCTGCGCCCAACTGGCGGAGGCCGGCATTCGCCAGCGGCGCATGCGCCACGTCGCCCTGGGCGAGGTCGCCCTGCGCCTGCAGGCACCGCACTGCCCCCCGCTCGACGCAAGTGAAACGCTGCTGGCCGAACTGATGCCGGAGGTCCGCGAACGCGTTCTGGCCAAGGAGCATGCGCAGAACCGCGAGGCGGACAAACGACGGACCCGGGAACTGGCCGAGCGGATGAACGCCGCCCCCACCCAAGAGAACGTGCGCGCCTATATCCACGCCATGGAGTGGTACAACGCCCGCTCGCAAGCCGCCATGCGCCACCCCCAGGCCGAGCAGGAGGACGCGCCGGGCGCCTGGAGCGCCCAGGTGTGGGAAGTGCCCGCCACCTCGGCGTGGCTGGACAGCGCACGCAGCGAGGCCGGGGAACTGCATGCGGTGCTCGCCGTGCTCGACGACGACCTGGGCGTACTGCGCGACCTCAACCACGAGCAGGAACAGCTGGAAGCCCGCCACGAAGCCTGGATGGCCGACAACAACCTGCGCCAGAACGTCGGCGGCTTCATCCGCAGCCTGGTCCGCGAGGACGGTGGCGAGCTGGCCAGCCTGCTCAATTACCGTTACCGCGAACACGACATCCAGCTCACCCCCGAGCAGGGCGAGCAATTGCTCGCCGCCCAGGCGCCCCTCAAGGCCCTGCTGGACGAAGAGACCCAGGTCAACGTCCACGAGCGCCAGCGCATCGGTCACGCCGCCGCCGACGAGCGCATCGCGGATATCGCCCACCGTCGCGAACAACGCCTGGCGCCGCTGCGCGCCTTCATCCCCGCCGAGTTGCAGCAGCAGGTACAGGACATCGTGCGCGACTACCGCCAGGACAAGGCCAGCCAGCTCGCCGGCGGCCGGGCCAGCGCCAAGGTCGCCGAATACATCGACCTGGAACGCATGGATCGCTGGCTGGACGAGCAGGCCCCGGCGCATTTCCGCCAGGTCGAGGCCCGCCATGCCAGCCTCTATGCCGACCGCCAGGCCTTCCTGCCGCGCCACGACCTGGGCAGTTGGTTCGTCGAGCACGACAACCCGCAGCACCAGTGCTGGCTGGACGAACTGGCCGACGCCTGCCTCAGCGCCCAGTGCCATCGCCGCCAGGGCGTCGAGCAGTTCGGCGACTTCCTGCGCGCCAAGGACGGCGGCGTCTTCCGCTTGCTGTTCCTGGGCTGGAGCCCATCGCTGGAAGCGGCGGTGAACAACACCGCGCGCCTGGGCGAACTGCAGGCGGCGCTCGCCCAGGACAACCTGAGCGCCACCCACGAGGCCCTGACCCACCTGCTCGGCGCCGCGACCGTGCAGGCGCTGCAGCGCCTGGCCAGCGACATCGACGGCTACTGGAGCCTCACCGTGGCCCGCCTGGGCGCCGTGCTGCTGGCGCTGCAGCAGAAGGGCGTCCTGCCGGGGCAGTGGCTGGGCACCCTGCTGGTCACCCGCCTGAGCGCCGGCGCCCCGCTGGTCCGCACCCTGAACAACGGCGTGGCCACCTGGCGCCTGCTCGGCCAGCAGGCGCAACAGCTCGGCCAGTGGGTCAACAACACCGCCCAGGCCATCGGCCAGGGCCGCGCCGCCGGCATCCTGCAAAGCCCCGCGGTGCAGAATAGCGGCGGCTTGCTGCCGCTGGCGGCGCTGCTGGTCAACGCGCTCAATGCCGAGAGCTACCTGGCGCAGGCCCATGCCCTGGAGCGGATGGATACCCGGCGGCGGGCCGAGACCATTTCGGCCACGCTCTATGCGGGAGCGGCATTGGTGGCGGTAGTGCAGAATTGGGTGATCGTAGGGAAGGGCATCGGGGAAATCAGGGCTGCGCCTTTCGGTAATTCTTCCTTCATTGCACCAGCCCTGACGCTGTTTGGTGGATTTGTGGGGGGACTGTCATTCACTGCTGCTCTCGCAGAGTTCATAGCTATGCAGGAGCAATTCGAAACCGCTCAAAGCAAAATTGATCCTTGGGTGGAAATCCGTCGTTTGGCAGTAACAGGCCAGATCGCCGCTTTTGGCACCCAGGCTGCCCTAGGCCTGGGATTGACCAGCATGCGCCTGCTCAACCGGATCGATACCCCCACAGCCATCCGCCGCTTCCGCCTGGGCATGGGGCCGATCAATCTACTACTGCTCGCGCTGGGAGGTGTGTACCTGTACGCCTGGTGGCGGCAATCCACACCGCTGCAGCAGTACCTGGCCAACTGCTGCTGGTCCAAGGCTCGCGCCGGCAATACCGATCCCATTCCCGCCGAGCAGCAGCAACGGGAGTTCGACCAGTTGCTGATACTGCTTTACCAGCCACGCGTCAGCGTGGACAGCAAGTCCCAGCGGGTGCCCGGCTCCCTGGGCGACACCGTCAGCCTGGAAGCCATCCAGCGCCTGACCATCGACTTGCCGGGTGCCGAGCCGTCCAGTGTCGAACTGGAGTTGGGCCTGATTGGCAGTCCCATACCCGACCACTTCCGCATGCTCCGCAGTAACGACCAGCCCAACCTGGATATTGGCGATCTCTGGCTGGAGCGCAGCCAATGCACCTGGATACCGGCGGACCAAGGCCAGGGCCTGCGCCTGAGCGGCGCCTTCCGCCAGGCCCAGGTGCGTCTCTCGCTACGCCTGCGCTACCGCAACCCACTGGTGGATCTGGCCGGCATCACGACCATCGGCGGAAGACAGGGCGTGGCCTATGTTCTGACGGCGGAAAATGCACCTGTCACATTGCGTCCCGGCGAACCCACCCCGGAACTGGACCGTGCGCAAACCTACCGCCTGACTGGTGAGAGCCACCTGCATCCCAAGGAAACTCGATGACACTTCCCCCCGCCGGCAGCCAGAAGAAGGGCCTGTTCTCCCGCGAGGACTACCTGGCGCCACCGGCCATTCCCACCGGCCAGCCCCCAAGGGATGTGCTTAATACCATCTGGCGCAAGAATGAGGTGTTTCTTGATATTGGCGAGTACAGCATTGGCTCAGCGGTAATGATGGCTTGGCCGATTGTACTAATTGGCTTTTTCTTCGTTCCACTGCCTTCTTTTAACGACTCGCTAGATTTACAAGTTGCTCTTGGGTTCGCAATCTTCTGTCTATGCGTATTTCCCATCTTCTTATTGATCTGTGTATTAGCCCAATCTCCTCCGCCTCCCACCCGCTTCAACCGCCAACGCCGCGAAGTCTGCGTACCGCAGAAAGACGGCAGTTACTGGATAGTGCCTTGGGAAACCGTAGTGGCGCAGGCCATTGCCATGGACTCGGTGGGACGCCATGGCAAGACCACCCAAGGCATGCTGGTGGTGGGCTTCAAGAACCCGGACCCGAATGCGAAGGAAGGCGAACGGGACTGCAGCATGGGGTTCAGTTGCGGTGGCGGTACTACGGCGATGTGTCTGTGGGAGTGTATTCGCAGTTATATGGAGATCGGTCCCGAGGCGGTGCCTAAATGCCATTTCGAAGGAGAGAAAACCGGTAGAAGTCTACTGGGTTGGTTCTTGAGCATCATGGGCGATGCCATTCGTTCCCTATTGAAGGGAAACGTCAAGTCCGCGCTCAAGGATGTTTTCTTCACCTTCTTTCTAGGCGCTCCGCTAGGTTTTTATCTACAAGAGCGAAAGCTGATCCCCCCTCCCGACCTGACCGACCCCGCCATAGTCGAATGGTCCAAACCCCTGCCATCCGAACAATGGGCCAAACGCTCCCCTGAGTGGGACGAAGCCATTCGACAATGTGAGGCGGAGTTAGCAGGGAAGGCTGCGACGTGACCTTGCCACCCGCCGGCAGCCAGAAGAAGGGCCTGTTCTCCCGCGAGGACTACCTGGCACCTCCGGCCATTCCCACCGGCCAGCCCCCAAGGGATGTGCTTAATACCATCTGGCGTAAGAACGAAGTTTTTCTCGATATTGGCCAGTACAGCATTGGCTCGTTCGTGATGATGGCCTGGCCGATGTTCTTACTCTTTCTCTGGGGGGCACTGGCATTTAGAGAAACACTGCCTGGTTTCTCCCTCGGCATGACGATCGGTGGCTTGATTATCGTTGGGATTCCCTCGTCTTTCGTGCTTTATAGCTTGACGCAACCTGTCCCTCCTCCCACCCGCTTCAACCGCCAACGCCGCGAAGTCTGTGTACCGCAGAAAGACGGTAGTTACTGGATAGTGCCCTGGGAAACCGTGGTGGCGCAGGCCATTGCCATGGACTCGGTGGGGCGCCATGGCAAGACGACCCAAGGCATGCTGGTGGTGGGCTTCAAGAACCCGGACCCGAATGCGAAGGAAGGCGAACGGGATTGCAGTATGGGATTCAGTTGTGGTGGCGGCACAACGGCGATGCGCTTGTGGGAATGCATGCGCAGCTATATGGAAATAGGGCCGGAAGCGGTGCCGCTGGAAAATGACCTGGAAGGCACACGAAAACTATTGGGAGGGCGGGGAGCCATCTGGGGAAGTATCTGGATGTTCTATGCCGGCATAAAAAAGCACTTGCTCGCCAAGGAGTTCGGTAAAGCACTATGGCTGATATTTACGATTGTCGCCTTCGGGACCCCCTTGGCAGCCATGCTGCAAACCTGGAAGCTGGCGCCGCCTCCCGATCTGACCGACCCCGCCATAGTCGAATGGTCCAAACCCCTGCCATCCGAACAATGGGCCAAACGCTCCCCTGAGTGGGACGAAGCCATTCGACAACGTGAGGCGGAGTTGGCAGGGAAGGCTGCGACGTGACCTTGCCCCCCGCCGGCAGCCAGAAGAAGGGCCTGTTCTCCCGCGAGGACTACCTGGCGCCACCGGCCATTCCCACCGGCCAGCCCCCAAGGGATGTGCTTAATACCATCTGGCGTAAGAACGAGGTGTTTCTTGATATTGGCGAGTACAGCATTGGCTCAGCGGTAATGATAGTGATGCGTTGATACGAGATTTGATAAGTACGGACTCGTCAGCCCATAGGCGCCTTTTGGGCACTGCTCGTCGAAAGCTACAAGGCCAACAAAGGCC
Source organism: Pseudomonas sp. R3.Fl (assembly GCF_023516765.1). NCBI lineage: Bacteria > Pseudomonadati > Pseudomonadota > Gammaproteobacteria > Pseudomonadales > Pseudomonadaceae > Pseudomonas > Pseudomonas sp. R3.Fl. The sequence continues at coordinate 65,921 of NZ_JAMGSO010000001.1, forward strand.
GTAACTATCTTGGGTGCAACGATGTTGCAGGCATAGTGGGCAGCATTCTTCTTGCTCCCATGTTCGCCATCCAGAAGTTCACCTACGACATCGCCGCCAATGGCCCGAACGGGTCCGCGAGCGGCTGCGCACCGACGGCCCTACTACCCGATTGATCGATCTGGAGCGAGAGCGGGGTTGGATGTCTGAAACGCGCCACCCTGGCGCGCCAGCGCTTTCCGCCCCGCTCAGCGCTCCGCCAGCTTCAGGTTGCGCGCATACCACGGCCGCCGCGGCGCGCGCTTGAGCCAGCCCTTGCGCTCGTCGTCCTCGGTGAGGATGACGCGCAGCGCCAGTTTCATGGTCTCCACGTCCAGGGTCACGTCGCTGCTGCTCGCCTGCAGGTCGGAGAGGCCGCAGCCGTGGGTGGACGGGCCCAGCCAGGGAGAGTCGATCTCCACCCAGCGGCCGCGGGCGAACCAGGGCATGCCCAGCACCTCGGCGCGGCGCACTTCGCCCGGGTGGAAGCGCTCGTGGGCGCGGAACCAGTCCTCGATGCGGTCGTCGATCCAGCCGTGGAAGCACCAGAACACCGGGTTCACATGGGAGGAGAAGGGGTCGCCGAGGAAGTCGTTCTCGCGCAGGAACCAGCGCGGCGCGAAGTCGGCGTAGTTGCGGTCGGTCATCAGCGGCGCGCCGTTGGACGGGTCGCGCGTCACGCTGGCCCAGCGCATGTGCAGCCAGTCGTGCATGCCCAGCTCCAGCTCCGAGCCGAACTGGCCCAGGGTGAGCTTCGCCAGGTAGGCCGGGTCCTGGTACTGCGATTCCCAGACCTGGAAGTTGCCGTGGTAGGCATCGGCGCTCTTCAGGCCGTGCAGCCACTGGCTGTATTCGTCATCGTCCACCGCCACCCAGGCCGGCGGCACCGAGCAGCCGTCGGCGTTCTCGAAGTAGCGGATGAAGCCGGCGCGGTCGTATTCCAGCGGCACCGCCGGCGGCGGCAGGCGCTGCCAGGACGGCAGGTCCTGCAGCGAGCGGGCCTTGGCCAGCATGCGGCGGTGCATGAAGAGGAAATCGATGCCCGAGGCGTTGCGGTCCTTGTGCCGGCCGCGCGCGTCGCGCTCGGCGTCCAGCGGCCCGGGTTGCCAGCCCACGCCGCGCAGGGCGTTGCGCTGGGCCTCGTCGAGGTGGTGCCACTTGTCCCGCGAGGCGTGCCAGAGCTGGTGGAACAGGCGGTGCTGCGGCGACACCAGCCAGGCCAGCAGCGCCTCGTTGAGCGGCAGGCGCTCGCGGGCCAGGGGAAAGGGCTGCTTCCTGGCGACGAAGCGGCAGTCCTGCTGCGGCAGGGCCAGGTCGCGGTCCAGGCGCTGCAGGCGGCCGCTGAGGGTGCCGTCGCCGGCATTCGCGAAGTTGTCCCACACCTCGTCGAACACGGCGCTGCATTCGTGACTGGGCGTGTTGCCTTCGCCCAGCAGGCGCCAGCGGATGTTCGCCGAGCTGGCGCCGACCAGGTCGCCGAGCACCCGGTAGCGCGGCGGTTCCGTGCCGCGCAGGCGCTCCGGGGTATCCAGCCAGCCGATCAGCCCGCGCCCGCGGGGGCCGCAGTCGAGGATCAACTGCAGGCCTTCGGCGGGCAGGCCCGGCAGCCCCTGCCCGGCATCGAGCAGGCGTAGGTCCCAGATGCCGCGCAGGCGGTCGGCCAGGCGCAGCTCGGCGCCGGCGCTGGTTTCCAGGCTGGCTTCGCCGGGCGTCTCCGGCTCCCGCGCGTCCAGCTCGCGGCGTTGCAGTTCGCGGTAGCCGAAGTAAGCCGCCGTCGGCAACGCCGCCGCCCCCGTCACTGCCAGGGCCGCCATGAAACCGCGTCGAGAAACCGTCATCGTCCGTCCTGTGTCCGTCGCCAAGCAGGCTGTACCGAGGCTAGAACGGTCGGCCCGGCGGCAAATTTAGCGGTGCGCCGGCGCTAAATTTCCGCCCGCACGCCTCGTCCTCCCCCACAGGCGATGCCCTGCCCCGGGCTGCCATCCGACTCCAACGCTGACTGGGACGGCAATGACTAGCACCCGCACGAAAAAGATCCTCTGGCTCACCCTGCCCCTGCTCGTACTGGCCCTCGTGGCGGGCGCCGCGGCCTGGCTGCTGCTGGTCCGCGCCCAACCCTACCCGCGCGAGGTGATGGCCCACGCCGAGGCGCTGCACGAGCGCATCCTGTCCTTCGACAGCCGGGTGACCATACCCCTGGACTTCGGCACCGAAGGCCACGAGGCCGACCGCGACGGCCCCTCGCAGCTGGACCTGGTCAAGGCCGGGCGCGGCCGCCTGTCCGGCGCGGCCCTGGCGATCTTCGGCTGGCCGGAGATGTGGAGCGGCCCCGACGCCCCGCACAAGCCCACGCCGGGCTTCGTCGACGAGGCGCGGCACCAGCAGGAAATCCGCTACAGGATTCTCACCGGCATGGTCCGCGACTTCCCCGAGCGGGTGGGCATCGCCTACACGCCGGAGGATTTCCGCCGCCTGGCCATGGAAGGCAAGTTCGCCATCGTCATGAGCATGCTCAACGCCTACCCGCTGGGTGACGACCTGTCCCAGCTGGACCTGTGGGCGGCCCGCGGCATGCGCATGTTCGGCTTCAACTACGTGGGCAACAACAGCTGGTCCGACTCCTCCCGCCCCCTGCCCTTCTTCAACGATTCCGTCGACGCCCTCGGCGGCCTCTCGCCCCTGGGCAAGCAGGCGGTGCAACGGCTCAACGACCTGGGGGTGATCATCGACGTCTCGCAGATGTCGACCAAGGCCCTGGAGCAGGTCGCCGCCCTCAGCCGCGCGCCCATCGTCGCCTCGCATTCGGCGCCGCGCGCCCTGGTGGACATCCGCCGCAACCTCAGCGACCACGAGATGCAACTGATCAAGGACAGCGGCGGGGTCATCCAGGTGGTCGGCTTCCCGGCCTATCTGCGCCCGCTGAGCAAGCCCACCCTGGAGAAGCTCGACGCCCTGCGCGCGCGCTTCGACCTGCCGCCGCTGGCCGGCCTGGATTTCGCCCTGATGCCCGGCGACCCGGTGATCGCCATCTGGCCGGAGAAGAAGTTCGGCGAATACGCCAGCAGCCTCTACGGCATCCTCGAAGAAGAACCCAAGGCCGGCCTGGCGGACTTCGTCAACGCCATCGACTACACGGTGAAGAAGGTCGGCATCGACCACGTCGGCATCAGCTCCGACTTCAACGACGGCGGCGGCCTGGACGGCTGGAAGGACGAGAGCGAAATCCGCAACGTCACCGCCGAGCTGATCACCCGCGGTTACTCCGATGCCGACATCGCCAAGCTCTGGGGCGGCAACTTCCTGCGCGCATGGGGCGAGGTGCAGAAGCGCGCCAAGCCTCCCGTCGCCACTCGTTGAACCGCGCCAAGGACATTCCATGAACGACCGCCGTACCTTCCTCAAGCAGGCCGGGCTGCTCGCCGCCAGCCTGCCCCTGCTGCAGACTTCCGACCTGGTCCTGGCCGCCACCGCGCCGGCCGGCGAGGACAAGTGGCAGGCCTTGCGCCGGCAATTCGACCTTGCCCCGGACTACCTGCACTTCGCCAACTTCCTGCTGACCTCGCACCCGCGCCCGGTGCAGCAGGCCATAGATGCGCTACGCGCGCGCTTCAACACCAACCCCGGCGAGGCGGTGGACTGGGACCGCGAGGAAGTCTGGAAATACGAGGACGAGACGCGCGCCTGGGCCGGCCGCTACTTCGGCGTCAAGCCGGCGCAGGTGGCCCTCACCGGCAGCACCACCGACGGCCTCGCCGCCATCTACGGCGGCCTGCTGGTGGCGCCGGGCAAGGAAATCCTCACCAGCGTCCACGAGCACTATTCCACCTACACCACCCTGGAATACCGCCACAAGCGCATGGGCACCCAGGTGCGCAAGATTCCCCTGTTCAAGGACCCGCACCGGGCCTCGGCCGACGAAATCCTCGCCAGCATCCGCCGCAACATCCGCCCCGAGACGCGGGTGCTGGGCATGACCTGGGTGCAGTCGGGCAGCGGCGTGAAGCTGCCGGTGCGCGAAATCGGCCAACTGGTGGCCGAGGCCAACCGCAACCGCGATGCCGCCGAGCGGATCATCTACGTGGTCGACGGCGTGCACGGCTTCGGCGTGGAGGACGCGAACTTCGCCGACTTCGGCTGCGACTACTTCATCGCCGGCACCCACAAGTGGCTGTTCGGCCCGCGTGGCACCGGCATCATCATCGCCCGCGAGGAGCAGTTGCAGGACCACCTGGTGCCGAGCATCCCCACCTTCACCCGCGCCGACAACTTCGGCACCCTGATGACCCCCGGCGGCTACCACGCCTTCGAACACCGCCTGGCATTGGGCAAGGCCTTCGAGCTGCACCTGCAGCTGGGCAAGGCCGACGTCCAGGCGCGCATCCACCAGCTCAACGGCTACCTCAAGCAGCGCCTGGCCGAGCACACGAAAGTGCGCCTGGTCACGCCGACCAGTCCGGAACTCTCCTCCGGCTTCACCTTCTTCCGCGTCGACGGCCGCGACTGCGACGCCGTGGCCCGGCACCTGATGGCGCACAAGGTGATCAGCGACGCCGTGGACCGCGACGTCGGCCCGGTGGTACGCCTGGCGCCCAGCCTGCTCAACGACGAGGCGCAGATCGACCGGGTGATGGACATCCTCGCCCCGCAGCTCGCCTGACCCGCTTCCCACTTCACGAGAACCGCCATGCACGCATTACCGCCCCTGGCCCTGGCCACCCTGCTCCTGGCCGCCCCCACCGCTTTCGCCGCCGAGGCGCACAAGCCGGGCGCCGTGTTCAAGGACTGCAAGGACTGCCCCGAGATGGTGGTGCTGCCCGCCGGCAGCTTCACCATGGGCACCCCGGACGACGAGGTGGGCCGCCAGCCGGACGAAGGCCCGCTGCACACCGTGACCTTCGCCCAGCCCTTCGCCATCAGCCGCTACCAGGTCACCGCCGCCGAGCTGGACGCCTACCTGAAGGCCACAGGCGTGCGCCTGGCCGACGGCGACACCCGCCCCGGCCGCGAATGCATCGCCGGCAAGCCGCGCTACCAGCAGGGCCCGCGCCAGCCGGCGGTGTGCGTCGACTACGAGGACGTGAAGCGCTACGCGGCCTGGCTGTCGAAGAAGACCGGCCAGCATTACCGGATGATCAGCGAAGCCGAACGCGAATATGCCGCCCGCGCCGGCAGCGCCGGGCCCTTCCCGTTCCCCTTCGACGAAGGCAAGGACTACAGCATCGCCAAGCACGCCAACACCTACGGCGCCTCGGACGGCTACAACTTCACCTCGCCGGCGGGCAGCTTCCCGCCCAACGCCTTCGGCGTGTACGACATGCACGGCAACGTCTACGAATGGGTCGCCGACTGCTGGCACGACAACTACGACGGCGCGCCCAGCGACGGCAGCGCCTGGATCGACAGCGACTGCAAGCTGGTGCAGATCCGCGGCAACGACTGGGGCGAGGCGCCGATCTTCTCCCGCTCGGGCAACCGCAACAATGCCTACAAGGACGTACGCGGCGACTGGATCGGTTTCCGCGTCGCCCGCGAAATCTGAACCGCCGTCCCACCGAAACAGCGAGGAAATGGGAACCCCTATGACCCAGCCCAAGCCCGGCGCCCTGCGTGAACTACTCGTCCGCCTGCGGCCCTTCCGCGTCCTCATGACCGCCGCCATCGTCCTGGGCATGCTCGGCGGCCTGGCCATCACCCTGCTGCTGGCGCTGATCAACGATGCCCTGCACGCCAGCGGCGGGCTCAGCCAGGGAATGCTGGCCGGCTTCGCCGCGCTGTGCCTGCTGGCCCTGGGCAGTTCCATCGCCTCGGACATCGGCACCAACTATGTCGGCCAGCACGTCATCGCCAGCCTGCGCAAGACCCTCGGCGAGAAGGTGCTGCTGGCGCCCATCGAGCAGATCGAGCGGTTCCGCAGCCACCGCCTGATCCCGATCCTCACCCATGACGTCGACACGGCCAGCAACTTCGCCTTCTGCTTCGCCCCGCTGGCGATCGCCTTCACCGTCACCCTTGGCTGCCTGGGCTACCTGGCCTGGCTGTCGCTGCCGATGTTCGCCCTGACGGTGCTGGCCACCGCACTGGGCACGGCCATCCAGTACGTGGCCCGGACCCGCGGCATCGAAGGCTTCGAGACCGCGCGCAATGCCGAGGACGAACTGCAGCGGCACTATAACGCCATCGTCGGCGGCGCCAAGGAACTGCGCATCCACCGCCTGCGCCGCCAGCGCATGTTCCGCCAGCGCATCGAGCACACCGCCGACCACATCTGCAACACCCACATCCGCGCCATCAATACCTTCGTGGTCGCCAAGGCGCTGGGCTCGACGCTGTTCTTCGTGGTTATCGGCCTGGTGCTCGCCGTGCAGAGCCTCTGGCCGCTGGCCGAACCAGGGGTGCTCAGCGGCTTCGTGCTGGTGCTGCTGTACATGAAGGGGCCGCTGGAGTACCTGGTGGCCACGCTGCCGGTAATCAGCCGGGCGAACATCGCCTTCCGTCGCATCGCTGACCTGGCCGAGCAGTTCTCCTCGCCCGAGCCGCACCTGCTGCTCAACGACGCCGAACAGCGCCCGCAGGCGGTACACAGCCTGGAGCTGCGTGACGTGTACTACGGCTTCCCGCCGGTGGACAGCCAGCCGCCGTTCACCCTGGGCCCGGTGAACCTGTCGATTCGCGAGGGCGACATCGTCTTCATCGTCGGCGAGAACGGCGGCGGCAAGACCACCCTGATCAAGCTACTGCTGGGCCTGTACGCGCCGCAGCACGGCGAGATCGTGCTCAACGGCCGGTCGGTGGAGGCGCACGAGCGCGATGACTACCGCCAGCTGTTCAGCACCATCTTCGCCGACTACTACCTGTTCGACGAGCTGCTGCAGGCCGACCCCCAGGCTGCGCAGGCCGCCGGGCGCTACCTGGAGCGCCTGGAGATCGCACACAAGGTGAGCATCCGCGACGGCGCTTTCAGCACCACCGACCTGTCCACCGGCCAACGCAAGCGCCTGGCTCTGCTCAACGCCTGGCTGGAGGAACGCCCGGTGCTGGTGTTCGACGAATGGGCCGCGGACCAGGACCCGATGTTCCGCCGAATCTTCTACACCGAGCTGTTGCCGGAACTGAAGGCGCTGGGCAAGACCATCATTGTCATCTCTCACGACGACCGTTACTTCGATGTCGCCGACCAGTTGGTGCGCATGGAATATGGCCGCGTGGCCAGCCAGCGCGTCGCCGCGACCACCGAATGACCTGCCTGCGATAGCGAGCCCCCGATGAACGACACCCTCGACCTCGACGACGACCTGCTGGCCCTGCTGCTGCACGAGGACGCCGACGACACGCAGCGCATCGCCCGCCGTGGCCTTGCCCAGGCGCCGCTGACCTTCGCCCAACGGCGTATCTGGATGCAACAGCAACTCGACCCGGACAGCCCGGCCTACAACCTGCCGCGGGCCCTGCGCCTGCGCGGCCCGCTCGACCGCGAGGCACTGGAGCGCGCGCTGAACGCCCTGCTGCAACGTCACGACGTGCTGCGCAGCCGCTACAGCGAGGAAGACGGCGAGCCGGTCCAGTGCCTGTGCCCCGAGTTCCGCCTGGCGCTGCCGCTGGAGGACCTCACCGCGCTGCCGGCCGACTGGCGCGCGGGCGCGCTCGCCGAGCGCATCGGCAAGGACGCCAACACTCCCTTTGACCTGGCCGCGGCGCCTCCGATCCGTAGCCGTCTGCTGCGCCTGGACGCGACCGAGCACGTGCTGTTGCTGAACATGCATCACATCCTCTCCGACGGCTGGTCCAACGAGATCATCGTCGCTGACCTGATCCAGGCCTATACCCAGGCCAGCGCCGGGCAGCCGCAGGCGCTACGCCGGCCGGAGATTCAGTACGCCGACTACGCCGCCTGGCAGCGCCAGGACTACCCGGCCAGCCCCACCTGCCGCGCCAGCCAGGAGTACTGGCGCGCCTATCTGCAGGGCCTGGAGAGCAACCTCGACCTGCCCACCGATTTCCCCCGTGCCCGCGCCCGCGGCGCCGCCGCCGGCCGCGTCGCCCTGCGCCTGTCGGCGGCGCAGCTGCAGGGGTTCAGGCGCTTCTGCCAAGAACAGGGCCTGCCGCCCTTCGTGCTCGCCCTCGGCGCCTGGCAACTGCTGCTGTCACGGCACTGTGGCCAGCAAGACTTCTGCATCGGCGTGCCCGGCGCCACCCGCGGCCGCGAGGAGCTGCAGGAACTGGTCGGCTACTTCGTCAGCACCCAGGTGTACCGCGCGCGCGTCGATCCATGTATGCCGGTGCGCGACTTCCTGCAGCGCCTGCGCGCGGAGTCCATGGCCTGCCTGGAGCACGCGGAATGCCCGCTGGAACTGGCCCTTGACGACCGCCAGCTGAAACTGGTCAACGCCCACCCGGTGCTGTTCGACTGGCGCGTGGCGCGCCCCGGGCGCGACCACCTGTACCTGGGCGAACTGGAGGTGGAGCTGCTGGGCACCAGTGCCGACGAGGCCAAGTTCGACCTGTCGCTGGACGTCGACTACGCCGACGACGGCCTGGAAGCTGTGTTCGAATACCGCCGCGAACTATTCTGCGCCGGACGCATCGAGCGCCTGGCCGAGCACTGGGGCAACCTGCTGCAGAGCATTGCCGAACGGCCGCTGGCGCCTTGCGGCGAACTGCACTTCCTGTCCGCGGCGAACTGGCAGCGCACCCTGCTAGCCGCGGCGCGCAACCAGGATCAGCACCCCTATGACGACTGCGTGCAGCGCCTGTTCGAACGCCAGGCGCGGCGCACGCCGAACGCTCCGGCGCTGATCTGCGGCACGCAGCGGCTCGACTACGCCGAGCTGAACCGTCAGGCCAACCGCCTGGCGCACCGCCTGATAACCTGCGGGGTCGGCCCCGAGGTGACGGTGGGCATCGCCGTGGAGCGCTCGGCGGAAATGATCGTCGGCCTGCTGGCGGTGCTCAAGGCTGGCGGCGCCTACGTACCGCTGGACCCGGAATACCCCGCCGAACGCCTGGGCTGGATGATTGAGGACAGCGACCTGAAGCTCATTCTCAGCCAACGCCACCTGCTACCGCGCTTGCCGCTGCCGGAGACGCTGGCGGTGGTGCTGGTGGACGAGGAACTCTCCGACGCCCTCGCCGAGCACGACCCTCCGTGCCGGGTGCTGCCGGCCAACCTCGCCTACCTGATGTTCACCTCCGGCTCCACCGGCCGGCCCAAGGGCGTGGCCATCGACCAGCAATCGCTGGCGCGGCACGCCCAGGTGGCCCGCGAGTTCCTCGACGTGACCGCCGAGGATCGCGTGCTGCAGTTCGCCACCTTCAACTTCGATGCCTTCGTCGAGCAGCTCTACCCGGCGCTCACCTGCGGCGCCTGCGTGGTGCTGCGCGGCAACGAACTGTGGGACAGCGAGCGCTTCCACGCCGAACTGCTGGACAAGCGCATCAGCATCGTCGATCTCACCACCGCCTACTGGAACCTGCTGGTCAACGACTTCTCCAGCGGCGGCCCGCGTGACTATGGGCGCCTGCGCCGGGTCAACGTCGGCGGAGAGGCGATGCCGGCCGAGTCGCTACAGGCCTGGCGCAAGGCCGGCCTGGGCCACGTCACCCTGCTCAACACCTATGGCCCAACCGAGGCCACCGTCAGCGCCACCCTGTTCGACTGCACCGAGCTGGCCGGCGGCGAGGCGCCGCGCATTCCCATCGGCCGCGCCCTGCCGGCGCGCGCGCTGTACGTGCTGGACAACGCCGGCCAGGCCGCCGCGCCGGGCGTGGTGGGTGAGCTGATGATCGCCGGCGACCTGCTGGCGCGCGGTTACTGCAAGCGCCCGGCGCTGACCGCCGAACGCTTCCTCCCCGACCCCTTCTCCAAGCACGGTGGGCGCATGTACCGCAGCGGCGACCTGGCCTCCCAGGACACCTGCGGCGTGCTCGAGTACGTCGGACGCATCGACCACCAGGTGAAGATCCGTGGCTTCCGCGTCGAGCTGGGCGAGATCGAGGCCTGCCTGCAGGAGGACCCGCGCCTGCGCGCGGCACTGGTGGTCGCCAACCAGGCAGCCAGCGGCGCGCAACTGGCCGCCTACGTGGTGGCCGAGCCGGAGCACGACGCCGACACGCTCAAGGCGCAGCTGCGCGAACACCTGCGCGAGCGCCTGCCGGCGTACATGCAGCCGGCTTTCCTCTGCGTGCTGGAACGTTTCCCTCTCTCGCCCAACGGCAAGATCGACCGCAAGGCCCTGCCGGCGCCCGGCAACGACGAGCTGGAACGCAGCCAAGTGGTGCCGCGCTCGACCCTCGAGCGCGAGGTTGCCGGCCTTTGGGCGCAGACACTTGGGCTGGAGCGCATCAGCGTGGAAGACAATTTCTTCGAGCTGGGCGGCCACTCCATCCTCGCCCTGCAACTGCTGGCCAGCCTCAAGCGCCAGTTATCGATCAAGGTGGCGCTGGCCGAGCTGCTGGCCAACCCCAGCGTGGCGCAGCTGTGCGCTTTCATCGCCAACCGCGAGGCCGGCAAGGGCCAGTGCCTGGTGTCGCTGAACGCCGCGCCGGCCTCGGCGCCTCAGTTGTTCTGCCTGCACCCCAGCGGCGGCGTGGTGTTCTGCTACCAGCCGCTGGCCCGGCGTCTTAAGGACGAGGTGCGGGTGCGCGGTCTGATGTACCAGGGCTACGCCGGCAGCGACGGCCAGCGCCAGAGCTGGGCGGAGATGGTCGAAGACTATTGCCGGCGGATCCGCGAAGCGCAGCCGCAGGGGCCCTATCACCTGCTCGGCTGGTCCCTCGGCGGGCCCATCGCCATGGACATCGCCGCGCGCCTGGAAGCCCAGGGCGAGCATGTGGCCTTCCTCGGTCTGATCGACGGCAGCGTCCACGCCCGCGACTACCCGCGCGACCTGGTGCGGCGCAACCCCGGCGACGACGGCGAGATCCGCCCCGGCCAGCAGAGCGAACTGGAGCGCGCCGCGGAGTTCTTCGGCCTGCTCTACCCGCACCTGGCCGAGCGCACCCGGCAATTCCTCCGCGAGCACCCCGCGGCCGAGATGAAGGCCTTCCACCAATGGGCCGCCGGGCTAACCAGCGGCACCGGGGAGGACGACCTGGCAGCGGCCCTGGAGGGCATCAAGGAAGAGATCATGGCCTCCAACGCCTACGACATCCACGACCAGTTGGTGGCCAGCTTCGAGGACTTCCACCTGCCGCGCCTGGCGGTCCGGCCCAGTTGCTGGTGGTCCACCGACCACAAGTCGGCGCAGGAGATATCCTTCCTCGAGGGCCTGATCGGAGGCTGCAACCACGAGGGCCGCCTGGCCCTGTCGGTCCACTCGCCGCTGCCCCATGCCAGCATGGTGTTCCACGCCGAGCTGGTGGAGTCGGTGCGCGAGGCGCTGCTCCGCCAATAACACCTGCCTTGCGCGGCGAGGGTGATTACCCTGCAGCTCGTGCGCGGTTGACGCCCAGCCCCCTCCTCTCCCGCCACAGGAAAGGGGCTGGAGTCCGACGCGGGGCAATCCGCTTCGCGAACCACTCGTCCCTGCCGGGCGAGCAAGGTGGCAGGGACGGATGGCCGCGGGCTTCACAGGTCAAGAGAGCCTCCCCGAGCCTCGCGGTTACAGCGGCCTCCATGCCCTCTCCCGAAAGGTTTCCGGACCAAGCAGCCACCAGGAGGCAGCCTCGCGAGCAAGCCCGCGCCTGCTGAGCTGGATGAGCGAGGCTTTCGGGGCGGTGCTGCCAGCGCCCATGAAAAAGCCCCCGCGAGGGCCGGCATCATCCGGTCTCTGCGGGGGCTTGCCCGGGGAAGGGCGGGTTGGCGGTGCGGCTCAGAGTTCCGGCGTGTATTTCACGCTGAACATCACGTTGCGCGGGTCGCCGTAGTAGTTGTTGTAGTCGATGGTGTTGTACGCGGGCACGTAGTATTTCTTGTCGAACAGGTTGTTCATGTTCGCTGCCACCGTGATCTCGTCGCTCAGCTTGTACGCAACCCGCGCATCCCAGATGGCGTAGCCGGGCAGGTCGAACTTGTGGTCGTACGAGGTGGTGCCGCTGACCGCGGTGGTGCCCAGGCCCAGGGACACGCGGTTCCAGTCACCCGGCAGGGTGTAGTCGCCCCACAGCTTGAGCTGGTGCTTGGGCGTCCAGGTACTGAACACCTTGTCCTTGTAGTCGTTGTCCTTGAGGTACTTGGTGGTGTTGTAGACGTAGCCGGCCATCAGCTGCAGTCCGGTCAGCACCTCGCCGCTGATCTGCGCTTCCAGGCCCTGGCTGCGCACCTTGCCCGAGGGCTTGGAGCAGTACCAACCGTCACAGTCCATCGGTCCGCTGAGGTCGAGCACCGCGCGATTTTCCTGATCGTAGCGGAACAGCGCCACCGAAGTGTTGACCGCGCCATCGAGCAGTTCGCCTTTCAGGCCCAGCTCATAGTTGGTACCGGTGATCGGCTCAACGATGGAGCCGGAGGCGGTGCGACTGGTCTGCGGCTGGAACACGTCGGTGTAGCTGGCGTAGACCGACCACTGCGGGTCCAGCTCGTAGACCAGGCCGGCATAGGGCGAGACCTTGCCGGTACTGGTGGTGGTGGATTCGCTGCGCCCGGTGTGGGCGAAGGTTTCGGCGCCGTAGGTGTAGTCGTACCAGCTGGTGCGTGCGCCAAGGATCAGCTTCAGCGGGTCGGTCAGGTTGATCGACCAGCGGCTATAGAAGCCCTTCTGCTCCACGTCGTAGTCAGTCAGACGGCCCAAGCCGCGGCTGGCGAGGTCATAGATGTCCGGCATCGGCCGGTGGTGGTCGACGTTGGAGGAGTCGGCGCCGAAAGTGGGGGCACGTGCCCAGCGGTCATCGGTCTTGATCCGCGAGTAGTTGGCGCCCAGAAGAAAGGTCTGCTCGAAGCCCAAGCCGGTGAACTGGCCGTCCAGATACAGATCCAGGCCCTTGCTGTGAGTAGTGAAGTCGGTGCTCCAGTCGATGTAGGTGTTGTCGGTGGAGCCATCGGTGGGCAGCGCGTCCCACAGCGCCTGGTAGGTAGCGCCGTTGTGCTCGCTCATGTACACGCTGGAACCCTTGATGCGCCAGTCGTCGTTGAGCCGGTAGGTGGCGTCGAGGAAGACGCTGGTCTGGTCGTTGTCCGAACGGTTCCAATCGGCGCCGACGTAGGTGGAGCGCGACCAGTCGGGGTTCCCACCATCGGCGTAGCGCGGCAGGCCGAGCATCGGCGGACGCGAATGGCCCTTCTGGTTGGCCACACCCACCCCGACGGTGAAGTCCGGGGTGAAATCGTAGTCGACGGCGCCGTAAACGGTCTGGTTCCAGCCGCGCACATAGTCGATGAACGAGTCGCTGTCGTTGTAGCTGACCACGGTACGGCCACGCAGGGTGCCGCTCTCGTTCAGCGGACCGCCGGCGTCCAGCTGCATGCCGTAGCGGTCCCAGGAGCCGGCCTTGCCGGTCAGGCTGACGGTGGCCTTCTGCTGGCCGCGCTTGCGCACGAGGTTCAGCGCCCCGCCCGGGCTGTCGCCGCCCTGCAGCAACGCCGCCGGGCCGCGCAGCACTTCGGCGCGGTCGTAGAAACTCAGGTCCTCGGTCAGGTAGCTGCCCAGGGAATAGGTGTTGCGCGGGATAGGCACGCCATCGTACTGGATGGTGTCGATGCTGAAGCCGCGGGAAAAGATGAACAGGCCCGAGCCGGGCGACTTGGTGGCGGTCAGGCCGGGGGTGCGGTTGACCAGGTCGGAGATGGTTTCGGTGTTCTGGTCATCCATCTGCTTGCGGGTCACCACCGTCACCGACTGCGGGATGTCCTTCAGGCGCTGCACGCCCTTGCCCAGGGACACCGCGCCAGAGGTATAGGAGTTGCTGCCCTCGGTGGTGGCGTTGAGCGTACTGGAACGGATGGTGGTGGCGCCCAGGTCCAGTCTGTCGGCGCCGGGGCGGGTGAGGATCAGCATGTCGCCCTGGAAGTGGTAGCTGATGCTGCTGTGCCCCCCCAGCAGCCGCGACAGTGCCTCGTCGACGCCCATACGGCCCTTGACCGTGCCGCTGCGCAGGCCTTCCAGGTCGACGGCGTTGTAGATCACCTGGGTGTTGCTCTGCTCGCCGAACTGCTGCAGCGCCTGGCGCAGTGGCTGCGCGGAGATGTCGAAGTTGATGTCGGCGGCCCACACCTGCGCCGACAGCGGTACCAGGCAGGCCATACCTAGGCCTGCGACGTGCCCGCGGGCACCGACGGCCCTGGCGGTGATCAGGGCCCTGAACAAGGGTTTCAATTGATTGACTGCTGGCATTTGCATTCTCTGCTTGTCGTTGTAGCCGAAGGTAGGTCGCACCTTCGCCCCCCTTTGATCCGTGACCACCCCGCGTGCCTGTGCAAGCGGATCCCCCGGACACGGCAGGACGTGCCGCCCGCGCCCTGGGAGGGCGCGGGCAAGTGCTCGCCGATAGAACGTAGCCACGCTCGGCGGATTTACCCCTGAAGCCAAAAATAAGGCGAATAGCCATCATTTGCGCCATGTGTCTGGCAAAGACGACGGATCGATAGCGATCGGACAAGGAAAAACGCCGCTTCCCACACGGGGAAACGGCGTTGGTGTCGGCTCATGGGGTAGCTGACTCGGTACCGATGCGAATGCCCTGCCCGCGTGGTGAGAGGGAACGGCGCCTACGCCAGCGCGCAGGCGCCTGGTCGGCTGTCAGGCGGGCGCCTGCCCGGCGCGCGCGCGCTCCTGCAGGCGGGCCTTCTCCTCGGGGCTCATGGCGTCCAGCTGCAACCTGGCGCGGGCCAGCCTGACCAACTGGCCCGGCGTTGCCTCGCGGTCGCGCAGCCGCTGGGCGAGACCGGCGACGCTGGGGTGCTCGAACAGGTCCGCCGGCTGGATCTCGCACTTCAGAGCATTGCGTATCCCCGCCACCAGCTTGATCACCAGCAGCGAGTGGCCGCCCATCGCGAAGAAGTCCTGTTGCACGCCCAGCCGCTCCCGACCCAGCAAGGCGGCCATCCGTGCGGCCAGCCATTGCTCGAGGGGATCGGCGGGCGCCACGTACTCTTCCGTTTCGCTGGCGCACAGGCGCTGCAGGGCCTGGCGGTCGAGCTTGCCGTTGGGCAGACGCGGCAGCTGCGTCAGGGAGCGCACCTGGCGGGGCACCATAGCCGCCGGCAGTCGCTCGGCCAGCTGTTGCCGTAGCACCGTGGCGTCGTCGGCGGCGTCCCGCAGCACCACGAACGCCGAGGTCCCCTCCTCGCCATCGGCACCGGGCAGCACCACTGCCTCGGCGACCGCTGGCAGGCGCAGCAGCTCGCTTTCGATCTCCGTCAGGTCGACGCGGAAGCCGCGAATCTTCACCTGCTGGTCGCGCCGGCCCTGTAGCTGCACAGCGAGGTCCGGACGGTAGCGCGCCAGGTCGCCGGTGCGGTACAGGCGCTGGCCGGGGTGGAAGGGGTCCTCGACGAACGCCGCCGCGCCCTCCCCGCCCAGGTAGCCACGACACAGCTGCGCGCCACCCAGGTAGACCTCGCCCAGCACGCCGACCGGTGCCAGGCGCAGCTGTTCGTCGAGCACGTAGACACGGTTGTTGGGCAGCACCCGGCTCAGCGGCGCGACCTCCTCGTCGCCGTGCAGCGGGTGCACCATCACCCCTACGCAGGCCTCGCTCGGGCCGTAGTGGTTGAACAGGCGGCTAGCCGGCGCCTCGGCGCGCAACCGCCGCAGCAGCGCCGGGGCGCAGGGCTCGCCGCCCAGCACCAGGGTCGTCGGCATCGCCAGCGGCTGGTCGTCGAGCAGCGCGGCCAGGTGCGAGGGCACGATCTTCAGGCAGTCGATGCGACGCTCGGCGAGGAAGGCGGCGAAGCGCCGCGCGTCGCCCATGGTCGCCTCGTCCGCCACGTGCAGAGCGGCACCGTTGTAGAGCGCACCATACAGCGTGGTGTTGCCCAGATCGGCCGCCACCGAGGAGCTCAGCGCGAAGCTGGCGCAGCGCTCCAAGCCCAGTACCTCGGAGGCGCCGGCCACGTAGTTGAGCAGTTGCCCGTGCTCTATCACTACCCCCTTGGGCGTGCCGGTGGAACCGGAGGTGAACAGCACATAGGCGACGTCGTTCGCCGCCACCTCGTGGGCCGGCGGCGCTGCCGCGGCCGGCGCCGCCAGCAGTTCCTCCACCGTGCAGACGCGCAGACCATCCGCCACCAGCGGCTCCGCGCCCAGCACTACGCTGGCGCCGGTCTGGCGGATCAATTGCAGTTGGCGGGCCGGCGGCCACTGCGGGTCGAGCGGCAGGTAGGCGGCACCCAGGCGCCAGGCCGCGAGGATGCCGCCAAGCAGCGCCACCGAACGCGGCAGGGCCAACGCCAGCGTGGCGCCGGGGGCCACGCCCAGACGCTGCAGACCGGCGGCCAGGCGTTCGACCAGCGCGGCCAGTTGCGCATAACTCAGTGACTGGCTGGCATCGCTGACGGCAAGGGCCTCGGGCGTCTGCTGCAGCCAGTGGGCGAACCGCTGCGGCAGCAGCTCGGCGCCAGCAGGGGTGGCCGGCGGGTTGATGGCGTGCAGGCGGCGGGCCTGCGCCTCTTCCAGCAGCGGCAGGCTGGCCAGGGGCGCGGTGGGCTCAGCCAACGCGCCCTGCAGCAGCACCAGGTACTGTTCCTGCAAGGCCAGCAGAGCGTCGGCCGTATAGTGCCCGGTGTCGCTGCGCAGGATCAGGACCTCGGGCACGCCGTTGGCGTCCAGCTGCAACTGCAGCAGCAGTTCGAAGCCATCTCCCGCGGCGTCTTCCTCGTGCGCCTGCCAATCCAGGCCGCCGCCACTGGCCGGCGCGGCGCGACGGCGGCTGGCGAAGCCCAGGGCCGGGCCAGCCAGCGCATCCGGCGCCCAGTATTCCTGCCAGGCGCGGTGCGCCTCCAGTTGCTCGGCCAGCTGCGCTGCCAGGCTGGCGGCGCCGGCCTGCGGCTGCGCGGTCAGTTGCAGCGGCAGGGTGCGCTCGAACACCCCGGCGGCGCCGGCGAAGTAGTCGTAGTCGTGGCGCGCGTCATGCCGCACCCCGACCAGCAGTCGCGGGGTACCGGCTATGCGTGCCAGCAGCGCCCACCAGACGGCCTGCAGCAGCATCTCCGGCTCCTGGTCACTGGCGCCCAACGCCTGGCGCAGCGCCTCGGACAGGGCCTTGCGCAGCGCCGCGGGCGCACCGGCCTGGCCACACCGGTACGGCAGGCGGCTGCCGGCCAGCGCCTCGGCACCGCCCTGCAGGTGCGTGGTCCAGTAGGCGCGGGCCTCGGCGGCATCCTCGTCGAGGACCACCTCGGCGCGCCAGGCCAGGTACTGGCTGAACGGTCCGACCTCTTCCTCATCCGCCTCGGCATCCTCGCCGGCGTAGAGCGCAGCCAGCTGCGCCGGCAGCGCGGCAAGGCTGGCCGCGTCCAGCAGCAGGCGCGACACGCCCAGCTCCAGGCGCCAGTCCTCGGCGCCACGCTGCAGTAGCAACGCATCGGCCGCCGGCAACGCGTCCAGGCTGAAGCGGCGCGCCAACCAGACGGCGCGTGCGCTCTCGCCCTGCGCCGCGTCCACCTCGGTCAGGAGCGGCGCGACGCTTGCCGGGAAGCGCTGGCGCCAGCCGTGGTAGCCCGGCACCCGGCACAGGACGGCGGCCAGCGCCTGCTGGCGCTCGGCCAGGCGCGCCAGGGCGCCGCGCAGGCGCTGCGGGTCCAGCGTACCGCGGATCTCCAGCGCCAGACGCAGGCTGGCCTGCTCCCAGCTGGGCTGCTCCGGCAGGGCGGCGGCCAGGGCCTGCTGCTCCGGGGTCAGCGCCAGGCCGATGTCGTCGATCAGTTCAGCGGCGCTCATGCTTGGGCCTCCAGGGTGTCGGCGGCCGACGCGGCGACGGTGCGCTCGCGCAGGTCCTTCTGCTCGTACATGTCGCCCATGGCGACGACTATCTTGCGCGGCCCCTCGTAGGGATCGCGGGCGTGGGCGGCCAGCATGTTGTCGAGCAGAATCACGTCGCCCTTCTGCCAGTCGAAGCGCACCGCGCAGGCCTCGTAGAGCTCGCCGAGCAGTTCCATCACCGCGTCCTCGATCGGTGTGCCGTCACCGTAATAGACGTTGCGCGGCATGCGCTCCAGCCCATACATGGCCAGCAGGTCCTCGCGCACGTCCGGGTCCAGGCAGTGGATGTGGTGCAGCTGCACCTGGTTGAAGAAGCTCGCCTCTCCGGTGACCGGGTGGCGGATGATCGCCGGGCCGGGAGTGCGGATCTGCAGCTCGTCGGCCCCCAGCCATTGCCACTGGATGCCCGACTCGCGGCAGCGGCGCTCTACCTCGGCGCGGTCCTCGGTCTTGAAGAAGTGCTGCCAGGGCACGTCGAGCTTGTCGGCGAAGGTGCGCACGTAGAGCAGCCCCTTGGCCTCGAAGCGCTGGCGCAGTTCCTGTGGCAGGCGCTGGTACATCAGCCGGCAGTCCACCACCGGGGTGGCGCCGCCCTTCAGCGAGGGCTGCTCGCAGTAGAACAGTTGCTTGCGCGGCCAGCGGTCCTGGTGCGAGCTTTCGTTGTGGAAGAGGATCATCTTGCGCTCCGGGTAGGGCGTGGAGCGATAGGTGTTGCGCCCGCCCTCTTTCTTCGGCAGGTCGCCATACTGCCCGTAGAGCCCCGGCTGCACTGCCTCGGCGAAGGCCTCGAAACCCTGGATGCCGTCCAGACGGAAGCCGCGGAAGAGGATGCCAGCGTGCTCGGCCAGCTTCTGCTCCAGCAGCGGGCGGTTGTGCCGCGTCCACTCGATGAGGTCGAGCTGGCTGTCGCTCGGCTCCATCAGCAGCGGGAAGCGCTGACCGGGCACCAGCGGCGTCTCGCGCATGCCGGCCGGCTGCACGACGCCACCGGCCGACGCGGTGCCGGCGCGCTTGAGGAACTTGCCCAGCTTGTCGGCTTTGGGCCCCTTTGCGGTGGGCGTGGAAACGCCCGTGGATGGAACGTCGATTGGCATGCTGATAGCTCCCAGCTTCCTGTCCTGATCGGTGGCGAACTGTTCCAGCAGCGCGGTCCAGGCGCCGAGGAAACGCTGGATGCTGTCGCGCTGGAACAGTTCGGAGGCGAATTGCCAGTTACCCTGCAAACGCCCCTGTTCCTCTTCAACGAACAAGGCCATGTCAAATTTGGAGTGGACCTCCACCGCCGCCAGCGCTTCCACTTCCAAGCCGTCGATGGCGGCCCGTCGCGCCGGCAGGTTGTTCATCACGAAAAGCACCTGCAGCAGCGGGTTCATGCCTTTGAAACGCGGCACCGCGACACTCTCGACGATCATGTCGAAGGGCAGGCCCTGGTGCTCCAGCGCCGCCAGCAGGTCCTGCTGGATCTGCCGCAGATAGCCGCCCAGCGGCAGTTCGTCGCGCAGCCGCGAACGCAGCGGCAGTACGTTGACGAAGAAGCCGATCAGCGCCTCCAGGTCGGTATGCCCGCGCCCGGCCACATCCACGCCGACCACCACGTCGTCACTGCCGCAGAGACGGTGCAGGAACAGCTGGAACGAGCCCAACAACAGGCTGTAGAGGGTCACTCCATGGCGCTGGGCGACCTCGCGCAGGCGCGCGACCAGCGCGGCCGGCAGCTCGAAGCCGAGCTGGCCGCCGGCCTGCGAGGCGCTGGGCGCCCGCGGTCTGTCCAGCGGCAGCGGCAACTGCCCGCTGTAGCCGGCCAGACGCTCGCGCCAGTAGCCGGCCTGCTGTTCGAGAATGCCGGCGGCCTGCAGTTGCTCCTGCCACAGGGAGAAATCGGAGTACTGCAGTGGCAGCGCCGGCAGTTCGCCGCTCTCGCCGCGTTGAAGGCGCGAGTAACTCTGCACCAGGTCGTTGATCAGCACGCCGAGGGACCAGCCGTCGGAGATGATGTGGTGCATCGAGTGCAGCAGCACGTGCTCGTCGGCCCCCAGGCGCAGCAACCGGGCGCGCACCAGCGGCGCCTGCTCGAGGTCGATGGGCGTGGTCGAAAGTGCGCGGAAGGCCTCGTTCACCCGCACATCGCGTTCGGCCGGGGCCAGCGCCGACAGGTCCTCCAAGGGAATGTCCAGGCTCGCCCGCGCGGCGATCAGCGCCAGCGGGTTGCCCTCCTCGTCCTGGCTGTAGGCGGTGCGCAACACCTCATGGCGTTGGGCGACCAGTTCGAAGCTGCGCCGCAGGTGCTCCACCGCCAGCGGTCCGCGCAGGCGCAGGGCCATGGGCATGCCGTAGGCGGAGCTGCCACCGGAGAGCTGCTCGGTGATCCACAGGCGGCGCTGTACCAGCGACAGCGGCGCGCGAGTCTTGGCGCCGTGGCTGCGCAGCTGCGGCACCGCCGTGGCGGCCCCCTGGCCAGCCAGGCCAGCAATGTGCGCAGCCAGGTCGCCCAGGCACGGATGCTCGAACAGGTCGCGCAGGCCCAGCGGGGCGTCCAGCAGCTGGCGCAGGCGCGACAGTACCTGCGTGGCCAGCAGCGAGTGGCCGCCCAGTTCGAAGAAGTTGTCCTCCAGGCCCACCTGCTGCAGTTGCAGCACCTCCTGCCAGATGGCCGCCAGGGCCAGTTCCAACTCGCTGCGCGGGGCCACGTAGGCCTGCTGTGCCTGGCTGGCGTCCGGCGCCGGCAGCGCGCGGCGGTCCAGCTTGCCGTTGGCGGTCAGCGGCAGGCTACCGAGGAACAGCAGGTGCGTCGGCACCATGTGTTCCGGCAGCTTGGCCTTGAGGGCGCCGCGCAGTTGCTCGCGCAGGTCGTCCCCCTCCTCCTTCGGCACTATGTAGGCCACCAGTTGCGTACCGCCCGGCCCTTCGTGGGGCAGTACTGCCACCTCGCGCACCTGCGGTTGCTCCAGCAGGCGCGCCTCGATCTCGCCCAGCTCGATGCGGAAACCACGAATCTTCACCTGGTGATCGATGCGGCCGATGTACTCGATCACCCCATCGCGACGGAAACGCGCCAGGTCGCCGGTGCGGTACAGGCGCCCACCCTCGCCGGAGAACGGGTCGGCCACGAAGCGCGTACTGCTCAGGTCCGCACGGTTCAGGTAGCCCCGCGCCAGGCCGGCGCCACCGACGTAGAGTTCGCCGATGCAGCCCGGCGCCACCGGCTCCAGCTGGGCATCCAGCAGGTACCACGACAGGTCCGGGATGGGCTCGCCGATGGGGCTGGCGGCACCGCCCTCCAGATCGGCCAGGGTGATCGGCCGGTAGGTGACGTGCACCGTGGTCTCGGTGATGCCGTACATGTTGATCAGGCGCGACGCCTGGTCGCCGAAGCGTTCGAACCAGGGACGCAGCGCAGTGACTTCCAGCGCCTCGCCGCCGAACACCACATGGCGCAGCGCCAGATCGATCTCCCGCGCCGGGTCGCACGCCACCTGTTGCAGCTGCTTGAACGCCGAAGGCGTCTGGTTCAGCACGGTGACGCGCTCGCGGCACAGCAGCGCCAGGAAGTCCTCCGGCGAGCGACTGATTTCGTGCGGCACGATGACCAGCTTGCCGCCGTACAGCAGCGCGCCAAAGATTTCCCACACCGAGAAGTCGAAGGCATAGGAGTGGAACAGCGTCCAGGCATCGTCCTCGCCGAAGCCGAACCAGTGGTTGGTGGCTTCGAACAGACGCAGCACATTGCGGTGCGGCAGCAAGGTGCCCTTCGGCTTGCCGGTGGAGCCGGAGGTGTAGATCACGTAGGCCAGGTTATCGACCGTGGCGCGATTGGCCGGGTCGCTTTCCGGGTAGCCCGCCAGCCAGTCGGCGCCGCCCTCCAGCAGCAGGGTCTGCACACCGGGCGCCGCGGGCAGTTGCCCCTGCACCTCGACCTGGGTCAGCAGCAGGCCGATGGCGCTGTCCTCGATCATGTAGGCCAGGCGGTCCTGCGGGTAGCGCGGGTCCAGCGGCACGTAGGCGCCGCCGGCCTTGAGGATCGCCAGCAGGCCGACGACCATCTCCAGGCTGCGTTCCACGGCCAGCCCCACCAGCACGTCCGGGCCCACACCGGCCTCGATCAGCCGATGCGCCAGGCGGTTGGCCCGGGCGTTAAGCTCGCCATAGCTCAGGGCCCGGCCCTGCAAGGTCACCGCCACCGCCTGCGGGCGCAACGCGGCCTGGCGGGCGATGCCCTGATGCAGGCATTCCTCCACCGGGAAACCGCGCAGGTCCGGGTTCCAGGCCCGCAGTACGGCGTCACGCTCGGCCTCGGCCAGCATCGGTAGCTCGCCCAGACAACGCTGCGGCGCCTCCACCATGGCCTGTAACAGCTGCAGCCAATGCCCGGCGATGGTGGCGACGGCGCGCTCGTCGAACGCCGCACGCGCATAGCTGCAGCGCAGCTCCAGGCGCTCGCCCTGGTTGACCAGCACGGTCAGCGGGTAGTGTGTCTGCTCGTGGTTGCTCAATGCCTCGACGCGCAGGTCGGCCGGCGCCTCTTCGTTCAGCGCCTCGGCTACCGGATAGTTCTCGAACACCAGGATGTTGTCGAACAGCGCCTCGCCACCCTGCCCGGCCCAGCGCTGGATGTCGTACAGCGGCGTGTGCTGTTGCTCGCGCAGCTCCAGGTTGAGCGCCTGCACCTGCTGCAGCCATTGCGCCAGGCTCTGCTCGGCGCGCGGGCTGGCGATCACCGGCAGGGTGTTGATGAACAGGCCGATCTGCTGCTCGATGCCGCGCAGCTGGGCCGGGCGCCCGGACACGGTGGCGCCGAAGGCCACCGTGGCCTGCCCGGTATAGCGCTGTAGCAGCAGCAGCCAGGCGGCCTGCACCAGGGTGTTGAGGGTGACCTTCTGCTCTCGGGCGAAGGTGTTCAGGCGTTGCGTCCAGCGCTCGTCCAGTTCCAGCGCGTGGTCGGCGTAGCCCGGCTGCGCCGCCACTTCCGGGGCCAGCACCGCGGCCAGCCGGGTCGGCTCCTCCAGGGCCGCCAGTTGCGGCTTCCAGAAGGCTTCGCTGCGCGCTGCGTCCTGCTCCTGCAGCCAGGCGATGTAGTCGCGGTAGCGCCCACTGCCGCGCGCGACCTCCAGGCCACGGTAGCGTTGCAGTACCTCGCCGAGCAGTTGCGAGTTACTCCAGCCGTCCATGAGGATGTGGTGGTTGGTGTAGATCAGGTGGTAGCGACGTTCACCCGTGCGCACCGCCAGCAGGCGCAACAGCGGTGCCTCGGCCAGGTCGAAGCCCAGCCGTGCCTCGCCCCCGGCCAGGGCGTCGAGGGCCTTGCCCAGGTCAGCGCGGCCGCGCCAGTCGAGCAGGCTGAACGGC
Source organism: Pseudomonas sp. R3.Fl (assembly GCF_023516765.1). NCBI lineage: Bacteria > Pseudomonadati > Pseudomonadota > Gammaproteobacteria > Pseudomonadales > Pseudomonadaceae > Pseudomonas > Pseudomonas sp. R3.Fl. The sequence goes on from NZ_JAMGSO010000001.1 coordinate 89,134, forward strand.
AATTCGACGCGCTTGCGCACCACCTGCAGTGGCTGCGCCTGGTGCCACAGGAAGCCGGTGCGCAGGATGGCGTGGCTGTCCAGCGCCGCCTGCCAGGCCTGGCGGAAGCGCTCGGGGTCCAGGCCCTCCACGTCCAGGCGCAGCTGGTTGAGGTAGTCGCCGCTGTCCTGCTGGTACAGGCTGTGGAACAGCATGCCCTGCTGCATCGGCGACAACGGGTAGAGGTCTTCGATCTGCCCCGGCGCCAGCGGCAGGCTGTCCAGTTCGGCCTGGGCGAGCCCGGCCAGGGGGAAGTCCGAGGGCGTCACTCCTTGCCCCTGAGCCGAGCAGCAGTGCGCCACCAGCGCCTGCAGTTCGTCGGCGTAGGCGTTGGCCAGGGCCTGGATGTCGGCCTCGGCGAAGCACTCGCCGCTGAAGCTCCAGTCGATGACCAGGGCGCCGGCATAGACCTGGCCGTTGAGGGTCAGCCCGGCGCCCATCGGCGCCCGTGGGTCGCGCTCGGTGCCGGGCGATTCACCACTGGGCACGAAGAACGCGTCCTGTTCGGTGGCGAAGCTGCCGTCGAACTGGCCCAGATAGTTGAAGGTGATGTTCGGCTGCGGCAGCGCGGCCAGCGCCGCGCGGTCCGCTTCCTTGCTCAGATAGCGCAGCACACCGAACCCAAGGCCCTTGTTCGGCACCGCGCGCAGTTGTTCCTTGACGCGCTTGAGCGCTTCGCCCGGCTCACCCGCCGGGCTCAGGCGCAGCGGGAAGACGCTGGTGAACCAGCCGACCGTGCGGCTCAGGTCGATGTCGTCGAACAGTGCCTCGCGGCCGTGGCCTTCGAGCAGCACGGCGGTTTCGGGCTGCCCGGTCCAGCGGCAGATCACCCGCGCCAGCGCGGTCAGCAGCAGGTCGTTGACCTGGGTGCGGTAGGCCGCCGGCGCTTCCTGCAACAGGCGGCGGGTAGCCTCTGCGTCCAGTCGGGTGCGTACCGAGCGCGCGTGTTGCAGGCTCTGCACGCCCTCGGGGTTGGCGCCGGGCAGGGCGAGGTCAAGGCCACGCAGCTGTTCCAGCCAGTAGCCGCGCTCGGCCTCCAACGCGCCGCTGGCGGCATGGGCCTGCAGGCGTTCGGCCCAGTGCTTGAAGGCGCTGGTCTTGGCTGGCAGGACGATGGCCTGCCCGGCCTCGGCCTGGCGGTAGGCGCCTTGCAGGTCCTCGAAGAGCACGCGCCAGGACACCCCATCCACCACCAGGTGATGGATCGCCAGCAGCAGGCGCTGGCTGCCATCGTCCAGCTCGACCAGCAGCGCACGCAGCAACGGCCCCTGGGCCAGGTCCAGGCTGCGTTGCGCGGCCTCAGCCAGGGCCAGCAGCGCGTCGGCGTCCGCCGCACGAGCCTGCCACAGCAGTTCGCCGTCGGCCGCCTCCAGCCCCTGGTGCTCGGCGCGCCAGTTGCCCTGCTCTTCGTGGAAGCTCAGGCGCAGCGCGTCATGGTGTTGCAGCACTGCGCGCAGCGCCTGGGCCAGCGCGTCGGCCCGCAGGGGTTGCAGCGCGCGCAGCAGCACCGACTGGTTCCAGTGCTGGCGCTGCGGGATGGCTTCGGCGAAGAACTGCTGCTGGATCGGCAGCAGCGGCGTGGCGCCGCGCACCGGCCCCTGCTCGATGGCCTGCGCCGCGCCTTGCACCGCCACGCTGGCAAGGCCACCGACGGTCTGGTGCAGGAACAGGTCCTTGGGACTGAGGTGGATGCCGGCCTGGCGTGCGCGACTGACCACCTGGATGGAGATGATGGAGTCGCCGCCCAGTTCGAAGAAGTTGTCTTCCAGGCCCACGCGCTCCAGCTTCAGCACTTGCGCCCAGATCGCCGCCAGGCGTTTTTCCAGTTCGCTGCGCGGGGCCACGTAGGCCTGCTGCGCCTGGCTGGCGTCCGGCGCCGGCAACGCGCGGCGGTCCAGCTTGCCGTTGGCGGTCAGCGGCAGGCTACCGAGGAACAGCAGGTGCGTCGGCACCATGTGTTCCGGCAGGACCGCCTTGAGCGCCGCGCGCAGTTCGTCGCGCAAGCCTTCGCATTCTCGACTGGGGACTATGTAGGCCACCAGTTGCGTACCGCCCGGCCCTTCGTGGGGCAGTACTGCCACCTCGCGCACCTGCGGTTGCTCCAGCAGGCGCGCCTCGATCTCGCCCAGCTCGATGCGGAAACCACGAATCTTCACCTGGTGATCGATGCGGCCGATGTACTCGATCACCCCATCGCGACGGAAGCGCGCCAGGTCGCCGGTGCGGTACAGGCGCCCGCCCTCGCCGGAGAACGGGTCGGCCACGAAGCGCGTGCTGCTCAGGTCCGCACGATTCAGGTAGCCCCGCGCCAGGCCGGCGCCACCGACGTAGAGTTCGCCGATGCAGCCCGGCGCCACCGGCTCCAGCTGGGCATCCAGCAGGTACCACGACAGGTCCGGGATGGGCTCGCCGATGGGGCTGGCGGCACCGCCCTCCAGATCGGCCAGGGTGATCGGCCGGTAGGTGACGTGCACCGTGGTCTCGGTGATGCCGTACATGTTGATCAGACGCGGCGCCTGGTCGCCGAAGCGTTCGAACCAGGGACGCAGCGCAGTGACTTCCAGCGCCTCGCCGCCGAACACCACATGGCGCAGCGCCAGATCGACCTCCCGCGCTGGGTCGCACGCCACCTGTTGCAACTGCTTGAACGCCGAAGGCGTCTGGTTCAGCACGGTGACGCGCTCGCGGCACAGCAGCGCCAGGAAGTCCTCCGGCGAGCGACTGATTTCGTGCGGCACGATGACCAGCTTGCCGCCGTACAGCAGCGCGCCAAAGATTTCCCACACCGAGAAGTCGAAGGCATAGGAGTGGAACAGCGTCCAGGCATCGTCCTCGCCGAAGCCGAACCAGTGGTTGGTGGCTTCGAACAGACGCAGCACATTGCGGTGCGGCAGCAAGGTGCCCTTCGGCTTGCCGGTGGAGCCGGAGGTGTAGATCACGTAGGCCAGGTTATCGACCGTGGCGCGATTGGCCGGGTCGCTTTCCGGGTAGCCCGCCAGCCAGTCGGCGCCGCCCTCCAGCAGCAGGGTCTGCACACCGGGCGCCGCGGGCAGTTGCCCCTGCACCTCGGCCTGGGTCAGCAGCAGGCCGATGGCGCTGTCCTCGATCATGTAGGCCAGGCGGTCCTGCGGGTAGCGCGGGTCCAGCGGCACGTAGGCGCCGCCGGCCTTGAGGATCGCCAGCAGGCCGACGACCATCTCCAGGCTGCGCTCCACGGCCAGCCCCACCAGCACGTCCGGGCCCACGCCGGCCTCGATCAGCCGATGCGCCAGGCGGTTGGCCCGGGCGTTAAGCTCGCCATAGCTCAGGGCCTGGTCCTGCAAGGTCACCGCCACCGCCTGCGGGCGCAACGCGGCCTGGCGGGCGATGCGCTGGTGCAGGCATTCCTCCACCGGGAAACCGCGCAGGTCCGGGTTCCAGGCCCGCAGCACGGCGCCACGTTCGGCCGCGTCGAGCAGTTCCAGCTCGCCGATGCGCGCCTCCGGGTGTGCCACCATGGCCTGCAGCAGGTTGACCCAGTGCGCGCCGATGCGCTCGGCGCTGGCGGCATCGAACAGGTCGCAGGCGTAGGTCAGCTCGGCGCTCAGACCCTGGGCGGTCTCGCAGGTGTCCAAGGTCAGGTCGAACTTGGCGGTCCGCACCTCCCAGACCATGTCCTCGATGCGCAGCCCGGCCGGCCCCACGCTGCGCGCGCCGCTGTGGTGCTCGCGCTGGTGGTTGTACAGCACCTGGAACAGCGGCGCGTGGCCAAGGCTGCGCTCCGGCTGCAAGGCGTCCACCAGTTGCTCGAAGGGCAGGTCCTGATGGCCCTGGGCCTCGACCACAGCCTGCCGCACCTGCCCCAGAAGGCTGCGGAAGCTTGTTTGCGGGTCGACTTCGGCGCGCAGTACCTGGGTGTTGACGAAGAAGCCGATCAGCCCTTCGGTCTCCAGGCGGTTGCGGTTGGCGATGGGCACGCCGACGCGGATGTCCGCCTGGCCGCTGTAGCGGTGCAGCAGGGCCTGGAACGAGGCCAGCAGGAGCATGAACAAGGTGCTGCCCTCGGCCTGCGCCAATTGCCCAAGGGCCTGTTCCAGCCCGGCCGGCAGGGCGATGCGCAAGCGTCTGCCACGCTGGCTGCGCTGGCTCGGCCGCGGGCGGTCGCCGGGCAACTCCAGCAGCGGCTGCTCGCCGCCCAGGCGCTCGCACCAGTAGGTCAACTGGCGCTCGCCCTCGCCGGCGGCCAGCCACTGGCGCTGCCAGGCGGCGTAGTCGGCATACTGGATCGGCAGCTCGGCGAACCTCGGCGCCTGCCCGGCGCTGCGCGCGGCATAGGCCTGCAGCAACTCCTCGACCAGCACCTGCAGCGACCAGCCGTCGGCGACGATGTGTTGCAGGGTGAGGACCAGCACCCGGTCCTCGGCTTGGCTTTCCAGCAGCAGGACACGCAGCAAGGGGCCGTTGCGCAGGTCGAAGGGCCGGTGCGCCTCCGCTTCGACCAGGGCGCGCAGCGCCGCCTCGTCCGTGCCCGGCGCCAGCTTGCGCTGCTCGATGGCCAGCGCCAGCCGCGGGTGGATCAGTTGGCGCGGCTCGCCGCCGACCTCATCGAAGGTGCTGCGCAGGCTTTCGTGGCGCAGCAGCAGGTCGTCCAGCGCCGCCTGCAGCGCCGCCACGTCCAGCTCGCCGCGCAGGCGCAGCGCCAGGGGGATGTTGTAGGCCGGGTTGTCCGGCTCCAGCTGCCAGAGGAACCACTGGCGCTCCTGGGCGAACGACAGCGCTGCAGCCTCGCCGCTGCGCCGCGGGATGCGCGCTTCGGCCTGCGGCGCCAGCCCGCCCAGGGCGGCAGCGAAGCCGGCCAGGGTCGGCTGTTCGAACAGCAGCCGCAGCGGCGCCTGGACGCCCAGGCGGCGGCGCACCCGTGAGACCACCTGGGCCACCAGCAGGGAGTGCCCGCCGAGGTCGAAGAAGTGGTCTTCACGGCCGATGCGCTGCACGCCCAGCAGTTCGCTCCAGATCGCCGCCAGGGTCTCCTCCAGCTCGCCCAGTGGGGCGCTGAAGGCAGCCTGCGCCAGGACCGCCTCGGGTTGCGGCAGGGCCTTGCGGTCGACCTTGCCGTTGGGGGTCAGCGGCAGTTCAGCCAGGAACACCCACTGCGCCGGCACCATGTAGTCCGGCAGGCCGGCCAGCAGGGCTTGCCTGAGCTGCTCGCGCAGCGCCGGCAGGGCATCGGCCTTGTGTCCGGCCGCCGGCACCAGATAGGCCACCAGTTGAGCGCCGCCGGGGCCGGGCTGGGCCACCACCACAGCGGCGTGCACGGCGTCCTGTTGCAACAGGTGCGCCTCGATCTCGCCCAGCTCGATGCGGAAGCCGCGGATCTTCACCTGGTGGTCGATGCGCCCCAGGTACTCGATCACTCCATCAGCGCGGTAGCGCGCCAGGTCACCGGTGCGGTACAGGCGCTCGCCCAGCCCGAAGGGGCTGGCCACGAAGCGTTCGGCGGTGAGCGCCGGGCGCTGGAAATAGCCGCGCGCCAACCCCTCACCGCCGATCAGCAGTTCGCCGGCGACGCCTGGCGCGCAAGGCTCCAGAAACTCATCGAGGATGTACAGGCCGGTATTGTCGATGGGTGCCCCCAGGTACGGGCGGCCCTGGGCCGGCACACGGTACTGCGCCGACCAGATGGTGGTCTCGGTGGGGCCGTAGAGGTTCCACAACTCTGGCGCCTGTTGCAACAGGCGTTGCGCCAGCTCCTCGGGCAGCGCTTCGCCGCCGCAGAGCAGGCGGCAGCCGTGCAGCAGCGGCGCACGCTCGCTGTCCAGCAGCATGCGCCAGGTCGCCGGGGTGGCCTGCATCACGTTCACGGCGTGGCGCTGCACCAGGTCGAGCAGTGCTTCGGGGTCCTGCGCGGCGTCGCTGGCGGCCAGCACCACGCAGGCGCCCCGGGCCAGCGGCACGTAGAGTTCCAGGCCGAAGATGTCGAAGGAGAAGGTGGTCAGCGACAGCAACCGGTCGCCCGCCGCCACGCCGGGTTGGCGGGCCATGCTGGCGACGAAGTTGGCCAGCGCGGCATGCCGTACCATCACGCCCTTGGGCTTGCCGGTGGAGCCGGAGGTATAGATCACGTAGGAGAGGTTCTGTGCCCCGGCCACTGGCGCCAGGTCGCCATCGGCGCGATCCTGCAGCAGCGCGTCCAGGTCGTCCAGCAGCAGGGCCGCGCAAGGCTGCTCGAGGGCGAGCTGTTCAAGTACCTGCTGCTGCGTCAGCAGCAATGCCAGGCCGCTGTCCTGCACCATATAGCGCAGGCGATCGGCGGGGTAGCGCGGGTCCAGCGGCACGTAGGCGCCGCCGGCCTTGAGCACCGCCAGCAGGCTCACCACCATGGCTACGCCGCGCTCCAGGGCGATGCCCACCAATTGTTCGGCGCCCACGCCACGCTCGCGCAGAAGGTGCGCCAGGCGGTTGGCCCGGGCATTGAGTTCCGCGTAGCTCAGGCGTGCCTCGCCGAACAGCAGCGCCGGCTCGTGGGGGGTCAGCGCGGCCTGGCGCTCGAACAGCTGGTGCACGCCCAACTCGGCGGGGAACCCGACCGGCGCCGGGTTGCACTGGAGCAGCAGGGCCTGGCGCTCGTCCGCATCGAGCATCGGCAATTCACCCAGGCGCTGCTGCGGGTCGCGCACCAGCGCCTGCAACAGGTTGCTCCAGTGGCGTCCCAGGCGCTCGACGCTGGCGGCGTCGAACAGGTCCAGGGCGTAGGTGAACTCGGCGCGGATACCCTGCGCCGTCTCGTAGGTTTCCAGGCTCAGGTCGAAGGGCGCGCCGGGCGCCTCCCACGACAACTGCTCCACCACCAGCCCCGGCAGATCGGCCAGGCGCGCGCCATGGCCGGCGACGCCCTGGTGGTTGTACATCACCTGGAACAGCGGGCTGTGGCCGAGGCTGCGCTCCGGCTGCAGCGCCTCCACCAGTTGCTCGAAAGGCAGGTCCTGGTGGGCCTGGGCCTCCACCGCCACGCGCCGCACCTGCTGCAACAGCTCGCGGAAGCTGCGTTGCGGATCCACCTCGGCGCGCAGCACCTGGGTGTTGACGAAGAAGCCGATCAGCCGTTCGGTCTCCACCCGATTGCGGTTGGCCACCGGGACCCCGACACGGATGTCGCGCTGGCCGCTGTAGCGCTGCAGCAGGGCCTGGAACGATGCCAGCAGGAGCATGAACAGAGTGACGTCCTCGCGCCGCGCCAAAGCCTTGAGCGCCTCGCTCAGTTCGGCCGGCAGCTGCACTGCGCTACGCGCGCCACGGTAGCTCTGGCGCGGCGGGCGCGGTCGGTCGCAGGGCAGTTCCAGCACCGGTTGCACGCCGCCCAGCCGGGCCTGCCAGTAGGCCAGCTGGCGCTCGCGCTCGCCGGCTTCCAGCCAGTGACGCTGCCAGATGGCGTAGTCGGCATATTGGATCGGCAGGTCCGCCAGATTCGCCGTACCGCCCTGGCGGTGGGCAGCGTAGAGGGCGATGAGCTCTTCCACCAGCACGCCCATGGACCAGCCATCGGCCGCCGCGTGGTGCAGGGTCAGTGTCAGCACGTGATCATCCGCCGCCAGGCGCAGCAGACGTGCGCGCAGCAGTGGGCCCTTGCGCAAATCGAAGGGCTGACGCGTCTCGTTCTCGACGAAAGCGGCAATGGCCATGGCCACGTCGCCCACGCCCACCTCGCTCACCGGCAGGTCCACCGACGACTCGGCGAGGATCAGCTGGCGTGCGTGGTCCTGCTCCTCATCCTCGACGAACAGCGTGCGCAATGCCTGGTGCCGGCTCACCACGCCGGCCAGCGCGGCGCGCAGCGCCTCAAGGTCCAGCTCGCCGCGCAGGCGTAGCGCCGAGGGGATGTTGTAGGCCGGGCTGTCCGGCTCCATCTGCCAGAGGAACCACTGGCGTTCCTGGGCGTAGGACAGCGGCAGGCTGTCGAACGCCGAGGCCACCTCGGGAATCGGCAGGTTCGCCGGCGAGACGCCCTCTTCCAGCATCTTCTGCAGGTAGGCCTTGCGCTTGTCGAGCGGCAGGGTGATGAAGCGCCTGGCGATCCTCAGGGCGACATTCATATCCATCAAGCTTCCTCCATTTCGTCAAGCAGGGCTTCCAGCTTGTTCAGTTTCGATGTGTCGACCTGTTCGCCGGCGCCTTGCAGCTGCTCGACGAAGACGGCCAGGGTGGGGAACTGGAACAGCAACTGCGGGGTGAGCTTCAGCCCCAGCTCCAGCTGCAGGCGCGAGACCACGCCGACCGCCAGCAGCGAATGGCCGCCCAGTTCGAAGAAGTGGTCGTCGCGGCCCACGCGCTCGAGCCCCAGGACCTCGCACCAGATGGCCGCGACCTGGTTCTCCAGCTCGCCCTGCGGAGCCACGTAGTCTTCTTGGCGGGTGCTGGCATCGGGCAACGGCAGGGCCTTGCGCTCGACCTTGCCGCTGGGCGCCAGCGGCAGCCGCTCCAGCAACATCAGGTGCGCCGGCAGCATGTATTCCGGCAGGCGCTCGCGCAGGTGCGCGGCCAGGCGGGTGCGCAGGTCCTCGGTGTCGCCGGGCCACGCGCGCGGCACCGCGTAGGCCACCAGCTGCAGGCCGCCGGCTGCGGGTAGCGCCAGTACCAGGGCCCGGGCCAGGGCCGGGTGTTCGCCCAGGCAGGCCTCGATCTCACCCGGCTCGATGCGGTAGCCGCGGATCTTCACCTGTTGGTCGGCGCGGCCGAGGTACTCCAGCACGCCGTCGGCGCTCCAGCGCGCCAGGTCGCCGGTGCGGTACAGGCGCCGGCCGGGAGCGCCGAACGGATCGGGCACGAAGCGCTCGGCGGTCAGCCCCGGGCGGCCGTGGTAGCCGCGGGCGAGCAGTTCGCCGCCCACCGCCAGTTCGCCCACCACGCCTTCGGCCACCGGCTGGCCGGCGCCGTCGAGCACGTACAGGGCGCGCCCGGGCAGGGTGCGGCCGATCGGCAGACTGGCCGGCAGCGCGGCGGCGCCGTTCAGGTAGGCGGCGCAGTCCAGACTGGTGACCGTGACCGTGGCCTCGGTGGGGCCGTAGGTGTTGAGCAGGCGCACGTGCTGCAGCCCGGCTGCGCGCCAGGCCGCCAGGCCTTCCGGCGGCATGGCCTCGCCGCCGCTGTGGACCTGGCGCAGGCGCCCATAGTCGCGAGGGCCGCGCGCGGCGAAGTCGCGGGCGAGCATGCCCCAGTACGCCGCAGTGAGGTACAAGGTTGTGATGCCCAGGTCGAGGATCTGCCGATACAGCGTCTCGCTGTCCCACACCTGTGCGTCGCGCAGCACCACCGAGGCGCCCCGGGCCAGTGGCGGGTAGAGCTGCTCGACGAAGGCGTCGAAGCTGAAGCTGGAAAACTGCAGCATGCGGTCCTCACGGTCGATGCCGTAGAAGTCCGCCGCCACTTCGACGTGGCGGGCCAGGGCCTGGCGGCTGATGGCCACGCCCTTGGGCCGACCGCTGGAGCCGGAGGTGAACATCACGTAGGCGAGGTTGGCCGGCTGCGCGCGCGGCGCCGGGTCATGGGCCGGGTGGGCGGCCCAGGTGGCCTCGTCGTCCAGCGCCAGGCACGCCAGCGATGCCGGCAGCGCCAGGCCGGCCAGCAACTCGGCCTGGCCCAGCAGCAGGCGCAGGCCGCTGTCCTGGATCATGTAGCCCAGGCGCTCGGCCGGATAGTCCGGGTCCAGCGGCACGTAGGCGCCGCCGGCCTTGAGCACCGCCAGCAATGCCACCACCAGCTCCAGGCCACGCTCCATGGCCACGCCCACCAGCACGTCGGGGCCGACACCAGCCTCGATGAGGCGGTGCGCCAGGCGGTTGGCGCGGGCGTTCAGCTCGCCATAGCTGAGTTCGCGGCCATCGAACAGCAGCGCGCAGGCCGTCGGCTGGCACGCGGCCTGCTCGGCGAAGCGCAGTTCGACGTCGCGCTCGTCGGCGTAGCGCCCGGGGTTGTACGCCCAGTCGCGCAGCAGGCGCTGGCGTTGTTCGCCCTCGATGAGTTCGAACTCGCCCAGCGCGGCCTGCGCGCCAAGCGCCGGCATCTGCGCCAGCAGGTGCGTCAGTTGACGGTCCAGGCGCTCGATGGCGGCCGCGGTGAAGTGCGCACGGTCGTAGCCGTACTGCAGCTCCAGGGTGCTGCCAGCGTTGACGCCCAGGCTCAACGGGTAGTTGGTCTGCTCGTGGCTGGCCATGGCGCCGAAGGTCAGGCCTTCGCTGGCCTGTTCCTGGAGCACGGCGGCCACCGGGTAGTTCTCGAACACCAGGATGTTGTCGAACAGCGCCTCGCCGCCCTGCCCGGCCCAGCGCTGAATGTCGTACAGTGGCGTGTGCTCGTGCTCGCGCAAGGCCAGGTTCTGCTCCTGCACCTGCTGCAGCCACTGCCCGAGGGGCTGCTCGGCGCGCGGGCTGGCGATCACCGGCAGGGTGTTGATGAACAGCCCGACCTGTTCCTCGACACCGCGCAAGTCTGCCGGTCGACCCGCCACGGTGGCGCCGAAGGCCACCGTGGCCTGGCCGCTGCAACGCTGCAACAGGAGCAGCCAGGCGGCCTGCACCAGGGTGTTGAGAGTGACTTTCTGGGCCCGGGCGAACTCGGCCAGGTCGCGGGTCCGCTCGGCATCCAGCTCGCAGCGGAACTCGGCGTGGCCGCTGCCACCCAGCTCGCCGGCAACCAGGGCGCGGGCCAGTCGGGTGGGCTCCTCCAGCGGACGTAGCTGTTCGCGCCAGAAGGCTTCATCGCGCTGCGCGTCACGCGCCTGCAGCCAGGCGATGTAGTCACGGTAGCGTCCCGCCGGGCGCCGCGGCTCGGCGCCGTGGTAGCGCTGCAGCACCTCGCCGAGCAGGCGCGCGTTGCTCCAGCCGTCCATGAGGATGTGGTGATTGGTGTAGATCAGGTGCCAGGCATGTTCGCCGCTGCGCACCAACGCCAGGCGCAGCAGTGGGGCGCGACCGAGGTCGAAGCCCTGTTCGCGCTCGGCGGCGGCCAAGCCGTCGAGGGCCTCGGTGAGGTCCGCGCGACCGCGCCAGTCGACCAGGCTGCAGGGCATCTCGACATGGCGGCGGACAAATTGCAGCGGCACCTCGCTGCCCTGCCAGAGGAAGCCGGTGCGCAGGCTGTCGTGGGCGTCCAGCACGGCCTGCCAGGCCTGGTGGAAGCGCTGCGGGTCCAGGCCCTCCACGTCCAGGCGCAGCTGGTTGATGTAGTCGCCGGCGTCCTGCCGGTACAGGCTGTGGAACAGCATGCCCTGCTGCATCGGCGACAGCGGGTAGAGGTCGTCGATTTCGCCGAGGGTCAACGGCAGGCGATCCAGCTGCTCCTGCCGCAGGTGCGCCAGGGGGAAGTCAGAGGGCGTGGCGCCCTGCCCCGGCGCCGCGCAGCAGTGCGCCAGCAGCACGCGCAGTTCCTCGGCGTAGGCGTCGGCCAGGGCCTGGATGTCGGCCTCGGCGAAGCGCTCGCCGCTGAAGCTCCAGTCGATGCGCAACTGCCCGCCATAGACCCGGCCGTTGAGCGCCAGCCAGTTGGCCATGGGCGCGTCGGGGCTCTGGTCGGCGCCGGCGGCCTCGCCGCTGGGCACGAAGAGCGCGTCCTGGGCGGCGGCAAAGCTGGCGTCGAACTGGCCCAGGTAGTTGAAGGTGATGCGCGGCTGCGCCAGCCCGGTCAGCTCGACCTCGCCCTCGCGATGGCGCAGCAGGCCGAAGCCGAGCCCCTTGTTCGGTACCGCGCGCAGTTGTTCCTTGACGCGCTTGAGCGCTTCGCCCGGCTCACCCGCCGGGCTCAGGCGCAGCGGGAAGACGCTGGTGAACCAACCGACCGTGCGGCTCAGGTCGATGTCGTCGAACAGTGTCTCGCGGCCGTGGCCTTCGAGCAGCACGGCGGTTTCGGGCTGCCCGGTCCAGCGGCAGATCACCCGCGCCAGCGCGGTCAGCAGCAGGTCGTTGACCTGGGTGCGGTAGGCCGCCGGCGCTTCCTGCAACAGACGGCGGGTGGCCTCGGCATCCAGCTCGGTGTGTACCGAACGGGCATGACGGTTGGTCTGATCGCCCTCGGGGTTGGCGCCGGGCAAGGCGAGGTCAAGGCCACGCAGCTGTTCCAGCCAGTAACCACGCTCGGCCTCCAATGCGCCGCTGGCGGCATGGGCCTGCAGGCGTTCGGCCCAGTGCTTGAAGGCGCTGGTCTTGGCTGGCAGGACGATGGCCCGCCCGGCCTTGGCCTGGCGGTAGGCGCCTTGCAGGTCCTCGAAGAGCACGCGCCAGGACACCCCATCCACCACCAGGTGGTGGATCACCAGCAGCAGGCGCTGGCTGCCGTCCGCCTGAGTGGCCAGCAGCGCACGCAGCAACGGCCCCTGGGCCAGGTCCAGGCTGCGCTGGGCGGCCTCGGCGTGCCGGCGCAACACCTCGTCGCCGGCCATCTCGACCTGGCGCAGCAGCCCCTGGGCCACCTCGGCCTGGTGCTCGGCGCGCCAGTTGCCCTGTTCCTCGCGGAAGTTCAGACGCAGCGCGTCATGGTGCTCCACCACGGCCTGCAGAGCGCGTTCCAGCGCTCCGGCATCGAGGCGCTCACGCACCTTCAGCAGCACCGACTGGTTCCACCAGTGGCGCTCAGGGATGGCCTCGGCGAAGAACGCCCGCTGCACCGGCAGCAGCGGCGTGGCACCGCGCACCGGCCCCTGGTCGATGCCGACGGCGCCACCGAGGCTGGCCAGCGGTGCCAGCTCGGCGATGCTCTGCGCCTGGAACAGCGCCTTGGGGGTGAAGTGGATGCCGGCCTGGCGCGCGCGGCTGACCAGTTGCAGGGAGACGATCGAGTCGCCGCCGATCTCGAAGAAGTTGTCGTCCACGCCCACCTGCGGCAACCCCAGGACATCGGCCCAGATCGCCGCCAGGCGTTTTTCCAGTTCGTTGCGCGGGGCCACGTAGGCGCCCTGTTGCTCCTGCGCGACGGGCACTGGCAGGCCCTTGCGGTCGAGCTTGCCGTTGGGCGTCAGCGGCATGCGCTCGAGGAAAAGCAGGTGCGCCGGCAGCATGTATTCCGGCAGCCGCTCCCGCAGGGCCTCTCGCAGCGCCGTACGGCAGGCCGCCTGGGCATCGCCCGGCGCCGCCAGGGCGGCATCCTGCGGCACCACGTAGCCGACCAGCTGCATGCCGCTGCCGCCGCTCTGGGCCACCACCACCGCCTCGCGCACCGTCGGCAGCTCGCGCAGGCGTGCCTCGATCTCGCCCAGCTCGATGCGGAAGCCTCGGATCTTCACCTGGTGATCGACCCGGCCGAGGTAGTCGACCACGCCGTCGGCGCGGCCACGGGTCAGGTCGCCACTGCGGTACAGGCGGCTGCCGGGGGCGCCGAAGGGGTCCGGGACGAAACGCTCGGCGGTCAGCGCCGGGCGCTCCAGGTAGCCGCGGGCCACGGCCTCGCCGCCCAGGTACAGCTCGCCCGCCACGCCGATAGGCAGCGGGTTGAGCTGCGGGTCGAGGATGTAGCCGCAACGATTGCCGATCAGCTCGCCGATGGGCATGTAGGCGGCGCCACAGGGGTCGCCGCGGCGCGCTTTCCAGAGCAGCGGGGTGACCACCGTCTCGGTCGGACCGTAGCCGTTGAACAGGTACTTCGGTTGCAGCGCACGCCAGGCCAGGTCGTAGCTGGCCTGGGCCACCGCGTCTCCGCCGCAGCAGTAGATGCGCACCGGCGGCGGATTGCCGACGCGCTCGGCGTGCTCGGCCAGTTGCTGCATATACACCGGCGGGAACACGGCCACCGTCACCCCGTAGTGGCGCAGCTTCTCGTAGGCCTGTTCCGGCAGCCACAGCTCGTCCTCGCGCACCAGCACCCGCGCGCCGTACACCAGCGGGTGCATCCAACCCTCGTGGGCGCCGTCGAAGGCGAACGACATGAAGTGCATCTCGCAGTCGTCCGGGGTCATTTCGTAGCGCTCGCCGTTGGCCAGGATGTGCGCGGCCAGCGGCCCGTGCTCCACCGCCACGCCCTTGGGCAGGCCGGTGGAACCGGAGGTGTAGATGACATAGGCCAGGTTGCCGCCGGCCAGGTCCGTCTGCGGTTCGTGGTCGGGGCCGGCGTGCCAGTCGAGGTCGCGGTCCAGGGCCAGGCTGGTCAGCCCTTCGGGTAGCGGCAGGCGCGGCAGCAAGCGGCTGTCGCTGAGCAGCAGCTGCGCGCGGCTGTCCTGCATCATGTACAGCAGGCGTTCGCGGGGATACTCGATGTCCAGCGGCACGTAGGCTCCGCCGGCCTTGAGCACGCCGAGGAAGGCCACCACACTTTCCAGGCTGCGTGGCAGGGCGATGGCCACCCGCGCCTCGGGGCCGACGCCACGGGCGATCAGCGAGTGGGCCAGGCGGTTGGCGCGACGGTCCAGCTCAGCAAAGCTGAGGCTGCTGTCGCCGAACAGCAGCGCGGTGGCCTGCGGCGTGCGCCGCGCCTGGTCGGCCACCAGCTGGTGCACCAGGCGCTGGCGCGGGTAGCCGGCGCCGGTCCGGTCCCAGAGCGCACGGAGCTGCCGCTGCTCGTCGGCATCGAGCAGGCCGATGCGCCCCAGCGGCTGCTGCGGGTCGGCGATGAACGCCTCGATCAGGTTCAGCCAGTGGCGGTGCAGGCGCGTCACGCCCTCCTCGCTGAACAGCGCGCTGTCGTAGCTGTACTGCAGGCTGAGGCCGGCGCCCAGGCCCAGGGCAACGGTCAGCGGGTAGTTGGTCTGCTCGTGGCTGGCCAGGGCGCCGAAACGCGGGCCCTCGCCGGCGCCGCGCGCCAGCACCTCGGCCACCGGATAGTTCTCGAACACCAGCAGGCTGTCGAACAGCGCCTCGCCGCCCAGGCCGGCCCAGCGCTGGATGTCCACCAGCGGCGTGTGTTCCTGCTCGCGCAGCGCCAGGTTCTGCGCCTGTACCGCCCGCAGCCAGGCCGCCACCGTCAGCTGCGGCGCCGGACTGCCGACCACCGGCAGGGTGTTGATGAACAGCCCGATCTGCCGCTCGATGCCCGGCAGCTGCGCCGGGCGGCCGGCGACCGTGGCGCCGAAGGCCACGCAGTCCTGGCCGCTGTAGCGCTGCAGCAGCAGCGCCCAGGCTGCCTGCAGCAGGCTGTTGAGAGTCACCTGGTGACCCACGGCGAAGCGTTTCAGGCGCTCGGTATGCGCCGGCTCCAGGGTCCATTGCAGGCTGCGCATGCCGGCCTCGCCGGCGCGCGGCTGCGGCGCCGCGGCCTGGGCCAGGCGGGTCGGCTCCTGCAGCTCGGCCAACTGGCCTTTCCAGAAAGCCTCGCTGGCGGCCTTGTCCTGCGCCTGCAGCCAGCCGATGTAGTCGCGGAAGCGCCCGGGGCTGCCGCCCGGGGCACGCCCGGCGTAGCGCTCCAGCACTTCGCCGAGCAGCTGCGCATTGCTCCAGCCGTCCAGCAGGATGTGGTGGTAGGTGTGCACGAGGTGGTAGCGCTGCTCGTCGCAACGCACCAGTTGCAGGCGCATCAGCGGCGGCTGGCGCAGGTCGAAACCGCGCTGGCGTTCCTGCTCGGCGAGCCGGTCGAGGACCACGGCGCAATCGGCGCGGCCGCGCCAGTCCAGTGTCTCGAACGGCAGTTCGACGTGGCGCAGCACCGCCTGCAGCGGCTGCGCCAGGTCGCCCTCGCTGAGGAAACCGGTACGCAGGATGTCGTGGGCATCCAGGGTAGCCTGCCAGGCCTGGCGGAAGCGCTGCGGATCCAGCGCCTCGATGTCCAGGCGCAATTGGTTGACGTACTGCTCGCTGTCCTGCTCGTAGAGGCTGTGGAACAGCATGCCCTGCTGCATCGGCGATAGTGGATAGAGGTCGTCGATTTCGCCGAGTGCCAGCGGCAGCGCGTCCAGTTGCGCCTGGTCCAGCCCGGCCAGGGGGAAGTCCGAGGGCGTCGCCCCGGCGTGGCGCGGGTCGCGGCAGTGGTCGATGAGCGCTTGCAGTTCGCGCGCGTAGTCGTCCACCAGGCGCTGCACGCTGGCCTCTGCGAACATCTCCTGGCTGAACGCCCAGCTCAGGTTCAGCTCGCCGCCGTAGACCTGGCCTTCGATGCTCAGCCAGTTGGCCAGCGGCGCGCGCGGGTCCTGGGCCTGGCCGGCGCTTTCCGCGGCCGGCACCAACAGCGCGCTTTCGTCGAACTGGCGGTCGAACTGGCCCAGGTAGTTGAAGGTGATGCGCGGCTGCGGCAACGCCGCCAGGGCCTGGGCGCTTTCGGCGCCGCCCAGGTAGCGCAGCAGGCCGTAGCCGACGCCCTTGTCCGGCACGCCGCGCAGCTGTTCCTTGACCGCCTTGATCGAGGCGCCGAGGTCGGCGGCCGGGGCCAGGCGCAGCGGGAACAGGCTGGTGAACCAGCCGACGCTGCGGCTCAGGTCCAGCCCGCCGCCCAGGTCCTCGCGGCCGTGGCCTTCCAGTTGCACCAGCACGCTGGCCTCGCCGCTCCAGCGGCAGATCACCCGGGCCAGGGCGGTCAGCAGCAGGTCGTTGACCTGGGTGCGGTAGGCCGCCGGGGCTTCCTGCAGCAGCTGACGGGTGCGCTCGGTATCGAGGGTCAGGGCGAGCTTGCATTCGTGGCGCTTTTCCAGCGCGCCTTGCGGGTTGTCGCATGGCAGGGTGCGCGGGGCGTCGGCCAGTTGCGCCTGCCAGTAGGCCAGCTCGCCTTGGCGTTGTCGGGCCTGTTCCTGCAACTGGCGGGTCCAGGCCTGGTAGGCGCTGCTGCGCGGCGGCAGCTCGGCGTCCGGCTGTGCGTACAGGTGCTGCAGGTCCTCCAGCAGGATGCGCCAGGACACGCCGTCCACCACCAGGTGGTGGATCGCCAGCAGCAGGCGCTGGCTGCCGTCGGCCAGGTCCACCAGCAGCGCGCGCAGCAGCGGGCCCTGTTGCAGGTCCAGGCTGCGCTGGGCTTCTTCGCAGAGCGCGGCCAGCGCCTCGGGTGAAGCGGCCTGGCGGCGCCACAGCGGGCTTTCGGCCTGTTCGGCATAGGCTTGGCGCCATACACCGTCTTCCTGGCGGAAGCGCAGGCGCAGGGCGTCGTGGTGCGCCAGCAGGCGCAGCAGCGCGCGCTCCAGGCGCTCGCCGTCCAGCGGCTGGCGGGCCTGCAGCAGCAGCGACTGGTTCCAGTGCTGGCGCTCGGGGATGGCTTGCTCGAAGAACCAATGCTGCACCGGAGCCAGGGCCGCCTCGCCCCGGGCGGGGCCTTGCTCCACCGCGGCGGCGAGGGGCTGGGCCACCTGGGCCAGGCCGCGCACGCTCTGGTGCTGGAACAGGTCGCGCGGGCTCAGCTGCAGCCCCGCCTGGCGCGCCCGGCTGACCACCTGGATGGCGATGATGGAATCGCCGCCCAGGGCGAAGAAGTTGTCGTCCAGGCCGACCTGGGGAATGCCCAGCAGGTCCTGCCAGATGGCCGCCAGGCGCTGCTCCACCTCGTTGCGCGGTGCCACGTAGTCGGTCTGGGCCACGGTCGCGTCGGGCTTGGGCAGGGCCTTGCGGTCGAGCTTGCCGTTGGGGCTCAGGGGCATCTGTTCCAGAACAAGCCACTGCGCCGGGACCATGTATTCCGGCAGGCTGCTGGCCAGGTGCGCGGCCAGGGTTTCGCGCCAGTCGTCCTGCTCGGCATCGAGCACGACGTAGCCGACCAGTTGCTTGCCGTCCACGGCCAGCACCGCCGCTTCGCGCACCGATTCGTGTTCCAGCAGGCGCGCCTCGATCTCGCCCAGTTCGATGCGCAGGCCGCGCAGCTTCACCTGGTGGTCGATGCGGCCGGCGTACTCGATCACGCCGTCGACGCGGTAGCGGGCCAGGTCGCCGGTGCGGTACATGCGCTCGCCAGCCGCGAAGGGGCTGGCGACGAAGCGTTCGGCGGTCAGCGCCGGGCGCTGGTGGTAGCCGCGGGCCAGGCCTTCACCGGCCAGATACAGCTCGCCCAGCACGCCTACCGGTACGGGTTCCAGATTGCCGTCGAGGATATGGCAGCCCAGGTTGGCGATGGGCTGGCCGATCGGGACGGCGTCCTTGCCCTCCTCCACACAGGTCCAGTGGGTGACGTCGATGGCGGCCTCGGTAGGGCCGTAGAGGTTGTACAGGCCGGCTTGCGGCAGCTTGGCGAAGACCTGTTGCTGGGCATCCACCGGCAGCGCCTCGCCGCTGCAGATGATGCGTTTCAGGCTGGAGCAACTGGTGACTGCGGCGTCCTGCAGGAAGGCCTGCAGCATCGAAGGCACGAAGTGCAGCGTGGTGACGCCTTCGCGGTTGATCAGCTCCACCAGCTTCGCCGGGTCGCGGTGATCGCCCGGTGCTGCGACCACCAGGCGCGCGCCGGTCATCAGCGGCCAGAAGAATTCCCAGACCGAGACGTCGAAGCTGAATGGCGTCTTCTGCAGCACGGCATCGCCGGCGTCCAGGCCATAGGCTTCCTGCATCCAGCACAGACGGTTGGTCAATGCGCGATGGCGGTTTCCGGCGCCCTTGGGCTTGCCGGTGGAGCCGGAGGTGTAGATCACGTAGGCGAGGTTTTCGCCATCCAGGGGCACAGCGGGGTTGGCCTCGCTGTAGCCTTCCAGCCAGTCGCCGTCCTGATCCAGATCGATGCGCTGCACGCCCTCGGCCAATGGCAGGTCAAGGTGCGACTGGCTCAGCAGCAGCTTCACGCCGCTGTCTTCCAGCATGTAGGCCAGGCGCTCGGCGGGGTATTCCGGGTCCAGCGGCACGTAGGCGCCGCCAGCTTTCAGGATCGCCATCAAGCCAACGACCATCTCGATGGAGCGCTCAACCGCGATGCCGACCAGGCTGTCCGGGCCGACGCCATGCGCTTTCAACAAGTGGGCAAGCTGGTTGGCCCGGCGGTTCAGTTCCGCATAGCTCAGGCGTTGCTCGCCGAAGGCCAGCGCCGGCGCATCCGGGTGGCGCTCGGCCTGTTCCTCGAACAGCTGGTGCACGCCGCGTTGCAGCGGGTACTCCGTGGTCGTGGCGTTCCACTGCTGCAGGATCAGTTCGCGCTCGCCGACATCCAGCATCGGCAGCTCGCCGACCGCGCGCTGCGGGTCGTCGATCATCGCCCGCAGCAGGTTCTGCCAGTGCCGCGCCATGCGCTCGATGGTCGCCGGCTCGAACAGGTCGGTGGCGTAGGTCAGCGCGGCGTACAGGCGGCCGCCCTTCTCGTAGGTGTCCAGGGAAAGGTCGAACTGGGTGGTGCGGCTCTGCCAGTCCAGGCGGCTCAGGCGCAGGCCCGCCACGTCGTCCAGGGCCTCGATGTCGGCCACCTGCGGCTGGTGGTTGTACATCACCTGGAACAGCGGGCTGTGGCTCAGGCTGCGCTCCACCTGGAAGGCATCCAGCAGGCGTTCGAACGGCAGGTCCTGGTGGGCCTGGGCGCCCAGCACGCTGTCGCGCACCTGGGCCAGCAGGCCCTGCACCGGCGTCTGCGCGTCGAATACCGCGCGCAGCACCTGGGTGTTGACGAACAGGCCGATCAGCCCTTCCACCTCGGCGCGGTTGCGGTTGGCGATGGGCGCGCCGACGCGCAGGTCGCCCTCGCCGCTGTAGCGTTGCAGCAGCACGTCGAAGCCGCCCAGCAGCAGCATGAACAGCGTCAGCCCCTGCTGCCGCGCGGCGGCGCGCAGGGCTTCGGCCAGTGCAGGTTCTACGGCGAATTCGTAGCGGGCGCCGCGGTAGCTGGCCTGGGCCGGGCGCGGGTGGTCGGCCGGCAGCTCCAGCACCGGGTGATGCTCGCCAAGCTGCTTGCGCCAGTAGTCCAGCTGGCGTTCCTGCTCACCGGCCTCCAGCCAGCTGCGCTGCCAAAGGGCATAGTCGGCGTACTGCACCGGCAGCGCCGACAGCTGCGCCTCGCGGCCCTCGGCATAGGCGCTGTAGAAGCGGCCGAATTCCTCGATCAGCAGGTTCATCGACCAGCCGTCGGAGACGATGTGGTGCAGCGTCAGCAGCAGCACGTGTTCCTGCTCGCCCAGGCGGATCAGGCGCACCCGCAGCAGCGGGCCGCGGCCCAGGTCGAAGCTCTGCAGCGACTCGCGCTGGGCTTCCTCGCGCACGCGCGCTTCCCGTTCATCCGCGGCCAGGGCGCTGAAGTCCTCGTAGGCCACCTGCAGCTCGCCGGGCATGGGCGCCAGCAACGGGGTGCCGTCCGCATCCGCGACGAAGACGCTGCGCAGGGTCTCGTGGCGCTCCACCAGGCTGGCGAAGGCGCGCTCCAGGGCCTGGCGGTCCAGCGCCCCTTGCAGGCGCACGGCGCCGGGCAGGTTGTAGGCGCCGCTGTGCGGGTCCAGCTGCCAGAGCAGCCACATGCGCTGCTGGGCGTAGGAAGGCCGCTTGCGCTCGGCGCTCTCCACCCCGGCCGGAATCGGGAACAGCGAGAAGTCGACTCCCTCGGCGCCCAGGCTGTCGAGGAACATCCGACGTTTTTCCGGGGGCAGCTCGATAAAGCGGCGGGCGAGTTTCAGGGAGTGGTCTGCGTTCATCGGTTCTCTTCCGTGCACGTGGGCAGCGAGCGCCTTGGGCTCGAGTGGACTCAAGGGGGAACGGACCAGGTACGGGGAAAATTACCCTGCGAGAGAGGCAGGAGCGGGTCTTGCGACCAGTGGGATTTCCCCGAACTATCAGCGACTTATGCAAGGCAAAAGTTTTTTTGCATCTACCCCTAAATCCCCCGCGCAGCACCTCGTTTCACCCGAATAACGAGCATTGCGCGCAGCCACCGATGCCGCCCATGAGCCCCAGCGAAAGCCTGCAGAACCCCCATGGCAAAGAAGTCCCGTTCAAGACTCTGGTTCCTCGTCCACAGCTGGTTGGCCCTGCCCATCTGGTTCTTCGTCCTGCTGGTGTGCCTGACCGGCACCCTGGCGGTGGTCAGCCAGGAACTCGTCTGGCTGGCCAAGCCGGAGGTGCGCGCCAGCATGCCCAGCGCCGACGCCCAGGAACTCAGCTTCGACCAGTTACTGGCGGCGATCGCCCGGCAGCAGCCGGAGATCCGCGTGGAGACGCTGAACTTCCCGCAGGAGAACCATTTCGCCCTCACCGCCCGGGTCAGCTTCCCCGACGGCTCGCGCGCCAGCCTGTACGTCAACCCCTACAGCGGGACGATCCAGGGGCAAAGCACGAACTTTGACTTCCGCCAGTTCACTCGCGCCCTGCACGGCTGGTGGCTGGTGCCGTTCAACCACGGCTACAGCTGGGGCTGGTACCTGGTCTCGGTGCTGGGCCTGCCGATGCTCGCCTCGCTGGTCACCGGGCTGGTGGTCTACAAGCGCTTCTGGCGCGGCTTCCTCAACCCGCGCCTGCGCCTGAATCAGGGCGCGCGGATCTTCTGGGGCGACCTGCACCGGCTGGGTGGCATCTGGTCGATCTGGTTCATCGCGGTCATTTCCATCACCGGCACCTGGTTCCTGATCCAGGCGCTGCTGGCCGACAACCACGTCACCCTGTCCACCCAGGGAGTGCCGCCGGTAATCGCCCGAGCCGACGTGCCGCAGGGCGAAACCGCCCCGCCGCTTAGCCTCGACGAGGCGGTGCGCATCGCCCAGCGAAGCGTACCGAGCCTTCAGGCCAGCGACGTGGCCCTGCCATCCAACGCCTACAGCCCGATCTACGTCGAGGGCCGCGGCTGGTACCCGCTGATGTACCAGACGGTGGCGGTCAACCCCTACACCGGGCGCATCGAGTCCACCCACCTGCTCAGCGACCGCAGCGCGCTGGAGTTCGTCACCGAGTCGATGCGCCCGCTGCACACCGGCGACTTCGGCGGCATCTGGCTGAAGCTGGTGTGGTTCGTGTTCGGCCTGATCCTCAGCCTGATGGTGCTCAGCGGCCTGCTGATCTGGAGCAAGCGCACCGCCCAGGCCACCGCCGCGCTGGTCAAGCGCCAGCGCCGGGCACCGCGCCCGCCCGGGCCGGCGCCGATGGACCAGGCGCTGGAGGGCCGGCCATGAACAAACCCGCCACATTGCCGGCCGCCTCGCCGCTGCGGAGCCTGTGGCTGCGTTGGCGCTTCCATCTCAACGTGCTGCTGGTGCTGGTGCCGCTGGCCTTCATGCCGCGCTACTTCGCCGACGTGGCGCTGTTCCGCGGCACCAGCGGCCTCGGCGAGCGCGAGTTCGGCGAGTTCCAGGTCGGCCCCTGGAGCCTGCGCCTGGCCGAGCTGCACGATGCCGCCCCGCACAACGAGGGCCCGGCCGGCTACCTCAAGGAGTTCAACGCAGCGCTCTGCGCCGCATGCATTCCCCAGGTGCGCGCGGCCTACCTGCGCGTAGGCAAGCCACGCAGCCTGCGCACTGCCGGCGCAATCTTCTTCGGCTCGCCCTACCGAATGGGCGCCTCGCTGCCGATCCCGCCGCGCACCGGCAGCGATGCCGAACTGTGGATCACCCTGGAGGGCTGGGACGGCTCGGTGCACCAGGCCGCCGTGCCGCTCTCCGTCGCCTCTCCGGCCACCCTGGCCTGGCTGAAACAACGAGGAAAACCATGATCGCCGCTTCCACTCGCCTGCGCCGCCTGGCACTGGCGGCCCTACTGCTTGGACTGGCCGGTACCGCCCAAGCGCACAACCCCGTTTGCGAATGCGAAGGCGTGGACGCCGGCAAGATCCGCTGCAAGGGCGGTTTTTCCGACGGCAGCGGCGCCCCGGGGGTGACCCTCGACGTGATCGGCTACGACGAGCGCATCCTGGTGCCGGGCAAGCTCGGCGAAGACTCCACCCTCACCTTCGAGCGCCCCGAGGGCGAGTTCTACGTGCTGTTCGACGCCGGCCCCGGGCACGTGGTGGAAATCGACCACGCCGACATTCCAACGCCATGAGCGTACAGATCGTTCGCCCGGCCGGTGCCGGCCATGAAACCCTCTACGTGCTGCTCGGCGCACTGCTGATCGTTCTGCTTGCCGCCACCGCCATCGCCCTGCGCCAGGAACGCCACGCGACCACCGCGCCCGTCGCGCACCAGCTGGACGCGCGGCGTGACCTGAATGCCGCCGAACAGGGTATCTACGCCGACCTGCAGGTGGCCGCCGAAGAAATCCAGGCCCGCCTGGCCGAAGCGGGCGCCGCGCCAAGCCCCGCCGAACTGGCCGCCGAGGGCTTCCCACCGTTCACCCGGGACGCTGCCGCGGCCAGCCGTGGCGGCCACGCCTGGGGTCTGGCCGACGATGCCGCCGGGCTGCGCTACCTGGGACGCAGCGCCCAGGCAGGGGGGATCGGCTCCTTCCTCCTGCTGCTGCCGGCGCAGGGCGAGCCCGAAGTCTGGCTTAGCCGCGCGCAGCCAGCGCCAGAGCAGGCACCGGCGAACGCCGAGGCGCTGGTCGCCGACGGCTGGCGGCAGGTAATCAGCCAGTTCGACGCCGGGGTGACCCGCCAACACCGCCATTGACCCACAGCGACTCCACAGAAGGTTCCCTTCCATGCGCTTCTCCCGTGTTCTGCGCGGCCTGGCCGCCGCCCTCCCCGCCCGCGCGCTGCTGGCCGCGGCGCTGCTCCTGGCGCTGCCGGTCGGCCATGCCGAGCCGGCCAAGCGCCTGCGCATCGGTATCACCCTGCATCCCTACTACAGCTACGTGAGCAACATCGTCGGCGACAAGGCCGAGGTGGTGCCACTGATCCCGGCCGGCTTCAATCCGCACGCCTACGAGCCGCGCGCCGAGGACATCAAGCGCATCGGTACGCTGGACGTGGTGGTGCTCAACGGCGTGGGCCACGACGATTTCGCCGAGCGCATGATCCAGGCCAGCGAGAAGCCCGCCATCCCGCTCATCGAGGCCAACGCCCGGGTGCCACTGCTGGCCGCCACCGGCACCGCCGCTCGCGGCGCCGGCAAGGTGGTCAACCCGCACACCTTCCTGTCCATCAGCGCCTCCATCACCCAGGTCAACACCATCGCCCGCGAACTGGGCAAGCTCGACCCGGCCAACGCCACCACCTACACGCGCAATGCCCGCGCCTACGGCCAGCGCCTGCGTGCCCTGCGTGCCGCGGCCCTGGGCCGGCTGAGCCAGGCGCCGGCGGCGGACTTCCGCGTGGCCACCATCCACGGCGCCTACGACTACCTGCTGCGCGAGTTCGGCCTGGAGGTCACCGCGGTGGTGGAGCCAGCCCACGGCATCGAGCCCAGCCCGAGCCAGTTGAAGAAGACCATCGACCAACTCAGAGAACTGGACGTGAAGGTGATCTTCTCGGAGATCGACTTCCCCTCCACCTACGTCGACACCATCCAGCGCGAGTCCGGGGTGAAGCTCTACTCGCTGTCGCACATCTCCTATGGCGAATACAGCGCCGACAAGTACGAGCAGGAAATGGCGCGCAACCTCGACACCGTGGTCCGCGCCATCCAGGAGTCCGGCGCATGACCGCCGTCGAGGCACTGGGCCCGCCGCCCGGGCCACGGGTGCTGTTCGCCGGGGTCAGCCTGGAGCTGGGCGGCAGCCGCATCCTCGACGAGGTACGCCTGGAGGTGGCGGCCGGCAGCGTGCACGCCCTGGTCGGCCCCAACGGCGGTGGCAAGAGCTCGCTCGTCAAGAGCCTGCTGGGGCAGATGCCGCACCGCGGCGAGCTGAGCCTGGAATGGCCCGGCGTCCCCGGCTGCGTCGGCTACGTGCCGCAGGCGCTGGAGTTCGAGCGTGGCCTGCCGCTGACCGTGGACGACTTCATGGCCGCGCTGTGCCAGCGCCGCCCGGCATTCCTCGGCCTGTCGCGCAACCGGCGCCCGGCGATCGACGCGGCGCTGGAGCGGGTCGGCATGCTGGCCAAGCGCGGCCGGCGCATGGGCGCCCTGTCCGGCGGCGAGCGCCAGCGCGTGCTGCTGGCCCAGGGCCTGGTTCCACCGCCGCAACTGCTGGTGCTGGACGAACCGATGTCGGCGCTCGACGAGGGCGGCATCCAGGTCTTCGAACGCCTGCTGCAGGACTGGCGCCGCGCCGGAGTGACGGTGCTGTGGATCGAACACGACCTGCAGGCCGTGGCACGCCTGGCCGACCGCGTCAGCGGGCTCAACCGTCAACTGCTGTTCGACGGCCCGGCGGCCACCAGCCTGACCCCGGAACGCCTGCTCACGCTGTTCTCCACCCTGCCGCGCAAGCCGGAGGCAAGCCGATGAACGACACCTATGAGGCCTTGCGCCAAGCCATCCAGGCCTGGGCGGCGGCCGGCCACTTGCCGCAGGTCCTGGCCTACGGTTTCGTCATCAATGCCCTGCTCGCCGGCGCGCTGATCGGCCCGGTGCTTGGCGGCCTGGGCACCCTGGTGGTGGTCAAGCGCTTCGCCTTCTTCTCCGAAGCGGTGGGCCACGCCGCGCTCACCGGGGTGGCCATCGGCATCCTCCTCGGCGAGCCCTACACCGGCCCCTACGGCAGCCTGTTCGGCTACTGCCTGCTATTCGGCGTGCTGCTCAACTACCTGCGCAATCGCACCGGGCTGGCCCCGGACACCCTGATCGGGGTGTTCCTCTCGGTGTCCCTGGCACTGGGCGCCAGCCTGCTGCTGGTGCTGGCCGGGAAGATCAACGTGCATATCCTGGAGAACGTACTGTTCGGCTCGGTGCTGACGGTCAACGCCCACGACCTCGCGGTGCTCGCGGTGGTCGCCGTGCTGGTGCCAAGCCTGGCCCTGCCGCTGTACAACCGCATCATGCTGGCCAGCTTCAACCCGCAGTTGGCGGCGGTACGCGGGGTGGCGGTGAAACGCCTGGACTACCTGTTCGTGGCCCTGGTGACGCTGGTCACCGTGGCCGCGGTGAAGGTCATCGGGGCGATCCTGGTGGGCGCCCTGCTGGTGATCCCGGCAGCCGCGGCGCGCCTGGTCAGCCAGTCGCTGCGCGGCTTCTTCTGGCTGTCGGTGCTGATCGCCAGCCTCAGTACCCTGAGCGGCATCCTGCTGCCCATCGCCCTCGACCTGCCGATCCCCTCGGGCGCGGCGATCATCCTGGTCGCCGGCCTGGCCTTCACTCTCGCCGCCGTCGCCCGTGGCTGCCTGCCGCAGCTCAAGGGCAACCTCGGATGAAAGGAACCCACCCCATGACGTTCAGACCGCATGCCCTCGTCCTCCTCCTGGCACTCGCCGGTGCCCCGCTGCCGGCCGCCCTGGCTGCCGAGGCGGCACCGCCCAGTGTGCTGGCCAGCCTGCCGGTGACCTACTCGCTGGCCGAGCGCCTGCTGGCCGGCACCGAGGTACGCCTGCAGCTCATCGCCCCGGAGAACCTCCCCGCCAGCCGCCAGGCCGCCTATTTCGGTGGCCGTGGCGCGGCGGCGCTGGCCAGGGCGGCCGGACAGGCCGACGCGGTGATCGACCTGCGCTCGCTATGGACAGAGGACCCGCTCTACCCGCTGGCCCGGCGCAGCAACATCCGCATTGTCGAGATCGATGCCGCGCGCCCGCTGGACGGCGCCCTGCCGGGCGTCGCCCTGCGCCCGGGCAGCGACATCCACGCTTACCCCTGGCTCAACCCGACCAACCTCGGGCGCATGGCCGACGTGCTCGGCGCCGACCTGGAGCGCCTGGCGCCGGCCGTGCGGCCGCGCATCCAGGCCAACCTGGCTGCGCTCAAACGCCAACTGCTGGACGCCAGCGCGCGCCAGGAAGCACGGCTGGCGCAGCTGCCGAACCTCACTGTGGTCAGCCTCTCCGAACGCCTGGGCTACCTGCTCGACGGCCTCAACCTCGACCCGCTGGAACTGCCGCTGCCGGCCGACGACGCCTGGGACGAGGCGCGCATCCAGGCCTTCGTCGAGGAACTCAAGGCCCAGGACGTCGCCTTGGTGGTACACCACCGCGAACCACCCAAGCCCCTGGTCGAGGCCATCGGCGCCAGCGGCGCGCGGCTGCTGGTGATCGACAGCGACGCGGCCGACCCGGTGCAGGCGGTGGCGGAAGACCTCGGGCGGATCGTCGAGGCGCTGGCAGCGGCCAACGGCTGAGCCACGCCCACGGCGGCCCGTCTGTTCGCGAGCCAGCTCGTAGCGCATTCTGTCCATGAGCAGGAACCGGGCATGCTCCTGGTTCCTGCGAAGGGCGTGACACAAGGAAAAACGCCGTTGCTCCTTCTCCGGAGCAACGGCGTCGTCAAGGGCCGGCGCGGGTTTCAGCCGATCGCCGCGGCGCTGGCCTGCAGCAGCACGCCGCCGTTGCCGGCGCGCAGTTCGTGCAACTGGGTCTCCAGGTGAGCAAGTACTTCGGTCTCACGCTCGTGGAGGAAGAAGTGCCCACCGTCGAACCACTGCAGCTCGAAGCCCGCGCGGGTTTCCTCGCCCCAGGCCAGCAACTGCTCCTGGCTGGCCTTGTCGGCACGTCCGGCGAGCGCCCGCAGCGGGCAGGCCAGAGGCGCACGGCGCTGGTAGCGGTAGCTGCCGCAGAGCAGGAAGTCAGCGCGCAGGATCGGTAGCGTCAGGCTCATCAGTTCCTGGTTGGCCAGCACCTCTTCCGGGGTGCCCTGCAGGTCACGCAACTCGGCGATCAGCTCGGCGTCACTCTTCGGCTCGGCGAAACCGCGGTCGTACTCCGCGCGCCGCGACGGCGCCGCAGTGCCCGAAGCGAACAACCCCAGCGGTGTCGGACAACCCAACTCGCGCAGGGCATAGGCGATCTCGCAGGCCAGTAGCGCGCCCAGGCTATGGCCGAACAGCGCGTAGGGTTCCTGACGCACCTCCGCGTGAAGCTCACGTGCCAGTTGCCGAGCCAGGCGGCCGAGGTCGATCTGCAGCGGCTCGGCCATACGCATGCCGCGCCCGGGCAACTCCACTGGGCGCAACGCCAGCCAGGCTGGCAGTTTGCGCCGCCAGCGGCTGTAGGTCATGGCGCTGGCCCCCGAATAAGGCAGGCAGAACAACCTCACGGCCATTCAGTTGGCCGCCTTGTCCATGTGCTGGCGCAGGCTCAGCGGACGCATGTCGGTCCAGACCTGCTCGATATAGGCCAGGCAGTCCTTCTTCAGCCCGCTCTTGCCCACGGCGCGCCAGCCGGCGGGGATTTCCTTGTACTGCGGCCAGATGGAGTATTGCTCCTCGTGGTTCACCACCACTTCGAATGGGATGTCTTCGCGGTCGAATACAGAAGTCATTGCGCTTTCCTCAACTGGATGGGCCGGCCGCCCGGGGGTGGCCGCTATGGGTTAACGAAGTGGGTTGGGGGAAAATTAGGTGGTGAAGCTCTTCGTCTTCGTAGGAGCGAGCTTGCTCGCGAATGAGCCCCGCAGCGGAGTCTGTTCGCGAGCAAGCTCGCTCCTACGAAAAGCCGTGCATCCTGGAACCGGAGCGGACCTTGTCCGCGAAAGCCGGAGGTTCCGGCTCGGTTCGCGGATGAGATCCGCTCCTACAGCATGCCCACCTCCAGCTCTACCTGTAGGAGCGCGCCCTGCGCGCGATTTCGCGGGCAGGGCCCGCTCCTACAATTTGCCGGCAGGCACCGCCGCAGCCAGCGCGCGGGCGAAGCGGCGGGCCACTTCGTCGATCTGCTCGGCGCTGATGATCAGCGGCGGCAGGAAGCGCACCACCGCGCCGTGGCGGCCGCCCAGTTCGAGGATCAGCCCGCGGCGCAGGCATTCGCGCTGGATGCGCGAGGCCAGCGCGGGGTTGGCCGGCGGGCGGCCGAGGCTGTCGACGGCGCCTTCGGCGTCGACCACTTCCACCCCGAGCATCAGCCCGCGGCCGCGGATGTCGCCCAACTGCGGGTAGCTGCGCTGGAGGATGCGCAGGTGCTCGGCCAGGCGCTCGCCCATGGCCGCGGCATGGCCGGGCACGTCGTGTTCCTTCAGGTAGCGCATCACCGCGGAGCCGGCGGCCATGGCCATCTGGTTACCGCGGAAGGTGCCGGCGTGGGCGCCGGGCTGCCAGGTGTCCAGCCAGTCGCGGTAGACCACCACCGCCAGCGGCAGGCTGCCGCCGATGGCCTTGGACAGCAGCACCACGTCGGGGACGATGCCGGCGTGCTCGAAGGCGAACATGCGCCCGGTGCGGCCGAAGCCGGTCTGGATCTCGTCGATCACCAGCGCCACCCCGGCCTTCTCGGTGATGCGCCGCAGGCCGCGCAGCCACTGCAGGTCGGCGGGCACCACGCCGCCCTCGCCCTGCACCACTTCCACCACCACCGCCGCCGGCAGCGGCACGCCGCTTTCCGGGTCGCTCAGCACGCTCTCCAGGTAGTGCAGGTTGGCGCGCACCCCGGCCTCGCCGCCGAGGCCGAAGGGGCAGCGGTAGTCGTAGGGGTACGGCAGGAACTGCACGCCGTTGCCCAGCACCGCGCCCAGGGCCTTCTTCGGCCCGAGGTTGCCCATCAGCCCCAGGGCGCCCTGGGTCATGCCGTGGTAGCCGCCATGGAACGACAGCACGGTGCTGCGTCCGGTGGCGGTGCGCACCAGCTTGAGCGCGGCTTCCGCGGCGTCGGCGCCGGTGGGCCCGCAGAACTGGATCTTCGCCTCGCGCGCCAGCTGTGGCGGCAGCAGGCCGAACAGGTCCTGGACGAAGGCGTCCTTCACCGGGGTGGTCAGGTCCAGGGTGTGCAGCGGCAGTTCGTCGGCCAGCACCTGCTGGATCGCCTCGATCACCACCGGGTGGTTGTGGCCCAGGGCCAGGGTACCGGCGCCGGCCAGGCAGTCGATGAAGCGGCGGCCCTCGACGTCCTCGACGTACAGCCCGCGGGCCTTCTTCAGCGCCAGGGGGATGCGCCGCGGGTAGCTGCGCGCGTTGGATTCCTGGTGGCGCTGGCGCGCCAGCAGCGGCGACTCGCTGAATTCGTAGAGGGTTTCGCCCGCGGCCGGTTCGGCATGGGCAGGCTGGTCATCGATGACGCTGGTAGCGACTTGCATGTCTTCAACCTCGAGACGTGGTGGTGTGCCACGGTTGACGGGTGCCCCGCGATGGCGGAGCGGCTGTAGTGGATAACGCAGCGCGGCGCTCGGGATTTACTGCCGGCCGCGCCCTGCCCCGGCGCCCTTTCCGCGGGCGCGGGGCGGCCTGCGCGCGGCGAACCGCGCGTGGGCTGCAGGTGTTTCGCGATACCCCCGCGGGGCCTCGGCGGCCCCGCGGGAAGTGCCGGGCTAGAGCATTTCCAGCTGCGACATCAGGTCGTCCAGGCGCGCCGCCTTGCGCTCGTCGATGGCGCTGGCGGCCTGGGCCTCGATGTAGCTGGCCAGTTCCTCCACCGTGCTGCACTCGAACATGGCCCGCAGCGGCACGTTGCGTTGCAGGGCCTTCTGCACCCGCGAGGCGATCTGCGTGGCCAGCAGCGAGTGCCCGCCCAGTTCGAAGAAGTTGTCCAGCACGCCGACGCGCTCGACCTTGAGCACCTCGGCCCAGATCTGCGCCAGGGTGGCCTCCAGCTCCGTGCGCGGCGCCTGGTAGGCGTGCGCCAGGGCCTGGCCGATGTCCAGCGCCGGCAGGGCCTTGCGGTCGAGCTTGCCGTTGGCGTTGAGCGGCATGCGCGCCAGCACCTGCCAGTGCAGCGGCACCATGTAGTCCGGCAGGTCGGCGCGCAGGTGCTGGCGCACCTGTTCGAGCCAGGCGCCCTCCTCGGCCACCGTCGCGGCGGGCACCAGGTAGCCGACCAGGTACTTGCCGGTGGCGCTTTCCTGCACCGACACGGCGGCCTCGCGCACCTCCTGCAGCTCGTGCAGGCGCGCCTCGATCTCGCCCAGCTCGATGCGGAAGCCGCGGATCTTCACCTGGTGGTCGACGCGCCCGACGTACTCCAGCACGCCGTCGGCGCGGCGCCGCGCCAGGTCGCCGGTGCGGTACAGGCGCTCGCCCGGCGCGCCGAAGGGATGCGGGACGAAGGCCTGGGCCGTGCGCAACGGGTCGCCGACGTAGCCGCGGCCGACGCCGGTGCCGGCCACGCACAGCTCGCCCACCGCGCCCAGCGGCACCAGCTCGAAGTCGCCTTCGGCATCCAGCAGGTACAGCTGGTTGTTGTCGGTGGGGCTGCCGATGGGCAGGTAGGTGGCCTCGGTGGAGGCCGCGTCGACGCGGAAGAAGGCCACGTCGTCCGAGCATTCCGCCGGGCCGTAGGCGTTGACCAGGCCCACCTGCGGGTAGCGTTGCAGCCAGTGCCGCGCCAGTTCCGGCGGCATGGCCTCGCCGGTGGGCAGCATCCAGCGCAGGCCGGGCAATGCCTTGTGTTCCTCGGTGAGCATGCCCTGGATCAGCGAGGGCACGCTTTCCAGCACGCTCACGCCCTGCTCCACCACGTGTTCCAGCAGGGCCTGCGGGTCCTGGGCGATGGCGTTCGGCACTATGGCCACGCGGCCGCCGAACAGCGGCGCGGCGAGGAACTGCCAGACCGAGATGTCGAAGCTCTGCGAGGCGGTCTGGGCGATCACGTCGCCCTCGCCGAGCGCCAGATACGGCACCTTGCTCAGTTGGTTGTTGAGCATGCCGGCCTGTTCCACCATCACGCCCTTGGGCAGGCCGGTGGAGCCGGAGGTGTAGATCACGTAGGCCAGGTTGCGCGGCCCGCTGTAGCGCTGCGGGTCGTGCTCGGCGGCCGCGCCGTGCTGCACCTCGTCCCACACCAGCAGGCGCGGGCGGCCGCCGCAGCCCAGCTCGGCGAGCAGCGCCAGGGCCTGTTCGTGGCAGGCGGCGCTGCACACCAGCACCGGCGTGCGGCTGAGTTCGAGGATGCGCGTCAGGCGCTGCGTCGGGTGCGCCGGGTCCAGCGGCAGGTAGCCGGCGCCGGCCTTGAAGCTGCCGACGATCATGCCCAGCAGGTCCAGGCCGCGCTCGCCCAGCAGGGCCACCGGCTGGTCGAAGCCGACGCCGGCGGCCAGCAGCGCGTGGCCCAGGCGGTTGGCGCGGCGGTTCAGCTCGGCGTAGCTCCACTGCTGGTCCAGGCAGCTGGCGGCGATGCGCTGCGGGTGCGCGGCCACCCGCGTTTCGAACAGGCGCACGTAGCCCTGCTCCAGCGGGTAGGCGTGCTCGCTACGGTTGCAGTCTTCCAGCAGGAAGCGCCGTTCCTCGGCCCCCAGCAGCGGCAGCTCGGCCACGTCGCCATGGAAGCCGTCGGCCAGGGCCAGCAGCAGGCGCTTGAACTCGCCGAGCAGGCGCTCGATGGTCGGCGCCTCGAAGTAGCGCTGGTCGTAGGACAGGTGCAGGCCCAGGTCGTCGCCGGGGTAGCAGACCACGGTGAGCGGGAAGTTGGTGTGGGTGCGCCCGGAATCGGAGCTGGCCTTCAGGCTCTGCGCGCGGTCCAGCACCGCCACTTCCACTGGGGCGTTCTCGAACACGAAGAGGCTGTCGAACAGCGGCTGGCCCTTGGGCAGTTCGCTGGCTTCCTGGATGCTCACCAGCGGCAGGTGCTCGTGCTCGCGCAGTTCCAGGTTGCGTTCGAACAGCCCGGTCAGCCAGTCGCGCACCGTCTGCCGCGCGCCCGGCGCCGGCAGCTGCACGCGCAGCGGGATACTGTTGATGAACAGCCCCACGGTGCGCTGCATCTGCGGCAGGCCCACCGGGCGCCCGGCCACGGTGACGCCGAACAGCAGGTCGCGCTCGCCGCTGTAGCGCCGCAGCACCAGGGCCCAGGCCGCCTGGGCGAAGGTGTTGACGGTGAGCTGGTAGCGCTGCGCCAGTTCGCGCAGGCGCGCGCCGTCGGCGGCGTCCAGGCGGGTGTAGCGGTCGCCGACGATCATCCCGCCGCTTTCCCCGGCGCGCTCGTGGAGGATCGGCCGGTCGCTGGGGATGTAGGTCGCGCGCTCGAAGCCGTTCAGGTTCTGCTGCCACCAGCGGCGCGAATGCTCCAGGTCCTGGCGCTGCAGCCAGGCGATGTAGTCGCGGTAGCGCGGCGCGGCCGGCAGTTGCGGCGCGCAGCCCTCGCCCAGGGCGGCGTAGATCTCGAAGAAGTCGCTCATCAGCAGGCCGCGGCACCAGGCGTCGATGAGGATGTGGTGGTTGCTCATCATGAACCAGTAGCGCGCCGCGCCCAGGCGGATCAGGCGCAGGTGGAAGGGCGGCTCCTCAAGCAGGTCGAAACCCGCCTCGCGCTCCTGTTTGTGCAGGGCCTGCAGGCGTTCCTCGTGGCCGTCGGCAGGCAGTTCGCTCCAGTCGAGGAACTCGATGCGCAGCCGGCCGGGTTTGTGGATCACCTGCAGCATGGCCTCGCCGGCGTTCCACGAGAAGGACGCGCGCAGCGCCTCGTGGCGCGCCACCACGGCCTGCCAGGCGGCGGCGAAGCGTTCGCGGTCCAGCTCGCTGTCGATGCGGTAGCGGTCCTGCATGTAGTAGATGCCGGTGCCCGGCTCCAGCAGGGTGTGCAGCAGCAGGCCCTCCTGCATGGGCGTCAGCGGGTAGACGTCGTCGATCTGCGCCGCCGGCACCGCCAGGGCGTCCAGCTGCGCCTGGCTCAGGCGCGCCAGGGGGAAGTCGGAAGGCGTCAGGCCGCCGGCATCGTCGTCCAGGCAGTGGGCGATCAGCGCCTGCAGTTCGCCGAGGTAGGCGTTGGCCAGCTCGGCGATGGTCTGCTCTTCGTAGCGCTCGGCGCTGTAGGTCCAGCGCAGCACCAGTTCGCCGCCGTACACCTGGCCGTCCACGCTCAGCTCGTTGGGCAGCGGCGCGGCGGCGTCGTGGATGGCCCCGGTGGGTTCGTCCAGCGGGCGGAACAGGGCGTCGTCGGTGAAGCTCTGGTCGAACTGGCCCAGGTAGTTGAAGGTGATGCGCGGCTGCGGCAGCGCGGCCAGGGCGCAGCGCCCGGCCTCGTCGCCCAGGTGGCGCAGCACGCCGTGGCCCAGGCCCTTGTGCGGCACGGCGCGCAGCTGTTCCTTGATCGCCTTGATCGACGCTGCCAGCCCCGCCTCGCCCGGTTCACCGGCGGTCGCCAGGCGCAGCGGGAAGGCGCTGGTGAACCAGCCGACCGTGCGGCTGAGGTCGATGTCGTCGAACAGCGCCTCGCGGCCGTGGCCTTCCAGCTGCACCAGCACCGAGGCCTCGCCGCTGACGCGGCAGAGCACGCGGGCCAGGGCGGTCAGCAGCAGGTCGTTGACCTGGGTCCGGTAGGCCGCCGGCGCCTGTTGCAACAGCTGGCGGGTGCGCTCGCGGTCCAGGCGCAGGCTCAGGCTGCGGGCCAGGGCCTCGTCGTTGCGGCCTTGCGGGTTGTCGCAGAACCAGGCGCCGGGGGCGCCGTCCAGCTGGCCGCGCCACCAGTGCAGTTCCTCGCGCAGCGGCTCGCTGCCGGCGTAGGCCTGCAGGCGTGCGGTCCAGTCGCGGAAGGCGCTGGTCTTGGCCGGCAGTTGCGGCGCTTCGCCGGCGGCGAGTTGGCGATAAACCTGCTGCAGGTCTTCAAGCAGCACGCGCCAGGACACGCCGTCCACCACCAGGTGGTGGATCGCCAGCAGCAGGCGCTGGGCGCCGGGGCCGTCCACCAGCACCGCGCGTAGCAGCGGGCCGTCCAGGGCCAGGCTGCGCTGGGCGCGCTCGAAGACTTCGGCGCAGTCGTCGAAGCTCGCCACCTGCGCCTGCCAGAGCAGCCAGGCGCCATCGTCCGCAGCCCGGTGTTCGGCGTGCCAGCGGCCGTCCTCCTGGCGGAACGTCAGGCGCAGGGAGTCGTGGTGCTTGATCAGTTGCAGCAGGGCCTGGCGCAGCAGCTCGGCGTCCAGCGCCTGGCGCGGCTCCAGCAGCAGCGACTGGTTCCAGTGCGCGCGGTTCTCCAGGGGCAGTTCGAAGAACCACTGCTGGATCGGCGTCAGCGCGCTCTCGCCCTGCACTTCGCCCTGCTCGGCGAGGCTGGCGCCGGCGCTGCGGGCGACGCCGGCCAGGCTGCGCACGCTCTGGTGCTGGAACAGGTCGCGCGGGCTGAACTGGATGCCCTGCTGGCGGGCGCGGCTGACCACCTGGATGGAGAGGATGGAGTCGCCGCCCAGTTCGAAGAAGTTGTCGTCCAGGCCGACCTGGGCGACGTTCAGCACCTCGCCCCAGATCGCCGCCAGCTGGCGTTCCAGCTCGCTGCGCGGGGCCTCGTAGGCGCGCTGGCCGAGGCTGGCGTCCGGCACCGGCAGCGCGCGGCGGTCGAGCTTGCCGTTGGCGGTCAGCGGCAGGCCCTCCAGCAGCACCAGGTGCGCCGGCACCATGTAGTCCGGCAACTGCTGCTTGAGGTGCGCCTTGAGCGCCTCACGCAGCTCGGCCTGGACCGCCTCGTCGGCGCCCGCCTCTGCGCAGCCCACGTAGCCCACCAGTTGCTTGCCGCTCGGCCCGTCGATGGCCAGCACGGCGGCCTCGCGCACCTGCGGGTGTTCCTGCAGGCGCGCCTCGATTTCGCCCAGCTCGATGCGGAAGCCGCGGATCTTCACCTGCTGGTCGATGCGCCCGAGGTATTCCACCTGGCCGTCGGCGCGCTGGCGCACGCGGTCGCCGGTGCGGTACAGGCGCCCGCCGGGCGCACCGAAGGGGTCGGGCACGAAGCGTTCGGCGGTCAGCGCCGGGCGTTCGTGGTAGCCGCGGGCCAGGCCGGCGCCGCCGACGTACAGCTCGCCACCGGCACCCTGGGGCACCAGGGCCAGGTCGGCGTCGAGGAGGCAGGCGCTGCGCTCGCCCACCAGGCTGCCGATGGGCACGCCGGCGCCGGCTTCCACCTGCTCCGGGGCCAGGGCCGCCAGGGGCATGACCACCGTCTCGGTGGGGCCGTAGGCGTTGAAGAAGTAGCGTGGCGCGAAGGCCTGTCGGATGCGTTGCAGGTGCTCGGCGGTCAGCGCCTCGCCACCGGTGATGCACAGGCGCACCGGCAGCTGCCGGCCCTGGGTCTGCAGCCACTGGGCCAGCTGGCTGCCGTAGCTGGGGGTGAAGCCGAGGATGCTCACCCGGTGCTCGGCGATCAGTTGGCAGATGTCCTCGGCGCCCCATTGGCCCTGGGCCCGCAGCACCACGTGGGCGCCGCACAGCAGCGGCGTCAGCAGGCGCTCGCTGGCGGCGTCGAAGTTGATGGAATAGAAGTGCAGCTCGCAGTCGTCGGCGCGCATGCCGAAGCGCTCGATCACCGCCCGGCAGTGCATGGCGATCTCGCCGTGGCACACCGCCACGCCCTTGGGCTTGCCGGTGGAGCCGGAGGTGTAGATCAGGTAGGCCAGGTGCTGCGGCTGGGCGAAGGCCGGCAGCGGGCCGTCGTCCAGCGCCGCCAGGGCCGCGCCCTCCTGCGCCGGGCAGCAGCGGCCGACGCCTTCGGGCAGCGCGCCCAGGGCCTCGAACAGCGCCGGCTGGCCGAGCAGCAGGCGCACGCCGCTGTCCTCGATCATGTAGTGCAGGCGCTCCAGCGGGTATTCCGGGTCCAGCGGCACGTAGGCGCCGCCGGCCTTGAGGATCGCCAGCAGGCCGACGACCATTTCCAGCGAGCGCTCCAGGGCCAGGCCCACGCGCACTTCCGGGCCCACGCCGCGTTCGCGCAGCAGGCGCGCCAGGCGGTTGGCGCGGGCGTCCAGTTCGGCGTAGCTCAGGCTCTGGCCGGCGAAGGTCAGCGCCGGGGCCTGCGGCGTGGCCGCGGCCTGGGCGGCGAACAGGCCGTGCAGGGTGTCGCTCAGTTGCGGCCCGCTGCAGGTCAGCAGCGCGTCCTGCTCGCCGGCATCCAGCATCGGCAGCTCGCCCAGGCGCTGTTGCGGGTCGGCGATCATCGCCGCCAGCAGGTTCTGCCAGTGGCGCGCCATGCGGGCGATGCGCGGCTCGTCGAAGAGGTCGCGGCTGTAGGTCAGGCAGCAGCCCAGGCGCTGGTCGAGGTCGGTGACTTCCAGGTTGAGGTCGAACTTGGTGGCGCGGGCGTCGTTGACGCAGTACTCCACGGTCATCCCGGCCAGCTGGCGGGTCTGCTGGAACTCCCAGCGCTGGACGTTGCACATCACCTGGAACAGCGGGTTGTAGGCGGCGCTGCGCGGCGGCTGCAGGGCTTCCACCAGGTGGTCGAAGGGCAGGTCCTGGTGCGACTGGCCGTCGATCACCGTCTGCCGCACCTGCTCCAGCAGCCCGGCCACGCTCATCTGCCCGTCGAGGCGGCAGCGCAGCACCTGGGTGTTGAGGAAGGCGCCGATCAGCCCTTCGCTCTCCGGGCGGATGCGGTTGGCCACCGGCGCGCCGATGCGCAGGTCCTGCTGGCCGCTGTAGCGGTACAGCAGCACGGCCAGGGCGGCGGTCATGGTCATGAACTGGGTCAGGCCGTTGCCGGCGTTGAAGCGGCGTACCCGCTCGGCCAACTGCGGCGCCAGGTCGAAGCGGTAGAGGTCGCCGCGGTGGCTCTGCACTGGCGGCCGCGGGCGGTCGCCGGGCAGTTCCAGCACCGGGTGTTCATCGCCCAGCTGGGCGGTCCAGTAGTCCAGCTGACGCTGGCGTTCGCCGGCTTCCAGCCAGTCGCGCTGCCACACGCTGTAGTCCAGGTATTGCACCGGCAGCGGCGCCAGGGGCGATTCGCCGCCAGCCAGGAAGGCCTCGTAGAGCGCGCTCAGCTCGCGGGCGAAGATGTCCATGGCCCAGCCTTCGGTGACGATGTGGTGGAGGGTCACCACCAGGTAGTGCTCGTCCTCGGCCAGGCGGACCATGTACACCCGCAGCAGCGGGCCCTGTTCGAGGTCGAAGGGCTTGTGCGCCTCGTCGTCGGCCAGTTGCTGCAGGGCCTGCTGGCGGGCGTCGGTGTCGAGGTGGGAGAAGTCCAGGCGCTGCATGCGCAGGCCGCTGTCCGCCTGCACCTGCTGGTGCGGCACGCCGTCGACGCTGGGGAAGCGGGTGCGCAGGGTCTCGTGGCGCTGCACCAGGGCCTGCAGGGCGCGCTCGAAGCAGCCCAGGTCCAGCGCGCCGCGCAACCGTGCCATGCCGCCGACGTTGTAGGCCGGGCTGTCCGGCTCCAGTTGCCAGAGGAACCACATGCGCTGCTGCGAGTAGGACAGCGGCACGCGCTGGCTGCGGTCCACCGGGCGGATCGCGCCCTGGCTGTCGCGGCTGCCGGCGGCGCGCAGCTGGCGCACCCGCTCGGCGAAGGCGCCCAGGCGGCTGGCGTCGAACAGCTCGCGCAGCGGCAGCTCGATGGCGAAAGCCTGGCGCGCCCGGGAGACGATCTGGGTGGCCAGCAGCGAGTGGCCGCCCAGTTCGAAGAAGTCGTCGTCCAGGCCCACTTGCGGCAGGCCCAGCACTTCGCTCCAGATGCTGGCCAGGCGCTGTTCCAGCTCGTCGCGCGGGGCGACGTGCTCGCGCTGCTGCCCGCTCGGTTCGGGCAGGGCCTTGAGGTCCAGCTTGCCGCTGGGGCCCAGGGGCATGCTGTCCAGGCGCATGAGTTGCGCCGGGACCATGTATTCCGGCAATGCTGCCTGCAACGCGGTGTGCAGGGCCTGGCCGTGCTCGGTCTCGGCGGGCGCGTCGGCGGTCGCGGTGTAGTAGCCCAGCAATTGGCTGCCGAGGTTGCCGGCCTGGCGGATCAGCACCACGGCCTGGGCCACGCCGGGCTGGGCCAGTAGGCGCGCGCGGATTTCGTCCAGCTCGATGCGGAAGCCGCGCAGCTTCACCTGGCCGTCCTGGCGGCCGAGGTATTCCAGCACGCCCTGCTCGCTCCAGCGCGCGCGGTCGCCGGTGCGGTACAGGCGCGCGCCGGGCGCGCCCAGCGGGTCGGCGACGAAGCGTTCGGCGCTCAGCCCCGGGCGGCCCAGGTAGCCGCGGGCCAGGCCGGCGCCGCCGATGCACAGCTCACCGGCGGCGCCCGGCGGCAGCGGGTTGAGTTCGCTGTCGAGGACGCGGCAGACCACGTTGCCCAGCGGCCGGCCGATGGGCGAGCGTGTGCCATCCTCCAGCGAGCAGTGCCAGTGGGTGACGTTGATCGCGGTTTCCGTCGGGCCGTAGCGGTTGTGCAGGGCCACGCCGGGCAGGCGTTGCAGCACGCGGTCGCGCAGCTGCGCCGGCAGCGCCTCGCCGCCGGAGAACAGGCGGCGCAGGCTGGTGCATTCCTCCACGCCCGGCTCGTCGATGAACAGTTGCAGCAGCGGCGGCACGAAGTGCAGCGTGGTCACGCCGAACTGCCGCACCAGTTGGGCGATGCGCGCCGGGTCGCGGTGTTCGCCGGGGCCGGCCAGCACCAGGCGGCAGCCCGCCAGCAGCGGCCAGAAGCATTCCCACACCGAAACGTCGAAGCTCACCGGGGCCTTCTGCATCAGCACGTCGTCGGCCTGCAGCGCGTAGGTGGCCTGCATCCATTGCAGGCGCTCGGCCAGGGCCGCGTGGGTGTTGCCCACGCCCTTGGGCTGGCCGGTGGAGCCGGAGGTGTAGATGACGTAGGCCAGATTGTCGCCGTGCAGGTGCAGGCCCGGCGCGCTGCTCGGCCAGCCGTCCAGCTTGAGGCCGTCGAAGCACAGGGTGGCGACGCCTTCCAGGCTCGGCAGGCGCTCCAGCAGGTGGGACTGGGTCAGCAGCAGGCTGGCGCCGCAGTCGTCGAGCATGTAGGCCAGGCGCTCGGCGGGGTAGTCCGCGTCCAGCGGCACGTAGGCGCCGCCGGCCTTGAGGATGGCCAGCAGGCCCACCAGCAGCTGCGGCGAGCGTTCGGCGCAGATGGCCACCGGCACGTCGGGGCCCACGCCCTTGTCGCGCAGGTAGTGGGCCAGGCGGTTGGCCTGGGCGTGCAGCTCGGCGTGGCTGAGTTCGCCGCCGTCCCACTGCAGCGCCACGCGTTCGGCGTGGGCCGGCAGTGCGTGTTCCAGCTGCTCCGACAGCCAGCTGCGCGCCGGCTCGCAGGGCGCGCTGCCCCACTGCTCCAGGCGCGCCAGCTCCGCGTCCGTCGCCAGGGCGATGTCGCCCAGGCACAGCTGCGGCTGCGCCACCACCTGGCGCAGCAGGGCCACGTACTGGTCGGCCAGGCGCTGGATGCTGGCGGCGTCGAACAGCTCGGCGGCGTAGTCGAAGTTCAGGCGCAGGCGGCCGCGGGCGTCTTCCTCGGTCTGCAATTGCAGGTCGAACTTGGCCTCGCGGCTGTGCCAGGGCAGTTCCTCGGCCAGCAGGCCGGGCAGCCGGCGCAGGGCGGAAAGGTCGCGCTGCTGGTGGTTGAACAGCACCTGGAACGGCTGGCCGCCGTGGCCCGGCAGGGCTTCCAGCAGGCTGTCGAAAGGCAGGTCCTGGTGTTCCTGGGCGCCCAGGGTGGCTTCGCGCACCTGGGCCAGCAACTGCCCGAAGGCCTGCCGCGGGGCAGGCGTGGCGCGCAGCACCAGGGTGTTGATGAAGAAGCCCACCAGCCCCTGGACTTCCTGGCGCTGGCGGTTGGCGCTGGGCACGCCGACGCGGATGTCGGCCTGCCCGCTGTGGCGGTGCAGCAGGGCCTGGAAGGCCGCCAGCAGCCACATGAAGACGCTGGCCTGGTTGGCCTGGGCCGCTTCGCGCAGGGCCTGGCCGAGCTTGTCGTCCAGGCGCAGGCTCAGGCGCGCCGCCGGCGAGGCGGCGTTGCCGCGCGGGTGATCGGTGGGCAGTTCCAGTACCGGGGCTTCCTCGCCCAGCTGTTCGCGCCAGTAGGCCAGTTGGCGGGCGCCCTCGCCCGCCTCCAGCCACTGGCGCTGCCAGCTGGCGAACTCGGCATAGCCGACCGGCAGCGGCGCCAGTTCGGCGGCCTGGCCGCCCTGCGCTTCGGCGTACAGGCGGGCGAATTCGTCCAGCAGCAGGTTCAGCGACCAGCCGTCGGCCACGATGTGGTGCAGGGTCACCCACAGCTGGTGCAGGTCGTCGTCCAGGCGCACCAGGCTCACCCGCAGCAGCGGGCCCTTCTCCAGGTCGAACGGCTCGCGGGCCTCGGCCTCGCGGCGTTGTTCGGCTTCGCTGGCGTCCAGTTGCAGCACCTGCCAGTGGAATTCGCCGCGCGGCTCGATGCGCTGCAGCGCCTGGCCGTCGCGTTCGAGGAAGCGCGTGCGCAGCGATTCGTGGCGCTGCACCAGGCGGGCGAAGCTGCCGTAGACCGCGTCTTCGTCCAGTTCGCCGCGCAGCAGCAGGCCGCCGGGGATGTTGTAGGCGCAGCCGCGGGGCTCGATCTGCCAGTTCAGCCACAGGCGGCGCTGGGCCGCGGATTGCGGCAGGTCGCCGCCGCGCGACAGCTGGGCCATGGGCGCTTCCGCCGCGGCGCCATTGGCCAGGCGAGCGGCCACGGCGGCGCTGAAGGCGGCCAGGCTCGGCGCCTCGAACAGCAGACGCAGGTTCAGGTTGACGCCCAAAGCCTCGCGCAGCGCGGCCATGACCTGGGCGGCGGCGATGGAGTTGCCGCCGAGCAGGAAGAAGTTGTCGTCCGCGCCTACGCGCTCGACGCCCAGGTGCTCGCGCCAGAGTTCGGCGATGCGCGCCTGCAAGGCATCGGCGCCTTGCTCCGGCGCGGCTTCAGCCCGGGATGCCTGGCCGGGGTAGACGGCGTAGGCGTCCAGGCTGCCGTCGGCCAGGCGCGTGCGGCAGGCCGAGCGTTGCAGCTTGCCGCTGGAGGTGCGCGGCAGCGCGCCGGGGTTGAGCAGCGCCACCACCTTCGGTGCTTCCTGGCAGGCCTCGGCCACCGCCTGGCGGATCGCGTCGATCAGGGCGTCGGCCGGGATGCGCTTCTGCAGCGCGCGGCCGACCTCGGCGGCGATGCCGATGCCCTCCTCGCCATCGACCTGCACGGCGAAGGCGGCCACGCGGCCCTTGCGCACCGCGTCCACCTCGGTTTCCACGGCACGTTCGATGTCCTGCGGGTAGAGATTGTGGCCGCGGATGATGAGCATGTCCTTCAGGCGCCCGGTGACGTACAACTCGCCGTCGCGCAGGCAGCCCAGGTCGCCGGTGCGCAGCCAGGTGCGGCCGTCGCGTTCGACGAAGGCCTTGGCCGTGGCCTCGGGGTTGCGCCAGTAGCCGTGGGCGATGCTCGGCCCGGCGGCCCAGACCTCGCCTACCTGGTTCTCGCCCAGGGTTGCGCCGCTCTGTGGGTCGACGATCATCACCGCATGTTCCGGCTGGCTGCGGCCACAGCACATGAGCACGCTGTCGCTGCCCGCTTCGATGCGGTTCTGCGCCAGGGCCGCCTCGTCCACGCCCAGGGCGGCGATGCCCTGGCCGCGCTGGCCGCCGCTGACGAACAGGGTGGCCTCGGCCAGGCCGTAGCAGGCGAAGAAGCTGGAGGCCTCGAAGCGGCTGGCGGCGAACTTGGCGGCGAAATTATCCAGGCTGTCCTGGCGGATCGGTTCGGAACCGGAGAAGGCCACGCGCCAGCGGCTCAGGTCCAGCCCGGCCAGGGCCGACTCGCTGACACGCTCGGTGCACAGGCGGTAGGCGAAGTCCGGCCCGCCGCTGACGGTGCCGCCGTGCTGGCTGATGGCTTCCAGCCAGCGCAGCGGGCGTTCGAGGAAGTAGCGCGGCGACATCAGCACGCAGGGCACGCCACTGTAGACCGGCTGCAGCAGGCCGCCGATCAGGCCCATGTCATGGTACAGCGGCAGCCAGCTGACGATCACATCGTCGGCGCCGATGCCGAAGCCGCCGCGGATCAGCCGCTCGTTGGCCACCAGGTTGCCGTGGCTGACCTGCACGCCCTTGGGCAGCGCGGTGGAGCCGGAGGTGTACTGCAGGAAGGCGATGTGCTCGGGGCGGACCTCAGTCTCCACCCAGGCCTCGGCGCCGGCCAGGTCCAGTTCGTCGACGCACAGCAGTTGCGGCGCGGCGGCGCCGGACAGCGCCGGGCAGCCTTCCAGCAGCGCCCCGCGCAGTTCGGCCTGGGTCAGCACCAGGCGCGGCGCGCAGTCATCGATGATCGACAGCAGGCGCTCCTGGTGGTGGCGGCGCGCCGACTCCGGCGGGTAGGCGGGCACCGCGACGATGCCGGCGTACAGGCAGCCGAAGAAGGCGGCGACGTAGTCCGGGCCGCTGGGGAACAGCAGCACCGCGCGCTCGCCCTGCCCCGCCCGGGCCTGCAGCGCGGAGGCGATACAGCGGGCGCGGCGGTCCAGCTCGGCGTAACTGAGCACCACGTCGCCGGCGCCGTCTTCGGCCAGGAAGCGCAGGGCCAGCCGGTCGGGTTGGGCGCCGGCGCGCTCGCGCAGGGCCTGGGCCATGGAGATGGGATGTTCGAACGCGTCCATTGTGTGTTTCCTGCTGAGTGCACCGCGACTGGTCATCGACCGGAAAAAGCCCACATGGGCCTTCAGCCGGTTCTCTCAGAGGTGTACGGACGATCATTCGAAATAATTAGTGTTCTCAGCTAGGCCGGCGAGCTCGCGCAGATGGCACAAAGCCAGTCTGCATGGGGCTTTCCGGCCTGGAAGAACATTCATTTACAATTGTTGACAATGATTCTCATTTCAAATACTTTCCGGCTCGGCTCGCTGGATGCGTACCTGACTAGCGAATTGCCCACCCACACTGCCGCTAGGTGATTCTCATGCTGGATGAACTGCCCACCTCCCGTTATGCCTCGCCGTTGGTCGCGACCTTCATCGAGAATCGCTCCATCCTGGTCAAGTTCGCCTCGCGCTTCCTCGGTTGCCGTTCCCATGCCGAGGACGTGGTGCAGGACACCTTCTTCCGCCTGCAGAACGCCTCCGGCGCCTCCATTCCGCTGAAGGCGCAGATGAGCTACCTGTTCCAGGTGGTGCGCAACCTGGCCATCGACCACTACCGCAAGCAGGCGCTGGAGCAGCGCCACACCGGCGCGCCCCAGGAACTGATGGAGGCCGAGGCGGCCTACGGCGGCACGCCGGAAACCCTGCACATCAACTTCGACACCCTCGAGCAGATCGACGAAGCCCTGAGCCAGCTGCCCGAGCGCACCCGCTACGCCTTCGAGATGTACCGCCTGCACGGCGTGCAGCAGAAGGAGATCGCCCGCGAGCTGGGGGTTTCCCCGACTCTGGTCAATTTCATGATCCGCGATGCCCTGCTGCATTGCTGCGCCAGCGTGGCCAAGGACGAACAGCCCGCCCGCCGCGCCTGAAGCCCCTTGCGCCCCGGTGCCGGATGCCGTGCATCGCCGGGGCAAGGGGCCGCCGTCCCTGGCGCGTCCCATACTCCCGACGGAATCTTCCCGCTTTACCACCCCCGCCCCTGAATCTCCGCCAATACCCCCGGCGCGGCGCCCGGCCTTGTCCATAATGGCGCCCTAACGTCCGCAATCCACCCGCATCCAGCCATGGCGTCGAGTCCCTCGAACGCGCACTCGCGCCAGGCATGTCCGGCCGGGTGGATGGCGAGGCGATCTCCACAGTATCGACGGAATCCACCATGTCCTTGGGGCCCATGCCCAGGCTCAACCTGCGCACCTTGATCCTTCTGTTCGCCTCGCTGGCGGCCATCGCGACCCTGGCCAACGACCTGTTCGCCACCTACCGGATCCAGCGGGAGACGCTGGTCCTCAGTGCGCTGGAGCACAACCGGGCCTATGCGGCCAAGGTTGCGCTGAGCATCAACCAGAGCCTCGCCTCGTCCCTGGACCGCCTGGCCTACAGCGCGGCCGTCCTCGGGCGCGACTTCGCCGATGCGGCGGTCCGAGGCGCCGAGGTGGAACGCCTGGTCCGCCAGGACGGCAGCTTCAACACCGTGGTCATCGTCGACGCGACCGGGCGGATCCTCAGCGCCATTCCCCAATGGCTCAGCGCCAATGGCCGCAAGATCCTCTCCAAGCGCCCCCTGGAAATGCGCCAGGCGATGATCAGCCCGGCCTTCCATTCGCAGTCCGGCGAACGGGTGGTATTCGTCTCCCACCCGGTCTGGAACGCCCGCGGCGACTACCTCGGCCTGGTCGGCGGGACCATCTACCTGAACCGCGCCAATTCGCTGAACCACATCGTCAGCCGGCACTTCCAGGAGGACACCTCCTTCGTCTACCTGGTGGACGAACAGCGCCAGTTGCTCTACCACCCCGAACGCGAACGCATCGGCCAGACGATCGGCGTCAACGCCGCGGTGGACGCCGCGCTGCGCGGCGAAAGCGGCGCCATGCAGGTCACCAATCACGAGGGCCTGGAGATGCTCGCGGGCTACGCGGCGGTATCGGACAGCGGCTGGGGCGTGGTCTC
Organism: Pseudomonas sp. R3.Fl; assembly: GCF_023516765.1. Classification (NCBI taxonomy): domain Bacteria; kingdom Pseudomonadati; phylum Pseudomonadota; class Gammaproteobacteria; order Pseudomonadales; family Pseudomonadaceae; genus Pseudomonas; species Pseudomonas sp. R3.Fl. The sequence goes on from NZ_JAMGSO010000001.1 coordinate 134,081, forward strand.
GCAGCAGCCGCTGAGCGTCACCCTCGGCGCCGTGCGCGCGCTGATGCTGCAGGTGCTGGCGGGGATCGTGCCGATGATCCTGCTCGGCTTCCCGCTGCTGTGGTGGATAGCCGCGCGGATCAGCCATCCCCTGCGCCGGCTGGCCGACTACGCGGCGCAGCTGGACAACACCGAGCGCATCGAGGGGGTGCGCGCCTGGTACTTCGAGGCCTGGCGCATCCGCCGGGCGCTGATCATCGGCGGGCAGATGACCCAGGAGCGCATCGGCCAGCTCAACCGCCAGGCCCAGAGCGACCCGCTGACCGGCCTGGCGAACCGCCGGGCGCTGGAGGCCACCCTGGCGAGCTGGGTGGCGCGCGGCGAGCCCTTCGCGGTGATCAGCATGGACATCGACCATTTCAAGCAGGTCAACGACACCTTCGGCCATGCCGCCGGCGACCAGGTGCTGCAGGCCTTCGCCGAGGTGCTGCGGTGCAACTCGCGCAGCGGCGACCTGCCGTGCCGCGCCGGCGGCGAGGAGTTCATCCTGCTGCTGCCGGGCACCTCGCTCGGCGTGGCGGCGGAAGTCGCCGAGCGCATCCGCCTGACGACGGAACGCACGGACTTCCCGCAGGTGGGCCAAGTCACCCTGTCGCTGGGCGTGGCCTTCAGCAGCGAGGGGCGGACAGACGTCGGCGCGGTGCTAGCGACCGCCGACGCCCTGCTCTACCAGGCCAAGCAGGCCGGCCGCAACCGCGTCATGGTGGCGGATGAGCGGCCGGCTGGCGTGGCGCAGCCACATCCGTCCTGAGGGGCGGTGAGTCCAATCGCGGACGGAGTCCGCTCCTACGCCTGTGCCTCCCTGGAACCGTAGGAGCGGACTCTGTCCGCGATTCGGCGGATAACGCCGTAGGCGTTATGCGCCCTACGGATTTCCGACGGGGTTGCGGCAGAGGTTGGGGCTCTGCAAAGAGCGCCCTCTCCCCAGCCCTCTCCCGCAAGCGGGAGAGGGGGCCATTCGTGCCACCGGGGTGTCCGGCGTGGCCGGTGAGTCCAATCGCGGACAAAGTCCGCTCCTACGCCCGTGCTTCCCTGTAACCGTAGGAGCAACTGTCTTGTGCCGCTCTTCGTAGGATGGGTTGAGCTTGCGAAACCCATGCGGTCACGGCGATGGGTATCGCTTCGCTCAACGCCATCCTACGAAAAGCTGTGCTTCCTGGAACCGGAGCGGACTCTGTCCGCGATTCGGATTTCCAGAGAAACCTCCGCGCACTCCGGAACGCCCCTTCAGAAGGCCGAACGAAGCCCCCGCTCAGGAGGTCATGCGACATGGATGTCGCGAGAGCCCCGCGGGCTACAGGGACGTACCCTCGGGGCGGGCCTCCGTGGCGGGGGAGTTCGCGAGGGTAGCCCGGCTTTATCGGGCCCGTATGTTGGGGCAAGCCTTTTTGGTTCCTTTTTGCGGGGGTGGCCTTCCACCGTTTGACAAAAGGGACTCGCCCGAGGGGGCGAAACAAGAGACATCCGAGCACTCGGAGCGGCGCGGTACACCAAGCCCCCAAGTCTCTGGGTTATTCCCCTTCGGGCCAGCGCAAGCGCTGTTCGCGATGGAGCCGCGTCCCGCGTTCGCGGGAATGACGGGGTTGAGGTCGGAGCGCAGGCCCAAGAGCCGCAAACGAAGCCCTAGCCCCACCCCACATGAAAATGCCGTTTCTCTCATGAAGAGAAACGGCATTCTTTCTTAAGTGAACAGCCTCGTTACGCGAACCTCAGGCAGGCTGCTTGGCATAGCGCGCCAGCGTCGGATCACGCTGCATCACCGCCAGAGTATTGGCATAAACCTGCTCCCCAGTCGCATCCTTACTGGCAAAAATCTCCCCAAAGTGCCGCTGAGTAACCTGCGCGAAATGCGCACGATCCTGAGCCTGCACCCCCAGCAGGGTGGCATAGGCATCCAACGCATCCCCATGCCCCTTGGCCATATCCTCGGCAATGTTGTCGAGCATGCCGTTCATGGCAAAGATCGAACGACCGCCATAGCCCAGCCGCGCATCGGAGTTGCAGCCGTTGGTGCCGGAAGTCAGGCCGAAGGTGGCGTTACCCGAAGTCCCGTTGGTGGTAGTGGCCAGCAGGTGCGGGAACAACCCGCGCTGCCCTTCGAACAGCATGTTGCCCCAACCGCAGCCATTGCCCCCGGCCTGGTCCGCCTGGGCGAACAGGCTGGCGGCGCCGAGAACCGCGAAGATCGCACTCTTGCCGAGCAGTTTGCTTGTCATGGATGTCGTTCCTTGGTCGTTTGACGTGGTTGGCGTGCCCTACCCCTTCGCTGCCCAGCACGGCTGGAACAGCCTGGCTCGACTTTAGGTTTAGGCAAGGAATGGCCAGGTTTCAAACTTCGGCCGGTCGGTATTTGCATGGAGAATTCGCGATATCGAAAACATATGGCCGACTTATCGAGGCGGAACCTCGATCGACGATGCGCTGCGAAATCCGTCCCACAGGTGTACTCCGCAACGACAGCAGCTGGAAAAACCCGCAAGGCAAGCGAATATGTCTGTGGAGAGCTTTGATGCTGCGGGAAGCCTATGCGGGCTTGGGCAGCGCAGGAAGCAACGCCACAGGGGGGAGCAAAGATGTCATTCACACTGCCCGATGCTTTGTCGCACTATCGCGCAACCTTGGACAAGAACCATAAGTTCTGGGGCTACTTCCAGTTGGTAGCCTCGGCTACCGCAGCTTTCGCCTGGTCCCGCGATAGATTCGAAAACGGCCAGTTGCTGTTACCTCTCGCAGCGGCTTTCGCAGTCTTCGCCATATTGAACTGGCGCTTGGTAGTGGAATCCCAAGAGGAACTCCTGATCGCAGCAAGGTGCGTCAAGGACTACGCATCGAAGATCGGCGTACCCGATGAGTTGTTGCCCATGATCCAGGCGATCAAACCCGATTCGACCCTTCGGGTAGGCGTCTGGCATGCCGTTTTGTCGATGGCCACACTCGCTGCCGTTATCTGGGCTCATTGCGGGTTGGAGCCATTGCGCAACTGACGTTGACCGCTACCGCGCAGCGCTTCCAGGCACATCGGCGTCGAATCCAGGCAACTCCGGCGTGGCCGTTGCCCCTATGGTGACGGGCCACATCCCACCGACCTGGAACTGTCATGTCCGACTTCATCACCGTACTGCGCGAAACCTGCCCCACCCCCGTGCTGGATGCCACCAAGTGGAAGCGCATCGGCGGCGACCCGCACACCGTCAACCTCAACGCCTACACCTCGGCGGACGGCAGCAAGATCATGGGCACCTGGATCTGCACCCCCGGCAAGTTCGAGGTGAACTACGAGAAGTGGGAGTACTGCCACTTCCTCGACGGCTACTGCATCATCACCCCCGAGGGCGAGCAGCCGGTGCACCTGAAGGCAGGCGACGTGTTCGTCATCGAGCCAGGGCTCAAGGGCACCTGGGAAGTGGTGGAGACGGTGCGCAAGTATTTCGTGTTTGCCTAACGCCTATGGCGTTATCCGCCAATCGCGGACGGAGTCCGCTCCTACGGTTCCAGAGAAGCACGGACGTAGGAGCGGACTTCGTCCGCGATGGCCCTCGGCAACGCCAGTGTTCCGGCCAACGGCGGATAACCGCGAACGGTTATGCGCCCTACGACTCGCCTGCATTGGCCAGCAGCCGGCGGGCGCGGGCCAGGACCGGGGCGTCGACCATCTGGCCGTCCACCTGGAAGGCCGCTGCGCCGCTTTCGGCCGCGGCCAGCACCCGGCGCGCCCAGGCCAGTTCCTCGGCGCTGGGGGCCAGCGCGGCATGGAGCACGGCGACCTGCTTCGGGTGGATGCACAGCGTGCCCACCAGGCCCAGGTCGCGGCCGTGGCGGAGGGTCGCGGCGAAGCCTTCGGCGTCGTCGAAGGCCGGGTAGACGGTGTCCAGCGGCGCCTGCAGGCCGTTGACCCGCGAATGCAGCAGCAGGCTCAGGCGCACCTGGTCGTAGACCGTGGCCGCCGCCGCGGTGCCGCTGCTCATGCCGATGTCCAGGGCCAGGTCGAGGCCGCCGAAGGTCAGGCGCTCGACGCCGGCGCCGGCGGCGATCTCCGTCACTGCCAGCAAGCCGCGGGCGCTCTCGATCAACGGCCAGATCGGCTTGCCGCAGGCCGCCGCTTCGCGCAGGTCGTCGGCGCATTCGACCTTGGGCAAGAGGATGCCCGCCACTCCGGGCTGGCGTCGGCACAGTTCCAGGTCCGCGGCGTGCTCGGGGTGCCCGGCGGCGTTCACCCGCACCCGCACGCGGGCCTGCGGGTTGGCTTCGAGGAAGGCCGCCAGGTCGTCGCGGGCGCGGGCCTTGAGCGCGGGCTCGACGGCGTCTTCCAGGTCGACGATCACGGCGTCGGCGCCGCTGGCCAGGGCCTTGGCGAAGCGCTCCGGGCGGCTGCCGGGGACGAACAGGGCGGAACGGACGATCGGAGTCATGCGGGGTCCTTGGTCAGGTTCGGCTCACACCGCGCCCTGCTCGTGCAGGCGCTGGATGTCGGCGGCGCTGTAGCCCAGCTCGGCGAGCAGGCCGTCGGTATGTTCACCGAGACCCGGCACCGCGTCCATGCGCGGCGCATAGGCATTGCTGCGGGCCGGCGGCAGCAGCGCCGGCAGGCGGCCCACCGGGCTGTCGATCTCGCGCCAGGCGTCGCGGGCCTGCAGTTGCGGGTGGTTCCACAGGCCCTGCATGTCGTTGACGTGGGCGTTGGCGATCTGCGCCTGCTCCAGGCGCGCCACCACTTCCGCCGCGCTCAACCCGGCAAAGGCCTCGATTATCAATGCGCGCAGGGCGTCGCGGTTGGCCACCCGCAGGCTGGTGGCGGTGAAGCGCGGGTCCGCCGCCAGTTCCGGGCGCTGCAGCACCACTTCGCAGAACAGCTTCCACTCGCGCTCGTTCTGCACGCCGAGCATCACGTTCTTGCCGTCGCCAGCGGGGAATGGTCCATAGGGGTAGATGGTGGCGTGGGCCGCGCCGGCGCGCGGCGGTTGCGCCTGGCCTTCGAAGGCGTAGTACATGGGGAAGCCCATCCACTCGGCCATGCCTTCGAGCATGGAGACCTCCACCCGGCTGCCCTCCCCCGTGCGCCCGCGCAGCAGTAGCGCCGAGAGGATGCCGCTGTAGGCGTACATACCGGCGGAGATGTCGGCGATGGAGCAGCCGGCCTTGGCCATCTCGTCCGGGCCGGGGCCGCCGGTGACCGAGAGGAAGCCGCTCTCGCTCTGGATCAGCAGGTCGTAGGCCTTCTTCTGCTCGTAGGGGCCGCCTTCGCCATAGCCGGAGATGTCGCAGACGATCAGGCGCGGGAAGCGTTCGTGCAGCGCCTCGAACGACAGCCCCAGGCGCGCGGCGGCGCCGGGCGCGAGGTTCTGCACCAGCACGTCGGCCTGTTCCAGCAGTTGCTCCAGCACGGCGTGGGCCTCGCCCTGCTTGAGGTCCAGGGCCAGGCTTTGCTTGGAGCGGTTGGTCCAGACGAAGTGCGAGGCCATGCCGCGCACGCGCTCGTCATAGCCGCGGGCGAAGTCGCCGACGCCGGGGCGCTCGACCTTGATGACGCGGGCGCCGAGGTCGGCCAGCTGGCGGGTGCAGAACGGCGCGGCGATGGCGTGTTCCAGGCTGATGACGGTGATGCCGTCGAGGGGACGCGGGTTCATGGGTGCTCCAAGTGTCTCGTGCGCCGCCGCCATGGACGGCGCGGCGCTGTCGGTGTGTATCCACGATCCGGGCGGGCGGCGCCCCGCGCTCTGTGAACCCCCGGGTTCCGGAGGCCGCCCGCCCGGGCCGTGGGCTACTCAGGCAAAGGCTGCCAGGCCTGGCAGGTCGTGCAGGCGCCAGCTGGCGTCGATCAGCCGGGTGGCCTCGGCTTCGCCGCGGGCGCCGGCGAAGGCCAGCAGGCGGCGGAACTTGTCTTCCAGCTCGGCGCGGCTGAGGCTGTTGCCCGGGTCGCCCTTGGGCTCGTCGATAGCGCCTTGCAACTGGCGGCCATCGCTGGTGAGCACCTCGACGCGGCCCAGCCAGCGCTGCGGGTAGGCGCCGTCCACCTCGGCATCCAGTTGCATGCCCACCTTGTCGCGGAAGGCGGCCACGCGCGGGTCCTGCAGGGCGAACTGCTCGAACTCCACCAGCCCGGCCTTGCCGTGCACGGCGATCAGGCCCAGCACCGTGCCCATGGAGAACTTCGCCTGGTGCACCGTCTGCGGCACGACCACACGGCCGAGCACGTCGATGGCGCCCTGGTGCACGCGGGTGGTGACGCGGGCGATGTCCTCGGCCTGCAGCCCCTCGCGCTGCATCAGCGCCAGCAGGGCGTCGGCCGCGGGATGGGTGTGGCGGCAGGAGGCGTGGAACTTGAACGAAGTCTCGACCAGCGCCCAGCGGCTGCCCAGGCCGTCCACCAGCCAGCGCGGGTCGGCGTCGCTGGACATGCCGGCGGCCATGCCCTGCTCGCCTTCGAGGATGTTCTGCGCGCCGCTGAGGCCATCGGCGGTCAGGTAGGCGGCGAGCAGGCCATCGGCGGCGGCCTTGGCGGTGTGCAGCTGCTTGGAGTCGGCGGCGTCGCGGAGGAACTCCCAGAGCCCGGCAGCCTGGGTCCCGGCGCTGCCCAGGCAGTTCACGAACTGGCGGGCGTCCAGGCCCAGCAGCTTGCCGACCGCCACCGCCGCGGCCAGGGTGCCGACCGTGGCGGTGGTGTGGAAGATGCGGTAATGCGAACGGCCGAGGAACTCGCCGATGCGGATGCCCGCCTCGTAGCCGGCGACCGCCGCGAGGATCAGTTCGCGGCCGGACTTGCCCAGGTCCTGGGCGGCGGCCAGGGCCGCCGGGAATACCACCGTGGCCGGGTGCAACACCGAGCTGTTGTGCAGGTCGTCCTGTTCCACCAGGTGCGAACTGGCGCCATTGACCAGCGCGGCGAAGTACGCCGAAGTCGATGAACCGTCGACCAGCACGCGGCTGCGCCCGTCCGCCGGCCCCATGCGTTGTGCATGGCGCTGGAACAGTGGGATCGGGTGACGGCCCTGGCTGGCCAGGGCCGAGCCCAGCCAGTCGAGGAACAGGTCTTCGGTGCGCGCGACCACCGCGGCGGGCAGGTCTTCGTAGCGCAGGCCGGCGAGGAATTCGGCCAGGGCGTGGGTATTGTTCATCGCTTGTCGTCCTTGGGCTCGCAGGTCAGAAGGAGCGCGGCAGTTCGAGCAGGTGCTCGGCCACGTAGGACAGAATCAGGTTGGTGGAGATCGGCGCCACCTGGTACAGGCGCGTCTCGCGGAACTTGCGCTCGACGTCGTATTCGTTGGCGAAGCCGAAGCCGCCGTGGGTCTGCAGGCAGGCGTTGGCCGCCTCCCAGCTGGCCTTGGCCGCCAGGTACTTGGCCATGTTCGCCGCCGCCCCGGCGTTGCGCCCGGCGTCGTATTCCGCGCAGGCCTTCCAGCGCATCAGGTCGGCCGCTTCCACCTCGATGTGCGCCTCGGCGATGGGGAACTGCACGCCCTGGTTCTGCCCGATCGGGCGGCCGAACACCACGCGGTCGCGGGCATACTGGCTGGCCTTCTCGATGAACCAGCGGCCGTCGCCGATGCACTCGGCGGCGATCAGCGTGCGCTCGGCGTTGAGCCCGTCGAGGATGTAGCGGAAGCCCTTGCCCTCCTCGCCGATCAGGCTGCTGGCGGGAATCTCCAGGTTGTCGAAGAACAGCTCGTTGGTCTCGTGGTTGACCAGGTTGGCAATCGGTTGCACGGTCAGGCCGTTGCCGATGGCCTCGTGCAGGTCGACCAGGAAGATCGACATGCCGTCGGCCTTCTTCTTCACCTCGGCCAGCGGCGTGGTGCGCGCCAGCAGGATCATCAGGTCGGAGTGCTGCACGCGGGAGATCCACACCTTCTGGCCGTTGACCACGTACTTGTCGCCCTGGCGCACGGCGGTGGTCTTGATCTTGGTGGTGTCGGTGCCGGTGGTCGGCTCGGTGACGCCCATGGACTGCAGGCGCAGCTCGCCGCTGGCCAGCTTCGGCAGGTAGTAGCGCTTCTGTTCCTCGCTGCCGCTGCGCAGCAGGGTGAACATGTTGTACATCTGCCCGTGGATGGTCCCGGAGTTGCCGCCGCAGTGGTTCACTTCCTCGAGTATCACCGAGGCCTCGGCCAGGCCCAGGCCGGAGCCGCCGTATTCCTCGGGGATCATCGCCGACAGCCAGCCGGCCTCGGTCATGGCTTTGACGAAGGCTTCGGGGAAGCCTTTCACTTCATCGATCTTGCGCCAGTACTCGGCGGGGAATTCCGCGCACAGGGCGCGCACGCCTTCGCGGATGGCCTGCAGTTCTTCCGGGGTGCTGCTCATGGGGGTTCCTCGATGGGGGTTCAGTCGAATTCCACTTCGCCGCGCTGGGCGATGCCGGCTGCGTTGCCGGCCCAGACCTCGGCCTTGCCGGGGCCGCTGGGGCGGCCGCCCAGCTCGAACGGCTCGGGGCTGATCAGCGGGCGCAGGCCGCGGTAGGCGAAGCGACGCAGGCGCGCCTGGGGGTTGGCGCGGCAGAAGGCGCGCAGGTTCAGGGTGGCGATCAGTGGGCCGTGCACCACCAGGCCGGGGTAGCCTTCGGCGCCGGTGACGTAGGGCCAGTCGTAGTGGATGCGGTGGCCGTTGAAGGTCACTGCGGAATAGCGGAACAGCAGCACCGGGCTGGGCTCGACCGCCTCGCGCCAGGCGCCTTCGGGCAGCGCCTCGGTGCCGCCGAGCTTGGGCGGGCTGGGTTCGCGGTAGACGATGTCCTGCTCTTCGCGCAGGGCCAGGTGGCCGTCCTGCAGGTAGTCGTGGCGCAGGGTGACGAACAGCAGCGCGCCGGTGCGCCCGTGCTTTTCCTCGACCTTGAGGATGGTGGTCACCCGGCTGGCTTCGCGGCCAACACGCAGCGGCTCGTGAAACTCCAGGCGGCCGCCGGCCCACATGCGGTTGCGCCCATCCGCCGGCGGCAGGAAGCCGCCGCGCGCGGGATGGCCGTCGGCGCCCAGGCCGGCCTCGGGCACGGCATCCTGGAAGAACGCCCAGTGCCATAGCGGCGGCAGCGCCTCGCCGGCGGCGGGGGCCGGCTCGCCGAGGGTGGCGGCCAGGCGGCTGACCAGCAGCGTGCTCAGTTCTTCCTGGCTTTCCTGGGTGCGGCCTATCCAGGCTGCGTAGGACATTTCACTCATGGTTTCTCTTCCGTGGAAGTTTCCGAACAGGATGCCGAGGGGCTTGCGTTCCGAGAATCCGCATTTTCATAATCCGGCGTTAACCGAAACCGAACGCCACCCGGACGCCCTCATCATGCATTTCGACCTGGCCGACCTGCGCCTCTTCGTGCACATCGCCGAATCCCCCAGCCTGACCCAGGGCGCCCGCCGCGCGCACCTCTCGGCGGCCGCCGCCAGCGCCCGCATCAAGGCCTTGGAAAGCCAGCTCGACAGCCGCCTGCTGTACCGCGACAACCGTGGCGTGGAACTGACCCCCAGCGGCCAGCGCCTGTTGCAGCACGCGCGCCTGATCCTGCGCCAGGTGGAGCGGCTCAAGGACGACTTCGGCGAACAGGGCGGCGACCAGGCCGGGCACATCCGCATCTTCGCCAACACCACGGCGGTCACCGAGTTCCTCCCGGAGGTGCTGGCCGGCTTCCTCGCCGAGCGCCCCGCCGTCACCGTGGACCTGCAGGAGCGCCTGAACCGCGACATCGTCCGCGCCATCCTCGACGGCTCGGCGGACCTGGGCATAGTCGCCGGCCCGGTGCGCGCCGAGGGCCTGGAGATCCTCCATTTCAGCACCGACCACCTGGTGCTGGTGGTGCCGCCGGGCCATGCCCTGGAACGCCTGGGCCGCCCTACCCTGGCCGACACCCTCGGCTATTTCCACGTCGGCCTGCACGAGGGCAGCACCCTGCAGAGCTTCCTGCGCGAACAGGTGGAGCGCCTGGGCGGCACCCTCAACCTGCGCATCCAGGTGGCCAGCTTCGAGGCGGCCTGCCGGATGATCGAGGCCGGGGTGGGCATCGGCGTGCTCCCGGAAACCGCGGCGCGTCGACACCAGCGCAGCATGGGGTTGAGCATCCTGCAGCTGGACGAGCCCTGGGTGGTGCGGGAGCGCAGTGTGTTGATGCGTGAGCGCGAGGCGCTGCCGGGGTGTGCGCGGACGTTGGTGGAGTTGCTGCGGCGGGTGGGGGATGGGGGGGAGTGCTGTTTGTGAATGGGGTTTGCCGGGGGCTTGGGTGTTTGGTTTGAGAGCGCCCTCTCCCCAGCCCTCTCCCTGAAGGGAGAGGGGGCTGTTCGGAGTGGCCTGGAAGTCAGGCACCATCCTTCCAACCCGTCATTCCCGCGAACGCGGGAACCCAGAGACTTCTTGTTTGGGTGTAGCGCGCCGCTCCGAGTGCGTTGATGTCTCTGGTTTCGCCCCCTCGGGCGAGTCCCTTTTGTCAAACGGTGGAAGGCCACCCCCGCAAAAAGGAACCAAAAAGGCTTGCCCCGACATACGGGCCCGATAAAGCCGGGCTACCCTCGCGAACTCCCCCGCCACGGAGGCCCGCCCCGAGGGTACGTCCCTGTAGCCCGCGGGGCTCTCGCGACATCCATGTCGCATGACCTCCTGAGCGGAGGTTTCGCTCGGCCTTCTGAAGGGGCGTTTCGGTGCGCGCGGAGGTTTCTCTGGAAATCCGTAGGGCGCATAACACCTACGGCGTTATCCGCCGAATCGCGGACGGAGTCCGCTCCTACGGTTACTGGGAAGCACGGGCGTAGGAGCGGACTTTGTCCGCGATTGGATTCTCCGGCCACGCCGGACGCCCCGGTGGTACGAACGGTGCCCTCTCCCTTCAGGGAGAGGGTTATGGACTTTGCCCTCGAACCGCCAGCCGGGCGTCCCCAGCCGGCGGCCGATTGGAGCACGTACCGCTACACCGGCGCGCCCCAGACTCACTTCCCAGCAGTCAACGTGCTGTAGCTGGTGATCAGGTTGCGGTAGTCCGGGATATGGCTGGAGAACAGCGCCGCCAGACCTTCGATGTCGTTGCGCCAGTCGCGGTGCAATTCGCAGGCCACGCCGAACCAGGTCATCAGTTGCGCGCCGGCGGCTTCCATGCGGCGCCAGGCGGCGTCGCGGGTGACTTCGTTGAAGGTGCCGGAGGCGTCGGCCACCACGAAGACGTCGAAGCCTTCCTCCAGGGCCGACAGCGCCGGGAAGGCCACGCAGACTTCGGTGACTACGCCGGCGATGATCAGTTGCTTCTTGCCGGTGGCCTTCACCGCCTTGACGAAGTCCTCGTTGTCCCAGGCGTTGATGTTGCCCGGGCGGGCGATGTACGGGGCGTCGGGGAAGAGTTCCTTCAGTTCCGGCACCAGCGGGCCGTTGGGGCCGCTCTCGAAGCTGGTGGTGAGGATGGTCGGCAGCTTGAAGTACTTGGCCAGGTCCGCCAGGGCCAACACGTTGTTCTTGAACTTGTCCGGTTCGATGTCGCGCACCAGGGACAGCAGTCCGGCCTGGTGGTCGACCAGCAGCACGGCGGCCTGGGTCTTGTCGAGGCGAACATAGGGCTTGCTCATTGCGCTTTCCTCTTGCTGGGGGAACGCCCGGCCTGCGCCGGGCAAGGGGTGTCGTCAGCGCTGCGAATCCAGCGCTTCGTGGTTGCTCACCACCGCCTGGGCCTTGGTGTAGCTTTCGATCAGCAGGCGGTAGTGCGGGAAGATGTGGCTGTAGGCCTCGGCCCAGTCGGCGGCATCGGGGCGGTTCCAGGTGCGCTGGATCTCCGAGCACACCGCGGCGGTGTCCATGGGCACCACGCCGGCCTGCACCACACGGGCCAGGGTGATTTCCTGGGCGGCCTTGGAGTAGGTGCCGGAGGCGTCGATCACCGCGAACACCCGGTAGCCGGCGTTGACCGCGGCGATCGCCGGGAAGGCCATGCACACGCTGGTGATGGTGCCGGCGATGACCAGGGTCTTCTTGCCGGTCCTCTCCACTGCGGCGACGAAGTCGGGGTTGTCCCAGGCGTTGATCTCGCCCTTGCGCGCCACGTACTGCGCATGCGGCGCGGCCTCGTGGATCTCGGGGATCAGCGGGCCGTTGGGGCCCTGGGGCACCGAGGCGGTGGTGATCAGCGGGATCTTCGCCAGGCTCGCGATCTTCGCCAGGGTGATGGCGTTGGCGCGCAGTTCGGTCATGGGCATGTCCTTGACCGTCTGGAACAGCCCGCTCTGGTGGTCGATCAGCAGCATGGCGGTGTCGTCGGGGTCGATCACCGGGCGCTGGCCGTTGAAGTTGGCGACGTTGTCGAATCGGCTCATTTTCGTTTCCTCGCAAGTGGGCGTCCTGCCCCAATGGCCCGCGCGTCCCGGGCGGGCGTCCAACCAGACTAGGCGCTGGCCGAGTCCGGCACGTGACGCTCAGCCGGCCATCTGTCCGAAACGCCCGTGGCGGAAGTCGTCGAGGGCCTGCTCGATCTGCTCGCGGCTGTTCATGACGAAGGGGCCGTAGCCGACGATGGGTTCGTCCAGCGGTTCGCCGGACAGCAGCAGCGCCAGGGCGTCGCTTTCGGTCTCGATGTGGATGGCATCGCCGCGGCGCTCGAACAGCACCAGCTGGCCCTCCTCCGCCCGTTGCCCGCCGTTCAGCCGCAGGCTGCCGCGCAGCACCACCAGCGCCGTGTTGCGGCCCGGCTCGACGCGCAGCTCGAAGGCCTTGCCGGCGTTCAGGCGCAGGTCCCAGACATCCAGCGGGCTGAAGCTGTGGGCCGGGCCGCGATGGCCGCGGTAGTCGCCGGCGATCACCCGCAGCTGGCCGGCGCCGCCGGGCAGCTCGGCGCGGGGGATGCTGGCGTCCAGCAGGGTCTGGTAGGCCGGCGCGGCGAGCTTGTCGCGGGCCGGCAGGTTCACCCACAGCTGCACCATGTGCAGGGTGCCGCCGCTGCGGCTGAAGGCCGGGGCGTGGTATTCCTCGTGGAGGATGCCGGCACCGGCGGTCATCCATTGCACGTCGCCGGGGCCGATGCGTCCACCGGCGCCGCTGGAGTCGCGGTGCTCCAGTTCGCCCTGGTAGACCAGGGTGACGGTCTCGAAGCCGCGGTGCGGGTGCTGGCCGACGCCGCGCCGGGCGCCGTCGCCGGGGAAGTCCTGCGGCCCGGCGTGGTCGAGCAGCAGGAAGGGGCTGAGCTGGTCGCCCAGGCGGTCGTAGGAGAACAGGGTGCGGACCGGGAAGCCGTCGCCGACCCAGTGCGGACGCGGGGCGCTGTAGATGCCGAGGATGTCTTTCATGGGGTGCCTCCTGAGTGCATGGAGACACCTTAGGACTGCAACGCTACAGCCGGTAGACTGCGAAAATCACCTTCAGCGTTCCATATGGAGAACAGCGCCGTGGAAGACCTCAACGACCTCTACTACTTCGCCCAGGTGGTCGAGCATGGCGGCTTCGCTCCCGCCGGACGGGCCCTGGGTGAGCCCAAGTCGAAGCTCAGCCGGCGCATCGCCGCCCTGGAGGAACGCCTGGGCGTGCGCCTGATCCAGCGTTCCACCCGGCACTTCTCGGTGACCGAGATCGGCCAGGACTACCACCGCCACTGCCTGGCCATGCTGGTGGAGGCCGAGGGCGCCGCCGAGGTCATCGAGCGCCACCGCGCCGAGCCCCAGGGCCGGGTGCGGCTGAGCTGCCCCACGGCGCTGCTGAACTTCTGGGTCGGCCCGATGCTGGCCGAGTTCATGCTGCGCTACCCGCTGGTGGAGCTGCAGGTGGAGGCCACCAACCGCCAGGTGGACCTGATCCAGGAAGGCTTCGACATCGCCCTGCGCGTGCGCTTCCCGCCGCTGGAAGGCAGCGAGCTGGTGATGAAGGTGCTGGGCGAGAGCCGGCAGATGGTGGTGGGCGCGCCGGCCCTGCGCCAGCGCCTGGGCGAGCGCCCCTCGCCCACCGAGGTGGCGGCACTGCCGACGCTGCACTGGGGCTCGCCGCAACGTGAGTACCAATGGCAGCTGGACGGCCCCGAGGGGGTACGCGCCCAGGCCCGCTACCAGCCACGGCTGATCACCGATGACCTGATGGCGCTGCGCCAGGCGGCGCTGGCCGGGGTGGGCGCCGTGCACCTGCCCTCGGTGGTGGTGCGCGAGCAACTGGCCGGCGGCAGCCTGCTCAACCTGCTGCCGGACTGGGCGCCGCGCACCGGCATCGTGCATGCCGTCTACCCTTCCCGGCGCGGCCTGCTGCCGTCGGTGCGCGGCTTGCTGGACTTCCTCGGCCAGGGCTTCGCCCACAGCGACATGGCCTGACGCCCGGGGCCTAGCGGCGCAGGCGCCCGCCATCCCGCTATTCGCAGAAGCGCCCTTGCCGCGCCTCGGGCATCAGCTCCAGGTACTGGCGGCCGCTCATGTGCACCACGGCGTTGTGGTCACCGGCCTCGAAGTAGATGTCCGCCTGCTCGCCCAGGGATTCATCGATCAGGGTTTCCAGGCCGAACAGGCTGCCCACCGCCGGGATGGCGCCGGGCGCGCAGTCCTCGAAGCGCGAGGAGAAGTCACCCTCGCGGGCCAGGCGCCAGTTGCGCCGGGTGAGCTTGTGCACCTTGTGCAGGTCGACCTGGCGGCTGGCCGGCACCACGGCCATCAGCCAGTGGCCCTGGAAGTCGTCGAGGATCACCGGCTTGGCCATCTGCTGCGGCGGCACGCCGGCGCGGCGGGCGGCCTCGCGGGTGGTCATGGACGTGGCGTGGGGCAACAGGTCGTAGCGGCTGCGGTGCTGCGACAGGCAATTCTGCAAGCGACTGGACATGCTCATGGCTCACCTCCGGGAAGCGGCGCCGCCCCACTGCCCCGTGGCGCCGGCGCGGCCGGCTGGCGGAGGCTTCCCGCCCCCGTTTGCTCCAGTCTAGCGCCGCCGCCCCGGCGCGGGCAGCGGGCCGACCAGGGGCGTCAGCCGGCCAGCACGAGCAGCGCCGGCACGCTGAGGACGGCGGTGTAGAAGCCCATGAACTGCACGCCGATGTTGAAGCCGAGGAAGCGCCCGAGCAAGCCGCCGACCAGGCCCATGCTGAGGATCACCAGCAGGCCCAGCAGCCCACCCTCCCACAGGCCGACCACCAGGATCAGGCCGACGAAGGTGGCGATCACCGCCTCGTGGCTGACGCGCCGCGAGACGAACGCGGCGGCGCGGTGGGTGAAGTTCATCGCGAAGGGATAGGCGACGAGCGCTGCCACCAGCACCGCCAGCAGGCCGACCACGAGGAACTCCCAGGGGCCCATCAGGCTGTGCAGGTTGTGCACCTGGCCACTGGCGGCGTCCACGTGGAAGCGCGGCGGCGCGTTGAACAGCGGCGCCGCCGGGCCCGCGGCCACCGGGCTGAGCGGCAGGCCGAAGGCGATCAGCGGGATCATCGCCTCGGCGATGTAGGTGGATTCGGTCACCCCGTTGCGCACGGCCAGCACCGAGGTCAGGCGGTGGTAGGCGTGGCGGATGCGCGAACCGACGACCTCGCCGAGGATCACCGTCATGGCCACCGGGCTGAACACGAAGGTGGCGCTGGACAGCGCGGCGGTGCCGAGGGTCCAGCCGGTCTGGCGGCGGTCGAGCACTTTCAGCGGGTTGGGGAAGTAGCCGTCCCAGCCCTTCACGTCCGGCGCCAGGGCGAAGGTGCGCGGTTCGCTGCGGCGCATGCGCTGGCGCTCGGCGGGCGCCAGCAGGGCGAACAGCGAGACGATCAGCGGCCCCACGGCGATGCCGAGGAAGTAGCTGACCGCCAGCTTCACCCCGTGCTGGGCGGTCAGCGTCTGCAGCGCCACGATCAGCAGCACGAAGGGCCCCAGGGCCAGCAGCGCCGCCCAGCGCCCGGCGGAGAACCAGGCGATGGCCAGGGCCGCGCAGAGGAACACCCAGGGCGCCGCCTGCTTGATGGCCGCGCCGAAGGGCGCCAGCAGCACCGCGAAGAACACCGCCAGGGGCACGGCGATGAACGCCGCCAGCACCGCGCCGGAGATCATCTTGCGCAGGGCGATGTGCGGCACGCCGAGGTTGCGCAGGAAGTTCGCCTCGCGCATCAGCGGCGTGGCCATGGTGTCGCCGGGGATGCCCAGCAGCGCCGTGGGCACCGCATGGGTCATGTGCTTGGCCACCGCGCCGGCGAGGAAGAAGGCGAACACCCCGGCCGGCGCCACGCCCAGCAGCACCACCAGCAGGGTCAGCGGCGCCAGGGTGGTGGTTTCGTCGCTGCCGGAGACCAGGCCGATGGCGGCGAACAGCAGCGCCCCGGTCACGGCCATCAGCAGGGCGATGGGCAACTGCTCGATGAAAAGCTCCATCAGGCCGCCCCTCCCGTTGCCGGCGCCACGGCGGGCGCGGGCTTCTCCCGGGGCGCGCTCGCCTGGGCGAACAGCTCGTACAGCTGGACTTCCTTCAGCTCCGCCAGCACTTCCGGCGGCAGGTCGCCCAGCTCGCCGAGGCCGCCGTATTCGGCCTCCAGCTCGCGCAGGGCGCGCTCGCGCCAGGCGGCGTCGGCCACGTGTTCGACCACCCGGCGCTTGGGCTTGAACAGCACGGCGCTGATCGCCCCGCCGGCCAGGCAGCCGAGGATGCCCACCAGCATGGCGTAGGCGCGGGCCATCTGCGCCGATTCGACGACGCCGAGGAACAGCCGCTCGGCGAGCAGGAAGGCGCCCAGGCTGACCAGCGCGCCAATGGCGATGGCGCCGGCCAGGTGGCGGCTGTCGACGGTGTCGCCCCAGACTTCGTAGAGCCGGGAGTCGGATTGGGGGTTCGGCGCTGGCAGCGGCGCCGTTTCGTGGATGTTCATGGTGTGGCTCCTGCCCTGCCGGGCTCTTGTTGTTATGGTGCGGTCGCGCAGGTTCGCGGCTGCCGCTCGGCGGCCACCAGGGCGCGGCCGGCCCGCGAGGCGTTGGGCCGGCCCAGGCGGCGGCTGATGAGGGTGCCCAGGCGGGCCACGGCCGGCAGGTCGATACCGGTGGCGTAGCCCATGCCGTGCAGCAGGTGCAGCACGTCCTCGGTGGCGACGTTGCCGCCGGCCCCCGGCGAATAGGGGCAACCGCCGAGGCCGGCCAGGGAACTGTCGAAGGTGCGCACCCCGGCCTGCAGCGCCGCGAGCAGGTTGGCCAGGGCCATGCCGAAGGTGTCGTGGAAGTGCCCGGCGAGCGCCGTCAGCGGCAGGCGCTGGGCGCAATGCTCCAGCAGCCGCGCGGTGGCGTCCGGGGTGCCCTTGCCAAGGGTGTCGCCCAGGCTGATCTCGTAGCAGCCCAGGGCATGCAGGCGCTCGGCCACCTCGCCGGCCTGCTGCGGCGCCACCGGGCCGCTGTAGGGGCAGTCGAGCACGCAGGACACGTAGCCGCGCACCCGCACGCCCCGCTCGCGGGCCAGGGCCAGCACCGGCTCGAAGCGGAGCAGGCTGTCGTCGATGGAGCAGTTGATGTTGCGCTGGGAGAAGGCCTCGGAGGCGGCGGCGAACACCGCCACCTCCTCGCAGCCCGCCGCCAGCGCCGCCTCCAGGCCCACCAGGTTGGGCACCAGGGCGCTGAAGCGCACCCCGGGCCGGTGCCCGAGGCGCCGCAGCACCTCGTCGCTGCCGGCCATCTGCGGCACCCAGCGCGGCGAGACGAAGGCACCGGCCTCGATGTGCCGCAGCCCGGCGTCCGCCAGTTGCCGGACCAGATCGATGCGCGCCTCCACCGGCAGCACCTGCGGCTCGTTCTGCAGACCGTCGCGCGGGCCGACCTCGACGATCCTGACGAAGCCGCTCATGCGCCGCGCCTTTCGCGCAGCAGTTCCACGGCGCGGTCGGCGCGCACGTCGCCGGCTTCCACCAGGCGCCGCGCCAGCCAGTCCACTTCCTCGCCGCGGGCGCCGGCCACCAGGGCGATGTTGCGCGCGTGCAGGGCCATGTGGCCGCGCTGGATGCCTTCGCAGGCCAGGGCGCGCAGGGCCCCGAGGTTCTGTGCCAGGCCCACGGCCACGGCGATCTCGGCCAGTTCCTGGGCGCTGCGCACGGCGAGGATGCGCAGCGACAGCTGGGCCAGCGGATGGGTGCGGGTGGCGCCGCCGACCAGGCCCACCGGCATGGGCATCTCGATGCTGCCCACCAGGTGTCCTTCGGCGTCCTTCTCCCAGGTGCTCAGCGAGCCGTAGTGGCCGTTGCGGCAGGCGTAGGCGTGGGCGCCCGCCTCCACGGCGCGCCAGTCGTTGCCGGTGGCGACGATCAGGGGGTCGATACCGTTCATGATGCCCTTGTTGTGTGTGGCCGCGCGGTAGGGGTCGACGGCGGCGAAGCAGTAGGCGTCGAGGATGCCCTCGATCACCGCCTCGCCGCTGTAGTCCGGCGACTGCAACTGCTGTGGGGCGATACGGACCTGGGCCCGGGCCAGGCGCAGGTCGGCGAGGTTGGAGAGGATGCGCAGGCGCGCCTGGCCGCCGGTGATGCGTTCCATCAGCGGGGCCACGGCCTCGGCCATGGTGTTCACCGTGTTGGCGCCCATGGCGTCGCGCACGTCGACGATCAGGTGCGCCACCAGCATCGGCCCACGCGGGCCGTCGGCGAAGCAGTGCACTTCCAGGTCGCGGCAGCCGCCGCCCAGGCTGTTGAGCAACTGGTCCTTGCGGTTGGCCAGCTCGACGATCTCGTCCTTGTGCCGCAGCAGCGCCAGGCGCGCGTTGAACGGGTCGCCCAGGCCCACCAGCTGGACCTGGGCGCGCATCAGCGGCGCGCTGCTGGAAGTCTGGAAGCCGCCGCCGGCGCGGGCCAGCTTGGCCATGTAGGAGGCGGCGGCGACGATCGACGGCTCCTCCACCACCATCGGCACCAGCAGCTCGCGGCCGTTGACCACGAAGTTGCTGGCCACCGCGTAGGGCAGCTCGAAGGTGCCGAGCACGTTCTCGATCATGCCGTTGGCCACCGCCAGCGGCAGTGCGCCGGGTGTGCCCAGGTGCTGCAGCTCGGGCAGCTGCAGCAGGGCCTCGAGGTGGTCGAGGCGCTGGCGTGGCGACAGGTTGCGGAATTCGGGAAGGCGGGAATCGATGAGCATCGGGGCGTCCATTGTCATTCTTGTGCGTCGCTCTTGTGGGATGCGGGCGGCGACGGGCCGCCCGAGGCCCCAAGGTGCTATGACTGGTCCCGCCGTTGAAGGTACAGTTCGCCCCAACAGTACCCACACTGTACCCATGACAGCCCGGAGACCGCCGTGCCCCGCCAGACCCTCGCCGAACAGGTCGCCCAGTCCCTCGCCCGGCAGATCCGCGAAGGCGCGCTGCAGCGCGGCGACCGCCTGCCCTCGCTGCGCGAATACATGCGCCTGCACGGCCACTCGAAGAACACCGTGATCACCGCCTACGAGCTGCTGGCCGCCCAGGGCCTGGTGGAGGCGCGCCACGGCAAGGGCTTCTTCGTCCGCGCCAGCGCCCCGCGCAACAGCGAGGCCGAGGAGCCCCTGCCCTACACCCGCGCCCTGGACACCATCTGGATGATGCGCCAGCAGTTCGTCCGCGAGCCGGCCCGGGCGCCGCTGGGCGAAGGCTTCCCGCCGGTGGCCTGGCTGCAGGACATGCGCCTGGACCGCTTCACCCGCCAGGTGCTGCGCACCGACGCCAATTCGCTGTTCCGCTACGGCAACCGCCTGGGCAACCCGGCCCTGCGCCAGAGCCTGGTGCGCCGCCTGGCCGGCTACGCCATCGACGGCAACCCGCGGCAGATCCTCACCACCCACGGCGCCAACCATGCGCTGGACCTGATCGTCCGGCGCTTCGTCGCCCCCGGCGACGCGGTGCTGGTGGAGAACCCCGGCTACTACCCGCTGTTCGGCAAGCTGCAACTGCAGGGCGCGCGCATGCTCAGCGTGCCGCGCCTGGCCGACGGGCCGGACCTGCAAGCGCTGGAGCAACTGCTGCGCCGCGAGCGGCCGAAGCTGTTCTTCCTGCAGTCGGTGGGGCACAACCCCACCGGCTCGGACATCTCGCCGGTGAAGGCGCACCAGTTGCTGAAACTGGCCGACGAGCACGACCTGCTGCTGGTCGAGGACGACGCCATGGCCGACTTCAAGCCCAGCTCGGCGATCAAGGTCGCCACCCTCGACCAGCTACGCCGCACGCTCTACGTCGGCAGCTTCTCCAAGTCGATCTCGGCCTCGCTGCGGGTCGGCTTCATCGCCGGCAGCCGCGAGCGCATCGAGGAACTGGCGGACCTGAAGATGCTGCTGCACACCAGTTGCTCGGAGCTGTGCGAGCGCACGGTGGACGTGGCGCTGGGCGAAGGCTACTTCCTGCGCCACCTCACCCGCCTGCAGGCCCAGGTCGCCGCCGCCACCCATACCGGGCTGGCGGTGCTGGACGCTCTGGGCGCCGAAGTGCTGTGCCGCCCGCAGCAGAGCCTGTACCTATGGGCGCGCTTCCCGCACATCGACGACGCCGAGGCCTTCACCCGCGATGCGCTGCCCCAGGGCCTGGCCCTGGCGCCGGGCGCGATCTTCAGCACCGACCGCGGTCAGGCCAACCCCTGGATGCGCCTGAACGTCGCTTACCTGCAGGACCCGCTGTTCGCCGCCTGCGTGCGTCAGGCCGGCGGCTCGCGGCGGTAGATGAGGGTGTCCTGGGTGCCGTGCCAGGCATCGCGGCGCACCCCGCGCAGGGTGCGCACCAGGCGGAAGCCGGCGGCCTCGGCCAGGCGCTGGCTGCGCGGGTTGGCCGAGGACGTGGTGAGGTACAGCCGGGCCCGCGGCAACTGCCCGCAGACTTCGCGCAGCGCCGCGCTCAGGTAGCCCTGGCCGGCGAAGCGCGAACTGGCCCAGTAGCCGATCACGTAGCTGTCGCCCCTGCCCCGCGGCTGCAGGCCGATGCAGCCGATCACCTCGGCGCGGTCGGCGGACAGCAGGAACAGGCGCTTCTCCGCCAATGGCGCGGCGTAGTTGGCGATGGCGCCCTTGAGCGAGCGCAGCACCTGCTCGGCGCTCACCTGCGGGGTCACCCAGTCGAGGAAGGGCGCGTGCTCCGCGTAGCTGTCCTGCAACGCCCGGCGCAAGGGCTCGCAGAGCGCCAGGCTGGGGCGCACCAGCACGGCGTCGCGGGTCGTCAGACGGTACTCCACGGGTGGCGTCGGCATGGCGGGGGTTCTTCGGGCGATGACGGTTCGCCAGCCTACCGCAGCCCGGCGCCGCCGGCACCTGCGCTGACGGCCACCCTGGCGCCTGCTTTACTACGAGCAGGGCCGGCCCGCCGTTCCAGGGAGCCGCGGAGCCACTGAAACACCCACGCGAGGAGACCGCGCGCAGTGACGGAGGCCAAGCCATGATCGACCTGGAACTGACCCGGCGCCTGCTCGACGGCGCCCTTCGCGCCGACGGCGGGCCCTTCCCGGTGGAGGCCATCGCCCGCCACTACCACGCCGAACTGCACCGCCGCCTGGGCGCGGAAACGCCGGATGCCGACGTGGTCATCGCCAACGCCCTGATCCTCACCGACCTGCTGCGCCGCCTGGGGCTGCTGGAGGGTCTGTACCACGGCAACGAGGTCGGCACTCCCAGCGACGGCGAACGCCTGACCGAAGATGGCAAGCGTTTCCTGGCCCTGCTGGATGATCCGCGGTTCGTCGAATACCTGGGCAGGCAGCCCTTGCGTGGTGATCGCGATACGGTGCTGGAGGCGATTCGACGGTTCAGCGTGTAGGAGCAACTGTCTTGCATGCCGTGCCGAAGGTGCTCTTCGTAGGAGCGAGCTTGCTCGCGAACAAACTCCGCAGCGGGGGTTCATTCGCGAGCAAGCTCGCTCCTACGAAAAGCCGTGCTAGCCGGAACCCCGGCGTAGGATGGGTTGAGCGGAGCGATACCCATCGCCATGACCGCATGGGTTTCGCAAACTCAACCCATCCTACGGACCTGGCAATAGTATTCCGCCAGGGAGGCACGGCCGGAGGAACAACTGTCTTGCATGCCGTGCCGAGGGTGCTCTTCGTAGGAGCGAGCTTGCTCGCGAACACATCTCCGCAGCGGGGGCTCATTCGCGAGCAAGCTCGCTCCTACGAGAAGCCGTGCTAGCCGAAACCCCGGCGTAGGATGGGTTGAGCGGAGCGATACCCATCGCCATGACCGCATGGGTTTCGCAAACTCAACCCATCCTACGGACCTCCGCCATTTCCGCGAACGTAGGGCGTATAACCGTTCGCGGTTATACGCCGTTGGCCCGAGCACCGGAGCCAAGGACAGCAACCCATCCTACGGAGCGCAAGCGCGGTGCAGACCTATACGGCTGACTCAGGACTTCCTGTTCACACCGGACGGTCCCCTCTCCCGCTTGCGGGGGAGGGTTAGGGAGGGGGAAACATGGCGTCAGGAGAAACACCATGCCTCGGATCAAGCTCCGCTCCCTCTCCCCAGCCCTCTCCCTGAAGGGAGAGGGGGCTTCCGTGCTCAGGCGAAACGCCGTGCCAGCCGGCAACATCGGAGTTTCCGGCTGACGCCGAACTGTCCCCTCAGAACCCCACACTAGCCTGCACGAAGAACGTCCGCGGCTGGCCGACGTAGATGCCGGCGTTGTTGTCGCTGGAGCGGGTGAAGCTCTCCTTGTCGAAGAGGTTCTTCACCCCTGCGCCGAGCTTGAGGTTGGACAGTTGCGGGCCGAAGTCGTAGCCCACCCGGGCGTTCCACAGGGCGTAGCCGGGGATGTCGCCGTACTGGCCGTCGGCGGTCGGCTCGGTGATGTAGTTGTGGGTGAAGCTGCCGTCGGCATTGGTGCTCGGGCCGGGGGCGCGTTGGGCGGACTGGGCGAAGGCGTCGACGTTGTAGGTCCAGCGGTCGCGCACATAGCGCAGGCCCAGGGTCGCCACCTGGCGCGAGTAGAACGGTAGGTCGCGGCCCTTGAAGCCGGGAATCTCGCCTTCGTAGGTGGCGCGGGTGTAGGTCAGGGTGCCGTAGGCGGTCAGGCCTTCCAGGCGCGGGTCCAGCGCGGCCAGGTCGTAGTGCGCGGAGGTCTCGATGCCCTGGTGCTTGGTGGCGCCCAGGTTGGTCCAGCCCACGTCGTTGCTGATGTACTGCAGCTCGTCGTCGAAGTCGATGTAGAACAGCGTCACCTCGCCGCCGAAGGCGCCGTCGTCGTAGCGCGTGCCGATCTCGTAGGTGCGCGCCTTCTCCGGCTCCAGGCCGTCGGCGGTCTGGTCGCCGCGGCCGCCCTGGCCGAGCTGGAAGTACTGCAGGCTGCCGAAGGAGGTCTCGTAGTTGGCGAACAGCTTCCAGGCGTCGGAGACGTGGTACATCACGCTCAGCGCCGGCAGCGGCTCGTTGTAGTCCTTGCTGCGGTTCTTCGCCTGCACCGGCTTGCCCTTGTTGTCCAGCACCGGGCGGTCCTGCCAGTCGGTGGAGATGCGCTCGAAGCGGATGCCGGGGGTGACCGTCCAGTTGCCGACGTCGATCTTGTCGTCGATGTACAGCGAGTTGGCCTCGGTGCCGCCGGTGCGGTCCTGGTAGATGTGGCCGTCGGCGCCGGGCTGCGGCGTCGGCACGTTGTTCACCAGGGCCACCTGGGAGGCGCGCTCTTCCATGTCTTCCTTCAGGTAGCGGTAGCCGATGCTCGCCTCCTGGGTGGTCGGGCCGACGAAGAAGATTCGCGACAGGCGCGGCTCGAAGCCGAAAGTGTGGTAGTCGCGCGGATAGGACGCGAGGGTCTTGAGGTCGCGGTTGGCGATGTCGCTGCCGCGGAAGCTGTCGCTGTAGTAGGTCAGCACTTCCAGCTGGGTCAGGTCGTCGATCTTGCGCGTCCACTTGAACGAGCCGTCGCTGCGGCGGCCGCGGAAGTTGTCGTAGTCGCGCACCGACTGGTACGGGTCGTGGTCGTACTGGGCCTGGGTCAGGCCGCCGGGCATGTCGGCGGTGCCGTCGTAGTAGTGCAGGTTCAGGGCGAAATCGTCGGCGTCGGTGGGCGCCCAGTGGGTCTTCAGGGTGACGTCGTCGATGTCGTTATGGTTGTTGCTGTCGCGGTAGCCGTCGCCCTTCACCCCGGAATACAGCAGGGCCATGCCGATGCCGTTGTCCGCGGTGCCGCCGATGAAGGCGTTCTGCATCTGCTTCCAGCCGCCGTGGCCGGCGTGCTCGACGGTGGTGCCGACTTCGCCGGAGAACTTCTCGGGGATGGCGCGGGTGACGAAGTTGATCACCCCGCCGACGTTCTGCGGGCCGTAGCGCACGGAGCCGGCGCCGCGGACCACGTCGATGCTGTCGTAGCTGCCGGCCACGCCGGGGAACATCGACAACTGCGGCTGGCCGTAGGGCGCCACCGCGGCCGGCACGCCGTCGATGAGGATGGTCGAACGCGGCGACAGGCGCGAGGTCAGGCCGCGCACGCCGACGTTGAGGGAGACGTCGCTGCCGCCGGTGCCGTTGTTGTCCTGCACCTGCACGCCGGGAATGCCGCGCAAGGCTTCACGCACGCTGACCACGCCCTTCTCCTGCATGGCCTCGCGGCGCACCACGGTGCGCGCGCCGGGGTGGTTCTGCACGTCGCGCTCCTGGGCGTCGGCCAGCCAGTCGCCGACCACCTTCACCTCGGAGGATTCCATCTGCAGCGGTTCGTCGGCGCCGGCCGCGCGCTTGCGCAGGACGATGCCGTTGCCGACAACTTCGTAGTCCAGGCCGCTGCCCTGCAGCAGGCGTTCCAGGGCCTGTTCCGGAGTCAGCTCGCCGCTGACCGCCGGGGCCTGCTTGCCTTCCACCAGGTCGGGGGTGAAGAACAGTTGCAGCGAAGTCTGCTGGCCCAGTTGCTTGAGCGCGTCGTTCAGCGGCATCGGGCGGATGTCCACCTGGGCGGCCTGGGCCTGGCCGATGGCGGCGGCGATGGCCAGGCTCAGGGCCAGCGGCAGCAGGTGGCGGGCGGTGCGGTTGGAGCGGCGGAGCGAAGGGTTAGTCACGATGTTCCTGTTCCTTGAGGTCCCAATGGCGGCTCGCAGGAAACGGGCCTTGCGAGCCTTTGCCGGGGAAGACGAAACAGGGCGATGAAAACCTGAATCTAACGGAGAATTATTTCGCTTGAGCCGTCGGCCAAGGTCTGTACCTTGACCGGCAACAGGTGCGGCAGCGCCATCAGCAAGGCGTTGGTGTCGTCCACGCGGAACACGCTGGTCAGGCGCATCTTCGCCACTTCCGGGCTACCGACGCGCAGCGGCTGGGCGCGGTAGCGGGAAACCTCGCGGGCCACTTCGGCCAGGCTCGCGCCATTGAACACCAGGCGCCCGTCGCGCCAGGCGGTCTGCGCGGCGACGTCGGTGGCCGCGGCCGGCGCCACCCGGCCTTGGGCGTCGATGTGCGTGCCCAGGCCCGCGGTCAGCAGTTGCTCGGCGCTGGCCGCTTCACGCCCGGCGACCCGTACCTTGCCCTCCTCCACCGCCACCCGCACCTCGTCGGCGTCGCGGCGCACGTCGAAGCGCGTGCCGGTGACGGTCACCGCGCCCAGGCCGGCATCGACCACGAAGGGCCTGTCGGCGGCATGGGCGACGCTGAACATGGCCTCGCCGCGTTCCAGGGTCACGTCGCGGCGCTGGTCGTGGAAGCGCACCTGCAGGCGGGTATTGCCGTTGAGTTCCAGCTGGCTGCCGTCGGGCAGCTCCACCTGGCGGCGTTCGCCCAGGGCGGTGTGGAACTCGGCACTGTAGTCGCGGCCCCAGCCGCTGAACAGCGCGACGCCGGCGGCCAGCCCGGCCACGCAGGCCGCCGCGGCGAACGCCGGCCAGCGCCGCCGGGTCTTTTGCGGACGCAAGGCGACCGGCTCGTCGGCGGCCAGCTCGCGCAGGCGCTGCGCCGGAATCAGGTCGGCGGCGCCCCACAGGCGCTGCAGTTGCTCGAATTCGTGGCGGTGTTCCGGCGTCGCCAGCCAGGCGTCGAAGGCAGCCTGCTCGGCGGCGTCCAGGGCGCCGTCCTGCACCCGCGCGAACCAGCGGGCGGCGGCGTCGCGCGGTTGTTCGGTCAACGCCATGGGGCGCTCCCCGGCGAGGTGCTTGGGCTCGGTTTCACTGGCTGGTCCTTCATCACGGTGTGTCGCCCAGGCGGTCCCTGAGGTGGCGCAGGGTACGGATCATATATTTTTCCACCATGTTCTTGCTCAACCCCAGGCGCTCGGCGATTTCCGCCTGGGACAGCCCCTCCAGCTTCTGCCAGACGAATACCTTGCGGCAATTGGCCGGCAGCTCGGCCAGGGCGCGTTCGATGGAACTGGCCAGCTGTACCGCGTGCATGGTGGTCTCCGGGTCGCCGTCGGGCGCTTCGTGCTCGTCCAGGTGCTCCATGCCCACCGGCGGGTGCGCCTGCTCGCGGCGGAAGGCGTCGATGGCCAGGTTGCGCGCCGTGCGGTGCAGGTAGGCGCGCGGCTGCGCCACCGTGGCCTGCGGGGTTTCCAGCAGGCGCAGGTAGGTGTCGTGGGCCAGGTCCTCCGCCTCGTGCCGATTGCGCAGGCGGCGGGTCCAGGCTCCGATGAGCTCCTCGTAGTGTTCGAAGAGGCCAGGCTTGCGCGGGGGTTTGGCGGGCATGGGAGGAATAAACGCGAAGAATCAGCAAATGGTAATGCTTCCTGTTTTCCACTTGCAATCTCCGCCCGGCGACTTCCCGCGGCATTTCCCCGGCAAGCCTCCGGAACCCCAGGGCGCCTGCGCCCGTCAACCCAGTAGTCACAACGCAACGAGGAAGGAGCATCGAACATGAAAGGCACTGGCATCCTCCGCGGCGTCCTGCTCTGGGGCGCCCTGCTGGTATCCGCACCGCTGCTGGCGGCCGATACCGGGGTGCAGGACTTCGTCAGCCGGGCCTCGGCCACCGGCCTGGCCACCATAGACGCGGCGAAAATGGCGCTGAGCAAGAGCCGCTCGGCGGACGTGAAGACCTTCGCAGTCCACCTCATCGACGACAACACCAAGGCCCAGGTCCAGCTCAAGACCCTGGCCGAAAGCCGCCAGCTGCAACTGGCGGATGGGCCCGACGAGGCCAGCCGCGCCAGGCTGAAGGACCTGGAGGCGCGCCAGGACGACTTCGACGCGGCCTTCGCCAGCAGCCAGGTCCGCGCCCAGGAAGAGGCGCTGCAGCTGTTCAGCGAAGCGGCGCAACAGACCGCGGACGAGGACCTGCGGCAATTCGCCCAGAACAACCTGGCGGTGTTGCGCCTGCACCTGCAGATGGCCCGCCAGCTGGCCGAGGCCCATGGCGACGGCTGAGTGGCGTATCGCCGAATCCTCGTCGAGCGCCGGCCGCCATCGGACGAAACCGGCTACACCTACAGGGGACGATGGCTCCGGGCAGTGCAAGAAGGTCCGGAGCAGGCCCATGAAGACACAGGAGAACCCCATGACCCCGCATCGATGGTTTCCCTCCCGCCGGCACGACAGCGTGGCCGAATTGCAGAGCCTGGTCGACGAGCTGACGGAGCTGCTCGATGGCGGCCGCGAGCTGGCCGCCAAGGACATCCCCGCGTTCAAGGCACGCCTGCGCCACCTGACCGACGACTGCCAGGCCATCGGCGACCGCCTGGCCTACCAGGGCCGGCGCGCTCTGCGCCGCGGCGGCGACTATGCCAGCGAGCATCCCTGGCAGGTCGCGCTCATCCTCGCCGCCACCTGCGGAGCGCTGGCCGCCGTCTGCCTGGTGAGCCGCCGGCGCTGAACCGGCGCCACGCCCGCCCACGCTACTCATCGCCCTTCGAAGCCCATCCCCT
This sequence comes from Pseudomonas sp. R3.Fl, assembly GCF_023516765.1. Classification (NCBI taxonomy): domain Bacteria; kingdom Pseudomonadati; phylum Pseudomonadota; class Gammaproteobacteria; order Pseudomonadales; family Pseudomonadaceae; genus Pseudomonas; species Pseudomonas sp. R3.Fl. The sequence goes on from NZ_JAMGSO010000001.1 coordinate 161,744, forward strand.
GCGCGCCGTCCTCACGGGCGGCGCATTGGGCGCTTTCGCATTGCGCATTTTTAGTATGTAATTACATACTACATAGTACGGTACGAAACGAGCGGAGCGGCCATGGCACGGGGCGGAATCAACAAGGCGCTGGTACAGAAAGCACGCATGGCCATACTGGCCCGCGGGGAAAACCCGAGCATCGATGCCCTGCGCGTCGAGCTGGGCAACACCGGCTCCAAGACCACCATCCATCGCTACCTGAAGGAACTGGAAGCCGAGGCCGGCGGCACGGCCGGGCATCCCCTCGCCTTCAGCGAAGAGTTGGGCAACCTGGTGGCGCAGCTGGCCGAGCGCCTGCAACAGGAAGCCCGTGACTCGGTGGCCGAGGACCGCGCCCGGCTGTCCCGCGAGCGCCTGGACTACCAGCAGCAGGTCCGCAGCGCCCAGGCGCGCATCGAGCAGTTGCAGGCACAGAACCAGGCATTGGAGGTGCAACTGCGGGAAACCCGCGAGCAGCTGGAACAGACGCGCCAGCAGAAGCACCAGGGCGAGCTGACCAGCGCGCGCCTGCGCCAGGCCGCCGGCGACCTGGAAACCCGCCTGCGCGAACGTGACGCGCAGATCGCCTCGCTGGAGGAAAAGCACAACCACGCCCGCTTCGCCCTGGAGCAGCAGCGCCAGGCCATGAAGGAACAGCAGGAGCAGGAGCAACGCCAGCACCAGGCCCAACTGCAGCAACTGACGGAAGAACTGCGCCAGTCGCAGCAGCACCTGGCCGCGCGCCAGGACGAGCTGACGCGGCTGAACCGCGACAACGAGCGCCTGCTCACCGAGGCGCGCCTGCTGCGCGACCAGCAGCAGGAACAGCAGCAACAACTGGCCCGCCACACCCTGGCGATGGAAGCCCTGCGCCAGGAGCGGGCCCAGGCCGAAGGCGCCCGCTCGGTGCTGGAGCAGCGCAACCTGGCCCAGGGCGAGGAACTGGCGCGCCTGGAACAGCACGGCCGCGAGCAGTCCCGGCAATTGCAGGCCCTGCAACAGCGCCTGCAGGAGCTGAGCCTGGCGCTGCGCGACGAAGCGCCGGGCGCGTCCTGAAGGGCCTTCTGCGACTTATTGCCGGTGGCGCCCCGCGTCTTGCCAGCTAGGCTATAGCGACCACCCGGGTTTCTTTCGCAGCGACCAGCAGCCTCCCGCAAGCCGGGACGTCGGCCCTGCCGGCGATTGGTCCAGCGGCTTTCCGGCCCCTTCGGCCGGGGGATTGCCCCGGGGCGCTGAACAAGCGTGGACCTATCGCAACCGGCAAGGTATTCCGCAATGCACGATATCGATCCCGTTGAAACCCAGGAGTGGCTGGACGCCCTGGAGTCGGTGCTCGACCGCGAAGGCGAAGAGCGCGCCCACTACCTGATGACGCGCATGGGCGAGCTGGCCAGCCGCACCGGCACCCAGTTGCCCTACGCCATCACCACCCCGTACCGCAACACCATCCCGGTGACCCACGAAGCGCGCATGCCCGGCGACCTGTTCATGGAACGGCGCATCCGCTCGCTGGTGCGCTGGAACGCCCTGGCCATGGTGATGCGCGCCAACCACAAGGACCCGTCCCTGGGTGGGCACATCTCCACCTTCGCCTCCTCGGCGACGCTCTACGACATCGGCTTCAACTACTTCTTCCGCGCCCCCACCGAGGAACACGGCGGCGACCTCATCTACTTCCAGGGCCACGCCTCCCCCGGCATCTACGCCCGCGCCTTCATCGAGGGGCGCCTGAGCGAGGAGCAGCTGGAGAACTTCCGCCAGGAGGTGGACGGCCACGGCCTGTCGTCCTACCCGCACCCGTGGCTGATGCCGGACTTCTGGCAGTTCCCCACCGTCTCCATGGGCCTGGGGCCGATCCAGGCGATCTACCAGGCGCGTTTCATGAAGTACCTGGAAAGCCGCGGCTTCATCCCTGCGGGCCAGCAGCGCGTGTGGTGCTTCCTCGGCGACGGCGAGACCGACGAGCCCGAATCCCTCGGCGCCATCTCCCTGGCCGGGCGCGAGAAGCTGGACAACCTGATCTTCGTGGTCAACTGCAACCTGCAGCGCCTGGACGGCCCGGTGCGCGGCAACGGCAAGATCATCCAGGAACTCGAAGGCGTGTTCCGCGGCGCCAGCTGGAACGTCATCAAGGTCATCTGGGGCCGCTTCTGGGACCCGCTGTTCGCCAAGGACACCGCCGGCCTGCTACAGGCGCGCATGGACGAGGCGGTGGATGGCGACTACCAGAACTACAAGGCGAAAGACGGCGCCTACGTGCGCGAACACTTCTTCGGCGCCCGCCCGGAGCTGCTGGAGATGGTCAAGGACCTCTCCGACGAGGAAATCTGGAACCTCAATCGCGGCGGCCACGACCCCTACAAGGTCTACGCGGCCTACCACGCGGCGGTGAACCACAAGGGCCAGCCGAGCGTGATCCTGGCCAAGACCATCAAGGGCTACGGCACCGGCACCGGCGAGGCGAAGAACATCGCCCACAACATCCACGAGATCGACGTGGCCAGCCTGCGCGCTTTCCGCGACCGCTTCGACATCCCGGTCAAGGATGCCGACCTGGAGAAGGTGCCCTTCTACCGGCCCGAGCCCGGCAGCGCCGAGGCCAAGTACCTGGCCGAACGCCGCGCCACGCTCGGCGGCTCGGTGCCGCACCGCCCGGGCAACGCCTTCAGCGTGCCGGTGCCGCCGCTGGACACCCTCAAGGCCCTGCTCGACAGCACCGGCGACCGCGAAATCTCCACCACCATGGCCTTCGTGCGGATCATCTCGCAGCTGATCAAGGACAAGGAGATGGGCCCGCGCATCGTCCCCATCATCCCCGACGAGGCGCGCACCTTCGGCATGGAAGGCATGTTCCGCCAGCTCGGCATCTACTCCTCGGTGGGCCAGCTGTACGAGCCGGTCGACAAGGAACAGCTGATGTTCTACCGCGAGGACAAGAAGGGCCAGATACTCGAGGAAGGCATCACCGAGGCCGGCGCCATGTCCTCGTTCATCGCCGCCGGCAACGCCTACAGCAACTACCGCCAGCCGATGCTGCCGTTCTACATCTTCTATTCGATGTTCGGCTTCCAGCGCATCGGCGACCTGGCCTGGGCCGCCGGCGACGCCATGGTCCGCGGCTTCCTGCTCGGCGGCACGGCCGGGCGCACCACCCTGAACGGCGAAGGCCTGCAGCACGAGGACGGGCAGAGCCACGTGCTCGCCGGGGTGATCCCGAACATCCGCACCTACGACCCGACCTACGCCTACGAGCTGGCGGTGATCATCCACGACGGCGCGCGGCGCATGCTGCAGGAGCAGGAAAACATCTTCTACTACATCACCGTGATGAACGAGAACTACCCGCACCCGGCGATGCCCGCCGGCGCGGAGGAAGGCATCATCCGCGGCATGTACCTGCTGGAGGAGGACAGGAAGGACGCCGCTCACCATGTGCAACTGCTGGGCTCGGGCACCATCCTGCGCGAGGTGGAAGCCGCGGCGAAGATTTTGCGCGAGGACTTCGGCATCGGCGCCGACGTCTGGTCGGTGCCCAGCTTCAACGAGCTGCGCCGCGACGGCCTGGCCACCGAACGCTGGAACCGCCTGCACCCGGAGCAGAAGCCCAGGTTGAGCTACGTCGAGCAATGCCTGGAAGGTCGCAAGGGCCCGGTCATCGCCTCCACCGACTACATGAAGCTGTACGCCGAGCAGATCCGCCAGTGGGTGCCGGGCAAGGAATACAAGGTGCTGGGCACCGACGGCTTCGGCCGCAGCGACAGCCGCCGCAAGCTGCGCGACTTCTTCGAGGTGGACCGCCGCTGGATCGTCCTGGCCGCGCTGGAGTCCCTGGCCGACCGCGGCGACATCGAGCCCAAGGTGGTCGCCGAGACCATCGTCAAGCTCGGCCTCGACCCGAACAAGCGCAACCCCCTGGACTGCTGAGGAGAAGCATCGTGAGTGAGCTGATCCGCGTACCCGACATCGGCAACGGCCAGGGTGAAGTCATCGAGTTGCTGGTCAAGGTCGGCGACAAGGTCGAGGCCGAGCAGAGCCTGCTGACCCTCGAATCCGACAAGGCCAGCATGGAAATCCCCGCGCCCAAGGCCGGGGTGGTGAAAAGCATCAAGGTCAAGGTGGGCGACACCCTGAAGGAAGGCGACGAAATCCTCGAACTGGAGGCCGAGGGAGGCGCCGCCGAAACCCAGGCCGAGGCCCCCGCCCCTGCCGCCGAGGAACCCAAGGCGGCGCCGGCCGCAGCGTCCGAGCCGGCGCCGCGGGCAAGTGGTGGCGGCGTGCAGACGGTGCGCGTGCCGGACATCGGCAACGGCCAGGGAGAGATCATCGAGCTGATGGTCAAGGTCGGCGAGCGCATCGAGGCCGACCAGAGCCTGCTGACCCTGGAATCCGACAAGGCCAGCATGGAAATCCCCTCGCCCGCCGCTGGCGTGGTCAAGGCCCTCAAGGTGAAGCTCGGCGACACCCTGAAGGAAGGCGATGAAATCCTCGAACTGGAAGCCGAGGGCGATGCGGCCCCGGCGCCAGCACCCTCGGCACCAGCCCCATCGGCGGCACCTGCGGCGGAAGCCAAGCCCGCCGCCGCGCCGGCGAAGGCCGAGACGCCGCCACCGGTGGGCGCGCCCAGCCGCGACGGCACCAAGGTCCACGCCGGCCCGGCTGTGCGCATGCTGGCCCGCGAGTTCGGCGTCGAGCTGGCCGAAGTGCAGGCCACCGGCCCGAAAGGCCGCATCCTCAAGGAAGACGTGCAGCTCTTCGTCAAGCAGCAGCTGCAACGGCCGAAAGGCGCGGCGTCGGCAGGCGCGGGCATCCCGCCGATCCCGGAAGTCGACTTCAGCAAGTTCGGCGAAGTGGAAGAAGTGGCCATGACCCGCCTGATGCAGGTCGGCGCCGCCAACCTGCACCGCAGCTGGCTGAACGTGCCCCACGTGACCCAGTTCGAGTCGGCCGACATCACCGAGGTGGAAGCCTTCCGCGTGGCGCAGAAGGCGGTGGCGGAAAAGGCCGGCACCAAGCTGACCATCCTGCCGATCCTGCTCAAGGCCTGCGCGCACCTGCTCAGGGAACTGCCGGACTTCAACAGCTCCCTGGCCCCCAGCGGCAAGGCGCTGATCCGCAAAAAGTACGTGCACCTCGGCTTCGCCGTGGACACCCCGGACGGCCTGCTGGTGCCGGTGATCCGCGACGTCGACCGCAAGAGCCTGCTGCAGTTGGCCGCCGAAGCCGCCGAACTGGCGGAGAAGGCACGCACCAAGAAGCTCTCGGCCGACGCCATGCAGGGCGCCTGCTTCACCATCTCCAGCCTCGGCCACATCGGCGGCACCGGCTTCACGCCGATCGTCAATGCGCCGGAAGTGGCGATCCTGGGCGTGAGCAAGGCCACCCTGCAGCCGGTGTGGGACGGCAAGGCCTTCCAGCCGCGCCTGATGCTGCCGCTGTCGCTATCCTACGATCACCGCGTGATCAACGGCGCCGCCGCGGCGCGCTTCACCAAACGCCTGGGCGAACTGCTGGGAGACATCCGAACGCTATTGCTGTGATCCGCGCCGCCGGCTATCAACGCTTTTCGTAGGAGCGAGCTTGCTCGCGAACCGCATGGCAGCGCGTTTGTTCGCGAGCAAGCTCGCTCCTACGAAGAGCCCCCCGGTGCGGCCTGCGAATCGCGCGCAGGGCGCGCTCCTACATGGGAATGGTGCCCCGCAGGGCGCACAGGCGCCCCAGGACAACTCCGTCCTCGCCAGCCACTCCGAACGGCTCCCTCTCCCTCCGGGAGAGGGCTGGGGTGAGGGCAACGGACTCCGCCGACACACCACTACCGAACCCGCCCTCTGAACCCCCATGCACCGAGCGAACCGCCCCCATCGACTATGCTTCCCGATAACGGGGCCGCGCCACCTGAGCGGGCCGCAAGCCTCAGCCGGAGCCTGTCGACGCCGTGTTAGCCAGCCCTGCCCTGACCGCTTTCATCGCCCCCAGCGGCCCTGCCCTGCGCTTCGCCGGCAAGACCCTGCTGGCCGGCGGCATCGCCCTCTGGCTGTCCTTCCGCCTGGACCTGGAACAACCGCAATGGGCGCTGATGACGGTGTTCATCGTGTCCCAGCCGCTGTCCGGGATGGTCGTCGCCAAGGGCCTGTTCCGCCTGCTCGGCACCCTGGTGGGGACCAGCATGGCGGTGCTCATCATGGCCCTGTTCGCCCAGACGCCCTGGCTGTTCCTGCTGGTGGTCGCGCTGTGGATGGGCCTGTGCACCGCCGCCTCGACCCTGCTGCGCAACCACGTCTCCTATGCCTTCGTGCTGTCCGGCTACACGGTGGCGATCATCGCCCTGCCGGCGATCAACGTGCCGCTGCAGGTGTTCGACCAAGCCGTGGCGCGCTGCACGGAAATCTGCCTGGGCATCGTCTGCGCCTCGGTGGTCAGCGCCACCCTGTGGCCGCAGCGGGTCGAGGAAAACCTCGCGCGGGTCGCCTGCGAAACCCTCGACGCGGCGCTACAGGCGGCGGCCAACGCGCTGCGCGGCCAGGCCCGCGAGCCGGAGGGCATTCTCCAGTTGCTCGGCCGGATCGTCGCCGCCGACGCCCAGCGCGACCACGCCTGGTTCGAAGGCCACCAGGGCCAGCGCCGCGCGTTGGCCTTGCGCACCCTGTCGCGCGACGTGCTGAGCCTGCTGCGCACCGCCCGCGGGGCGTCGCGCCAGCGGCAGGTGCTGTCGCCCGAAGCGCAGGCGCAGCTGCAACCCTGGCTCGATGAACTGCTGGCGCTGCTGCCGCGCCACGCCCCCGAACAGTTGCAGGCGCTGCGCGACCGCCTGCTGCAGGCCAGCGCCGACGAGGCCCTGGACAACGACCTGCGCTACTGCCTGGCGCGCTGCGCGGTGCTGCTGATCAAGGTCGAAGCCGCCGAAACGGCCGCCGCCGGAGTGGCCAGCGGCGAGTTCAGCGGCGCCGCCAGCAGCGGCCTGTCCTGGCACCGCGACTGGCTGATGGCGCTGTTCTACGGTCTGCGCAGCGCCCTGGCGCTGCTGGGCATCGCCGCCTTCTGGCTGGCCAGCGCCTGGCCGGCGGCGGTGGGCGGCATGCTCATGGCCGGCATCCTCTGCAGCCTGTTCGCCAACCGCGACAACGCCGTGGAGCTGAGCATGAGCTTCCTGCGCGGCATCCTCTACGCGCTGCTGGCCGCCATAGTGGTGGACCAGTGGCTGCTGCCGCAGTGGAACGGCTTCCCCCTGCTGTGCATGGCCCTGGGCGTGCCGCTGTTCTTCGCCGCCCTGGGCATGGCAGGGCCGCCGGCGCTGATCGGCACCGCCACCACCTTCGCCATCCAGTTCATCACCTTCATCGCGCCGCGCAACGACATGCACTACGACTTCGCCAGCCTGCTCAACTCGGCCCAGGCCACGGTCATCGGCGTGGGCTTCGCCGCCATGGTGTTCCGCCTGCTGGCGCTGCCGCCGGACTGGGTGATCCGCCGCCTGGGCCAGGCCATGGCGCTGGACCTGGGGCGCCTCACCCGCTACCCGCTGGACCAGGCGGAAAGCTGGTTCGGCGGGCGCATGGCCGACCGCCTGATACGCCTGGCGCGGCACTACGCGCTGCTGCCCCAGGCCATGCAGCGGCGCTGGCTCGACGGCCTGCTGGCGCTGGACATGGGCAGCGAGCTGCTGCACCTGCGCCACTGCCTGGCCGGCGCCCGCGGCGTGCTGCGCAAGCGCCGGCAGGTCTTCCTCGGCAGCCTGGGCGACCTGTTCCAGGCCGGCCCGGCCCCGGGGCGCGAGGCGCGCCTGGACGCACTCTGCGACGACCTGGACGCCGCCCTGCGCAGCGACCCTGGCCACCAGGCCGAGAACAACCGCCTGGCCCGCGCCGCGCTGCGCCAGCTGAGCAACACCTGGCGCACCTGGTGCCACCTGGAGGACGAGCATGGACCTGGTTGAGCTGCCCCTGGGCGGCGTCTACATCAGCCCGATGTTCCTCTACGCGCTGCTCGCCCTGGCCCTGACCATCGTGCTGCGCAAGCTGTTGCAGGCCACGCCGGCGGGGCGCTGGATCTGGCACGAGGCGCTGTTCGACTGCGCCCTGTTCACCCTGCTGCTGGCCGCCGTCACCTGGTGCGCCGGCGTCGTCAACGGATAAAGAGGAGCGTTGCGTGCGAGGCTTCCTGCGAGTGCTGACCACCCTGCTGGTGGTCGCCGCCGCCGTGCTGGCGGGGCTCTGGCTGTGGCGCTACTACATGCTCTCGCCCTGGACGCGGGACGCCCGGGTGCGTGCCGACGTGGTGGTGATCGCCCCGGACGTGTCCGGCTGGGTCACCGAGCTGCCCGTCGTCGACAACCAGAAGGTCAAGGCCGGCGACCTGTTGATGCGCATCGACCGCGACCGCTACCAGGCCAACCTCGACCAGGCCCGCGCCCTGGCCGAGACGCGCAAGCAGGAATACCTGCTGCGACAGAGCGAGGCCAACCGCCGCAAGCGCCTGACCAGCGCGGCGATCAGCGCCGAGGACCGCGAGACCGCGCAACTCAACGCCAACATCGCCAACAGCCAGTACCAGGAAGCCCTGGCCGCGGCGCACCTGGCCGAGATCAACCTGCAGCGCAGCGAGGTGCGCGCCCCGCGCGACGGCCAGGTGACCAACCTGCGCCTGGCCCAGGGCAACTACGCGCAGACCGGCCAGGCCGCCATGGCCCTGGTGGACCAGGGCTCGTTCTACGTCACCGCCTACTTCGAGGAAACCAAGCTGCCCGGCATCCACGTCGGCCAGCGCGCGCGGGTAACGCTGATGAGCGGCGAACGCGTGCTCAAGGGCCGGGTGCAGAGCATCAGCAGCGGCATCACCGACCGCAACGCCCTGCCCGACACCCAGCTGCTGGCCAACGTCGAGCCGACCTTCAACTGGGTGCGCCTGGCCCAGCGCATCCCGGTGCGCATCGAGCTGCTGGAGGTGCCGAAGGACATCCACCTCAGCGCCGGCATGACCGCCACGGTCAATATCGAGGCCAGCCCTTAGAGCATCGCGGACGGAGTCCGCTCCTACGGTTCCAGGGAAACACGATCGTAGGAGCGGACTCTGTCCGCGATAGCCGGAGATTCCGGTGCGATTCGCGGATGAGATCCGCTCCTACGCCGCCCCACCCGCACCATTCCCTGTAGGAGCGGGCCCTGCCCGCGAATCGCGCACAGGGCGCGCTCCTACAATTGTCGTGAGGCATGCGCAGAAGCGGACTCCGTCCGCGATCGAACCCACACGATCAACGCCGCCAGGCACACCCCAGCGCGCTGAGCGCCAGCACCGCCGCGGCGCCGGCGTAGGCCCAGAAGGCCGGCACCACCGGCAGCAGCACGCCGGCCAGCATCGGCCCCAGGCCTGCGCCTATGTCGCGCCAGATGGCGTTGCCGGCCAGGGCCTGGATGCGGTTCTGCGGGTTGCGCTGGGCCACCAGGGTCATCACCAGCGGCAGTTGCAGGGCGCGCAGCAGCAGGACCAGGAAGGCGCCGGCGAACAGCCAGTGGCTGCCGAAGATCAGCAGCGCCAGCGAGGTCGCCAGGGACAGCGTCACCAGCATGCGCAGCGCGCCGAAGTGGTCGGCCAGGCGCCCGCCGAAGGGGCTGAAGAGCATCTCGCTGAGGTAGCGCACCGCCATCAGAATGCCCGCCACCAGCACGCCGGTGCCGCCCAGGTGGCTTTCCGCGTACAGCGACAGGCCGAAGATGAACAGGCCGTCGAGGGTCACGCCCTCGATGAAGGACCAGGTGGCGATGCTGTCCGGCAGGCGCAGGCGGCGCCCGCTCGGGGTGTGCAGGTCGTGCCCCTGGGCCGGCAGCGAGCGCGCGCGCCACAGGCCCAGCAGCGCGCTGGCGCAGAGCACGAAGAACACGCTGCGTGGTCCCCAGGCCTGGGCCATGAGCGCCGCCAGCGGCAGCGCCAGCATCGGCCCGATGGAGATGGTCGCCCGCGAACGCCCGGCGCGGCGCGCGGCGCCCTGGGCCTCGGCGGTGGCCAGTGTCTGGGTGCTGAGGTTGAAGCTGGCGTAGCTCAGGCCCCACATCAGGCGCAGCACCAGCAACGCGGCGACGCCGGAGAGCGTCGCATAGCCCAGCGCGCACAGCGCCGAGGCGCAGGCCGCCAGGCTGCAGGTGGCGCGGTCGCCGTGGCGGGCGTAGAAGCGCACCACCCAGCCGTAGCCGACGATGCGCACCAGGCGGTTGGCCGCCAGCAGGATGCCCGCCTGGGCCAGGCTGACGCCGAAGTCGGCGGCGTACATGGGCAGCAGCAGGTAGAGCACCACGTCGCCGGGCAGGCACAGGCCGAGGACCTGGGCGGCGCGGCGGGAATCATTATCGGCGCGGCGCAGGCGTGGCTGCGCGGGGTCTGACGACATGGTCCCTCCCGGACGACAAGGCGAGCGCGCACCTTACCCGATGCGCGCCCGCCTGCCGAGCGGGAAGTGCCCGGCTCAGCCGGCGGCGGTCGCCTGGGCCTGCCCCTGGGCCGGGCTCGACGAGCGCTCCAGGCCGATGAAGCGCATCACCCGCTCGCCGCATTCGCCGTTGCGGATGGCCGCGGGCGCCGCGTCCACCTGCACCTGGCCGTGCTCCATGAACACCACGCGGTCGGAGATCGACAGGGCGAAGTCCATCTCGTGGGTGACGATGACCATGGTCATACCCTCCTTCGCCAGGTCGCGGATGACGTTGAGCACGTCGCCCACCAGCTCCGGGTCGAGCGCCGAGGTGGGTTCGTCGAACAGCATGATGTCCGGCTCCATGGCCAGCGCGCGGGCGATGGCCACGCGCTGCTGCTGGCCGCCGGAGAGCTGGTGCGGGTACTTGTGCGCGTGGGCCAGCAGGCCGACCTTGTCGAGCAGCGCCAGGGCCCGCTGCTCGCAGACCTCGCGGCCGTCCAGGCCGTGGAAGCGCGGCGCCAGGGTGACGTTGTCGAGGATGGTCCGGTGCGGGAACAGGTTGAAGCCCTGGAACACCATGCCGATGTGCCGCACGCCGCGGCGCAGGCGCGCCGGGTCCGGCTGGCCGGCCTTGATGTAGGACTCGCCGAACAGCACGACCTCGCCGCCGTCGATGCCCTCCAGGCCGTTGACCGTGCGGATCAGCGAGGTCTTGCCGGAACCCGAGGGGCCGATGATCGACACCACCTCGCCGCTGGCCACCTGGAGGAACACGCCCTTGAGCACCGGGTGGGCGCCGTAGCTCTTGCGGATGTCGCGCAGGTGCAGCGCCGGCGGCATGCCCGGCGCGGGCGCCTCGCGGCGCGCGGCGGCCGGCTGCGCCAGGCTGGCGCGCAGTCGCCCGACGGCGGCCTCGCCGAGGGTCTCCGGCTTGCGCGCGTTGAGGTCCAGGCGGTGTTCCAGGTACTGCAGCAACCAGCCGAACAGGGTGACGATCAGCACGTAGTAGATGGCCACCGCCGACAGGGTTTCCATCACCAGGAAGTTCTGCGCGTAGAGCTTCTGCCCGACCATCAGCAGCTCGGTGAGAGAGATCACCGAGACCAGCGAGGTCAGCTTGACCACCGTGACGTATTCGTTGATCAGCGTCGGCAGGGCGATGCGGAAGGCCTGGGGAATCACGATCAGGCGCTGGATGCCGAGGGCGCCGACGGCCAGCGCGCGACCGGCCTCCTTCTGCCCCTTGCTCACCGAAAGCAGGCCGCCGCGGTGGATCTCGGCCATGTACGCGGCCTCGGTCAGCACCAGGGCCAGCAGCCCGGAGATGAACGGGTTGGACAGCAGCGCCCCGGTGCTGGGGAACAACTGCGGCAGGTTGTAGACGAACACCACCAGCACCAGCAGCGGCACGCTGCGGAAGAACCAGATGTACAGCCCCGCCGGCACCCGCAGCCAGCGCGACTCGGCGAGCTTGGCGCTGGCCAGGAGGAAGCCCAGGAGCATGCCGATCAGCCAGGCCAGGGCGCTCAGCTCGACCACCGTGACGCAGGCCTTCCAGAAATCCGGGAGGGAGAACAGGGAAAAGAAATAGGACCAGTCGAACTGCATGGGCACCTCGGCGGACGGGCCCGGCGCCGGGCCCGTCTCTCATCTTGCGTTGAAACGGATTACTCGGCCGCGGCTTCTTCCAGGGCGTACTTCTGCAGGATGGCGGCGAACTCGCCGCTGTCCTTGGTCTTCTGGAAGGCGACCTTGAGCGCGTCGTACAGCGCCTGGTTGCCCTTCTTCACGTACATGCCCAGGGTCTGCTTGTAGATCAGCTCCTTGGAAGTGACCACCACGCGGCCCTTGGAGCGCTCGGCGATCATGTGCGCGGCGCCGGAAATCTCCACCTGGGCCTGCACGTGCCGGGACAGCAGGGCCTGGGTCACTTCCGGGGCGGACGGGTATTCGCTCACCGTGATGGCGCCCTTGCCGTTGGGTTCGCAGTAGCTCTTCGACAGCTCGGCGAACTTGGCCACCCAGGTGGTGCCCTGCTCCAGGCCGACCTTCAGGCCGCAGAGGTCCTCGGGTTTCTCCGGCTTCAGCTCGCTGCCGGCCGGCACCATGATGGCCGCGCCGGTCTGCGCGTAGGGGATGGCCATGGCCTGGGCGGTGCGCTCGGGGGTGATGTACATGCCGGAGATCACCGCGTCGAAGTGCCCGGCGTTGAGGCCGAGGATCAGCCCGGAGAACTTGGTGTTCAGGTAGCTGGGCTCCAGGTCCATGTGCCGGGCCAGGGCCGCGGCCAGCTCGGGGTCGGAACCCACCACCTTGTCGCCGTCGTAGGACTCGAACGGCGGGTAGGTGATTTCCATGCCGATCTTCAGTTGGCCGGGCGTGGCGGTGACGGCGGCGCAGGCACCGTGCACGGTGCCCAGCAGGGCCGCGCCGAGCGCGCCGGCGGCCAGGAGGGTGCGGGGGGTCTTCATCGTGATTGCTCCAGGGTCGAGGGGGAATGCGCAGTTCAGGAAGGCTGCGTCTGCTTTTTCAGGTGGCCGAAGCTGGACGGCTTGCGCGCCCGCTCCGGCAGTTTCAGCTCGCCGTCGGCCACCTTGCGGCGCAGGTAGCTGTAGGTCTGCAGCGCCTGGCTCCACATGTGCTCGCCGATGGCGATGGTTTCGTAGCCCTGGCCGCCGTCGTCGAACTGCGGCAGCGGGCGGATCTGCGTGTGGTAGTCGCAGGCATAGAACAGCGGGAAGGAATAGCGCTCCTCGCGCACCGTGCGCACGCGGTGGGCGGTGGCGACGAAGGCGCCGTTGCTCATCACCTCCAGCATGTCGCCGATGTTCACCACGAAGGCGCCCGGCACCGGCGGCGCGTCGATCCACTGGCCGTCCTCGTTCATCACTTCCAGGCCCGGCTCGGTGGCGTGGAGGATGGTGAAGCACTCGTAGTCGGTGTGCGCGCCGATGCCCGGGGCGTCCTGGGCCTGCCCGTCGAACGGGTAGTGGATCAGCCGCAGCTTGGACGGCGGGCGGCTCACCAGCGGGTCGAAGTAGCCCTCCTCCAGGCCCAGGGCCAGGGCGAAGCCGTCGAACAGCTTGCGGCCGAGGGCGAACACCGCCTGGTAGTAGGCGCTGACCCGCGCCTGGAAGCCGGGCACCTCGGGCCAGCGGTTGGGCCCCAGCAGCGGCGTGCCGGCCAGCACCAGCGGGTCGTCGGCAGGCACTTCGAAACCGACGTCGAAGGCTTCCTTGTGGTCCGGCTTGCCCTTGGAATAGACCTCCTCGCCTTCCGGGACGAAGCCCTTGTGGCTTTCCGAGGCACCGATGTAGTGGCGCATCTTGGCTTCCAGCGGCTGGGCGAAGTAGTCCCGCGCGGCGGCCTGCAGGCCCTCGATCAGCGCCGGGTCCAGGCCGTGGTTGCGGATGTACAGGAAGCCCACCTCGCGGGCCGCCTTGCCCAGTTCGGCGGCCACCGCCCGGCGGTCCTCCAGCCTGGCGCTGAACAGCCCGGCAATGTCGACGACGGGGATGGATTGGAAGGCCTTGCTTGCATGCTCCTGCATGGGTCGTGCTCCGGCTCAGGATTCGAGGAAGGTCTGGAAATGGCGGCGTTCTTCCGTGGCCATCCAGCGGTTGAGGTCCCACAGGTCGGCGATCGGCGCCCCGGTGAAGGGAAGCCGATGCAAATAGCCGTCCGGGCCGAACTCCGGGGTCAGGGTGGTCACCTGCAGGCCGCGCGCCTGCTGGGCGCGCCACACGGCTTCCCAGTGGCGCTGGTGGAACGCCAGCGCGGCGGCGTATTCCGGCGCGCCCGGGTGCGGCACCTGCGGGCCCTGGTCGTAGCCGACGCGTGCCTGGATGTGGTGCACGCGCTCGACGAAGGGGCCGAGGTCATCGGCCGCGTCGTCCAGCAGGCGCTCGCAGACCACCACCCAATGGCTGATGTCGCTGGTGAAGCGCAGCCCGGGCACCTGGCGGATCAGCTCCAGGGTCACCCAGGGGCTGTACAGCGAGCGGGCGCGGTGAATCTCGAAGCAGCAGGTCAGCGCCTGGCTCGCGGCCAGCTCCAGGGCGCGGCCGAAGAACTCCACCTGGGCCGCCAGCGGCCAGCGGTCGTTGCCGCCGAGCACGTTGACGAAACGCGGCGCCAGCTCCGCGGCCAGGCCCAGCTTGCGCTGCAGGTCGTCGAGGTGGACCTGCGGCGTGGCCGCCTGGTCGGGCAGCACGTCGTGGGCGGTGAACAGCGTGCAGATGTAGGGCACGCCCTCCTCCGCCAGCAGCCGCGCGTAGTCGGCGCGCACGGCGGGGTCGAGCGGCAGGCGCGCCTCCAGGCCATCGAAACCGGCCTCGCGCAGTTCGGCGATGGCCTGCGGCCAGCCATGGGCGTAGCCCCACAGGGTGCGGAAGATATCGAGTCGCATGGACGAACTCCGGGCAGGATGAGCCGCGCCGTCGGGCATGGCGAAAGGCGAGCCGCGTCTTAGCGCGACAGGACGGAATTCAGGGGTATGGAGACGGTTGCCGGTCCAGGGAGTGGCGGCGAAGCGGGGAAGCGGGAAAAGCGCGCAAGCATGGACACGGTGGTATTCCTCTGACAGACCGGCAGCATTGACGGGCTGGTGCCCGCCGATTGTTGTTGTGCGCCTGGCCTGGGGCCGGGCGTGCTTGGGCAGTAAGGAACAGCGCGGCGCGCGGATGTTGTGGGGGCTCCGCTGCGCCGGCGCCAGGGCTGGCCTGGCGTCGGTGCAGTTGTCGCAGGTAGGGGGCGGGGGAAAAATAGCGGCGGGCAAATAATCAGTTCAGAGATTCGTGAACTATCGGAGGGGCGGGTTCGCGAACAGGCTGCTCCTGTAAGAACGGCTAACCCCTTTTCTGGTGCGGGAAGGTTGCCGGGACGCTCAAAAGTGCGATCCGCCCACGCCGGCCAGGCATGAATAAAGAGTTACAAATTTCTCTTGCATCCTATCCATGCGAGCTAGAGGGGAGGCGCGCAAGAAGTTGCGCACTTTAGCTTTGTTACTTTCGCACTCCCTATATTTGCGCACGAAAGTGCGCTCGCCCCACAGGAAGGATGTGCCGTGAATTACACCGTAGAGGAAGCACGACGTCTGGTTTCCGAGTCCATGGCGAAGCTCGCCGCACGGCCCGTGAAGGCCACCTATGACCTTGCCACGCTGGGCGCCCGTACCCGTTTGGGCGGTGAAGTCGCTACGGCCAGCACCAGCGTGAAAATCCATGGCTACCCGATTGCCTGCGTGGGCGACCTGGTGCGCTATCCGGACAACAGCGAAAGCAGGATCGTCTCCGGTGCCGGTGCGGCGCTCTCTCACAACGGCCAACCGATGGCCATCGTGGGCAGCGCCACCGACAACGGCGACACCATCGTCAACAGCTTGCAAAGCTCCGGGCAGATTCGCGAATACGCCGACGATGACGGCATCCCCGGCCTGCTTCAGCCGGACTACCAGGTTGTAAAGCCTGACTAGCCGACAGCGTTTCGTCCTCCATCTCTGGCTATCGCAAGGAATCGCACATGAGTGGGAAACCCGCAGCCCGCGTCACCGATCCAACGGCCTGTCCACTACCAGGCCACGGCACCAACCCCATCGTCAGCGGCTCGCCTGACGTTATCTTCGACGGCCTGTCCGCGGCGCGACAAGGCGATGTCAGCGCCTGCGGCAGCCCGATCGTCTCCGGCGTTTCATCGAGCGTGTTCATCAATGGCAAGCCCGCCGCCACACTGGGCAGCCTGGGTGCGCACGGCAACGTCATCATCGGAGGCTCGGGCACCGTCATCATCGGCGATACGTTCACCCCCGCGCCGGTTACTCCCGTGGCGCCGTTCCCTGGCAGCACCGCGCCGTACTCCGGGCGCTTTCAGCTGATCGACCAGGAAACGGGCAGGCCCGTCGCCGGCCGCAGGGTCAAGCTCTGGTCCAGCGCCGGCTGGTCCGCCATCGACACCACGGATGCCGAAGGCATGACGTCATGGGTCAGGCACGAGACGGCGGAAAACATCTACATCGACCTGCTGCCCAGGGGCGAAGCATGAGCGATCAGCCCAGCCTCGCCCAGGGCGGCATGAGCCCGGAAGGCCAGAACAATCCGCTGAACATCCTGGAACCCAAACTCGCCCCGCAGGACAAGAAGGTATTGTGCTCGGCGATCTGCTATTGCAGCAGCACGCCCAACGTCAGCCAGGATGGCAAGAACCTCAAGCAGACCTGCGTGGCCCAGCGCCTGGGCGAGCTGGACGAAATCCTGCAAGGCCGTAGCCCGTACAAGCCCGAGGTCAGTTACGACATGACCAAGAACCCGCCGCAGCCGATTCTCGACAGTCAGACGGGCACCGGCGCACACGGCTGGATACCGGGCTGGATCAGTAAATACTGGGACGAAGACCCGGAGCATCCGCCGTTCAAGCCAGGCCGAGGCATGATTCGTCGGCCTGACGTGGTGATCGTCCAAGACCCGACCAAGCCGCCGTCCCAGGACAATATCAAGCAGGTGGTCGAGATGAAGTTTCCACCGGATCCGCACAACGAAACCCAGGTACTTGCCTACGAGAAGATCGCTGGAGATGAGCGCAAGGTCGTTGAGATGAAGTCCACTGACTGCGACTGTGGCCAGGAAAATCAGCAGTCCAAGGTTCCGGTGGAGCAACTGGGGTGGGCCGCAGCTATCGCCAGTGGCGTGATGCTTATCCTGACCCGCGGCCGCTCTCCTCGACCAATGATTCCAGCCTACTGATTCGGAGAAACATCTTATGGAACCAGAATTCAACCTGGCTGATGAATTGGCCAAGCAGCCGCATCTGCTGGAGGTGCCCGGCAACCTGCTAATGAAGGGTGGCCCCGAGGATTATATCGGCGCCGTGCTCTGCCTGCGGGGCACGCTCTACTTCAAGGAGGCCCATACCCCTTTGGTGCGCGAGGCGCTGTGTCAGTGCTTTGACGAGTTCAAGCGTTTGGCCGAGCCCCATCTCACCTGGCTCTGGCGCGAGGAACCGCCAGAGGGCAAGCCGCTGACTGCGTACAGTGATGCAAAGCCATTGCGTGTGATGCTGGCGGGTATGGATGAGGACTATCCACTGAGCTTCTACTACATCAGCGGTAAGCAACCTAACGATGCTAGCTCTTGGCTTTTCAAGATTTTTGGAAGATCAGCTTGGGAGGCAAGAATAGGAGATGACCTGAGTGTGTTGGAGTTTTCCGTACCACTGCTGTACCAGGAGCAGAACCCTCTGAACTTCCTACGCCTGTTCCTCGACTTCGCACGTCGACTGATTCCGGAGCAGGGCTATGCAGGACATGCCTTCAACCTTTCGGTAACGAGCCGGGACGACAACGAGCCGACCGAAGCCTTTATGGCTGCGCGTATGCCAGGTTTGGATGTGGGAACGGCTGGTTTGCTGGCTAACCGCCCGAAGTTCAAACACGTCAAGATCAAGACCGTCAGTTGGCTGACCTTGCTCGATCAGCAGCGCCTGGACCTGGCCGGAGGCCTGGAAGCTTTACGTGCGCAACTACCACCCAGTCATTTCGCTTTCTACGACTACGCTGGCGGCGTGGTGATCCAGGCCGGTGCCTACCCCTATCTCGGCGGTGATGCCGAAGACCCAAAACCCGCCACCTACGTGCTGCTCAATCACCTGATCAAAGGCATCCGCTACGAAACCGTGGGTTCGCTGCACGGCGGCTCCCATGATGGCGAGTTGCGCCTGGTCGGCTGGTCCGCCGATCAATGGCTCAAGCGCCTGGATGTCGAGGACAGCGAGATACCGGCCTGGCGCGCCAAGTTGCTGGCCAACGAACCCGCTCTGAGCACGGCCAACACCTTGCCGGAGCGTCTATGAACGAGCGGCAGCGTTTGGCGGATCAACTGCTTGAGTGCCTTGCAAGGCAAGGTGAGAGCATGCAGGCAAAGTACGTAGAGCCGCCGCCGGTGCCCGGCAATCTGCTGATGAAAGGCGGTCCCGAGGACTATATCGGCGCCGTGCTCTGCCTGCGCGGCACTCTCTATTTCAAGGAGGCCCATACCCCTCTGGTACGCGAAGCGCTGTGCCAGTGCTTCGACGAGTTCAAGCGACTGGCTGAGCCCCACCTGACCTGGCTCTGGCGCGAGGAACCCCCGCAGGGAAAACCACTGACCGCTTACGCTGACACCAAGTCGCTGCGCGAGATGATGGGGGTAATGGATGAAGACGACCATCTCAGCTTCTGCTACACCAGCGGCAAGCAATCTCGAGATGCCAGCGCCTGGCTCTTCGATGTTTTTGGCAAGCGAGGCTGGCAGGCCAAGAAGGGGCGTGATCTTAGCGTTCTAGATTTCTCCGTGCCGCTGCTGTACCAAGAGCAGAATCCGCTGAATTTCCTGCGCCTGTTCCTCGACTTCGCACGTCGATTGGCTCCGACGCAGGGCTATGCCGGGCACGCCTACAATCTGTCGCCGACCAACCGAGACAACAATGAGCCGACCGAAGCCTTTATGGCTGCGCGCATGCCAGGTCTGGATGTGGGAACAGCCGCACTGTTGGCCAATATTCCCGAGTTCAGACCCACCAAGATCAAGACCGTGAGTTGGTTGACCGTGCTCGATCAGGCACGCCTGGAGCTGGTTGGTGGCCTGGAGGCTTTGCGTTCGCAATTACCACCCAGTCATTTCGCTTTCTACGACTACGATGGCGGCGTAGTGATCCAGGCCGGTGCCTACCCCTATCTCGGCGGTGATGCCGAAGACCCAAGACCCGCCACCTACGTTGTGCTCAATCACCTGCTCAAAGGCATCCGCTACGAAACCGTGGGTTCGCTGCACGGCGGTTCGCACGACGGCGAGTTGCGCCTGGTCGGCTGGTCCGCCGATCAGTGGCTCAAGCGCCTGGATGTCGAGGACAGCGAGATACCCGCCTGGCACGCCAAGTTACTGGCCAACGAACCCGCGCTGAGCGCAGCCAACAGCCTGGAAGAGCGCTTATAGCCCGTGATGCGGCCTGATGACTGGGTTAGCTTCCCGGCCAATCCAAGTGCAGGAAATCGCCACCCCGACTACGCCAATCACCCCATCCCCTGCTCGTACACCGCCAGGTGCACGAAGGCCGCCTGCAGCAGCGGCAGGTCCAGCCCGGCCGCCTGGCCGCGGCCGAGCAGGTCGCCGATGATCTGCTCGGCCTCCACCGGGCGGCCGCCGACCAGGTCGCGGTACATCGACGAGGTCTGCGGCGAGCCGTGCAGGGTCAGTTGCCGGCGCGCCTCGGCGAGGAAGGCTTCGCGTGGTTCCAGTCCCACCGCGCGGACCACCGCCAC
Source organism: Pseudomonas sp. R3.Fl (assembly GCF_023516765.1). NCBI lineage: Bacteria > Pseudomonadati > Pseudomonadota > Gammaproteobacteria > Pseudomonadales > Pseudomonadaceae > Pseudomonas > Pseudomonas sp. R3.Fl. Next base: position 181,453 of record NZ_JAMGSO010000001.1, read on the forward strand.
CACCTCGTCCAGCAGGCGGTTGACGAAGGCCTCGCCCTGGGGCGCGGCGACCACCGAGCCGACGTTGCCGCGCATCAGGCAGGTGATGCCGCCCAGGGCGGCCAGCAGCACCCACTTCTCCCACATCTCGCGGTGGATATCGGGGCTCAGGCGGGCGTCGAAGCCGGCGTCCTGCAGCAGCACATCCAGGCGCAGGATGCGCTCGCTGCGGGCGCCGTCCATTTCGCCGTAGGACAGTTCGTTGAGGGTGCCGTACTGGACGATGCGGCCGCGCTCGTCCAGGGTGCTGGCGATCTTGCACACGCCGCCCAGCAACGGCCCGCGGCCGAAGTGATCGACGATGGCATCGACCTGGTGCATGCCGTTGAGCACCGGCAGGATCATCGTGCCCGGCCCCACCGCCGGGGCGATGTCGCGCAGCGCCGCCTCCAGGGCATAGGCCTTCACCGTCAGCAGGATGAGGTCGTAGGGCCCGTCCAGGTGCCCGGCGCCGACCAGTTGCGGCGTCAGCACGAAATCGCCGTGGGGGCTGAACACCTGCAGGCCTTCCTGCTGCAGTTGGTGCGCCCGCCCGGCGCGCACCAGGAAGGTCACGTCGCGCCCGGCCCGGGCCAGGCTCGCGCCGAAGAAACCACCCGTGGAACCCGCCCCGACCACCAGAATGCGCATGGCCCACCCTCCTCGGCTGCCCGGCGCGATGGCGCCGGCTCATTGCCTGTATATAGACGCAGTGCCGGGAAAATGCATGGCCTAGCCCGTCCGCCGGCGGTACAGGCTGCGCGCCAGGGCGTCGAGGGCGAAGCCCAGGGCGCCGATCAGCAGGACCATGGCCATCAGTTCCGAGTAGGCCAGGCGGTCGCGGGTGTCGAGGATGTAGTAGCCCAGCCCGGCGCTGACGCCGAGCATCTCGCAGGGCACCAGGACGATCCAGAGGATGCCGATGGCCAGGCGCACGCCGGTCAGCACGTGGCCGAGCACGCCGGGCAGGATCACCTTGCGCAGCGTCTCCCAGGGCGTGGCGCTGAGGCTGCGGGAGAGCTGCAGCCAGCGCGGGTCGAGCTGGCGCACGCCGGCGGCGGTGTTGAGCAGGATCGGCCAGACCGCGGCGAAGGCCAGCAGGAAGTAGATCGGCTGGTCGCCCACGCCCATCAGCATCACCGCGATGGGCATCCACGACAGCGGCGAGATCATCCGCAGGAACTGGAAGGCCGGCGTGGTGGCCGCCTCCAGGTTGCGCGAGGCGCCCACCAGCAACCCCAGGGGCACGCCCACCGCCAGCGCCAGGAGCAGGCCGAGCAGCACGCGCCTGAGGCTCACCAGCACGTGCTGGTACAGCTCCGCGCGGCCCAGCAGCTCGCCCAGGCTGGCCAGGGTCGCCTGGGGCGAGAACAGCTGGCCCAGGCCGTCGCCGCCGAACAGGCGCACGCCGCTCCACCACAGGCCGAGCAGCGCCAGCAGCCCGGCCAGGCCCAGCAGCCAGTGGCGGCGGCCGGAGAGTGCCGGCGCCGTCACGTGGCGATCTCCTCGCTGCGCGCGAAGCCCTCGGGCAGGCCGAAGGCGCCGAGGCCGCCGACCTGGGCCAGGGCGTTGCGCACGAAGCGGTCGTCCACCAGGTCCTGCGCGGTGTGCGCCGGGTCCAGCGCGGCGAGGAAGCCCTTGTCGCCCTGGATCAGGGTGTCCTTCAGGCGCTTCACCAGCTCCTCGGTGTAGCTGGGGAACGGGTACGGCTGGAAGTCGATGCGCTCCTCGTGCCAGTCGGCATGGCGGATGGCGCCGTCGGCCAGGTAGCGTTCGCGCTCGCCGGGCGCCGGGGCCAGCACCCGGCCGAGCACTTCCGGCGCGTGCGGGGTGTAGCGGTTGGCGCCGTCCTTGGACAGCAGCTTCGCCGCCTCGGCGCGGTTGTCGCGGGTCCACAGCTGGGCCTTGACGATGGCGTTGACCACCTTCTGCGACCACTCCGGACGGCCGTTCAGGTCGTGCTCGTGCATGAACACCACGCAGCAGGCGTGGTTGCGCCAGACGTCGCCGGTGAAGCGCTGGATGCGCCCGACCTTGAGGTTCTCCGCCAGGGCGTTGAACGGCTCGGCGACGATGTAGCCGGCGATGCGCCCGCTGGCCAGGGCCGGCGGCATGTCCGAGGGCGGCAGTACCACCAGGTTGACCTCGTTGGCCGCCAGCGCCGCGTCGGCCGGCTTGCTCACCGCCGCCAGGCCGTTGTCGCGCAGCAGTTGCTGCAGCACCACGTTGTGGATCGAGTACCAGAACGGGATGGCCAGGGTGCGCCCGCCCAGCTGCTTCACCTCGGTCACGTCCGGCGCCACGGTCAGGCCCGAGCCGCCGACGTGGTTCCAGGCCACCACCTTGGCCGGCACCTTGCTGCCGTAGCGGGCCCAGACGGTCATTGGCGACAGCAGGTGGATGACGTTGACCTGGCCGGAAATGAAGGCCTCGATCACCTGCGCCCAACTGCGCAGCAGCACCGGGCGCTCGGCCTTGATGCCCTCGGCCTCGAACAGGCCGTTGGCGTGGGCCACCAGCAGCGGCGTGGCGTCGGTGATCGGCAGGTAGCCGATGCGCACCGGGGCGTCCGGTTCGGCGGCGGCGCGGGCGCGCAGGCTGGTCAGCAGCGGCAGCGCGCCGGCCGCGGAGAGCAGCGCAGCGAGTTTGAGAATGTCACGTCGAGAATGAGTGGGATCGTCCAGGCACATGGGCAGCCTCCGGCGCAGGGTGGGAATTCGCGTGGGATCGGCTCGCCCGCCGTAGGGTTTTGAGGATCTCGACCCGCAGCGCGCCCAGTTCCTCGACCAGTTCCGCACGGGGTTGCGGCAGGTCGATGCGCCATTCGCCCAACGTCCGCGCCGGGGTGTCGCCCAGTAGCAGGATGCGTTCGGAGAGCAGCAGGGCCTCGTCGATGTCGTGGGTGATGAGCACGGCGGCGGTGCGCCGTTCGTGGATCACCTGCAGCAGCAGTTGCTGCATGTCGGCGCGGGTCACTTCGTCCAGCGCGCCGAAGGGTTCGTCCAGCAGCAGCACCTGCGGCTGGCGCGCCAGGCAGCGGGCCAGCGCGGCGCGCTGGGCCATGCCGCCGGAAAGCTGCGCCGGCAGGTAGCCGCGCGCCTGTTGCAGGCCGACCGCGGCGATCGCCTGGTCGACGCGCTGGTGCAGCGTGGCCTTGTCCAGCTTCGGCTGGCGGGCGAAGTCCAGGCCGAAGGCGACGTTCTTCTCCAGGCTCAGCCAGGGCAGCAGGCTCGGGTCCTGGAAGGCCACGGCGACGCGCGGGTGCGGGCCGTCGATGGCCTCGCCGAGCAGGCGCACGCTGCCCGCCGCCGGCTTCTGCAACCCGGCCAGCACGCGCAGCAGGCTGGACTTGCCGACGCCGCTGGGGCCGAGGATGGACACCACCTCCCCCGGCGCCAGGCTCAGTTCGAAGCCTTCCAGCACGCTGCGCCAGCCCTTGCCCTCGGGGTAGCCCAGGGCGACGCCGGCGGCCTGCAGCAGCACCTCGCTCATGCCCGCGCCTCCTGGCGCTGCAGCTCGGCGCGCAGTTGCACCAGGCTGGGCGTGACGATGGGCACGAAGGCCGACTCGCGCCAGCGCCGGGCGAAGGCCGCGCCGTGGCGGCTGAGGTAGGCCTTGCCGCCGCTGGCCTGCAGCTCCAGCTGCACCGCCGCGGCGGCGCCCTCGGCCAGGCCGATGCGGATGCGGAACAGCCGCGCCGGCTCGCTGGCGAACTCACCGCTGGAAAGCCCCGCGCGCAGGCGCTCGACCAGGCCGTCCAGTTCGCCGCGCAGGCGTTCCTCTTCCTCGCGCAGCACCGAGCGGCTGCCGCCCAGGTGCTCGCGCACCGCTTCCAGGGCCCGGCGCGCGAGGCCGATGGTCATGGCGCACTGCAGGCCGAGGAAGGCCGGGCGCACCTGCGGCAGGTAGCGCCGGGCGTCGTCGTGCAGCAACCACTCGCGGGGCAGCGCCACGCCGTCGAAGTCCAGGGCGGCGGTGTTGCTCGACTGCAGGCCGAGCAGTTGCAGGTCGTCGGAGCGTTCCAGGCCGGCGCTGGCCGAAGGAATGGCCGCCACCAGCGGCGCCGCGCCCTCGCGCTCGATGGCCGCGGCCACCACGAAGTGGCCCTTGCGCAGGTTGGTCACCCAGGGCAGGCGGCCGTCCAGGGTCCAGCCGTCGTCGGCCGGGGTGGCCCGCACCTGCAGGCTCTCGATGCCGGAGAGGAACTTCATGGCGTTGGACAACCCGGTGGCGCCGGCCAGGCGGCCGTCCAGCAGCTCGCCGAGCAGGCGCTCGCCCAGCGCCTGGTTGGGGCTCTGCAGCAGGTATTCGATGAAGGCGCGCTGGCCCCAGAAGACGAAGGCGGCGGTCAGCGAATGGCCGGCCACCGCAGCGATGGCCTCCACCGCGTCGAGCAGGCTGCCGCCGGCGCCGCCGCGCGCCTCGGGCACGCCGATGCCGAACAGCCCGGCGCTGGCCAGTTGCGGCAGCACCGACTGCGGGTCGGCATGGCCGAGGTCGAGAGCCTCGGCCTGGGCGTCGAGCCAGTGGCTCAGGGTCGGATCGAGCATGGTCGCTCTCCTTTTGGCGGGCAGCCGCGGGGCAGCCACCCGGTCATGCGCAACTCAGGCCTTTTCCCAGCGGTACTTGCCCAGCTCGGGGTTGAGCGGCGTTTGCGCCAGCACGTTGGCGAAGTTGCAGAGGGTCGCCAGGCTGATGCCCAGCAACACTTCCAGGGCATTGCCGTCGCTGAAGCCGGCGGCGCGGAAGGCCGCGAGCCCCGCGTCGCTGACCGCGCCGCGGCTGGCGATGGCCTCGCGGGCGAAGGCGGCCAGGGCTTCCAGGCGCGGCTCCGGCAGTTCGCGTTGTTCGCGCAGGGCGGCTATCACTTCCTCAGGGAGCCTGGCCTTGTTGGCCGCCACCGCGGTGTGCCCGGCCACGCAGAAGTCGCAGCCGTGGGTGGTGGCGGCGATCAGCTGGACCACCTCGCGCTCGGCCAGGCCCAGCTCGGCCTTGCCGTTGAGGCCGGAGACGGTGACGTAGGTCTCCAGCGCGGCCGGGGCGTTGGCCAGCACGCCGAGCAGGTTGGGAATGAAGCCGGAGTTCTTCAGCGCGTTCTGCAGGAACGGCTTTGCCGCTTCCGGGGCGCTGTCGAGGGTCTGGATGGGCAGGCGGGACATGGGTTCGACTCCGTGTGCGGTAGGTGTCGAAAAAGTCTGTTGGTAATAAGAAAACCGTTCAATATTCTAAAGTCGCTATCACTTGCTCCTGAGTCTTTTCATTAGATGATTTCGTCGAGCCCCCTTGTCGATTGGTTATTAGACAGCCTGGAGCTGGACGCCAGCCTGTTCCACGTGGGCCGCTACTGCGGCGGCTGGCACGCCTCCACCCAGGGCCTGGCGCGGGCCAGCTTCCACCTGGTGGTGCAGGGCCATTGCTGGCTGCACCTGGAGGGCGAGGCGCCGGTGCGCCTGGAGGGCGGCGACGCCGTGTTCCTGCTGCGCGACCTGCCCTACCGGCTGTCCGACGCCGCCAGCGCCGAGGCCGCCGCCTGCCAGCCGCGCCAGGCCATGAGCGCCCTGGAGCTGCAGGCCGAGGACGGTGTCGGCCTGGTCTGCGGCTTCTTCCACTTCCACTCCGGGCTCTCGGCGCTGATCATCGAGGCGCTGCCCGCCTACCTGGTGCTGCGCGCCGAGGAACCCTCGCAACGCGCCGCGCGCAGCCTGTTCGAACTCATCCTGGAGGAATGCGCGCGCCAGCCGGCACCCTCGCAGCAGTTGCTGGAACGCCTGAGCCACCTGCTGTTCCTCTACGTGCTGCGCCAGCAGGTGCTGGACAACCCCGGCCTTGGCGGCCTGGTGGCGCTGGCCCGGCAGCCGCAGTTCGCCGGCCTGCTGGAACGCATGATCGAGCAGCCGCAACTGCCCTGGACGCTGGAGGACATGGCGGCCTGCGCCGGGCTGTCGCGCTCGGCCTTCTTCAAGCGCTTCAACGAAACCTGCGGGCAGTCCCCCGGCCAGGTGCTGCTGGCCTTGCGCATGGGCCAGGCCTGCCGCCTGCTCAAGGCCGACCAGAGCGTGGCCGAGGTGGCCGCGGCGGTCGGCTACCAGTCGGTGGCGGCCTTCACCCGCGCCTTCCACAAGAGCACCGGGCAGCAGCCGGGGGCGTACCGGCGCGGCCGCGATCAGGACAGCCGGCGCTGAGGCGCCTGCGCCAGCGGCGCCAGCGCGTCCTGCATGGTGCGCAACTTCAGGCAGGTTTCCCGGTACTCGGCCTGCGGCTCGGAGGCCGCGACTATTCCGCAGCCGGCGAACAGGTGCGCCGTGTCGCCGCGCACCAGGGCCGAGCGCAGCGCCACGCAGAACTCGGCGTCACCCGCGGCATCCAGCCAGCCCACCGGCGCGGCGTACCAGCCGCGCTCCATGCCCTCGTGGCGGCGGATGTGTTCCAGCGCAGCCTCCCGCGGCAGGCCGCCCACCGCCGGCGTGGGGTGCAGGGCGGCGACCAGGTCGAGGACGTCCACGCCCGGGCGCAGCCGCCCACGCACCGGCGTCAGCAGGTGCTGCACCCGCGCCAGGCGGTGCAGGCGCGGCTGCGCCTCGATGTGCAGGCGCTCGCAATAGGGCGACAGCGCCTCGCGCAGGCATTCGACCACCAGCGCATGTTCGTGGCGGTCCTTGGCGCTGTTGAGCAACGCGGCGCCCAGGCGGGCGTCCTCCTGGGGCGTGGCGCCACGCGCCAGGGTGCCGGCCAGGGCCACGGTGTCCAGCTCGCCCGCGGCGACTCGCAGCAGGCGCTCCGGGGTCGCCCCGAGGAAACAGCTGCCGCCGCGGTCGAAGGCGAACAGGCAGGCCGAAGGGCCGGCCTGGGCCAGGCGCTCCAGGACCTGCCCGCAGGGGAAGCCGCCCGCCGCGTGCAGACGCACTTCGCGGGCCAGCACCACCTTGCGCAGCTCGCCCTGGACGATGCGCGCCACCGCCGCCGCCACCCGCGCCTGCCAGTCCCCGGCGTCCAGCGCCTCGCTCGACTCAGCCTCCTCCAGCGCTGCCGGGCAGCGCGGGCGGTGGAGGTAGCGCGCCAGCAAGGTGCTCCAGTCGGCGCGCAGCTCACGGACGGCGGCGTCGACGTCGGCGCCCGGCTCCAGCCAGCGGCTGAACGCCAGGAAAGAGCGTCCGGCCCGGCGCAGGTAGAGGATGCGCGGCAGCACCAGCGAGGTGCTGGCGAAGGCGCGCCAGTGCGGCGCAGCCGGCGCCCGGGCGTCGAAGGCGAAGCCGCCGCACAGGCGCGGCGGGCAGGCGCCGCGCCAGCTCGCGCGCGCCAGCAGCTCGCGCCAGGCCTCGGCGCTGGCGGCGAAGCGCCCGGCCGGCGGCGGGCTGATCTCCTGGGTGCAACCGAAGCCGGCCATCGCCTCGGCGCCCTCCCCGACCCGCCACAGCAGGCTCTGGCCGAACACCTGGCGGTTGGCGGCGAACAGCCGGACGGGGTCGAGTTCCGCGCAGGCCGTGCTGCTCACCGCCAGCACCGGGCGGCCCTGTTCGCGGGCCTGGCTCGCGGCCGCGCTGAAGCTCGCCCGCAGTTCGTCGAAGGGCTCCGTGCTCATGCCTGCCCGCCCTCCTGCTGCCCGTGCCGATGGCGCCAGTGGCGCACCTGCTGGTCGATGTTCCACTGGATGATCTGCGCATACAGCGGGCCGATGAACGCCGGGTCCAGCCCGGCGGCGCTGGCCCAGGCGCGGCGCTCGGGCAGCATCGCGGCGACCCGCTGCGGCGCGGCGATGCTCGCCTCGTCCGGCTTGAAGCCGGCCGCCGCCTTGACGTAGGCCAGGCGCCGCCCGAGGGCGGCGATGATCTCGCGGTCGAGGTTGTCAATGCCCAGGCGCACATCGTCGAGGCTGCTGCATTGTTCCGGGGTTTTCATTGCGTTCGCTCCTTGCGAGGGTCTCAGGGCCACAGTTGCCAGGCCGGCTCGCGGTAACTGGCGAGCCAGCCGCCGAGGTGGTCGAGCACGGCGCGGCGCTGGGCGCGCAGGTAGAAATGGCCGCCGGCGAAATGCCGCACATCCAGCCCACAGCGGCTGGCGGCGGCCCAGGCCAGGGCCTCGTCATCGTTCACTTCGTCGTCGTCCTCCCCCAGCAGCAGCGAAACCGGGCAATCCAGCGGCTCGACGCGCTCGCGCCGGTAGCGCTCGATCAGCCGGTAGTCCGCCCGCAATGCCGGCAGGAACAGCTCGCGCACGGCCGGCTCGTCCAGTGCCCAGGGCAGGCCGTCGGACTGCCGGCGCACGTCCGCCAGCAGCGCCGCGTCCGCCTGCCGGTGCAGGCTGCCGCCACGCTGGCGATGGGGCGGCGGGTGCGCGGAGACGAACAGGTGCAGGGGCGCCCGCCCGCGCCCCTGCAGGGCCAGGGCGACCTCGTAGGCCACGGCCGCCCCCATGCTGTGGCCGAACAGCGCCAGCGGGCGCTCGTCGAGGCCGGCGCAGGCTTCGGCGATGCAGGCGGCCATGGCCTCCAGGCTGGCCGCCGGCGCCTCGCCGTGGCGCTCTTCCCGCCCCGGGTACTGGACGGCCAGCAGTTCCACGTCCGGCTCCAGGTGCTTGCGCCAGTCGCGGAAGAAGCTCGCGCTGCCGCCGGCATGGGGCAGGCACAGCAGGCGGAAGCCGGGGCTCGGCAATCCGGGAAAGCGGCGCAGCCAGGGACTTTCCGGCATCCCTCTCACAATGCGCCCTCCACTGCCTGGCCGCGCTCCGCGGCGGCCTCGCCCAGGCCCAGGCGCAGCTCGGGCAGCCAGGCCTGCAAGCGCTCCAGGCAGCTACTTGGCGGCAATACCTCGGCGGCGAAATGCAACCCGGGCGGCAATCGATCCAGGCACTCCACGGCGAAGGCCGCCATGGCCGCCGTCAGGCGCGAGCCGTCGCCAGCGCGCAACCAGGCGCTGCGCTGCACCTCGCGCCCGCCGCTGCAGCCGCTCAGCTCCACGGCCAGCAACTGGTAGGGCGTGCGCCCGGCGGCGTCCAGGCGGCTGGCGGCGACCAGTTCGGCAACCCTCCCGGCCCTGTCGCTTTCCGCCGCTCCGCGCCCCTGGATGCGCCGCAGGCAGGCCAGCAACTGGCCGTCCTCGAACAGATTGAAGGCACTGCCGCGGGCCACGCCCAGCGAGGCGAACAGCCGCTGCCCCTCCGCGCCCAGGTAGGCCGTGGCCAGCAAGTCGCGGTTGCCGCTCCATGGGCGCCGCAACGCCTCGACGGGCGCACCGCTCCAGGCCACTGCGCGCCCGTCGCACCAGGCCTGGCGGGCCCGCCCGAAACCGTAGGCCGGGTCGAGGCTGAGCAGGAAGTCCTCGGCGGCGCTGGCGGAAAGCGCCCCCAATCCGCCGGCGTAGCAGCGCATCTCGTCGATGCGTTGCAGGCCGGCGGCCAGGTAGCGCGGCAGCAGCCCGGACAGCCCCGGCAACATGCCGGCCGAGAGCAGCGCGCGACGGCCCGCGGGCACCTGGCCTTCGAGGCGCTGCCAGAGCAGGTCGTCGCCGCCGACGTCCAGGTAGTCGGCGCCTGCCGCCAGGGCCGCCCGCGCCACGCGGTCGAGCACCCGGTAGCTGGGGCCGGCGCAGTTGACCACCAGGCGGCAGCCGGCGACGAAACCGCGCAGCGCGCCTTCGTCGTTCAGGTCGAGGGGCTGCGCCTGCACGGTCCCTGGTTCCCCGGCCAGGCGCTGCAATGCCTGCGGGTCGCGCCCGCCGATGCGCAGCCGGTGGCCCGGCCGCAACAGCCGGACGACCTCGCGACCAACGCTGCCGCTGGCGCCCAGCAGGCCTATGGGTGCGTCATTCATGCCGGTGTCTCCTGCCGTTGGCCGCAGGCCCGCGCCACCGCCTGGACGTGGGGCGCCTGCATGCAGCTGAAGTGGTCGCCGGGCACGTCGACCACCTGCAGGCGGCCCAGGCACAGCTCGCGCCAGTAGGCGCTCATGTCGCGATGCATGCCCGGCAACACCTGGACCTCGCCGGTCTGGCGCACGAACAGCATGTCGCCGTCGTAGGGCGTGGCCTGGTGCAACGCCACCGCCGCCAGGCTGTGGCGCAACACGCGCAGCTGCTCGCCGAGCCAGTCCAGGTCGCTGAGTTGCGAGCCGGCATGGCGCATGGCCAGGGCGATGGCCTGCAGGCGCTGCCCGGGCGAGCGCGCCGCCAGCCGGCGCATGGCCGCCAGGGCGTCGCGGGTCTGCGGGCGCTCCTCCAGTTCCTGCCATACGCCCCGCGTCACCCGCCCCGGGGTGCGCTGCAGGGCCTCGGCGATGGCCTGCTCCAGGCCGGCTTCGTCCAGCGGGTAGCCCAAGGCGCGTGGGTCGGCCTGCATCACCCGGGCGAACACGTATTCAGCCAGCAGGTCGTCCTCGATCAGGAACGGCACGCGGTAGCTGCTGATCACCGTCAGCGCCTCGACCGCCACGCCCCGCGCCTTCAGGCAGCTCGCCAGCTCGCTGGCCAGCAGGCCGCCCAGGCAGTAGCCGACGATGCTCAGGCTACGCAGCCCGGCGGCTTGCAGGGTGTCGGCATAGCTTTCGGCCAGTCGGCGGATGGCCTGCTCGGGCTCCAGCGCCAGGTAGCCGGCCACGTCGGCCAGCACCAGCCCGTCGGCGCCGCCTTCCAGGGCGCCGAACAGCGCGCGGTAGGGCGCCAGGGTGCCGCTGCCGTCGTGGACGAAGATGCGCTTGTGGCCTGCCGCCTGTTCGCGGATCGAGACCAGCGGCGAACCCGGCCGCAGCTCGTCGCGGGCGCGGACGAAATCGGCCAGCGCGGCCACCGTCGGCTGGTTGATCAACTGGCGCAGCAACTGGTCCCACTGCACGCTGCGCAATGCCGGCAGCCGTTCGCGCAGGCGGCCGACCACCTGGGCCACCAGCAGCGAGTCGCCGCCCAGTTCGAAGAAACCCTGCTCGCGGCCTACCGCCGGCACCCGCAGGGTTTCCTGCCAGACCTCGGCGATGGCGCGCTCCAGCTCGTCCCGCGGCGGTTCACCGCTGGCGGCGGACTGCTCGGCGCCGCGGGTGCGCAGCGAGGCCAGGGCCTGGCGGTCGACCTTGCCGTTGGCGGTCAGCGGCAGTTCGTCGAGCACCAGCAGCTCCGCCGGCAGCATGTACTGCGGCAGGCGCAGGGCCAGGTGCTCGCGCAGCGCCGCCGGCTCCAGGCGCTGGCGGTCGGCCTTGAAGCGGGCGATGAACAGGTGCTGGCCGATGCAGGACATGGCCTCCCCGGCCTCCGGCAGGCAGAGCGGCGCTTCGGCCCCGGCCTCGGCCAGCAGGGCCTGCCATTGCTCGCGGCGCAGAAAGGTGGTGTCCAGCTCGCGGCGCAGGTCCTCGAACTCGGTGAGGCCTTCCTTGAACTCCATCGACGCCATGATCTGGTAGGTGTCGCGGGTGGCCTCGATGAACACCAGCCAGCCGCCCGGCGCCAGCATGCGCCGCAGGCGCGCCAGCACCCGGCCGGCATCGCGGGCGTTGTGCAGCACGTTGGCGCAGAGGATCACGTCCAGCGAGTTGTCGGCGATGCCCTGGCGCCAGGGCTCCTGGTTGAGGTCGAACAGGCCGTAGCGCACCCAGGGATAGTCGGCGAAGCGTTCGCGGGCCTCGTTGAGGAAATACTGCGAGAGGTCGGTGAACTGGTAGTCCACCGGCAGCCCCGCCAGCGCCGGGATCAGGTCGCAGCTGGTGCCGCCGACGCCGGCGCCTATCTCCAGCAGGCGCAGCGGCCGTTCGGCGTCGAAGTCGGCGGCGATGCGGCGCAGCGCGGCGCACACCGCGCGGTTCAGGTACTGGCTGATGAGGTTGCGCCGGTAGGCGCCGTCGGCCACCTCGGTGCGCCCTTCGGGGAACAGCAGGTGCAGCGGGTCCAGCCGGTCGCTCATCAGCTCGGGCAGGCGCTCCTGGCTCTCGCGCAGGTAGCGCAGCACCTCGGTCCCCCAGCCTACCTTCGGCTCCAGCTCGTCGATGCGGGCCCAGGCCTGGCGCAACGCGTCCTCGCGGACCTGCAGGCGGCAGTAGCCGCCACGGGCCTCGTCGAAGGCCAGCAGGCCCTCCTCCACCAGGGCGCGCAGCCAGCGGCGGATCAGCCGGCGGTTGCGCGGCGCCACCTCGCAGGCCTGGCAGATGTCGTCCAGGGAGTGCCCGCGGCCGTCGTCGTCGAACAGCCCCGGCCGCTTCAACGCGGCGGCCATGGCCAGCAGCGCGGCGCGCTCGACCTGCTCCGACATCTCGCGGATATGCCCTGGGTCCAGCCCGGCGCCGACGCCCTGCCCGGCCGCCCGCGCCTGCCCGGCCAGGTCCCCGGGCCAGGCCGCCGGAGTCGTTGCGGGCGCGGCGCAGAGGAAGGCCACCAGGCGCCGCTCCAGGGCCTCCTCGCCCTGGGCCACCACCACCGCGGACTGCACGCCCGGGTAGTCGAGCAAGGCGCTCTCGACCTCGGCCAGTTCTATGCGGTGGCCGCGCACCTTCACCTGGAAGTCCTCGCGGCCGAGGAACTCGATGCTGCCATCCGCCAGGTAGCGCCCCAGGTCGCCGGTGCGGTACAGGCGCTCGCCGCTGACGGGGTGGCGGATGAAACGCTCCGCGGTCTTCTGCGCATCGCCCAGGTAGCCCAGGGCCAGGCCCTCGCCGGCGATGTAGAGTTCGCCGGCCACGCCGTCCGGGCGGTCGCGCAGGCGCTCGTCGAGCACATGGAAGCGCTGGTTGGCCAGCGGCCGGCCGTAGGGAACGCTGCGCCAGTGCGGCGGCACCTCGTCCAGTGGCTGGATGATCGACCAGATCGCCGCCTCGGTGGCGCCGCCCAGGCCCACCAGGCGCAGGCGCGGCAGCGACGCGGCGCTCTCCGCCGCCAGGTTGAGCGGAATCCAGTCGCCGGAGAGCAGCGCCAGGCGCAGGCGCTGCGGCGCCGCACCGGGCTCCGAGCGCAGGTAGTGCAGGAGCATCTGCAGTTGCGCCGGCACCGAGTTCCACAGGGTCACGCCCTGCTCGCGGGCGCAGGCCGCCCAGTGGGAGGGATCGCCGCGCCGTTGCGCGTCGGGCAGCACCAGGGTGGCGCCGGCGGCCAGCGCGCCGAAGATGTCGTAGACCGACAGGTCGAAGCCCAGGCTGGCCAGGCCCAGGATGCGGTCGTCGGCGTCGACCTGGAAGCGCTCGTTGATGTCCGCCAGGGTGTTCAATGCCGCCTGGTGGCTGATCATCACGCCCTTGGGGACGCCAGTGGAGCCGGAGGTGTAGATGACGTACGCCAGCTCCCCCGGCTGCGCGGGCGAGGCCGGCAGCGGCGCGCCGGCATAAGGCTGCAGGCGGTCCACGGCGAGCGCCTGGACGATCCGCGCCGGCCAGGCCAGGCGGCCCTCCAGCGCCGAATGGGTGGCCACCCGCCACACCCCGGCATTCTCCAGGATCAGCTCGCGGCGCGCCTCGGGCTGGCTGGTGTCCAGCGGCAGGTAGGCGGCGCCGGCCCGCAGGATGCCGAGCACGGCGATGATCTGCTCGATGCCCTTGTCCATGCACACCGCGACGCGCTCGCCGCGCTGGCAGCCGGCGTCGAGCAAGGTGGCGGCGACGGCCTCGGCGCGCGCGGCCAGTTCGGCGAAGTCCAGGCTCCGCCCGCCCTGCACCAGGGCCGGGTGCCGGGGCGCCAGGCGCGCCCGGGCGAACACCGGCTCGTGCAGCAGGCCCTCGGGCAGCGGCGCATCGGTCTGGTTGGCCAGTTCGCGCGCCAGGCGCTGGGTGGCGGGCAGCTCCAGGCAGTCGTCCAGCGCCCAGGCCGAGGGTTCGCGCGCCAGGCGCAGCAGCAGCGCGCAGAAGGCATCGAACATGGCGCGCAGCACGGGCTCGGCGAAGGCGCCTTCGCGGTAGTCCCAGTTCAGCCACAGGCCGCCGTCGCGCTCGGAGACCTGGCAGTCGATCAGCACCTGGGGCGTCTGGCTGATGCCATGGACCAGCTCGGCGCCGGGCATGAACGGGCCGCGGCCGGCCTCGCCGCCGGCGCCCAGCGTGCTGGTGAAGGCGTAGGGCAGCAGCGCGGCGTCGCGCCCCCGGCGGCGCGCCAGCTCGCGCAGCACCTCGATGCCGGAGAACAAGCGGTGGTCCATGTCCTCCCACAGGCGCGCCTGCAGTTGCGCGGCGCGCTCGGCGAAGCTGCCGGCCTGGCGGGTGTCCACCTGCAGCACCTCCACCGAGCTGAAGTCGCCCACCAGGCGCTCCACCTGGGGATGCAGCGCCAGGCGATTGAGCAACGTCAGGCTCAGGCAGAAGTCGCCGCGCCGGCTCCAGCGCCCCAGGGTTTCCGCATAGGCGGCGAGCACCGCGGCGGAGACGCCGATGCCGGCGCCGGCGGCGTTGAGGCCGAGGGCGCGGTAGTCGCGCTCGTCCACCTGCAAAGCCAGGCGGCGGAAGCGCGCCCCCGGCTGCGCGTCGGCCAGGGGCAGCTCGGGCGCGCCGGGCAGGCCGTCGATGCGGGCCAGCCAGTAGTCGCGGTCGCGGCCGTAGCGCGGCCCTTCGCGCAGGCGGCGCTCGGCCAGGACGTAGTCGCGGAAGCTGATCCGCGCCGGCTCCGCCAGGGTGCCGCCGTGGTACAGCTGGTGCAGTTCGCCGAGCAGCATGCGCACGCTCTGGTAGTCGCACACCAGCAGGTCCACCGACAGGTGCAGGAAGTCGCCGGCAGCGCCGTGGCTGACGCACAGCTCCACCAGCGGCCAGCAGTCCGGGCCGGCGCGGCGCAGCTCCATGCGTTCGCGCAGTTCGGCCAGGCGGCGCCCTTCGGCATCCAGCCTGTGCTCCGCCAGCCGGTAGCAAGGCACCTCGGCCAGGATGCGCTGGTGGCCCTCGGCGCTGACCACGGCGCGGAGCATGGGATGGCGTTCGATCAGTTGGTTCCAGGCCCGTTCCAGGCGCGCGACCTCGAGGCCGGGGAAGGCGAACTCCAGGTAGCCGTGGCAGGCGACGCCGCCGTGGGCGAAGGCCGTGCTGCGGCCGAGCAGGTAGGCGGCCTGCACGTCGGTCAGCGGGAAGGGCTCGCCCTGCTCCGCCGGATCGCCCTGCAAGGCCTGCTCGCGTTCCGCCGCCAGGGCGCGCAGCAATTCGTCGCGGGCCTGGCGCAGGCGCTGCAGCAGCGCCTCGTCCAGGGCCCCGGCCGGGGCCCGGTAACGCAGCAGGCCGTGCTCTTCCCATAGCTCGACGCCCAGCATGTCGAGCTCGTTGCGCAATGCGTGGATATTCATAGTGCCCCTTCCTCCAGTGGGTTGGCGCCCGCCCGCCGCTGCGCCTGCCGGGCCGCCACCAGGGCGGCCTGGGCGGCGACGCTGGCGGCGCCGAAAAAGTCCTTGAGTGTCAGTTCCACGCCGAAGCCACTGACCAGGCGCTCGATCAGGCGGGTGGCCAGCAGGCTGTTGCCGCCCAGGGCGAAGAAGCCCTGGTGGCGGCCCACCCGCGGCACCTCCAGCAGCGCCTGCCAGTGCCGGGCGACCGCGCTTTCCAGTTCGCCCTGCGGCTCCTCGTCCGGCGCCAGGGCGCTGCCCTGGAGCTGCTCCTGCAGCAGCCAGGCCAGGGCCTTGCGGTCCACCTTGCCGTTGCCGCTCAGGGGCAGCCGGGGCAAGGCGAGCATGCGTTCGGGCAGCATGTGGGGCGGCAGCCAGTCAGCGGCCCAGCCACGCAGCTGTTCTTCCGCGGGCGTCTCGCGGCCGCCGGCCGGCACCACCGCGGCGACCAGGCTGGCCCGGGCGCCGGGCAGCACCAACGCAACGGCGCGCGCCAGCGCCGGGTGGCGTTCGAGCACCGCCTCGACTTCGGCGAGTTCCACCCGGTGGCCGCGCAGCTTCACCTGCTGGTCCAGGCGGCCGAGGAATTCCAGGGTGCCGTCGGGCCAGTAGCGGCCCAGGTCGCCGGTGCGGTACCAGCGTTCGCCGCCCTGTTCGACGAAGCGCTGGCGGGTCAGCGCCGCTTGCCCGCGATAGCCCAGGGCGACGCCGGCGCCGCCGATCCACAGCTCGCCGGGGACCCAGTCCGGGCAGTCCCGGCCAAGGCCGTCGACCACCCGGTAGCGCTGGTTTTCCAGCGGCCGCCCGTAGGGGATCGAACGCCACTGCGGCGGCACCTCCGCGACTTCCTGGGCATTCGACCAGATCGCCGCCTCGGTGGCCCCGCCCAGGGCCACGAAGCGGCAGCCGGGGGCGACCTGGCGCAGACGCGGCGGCAGGTCCAGGCCGATCCAGTCGCCGGAGACCAGGGCCAGGCGCAGGCCGCCCAGGCCGAGGCCGCCGCGGTTGCGCAGCAGCAGCATGTCGAGCAGCGCCGGCACCGAATTCCACAGGGTGACGCCGTGCCGGCGCAGCAGCTGCAGCCAGTGCGTCGGTTCCTTGCGCAGGGCCTCGGCCGGCAGGACCAGGGTGCCGCCGACGCCGAGCACGGCGAAAAGGTCGAATACCGAGAGGTCGAAATCCAGCGCCGAAACTCCGAGCAGGCGGTCGCTGGCCGCCAACCGGTAGCGCCGGCGCAGCGCATCCAGGGTGTTCTGCGCGGCGCCGTGGCTCACTTCGACGCCCTTGGGCTCGCCGCTGCTGCCGGAGGTGAAGATCACATAGGCGACAGCCGAGGGTTCCACCGGCAAGGGCTTGGCCAGGGGCTCGTAGGCCTGGCTGGCGGCCAGCTCGCGCACTACCGTGCCGGCTGGCCAGGCGTCCTCCCCGGCCCGCTCGGCGTCGGTCAGCACCAGGCGCACGCCGGCCTGGCGCAGGATGGCCGCGCGCCGCGCCGGCGGCTGTTCGATCCCCACCGGGACGTAGCACGCGCCGGCGGCAAGCGCGCCCAGCACGGCAATCACCTGGGCCGCCCCCTTGGGCAGCGTGATGGCCACGCCGTCGCCGGCCGCCACGCCCCATTCGCGCAGCGCCGCGGCCAGGCGCAGGGCGGCCTCGGCCAGTTCGGCGTAGCTGTACTGGCGTTCCTGCTCGTCGTGGGCCACCAGGGCCAGGTTATGGGGGTTGTTCCGCGCCTGGGCGAAGAAGCCCTGGTGCAGCACGCCGGGCTCCAGGTCCGCGCGGGTGTCGTTGACCTGGTAGCGCACCTGCGCTTGCGCCGCCGGCAGTTCCAGCGACACGGGTTGGCCCCAGTCCTGCTCGGCCAAACCTTCGAGCAGGCGCTCATAGGCGGCGAACATGGCTTCCAGCAGGCCGTCGGGAAACAGTCCCTCGACCGCATCCCAGTTCAGCAACAGGCCCTCCTCCAGCGGGTAGGTCTGGTGGTCGAGCCAGACCTGGGGCGTCTGCGACAGCGCCCAGCCGGGACGGCCAAGGGTTTCGCGGCAACGCGCGTCCACCAGCGGCTCGCCGAGGTTGCAGGCGAACACCACGGGGGCGCCCAGGCCTTCGCCGTCCTGGCGCTGGGCCAGCTCGCGCAGCACCTCCATGCCCGACCAGGCCGCGTGGCCCAGGTCCCGGTGCAGTTGCGCCTGCAGGGCGGCGGCCTGCCCGGCGAAGCTGCCCGCGCGGGAAAGGTCCACCTCCAGCAGCACCAGGTTGGAGAAGTCCGCGACCATGTGCGCCACGCCGCTGTCCAGCGGCTGGCGGTCGAACAACGGCAGGTTGAGGAGGAAACGCTGGCTGGCGCTCCAGCGCGCCAGGACCTGGGCGTAGGCGCAGGCCAGCATGCTGGCCAGTGTCAGGCCGTGCGCCCGGGCACGGGCTTCCAGGCGCGCCAGGCGCGGCTTCCGCAGCAGGAACTGGAGGCGGCGGAAGCGCGGCCGGCCCAGTGACTCGGGGGCCTGGGCCAGGGGCAGTTGCGGCGGGCCGGGCAGCGTGTCCAGGCGCGCACGCCAGTATTCGCGCGCACTGGCCAGCTGCGGCCGGCGCAGCTCGCGCTGGGCCGCCAGGTAGGCCGGGAAGTCCATGCCCAGCATCGGCAGCGTCTCGCCCTCGCCCCGGTAGAAGGCTGCCAGGTCGCGCAGCAGGATGGCGAAGCTGAGCACGTCGGCGACCAGCAGGTCCAGGTTCAGGTGCAGCCGGCTGCGGCCATCGGGCAGCAGGCTCAGTTGCAGGTCGAAGACCTGCCCGCTGGCGACGTCCAGGCAGCGGTGCGCCAGCGCTTCGCGCAGTTGCGCCAGGCGCGCTTCGCGCTCGGCCCGCTCGAGGCGGCGCAGGTCATGCACGCGCAGGCCGGCCCAGGCCGGTTCGCCGCGGATGCGCTGGCGCCCGTCGGCGAGGAACTGCGCACGCAGCATGGCGTGCCGCTGGCACAGCGCGCGTACCGCGGCTTCCAGGCGCGGCGGGTCGAGCTCGCCGGCGTCCAGTTCCTGGTACAGCTGGCAGGCCACCCCGCCAAGGCTGCGCTGCTCGTCGCGGCCCAGCCAGTAGGCCTGCTGCAGGGCTGTCAGTTCGAACCCCTCGCCCGTCTCGGGCACAACCGGCGACGGCCCGGCCACCTCGCCGGCGCGCTCGGCGAACAGGCGCAGCCAGGCCTGCAGGGTCGGCCGCTCCATCAGTTCGGCAACGCCGACGCGCACGCCGTGGCGGGCCAGCAGCGTGGGCAGGCGCATGAGGTTGATGGAGTCCAGGCCCTGTTCGATCAGCGACAGTTCGGCGTCGATGTCGGCGGCGTCGCAGCCCAGGGCCGGCGCGAGCCAGTCGCGCAGGCTGTGTGGATCGGTGCCGGCGAGGCAATCGCCGGGGCGCGCCCGGGGTGAATGAGCGCATGCCAGTGCTGGGTCATCGTTCATGGTGGGCAATCCTTGCGGAAGCGGGGTGGATGGGGCCGCGCAGGCGCCAGCGGTTGACCGCTTCGCGCTCGTGGAACAGCTCTCGGTAACGGCCCGGCAGGGCCAGAAGCTGACGGTGGGTGCCGCGCTGCACCAGGCGGCCCTGGTCGAGCACGAGGATCTGCGCGGCGTGTTCGGCGAGGCTCGGCCGATGGGTGGCCAGCAGCAGCGTGTGGCGGCCGGCGAGGCCGAGCAGCAGGCGGTTGATGCGCGCCTCGCTGGCCGGGTCCAGGGCCGCGGTGGGTTCGTCCAGCAGCAGCACGGGGGCGCCCTTGAGCAGCAGGCGGGCCAGGGCCAGGCGCTGCCGCTCGCCGCCGGACAGGCCGGCCCCGGCCTCGCCCAGGGGGCCATGCCAGCCCTCGGCCAGGCGTGCCGCGAGGCTTTCCAGGCCACAGGCGCGGGCCGTCGCCAGCAGGGTCGCATCGCTGGCCGCGGGGTCGCCCAGGCGCAGGTTGTCCAGCAGGCTGCCGGGCAGGACCCCGCAGTCCTGCGGCAGCAACGCCAGGTAGCGATCGCGTTCGGCGGCGGCCACCTCGCGCAGGTCGACGCCGCCCAGCAGCACCCTGCCCGCATCCGGGTCGGCGCAACGCGCCAGCAGGCGCAGCAGGCTCGACTTGCCAGCCCCGGAGGCGCCCACCAGCAGGTTGAGCGAGCCGGGCGCCAGGTCGAGTTCGATGCCGTCCAGCACCCGCCGTTCCTGGCGCACCAGGCCCAGGCCGTGGGCCTGCAGACGCGGGTCGGCGGGCAGCCGCGGCCGGGCGGGCTCGGGCAACGGCGGCACCTGCAGCACCTGGCGCAACTGGCGCAGGCCGTGGCGCGTCTGGCGCAAGGTGGCGCCCAGGTTCACCAGCGTGCCCATGGGCTCCACCAGGCAGGTCGCCAGCAGCCCCAGGGCGAGGAACTCGGTGGCCGCCAGCTGCCCGCCGAGCACCGCGTGCAGCCCGCCCAGCAACAAAAACGTGTACAGCGCCTGCAACGCGCCGGCCAGGCCCAGCGCGGCCGGGAAGGTGCGCCAATGGGCGCGGCGCTGGGCGCGGCGCTGTTCCTCCAGGGCCTGTTCGAGCAGGGCGAAGCCGGCCTCGGTGCGCCCGCTGACGCGCAGCAACGCCTGCTGGCGAACGAACTCCAGGACCCGCGCCGCCGCCTCGGTGCCCGCCCGCTCGCCACCCTCCTCGGCCTCGCCGCCCCAGCGCACGCCCCAGCGGTAGAACAGCCACAGCGGCAGCGCCGCGGCCAATCCTGCCAGGGCCAGGCGCGGCATCTGCAAGGCCAGCACGCCGAGCAGCGCGAGCGGCGTCAGCACCGCGTTGAGCAGCGGCTGCAACAGGTGCGCCGGGACGCTCATCACCTGCAGGACGTTGTAGGTGACCAGGCGGTTGAGCTCGGCGGCGCGGCGCTCGACGAACCACTCCAGGGGCAGCCGCGCCAGGTGCTGCCCGAGGCGCCGGTTCAGCCCGCGGGCGGCTTCGGCGCCGGCGCGGTAGCCGAGCAACTGGGCGTGCCGGCGCAGCCACAGGCAGAGCATGGCCAGCCCGGCGAAGGCCGGCGGCCAGTGCCACGCCGGCGCGTCGCCGAACAGCTCGCCGAAGGCCAGCGGCAGCAAGCCCAGGGCCAGCCCCTGGGCGCCAGCCGCGGCGGCCATGGCCAGCACCGCCAGGCGCAGGCGCCGGGCCTGGGCCGGCTGCAGGCAGCGCAGCAGTTCGACGATCATGCGCCGCCCCCCTGCTCCGCCGCCCACAGCCGGGCGTAGGTCCCGCCCTGCTGCAGCAGCGCCTCGTGGCGCCCCCGCTCAAGCACCCGGCCGCCACCGAGCACGACGATCTGCTCGGCGTCGCGCAGGCTGGCCAGGCGGTGCGCGATCACCAGCAGCGTGCGGCCGGCCGCCAGCACCGACAGGGCCTGCTGGATGGCCGCCTCGGATTCCGGGTCGGCCGCGGCGGTGGCTTCGTCCAGCACCAGGATAGGGGCATCGGCCAGCAGCGCGCGGGCGATGGCCAGGCGCTGCCGCTCGCCGCCGGACAACGCCTGGCTGCCGTCCAGCACGGTGGCGTAGCCCTGGGGCAATTGTTCGATGCGCGCGTCGATCTGCGCGGCCCGCGCCGCGGCCCTGACCTCGTCGAGGGTGGCCTCGGGCCGCGCCAGGCGCAGGTTGTCCAGCACGCTGGCGCGCAGCAGGCGGACTTCCTGGAAAACGAAGGCGACCTGCCGGTACAGGGTGGCGGCGTCCATCTCGCGCAGGTCCACGCCGCCGATGCGGATGGCACCGCCGCTGACGTCGGCGAAGCGCGGCAGCAGGCTGGCCAGCGTCGACTTGCCGGCGCCGGACTCGCCCACCAGGGCGGTCAGCGTGCCCGGCGCCAGCACCAGGTCGATGCCGTCCAGGGCCAGGCTGCCGTCGGCGCGCCTCAGGCTCACCGCATCGAAGCGCACTTCGCTGCCCTGGGGCTGGCGCGGCCGCGCCGGTTGCGGCAAGGGCGCGGTGGCCAGCAATTCGCCAATGCGCCGCGCGGCCTCGCGGCCCTGGACGATGGCGTCGCCGCCGTGCCCCAGCGCCGCCACGGGCGCGGCCAGCGCCGGGCCGAGCAAGGCGAAGGGCAGCAGCTGCACCGGTTGCAGTTCGCCGGCCAGCACCAGGCCGCTGCCGGCCAGCAGCACCAGGGCGATCATCAGCAGTGGCGAGAGCAGTACCTCGACGCTGGCGCCCAGCCCGGCCCAGCGTCCGACCCAGGCGGAGAAGAAGCGGGCGAAGTCTTCCACGGCGGCGAAGAAGGCGCCCTGCACCTGCCCGGAACGGCCGAAGGACTTGACCATGGCGATGCCCTGGACGAAGCCCAGGGTCGCCTGGGACAGGCCGCCGATGGCGGCCCCCAGGGCCTGGCGGTCGGCACGGTAGGCGGCCGAGCGCAGCGCGGCGAGGCGCCACAGCGCCAGCAGCGGCGGCAGCAACACCACCAGGGTCATGCGCCAGTCCTTCAGCGCCAGGTAGGCCAGGCAGGCAGCCGGCGCCACCAGCGCCGCGGCCAGGTTGTTGGGCAGGTGCGCCACCAGGTGATGCAGGGCGCCGACGTCGTCCACCAGCACCCGGTTCAGCCGCGCCAGGTTGCGCCCGGCGTACCAGCCCAGGGGCAGGCGCCCGAGATGGGCGGCCAGGCGGCGGCGCAGGTGCAGCTGCAGGTCGCTGTCGGCCAGGTGGGTCATGTGCAGCGCGCAGCTCAGGCCCAGCAGGCGCAGCAGCAGCGCGGCGGCGCCGGCCAGGGCCAGGAGCGGCGCCCGGCCGTCATCGAGGTGCCCGGCGAGCAGCGCCGGCGCCAGTTCGGCCAGGGCCACGAAGGGCAGGATGCCGGCCAGCGCCGACACGGCCTGCAACGCCACCGCCAGCAGCAGGCGGCCGCGCACGGGGCGCAGCAGCGCCGCCAGGGAGAAGCCCGCCTCAGCCACGCGCGCTCGCCTCCTGCGGGGTGAAGTACTGCCGCTGGAGGGTCTCGCGCAGGTGCCGGCGGCTGACCTTGCCGACGCCGGTCTGCGGGAAGGCCTCGAGGAACTCGAAGCGGTCCGGCAGCTTGAACGCCGCCAGCCCGCAGCCGCGCAGGTAGGCCTTGAGTTCAGCGGCGGCGGCCGCCGAGCGGCGGATCACGAAGGCGCAGCTGCGTTCGCCGAGGAAACCGTCGGGCATCGCCACCAGCGCCGCGTCCAGCACCGCGGGGTGCGCCAGCAGCAGGTTCTCCACCTCCTCCGCGGCGATCTTCTCGCCACCGCGGTTGATCAGGTCCTTGTCGCGCCCTTCCACCACCAGGTAGCCGTCGGCGGTCAGCG
Organism: Pseudomonas sp. R3.Fl; assembly: GCF_023516765.1. Classification (NCBI taxonomy): domain Bacteria; kingdom Pseudomonadati; phylum Pseudomonadota; class Gammaproteobacteria; order Pseudomonadales; family Pseudomonadaceae; genus Pseudomonas; species Pseudomonas sp. R3.Fl. The sequence goes on from NZ_JAMGSO010000001.1 coordinate 204,030, forward strand.
CCACGCGGTCGCCGGAGCGGTAGAAGCCGTCGGCCGTGAAGCACTCGGCGTCCTGCCCGGGGTTCCGGTAGTAGCCGCGGATGGTGTAGGGCCCGCGGGTCAGCAGCAGGCCCACCTGCCCGGGCGGCAGGTCGTTGCCCTGCTCGTCCACCACCCGCACCTCGTCCGCCGGCGACAACGGCCGGCCCTGGGTGCGCAGCAGGTGCTCGGCGTCGTCGTCCGGGCGGGTGTAGCAGATCAGCCCTTCGGCCATGCCGAACACCTGCTGCAGGCGGCAGCCCAGGGTCGGCCCGACGCGCCGCGCCGCCGCCTCGCTCAGCCGCGCGCCGCCCACCTGCAGCAGCAGGCCGGGCAGGCCGCGCCCGCGAAGCTCGGCGGCCTCCATCCACACCAGGGCCAGCGGCGGCACCAGGGCGGTATGGCTCACGCCCTCGGCTTCGACCAGCGGGAAGCAGCATTCCGGCGTCGGCTGCGCGGCGGTCACCACCCGCCCGCCGCTGTACAGGGTGCCCATGAACCCCGGGCAGCACATGGGGAAGTTGTGCGCCATGGGCAGCGCCGCCAGGTAGGTGCTGTCCGGCCCCAGGCCGCACAGCTCGGCGCTGGCGCGCAGGTTGTAGAGGTATTCCCGGTGCCGCCGCGGAATCAGCTTGGGCACGCAGGTGGAGCCGCCGGACAGCTGGAAGCAGGCCACCGCCTCCGGCGCCGGCTCGGGCAACGCCAGGGGCTCGGCGCGATAGAGGTCGGCCAGGGCGACGAACTCCTGCGCCTCGCCGGCCACCAGCACGTGGCGCAGCTGCGGCTGCTCCGCCTGCAGCCGCCGGGCCAGCGCGCGGAAGTCGAAGTCAGCGGCGCGGTCGGCGCAGATGTAGGCGCGGGCCCCGGCGAAGCGGCAGAAGCTGGAAAGCTCCAGCTCGCGGTGCGCCGGCAGGGCGAAGATCGGCCGCGCGCCAAGGCGGTACAGGGCGAAGCAGGCCTCGACGAAGGCGATGCCGTTGGGCAATTGCAGCAGCACGTTGTCCCCGGCGCGCAGGCCCAGGCCGTGCAGGCCGGCGGCCAGGCGGTCGACCCGCGCGTCCAGCTCGCGGTAGCTCAGGCGCCGCTCCCCTTCCACCAGCGCTTCGCGTTCGGCGAAACGCCGGGCGGCCTCGCGCAGCAGGCCGGAGAAGGTCTCCTCGCGCCAGTAGCCGGCATCCCGGTAGCGCTGGACATAGGCCTCGGGCCAATCGGGGCAGTCGATGCGGTCGTCGCGGGTGGTCATCTTGCTTCCTCGCTGGTTGCGGGCATGAGCGGGCCTGCGGCCTTGCGGGGAAGGCCGTACAGGGCGTCTGCGGGGTATGGGTGGCGGCAAGGCGTGCCGCTTCGGTGCGCCGGGCGCACCCGGGCAATGCTGCGGGGAGGTCCCTCTCCGATTGTTGCGAGTGATTATCAATATCCCGGCGATCCGCCAGCGGCAAGGACCGCCGCCTTCGATCCCGCGCCTTTTTCTTTGGATCGTGGAACCCGCGCCCACCGCCACGGCGCGCGCAGGGCCCGCGGGCCGGGACATGACGGCCTGGCCCGGCACAAACAATAATAATTCTCATTCATGGATCGACTTCGCCGTGCTAGCCTGGGGCCTCCATCCGCCAGGCAAGGAGAGAAGGATGTCCAGCAGCAAGGCCATGCAGCGCAGCGTGCCCAGCGACTTCACCCTGAGCGTGCCCGGCTGCGGCGCCACTCCGGCGGGCGAGGCCGCGGCGGACATCACCCTGTCCGCCGGCACCGTGGTGGTCCAGACCCAGGGCTGGATGCAGGAGCCGCTATGGAAGGGCCTGAAGCTGATCCTGGTGCTCAGCGGCCGCCTCGACTGCCGCGTCGAGGGCCTGCCCCCGGTGGAGATCCGCGGCCCCACCCTGTGCGCGGTGGCCAACCAGGGCGAGTTCTGCGGCGACCACCTGTTCGCCAGCGGCGTGCCGGTGCGCTACACCACGGTGCAGCTGGATTTCCCGGCGATCCGCAGTGTCGGCCTGGAGCCCGAGCGGCTGTTCCGCCAGCGCCACGACGGCGGGCCGGTGCTGTTCTGCCGCCCCGCCTCGCGCTCGCTGCTGGCCCTGGCCCGGCAGATCGCCACCTGCCCGCTGCACGGCCCTTCCCGCGCCTTCTACCTCGGCGGCAAGGCGCTGGAGATGACCGCCCTGGGCCTGGAGGACCTGCTCGCCGACCAGCCCCCGGGCAGCGCCGCCGAGGCACGCCTGAACTCCGCCGACCTGGAGCGGGTGCAGGCTGCCCGCGAGCTGCTGTGCCGCGACCTGCAGCATTCGCCGCCGCTGGCCACGCTGGCGCGCCAGGTGGGGCTGAACGCGCGCAAGCTCACCGAAGGCTTCCGCCAGCTGTTCGGCAGCAGCGTCTATGCCTACCTGCAGGAGGTCCGCCTGAGCGAGGCCTACCGCCTGCTGGCCAGCGGCGAGAGCAACGTCTCCAGCGCCGCCTACCGCGTCGGCTACAGCCCGGCGCACTTCTCCATCGCTTTCCGCAAGCGCTTCGGGGTGTCGCCCCGGGAGCTGCGCTGAGCCCGTGGCGGAGCGCAGGTTCCGCGGTTTTTCCCGATCGAAAGAAATGGTCGCGCAATCCAATGTTTTCCCCCGGCGCCATGAATGCTTGTTGAGATAAGTTCGCATTCGCATTTTTGAACCCCTCTCAGCATGGAGCGAAACATGGCAACCGGCCCCAGGCAGATCAGCCCCCTACACTTCCCTTCCCACCTGCTGCCGCGCGGCCTGCGCCTGGCCGGGGCGATACACGCCCTGGCCCTGGGCATCGGCCTGGCGAGCCTGCCAGGCCAGGCCCAGGCCGCGGACGACGAGCGCCAGGAGCTGGACGTGCTGTCGCTGGACAGCAGCACCGTGCTCGGAGCCGGCGAGAGCCCGGTGGGCCCGGTGCCCGGCGTGGTGGCCCAGCGCAGCCTCAGCGGCACCAAGACCGACACGCCGATCCGCGAGGTGCCGCAGGCCCTGTCGGTGGTCACGCGCAAGGAGATGGACGAACAGAAGGCGCAGTCGGTGGCCGAGGCGCTGCGCTACACCGCCGGCGTGCAGGACAGCACCGGCGCCGCCTCGCAGCGCTTCGACTCGATCAAGATCCGTGGCTTCGATGTCTCCAGCACCGGCATGCTGCGCGACGGCTTGCGCGGCACCACCACCCAGGCCTGGCCGAAGGTCGAGCCCTACGGCCTGGAGCGGGTCGAGGTACTCAAGGGTCCGGCCTCGGTGCTCTACGGGCAGAACGCCCCCGGCGGGGTGGTCAACCAGGTCAGCAAGCGCCCGCTGGACCAACCCTTCCACGAGGTGGAAGTGGTCGGCGGCAACCACGACCGACGCCAGGGCCAGTTCGACTTCAGCGGCCCGCTGGACGACGAAGGCAAGTTCCTCTACCGGCTCACCGGCCTGGGCCGCGACAGCGACACCCAGACCGACCACATCGTCGACCGCAAGACCTTCGTCGCCCCGGCCTTCACCTGGCGCCCCAACGAGGACACCGACCTGACCGTGCTGGCCGAGTACGCCGAGGACGAGTTCGGCGCGCCAAGGGTGTTCGTGCCGCTGCGCGGCAGCCTGCTGTCCAACCCCAACGGCAAGATCAAGCACAACCAGTTCCTCGACGAGCCCGGGCTGGACAACCACCGCACCCAGTACGCCCTCGGCTACCTGCTGGACCACCGCCTGAACGACGTCTGGAGCCTGCACTCCAGCGCGCGCTACAGCCACGTCAACCTGCTCACCAATACCGCCAGCGGCATGGGCCTGGCCGCGGACCAGCGCACCCTGATGCGCAGCGCCTACCGCTTCCGCATCATCGGCGACGTCTATGCCCTGGACAACAACGCCCAGGCGCGCTGGAACATCGGCGACACCGAGATGACCTCGCTGCTGGGCCTGGACTACCGGCGCACCCGCGAGGACTACTACCTGCGCGCCGGCAAGGTCGCCTCCATCGACATCTTCAACCCGGTGTACGGCCAGGGCTTCGGCCCCATCGACCGGCCCATGGCGCAGACCCAGCAACGCGCCGACCAGGTCGGCGTCTACGCCCAGCAACAGTTCACCTTCGACAAGCACTGGGTGCTCAGCCTCGGCGGCCGCCAGGACAGCTCCAGCGCGCGCACCGACAATCGCCTGGCGGACAGCGGCAGCAAGCAGCGCGACGAGAAGTTCACCTACCGCGCCGGCCTGGTCTACCTGGCGGACAACGGCCTGGCGCCCTACCTCAGCTACTCCACCTCGTTCAACCCCTCCCTGGGCACCGACTTCTACGGCAACGCCTACAAGCCGCTGACCGCCAAGCAGTCGGAGGTCGGCGTGAAATACCAGCCCAAGGGCTACGACGGTTTCGTCACCCTGGCCGCCTACGAGCTGACCCAGGAGAACGTGCTGACCACCGACCCCAACAACAACCTCAACCAGGTGCAGACCGGCGAGGTGCGGGTGCGCGGCCTGGAACTGGAGGGCAAGGCCAGCCTGGCCCGGGGCCTGGACCTGATCGGCAGCGCCACCTACAACGACGCCGAGGTGACCAGGAGCAACAACCCCGTGGAGAAGGGCCACCGGCCGACCAACACGCCGCGCAAGATGGCCTCGCTGTGGCTGGACTACACCCAGCCCGACGGCCCCCTCGCCGGCCTGGGCTTCGGCGCCGGGGTGCGCTACCTCGGGCGCACCGAGGCAGACGCGGCCAATACCATCACGGTGCCCTCCTACACCCTGCTGGACGCCGCCGTGCACTACGAGCTGGGCCAGCTGTTCCGCGAGGCCAAGGGGCTGCGCCTGTCGCTCAACGCCAGCAACCTGACCGACAAGCACTACTACAACGGCTGCAGCGCGAGCAGTTGCACCATCGGCGAGGACCGCAGCCTGATCGCCAGCCTGAGCTACCGCTGGTAGGCCGCCGATGACCTGTCGGGTTGCATCGACCTGGGCCGGCCGGCGTCGCGCCTGGCTGGCCCTGCACCGCTGGCTGGCGCTGCTGGTCGGCCTGCCGCTGGCGCTGCTGGGCGCCAGCGGCGCGCTGCTGGAGCTGCGCGGGCCCATCCTGCGCTGGGAGCTGGGCGCCGCCGCGCTCAGCGCCAAGCCCCATGCCGCCGACGCCGTCGCCCTGGACGACGCGGCACTGCGCGAACGCGCCCGGCAAGCCTACCCGCGCTTCGCCCGCATCCTCGGCAGCGCGGGGCCACGCCAGGGCTTCCTGACCAGCGACAACGCCCTGGTCTTCGGCACCCTGGGCGACCGCGCGGGCACCGCGGTGGCCATGCTCGACCCTTACGACGGCGAGCCACGGGCCTTCTTCGTCTTCGACGACCTGTGGCTGGCCAAGGTGGTCGCGCTGCACCGCAGCCTGTTGCTGCCGCCGCCACTCGGCGTGCCTTTGCTGGCGGCGTGTGGCGCGGCGCTCTGCCTGTCGCTGCTCAGCGGCCTGTACCTGTGGTGGCCGGGCCGCCGCAACTGGTGGGCCGCGGCCAGCCTGCGGCGCGGCAGCCAGGGCACGCGACGACTGCGGGAATGGCACAACCTGTGCGCCAGCTGGCTGTACCTGCCGCTGCTGCTGATCGCCCTGACCGGCACCTGGCTGGCGCTGCCGCCCGGGCTCGCCGGCGCCGCGCCAGCCAAGGCGCTGCTTTCGGCCCTGCACGGACGGCTGGGCCTCGGCATCGCGGGCATGGCCGTCGCCTTCCTCGCCGGGCTGGCCCTGCCCGCGCTCTACATCACCGGCCTGCTGCTGTGGTGGCGCCGCCGCCCGGCCCGCCAGGCCCTCCCCTCCACGCAAGGAAACCCGTCCCATGACTAGCCTCCTGAAACAGGCCTGCCGCGGCCTGCTGCTGTTCCTCCTGTGCGCGCCGGCGCTGGCCGCGCCGCTCACCGACCTCGCCGGGCGCAAGGTCGAGGTGCCGGCCCAGGTCAAGCGCGTGCTGCTTGGCGAAGGCCGCATGATCTACTCGCTGTCGCTGCTCGAAGGCGCCGATCCCTTCGCCCGGGTCGCCGGCTGGCAGGGGGACTTCCGCGGCCTCGACGTGCAGGGCTACGCGGCCTACCGGGCGCGCTTCCCGCAGGCCGACCAGGTGCCCCTGGTGGGCGGCACCTCGGCCGACACCTTCAGCGTCGAGAAGGCCCTGGCCGTTCACCCGGACCTGGTGCTGCTGGCGCTCAGCGGCGGCCACGGCCCGGGGCCGGGCAGCGAGGCGCTGCGCCAGCTGGAAGCGGCCGGGGTGGCGGTGCTGTTCGTCGACTTCAGCGAGCACCCGCTGCTCAACACCGTGCCCAGCATGCGCCTGCTCGGCGAGGCCCTGGGGCGCCAGCAGCGCGCCGCCGAGTTCATCGACTTCTACCAGCAGGCCATCGAGGCAGTGCGCGAGCCATTGGCCGGCGCCGAGGCGCGCGGCGAACTGGAGCGCCCGAGGCTGTTCGTCGACATGCTCGCCGGCCTGCAGGACTGCTGCGGCTCGCCCGGGCGCGGCAACTTCGGCGAGCTGATCGAGCTGGCCGGCGGGCAGAACATCGGCGCCGGGCGCATCCCCGGCGCCATCGGCACCCTCAACCCCGAATACATCCTCGCCAGCGACCCGCAGCAATACGTGGCCACCGGCGTCTTCGGCGCCGGCCGCGGCGGCGTCACCCTGGGCTACACGGCCACCCCGCAGCAGGCCCGCGACAGCCTGGCGCAGATCGCCCGACGGGCGCCGCTGAACGAACTGCGCGCGGTGCGCGAAGGCCACGTGCACGCCATGTGGCACATCTTCTACGACTCGCCGGAACACCTGGTCGCCGTCCAGGCCCTGGCCAAGTGGCTGCACCCGGAACTGTTCGCCGACCTCGACCCCGAACGCACCCGCGCCGAGCTGTACCGGCGCTTCATGCCGATCCCCGCCAGCGGCGTGTTCACCGTCAGCCTGCAGCCATGAGCCTGCCGCTTGCCCACGAAGGCGCCGCGGCCGGCTACCGGCGCCGCTTCGCCCGGCGCCGCCTGGCGCTGCTGCTCCTGGGCCTGGCGCTGCTCGCCAGCCTGGCCCTGGACATCGCCAGCGGCCCCTCGGCGCTGCCGCTGTCGCGCCTGCTGCAGATTCTCTGGGCGCCGGAGTCGGTGCCCAGGGTGGAAGCGGTGATCGTCTGGTCGGTGCGCCTGCCCTACGCGCTCATGGCGGTGCTGGTCGGCGCCGGCCTGGCGCTGGCCGGCGCGGAGATGCAGACGGTGCTCGACAACCCGCTGGCCAGCCCCTTCACCCTGGGCGTGTCGGCGGCGGCCTCGTTCGGCGCGGCCCTGGCCATCGTCCTGCAAATGGGCATTCCGGGCGTGCCGGCGCAGTACCTGATCTCCGCCAACGCCTTCGTCTTCGCCCTCGCCTCGGTGGCCCTGCTCTATGCCCTGGCGCGCTGGCGCGGCTTCGGCGTGGAGAGCCTGGTGCTGTTCGGCATTGCGCTGGTGTTCGCCTTCAACGCCCTGGTGGCGCTGCTGCAGTTCGTCGCCAGCCAGGACAGCCTGCAGCAGCTGGTGTTCTGGACCCTCGGCAGCCTGGCCCGGGCCAGTTGGGAGAAGCTCGCCGCCATGGCCCTGGCGCTGCTGCTGTGCCTGCCCTTCGCCCTGCGCCAGAGCTGGGCGCTGACCGCCCTGAGCCTGGGCGAGGAGCGCGCCCGCAGCTTCGGCGTGGACGTCGGCCGCCTGCGCCTGTTCAGCCTGCTGCGCATCAGCCTGCTGGCGGCGCTGGCGGTGTCCTTCGTCGGCACCATCGGCTTCATCGGCCTGGTGGCGCCGCATATCGCGCGCCTGCTGGTGGGCGAGGACCATCGCCTGTTCATCCCCGCCAGCGCCCTGGCCGGCGCGCTGATCCTGTCGTTGTCCTCGGTGGCCAGCAAGACCCTGGTGCCGGGCGTGCTGGTGCCGGTGGGCATAGTCACGGCGCTGGTCGGCATTCCCTTCTTCATGGCCATCGTCCTGCGCCAGCGCGGAGGCCTGCGATGAACGCCCCGCGCATCGACGGACTGGGCATCGAACGGCTGAGCATGGGCTACGGCGCCCGGCGCATCCTGCGCGAGCTGGACCTGCCGGCATTGCCGCCGGGCAGCCTGACCGCCCTGATCGGCCCGAACGGCGCCGGCAAGTCCACCCTGCTGCGGGGCATCGCCGGCCTGCAGCCGATCGCCGGGCGGGTGCTGCTGGATGGCGTCGACCTCGGCCGCCTGCCCCTGGCCGAGCGCGCGCGCCAGGTGGTGTACCTGCCGCAGAGCCTGCCGCAGCACACCCGCCTGTGCGCCTTCGAAGCGGTACTCGCCGCGGCCATGGCCGGGCGCAGCCTGTCGCTGCTGGGCGGAGGCCACCCCGACGCGCAGACCCTGCGCGGCATCGAGCAGGTGCTGGAAGCGCTGGACCTGTCGGCGCTGGCGGACCGTCCCATCGATGCCCTGTCCGGCGGCCAGCGCCAACTGGTCGGCCTGGCCCAGGCGCTGGTGCGCCAGCCGCGGGTGCTGCTGCTCGACGAGCCGACCAGCGCCCTGGACCTGTACCATCAGTGCCAGGTGGCCGAGGCCATAGTCGAAGTCACCCGGGCGCGCGGGCTGATCAGCCTGATGGTGGTGCACGACATCAACCTGGCGCTGGCCTGCGCCGACCAGGTGCTGGTCCTGCACCAGGGCGGCCTGGCCGCCGCCGGGCCGCCCGCCGAGGTGATAGACGCACGCCTGCTGCGCGAGGTGTACGGCGTGCATGGCAGCGTCGAACGGGTACGCGGCCGCAACCTGTTGCTGGTCGAGGGCCGCCTGCGGCCCTGATCCCACTTTCCACCACCCCCAGGAGTCCCCCCATGTCCGAAACCCCCGAAGCCGCCCAGGCCTCCGCCGGCACGCCCTTCGACCTGCGCCCGCTGCTGTTCTCCACCATGGCCGGGACCATGGCGATGATGGCCTTCGTCTCGCTGGTCGGGCCCATCGCCCGGCTGCTCGGCCTGCAGGCCTGGCAGGCCGGCGCGGCGGTCACCGTGTCCGGCGTGCTCTGGCTGCTGCTGGCGCGGCCCTGGGGCAATGCCAGCGACCGCCTGGGGCGACGGCGCATCCTGCTGCTGGGCAGCGCCGGGGTGACCTTGTCCTACGTGCTGTTGGCGGTCTTCGTCGATACCGCGCTGCGCTTGCAGCCTATCGCCGCGCTGTCGTTCCTCGGCCTGCTGCTCGGGCGTGGCGCGGTGGGCGCCTTCTACGCCGCGCTGCCGGCCGCCGGGCAGGCGCTGATCGCCGACAACTACCCGCCGCGCCAGCGCGCCGCCGCCCTGGCCAGCCTGGGCGCGGCCAATGCCGTGGGCATGGTGCTGGGCCCGGCCATCGCCGCCCTGCTCGCCCGGCACAGCCTGAGCCTGCCGCTGTACGCCATGAGCGTGCTGCCGCTACTGGGGTTCCTGGCGCTGCTCACCCGCCTGCAGCGCCAGGAGCACCACCTGCAGCGCGTCGCGCAGAGCATCCGCCTGGGCGATGCGCGCCTGCGCCGGCCGATGCTGGTGGCCTTCGTCGCCATGTTCTGCGTGGCGGTGGCGCAGATCACCGTGGGCTTCTTCGCCCTCGACCGCCTGGGCCTGGCGCCGGGCGCGGCGGCCCAGGCCGCCGGGGTGGCGCTGACCACCGTGGGCGTGGCGCTGATCCTCGCCCAGTTGCTGGTGCGCCGCCTGGACTGGGCGCCGCAGCGGCTGATCCGCGTTGGCGCGCTGGTGGCCGGCATCGGCTTCGCCGGCACCAGCCTGGCGCTGCAGGCCTGGCAGTTGTGGCTGGCCTTCTTCGTCGCCGCGGCGGGCATGGGCTGGGTGTTCCCGGCCTTCTCGGCGCTGGCGGCCAACGCGGTGAACGCCGACGAGCAAGGCTCCACCGCCGGCTCCATGGGCGCAGCCCAGGGCCTGGGCGTGGTGCTCGGGCCGCTGGCCGGCAGCCTGCTCTATGGCGTCGAGCCGCGCCTGCCGTACCTGTTGGTCGGCGCCCTGCTGGTGCTGGTGGCGCTGTGGCCGGAGCCCGCCGCCGACACCGTTCAGGCCGGGTAGCGGCGCGCCAGGAAGTCCAGCAGCAAGGCGTTGACCTCGGCCGGGCGCTCGTTCTGGACCCAGTGGCCGCAGCCTTCCAGGCGGTGCTGTTCGAGGTCCGCCACCACCTCGGGCATGCGCTTGAGGGTATAGGCCTCCAGGCTCGCCACCGGGTCGCGGTCGCCCACCAGGAACAGCGTCGGCTGGCCGACCTGGCGGCCGGCCAGGGGCTCGCTGAAGCGCCAGTTGCGCTCGAAGTTGCGGTACCAGTTGAGCGCCCCGCGGAAGCCGCGGCCGGCGAAGGTCTCGATGTAGTAGGCCAGGTCCGCCTCGCTGCACCAGGCCGGCAGTTGCCGAGGCGTGGGCTGGCCTTCGAACAGACGGGCGTCAGCGGGCTTGTCCTGGAGGAAGGGGTCGTTGTCGCCGGCATCGCGGAAGAACAGGCGCAGGCTGCGCTCGATGTCGGCGTCCAGTTCGGCCTCGGCCACGCCCGGCTGCTGGAAGTAGAGGATGTAGTTGAAGCGCCCGGCGAAGACCTCGCGGAGGATCTCCGTGGCCGGCCGCTTGGGCCGCCCGGCATAGGGCACCGACAGCGCGGCCAGGGCCGCCACCCGCTCCGGGGCCAGCAGCGCCAGGTGCCAGGCCACCAGGGCGCCCCAGTCATGCCCGAGCACCGCCGCGCGGCCCTGGCCGAGGGCGTCCATGGCGCCGAGGACGTCGCCGCACAGGCTCTGCAGGTCGTAGGCCTCGATGGGCTCGGGGGCGTCGCTGCGGCCGTAGCCGCGCATCTCCGGCACGTGCACGCGGTAGCCGGCCTGCACCAGCGCCGGAATCTGCGCGCGCCAGGAGTGCCAGCATTCGGGGAAACCGTGCAGCAGCCAGACCGGGCGGCCATCGGCGGGGCCGGCGATGTGTACGCACAGGTGGATGCCGTTGACCGGCAGCAGGCGTCGCTCGATGGAGGGCATGGGGAATCTCCGGGGTTTTGTCGGGACGCTAGCAGTACGGGTGTGACGGCGTCATTTCCATTCGTTGGACGAATAGTGGGGCATGGCGCCAAGACGCCCTACTCTCCTGCGCCGAGGCGCTTTTCGTAGGAGCGAGCTTGCTCGCGAACAAGCCCCGCTGCGAAATCCGTTCGCGAGCAAGCTCGCTCCTACGAGAAGCCGTGCCCGCGGGTATGCTGGGAGCGAACTCCCCCTGCCCCGCGCATATCCATATGCAAATCCGGTCTTTCACACCCGGATTCTTATTCCTCTATAGTCGCCCCACAACTCGTCATAACAAGTCATAGCCATGACCGAACTGCTCCCCCTCTCCCCCGTCCCGCTGTACAGCCAGCTCAAGGAGCTGCTGCGCACGCGCATCCTCGACGGCAGCTACCCGCCGCTCAGCCGCATGCCCTCCGAGGCCGAGCTGGGCAAGGCCCATGGCGTCAGCCGCATCACCGTGCGCCAGGCCCTGGGCGACCTGCAGAAGGAAGGCCTGATCTTCAAGATCCACGGCAAGGGCACCTTCGTCGCCCGGCCCAAGGCGTTCCAGAACGTCAGCACCCTGCAGGGCCTGGCCGAGTCCATGGGCGAGCGCGGCTACGAGGTGATCAACCGCCTGCGCAGCTTCCGCTTCGTGCCGGCCGACGCCCAGGTGGCCGCGCGCCTGCAGGTGGCCGAGGGCGACAGCGTGGCGCAGATCAAGCGCGCGCGCCTGGTCAACCGCGAGCTGGTGTCGCTGGAGGTCACCTACCTGCCCGAGGCCGTCGGCCGCCGGCTGGAGAAGGCCGACCTGGTGAGCCGCGACATCTTCCTGATCCTCGAGAACGACTGCGGCCTGCCCCTGGGTCATGCCGACCTGGCCATCGACGCCATCCTCGCCGACGCCGAGCTGGCCGCCGCCCTGGAGGTGGAGGAAGGCTCGCCGGTGATGCGCATCGAACGCCTCACCCACGGCGCCGACGGCCAGCCGCTGGACTACGAACACCTCTACTACCGCGGCGACGCCTTCCAGTACCGCCTGCGCATCGACCGTCACAAGGGCCCCCGAGCATGAGCCACAGCGACCTCCCCGAAGACAAAGAAAGCGCCTACGACATCGTCGTCATCGGCGGCGGCACCGCCGGCCCCATGGCGGCGATCAAGGCCAAGGAAGCCAACCGCGAGCTGCGCGTGCTGCTGGTGGACAAGGCCAACGTCAAGCGCAGCGGCGCCATCAGCATGGGCATGGACGGCCTGAACAACGCCGTCATCCCCGGCCACGCCACGCCCGAGCAGTACACCAAGGAAATCACCGTGGCCAACGACGGCATCGTCAACCAGGCCGCCGTCTACGCCTATGCCACCCACAGCTTCGAGACCATCGAGCAGCTCGACCGCTGGGGCGTGAAGTTCGAGAAGGACGAGGTGGGCGACTACGCGGTGAAGAAGGTCCATCACATGGGTGCCTACGTGCTGCCGATGCCCGAGGGCCACGACATCAAGAAGGTGCTCTACCGCCAGCTCAAGCGCACGCGGGTGGAGATCACCAACCGCCTGGTCGCCACGCGCCTGCTCACCGACGCCGAGGGCGCGGTCAACGGCGTGCTCGGCTTCGACTGCCGCACCGCGCAGTTCCAGGTGATCCGCGCCAAGGCGGTGATCCTCGCCTGCGGCGCCGCCGGGCGCTTGGGCCTGCCCGCCTCCGGCTACCTGATGGGCACCTACGAGAACCCGACCAACGCCGGCGACGGCTACGCCATGGCCTACCACGCCGGCGCGGAGCTTTCGAACCTGGAATGCTTCCAGATCAACCCGCTGATCAAGGACTACAACGGCCCTGCCTGCGCCTACGTCACCGGGCCACTGGGCGGCTACACGGCCAACTCCAAGGGCGAGCGCTTCATCGAGTGCGACTACTGGAGCGGGCAGATGATGTGGGAGTTCCACCAGGAGCTGGAAGGCGGCAACGGCCCGGTGTTCCTCAAGCTGGACCACCTGGCCGAGGAGACCATCCAGACCATCGAGGAAATCCTCCACGGCAACGAGCGCCCCAGCCGCGGCCAATTCCACGCCAACCGCGGCACCGACTACCGCAGCCAGATGGTCGAGATGCACATCTCCGAGATCGGTTTCTGCTCCGGCCACTCGGCCTCGGGGGTGTGGGTCAACGAGAAGGCCGAGACCAGCGTCAAGGGCCTGTACGCCGCCGGCGACATGGCCGCGGTGCCGCACAACTACATGCTCGGCGCCTTCACCTACGGCTGGTTCGCCGGCAGCAACGCCGCGCAGTACGTGGCCGAGCGGGGCTTCAGCGAAGTCGACCAGGCCCAGGTGGAGCGCGAGCGCGAACGCGTCTTCGCCCCGCTCAGGCGCAAGCACGGCCTGCCGCCGGCCCAGGTGGAGTACAAGCTGCGGCGCATGGTCAACGACTACCTGCAGCCGCCGAAGGTGACGAAGAAGATGGAGATCGGCCTGCAGCGCTTCGCCGAGATCAGCCGCGACCTGGAGCAGCTGAAGGCGAACAACGCCCACGAGCTGATGCGCGCCATGGAGGTCAGCGTGATCCGCGACTGCGCCGAGATGGCCGCCCGCGCCTCGCTGTTCCGCACCGAGAGCCGCTGGGGCCTGTACCACCACCGCGTGGACTATCCGCAGCGCAACGATGCCGAGTGGTTCTGCCATGCGCACCTGAAGAAGGACGGGAACGGCGAGATGACCAGTTTCAAGAAGCCGGTGGAGCCGTACCTGATCGCCCTGGACGACGAGGAGCAGAAGGCCTATGAGCGGTTGCGGGTGAAGAACGAGGCGGCCTGAGAGCCCTAGGAGCCCCTCTCCCCCCGCCCTCTCCCGCAAGCGGGAGAGGGAGCTGTTCGGCGCGAGTCGCGATAACGGAGCCCGCCGGTAGGCACTGGACTCTTCATCGCTCAGGACAGTCCCCTCTCCCTTAAGGGAGAGGGTGCCGAGCCCAGCGCCGAATCCTCCCCGGAACCACCAAACCACCGGCACCAAGACCGGCCAGCAACACCACGAGGAACCGTGCCATGCCCCACCAACCCCAGGAAATCTTCTTCCGCTCCAGCGCCCCGGTCACCGTGGACGAGGACAAGTGCATCGCCGACAAGGGCTGCACCGTCTGCGTCGAGGTCTGCCCGATGGACCTGCTGGCGATCAACCCGGCCACCCGGAAGGCCTACATGGCCTTCGACGAATGCTGGTACTGCATGCCCTGCGAGAAGGACTGCCCGACCGGCGCGGTGAAGGTGGAGATTCCCTACCTGCTGCGTTGAACCGCTGAAGTCGCTGGTTCCCCGCGTTCGCGGGGATGACGATCAACACACCGAATTTCATCCCGTCACTCCCGCGAACGCGGGAGCCCAGTGCCTTGGCTACGACAGCTTCCTGTAGGAGCGGGCCCTGCCCGCGATTCGCGAGCAAGCTCGCTCCTACGAAAAGCCACCGGACACGCCACCGGACGCCTGATGCAACGCCCCTCGTTTCCCACCGCACACCGGCGGCGGAGACGATTCCAACACTCATGATTCGAGGGGAACACCCATGACCTTGCGCACCACCCTGGCCGGCCTCGCGCTGGCCATCGCCAGCCTTTCCGCCCATTCGGAGACCCTCCGCGTGGCCATCGGCACCCAGGACACCACCATCAACTGCGCCGCCGGCGGCCTGCTGGTCCGCGAGCTGAACCTGCTGCCCAAGTACCTGCCCCACGACGGCAAGTACAAGGACGCGCAGTACGACATCCAGTGGAAGAACTTCACCAGCGGCGCGCCGCTGACCAACGAGATGGTCGCCGGCAAGCTGGACTTCGGCGCCATGGCCGACTTCCCCGGCTCGCTCAACGGCGTGGCCCATGAAGCCGCCGGCAAGCGCAGCCTGTTCATCAGCGTGCTCTCCGGCAGCATCGAGGGCAGCGGCAACGGCATCGTGGTGCCGGCCTCTTCCAAGGTGCAGTCGCTGGCCGAGCTGAAGGGCCAGACCATCTCCGTGCCCTTCGCCTCCACCGCCCACGGTCTGCTGCTGCGCGCCATCGCCGCCCAGGGCTGGGACCCGGACAAGGACGTGACCATCATCGCGCAGCCGCCGGAAGTCGCCGGCTCCGCGCTGCAGGCCAACAAGATCGCCGCCCATGCCGACTTCGTGCCCTTCGCCGAGCTGTTCGAGAGCCGCGGCATCGCCCGCAAGATCTACGACGGCTCGCAGGCCAAGGCGCCGACCTTCCACGGCGCGCTGGTGGAGGCGGACTACGCGCAGAAGTACCCGGAGATCGTCGAGGCCTACCTGCGCGCCACCTACGAGGCCAACCAGCTGCTGGCCGCGGAACCGGAGAAGTACAGCGAGCTGATCGAGAAGGTCGCCGGCATCCCCGCCGAGGTGAACTACCTGTTCCACGGCCCGCTCGGCCTGCAGACCCGCGACCTGACCTGGAAGCCGGAGTACCGCCAGGCCGTGACCACCGCCATCGACACCCTGAAGCTGCTGAAGAAGGCCGACCGCGGGCTGAACGTCGAGCAGTTCGTCGACGACCGCTACATCCGCGTCGCCTTCAAGGCCGCCGGCGCCGACTACGACGCCGCGTTGAAGAACTATGCCCAGCAGCCGCTAACGGCCACGGACGCGCTGACCGGCAAGGCCATCGCCGACCCGCGCCACGTGGCGCAGGTCTGGGTGCGCGGCGAACCCAAGGTGCGCAGCTACGCCTCGGCGCGGGAAGCCCTGGGCGAAACGGCCAAGCTGAAGCAGCAGGGCAAGGACATCCGCGCCGTCTACGCCCAGGCCAGCGACAGCGGCATCAAGCTGCTGGCCAGCCAGGCCTGGTTCGTCCAGGGCAAGGACGGCGCGCTGGACGCCTTCCTGCTCAAGGAGCAGGCCGAGCGCTACGCGCAGAGCAACGGCGGCGAAGTGCGCGACTTCGCCGGTGCCAGCCAGCAGGCCGTCGCCAGCCGCTGACGTCCACGCCCGGCGCCCTGCGCGCCGGGCCCTTGCGGAGCCACGAAAATGAACCTCACAACCCTGTCCCGCTGGAGCCTGCGCCTGGCCTCGCTGCTGGCCTGCCTGGCGCTCTGGCAGCTGGCCAGCGCCCGGCACCTGAACCTCGGCCTGGTCACCTTCGCCAACGTCCCCGGCCCCGGCGAGGTGCTGGACGCCGCCGTGCAACTGGCGCAGTCCAGCAAGCTCGGCCGGCACCTGGGCGCGAGCCTGGCGCGGGTGCTCGCCGGCTACCTGCTGGCGGCCGTCGCCGGCGTGCTCCTGGGCCTGGCCATCGGCCGCGGCCGCTGGGCCCGCGACGGCCTGCTGCCGCCGCTGGAAGTGCTGCGGCCGATCCCGGCGGTGGCCTGGATCCCGCTGGCGATCCTGATGTTCCCCAGCGCCGAGCTGTCGATGATCTTCATCACCTTCACCGGCGCGCTCTTCCCTATCCTGCTCAACACCATCCACGGCGTCGAGGCGGTGGACCCGCGCCTGCTCGCCTCGGCCCGCAGCCTCGGCGCCAACCGCCTGGCGCTGCTGCGCGAGGTGGTGCTGCCCGGCGCCCTGCCGAGCATCGTCACCGGCCTTGCCATCGGCATGGGCACCTCGTGGTTCTGCCTGGTGACCGCCGAGATGATCTCCGGGCAATGGGGCATCGGCTACTACACCTGGGAGTCCTACACCTTGCAGAACTACCCCGACATCGTCGTCGGCATGCTGCTCATCGGCGTGCTCGGCATGGCCAGCAGCCTGCTGGTGCGCCAGCTCGGCGCCCTGGCCACCCCCTGGCAGCGCCAGGCCGGAGGCAAGTCATGAGCCTGCCCGAACAATTGCCCGCCGGGCACGTGCGCGTCGAGGGCCTGTCGATCCACCTGGGCAGCGGCCACGATGCCTTCGAAGCGGTGCACTCGCTGAGCTTCGCCATCGAGCCTGGGGAGTTCGTCTGCGTGCTCGGCCCCTCCGGCTGCGGCAAGTCCACCCTGCTCGGCGCCCTGGCCGGGCACCTGCGCCCCAGCGGCGGGCGCCTGGAAGTGGACGGCCAGCCGGTGGGCGGCCCCTCGCCGCAGCGCGGCATGGTGTTCCAGCAGCACACCCTGCTGCCCTGGCGGCGGGTGCGCGACAACGTCGCCTTCGGCCTGAAGATGCGCGGCGTGCCACGCGCCGAACGCCACGCCCGGGCCGAGGAAATGCTCCAGCTGGTGGGCCTGGAGGGCTTCGCCAACCGCTGGCCGTCGCAGCTTTCCGGCGGCATGCAGCAGCGCGTGGAGATCGCCCGGGTGCTGATCAACCAGCCGCGCCTGCTGCTGATGGACGAACCCTTCGGTGCCCTCGACGCGCAGACGCGGATGATGATGCAGGAGCTGCTGCTGGACATCTGGACGCGCCTGCGCACCAGCGTGCTGTTCATCACCCACGACATCGACGAAGCGCTGTTCCTCGCCGACCGCATCCTGGTGATGAGCCCGCGGCCGGGGCGCATCCTCGAGGAAATCCGCCTGGACTTCCCGCGCCCGCGCCACGCCGAGCTGCTGACCAGCGCCAGCTTCGCCCGCCTCAAACGCCACTGCCTGGAACTGCTGCGCCACGAGGACGGCCGCCAACTGCCGCGCCTGACGCCCCTGGGCCTGCCGAACGACGAACACAACCGACCGCGATTCGCCATATGACCGAACTCAGCACAGACAACCCCGACATCCTCGACCTGCAACCGCGCCTGCAGCACGCCGACCCCGGCGTGCGCCGCATCGCCCTGATCGAACTGGCCGACCTGGAGGATCCCGAGGCCCTGCCCTGGCTGGCCCGGGCGCTGACCATTGATCCGGCCGCCGCCGTGCGCGCCGAGGCCGCGCGCCTGCTGGAAGCCTGGGAGGAACCCGAAGTGGTCCAGGCCCTGTGCCAGGCCCTGGCCGACAGCGACGAAAGCGTGCGCGAAGCCGCCGCGCAAAGCCTCAGCGAACTGAAGACCGCCGGGGCCGGGCGCCTGCTGCTGCCCTGGGCGGCCCACGCCGACACCTTCGTGCGCCGCAGCGCATTGCGCGCCCTGCGCGAACTGCGCCTGGAAGAAAGCGTGACCCCGGCCCTGGCCGCCCTGGACGACGCCGATGCCGGCGTGCGCCGCGAGGCGGTGGGCATCCTCGGCTGGCTCAAGCGCATCGAGGCCCTGCCGCGCCTGGCCGCCCTGGCCAGCGACGATGCCGACAGCGAAGTGCGCCGCGCCGCCGCCGGCGCCCTCGGCCTGGCCAGCGACGCCAGCGTGCTGCCGGCGCTGGGCGCGGCATTGCGCGACAAGGCCTGGAAGGTCCGCGAGGAAGCCGCCGCCACCCTCGGCAAGCTGGGCCTGCAGGAGGCCGGCGAGGCGTTGCTGCAAGCGTTGGAAGACGACTTCTGGCAGGTGCGCCTGCGCGCCGCGCGGGCCCTCGGCAACCTGCGCTACCAGGCCGCCCGCGAAGCCTTGCAGGGCCTGCTCGGCCACGCCATCAGCAACCTGCGCAAGGAAGCCGCCCTGGCCCTGGGCGAGCTGGGCGACATCCGCGCCCTGCCCGCGCTCCAGGCAGCCCAGGCCGACGGCGACCCGGAGGTGCGCAAGGCCGTGCGCATCGCCCTCACCCAACTGGGCGCGCCGGCATGAACGCGCCCCGCGCCCTGCACCGTTCCAGCAGCGAGCGCGAGCTGCGCATCGACTGGGGCGAAGGCGAAGTGCAGCGCATCGCCTTCGCCCGCCTACGCGGCGCCTGCCCCTGCTCGCAGTGCCGCGCGGCGCGCCTGCAGGGACGCATCACGGTGGTCGGCGCCGAGGTCGGACTGCGCGCCGTGAACCCGCAGGGCTACGGCGTGCAGTTGGTGTTCGACGACGGCCACGAACGCGGCATCTACCCCTGGGCGTACCTGCGCGAACTGGGTTGAGCCGCTACCACTCGCCGATGCGCACCAGCTTGCCGCCTTCCGGCTCGCCATAGCGGAAGGCCTGGCCGCGCAGGTCGATCTCCTCGTGGCTGATGGTGGTGCGCCGCTTCAGGCCGCGCAGCCAGTCGAACAGGTAGCGCTGGTGCTGCTCGCGGACGTTCGCGCAGGCCGGGTCGGCGCCCAGGTCGCGCAGCTCGCCCGGGTCCGCCTGCAGGTCGAACAGCTGCGGGCGGAAGCCGTCGTAGGCCAGGTACTTCCAGCGCTCGCTGCGCACCATGTACATGCGGCAGGCGTCGATGGGCCGACCCAGGCGCTCGCGGGCCGGGGCCTGGAAGGCGTAGTCGTATTCGGCGATGGCGTAGTCGCGCCAGTCCGCCGGCCTTTGCCCATGCAGCAGCGGCTGCAGCGAGCGGCCCTCGACGCGGTGCGCCGCCAGCGGTACCGCGAAGGCGTCGAGCAGAGTCGGCAGCACGTCGATGGATTGCACCAGGGCCTGCTCCACCGTGCCGCGGCTGGCGTCGGCCGCCGCGCGCGGGTCGCGGATCAGCAGCGGAACGCCCACCGCCGGTTCCAGCAGGAACTCCTTCTCGCCCAGGCCGTGGTCGCCCAGGTAGTCGCCATGGTCGCTGGTGAAGACGATCAGGGTGTCGTCCCAGCGGCCGCTGGACTGCATGTGGTCGAACAGCCGGCCGAGCTGGTCGTCGATCTGCCTGATGAGCCCCATGTAGGTGGGGATCACGGTGTTGCGCACGTCCTCGCGGGAGAAGTTCAGGCTCTCCTGGTGCTGCTGGAAGGCCTTGTACACCGGGTGTTCGCTCTCCTCCCCCGGCGCCGCGCGCAGGGCCGGCAGCACCTGCCCGGGGCCGTACAGCGCGTGGTACGGGGCGGGCGCGATATAGGGCCAGTGCGGCTTGATGTACGACAGGTGCAGGCACCAGGGCCTATCGCCCTGCTCGCGCATGAAGTCGATGGCGCGGCTGGTGGCGTAGACCGTTTCGCTGTGCGGCTCCGGCAGGCGCGTGGGCAGCCCGGCGTTGCGCATCTGCCAGCCGCTGAGCACCTCGCCGTTGGCGCCTTCGGCGGCGTTGGCCCAGTCGTGCCAGGGGTTGTCGCCGGTATAGCCGAGGCCGCGCAGGTAATGGGTGTAGGGCGCGCTTTCGCGCTTGTCGGCGAACAGCTCGCCGTCGGGGTAGATGCCGTCGTTGCGGTCATAGGGCTCGAAGCCGGCCTCGGCCAGCTGCTGGCCGCGCTCGCTCTGCGGGTCCACCCCGAGCGCCTGCATGCCTTCGAGGTTGGCGGTGGCGTGGGTCTTGCCCACCAGCGCGGTGCGGATGCCGGCCGGGCGCAGGTAGTCGCCGAGGGTCAGCTCCTCCAGCGGCAGCGGCACGGCGTTCCAGCTCACCTGGTGGCTGCTGACGTAGCGCCCGGTATACGAGGACATGCGCGAAGGCCCGCAGATGGTGCCCTGGGTATAGGCCCGGGCGAAACGCACGCCCTCGGCGGCCAGGCGGTCGATGTTCGGCGTGTGCAGGTGCGGGTGGCCGTAGCAGGACAGGTAATCGCGACGCAGCTGGTCGCACATGATGTAGAGGACGTTGCGGATGGGCTGGGGCTGGCTCATGGGGCGTTCGGGTTGACGGATGGAGCGGTCATTTCGCGGGGCGCGGGGGCGTTCTGGCAAACGCATTTGCAGCAAGATTTGCATGCGTGGAATGCATGGGGGGGGTGGTGTGGGGGCGGGCTTGGTCGCGAATGGAGTTTCCCGGTTGAGCTGGTGTTGGGGTTGAGAGCGCCCTCTCCCTAACCCTCTCCCTGAAGGGAGAGGGGACCGTTCGGCGCGGTTTGGTTTTCCTGAGTCAGCCGGCTAGCACGGCGGTTTCCAGCTGGAACCATTCCTTATCTCGGCACGGACAAGCCCCCTCTCCCTTCAGGGCGGGGCGCGCAGCCGAGGGCTGGGGAGAGGGGGCGGAGTAAACCCAATACGCCATAGCCGCCGGTAAACTCTGTTCGCGAGCAAGCTCGCTCCTACGAAAAGACAAAAAGCCGCAAAGCCCTAAACCGTCTCCTCATCGATCCGCCGCAACTCCCCGATCATCGCCTCCGCCAGCGGCGACAGGCTGTACCCCGCGCGGTGCACGATGCCGTAGCGGGTGTGCAGCTCCTCCAGGTCCTCCGGCAGCTCCGCCACCGTCAGCGCCACCAGCGGCTCGCCGGTGCCCTGGCCCGGGCCGCTGGCGATGCCGATGGCGTTGGAGGCCAGCACCACGGCGTTCAGGCCGTGGCCGTTCTCGCATTCGATGTCCGGGCGGAAGTCGGGGCGGCCGCTGAGGTCCACCAGCACCTTGCGGATATTCGGCGGGCTGAGGTTGGTGGCAATGGGATAGCTCAGCAGCTGCGCCGCGCTCACCTGCTCTTGGCCAGCCAGCGGGTGGCCGGGGCGGCAGCAGAAGTGCCACTTGCGCGGCTTCAGGCGCAGGGTGCGGTACTCGGGGTTGGCCTCGAAATGGCGGGTGTCGGCGACGAAGAATTCGAAGTCCTCGGCCTGCAGGCGCTTGCCCAGCACCTGCCAGTGCTCCACCTGGAAGGCCACCCGCGCCTTGGGGTAGCGCCCGTTGAACGCGGCGATGGCCCGCGGCACCAGCCAGGCCGCCGGCGCGGGGCCCGCGCCGAAGCGCAGTTCGCCCGCTTCCAGGCCGTTGAACAGGGCGATTTCGTTGGCCAGCTTGTGCGCGCCGCTGACCAGCCGGCGCGCGTGCTCCAGGACGATCAGGCCCTGCTTGGTGGGGTTGAGTTCCTTGCTCGCACGGTCCACCAGGCGGCAGCCGGCGCTGTGTTCCAGGGCCTGGATGCTGCGGCTGAAGGCCGATTGCGACAGGCACACGGCGTCGGCCGCGGCGACGAAGCTGCGGTGCTCGGCAAGGGCGATGAAGTGGCGGAGCTGGCGAAGGTCTATATGCATTTTCTACATAAAAAATATTGGGCAAATGCAATTGTCCGAAGGTGGACGGCCTTCTTATAAAGGCAATCTCTTATTCCGTAAATAAATCGAAATACATAAATAAAGATCGATACGGAATAAAAAGATTGCAGGCCAAACCGGTCCTGCGCGACACGACCTCTTCTCCAGGACCTTTCCATGCACCACCGAGATTCCGCGCCCCGTTTCCGCCGCCGGCTGTTGCCGCTGTCCATCCTGCTGGCCACCGGCGGCCTGGCCATGGGCGCCCTGCACGCCGAGGAAGCCACCCCGCAGGAGGCCGCCGCCCAAGCCCAGGGCGAGGCCAGCACCCTGGGCACCGTCACCGTGACCTCGCGGCGCCGCGAGGAGAACTCCCAGGACGTGCCCACCGCCATGAGCGTGCTCGGCGGCGAGACGCTGGAAAGCCAGCGCATCTACCGCGTGCAGGACCTGCAGCAGCTGGTGCCCAGCACCAACGTCGCCTACGTCCACGCGCGGCAGTCCAGCGTGTCCATCCGCGGCCTGGGCAACAACCCGGCCAGCGACGGCCTGGAAGGCAGCGTCGGGCTGTACCTGGACAACGTCTACCTGGGCCGCCCCGGCATGGCCTCCTTCGACCTGCTGGACATCGAGCAACTGGAGGTGCTGCGCGGGCCCCAGGGCACGCTGTTCGGCAAGAACACCACCGCCGGGGTGATCAACATCTCCACCCGCCTGCCCAGCTTCACCCCCGAGCGCAGCGTCGAGGTGTCCGGCGGCGAGGACGGCTACTTCCAGGGCAAGGCCACGGTCTCCGGGCCGCTCACCGACGAGCTGGCCGGGCGCTTCTCGGCCTACCGCACCCGCGACGACGGCTACGTGAAGAACGTCTTCGACGGCAACACCCTCAACGGCGGCGCCCGCCAGGGCTTCCGCGGCCAGCTGCTGTACAAGCCCGACGAGGACTTCAGCCTGCGCTGGATCGGCGACTACAACGAGGAGAACTCCAGCAACGGCATCCTCACCCTGTTCAGCACCGGGCCGACCATCAATGGCGTCAACCGCTACGAGCAGCGCGCCCGCGCCGCCGGCGCCACGCTGGTGTACGGCGACGACCGCAAGGTCAACTTCGACGCCGCCCAGCGCGTCACCGTGTTCCAGGGCGGCACTTCGCTGGAAGCCAACTGGAAGCTGGCCAACGACTTCTCGCTGACCTCCATCAGTTCCTACCGCTGGTGGGACTTCACCCCGCGCAACGACGACGGCCTGAACGTGGCGGCGTCCTACAACGCCGGCGTCTCGGTGCGCGACAAGCAGTGGTCGCAGGAGCTGCGCCTGGCCTCGCCCACCGGCGGCTTCTTCGACTACGTGCTGGGCGCCTACTACTTCGGCCAGGACCTGGACAACCACTCCTTCAACCTCTACGGCCCGCAGGCGGACATCTGGAACGGCACCGCCAGCGGCGCGCTGGCCAACGTCACCAGCCTGGGCGACGGCCACATCGACACCGACAGCTACGCGCTGTTCGCCCAGGGCACCTGGCACCTCACCGACAGGCTCGACTTCACCGCCGGCCTGCGCGGCACCTACGAGGAGAAATCCGCCTGGGTCAGCCGCGACGCGCCCCTCGGCGGGGCCGCCGTCAGCGGAGCAGCCCTGGCCGCGCGCAACGGCCGGGCCGGCGCCTACGATTCCGGCGACCTCTCGGTGTACAGCTTCTCGCCCTCGGGCCTGCTCAGCCTGAACTACCACTTCAACGACAACCTGATGGGCTACGCCTCGCTGTCCCACGGCGAGAAGTCCGGCGGGGTGAACCTGACCGTGGCCAGCGCCCCCACCGCCGGCGCCGATTCCCTGCTGGTGGGCAGCGAGCGGGCCAACGACGCCGAACTGGGGATCAAGAGCACGCTGTTCGACCACCGCCTGATCCTCAACGCCAACCTGTTCGCCACCGTGGTCCACGGCTACCAGGCCAACGCCTACGACGAGGCCACCCGCACCTCCTACCTGACCAACGCCGGCGACGTGCGCTCGCGCGGGGTGGAGTTCGAGGCCACCGCCCTGCCCGTCCGCGGGCTGACGCTGAACCTCAACGGCTCGTACAACGACGTGCGCTACCTGTCGTACAAGAACGCGCCCTGCCCGCCGGAAGTCTCCTTCCAGAGCGGCGCGCCGGCCTCCTGCGACCTCAGCGGGCACCAGGTGGTGGGCGCCTCCAAGTACATCTTCAACGCCAACGGCGAATACAAGTGGCGCCTGGAAGACAACCTGGAGCCCTACGTCACCGCCAGCTACGCCTTCCGCTCCAAGGCCGTGGGCACCATCGACGACTCCGACTACGGGCAGATCCCCAGCTACGCCATCGTCAACACCGCCCTGGGCCTGCGCGGCGACTACGGCGACGGCCGCTGGGACCTGTCGCTGTGGCTGAAGAACGCCTTCGACAAGACCTACTACACCAGCCTGTGGAACTCGGCCAACGGCGGCTACGCCGGCGTGCTGGGCACCCCGCGCACCCTGGGCGTGACCGCCCGCTACGACTTCTGACCCGAGGACCACTGCCATGAAGCATGCCCGCGCCACCGCCCTGCTCGCCTTCTCCGCCCCGCTGCTGGCCGCCGCCGTCAGCGCCGCGCCCAGCGTCTACCCCACCGGGGTGACGCGCTACGACCCGCAGAAGGCCTTCAACCAGTACGTGATCTTCAGCGGCGCCGACAACAGGACGCACCTGATCGACATGAACGGCAACGAGGTCAAGCGCTGGGACCGCCCCGGCTTCCCCTCGGCCATCCTCGACCCGAAACTCGCCAATGGCGAGCGCGGCCACGTGCTGCTGCAGACCGCCGACCTGGCCGAGCCGGGCAAGCTGTCCTCCGCCGGCAACGGCCTGCGCAACCAGGCCGTGGGCGAGCTGGACTGGGCCGGCAAGACCGTCTGGCAATGGGGCGACCAGGCCCCCGGCGGCGCCGCCCGCCAGCACCACGACCTGCGCCGGCTGGCCAACGGCAACACCCTGGTGCTGGCCAACCGCGTGCATGCGGTGAAGGGCTTCCAGGTGCCGGAGGTGATCGACGATGTGATCTACGAGGTCACCCCGCAGGGCCAGGTGGCCTGGCGCTGGACCGCCTCCGAGCACCTGCACGAGTTCGGCTTCGGCGCCGAACAGCTCAAGCTGGTGCACGCGACCAAGAACCCGGACTACCTGCACATCAACAACCTGGCGCCGCTGGGCCCGAACCGCTGGCACGCCGCCGGCGATAAGCGCTTCGCCCCGGACAACCTGCTGTTCGATTCGCGCAACGCCAACTTCATCGCCATCATCGACAAGGCCAGCGGCAAGGTGGTCTGGCGCCTGGGCCCGAACCTGCCGCCGATCGACCCGCGCAACGCGCAGAAGCTGCCGCGCCCGGTGGACCAGATCAGCGGCCAGCACGACGCGCACCTCATCCCCGAGGGCCTGCCCGGCGCCGGCAACCTGCTGGTGTTCGACAACCAGGGCGACGCCGGCTACCCCTCGGTGCAACGCGGGGTGATCTCCGGCTCGCGGGTGCTGGAGATCGATCCGCAGAAGAACGAGATCGTCTGGCAGTACACCGCGGAAAGCTCGAAGCAGCCGGGCTGGGCCTTCTTCAGCTCGTTCATCAGCAGCGCCCGGCGCCTGCCCAACGGCAACACCCTGATCGACGAGGGGCAGAACGGCCGCTTCTTCCAGGTCACCCCGGGCGGCGAGATCGTCTGGGAATACGTCAGCCCCTACTTCGGCAAGGCGCCGCTGGGCGATGCCGTGAGCAACTGGGTGTACCGCGCCCTGCCGGTGGACTACAGCTGGGTACCGGAAGGCACCCCGCGCGAGGAAAAGGCCGTGCAGGCCGCGGTGCCGGGCGCGCAACCGGTGACCGCAGCGCGCTGAACCGCCCATCGCCACCTGTAGGAGCGCGCCCTGCGCGCGATTCGCGGGCAGGGCGCGCTCCTCCTGCGGCGGCACGAAACACCCCGTAGGATGGCGTTGAGCGAAGCGATACCCATCACCCCCCGGCTTTTGTAGGAGCGAGCTTGCTCGCGAACGGGCCCCGCTGCGGAATCTGTTCGCGAGCAAGCTCGCTCCTACAAGAGAAGGCAGGCCCTGCTCTCACCCCCGGCTCGCCAGGCGGTACTGCTCCGGCGTGGTGCCGGCCTGGCGGCGGAACATGGCGATGAAGGCCGAGGCGCTGCTGTAGCCCAGGTCGAAGGCGATTTCCTGCACCCCGCGCCCGGCCTCCAGCGCCTCGATGGCGGCGAGGAAGCGCAGGCGCTGGCGCCACTCGCCGAAGCTCATGCCCAGCTCGCGCTGGCACATGCGCGCCAGGGTGCGCTCGGTGCTGTGCACCTGCCTGGCCCAGTCGGCGAGGGAACGGTTGTCGCCGGGCTCGGCCTGCAGCGCGGCGAGCAGTTCGCCCAGCAGCTCGCTCTGGGCGAACGGCAGGTAGTCCTCGTGGCGCGGCGAGGCTTGCAGCTGGTCCAGCACCACCTGGGCCAGGCGCTTGTCGGCCGCGCTCTCGGGGATGTTCACCCCGCGCGCGGCGAAATCCGAAAGGATGGCCTTGAGGATGTCGCCGATCTGCAACGTGCAGGGCGCCGCCGGCAGCTGGCGGGACAACTCGGCGCTGACGTACAGCGAGCGGTAGACGATCGCCTCGCGGTTGTAGCAGCCGTGCTCCACGCCCGGCGGTACCCACACCGCGTACTGCGGCGGCGAGAGGAAGCGCTGGCCGCCGACGTCCAGCTGCATCACCCCGTGGGAGGCGTAGTTGAGCTGGCCCCAGGGGTGGCTGTGGGGCGCCGAATGGGTGTCGGCGCCGAACTCGTCGTAGCGGAAGTACAGCGGCGCCGGCAGGGCCACATGGTCCGGCAGCGGCAGGGGGATGTATTTCTTCGTGGGCATGTCCGGATGGCGTGGCGAGTTGTCCGGAATGAAGTATAAGCGCCATTCCGGACGGCGGGACAATAGCGCCCGTCCTTCACAGATGTCCGCTGCAATGACCTATTTCTTCCCGCTCTTCGCCGTGCTCGTCTGGGGCGGCAACACCGTGGTCAACAAGCTCGCCGTGGGCCGCATCGCCCCGGCCGAGATCGGCTTCTTCCGCTGGCTGGCGGTGGCCGTGCTGCTCAGCCCCTTCGTGCTGCGCCCGCTGCTGGCGCGGCGCGCGCAGATCGCCCCGCTGCTGCCGAAGATCGTGGTGCTCGGCCTGCTGGGCATGGCCGTGTACCAGAGCCTGGCCTACTACGCCGCGTCCCTGACCAGCGCCACCAACATGGGCATCATCCTCGCGCTGATGCCGCTGATGTCCCTGGGCCTTGCCAGCGCCCTGCTCGGCCAGCGGCTCAACGCCGGCGGCGTGCTCGGCTCGCTGCTGTCGCTGCTGGGCGTGCTGTTGGTGATCGCCCACGGCGACCTGGCCAGCCTGCCGCACCAGGGCATCGGCCCGGGCGACGGCATGATGCTGGTGGCCACCCTCGCCTACGGCCTCTACGGCGTGCTGCTGAAGAAATGGCAGATACGCCTGCCGGGGCTGCAGCTGCTGTACCTGCAGGTGCTGGTGGCGGTGCTGGCGATGCTGCCGATGTACCTGCTCTCGCCGCACCACGGCCTGGACGCCGGCAACCTGCCGCTGGTGGCCTACGCCGGCCTGCTGGCCTCCATCGCCGCGCCCCTGGCGTGGATGCGCGGGGTGCAGGAGATGGGCCCGAACCGCATGGCGCTGTTCTTCAACCTGCTGCCGCTGGTCACCGCGGCCATCGCCGCCGCGCTGCTGGACGAGCGCCTGGGCGTGCACCACCTGTACGGCGGCGCGCTGACCCTCGCCGGGGTGCTTCTTGCCGAACGTTGGCGGCCGCGGCCGGCGGCGGGTCTGGCTGCCGACTGAGGCCTATCGCGGATGAATCCGCTCCTACAGGTGCCTCCCGGAAACCTGTAGGAGCGGGCCCTGCCCGCGATTTCGCGCGCAGGGCGCGCTCCTACACGAGGGTTCGGAGTAGGGGCAACTATCTTGCGCGGGGTGCTCTTCGTAGGAGCGAGCTTGCTCGCGAACAGATTCCGCAGCGGGGCTGGTTCGCGAGCAAGCTCGCTCCTACAGGTCGGCCTCCGTCACCAACGTGGCCACCAGCTCCGCCGCCGGCAGCTCGCGGGCCAGGGGCGCGCCCTGGCCGGCCCATTGCACGGCGAAGTCGGGATTGCCCTTGGCCGCGGCGACCAGGGCCTTGGTGGCGTCGTAGACCATGGGGTAGTCCGGCAGCGCCGGGGCGTCGGCGCGCTGCAGGTCGCTGAACAGGCGGTTGGGCAGGCCGCGCGCCGGGCGCCCGGAGATGGCCGCGGTCACCTCGGTGTGCCAGGCCCGCTCGCTTTGCAGCGCCGCGCGGTAGGCGGCGTTGGCCGAGGATTCCGGGCAGGCGACGAAGGCCGTGCCCATCTGCACCGCTTGCGCGCCCAGGGCGAAGGCGGCGCGGATGCCGCGGCCGTCCATGATGCCGCCGGCGGCGATCACCGGCACCTTCAGCGCCGGCGCCAGGCTGCCGACCAGGGCCAGGGTGCCGATGCGCTCATCGTGGTCGCGCTCAAAGATGCCGCGGTGCCCGCCCGCCTCGTAGCCCTGGGCGACCACCGCGTGCAGCCCGGCGGCCTCGACGGCGCGGGCCTCCGCCAGGTTGGTGGCGCAGCCGAGCAGGACGATGCCGGCGGCCTTCAGCCGATCGATCCAGCCCTGCGCGGGCAGGCCGAAGTGGAAGCTGACCACCGCCGGGCGCTCTTCCAGCAGCACCTCCAGCATCTGCGGATCATCGACGAAGCTGCGGTAGATCTCCCGCAGCGCCGCCGGCGGCTCGCCGCCCAGCTCCTCGAACAGCGGCCGCAGGTGTTCCACCCAGGCGGCCTCGCGGGCGGCGTCGGCCTGCCCAGGGTGGTGGCAGAACAGGTTGAAGTTCACCGGCCTCGCCGTCAGCGCGCGCACCTGGGCGATCAGCTCGCGGGCCTGCGCCGGGCTGCTCGCGCCCAGGCCGATGGAGCCCAGGGCGCCGGCCTCGGACACGGCGGCGGCCAGCGCCGGGGTCGAGACCCCGACCATGGGCGCCTGGATGATGGGGTGTTCGATGCCGAGCAGTTGGCGAAGGGGCATGGCGGTGATCTCTTGGGCTGATCGATGGTTGACTTAAAATCTCATACAGAGAATATTCTACGCAATACATTCTCCAACAGAGATCATCGATGGACCTATCCAGCCTGGAAATTTTCCGCTGCGTCGCCGAGGAACAGAGCGTGACCCGCGCCGCCGCGCGCCTGCAGCGGGTGCAGTCGAACGTCACCACGCGCATCCGCCAGTTGGAGGAAGACCTGGGCGTGGCGCTGTTCCTGCGCGACGGCAAGCGCATGGCGCTGACCGACCAGGGCCGCGAGTTCCTCGCCTATGCCGAGAAGCTCCTGGCCCTGGCCGCCGAGGCGCGGCAGTCGCTGCACCCCCACGAGGCCACCGGCAGCCTGCGCCTGGGCAGCATGGAGAGCACCGCCGCCAGCCGCCTGCCCGGCCCGCTGGCGGCCTACCACCGCGCCTGCCCGCAGGTGCAGCTGGAAGTCAGCACCGGCACCAGCCAGGCGCTGGTGGACGGCGTGCTGTCGCGGCGCCTGGATTGCGCGCTGGTCGCCCACCCGGATGCGCTGCGCGCCGAACCCGGCTTCGAAGCGGCCCTGGAGCGCGGCCTGCTGGGCCAGGCGGTGTTCCACGAGGAACTGCTGCTGGCCCTGCCCGGCGACCACCCGCCGGTGCGCGGGCCGGGCGACGTGCAGGTGCGCACCCTGGCCGGCTTCGCCCGCGGCTGCACCTACCGGCAGATCGCCGAGGACTGGCTGAACGCCGAGGGCGCGCGCGTGCAGGTGCAGGAAGTGGGTTCCTACCACGGCATCCTGGCCTGCGTCGCCGCCGGCGCCTGCGTGGGCATCCTGCCGCGCTCGCTGCTCGACCTGCAGCGCGAGCCGCCGGCGCTGCGACTGCTGCCGATCATGAGCGTGGACATCCTCCTGGTCTGGCGCGAAGGCTACGCCACCGGCGCCTTCGAACGCTTCCGCGAAACCCTGGGGGCCGCCGCGTGAAGCAACGCAGGGAACTCGCGCTGGCGCTGAGCGCCGCGCTCATCCTGGCCATCGGCATGGGCTTCGGCCGCTTCGCCTTCACCGGGCTCTACCCGCTGATGGTCGGCGAAGGCGTGCTCAGCGTGAATGGCGGCTCGCTGGCCGCCTCGGCCAACTATGCCGGCTACCTGCTGGGCGCGCTGGCCCTGGCGCGCTGCCCGGAACGCCTGGCGGCGAGCCTGTGCCGCGTGGCCCTGGTGGGCACCCTGCTGGGGCTGGCGGCCATGGCGGTGCCGGCGCCGGCCTGGTTCGCCATCGGCGTGCGCCTGCTGGCCGGGGTGCTCAGCGCGGTGGCGCTGGTAGGCGCCTCGGTGTGGCTGCTGCACGTGATGCAACGCCACGGCGGCGCGCCGCTGATGTTCTCCGGGGTGGGCCTGGGCATCCTGATTTCCGCCGAGCTGATCGCCGGCGGCCATGGCGCGGGCCTGGGCAGCCCGGCGATCTGGCTGCTGCTGGCCGGCGCCGGGAGCGTTCTCGCCCTGCTGGCCTGGCCGGCGCTGGGCCGCCCCGCGCCCGCGCCCGCCAAGACGGCGACGCACGCAGCGCCCGCTGTGCCCATGGCGCCGGCGAGCCTGCTGCTGATCTACGGCCTGGCCGGCTTCGGCTACATCATCACCGCCACCTACCTGCCGCTGCTGATGCGCGGCGGCGCGCTGTCGCCGCTGCAGGCCTGGGCGGTGTTCGGCCTGGCGGCGGCGCCGTCGTGCTTCTTCTGGCACTGGCTGCACGGGCGCCTGGGCACGCGCCGGGCGCTGGCGGCGAACCTGCTGGTGCAGGCGCTGGGGGTGATCCTGCCGGTGCTGCAGCACAGCGCCCCGGCCTACCTGGCCAGCGCCCTGCTGGTGGGCGGGACCTTCATGGGCACGCCGACCATCGCCCTGCCCGCCGCGCGCCTGGCGGCGGCGAAAGTGCGCTTCAACATGCTGGCGGCCATGACCGCGGTGTACGGCGTGGGGCAGATCGTCGGGCCGCTGGCCTCCAGCGCGCTCTATCACCTGGACGGCAGCTTCAGCCCGGCGCTGCTGGCGGCCGGCGCCGCCCTGCTGCTGGGAGCGGCCGGCACCTGGCAGCCGGCGCGGGCCGCCGCAAGCTGCCCGCGCTGAGCCTCAGGCGTCGCCCTGGCGCTGGCGCTTGCGGTGTTCGGCGACCTTGTGGCGGTTGCCGCACAGGGCCATGCTGCACCAGCGCCGGCGGTGCGACTTGGTGCGGTCGTAGAACCACAGGGTGCAGTCCGGGTGCTCGCACACGCGGACCAGCTCGAAATCCCCCTCGGCAAGCAATTGCGCGCCCTGCTCCGCCAGCGGCGCCAGCAGCCATTCGGCGCCGGGCTTGACGGCCTGGTGGCGCAGATGCGCGCCCTGCCCGTCCCAATCCAGCTGCGGGTAGCTCGCGACCTTGCGCAGGAAGGCGTTGAAGCGCGCCGGGTCGGCCGGCTCGCCACGCTTGCGCTTGCTCACCAGCTCGCGCAGGGTCTCGCGCAGCTCGATGGCGGCGGCCAGCAGCTCGCCCTCGGCGAAATCCGCGCCTTCCGCCGGCAGGCTCAGCAGGCGCAGCCAGTGCTGCACGTCGGCGTCGCTGTGCCAGGCATCGGAGACCGACAGGGCCGCGGCATCGGCGCGGCTCAGGCTGTTGAGCAAGTCCAGCACCGGGTGGTCGGCGAGGATGTAGGGCGGCTGGGGGGTGGTTTCGCGCATGCTCGCTCCGGTGTCGGGATGTCGACGCCCATGGTAACCCTCGTCCAGGCGTTTTCAAGTTACAGCATCGGGCGACTGGCGAGCCGCGCCAGCCTGGCCAAGACTGTTCAGTCCCCTTCCCTGATCAGGAGCCCTGCCATGTCCATCGACAACGTGCTGTACCGCGCCTACGCCGAAGCCACCGGTGGCCGCGAGGGACGCGCCATTTCCTCCGACGGCGTGCTCGACGTGGAACTGACCACGCCCAAGGAACTGGGCGGCAACGGCGCCCGCGGCACCAACCCGGAGCAGCTGTTCGCCGCCGGCTATTCGGCGTGCTTCCTCGGCGCCATGAAGTTCGTCGCCGCCCGCGACAAGCTGGCGATTCCCAAGGACCCGTCCATCGAGGGCGTGGTCGGCATCGGCCCGGTGCCCACCGGCTTCGCCATCGAGGTGGAGTTGCGCATCTCCCTGCCCGGCCTGCCGCGCGACCAGGCGCAGACCCTGGTGGACCGCGCGCACATCGTCTGTCCCTACTCCAACGCCACCCGCGGCAACATCGACGTCACCCTGACCATCCTCGACTGAGCCCCGTCCCGGCTGCGGCGCCCGCCGCAGCCGCCTTTCCCCTTCCCCACCAAGGCCTATTCCGGATGCCGGGCTGCGTCTGCCCGGACGAATGGCGCAGTAACTCTTTAAACAACTATTGACAGGTTACAAGGCGAGCGCAGAATACAGCCTTGAGTAACCGTATAAACACACTTAAAGAGTTACAGAGGTGACCGCCATGTTCGCCCGACTGCTGCGCCGACTCTTCCCGCACCCCGCCGAAAAAGACCTGGAGCGCTGGGCCGACGACCTCGCCGCCGAACGCCGCTGGCGCGCCAGCCCGGCCGCGCGGGCCCGCTACTACGCCCTGCCCGGCAGCCTGCCGCGGCAACCCCGGCGGCGCTAGAGCGCCGGCAGCTGGCGGAAGCTCACCGCCAGGCGGTTCCAGCAGTTGATGGCGGAAATGGCCACGGTCAGGTCCACCGCCTCGCGCTCGTCGAACTGGCTGCGCAGCTGCTGGTAGACCTCGTCGGGCACGTTGGACTGCGACAGCAGCGTGACCGCCTCGCACCAGGCCAGCGCGGCCCGCTCGCGGTCGCTGAAGAAGGGCGAGTCGCGCCACACCGCCACGGCGTACAGGCGCCGCTCCGACTCGCCGCTGCGCCGCGCCTCCAGCGCATGCATGTCGGCGCAGAACGCGCAGTTGTTGACCTGCGAGACGCGCACCTTGACCAGTTCCAGCAGCGGCTTCTCGATGGACAGGTCGAAGGTCGCCGCCTCCAGCGCCAGGATCGCCTTGAGCGCTTCCGGCGAGGCCGTGTAGTAGTCCAGGCGTGGTTCCATGGCGAAGTTCCTCGAAGGTAGATGAAGGCCATTCTGCCGGGCGCGCCACCGCGCCAGGGTGGCCAATCCGACGAAAAACCGCTACGCAACTTCGCGCCGGGCCCGGCCGCTGGCTAATCTTCCGCCAATACACAGCGAGCGCGGAGAGGCATTCATGGAGTTGCATATCGTCATCCAGGGCCAGAAGGACCTTGGCGGGCAACTCTACGCGCAGCTGCGCGAGGCCATCGACAGCGGGCGCCTGGCCGCCGGCGCGCGGCTGCCGCCCAGTCGCCTGCTGGCCGAGCAGTTGGGCCTGTCGCGCAAGACGGTGTCGGACATCTACGCCCAGCTCACCTACGAGGGCGTGCTGGTCGGCCGCGTCGGCAGCGGCACCTTCGTCAACGCCCGGGTGCCGCGCCACGAGCAGCGCCCGCAGACCATCCGCTACGCCGCCCAGGAGGCCATCGACACCTGGGAGGCGCTGCAGACGCGCATCGTCCACCCCCACGCCGGCGTCACCCTGCGCGCCGACTTCCTCGGCGGCGCCAGCAGCCTCGCCACCTTCCCCCACGAGGACTGGCGCCGCTGCGTGCACTTCGCCCTGCGCCAGATGCAGGGCCCGCGGGCGGTCTACGCGCAGCCCGAGGGCCTGCCCAGCCTGCGCGACGCCATTGCCCGACACATCGCCTACAGCCGCGGCGTGCAGTGCCGCGACGAGGACGTCATCGTCTGCAACGGCGCGCAACAGGCCCTCGACCTGCTGGCCCGGGTGCTGGTGCGCCCCGGCACCCGGGTAGCCATGGAAGACCCCGGCTACCCGCCGGCGCGCCTGCAGTTCGCCATGCAGGGCGCGGAAATCGTCAGCGTGCCGGTGGACGCCGAGGGTCTGTGCGTGGAGCGCATCCCCGACGGCACCCAGTTGATCTACTGCACCCCGGCGCACCAGTTCCCCCTCGGCATGCCGATGAGCGAGGCGCGGCGCCAGGCCCTGCTGGCGCGGGCCGCGGAGCTGGGCGCGGTAATCGTCGAGGACGACTACGACAGCGAATTCCGCTACGAAGGCCGCCCCCACGAGACGCTGCACAGCCTCGACCGCCTGGGCCTCGTGGCTTACGTCGGGACCTTCTCCAAGACGCTGCTGCCGGAACTGCGCCTGGGCTACCTGGTGGTGCCGCCGGGCCTGCGCCCGGCCCTGCTGCGCGCGCGGCAGCTGAACGACTGGCACAGCTCGACCCTGGCGCAGTGGGCGCTGGCCAAGTTCATCGCCGACGGCTGCCTGCTCAAGCACATCCGCCGCTGCCACGGCATCTACGCCACGCGCCGCGAACGCATCCTGGCGCGCGTCGAGGGCGACCTCTCGCCCTGGCTGCAGGCGGTGCCGTCCAACGCCGGCTTCCACCTGGCACTGCTGTTCAAGGTGCCGGTGAAGCTGCCGCTGCTGGTGGAGCTGGCGCGCAAGCTGGAAGTCGGCATCTACCCGCTGGATGGCTTCTACGACCGCGAGCCGGTGCGCCAGGGCCTGCTGATGGGCTTCGGTGCCATCGAGAAGCTGGACATCGACCCGGCCCTGGACAAGCTGCGCGACCTGCTCCGGCAGATCGCCTGAAGCCGCGCAGCCACGCGCCTCAGAAAGCCGAACGCACCACCCCGCCGTCGGCGCGCAAGGCCGCGCCGTTAGTGGCCGAGGACGCCTCGGAGCAGACGTACACCACCAGGTTGGCCACCTCCTCCGGCGTGGTGAAGCGCTTGAGCAGCGAGCTGGGCCGCGCGCTGCGGAAGAACTCCGCCTCGAACTCGGCGAACGGCTGGCCGCCGGAGAGCTTGCCGACGAACTCGTCGACGCCCTCGGAATGCGTCGGCCCCGGCAGCACCGCGTTGACCGTCACCCCGGTGCCGGCGCAGTCCTCCGCCAGCCCGCGGGACAGGCCGAGCTGGGCGGTCTTGGTGACGCCGTAGTGGATCATCTCCACCGGAATCTGCACGCCGCTCTCGCTGCTGATGAACACCACCCGCCCCCAGTTGCGCTGCTTCATGCCCGGCAGATAGGCGCGGCTGAGGCGCACGCCGGAGAGCAGGTTGACCTGCAGGAAGCGCTCCCAGTCCTCGTCGGGAATCTCCGCGAAGGGCTTGGGATCGAAGATACCCAGGTTGTTCACCAGCACGTCCACCTGCGGGTAGCGGCCCACCAGTTCGGCGATGGCCGAAGGCTGCGACAGGTCGCCGGCGAAACCCTCGACGCGGGCATCGGGCTGCTGCTCGCGCAGCTTGGCCAGGGCGGCGTCCACCGAAGCCTGGCTGCGGCCGTTGAGGACCACCCGCGCGCCCTCGCGCGCCAGGCCCTGAACGATGGCGAAACCGATGCCCTTGGTGGAACCGCTGACCAGGGCGAGCTTGTCTTGCAGATTGAAATTCATGGCACTGCTCTCGGTTGTTTTCGGTTTTCGATTTTCGTAGGAGCGAGCTTGCTCGCGAACGGATTCCGCTGCGGGGTTACACGAACAAGGGCTGGGCGACGATGTGCTGAGTGGACCCAAAGCAGCCTAGGCGCTACCGGCAGCCACGTCCAAGCACTCGGAGGATTGGACTGCCGGTTTTCGCCAGGATTGTCCGTTATTCCCCGCCCGCCGAACGCCTAGTATCCCCTTCACGAATTTTCCCTTCCCAGGAGTCACGCCATGCAACAACGCATCCTCGTCATCGGTTCCGGTTTCGCCGGCATGTGGGCCGCGCTGGGCGCCGCCCGCGTCCTCGACCAGCACGGCCGCGGCGACGTCGAAGTCGCGCTGGTCGCCCCCGAGCCGCTGCTGCACCTGCGCCCGCGCCTGCACGAGGCCGCCCCGCACGCCATGACCACGCCGCTGCTGCCGCTGTTCGAAGCCGCAGGGGTGCGCTACGTGCAGGGCAACGTCGAGCGCATCCATACCGGCGAGCGCAGCGTCGAAGCCGTGAACGAGCGCGGCGAACGCTTCAGCCTCGCCTACGACCGCCTGGTGCTGACCGCCGGCAGCCGCCTGTTCCGCCCGGCCATCCCCGGCCTGGCCGAGCACGCCTTCAGCATCGACCAGACCGACGAAGCCAGCGCCCTGGACGTGCACCTGGCGCGCCTGGCCGACCTGCCGCCGAGCGACGCGCGCAACACGGTGGTGGTGGCCGGCGGCGGCTTCACCGGCATCGAGATCGCCTGCGAGCTGCCCGAGCGGGTACGCCGCGTGCTGGGCGAGGATGCCGAGGTGCGGGTGGTGATAGTCGAGCGCAGCCACGTCATCGGCTCCGACCTGGGCCCCGGCCCGCGCCCGCAGATCGAGCAGGCCCTGGACGAGCTGGGCGTGGTGCGCTTCCTCGGCGCCGCGGTCAACGCCATCGACGCCGACGGCCTGAACACCACCACCGGCGAACGCATCGAGGCCAAGACGGTGATCTGGACCGCCGGCATGCACGCCAGCCCGCTGACCGCCCAGGTGCCCGGCGAACGTGACACCCTCGGCCGCCTGCACGTGACGCGCGACCTGCGGGTGAAAGGCGTGGACGCCGTATTCGCCGCCGGCGACGTGGCCCTGGCGCAGGTGGACGATGCGGGCAACCACGCGCTGATGTCCTGCCAGCACGCCATGAACATGGGCCGCAGCGCCGGCTACAACGTCGCCGCCGACCTCCTCGGCCTGTCCACCCAGGCCTACGCCCAGCCGGTCTACGTCACCTGCCTCGACCTGGGCCCCTGGGGCGCGGTCTACACCGAGGGCTGGGAACGCCAGGTCAAGCTGCAGGGCGCCGAGGCCAAGGCCCTCAAGCGCCAGATCAACACCCAGTGGATCTACCCGCCCCAGCCCAGCCGCAAGGCCGCCCGCGAAGCCGCCGACCCGCAACGGGTGGTGGTGGCGTAGGGCGTATAACCGTTCGCGGTTATACGCCGCTACACCCATGCCATCCCCGACGCCATGGCCGAGCCTGGGCTTCTCCTTCGCGGAACCCATGCGGCCATGGCGATGGGTATCGCTTCGCTCAACCCATCCTACGGGAACCCGGAAAACAGCGTAGGAGCGGACCTTGTCCGCGATAGCCGGAGGTTCCGGCGCGATTCGCGGATGAGATCCGCTCCTACGCCGCCCCGCCCGCGCCATTCCCTGTAGGAGCGCGCCCTGCGCGCGAATCGCGGGCAGGGCCCGCTCCTACAGGTTGGCCGTCGCAACAGTGTGCCGGGCCAACGGCGTATAACCGCGAACGGTTATGCGCCCTACGCTACTGTCTTGCCGGCCGCGCCGAGGCGCTCTTCGTAGGAGCGAGCTTGCTCGCGAATGAGCCCCGCAGCGGAATCTGTTCGCGAGCAAGCTCGCTCCTACGAGAAGCCATCTCCGCGATTGCCGGAACCTCCGGCGGGCCACCCATGAAAAAGCCCGGGCACCTCGCGGTGCCCGGGCTCTGCCGTTGGCAGCCGTCTGCGTGGTTACGGCATGACCGGCGGCAGGTACTGCAGGGTGGTGCCCAGGGCCCAGAGCAGGAACAGCACCAGGGGCACGTGGACCAGCAGCTGGACGAAGGAGAAGCCGATCAGGTCGCGGGCCTTCAGGCCCAGCACGCCGAGCAGCGGCAGCATGTAGAAGGGGTTGATCAGGTTCGGCAGCGCCTCGGCGGCGTTGTAGATCTGCACCGCCCAGCCCAGGTGGTACTTCAGCTCGGTGGCTACCTGCATCACGTAGGGCGCCTCGATGATCCACTTGCCGCCGCCGGAGGGGATGAAGAAGCCCAGCACCGCGGAGTACACGCCCATCAGCAACGCGTAGGTGTCGTGGGAGGCGATCTGCACGAAGAAGGTGGAGATGTGGTGCGCCACGGTGGCGCCGTCGGTGCCTTTCACGGTGGTCATGATGGCGGCGATGGAGCCGTACAGCGGGAACTGGATCAGCACCCCGGTGGTGGTCGGCACCGCGCGGGCCACGGCGTCGAGGAAGTTGCGCGGGCGCCAGTGCAGCAGCGCGCCGACCATCAGGAACAGCAGGTTGTAGGTGTTCAGCCCGGAGATGGCGAGGATCGCCGGCTTGGTGGCGAACTCGTGGAACAGCCAGCCGGCGGCCAGGGCCACCAGCAGCAGGATCAGCAACGGGCTGTGCTCCAGCCATTCGCCGGGGCGGCTGGGCTTGCTCATGTGCGGCGGGGTGAAGCTGACGTCCACGCCGCAGGCATCGGCATCGCGGGCGCTGGATTCGCCCGGCGCGGTCATGTAGGCGATCACCACCGACACCACCACCAGGGCCAGCAGCATCAGGCCGGACTGCCAGAGGAAGATGGTCTCGGTGAAGGGGATCACCCCGGTGATGGCGAGGATTGACGGCGGCAGGCTGCCGGGGTTGGCCTGCAACTGCGCGGCGGAGGACGACAGGCCCAGCGCCCAGACCGCGCCCAGGCCCAGGTAGGCCGCGGCGCCGGCGGCGCGGTAGTCCATCTTCAGGTCGGTGCGGCGGGCCAGGGCGCGCACCAGCAGGCCGCCGAAGACCAGGCTCAGGCCCCAGTTGAGCAGCGAGGCGAGCATCGACACCACGGCCACCCAGGCCACCGCCGAGCGGCCGTTCTTCGGCACCCGCGCCAGCAGCGCGATCAGCCGCGAGGCCGGGCCGGAACTGGCGACCACGTAGCCGCCGATGACCACGAAGGCCATCTGCATGGTGAAGGGGATCAGGCTCCAGAAGCCGTCGCCGAAGGCCTTGGCGGTGTCGCCGGGGGACGCGCCCATGGCCAGGGTGGCCACGGCCACGATCAGCACCGCCAGGGTGGCGAACACCCAGGAGTCCGGGAACCAGCGCTCGGCCCAGGCCGAGCAGGCCATGGCGAAGCGCGCGGAACGGCTTTCCTGCAGTTGCAGTTTCGCGTTCATTTTTCCTACCTCGATTTTCTTGGAGTTATTTTTCTTTGTAACGCCGAACGCCCCGGAGTTCGTCCGGGGCGTCCGTCACACCGGCACGCGGGGCTCGATCAGTCGCGGACCAGGGCCAGGGCCACGCCCTGGCCACCGCCGATGCACAGGGTGGCAAGGCCCTTCTTCGCATCGCGGCGGAGCATTTCGTGCAGCAGGCTGACCAGCACGCGGCAGCCGGAGGCGCCGATGGGATGGCCCAGGGCGATGGCGCCGCCGTTGACGTTGACCTTGGCGGCGTCCCAGCCCAGTTCCTTGCCCACCGCCAGGGATTGCGCGGCGAAGGCTTCGTTGGCCTCGATCAGGTCCAGCTCGGCCAGTTGCCAGCCGGCCTTGTCCAGGCAGCGGCGGGTGGCGGAAACCGGGCCGATGCCCATGATCGCCGGATCGACGCCGGCGCTGGCATAAGAGGCGATGCGTGCCAGCACCGGCAGGCCCAGTTCCTTGGCCTTGGCGGCACTCATCAGCAGTACGGCGGCGGCGCCGTCGTTGAGGCTGGAGGCGTTGCCGGCGGTGACGCTGCCGTCCTTCTTGAACGCCGGCTTGAGCTTGGCCAGGGCCTCGGCGGTGGTGCCGGCGCGCGGCTGCTCGTCGGTGTCGAAGCTCAGCGCCTCGCCCTTGCGCTGCGGGATGCTCACCGGGACGATCTCGTCACGGAAGCGCCCGGCCTCGATGGCGGCCACGGCCTTCTGCTGCGAGGCGGCGGCGAAGGCGTCCTGCTCCTCGCGGCTGATGCCGTACTTGTCCACCAGATTCTCGGCGGTGATGCCCATGTGGTAGTCGTTGAAGGCGTCCCACAGGCCGTCGACGATCATGCTGTCGACCAGTTGCGCATGGCCCATGCGCAGGCCGGTGCGCGCCTTGGGCAGCACGTAGGGCGACAGGCTCATGTTCTCCTGGCCGCCGGCGATCACCACCTCGGCGTCGCCGCAGCGGATGGCCTGGGCGGCCAGGTGCAGGGCCTTGAGGCCCGAGCCGCAGACCTTGTTCAGCGTCAGCGCCGGCACCGCATGGGGCAGCCCGGCGGCGATGGCGGCCTGGCGCGCCGGGTTCTGCCCGGAGCCGGCGGTGAGCACCTGGCCGAGGATCACCTCGTCCACCTGCTCGGGCTTCACGCCGCTGCGCTGCAGCAACTCGCGGATGACGATGGCGCCCAGTTCGTGGGCGGGGATGTTCGCCAGGCTGCCCTGGAAGGCGCCGATGGCGGTGCGGGTGGCGGCGACTATCACTACGTCTTGCATGTCTTTCTCCCAAGCGGCTGTTCGTTGGAGCAACTGCCTTGCCGGCTGCGCCGAGGTGCTTTTCGTAGGATGGGTTGAGCTTGCGAAACCCATGCTGGGTATCGCTTCGCTCAACACCATCCTACGGGTGCTACTCCTGGCCCTGCGCGCGATCGCGGGCAGGGCCCGCTCCTACAGGGGGTGTCAGAAGGTCATTTCCTTCACGTCATCCGGCACGATCAGCCGCCCGGCGGTCTTCTCGGCGATCTC
The DNA here is from genome assembly GCF_023516765.1 of Pseudomonas sp. R3.Fl. Taxonomy (NCBI): domain Bacteria; kingdom Pseudomonadati; phylum Pseudomonadota; class Gammaproteobacteria; order Pseudomonadales; family Pseudomonadaceae; genus Pseudomonas; species Pseudomonas sp. R3.Fl. The sequence goes on from NZ_JAMGSO010000001.1 coordinate 244,441, forward strand.
GGCGACGCTCACCCCCGGCGCGGTCTCGCGCAGGACGAAGGCGCCGTCGATGATCTCCAGGTAGGCCAGGTCGGTGAGCACCTTGCGGATGCAGCCGGCGCCGGTCAGCGGCAGGCTGCAGCGGTCGAGCAGCTTGGACTCGCCGTCCTTGGAGGCGTGGGTCATGGTGACGATGATGTTGTCGGCGCCGGCCACCAGGTCCATGGCGCCGCCCATGCCTTTCACCAGCTTGCCGGGGATCATCCAGGAGGCGATGTTGCCCTGCACGTCCACCTCGAAGGCGCCGAGCACGGTGAGGTCGACGTGGCCGCCGCGGATCATCGCGAAGGATTCGGCGGAAGAGAAGATCGACGCGCCCTTCACGGCGGTCACGGTCTGCTTGCCGGCGTTGATCATGTCGGCGTCGAGGTTTTCCTCGGTGGGGAAGGCGCCCATGCCGAGCAGGCCGTTCTCCGATTGCAGCATCACTTCCATGCCCTCGGGCACGTAGTTGGCCACCAGGGTCGGGATGCCGATGCCGAGGTTCACGTAGTAGCCGTCCTGCAGTTCGCGCGCCACGCGCTGGGCCATCTGTTCGCGGGTCAGTGCCATCTTCTTGTCTCTCTTGTCCGGTGGGCTCAGGAACGCACGGTGCGCTTTTCGATGCGCTTCTCGAAGGTCCCCTGGATGATGCGGTCGACGTAGATGCCGGGGGTGTGGATCTGGGTGGGGTCCAGTTCGCCCGGCTCGACGATCTCTTCCACCTCGACCACGGTGATGCGCCCCGCGGTGGCCACCACCGGGTTGAAGTTCTGCGCGGTGTGGCGGTAGATGACGTTGCCGTAGTGGTCGGCCTTCCAGCCCTTGACGATGGCGAAGTCGCCGGTGATGGCCTGTTCCATGATGTGCGGGCGGCCGTTGAACTCCCGCACTTCCTTGCCCTCGGCGACCGGGGTGCCGTAGCCGGTGGCGGTGAAGAAGGCCGGGATGCCGGCGCCGCCGGCGCGCAGTTTCTCGGCCAGGGTGCCTTGCGGGGTGAGTTCCACTTCCAGTTCGCCGGACAGCAGCTGGCGTTCGAACAGTTCGTTCTCGCCGACGTAGGAGGCGATCATCTTGCGGATCTGCCGGTCTTCCAGCAGCACGCCCAGGCCGAAGCCGTCGACGCCGCAGTTGTTCGACACCACCGTCAGGCCCTTCACGCCCAGGCGGCGGATCTCGGCGATGAGGTTCTCGGGGATGCCGCACAGGCCGAAGCCGCCCGCCAGTACCGTCATGCCGTCGGTGAGCCCGGCCAGGGCCTCCGCGTAACTGCCAACCCGCTTGTCGAGTCCTGCCATCTGCTGCTGCCTCTCTTGTAGTTTGGGTTTCCGACCGGCCGGTCGGAGAGCGTCTGCAGCTTCACCGCTGGGGACTGATTTGTTAAGTTTGTTTTTCCAATCGATTATTCGGCTTTACTTATCAATGACCGTCAAGCAACTGCGCGCCTTCCTCGCCGTGGCGCAGAGCCTGAGCTTCGCCCAGGCCGGCGAGCGCCTGCACCTGTCGCAGCCGGCCCTGAGCCTGGCGATCAAGAACCTGGAGGAATCCCTCGGCGGGCAGTTGCTGGTGCGCACCACCCGCAGCGTAGCCCTCACCCCCGAGGGCGAGACCCTGCTGCCCATCGCCCGGCGCCTGCTGGCCGACTGGGACAACGCCGAGGAGCTGCTGCGCCAGCACTTCACCCTGCAGCTGGGCAAGGTCTCCATCGCCGCCATGCCCTCCTTCGCCGGCAACCTGCTGCCGGGCGCGCTCATGGCCTTCCGCCAGCGCCACCCGAAGGTGAACGTGGCGGTGCACGACGTGATCAACGAACAGGTGCTGGAGATGGTGCGCAACCGCCGCGTCGAGCTGGGCATCGCCTTCGAGCCGGACAGCCTCGACGGCCTGAGCTTCCAGGCCTTCTACAGCGACCGCTTCGTCGCCGTGCTGCCGGCCGGCTCGCCCCTGGCCGGGCAGCGCCGGCTGACCTGGGCGCAGCTGCTGCAGCAGCCCTTCATCACCCTGCAGCGGCCCTCGGCGGTGCGTCTGCTGCTGGAAGACAGCGTGGCGGCCAGCCACGGCAAGCTGGCGGTGGCCTTCGAGAGCCACCAGTTGGTCACCGTCGGGCGCATGGTCGCCCAGGGGCTGGGAGTGAGCGCGGTGCCGCGCCTGTGCGTGAAGCAGATGGAGGAGTTGGGCGCGCGCTGCGTGGACCTCTACGAACCCACGGTGGAACGCCGCGTGGGCCTGTTCAGCCTGGCCGAGCACAAGCTCTCCAGCGCCGCCCAGGCGCTGAGCGACGTGCTCTTGCAGATAGCCGACTGGCCGCGGTTGCAGAAGGAAGGTTGCGAGGAAGGTCGAGCAGAATGAGGCAGAGTCGCGCGGCGCGGGCGGCGGAAGAACGCCGCCCGTTGCGCTGGGAGGGTCAGATGTCGCTGCACATCTCGGTCTGGCGCAGGTACTCGAGCACGTGGACCTGGCCCTTGGAGTCGGCGTAGGTCATTTTCGCCGGGGCGACTTCGCAACGGTCGTTGGCTTGCTCGATGCTGATCACCTTGGCCACGTCGAGCTGCATGCCGTAGTGGTAGACCACGGGCGCGGCGTCGGCGGCATTGGCGGCCAAAGCGGCGCCCATCAGGGGGATGGCGAACAGGCTGAACAGGGTGCGTTTCATGGTGGGATTCTCCGATTTCCGGCGTGCTGGCCATTTGGCCTTGCCGTGTATACAAATTTAGTTGAACGGCCGTTCCGGACACAGAGGCAATACGACAAGGGATTACTGCGCAACACGTAACAATAAGGGCTTGCCAACCTGGCTGAATGGATTGACCGCCCTTTCACCTGCGGTAAAAAGCCCCCGGACTGGCAGGATTCGATTCATTTTCCGCTTTGCTGCCAGCCAACCACGGCACCACAATGGCAAGCCCATTCGTCGCCAGGAATCCGCCATGAAACGCGTGGCCATGCTGCTGTTCCCCGGCGTGCAGGCGCTGGACGTCGCCGGCCCGCTGGACGTCTTCGCCGAAGCCAATGCCTTCGTCGCGCCGGGCAGCGGCTACCAGGTGCTGACGCTGGCCGAACGTGGCTTCCCCATCCCCGCCTCCAACGGCCAGTTGCTGGGCGCGCAGCACGAGCTGGACGGCGCCGTCGGCGGCTTCGACATCCTGCTGGTGCCCGGCGGCCCGCAATTGCCCGCCGAGGAGCCTTCCACCACCCTCCTCGCCTGGCTGCGCCAGGCCTGTGCCGAGACGCCGCGCTACGGCTCGATCTGCACCGGCGCCTTCCTCCTCGGCCATGCCGGGCTGCTGGACGGCAAGCGCGTCACCACCCACTGGGGCGACGCCGCGCGCCTGGCGCAGCTGTTCCCGCGGGCAAGGGTGGAGCCCGACAGCATCCACGTGCGCGACGGCGCGCTGGTGACCTCCGCCGGCGTGACCGCCGGCATCGACCTGGCCCTGGCGCTGCTGGCCGAGGACCACGGCCCGGCGGTGGCGCTGAGCGTGGCCAAGCGCCTGCTGGTGGTGGCCCAGCGCCAGGGTGGGCAATCGCAGTTCAGCCCCTATCTACAGGCGCCAGCGGATGGCGATTCGCCCATCGCCCGGGTACAGCGCCACGTGCAGGCCCATCTCACCGACGCGCTGTCGGTGGCGGAACTGGCGGCGGTGGCGACCATGAGCGAACGCACCTTCGCCCGGGTGTTCGTCCGCGAGGCGGGCATCCCCCCGGCGGAGTTCGTCCAGCGCGCCCGGCTGGACGCGGCGCGGGGGTTGCTGGAGGGCAGCGGGCTGCCGCTGAAGGTGGTGGCCTGGCGCTGCGGCTTCGGCAGCGCGGCGCGGATGCGGCTGGTGTTCGTGCAGAGGCTGGGGGTGACGCCGACGGAGTATCGGGGGCGGTTTCGGGGGGATGGGTAGGGTTCGAGGTGTCGAGGGTTCGTAGGAGCGAGCTTGCTCGCGAATGGAGTTCGTCGGCAACGCAGGTGCCTGGGCCTGGCTCCGTCCCCTCTCCCCAGCCCTCTCCCTGAAGGGAGAGGGGGCTTGTCCGTGCAGAGAAAGGTGATGGTTTCAGTCGGAAACCTTCGGTGCTGCCGGCTGACTCCAGAACATCCAAGCACACCGAACGGTCCCCTCTCCCTTCAGGGAGAGGGTTAGGGAGAGGGCGCTCTTTACAGGCTCCGCGCAATCACCAACCGCTGCACATCGCTGGTGCCCTCATAGATCTGGCACACCCGCACATCCCGATAGATACGCTCCACCGGGTAATCCTGCAGATAACCATACCCCCCCAGCGTCTGAATCGCCGCCGAACACACCCGCTCGGCCATTTCCGAGGCGAACAGCTTGGCCATGGAGGCTTCCGTCAGACACGGCAGGCCCGCCTCACGCAGGCTCGCCGCGTGGTGGACCATCTGCCGGGCCACGGCTATCTCGGTGGCCATGTCGCTGAGGCGGAAGGCCACCGCCTGGTGCTGGATGATCGGCTTGCCGAAGGTCTCGCGCTCGTGGGCGTAGTCGCGGGCGTATTCGAAGGCGGCGCGGGCCATGCCCACCGCCTGGGAGGCGATGCCGATACGCCCGCCCTCCAGGTTGGCCAGGGCGATGGCGTAGCCCTGGCCCTCCTCGCCCAGCCGGTAGCTGGCCGGGATGCGCAGGTCATCGAAGGCGATCTGGCAGGTGTCCGAGGCGTGCTGGCCGAGCTTGTCTTCCACCCGCACCACGCGGTAGCCGGGGGTGTCGGTGGGCACGATGAAGGCGCTGATGCCCTTCTTGCCGGCCGCCGCGTCGGTGACGGCGAAGACGATCACCAGTCCGGCGTGGCTGCCGGAAGTGATGAACTGCTTGCTGCCGTTCAGCACGTAGTGGTCGCCGTCGCGGCGTGCGCGGGTCTTCAGGAAGCTGGCGTCGGAGCCGGCCTGGGGCTCGGTGAGGGCGAAGGCGCCGATCATCTCGCCGCGGGCCAGGGGCACCAGGAACTGGCGCTTCTGCTCGTCCGTGCCGAACTTGGCGATGGGCATGCAGCCCACCGAGTTGTGCACGCTCATGATGGTGGAGCAGGCGCCGTCGCCTGCGGCGATTTCCTCCAGGGCCATGGCGTAGGCCAGGTGCCCGGTCTGCGCGCCGCCCCACTCCTCGGCCACCAGCATGCCGAGGAAGCCGAGATCGGCCATTTCCTTCAGCGCTTCGGCCGGGAAGCGGTGCTCGCGGTCCCACTCGGCGGCGAAGGGCTTCAGCCGCTCCTGGGCGAACTGGCGGGCGACATCACGGATCTGCAGGTCTTCTTCGCTGGGAATCATGCTTCGCTCCTTACAGGCGCTCGACGGCGATGGCCGTGGCTTCGCCGCCGCCGATGCACACCGAGGCGATGCCGCGCTTCAGGTCGTACTGCTGCAGCGCCGAGAGCAGGGTCACCAGGATGCGCGCCGCCGAGGCGCCGATCGGGTGGCCCAGGGCGCAGGCGCCGCCGTGGACGTTGAGCTTGGCGTGGGGGATGTCCAGCTCGCGCATGGCGGCCATGGCCACCACGGCGAAGGCTTCGTTGACCTCGAACAGGTCCACCTCGCCCAGGCCCCAGCCGCTGCGCTGCAGCAGGCGCTGGATGGCGCCCACCGGCGCGGTGGGGAACAGGTTCGGCGCGGCGGCGTAGGAGGAATGCGCGCGGATCGCCGCCAGCGGCGCCAGGCCGCGTTTCTCGGCCTCGGACAGGCGCATCAGCACCAGCGCGGCGGCGCCGTCGGAGATGGAGCTGGAGTTGGCCGCGGTGACGGTGCCGCCCTCGCGGAACGCCGGTTTCAGCGTCGGAATCTTGTCCAGCTTCGCCTTCGGCGGCTGCTCGTCCTGGCTGACCTCGCGGGTTTCCTTGCCGGCCTTGACCGTCACCGGGACGATCTCGGCGGCGAAGCGGCCGTCGCGCATGGCCTGCTGGGCGCGGGTCAGCGAGGCGATGGCGTAGTCGTCCTGCTGCTGGCGGGTGAAGCCGTAGCTCTGCGCGCAGTCCTCGGCGAAGGTGCCCATCAGCCGGCCCCTGTCGTAGGCGTCTTCGAGGCCGTCGAGGAACATGTGGTCGAGCACCTTGCCGTGGCCCATGCGGTAGCCCGTGCGGGCGCGCTCCAGCAGGTAGGGCGCGTTGGACATGCTCTCCATGCCGCCGGCCAGCACCACGCCGGCGCTGCCGGCCAGCAGCGCGTCGTGACCCTGCATCACCGCCTTCATGCCCGAGCCGCACATCTTGTTGATCGTGGTGCAGGGCGTGCCGCGGTCCAGCCCGGCGCCGAGCACCGCCTGGCGTGCCGGGGCCTGGCCCTGGCCGGCGGAGAGCACGCAGCCGAGGATGGCTTCGTCGATCTGGTCGGCGCCCAGCTTGGCGCGCTCGATGGCGGCGCGCACGGCGGCGGCGCCGAGGGTGGCGGCGCTGGTGTCCTTGAAGTCGCCGAGGAAGCCGCCCATGGGCGTGCGGACGGCGCTGACGATGACTACGGGATCGTTCATTTTCGTTACTCCTGTCACTTGGCGGCCATGCGGATGGCGCCGTCGAGGCGGATCACCTCGCCGTTGAGCATGCTGTTCTCGACGATGTGGCGGACCAGCGCGGCGAATTCGTCGGGGCGGCCCAGGCGCGGCGGGAAGGGCACGCTGGCGCCGAGGGAGTCGCGGACTTCCTGGGGCATGCCGGCCATCATCGGCGTTTCGAAGATGCCGGGGGCGATGGTCATCACGCGGATGCCGTGGCGCGCCAGTTCGCGGGCGATGGGCAGGGTCATGCCGACCACCCCGGCCTTGGACGCCGAATACGCGGCCTGGCCGATCTGCCCGTCGAAGGCCGCCACCGAGGCGGTGTTGACGATGACGCCGCGCTCGCCGCCGGCGTCCGGCTCGTTGCGGGCCATGGCCTCGGCGGCCAGGCGCAGCATGTTGAAGCTGCCCGCCAGGTTGATGTTGATGGCCCGGGCGAAGCTGTCCAGGCCGTGCGGGCCATTGCGCCCTAGGACTTTTTCGGCCGGCGCCACGCCGGCGCAGTTGGCCAGCCCGTGCAGCGCGCCGAAGCTTTCCAGCGCGGCTTCCACGGCGGCGCGGCCGTCGGCCTCGCTGGTCACGTCGGTGCGCACGAAGCGCGCCCTGCCCTCGCCCAGCTCGGCCACGCGGGCGGCGCCGGCCTCGGCGTTGACGTCAGCCAGCAGCACGCGGGCGCCGGCCTCCACCAGGGTTTTCGCGGTGGCCGCGCCGAGCCCGGAGCCGCCGCCGGTGATGAGGAATACCTTGTCCTGAATCTGCATGGAATCTCTCCGAATCAGTGCTGCGCGGCCGCGCGTTCGGCCGCCTCTTGTTGCCGGGCTATCTCCTGGTTGCGCAGGAGGAAGCGCTGGATCTTGCCGCTGGGGGTCTTCGGCAGTTCGGCGATGAACTCCACTTCCCGCGGGTAGCTGTGGGCCGACAGGCGCTTGCGCACGTACTGCTGCAGCTCCTCGGCCAGCTCCGGGCTGGGCTGGTGCTGCGGGCAGAGCACCACGTAGGCCTTGACCAGTTCGGTGCGCTCCGGGTCGGGCTTGCCGATCACCGCGGCTTCCATCACCGCCGGGTGCTCGATCAGCGCGCTTTCCACGTCGAACGGGCCGACGCGGTAGCCGGAGGTGGTGATGAGGTCGTCGGAGCGGCCGACGAAGCTGATGCTGCCGTCGGCGTTCAGCTCCACGGTATCGCCACTGAGATAGTAGTCGCCGACGAAGGCCCTGGTTTCCATGCCCTGGTAGCCGGCGAACCACATCAGCGGCGAGCGCTTGCGGTCCATGGCCAGGATGCCGGGCTGGCCGGCGGGCAGTTCCTCGCCGTTCTCGCCCAGCACCACCACGCGGTGGCCGGGGATGGAGTAGCCGGCCGAGCCCAGGTGCACCGGGTGCTGCAGCCCATGGTGGTTGGCCAGGACCATGCCCAGCTCGGTCTGCCCGTAGTGGTCGTGGATGGTCGCCCCCAGGCCCTCGGCGAACCAGCGGATCACCTCCGGGGTCAGCGCCTCGCCAGCGCTGCTCACCGCGCGCAGGCGGCCCTTGAGCTCACGCTCCACCTCGGCGGCCGAGGCCTTGAGCATGCGGTAGGCGGTGGGCGAGCCGGCCAGGTTGGTGATGCCGTACTGGCGGATGATCCGGCAGGTGCTCTCCACCGTGAAGGCGCCTTCGTAGAAGGTGGTGGCGTGGCCCAGGGCCAGCGGGCCGGTGACGGCGTAGTAAAGGCCGTAGGCCCAGCCCGGGTCGGCCAGGTTCCAGAAGCGGTCCTCGGGGCGCAGGTCCACGGCGTCGCGCAGGTAGCCGGTGAACGCCAGGATGGCCTTGAGCGGCACGGCCAGCGGCTTGGCCAGGCCGGTGGTGCCGGAGGTGAACATCAGCAGGAAGGGGTCTTCGCCGCTGCGCAGGACCGGTTCGAATTGCTCGGAGCGGCCTTCCAGGGCACTCCAGAAGTCGAGGTCGCCGGTCGGGATCGCCTGGCCGCCGCTGACGGTGATGATCGGCGGGGCGTTGGGCACTTCGTCGAGCTTGGCGCGGTTGCCGGCGTCGGTGACCAGCACGCGGCTGCCGGCGATGCCCAGGCGGTGCTCGATGGCCTTGGGCCCGAAGGCGGTGAACAGCGGCTGGTAGACCGCGCCCAGGCGCCAGGTGCCGAGGATGGTGACCAGCAGCTCGGGGGTGCGCGGCAGCATGCCGGAGACACGGTCGCCGGGGCGCACGCCCAGGTCGTGCAGCAGGTTGGCGAACTGTGCGGACAGGGCCTGCAGCTGGGCGAAGCTGTATTCGGCGCGTTCGCCGTTGCGGCCTTCCCAGTACAGGGCGACGCGCCCGGACGGGGCATGGCGGTCGCAGCATTCGACGCAGGCGTTGAGGGCGTCGAGGCTGCCGGCGAGGGTGTCTCGGGCGGTGGCCGCGTAATCGAATTCGGCAGCGGCGGCGGCATAGGGGCGCATCGCGGAACTCCTGGCTTGTTCTTGTAGGGAGTACCGGGATGTTCGCGCCGGGCGGTTGCTGCGGCAATGTCGAAAGGGACTTATGTGGATGAGCGGATTGGACAGCGGGGGTGGCTGGGGGTGGGGGTGCTTCGGGTTGGCGCTGGTCCCCTCACCCCAGCCCTCTCCCGGAGGGAGAGGGAGCCAGTTCGGCGCAAGCTGGAAGTTCTATGTCTGCCGGCCACTCTGGCGCTGCCGGCGAACACCATTCTCACCGCTGGCACGGACGGCTCCCTCTCCCTCTGGGAGAGGGCTGGGGTGAGGGAAAGGAATTCCCCCGGCGCCGACGTAACCGACAAACACCAAAGCGCCGTTGGAATCAACGCAACCCAGCAACGATCTCCAACGAACGCAGGCGCAAGGCATGGTCGTAGATATCACTGGTAAAGATGATCTCATCCGCCCCAGTCTGCTCGACAAGGATCTCCAGGCGGCTGCGCACCTTCTCCGGGCCGCCGATCACCGCCAGGCCGAAGAAGTTGCCCACTGCTTCCTGCTCGTGGGGCAGCCACAGGCCGGCCATGCGCTCCACCGGCGGCTTCTGCTTCAGGCTTTCGCCGCGGATCAGCGCCAGCACGCGCTGGAACGCGGTGGTCGCCAGGTACTCGGCCTCTTCATCAGTAGGCGCAGCGATCAGCGGCACGCCGATCATCGCGTAGGGCTGTTCGAGAATGGCCGAGGGCTTGAAGTTCTGCCGGTAGATGCGCAGCGCGTCATGCAGGTAGCGCGGCGCAAAGTGCGACGCAAAGGCATAGGGCAGGCCCTTCTCCGCCGCCAGGCGGGCGCTGAACAGGCTGGAGCCGAGCAGCCAGATCGGCACCCGCGTGCCCTCGCCGGGGATGGCCAGCAGGCTCTGCTGCGGGCGGCGCGGGCCGAGGAGCATTTCCAGCTCGGCGACCTGCTCGGGAAAGTCTTCGCCGTCGCCGAGCATACGGTCGCGGCGCAGGGCGCGCATGGTCGCCTGGTCGGCGCCGGGAGCGCGGCCCAGGCCCAGGTCGATGCGCCCCGGGTAGAGGCTGGCGAGGGTGCCGAACTGCTCGGCGATCACCAGCGGCGGGTGGTTGGGCAGCATCACCCCGCCGGAGCCGACGCGGATGCGCGCGGTCTTGCCGGCGATGTGGCCGATCAGCACGGAAGTCGCCGAGCTGGCGATGCCGTCCATGTTGTGGTGCTCGGCCAGCCAGTAGCGGGTGAAGCCGAGGCGCTCGACGTGGCGGGCCACCTCGACGGCGTTGTTCAGCGCCTCGCTGACGGTGCCCTGGTCGCGGATGGGCACCAGGTCGAGCATGGAAAAGGCGGTTTCGGACAGGGACTTCATGGAGGCTCCGGTCAGGGCCCGCGCGCCTAGTGCGCGGGCGTGGCTTTGAGCCGGACTCTAACCACATGCCTCGCGCATGGCCACGCGTCGGCGTCGATAGTCATCATGCCGCGCAGTGATGAAAGCCCCCTGCCCCGCCCCTCAGGCCGCCGCCGACACGCCGTCCAGGCGGTGGAACAGGCGGTTGAAGTACACCAGGCTGTCGCCCTGCTCGCGCACCGCGGCACGTTCCAGTTCGACGAACAGCACCGAATGCGAGCCCACTTCCTTGCACTCGCTGATACGCCCTTCCAGGGTGACCAGGGCGTCGCGCAGCACCGGCACGCCGGCGCAGCCCTCTTCCCACAGGGCCGAGGCGAAGCGTTCCGCCATCGGCACCTGTGTCATGCCGGCGAAGTGCCGGGCCAGTTCTTCCTGCTCGCCGCGCAGCACGTTGATGCACAGGTGGCCGTTGGCGCGGAAGGGTTCGTGGCTGGCGCTGCCGCGGTTGATGCACACCAGTACCGTGGGCGGCGAGTCGGTGACCGAGCAGACCGCGCTGGCGGTGATGCCGCAGCGCCCGCCGGGGCCGTCGCTGGTGATGATGTTCACCGCGGCGGGCAGCCGCGCCATGGCGTTGCGGAAGTCGATCTGGGTCTGGCTCAGGTTGTTCATGGCGCGCCCTTGTGGCCGGTTGTCGATGCTTGCCAATCTACGGCCCCGCGGCCAGGCGCGGTATCCAGGCGAATCCCATGGCGGCGGTGGCTGGCCTTTAGTCGACTAGGGGGTTTCTTTATCGCCAGCCCGGCGCCGCCTGGGTATGCTGGCCCCTGGGCGCCTGTGCGCCCGCCCGTGCGTGCCGCAGCGAAGACTGCGAGCCAGACCTAATAAGAAGAACCGTGGCAGTGCCCTGATGGATACCCGCAAACCCGTTGTTTACATCGTCGACGACGACAAGGACCTGCGCACCTCGCTGGCCTGGCTCCTGGAGTCGGTCAGCATCCAGGCGCAGTGCTTCGCCGGCGCCGAGGAATTCCTCGCCCACTACGACCCCGGCAGCCCCGCGTGCCTCGTGCTCGACGTGCGCATGCCGGAAACCAGCGGCTTCCAGCTGCAGGCCATGCTCAACGAGCGCAGCGCGGCGCTGCCGATCATCTTCGTCTCGGCCCACGGCGACATCCCCATGTCGGTGCAGGCGATGAAGAACGGCGCGCTGGATTTCGTCGAGAAGCCCTACAACCCGCAGCAGATGCTGGAGCGCATCCAGGCCGCGCTGAAAGCCGCGGTGCAGGTGCACGCCGGCGCCGAACAGAAGCGCCAGCTGCAGCAGCGCCTGGACCTGCTGACCGGGCGCGAGCGCGAGGTGCTGGGCATGGTGATCGACGGCAAGGCCAGCAAGGTGATCGCCCGCGAGCTGAACATCAGCGTGAAGACGGTGGATGTGCACCGCACCAAGATCAAGGAGAAGATGGGGGTTTCCAGCATTGCGCTGCTGGTGCGGGAGGTTTTGGACCTGGGGGTGCCGTAAGGGGGCTTCGGGGCTTTCCTGTAGGAGCGAGCTTGCTCGCGAATGGAGTTCGTCGGTAACACAGGTGCCTAAGCTTGGCTCCGTCCCCTCTCCCCAGCCCTCTTCCTGAAGGGAGAGGGGGCTTGTCCGTGCCGAGAAAGGTGATGGTTTCCGCCGGAAATCTCTGCGCTAGCCGGCTAACGCCATAACTTCAAACCCTGCCCAACGGTCCCCTCTCCCTTCAGGGAGAGGGTTAGGGAGAGGGCGCTCTTCGGGGCAAACACCATAAGCCCGGGTGAAGCACCGTTCGCGAGCAAGCTCGCTCCTACGAAGAGAAGAGCAGGTGTCAGAGGTCCAGCACCAACCGCGCCGACCTGGCCCGCGAAACACAGGCGCAAATCTGCCTGTTCGAAGCCTTCTCCTTGCTCGACAGGCAATTGTCCCGATGCTCCGGCTCGCCTTCCAGCACTTCCACTATGCAGGTGCCGCAGATGCCTTCGCGGCATTCGGTGTCGATGTCGCAGCCATGGGCCTGGAGCACGTCCACCAGGCTGGCGTCGGCCGGCACTTGCAGCACCACGCCGCTGCTGGCCAGCTCCACTTCGAAGCTGCCGGCCGGGGCGGCGTTGGCGGCCGGGTCGGCCTGGAAGTGTTCCAGGTGGATGGCGTCTTCGCTGCGGCTGCGCCTGGCGACGTCCACCACCTTGTTCATGAACGGCGCAGGGCCGCAGGTGTAGACGTGGGCCACTGCCGGGGCGCGTGCCAGGCTGGCGGCCAGTTCGCTTTCAAGGTCCGCCGGCTCCACGCCGTAGTGAAATTCCACCTTGCCGGCGAACACCGGGCCGGACAGCAGTTCGACGAAGGCCGCGTGCTCCGGCGAGCGGGCGAAATAGTGCAGCACGTAGGGCTCGCCCCGGGCGTTGAGCTTGTAGGCCATGCTCAGCAGCGGCGTCACGCCGATGCCGGCGGCGAACATCACGTGCTCGCGGGCTTCCGCGGCCAGGCGGAACAGGTTGCGCGGGGCGCCCATTTCCAGCTCCATGCCCTCTTCCACCTGCTCGTGCAGGGCCGCGGAGCCGCCGCGGGAGGCGGCTTCCTTCTTCACCGCCACCAGGTAGGCGGCGCGATCTTCCGGCGGGCTGCACAGGGAGTACTGGCGGGTCACCCCGGTGGGGCCGGTGACGTCGACGTGGGCGCCCGGCTCGTAGGCGTCGAACGGCTGGCCGTCGCTGCGCACGAGGCGGAAAGAACGGATGTCCAGGGCTTCGTCGACGATCCTTTGGATTCTTACCTTCATCATGGTCTTACCTTGCAAGGCTTCAGGGCGGGCGGCGCGCTGGCCGCCATCCCGGTTGCGGCGGATAACCGTGCCGGTTATTCGCCCTACGTTGGGGTTCGGCGTAGGGCGAATAACGCGCCGCGTCATCCGCCGGCTTTCTCAGCGCATGAACAGGCCGCCGTTGATGTCCCAGCAGGCGCCGGTCACCGAACTGGCGTTGTCGGCGACCAGCAGCAGCACACTGTCGGCGACGTAGTCCGGATCGCCCAGGCGGCCCACCGGGATGGTCTTGAGGATCTGTTCCAGGCGTTCCGGGGCCACAGTCTCGCGCACCACCGGCAGGTCCAGCGGGCCCGGGGAGATGCTGTTGACGGTGACGCCGGCCGGCGCCAGTTCACGGGCGAAGACCTTGGTCAGCGTCGCCACGCCGCCCTTGGCCGCGGCGTAGTGGCCGCCGGTGGCGGTGCCGCCGTTCTGCCCGGCCAGCGAGGCGATGTTGACGATGCGGCCGAAGCCACGGCTGGCGAAGTGCGCGCCGAACACCTGGCAGGCGACGAAGGTGCCGCGCAGGTTCACCGCCAGCGAGGCGTCGAATTCCTCCGGGGTGATGTCCATCAGCGCGGCGACCCTGGACACCCCGGCGTTGTTCACCAGGATGTCGCAGCCGCCCCACTTGGCCTGCAGCAGGTCGCGGGCGCGTTCGAAGTCGGCCTTCTCGCGCACGTCCAGTTCCACCGCCAGCACGCTGGCGCCGCTGGGGTCGAGTTCATCGGCCAGGCGCTGGGCGTCGCCCAGGCGCACGTCGGCCAGGGCCACGCGGTAGCCGGCGCCATGCAGGCGCCGGGCGATGCATTCGCCGAGGCCGCGCGAGGCCCCGGTGACGAGTGCGGTACGGGTCATGGCTGCATCCTCAGAGCAGGAAGCCGATGGCGCCCAGGGCGTCCTGGGCGTTGATCAGGCGCACCACCTTGCGCTCCAGGCGCGGGCCTTCGGCGGCGAAGCGGATGCGGTGCTCCAGGTCGGCGACGAAGGGCGTGTGCACGCCACGCTTGTAGGCGTAGAGGATCTGCGCCGAATGCACTTCGACGAGATCGCCGGCGGCCTCCACCAGGCGGAAGCGCGACACCGTGCGCACGGTCTTCGCCGAATCCACCGCCGAGGGCGAGAAGCCGGCGCTCAGGCGCTCGATACGCAGGGCGCGCATGCGCGCGTCGTCGAAGGCGTAGTTGAGGCTGGCGGCGAAGTCGTCGCCCTCGGCGTCGATGGGCACCACGTAGATGCCCTCCTCGCTCCACAGGCCGCTCCACTGCGCATAGTCCTTGCGGTCGAGCAGCTCGGCCTCGCGCCAGATGAATTCGATGGCCTTGGCCAGCGGGCCGGAGAAGCCGTTCAGGGTGTCGTTGCTCATTGGCTCATCATCCTCTTCCACATTTGGTAGGCCTCGCGCATGCCGCCTTCGTCGGTGGCGTGGGAAACCTTGTCGCCGTTCTCGGCCACGACTTCGCGGTTCAGCCCGCGGTTGACCAGGATCGGCGCCTCGGGGCCGGCGTAGGAGCCGCGCTGCACGCGGTCCCAGGCCTCGGCGTCGTCCGGGCTGCCGAAGCCGAACGGGCCCTGGAAGTGCTCGTGGATGCGCAGGCGCTCGCGGTTGGCGATCTCCGGGCCGCCGTCCATCCCCAAGGCGACGTGGCGGATTTCCGTCTCGGTGACCGACACCGGGCGCAGCACGCGGAAGAACGACATGGACATGGCCACGTTGGGGAACAGGTTGAGGTTGAAGCCGGCGCCGTGCAGCGAGCGGACGATGCGCCGTACCTGTGCAGGCTCCATGGTCTTCGACAGTTCCTCGGTGACGTGGGCGAAGCGCTCCTGCAGCTGCTCGGTGCCATCGTCGTGGTCGAGGTCGACGTGCTCGGGGACCATCACCATCACGCTGTGGCCGTTGCCCAGGGCGTGGGTCACCGCCTGCGGGTCGGTCATGAACGAGAGCATCTCGCTGGTCTCGTCGTCCACCGAGGACATCCACGACTTGTGCACGATGGGGAAGTGGTAGCCGTCGGTGGTGTTCTCCAGCTGGATCTTCCAGTTGCCCTTGAAGGTGAACTTGTGTTCGCCCTGGACCTTGATCGGGAAGCCGGCGCCCTGCTTCATGAACAGGTCCATCCAGTGCTTCGCCCCGCCGAGGAAGTCCTCCAGCGGCTCGATGTCGGCGTCGTAGCTGGCGAAGATCATGCCGGCGTAGCTTTCCACCCGCAGGCTGGTCAGCGGCAGCTCGGCCTTGTCGAGGATGTCCTCGTAGCCGTCCGGGTACGGCAGCGCGCGCAGCTTGCCGTCCAGCCCGTAGGACCAGCTGTGGTACGGGCAGGTGAAGCCGGTGGCGTTGCCCTTGTGCTTTTCGCAGACGGTGGCGCCGCGGTGGCGGCAGCGGTTTTCCAGGACGTTGACCTGGCCCTTCTTGTCGCGCACCACGATGACCGGGCGGCGGCCGATCATCGTGGTCTTGAAGTCGCCGGGGTTGCGCACTTCGCTGTCGTGGGCGACCCACACCCAGGTGCGGTAGAAGATTTTCTCCAGCTCGGCCTCGAACAGCGCCGGGTCGTGGTACAGCGATACGTCGACGCGGTCGGATTGGACCAGTTGCTCGGGGCTGCCCGTCTTGGCGATCAGCCGGTATTCAGGGGCGCTCATGGGTGTCTCCTCATGCCATTTTCTTGTTCGTCGGCCGCTCGACGGCCAATGCCTGTTCCAGCTGCGCGCCGAAGGCGCAGACGCGTTCGTCGTCGCCCTTGCGGCCGACGATCTGCAGGCCGACCTTGAGGCCGCCGTGCTCCAGCTCCACCGGCACGCTCAGCGCCGGGTGGCCGCTGAGGTTGAAGGGGCGGACCAGGGAGGTCAGCGCCGCCACGCTCTTGCCGCTGCGCGCATCGCTGAGCAGCGGCGGCAGGCTGGTCAGGGTCGGCAGCAGCAGGATTTCGTAATCGTCCAGGGCGGAGTCGATGGCGCGGGTGAAGCTCGCGCGCACGCCTTCGGCCTCGGCCAGCTGCGCGGCGCTGGTGCGCCCGGCGGCGAGCAGGCGCTGCTCGACGTCGGCGCCCAGCAGGCCCTTGCCGGTGAATTGCCCCAGCGCCGCCCAGTTCTCGTGGTTGATGACGACGAGGCCGGCCTCGAAGGCCGCCTCGAACTCGCCCAGGTAGAGGCTCGCCTGGCGCCAGCCGGCGCGGTCGGCGGCGGCGCCCAGGCAGGCCTGGATGTGCGGGTCGGCGGGCACTTCGAGGAAGGCCACGCGGGCGTTGGCGCCGGGCAGGTTCACGGCGCCGAAGCCGGGGCAGAGCACCTGCATGGCGGCGACGAGGTCGGCCATGTTCGCGGCGAACGGGCCGACGCAATCCAGGCTGCTATGTTCCGGATGTACGCCCACGCGGCTGACGCGGCCGAAGCTCGGCTTGAGCCCGGCCACGCCGCAGCAGGCCGCCGGCACCCGCACCGAGCCGCCGGTGTCGGTGCCCAGGGCGATATCGGCCAGGCCCGCGCCGACCGCCGCGGCCGAGCCGCTGGACGAGCCGCCGGGCACGCGCTCCGGCGCCTGCGGATTGCGCGGCGTGCCGCTCCAGTCGTTGATGCCGGTGACGCCGAAGGCCAGCTCGTGCAGGTTGGTCTTGCCGACGATGCGCCAGCCGGCGTCCAGCACCCGCTGCACCACTTCGGCGTGGTGTTGCGCGGGTGCGCTGTCGGCCAATGCGCGGCTGCCGCAACGCGTCGGATGGCCGGCGATGTCGATGGTATCCTTGACGGCGACGCGCTTGCCGGCGCCGCCCAGCTCGAATTCGCTGACGAAGATGCTCATGCCTCGCCCTCCGCGAGTGCGCCCAGCGGCATGGCCAGCAGCCGCCGGGTACGGAAATGGATGATCTGCCAGGCCTCGCCGACGCGGCGGAAGTCCAGGTTCAGGCGGGTACCGAACAGCTCGCTGCGGCCGTCGACATAGGTCGACAGTTGCTGCATCAGCCACTGGCCGCGCGCGGTGTCGCCGCCCTCCCCGACCTCGATCGACTCGCTGCCGAGGAAGTGCAGGTTGAGCGCGAAGTGCTCGGCCGGCGGCAGGTAGCCGGCGACGAACGCCGCCACCGCCGCGCGCCCTTCATGGCGGCCGAAGCTCTGCTCGGCGCGGGCGCCCAGGCCTTCCCAGACGGCGTCCTCGGCGAACAGCTCGGCCAGTTCGGCTTGCAGCGCCCGGCTGTCGCGCGGAACGTCGCAGAGGTCCATGTAGCGGGCCATCAGGCGACGCACGGCGGCCTCGCCTTCAAGGCGCTGCAGGCGCGCTTGCAACTGCTCCAAGGCCTGGCCCATGGCTCAGCTCCGCGCCGCTTCGGGAATGCTCAGCGGACGGCCGACGCGGGCCTCGATCCGGGCGTACTTCCACAGGCTGTACTGGCCGACCTGCACGGTGCGGAACAGGTTGCAGGCGTCGACCACGGTCTGGTGGCAGTCGACGTCGGCCATGATGTAGACGGTCCAGGGCGCGGTGTTGGAGGCGCCGACCATCAGGCGGTCGTCGTCGAGCACGCCGAGCACGTTCATGCCGGGCAGCGCGCCCAGTTCGCCCAGCATCTGGCTGAAGCCCTTCCAGACACTGATGCCTTCGCCGGTGGGCAGGTCGAAGAAGTTCTGCGTGATGCCGATGCAGAACAGCACGCGCATGGGTTCGGCGGTGGGTCGGGTCATGATTTGTTGTCCTTGTGGTCGATCAGAGGTAGCCGGGGAACGGCGGCACATCGAGCAGCACGGAGCCTGCGCCGTCGTACATGCCGTCGCTGAGGAAGGCGTGCTGGGTCACCACCATGGCGTCGCGCAGGTAGCGCTGCAGCGGGTGGCGCAGGTAGATGGCGGTGGTGCCGGCCAGGGCGTAGGCGCGCTGCACCACCTCGGCGCCGGCGCGGGACACGTGCACGGCGGACAGGCGCAGCAGGCTGACCTGCTCCGGGGTCACCGGGTTGCCGGCGAGGATGGATTCCCAGACCTGCCCGGTGGCGTCGTAGAAGAAGCCGCGCGCGGCGTGCAGCTGCGCCTCGGCCTTGCCCAGCTCGATGCGCACGTAGGCGCGGTCGGCCAGTCTGGGCGCACCGGTCACGCCGCTGCCGGAGGCCATGCGGGCGATCTCGTCGAGGGCGGCGCGGGCCAGGCCGAGGTTGACCACCGCCAGCACCTGGGCGGCGTAGGCGATGGTCGGGTAGCGGTACAGCGGCTCGTCGATGCTGCTCTGGCCGCCGCGGATGAAGGTCCAGGCGTCGGGCACGAAAACCTTGTCCAGGCGCAGGTCGTGGCTGCCGGTGCCTTTCAGGCCGACCACTTCCCAGTTCTCGACGATCTCCACGTCGCGGGCCCGCAGCAGCGCGGTGCGCGGCTTGCCGCCGGGGCCGCCGAGGCCGATGCCGACGCCGAGCACGTCGGCGCCCTTGCAGCCGCTGGCGAACTTCCAGGTGCCGCTGACGCGCCAGCCGCCTTCCACCTGCTCGGCCGGCTGGATCGGGAACAGGCCGCCGGCGAACACCAGGTCCGGGCCGTCGGCGTACAGCTCGGCCAGCGTCTCGCGCGGCAGCGCGGTGAGGTAGGTGCTGGCGCTGCCGAAGCTGGCCACCCAGCCGGCGGAGCCGTCGGCCTCGGCGATGCGCTCGATCAGGCGCAGGAACTCGGCCGGCGGCAGCGCGTCGCCGCCGAAGCAGCGCGGGGTGGCGGAGCGGTAGATGCCGGCCTCGATAAAGCGCTCGATCATGTCGCGCGGCACATGGGAGCGGGCATCGAACTCGTCGCGGCGCTGGCGGACCTCGTCGAGCACCTGCTCGAACAGGCTGGCACGGCTGGCGAGGGGCGAATCTGTGGCGGCGGCGGCTGAACGCGGCATGGGCGTCTCCCTGTTTCTTGTGGGCCGGCCGTCCGGTGGGAGCCGGCGGCCGTCGATGGGGCCCAGTGTAGGGAGCGTGCCGAGCGGGCCTCTATTGGGGCGTGCCGCCCGCGCGCTAAAGGAATCCCCTAGTGCCCGCCGGGTTGTTTCCTAGCGCCGACGCGCTAGGCTGCGCGCTATAAAAGCCGTGCCCCGCGTCCGGGAACGCGCATCGCCAAGAGTTGCCCGCCATGTTCCAGCCTGCCGAAACCGACTTCCACGCGCTCATCGAGGCCATGCCGCTGTGCATCCTGCTGCACGACGCGCAGACCAAGGAGATCCTCTGGGCCAACAGCGCCGCGCTGCAGGCCCTGGGCTTCAGCCTGGAGGAACTGGTGCCGCTGAAGGCCCCGGACATGACCAACCCGGCGCCCAAGTACCGCCGCTCCATCGGCCTGCGCTGGCTGGAGGGCGCGGCGCGCACCGGGCAACGCGCCATCGAGTGGTGCTACCGCTCCAAGCAGGGCGTGGACATCCTTTCCGAGGCGACCGCCACCCTGGTGCACCTGGCCGAGCGCGACGTGCTGATGGTGCAGTTCCGCGACATCTCCAAGGAAGACAAGGTCAAGCGCGAGCTGAAGCGCACCGAAAGCCGGCTGAAGGCCTTCATGCAGGACCTGGCCGAAGGCGTGGCGGTGCTCGGCCCCGACGGCGACATCCGCTTCATCAGCGATTCCGCCCTGGCCCTGCTGGGCGCCGCGGACCGCCGCCACCTGGGGCGCAACTTCCTCGACGCCTGCGACGAGAAATCCCGCCAGCGCCTGCTCCAGCACCTCTCGCGCACGCCGCCGAGCCGCGAGCCCTACAGCGTCGGCTACCACCTACGGCGTTGCGACGGCGACTGGCGCTGGCACCACGCCACCTGCCGCTACATCGAGATCGAGGACGACCTCAAGGGCCACCTGCTGCTGTTCCGCGACGTCAGCGAGCAGGTGCGCGCCGAGGAGGCCCGCCGGCAGAGCGAGCAGAAGCTGGAATACCTGGCGCGCTACAACGCCATGGGCGAGATGGCCGTGGCCATCGCCCACGAGCTGAGCCAGCCGCTGGCGGCCACGCGCAACTTCATCGAGGGCTCGGTG
The DNA here is from genome assembly GCF_023516765.1 of Pseudomonas sp. R3.Fl. Classification (NCBI taxonomy): domain Bacteria; kingdom Pseudomonadati; phylum Pseudomonadota; class Gammaproteobacteria; order Pseudomonadales; family Pseudomonadaceae; genus Pseudomonas; species Pseudomonas sp. R3.Fl. The sequence continues at coordinate 264,520 of NZ_JAMGSO010000001.1, forward strand.
ATCCGCCTCGGCCAGCAGGGCGAGGTCGAACCGAACGTGGCCTGGGGCCTGGACAGCGCGGTGCGGCAGATCGAGCACGCCTCGGAGATCATCAAGAGCGTGCGCGAGTACGTGGTGCGCCTTGAGCAGGCCGAGCAGCGCGTCGACCTCAACGAGCTGCTGGCCGACGCCCGCTACTTCATCGACCTCAAGGGCCAGCCGGCCGGCGTGCGCCTGGAGCTGGCGCCCTGCGCCGAGGCGCTGCCGGTGAGCTGCGAGAAGGTGCTGATCGGCCAGGTGATCCTCAACCTGGCCTTCAACGCCATCGAAGAGATGGCCGAGCTGCCCGCCGAGCGCCGCCGGCTGCGCATCCACACCCGCCGCGAGGGCGACAGCGCCCTGCTCTGCGTCGAGGACCGCGGCCGCGGCATCGACGCCGGCGCGCGGGAGCGGCTGTTCGACGGCTTCTTCAGCTCCAAGGTCAGCGGCAACGGCATCGGCCTTGCGCTGTGCCGCAACATCGTCTCGCGCCACCGCGGCGACATCTGGGCGCAGAACGTCGAGCCCCATGGCGCCATGTTCTGCATCGCCCTGCCCTGCGTGAAGCCCGCCGACCAACGGTAGGGCGCGCCGCGCGAACCCCGCCGATGCTTGCCCTGGCACGCCGGCACAAGCCCTGTCAGGGACAGACAAGGGCTTGGCACGCAGAACAAGGCAGCACCGGGCAACGCCGGGCAGACTAGGGCTGCAGTCTTCTGCCCACACCGGTCCGCGGTCCGACCATCCAATAAAATCGAGGGAGCCACCCCCCATGCGAATAACCAGGATCCTTGCTCGTACCACGCTGGCGCTAGGCGTCTCGCTGGCCGCCGTCGGCGGCGCATTCGCCGACCTGCCGCCGGAGACCGTCGGCCAGACGACCCTGCCGTTCCCGCCGGACCCGCACCGCGCCTACGTCGTCGACGTGGAGTTCGACAGCTTCGTGACCGGCCGCGTGACCGTGGTGGACCCGGCGCAGAAGAAGATGCTCGGCATGGTCAGCACCGGCTTCGCCGCGCCCTCGACCCTCAGCCACGACCAGCACACCCTGTACACCGCCGACCTGTACTACTCGCGCGGCACCCGCGGCACCCGCACCGACGTGCTGACCGCCTGGGACACTTCCACCCTGTCCCCCTCCTGGGAAGTGGTGATCCCCAGCAAGCGCTCCGAATCCCTGACCCAGCGCTACGGCCTGGCGGTCAGCGGCGACGACCGCTTCGCCTACGTCTACAACTTCACCCCGTCCACCTCGGTGACCGTGGTCGACACCCAGGCCAAGGCGGTGACCGCCGAGATCGCCATCCCCGGCTGCGTGCTCAACTACCCGGTGGGCAAGCGCGCCTTCGCCTCGCTGTGCGGCGACGGCAGCGTGCAGCTGGTGACCCTCGGCGAAGACGGCAAGGAAACCGCCCGCAGCCGCACGCCGTTCTTCGACCCGAACAAGGAGAAGCTGGTGGAACGTGCCATCAACAATGGCGAGACCTACTACTTCACCACCACCGAGGGCGTCATCCACGCCATCGACTTTTCCGGCAAGCAGCCCAAGGTGCTGCCGACCTGGTCGCTGGTCACCGACGCCGAACGCAAGGCCGGCTGGGCCCCCGGCGGCTGGCAGGAACTGGCCCTGGCGCCGAAGCTGAACCGCCTGTACGTGCTGATGCACGACCAGCACGAGCCGATGAAGTGGGAAGACCCGAGCACCGACATCTGGGTCTACGATCTGAAGACGCAGAAGAAGATCGGCACCCTCAGCGCCCCGGCCCCGGTCTGGAGCATGACCGCCACCAGCGACGACGCCCCGCTGCTGTATGGCGCCAACGTCGAAGGCGGCCTGGAGATCTTCGACCTGAAGGCCGGCAAGCACACCGGCACCGTGGAAAAGATCGCCAAGACCGCCACCCAGGTCCTGACCCACTGACAGAGGCACGACCATGCAAGCCGATCCCATCTACGTGATCGCCGGCGCCGTCTCGGTGGCGGTGATCCTGGCCAGCGCCGCCAGCCACAAGTGGCGCGCGCCGGGGCGCTTCGCGCGGCAGCTGGAGGACTACCAGCTGCTGCCGCAGGCCCTGCTCAAGCCCGCCGCCCGCGTGTTGCCGCTGGTGGAAGGCGCCGTCGCCTTCGCCCTGCTGGTGCCGGCCAGCCGTTCGCTGGCGGCCCTGGCCGCCGCCCTGCTGCTGGCGCTGTACGCCGCGGCCATCGGCGTCAACCTGTGGCGCGGCCGTCGCGACATCGACTGCGGCTGCGCCGGGCCCGACCAGGCCCAGCCGCTGCGCCCGGTGCTGCTGGCGCGCAACGCCGTGCTCATCGCCCTGGCCCTGCTCGCCAGCCTGCAGCCGCAGGCCCGCGACCTGGGCCTGTTCGACGGCTTCGTGACGCTGGCCGCCAGCGCCGTCGCCCTGCTCCTCTACGTCTCCGCCGACGGCCTGCTGGCCAACGGCCCCCGTCTGCTCAAACTCATTGGAAGGTGAACCATGGAAGCCATGATCGTTTCCAACATCCTGCTCTGGTGCCTGCTGCTGGCACTGGCATTCGTCGTCATGGGCCTGGTGCGCCAGATCGGCGTGCTGCACGGGCGCATCGCCCCGGCCGGCGCGCTGATGGTCGACAAGGGCGTCGCCGTGAATGAACCGGCCCCGCAGGTCACCGCCGCCGACCGCCACGGCCGCCCGGTGAACTTCGGCTACGCCGGCGAGAAGGCCCAGCTGCTGTTCTTCCTCTCGCCCACCTGCCCGATCTGCAAGTCGCTGCTGCCGGCGATCAAGTCCATCGCCAAGGAACAGGCGCAGCGCCTGGACGTGGTCTTCGTCAGCGACGGCGAGCCGGCCGCGCAGCAGGCGCTGATCGCCGAGCACAAGCTCGAAGGCGCCACCTACGTGGTCGGCCCGGAAGTGGGCATGACCTACCAGATCGGCAAGCTGCCCTACGCGGCGCTGATCGACCAGAACGGCGTCCTGCGCGCCAAGGGCCTGGTCAACTCCCGCGAGCACCTGGACAGCCTGTTCGAGGCCGAGCACCTGGGCAGCGCCACCCTGCAGCAGTACCTGCAGGCCCAGCAGCCTCAGGTTCACAGCCACGAGCCTGGCCACGCGCACTCGCACAGCGCCCACTGAACAATAAAAAGGGATAACCGATGAAATTCCTCGACCAGCTCTTCGAGCGCTCCTCCCGTCGCATCGCCGACACCACTTCGCGGCGCAAGCTGCTCTCGCGCATGGGTTCGTTGCTGGTGGCCGGCGCCGCCCTGCCGGTGCTGCTGCCCATCGATCGCACCGGCAAGGCCCTGGCCGCCGACAAGCCGATGGCCGGCGACCCGGGCGACCCCAACAGCTGCGACTACTGGCGCTACTGCTCCATCGACGGCTTCCTCTGCTCCTGCTGCGGCGGCAGCGTGTCCAGCTGCCCGCCGGGCACCGAGGTGTCGCAAGTGGCCTGGGTCGGCACCTGCCACAACCCGGCCGACGGCAAGAACTACATCATTTCCTATAACGACTGCTGCGGTAAGCACAGCTGCAACCAGTGCGCCTGCACCCGCAACGACAGCGAGGAGCCGGCCTACCGTCCGTTCAACAACAACGACGTGAACTGGTGCCTGGCGGCCAAGTCGCACATCTACCACTGCACCGTCTCGGTCATCCGCGGCGTCGCGGTGTAGGGCAGATGAAGCGCTCGCTGCCGACCCTCGCGCTGCTGTGCCTGCTGGCCGCCTCGGCGGCCCAGGCCCGCAGCATCCCCGACCCGCACCAGAAACACGCGCCGGGCAACGAGGCGCCGCAGACGCCGATCGCCGAGGCCGGCTACAGCAACGCCACCAACTACCAGCTGCAGTGCGCGGGCTGCCACCTGTCCAACGGCGCCGGCTCCAAGGCCAACGACGTGCCGAGGATGCTCGGCTTCGTCGGCAACTTCCTCAAGGTGGAGGGCGGCCGCCAGTTCCTGGTGCGGGTGCCGGGCATGTCGATGTCGGCGCTCAACGATGCGCAGCTGGCGGACATGCTCAACTGGCTGCTGCGCAAGGACGGCATGGCCGGCAACAGCATGCCGGCCAGCTACCAGCCGTACAGCGCGGAGGAAGTAGCAGGGATTCGCCACGAAACCATGCTCAACCTGCCGGGAACCCGCGCCCAGCTGATCGCCCGGATGCGCAAGCAGGGCATCGCCATCGAGGATGGCATGGGCGATTGAAAGACTCCTTTGGTTCCGCTTCGGCCCGCCTTACGGCGGGCTTTTTTTTGGGGTTGGCTTTTCGTAGGAGCGAGCTTGCTCGCGAATGGAGTTCACCGGGAGTTGCGGGGCTGAGGTTGAGAGCGCCCTCTCCCTAACCCTCTCCCTGAAGGGAGAGGGGACCGTTCGGTGTGTGCGAATGCTCCTGAGTTAGCCGGGCACGCCGGTGGTTTCAGGTTGAAGCCATTCCTTCTCTCGGCACGGTCTGGCCCCCTCTCCCTTCAGGGAGAGGGCTGGGGAGAGGGTTCGGAGTCAACCGGAAACACCATAGCCGCCGGCGAGCACGCTTCGCGAGCAAGCTCGCTCCTACAAAAAAACCAAGCCCCCTGCTCTACCGCAAGCCTTTACGCACCAAGCGTGAAACCTCCCCAACGGCGTGCGACAATGCCTACATTTTGCGGAACCCATGCTGCTGGAGAACCTATGCAGATCCTCGATAATCAGAACGACCTCGCGGGCTACCTCGGCCAACAGCGCGACAAGAAGATCACGGTCGTCACCGCCTTCGCCGCCGGCACCGAACCCCTGGTGGAAAGCCTGCGCGCCAACGGCAACCGTCTGGACATAGTGGTCGGGACCATCAACTCCTTCACCTCGCCGGACTTCATCGAGTACTGCATCGGCGAGAGCGGCGACGACCTGGCGCTGTCCGTCGACTTCCGCTACCAGCAGAGCATCCACTGGAAGCTCTACCTGATCGAGCCGGACGTGGTCATCCTCGGCAGCGCCAACTTCACCGAGATCGGCGTCAGCCTGACCCGCGATAACGCCGTGGTGATCCAGGACGCCGCGCTCTACCAGCAGCACCTGGCCCGCGTCGGACAACTCAAGGCCACCGAGGGCGTGCTGCCCAGCGCCGACAACGAGGCCTTCGACGAGGCCCTGGAAGACTACCGCTGGAACCACCGCCGCATGCAGGCGGGCCTGGCGCGCACCGCGCAGTACCTGGACGGCGAGAGCTGGCTGGGCGAGGAGTCCAACCAGAGCATCCCGCTGTTCATCTGGTACAGCGACCACTCCGAGGACTCCGAGACCACCGCCGAGGGCTTCCTGCGCGCCAGCAGCGGCGTGGACTGGGACGACGTGCGCGAGTTCTTCACCTACGAATGCGCCGAGGGCGCCCTGCCCTACGAGGAAGGCGACGTGGTGCTGACCGCGCGCTGCAACGGCTCGCACATCGGCTTCTACACCTTCGACCGCATCCTCTACCGCGACGGCACCTACTACATCTATTCCTACCGCAAGAAGCGCTACCCGGCGCCGTTCAACCTGGACGACACCAAGGAAGGCCTGAAGGACGTCATCCCGCGCTGGTACGAGGAAGGCCGCACCGAGATGAACCGGGCGGACATCCTGCGCTTCATGATCTGAAGCTCCTCCCCGCCCCTGCGAAAACGCCGCGAACGGTTCCCCGTCGCGGCGTTTTTCATTTGCGCGCCCGCATTCCGTGAAGCCGGGCGTAGGCGGCACCATATTGAGGCCGCGGCGCCCGACTTCCGTGCACTTCTTCCCTCTGGCCACCTCGCTCCATGGCCGCCGCGATGGTCGGGCCCTCGCGCCACGCGGGCCGTGCCGACCTACGGCACCCCTGCATCCAAAATTCCTGACGACATGGCCAGGTTCTTGCTTCGTTCCGGACGGCGTGCAGGCGGTCGCCTGCGCATTTCGCGGAAGATTATTTTCTCTTTCGAATCAGATAGTTCAGAGTGTCGAACAATATTTTGTATACAAGGCAGTAGCCAAACAGGAACAACCGTGTTTACAGTGCTCGGCACAACAAAAACAAGCGAGTCCTCCAGCCATGAATGACCGTTCAGCTGTAGCGTCTTCCAGCACCCGCCCGGAAGACGAGAACCTCGGTGTCGGCGCCAACCTGGCGTACGGCCTGCAACACGTTCTGACCATGTATGGCGGCATCGTCGCCGTGCCGCTGATCCTCGGCCAGGCCGCCGGCCTGTCGCCCGCCGAGATCGGCACCCTGATCGCCGCGTCGCTGTTCGCCGGCGGCCTGGCCACCCTGCTGCAGACCCTCGGCCTGCCCTTCTTCGGCAGCCAGCTGCCGCTGGTGCAGGGCGTGTCCTTCGCCGGGGTGGCGACCATGCTCGCCATCCTCACCACCGGCTACCAAGGCGGCGGCATCCCCGCGGTGCTGGGGGCGGTGATGGCGGCCTCGGCCATCGGCCTGCTGATCACCCCGGTGTTCTCGCGCATCACCAAGTTCTTCCCGCCGCTGGTCACCGGCGTGGTCATCACCACCATCGGCCTGACGCTGATGCCGGTGGCCGCGCGCTGGGCCATGGGCGGCAACCCCAAGGCGGCGGAATTCGGCAGCACGGCGAACATCGGCCTGGCCGCGGTGACCCTGGTCATCGTGCTATTGCTGAGCAAGCTGGGCAGCGCCGCCATCTCGCGCCTGTCGATCCTGCTGGCCATGGTGATCGGCACCGGCATCGCCTACGCCCTGGGCATGACCGACTTCTCCAAGGTCACCGAAGGCCCGATGCTGGCCATGCCGGAAATCTTCCACTTCGGCATGCCGACCTTCCACCTGGCGGCGATCATCTCCATGTGCATCGTGATCCTGGTGACCCTGGTGGAAACCTCGGCGGACATCCTCGCCGTGGGCGAGATCATCGGCACCAAGGTGGACTCCAAGCGCCTGGGCAACGGCCTGCGCGCCGACATGCTGTCGAGCATCCTGGCGCCGATCTTCGGTTCCTTCACCCAGAGCGCCTTCGCCCAGAACGTCGGCCTGGTGGCCGTGACCGGCGTGAAGAGCCGCTACGTGGTGGCCACCGGCGGGCTGATCCTGGTGACCCTCGGCCTGCTGCCGGTGGTCGGCCGGGTGGTGGCCGCGGTGCCCCCGGCGGTGCTCGGCGGCGCCGGCCTGGTGCTGTTCGGCACCGTGGCGGCCAGCGGCATCCGCACCCTGTCGAAGGTGGACTACCACAACAACATGAACCTGGTGATAGTCGCCACCGCCCTGGGCTTCGGCATGCTGCCGATCGCGGCGCCGAACTTCTACCACAACTTCCCGGGCTGGGTGGAAACCATCTTCCACTCCGGCATCAGCTCCTCGGCCATCATGGCCATTGCCCTGAACCTGCTGTTCAACCACTTCAAGACCGGCAACTCGGACCAGCAGTCGGTGTTCGTCGCCGCCGAGGAGCGCACCCTGCGCTACCGCGACATCGCCGCGCTGAACGAGGGCGACTACTTCCTCAACGGCAAGCTGCACGACAAGGACGGCAACGAGGTGCCGGTGATCGACGAGGAGAACGAGCATGCAGAGCACGCGCCGCCAAGGACGGTGAAGGCTGCGGCGCATTGATGATGGAAACGGCCCCGGGAGGGGTCGTTTTCATTTAGTAGGGGTCGCCATACCTGTAGGAGCGAGCTTGCTCGCGAACAGGATTTCCCGGCGGCTGCGGTGTTGGATGCAAGAGCGCCCTCTCCCCAGCCCTCTCCCGCAAGCGGGAGAGGGGGCTGTCCGGAGCGGCGTCAGACTCGGGCGCAGTCCTCACACCCCGTCATTCCCGCGAACGCGGGACGCGGCTCCATCGCGAACAGCGCTTGCGCTGGCCCGAAGGGGAATAACCCAATAAACAGCACCGTAGGGCGTATAACCGTTCGCGGTTATACGCCGTTTGACCTCACCCCAAGCTCACACCAGACCCCGCAACGAAGCCCCGCCGGAGAGCGCTCCGGACCCAGCCACGTCGCCCGGGACAGGCCTTGGTGTATCGGCGTACAACCGCGAACGGTTGTACGCCCTACGCCGCCTCCCGCTGCTCCGGCTCCAGCAGGCCGATGAAGGCGCGCAATGCCGGGGTGTCGGTGCCGCGGCGCCAGAACAGCCAGGTGGTGGCTTCGGCGTGGCTGGGGGCCAGGTGGTGGATGGTCACGTTGCGCCCGCCGGCCAGGCTGTCGAACATCGCCTTGGGGATGATCGCCACCCCGCCGCCGGCGGCGATGCAGGCCAGCATGCCGTGGTAGGACTCCATCTCCATGATCTTGCCCGGCACCACGCGCTGCTCGGCGAACCAGCCTTCCAGGCGCTTGCGGTAGGAGCAGGTGTCGCGGAAGGCGAACACCGTTTCCCCCGCCACGTCGCGGGCGTCGCGCACCGGCGGGTGGCCCTGGGCGCTCATCAATACCAGCTCCTCCTGGAACACCGGGCGGCCGTCCAGTTGCGGATGGTTGGCCGGGCCATCGGCGAAGGCGGCGATGAAACGGCCGGAGAGCACGCCGTCGATCATCTCGCCCGACGGGCCGGTGGAGAGGTCCAGCTGCACCTTGGGGAAGCGCTGGTGGTAGCGCGCCAGCAGTTCGGGGATGCGCACCGCCGCAGTGCTTTCCATCGAGCCCAGGGAGAAGCTGCCGTGGGGCTCGGCGCCGCTGGCCACCTGGCGCGCCTCTTCCACCAGGTCGAGGATGCGCTCGGCGTAGTCGAGGAAGCTGCGCCCGGTGGGCGACAGGCGCAGGCGCGACTTCTCGCGGATGAACAGCTCGGCGCCCAGCTCGCTTTCCAGCTGCTTGATGCGCGTGGTCAGGTTCGACGGCACGCGGTGCAGGCGGCCCGCGGCGGCGGTGATGCTGCCGTCCTGGGCGACGGCGCGGAAGAACTCCAGTTGGGTCAGGTCCACGTTTCTCTCCGGGAGAATGATCCTTTCTGAATTATTCATTTGTCATGAATGAAGCGCCACCTTACTTTCTTCCCCATGCCGGCGCCAGTGGCGCCGGCCGGACAACCGACGCCGCCGACCGACGGCGGCCAGCCCCACCTGCCGTGCAAGGACCTTCCATGAACCAGATCGCCGCCATCCCCGCTGCCATCTCGCGCAGCCCCGCCACCGGCCAGGAACTGGCCCGCTACCCCTTCGAAGACGCCGCCCAGCTGGAAAGCACCCTGGCCCGCACCGACGCCGCCTTCCGCCAGTGGCGCGAAACCCCGGTGGCCGAGCGCGTCGCCGTGCTGCGCAGGATGGCCGAGGTGCTGCGCGCCAGCGTCGAGCCCATGGCCCGCATGGAAGCCCGGGAAATGGGCATGCCGGTCACCCAGGCGCGCGGCGAGATCAACAAGTGCGCCAACCTCTGCGACTGGTACGCCGAGCACGGCCCGGCCATGCTGGAAGACGAGAAGACCAGCATCGAAGGCGCGTACATCTCCTACCTGCCGCTGGGCCCGGTGCTGGCCGTGATGCCGTGGAACTTCCCCACCTGGCAGGTCATGCGCGGCGCGGTGAGCATCATCCTCGGCGGCAACACCTACGTGCTCAAGCACGCGCCGAACGTCATGGGCTGCGCCTACCAGTTGCGCGATGCCTGGCTGCAGGCCGGCCTGCCCGAGGGCGTGTTCGACGTGTTGAACGTGGAGCCGCCGCTGGTCTCCAAGGCCATCGCCGATGAGCGCATCGCCTCCATCGCCGTGACCGGCAGCGTGGGCGCGGGCGCGGCCATCGCCTCCCAGGCCGGCGCCGCGCTGAAGAAGTGCGTGCTGGAACTGGGCGGTTCCGACGCCTTCATCGTGCTGGCCGACGCCGACCTGGACGCCGCCGTGAAAGCTGCCGTGGCCAGCCGCTTCGGCAACTGCGGCCAGGTGTGCATCGCCGCCAAGCGCATGATCGTCGAAGAATCCATCGCCCCGGCCTTCACCGAGAAGCTGCTGGCCGCGGTCAAGGCGCTGAAGATCGGCGATCCGCTGGCGGACGACACCTTCGTCGGCCCCATGGCCCGCTTCGACCTGCGCGACGAGCTGCACGGCCAGGTGCAACAGGCCATCGCCGACGGCGCCAGCCTGCTGCTGGGCGGCCACAAGCTGGAAGGCGAAGGCAACTACTACGCGCCGACCGTGCTGGCCGACGTGAAGCCGGGCAACACCGCCTTCGCCAAGGAAATCTTCGGCCCGGTGGCATCGGTCATCGTCGCGCGCGACGCCGAGCACGCCCTGGAACTGGCCAACGACAGCGAGTTCGGCCTGTCCGGCGCCATCTGGAGCGCCGACAAGGCCAAGGCCCAGCACATGGCGCGGCGCCTGGTCAGCGGCGGCGTGTTCATCAACGGCTTCTCCGCCTCCGATCCGCGCGTGCCGATCGGCGGCGTGAAGAAGAGCGGTTTCGGCCGCGAGCTGTCGCACTTCGGCCTGCGCGAGTTCCTCAACCCGCAGACCGTCTGGATCGACCGCAAGTAAAGCTATAGTCTTGGCTTTTAGCCCGCGCCGCTCTCCTGGGCGCGGGCGTTGCACGCCCCGGCACGGTGCCGGGGCGTCGCCATTTCAGGAGGTCCCATGATCGAGCTGTACTACTGGCCCACCCCCAACGGCCACAAGATCACCCTGTTCCTCGAAGAGGCGGGGCTCGACTACCGCATCCACCCCGTCGATATCAGCGCCGGCGACCAGTTCAAGCCGGAGTTCCTCGCCTTCTCGCCGAACAACCGCATGCCCGCCATCATCGACAGCGCCCCGGCGGACGGCGGCGAGCCGATCAGCGTGTTCGAGTCCGGCGCCATCCTCGTCTACCTCGCGGAGAAGACCGGGCAGTTCATGCCGGCCGACGTGCGCGGGCGCAAGACGGTGCTGGAATGGCTGTTCTGGCAGGTCGGCGGCCTGGGCCCGATGGCCGGGCAGAACCACCACTTCGTGCAATACGCGCCGGAAAAGCTGCCCTACGCCATGCAGCGCTACGTCAACGAGACCAACCGCCTGTACGGCGTGATGGACAAGCGCCTGGCGAAAGTGCCCTATCTCGCCGGCGAGCACTACAGCATCGCCGACATGGCCAGCTACCCCTGGGTGGTGCCGTGGCAGCGCCAGCAGCAGGACCTGGACGATTTCCCCCACCTCAAGCGCTGGTTCGAAGGCATAGCGGCACGGCCGGCGACCGTGCGCGCCTATGAGAAAGGCCAGGCGTATTCGTCGCGGCCGTCGGTGACCGAGGAAGGCAAGAAGATCCTCTTCGGCCAGACCGCGGCCAGTGTGAGCAAGGGCTGATCGCGGACAGAGTCCGCTCCTACGGTTCCAGGAAACACGGACGTAGGAGCGGACTTCGTCCGCGATTGCCCCCCGGCAACGCCAGTGTTCCGGCCAGCGGCGGATAACCGCGAACGGTTATGCGCCCTACGTCACTGGGTTATTCCCCTTCGGGCCAGCGCAAGCGCTGTTCGCGATGGAGCCGCGTCCCGCGTTCGCGGGAATGACGGGGTGTAGGACTGCGCCTGAGTCTGACGCCGCTCAGGACAGCCCCCTCTCCCTTCAGGGCGGGGCGCGCAGCCGAGGGTTGGGGAGAGGGCGCTCTTGCATCCAACGCCGCAGCCGCCGGGGAATCCTGTTCGCGAGCAAGCTCGCTCCTACAGGTATGGGGAGCCCCCCACCTGCCGGTCACACCCGAAACTGCCCCATCAACCCCTGCTGGTGATTCGCCAGGTCGTTCAGCGACTGGCTGATCTGCGCCGACTCCTGGGCCTGGCCCGACAGCGATTCGGTCACGTCGCGGATACCCGCCACGTTGCGGTTGATCTCCTCGGCCACCGCGCTCTGTTCCTCGGCGGCGCTGGCGATCTGCAGGTTCATGTCGTTGATCACCCCCACCGCCTCGCCGATGCGCTGCAACGCCGCCACCGCCTGCTCCACCTGGCTGACGCTGCCCTGGGCCTGCTGGTGGCTGCTGTGCATGGCGGTGACCACTTCGCGGGTGCCGTTCTGCAGGCCTTCGATCACCTGGCGGATTTCTTCCACCGAGTCCTGGGTGCGCTTGGCCAGGTTGCGCACTTCGTCGGCCACCACCGCGAAGCCGCGCCCGGCCTCGCCGGCGCGGGCCGCTTCGATGGCGGCGTTGAGGGCCAGCAGGTTGGTCTGCTCGGCGATGGCGCGGATCACTTCCAGCACCGAGCCGATCTGCTCGCTGCTGGCCGCCAGGCCCTCGACCTGGGTCATGGCCTGGCTCATGTCGCGGGCCAGTTCGTCGATGGCGCGGGTGGTCTGGTCGATCACCGCCAGGCCGTCGCGGGTGGCACCGTCGGCCCCGCGGGCGGCGTCGGCGGCTTGGGCTGCGCTGTTGGCCACGTCGTGGGCGGTGGCGCTCATTTCCTGGGAGGCGGTGGCCACCTGCTCGATCTCGCGGAACTGCTGCTGCATGCCGGCGCTGGTCTGGGTCGACAGCGCGGCGGACTGGTCAGCGGTGGCGCGGGCGTCCTGCACCGAGGCTTTCACGTCGCGGATGATCGGCTGCAGCTTGTCGAGGAAGCGGTTGAACCAGCCGGCCAGCTCGCCGAGTTCGTCCTGGCCCTGGTATTTCAGGCGTTGGGTCAGGTCGCCCTCGCCGCTGGCGATGTCGCGCAGCATGCCGGCCACGCCGAGGATCGGGCGCGTCACGCCGCGGGCAGTCAGCCATAGCAGGACCAGCACCACCAGCGCCAGGCCGACGCCGAAGGCGGTTTCCCAGAGCGCGCCGCTGAGGTTGCGCGCATCCAGCTCACCCTGCAGCTTCAGCGACGGCTCCAGCAGCACCGGGCGCGGCACTTCCAGCAGCACGCCCCAGTTCTTCGAATCGGGGATGGCCTGCAGCGGCTCGACCACCTGCAGCTTGTCCTCGCCCATCAGCGCCCTGGGCGCGCCGGCGGCCTGCACGGCGAGCAGTTCGGCGGCGTTGGCCACGGACTTGGCCAGCGGCTGGCCGAGCTGGTTGGCGTCCTGGCTGTCGCCGGCCAGCAGCCCGGCCGGGCTGAGGATGCGGATGGCGCCCTGGCCGTCGTAGAGCGCGCGGTCGCCGTCCAGGGCCAGTTGCTGCAGACGGCTCAGGCTGATGTCGGCGCCGACCACGGCCAGCAGCTTGCCGTTCTCCATCAGCGGGAACACCACGGTGGTCATCAGCACGCGCTGGCCGGAGGCATCGTCGAAGTACGGGTTGAGCACGCAGGGCCGCAGGTTCTGCTTCGGGCACTGGTACCAGGTGTTGAACGGGGTGCCGTCGAGCATCGCGGTGGCGTCGGCGATCATCGCCTCGGTCACCGCCAGGCTGCTGTCGCCGCTGGCCTTCTGCGCCCAGTAGGCGCCGAAGCGGCCCTTCTCGTTGCTGCCCAGGGCCTCCTGGCCGGCGAAGCGGGCGTCCTGGCCGTCGAGGGCCTCGGGCTCGAACACCACGTAGAGGCTGAGCAGCGTCGGGTTGGACTTCAGGCCGTCGTGCACCAGCTTCACCAGGTCCTCGCGCAGCACCTGCGCATCGACGCCGTGCCGGGCGCTCTGGGCGCGCAGCTGGGCGACCTGGCGGCTGAACTGGTCGCCGAAGTGGTAGACGTCGGTGAAGAAGCGCTGGATGGTCTCCGCCTGCTGCTCGGCCCGCGCCTGCATGCGCGCCTGGGCCGCGTCCTCGAGCATCTGTGCGTTGGCCGTCTTCACCAGTTGCAGGTTGTGGTTCATGCGCAGCAGCGAGCTGCCCACCAGCAAGGCCACGGTGCACAGCAGGCAGAGGCCGGCCAGCAGGGTGATCTTCCACTGGATCGAAAGGCGCGTCAGGAACATGGGCGGAGGTCCTTGGAACGTGGGAGTGCCCCAGGCTATCGGCCTGGCGGGGGATTTCTGGAGGCGTCGGGCCAGTCGTTTTCCTGCTGCATCAGCGCGCGGTACTGGCCGGGGGTGGAGCCGGTCCACTTGCGGAAGGCCTTGTAGAAGGCGCTGGTGTCGGCGAAGCCGAGTTCCTCGGCCAGTTCGGCGAAGTTGCCTTCGCCGGCGTCCAGGCGGGCGATGGCCAGGTCGCGGCGCAGCTGGTCCTTCAGCGCCTGGTACGACTGGCCCTCGGCGGCGAGCTTGCGGCGCAGCGTCGAGGACGCCATGTAGAAGTGGCTGCCCAGTGCCTCCAGGTCCGGCCAGCGCTCGCAGCGCTGGCTGCGCAGGTAGGCCTTGATGCGCGCCGCCAGGCTCTGCGGGTCGCGGTAGCGCACCAGGATGTTGGCCGGGGCGCCGACCAGGAAGCGCCGCAGCTCGCGTTCGTCGCGGCGCACCGGCAGGGCCAGGGCCTCGGCGTTGAACAGCAGGCGCGTCTGCCGGCGGGCGAAGCGCAGGTTGTCGCTGAACATCACCCGGTAGTCCTCGATGTAGTCCGGCTGCGGGCTGCGCAGGTCGATGGCGAGGATGGGGATGCGCCGGCCCACCAGCCAGCAGGCCAGGCCGTGGACCATCAGGTACAGGGTGAAGTAGCAGAAGGCCCGCTGCGCCGGCGCCGCGCCCTCGTCGAGCTGGATGGCGGCCACCCCGTCCTGGCTCACCAGGCGTGGCTGCAGGCCGTCGAAGACTAGGCCTAGGAAGGCCAGGGCACGCTCCAGCGCAGCCTCCAGGGTCGCTTCGTGGATCGCCGTGCGGGCCATGAAGTTGAAGCTGCCGGACTTCATTCGCCGCCGGTTCATGGCGAAGAATTCGTCGTCCAGCGCCTTCGCCAAACGCAGCCAGAGCCGCGAATAGGCCTGGATCGGCACCCGCGCGTAGGGCTTGCCGACGAGTTCGCCGGCGATGCCCGCCGCGGCCAGCAGCGCGGACGCGTCGAGGCCCTGGCGAACGGGCTCGGCCAGGGCCTCGTTGACCAGGCGGATGGAGATGGTGCCCTTCTCTACCGGCATGGCGCCTCGCGTCCGTCAGCCACGCAGTTCCTCGATGCTGATCTCGCGCATGCGGAACTTCTGGATCTTGCCGGTCACCGTCATCGGGAACTCGTCGCAGAAGCGGAAGTAGCGCGGCACCTTGAAGTGGGCGATGCGCGCCTTGCAGAAGGCCCGCAGTTCCTCCTCGTCGACGCCGTGGCCGGGGTGGAACTTGACCCAGGCCACCAGCTCCTCGCCGTACTTGTCGTCGGGGATGCCGATCACCTGGGCGTCGGCCACGGCGTGGTGGGTGTAGAGGAATTCCTCGATCTCGCGCGGATAGATGTTCTCGCCGCCGCGGATGATCATGTCCTTGCTGCGCCCGACGATGCGCACGTTGCCCGCCTCGTCCATCAGCGCCAGGTCGCCGGTGAGCATCCAGCGCGCCGGGCTGATGGCCTCGGCCGTGGCCTGGGGGTTGTTCCAGTAGCCGAGCATCACGCTGTAGCCGCGGGTGCACAGCTCGCCGATGGTGCCGCGCGGGACGATGCGGCCGTCGCCGTCGATGATCTTGCTTTCCAGCTGCGGCTGGGTGCGGCCGACGGTGGTCACGCGGATTTCCAGCTCGTCGTCCGGGCCGGTCTGCAGCGACACCGGGCTGGTCTCGGTCATGCCGTAGGCGATCTGCACCTGCGCCATGTGCATCTCGCTGATGACCCGCCGCATCACCTCGATCGGGCAGGTGGCGCCAGCCATGATCCCGGTGCGCAGGCTGGACAGGTCGAATTCGGCGCGGCGCGGGTGGTCCAGCTCGGCGATGAACATGGTGGGCACGCCGTACAGCGCGGTGGCGCGTTCCTCGGCCACGGCGGCCAGGGTCGCCTCCGGCTCGAAACTGGGCGCCGGGTAGATCATGGTGGCGCCGTGGGTCATGCAGCCGAGGTTGCCCATCACCATGCCGAAGCAGTGGTACAGCGGCACCGGGATCACCAGGCGGTCGTGCTCGGTGAGGCCGATGCTCTCGCCGACCATGTAGCCGTTGTTGAGGATGTTGTAGTGGCTGAGGGTGGCGCCCTTGGGGAAGCCGGTGGTGCCGGAGGTGTACTGGATGTTGATCGGCTCGTCGAACTGCAGCAGCGCCTGGCGCTGCGCCAGTTCCTCGGCGGATACCGAGGCGCCTATGCCCTCCAGCTGGTCCCAGCGGAGGAACCCGGCCGGGGCCTGGGCGGCCAGGCTGACCACCCCGCTCAGTTCCGGCAGGCGCGCGCTGTTCAGCTCGCCCGGGCGGCAGTCGCGCAGCTCCGGCAGCAGTTCGGCGAGCATGCCGTGGTAGTCGGAGGTCTTGAAGGCGTCGGCGCACACCAGCCAGCGGCAGCCGGACTGCTTCAGCGCGTACTCCAGCTCGTTGGCGCGGTAGGCCGGGTTGATGTTGACCAGCACGGCGCCGATCTTGGCGCTGGCGAACTGGGTGATGCACCACTGCGCGCAGTTCGGCGCCCAGATGCCCAGGCGGTCGCCCTGGCGCAGGCCCAGGGCGAGGAAGGCGCGGGCCGTGGCGTCCACCGCCCCGGCCAGCTGGGCCCAGGTGTAGCGCAGGTTCTGATGCCGCACCACCAGCGCCTCGCGGTCGGCGAAACGGCTGGCGGTGTCGTCGAAGGCAGCGCCTATGGTCATGGCCAGCAGCGGCTTGTCCTGGCGGCCACGGGTATAGCTCGGGTGATTCATGGCGTTCCCTTGTTGTGCTTGTTCTGGGACTGGGCTCACGACCGGGCCCACAGGCATGGGCATGACCGGCCGGTCGGCGGCTCGCGGAGCATCTTTACGTTAACGTAAAGGTAAACGCAACCCCGCGATCCGCCTCGTTCTCTACAGCTTAGCCAGTCAAGCTTCATGCCACAGAAGTACAACACCTTGAGAATCAGACACTTGGAATAATCCGACAGCCGACACCCAGGCCCGGGATTCGCATTTCGCAACACTTGGCGAGACACTTTCTCATTCCCGCCGTTGCGCTTTCAAAGTGATACACGCACTTGTGCCTGCAAGCCCTTGAAATTCTTTCCTCCAGGCCACTGCCGGGCTGATGCACGGGCCCCGGTCATGGATTAGAATTCTGGGAAATTGCCTACATGGATGTAGACCCTTCCACTTGTGCGAATCACATCCATGAACACTCGTCGTTCGATCCTGGGCCTTTTCTTCACCTGTACCCTTGCCTTCGCCCTGCCCTCCCTCGCCGCCAGCAAGGCGGAAGTCACCCCCGGCCAGCTGGTCCTGGCCTCCGGCAGCGCCCTGGTGGTGGACCTGAACTCCGACAAGGTCGTGTATTCCAGCAACCCCGAGGTGGTCCGCCCGATCGCCTCAGTGACCAAGCTGATGACCGCCATGGTGGTGCTCGACGCCAAGCTGCCGCTGGACGAGCAGATCGACGTGGACATCTCCGAGACCGCCGAGATGAAGGGCGTGTTCTCCCGCGTGCACCTGGGCAGCCGCATCGACCGCCGGCAGATGCTGCTGCTGGCGCTGATGTCCTCGGAAAACCGCGCCGCCGCCAGCCTGGCCCACCACTACCCGGGCGGCAGCGTGGCCTTCGTCAAGGCGATGAACGCCAAGGCGAAGTCCCTGGGCATGCTGCACACCCACTACGTGGAGCCCACCGGCCTGTCGATCGACAACACTTCCACCGCCCATGACCTGATCCGCCTGGTCAAGGCCGCCTACCAGTACCCGCTGATCCGCGAGTTGAGCACCACCGCGACCAAGGACGCGCGCTTCAGCCACCCGAACTACGCGCTGAGCTTCTTCAACACCAACCCGCTGGTGCGCGCCGGCAAGTGGGACATCCGCCTGACCAAGACCGGCTTCACCAACCAGGCCGGGCACTGCCTGGTGATGGTCACGGTGATGAACGGCCGCCCGGTGGCCCTGGCCCTGCTCGACGCCTTCGGCAAGCGCACCCACGTGGCCGACGCCGCGCGCATCCGCCGCTGGGTGGAAACCGGCAAGGCCTCGCCGGTGCCGGCGGTGGCGCTGCGTTACAAGCAGGCGAAGCAGACGCAGGGGATGCAGGCGGCGGAGTGATGGTGTTTCCCGGGGGCTTGGGTGTTCGGGGTTGAGAGCGCCCTCTCCCTGAAGGGAGAGGGGACTGTTCGGTGTGCTTGGATGCTCATGAGTCAGTCGGCAATCACTGAAGAGTGCAGGCACGGACTGGCTTGGTGTAGGAGCGAGCTTGCTCGCGAACGGGGTTTCCCGATTGTGCTGGGGCTGGGGTTGAGAGCGCCCTCTCCCTAACCCTCTCCCTGAAGGGAGAGGGGACCGTTCGGCGTGCGTTGGTATTTCGGCGTTAGCCGGCTAGCACAGAGACTGCCGGCTGAAACCTGGCCTTCTCTCGGCACGGACTAGCCCCCTCTCCCTTCAGGGAGAGGGCTGGGGAGAGGGTTGCGGGCTCCCCCGCCACACCAGCGCCCAACCCATACTCCGCCCTTCCCTACTGACCCACCCCCCACATCCCGGTACAGTGCCCGCTCAAAGCCCCCCCAAGCACCAGGCCGCCCATGCACGACAACTCCCCCCTCACGGACTACCAGAGCGTCCGCCAGTTGGCGATCCGCTCGCTGTTCGAAATCTTCGAGCAGTTCAGCGAGGGCACCGTGATCGTCGACCGCGACGCCAACATCGTCTGGATCAACCAGCGCTACGCCCAGCGCTTCGGCCTGGACGAGGCCGAGCAGGCCGTCGGCCGGCCGGTGGAGAGCGTGATCCCCGGCAGCCTCATGCGCGAGGTGGTGCGCAGCGGCCGGCCGATGCTGCTGGACATCCTCGACATGCCGCGCGACCCGCTGGTGGTGATGCGCATGCCGATCCGCGACGACGCCGGGCAGGTCATCGGCGCCATCGGCTTCGCCCTGTTCGACGAGCTGCGCTCGCTGTCGCCGCTGCTCAGCCGCTACCAGCGCATGCGCCAGGAGCTGGCCTCCACCCGCTCGCTGCTGCAGGCGCGCCAGGCCAAGTACAGCCTGGCGCACTTCATCGGCAACGGCAGCGCCAGCCTGGAGGTCAAGCGCCGCGCCCGCCGCGCCGCCACCAGCGAGGCGCCGGTGCTGCTGCTGGGCGAGACCGGCACCGGCAAGGAACTGCTCGCCCACGCCATCCACAGCGCCTCGGCGCGGGCCGGCAAGGCCTTCGTCAGCATCAACGCCGCGGCCATTCCGGAAACCCTGCTGGAGGCGGAGTTCTTCGGCACCGCGCCGGGCGCCTTCACCGGCGCCGACCGCAAGGGCCGCCCGGGCAAGCTGCAGATCGCCCAGGGCGGCACCCTGTTCCTCGACGAGATCGGCGACATGCCCCTGCCGCTGCAGAGCAAGCTGCTGCGCGTGCTGCAGGAGAAGGAATTCGAGCCGGTGGGCTCCAACGAAGTGCTGCGCAGCGACGTGCGGCTGATCGCGGCCACCTCCATCGACCTGGACAAGGCCGTGCGCGAGGGCCGCTTCCGCGCCGACCTGTACTACCGCATCAACGTGGTGCCCATCGGGATCCCGCCGCTGCGCGCGCGCCTGGAGGACCTGCCGGCGCTGTGCGAGGCGATCCTCGACGACCTGCGCGAGGACAACCACGCCCTCTACGAGCTGGACGCCGACGCCCTCGCCCTGCTGCGCCGCCACGCCTGGCCGGGCAACGTGCGCGAGCTGCGCAACCTGCTGGAGCGCACGGTGCTGCTCAACGACCGGGCGCAGCTGGACGCCCAGGCCCTGCGCGCCGCCCTCGGCCCGTTGCAGGCGCCGCCGGCGCAGGCGGACGGCAACCGCGCCAGCCTGGCCGAGGGCCAGGACTTCTACGCCGCGCGCGAGGCCTTCGAGCGCGAGCTGATCGGCAACGTGCTGGCCGAACAGGCCGGCAACGTCGAGGCGGCCGCGCGGCGCCTGGGGCTGGGCCGCTCGACGCTGTACAAGAAGATGGCCGCCCTCGGCCTTTCGTCCTGAAACAGAGACTTTTCTACGTTTAGAGACAAACCGAATTCCAGGTGCCTTCAGGCACATGGCAATCGCCTTTGTCCACGAATGGAGACAAAGCCCGGCGCACGCTTTCCGCAAATCCAAATAAATCACTTTAAAATCAGCTAGTTAAATATCTGGCACGGTTCTCGCTATCCGGCCCGGGCGGCCATCCGCCGCACGCCGACATAACAACAACCAACGCCGTCCGCGCACGAACGTTACCCACGGGGCCCACGGCCCGCCCCGGTTCGCCGCCGCGCCGCGCCAGGAGTACTAGCAAACATGAGCAGAACCCCGCTCAACCATGCCGTCGCCCTCGCCACCCTGGGCTCCACCCTCGGCATCGCGCTCCCCGTCCAGGCCGATTTCCTCGCCGACAGCAAGGCCAGCCTCGAACTGCGCAACTTCTACTTCAACCGTGACTTCCGCCAGGACGCCGCGCCCCAGTCGAAACAGGAGGAATGGGCGCAGGGCTTCCTGCTGCGCTACGAATCCGGCTTCACCGAGGGCACCATCGGCGTGGGCGTCGACGCCATCGGCCTGCTGGGCGTGAAGCTCGACTCCAGCCCCGACCGCGCCGGCTCCGGCCTGCTGCCGCGCGACCGCGAGAAGGTCCACGGCGCCCAGGACGACTACAGCGAACTGGGCCTGACCGCCAAACTGCGCGCCTCCCACAGCGTGCTCAAGGTCGGCACCCTGCTGCCCAAGCTGCCCAGCGTGCTGGCCAACGACTCGCGCCTGCTGCCGCAGACCTTCCAGGGCGCGCACCTGAACTCCACCGAGTTCGCCGGCCTGACCTTCGACGCCGGCCGCCTGCGCCAGGTCAGCCAGCGCGATTCCTCCGACAGCGAGGACATGACGCTCACCACCGGCAACGCCCGCGGCATCGTCGCCAGCGCCGACAGCGACCGCTTCGACTTCGCCGGCCTGAGCTACAAATGGACGCCGCAGCTGACCACCGGCTACAACTACGCCAAGCTCGACGGCCTGTACGACCAGCACATCGTCAACCTGCTGCACGTGCTGCCCATCGCCGACGGCCAATCGCTGAAGACCGACCTGCGCTTCGCCCGCTCCAAGGACGACGGCCATAGCAACGTCGACAACCGCGCCTTCGGCGCCATGCTCACCTACAGCCTCGGCGGCCACGCCTTCGGCGCCGGCTACCAGGTCATGAACGGCGACACCGGTTTCGCCTACATCGGCGGCACCGACGCCTTCCTGGTCAACTTCGTGCAGATCGGCGACTTCGCCAACCGCGACGAAAAGTCCTGGCAGCTACGCTACGACTACGACTTCGCCGCCCTGGGCGTGCCCGGCCTGACCTTCATGACGCGCTACCTGTCCGGCGACGACATCGAGCTGGGCGCCGGCAAGCCGGAGGGCAAGGAGTGGGAGCGCAACACGGACATCGGCTACGTGGTGCAGAGCGGTCCGCTGAAGAACTTCGGCGTCAAATGGCGCAACGCCACCGTGCGTTCCAGCCACTTCGGCAACGACCTGGACGAGAACCGGCTGATCCTCAGCTACGTGCTGCCGCTCTGGTAACCGCCGGCGTTCCCGCCACCACCACAATAATCATGCGCGGCCGCCGTGCCGCGCAGTTCCAGGAGAACTGCCCATGAGCGTGGTCATCGCCCTCGCCGCCCTCGCCCTGCTGATGCTGGCCGCCTACCGCGGCTACAGCGTCATCCTCTTCGCCCCCATCGCGGCGCTGCTCGCCGTGCTCCTCACCGACCCGTCGGCGGTGGCGCCGGCCTTCACCGGCGTGTTCATGGAGAAGATGGTCGGCTTCGTCAAACTCTACTTCCCGGTGTTCCTGCTCGGCGCCGTGTTCGGCAAGCTCATCGAGCTGTCGGGCTTCTCGCGCTCCATAGTCGCGGCGGCCATCCGCCTGCTCGGCACCCGCCAGGCCATGCTGGTGATAGTGCTGGTGTGCGCCCTGCTCACCTATGGCGGCGTGTCGCTGTTCGTGGTGGTGTTCGCGGTGTACCCCTTCGCCGCCGAGATGTTCCGCCAGAGCGACATCCCCAAGCGGCTGATCCCGGCGACCATCGCCCTGGGCGCCTTCAGCTTCACCATGGACGCCCTGCCCGGCACCCCGCAGATCCAGAACATCATCCCCACCGCCTTCTTCGGCACCAACGGCTGGGCCGCGCCCTGGCTGGGGCTGATCGGCAGCCTGTTCGTGTTCTTCGCCGGCATGCTGTTCCTGCGCCGCCAGGCCGGGCGCGCCCGCGCCGCCGGCGAAGGCTATGGCCGCGAGCTGCGCAACGAGCCGGAAACCGCCGGCGACATCGCCCTGCCCCACCCGCTGCTGGCGCTGTCGCCGCTGGTGCTGGTGGGCGTGGCCAACCTGCTGTTCACCCACTGGATTCCGCAGCTCTACGGCAAGACCCACAGCCTGCAACTGGCCGGCATGGCCGCGCCGGTGGCCAGCGACGTGAGCAAGCTCACCGGCATCTGGGCGGTGCAGGCGGCGCTGCTGCTGGGCATCCTGCTGGTGCTGGTCAGCAGCTACCGGGCGATCCGCAGCCGCCTCGCCGAGGGCAGCAAGACCGCGGTGTCCGGCGCCCTGCTGGCGGCCATGAACACCGCCTCGGAATACGGTTTCGGCGCGGTCATCGCCTCGCTGCCGGGCTTCCTGGTGCTGGCCGATGCGCTCAAGAGCATCCCCAACCCGCTGGTCAACGAAGCCATCACCGTCACCACCCTGGCCGGCATCACCGGCTCGGCCTCCGGCGGCATGAGCATCGCCCTGGCGGCCATGTCCGAACAGTTCATCGCCGCCGCCCACGCCGCCAACATCCCCCTGGAGGTGCTGCACCGCGTCGCCGCCATGGCCAGCGGCGGGATGGACACGCTGCCGCACAACGGCGCGGTCATCACCCTGCTGGCGGTCACCGGGCTGACCCACCGCGAGGCCTACAAGGACATCTTCGCCATCACCCTGATCAAGACCCTGGCGGTCTTCGTGGTGATCGCTACCTTCTACGCAACCGGCATCGTTTGATGCCGTGTACCACCCGGCGGCCCGCTGAGAGCCGCCACAGGCAGGAGAAACGACCATGAACCTCAAAGGCAAGATCGCGCTGGTCACCGGCGCCACCAGCGGCATCGGCCTGGGCATCGCCCACAGCCTGGCCGCGGCCGGCGCCCAGGTGGTGATCAACGGCTTCGGCGATGTCGAGGGCGCCCTGACCGAGCTGGGCCGCCACGGCACGCGGCTCGGCCACCACCCGGCGGACATGGCCGAGCCGGCGCAGATCGCCGAGATGATCGCCTACGTCGAGCGCGAGTTCGGCGCGCTGGACATCCTGGTCAACAACGCCGGCATCCAGCACGTGGACGCCGTGGAAGACTTCCCGGTGGAACGCTGGAACGCGATCATCGCCATCAACCTCTCCGCGGTGTTCCACAGCACCCGCCTGGCGCTGCCGGGCATGCGCCGGCGCAACTGGGGGCGCATCGTCAACGTCGCCTCCACCCACGGCCTGGTGGCCTCCGCCGGCAAGAGCGCCTACGTCGCCGCCAAGCACGGGGTGATCGGCCTGACCAAGAGCGTCGCCCTGGAAACCGCCACCACGCCCATCACCTGCAACGCCATCTGCCCCGGCTGGGTGCTGACGCCGCTGGTGCAGAAGCAGATAGACGCGCGCGTGGCCGAGGGCGCCAGCCCCGAGCAGGCGCGCCACGACCTGCTGGCGGAAAAGCAGCCGTCGCTGGAGTTCGTCACCCCCGGGCAACTGGGCGAGCTGGCGCTGTTCCTCTGCAGCGAGGCCGCCGCCCAGGTGCGCGGCGCCGCCTGGAACATGGACGGCGGCTGGGTCGCCCAGTGAGCGCCCGCCCCCGCCGCCAGCCGGCGGGGGCCATCGCCGGATCGTCGCCGGGCGGAAGACGTCGCCATCCCGTGCCACACTGACAGGACAAGCAGTGGATGGACGGACGCCCCTATGAAACCCTTGTGGACCCCTTCCGCCGAACGCATCGCCGCCAGCCGGATGGACGCCTTCCGCCGCCAGGTCAACCAGCGCCATGGCCTGGCGCTGGCCGACTACCCCGCCCTGCACGCCTGGAGCATCGAGCACCGCGAGGCCTTCTGGCAGGCCATCGTCGATGGCTTCGACGTGCGCTTCCACAGCCCGCCGCGCACGGTGCTGGAGGAAGGCCCGCGGATGCCCGACGCGCGCTGGTTCCCCGGCGCCACCCTGAACTTCGCCGAACACCTGCTGCGCCGCCGTGACGAAGCCACGGCGGTGGTGGCCATTGGCGAAGACGGCAGCCGCGAAAGCCTCAGCCATGCCGAGCTGGCCGCCCAGGTCGCCGGCCTGCAACGCAGCCTGCGCGCTGCCGGGGTGGGCCCGGGCGACCGCGTGGCGGCCTTCATGCCCAACACCTGGCAGACCCTGGTGGGGATGCTCGCCGCCACCAGCCTGGGTGCCACCTGGTCGAGCTGCTCGCCGGACTTCGGCACCCAGGGGGTGATCGACCGCTTCGGCCAGATCGAGCCCAAGGTGCTGATCGCCTGCGCCGGCTACCGCTATGCCGGCAAGCTGCAGGACCTGACCGGCAAGCTCAACGAGATACTGGCGCAGTTACCCTCGCTGCAAGAGCTGGTGCTGGTGCCTTATGCGCGCCCGGAGGCCCGTGCGACGGATTGCAAATCCGTTGCACGGATCACCCTGTGGAACGACTTCTACCAGAGCGGCGGCGAACCCGAATTCACCCCGGTATCCTTCACCCATCCGCTGTACATCCTCTACTCCAGCGGCACCACCGGCGTGCCCAAGTGCATCGTCCATTCCACCGGCGGCGTGCTGCTGCAGCATCTCAAGGAACACGCGCTGCACACCGACCTGCACTCCGGCGACGTGCTGTTCTACTACACCACCTGCGGCTGGATGATGTGGAACTGGCTGGTCTCGGGCCTGGCGGTGGGCGCCAGCCTGGTGCTCTACGACGGCTCGCCCTTCCACCCCGGCCCGGAGCGGCTGATGGACCTGGTCGACGCCGAAGCCATCAAGGTCTTCGGCACCAGCGCCAAATACATCGCAGCGCTGGAAAAAGCCGGCGTGAAGCCAGCGCAGACGCATAGCCTGGACAGCCTGCAGACGCTGCTCTCCACCGGCTCGCCGCTGGCCCACGAAAGCTTCGACTACGTCTACCGCGACATCAAGGCCGACCTGTGCCTGTCGTCCATCTCCGGCGGCACCGACATCGTCTCCTGCTTCGCCCTGGGCAACCCCACAGCGCCGGTGTGGCGCGGCGAGCTGCAATGCAAGGGCCTGGGCATGGCGGTGGAAGTCTGGGACGACGACGGCAGGCGCCTGCGCAGCGGCAAGGGCGAGCTGGTCTGCACCCGGCATTTCCCGTCGATCCCGGTGGGCTTCTGGAACGATCCGCAGGGCGAGAAATTCCACGACGCCTACTTCGCCACCTTCCCCGGCATCTGGGCCCACGGCGACTACGCCGAGGAAACCGCCCACGGCGGCCTGGTGATCCACGGCCGCTCCGACGCCGTGCTCAACCCCGGCGGCGTGCGCATCGGCACGGCGGAAATCTACCGCCAGGTGGAAAAGGTCGACGAGGTGCTGGAATCCATCGCCATCGGCCAGGACTGGCAGGGCGACGTGCGCGTGGTGCTGTTCGTGCGCCTGCGCGAAGGCGTGCAGCTGGACGAGGCGCTAGAAGAGAAAATCCGCCGGACCATCCGCGCCAACACCACCCCGCGCCACGTGCCGGCGAAGATCATCGCGGTGGCCGACATCCCCCGCACCCTCAGCGGCAAGATAGTCGAGCTGGCGGTACGCAACGTGGTGCACGGCAGGCCGGTGAAGAACACCGACGCCCTGGCCAACCCGCAGGCGCTGGAGTTGTATCGGGAGCTGGAGGAGTTGAAATCCTGAGGCGGGCAATCGACGGTGTTGGCCGGGGCCGCTGGGGTTCGAGGGGATTCCGTTCCCTCACCCCAGCCCTCTCCCAGAGGGAGAGGGAGCCGTTCGGCGCGCACGGAAAATTCGGCGTCAACCTGTAGGAGCGGATTTATCCGCGATTACGCCTGACTTCCAGCCCTCTCCCAGAGGGAGAGGGAACCGTTCGGCGTGAACCTGTAGGAGCGGGCCCTGCCCGCGAATCGCGCGCAGGGCGCGCTCCTACATAGAACCACCGCGGTTGGCACCCCGTAGGATGGGTTGAGCGAAGCGATACCCATCACCAGGGTCCGATGGGTATCGCAAGCTCAACCCATCCTACGAAAAGCACCTCGGCGCAGTCGGCAAGACAGTTGCGCCGCCGGAACATCAAGCGCGGAGGAAGGCCAGCACCTTGTCGCTGAAGGCGTCGCCGGCCTGGACGTTGGACAGGTGCGCGGCGTGGAATTCCACCAGTTCGGCGCCCTGGATGCGTTCCTGCATGAAGCGGCCGTGCTCGGTGGTGGTCACCGGGTCGCCGCTGCCGCAGACGACCAGGGTCGGCGCGCGGATGGCGCCCAGCTGCTCGCGGAAGTCGGCGTCGCGCACCGCGGCGCAGTTGGCCGCGTAACCCTCGGGAGAGGTCTGCGCCAGCATGGCCACGATGGGCTCGACCTTGCCCGGCTGGGCCTCGGCGAAGTCGGCGGTGAACCAGCGCGAGATGGAGGCGTCGCGCAGGTCGCGCATGGCCTGGGCGCCACCGGAAAGCACGGTGTCGATGCGCGGGTTCCAGACTTCCGGGGTGCCGATCTTGGCGGCGGTGTTGCACAGCACCAGGCGCTCGATGCGCTCGGGGGCGTTGATCGCCAGCCACTGGCCGATCAGGCCGCCCATGGACAGGCCGCAGAAGCTGGCCTTGGCGATGTTCAGCGCGTCCAGCAGGGCCAGCACGTCGCCACCGAGCTGTTCGATGCTGTAGGGGCCCTCGCTGACCAGCGAGGCGCCGTGGCCGCGGGTGTCGTAGCGCAGCACCTGGAAGTGTTGGGTGAAGGCCGGGATCTGCGCGTCCCACATGTGCAGGTCGGTGCCCAGGGAGTTGGACAGCACCAGCACCGGCGCGCCGGCCGGGCCTTCGAGGAGGTAGTTCAGTTCGCCATCGGCGAGCTTGACGGTAGGCATCGGGGACTCCCGTTCATTCATGAGCGGCGCCCGCTGTAATGCGGGCGCCGGGGATTGTTGCAGGTTTATTGGGTTCCCGCGTTCGCGGGAATGACGTCGGAAAACACGACTCTCGACCCGTCATTCCCGCGAACGCGGGAAACCAATGGACAGCCTCAGACGCGCTCAACCGCCAGCGCCACACCCTGCCCCACGCCCACGCACATGGTGCACAGGCCGCGCTTGCCGCCGCTCTTCTCCAATTGGTGCACCGCAGTCAGGACCAGGCGGGCGCCGCTGGCGCCCAGCGGGTGGCCGAGGGCGATGGCGCCGCCGTTGGGGTTGACGCGGGCGTCGTCGTCGGCGATGCCCAGCTCGCGGGTGACCGCCAGGCCCTGGGCGGCGAAGGCCTCGTTCAGTTCGATGACGTCGAAGTCGCCCACCGCCAGGTTCAGGCGCTCCAGCAGCTTGCGCACCGCCGGCACCGGGCCGATGCCCATGACCCGCGGGGCGACGCCGGCGCTGGCCATGCCCAGCACCTTGGCGCGGGGTTTCAGGCCATGTTTCTTCACCGCCTCGGCGGAAGCCAGGATCAGCGCCACCGAACCGTCGTTGACGCCCGAGGCGTTGCCGGCGGTGACGGTCTTGTCCGGGCCGTTGACCGGCTTGAGCTTGGCCAGGGCTTCGGCGGTGGTGTCCGGGCGCGGGTGTTCGTCGGTGTCGACGACGGTCTCGCCCTTGCGGCCCTTGATCACCACCGGGACGATTTCCTCGGCGAAGTAGCCGGCGGCCTGGGCGCGCCCGGCCAGTTGCTGGCTGCGCAGGGCGAAGGCGTCCTGGTCGGCGCGGCTGACCTTATAGTCGTCGGCGACGTTGTCGGCGGTCTGCGGCATGGCGTCGACGCCGTACTGGGCCTTCATCAGCGGGTTGATGAAGCGCCAGCCGATGGTGGTGTCCTCGATCTTCTGGCCGCGGCCGAAGGCGCTGTCCGCCTTGCCCATCACGTAGGGCGCGCGGGACATGGATTCCACGCCGCCGGCGATGGCCAGCTCGATCTCGCCGCTGGCGATGGCGCGGAAGGCCGTGCCCACCGCGTCCATGCCCGAGGCGCAGAGGCGATTGAGGGTCACGCCGGGGATGCTCTCCGGCAGGCCGGCCAGCAGCAGCGCCATGCGCGCGACGTTGCGGTTGTCCTCGCCGGCCTGGTTGGCGCAGCCGAGGTAGACCTCGTCCAGCTGCGCCCAGTCGACCTGCGGGTTGCGCTCGACCAGGGCCTTGATCGGGGTGGCGGCCAGGTCGTCGGCGCGCACCGCCGAGAGCGCGCCGCCGAAGCGGCCGATGGGCGTGCGCACGGCGTCGCAGATGTAGACCTCGCGACTCATTCCTCACCCCCTTGCTGGCCGTGGGCGGCCGCGGTGCGGGCTTCCAGGGCGCGCAGGGCTTCCAGCTCGACCTCGGTGGGCGCCACGGTCTCGACGACCTGCTCGGCGAAGCGGATGGCCCAGCCGGTGTTCTCGATCACCTGCTCGCGGCTCACGCCCGGGTGCAGCGCGGTGACGATGAATTCGTTGCTGCCGGCTTCCGGCTCCATGATGCACAGGTCGGTGATGATCGCCACCGGGCCCTTGCCGGGCAGGCCGAGCTGCTGGCGGTGGTCGCCGCCCTCGCCAAAGCCGACCGAGGTGATGAAGGCCAGCTTGTCGACGAAGGTGCGGTGCGACTGCTTGAGGATGATCAGCACTTCCTTGGCGGAACCGGCGATCTCCGGGGCGCCGCCGGCGCCGGGCAGGCGCACTTTCGGCTTGTTGTAGTCGCCGATCACGGTGGTGTTGATGTTGCCGAAGCGGTCGACCTGGGCGGCGCCGAGGAAGCCGACGTCGATGCGCCCGCCCTGCAGCCAGTAGCGGAAGATTTCGCCGGTGGGCACCACGGTGTCGGCGGTTTCGGCCAGCTCGCCGTCGCCGATGGACAGCGGCAGCACACTGGGCTTGGCGCCGATGGGGCCGGATTCGTAGATCAGGACCACGTCCGGCGAGGAGGTCAGGCGCGCCAGGTTGGCGGCCTTGGACGGCAGGCCGATGCCGACGAAGCAGACCGCGCCGTTCTTCAGGCGACGGGCGGCGGCCACGGTCATCATTTCATTGGTACTGTAGGCGCTCATCATTTGCCCTCCGCGATTTTCTTCTGGAACTCGGCGAAATCCTTAGTGCCGCGGATGTAGGTGTCGATCCAGGCGGTGAAGGTCTCGCGGTCGCGGGCGATCGGGTCCCAGGCCTGGTAGAAGCGGTTGTCGCGCTCGTAGTAGCCGTGGGCGTAGGACGGGTGCGCGCCGCCGGGCACGTGGCAGACGGCGGACAGCGCCCAGGTCGGCAGCACGCAGGCGTTCATCGGCGCGTTGAGGTCGTCGACGATCTCTTCCACGGTGACGATGCAGCGCTTGGCGGCCAGGGCGGCCTCCTTCTGCACGCCGAGGATGCCCCACAGCAGCACGTTGCCCTTGCGGTCGGCCTTCTGCGCGTGGATCACGGTGACGTCCGGGCGTACCGAGGGCACGGCGGCCAGTTGCTCGCCGGTGAACGGGCAGTTGATGAACCTGATGTTCGGGTTGACCTTCGGCAGGTCGGAGCCGGCGTAGGCGCGCAGCACGGCGAACGGCAGGCCGGAGGCGCCGGCCACGTAGGAGTTGGCCAGGTCGGCGTGGCTGTGCTCGTCGATCTCCAGCGCTTGCGGCCAGCCCTTCTCCACCGCGTCGCGCAGGCGGTGCAGCGAACCCACGCCGGGGTTGCCGCCCCAGGAGAAGGTCAGCTTGCGGGCGCAGCCGGCGCCGATCAGTAGATCGTAGACCAGGTCGGGAGTCATGCGCACCAGGTGCAGGTCTTTCTTGCCCTGGCGGATGAGTTCGTGGGAAGCGGCGGTGGGGATCAGGTGGGTGAAGCCTTCGAGGGCGACGGTATCGCCGTCGTTCACGAAACGCTCGACCGCTTCGCGCAGGGTCAGGAGTTCAGCCATTGTCGGTCTCGTCTTGGGGTCCAGGGCATCCGAGGATGCCGATGGGCAAGACAGTAGCGCCGGGGCCGGGGGCCAAACAATGCGATTATCGACTATCGGTGCGATTATCGAACATTTCTGTCAGCCCCACATCCTCCTGTCATGCCCGCCAACCCGCATTCCCTACAGCGCACAGTCATACCATCACGCTGATGAATGTCGTGCTTCGGTGCGATAGGCGCCCGCCCTGCCCGCCGCTATCAATGCCCTCTCCCCGCCCCATGCCGGGCCCGTACCCCAAGCCTTACGGAGAGCCGCGCCATGCAGCGCACACGCAGTTGGTTGCCCCGCCTAGCCCTGGCCACCGCCTTGGCCGCCACCACCCTGGTCGCCGGCGCGGCGGAGAAACCGAACATCCTGGTGATCTTCGGCGACGACATCGGCCAGTCGAACATCAGCGCCTATTCCATGGGCCTGCTCGGCTACAAGACGCCGAACATCGACCGCATCGCCCACGAAGGCATGCTGTTCACCGACTATTACGCCGAGAACAGCTGCACCGCCGGCCGCGCCAGCTTCATCACCGGGCAGTCGCCGCTGCGCACCGGCCTGACCAAGGTCGGCATCCCCGGCTCGCCGGTGGGCCTGCAGGCGCGCGACATCACCATCGCCCAGGCGCTCAAGGCCGCCGGCTACGCCACCGGGCAGTTCGGCAAGAACCACCTGGGCGACCGCGACGAATACCTGCCGACCAACCACGGCTTCGACGAGTTCTTCGGCAACCTCTACCACCTCAACGTCGAGGAGGCCCCCGAGTCGCCCACCTGGCCGAAGGACCCGAACGACCCGCTGGCCAAGCACTTCATGCCGCGCGGGGTGATCCACTCCTATGCCGACGGCCGCATCGAGGACACCGGCGCGCTGAACAAGAAGCGCATGCAGACCATCGATGACGAGACCACCCAGGCGGCGATCGACTTCATCGACAAGCAGGCCAAGGCCGACAAGCCGTTCTTCGTCTGGATGAACACCACGCGCATGCACGCCAACACCTACGTGCGCGACGCGATGAAGGGCCAGAGCGGCATGCCCGACAACATTTACGCCGACGGCATGCTCGAGCACGACGGCGACGTGGGCAAGCTGCTCAAGGCGCTGGACGAGCTGAAGATCAGCGACAACACCATCGTCGTCTACACCACCGACAACGGCCCGAACCGCTACACCTGGCCGGACGCCGCCACCAGCCCGTTCCGCAACGAGAAGAACTCCAACTACGAGGGCGCCTTCCGCGTGCCGGCGATGGTCCGCTGGCCGGGCCACATCCAGGCCGGGCAGGTGTCCAACGAGATGTTCTCCGGGCTGGACTGGTTCCCCACCCTGCTCGCCGCCGCCGGCGTGCCCGAGGTGAAGCAGAAGCTGCTCAAGGGCTGGGCGCCGCTGAGCGGCGGGCCGAGCTTCAAGGTGCACCTGGACGGCTACGACCAGCTCGCCTACCTCACCGGCAAGGCGCCCAAGGGCGCGCGCGACGACTTCTACTACTTCAACGACGACGGCCTGCTGGTGGCCACGCGCTTCGGCGACTGGAAGCTGGTGTTCTGCGAACAGCGCAAGCCCGGCGGCTTCGAGGTGTGGAGCGAGCCCTTCGTCTGCCTGCGGGTGCCCAAGCTGTACAACCTGCGCATGGACCCGTACGAGAGCGCCGACGTGGTGTCCAACCAGTACAACAAATGGCTGGTGGACAACGGCCACCTGATCGCCTTCGGCACCCTGCGCGCCGCGCAGTTCCTGCAGAGCTTCGTCGAGTGGCCGCCGAGCCAACGCCCGGCCAGCTTCAGCATCGACCAGGTGCAGCAGGACGTGAACCAGAAGATCGCCGAACGCCTGAAGCAGCAGGCCCAGGCGGCCGGCAAGCCCTGAGGCCGCGCCATCCGCTGGGCCCGTCTTCGGCGGCGCTCAGCGGTCCTGCTCGCAGTTGACCATCCAGGGCACCCCGAAGCGGTCGGTGAACATGGCGAAGGCGGCGGCCCAGAAGGTCTGCTGCAGTTCCATGGTGACCTGGCCGCCTTCGCTCAGGGCCTCGTAGATGCGCCGGGCCTCGGCCTTGCTGTCCACCTGCAGGGAGACGGACACGCCCTTGGTGCCCTCGTAGGGCATCGGCGGGCAATTGTCCGAACCCATCAGCACCTGGTCGCCCACCTCCAGGCGCACGTGCATCACGCGGTCGGCGGCGTCGGGTGGAATCTGCCCCATGTCCGGGGCGTCCTTGAAGCGCATGAGCATCGGCAGCTTGCCGCCTAGCACCTCGGCATAGCGGGTGAAGGCTTGCTCGCAGTTGCCGTCGAAGATCAGGTAGGCCTGGATTTTCATCTGGAGTCTCCTGCCGGCTCAGTCCTTGCCGGCGATGCGGGCGCGCAGGCGTTCTTCCTGCTCGCGCAGTTCCTCGGTGAATTCGGCGCCGAAGTCCTCGGCCTCGAAGACCTGGCGGATCTCGATCTCCGACGGGCCGTCGAAGGGGCTGGGGCAGCGCTTGATCCAGTCAATGCACTCCTGCAACGAGTCGCACTGCAGCAGCCAGAAGCCGGCGATCAGCTCGCGGGTCTCGGCGAAGGGGCCGTCGACGACCGTGCGCGAGGCGCCGTCGAAACGCACCCGGGCGCCCTTCGAGCTGGGCTGCAGGCCTTCGCCGGCGAGCATCACCCCGGCGGCGACCAGCTCCTCGTTGAACTTGCCCATGGCCGTCAGCAGCTCTTCCGAGGGCATGACGCCGGCCTCCGAATCCGCGGTGGCCTTGACTATCGCCATGAAGCGCATGGTGGTTCTCCTCTTCTCGTGAAGTCGAGTGGGCCCACTGCCCCGCTCTGCCTGGTAGTCGATGCGCGCGGGGCGCGATCGACAACAGCGCAGACCGTTCGTCGGCACCGCCCGAGCGGCGATGGCGGCAAACAGGAAGAACGATAGACAGGCCCGGCGACCGGGCAAGCCGGCGCGACGAACGCCCCCGCCAGGCTGGACGCCCGCCGCCCGAGGCCCTAGATTGGCCGGTTCCCGAGAAACCCCGAGCAAGGAGCCCCAGCATGAGCCTGGAATCGGTCCGCGCCTTCTTCGCCGAGAAGGCCCCCGACATCACCATCATCGAACTGGACACCAGCACCGCCACCGTCGCCCTGGCCGCCGAGGCCCACGGCGTGGAGCCGGGGCGCATCGCCAAGACGCTGTCGCTGCGGGTGGGCGAGCGCACCGTGCTGGTGGTCGCCCGCGGCGACGCCCGCCTGGACAACCGCAAGCTCAAGGAAGCCCTGGGCGGCAAGGCGAAAATGCTCGGCGCCGAGGAAGTGGTGGAACTCACCGGCCACCCGGTGGGCGGCGTCTGCCCCTTCGGCCTGGCCAGCCCGCTGCCGGTGTACTGCGACGTGTCGCTGCGCGCCTTCGACGAAGTGCTGCCGGCGGCCGGCGCCCTGCACAGCGCCGTGCGCATCGCCCCGGAACGCCTGGCGAGCCTGGTCGAGGCTGATTGGGTGGATGTCTGCCAGGAGCCAGTCTGAGGTCATGTGGGGTTGAGGGGCGGGAGGAATTCGAAGAGCATGAAGAGCGCCCTCTCCCTAGCCCTCTCCCTGAAGGGAGAGGGGACCGTTGGGCAGATGCTGATGTTCTAGAGTCAGACGGCTAGCACCCTGACTGCCGGCTGAAACCAGGCCACCTCTCGGCACGGACTAGCCCCCTCTCCCTTCAGGGAGAGGGCTGGGGAGAGGGAGCGGAGTCAACCCGATACACCACAGCCACCGGGGAACTCCATTCGCGAGCAAGCTCGCTCCTACAAGAGCCCTTGGCGCTCCTGCGAAGCCTCTGCACGAGCCCTGCACAGTCACTGGGTTCCCGCGTTCGCGCACTGCTGTCCGGCACGCCTCATGCTATTAACAGCTGCCCCTGACGCAGGTTGATTTCGCGCATTCGCTCCTGTCGTCGTCGGTAACGTTCGGCCTCTAGACCAGGGCGCTGAAACAGCGTCGCCTGCACCTCCACCATCAACATCCACAGGCTCTGCTGCGTTCCCGTTCTGCGTTGGTAAAGACTCAGCAGCAAATAGCTGATCAGCGCACAGAGAATCTGGAGGCGCACGGCATTCTCGCTACGGCCCAGGAAACGCCTGACCTTCAGGTGTTGCTTGATCCATTTGAAAAACAGCTCGATCCGCCAGCGATCCCGGTAGCGCTCGGCGATTTCTGCCGCCGGGCTACTCAGGTCGTTGGTCGCCAGGCTCAGAGGCGGCTCATCGCCTGGGCGGTTCACCAGGATCCGCCGCAGGGGCTGGGTGTAGTGATTACGCCGCCGGCCACCTGGGTTGCGGTTGGAGAAACTCACCTCTTCGTCTCGCAGGATCGTTTCCCGGTCTTGCTGGGGGATCTCGCGCTGAGCCAGGACCTTGAGCTGCACATTGGACTTGAATCGTGTGACGAAGCGGGCCTTCTGGGCATCCAGGCTCGCCCACCAGTTGAAGTCGTAATAACCCTTGTCAAACACGTAGGTGGCCTGCGGTTCGATGTTCAACCTCCTGCCTTCATCAACGTCGTTGACGTTGGCTGCGCTGAAGCTGCAGTGCACGGGCGCAGCCGCCTGCTCGGCATACAGCACATGGACTTTCAGCCCCTGGGAGCGGGTTCGATTGGACAGCGTCCATTCGTCGAAGCCAGGGCCCTTGAGGGGGATCGTGGTGGAATCCAGCAGGTACAGCAGTTCTTTCCCGTCACGGCGTAACTGCCGGCAGACGCCCGCCATCAGGTAGTGCGCTGCCTGGGCGAAGACCTCGGTATTACGGCGTTCGTTGGCGTCGGCCAGGGTGGAACGTCGGATCGGGCCCGTACCCAGGTGATAGTGCTGATGGGGGTGGCTGTTGAAGCTGGTTTCAAGCGCACGCAGGCTGCTCGCGCCTGCCAGGTGGGCGTACACCATGGCCACCAGGTGATCCCAACTGCCAAAGCGCTTGCTGTGCTTGTCGGCGCCATGCTCGGCGACCAGTCGATCGAAGACGCCGCGAGGCAGCGCTTTTAGAACATCGTGAAAACGGCTTATCCTGAACATCTTGCGGGGGCTGTGAGGTTGAGTTGGCGCTCAACGGTTTAACCCGTGCCTTCAGCCCCCGCAAGCCCTCCAGACTTTCCCCGATAAATATTCCGGACAGTAGTGCGCGTTCGCGGGAATGACGGGGGGAGTGAGGAGTTTCAGGATGACTCCGAATTCCCCACCCACTCCGAACAGCCCCCTCTCCCTTCAGGGAGAGGGTGCGGAGTCCACCGAAAGCACCGCAGCCGCCGGGAAACACAGTTCGCGAGCAAGCTCGCTCCTACAAGTGCCCCCACAAAACCTCCGCACGAGCCCTGCACAGTCACTGGGTTCCCGCGTTCGCGGGAATGACGAGGGGAGTGAGGAGTTTCAGGATGACTCCGAATTCCCCACCCACTCCGGACAGCCCCCTCTCCCTTCAGGGAGAGGGTTGGGGAGAGGGAGCGGAGTCAACCCAATACACCGCAGCCACCGGGGAACTCCATTCGCGAGCAAGCTCGCTCCTACGAAAATGCCAGCGCCCCCAGCAGTACGCCTCAACGCTCCCGCAAAGCCTCCGCCCGCGCCCGCAGGATGGGCTTGAGCAGGTAACTGAGAATGCTCTTCTTGCCCGTCATGATGTCCACGCTGGCGACCATCCCGGGGATGATCAGCAGCGGTTTCTCGTCGCTGCCCAGGTGGCTTTTGCGGGTGCGCAGCTTGATCAGGTAGAAGCTGTTGCCGTCCTCGTCGGTGACGGTGTCGGCGCCTATCTGCTCCAGTTCCGCCGGCAGGCCGCCGTAGATGGTGTAGTCGTAGGCGGTGAACTTGACCATGGCCTTCTGTCCGGGGTGCAGGAAGGCGATGTCCTGCGGGCGGATGCGCGCTTCCACCAGCAGGGTGTCGTCCAGCGGGACGATTTCCACCAGGTCGCTGCCCGGCTGGATCACCCCGCCAATGGTGTTCACCAGCAGCTGCTTGACGATGCCGCGCACCGGCGAGGTGACCAGGGTGCGGTTGACGCGGTCCTCCAGGGCCTTGCCGGTGGCTTCGGCCTTGCTCAGGTCGGTGCGCGCCTCGTTGAGTTCCTTGAGCGCGTCGCTGCGGAAGCGCGCGCGGGTCTCGGCGACCTTGCGCTCGACTTCCTTGATCGCCGCCTCGGCGCGGGGGATGGCCAGGCTGGTGGCGTCCAGCTGGCCGCGGTTCTCCACCTCGGCGCGCTTGAGGCGCAGCAGCTCCACCTGGGACATGGCGCCCTGCCCCACCAGCGGCGCGGACATGGCGATCTCCTGGCGCAGCAGCTCCAGGCTATTGCGGTACTGCGCCTGCTTGGAGGCGAACTCGCGCAGCTCCTGCTGCTTCTGCACCAGCTGTTGCTCCAGGCCGGCGACCTCGTCCTTGAGCTGCTGCTGGCGGCTGTGGAACAGTGCCTCCTCGCTGCCGGCCTGGCCCGGGACCTTGGCGCGGACGTCGTCGGGAATGCGCAGCTCGCGGTCCTCCACCTCGGCGGAAAGGCGCTCCACGCGCAGGAACATGGCCAGGCGGTCGGCCTCGGTCTCGCCGACGTTGGACTGGAAGCGCGTCGGGTCCAGGCGCATCAGCGATTCGCCGGCCTGCACCACCTGGCCTTCGTGGACGAATATCTGCGAGACGATGCCGCCTTCCAGGTTCTGGATCTTCTGCACCTTGGACGAAGGAATCGCCTTGCCTTCGCCGCGGGTCACCTCGTCGATCTCGGCGAAGTGCGCCCACAGGCCGAGGAACAGGGCGAAGCCGACCAGCGCCCAGATGGTCAGGCGCACCACCCGCGGGGCGTCCTCCACCAGGGCCTTGCTGACTTCCGGCAGCGGCTGCCCGGAAAGGTCCTCGCTGCCGCGGAAATAGCCGCGGATGGACTGGCCGAAGAGGCCGAACGGATTAAGCGACACTGATCTGCCCCTTCTTCAATGCGTCCAGCACCACGTCCTTGGGCCCGTCGGCGATGATCCGCCCTCGGTCGACGATCACCAGGCGCTCCACCAGGCTGAGCATGGAAGCGCGGTGGGTGACCAGCAGCAGCGTCTTGTCGGCAATGAGCGGCTGCAGGCGCTGCTTCAGGCGCTCTTCGCCGGCGTTGTCCATGGAGCTGGTCGGCTCGTCGAGCAGCAGGATCGGCGGGTCCAGCAGCAGCGCGCGGGCCAGGGCGACGTTCTGCCGCTGGCCGCCGGAGAGGTTCAGGCCGCGCTCGCCCACCTGCAGTTCGTAGCCCTGCGGGTGCAGCCGGGCGAACTCGTGCACCCCGGCCAGCTCGGCGGCGCGCAGCGCCGTCTCGTCGTCGACGTAGCGCGCGCCGGCCACCAGGTTGTCGCGCAGGCTGCCACTGAACAGGTTGATGTCCTGGGGCAGGTAGCCGATGTTGTGGCGCAGGTCGCTGACGTCCAACTGGCGGGTGTCGACGCCGTCCACCAAGAGGCTGCCGCTGTCGGCGCGGTGCAGGCCGACGATCAGCTTGGCCAGGGAGCTCTTGCCCGAGCCGCTGCGGCCGATGATGCCGACCTTCTCGCCGGGGCGGATCACCAGGTTGATGTCGTGCAGCGCCTCGACCTGCTGGTTCGGGTAGGCGAAGTTCAGCTGGCGCAGCTCGATGCCACCCTGCAGCTGCTGGCGGCTCAGCGGGCGCTCGCTGCTGCTGCGTTCCTGCTCCAGGGCCATCATCTGGTCGGTGCTGTGCATGGTCAGGCGCGCCTGCTGGTAGCGCTGGATCAGCCCGGAGAGCTGGGTCAGCGGGCCCAGGGCGCGGCCGTTGAGCATGTAGCAGGCGATCAGGCCGCCCATGCTGAGGTCGCCGGCGATGATCAGGTAGACGCCGCCGATGATCATCACCACCCCGGCCAGGGCCTGGATCAGCAGCGTCAGGTTCATCGCCAGGCTGGACAGCAGCTTGACGCGCAATTCCAGGCGGCCGAGGGTGCCGATGGTCTGCTCCCACAGGTACTGGCGCTCGCTCTCGGCGTTGTTGACCTTGACCGCGTCGAGCCCGGCGAGGGTCTCGATCAGGCTCGACTGGCGCTCGGCGGCCAGGGCCATGGTGCGGTTCATGGTTTCCACCAGCGGCTTCTGCAGCAGCCAGCCGATGCCGGCGGCCAGCGGGAAGGCCAGCAGCGGGACGAACACCAGCGGCCCGCCGATGATGCCGATCACCAACAGGATCAGCAGGGTGAACGGCAGGTCGATCAGGCTGGTCAGCGTCAGCGAGGCGAGGAAGTCGCGCAGCGTCTGGAACTCGTGGATGTTCTGGGCGAAGCTGCCGACCCGCGCCGGGCGCTGCTTCAGGTCCATGCCGACGATGCGCTCGAAGAGCGTCGCGCTGATGATCAGGTCGGTCTTCTTGCCGGCCAGGTCCAGGCACAGGCCGCGCAGGGTCTTGAGCAGCAGGTCGAACAGGTAGGCGCCGCTGATGCCGACGGCCAGCACCCACAGGGTGGCGGCGGCCTGGTTGGGCACCACGCGGTCGTAGACGTTCATCACGAACAGCGGCGCGGCCAGGGCGATGAGGTTGATCAGCAGGCTCGCCGCCACCGCGTCGACGTACAGCCAGCGCGAGCGCATGAGAGTGTCGCGGAACCAGCGCCGCGCGCGGGGGATCATCTCGCCGTGCTGCAGGTCATGCTGGTGCTGCGGCTGGGCGAAGAAGGCCTGGCCGGCGTAGTCCTCGGCCAGCAGCTCGCGGGCCACCCGCACTTCGCCGCCGTCGCTTTCGCTGAGCAGCAGGCGCGCCTCGCCGCCGGCCTCCCAGCCCAGCAGCACGGCGCAGCGGCCGTCGCGCAGCAGCAGCATGGCCGGCAGCGCGATGGCCGGGATCCGCTCCAGCGGCCGCCGCAGCAGGCGCCCCTGCAAGCCGGCGCGGGCCGCCGCGCGCGGCAGCAGCTCGGCGGACAGGCGCTGCCCGGGCAGCGGCAGGCCACTGGTGAGCATCGCCCGGCTGGCCGGCTTGCGATGCAGCGCGCAGAGGCTCAGCAGGCTGTCCAGCAGCGGGTCGTCCAGCAGGACGCGCGGATCACGACTCAAGGGGACTTGGCTGGTTTCCTGATCCACGCGGGGCTACTCCGGGGGTTGGGCGCGCGGCCGGCTCAGTTGAGGCCGGGCAGCTGCACCTGGGGTTTGACGTCTTCGCTGGCCACGCTGGCCAGGGGCGCGACCACGCCCTGACTCTTGAGCAGCTCGCCCAGGGTGGCCTTCACCCGGTACTGGGTGAACAGCTCGGTGTAGCGCAGGTCGACCAGACGGCGCGAGGCGTTGAACAGTTCGTTCTCGCTGTCCAACAGGTCCAGCAGGGTGCGTTCGCCGATGCTGAACTGCTTCTGGTAGGCCTCGCGCACGCGGCTGCTGTAGTCCACGTACTGGCGGGCGATGGGCAGCTGATCGCGGGCGTTGGCCAGGGCGTTCCAGGCCAGGCCGAGTTCCTCGTTGAGCTGGCGCAGGGCGTTGTTGCGCACGTCCAGGGCCTGGTTGGCCAGGTACGACTTGGACTGCAGCTCGGCCTTGTTGCTGCCGCCGGCGAACAGGTTGTAGCGCATGCGCAGCATGGCCTGCCAATCGTTGTTGTGGCCCGGGTCGCCGGAAAGGTTGTTGTCGGCGTTGCGCGACAGCTCGGCGTCGAAGCGCGGGTAGAACGGCGCCTTGGCCGCTTCGTACTGCTTCTCGGCGGCGGCCACGTCGGACTCGGCCGAACGCAGGATCGGGCTGTTCTCCAGCAACTGCCGGCGCGCATCCTGCAGGTCCTGCGGCAGCAGGCCCGGCAGGCCGGCCGGCTCGCTCAGCTCCAGCGGCTCGGCGCCAACCACGCTCAGGTAGTTGGTGCGCGCGTCGGCCAGGTTGGTCTGCTCGGTGAGCAGGTTGTTGCGCGCCTGGGCCAGGCGCGCCTCGGCCTGGTCCTGGTCGGCCAGGCGGCCGACGCCGCGGGCGCTGCGCAGGCTGATCTGGTCGTAGATGCGCTGGTGGCTCTTCAGGTTCTCCTCGGCCAGGCGGACCATCTCCTGGCGGCGCAGCACGTCGGTGTAGACCTGCGCCACTTCCAGCCCGGTGCGCTCGGCGGTGCCCAGCAGCGCATAGGCGCGGGAATTCACCGTGGCCTTCTGGCGGCCCACCTCGCTGGAGGTGGCGAAGCCGTCGAACACCATCTGCCGCAGGCTCAGCGCCGACTCGCCGCGGTTCATGGTCCGCCAGTGGTCGCCCTCGCCGCGGGTGGTGGGGTTGTCGGCGCCCTCGCGGCCATAGCCGGCGGTGAGGTCGACCGAAGGCAGGTAGCCGCCCTGGGCGGCGCGCAGTTGTTGGTCGGCGGCCAGGCGGCTGTTCACCCCGGCCTGGATTTCCGGATGCACGTCCATGGCGCGCTGCATGGCTTCGTTCAGGGTGGTGGCATGGGCCGGGGCCGCGCAGTAGAGCGCAAGGGGCAACAGGGGCACGAAACGCAAACGCATGGTTTGAACATCCTTATCGCAGGGATATGGACAGCGATTCGTGTACCCAGGGGTGGCATCGAAGGACCGGCGAATGCGCTGCACGTGAGGAGGTCGCTGGTGCCCGGAATCCCGTGGAAAATTTTTTCGCGGGGCCCTTTGACATCACAGTGACATCGTTTTGCCAATTGTTTAGGATGCCTCGAAAATGGTCAATAGATTGGCATAAACCTAATCGCGAAAACTCATTAAGCCAATTAATTGACGCCGGTTTTCCAGCTTCAGCAGACAAGGGAATGCCACCTGGCGCGCCGCCATCAGGGCCGCGACCCGGCCGGCACGCCAGCAGCAGCCTCAGGGGAGAAGTGCAATGAGCAGCGTCGTCGCAGTGGTGAAAAGCGTCATCGGGCAAGTGCTGGCGGTATCCGCCGAGGGGCAGCGCAGGGTGCTGGTCGAGGGCGACCGCCTGTTCCTCGGCGACCTGGTGCAGACCGGCGACGCCGGCGCGGTGGCCCTGCAATTGCCTGACGGCCGCGTGCTCGACCTGGGCCGCGACAGCCAGCTGAGCGCCAGCGAACTGGCACCCCATGCGCCAGCCCAGCCCGCCGTCACGGCCAGCGCCGAGGAACTGCAGAAAGCCATCGCCGCCGGCGCCGACCCGACCCAGACCCTCGCCCCCACCGCGGCCGGCCCGAGCGCCAGCGCAGGTGGCAGCGGCCCGGCCGGCGGCGGCCACAGCTTCGTGCTGCTGGAGGAAACCGGCGGCCACGTCGACCCGAGCATCGGCTACACCACCAGCGGCCCGGGCGCTGCCGGCCAGGGCGACGGCGAACGCCAGCAGGAGCAGGCGCCGAACCTCGCGCCCAGCTTCGTCGACGACCAGGGCAACGCCCTCGCCGGCCTGCAGCTGAGCACCGCCGAGGACACCCTGCTG
Organism: Pseudomonas sp. R3.Fl; assembly: GCF_023516765.1. Classification (NCBI taxonomy): domain Bacteria; kingdom Pseudomonadati; phylum Pseudomonadota; class Gammaproteobacteria; order Pseudomonadales; family Pseudomonadaceae; genus Pseudomonas; species Pseudomonas sp. R3.Fl. The sequence goes on from NZ_JAMGSO010000001.1 coordinate 305,795, forward strand.
CAAGGCGCCTTCCAGGCCCGCGACCCGAACGGCGACAGCCTCACCTACTCCCTCGCCCGGGGCCCGGCCAACGGCAGCCTGATCGTCAATGCCGACGGCACCTGGCAGTACCTGCCCAACCCCGACTACAACGGCGCCGACAGCTTCGTGGTGACGGTCACCGACAACCGCGGCGCGTCCAGCAGCCTGACCGTCGACATCGGCGTGAGCGCAGTCAACGACGCCCCGGTGGCCAGCGGCAGCTACGGCGCCACCCTGGTCGACACCGCGGCCAACGACAGCTTCGCCGACATCAAGGGCCAGCTGCAGGCCAGCGACGTCGACGGCGACCAACTGACCTGGAGCGGCAGCGCCAAGGGCGCCTTCGGCCAGCTCACGGTCAATTCTGACGGCAGCTACGTCTACGTGGTCGACGCCGCCGCGGTGAACGCCCTGCCGGCCGGCCAGCATCCGCAGGACAGCTTCACCGTCACCGTCCGCGACCCGTCCGGGGCCAGCGACACCCGGGTGATCAACATCGACATCCAGGGCGCCAACGACACACCGCAGGCCAGCAACGCCCAGGCCCAGGCCACCGAGGACGGGCAGCTCACCGGCCAGATCGCCGCCAGCGACCCCGACACCGGCAGCAGCCTGACCTTCACTGTGGACGGCAAAGCTCCCGCCGGTTTCACCCTGCAGCCCGACGGCAGCTGGAGCTTCGACGGCAAGGACCCGGCCTACCAGCACCTGGGCGAAGGCCAGACCCAGGTGATCGTCGTCCCGGTAGTGGTGACCGACGACCAGGGCGCCAGCAGTTCCAGCACCCTGACCATTACCGTCACCGGGACCAATGACGCGCCGGTGGCTCAGGCAGGCAGCGCGACTACCGCCGAGAACGATGTGCTGAGCGGCCAGGTGCCGGCTGCGAGCGATGTCGACGGCAGCATTGCCGGTTACCAGTTGGCCAGTGGGGTTGGCACAGGTAACGGCACGCTGACCTTCAACAGCGACGGTAGCTATCGCTTCGATCCGGGTCAGGATTTCGACAGCCTGCCAGCTGGTGTCAGCCGTGACGTCACCTTCACCTACCAGGCCAAGGATGACAGTGGCGCACTGAGCGATCCGCAGACCATCACCATTACCGTGACCGGCAGCAACGATGCGCCGGTGGCCCAGGCCACCAATGCCGCCGTCAACGAAGACAGTCAGATCAACGGCCAACTGCAGGCCAGCGATGCCGACCAGGGCGCCCAACTGCAATTCGGCTCGGATAGCCCCCTGCCCGCCGGTTTCACCCTGGGCCAGGACGGCAAGTGGAGCTTCGACGCCAGCGATGCCGCCTACCAGCACCTGGCTGCGGGACAAACCCAGGTCATCAGCATCCCGGTGGTCGTCACCGATGACCAGGGGGCTACCGGTGGCAGCACCCTGACCATCACGGTTACCGGCACCAATGACGTACCGGTGGCCCAAGCCGCCAGCGCAGCAGCCGACGAAGACCAGGTGAGCACTGGCCAACTGACGGCCACCGACGCCGATGACGGTGCGGTCCTGACCTTCGGCGTCGACGGCAACGCACCGGCCGGCTTCACCCTGAAAGCCGACGGCAGCTGGACGTTCGATGGCAAGGACCCGGCGTACCAGCATCTGGCCAATGGCGAAACCCAGGTCATCAGCATTCCGGTAATCGTCACTGACGACCAGGGAGCCAATGCCACCAGCACTCTGACGCTGACCATTACCGGCACCAACGACGCACCGGTGGCCCAGGCGGACAGCGCAACTACTGGCGAGAACGGCGTCCTGAATGGCCAGGTGCCGGCGGCCAGCGATGTCGACGGAAGCATCGTCGGCTACCAGCTGACCAACGATGTCGGCGCTGGTAACGGCACACTCACCTTCAACCCCGATGGCAGCTATCGCTTCGATCCGGGCCAGGACTTCGACAGTCTGCCGGCTGGTGTCAGTCGCGATGTCACCTTAACCTACCAGGCCAAGGATGACAGCGGCGCCCTGAGCGATCCGCAGACCATCACCATTACCGTGACCGGCAGCAACGATGCACCGGTGGCCCAGGCTGCCACTGCCGCCGTCAACGAAGACAGTCAGATCAATGGCCAGTTGCAGGCCTCCGACGCAGACCAAGGGGCGCAGCTGCAGTTCGGCTCCGACAGCCCCCTCCCCGCCGGCTTCACGCTGGATCAGGACGGCAAGTGGACCTTCGACGCCAGCGATGCTGCCTATCAGCACCTTGCCGAAGGCCAGACGCAGGTCATCAGCATTCCCTACCTGGTCACCGACGACCAGGGCGCAGTCGCCGGCAACACCCTGACCATCACCCTCACCGGCACCAATGATGCGCCGATAGCGCAGGCATCCAGCGCAGCGGCCGACGAAGATCAGGTGAGCACCGGCCAACTGACGGCCACCGACGCCGACGACGGTGCTGTCCTGACCTTCAGCATCGACGGCAACGTACCGGCCGGCTTCACCTTGAAAGCCGATGGCAGTTGGACGTTCGACGGCAAGGACCCGGCGTACCAGCATCTGGCCGATGGCGAGACCCAAGTCATCAGCATTCCGGTGATCGTTACCGACGAGCATGGCGCCACCAACACCAGCACTCTGACGCTGACCATTACCGGCACCAACGACGCACCGGTGGCCCAGGCCACCAGTGCCGCGGTCAACGAAGACAGCCAGATCGATGGCCAACTGCAGGCCACTGATGCCGACCAGGGGGCCCAGCTGCAGTTCGGCTCCGACAGCCCCCTCCCCGCCGGCTTCACCCTGGGCCAGGATGGCAAGTGGAGCTTCGACGCCAGCGATGCCGCCTATCAGCACCTGGCTGCGGGACAAACCCAGGTCATCAGCATCCCGGTGGTCGTCACCGATGACCAGGGGGCTACCAGTGGCAGCACCCTGACCATCACCATCACCGTCACCGGAACCAACGATGCCCCCGTCGCCCAAGCTGCCAGCGCAGCAGCCGACGAAGACCAGGTGAGCACAGGCCAACTGGTAGCCACTGACGCCGATGATGGCGCCGTCCTGACCTTCAGCATCGATGGCAATGCCCCGGCCGGGTTCACCCTGAAAACCGATGGCAGCTGGACCTTCGACGGCAAGGACCCGGCCTACCAACATCTGGCGGATGGCGAGACCCAAGTCATCAGCATCCCGGTGATCGTCACCGACGAGCAGGGAGCCACCAACACCAGCACTCTGACGCTGACCATTACCGGCACCAACGACGCACCGGTGGCCCTGGCTGGCAGCGCGACTACCGCCGAGAACGATGTGCTGAATGGCCAGGTTCCGGCTGCGAGCGATGTCGACGGCACCATCGCCGGCTACCAGTTGGCCAGTGGTGTCGGCACTGGTAACGGCACGCTGACCTTCAACAGCGACGGCAGCTATCGCTTCGATCCGGGCCAGGACTTCGATAGCCTGCCGGCTGGTGTCAGCCGCGACATCACCTTCACCTACCAGGCCCAGGATGACAGCGGCGCACTGAGCGCCCCGCAGACCATCACCATCACAGTGACCGGCACCAACGACGCACCGGTCGCTCAGGCTGGCAGCGCGACGACCGAAGAGAACACCACCCTCAATGGCCAAGTCCCGGCCGCCAGCGATGTCGACGGCACCATTACCGGCTACCAGCTGGCCACCGATGTCGGCACCGGCAACGGCACGCTGACCTTCAACCCCAATGGCAGCTATACCTTCGATCCGGGTCAGGACTTCGACAGTCTGCCGGCTGGTGTCAGTCGTGACATCACCTTCACCTACCAGGCCCAGGACGACAGCGGCGCACTGAGCGATCCGCAGACCATCACTATCACCGTGACCGGCACCAACGATGCTCCGGTAGCTCAGGCGGCCACTGCAGCGGTCAACGAAGACAGCCAGATCAATGGCCAGTTGCAGGCCAGCGACGCCGACCAAGGGGCGCAGCTGCAGTTCGGTTCCGACAATCCTCTGCCCGCCGGCTTCACCCTGGGCCAGGATGGCAAGTGGAGCTTCGATGCCGGTGACGCTGCCTACCAGCACCTGGCTGCCGGCCAGACGCAGGTCATCAGCATCCCGGTGGTCGTCACCGATGACCAAGGCGCTACCAGTGGCAGCACCCTGACTATTACCGTCACTGGCACCAATGACGCGCCGGTCGCTCAGGCCGCCATTGCGGCTGTCAACGAGGACAGCCAGATCAATGGCCAGTTGCAGGCCACCGATGCAGACCAAGGCGCTCAACTGCAGTTCAGCTCGGACAGCCCCTTGCCCGCTGGCTTCACGCTGGATCAGGACGGCAAATGGACCTTCGACGCCAGCAATGCCGCCTACCAGCACCTGGCTGCCGGTCAGACGCAGATCATCAGCATTCCGGTAGTCGTTACCGATGACCAGGGCGCAACCGACACCAGCACTCTGACCATTACCGTCACCGGCACCAATGACATCCCCATCGCTCAGGCTGCCAGCGCAGCGGTGGACGAAGACCAGGTGAGCACCGGCCAGTTGGTGGCCACAGACGCCGATGACGGCGCGGTCCTGACCTTCAGCATCGACGGCAATGCACCGGCCGGTTTCACCCTGAAGACCGATGGCAGCTGGACCTTCGACGGCAAGGACTCGGCCTACCAGCATCTGGCGGATGGTGAGACGCAGGTCATCAGCATCCCGGTCATCGTCACCGATGAGCAGGGAGCTACCAGCTCCAGCACCCTGACCATCACGATCACCGGCACCAACGATGCACCAGTCGCTCAGGCTGGTAGCGCCACGACCGAAGAGAACACCGTTCTCAACGGCCAAGTCCCGGCCGCCAGCGACGTTGACGGCACCATCGCCGGCTACCAACTGACGACTGATGTCGGCACCGGTAACGGTACGCTGATCTTCAACCCCAATGGCGGCTATACCTTCGATCCGGGTCACGACTTCGACAGCCTACCGGCCGGTGTCAGCCGCGACGTCACCTTCACCTATCAGGCCAAAGATGACAGCGGCGCCCTGAGCGATCCGCAGACCATCACTATTACCGTCACGGGTAGCAATGACGCTCCGGTGGCCCAGGCTGGCAGCGCGACGACCGAAGAGAACACCACCCTCAATGGCCAAGTCCCGGCCGCCAGCGATGTCGACGGCACCATTACCGGCTACCAGCTGGCCACCGATGTCGGCACCGGCAACGGCACGCTGACCTTCAACTCCAATGGCGGCTATACCTTCGATCCGGGCCACGACTTCGATAGCCTGGCCGTCGGTGTCAGCCGCGACGTCACCTTCACCTACCAGGCCAAGGACGACAGCGGCGCACTGAGCGCTCCGCAGACCATCACCATCACGGTTACCGGCACCAACGACGCTCCGGTCGCTCAGGCTGGCAGCGCTGCGACTGAAGAGAACACCGTTCTCAATGGCCAAGTCCCGGCCGCCAGCGATGTCGACGGCACCATTGCCGGTTACCAGCTGACTACCGATGTCGGCACCGGCAACGGCACGCTGACCTTCAACTCCAATGGCGGCTATAGCTTCGATCCAGGCCACGACTTCGACAGCCTGCCGGCCGGTGTCAGCCGCGACGTCACCTTCACCTACCAGGCCAAGGATGACAGCGGCGCGCTGAGCGCCCCGCAGACCATCACCATCACCGTTACCGGCACCAACGACGCACCGGTCGCTCAGGCCGGCAGTGCGACTACCGGTGAAAACACCGTGCTCAACGGTCAGGTCCCGGTCGCCAGCGACGTCGACGGCACAATCACGGGCTACCAACTGGCCAGTGATGTCGGTACCGGCAACGGCACGCTCACCTTCCACGGAGATGGCAGCTATACCTTCGATCCGGGCCAGGACTTCGACAGTCTGCCAGCCGGTGTCAGCCGCGACGTCACCTTCACCTACCAAGCCAAGGATGACAACGGTGCGCTGAGCGATCCGCAAACCATCACCATCACGGTTACCGGCACCAACGACGCCGCCGTCATCACCGGCGCCCAGGTCAGCCTCAATGAGACCAACGCCCCGATCAGCACCGGCGGCCAACTGACCATCACCGACGTCGACAGCCCGGCTACCTTCATCGAGCAGACCAACGTCGCCGGCCAGTACGGCCACTTCACTCTGGCTGCCGACGGCACTTGGAGCTATACCGCCGATTCCGCCTACAACGAGCTGAGCGTCGGCCAATCGCTGACCGATACCTTCACCGTCACCAGCGCCGACGGCACCACCTCCAGCGTCACCGTGACCATCGACGGCACCAACGACGCCGCCGTCATCACCGGCGCCCAGGTCAGCATCAACGAGACCAACGCCCCGATCAGCACCGGCGGCCAACTGACCGTCACCGACGTCGACAGCCCGGCCACCTTCATCGAGCAGACCAACGTCGCCGGCCAGTACGGCCACTTCAACCTGGCTGCCGACGGCACCTGGAGCTACACCGCCGATTCGGCCTACAACCAGCTGAGCGTCGGCCAATCGCTGACCGACACCTTCACCGTGACGAGCGCCGACGGCACCACCTCCAGCGTCAGCGTGACCATCGACGGCACCAACGACGCCGCCGTCATCACCGGCGCCCAGGTCAGCATCAACGAGACCAACGCCCCGATCAGCACCGGCGGCCAACTGACCGTCACCGACGTCGACAGCCCGGCCACCTTCGTCGAGCAGACCAACGTCGCCGGCCAATACGGCCACTTCACCCTCGCCGCCGACGGCACCTGGAGCTACACCGCCGATTCGGCCTACAACGAGCTCAAGCTGAACGAAACCCTGACCGACACCTTCAATGTCCAGAGCGCGGACGGCACCCAGTCCAGCGTCACCGTCAACATCGTCGGCAGCAACGATGCACCGGTGGCCCAGGCCGCCAGCGCCAGCGCCGTGGAGGGCGGCAGCCTGCAGCCGGGCGTCGTCGCCGGCGCCACCGATGGTTCGGCGCTGACGCTGACCATCACCACCACCCAGCCGGGCGAAGCCATCAGCTTCAACTGGACCTTCACCACCCAGGACTACGCACCCTACAACGACTTCGCCTTCGTGCAGGTCAACGGCCAGGTCGTCACCCTGCTGAGCAGCGTCGCCGCGGTGGGCGACTACGGCACCTCGGGCCCGCAGACCTTCAGCCACACCTTCGACCAGCCGGGCACCTACACCCTGGTGATCGGCGTGGCGGACAGCGGCGACAGCTCCGTCGACTCCACCCTGGTGCTGAGCAACCTGCCGCCGCAAGCCAGCGTCGTCGGCTCGGTCGGCCAGGCGGTACAAGGCAGCTCGGGCTGGACCCTCACCAACAACGGTGCAAACAACCAGGCCCTGGTCGACCAGCTCAAGCCGGTCAGCGAAATCACCGGCCAGTTGCAGGCCAGCGACGTCGACCATGGCGCCCAGCTGAGCTACTCCGTCGACGGCGCCGCGCCGGCCGGCTTCACCCTGCACAGCGACGGCAGCTGGGTCTTCGATGCCAAGGACGCGGCCTACGACAGCCTGGCCGCGAACCAGGTGAAAGTGCTGCAGATCGGCTTCACGGTGACCGATGAACACGGCGCCACCGGCAGCAGCACCCTGACCCTGACCATCACCGGCACCAACGATGCGCCGGTGGCCAACGCCGACCAGGCGCTGACGCCGATCAACGTGGCGTTGCCGAGCATCGACGTGCTCGGCAACGACAGCGACGTCGACGGCGATACGCTCAGCGTCACCAAGGCCGTGCTCGCCGACCCCAGCCAGGGCAGCGTCAGCATCAACCCCGACGGCACCCTGAACTTCGTGCCCGCCGAGAACCTAAGCGGCAGCGTGGTGATCCACTACGAGATCAGCGACAGCCATGGCGCCAGCGCCAGCAGCAGCCTGACCGTGCAGGTGGGCGGCAACACCCCGCCGCAGGGCGCCGATGGCAGCGCCAGCCTGGACGAGGACAGCAGCCACAGCTTCAGCGCCGCCGACTTCGCCTTCAACGACGCCGATGCCGGCCAGCACCTGCAGGCCGTGCGCATCGACAGCCTGCCGGGCGCCGGCAGCCTGACCTTCGACGGCGTCGCCGTCGTCCCGGGCCAGGTGATCGCCGCCGCCGACCTCGGCAAGCTGACATTCACCCCCGACGCCAACGACAATGGCGCCCCCTACGCCAGCTTCGGCTTCAGCGTGCAGGACAGCGCCGGCGCCTTCGACAGCGCTTCGCACACATTCACCCTGGACGTCACCCCGGTGGACGATCCCTCGGTGCTGCTCCCGAACGTCGCGAGCATGGACGAGGACGACGGCAGCGTGACCGGCAACGTGCTGGACAACGACAGCGACGTGGACAACACGCTGAGCGTAAGCAGCTACAGCGTCGCCGGCTTCAGCGGCAACATCGCCGCCGGCACAGGCACCACCATCGTCGGCGTCGGCAGCATCGTGATCAAGGCGGACGGCAGCTACAGCTTCACCCCGGACGCCAACTACCACGGCGCCGTGCCGCAGATCACCTACACCACCAACACCGGCGCCAGCTCGACGCTGGACATCACCGTGAACTCGGTGAACGACCTGCCGGTGGCCGAGAACGCCAACAAGACCACACTGGAAGACACTCCGGTTTCCGGCCAGGTCGTCGCCAGCGATGTCGATGGCGATGTCCTCACTTACACCCTGAAGCCGAGTAGCGGACCGGCAAACGGCACCCTGGTGCTGGACGCCGCAACTGGCCACTACACCTATACGCCGAACCCGAACTACAACGGCGACGACAGCTTCACCGTGGTGGTCAGCGACGGCCACAACGGCACCGCCGAGTCCACCGTCACCCTCACCGTCACGGCAGTGAACGATGTCCCGGTGACCTCCGACGACAGCAAGACCACCGCCGAGGACACCGCGGTTTCCGGCCAGGTCGTGGCCAGCGATGTCGATGGCGATGCCCTCACCTATACCCTGAAGCCAAGTAGCGGACCGGCAAACGGCACCCTGGTGCTCGACACTGCAACGGGCCACTACACCTACACGCCGAACCCGAACTACAACGGCGACGACAGCTTCACCGTGGTGATCGATGACGGCCACAACGGCAGCACCGAGTCCACTGTCACCCTCACCGTCACAGCGGTGAACGATGCACCGGTGACTACCGACGACAGCAAGACTACCGCCGAGGACACCGCGGTTTCCGGCCAGGTCGTGGCCAGCGATGTCGATGGCGATGCCCTCACCTACACCCTGAAGTCGGGCGACGAACCGAAGCACGGCACCCTGGTGCTGGACGCCGCAACCGGTCACTACACCTACACCCCGAACCCGAACTACAACGGCAGCGACAGCTTCACCGTAGTGATCGACGACGGCCACAACGGCACCGCCGAGTCCACCGTCACCCTCACCGTCACCCCGGTCAACGATGCCCCCGTGGCCGCCAACGACAGCAAGACCACCGGCGAAAACAGCGTGCTCAGCGACCAGGTGCCGGCCGCCAGCGACATCGACAGCCCGGTCAACCCCAATGGCTACGCCCTGGTCAGCGGCCTGGGTGCCGGCAACGGCAACCTGACCTTCAACAGCGACGGCAGCTACGTATTCAACCCGGGCAGCGACTTCGACAGCCTGGCCCCGGGCGAAAGCCGCCAGGTCAGCTTCACCTACACCGCCAAGGACAGTGAAGGCGCCACCAGCGCCCCGGCCACCGTGACCATCACCGTGACCGGCGCCAACGACGCGCCCACCGGCAGCGACGGCACCATCACCCTGGATGAAGACAGCAGCCGCAGCTTCAGCGCCATCGACTTCGGCTTCAACGACGTCGACCACAACGACGCCCTCAGCGCGGTGCGCATCGACAGCCTGCCCGGCGCCGGCAGCCTGACCTTCGACGGCGTCGCCGTCACCCAGGGCCAGGTGATCGCCGCGGCCGACCTGGGCAAGCTGGCGTTCACTCCGGCGGCCAACGCCAACGGCAACAACTACGCCAGCTTCACCTTCTCGGTGAAGGACAGCAACGGCGCCTTCGACAGCACGCCGAACAAGCTCACCGTCAACGTCACCCCGGTCAACGACAACCCCGTGGCGGTCAACGACCACTACCTGGTCGGCGGCCTGCAGGGCAACTACTGGGGCTACCGCGAGGGCACCGACGGCAACAACCTGACCAGCCTGAGCATGATCAGCGCCTTCATTGCCAAGACCGCGCCCAGCGCCACCTTCACCGCCACCGCGCTGGACTACGGCAACGGCGTGAGCACCGACCTGGGCGGCGACAAGCAGCTGCAGAAGTTCCTCGGCAGCGACGCCGCCTCGCTCAACACCGACCCGGCCAATACCTCCGACGCCATCGTCCAGCTCACCGGGCTGGTCAACCTCGCCGCCGGCAACTACACGTTCAGGGTGACGGCGGACGACGGCTTCAGCATCCGCATCGACGGCGTGGAAGTGTTCAAGTACGACGCCAACCAGAGCCCGACGGCCCGCGTCTCGGATAGCTTCAACATCGCCCAGGGCGGCAACCACCAGATCGAGATCCTCTACTGGGACCAGGGCGGCAACGCCCAGCTGAAGGTCGAGCTGGCCCCCGTCGGCGGCAGCTACAGCGTGCTCGGCGGCAGCGGCCTCAGCCACCCCCTGGCCGAACTGGTGACCAACGAAGACACCGCCCTGACCATCGCCGCCAATACCCTGCTGGGCAACGATAGCGACGTCGACGGCGACAGCCTGTCCATCCTCAGCGTGCAGGGCGCGGTCAACGGCACGGTGAAACTGGAGAACGGCAACGTCGTCTTCACCCCGGCCAAGGACGTCAACGGCACCGGCAGCTTCACCTACACCGTCAGCGACGGCCACGGCGGCACCTCCACCGCCACCGTGACCATCGGTATCAACGCGGTGAACGATGCGCCGGTGGCCAAGCCCGACAGCGCCTCGACCCAGGAAGACAAGCCCGTCACCCTCAACGTGCTGGCCAACGACAGCGACGTCGACGGCGACGCCCTGAGCGTCACCAGCGCCTCCGCCAGCAACGGCAGCGTGACGGTCAACGCCGACGGCACCCTGACCTACACGCCCAAGGCCAACTTCAGCGGCAGCGACAGCATCACCTACACCATCAGCGATGGCCACGGCGGCACCGCCAGCTCCACGGTGGCGGTCAGCGTCACGCCGGTGGCCGACGTGCCGCTGCTCAACAGCGGTAGCATCTTCGCGCTCAACCCCGGCGCCACCAGCATCAGCACCACCCAGGGAATCACCCAGGCCAACCTGGAAACCGAGACCGGCCTGAGTTCCGGGGCGCTGGACGGCATCAACCCGCCGAGCGGCGCCCTCACCCATAACGCTAACGTCAACGTCGTCGACGGCTCGCTGACCAGCTCGGACTACACGCTCAAGGCCGGCACCCAGGTCAACTTCGCCTGGAACTTCACCAACGGCGAAAACTCCAGCAGCGAGATCAGCAATGGCTTCAACGACATAGTCGCGCTGGTGGTCACCGGTCCCGACGGCACCCGCACGCTGATCCAGGTGACCTCCTCCGAGCAGCGTGGCGCCAGCGTCAACGGCAGTGGCGTACAGAGCTACACCGCCAGCAGCAGCGGCAACTACCACTTCGACTGGCTGGTGCTCAACGGCGGCGACGCCGACAAGGACTCCAGCCTGAGCCTGGGCGCGCCGACCTTCACCCTGGGCGGCAAGACCTACGGTGCGCCGATCAACGTCGGCATCAACGCGGCCCTGAGCGATACCGACGGCTCGGAAAGCCTCTCAGTGAAGATCACCGGCGTGCCCAACGACGCCACCTTCACCAGCGGCACCCACAACGCCGACGGCAGCTGGAGCTTCACCCAGGCGCAGCTGCACGACCTGCAACTGCTGCCGGCCAGCGGCTACAACGGCACCCTGACACTGGGCGTCACCGCCATCGCCACCGAGTCCGACGGCAGCACGGCCAGCGCCACGCAAACGCTGAGCGTCACGGTGGCCTCGACCACCACCAACTCGTTCTCCGGCACCACCGGCAACGACCTGATGCACGGCTATGGCAGCACCGACACCCTCAACGGCGGCGACGGCCACGACATCCTCTACGGTGGCGCGGGCAACAGCATCCTCAATGGCGGCGATGGCAACGATACCCTGTACGGCGGCCTGGGCAACGACACCCTCGACGGAGGCAAAGGCAACGACCTGCTGATCGGCGGCAAGGGCAACGACACCCTGACCGGCGGCGATGGCGCCGACACCTTCATCTGGCGCGCAGGCGACACCGGCAACGACACCATCACCGACTTCAAGCCCGGTGACGGCGACCGCATCGACCTGGTGGACCTGCTGCCGGATGCCGCGCACAACGACATCCTCAGCTACCTGAAGGTGGACACCGCGACCTCGACCCTGCAGATCAGCACCACCGGCCAGGTGAACAGCTCGACCGACGTGACCATCAAGCTCACCGGCGTCGACCTCAAGACCTACGGCGCGACCTCGGCGGACATCGTCAAGTCGCTGGTGGCCGGCGCCGACCCGCTGGTGAAGACCGAGCACCACTGAGCCCGCCTGGCGGCGCCCCACGGGGCGTCGCCAGGTATCCCGAACACCTGATGGAGACGAGGCGATGCCTTACATCCAGCGTGACGCCGAAGGCCGGCTGATACGCGTCGAAAGCGCCGCCTTCGCCGGCATGAGCGGCAGCCTGGCCGACGACGACGAGGAAGTGCACGCCTGGCGCGAGGCCGAATACAGCCTGCGCCAGCTGCAACGCAGCGACCTGGAGATGATCCGGGTGCTGGAGGACCTGATCTCGGTGTTGATGGCCAAGGGCGTGATCCGTATTACCGACCTGCCCGAGGCGGCGCGCTCCAAGCTGCTCAGCCGCACCCAGGCGCGTGAGGCGCTGGGTGGTCTGCATCGGTTGATCGACGAGGAGGAGGATGGGGGGTTGATCTGACATCGCGAACAGCGCTTGCGCCGGCCCGAAGGGGAATGACCCAGTGACCTTCATGTCGCCTGGTCTCCTGAGCGGGTTTCGCTCGGTCTTCTGAAGAAACGTTCCGATGCGTGCGGATATTTCTGCGTAGGTTCCAGGAAGCACGACTTTTCGTAGGATGGCGTTGAGCGAAGCGATACCCATCAGCGCAACCGCATGGGTTTCGCAAGCTCAACCCATCCTACGAAGAGCACCTCGGCACAAGACAGTTGCTCCTACGGCTCCAGGAAGCGCGGGCGTAGGAGCGGACTTTGTCCGCGATTGGACTCACCGGCCACGCCGGACACCCCGGTGACACGAACACCCAACTGTAGGAGCGCGCCCTGCGCGCGAATCGCGGGCAGGGCCCGCGCCTACGGGGGGACGGAACAGCCGTCGCTAACCCCGCCCCCACGGCCGCGGTGCGCCGAACAGTTGCCCCTGCACACCTTCGATGCCCATCCCGCGCAGCACGCGGAATTCCGCTTCGGTCTCGACGCGTTCGGCGATCAGCGGCAGGTCGATGCTGTGCGCCGCGTGCTGCATGGCCTCGATGAACAGGCGCTTGTCGTTCTCCACGTCGATGGCGCGGATGTGGCTGCCGTCGATCTTCAGGTAGGCCAGGCCCAGGCGCGCCAGGTTGCCGATCATGCTGAAGCGCCCGCCGAAGTGCTGCAGCGCCAGACCGTAGCCCAGCTCGCGCAGGCGGCGGGTCAGCGCTTCCAGGGCGGCCTGGTCGGGCAGTTGGTCCTCTTCCAGTTCCAGCACCAGGCGGCTGCCGTACTGCGGGTGCTGGCGCAGGCGTTCGAAGGCCCGGGCCAGGGCGCGTTCGTCGCGCAGCAGCGCGCCCGAAAGGTTCAGCGCCAGCACCTGGTCGTGGCCGGCCAGGTGCGCCAGGGTCAGGTCGAGCATCAGCAGGTCCAGCTGCGCCGACCAGCCGAAGCGCTCCAGCCAGGGCAGGAAGCGGCCCGCCGCGAGGCTGCCGCCCTGCCCGTCCGGCAGGCGCGAGAGCACCTTGTGGTGCAGCACCAGCTCCGTGTCCTCGCAGGCCACCACCGGCTGGAAGTACAGCTCGAAGCGCTTCTCGCGCAGCGCCCGCTCCAGCAGTTGGTGCCAGCTGTGGCGCGCGTCGGCCACTGGCGCCGCCTCGCTGTCCAGCCGCGCCCAGGCACTGTGCTGCTGGCGTTCGGCCTGGGCCAGGGCCTCATCGGCGCGCAGCATCAGGCTGGCCGGCGCCTCGCCGGGGTGGAACGGCACCAGGCCGAAGGCCGCGACCCGTGGCTGGTCGCTGGCGCCGGTGCTGGCCAGGCTGGCGAGCATGCCCTCCAGGCGCGTGGCCAGTTGCTCGGCTTCTTCCTCCAGCAGCCCGGGGGCCAGCAGGGCGAACTCGCCACCGCGGGTGCGCGCCAGGGTACGCCCGGCGCCCAGGCCCTGGCTGGCGCGCTGCAGTTGCTCGGCCACCGCCTTGAGCAAGGCGTCGGTGTGCTGGGCGCCCAGGCGCAGGTTGAGGCCGGCGAGGTCGAGCACCCGCAGCAACAGCAGGTAGCCGCTGCTGACCTGCTCCTCGGCGCTCAGCCGCGCCTGCAGCTGCAGGTCGAAGAAACGCCGGTTGCCCAGCCCAGTCAGGCTGTCCTGGTAGGCCTCGTCGCGCAGCCGTTCGCTGCGCTCGGCCTGTTCCTGGAACAGCGCCTTGAGCTTCTCCACCATCTGGTTCATCGCCTGCACCACGCGGCGCAGTTCCGGAGTGCGCGGCAGCTCCGGCAGGCTGAGGAATTCGCGGCGGGCGATGGCGTGGGACTGCGCCACCATGTAGTCCAGCGGGCGCAACTGGCGACGCAGCAGCCAGGCGCCGAGCAACGCGCTGGCCACCCCGCACAGCAGCAGCCAGCCGAGGCTGCCCAGGGCGCTCTGCCAGAGCTTGGCGATGGCGAACATCGGGTGGCTCACCACCTCCACCCGCGCCGCCTGGGTCCAGCCGCGGCTGACCACGGCGTCGCCGCCGGCGGACGGCAGGCCGATCAGCGAGACGAACCACTGCGGCGCGCCCGAGGCCACCGCGTCCGGCACGCCCTGGCGCTCCACCAGCACCTTGCCGGTGGTCAGGTCGACCACGCGGATGCGCTCGAAATAGCCGCTGTCGAAGATCGAGCTGACCATCAGCTCGACCATCGCCGGGTCGTCGATGTTCGGGGTGAGCGACAGCCCCAGCGCCGTCGCGGCGTCCTGGGCGTGGGAGCGCAACTGGTTGACGTACTGCTCGCGGGAGCTTTCCAGGCCGACCATGAAGCTGCCGCCGAAGGCCACCACCAGGAACAGGCAGATGGCGATCAGGAGTTGTTTGAACAGGGACATCTCGACTCCGCTACTCGCGCGAGGGGAACCCCTCGGCCTCCATTTTCCGCAACAGGTCCTGCCAGCGCGACAGCCGCTTGCTGTCGCCCACCTGCTTGCCTCCGCCGCCGTCGGCCAGCCACAGCCCTTCGCCGTTGAAGGCGTACACCGGCTGCAGGTCGTCGCGCTGCGAGGCCGGCAGGATGCTGCCGATCAGGTTGTCCAGCACCAGCGGCACCGCTTCGGGCCGCGGGTAGTAGGTCAGCACCATGTGCGCCTGGTTCAGGCGCAGCGCCTTGACGTAGGTGATGCGCAATTTCTGCGCCGGCACCCCTAGGTGGCGCAGGCTGACGTACTTGGCGATGGCGAAGTCCTCGCAATCGCCGGCCCCCTTGAGCAGGGCCTCCACCGGCGTGGCCCAGTAGTCCACCTGGTGCCACAGGCCGAGGTCGTCGGTGAAACGCAGCTGGCGATTGAAGAAGTCGTTGACCGCCCGCAGCTGCTCCTGCTCGTCGGCGCCCACCTCGTCGGCCAGCACCCGCTGCCAGGCCTCGATGCGCGCGCGCCCTGCCCCCAACGGGCCATACAGCGCCTCGGCGCGGCGGGCGATCAGGGTGAAATCCCAGTCCGCCTCCAGCCACCCGGGGAACCATGCAAAGGTAGCGGTCACGACCACGGTGGCCAGCCACGGCAACCTCCGCCGCGGGCCCCCCATTCGCCCGTTCGACAACATCGTCACTTCCTGCCAGCGGACCATCCGGCACCCCACGGGGGCCGGCGCCGCATGGTGCGGGCTGGCGCTGGAAAAGGCAATGGCAATATGAAATCACCAAGGCATTACAGCGGGTTTTCCCGCCTGCCCGCCCAGCGTTGTTTTCGTCTTCGAAGCCGGTTGTCACAAAATGAATACATCCGGGCCATGGCTGTTTCCAGAGCGCGGCTGCACAGCAGGAAAAGGCGTTCTAGAGCGCCCGAGGAATCATGACCATTGGGTCATGAAATACTGCCGGGAGCATTAATTCGTACGGTGCATATACCTCAGAAACTTCCTTAAGAAATTGATGTAACAAAACTGAGCAAATTCACGATTCCTGGCTAGGCTAATGGCCAGAGAAAGCTCGCGTTAGAAGTCCGGGCGTTGTTTTTCGATCGCTGATTTCTGATGTGGGTATTCGTATGGAAATGTCGAAACCAAGCCGTCCGATCGCTGCATTCCGCCCCCGCAGCCAGGCCTTGGCACTGGAACCCAGAATCCTCTTCGACGGCGCCGCCGCCTCCGCCGCCGACCAGCAGCACCACGCCACCGACCACGCCGACCAGGCCGACGCCAGCCACACCCCCAGCACCCCGGACGCCGCCGCGGCCAAGGCCCCGGGCCAGCCGCGCACCCTGGTGGTGCTGGACAGCCGCGTGGAGAACCGCGAGCAGTTGACCGCCAACCTCGCCGCCAACGTCACCACCCTGGTGGTGGATGCCGGCCAGGACGCCCTGGCGGCGATCAGCGCGGCGCTGGCGCAGCTGGGCAAGGTCGACTCGATCCAGATCTTCTCCCACGGCGCCTCCGGCCAGTTCACCCTGGGCAACCAGACCTTCACCGCGGCCAACCTCGACCAGTTCGGCAGCACCCTGAACAGCTGGCGCGGCGAACTCGACGCCGGCGCCGACATCCAGCTCTACGGTTGCGCCGTGGGCGCCGGCAGCGCCGGCCAGGCCCTGGTCGACCGCCTGGCGCAATGGACCGGCGCCGACGTCGGCGCCTCCAGCAACGCCACGGGCGCCAGCGCCGCCGGCGGCGACTGGAACCTGGAGGTGCGCCACGGCGACCTCGACAAGAGCATCGCCCTGTCCGCCAGCACCCTCGACCATTTCCAGGGCCTGCTGGCCGACGCCGCGCCGACGGTGAGCATCAGCATGCCCGACAGCGACGTGCTGATCGGCGGCCAGTTCACCTTCACCGTCGACCTGAACAACGCCTCCAGCCAGGTCGGCTACGCGCCCTACGTCGACCTGTTCCTGCCGGCCACCGGCAAGGACGGCGACGACGGCATCAGCTTCGTCAGCGCCACCTACCTGGGCCAGACGGTGAAGAGCTACGTCATCACCTTCGACGCCAACGGCAACGCCACCCACCCGCTGGCCAAGGGCCCCGACGGCAACCCGCTGGTGATCACCGCCGCCAGCGTCGGCATGCGCCCGGGCGACCAGATGGTGGTGCTGCAGGTGCCCTACGCCAGCGTGTCCCAGGACCAGCCGACCATCTCCCTGCAGATCACCGCGAGCCTGAGCAACCTGGCCGACACCAGCCTCACCGGCGGCAACCCGGACCTGACCATCGGCGCCCGCGGCGGCTTCGAGTACGGCAACGACTCGCTGAACAACCCCACGGTCGACCCCAGCCTGGTGGAAGCCACGCTGCACCCGCTGGTGATCCACCCGACCCTCGTCGACCTCACCCAGAACCTCGACATGACCGAGGGCGAGACCGCCACCGGCCCCAACTTCACCCACAACCAGACGGTCACCGTCACCCCGGCCAGCGGCCAGACCCTGCACAACGTGGTGGTCACCCAGAACGTGCCGGGCGACGTCCAGGTCACCGCCATCACCCCCGGCGCCGGCGGCACCCTGACCTCCATCACCCTGCGCGACGGCAGCGTGCTGACCGACCCGACGGCGATAGCCGCGGCCATCGCCAACGACAATATCTTCATCACTGCCTACAGCATCACCTACGCGACCCTGAGCGCGCCGGCCACCTCCACCGTGACCTTCTACGTGCCCGAGGTGGGCGCCGACGGCAATGCCGTGCTCGACCCCGCCACCGGCAACGCGGTCAACATCGACTTCGGCGCCCCCAGCGCCACCGGCCAGTGGACGCCGCTGGACCCGCGCGACCTGACGCCGCCGGAAACCGACGTGGACTTCAGCGCCACCGGCGACGGCACCGGCGGCGAGTTCGTCGCCAAGTCCATCACCCTGTACAAGCAGGCGGTGCTGCAGACCGACGTCGGCACCGCCGGCCTGAGCCCGGGCGACACCCTGCGCTACGTGCTCAACGTGGCCCTGTCGGACTACTTCGCCTTCGGCGAGAACATCCTCCAGGAAGGCCAGTTCGCCATCACCGACACCCTCGCCGACGGCCAGACGCTGACCGGCCCGCTGACCATGACGCTCAGCCAGAACGGCGCCAGCGGCACCATCAACCTGCTCTACACCGCCACCGCCAACGCCGACGGCACCACCAGCATCGTCATCGACATCGGCGAGTCGCTGCGCCAGGCCTCGGAACTGCTCGGCGCGCTGTTCGGCGACCTGGCCTTCGACAATGTGCAGACCGCCGCCACCACCGCGGTGATCAGCTACAACGCCTTCATCGACCAGGCCTACACCTCCAGCTACCCGCAGAGCGAGATCAACGAAGGCGACAGCTTCGGCAACGACGCCACCGTCACCGCCACCGTACTCGAAGACGTGATCAACCTCGGCGGCATCCAGAGCGACGGCTCCAGCACCAGCAGCAGCATCGCCACCAGCCAGGTGGACATCGACATCGTCCAGGTCAACGGCGGCACCCCGCCGGCTTCCGGCGAACTGCGCCCGGGCGACCTGGTGACCTTCCAGCTGTCCTACGACCTGCTCACCGGCGACTACGAGAACTTCAAGCTCACCGCCTACCTGCCGCTGCCGCTGCTGGACGTCAGCGCCCTGGGCAACCTGGTCCAGGGCAACGGCGTCAACCAGTGGAACTTCGGCGCCGGCGACAGCGACCCGACGCGGGCGGTCACGGTGTCCGTCGGCCCCGGCAACTCGATCGTGTTCGACTTCGGCGACTACGAGATCAGCCAGACCGCCGGCGGGCGCATCGTCGTCACCTTCACCCTGCGCGTCGGCGACCAGCCCTTCGCCGACCAGCGTTCCCTGGACGTGCTCGCGCAGTCCAGCCAGACCACCACCATCGACCAGACGCCGCTGATCTCCTCGGACGTCGAGGAAGTGGTGTCCATCGCCGAGCCGGTGCTGGACATCAAGCACGGCGTGGTCTCCAGCAGCAACGGCACGGTCACCGGCACCAGCGGCACCTGGACCGCGCCGGGCACCGGCGGCAAGCCCTTCAGCGGCAACGTCACCGACCTTGCGGCGATCGATGGCGACGTCAGCGGCATCGATGCCGGCGACACCCTGCGCCTGGCCACCGCCATCGAGAACAGCGGCGGCGGCGGCGCCTTCGACGTGGTCACCAGCATCACCCTGCCGCCGGACCTGGCCTTCGTCGGCGGCAGCCTGGCCGCGGCCAACCTGCAGATCTACCGCGGCGACGGCACCCTGCTGCAGCTGAACGTGGACTACAGCGTCTCCGGCAACACCATCACCTTCCTCGACGCCGGCGCCGTGGCCTCGCTGCTGCCCGGGCGGGCCGGCACCGCCGCCGACAACAGCGGGCAGAACATCGTCGTCATCACCTACGACGTCACCGTCAACACCGCGGTGGCCGCCAGCCGCACCCTGCAGAGCACCGCGAGCCTGTCCCACTACGCCAGCGTCGAGGGCGGCAGCGACTTCCTCCCCGGCGCCGACCTCACCGAGCTGGCCAACCAGCAGGTCGCCGCCCCGGTGATCAGCAAGGTCTTCGCCGGCGGCAGCCTGGACGACGGCGACTCCAGCGCCAGCCACACCACCGGCAGCAACCTGGTGGTCGGCGAGAGCATGCTCTACGACATAGTCGTGCGCCTGCCCGAAGGCAGCACCGGCAACCTCAGCATCGACGACCTGATCCCGCCGGGCATGCGCCTGGACACCAGCTTCAACGGCGGCCAGGGCTACCAGCTGATCCTCACCGCCGCGGGCAGCGGCGGCAGCCTGGCCCAGGACTTCGCCGGCAACGTGGTGATCAGCGGCATCGCCGGCGTCGGCGGCACCCTGGGCGCCGACGGCGTCGACGCGCGCTTCAGCTTCAGCGCCTTCGCCACCAACGCGGACAACAACACCGGCAACAACACCTTCGTCATCCGCGTGCAACTGGTAGTCAGCAACGTCATCGGCAACCAGGCCAACAAATCGCTGCAGAACAGCGCCAACCTGCATTACCAGGACCCCGACGGCGACACGGCCAACGGCGCCACGCCGCTGGAGCGCCAGGTCAACCTCAGCGGCGGCGCACCGACCATCACGGTGCGCGAGCCCACCCTGCAGATCACCCAGACCGTCGACACCGTCCCCGACTTCGTCGGCTTCGAGGAAGGCGACGTGGTGGACTTCACCATCACCATCCGCAACGGCAACGGCGCCAACGACTACGCGGCCTTCGACATCAGCCTGCTGGACACCCTGCCCAGCGAGCTGGACGGCGTGACCATCACCGGCGTCATCTACTCCGGCGCCACCAACAACGGCGGCGTCGACTTCGTCATCCAGGGCGGCCAGCTGGTCACCGCCAGCGGCGCCAACATCGACATCGCCAAGGGCGGCAGCATCGTCCTGCACCTGCGCGGCACGGTGAACGCCAGCGCCGCCGGCCAGGCGGTATTCAACAACGTCGCCCAGGTGCAGTGGACCAGCCTCGACGGCGCCAACGCCGGCGAACGCAGCGGCGCCGACGGCGTGCTCAACGGCGGCAGCCTGAACGACTACCGGCTCGACTCCATCCTGCCCTTCCCGGTCAGCAACGGCATCCGCATCTCCCGTGTCGGCGGCATGCAGGACACCCCGCCGGCCACCAACGGCAGCGGCGCCACGGACACCTCCGGGCTCAACGAGAACGTCGCGGTGGGCGAAGTGATCCGCTACCGCGTGGTGGTGCTGGTGCCCGCCGGCGACAACCCCAACTACCAGGTCCGCATCGAGCTGGCCGCCGGGCTGGAGCTGCTTCCCGCCGACCTGAACAACATCCTCATCGCCCTGGTGTCGAGTAACCTCAACGGCCTGTCCAGCGACCGCACCCTGGTCAGCAGCGGCAGCGTCTGGATGCAGGGCAACCAGGACAGCGCCGTGGCCCAGGCGATCAACGCCGACCTCAGCGGCGTCGTGCCCAGCGGTGTGTTCGACGGCAATGCCAGCAACCTGAGCATCGTCACCAACCCCGACGGCACCCAGACGGTGACCTTCAACCTGGGCAACCTGACCAACACCGAAACCAACGACAGCGACATCGAAGGCGTGGTGCTGGAATTCAACGTGCGCGTCACCAACGTGGCCAGCAACCAGAGCAGCGCCGCCCTCGGCGTGCAGGCCATCGAGCACGTGGGCCAGGCGGGCCAGGACGTCGACCGCGGCAAGAGCGACATCCTCTTCGAGCGCGTGGTGGAGCCCAGCTTCACCGGCCTGGACAAACAGGTCGTCGACATCCTGCCGGGCGTCGGCACCACGACCACCACGGTGTCGGTGAGCTTCACCCAGAACGGCGAGATACCGGCCTACAACGTGCACCTGCAGGACCAGTTCCCCAACGGCAGCAACTACCAGGTGCAGAGCATCCTGATCAACGGCACGGCGCTGAACCTGGCGAACCTGCCGGCCGGCATCAGCGTCAGCGCCAACGGCGCCATCTCCGTCGACTTCGACCGCCTGGCGGTGGGCGACAAGGTGCAGGTGATCTACACCGTCACCGTGCCCAACACCGTGGTCGCGGACGATGCGTCCAGCGCGGCGGTACTGACCTGGACCAGCCTGCCGACCAGCTTCGAGACCGGCGGCTGGGGCGGCTCGCTGCCCGGCACCGCCGGCACCAGCGAAGGCGAGCGCACCGGCCAGGACGGCACGGCCGGGCTGAACAACTACGTGCTCAGCGAAGGCGCCGGCCTGGGCCTGGTGCAAGGCACCCTGTGGGACGACACCCAGTCGGCGGACAACAGCACCACGCCCGACGGCACCGGCTTCGCCGGGCTGACCGTGCAACTGACCTGGGCCGGCGCCGACGGCATCTTCGGCAACGGCGACGACCGCGTGTTCAGCACCCTCACCGACGCCAACGGCCACTACGAGTTCGCCCTGCTGCCGGCCGGCAACTACCTGATCGTGGTGCCGCAGAGCGTCCAGCTCAGCGCCAGCAACCGCTTCCAGGTGCGCATCGACACCGACACCGGCACCAGCGCCAGCGGCCTGGGCAGCGTCAGCATCGCCCTGGGCGAAGGCGTCAGCGGCACCGCCGACGCCGGCTACGTGCACCTCAACGAAGCGCCGGTCAACACCATCGCCGGCCAGCACGGCCAGGAAGACACGGTGCTGCACCTGACCGGCCTGGCCGTGGCCGACTCCGACGCCGGCAGCGGCATCCTCAGCATCACCCTCAGCGTGCAGCACGGCGTGCTCTGGCAGAGCGCCACGGCGCCGGGGCCGAACGACACGCCGCCCGGCGGCGCCAGCAACACCCTGGTGCTCACCGGCACCCTGCAGCAGCTGAACGTCCTGCTGTCGCAGGTCTATTACAAGGGCAACCAGGACTTCAACACCTTCCGCGACCGCGAAACCCTGACCATGGTCACCAACGACCAGGGCAACTTCGGCGACGCGAACAACGACGGCATCCCCGGGCAGAACCCACAGGACGCCCTGAGCGACACCGACCAGGTGCAGATCGTCATCGACCCGGTCAACGATGCGCCCATCGCCAACCCCGACACGGCCAGCGCCGTCGAGGCCGGCGGCACCAACAACGGCACCCCCGGCACCGACCCCAGCGGCAACGTGCTGAGCAACGACACCGACGTCGACATCGCCACCAACAACGACGTCCTGCGGGTGATCAGCGCCGGGGTGCAGGGCGACACCGAAGCCGGGGTGCCGGAGAACAGCTTCCGCATCGTCGAGGGGGCCTATGGCGGGCTGGTCATTTCCAGCACCGGCGGCTTCATCTATATCGTCAACAACGACAACCCCACCGTGCAGGCCCTGCGGCTCAACGGCAACACCCTGACGGAAGTCTTCACCTACACCATCACCGACCTGGCCGGCGCCACCAGCACCTCGACCATCACCATCACCATCCACGGCGCCAACGACACCCCCGTGGGCGTCAACGATGAAGCCACCGCGGTGGAAGCCGGCGGGGTGAACAACGGCACCCCGGGCGTGAACCCCACCGGCAACGTGCTGGACAACGACACCGACGTCGACCAGAACGGCGAGACCATGGCCGTCACCGGCGTCCGCAACCTGCGCGAGTCGGCCTCCGGCAGCATCACCGACGTCGTCGCCGGCACCCCGACGGTCATCACCGGCACCTACGGCACCCTGACCATCAGCGCCGACGGCAGCTACACCTACGTGGTGAACAACGACAACACCTCGGTGCAGCGCCTGGTGGTCGGCGACCAGCTGTTCGAGTACTTCACCTACCGCGTCACCGACGCCGGCGGCCTGAGCGACCTGGCCGAGCTGCGCATCACCATCGAGGGCGCCCACGACAACCCGGTGGCCAGCGACGACCAGGCCGTGGCCCAGGCCGCCGCCACCAACGACCCCTCGCTGGAAAGCAACCCCAGCGGCAACGTCATCCTCTTCCCCAGCCGTCCGGGGCCGATCACCCAGCCCGGCGGCAACGGCGTGGACACCGACGTCGACCGCATCGACCGGCCCAGCAGCAACCTGCACGTGACCGGCATCAGCTCGGCCACCGAACTGTCCGCCCCCGGCATGACCGCAGTGGCCGCCGGCAGCACCTCCGGCAGCAACGGCACCGTGATCCAGGCCACCTATGCCGAGCAGAACGGCGTGCAGATCACCGACCCGGATTCCTTCGGCGCCCTGACCATCGGCGCCGACGGCTCCTTCACCTTCGACGTCAACAGCGACAACGCGAGCATCCAGGGCCTGGCCGCCGGGCAGAGCATCCAGGTCATCTACACCTACGAGATCACCGACACCGAAGGCCTCACCGACCGCGCCCAGCTGGTCATCACCATCCGCGGGGTGAACGACCCGCCGGTGGCCCAGGTGGTAGTGACCACCGCCGTGGAAAAAGGCGGGGTGAACAACGCAAGCCCGGGCAGCGACCCCAACGGCGACATCACCACCCTGGCCTTCGACCCGGACGGCGACCCCATCAGCGTGGCCACGGTGAACGGCACGCCCCTGCTCGGCAACGGCCCCACCGTCATCGTCGGCACCTACGGCACCCTGACCATCAACGTCGACGGCACCTACAGCTATGCGCTGGACAACGCCAACCCGGACGTCGAGGCGCTGCGGCTGGACACCGACCGCCTGTTCGAAGGCTTCACCTACACCCTCACCGACGGCAGGGACGGCTTCTCCGACCCGTCCTTCCTGCTGATCGTCATCCACGGCCAGAACGACAATCCGGTGGCCCGCGACGACAGCGCCGCCGCGGTGGAAGCCGGCGGCATCAACAACAACCAGCCGGGCGTCGACCCCACCGGCAACGTGCTGGTCAACGACAGCGACGTCGACTCCCCCGGCAACGGCGAGACCACCACCGTCAGCGCCGTGCGCACCGGCGCCGAGGGCGGCAGCGGCAGCGCCGGCAGCCTCAGCGTGGAACTGCGCGGCCAGTACGGCTGGCTGACGCTCAACGCCGACGGCAGCTACCGCTACCGCCTGGACAACAGCGACCCGCGGGTGCAGGCCCTGCGCAGCAGCGCCGACCAACTGGTCGACACCTTCACCTACACGGTGATCGACACCGCCCTGGCCACCGACCAGGCCACCCTCAGCATCACCATCAGCGGCGCCAACGACACCCCGGTGGCGCAGAACGACAGCGCCACCGCCATCGAGGCCGGCGGCCTGAACAACGGCACGCCCGGCAGCAACCCCACCGGCAACGTGCTCGGCAACGACAGCGACGTGGACGCCGGCGACGTGCTCAGCGTGGCCGGCTTCCGCCAGGGTTCCAGCATCGGCAGCGTGGGCAGCGCCTTCATCGCCACCTACGGCACCCTGACGCTGAACGCCGACGGCAGCTTCAGCTACGTGCTGGACAACGCCAACCCGCTGGTGCAGGCCCTGCGCACCGCCGGCGACACCCTGCAGGAAACCTTCACCTACACCCTGCGCGACCTGGCCGGCGCCACCACCACCGCCACCCTGACCATCACCATCCAGGGCCGCAACGACAACCCGCTGGCGGTCAACGACAGCGCCGAGGCCGTAGAGGCCGGCGGGGTGAACAACGGCACCCCGGGGGTGAATCCCAGCGGCAACGTACTGACCAACGATACCGACGTGGACGCCGGCGACAGCAAGACGGTCGACGGCATCCGCACCGGCACCGAGGCCGCCGGCGGCACCTTCACCACTGTCAGCGGCAGCCAGGTGATCAGCGGCCAGTACGGCACGCTGACCATCGGCGCCAACGGCGCCTTCAGCTACGTGCTGAACAACCAGGATGCCCGGGTGCAGGCGCTGAAGGCCGGCGAGACGCTGGTCGAGACCTTCAGCTACCGCATGCACGACACCGCCGGCGCCAGCGACATCGCCCAGCTCACCCTGACCATCCGCGGCGCCTACGACACCCCGGTGGCCAACGACGACCTGGACCTGGCCCTGGCGGCGAAACCGGACATCAGCGACGGCTTCGACCCCAGCGGCAACGTGCTGGACAACGACACCGACGTCGACGCCGGCGACAGCAAGAACGTCAGCGGCATCCGCAGCGGCCAGGAAAGCGCCGGCGGCACCCTGGTGGCGGTGAGCCCAGGCACCAGCAATGCCAACGGCACCATCATCGACGGCCTCTACGGGCAACTGATCATCGGCGCCGACGGCACCTACACCTACCACGTCGACAACGGCAACCCCATCGTCCAGCAGCTGGGCCTGCTGGAAACCCTCAGCGACTACTTCACCTACGAAGTCCGCGACGGCGGCGGCCTGGTGGACCTGGCCCAGCTGCACATCGTGGTGTTCGGCCTCAACTCGCCGCCCGTGGCCAACCCCGACGGCGCCGACGCCACCGAGGCCGGCGGCCTGAACAACAACGTGCCGGGCGTCGACCCCGGCGGCAACGTGCTGGACAACGACACCGACCTGGAAAACAACCCGCTGACCGTCACCGAAATCCGCACCGGCACCGACACCAGCACCCCGCCCGACGGCGTGGTCGGCACGCCGCTGCAGGGCCGCTACGGCACCCTGACGCTCAACGCCGACGGCAGCTGGAGCTACCGCGTGGACAACGCCAACCCCGAGGTGCAGGCCCTGCGCACCGCGGGTCAGACGCTGACCGACGTGTTCACCTACACCATCGCGGACACCTGGTTCTTCACCAGCAGCACCCAGTTGGTCATCGTCATCCACGGCGCCAACGACACCCCCATCGCCCACGACGACGCCGCCATCGCCGTGGAGGCCGGCGGGGTGAACAACGCCACCCCAGGCGTGAACCCCACCGGCAACGTGCTGGACAACGACACCGACGTCGACAGCCTGGCCAACGGCGAGACGCGCCAGGTGCTCAGGGTGAGCAGCGAGACCGGCGCCGTGGCCGCGGCCGGCAGCGTGCTGCAGGGCCGCTACGGCACCCTGGTGATCAACGCCGACGGCAGCTATCGCTACGAGGTGAACAACGCGGACCCGGTCGTGCAGGCCCTGCGCACCGCCGGCGAGACCCTGCGCGAAGTCTTCACCTACCGCATGCGCGACACCGCCGGCGCCACCTCCGATGCGCGCCTGACCGTGACCATCCAGGGCGCCGACGACAACCCGGTGGCGCGCAACGACAGCAACACCGCCAGCGACCAGGTGGTCGCGCCCCAGGCCAGCGGCAACGTGCTGCCCAACGACAGCGACGTCGACGGCGGCGACCGCCTGACCGTGGTCGGTGTGCGCGTCGGCGCGGAAAACGCCAGCGGCGCGGCCGGCAGCGTCGGCCAGGTGCTGGCCGGGCGCTACGGCTTCCTCACCCTCAACGCCGACGGCAGCTACACCTACAGCATCGACCAGACCAACCCCGAGGTGCTCGCCGCCGCCGGCCTGGGCCGGGTGCTGCAGGACGTCTTCACCTACACCGTCGCCGACCTCGCCGGCGCCACCGACCAGGCCGAGCTGACCATCACCCTGGAGATCGCCTCGCCCTACATCCAGCCGCCGGCCGGCCCCTACTTCGGCCAGCGCCCCGGCGACGGCCAGCGCAATGCCCCCGGCCTGGGCCTGGAGCCGGCGATCTTCGTGCTGCCGGAAGTCGAGAGCATCGAGCTGCGCCTCATGCAATCCATGTGGCACGTGGACGGCAACCGCGCAGACCTGTTCCTCACCCCCGAGGTCGAGGCGGACTCGATCGGCGCGGGCCTGGGCCTGGTGCCCGGCCAGTACGTGGCCCAGGCGGTGGCCGAGAGCCGCGAGGCCAGCGAACGGGAAAGGGCCTGGATCGACGGCCGCCACGGCCGCGCCAACCTCAGCGCCGATGGCCTGCTCAGCGAACCCTCGCTCTGGGCGCCGCGCGCCAGCGACCTGGTGCCGGCCGCCGAGAAGCCCGCGCAGACCGCCCGCGGCTTCCGCCAACAGCTCCGCGATGCCGCGCAACGCAGGGGGAGCGCGAATTGAATCGGGATCGACAGAAAAGAACACGCATGGAACAACAAGGAACGCTTATGCCGGGACAACGCCTCAAGGCCTTGAGTGCCATCATCGCCGTCAGCACCGTGCTTGGCGCCTGCTCCTCGCTGATGGAGTCCAAACCCTACGACGAACAGCAGATGCGCCAGCGCGTCATCGACGACCAGGCGCGCATGTACCGCGAGCAGGAGCCGGTGAACGCGCCCATCACCTTCTACGAGGCCGCGGCGCGGGCCCTGAAATACAACCTCGACTACCGCCTGAAGCTGCTGGAAAGCGCCCTGGCCGCCGACCTGCGCGACGTCACCGCCCACGAGATGCTGCCGCGCCTGGTGGCCTCGGCCGGCTACGCCGGGCGCAACAACGACTCCGGCGGCACCTCCATCGGCATCCAGGACCGCCAGGTGTCCCTGCGCCCGTCCACCTCCGAGGAGCGCTACCGCGACATCGACAGCCTGGGCCTGTCCTGGAGCCTGCTGGACTTCGGCGTGGCCTACTACCGCACCCAGCAGAAGGCCGACCAGATCCACATGGCCGAGGAGCGCCGCGAGCGCGTGGCGCAGAACGTCATGCAGGACGTGCGCAACGCCTACTGGCGGGCCCTGGGCGCCCAGCGCCTGCTGCCGGAGGTGGACAACCTCCTGCTGCGCACCCACCGCGCCCTCACCGCCGCCCGCGAGGCCGAGAACCAGGGCCTGCTGCCGCGCCAGGACATCCTCGCCTACCAGCGCGCCCTGCTCGACTCGGTGTACATGCTCACCGTGCGCCGCCAGGACCTGGAGTTCGCCCGCGCCGAGCTGGCCGCGCTGATGTCGCTGCCGCCGAACTCGAAGATGCTCCTGGCCGACACCAGCGAGCCGCCGCTGCCGCTGGTCACCAGCAACGTCGAGAAGCTGGAGCAGCTGTCGCTGCAGCACCGCCCGGAAATCATGGAGGAGTGGTACCGCAAGCGCGTCGACGAGAACGACCTGAAGATCGCCAAGGCCCAGTTGTGGCCCAACGTCAGCGTCAACTACGGCTACCAGTACGACTCCAACAAGTACCTGTACAACAACCACTGGAACGAGACCGGCGTGCAGGTCTCCATCAACCTGCTGCGCCTGCTGCAGTACCCGGCGCTGAACACCGCCCAGCAGACCCAGGCCAAGACCGACGACATGCGCCGCACCGCGCTGTCCATGGCCATCCTCACCCAGGTCCGCGTCGGCCTGCTACGCTACCAGCTGGCGCGCCAGGAAGTGGAATTCGCCAACGACAGCCTGCGCGTCGACAAGAGCCTGCTGGACTACGCGCAGAAGGCCCGCAGCGCCGCCCTGGGCACCGAGCTGGAACTGATCCGCGCCGAGGGCCGCTACCTGCTCTCGCGCTACCAGCGCGAGGCCGCCTACTCCGACGCCCAGGCCGCCTGGGGCCGGCTGTACAACTCGGTGGGCTTCGCCGTGCTGCCGGACAAGGTGGAGAACCACGACGTGAAGACCCTGGCCCGGGAAATCCAGCGCACCCTCGAACAGGAGACCGGCAGCAACCTGCTCACCGCCAGCAGCGTGAGCCTGCCCGGCAGCAACCTCTCTGGCAGCAACCTCTCCAGCAACGCCCCCTCCAGCAGCCACGAAGGAAGCGCCAATGCCGCACAGCCGTAAGCCTTGCCTGTCGTTCCTGCCGCTGTTGTTCCTCGCCCTGCTGCCGTCGGCGTTCGCCGCCGACGGCGATCCCGCCCTCCCGCCGCCTGCCGCCGGCGACGAACCCAACGCCATCCGCGTGCTGCTGGTGTCGGACCTGGAAACCACCCTGTCCAGCCAGATGAACGGCACCCTCGGCGAACTCAAGGCCAGCCTCGGCCAGAAGGTCGGCAAGGACGCCCTGCTGGCCCAGCTGCAATGCGTCGAAGTGCAGGCCCGCGCCAAGGTCGCCGCCGCCGAGCTGGGCATGGCCCGGCAGAACCTGGCGGCCAAGCGCAACCTGCAGAAGCTCGACGCCGCCGGCGAACTGGAAGTGGCCATGGCCACCACCGAGGTGAGCAAGGCCGAGGGCGCCCTCACCCTGGCCCGCGCCCAGGCCGGCTACTGCCAGGTGCAGGCGCCCTTCGCCGGGCGCGTGGCCAAGGTCTACGTCAAGCCGTACCAGACCGTGCAGGCCGGCGCGCCGCTGTTCGACCTGGTCAGCGACGGCGCGCTCAAGGTGCGCCTGAACGTGCCCTCCACCCTGCTGCCACAGCTCAAGCCCGGCATGCCCGTGGAAGTGGAGATCCACGAGACCGGCAAGCGCTATCCGGCCAAGGTCAGCGCCATCAACGCGCGGGTCGACGCCGTGGCCCAGACCGTCGAGCTGGAGGCGCGCCTGGATGCGGCCTATCCTGAACTGATCGCGGGCATGAGCGGTACCGCGCGCTTCCCCGACGCGCAAGAGTAGGCAGCCATGAGCGAGATGTTTCCGCCACCCCAGCTGCTGCTGAGCCTGGCCAACCTGCGCGACCGCGCCCTGGCCGCGGAGTCGCTGAACGCCCTGGCCTTCTCCATGGCCAACGACCTCTACGCGCTGCTGCGCTTCCACCAGGCGCTGGTGCTGGCCCAGCACGGCCAGCAGCTGGAGCTGCTGTGCATCTCCGGCCTGGCGCGCCCCACCGAGGACTCGCCCTACCTGGTCTGGCTGCGCCGCGCCGGGCGCTGGCTGAGCGGCCAGGTGGCGGACGCCGCGCCGCGCTGGCTGCCCCGCGAAACCCTGGAAGTGCCCGAGGACATCGCCGAAGGCTGGGCCGAGTGGTGGCCCAGCGGGCTCTGGGTCATCCCCCTGCATGACCGCCACGGCCAGCGCCTGGGGCTGCTGGTGTTCCTCCTCGACGAAGCCCCGGCGCCCTCGGTGGAGAACCTGCTGCAGGGCGTGTTCCAGACCTGGGCGCACTGCTGGGCCGCCTTCGGCAGGCCGCGCTCGCTGCGCTTCTGGCGCCCCAGCTGGCGCCAGTTGTTGCTCGGCGTGGCGGTGCTGGCGGTGATGCTGCTGGTGCCGGTGCGGCAGACCGCGCTGGCCCCGGCCGAGGTGGTGTCGCGCAACGCCCAGGTGATCAGCTCGCCGATCGACGGGGTGATCGCCCGCATGCTGGTGCGGCCGAACCAGAGCGTCGAGGTCGGCACCCCGCTGTTCGCCCTCGACGAAACCACCCTGCGCAGCCGCGCCGAAGTGCTGGCCAAGGAAGTCGCGGTGGCCGACGCCGAGCTGCTGGCGGCCAGCCAGCGCGCCTTCGACAACCCGCAGAGCAAGGGCGAGCTGGCGGTGCTGAACGGCACCGCGCGGCAACGCCGCGCCGAACTGGCCGCGGTGCAGGCGCAGCTGGCGCGCACCACGGTGCTCTCGCCGCGCGCCGGGGTGGCGGTGTACAGCGATCCCAACGACTGGCTGGGCAAGCCGGTGGTCACCGGCGAGCGCATCCTCCAGGTCGCCGATCCCCGCCAGCCGGGCATGCGCATCCAGCTGCCGGTGGCCGACGCCATCGCCCTGGACAGCGGCGCGCCGGTCACCCTGTTCCTCACCGCCTACCCGCTCTCGCCGCTGCACGGGGAAATCCTCGAAACCAGCTACGAAGCGCGCCCGGGCGACGACGGCGTGGCCTCCTACCGCCTGCTGGCCAGCGTCGAGGGCGCCCCGGCCCACGCCCGCCTGGGCCTGCACGGCACCGCCAAGCTCTATGGCGAGCGCGTACCGCTGGGCTACTACCTGCTGCGCCGGCCGCTGGCCGCCGCCCGCGCCTGGACCGGCTGGTGATGGACGCCGCCGCCGACGACCTGCCCACGCCGCCGCTGCGCGACGACCTCGACATCGCCGAGGCCGGCAGCAATGCCGACGGCGAGCCGGCCTGGGTGATCCACGACAACGTCACCAACCGCTTCTTCCGCATCGGCTGGCTGGAGTTCGAATGCCTGCTGCGCTGGGAACAGACGCCTCGGCGCATCGCCGAAGACATCGCCGAGCAGACCGCGCTCAAGCCCGACGTCGAGCAGGTGCTGGGCTTTCGCGCCTTCCTCGAACGCCACCAGCTGGTGCGCCCCGGCGCCCAGGCCCTGGAGCGCCTGCGCGAGGCCAGCGAGGGCAAGCAGTTCCTGACCTGGAAATGGTGGCTGCACCACTACCTGTTCTTCCGCATCCCGCTGCTGCACCCGCAACGCCACCTGCGGCGCCTGGCCGGCGCCCTGGGCTGGCTGTTCCACCCCTTCATGGGCGTGCTGGTGGTGAGCCTGGGCCTGCTCGGCATCGTCCTGGTGGCGCACCAGTGGGACACCTTCCGCCACGACGTGGTGGAGTCCTTCTCCACCGAGGGCCTGCTC
The DNA here is from genome assembly GCF_023516765.1 of Pseudomonas sp. R3.Fl. Lineage (NCBI taxonomy): Bacteria > Pseudomonadati > Pseudomonadota > Gammaproteobacteria > Pseudomonadales > Pseudomonadaceae > Pseudomonas > Pseudomonas sp. R3.Fl. The sequence goes on from NZ_JAMGSO010000001.1 coordinate 337,874, forward strand.
AGCTTCGCCCTGGCCCTGGTGGTGGCCAAGACCCTCCACGAAATGGGCCACGCCCTGGTGGCCACGCGCCTGGGGTTGAAGGTGGCGCACATGGGCATCGCCTTCGTGGTGATGTGGCCGATGCTCTACACCGACACCGGCGAGAGCTGGAAGCTGCGCAACTCGAAACAACGCCTGGCCATCGCCAGCGCCGGCATCCTCACCGAACTGGGCCTGGCCGGGCTGGCCACCCTGGGCTGGGCGCTGAGCGACCCGGGCCCGCTGCGCAACGCCCTGCTCTACCTCGCCACCACCAGCTGGGCGCTGTCCCTGGCGCTGAACGCCAGCCCCTTCATGCGCTTCGACGGCTACTTCATCCTCTCCGACCTGCTCGACTTCCCCAACCTGCACGAACGCGCCACGGCCCTGGCCAAGGTCACCCTGCGGCGCAACCTGCTGGGGCTCGACGAAGCCTGGCCGGAAGCCTTCCCGGCGCGCCAGCGGCGCCTGCTGGTGGCCTTCGCCATGATCACCTGGGTGTACCGCCTGGTGCTGTTCCTCGGCATCGCGGTGACCGTCTACCTGTTCTTCTTCAAACTGCTCGGGATCTTTCTCTTCGCCGTGGAAATCTCCTGGTTCATCGTGCAGCCGATCTGGCGCGAACTGAAACACTGGTGGCAACACCGCGGCGAAGTGCGCCGCGGCCGCCGCCACCTGTTCCTCCTCCTGCTGGCGGCCGCCCTGTTGCTGGTCGCGGTGCCCTGGCGCAGCCAGATCCACGCCGTGGGCCTGGCCCGCGCCGAGCACCAGGTGCGCCTCTACGCGCCCTTCCCGGCGCTGCTGCAGCAAGTGCGCAAGGCCGGCCCGGTGCAGGCCGGGCAGACCCTGGTGGTGCTCGACCAGCCGGATATCACCATCCGCCTGGCCGGCAACGAAGCCAGCATGCAAGGCTACCGCGCCCGCCTGGCCGGCCTATTGGCCGACCCCGCCGGCCTGGCCGAGGAAGCCGCCACCCGCCAGCGCTACGGCGTGCAATTCCAGGAAGCCCGCGCCGCCCGCTCGGAAATCGCCCGGCTGAACCTGCAGGCGCCCTTCGCCGGCCAGTGGCTGGACCTGAACCCGGACTGGCGCGGCGGCCAATGGATAGGCACCCGCGAGCCCCTGGGCGTACTCATCGACCCACGCAGCTGGCAGGTAGACGCCTACGTCGGCCCCGACGAAATCCAGCGCCTGGGCGAAGGCAGCGCGGTGCGCTTCTACCCCGAGGGCGTGCCCCGGGCCATCACCGGCAAGGTCCTGCAGATAGGCACCACGCGCATAGGCCAGCTGGGCCAACCGGCCCTGGCCTCCCGCCACGGCGGCCCGCTGGCGGTGCAGCCCCACGGCGACCAGTTGGTGCCCAGCAGCCCGCTGTTCCACGTGCTGGTGCAGCTGGACGAAGCGCCACCGAACCTCCACGAAACCCGCGGCCACCTGCAGATCGAAGGCCAGCGCCGCAGCTTGCTGGTGGACGGGTTGATGCACCTGGCGGCGGTGTTCATGCGCGAAAGTGGGTTCTAGCGCTGCCTATCGCTCTGCGTGCCGCCGGGGCTTCACCGGCCACACCGGCCCCTGGTGGCACAAACAGCCTCCTCTCCCGCTTGCGGGAGAGGGCTGGGGCGAGCTCTTGCCCCCGGAGCCAACGCCCCTCACAACAAATTGCAACGCCTTCCCCCAATAGCCGCCACCCCCTTCGGTTACCCTCCTGCGCTCCCGCTAGAAAAACGCCCCGCCCACCCGAGGCCGGGCCAGCGTCCGCAAAGAGGAACCCCCGTGACCCAAGCCCGCTACACCCCCACCCAGATCACCCTCCACTGGCTCAGCGCCCTCCTGGTGCTGACCATCATCGCCCTGCCCTACGGCAAAGACCTGTTCGCCGGCCTGCTCGGCGGCGTCGGCGGGGTGTTCACCCTGCACAAATCCCTGGGCCTCACGGTCCTGGCGCTGACCGTCACTCGCCTGCTGGTCCGCGCCCGCCATGGCGCACCGCAGCTGCTGCCGGCCGACGAGCGCCTCACGCTGCTGGCCGCCAAGGCCGGCCATGCCCTGCTCTATGCGCTGCTGATCCTCATGCCGCTCACCGGCCTGCTGTTCGGCAAGCGCCCGGTGAACCTGTTCTGGCTCGTGGAAATCCCGCCGCTGCCGCTGTCCGATGCCGCCCGCGAGGCGGCCAAGGCCTTCCACGTCACTGCCCAGTACCTGCTCTTCGCCCTCATCCTCGGCCACGCCGCCGCGGCCATCTGGCACCACCACGTGCGCCGCGACGGCGTGCTGCGCGCCATGCTGCCGGCCCGCGAGCAGGTCTGAGGCGCCAGCCGGGGCCGGCACGCCACATGCCGGCCCCATCATCCCCATTCATCATCCTGATCGCACTTCCGAGCGATATCGCCCCACCGCCCCGCTGCCTATCCTCGCCTGGCCGGCCCCGCCCTTAGACGCGCCTCCTGATCCGACCGGGGGCGGTGGCCGGCCCCTTTCGCAACCGTTCCCGGAGCAGCCCATGTCCACACCCGCCCCCTTCGACCTCAGCGGCAAGGTCGCCTTCGTTTCCGGCGCCAGCCGCGGCATCGGCGAAGCCATCGCCCACCTGCTGGCCCGCCAGGGCGCCCAGGTCATCGTATCCAGCCGCCGGCTGGAGGGCTGCCAGGCGGTGGCCGAAGCCATCCAGGCCGCCGGCGGCAAGGCCAGCGCCGTGGCCTGCCACATCGGCGAGCCGGAGCAGATCCAGGCCACCTTCGCCTGGATCCGCGAACGCTTCGGGCGCCTCGACATCCTGGTCAACAACGCCGCCACCAACCCGCAGTACGGCAACGTGCTGGACACCGACGTCGCCGCCTTCCAGAAGACCGTGGACGTCAACATCCGCGGCTACTTCTACATGTCGGTGGAAGCCGGCAAGCTGATGCAGGCGCAAGGCGGCGGCAGCATCATCAACGTCGCCTCGGTGAACGGCATCAGCCCCGGCGAGCTGCAGGGCATCTACTCGGTGACCAAGGCCGCGGTGATCAGCATGACCAAGGTCTTCGCCAAGGAATGCGCGCCCTTCGGCATCCGCTGCAACGCGCTGCTGCCGGGGCCCACCGACACCAAGTTCGCCGCCGCCCTGGTGCAGAACCAGGCGGTGCTCGACGGCATCCTGCAGCGGGTGCCGCTCAAGCGCGTGGCCAACCCCGAGGAAATGGCCGGCGCCGTGCTCTACCTGGCCAGCGACGCCTCCAGCTACACCACCGGCATCAGCCTGGCGGTGGACGGCGGCTACCTCATCTGATCCGCGCGCCCGCGGGCGCCCTTCTGACCTCCTGACGCACCGGGCCCTGGCCCGGTGCGCGCGTTGCCACGGGGAATTCCTTCAGACGATTCCCACGCCCCACCGAACCAGTGAATGAAGGACCATTCATCGCATTGCTGAACCCCGCTGAAACCCGCGCCACAGCACGACTCATACCTTCTTCCGACACGCCACTCGTACTTTCGCGCGCTTATCCGCCCCCGGCGCTCCACATAGCTTGTGCCTGCAGTCTTCCACCCCCTGCACTGGAGCGTTTCATGAGAACAATAACAAGACCTGGATTCTTCCAACCGCAGCTGCTCGCGCTGGCCGTCGCCCTGGGCGTGGCCGCCCCTGCCAAAGCGGTCAACTTCAACATCGGCGAGATCGAAGGGCAGTTCGACTCCTCCCTGTCCATCGGTGCCAGTTGGGGCATGAGCGATCCGGACAAGGACTTCATCGGCTACAACAACGGCGGCAACATCGTCGGCCACAACGAAGATGACGGTCGCCTGAACTTCAAGAAGGGCGAGACCTTCAGCAAACTGTTCAAGGGCATCCACGACCTGGAGCTGAAGTACGGCAATACCGGCGTGTTCCTGCGCGGCAAGTACTGGTACGACTTCGAACTCAAGGATGAAAGCCGGCCGTTCAAGGACATCAGCGACGAAGGCCGCGACAAGGGCGCCCGCTCTTCCGGCGTGCAGTTGCTCGATGCCTTCGCCTACCACAACTACGACATCAAGAACCTGCCGGGCAGCGTGCGCCTGGGCAAGCAGGTGGTGAGCTGGGGCGAGAGCACCTTCATCCCCAACAGCATCAACAGCATCAACCCCGTCGACGTTTCCGCCCTACGCCGCCCCGGCGCCGAGATCAAGGAAGCGCTGCTGCCGGTGAACATGTTCTACCTGTCGCAGAGCGTGACCGACAGCCTGTCCGTAGAGGGTTTCTACCAGCTCGGCTGGGACAAGACGGTACTGGACAACTGCGGCACCTACTTCGGCAACGACGTGGTTCCCCATGGCTGCAACCTGAACAACGCCAACAACGCCGCGCCCGGCTTCGGCTCGCTGATGGCGCAGTTCGAGCCCATCGCCGCGGCCAACGGCCAGGGCTTCCTCGCCAACGACGAAGGGGTGATCATGCCGCGTAGCGGTGATCGCGACCCGCGCGACAGCGGCCAGTGGGGCCTGGCCCTGCGCTGGATGACCGACGACGTGGAGTATGGCGCCTACGCCATGAACTACCATAGCCGCAACCTCTACTACAGCTCGCAGACGGCCAATGCCGCCACCCTGGCCTCGCTGGCGCAGATCCTGCCGGCCGTGGGCGCCGCCTGCGGCGGCCGCCCGGGTTGCTCCTCGGTAGTCCAGGGCATGGGCCTGAGCACGGTGCTGGGCAACAGCAACTATTTCGTCGAATACCCCGAGGACATCCGCCTCTACGGCCTGAGCTTCGCCACCACCCTGCCCAGCGGTACCGCCTGGAGCGGCGAGCTCAGCTACCGGCCGAACATGCCGCTGCAGATCAACACCTCGGACGTCAGCCTGGCCGTGCTCAACCCCATAGCACCGGGCAGCTCGGCGATTCAGAGCGCTCCCGGCGCCGACAACCACGGCTACGAACGCAAGCCGATGACCCAGGCGCAGACCACCGTCACCCACTTCTTCGAGCAGGTGATGGGAGCCGACCGTCTGACCGTGGTGGGCGAACTGGGCCTGACCCACCTGAGCGACCTGGAACCCACCAGCTCCATGCGTTACGGCCGCTCGTCCCTGTTCGGCCAGTGGGCGCCGAACAACAGCCATGGCTTCTACACCAACACCTCCTGGGGCTACCGTGCCCGCGGCATCCTCGAGTACGGCAACGCCATCGCCGGCATCAACCTGAAGCCGAACATCGCCTGGTCCCACGACGTGGAAGGCTACGGCCCGACCTTCAACGAAGGCGCCAAGGCCATCAGCCTCGGCCTGGATGCCGACTACCGCAACACCTACACCGCCAGCCTGTCGTACACCAACTTCTTCGGCGGCGACTACAACACCCTGATCGACCGCGATTTCCTCGCGTTCAGTGTCGGCGTGAACTTCTGATCCGCGAGGACTCAACGATGAACAAAGCACTACGAGTGATCGGCGCATTCACCCTGTCCCTGCTGGCCGGCAGCGTGCTGGCCGCGGTGTCGCCGGAAGAAGCCGCCAAGCTGGGCACCAGCCTCACCCCGCTGGGCGCGGAAAAGGCCGGCAACGCCGACGGCAGCATCCCGGCCTGGACCGGTGGCCTGGCGCAGAACGCCGCCGCGGTGGACGCCAAGGGCTTCCCCGGCAACCCCTTCGCCAGCGAGAAGCCGCTGTTCACCATCACCGCGCAGAACGTCGAGCAGTACAAGGCCAAGCTGTCCGAAGGCCAGCTGGCGATGTTCAAGCGCTACCCCGACTACAAGATGAACGTCTACCCGAGCCACCGCAGCACCGTGGTCCCGGACTTCATCTACCAGGCAGCCAAGACCAGCGCGCTGAAGACCAGCCTGGTGGAAGGCGGCAACGGCCTGCAGGGCTTCGCCGACAGCCGCTGGGTGGCCTTCCCGATTCCCAAGGACGGCCTGGAAGTGGTGTGGAACCACATCACCCGCTTCCGTGGCGTGAACATCCTGCGCGCCTCGGTCACCGCCGCGCCGCAGACCAGCGGCAGCTTCACCGCCATCCGCTACGAGGAAGACCTGGCGGTGCCCAAGGGCATGGCCGACCTGGACGCCAAGGACGCGGAAAACCTCCTGTACTACTACAAGTCGCGGGTCACCGAGCCGGCACGCCTGGCCGGCAACGTGCTGCTGGTGCACGACTCCCTGGACCAGGTGAAGGAACCGCGCATGGCCTGGCAGTACAACGCCGGCCAGCGCCGCGTGCGCCGCGCCCCGCAGGTGGCCTACGACAGCCCGACCACCGAAGTGGACGGCCTGCGCACCTCAGACGGCCTGGACATGTACAACGGCGCGCCCAACCGCTACGACTGGAAGCTGGTGGGCAAGAAGGAAATCTACATCCCCTACAACAACTACGAACTGGCCTCGCCGAAGCACAAGTACGACGAGATCCTCAAGGCCGGCCACATCAACCAGGACCTGGCGCGCTACGAGCTGCACCGCGTCTGGGTGGTGGAAGCCAACCTGAAGCAGGGCGAGCGGCACATCTACGCCAAGCGCCGCTTCTACGTCGACGAGGACTCCTGGAGCATCGCCCTGTCCGACCAGTACGACGGCCGCGGCCAACTGTGGCGCGTGGGCGAGGCCATGCTGACCCAGGACTACAAGCAGCAGGTGCCCTGGTACGCCCTGGAGTCCCTGTATGACCTGATCTCCGGCCGTTACGCGGTCAGCGGCATGATGAACCAGGAGAAGAGCTGGATCCGCTTCGGCGAACCCTCCTCCGCCGCCAAATTCACCCCGGCTGCCCTGCGCAGCGACGGGGTTCGCTGAGCAGCAGCACCTGTGGTTTTGGGCGACCTTCGGGTCGCCATTTTTTTTGCGGTCCGGGCCACCCGAACCATGGCGCCTCCAGTGCTCTTCGTAGGAGCGGACCTTGTCCGCGATAGCCGGAACCACCGGCGAGGTTCGCGGATGAGATCCGCTCCTGCGCAACCCCACCCACTCTACTCCCCTGTAGGAGCGAGCTTGCTCGCGAACGAGCCCCGCAGCGGAGTTTGTTCGCGAGCAAGCTCGCTCCTACGAAAAGACTCGCGGAAGAGCGCCCTCTCCCCAGCCCTCTCCCGCAAGCGGGAGAGGGGGCCGTTCGGAGCGGTCGGGTGGTTCAGCGTCAGCCGGCGAGTTCGTAGGGCGTATAACCGTTCGCGGTTATACGCCGCATCTCGGCGCGGGGTGCAGGACAGTCGCACCTACGCCGCCCCACCCGCGCCGTTCCCATGTAGGAGCGCGCCCTGCGCGCGAAATCGCGGGCAGGGCCCGCTCCTACAGGTCGCCGTGAAGCCCGGTATTCCTCTCTGTAGGAGCGAGCTTGCTCGCGAACGAGCCCCGCAGCGGAGTTCGTTCGCGAGCAAGCTCGCTCCTACGAAAAGACTCGCGGAGGAGCACCCTCTCCCCAGCCCTCTCCCGCAAGCGGGAGAGGGGCCGTTCGGAGTGGTCGGATAGTTCAGCGTCAACCGCCGAGTTCGTAGGGCGCATAACCGTTCGCGGTTATACGCCGCATCTCGGCGCGGGGTGCAGAACAGTTGCGCCTACGCCGCCCCACCCGCGCCATTCCCATGTAGGAGCGCGCCCTGCGCGCGAAATCGCGGGCAGGGCCCACTCCTACACAGGTCGCCGTGAAGCCCGGCATTCCTCCCTGTAGGAGCGAGCTTGCTCGCGAACGAGCCCCGCAGCGGAGTTTGTTCGCGAGCAAGCTCGCTCCTACGAAAAGACTCGCGGAGGAGCGCCCTCTCCCCAGCCCTCTCCCGCAAGCGGGAGAGGGGGTCGTTCGGAGCGGTCAGGTGGTTCAGCGTCAGCCGGCGAGTTCGTAGGGCGCATAACCGCTCGCGGTTATCCGCCGCATCTCGGCGCGGGGTGCAGGACAGTCGCACCTACGCCGCCCCACCCACGCCATTCCCATGTAGGAGCGCGCCCTGCGCGCGAAATCGCGGGCAGGGCCCGCGCCTACAGGTCGCCGTGAAGCCCGGTATTCCTCTCTGTAGGAGCGGACTCCGTCCGCGATCCGCCGCGCCGCTAGCGGGCGCGGGTCACCTGCGGCAGCGCGTAGCTGCCATCGAGGATGCTGGCGTCCGGCTGGTACAGGCGCAGCAGCAGGTAGAAGTCGCCCTTGGGCGCCGGCAGCCAGTTGGCCTTGCCTGCGCCGGCCGGCTGGGCGTGCTGGATTGGAATGCTGATCGAGCCGTCCGCGGCGACCTGCAGGCCCGGGGTGTCCGAGCCGACCTTGTAGCGGCCGATGGGGTTGTCCACCAGCATCTTGTCGCCGGCGTTGTAGATCGTCAGCGACCAGAACGCCCCCACCGGCGGCGCCTTGGCGAAGGTCAGGCGGTACGGGTTCTCGCCGTTGAGCGGCTTGCCCTGCTCGTCGGTGAAGCGGATCGGGTAGACCGCCTCCTCCGCCAGGTTGCCGCCCAGGTAGGCGCCGGCCATGACCGAGCGGCCCGGGTAGTCGTAGCCGAACTCCTTGACCAGGGCCACGTTCCAGCCATTGCGCAGCACGGTGGAGGTCATGGTGGCCTTGCCGGCCACCAGCGGGCCGTCGGCCAGGGCGCGCTTGAGCCCGCGCAGTTGCTCGGCGGTCAGCTTGCTGCGGTCGAAGCCGTGCTCGGGGGTGAGGCCGATGCGCGCCAGTTGCCCCACCAGCGCCTGGTCCACGGTCTTCATGCGGTTGTGCTGCATGGCGTAGCCCAGGTGGGTGAAGAAGCCCAGTTCGTCGCCATCGATCGACGGCAGCGCCGGCAGGCTTTGCTTCGCCGGCACGTAGCCGGCCTTGCCCAGCTGGCTCAGCGGGCGCAGGTCGAACTGCTTCTGCAGCGCCAGCACCGGCGCCAGGTCCTCGCCCTGGCGGATGTGCACGCGGCCCCACAGCCAGACCTTGTCGGTGCTCACCGGCAGTGCCTTGACGCCTGCCGGCAGGCTGCCCTCCCAGCCCGGCGGCACCAGGGCGAAGCGCCCGGCCTGGGTGCCGGTGGCGCGACGGCCGATGTAGTGCTCCAGGTCGTGGTACATGTCGAAGACGTTGATCACGTAGTAGCGGTCGGCGGTGTCCGGCACGCTCAGCACGTAGGGCTCGTCCAGCTTGACCACCGCGCTCATGTACAGGGTGTCGTTGTTGGCGGTGGGCATGTCCTTGTCCGCCGGGGTGGACAGCGCCGTGGCCCAGCCGATCTGGTTCAGCGGCCCGCGGTAGCTGGTCGGCGGCTTGTTCGCCGGCACGTCGATGTACTCGCGCAGGATCCGCTCCAGGCGCACCAGCGGGTAGCCCCAGGTGTAGGCCATCACTCCCAGGTTGTAGGCGTCGATCTCCTGGGCCTGGGCGACCTTCTGCGGCGTCATCACCAGGCTGACCTGCGGATCGGCATAGCTCGGCGCGGCCAGGCAGTGGCCGGCGGCCAGGGCGACGGCCACGCTCAGCGCGGACAGCATCGTGCGTGTGGCTTTCATCATGAACTCCTTGCTCTGGGTTGGAACTGGTGCGGCCCCCGTCTGCGCGTCAGAACGAAGACAGGGGCACGGAAAGCGTCAGGTAGGCCGCGTGGCCCTTCAGGCGGTTGTAGGCGCCCTGCTCCTTGTAGGCCTTCAGGCGCAGCGACCAGGGCCGCGCGCCGGGGAAGTTCCAGGCCAGGGTCGCGCCCAGGGCCCGGGCGCGCCCCCGGAAGGGCCCGAGGCTGGCGCCGCGGCCGCCGTCGCCGGTCAGCTGGCGGTAGTGGTAGCCGACCAGGCCGGCGGAGAAGCGCGGGCCGAAGTGCTGCTCGGCGGCCCACTCCAGGTGCGCCTCGTTGCCGCTGCGGTAGTCGGTGGCGGGGTTGGCGGCGTTGATGGTGACGCCGGCGGCGACGGACAGGTCCAGGCCGATGGCCGGGTCGAACCAGGTCAGCGCGGCGAAGGGGTCGGCGCCCCAGTGGTGGAAGGCGATGTTGGCCAGGGCCTGGTCGTCGTAGTCGCCGGCCGGCACGTTCAGCGCCAGCCCGCCCTGCCAGTGGAAGTTGCCGCGGTGCCAGCCGAGGAAGGCCGCCAGCACCGGGTCGCCGTAGGTGTAGTTGGAGGCGTGCACGTCGCTGGCGAAGCGCCCGCCCTGGGGCCCGGTCAGCTCGGCATCGACGTCGAGGCCGGGCCCGCCCAGGGGCTGGCTCCAGGACAGCCCCAGGTTGCCGCCGAGCAGTTGCGCGGGCGTGGACCAGAGCAGCGTCGGCATCGCCAGCCAGGTTTCGACCTGGATGCCGGCCACCACCTTGCCGTTGAGGGGGAAGTCCCGGCTCGCCCCGGCGCTGCCGTCGTAGCGGTAGAGGTCGTTCTGCAGGTACAGCCCCGGCGGCGGCAGCACCCCGGCCATGGGGCCGCGGGAACCGAGCAGGTAGAAGCCGGCGCCGTTCTCCACCGCCCAGCCCTGGCCGGCGCCGAACAGCAGGCAGCCGGCCAGCAGGGTGGATTTACAGCGCATGCCAGGCATCCGTCATGGCAGCAGGTGGCTGCCCATCGCCAGGCCGATGGGCGTGGCGCTGGGCGCGGCCGCGGCGGCCGGTTCGTCGAGTCGCTCGAAGTCGGGCATCTTGAACTGCTTGTCGAACAGCGCGTCGGTGCCGCCGTAGAAGCGCAGGGCCGGCAACGGCCGCTTGCCGCCGGTGGGAATCCAGTTGGACTCCAGGCCCTTGGGCGCCTGCGGGCCGACGTAGAGGGTGACGCTGCCGTCGGCGTTCTTCTTCATCTTGTCCAGGCCGTAGGAGTCCAGCGTGGTGCGGTTCTGCCGGGTGTAGATGAAGGCCATGGTGGCGCGGTCGTAGACGGTCAGCGACCAGAACTGCTTCACCGGCATGTCGGCCGGCACCACCAGCCTGTAGCTGGCGCCCGCCTCCAGCGGGCGGCCCTGGCTGTCGGCCATGGCCATCAGGTAGTAGGCCGCCGGCCGCTCGGGCACCTGCCGCGGCACCAGGGTGCACCAGAAGAACGCCAAGGCGCGGCCGTCCACGTCGAGGCGCCCGGGGTAGTCGAAGCCGAAGCCGCGGTTGGCGTCCGGCAGCAGCAGCGGCACGTACTGGCGGTCGGCCCAGTAGTAATAGTCCCGGGGCAGCTGGTCGAAGCGCTGCTGCAGGTAGTACCAGACGTCCACCACGGCCTGGCGCATGGCCCGGCGGGTCTTCTCGTCCGGCTGGTAGGGCTTGCCCTGCTCGATGCCCAGCGAGGCCAGCAGGCCGAGCATGTGCTTGTCCTCGGGCTGCACCGGCTCGTAGGTGACGGTGTCGTGGAGCAGCTGGAAGTAGCGCTCGTCCTGCGGCAGCAGGGACGAATAGCGCTGTTTCACGGGGTCGGCGAAACGCTGCTGCGGCGGCTTGGCCGCCTGCGACAGGTAGTACATCTTCAAGCGCTTGGCATAGGCGTAGGCGTCCGCCGCGCTCTTGCCCGGCGCGCGCACCGAGCGGAAGGCGAAGACGATCCGCCGCGTCGGCGACACCACCTGGCGGTAGCCGGCCGGCACCGTGCCCTTGAAGTCCGGGCCGGTGAGCAGCAGCTTGTCGCCGCGGCCGGCGTCGATGCCGGAGGGGCCGATGTCGGCGATGGTCCGCTGCCAGGCGTCCACCACCTGGCCGTAGAGGCTGCCGTCCGGGCCGGCCGGCGGCACCTCCAGCACCACCGGCTCGCGCTTGAGGTCGGAATAGGCGAAGACGTAGGGCGTGGAGCTGTTGGCGGTCCAGGTCTCGAACTTGGGCGTGGCCGTGCCGGACATGGCGACTATGTCGTTGTCCTTGATGCCGAGCCCGCCGAGGGTGGCCTCCCGCCCGCCCTGGGTCTGCACCCTGGGCAGCGACCAGAGCACCGCCTCGAAGGCGCGCTGGTACTTCACCTGGTAGTCGAAGTCGCTCACCGAGGGGCGGCTGCCGGCCTCCGGCTGGCCGTTCAATGGCTCCTGTATCGGCTGGGCATGGGCATACCCGTGCAACTGCGTGGCCAGCAAGAGGATGCCCAATGTTTGAATGGCTTTTTTATGTTTGCACATGGTTTGTCTCCGTCCCTTGTTTCGGGAATCTCATGCAGGGCCTTCCCGCTCAGTCCATCCTCTGCAGCGGCGGTCGTTTCCAGCTGCCGTCAAGTGCTTGCGGCTTGGGCAGGTACATACGCAGGGTGACCTGGAAGGGGCCGCGTGGCGCGGGCAACCAGTTCGCTTCCCGCTCCTTGCCCGGGGACCCGTGCTGGATGTACAGCGTCAGCCCGCCATCGGCGTCACGCTGCAGCCCGGGCAGCATCGGCGAGTTGATCAGGTAGCGGTCGATGGGATTGGCGACGAGCAGGTTCGCCGGCATGTCGTACAGGGTCACCGACCAGAAGGCGTTCGCCGGGGGCAACTGGCCCGGCGGGAAACGCAGCCGGTAGCGGTTGGCGCCGTCGAGCTTGCGGGCGCCGGCATCGAGGTAGTAGGTGCGGTAGAGGGTTTCTTCCTTCGGGTTGCCGTAGATGCCGAGCACCGCCCCCGCCATGCGCCCCATGTAGTTGCCGTCGAGGTATTCGCGCGTGCCGAAGACATCGGCGGCGGTGAGGATGCCGGTATCCACCTTTCGAGCCTTGAACGTCTCGTAGTCGCTCCAGGCGTCGGCCATGCCCTGGCGCAGCGCGTCGCGGACATCGGCGGGCAGCCGGTTGACGTCGAACCCCTCGGCCTCCAGGCCGAGCCGGGCCAGGCGCGCCCTGAGCCCCGCCTCCGCGGGGTGGGCCGGGGCGTAGTGGAGCAGGAAGCCCAGCAGGTTGAAGAATTCCAGCGAGGTCCGCTCGCCCGCGCCCAGCGGCCTGGGGAAGTCGATCCTGGCCGCAGGCGCCGGTGGCGTCCGCCCGAGGAATGCCGACAACGGCTGGACCTTGTAGCCGGCCTGCACCTTCTCCACGTTGCCGAGGTCACTGGGGGCCTTGAGCTGGGTGCGGAACTGCACGAAGGCGAAGTCGGTCTCCGAGCGCAGGACCTGTTTGATGCCCGGCGGAACCGGGCCGTTCCAGCGCGGGCCGGCCAGCAGGAAGTTGCCGGCACCGTTGCCGGTCGCGCGAGTGCCGACGTAGGCGAAGTCGAAGGTGTACATGTCGACGAACTGCGCCGAGTAATAGCGGCCCTTTTCCACCGCGGGCACGCTGATGACCAGCGGTTCGGCCCGCAGGTCGGCGCCGAGGAAGGAAAACGGCGTATCGGAGTTGGGCGTCTGGATCGTCTTGTCTTCGGGGGTGAATACCCGCGCGACGTTCTTCAGGGTGTTCCAGGGCGCCTTGTATTCCGGGTTCTGCCGGTCGACGAAATAGGTGTACTGGACGCGGTAGCTGTCCACCATCGGGAAGCCGTAGACGGTCGCTTCCCTGGCGATGGCGCGGGCCTCGACGGGGCTGGGCAGCGCTGCGTGCGCCAGCCAGGGAGACGCGGCCAGCACCAGCAGCGCCAGGCGCTTGAGGCCCGGTTCGAGTAATGATCGCATCGGTGCTCCTTGGGTTCGGTGCCAGGCCGTGGCTGCGCGGATCAGCCACGGGGCCTGGGTTGACGAGGTTCGCCGCCGGGCCGTTCAGTCCACCCGCTCGACCGGCGGTTGCTTCCAGCGGCCATCCAGCGCTTCAGGCTTGGGCCAGTAGATGCGCATGTTGAGGAAGAAGGCACCCTTCGGCGCCGGCAGCCAGTTGGCCTCGTGCGCCTTGCCCGGCGAGGCGTGCTGGACGTACAGGGTCAGCCCGCCGTCGGCATCGCGCTTGAGCCTGGGCAGCATCGGCGAGTTGATGACGTAACGCTTGAGCGGGTTGGCATAGAGCTGGCGATCCGGCAGGTCGTACAGGGTGATCGACCAGAAGGCGTTGGCCGGCGGGAACTGGCCCGGAGCGAAGCGCAGCTTGTAGCGGTGGCTGCCGTCGAAGTCACGGCCCTGGGAGTCGACGAAGTACTTCGGGTACATCGCCTCTTCCTTGGACAGCCCGTAGATGCCCAGGTAGGCGCCGGCCATGCGGTAGAGGTAGTTGCCGGCGAGGTGTTCGCGGGTGCCGAACCACACGGCGTCGCCCAGCTCGCCGCTATCGATGCGCGGCTTGAGCGCGTCGTGGGCGGCCCAGGCATCGCTCATGCCGGCCTGGATGGCCTTGCGCGCCTCGGGCGAGAAGCGCTCGGTGTCGAAGTTCAGCCCGGGGCCTACGTCGATCCTGGCGAAGCGGGCCATCAGGGCCTTCTCCGAAGGGTGGATGGGGCCGAATTGCAGCTTGAAGTTCAGCAGCTTGAAGAAGTCCAGCGAGGTGTTTTCCCTGCCGGGCTTGAGCGGCGCGGGAAAGTCGATCTTCGCCGCGGCGGGCGGCGCCGCCTGGCCGAGGAAGGCCGACAGCGGCTGGACCTTGTAGCCGGCCTGAACCTTCTTCACGTTGTCCCAGTCGCCGGCGTCGAGCAGTTGGGTCCGGTAGTAGACGGAAACCAGGCTGGTATCGGCGCGGATGACGCCCGTGATGCCCTTGGGCGCCTCGCCTTTCCAGTCCGGCCCGGCGACCAGAAAGCTGCCGCCGTCGTTGCCGGTGGTGCGGCTGCCGATGCTGGCGAAGTTGTAGGTGTAGGAATCGATCAGTTGCACCGAGAAGTAGCGCTTGCCCTCGACCGGCGGCACGCTGAGCACCATCGGCTCGGTGCGCAGGTCGAGGCCCAGCTCGGAGTAGGCCGTGTCGGTGTTGGCCGCCTGGACAGTCCTGTCCTCCGGCCCGGCGACGCGGGTCTCGTTGTGGATCCGGTTCCAGGGCGCCCGGAAGATCGGCGTCCCGGCATGCTCGAAGTAGGCGTACTCGATGCGGTAGCTTTCGACAATCGGGTAGCCATAGACATAGGCTTCCCTGGCGATGGCCCGTGCCTCGGCCGGGCTCACCGGGGGCAGGGCGAAGACCGGCGCCGTCGCCGCCAGCAGCGCCGTGCCGATCAGTAGCGCGCCCAGGGTGCGCGTACCCTGCCCCATGGCGGGGGCGCCCGCCCGCTTCTGCGTACCGCTGCGCATCATTGCTGCTCCAGGCGCAGGGCCTTGGCCAGGGTCTGGTCGGTGAGCCAGCGCAGCAGCGAGCTGGTCTTGCGCGCCATGCCCCGCAACAGCCTGGCGCGCAGGCCCGGGGTGATCATGAATTCGCGCTTGCGCAGCCCGGCGAGGATGCCGGCCACGGCTTCCTCCACCGTCAGCACCCCGGCGGTGGCGTTGAGCGCCTCGGTGACCTTGCTGCCGTGCTGGCGCTCGTAGGTCAGCAGCGGCGTGGCGATCTCGCCGGGGCACACCACGGAGACGTCGATGCCGCGCGGCTTCTGCTCCAGGCGCAGGACCTCGGCCAGGCCCACCACGCCGAACTTGGAGGCGCAGTAGGCGGCCTGGGTGTAGCCGCCCATGATTCCCGACAGCGAGGCCACCAGCACCAGGTGGCTGCCCCGCTGCATGTAGCGCAGCGCGCCGGCGGCGAAGTTGCGGCTGCCGATCAGGTTGATGCGCACCACCAGCTCGAAGGTTTCCGCCGGCAGCTCGGTGAACAGCGCGGTGCGCAGGATGCCGGCGGAATTGAAGGCGAAGTCCGGCGCGCCCATTTTGGTGGCGGCGGCGTCCACCGCCGCGTCCACCTCGGCGGCCTTGGTGATGTCGACGATGAAGGCCTCGACCTTCTGCTGCGGCTGCCGGCACAGGGCGCGCAGCTCGGCGAGCACGCCCTCGTCCACCCGCAGGTCGAACAGCGCCACGCTGGCGCCCTCGCCCACCAGGGCCTTGGCGACCTGCAGGCCGATGCCGCTGCCGGCGCCGGAAATGAAGGCGACGCGCGGCGCGCCGTGGATCCACTGACTCATGCCTGGCTCCCCAGTCCTGCTGTTGCACTTGCGGCGCCTGCCGACGCCTGGCGTTGTGTACGGAAATGCTCGGCCAGCTCCGCCATGGCCGCCTCGAAGCTCACCGGCGGCCGGTAGTCGAGCAGGCGCCGGGCCTTGTCGATGGCGAACTCGTTGGGCCCGCCCATCAGGCGGAAGGTCTGCCGCGTCAGGTGCGGGCGCTGCGTCTGCTTGCGCAGGTGCCCCCACCACTCCAGGGCGCTGGCCATGAAGCGCGCCAGCCAGTTCGGCAGGCTTTTCGGCGGCGGCGTCTGCGCGGCCTGGGCCAGGGCCTCCAGGTAGGTCTTCCAGGTCACGCCGAAGCCGTCGGCGGCGATGAACACCTCGCCATGCACGAACGCCGAGCGCGCGGCGGCGATCAGCAGCGCCACCAGGTTGTTCACGTGCACCAGCCCGGCATCCCAGTCGCCGGAACCCAGCAGGCAGGGCGCGCCTTCGCGCAGCACCTGCACCAGCGAGTTCACCCAGGGCATGCTGCCCACGCCGAAGACGTTGGCCGGCCGCACGATGGTGCCCTTGAGCCCGCGCGCCACGCCCTCGCGGGTGACGCGCTCCTGTTCCTGCTTGCAGAACTCGTAGGCCGACGACGGCACGCCGACCGGGCTGTCCTCGCTCAGCCGGCCCTTGGCCAGGGCGCTGGCGAAGGCGCAGACGCTGGTGGTCACCACGAAGTGCGCGCCCCAGCCCAGGGCCAGTTCGATGGCCTGCTCGGTGCCCTTGACGGTCACTTCCACGTGGGACTGGGTGCTGCCCCAGTCGCTGACCACCGCGGCCAGGTGGAAGATGGCGTCCACCGGGCCGATCCGCTCGCGCAGTTCGAGCAGCCGGCGCACGTCGCCGACCACCACCCGGACGTTATCGCCCCACTCCGCCGGCACGGCTTCGCCGGGCATCATCAGGGCGACCACGGCCACCTGCTCGGCCAGCAACTGGCGCACCAGGTGACGGCCGATGAAGCCGCCGGCGCCGGTGACGAATGCGCTCTGCAAGCGGCTCATCTCACTCACCGAGCACGATCAGCTTGTCGCAGCTCTTGCCTTCGGCCGCGCACAGCGCGCGGTAGACGGCCAGCGCGGTCTTGGCGTCGAGGATGCGGATGACGTCGCCCTTCTCGTCGATGTCGACGTTGCTGCCGAAGATGGCGAACCAGACGTCGGCGATCTCCGTGGCGTCCTCGGCCACGCACAGGGTGTGCAGCGAATGCGCCGGCTCGTAGAGGTAGGAACCGGCCTTGTTCACCTTGTCCGGGTATTCGCGGTAGAACCACTCGCCCTGCAGGGTGACGGCGAACACCGGGCCGGTGTGGTAGTGGGTGTCGACGCCGAAGCCCGGCTTCATGCGGGTGCGGTTGATCCACAGGTTCTGGTTCAGGTCCACGTGCAGCAGCTGGATGGTGGAACCGTCGGGCAGGGCGACCCAGGGCAGGTCGTCCTCCAGCAGCAGGATCGCCTCGCGGGCGTGGTCGCGGGACACCACGGGGGCGTTCTGCATGGCGGCGAAGACTTGCATGGCGGCGGGGCTGAGCTGGCTCATCGGGGGTAAAACTCCGGTCTTGTTGTTCTGCGCGCGACGGGCGCGCGGGGGTAAACCTGGCGGCCGTCGGGCGGCCGCCGGGGAATCATTTCTCGGCCTGTTTGGTGATCTGTTCCTTGAGCTGGTCGAAGCTCAGCGACACGCCCTTCTGCGCCGGCGGGAAGTCCCTGAAGGTCTTCAGGTGCGCGACTATGGCGTCGGTCATGCGGTTGAACAGGTAGGTCTTCTTCTGCAGCAGGTTGGCGCGCGGGCCGGGCGCCTGGTCGTAGCTCTCGAAGGGGTCCTGGCGGATGTTGAACAGCCAGGGCATCTCCAGCGTGGTGGTGCTGCCGTAGTAGCCGTCGCGGGTATAGAAGTGCGCCTTCCACTGGTCCAGGCGCACGGCCTGCAGGCGGCTCTCGGCGTAGTAGAAGATCTCGTGGCGCGCCGACTGGTCGGTCTTGCCTTCCCAATAGGCCAGGTTGTCGAGGCCGTCGATATAGTTCTTCTTCACCACGCCGGTGCCCAGGTCGTCGCCCTTGGCCAGGCGCTCGCGCACGTCGGGCATGCCGGCGGCGGCCGCCAGGGTGGTGAACAGGTCCTCGTGGGACTGGATGCCGTTGAGTTCCTCGCCCGCCGGGATGTGCCCCGGCCAGCGCACCATCATCGGTACGCGCACGCCGCCTTCCCAGGTGGTCATCTTGGTGCTGCGGTACGGGCTGGTGCCGCCGAACGGGTAGGTCTCGTGCTCCGGGCCGTTGTCGGTGGAGTAGATGACGATGGTGTTGTCGGTGATGCCCAGGTCGTCGAGCTTCTTCAGCACCGTGCCGACGTCCTCGTCGTGCTGCAACATGCCGGCGCAGTGTTCGTCCTCGCCGCTGGTGAACTGCTTGCAGCGTTCCAGGTACTGGTTCGGCGTGTGGGTGAAGACGTGCATGCGCGTGGTGTTGATCCAGGCGAAGAACGGCTTCTTCTGCGCCACGGCCTTGTCCATGAACTTGAACGAGGCCTGGATCAGTTCCTGGTCGACGGTCTCCATGCGCTTGCGCGTCAGCGCGCCGGTGTCCTCGCAGCGCTGCCTGCCCCATTTGCCGAAGCGCGGGTCCTCGCCGGACGTCTCGCTGTCGGTGGCGTAGCAGTGCAGCACGCCGCGCGGGCCGTAGCGCTTCTTGAAGCCGGGGTCGCTCGGGTAGTCGACGTCCTCCGGCTCTTCCTCGGTGTTGAGGTGGTAGAGGTTGCCGAAGAACTCGTCGAAGCCGTGCACCGTCGGCAGGTGCTCGTTGCGGTCGCCCAGGTGGTTCTTGCCGAACTGGCCGCTGGTGTAGCCCTGGGTCTTGAGCACCTCGGCCAGGGTCACGGTCTGCGGCTTGAGGCCCAGCGGCCCGCCCGGCTGGCTGACGGTGGTCATGCCCGAGCGGATCGGCAGCTGGCCGGTGATGAAGGCGGCGCGCCCGGCGGTGCAGCTGGGCTGGGCGTAGTGGTCGCTGAAGATGGCGCCGCCCTTGGCGATGCTGTCGATGTTCGGCGTGCGGTAGCCCATGGCGCCACGGCTGTAGGCGCTGAGGTTCCACATGCCGATGTCGTCACCGAAGATCACCACGATGTTGGGCTTGTCCGCCGCCTGGGCGGCGCCGCCCAGCACGGGCAGAACGAGAAACAGCAGGCGCGCGGCCAGGGTCGCGGCGCGGCGTGGCAGGTATTTGCGGGTCATGTTTCTTATTCTCGGTTTATCATCAACGGCGGGGCGTGGCTGGCCGCCAACAGGCAAGGCGGGACAGCACGCTCGAACGGCCACATGAAACGGCAAGAGGACGCTGGCGAACATGCCAGAAAGGGACAAAAACCGAACCAAAGTGGCCACGCCGGTCCAGCCGCGGCACCGCGGCGCCATGGGCCGGGTGCTGGCGCGCTTTCTCAGCGAGCACAGCGAAGCCGAGGAATTCGACCGGACGCAGCTGGAACGCCTGTGGCAACGCGCGGCGCGCATCGACCCGGCCATCGGCCTGCACCTGTTCAGCCACTTCCTGCCCAGGGAGCGCTTCGTGCTGGTGCCCCTCACCCTGTGCTGCGCCAACGTCGGCGAGGCCCTGCAGCACTGGCAGCGCTTCGCCCGCCTGGGCTCGGACCTCGATCGCCTGCGCGTCGTCGAAGCCGCTGGCGAAGTGGCACTGGAGGTGCAGATAGAGGCCTCGGAGCGGCTGCGTCGGCACTACAGCGAACATGCCCTGGTGATGACCATGACGCAGCTGCGCGAAGGCTGCGTGCACTCAGTGCTGCCGCTGCGCGCCGAGTTCGCCTATTCGCGGCCGCCCTACCACGCCGAGTACCGGGAATTGTTCGGCCCGAACCTGCAGTTCGGCTGCGAACGCAGCCGCCTGGTCTTCGACAGGAGCCTGCTGGAAGAGCCGATGCGCGGCCACCACCCGGTGCTGGTGGAGCTGATCGTCAGCGGCCTGGAACAGCGCCTGGCGCGCCTGCAGCAGTTCAGCGGGGCCGCCGCGCGGGTGGCGCAGCACATCCGCGGCGAGCTGGAAAGCGGCGCCGCGCCCAGCCTGGAGAGCGCCGCGGCGGCGCTGCACATGACCCCGCGCACCCTGCGCCGGCGCCTGCTGGAGCAGGACCTGGGCTACCGTCAGGTGCTGGCCGCGGTGCGCACGGAGCTGGAGCAGTACCTGGAGCTGCAGGGCCTGGACCGCGAACGCATCGCCACCCGCCTCGGCTACGCCGACACCGCCGCCTACCTGCGCGCGCGCAAGCGCTGGCAGGAATGCCAGGAAGACTGAAGCCTCACACCCGGGCCAGTTCCTCCAGCCGGCCCTGGTCGAGCAGCACGACGCTGCCGTACTTCTGCGCGATCATGCCGTCCTGGCCCCACTGCTTCAGCAACTGGCTGACCCGCTGGCGGGTGCTGCCCAATAGCAGCGCCAGGGTTTCCTGGGACAGGCGCAGCTCGATGGCCAGCCCGCCCCCGGCGTTGGCCGAGCCGAAGGCCGCGGCCAGCGCCAGCAGGCGGCTGGCCAGGCGCTGCTCCAGCGTCTGGGTGGAAAAGGCCTCGAAACCCACCAGCAGCGCGCGCAGCAGCGAACTCTGCAGGTGCAGCAGGAAGCGCGAGAAGGCGGGATGGCGGCCGATCAGGCCTTCGACGTCCGCCGGGGTGAGCTGCAGCACCAGGGACGGCATGGCCGCCTGGGCATCGTGGATGCGCGGCAGGCCATCGAGCAGCGACACCAGGCCGACCCAGCAGCCCGGCTCGTAGAAGTTCAGCACCGCCTCCAGGCCGTCCCGGGAAGTGCCGCTCAGGCGCAGCGAGCCCTCCAGCACTATGTACAGCCCATCGGCCCTGTCGCCGCGGCGGAACAACCGCTGCCCGGCCGCCAGCCGGCGTTGCCGGCCGTGGGCAAGGACATCGTCGCGCACCTCCGCCGGCAGCAGGGCGAACGAGGGGTTGCCCAGCAGCGTCCGCAGGTGGCTTGCCGATACCTCGGAAGGGGTAGTCATGAGTACTCCTACAGCGTCCTCGCATTGCAAATACCTAACAGTCTCCCGCGGTATCGCGCCGCACTATTTTTCCAACGATCGTCGTGGCGCCACGAGCCGCCCGGCGGGCACGCCCTGCCCGCCCCGCCGCTTGTACCGCGCACAAGGCGCCAGAACAAGAATAAGCAGGAGACACCGTGATGAATGCCCCTCTGCCTCGCCAGGGCGTCAGCCTCGACGACAAGTTCGAAATCCGCGACGGCTGGATCTACCTCACCGGCACCCAGGCCCTGTCGCGCCTGCCGTTGCAGCAGCGCTGGCGCGACCAGGCCGCGGGCCTGGACACCGGCGGCTTCATCTCCGGCTACCGCGGCTCGCCGCTGGGCCGCTACGACATGGAGCTGTGGGCCCAGCAGGCGCGCCTGGAGGCCAACAACATCCACTTCATGCCGGGGGTCAACGAGGACCTAGCGCTCACCGCGGTGTGGGGCTCGCAGTACGCAGGCCTGCTGCCCGGCGCCAACGTGGACGGCGTGTTCGGCATCTGGTACGGCAAGGGCCCGGGCACCGACCGCAGCGCCGACGCCATGCGCCACCTGGGCAGCGCCGGCACCCACAGGCACGGTGGCGTGCTGGCCATCGCCGGCGACGACCACGGCGTCAAGTCCTCCTCGGTCATCAACTTCTCCGACCCGATCTTCATCGCCGCCGGCCTGCCGATCCTCTACCCGTCGAACACCCAGGAACTGCTCGACCTGGGCCTGCACGGCTTCGCCATGAGCCGCTTCAGCGGCTGCGCCGTGGGCTTCAAGGTGCACAACGACGTGGTCGAGGGCGGCGGCTCGGTGCGCGTCGGCCCCGACTCGCCGCGCATCGTCCTGCCCGAATTGCAGGTTGCCCCGCACCTCGGCCCGCAGGGCCTGAACATCCGCACCTTCGATATCCCGCTGATGGGCGAGGAACGCCTGGTCAACCACCGGCTGCCGGCGGCCGTGGCCTATGCCCGCGCCAACCGGCTCAACCATCTGCTGCAGGAAGTGCCCGGCGCCCGGCTCGGCGTGCTGTCGGCCGGCAAGTCGTACCAGGACGTGCTGCAGGCCCTGGCCGGGATGGGCCTGGACGAGACGCGCCAGCGCGAGCTGGGCCTGCGCATCGGCAAGGCCGGGCTGATCTGGCCGCTGGACCCGCAGTTCGTCGGCGAATTCGCCGACGGGCTGGACGCCATCCTGGTGGTCGAGGAAAAGCGCGGCATCCTCGAAGACCAGGTCAAGGGCATCCTCTACGACCTGGCGCTGCCCAACCACCCGCGGGTGGCCGGCAAGTACGCGGCGGCCCAGGCCTTCGCGCCCGAGCATGGCGAGGCGGTGCTGCAGGGCTGGGGCGAGCTGTCGCCGACGCAGATCATGCACGCCATCCACGGGCAACTGCGCAAGCTGCACCCCGAGCTGCCCGCCATGGCCCTGCCGCCGGCCACCAACAAGCTGCCCGGCCTGCCCGACCCGGCCTCGCCCAATCGCAACCCCGGCTTCTGCTCGGGCTGCCCGCACAACCGCTCGACCCAGGTGCCCGACGGCTCGCGGGCCATGGTCGGCATCGGCTGCCACGCCATGGCCGTGCTGCACGACCCGATCAAGACGCCGCCGATGTTCACCCAGATGGGCGGCGAAGGCATGCACTGGCTGGGCCAGCACCGCTTCACCCGGGAAAAGCACGTATTCGTCAACATCGGCGACGGCACCTACTTCCATTCCGGCTTCCTGGCCATCCGCCAGGCCATCGCGGCCAAGGCCAACATGACCTACAAGGTGCTGTTCAACGGCTTCGTCTCCATGACCGGCGGCCAGCCCATCGACGGCGAGCTGACGGTGCCGCAGGTGGTCAGCGAGCTGATGGCCGAGGGCGTCCGGCACATTTTCGTGCTGACCGACGACCTGGCCAAGCACCCCGCCGGCAGCCTGCCGGCCGGCGTGCCGCTGCTGCACCGCGCCGAACTCGACGCGGTGATGCTGCGCTGCCGCGAGATCGAAGGGGTGTCGGTGATCGTCTACGACCAGCCCTGCGCCACCGAGCGCCGGCGCCTGCGCAAGCGCGGCAAGTGGGCCGATCCGGCCAAGCGCAGCTTCATCAACGCGGCCGTCTGCGAGGGCTGCAGCGACTGCTCCAGGGCCTCCAACTGCCTGTCCATCGAACCGCTGGAAACCCCCTTCGGGCGCAAGCGCAAGATCAACCAGAGCTCGTGCAACAAGGACTACTCCTGCGTCGAGGGCTTCTGCCCGAGCTTCGTCACCGTGCACGGCGGCAAGCTGCGCAAGACGCGCACCGCGGGCGTGGGCGCGGCGGACTTTCCGGCCATCGCGGAACCGACGCTGCCGGCGCTCGCAGGCGAGTTCTCGCTGCTGATCACCGGCGTCGGCGGCACCGGCGTGGTCACCATCGGCCAGGTGCTCGGCATGGCCGCGCACATCGAGGGGCTGGCGGTCTCGGTGCTGGACGTCACGGGCCTTGCGCAGAAATACGGCGCCGTGATGTCCCACGTGCGCATCGCCGCCGATGCGCAGCGCCTGCATGCCACGCGCATAGCCACGGCCGAAGCCGACACCATAGTGGGCTGCGATCTGGTGGTGACCGCTGGCGACGAGGCGCTGACGCGCGTGCGCCCCAGCCGCACCCGGGTGATAGTGGCGAGCGACCTGGTGCCCACCAGCGACTTCGCGCGCAACCCCGACTGGAAGATGGATGCCGGCGCGCTGGTCGAACGCATCCGCCAGCGCTGCGGCGACGGCCAGCTGCTGGCCATGGAGGGCCTGCGCATCGCCGCGCAGCTGATGGGCGACAGCATCGCCGCCAACATGTTCATGCTCGGCGCGGCCTGGCAGCTGGGCAGCGTGCCGCTGTCCCACGCGGCCATCATGCGCGCGCTGGAACTCAACGCCGTGCAGGTCGATTTCAACAAGGCGAGCTTCCTCTGGGGCCGCCGCGCGGCGGTCGATCTGCAGGCGGTGGAACAGGCCGCCTGCGCCGGCAAGCCGGTCGTGCCCGCGCCGCGCATCGACATGTCCCTCGACGCCATCGTCCAGCGCTCCATGGCCTACCTGGCCGAATACCAGAACAAGGCCTATGCCCGGCGCTACAAGGCCCTGGTGGACCGCGCCATGGCGGCCGAGCGCGGGCTGAGCCTGGGCGAGCGCTTCAGCACGGCGGTGGCGCGCTACTACTTCAAGCTGCTGGCGATCAAGGACGCGTTCGAGGTTGCCCGCCTCTACGCTTCCGCCACCTTCAGGCAAGAACTCGATGCCGTGTTCGAGGGCGACTACAAGGTCCACTTCAACGTCGGCGCCTGGCCCTTCGGCGGCCTGGACCAGCACGGCAAGCCGTACAAGCAGGAAGTCGGGCCCTGGCTGCTGAAGGCCTTCGGCCTGCTCAAGCACTGCAAGGGCCTGCGCGGCACCCTCCTCGACCCCTTCCGCAACAGCGCCGAACGCCGGCTCGCATTGCGCCTGCTGGCCGAGTACGAGCGCGAGGTCGACGGCCTGATCGCCAGCCTCGACGCCGGCAACCTCGACACCGCCGTCGCCCTGGCCTCGCTGCCGGAGAAGATCCGCGGCTATGGCCACGTGCGCCAGCGCCACGTCGAGCAGGTGGAAAAGGAACGCGCGCAGCTCAAGGCCTCGCTGCACGACACCGCCCGAGCGCCCGCCGCTCCCCGCTAGGAGACGATCGCATATGGACCCCATAGTCGAGGCGCTGCGCGCCATCGTCGGCGACAACGGCGTGCTCTGCGCGGCCGACCTCGCCAGCCGTTCGGCCGGCGCCTTCCGCGCCGACCATCTGCGGGCGCGGGCGCTGGTGCGCCCGGCCAGCACCGGGGAAGTCGCCGCCGTGCTGCGCTGGTGCCACCAACGGCAGTTGCCGGTAGTACCCCAGGGCGGCCTGACCGGCCTGGTGCGCGGCGCCGATGCCGGGCCCGGCGAGATCATCCTGTCGCTGGAGCGCATGCGCGCCATCGAGGCCATCGACCCGCAACAGCGCACCGCCACCGTGCAGGCCGGCGTCACCCTGCAGGCCCTGCAGGAAGCCGTGGAGGCCCAGGGCCTGGTCTACCCGCTGGACCTGGGCGCGCGCGGCAGCGCCACCCTGGGCGGCACCGCCGCCACCAACGCCGGCGGCACCCGCGTGCTGCGCTACGGCATGACCCGCGACATGGTGCTGGGGCTTGAGGCCGTGCTGGCCGACGGCACCGTGGTGTCGTCCCTGCGTCCGCTGATCAAGAACAACACCGGCTACGACCTCAAGCAGCTGTTCATCGGCAGCGAAGGCACCCTGGGGGTGATCACCCGCCTGGTGCTGCGCCTGCGCGAGAAGCCGCTGGCCAGCCACACCGCGCTGCTGGCGGCGCCGGGCTTCGATGCCGTGGCCGGGCTGCTGCGCCACATGGACCGCGCGCTGGGCGGCTCGCTGTCGTCCTTCGAGGTGATGTGGCAGTCCTTCTACCGCCTGGTGACCACGCCGCCGGCCAGGAGCCTGCCGCCGCTGGGCCAGGAGCACCCCTTCTACGTGCTGGTCGAGGCCCAGGGCAGCCAGCGCGAAGCCGACGGCCAGCGCTTCGAGGCCGCGCTCGAAGCGGCCCTGGAGCAAGGGCTGCTGAGCGACGCGGTGCTCGCCCGCTCCGACGCCGACGCGCAGGCCTTCTGGGCCCTGCGCGACGACGTGGAACAGGTGATGCGGCACGGCATGCCGCTGGGCTTCGACATCTCCCTGCCGATCGCCGAGATGGACGGCTACGTGCGCCAGGTGCAGCGACTGTTGCTCGCGGAAGCCAAGGCGCACTGGCTCTACGTGTTCGGCCACCTGGGCGACGGCAACCTGCACGTGGTCGTCACCCTGCCCCACGCCGACCTCGAACGGTTCAAGCCGCGCATCGAGGCGCTGGTCTACGCGGAACTGCGCGCGCGCGGCGGTTCGGTGTCGGCCGAGCACGGCATCGGGCTGGAGAAGAAGCCCTGGCTGTCGATCACCCGCAGCCCGCAGGAACGCGCGCTGATGGGCGCGATCAAGCGCGCGCTGGACCCCGCCGGCATCCTCAACCCGGGCAAGCTGCTCGACGGCGGCGCGCCATGACCTGCATCACCTGCATCGAGGACCTGCGTGCCCTGGCCCAGCGCCGCGTGCCGCGGATGTTCTACGACTACGCCGACTCGGGCTCCTGGACCGAGAGCACCTACCGCGCCAACCAGGCCGACCTGCAGCAGTTGCTGCTGCGCCAGCGCGTGGCCATCGACATCGACCGGCGCAGCACCGCCACCACCCTGCTCGGCCAGCGCGCCTCCATGCCGCTGGCGCTCGCCCCGGTGGGCGCGCTGGGC
This sequence comes from Pseudomonas sp. R3.Fl, assembly GCF_023516765.1. NCBI lineage: Bacteria > Pseudomonadati > Pseudomonadota > Gammaproteobacteria > Pseudomonadales > Pseudomonadaceae > Pseudomonas > Pseudomonas sp. R3.Fl. Next base: position 364,051 of record NZ_JAMGSO010000001.1, read on the forward strand.
ATGCAGCATGCCGACGGCGAAATCCTCGCGGCGCGCGCGGCGCGGACCTTCGGCGTGCCCTTCACGCTGTCCACCATGAGCATCTGCTCCATCGAGGACGTGGCCGAGCACGCCGGCCCCGGCTTCTGGTTCCAGCTCTACGTGATGCGCGACCGCGCCTTCGCCCGGCGCCTGGTCGAGCGCGCCAGGGCGGCCGGCTGCACGGCGCTGGTGCTGACCCTCGACCTGTCGCTGGTGGGCCAGCGCCACAAGGACCTGAAGAACGGCCTGACCGACCCCTCGCGCATGAACCTGCGCCAGTTGCTCGACGTGGCCAGGCACCCGCGCTGGGCGCTGGGCATGGCCGGCACGCCGCGACGGGCGTTCGGCAACGTGGTCGGCCACGCGCCCGGCATCGACAGCATGGCCGACATGGCGCGCTGGCGCGGCGGCGAGCTGGACCCGTCGCTGAACTGGGCCGACGTCGCCGAAATCCGCCGCTGGTGGGACGGCCCGCTGCTGCTCAAGGGCATCCAGGACGTGGACGACGCGCGCAACGCCGTGGCCCGCGGCGCCGACGCCATCGTGGTCAGCAACCACGGCGGGCGCCAGCTCGACGGCACCCAGTCGAGCATCCGCGCGCTGCCGCCGATAGTCGAGGCGGTCGGCGCGCAGACCGAAGTCTGGATGGACGGCGGCATCCGCAGCGGCCAGGACGTGCTCCGCGCCCGCGCCCTGGGCGCGCGCGGCTGCCTGCTGGGGCGCGCCTTCGTCTACGGCCTGGGGGCCCTCGGCGAGGCCGGCGTGAGCCGCGCGCTGGAGATCATCCACAACGAACTGAGCCTGAGCATGGCCTTCTGCGGCCACACCGACATCGACGCCGTCGGCCCGAGCATCTTGCTGCCCCCGTGCCCCTGGCCGGGGGCCAGCGCCCTCCCGCACGGCCCGCTCCATCCGGGGCGGGACGCGCGGCTACCCACCGGAGACCTTTCATGACCACGCAAACCCCCATCCAGCGCCTGGAGCGCCTGTTCGCGCTGCAGAAGGCGGCCTTCGCCCAGGACATGTTCCCCAGCGCCGAGACGCGCATCGAGCGCATGTCGCGCATCGTGCCGATGATGTACAGCTACCGCGCCAGGATCCACGAAGCGCTGGCGGCAGACTTCGGCAGCCATCCGGGCGCGGCGGCGGACCTCACCGAAATCCTGCCGATGGTCGAGCGCGTGCGCTTCGACTGCGCCCACGTCCAGCAGTGGATGAAGCCCATCGCCAAGCCGGTCGACCCGGCCACCCAGGGCGAGTCGCGGGCCTACGTGCAGTACAGCCCCAAGGGCGTGGTGTGCAACATGGCGGCGTGGAACTTCCCCTTCGACGTCGGCGTCGGCCCGCTCATCGACATGCTCGGCGCCGGCAACCGGGTGATCCTCAAGCCCTCGGACCTGACGCCCCACAGCGGCGCCCTGCTGCAGGAAATGTTCGCGGCCTACTTCGCCGAGGACGAGGTCGCGGTGGTCAACGGCGACCTGGAGCTGGCCCGGCACTGCGCCACGCTGCCCTGGGACCACCTGCTGTTCACCGGCGGCACGGCGGTGGGCCGCGAGATCATGAAGCGCTGCGCCGAGAACCTGGTGCCGGTCACCCTCGAACTGGGCGGGCGCAACCCCACCATCGTCGGCCGCGACAAGCTCGGCGACGCGCAGACGCTGGCGGCCATCGCCGGCATCAAGGCCATCAAGCGCGGCCAGCTGTGCATCACCGTCGACCACCTGCTGGTGCCCGAGGACGGCCTGCAGGACTTCGTGAAGGCCCTGAGCGAAGTGATGCAGCACAGCTTCGGCCACGACAACGGCGCCAGCAGCGCCAGCGGCATCATCAACCAGCGCCACGTCGAGCGCCTGCAACGCCTGCTGGAGGACGCCCAGGGCAAGAGCGAGCAGGTGATCCGCATCGGCCGCGAGATGGATGCCGGCGCCCGCGACATGCCCTTCCACATCGTGGTCAACCCGCGCGACGACGCCCAGGTGGTGCGCGAGGAAATCTTCGGTCCGATCCTGCCGATCCAGACCTACAAGGACACCGACGACCTCGTCACGCGCATCAACCAGGGCGACACGCCGCTGGGCATCTACCTCTTCAGCGACGACCCGGCGCTGCGCCAGGCGATCGCCACGCGCACCCGCTCGGGCGGCGTGTGCTTCAACATCGCCGTGATGCAGGGCGCGCTGGCCGCCATGGGCTTCGGCGGGGTGGGCGCCAGCGGCATGGGGCGGCACCACGGCGAGGAAGGCTTCCGCGAGTTCTCCAACCCGCGCGGCTTCTACGAGCGCCGCGCCGGCGGCAGCTTCGAGCTGATCACGCCGCCTTACGGCGCCGCCACGCGCCAGCTGATCGACACGGTGGCCTACCCGCAGGTGGCAGCTGCGCTGGGGCTCGAACCGTGACCGGCACTGCGCGTCACGCCTGACGGCCAGCCCCGGCGGCGGCCTACCGCCGGGGCACCGTCCTGCACACCGAGCCTCGCCCGAAACGAGCCGCCGCTGGCGGCGCCATGAGGGAACGAACCATGAAAGCACCTTGGAATACCGGGGCGGCGCTGCTGCTCGCGGCTCCGCTGGCCTGGGCCGGCGGCCCGGCGGCGGTCGACGCCCAGCGCCTGAACGCCGCCGACAGCGAGCCCGGCAACTGGATGAGCACCGGCCGCACCTACGGCGAACAGCGCTATTCGCCGCTGGAGCAGGTCAACGAGGGGAACGTGGGGCAGCTCGGCCTGGCCTGGAACTACGGCTTCGGGCTGGACCGCGTGGTCGAGGCCACGCCCCTGGTGGTGGACGGCGTGATGTACACCACCAGCGCCTACAGCATCGTCCACGCGCTGGACGCGCGCACCGGCGAACTGCTGTGGAAGTACGACCCCGGGGTCTACCGCGGCATCCAGGGCTCGGGCTGCTGCGACGCGGCCAACCGCGGCGTGGCGGTGTGGAACGGCAAGGTCTACGTGGGCGTGTACGACGGCCGGCTGGAGGCGCTGGACGCGCGCAGCGGGCAGCGCCTGTGGTCGGTGGACACCGTGCTCGACCACGCGCGCAACTACACCATCACCGGCGCCCCGCGCATCATCAAGGGCAAGGTGGTGATCGGCAACGGCGGCAGCGAGTTCGGCGTGCGCGGCTACGTCACCGCCTACGACGCCGAGACCGGCAAGCAGGCCTGGCGCTTCTTCACCGTGCCGGGCGACCCGGCAAAGGGCGACGAGAGCGACACCATCGGCATGATCCGCAAGACCTGGTTCGGCGACCAGTACTGGAAACAGGGCGGCGGCGGCACCGTGTGGGACTCGATGGCCTACGACGCCGAACTGGACCTGCTCTACCTCGGCGTCGGCAACGGCGCCTTCTGGAACTACGGCCAGCGCTCGCAGGGCAAGGGCGACAACCTGTTCCTCTCCTCCATTGTCGCGGTCCGCCCCGACACCGGGCAGTACGTCTGGCACTACCAGACCACGCCGGGCGACGCCTGGGACTACACCGCCACGCAACACATCATCGTCGCCACCCTGGCCATCGACGGCAAGCCGCGCAAGGTGGTGATGCAGGCGCCGAAGAACGGCTTCTTCTACGTGCTGGACGCGGCCACGGGCAAGCTGCTCTCGGCCGCCCAGTACGCCCCCAAGGTCAACTGGGCCAAGGGCGTGGACCTGGACAGCGGCCGGCCGCTCATCGACCCGGAGGCGGCCGACTACTGGAGCAAGGGCGAGGCCAGGCTGGTGTTCCCCGGCTCCCAGGGCGGGCACAACTGGCACCCGATGAGCTACAGCCCGAAGACCGGCCTGGTCTACATCCCCACGCAATCGACGGCCGACATCCACCACCCGAAGGCGAAGCTGGATACGCCCGCCAAGGGCCAGTGGAACACCGGGATGGAAATCCCGCCGATGCCCCGGGACAGCAAGAGCATCGACGAATTCGCGCAGATCTACACCGGCAAGCTGCAGGCCTGGGACCCGCTTCGGCAGAAAGAGGTCTGGTCGGTGCCCTACGCGCAGATCGCCAACGGCGGCACCCTGGCCACCGCCGGCAACCTGGTGTTCCAGGGCACCCACGATGGCCGCCTACTGGCCTACGCGGCCGACAGTGGCAAGCTGCTGTGGCAGCGCGAGGTGAGCAGCGGTGTGGTGGCCGCGCCCATCACCTACAGCGTGGACGGCGAGCAGTACGTGACCTTCAGCAGCGGCTGGGGCGGCGCCTACCCGATCACCTTCGGCGCCCTGTCCGAGCGCACCCGCGGCGTGCCCGACGCCCGGGTGTTCACCTTCAGGCTCGGCGGCAGCGCGCCCATGCCCGCGGTCCGGCGGCGCGCCATCGTACTGCCCGAGCCGCCGCCGCTGAGCGCCGACGCGGCCACGGTGGCGGCCGGCGACCAGCTGTTCCGCCAGCACTGCGGGGTGTGCCACGGCCTGGGCGCCTTCAGCGCGAACGTGATCCCCGACCTGCGCTACATGACGGCGCAGACGCACGAGGACTTCCAGAGCATCGTCGCCGGCGCGCGGGCCGGCCGGGGCATGCCGCCGTTCGCCGGGCGGCTGGCGCCGGAGCAGGTGGAGCAGATCCGCGCCTACCTGATCGAGCGCGCCCACGACCGGCGCGCCGAACTGCAGGCCGCGGGCCAGCCGCCGGCAGGCACCTAGGTTCGCTGGGCTAGCGGTCCGGCCGCTCCTGGGCCAGCGTCTGCAGGGCGTCCGGGCGCAGCAGCAGGAGCTGGCCGTAGCGCTGGCGGATCAGGCCCTGCTGCTCCCACTGCTTGAGCACCTGGTTGACGCGCTGGCGGGTGGCGCCGATGAGCTGCGCCATGGACTCCTGGGACAGCCGCAGGTCCAGGCTCACCCCTTCGGCCTCCTTCGCCCCGAAGGATTCGCTCAGCCCCAGCAGGCGCCCGGCCAGGCGCTGCTCCAGCGACTGCGTGGAAAACGCGGAGAAGGCCACCAGCATGGCGCGCAGGCGCGACACCTCCAGGTCCAGCAGCATGCGCACCAGCGCCGGGTGCCGATCGCACAGCTCGCCCAGCGCCAGCGGGCTGATATGCAGCACCTGGGAGGGCACGTGGGCATGGGCGTCGTGCAGGCGGTTGCTGTGGTCGAGCATCGACACCTCGCCCAGCCAGGTGCCCGGCTCGTAGAAGTTCAGCACCGCCTCCTGGCCATCGCGGGTGGTGTTGCTCAGGCGGATGATGCCCTGCAGCACGATGTACAGGCCATCCGGCGGCTCGCCGCAGCGGAACAGCTGCTGGCCGGTGTTCAGCGCGCGCACGCCGGCGCGGGCCAGCATGTCGTCGCGAACCTGCTCCGGCAGGCCGCCGAACCAGGGGCTGGCCAGCAGCACGGCGAGGTGCGACTCCGACAACATCGAGGGGAAGGTCACGCCTGAAGGCTCCATGGAATCCGGGACGTTGCCGCCATTATTCGGCCGACGGGCGAACCAGCACAAGGCGCATCGGCGGCCTCCCCCAAACGGCCGCGACGGCGGAGCGGGCGCCGGCGTGACGGACGTCAAATTCAGGACAGTCGCCGGCCCCCGCCACGCCTTAGCCTCGGGCGCTCCACCACAACACCTACAAGAAGGAATGCCCCATGGCCCACGAACTCGCCCTCCCCCATGTCCGCGACCAGGTGAGCGACGAAGAATGGCAACTGCGCGTCAACCTCGCCGCGTGCTACCGGCTGGTCGCCCTGTTCGGCTGGACCGACCTGGTCTTCACCCACATCAGCGCCCGCGTCCCCGGCCCCGAGCATCACTTCCTGATCAACCCCTACGGGCTGCTGTTCGACGAGATCACCGCCTCCAACCTGGTGAAGATCGACCAGGACGGCAACAAGGTGATCGACAGCCCCTACGACGCCAACCGCGCCGGCTTCGTCATCCATAGCGCCATCCATGCCGCGCGCCACGACATCCAGTGCGTGCTGCACACCCACACCCGCGCCGGCGTCGCGGTCAGCGCCCAGGAATGCGGCGTGCTGCCGATCAGCCAGCAGTCCACCTTCGTGCTCTCCTCGCTGGCCTACCACGACTACGAGGGCGTGGCCCTGCGCGACGACGAGAAGCCGCGCCTGCAGGCGGACCTGGGCAACAAGCTGTTCTTCATGCTGCGCAACCACGGCCTGCTCACCGTCGGCCGCAGCGTCGCCGACGCCTTCCTCAACATGTACACCTTCGAGACCACCTGCCAGATCCAGCTGGCGGCCCAGGCCGGCGGCCAGCTGGTGCAGGTCGATCCGCAGATCATCGACGGTGTGGCCGAGGTGGTCGACAAGCAGACCGGCGGCCAGGGCGGCGACTTCGTCTGGCCGGCGCTGCTGCGCAAGCTCAACCGCATCGACACCAGCTATCGCGACTGAGGAGCCAGCGATGAACAGCATTCCCTGCATCGCCCTGTCGCGCCAGGTACCCGATGCGCTGTTGGGAAGCCTGCGCGAAAGGGCCGAGCTCCGCATGCCCGAACGCGGCCTCCCGGATGACCTGGGCGAGCTGCTGAGCGGGGCCGACTACGCCCTGGTGCTGCCCGCCGACCGCATCGACGCCGCCCTGCTGGAGCGTTGCCCGCGCCTGAAGGTGCTGAGCACCGTCAGCGCCGGCTTCGACCACATCGACGTGGCCGCCTGCACGGCCCGCGGCATCCGCGTCTGCAACACGCCCAAGGCGGTCGCCGCGGCCACCGCCGACCTCGCCTTCGGCCTGCTGCTGGCCGCGGCCCGGCGCATCGTCGAGGCCGACGCCTTCGTCCGCGGCGGCGGCTGGCGCGCCGACTCCTCGCCGCTGTTCGGCCAGGACGTGCACCACAAGCAGCTGGGCATCCTCGGCCTGGGCAGCATCGGCATGGAAGTGGCCAAGCGCGCCCGCGGCTTCGACATGGACGTCACCTACTGCAACCGGCGGCGCCTGCCGGTGGAGGAAGAAGTCCGGCTCGGCGTGCGCTACCTGGACTTCGACAGCCTGCTGGAGCAGAGCGACGCGCTCATCCTGCAACTGCCCTACAGCGCCGCCACCCACCACATCATCGGCGCGCCGCAGCTGGCGCGGATGAAGCCCGAGGCCATCCTGATCAACACCGCCCGCGGCGGCCTGGTGGATGAAACCGCCCTGGCCACGGCCCTGCGCGAAGGCCGGCTGGCGGCGGCCGGGCTGGACGTCACCGAAGGCGAGCCGGCGGTGAACCCGGCGCTGCTCGGCCTGCCCAACCTGGTGCTGTCGCCGCACAACGGCGCCTCCACCCGCGAGACGCACAAGCGCATGACCCTCGAGGCCTTCGACAACCTGCTCGACGCCCTGCAGGGCGCGCCGCTGCGCAACTGCATCAACCCGCAAACAACAGAGGAGTGCTGCCCATGAGCGTGCATTGCGTAGTCGTGTCCTGGCTGAAAGAGCCGGGCAACCTGGAACACATCGCCCAACTGACCGCCGCCTGCGAAAGCCTGCGGCAGATCCCCGGCGTCAGCGAAGTCCGCTTCGGCCCCCGGGCCAACCTGGGCAGCGTCGGCTCGGACGACAGCTTCGACTTCGCCATGATCGTCAGTTTCGAGTCGCTCAAGGCGGCCCAGGACTATGGGCCCCATCCCAACCATATGCAGGCGGCGCAACTCACCGTGCAACTGGCGGAGCGGTTCCAGAGTTTCTATTTCGAGACCTGAGTTAATCGCGGACGGAGTCCGCTCCTACGGCGCCTGGCACAGGGGACGACCGTAGGAGCGGACTCCGTCCGCGATTCGCGCGCAGGGAGCGCTCCTGCAGTCCAGGGAAACACACCCCCGCCAACCTGCAGGAGCACATCGCAAACAGGGAACACAGCAACCCCAAACCACAACTGCTTATCCCCCCACACCAACCACCCCATAACCCCCATGAATCCCCCACCCTCCACGCCGCTGATCACGCCAGAACCCCCGCCCCAGAGCCCCTCCAGCCCCCATCCATCAGCCTTTGGCACGAACGCCAACCCCCACCACCGGCACTTTCTCCAAGCCGCAAATTCCGGACAGTTCATACAAGCGCCGCAGCCTCACCATGCTTGCAAACAATAAGGAGACACCAGCAAGTGCAAACCCCCTGGACTCGCTCATACCCTGCCGGCGTGCGCTGGAACACCGACCTCTCCGGCCTCAGCGTGCTGGACATGCTCGATGACTCGGTGCGCCGCTGGCCCGACCGTCCGGCCATCGACTTCATGGGCCGCAACATCGACTACCGCGAACTCGCCTCGCTGATCGACCGCGCCGCCAAGGGCCTGCAGGACCTGGGCGTCGGCCCCGGCGTCCACGTCGGCCTGTACCTGCCCAACGTGCCGCAGTACGTCATCACCTTCTTCGCCATCCTGCGCGCTGGCGGCACCGTGGTGAACTACTCGCCGCTGGATGCCGGCGAGGTGCTCGCGCACAAGATCGAGGACAGCCGCACCGACATCCTCGTCACCCTCGACCTCAACAGCCTCTACCCGCTGATGGCCCGCCTGCTCGACAGCACCCGCCTGCACACCCTGGTGGTCGGCTCGCTGGGCGAGTTCGGCGCGCAGCCGCGGGAGATCCGCGCCCGCCTGCAGCAGGAAGGCCAGCTCGCCCAGGTGCACTACAGCGAGCAGTGCCTGCCCTTCGAACAGTTGCTGGACAACCAGGGCGACTGGCAGCCCCACGCCCTGCCGCCGCTGGACCAGGCCCTGGCCGTGCTGCAGTACACCGGCGGCACCACCGGCCTGCCCAAGGGCGCCATGCTGACCCACGCCAACCTCGGCGCCGCCGCGGCCCAGGTGGCGATGATCAACGTCGACAACGACCAGCGCCTGCACGAGGGCCGCGAGAGCATCCTGGTGGTGCTGCCGCTGTTCCACGTCTACGCCATGGTCGGCTGCCTGCTGTTCCCGGTGGCCGCGGGCGCCGAAATGCGCCTGCACACGCGCTTCGACGCCGGCGCCGTATTGCGCGACATCCACGACAACCGGGTGAGCTGCTTCCCCGGCGTGCCGACCATGTTCACCGCCCTGCTCAGCCACCCGCAGGTCAGCGAATACGACCTGCGCTGCCTGAAGATCTGCGCCTCCGGCGGCGCGCCGCTGCCGGTGGAGCTGATGCAGCAGTTCAAGGCCCTGACCGGTTGCCAGATCACCGAGGGCTGGGGCATGACCGAGACCTGCACCGGCGGCACCTTCACCCCCGCCGAGCGACCCCAGGCCGGCTCCTGCGGCGTGCCGCACATCGGCGTGGACATCTGCTTCCTCGACCTGGAGGACGCCGGGCGCAAGGTGCCGCCGGGGCAGAACGGCGAGCTGGCCATCCGCGGGCCGAACATCATGCGCGGCTACTGGAACAACCCCCAGGCCAGCGCCGAGTCCTTCACCCACGACGGCTACTTCCGCACCGGCGACGTCGGCTACATGGACGAGGACGGCTACATCTACATCGTCGACCGCACCAAGGACATGCTCCTGTGCGGCGGTTTCAACGTCTACCCGCGGGTGATCGAGGAAGCCATCTACGCCCACCCGGCGGTGGAGGAAGTCATGGTCCTGGGCATCCCCGACGCCTACCGCGGCCAGTCGCCCAAGGCCTACGTCAAGCTGCGCCCCGGCCATGCGGCCTTCGACCTCGACGCGCTCAAGGACTTCCTCAAGGAGCGCCTGGGCAAGCACGAGATGGTGCAGGCCCTGGAAATCCGCGCCGACCTGCCCAAGACCGCCGTGGGCAAACTGTCCAAGAAGCTGCTCAAGGACGAAATCGCCGCCGCTCAAGCGAGCGCCGGTAACTGAACCCGTAGTACCCCCGTACAAGGAAACCGCCATCATGCCCGCCGCTTTCTACGAGTCCCTCACCGCCCCCTTCCGCCGGCACCCGGTGGAGCGCCGCCCCTCGCCCATGCTCTGGGCGCTGGAGTCGCGTGCCCTGCTGGAATGGGCCTCGATCCCGGCGGCCATGCCCTGGCTGCTGCTCAACGTGCCGCGCGGCGACGGCCACAGCGTGCTGGTACTGCCCGGGCTGATGGCCCACGACTGCACCACCCTGCCCCTGCGGCGCTTCCTCGACAACCGCGGCTACGACACCCACGGCTGGGGCCAGGGCCTCAACCGCGGCCCCAGCCGTGGCGTGGTGGAGCGCCTGCTGGCGCAGCTGCAAGAACTGCACGAGACGTCCGGGCGCAAGGTCAGCCTGATCGGCTGGAGCCTGGGCGGCATCTTCGCCCGCGAGATGGCCCGCGCCATGCCCGCCAGCGTGCGCCAGGTGATCACCCTCGGCAGCCCGCTGTACGGCCCGCCGCAGACCAGCACCAACGCCTGGGAGCTGTACCGCCTGGTGCGCAGCTTCAATCGCGAGAGCGAGGAGCGTGGCGAAGAGGCGCCGCCGGTGCCCACCACCTCCATCTACAGCCGCGCCGACGGCATCGTCGGCTGGGGCGGCAGCGTCGAGCGCCAGGGGCGCCTGACCGACAACATCGAAGTCAACTGCGCCAGCCACATCGGCCTGGGCGTACACCCACTGGTCTGGTACGCCATCGGCGACCGCCTGGCGCAAGCGCAGGACCAGTGGCAGAAGTTCCGGCCGCGCGGTCTGAAGCGCGCGCTCTACCCCTTCCGCGCCCCCCGGCGCTGAGGGGCACACCGGCCCGGCGGCAATGGGCCTTGCGAGTACTTTCCCTGCAACAACAAGAACGAAGGTTGGTGATGCGATGAAACATTTGAGCGGGATGGACGCCATATTCCTGCACATGGAATCGGCCGAGATGCCTACGCACATCGGTTCGCTGCATGTGCTGCAACTCCCCGAGGGCCATGACGGCGACTTCTTCGAGGAGGTCAAGCAGTACCTGACCGGGCGCCTGCACCTGGCCACGGTCTTCACCCGCAAGCTGGCGTTCATGCCCTTCGACCTGTCCGACCCGGTGTGGGTGGAGGACGAGCAGCTGGACCTGGAACACCACATCCGCCACATCACCCTGTCCAAGCCCGGCAGCAATCGCCAGCTGCAGCAGGCCGTGGCGCGCAGCCACGCCAGCCTGCTCGACCGCAGCCGGCCGCTGTGGGAAGTCACCATCATCGACGGCCTGCGCAGCGGCGAAGTGGCGCTGTACGCCAAGGTCCACCACGCCAACGTCGACGGCCAGGCCGGCATCGAGCTGGTCCGCGCGCTGTTCGACGATGTGCCCAGCGGCCGCGTCGTCCCGCCGGCGCCGCCCAGGCTGCGGCGCAACCAGTACCAGCTCGGCGTCGCCGAACTGGCCGGGGCGGCCATCGGCAACGCCGGGCGCCAGTACGTCAAGCTGGCGAAGATGCTGCCGGACATGCTCCGCGCCGGGCGCAGCCTGCTGCCGGTGATCGGCGACGGCAACCTGCGCAACTGGCGCAGCCTCGATCCGCGCAAGCTGCTGGCCCCGCGCACCCCGCTGAACGTGGCCATCACCAACCAGCGCAGCTTCGCCGGGCGCACCGTGCCCCTGGCCGAGATCAAGGACATGGCGCGCCAGTTGGACGTGAGCTTCAACGACGTGGTCATGGCCACTGTCTCCGGCGCCCTGCGCCGCTACCTCAAGGCCAGCGGCGAGCTGCCGGAGAAACCCCTGACCGCCGCCGCGCCGGTGAGCCTGCGCGCCCCCGGCGACGACACCGCCAATAACCAGGTGAGCATGCTGGTGGTCGACCTGGCCACCGACGAGGCCGACCCGCTGCAGCGCCTGCAGCGCATCAACGCCTCCTCGACGCAGCGCAAGGCGGCGATGAACAAGTTCCGCTCGGCCATCCCCATGGACTTCCCGATCTTCGCCGCGCCCTGGCTGCTCTCCGGCATGGCCGCCATGTACGGCCGCTCGCGCCTGGCCAACTGGATGCCGCCGCCGGCCAACCTGGTGATCTCCAACGTCACCGGCATCCCCGCCCAGCTGTACTTCGCCGGGGCCAAGGTGCTGTGCTACTACCCGGTGTCCATCCCCTCCCACGGCATGGCGCTGAACGTCACCGTGACCAGCTACCACGACCGCCTGGACTACGGTCTGATCGCCTGCCGCCGGGCCCTGCCGGACCTCAACGACCTGGGCGACCACCTGCTGGCCGAACACCGCCGCCTGCTCGAACTGGCGCGCAACAAGGCCGCCGCGGCGGCGCAGGGCAAGGGCGGCGACAAGCCCGCCAGCCAGAAGCACACCGCCGCCAAGGCCGTCGCCAGCAAGCAGGGCGAAGCCGCGGATAAACCGGCAGCCAAGGCCAGGAACCCCGCCAAGGCGCTGCCCAAGGCCCGGCCGGCGGCCCCGCCGCGACGCAAGGTGAACGGCGCCGCGGCGCAACAGCCCAGCCCCGCGCCGCAGCCGGCAGCGGCCGAAGCCACACAGGTCCAGTGATCCCGGCGCCGGCCCGCCGCGCGGCGGCCCCACAAGGGCCCCGTGGCGGCGGCCGGTAACCCGCGGTAGACCCCACCCCGGAGCCTCGCATGTCCACAGTCATCAGCGCCCCCGCCGCGGCACAGGCCGCCCTGGCGCCCCAGGGCGACGCCGAAGCCGTCTACGGCAAGATCACCCGCCGCCTCATTCCCTTCCTGTTCATCTGCTACCTGCTGAACTTCATCGACCGCGCCAACATCGGCTTCGCCCAGTTGCAGATGAAGAGCTCGCTGGGCTTCAGCGACGCCGTCTACGGCCTCGGCGCGGCCATGTTCTTCGTCGGCTACGTGCTCTTCGAAGTGCCCAGCAACATGCTCCTGCAGCGCATCGGCGCGCGCCTGACCATCATGCGCATCATGCTGCTCTGGGGCCTGGCCTCCAGCGCCACCCTGCTGGTCACCACGCCCACCCAGTTCTACGTCGTGCGCTTCCTGCTCGGGGTGTTCGAGGCCGGCTTCTTCCCCGGCATCGTCCTCTACCTCACCTTCTGGTACCCGCCGCAGCGCCGCGCCCGGGTGCTGGCGTTCTTCTGCATGGCCCAGGTGGCCGCGGCCTTCATCACCAGCCCGGTGTCGGGCTGGATCCTGAAGAACCTGCACGGCGCCCATGGCTGGGAAGGCTGGCAGTGGATGTTCTTCATCGAGGGCATGCCCACGGTGCTGCTCGGCCTGCTGGTGCTGTGGCTGCTGCCCAACGGCCCGCAGGACGCCAAGTGGCTGACCCCGGACGAGCGCGAACTGGTGCGCCAGGGCGTGCAGGGCACCACCGGCGCCGACGTCGACGGCGGCGGCCATGGCAAGGGCGCACTCGCCGCGGCGCTGCGCGACCCACGGGTCTACCTGCTGGCCTTCGGCGCCTTCGTCTCCGGCTGCGCCGGCTACTTCCTGGCCTTCTGGACGCCGACCATCATCCGCGAGCTGGGCGTGGCCGACCTGCAGCTGGTCGGCCTCTACGCGGTCATTCCCAACGTCTTCGCGCTGTTCGCCATGTTCTGGTACGGCCGCCGCTCCGACCGCCGCGACGAACAGCGCCTGCACTGGGCCTGGGCCTTCGTCGCCGCCGCCGCCGGCTTCCTGCTGCTGGCCTGGGCCATCGGCAACGGCAGCCTGGCCTGGACGCTGGTCGCCATCACCACCGGCGGCTCGGCCCTGGTGGCGGCCACCCCGGTGTTCTGGGCCATGGTCACCCGCTACCTGGCGCGCGAACGCGCCGCCGTCGGCATCGCCCTGGTCAACACCCTGGCCAGCGTCGCCGGCATCAGCCCGGCCGTGGTCGGCGCCATCAAGACCCGCACCGGCAGCCTGGACGACGCCATCTACCTGCTCTGCGCGCTGTTCGTGATCGCCGCCGTGGCCATGGCCCTGGGCATGCGCAAGGCCCTGGCGACATCGCAGCAGCCGGCTTGAAGCGGCCCCGAGGAATAGACATGTCATCGCCAATCCACGCACCCGCCTGCTTCGCCCAGAGCTACGCCCAGGCCCGCGGGCTGTTCCTCGCCGCCGCCCGCGCCGCCGGGCTCGACGTGCACAGCCACGCCCACCCCCTGCCGGGGCGCGACGGCGAGCCGCTGGCCACCGACGTGGCGCGCTTCGGCGCCGCCGACGCCGAGGCGCTGCTCATCCTCAGCAGCGCCTGCCATGGGGTCGAGGGCTTCTGCGGCTCCGGCGTGCAGAACGCCCTGCTCGCCGATGCCGAATTCCACCGCCGGGCCGCGGCCGCGGGCGTCGCCGTGCTGTACGTCCACGGCCTCAACCCCTGGGGCTTCTCCTGGTGGCGCCGCTGGACCCACGAGAACGTCGACCTGAACCGCAACTTCCAGGACTTCGACGCCGCCCCGGCGCTGCCCGCCAACCCCGGCTACGACGCCCTGGCCCAGGCCCTGGTGCCGGACACCTGGCCGGCGCCGGAGGCTGACGCGGTGCTCTACGCCTACCTCGCCGAGCATGGCCCGCGAGCCATCCAGCGGGCCATCAGCGGCGGCCAGTACAGCCACCCCGAAGGCCTGTTCTACGGCGGCGCCGCGCCGACCTGGAGCAACCTCACCCTGCGCGCGATACTGGCCGAACACGCCAGCCGCTGCGCGCGCCTGGGCTGGATCGACCTGCACACCGCGCTCGGCCCCTGCGGCCATGGCGAGCGCATCGCCCACGCCCGCCCCGGCGACTCCGCGGGCCTGGCCCGGGCCCGCGCCTGGTGGGGCGAGCAGGTGACCTCGCTGTACGGGGACGACTGCGTCTCCGCCGAGCTGGCCGGCAACATGTGGCACCTGGCCTACCAGGCCTGCCCGCAGGCCGAATACACCGGCATCGGCCTGGAATACGGTACCGTGCCCTCGGAAGAGGTGCTGATGGCGCTGCGCGGCGACCAGTGGCTGAGCCGCCACCCCGAGGCCGACGCCGGCACCCGCGAAGCCATCAAGCGCCGCCTGCGCGACGCCTTCTACGTCGACACCGACCACTGGAAGGAACGCATCGTCGAACAGGCGCTGGATGCCGCCCACCAGGCGCTCGACGGCCTGGCCGCCCGCACAGGAGCCCCCGCATGAACGATTCGCTGCACCTGCTCGACGCCACCGCCCAGGCCCAACTGGTCTACCGCGGCGAAGTCACCCCGCTGGAGCTGGTGGACGCCGCCATCGCCCGCATCGAAGCGCACGACCCGGCGCTCAACTCGGTGATCTGGCGCCAGTTCGAACTGGCCCGCGAGCGCGCCCGCGGCCCGCTGCCCGGCGGCCCCTTCCGCGGCGTGCCCTTCCTGCTCAAGGACCTGGCCGGCGGCGCCGAGAGCGGCCAGCCGCTGTCCTACGGCAGCCGCCTGGGCCTGGGCAACCGCGCCGATCACGACACCGAGCTGGTGCGCCGCTACCGCGCCGCGGGGCTGATCACCGTCGGGCGCAGCAACACCCCGGAATTCGGCATCACCCCCACCACCGAGCCGGCGGCCTTCGGCCCCTGCCTCAACCCCTGGAACCTCGGCCTCTCCGCCGGCGGCTCCAGCGGCGGGGCCGCCGCGGCGGTGGCCGCGCGCCTGGTGCCCATGGCCCACGCCAGCGACATCGGCGGCTCCATCCGCATTCCCGCCTCGGCCTGCGGGGTGTTCGGCCTCAAGCCCAGCCGCGGGCGCAACCCGGTCGGCCCCAAGATCGGCGAAGGCACCGGCGGCCTGCCCGCCGAGCACTGCTGCTCGATCTCGGTACGCGACAGCGCCGCCCTGCTCGACGCCACCTCGGCGCCGGACTACGGCGCGCCCTACGTGGCCCCGTCCAAGGCCCGCCCCTACCTGCAGGAAGTCGACGCACCGCACCGCCGCCTGCGCATCGGCCTGCTGCGCACGCCGCTCACCGGCGTCGCGGTGCACCCCGACTGCCTCGCCGCGCTGGAATCGGCCGCCCTGCTCTGCCGCGGCCTGGGCCACGAGGTCAACGACGAGGCGCCGACGGTGAGCGACATGCCCGCCGTCGGCCAGGCCTTCGCCCGGCTCTTCGTGGTGTCCGCGGCGCTGCACCTGCGCAGCCTGGAACAACAGGTGGGCCGCCAGGCCGGCGAGCACGACATCGAGCCGCTGACCCGCGCGGTGGTCGGCCTGGCCGGCCAGGTCAGCGCCACCGACTACGTGCTGGCCCAGCGCACCCTGCAACGCATGACGCGGGAGATCGCCGCCTTCCACGAGCACTACGACCTGATCCTCAGCCCGACCATGGCCTGCCCGCCGAGCGCCATCGGCGAACTGGCCTTCCGCGAAGGCGAAACCCTGGAAGCCTTCTTCGCCCGTTCAGGCCCCTTCGCCGCCTTCACCTCCGTGTACAACGCCACCGGCCAGCCGGCCATGAGCGTGCCGCTGCACTGGACCGCCGGCGGCACGCCCATCGGCGTGCAGTTCGCCGCGCGCCTGGGCGACGAAGGCACCCTCTTCCGTCTCGCCGCCGAGCTAGAACGCGCCCGCCCCTGGGCCTCGCGCCTGCCGCCGCTGCGCGGCTGAGCCGGCAGCACATCCGCATCAGCGCCCCGGCAGCCCCGGGGCCAGGAGTTCCGCAGATGAATTCGCACCCCAACCTCCACGCCATCGCCAGCCGCCCTGCCCCACGCGCCCTCAGCGGCGCGCTGCCGCTGCTGCCGGCCCGCCACGTCGCGCGGCCGCGCCTGCTGCAGCGCCTGCTCGGCGGGCGCCAGCGGGTGAACCTGCTGCACGCCCCCGCCGGCTTCGGCAAGAGCGTGCTGCTCAACGAATGCGCGCGCCAGGCCGGCCCGCGCGGCCGCGTCGCCTGGCTGGACCTGCGCGGCCGGCCGCTGCAGGAGGGCGACTTCCTCAGCCGCCTGGCCATAGTGCTGGACCTGGACCCCAGCGCGCGGAACTGGCAGGAAGACCTGCAGCGCCTGCTGGAGGGCAGCGCGCAGCCACTGTGGATCGTGCTCGACGACTACCCGCGGCAGAGCGATGCGCGGCTGGACGCCTGCGTGGCCCGCCTGCTGGAGACCAGCGCCATCGACATCCGCTGGTGGATCGGCTCGCGCCGCCGCCCGGACTGGAACCTGCCGCGCCTGCTGCTGCAGGGCGAACTGCTGGAACTCGACGCCGGCGAGCTGGCCCTGGACCACGACGAACTGGAGCACCTGCTGCGCAAGCAGCAGGCCGAAGCGAGCGACAGCGACAGCGTCGACCTGCTGAACCGCAGCGCCGGCTGGCCGGCACTGCTCGGCCTGCTCGCCCTGCAGGGCCGCCTGCGCTGGCCCGAGGCCGGCGGCGGCCTGCTGCACGACTACCTGCGCCGCGAGGTGCTCGCCCCGCTGCCGGCGCAGCTGCGCGGAGCCTTGCGCATACTCAGCCACCTGCCCCGCTTCAAGGCCGGCCTGTGCCGGCATCTGGGCTCGGTCGGTGAGGCGGCCTTCGCCCAGCTCGGCCAGTTGCAGCTGCTCCGGCGCCTGGACGAGAACGCGGGCTGGTTCGCCGTCTGGCCGCCGCTCGCCGAGCTGCTGCGCCAGGAGCAGGACGACGCGCCGCCCACCGACGCCCTGCTCGAAGCCAGCCAGTGGTTCGCCGAGCACGGCGACCTGCGCCAGGCCACCCAGCTGGCCCTGGCCGCCGGCTCCATCGAACGCGCCGTGGCGCTGCTGCAGGACGCCAACAGCGACCAGATGATGGTCGAGCACAGCGCCGTGCAGCTGCTGCGCTGGCGCGACGAACTGCCCGCCGGCCTGCTGCAGTCCAGCCCCAAGCTGATCCTCCTGGAGACCTGGGCGCTGATCATCTGCGCCCGCCTGGACGAGGCCATGGATTGCCTGCAGGCGCTGGAGCGCTTCCTGCCGCGGCCGGACGCCCACCGCCAGCGGCTCAGCCTGGCGCACTACCAGGCCATCCTCGGCGTGCTGCAACGCCAGTTCGCCCTGCCCGATGCGCGGCGCAACTGCAGCGACGCCCTGGAGCACCTGGAGGAGCACTACTGGGGCCAGCACATCCTCTGCCACCAGGCCCTGGCCCAGCAGGCCATGGTCGAAGGCGACCTGACCGCCGCGCGGCAGCACTGCCAGGCCGGCCTGCGCCTGTCGCGCCGGCACGCCAGCCTGTGCTTCGAGGCCCTGCTCAGCGTCGAGCACATCCACCTGCTGGCCCTTTCCGGCGAGCACCACCACGCCTTGGACTACGCCGAGCAGATGCTCGCCGAGCTGCGCAAGGGCACCCACGGCGGCCCCATGAGCGCCCGCCTGCACGTGCTGCGCGGCGAACTGCTGACCCTGCGCGGCGAGGACGTCGCCGCCGAAGCCGCGCTCCAGCAGGGCCTGCGCGAGGCCGAGGAATGCCAGGACGCCTACCTGCTCTATGCCTACCACGCGCTGATCAGCCTGACCTGCGAGCGCGGCGAGGTGGAGCGCGCCCACCAGCTGCTGCTGGCCGCCGAGCGGCGCATGCAGCGCCTGTGCATCCCCGAGATCCGCTACCGCGAAGTGCTGCGCCTGGCCCGCGCCCGCCTGTGGCTGGCCAGCGGCGAACCGGCCAAGGCACGCGACGAGCTGTTCGGCGTGCTCGCCGAGCTGCGCCTCAACCCACTGCTGGCGCCCACCGGCTTCTACGACCTGCAGTACCGCGTGCGCCTGCTGCTGGCCCAGGCCCATGGCGAGCTGGGCGAAACCACCCGCGCCAGCCAGGAACTGCTGGCCCTGCAGCGCGATTGCCAGCGCCTGGGCCTGCGCAGCCTGGCCTGCGAAAGCCAGCTGCGCCTGGCCGAAGCCCTGCACGGCCTGGACCCGGCCGCCGCCGAGGAACACCTGCGCGAAGCCCTGCAGGACTGCCGCCGGCTGTCCCTGCTGCGCCCCCTGGCAAGGCTGCAGCGCAAGGACGCCAGCTGGTCGCGGCAACTGCTGGCGCAACTGCCCACGGCCCCCCAGGCCCAGCCCACAGCGACCACCGCCCCGGCGCCGACGGAAATGCTCAGCCAGCGCGAACTGGAAGTGCTGGAACTGATCGCCCAGGGCTGCTCCAACCAGGAAATCGCCGAGCAGCTGGAGATCTCGCTGCACACGGTGAAAACCCATGCCCGGCGCATCAACATCAAGCTGGAGGTGGAAAGACGCACCCAGGCGGTGGCAAGGGCCAAAGCGAGTGGGTTGTTGGCTTGATGGGGGGGGCTTGGTGGGTGTTTTTCCTGGGGTATCGGTGTACTGGGGCGAGTCCGCTCCCTCTCCCTAACCCTCTCCCTGAAGGGAGAGGGGACCGTTCGGCGTGCGTTGGTGTTTCGGCGTTAGCCGGCTAGCACAGAGATTGCCGGTTGAAACCAGGCCTTCTCTCGGCACTGACTAGCCCCTCTCCCTTCAGGGAGAGGGCTGGGGAGAGGGAACGGCATCAACCCAAAACACCACAGCCACCGGCCAACTCCCATCGCGGACAAAGTCCGCTCCATTGTTTTCTGGGTTCCCGCGTTCGCGGGAATGACGGGGTAAGAATGGTGTTTTCCGACGTCATTCCCGCGAACGCGGGAACCCAATAAACCGTTACCCCCACGGCACAGCCAGGCACGGCCTCTCGTAGGAGCGAGCTTGCTCGCGAACAGCCCCCGCAGCGAGGCCCATTCGCGAGCAAGCTCGCTCCTACGAAGAGCCCCGCCCCCTCTGCTCCGTTTTTTCCCATCCCACCTGAACCTACCCCCCAACCCCGCCCCAGCGCACACTGCCAACCGGATCAGCGGGGCCAACCTCCCCTCTGCCGATCTGCAGCCTCCGCCGCCCCAACCCCGGTCGCACCCGGATGGGTGCGGCGGTCTTTTTTCCCGCAACTGTACTGGTGGCGCCCCGTCGCCCGGCGCTAGAGTGCCTGCTGCGCAACGGGAAAAGAGAACGCCATGGGCCAGCCACTGACCTTCGACGCCACCGACGGCTACCCGCTCCAGGGCCGCCTCTGGCGCCATGCCGAAGCGGCGGCGCAGCCGCGGCCGCTGGTGATCGTCAACCCGGCCACCTCGGTGCGCAGCGATTACTACGCACGCTTCGCCGACTACCTGCACGGCCAGGGCTTCGACGTGCTCTGCTACGACTACCGCGGCATCGGCGGCTCGCGCCCGGCCTCGCTGCGCGGCTTCTCCGCCAGTTGGCTGGACTGGGGCCGCCTGGACTTCGAAGGCGCCCTGCAATGGGCCCTTGCCAACGCCCCGCAGCAACCCATCCAGGTGGTGGCGCACAGCGTCGGCGGCTTCCTCGTCGGCCTGGCCCCTTCCAACCACCTCATCCAGCGCGTGTTCAGCATGGGCGCGCAGTTCGCCCACTGGCGCGACTACGACCCGCAGCGGCGCCTGCGCATGCTGCTCAAGTGGCACCTGGCGATGCCGGTGCTCAGCGGCCTGTTCGGCTACTTCCCGGCCAAGCGCCTGGGCTGGATGGAAGACACGCCCCACGGCGTGGTGCGCGACTGGACGCACCGCGCCCCGCGCTTCGAGGACGCCTACCGGCGCGGCCCGCGGGCCATGCCGGCGGAGGAACGCAAGCGCCTGGCCGAAGGCTTCGCCGGGCTGCGCGGCGACACCCTGGCCCTGAGCGTCACCGACGACGAATTCGGCACCGACCCGGCCATCCAGCGCCTGCTCGACTACTACCGCAACAGCCGCTGCCTGCACCTGCGCCTGCCGCCCCGGGCCATGGGCTTCGCCGGCATCGGCCACTTCGCCTTCTTCCACAGCCGCTTCCAGGACAGCCTCTGGCCCATCGCCCTGCGCTGGCTGCGCGACGGCGAGCTGGACGACAGCCTCGCCGCCTACCTGGTGCACCCGGCCCGGCGCCATCCGACGCCTGCCTGACAGCGAAATTCCCCAGGCAAATCAAGGCACTGCCCGACCGAAGGCAGTGATATCCCTTGGCCATTACACAAGACTGTCACATGGCTTTCATATGCTCTGCGCGTCCGAAACCCGCTCGCCAGAGCATCACAGCAGTCCGTGGTAGCCCGTGATGAAGACACTCCAAGCCCTCCTCGGTCGATTCGCCCGCTGGGAGCCCCTGCGGCGCCTGCGCATCGGCCAGCGTACCCTGCTCTGCTTCCTCTTCAGCGCGGTGCTGCTGGGAGGCGTCGGCGCCTATTGCCTGTACCAGATGGCGGCCATCCGCGCCCAGGGCGAGGCCATCGACAGCGACCAGCTGCCGAGCATCGCCCTGGCTGACAGCATCGCCCTCAACCTCGCCCAGCTGCGCGTGCGCTCCATGCAGCAGGTGGCCAACCCCGATCCCATGGTGCGCAGCGGCAACAAGGTGATCATCGAGCAGTTGGCCCTGGACATCGAACAGGAATTCCGCGCCTACCAGGCGCTGATCAGCGACGACACCGAGCGCGGCGCCATCGAGGCGCTGCACCAGGCCTTCGGCCAGTTCATCCAGACCATCCGCGACGAACAGCAACTGCTGGAGCAGCAGAAGCTGGACGAGGCGCGCACCCTGCTGATCGCCAACATCGACCAGCAGGGCGAAGCCATCGACACCCAGGTGCAGCTGCTACGCGAGCTCAACCGCCAGGCCGCGGACAGCGCCACCAGCGCGGCCGCCAGCGCCTACGCCCAGGCCCTGCGCATCGTCTGGGCGGCCCTGGGCGGCGCCCTGCTGGTCACCCTGCTGCTGGCCTGGCGCCTGACGCGCAGCCTGGTGCGGCCGCTGGCCGAGGCGCTGCAGGTGGCCGAGCGCATCGCCGGCGGCGACCTCAGCCAGGGCGTGCACAGCCGCGGCCGCGACGAGGCGGCGCAGTTGCTGGAGCGCCTGGGGCGCATGCGCGACAACCTGCAGGGCACCATCCGCCAGATCGGCGAGGCCGCCGAACAGCTGGCCACCTCCAGCGAGCAGATGAGCATGGTGATGGACGAAGGCAGCCGCGGCCTGCACCAGCAGCACGGCGAGATCGACAACGTCAGCCGCGCCATGAGCCAGATGAGCGCGGCGGTGGGCGACGTCGCCGAGCACGCGCAGAGCACCGCCGCGGTGGCCCGGCGCTCCAACGACGAGGCCCTGGACGGCCAGCAGCAGCTGGCCACCACCCTGGGTTCGCTGCGCGAGCTGGGCGAAGGCGTGCGCCACGCGGCGCAGCAGGCCCAGGGCCTGGCCGAGCAGACGCTGAACATCAGCAAGGTGCTGGACGTGATCCGTAACGTCGCCGAGCAGACCAACCTGCTGGCGCTCAACGCCGCCATCGAGGCGGCCCGCGCCGGCGAGGCCGGGCGCGGCTTCTCGGTGGTAGCCGACGAGGTGCGCGCGCTGGCCAAGCGCACCGGCGACTCCACCCGCGAGATCGAACAGCTGATCGGCGCCATCCAGCAAGGCACCGGGCGCACGGTCGAGGCGCTGCAGCAAAGCGCAGAGCAGGCCGAGCACACCCAGGGCCAGGCCAGCGCCGCCGACCGCGCCCTGGCGCAGATCATCGAGGCCGCGCGCAGCATCGACGAGCGCAACCGGCGCATCGCCGAATCGGTGGAACACCAGGCCGCCATGGCCCGCGACATCGAGACCAACCTGGGCAACATCCGCGACCTGTCCAACCAGAGCGCCGCCGGCTCGCAGCAGACCAGCAGCGCCAGCCACGAACTGTCGCGCCTGGCCGTGGACCTCAGCGGCCTGGTGCAGCACTTCCGCCTGTAGAAACGACTACAAGCTGCGCCGACCTGCTCTTCGTAGGAGCGAGCTTGCTCGCGAACGGGGTTTACCGGTTGCGCTGGTGTTGGGTATGAGAGCGCCCTCTCCCCAGCCCTCTCCCTTCAGGGCGGGGCGCGCAGCCGAGGGTTAGGGAGAGGGAGCGGAGCCAGCCGAACACGCCGAAGTCACCGGTACCGTCCGTTCGCGAGCAAGCTCGCTCCTACGAGAAGCGCCTCGGCGCGGTCGGCAAGACTCTTGCGCCTGGGGTATGCCCATCTGTAGGAGCGCGCCCTGCGCGCGAATCGCGGGCAGGGCCCGCTCCTACAGGAAGACCACGTGCCATGACGCCGGATTTGCCCCGGATCAACCCCTTTCGAGCCGCAGCTGGCCTAGACTTGTTCCAACGACACAATGGATAAGGCCCACCCATGGATTCCTTCGGCGTCACCCTCGCAGTCATCATCTTCGGCATGTTCATGCTCGGCATCGGCTTCACCATCCGCGAGCGGGGCGCGGGCGTGCTGCTCATGTGGGTCGGCGTGCTGAGCATGCTGTCGATCATCACCTACCGCATCTACCTCGCCACCTCGGCGGTCTGAGCGCCGCGCCAGCCGTGCATCGCCCGGGCATAGCCGGCCGGGGCGAAGCGCAGGGTCACCCCCAGCATCAGCAGCACCGACAGTGCCAGCAGCGTCCAGGAGGCCTGGAAGCTGCCGGTGGCGTCGCGCAGCCAGCCGGTGACGTAGGGAATGATCCCGGTGATGATGAAGCCGATGCCCTGCACGAAGGCCGCCAGGCTGCCCGCCGGGCCGGGTTCGGCCAGGTGGTCGAGGGTCAGCGTCAGGCTCAGCGCGAAGCAGGCGCCCAGGCCGTAGCCGATCAGCGCCACCCAGGCCGCCGGCAGCGCCAGGGGCGACAGCAGCAGGCCGGCGAAGCCGCCGAGCTGGATCAGCAGGCACAGGCACAGCCAGGGCCGGCGGTCCGCCGAGCCGCGGCTCAGGGCCGGCATGCTCAGTGCGCCGAGCACCTGGAAGAGGGTCATCAGGCCGATCAGCTGGCCGCTGCCCTGGGCGCTCCAGCCCAGTTGCCGGTAGAACATCGGCAGCCAGGCCACCATGCTGGTGTAGCCGCCGTTGATCAGCCCGAAGTACAGCGCCAGCAGCCAGGCCCGGCGGCTGCCGAAGAAGTGTTCGCCACGCCGCGCCACGCTGGGCACCGCCGCCTCGCGCGGGCGCACCAGGGCCCACAGCGCCAAGCCCAGCACCGCCAGCGCCACCCAGGCGCCCAGGCCCAGCTGCCAGTGCCCGGAGCCACCGGCCAGCACCGGCGCCAGTACCGCGGCGGTGCCGCCGCCGGCCATCAGCGAGGCCGAGTACAGGCCCATGGCCGCCGGCACCCGCTGCGGGAACCAGCGCTTGACCACCCCCGGCACCAGGGCCTGGATGATCGCCACGCCGGTGCCGGCCAGCACCGCGCTGGCGATCAGCGCCAGGCCGCTGTCCAGCAGCAGGCGCCAGGCGCAGGCCACGGCGATGGCCAGCAGCCCGGCGAGCATGCCGCGGCTCTCGCCCAGGCGCGGGCCCACCCAGGGCAGCGCCAGGGCGAACAGGCCCATGCACAGCACCGGCAGCACCGTCAGCAGCGACGCGCCCTGGAAGCCCAGGCCGGTGGCCTGGCGGATTTCCGCGAGCAAGGGGCCGATGGAAGTGAGGATCGGCCGCAGGTTGATGCCCAGCGCGACTATGACCAGCAGGCCGATCCAGCCGACCCGCGCCTTGTCGCCGCTCACGCCTGGTGCTCCCGCCAGAAGCCGTAGAGCCCCTCCTCGTCTTCCGGGCGCAGCGGCTTGAGCGGCAGCGCCTGCCACTCCACCGGCTGCGCCATCTGCGCGTACACCGCCGCGGTGGACAGCCCGTAGAGCTCGCCGTCGGCGTTGGAATAGGCGTAGTAGGCGGCGCTGACGCCGCTCAGGTGCATGGCCGCCAGGCACATCGGGCACGGGTGGCCGCTGGCGTAGATCACGCAGCCATCCAGGCGCGGGCTGCCCAGGGCGCGGCCGGCCTCGCGCATGGCCAGCAGTTCGGCGTGGGCGGTGGGGTCGTGCTCCAGGTGGATGCCGTTGGCGGCGCGGGCGAGCACCTCGCCGTCGCGCACCAGCACGGCGCCGAACGGACGGCCGCCGGCCTCGACGTTGGCCCGCGCCAGGGCCAGGGCTTCGCGCATGAATGCCAGGTGTTGCATGGGGAATCCTCTTCAGCGGGGCCCGTGCGGCGCCCCTTTCGTCGAAAGGGATTATCCCGGCATGGCCTTCCATGGTGAAATTAAATGGAAAAATGACTTCCAGTGGATTTCCAAATGCTAGACCCGACCCTGCTGCGCAGCTTCGTCATGGTGGTGGACGCCGGCAACTTCACCCGCGCCGGCGAGTGGCTGCACCTCACCCAGTCCACCGTCAGCCAGCAGATCCTGCGCCTGGAGGAACAGCTCGGCTGCCGCCTGCTGGAACGCGGCCGCCGCCAGGTGCTGCCCACCGAGGCCGGCGAGCGCCTGCTGGGCTATGCCCGGCGCATCCTCCAGCTCGGCGAGGAGGCCCGCGCCGCCCTCGGCGAGGAACACAGCGAGGGCGTGCTGCGCCTGGGCATGCCCGAGGACTTCGCCGGCGAGCGCATGATGCCGCTGCTGGCGGCCTTCGCCACGCAGCGCCCGCGCCTGCGCCTGGAGGTCTCCAGCGGCCTCAGCCACGAGCTGCTGCGCCAGTACCGCAACGGCGAACTGGACCTAGCCCTGGTCAAGCAATGGGGCGCCGACAGCGACTGCCTGGCGCGCTGGCCCGAGCCGCTGTGCTGGCTGGACAGCGCCGCCAACCCGGCGGCCGCCCGCGAGCCGCTGCCACTGGTGGCCTTCCCGCTCGGCGCGCTGTACCGCCAGGAGATGATCCACGCCCTGGAGGCCCAGGGCCGGCGCTGGCGCATCGCCTACGGCAGCGCTGCCCTGGCCAGCCTGTCGGCGGCGGTGGCCGCGGGCCTGGGCGTCAGCCTGCTGCCACAGCGCTGCCGGCTGCCGGCGCACCGGGTGCTCACCGCCGCCGAGGGCTTCGCGGAAATCACCGGCCTGGAACTGGCGCTCTACGCCCGCGCCGACCTGCCCAGCGCCGGCCGCAGCCTGTGCGAGCAACTGCGCGAGCTGTGCGCGCAGCTCAGCCTCACACCGGCTGGGTGAGACGGCCCAGGAACTGCTCGGCCGGGCACGGCTGGCCGAGCAGGTAGCCCTGCAGCGAGTCGCAGCCCAGGCGGGTGAGGAAGTCCTGCTGGCGCGGCGTCTCCACGCCCTCGGCGACGATGCGCAGGTCCAGCGCCTGGCCCAGCGCGACTATGGCCGAGACGATCGCCGCATCGTCGCTGTCCTGCTCCAGGTCGCGGACGAAACCGCGGTCGATCTTCAGCTCGTTGGCCGGCAGGCGCTTGAGGTAGAGCAGGCTGGAATAGCCGGTGCCGAAGTCGTCGATGGACAGGTCCACGCCCATGTCGGCCAGCTGGCGGAGGATCGCTAGGCTGTTGTCGGCATCGCGCATGGCGGTGGTCTCGGTGATCTCCAGGGTCAGGCAGTTGGCCGGCAGCGAATGCCGGCGCAGGGTCGCGGCGACGTTCTCCACCAGCGCGGCATGGCAGAACTGCAGCGCCGAGAGGTTCACCGCCACGCGCCAGTCGGTGTAGCCCTGCGCGTACCACTGGCGCATCTGCCGGCAGGCCTCGTCCAGCACCCACTCGCCGATGGGGATGATCAGCCCGGTGCGCTCGGCCAGGGCGATGAAGGCGTCGGGCATCAGCAGGCCGCGCTGCGGGTGCTGCCAGCGCAGCAGCGCCTCGGCGCCGACCAGGCGCTGGCTGGCGGCGTCGAACTTGGGCTGGTAGTGCAGCACGAACTGGCGCAGCTCCAGGGCCGCGCGCAGGTCCTGGAGCATCTGCAGGTGGTTGCGCGCGTTGGTGTTCATCGACTGCTCGAAGAAGCTGTAGGCGTTCTTGCCGCTGCCCTTGGCGTGGTACATGGCGGCGTCGGCGTTCATCAGCAGTTCCTGCTGGGTGGCGCCATTGCCCGGGTAGAGGGCGATGCCGATGCTGCCGGAGATGCGCAGCTCCTGATCGTTGACGTGGAACGCCTCGGCCAGCAGGCCGATCTGCTGCCCGGCCAGGCTCGCGGCGTCCTCCGGCGCCTTCAGCTCGACCAGCAGGACGAACTCGTCGCCGCCGATGCGCGCCAGGGTGTCCTCGCCGCGCAGGCTCTCGCGCAGGCGCCGGGCCACGGCCTGCAGCAGCTGGTCGCCGATGTGGTGGCCGAAGGCGTCGTTGACCGGCTTGAAGCCGTCCAGGTCGAGGAACATCAGCGCGAAGCAGCCGCCGTGGCGCTGCACCTTGGCGATCAGCTGGCCGATGCGGTCCTCCAGCAGCAGGCGGTTGGGCAGGCGCGTCAGGTTGTCGTGCAGGGCCAGTTGGGTGAGTTCCTGGTTGGCCTGCGCCAGGGAGTCGGTGAGCTGCGCGGTGCGCGCCTCCAGGCGGGCGTCGAGCACCGAGGTGAGCAGCGCGATGGCGAGGATGGCCAGGGTCACGAGGATCACCAGCAGCGCCAGCCAGCCGTTGTCCAGCCCGGCCGGCGCGGCGCCGCAGAAGCTGCCCAGGGGGAAGCGCGCGGCGGCCATGCCGGTGTAGTGCATGCCGACGATGGCCAGGCCCATCAACAGCGCCGCGCCGCCGCGCACCAGGCGCACGTATGGGGTGTTGCGGCGCAGGCGGAAGGCGATCCACAGCGCCGCGCCCGAGGCGACGCCGGCGACCACCAGGGACAGGCCGAACAGCAGCGGGTCGTAGTCGATGCCCGGCTGCATGAGCATGGCGTACATGCCCAGGTAGTGCATGCCGGCGATGCCGCAGCCCATCACCAGGGCGCCAGCCAGCAACTGCCAGGTGGGCAGCTGCCGCTGGCCGACCAGGGCCAGGGCGAAGCCGGAGCTGAGCACCGCCAGGGCCAGCGACAGTAGCGTCAGGCTCAGGTCGTAGCCCAGCGGGATGGGCAGGCTGAAGGCGAGCATGCCGATGAAGTGCATCGACCACACGCCGATGCCCATGGCCACGGCGCCGCCGCCGATCCACAGCCAGGCGCTGGCGCCCCGGGCCCTGGCGATGCGCCCGGCGAGATCGAGGGCGGTGTAGGAGGCCAGAACGGCGACGAAGAGGGAAATCAGCACCAGCGCGAGGTCGTAGCGGCCTGTCAGCATGTCGAATCTCTGCAGCGCGGCCCGTGGCGCGCGCAAAAGCGCAGATTCTAGCCAAGCGCCGGCACCTTCAACCAGATGCATTTCGGTTGCGGGGCGCCGCCGGGTTTGCCGCTCGTCGGCCACAGCACCTAAGCTGAGCGGGTTCACTCCACGAGGAGCCCCCTTGGCGAACATCCTGCAATCCCTGGCCCTGCCCTGGCGCCGCCTGGCCAACCCCTACACGCGCTACCGCTACGCCGCCTGGATCCACTGCGTGCGCGTCGGCCTGGCGCTGCTGGCCTCCATCCTGCTGACCACCGGCGTCGACATCCCCCACGGCCTCTGGGCCTCGGTCACGGTGCTGGTGGTGATGGGCGGGCTGGTGCACCAGGGCACCATCCGCGGCAAGTCCCGCGACCGTATCCTGGGCACCCTGCTGGGCGCCGCCGTGGGCCTGGCGATCATCCTGGTGCACAACCTCAGCGGCTCCAACGTGCTGGTCTACCTGCTGATGTCGCTGGCCGGCGCCATCGCCGCCTTCTACGCCATCCGCCGCCCCGGCTACGTGGCGCTACTGGCGGGCATCACCATGTGCACGGTGGCCGGGCATGGCGACAACAGCATGACCGAGGGCCTCTGGCGCATGCTCAACGTGCTGATCGGCGTGGCCCTGGCGCTGGTCTTCGCGCAGATCTACCCGCTGCGCGCGGTGTACGTCTGGCGCTACCTGCTGTCGGACAACCTGCGCGCCTGCGCCCGCCTGTTCGGCCAGCTGAGCAGCAACGCCGACCTGCGCGCCGAGCACTTCGCCAGCCAGCTGGAGGAACTGGACCAGCGCCTGGTGGCCTCCCGCGCGCACCTGGCGCCGGTGGCGCGGGAAACCGGCATGCCGCTGCGCGAGCTGGAACTGATCCAGCGCGCCCACCGGGCCATCATGGGCACCCTGGAATCGCTGCTCGCCTCGCGCCAGTTCGCCGCCCAGGCCGGCGACATCGCCCCGCCGCCCGCCGACCTGGAACCCATGCGCCAGGCCATCGGCCGCCTGCTGCTGCAATCGGCCCACGCCCTGAAGTTCAGCCGCACCTCGCGCCTGGTGCAGGAATGCCAAGGCAGCGGCCACCTGCCGCCGCGCCCGCAGAGCCTCACCGGCTCCTTCGAGGTGCAGGGCTTCTACTGGCTGACCCTGCGCCTGTACGAGCAGGTGGAACAGCTCTCCGCACAACTGGCCGGCAGCGCCGCGCACTGGAACATCCAGAGCCGCGACCGGGCGCCGGCGCGGTGAGCCTTCGGGCGCCCACTGCGGTGTCGGGAAACTACAGCTCCAATTGCGCCGGCGCTATGCCGAGCGCACTGGCAATGCGCGCCCGGGTGGCTTTCCTCGGCCGCGTCGACGCCTCCTGCTGCGCATAGGCGGACTGCGTCACGCCCAGGCGTTCGGCCACCTCCAGCTGCGTCAGCCCCAGGTGCTCGCGCCAGGCCCGGATGGCGCTGGCGCCGTCCACCATGCGGCTGACCACGTCATGGGGAATCAGGTTCTCATCCAGGCGATGCTGCGCCACATAGTCGGCATAGGGGATCACCACGAAGGCCGGCTTACCGTCCGTGTCATTGATGATCTGCACCTTAGTAGGTTCGCTCATCGCGCTTCTTCACCTCTTGCACCGCAACGATCCTGATTTCACCGTCCCAATCGAACAGTACCCGGTAGTTGCCGACGCGAAGCCGGTAACCGTAAGTGTGATTGTTCAGCGCCTTCACATGCCGGCAATCAGGCATCCGGCTCAACTCGCCAACGGCATCGCGAATCTGTGCCTGGTGGCGCCCGTCCAACCTGAGCAACTGCTTGACCGCCTTCCGCGTCCAGTTGACGGAGTTCATCGGATATTAGCCTTTTATTAGAATTCCGATAAATACCTTATATCCATGCCAGCCCCTGGGATTGCGCTTCTCAATGCGAGTCATGCCCTCTGGCTTTGGCGGGATGATGGGTAAGGCGCGTGGCGGCATCCCCTGCCGCCACGCGCCTCCATGAAAGGTCTCAAGCCGCGAAGCCGCCGTCGATCAGCAGGTTGGCGCCGGTGATGTAGGCCGCTTCCGGGCCTGCCAGGTAGGCCACGAAGGAGGCGATTTCCTCGGCGCGGCCGTAGCGCTCCAGGGCCATCAGGCCTTTCAGCGACTCGGCGAACTCGCCGCTGTCGGGGTTCATGTCGGTGTCCACCGGGCCGGGCTGCACGTTGTTCACGGTGATGCCGCGCGGGCCCAGGTCGCGGGCGAAGCCGCGGGTCAGGCCGGTCACCGCGGCCTTGCTCATGGCGTAGACGCCGCCGCCGGCGAAGGGCATGCGCTCGGCGTTGGTGCTGCCGACGGTGATGATGCGGCCGCCCTCGCCCATGTGCCGAGCCGCGGCCTGGGTGGCGACGAACACGCTGCGCACGTTGACCGCCAGGGTGCGGTCGAAGTCCTCCAGGGTGAACTCGTCCAGCGGTGCCACGGCCAGTACGCCAGCGTTGTTCACCAGGATGTCGAGGCGGCCGAAGTGCGCGGCGGCGCGCTCGATGGCGGCCGTCAGCGAGTCGGCGTCGGCGCTGTCGGCCTGGATGGCCAGGGCGCGGCCGCCGGCGGCCTGCACGGTGGCGGCCAGGTCTTCGGCCTTCTGCGCCGAGCTGACGTAGGTGAAGGCCACGGCGGCGCCGTCACGGGCCAGGCGCTGGACGATGGCCGCGCCTATGCCGCGCGAGCCGCCCTGGACGAAGGCGACCTTGCCGGCGAGGGAGGTGTTGGGGGTGCTGGTGCTCATGTCGGTGCTCCGGGAAAGGGTGGGAAGTGAAGCGACAGGCACAGTCTCTTCCTGGGATTCCCTACCCGGTAGCCGGTAATCGCTATATTCAGTCGATCCGATTGGTTTATGCGAGCACGGCCATGGAAACCCTCAACAGCATCGAATGCTTCGTCCGCAGCGCCGAGGCCGGCAGCTTCGCCGCGGCGGCCCGGCGCCTGGGGCTGACGCCGGCGGCAGTGGGCAAGAACGTCGCCCGCCTGGAGGCCGGCCTGGGCGTGCGCCTGTTCCAGCGCAGCACCCGCAGCCTCAGCCTGACCGAGGCCGGCGAACGCTTCCTGGCCGAGGTGGCGCCCGGCCTGGGCAGCATCCGCAACGCCCTGGCCAACCTGGCCAGCGCCGACGGCCAGCCCAGCGGCACCCTCAAGGTGAGCATGGGGCTGGTGTTCGGCCGCGACTACATCCTGCCGCTGCTGGGCGAGTTCCTCGGCCGCTATCCGGCAATCCGCCCGGACTGGCACTTCGACAACCGCCAGGTGGACCTCATCGCCGAGGGCTTCGACGCCGCCATAGGCGGTGGCTTCGAGCTGCCGCCGGGGATGGTGGCGCGGCGCCTGTCGCCGGCGCACCTGGTGCTGCTGGCCAGCCCCGCCTACCTCGACAGCCGCCGGCCGATCCGCACGCCGGAGGACCTGGCGCAGCACGACGGCATCCGTATCCGCTCGCCGCAGACCGGCCGCGTGCGCCCCTGGGGCCTGAGCCACCGTGGCGGCAAGGGCCAGGCGCCCATCGAACTGGGCGAGCGCATGTACATGAGCGACCCGGAGGCGGCCTGCCACGCCGCCCTGCAAGGGCTGGGCATCACCCTGGTGAGCATGCAGCACGCCGTGCCCTACCTGGACGATGGCCGTCTGCTGCGGGTATTGCCGGACTGGTACGTGGACGCCGGCATCACCAGCCTCTACTACACCGCCCACAAGCTGCTGCCGGCGAAGACCCGCGCCTTCGTCGACTTCGTTCTCGAGCAGTTCCGCGCGCGGCAGCTGGACCAACGCTTCTCCGCGCTGTAACGCGAAAAAAATGACACGTCCGGCAGAAGGCAAGGTCGAAACAGGCGTCAGGTATTCCTGACCGCCCCGATCGGCATCGGGTGAAGCGCCATCCACGGACCCGCAGGCTCGCCCTGCCAAGGCCCTGCGCCCCAGGTTCATGGTGAACCCATCCAGGAGACAGCCCCATGAAGAAGATCGCCCTCGTCCTCGCCGCCACCCTTGCCCTGCCGCTGGCAGCCATGGCCGACAGCAAGCTCTGCGACGCCAACCTGACGCAGTTGAAGGACTTCATCGCCACGGCCAGCAAGAACGCCACCGGCGTGAAGGTCAACGTGGTGCAGGAGCATATCGACCAGGCCGAGAAGGCCCGCGCCGCCGGCGACTACGAGTCCTGCGTGAACCACACCACCCAGGCGCTGCGCATCATCCGCAAACCGGCCAACCGCTGACCGGGTACCCAGGGTGCGGGAGCCCTCGCCGGGCTCCCGTCACCCCGCGCCCGGGCATTGCACGCCGGGCGCGGTTTCGCCGCCTCAACCGCAGTTGAGCCCGCGCACTATTTCGCTGTCGTCGACATTGATGTTCAGGCGCTGCGAGTTGTACTCCAGGGTCACCGCATCATGGGGGTGCAGCGCGCGTGCACTCTGCGCGCCGGAGTCGCGCCGGGCCTGCTCCACCAGCGCCTGGGACAGCGGCTTGCCGACCAGCGACTGCACCGCCCCGGCATTGCAGCGGCCGGTTTCGGGCGCGGCGGCGGCCGGGGATTCGGCGGGCTTGTCGGCGCTGCTGCAACCGGCCAGCAGGATGGCGCCGAACAGCATGGCCGGCAGGGCTCGATTCAAGGGCATAAAGCCTCCTTGGCTTGAGGGAAAACCGCAACCATAACAAGCCGCGCCGCAGCCGGCCCGGTTTTTGTGTTGCCGGCTGCATCGAATCGGCCCCGGAACGACCGTACGGCGCCCTTTACACAGGATTTACACAGCGCCGGTTACACTTTGCGGGAACAGAATGTCTTAGAAGTATCCGGCCCCCAGGCCGGGAATTTCAGGAGGTAAGACAGATGATTCGCCGGATCCCGCAACTCGCCCTGGTGTTGTGCGCGTCCTTCGCCCTGGCCGGGCAGGCATCGGCCAACAGCAATACCGATGCGGCGGCCATCGGCGCGGTGATCGGCGCCGTCGTGGGTGGCGCTGTCGTCGCCGGCGCCTCCGCGCCGCCTGCCCCGGTCTACGTGCAGCCTGCCCCGCCGCCGGCGGCCTACTATCCGCCGGCCCCGGTGTACTACGCTCCGCCGCCTCCGGTGGCCGTGGTGGTGGCGCCGCCGGTGCGCTATTACCGGCCGGTGTACTACGGGCCGGCGTACTATGGGCCGCGTTATTACGGGCCGCCCCATGGTTACTACCGTGGGTATCGGCACTGGTGATGGATGGATAGTGCCTGGGTCTGGAAGAGCGCCGTTTCCTGTTGAGGGGAACGGCGTTTTTTCTGGGGCATGTTTTGTTTGATGGCGAGCCTTTATCTCACGCGCCGATCCTCCTCCCCCGTCATTCCCGCGAACGCGGGAATCCAGAGACTGGCGGGTTCGCGAGCAAGCTCGCTCCTACGAAAAGCAAAAGCGCGTCCGCTCTTGGGACTTCCAGAGAAACCTCCGCGCACTCCGAAACGCCCCTTCAGAAGGCCGAGCGAAACCGGCGCTCAGGAGGTCATGCGACATGGATGTCGCGAGAGCCCCGATGGGCTACAGGGACGTACCCTCGGGGCGGGCCTCCGTGGCGGGGGAATTCGTGAGGGTAGCCCGGCTTCATCGGGCCCGTATGTTGGGGCAAGCCTTTTTGGTTCCTTTTGCGGGGGTGGCCTTCCACCGTTTGACAAAAGGGACTCGCACGAGGGGGCGAAACGAGAAACATCAACGCACTCGGAGCGGCGCGCTACACCAAGCCCCCAAGCCACTGGGTTCCCGCGTTCGCGGGAATGACGGGGTTGGGGTTAGGAGTATCAGGATGACTCCAAACTCCCCACCCACTCCAAACAGCCCCCTCTCCCTTCAGGGCGGGGCGCGCAGCCGAGGGCTGGGGTGGGTTACGGACTCCACCCACACACCTCTGCCAACCCTGACTCCGCTCCCCCTCCCTAACCCTCCCCCGCAAGCGGGAGAGGGGACCGTTCGGCGTGAAGCGCATTCACGAAGCTCCCTGCCCCCTCATCCGTCTAGTCAAACCAATCGCGGACGGAGTCCGCTCCTACGGGGCCAGAATCGTCAGGCATCGGCGCGCCGGCCAACGGCGTATAACCGCGAACGGTTATACGCCCTACGCGCTCACAGGATGACTCCGAACTTTCCGCCCGCTCCGAACGGCCCCCTCTCCCTCCGGGAGAGGGCTGGGGTGAGGGCAACGGACTTCACCGCCACTCCGCTGCCAACCCTGTACTCCACTCCCCCGCAAATGCCACCCCAATCCCATTCCTGAAAAACACCCCGCCACTCGATGGCCGCCCCGCCAGGCCGTGCCTATTCTTTGAGCATTCCGCCGCTTCGCTCACCGCCCCAGGAGGCCTGCATGGCCGCGACCAGGAAGATGGGCCTCACCGGGCTGACCACCCTGGTGATGGTCAACATGATGGGCTCGGGGATCATCATGCTGCCCTCCAGCATGGCCCAGTTGGGCGCGGTCTCGCTGCTGTCGTGGGTGTTCACCGCCGTCGGTTCCATGGCCATCGCCTATTGCTTCGCCCAATGCGGCATCTACTGCCCGCGCTCCGGCGGCATGTCCGCCTACAGCGAAGAGGCCCATGGCAAGTCGGCGTTCTTCCTCTGCTCGTACCTGTACTTCCTGTCCCTGGTGATCAGCAACGTCGCCATCAGCCTTTCCGCGGTGGGCTACCTGACGCCCTTCTTCCCCTGGCTGGGCAGCGGCTCGGTGCCCCTGTTACTCGGGACCCTGGGGCTGATCTGGCTGACCACCCTGGCCAACTTCGGCGGCCCGCGGATCACCGGGCGGCTGGGCTCGGTCACCGTCTGGGGGGTGATCATCCCCGTGGCCGGGCTGGGCTTCTTCGGCTGGTTCTGGTTCCGCCCCGAGGTCTTCGCCGCCGCCTGGAACCCCAACGACCTGCCGGTCAGCCAGGCGATCACCGACAGCATCCCGCTGACGCTCTGGGCCTTCCTCGGCATGGAATCGGCGGCGCAGAACTCCGACGCGGTGGACAACCCCAAGCGCAACGTGCCGCTGGCCTGCCTGCTGGGCACCCTGGGCGCCGCGGTGGTGTACGTGCTGTCCACCACCGTGATCCAGGGCCTGGTGCCGAACCCGGAGCTGGCCAACTCCAGCGCGCCCTTCGCCCTGGCCTACGCGCGCCTGTTCAACGACGGGGTGGGCAACCTGGTGATGGCCCTGGCGGTGATGGCCTGCGTCGGTTCGCTGCTGGGCTGGCAGTTCACCCTGGCCGAGACGGCCAAGGTCACCGCCGCCCAGGGCCTGTTCCCGCAGCTGTTCACCCGCGTCACCGGGCGCGGCGCGCCCCTGGCAGGGCTGGTCACCTGCGCGGTGCTGCAGAGCCTGATCGCCCTCTCGACCATCTCGCCCAACGCCACTGCCCAGTTCAACAAGCTGGTGAGCCTGGCCGCGGTCACCAACATCATCCCCTACATCACTTCGCTGACTGGGCTGGTGGTGATCCTCTACAAGGCCGGCGTCGGCCTGGACCTGGTGCGCCGCAACACCGCCGTGATGCTGGTCGCCGCCTGCTACTGCTTCTACGCGCTCTACGCCTCGGGGCTGGAAGCGGTGTTCGGTGCGGCCCTGGTGATGGTGGTCGGCTACCTGCTGTTCGGCTTCATCGCCAAGCGCTTCGTCAAGGCCTACGAGCGCCTCGCCGCGCCGCCGGAGTCGCCATGAACCGCCTGCTCGTTCCTCTGCTCGCGCTGCTGTTGCTGGTGCCCGCCGCCCAGGCCGACACCCTGGCGCGCATCCAGGCCAGCCATACCCTGACGCTGGGCTTTCTGGCCGACAACGCGCCCTTCTCCGAGGGCGACGAGCGCACGGCCAGCGGCTACGCCATCGACCTGTGCCAGGCGCTGGTCGCCCGCCTGCGCAGCCAGCCGGGCCTGGGCGAGCTGCAGGTGCGCTACCGGCCGCTGCCCCTGGAGCAGGCCCTGGAAGCCGTGCACGGCGGCCAGGTCGACCTGTTCTGCAGCCCGCTGGTGGAAACCCTGCAGCGCCGCGAGAGCGTCAGCTTCTCGCTGCCGGTGTTCACCGCCGGCCTCGGGGTGATCCTCCGCCGCGACGCCGACCCCACCCTGCTGGCCGCGCTCAGCGGCGCCCCGCGAGAACGCACCCCGACCTGGCGGGCGACCATCAACCAGGGGCTGAACAAGCGCAGCTTCGCCGTGCTGCGCGGCAGCACCAACGTGCAATGGGCGCAGCAGCAGGCCCGCGCCCTGGGCCTGCAGTCGCGCCTGGAGGAGGTCGGCAGCTACCAGGAAGGCGTCGAGCGCGTCCTGCGCCGCCAGGTGGACGCCTTCTTCGGCGAGCGCCTGTCGCTGCTCAACTACCAGGCCCGTTCGGCCGAAGGCGACCGCCTGCAGGTCTCCGAGCACCTGTTCGAAGTGGCCCGCGTCGCCCTGGCCCTGCCCCGCGACGACGACGCCTTCCGCCTGCTGGTGGACCGCGCCATCAGCGAAACCCTGCGCGGCCCCGGCGGCGAGGCGCTGTACAGCCGCTACTTCGGCCGGCCCTCGGAACAGCAACGCATGCTGCTGCGCCTGTACACCCTGCCCTGAGGCGGCGGAAGGTCCAGGGGACAAGGCCTCGCCTAGCGCTATATACTTTTGTAAATAGCGATAGCAGTCCCCGGATATCCCATGAGCGACCAGGCCACCCGCCCTGCCCGTACCCCCGCCAACCGCCGCAAGGCGGCCGTCGATGACAGCGAAGCCCTGGGCATCCGCGAGCGCAACCTGCGCCTGATCCTCAAGGCCGCCAGCCAGGAGTTCGCCGCCAAGGGCTTCCAGGCCGCGCGCACCGAAGACATCGCCGCCCGCGTCGGGCTGCCCAAGGCCAACGTCTACTACTACTTCCAGAACAAGCGGAACCTCTACGCGCGGGTGCTGGAGACCCTGGTCGAACCGCTGCTGCAAGCCGCCGCCCTGCTGCGCGCCGAGCTGCCCCCGGAGCAGGCCCTGCCCGCCTACATCGAGGCACGGATGCGCGTGGCCCACGAACACCCGCACACCTACAAGGCCGTGCTCGGCGAAATGCTGCTGGGCGCCCGGCAACTGCCGGCCCCCTGCGGCGAACGCCTGCGCCAGGCCGCCCAGGACAACCTCGCCTGCCTGCGCAGCTGGATGGGACGCGGCCTGATCGCCACGGCCGACCCGCAGCACCTGCTGCTGTTCCTCTGGTCAGCCACCCAGGCGCACACCCATTTCGGCTGGCAGGCGTCGCTGATCACCGGCAAGACACGGCCGGCGGAGGCGGACTACCGGGCGGTGGCTGAAAGCGTGAGCCGGCTGGTGCTGGGTGCCCTTGCGGTAGATGGCGCGCGGGGGCGGTTGCGGCCTTTTCCGCTTTAGTGGGCAGCTCTCGTAGGCCACTCCAGGGCGCTCTTCGTAGGAGCGAGCTTGCTCGCGAACCGGCTTCGCTGGTGATTTCAGTGCACTCGGTTGACTCCGCTCCCTCTCCCTAACCCTCTCCCTGAAGGGAGAGGGGACCGTTGGGCAGGGCTCGGTATTCTGGAGTCAGCCGGCAGTCCCGGTGGTTTCCAGCTGAAACCATTCCTTCTCTCGGCACGGATAAAGCCCCCTCTCCCTTCAGGGAGAGGGCTGGGGAGAGGGTGCTCGTGCACCCGACGCCGAAGTCACCAGTACCGTCCGTTCGCGAGCAAGAACTAGGCGTCCCCCTCGCTCTTACGAAAAGCCACTCCAGTCGCTACACGTCCCCCAGCAACTCACCACTCCCAGCAAAGCGCGACACCGCACAAAGCACAGCCTGAATCGACGCGCTGACGATGTTGGCATGGCAACCGGCGCCGAAGCGCGTGCCCGCCTCGCCCGGCCAGGCCACTTCCACCAGCGCCAGGGCCTGGGCGTCGGCGCCGCCGCCGAGGCTGCGTTCCTCGTAGCCGTCGATGCGGATCGGCAGGCCCAGGGCCGCCACGCTGGCGTCGATCGGGCCGTTGCCCATGCCCTGCAGCTGCCGGCGGCGGCCGTCGGCCAGTTCCACCTCCAGCACTATGCCCTGCCCGCCCTCGGCCTCGAACAGCCGGTGGCAGACGTAGGCCAAGGCGCCGCCGGGTCGCGCCGGGGCCAGGTAGGTCTGGGCGAACAGTTGCCACAGCGCCTCGCTGCTCAGCTCAGTCTCGCTGCTGTCGGCCTGGCGCTGCACGATGGCGCTGAACTCCACCTGCATCCGCCTTGGCATCACCACGCCGTGGTCGCGCTGCAGCAGGTAGGCGATGCCGCCCTTGCCCGACTGGCTGTTGACCCGCACGATGCTGTCGTAGGTGCGCCCCAGGTCCCGGGGGTCGATCGGCAGGTAGGGCACCTCCCAGAAGCCGTCCGCGGCCTGGGCGGCGAAGCCCTTGGCGATGGCGTCCTGGTGCGAGCCGGAGAAGGCGGTGAACACCAGGTCGCCGACGTAGGGATGCCGTGGGTGGATCGGCAGCCCCGTGCAGGCCTCGGCCACCCGCGCCACGCCGGCGATGTCGGAAAAGTCCAGGCCCGGGTGGATGCCCTGGGTGTAGAGGTTCAGCGCCAGGGTCACCAGGTCGAGGTTGCCGCTGCGCTCGCCGTTGCCGAACAGGCAGCCCTCCACCCGCTGCGCGCCGGCCAGCAGCGCCTGCTCGGCGCAGGCCACGCCGGTGCCGCGGTCGTTGTGCGGGTGCACCGACAGCACCACGTGCTCGCGGCGCTCCAGGCGCTGGTGCATCCACTCGATCTGGTCGGCGAAGACGTTGGGCGTGGCCACTTCCACGGTGGTCGGCAGGTTGATGATGATCGGCCTTCCAGGGCCGGCGTCCCAGGTGCGGATGGCGGCGTTGCACATGCGCAGCGACACCTCCAGCTCGGCCATGCAGAAGGTCTCCGGCGAGTACTGCAGCACCCATTCGGTCTGCGGGTGCGCCGCCACCTTCTCCTTCAACAGCTGCACATGGCGCACCACCAGTTGCTCCACCTCCTCCACCGAAAGGCCGAACACCACGCGCCGCCACACCGGGGCGATGGCGTTGTACAGGTGCACGATCACCCGCCGCGCGCCGGCCACGGCGCGCACGGTCTCGTCGATCAGGTCCTCGCGCAGCTGGGTCATCACCATGGGCGTGACGTCGTCGGGGATGCCGCCCTCGTCGATCAGCTGGCGGATGATCTCGAAGTCGGTGCGCGAGGCGGCCGGGAAGCCCACCTCGATCTCCTTGAAGCCCAGCCGCACCAGCTCGGCGAACAGGCGCAGCTTGCGCTCGCGGTTCATGGGTTCGAACAGCGCCTGGTTGCCGTCGCGCAGGTCGGTGGACAGCCACACCGGGGCCTGGGCGATGGTTTGCGACGGCCAGCGGCGGTTGGGCAGGTCGATGGCGGGGAACGGGCGGTACTTGGTTTGCGGGTTCGCTTGCATGGTCTGGCCTCGAACGGGTGTTCGGGCCCAGCATAGGCAGGGCACAGCCGTCCAACTCGCGCCAAAGGGTCCATCGTTGTCGCGAAAGGGTCATCCTGCGCTAAGCTCGCCCTTCCCCCGCAACGGACGCGCCCCATGGTCGACCACGCCAGCCTGCCCTACGAATCCCTGGAGATGCCGGTCACCGGCGTCGCCATCGACTACCCCAGCGGCCACATGGTGCCGCCCCACAGCCACCCGCGGGCGCAGCTGATCTACGCCATCGAAGGCGTGCTGGTGGTGGAGACCCCGGCCGGGCGCTGGGTGACGCCACCGACCCGCGGCGTCTGGCTGCAGGCGGGCGTCGAACACTCGCTGCGCATGCGTGGCGTGACGCGGGTGCGCAGCCTGTTCGTCAACCCCGACGCCATCGACGGCCTGCCGGTCGGCGACTGCGTGATCGACGTGTCGTCGCTGCTGCGCGAACTCATCCAGGCCGCCACCCAGGTGCCCGGGCGCTACGAAGGCGACAGCCGCGACGGCCGCCTGATGCGCTTCCTGCTCGACGAACTGCGCAGCCTGCCGGTGCTGCCCTTCCACCTGCCCTGGCCGGACGACGAACGCATCGCCCGGGTCTGCCGCGCCCTGGCGGAAAACCCGGCGCAAGGCAGCAGCGCCGAGCACTGGGCCGAACAGCTGGCCATGAGCCCGAAGACCTTCCACCGCCGCTTCCAGCGCAGCACCGGCATCACCTTCGGCCGCTGGCGCCAGCAGGCGCGCCTGCTGCTCTCCCTGGAAGCCCTGGCCCAGGGCCTGCCGGTGCTGGAAGTGGCGCTGCAGCACGGCTACGACAGCCAGAGCGCCTTCGCCGCGGCCTTCCGCCGGCAGTTCGGCGTGGCGCCCTCGGCGTTCTACCGCTGAGCGCCTGGACGTAGGGCGCATAACCGTTCGCGGTTATGCGCCGATACACCGCGGCCACAGCCAACGCCCAGGTCAACCCCGGAGCCGACGGGAATCAAGGCCAAACGGCGGATAACGCCGTAGGCGTTATGCGCCCTACGCCCCGGCACCGGCGTTGCCCGATGTGCGGACCCGCGCGGGTGACGCCACCGGCCTCGGCGGGTAAGCTGCCGCCCCTCGTCCCACCCGCAGAAAGAGGCCCCCATGGCTAACAACGACCTCAGCTTCCTCCCCGACGCCGACCCGCAGTCGATCTCCTCCGACGTCGCCGGCTTCGGCGGCCTGCTGGTCTCCACCCAGATCCCCACCCGCGAGGACGGCAGCCTGGAGCTGGGCGGCATCGTCGAGCAGAGCGAGTGCACCCTGCGCGCGCTGAAAACCGCCCTGGAGCGCGCCGGCAGCTCCATGGAGCGCGTCCTGCACCTGACCATCTACCTCACCGACATGGCCGACCGCGCCGCCTTCAACGAGGTCTACCAGCGCTTCTTCGCCAAACCCTGGCCGGTGCGCGCCGCCGTCGGCGTGGCCGCCCTGGCCGTGGAAGGCATGCGCGTGGAAGTCACCGCGCTGGCCGCCAAGGCCTGACCGGGCCCCTTCGCCGCCCGGCGCCCTGCCGGGCGGCGCCACCACCGGGCAGCGCACGGGTGCTCGGCGGGCGTTTCGCCGCTACAATGCGCGCCTTGCCGTGTCACGCCTGATGAAGAAGAAACCATGTCCCTGCCCAAGAACCATCTGGAACTGCTCAGCCCTGCCCGCGATGTGAGCATCGCCCGCGAGGCCATCCTGCATGGAGCCGATGCCGTGTACATCGGCGGCCCGAGCTTCGGCGCCCGGCACAACGCCTGCAACGAGGTGAGCGACATCGCCCGGCTGGTGGAATTCGCCCACCGCTACCACGCGCGCATCTTCGTCACCATCAACACCATCCTCCACGACGACGAGCTGGAACCGGCCCGCGCGCTGATCCACCAGCTCTACGACGCCGGCGTCGACGCGCTGATCGTGCAGGACCTGGGCGTGCTCGACCTGGACATCCCGCCGATCGAACTGCACGCCAGCACCCAGACCGACATCCGCACCCTGGGCCGGGCCAGGTTCCTCGACCAGGCCGGCTTCTCCCAGCTGGTGCTGGCCCGCGAGCTGAACCTGAAGGAAATCCGCGCCATCGCCGACGAAACCGACGCGGCCATCGAGTTCTTCATCCACGGCGCGCTGTGCGTGGCCTTCTCCGGCCAGTGCAACATCTCCCACGCGCAGACCGGGCGCAGCGCCAACCGCGGCGACTGCTCCCAGGCCTGCCGCCTGCCCTACACCCTCAAGGACGACCAGGGCCGCGTGGTGGCCTTCGAGAAACACCTGCTGTCGATGAAGGACAACAACCAGAGCGCCAACCTCAGCGCCCTGGTCGACGCCGGCGTGCGCTCGTTCAAGATCGAAGGGCGCTACAAGGACATGGGCTACGTGAAGAACATCACCGCCTACTACCGCCAGCGCCTGGACGGCATCCTCGCCGAGCGCCCGGACCTGGCCCGCGCCTCCAGCGGCCGCACCGAGCACTTCTTCCTGCCCGACCCGGACAAGACCTTCCACCGCGGCAGCACCGACTACTTCGTCAGCGAACGCAAGATCGACATCGGCGCCTTCGACTCGCCGACCTTCACCGGCCTGCCGGTGGGCGTGGTGGAGAAGGTCGGCAAGCGCGACCTGATCGTCGCCACCGAGCAGCCGCTGTCCAACGGCGACGGCCTCAACGTGCTGGTCAAGCGCGAAGTCGTGGGCTTCCGCGCCAACATCGCAGAACCGAAGGGTGAATTCGAGGAGGACGGGCAGAAGCGCTACCGCTACCGCGTCGAGCCCAACGAGATGCCCGAGGGCCTGTACCGCCTGCGCCCCAACCACCCGCTGTCGCGCAACCTCGACCACAACTGGCAGCAGGCCCTGCTGAAGACCTCCGCCGAGCGCCGCGTGGGCCTGGACTGGCAGGCCCGCCTGCGCGAGGAACGCCTGGAGCTGACCGCCACCAGCGAGGAAGGCGTGAGCGTCAGCGTCGCCCTGGACGGCCCCTTCGGCGCGGCCAACAAGCCGGAGCAGGCCCTGGAGCAACTGCACGACCTGCTCGGCCAGCTGGGCACCACCCAGTACCACGCCGAGCGCATCGAGCTGGACGCGCCGCAGGCGTACTTCATCCCCAACTCGCAGCTCAAGGCCCTGCGCCGCGAGGCCATCGAGGCGCTCACCGCCGCCCGCGTCGCCGCCCACCCGCGCGGCAGCCGCAAGGCCGAGAGCACCCCGCCGCCGGTGTACCCCGAGGCGCACCTGTCGTTCCTGGCCAACGTGTACAACCACAAGGCCCGCGAGTTCTACCACCGCCACGGCGTGCAGCTGATCGACGCGGCCTACGAGGCCCACGAGGAAGCCGGCGAGGTACCGGTGATGATCACCAAGCATTGCCTGCGCTTCTCCTTCAACCTGTGCCCGAAGCAGGCCAAGGGCGTCACCGGCGTGCGCACCAAGGTCGCGCCCATGCAACTGGTGCACGGCGACGAGGTGCTGACGCTGAAGTTCGACTGCAAGCCCTGCGAGATGCACGTGATCGGCAAGATGAAGGGCCACATCCTCGACCTGCCGCAACCGGGCAGCGCGGTCAGCCAGGTGGTCGGCCAGATCAGCCCGGAAGACCTGCTCAAGACCATCCGCCGCGCGCCGCACTGAGGCGCCGCCAAGACGACGCGGGGCGGCCCCATGACCGCCCCGCCGCCGCTCAACCCGCCGGCTGCTCGCGCTCCTTGAGCAACTGGCGGATGATCGCCTCCTGCCCCTGGTAGTCGCCCTCGCCCACGTGCTGGTAGCGCACGTGGCCCTTGGCGTCGATGAAGTAGTGCGCCGGCCAGTACTGGTTGGCGAAGGCGTTCCAGATGCGGTACTGGTTGTCCAGCGCCACCGGGTAGTGGATGTCGTTGCGCGCCACGGCCTTCGCCACGTTCGCCGGGATGCGCTCGTAGGGATACTCCGGGGTGTGCACGCCGATCACCACCAGGCCCTGGTCGGCATACCGCTTCGCCCACTGGTTGACGTACGGCAGCGTGTGCTGGCAGTTGATGCAGTCATAGGTCCAGAAATCCACCAGCACCACCTTGCCGCGCAGCTCTTCGCTGGTCAGCGGTGCGCTGTTGAGCCACTGCACGGCGCCATCCAGGCTGGGCATGGCGCCCAGGTCGGCCAGGTCGGCGGCGCTGGCACTGGGCATCAGTTTGTCGAGCAGCTTGGGCACGCCATCCAGCACCTTGTGCTCCAGGCCGGCCAGGGTGCGCGAGGCGCCGGAGCCCAGCAGTTGCGCGCTGGCGCCGCTACCGATGACCACCACCGCCAGCAGGGCCAAGGCCCCTGCCCCACGCCGTAGCCATTCCAGCGCACCCAGCGACGGGCGCAGGCGCTGGTACAAGCCACGACCGAGGAACAGCGCGGCGCCCAGGGCGACGGCGCTGCCCAGCCCATAGGCGAACAGCAGCAGGCTGGTGGACGCATTGGGCCCCTGGAGCATGGCCCCGGAGAGGATCAGCCCGAGAATGGGCCCTGCGCAGGGCGCCCACAGCAGGCCGGCGGCGAAGCCCAGCAGCCAGGCGGAAAGCGCTGGCGGCAGGCCACGTGCCTGGCCGTGCAGGCGGTCGCCGAGCCAGGCCCAGGGCCGCGAAATCCAGGTGCCGAAGCGTGGCGACAGCAAGGCCAGGGCGGAAAGCCCGAGCAGCCCCAGGGCCAGGTAGCGGCCGACCTCGCTGGCCTCCACCACCCAGGCGCTGGACACCGCCGCCAGGCTGGCCAGCACGGCGAAGCCGCTGGCCAGGCCCGCCAGGGTCAGCAGCGGCGACCAAACCGGGCCACCAGCGCGCTGCAGCAACAACGGCAATACGGGAAGGATGCAGGGGCTGAGCAGGGTCAGCACCCCGCCGAGAAAGGCGACGATCAGCATGGGAATCTCCTTTTGAAGGGGGCTGGAGCGGCAGGGCCATCCCTGGCCGGGGCGGCGTGCATCAACCGCCTTCGTTGCAGTCGCTGGAGAACTTCTGGTAGGCCAGGCTATGGGGCTGGCCGTTGGAGTCCAGGTAGTCCATGCGCGCCTGCACCACCTGGCAGCTGCCGGGGTCCTCATGCAGGGCCAGGACCTTCTTCACGTCCAGGTGCTGACCGTAGTGGTACTGCTCCACCGGCGCGGGAGCGCTGGCGGCAAAGCTGGCCAGGGGCGCGGCGAAGGCGAACAGGGCGGCGGCAAGGGTCAGGGTTTTCATGGCGGAGTCCTCGGGTGTGGGTTCGTGGCGCGGAGGCCGTGTGCCTTCCGCTTGGTGCCCATTTCACCCGCCGCGGGTATCCCGCCTGTGTCCGCCGCCGCCCGCGAATGCCGCCCCAGGTATCGGCGTGGCGAATAGATACACTGGTATACAAACCCTGGCGG
This sequence comes from Pseudomonas sp. R3.Fl, assembly GCF_023516765.1. NCBI lineage: Bacteria > Pseudomonadati > Pseudomonadota > Gammaproteobacteria > Pseudomonadales > Pseudomonadaceae > Pseudomonas > Pseudomonas sp. R3.Fl. Next base: position 408,594 of record NZ_JAMGSO010000001.1, read on the forward strand.
GAATGCGCCGCCTTGCTCTATACACTTGCCCCAACGAACGAACCGATTGGGGAACCACCATGGAACACGTCGATCACGTCCTGATCGTCGACGACGACCGCGAGATCCGCGAGCTGGTCGGCAACTACCTGAAGAAGAACGGCCTGCGCGTCAGCCTGGCCGCGGACGGCCGGCAGATGCGCGCCTTCCTCGAAGCCAACGCCGTGGACCTGATAGTGCTGGACATCATGATGCCCGGCGACGACGGCCTGAAGCTGTGCCGCGAGCTGCGCGTGGGCAAGCACAAGGCCACCCCGGTGCTGATGCTCACCGCGCGCAACGACGAGACCGACCGCATCATCGGCCTGGAAATGGGCGCCGACGACTACCTGACCAAGCCCTTCTCCGCCCGCGAGCTGCTGGCGCGGATCAACGCCGTGCTGCGCCGCACGCGCATGCTGCCGCCGAACCTGTCGATCACCGAGAGCAGCCGGCTGATCGGCTTCGGCCAATGGCGCCTAGACACCAGCGCGCGCCACCTGCTGGACGCCGAGGGCACCCTGGTCGCCCTGAGCGGCGCCGAGTACCGCCTGCTGCGGGTGTTCCTCGACCACCCGCAGCGGGTGCTCAGCCGCGAGCAGTTGCTGAACCTGACCCAGGGCCGCGAGGCGGACGTCTTCGACCGCTCCATCGACCTGCTGGTCAGCCGCCTGCGCCAGCGCCTGCGCGACGACGCCCGCGAGCCGGACTGCATCAAGACGGTGCGCAACGAAGGCTACGTCTTCTCGCTGCCGGTGCAGCTCATCGAACCCGCCGAGTGACCGCCATGCCCCGCACCCTGGCAGCGCGCCTGGCGCTGATCTTCCTCACCGGGCTGGTGCTGGCCTACGGCCTGTCCTTCAGCTCGCAGTTCTACGAACGCTACGTCAGCGCGCGGAGCATGATGCTCGGCAACCTGGAAAGCGACGTGAGCACCGCCGTGGCCCTGCTCGACCGCCTGCCGGCGAACGAGCGCGAGCAGTGGCTGCCCATGGTCGACCGGCCCAACTACCGCTACCGACTGGACGAAGGCGAACCCGGCCAGGCCATGGACATGGCCCAGGCGCCCATGGCCGCGACCAGCATCGAGAGCGCCATCGGCTCGCGCTACGCCCTGCGCTTCGAAACCCTCCCCGGCCCGGCCGCGCACTTCCAGGCGCACCTGCGCCTGGCCGACGGCAGCCCGCTGAGCATAGACGTCACCCCGCGCGGGGTGGCGGCGGTGGCGCGCTGGCTGCCGGTGGTGCTGATGCTGCAGCTGGCCGTGCTGCTGATCTGCACCTGGCTGGCGGTGCGCACCGCGATCCGCCCGCTGACGCGCCTGGCCCAGGCCGTCGACCATCTCGACCCGGACACCCCGGCCGCGCCGCTGGACGAGAACGGCCCCAACGAAGTGGCCTACGCCGCCCGCGCCTTCAACGCCCTGCAAGGCCGCATCGGCGACTACCTGAAGGAACGCATGCAGCTGCTGGCGGCCATCTCCCACGACCTGCAGACGCCCATCACCCGCATGAAACTGCGCGTCGAGCAGATGGACCCATCGCCGGAAAGCGAACGCCTGTGGAGCGACCTGGAAGAAATGCAGCACCTGGTCCGCGAAGGCGTGGCCTACGCCCGCAGCATGGACGGCGCCAGCGAGGCGCAGCGCCGCGTCGACCTCGACGCCTTCCTCGACAGCCTGGTGCTCGACTACCAGGACGCCGGCCAGCAGGTCAGCCTGCAAGGCCGCGCCGGCGTACCCCTGGAAACCCGCCCCCACGCCCTGCGCCGAGTGCTGGGCAACCTGCTGGACAACGCCGTGAAATTCTCCGGCGCCGCGCAACTGGAGGTGGGCCGCGAAGACGGCAAGCTGTGCATCCGCGTACTCGACCGCGGCCCGGGCATCGCCGAGGAAGAACTGGAAGAAGTCCTCAAACCCTTCTACCGCGTGGAAAGCTCGCGCAACCGCAGCACCGGCGGCACCGGCCTGGGCCTGGCCATCGCCCACCAACTGAGCCAGGCCCTGGGCGGCCGCCTGACCCTGGCCAACCGCGACGGCGGCGGCCTGTGCGCGCAACTGGAATTGCCGCTCCCGGCCTGAGCGACCGTACAAGCCGATACAAGGCGGCCCCCGGCGGGACACATCCGGGACAAGCCGCCTTGCCAGCATGGCTCCACCCGCCGACTCCCCGGCCCAAGGAGACATCGCCATGCAAAGCACCCTCGCCACCACCCTGCGCCCCCTCGACCGCCTCGGCGCCTGGAGCGCCGACATCCCCCTGCGGCTGTTCCTGGCCTGGGAATTCCTCGAATCCGGCCTGGAGAAGTGGAACGGCGAAAACTGGTTCGCGCAGATCCACGACGCCTTCCCCTACCCCTTCGACCGACTGCCGGTGAGCCTGGACTGGCAAATCTCCCTGTGGGCCGAACTGATAGCCCCGGCGCTCCTGCTGCTGGGCCTGGGCACCCGCTTCGCCTCGGCGGTGCTGATGGTGCTGACGCTGGTGGCCATCGCCGCCGTGCACTGGCCGGCGCACTGGTCCAGCCTGGGCGAACTGGCCATGGGGTATTCGATCAGCGATAACGGCTATGGCAACTACAAGCTGCCGTTGATCTACCTGGTGGCGCTGGTGCCGTTGCTGCTCAAGGGGGCTGGGCGGTTGAGCCTGGATGCGTGGTTGCGGCGGCGTGGCTGATCCTACATCCGCCTTACTGCCTCAGCCCCCTACGCCGTATCCAGCCAGGGTTTCAAGAGCCTGACCATTCAACGGTCAGGCTTGGGAAGCCTGGCCACAATGGGTTGGAATGAGGGGAGTGACCAGAGGCTGCCATTTCACATCGATCTCCCCAGGCGAGCACCGACGACGTGCTCGGCTCCACCGCGTTCTTGCAATTGTGTCAGTGCTTCGAAAGAAGCAAGGTGCACCCTCAAGTCGGAGGAAGTTCAACATACCCTGACATCAGCCCAAATACCTCCACACCATGCGGAACGGCACGACCGGTAACAACCGCGACCCTCTGGGAAGGCTCGTCCAGTTCGCGACGGTAGATGACGAAGCAATCGCCATCCTCGCCATAACGCACCGCATCAACCGGAACAGCCAGACCATTCTCTGCACGATAAGTCACGACGGTAAGCCTGGTGCTCATTCCCAGGCGCATACGTTGCTGCAAGTCGGGAGAAAGCGGGTCAATACCGACCACGACCTCATAACTGCTTCCGCCACCGTAAACCTCCGACACAAGGGCCTGAGCACCGATAGCCAGAACACGCCCCTGTAGCATGAGCCCACTGAACCCGTCTCCGGTAACCTCTACAGGCATCTCTTCCTGCAGAAGATGCAGGTCCGACTCATCTATGCGCCCGACGGCATTGAGGTTTTCGAGTGTGACAAGCTCAAGTAACGGCATGCCCTGGGTGACGCGCTGCCCCACCTGGAGGGGTGGCACTCTACCGGTCTCGTCAGCGCGTTGCGGCAACATGGCGATGCCAGCAAAAGGCGCGTGCAAATTGCCTTGAGCCCGCAGGGCCAAGAGTCCGTCATAGTGAGCCTGAGCATTGACCAGCTCCATTTCCACCATTTGAAGTGACTCCCCTCGGCCTTTGCTCCTGACAGTGCGCAGCTCCGACTGCGAGGCAGCCAAATCGACTTGTTGAAGTCGCAGCTGCTGCTCCAATGCGTCGACTTCCATGCGTGGGACAATGCCCCGCTCGAACAATCGTCGGGTATCGGACAATCTGGAAACCGTATCGTTGAGGCTCAACTCTGCGCTGGTAACCGCCCGGCGCGCACGTGCAACCTCATCGTTGCTTTCCCAACCCTGCAGGTCCTGTGCGTCACGCTTGGCTTTGAGCAGTTCGGCCAAGGCTCGGCGTAACTGGATGTCCAGTTGCGCGGTATCCAGGCGCAGCAACAGTTGACCCCGTTCTACACTCTGTCCTTCCCTGACAGCCAGATGCTGAACGACACCGTCGAACGGGGCGACCATGGTCTGTCGAGTTGACGCCTCGATGCGCCCGATCAAACCCAGACGGCTTTCCAGGAGCCGGGGTTGTACCTGGACCCAGCGTAAGCTATCCGCGTCGGGCAAATACTCTCCTGGACGAGCGAATATGAAGGCCAGGCAGCCAACAAGGATCAGCACACACAGGCTGGCGGCAACCCATGGCCAACGAGTTGCCGGGGATGTCGCGAAATGCTCAATCGTTGAGGGCAATGTCCCAGCTCTCCAATGTAGTGCCCAGCATCTGATCCAGGGTGGTCTGAGTGTTGAGGTACGCGATCAGTGCATTCAGGCTGGCACTCTCGGCGCTACGCAAGTCGGCCTCGAAGCTCAGTACCTGGAAATTGCTGGAACGCCCGGCCTGGAACTTTTCGCGTTCGATATCCAGCTTGCGCCGCGAAAGATCGCGAGCCCGCTGCGCAATCTCGTACTGGCGCCAACGTGTACCAAGGTTGCGCACGGCATCCCCGACATCACGCTCGAGCATCTGACGAGCCTCGGTCAAACGGATAGCCTGGTTCTCGACGGCCACTTGCGCGCGTACTTCCGCTTGGCGTCGCGACAGATCGCCGATAGGAATCTCGATCTGGATGCCTGCATAGCCTTCCCAAGTCCGGTCGATAGCACGGCCATGGGGTGTCGGATAGTGATCGCGAACCTGCGTCGCGCCACCAACCAGCGAGAGATCCCACAAACGCTGGTTGCGAGAGACGTTCAATTGAATAGCTGCCTGCTCACTGGCAATCAATTGGGAAAGGTAGGCAGGCTGTTGTCGCTGGGCGATGACAAGAGCCTCAGCCAGGCCGATGGTGACAGGTTGCGCATCGAGCGTATCGACGGCTCGGATCTGCAGGTTCAGATCCAGGGCAAGCAAACGCAGCAGTTCCAGCCGGTTAGTCTCCAGTTGGTTGGCCACGTCTTCTACTGCCAACTCCTGGGTAGCCGCATCCGCTTCAGCCTGCACGATCTCGAACTCTGCCATACGACCTGCTGCAATCAACGCTCTGTTGGCGTGCATCAATTGGCGTGAACGTTCCAGCGCATCCTTGGCAATCTCCAATTGCTCCTGAGCCCGGAGAATCTCCCGATAGGCCATGATCATCTGGGTAACGGTGTCCGAAACCGTGGCCTTCAGGTTCAGCTTGTTGAGTTGTTCACCAAGTCTGGCCATACGTAGCGGTGCACCGACTATGTCGCGGCCAGCCCCGCGCAACAGAGGCTGAATGAAACTGAAGTCGGCGCCGTCGTTTGCAGTACGTCCAGCTTGGTCAGCCAGGGTCAGCTGGTTCCGCCAGGCGAGGCTGAAGCGGGTGCCGTACTCGGTCAGCACACTGGTTTGCGGGAAGATCTCGGTCTGACGGTAGCGATCCGCATGGTTACGGTTGGCCAAGTAGCGGCTGGTGAGTACCAGCCTGGGGTTGAAGCGGTCTGCTTCCACTCGCAGTTCGAACCTCTGCGCGATACGCTCGAGATAGGCGCTGCGGATCGAACGATTGTTGCGCAAGCCGAGATAGACAACATCGCTCAGGGTCAACTCGACACGCTGTTCCAGCAGAGACACCGTCTCGCCGCGCAGAGGCATGCTGGCTCGGGAAGGGTTGAGGAGCGTGGTGGCCTGAATCGATGTCGATAACGACAAGGCAACGCAAAGCGCCAGCGCTGGAGCGAAGGTGCGACGAGTGTCAGTCATCGCGTAGAGCCTGTACGGGGCGCAGACGGGCGGCAAGCAAGGCAGGGTACGAGCCGAAGAACAAGCCTATCGCCAGAGAACTGGATATACCCAGAGGAAGGGACACGGGGGACATTCTGAAGGTCCAGCCCGAGAAACAGACGAAAGCGTAGGCGAAGAGCAATCCACCGATGGCACCCAGGGTAGATCCTGAGAGACAAAGGCCAGCCGCCTCGGCGAGAAACAAGTTGCGAATGTCACTGGCACGGGCCCCAAGCGCCATGCGTACGCCAATCTCCCGACGTCGCTCACGCACGCCCATCAGCATGACATTCATTACGCCTACGCCGCCTACGAGCAGCGCAATGCCTCCCACTCCCGCCAGCAGATAAGCGAACGTATTGGCCTGGCGGCTAAGGGCCTCGAGCAGCTGTCGTGGAACCTGCACGTCGACCTGATACCCTCGGGAAGCGTGATCCAGATAGCGCTTCAAAGTGCTGGCGGCCTGGGCAAGATCAGCAGTGTCGTGCGCCTGAACAATGACATTGCCAATTCCGGGAGCCGGACGCATCCGGCGAATGCCTTCAATCGGCAAGAAAACCGATTCGTCCACGTCAACGGGCAGCAATGGGTTGAACGGTTGGTTCGCAAGAATGCCGATAACCTCCAACAGGTAGCCTGCGACCTGTAATCGACTGCCAAGCTCCAGGGCCAAGCCACGCGCGACTCCAGCGCCAACGACGACATAAGTGCTGCAACGATCGAAGTCGGAGAGCAAGCGCCCCCTATCCGCCCGCAAACCCATAACCGGAGCGAGGTCCTGCGTGGTACCGACAATACTGACATCAGTGTCCCGTCCGGCATGGCGAATGCGTGCAGAATGCATGACAACAGGTGCAACGTACTCGATCTCGGTTAGTTCCACGGTAAGTGCTTTCCAGTCCGGTGCGACGGCGCTGGGGCCTACAGAGCCCGACAGTGGTGAAAAGCTGACCACCAGAGTGTTCGTGCCCAATCTCTTGAATGTGTCGGTAGCCTCGTTAGCTGCGCTATGACCGATGTTGAGCAGGGCGGTGACTGCCGCACAACCGACTGCGATGCCCAGCAGCGCAAACAACGAACGATGCCCTGATTGGCGCAGGCTATCGAGCGACTCGAACACCGCGCCACGGAAAGAAAGGCCTGGTCGACACGTACCCTTTCCGTCAGGCATTGGAAGTAGCCCCTTGTCTGCAGAGCTCGAGCTCCACGACGCGGCCATCTCGCACCAGCAATTGGCGACCGAGTTGGCTTGCTAGCCCCTTGTCATGGGTCACCATGATCAAGGTAACGCCATCGCATTCGTTGAGTTGCAGCAGCAAGTCCATGATGTCCTGAGCGGTTGTATTGTCGAGGTTGCCAGTTGGTTCATCAGCGAGGATCAGCGCAGGTTCGCCCACCAACGCGCGAGCAATGGCGACGCGCTGGCACTGGCCACCGGAAAGCTCCGTGGGCCGGTACGCGAAACGCTCGGCCAACCCAATCCGCTCGAGTTGGCAAATGGCACGCTGCCGGGCTTCGACACGGGGACAGCCGCGATACAACAGCGGTAGTGCAACATTGTCCAATACGCTAAGACGAGGCAGCAGATTGAATCCCTGGAAAACAAACCCGATTAGCCGATTGCGAAGATCAGCGCACGCATCGGCGGTGGAATGGGAGATATCGAAACCGTCAAGCAGAAAGCGCCCGGATAGGGGCCGGTCCAGCAGACCGAGAATATTGAGCAACGTGCTCTTGCCCGACCCCGAGGAACCAACGATGGCACAGCTTTCCCCTCGAGCGACGGATAAAGAGACCTCCTGCAATATCTGCTGCTGTATACCGTTCCGATAATAGCTCTGGCACACTCTATCGAGCTCTATCAAAATCAATCCTTCAGAACTTCCGGCCACCGAAGACTCATGGCGATATGCACAGGTCCTCTGCTGAAAGGTCTACAACAATAATCAATCACGCAAGAATAAGAGCACTCCAAAGCCATGCACTGCCCAGCATCTATACAACTTACCGGAGGACTGCACATCGCCATCAATGCAAAACCCTTATTCTCGCGACAGCCCTTTACGTGGAATAAAGTAGACGAGTGACTCCTGGACACTGTCCGACTTCGACCTGTCGGGCTGTAAACCCAGCCAACCCAAAACATCACGATCCTTCACTGCGGCGATAAAAAGTAACTCATCATCTCCACCCACATCCGAGTAACTCGGTAGATCAGGGACCTCAATCTTGCTCTGACTCGCCAATTGCTCCGCCAGAACGCGCATATCTTCCGGGCTCCCCCAGTTACGCCAGGCTTTTTCCGCCTCACTCATTTGTGATGCCATTTCCGCATGTGCCTTCATGCTCAACACCTGATGCCATGGCCCCCCAGGCGTCTTGCTCTGCATGGATGATTGCAAATCGAAAGCTCTGTTCTGAAATTCAACATCACGACTCGTCATATCCAGGAATGCCACGAACCGCTCGATCGAAGTGAATGAACCAGAATCATCGAATGCTATTTTCGACAAAGATTTTCTGTCCAATCCGACAAAGGGACTCTCCGATGAAACACCTTCGTATATACTTTTCTTTCCGTACAGAGAGGTCAAAATATAATTAGCTGCCTGTTTGGCCACGCTGGTGCGAAGCGTATCGCCACTTTCTGGCAACTCCGACAGCACGGCGGCCTGCTCGCCGTCCGCGAGGATTTCCCGATGCATGCTCTCCAGAAAATCATCGAACCCCGCAGCCGCTGTTGTACCACCTCGGTTCTGAAGCTGTAGCGCCGAGGCAATAAGCCGGCCCCTGTCCGATAAGGTTACAGAGACTCCACTATCATTTTTTCGGACACGCTCTTGAGCACTGGTCAAATTGTCGTAAATCGGACCATTGATGATTTTTCTCAGATTTCCAGGCTGAATCTCTCTTGCTCCCAAGATATATTCCGCCCGAGTAATATCGAACATACATCCTCCCTGCGCATGGAGCCTCCCTCATGGAGACTCCATGCGTGACCATTACTGCGACATCATGAAGAGAACTTCATAATTGTATGGCTTGGCCCACTTCTTGGTTACATAAATAAAACATGCACCATTAGCGACCTGACCATAACCTGAACTGTTACTCGAGTAGACCGGGCCAGTTGAATTTTCTTTGTGCCCGGCCCTGAACTTGCAGCCACCATTCGACTGTCCACTCGCATAGGTCGCCTGCACATCACTACTGGTGAATGATGCCGGCACCTTGACCACTACTCGCTTTCCCGGCCCCAGAGTACTGGGAAGCTCATAGGAGCCAGATACCTTGCGTATTTCCTTGGGAGTGTTGTTATGAAGGGTGACGATGACTTCTGCAGAAGCAGACATCGAGTTCAAAGAACAACTAGCCACAACCAGCCCACAAAGAAGCCCCTTATATATCGCTTTCATTTCCATAAACAGAAAATCCTTATTTCCAGAATCTCTTGACCCGAAATTGGAGTGCCGAGTCCCAAACCCTGAAGAATTCCTCTCCTTCAAGATCTGGAAAATATAGCGTCCGCCAACTGGAATTCTTTACGCCAGGAAAGGCCAGGAATTTCGCCAAATTCAAACAAGAAAAACCCCACTCTGAAATATTAATCTGTCAGAAAAAAGACAAGGACAAGTAATGTTCAATCGAGGATCAAGGCCAACAAAAAGCCCGCGGACCGTTCAGGTGCGCGGGCTTTTACAGTTGCTCCTCAGTATCACGGAACTTCGAAAGTCACCTCGATATTCCCCCGGGTAGCCCGGGAATACGGGCAGATCCGGTGCGCCGTCTCCACCAGCTGCGCCTTGTCCCCGGCGGCCAGACCCGGCAGTTCCACCGTCAGCCTGGCCGCCAGGGCGAAGCCGCTGCCGTTGTCGGTGGTGCCCAGGGTCACGTCGGCGGCCACCGCCACGTCGGCCGGCAGGCGGATCTCCAGTTTCTGCCCGGCGCGGCGCAGGGCGCCGATGAAGCAGGCGGACCAGCCCACGCCGAACAGCTGCTCGGGGTTGCTGCCGGGGCGGCCGGAGCCGGGTGGGCTCAGGCGCACGTCCAGTTCGCCGTCGCTGGAGCTGCCGCGGCCGTCGCGGCCGCCGGTGGTGCGGGTGTGGGCGGTGTAGAGGATGCTGTCCAGGATGTCGGTCATCAGGGTGTCTCCTTGGGGGCTGGGGAATGCTGTCGGCGGTGGATGGCGCACAGGTTGCGCGTGCCGAGCACCACGCCTCGTGCGTGAAGGTCCCGCAACAGGGCCAGGCCCTGCCGCAGGATGGGTTCGGGGTCGGCGCCGATGGCCTCGGCCAGCGCCTGCAGGTGCTCGCGGCCGCTCAGTTGGCGGTCGCGCACGGACTCCAGCAGCGCATGGGCCAGCGGCGCCAAGCGGGCGAAATGCACCTGCTGGTCGTCGCTGCGGTGGGCCAGTAGCAGGGTCGGCTGCTCCGGCGGCTGCTCGGGCAGGTGGCCGGGGCCCAGCTCGCTCACCGGCCAGGCGTAGGCCAGCGGCCAGGCCAGGGACGACAGCAGCGGCACGCCGTGCAACAGGTCGCCCTGCGGATCGTGGGCCGGTTCCCGGCTGTCGCTGAGCAACAGGGCGGTCTCCACCCACTCGTAGTGCGCCAGCTCGGTGGCCCAGGCCGGCGCGTCTATCCCGTTCTGTTCGAGGAAGGCGACGAACTCGCCGGCCAGCTCGGTGAACAGCGGCGTCTGGCAGCGGTAATCGGCATAGAAGGCTTCCGTCAGCGCCTGCCAGTGGGCCTCGGCCAGGCTGGCGCGCAGCACCGGGAAGCTGCCGGCCAGCAGCGCCTGCACGTTGCCCAGGAACAGCTGGCGATACACCGCCAGGCGCCGCGCCTCGATGCCTGGCGGTGGCGCGTTGCGCTGCGGGTCGCGGATGTGCCGGGCCAATTGCAGTTGCTGCTCGCGCAAGGTGTCAGCCATGGCGCACCTCCCACGTGGCGGCGGCCTGCTGCAGGGCGCGGATGCAGTCCACTTCCGTCAGCAGCTCGGCCAGCGGCGGGAAGTTGAAGTCACGCTCCAGCAGCGTTGGCATCAGGCCACAGTGGGCATAGGCCTGCTCCAGCAGGCTCCACACTGGCGGTTGCACGCTGGCGCCGTGGGTGTCGATCTTCAGGTCCGGCGCCTCGTCGTAGTGCCCCGCCACGTGGATGCAGGCCACCCGCTCGACGGGCACCCGGGCGAGGAAGGCGGCTGCGTCGTAGCCGTGGTTGCAGGCGTTGACCACCAGGTTGTTGACGTCCAGCAGCAGGTTGCAGTCGGCTTCCGCCAGCACGGCCCGCAGGAAATCGATCTCGCTCAGCGCCTGGTAGGGCGCGGCGTAGTAGGAAATGTTCTCCACCGCGATGCGCCGCCCCAGCACGTCCTGAACCTGGCGAATGCGCGCGGCGACGTGATGCACCGCCTCGTCGGTGAAGGGCAGCGGCAGCAGGTCGTAGAGCTGGCCGTCATCGGAGCAGTAGCTCAGGTGCTCGCTGAACAGGCCGACGCGATGGCGGTCGAGGAATTGCCGGGTGCGCCGCAGCAGTTCCAGGTCCAGCGGCCCGGGGCCGCCGAGGGACAGCGACAGGCCGTGGCAGGCCAGCGGGAAGCGTTCGGCGAGCTGCGCCAGGCCGTCGCCGTAGGCACCGCCGACGCCGATCCAGTTGTCCGGCGCGCATTCGAGGAAGTCCACGGCTGCGGCAGGCATCGCCAGCAGCTCGGGCAGCAGCGCGCGACGCAGGCCGAGGCCGGCCCCGCGCGGTAGGGAATGGGCATTCATGGCAAGGCTCCGCGGGGGAGAAATGCCCTCCCGGCAGGGAGGGCTGGGTGGCGCGTCCGGCTTAGTGGCGGTCGCCCTGGAACCTGGCGAACAGCCCGGCCGGCATCGGCCTGCCGTTGGATTCGAAGACGTTCTTCAGGTGCTGGTAGGCCTCGGCTTCGGAGATGAAGCCGTCGTGGTCGGCGTCGATCCTGTCGAAGTCGCCGGCGCGGTCCCTGGCCACGGCCAGGAACTCGTCGCGCGAGACCTTGCCGTCGTGGTCGCTGTCGGTGCGCGTGAAGGAAGCGTCGCCGCACTTGCCCTCCCCGCACTTGCCTTCGGCCTGGGTCGCCTTGGCCTTGCTGGCGCCGCACTTGCCTTCGCCACACTTGCCCTCCCCGGCCTTCTCGGCGGCGGCGAGCTGGTAGCCCTGCGGCAGCGCCTCGACGGCGAAGGCCGAGGTGGCCAGGTTGGCGCCGCCCACCAGGGCGATGGCGAGCAGGCCGATGCGGGTCTTGGTCTGGATCGGGTTACGGGACATGGGTGGTTCTCCGATGCTGGGCGCGTGGTGCGCGGCTCAAGGGGCTTGGTCGGACCGGGATGCGCGAGGGGCTGGCTTTCGGAGCCCGCCGGGTGTCGCGTCCGGGTGTGGCCATTTGGCCCGCGCCATGTATCGGTGGCGTATCGGAGGGGGGTTGGGTTTGTATGCGTGCCGTGTGGAGGGGTGGGTTGGATACATTGGGATACAGCAGAGAAGTGTGGAGTTTGCTGGTGACGTAGGGGCTGGGTTCAAGAGCCCCTCACCCCAGCCCTCTCCCGGAGGGAGAGGGGGCCGTTCGGCGTGGGTGGATAACACGGCGTCAGCCGGGAGGTTCGTAGGGCGAATAACCGCTCGCGGTTATCCGCCGAATCGCGGACAGAGTCCGCTCCTACATCACCGGCAAATATGACACCCATCGCCTGGCCGCATGGGTTTCGCCAAGGCTCAACCCATCCTACGAAAAGCGCCTCGGTGCAGTCGGCAAGACAGTTGCGCCCACGGTTCCAGGGAAACACGGGCGTAGGAGCGGACTTTGTCCGCGATTGGATTCACCGGCCACGCCGGACATCCCGGTGGCACGGGCAGCCCCTCCCCCACAAAACCCCAACCTCAGAAGTTGTAACTCACCGAAGCCGTCACATTGCGCGACGGCCCATAGAAACCAGACCCACCGCTATACAAACTCATCAGATACTTGCGATTGGTCAGGTTGTTCAGGTTCAACGACGCACTCCAGTGCTTGTCGATGTCATAGCTCCCCATCAAATCCACCAGCGCATAAGCGTTCTGCCGCACACGGCTGTCATCATCGAGCTGAATCGCACTCTGCCAGCTCACCCGGGTGCCGACCTTGGCCTGGGGCAGGCCAGGCAACTGGTAGGTCAGGCTGCTGCGCAGGCTGTGGGTGGGCACGTACTGGCGCGCCTTGTGGCCGTCCGGGTCCTCGATATGCACGTAGGTGTAGCCACCCTGCAGCTGCAGGCCGGGGGCCAGTTGGCCGCTGGCCTCCAGCTCCGCGCCGCGGCTCTTGAAGTCCTCGCCGTTGTAGATGGTCTCGCCGCCGGGCAGGCTCTGGTCGGTGGCCTCGGCGACGTTGCGCTGGTCGGTCTTGAACAGCGCGGCCGACACGCTCAACTGGTCGTCGAGCAGGCTGCCCTTGATGCCGGCCTCGTAGCTCTTGCCCTCCAGCGGGTCGAGCACCTTGCCCTGGGCGTCCATCACGTACTGCGGGTTGAAGATCTTGGTGTAGCTGGCGTACAGCGAATACTGCTCGTCGAGGTCGTAGACCACGCCGGTGTAGGGCGTCACCTCGCCGTGGATGCGCACGTCGCGGGCGCTGCCGTAGTCGGTGCCGTCGCTGTCGACGCTGAGCATGCGCGCGCCGAGGATCCAGTGCAGCTGGTCGGTGAGGTTCAGGCGCGTGCCGGCGTAGACGCTCTTCTGCCGGTCGGTGAAGCGCGCCATCTCGATGGTGTCGTTGGTGTAGGTCAGGCTCGGCCTGGGCACCGCGCCGCTGAGGGTCTGGCCCAGGTCGGCGTCCATGAACTCGTCTTCGTTGTTGTAGTAGCCGCGGTCGCTGTGCCGCGAGCGGCCGTAGTCCACGCCCAGGGTCAGGTCGTGCTGGCGCCCGCCGAGGCTGAACGGGCCGCTCAGCTGGGCCTCGCCCAGCAGCTGCTTCTCGCCGGAATGGCTGTGGCTGGGGTCGGCCAGCCAGGGCGTGTCGGCGTCGTTGGCCATCAGGTAGTACATGTCGGCCTGCTGGCTCTGGTCCACGCCGGTGACGTTGAGCTTGCCCTTCCAGCCGCCGCCGAAGTCGTGGGCCAGCTCGACGAAGGCGCGCTGGGTGTGCACGTCCCAGTAGGTCCAGTCCTGGCCGATGTTGGCGCCGCGGCGGCTGTAGTGGATCAGGTTGCCGGCCTGGTCGGTCAGCGGCAGCGCGCCCCAGCTGCTGCCGTTGGAGTTGCTCTTGTTGTCGGAGAAGCCGACCGTCAGGGTGTCTGCCTCGGTGAGGTCGAAGGCCAGCATGCCGCTGAGCACGTTCTTCTCGTGAGAGTAGCGGTCCAGGTAGGAATTGCCGGTCTCGTTGGCGTAGATGAAGCGGCCGCGCACGTTGCCCGAGTCGGTCAGCGGGCCGGAGGCGTCGAGGTCGATGCGGCGGGTGCCCCAGGAGCCCACCGACAGCTTCACCTGCGCCTGCGGCGTGTAGGTCGGGCGCTTGCGGATGAAGTTGACGGTGGCCGAGGGGTTGCCGGTGCCGCTCATCAGGCCATTGGCGCCGTGCAGGATGTCCACCTGCTCGTACTCGGCCAGGTCCAGGTCGCCGCTGAGCAGGCCGGCGCTGAACGGCGAGCCGATGCCGTCGTACTCGAAGTTGTTGATGTCGAAGCCGCGCGAGGTGAAGTTGGTGCGGTCGGTCTCGTACTGCTCCACCGTCACCGAGGGCGCGCTGCGCAGCGCGTCCTTCACGCTGTTCATGTTGAAGTCGTCCAGCTGCTGGCGCGACAGCGTGGTGACGCCCTGGGGCGTTTCCCGCGGCGTCAGGCCCAGGCGCGTGGTGCTGCTGTCGCTCAGTTGCTGGTAGCCGGTGGGGGTGCCGGCGCCGTTGGCGTTCGCCTGGATCACGGTCGCGGACATGGCCAGGGTATCGCCGCCCTTGCCGACCACGGTTTCGGCCGGCATCTGCAGTGCGGCGCCGGCGTCCTGCAGGGCGTAGATGCCCGCGCCGCGCTGCACCAGTTGCAGGCCGCTGCCGCGCAGCAGTTGCTGGAAGCCCTGCTCGACCGTGTAGCGGCCCTTCAGGCCCGGGCTGTTGCGCCCGGCGAGCCTGGCCGGGTCGAACACCAGTTGCACGCCGGCACTGGCGGCGAAGCGGGCCAGCACGTCGCTCAGGGCGCCGGCGCCGATGGCATAGTCGCGCGCGGCCTCGGCGGCCATGGCCACGGACGGGGCCAGGGCCAGCCCGGCGCAGCCCAGGGCCACGCCATGGATCGCCGCCGCCAGGGCCAGGTGGGTGAATCGACGAGTGCCGGAATGCCGTCGGTGCTTCGAAGCCATGTGCTTTGCCATCCTTCAAGCCGCGCCTCGCGCGGGCTGCCCACCCCTCCCCATGAGGCGTGTTCACCCTCTATCCCGGACGAGACGGAAAAAGTGCTCAGGGGGGGCGCGAAATTTTTTTCGCTAGCGGGCCGAAACCGTCACCCAGTAGCGGCTCAGGCGCGACACCCGCACCGGCAGCGTCAGCTCCAGGGCGTTCAGCGCCTGGTCCGTGTCCGCCACCGACAGCGCGCCGGAAACACGCAGCCCGGCCACCTCTGGGTCGCAGCGCAGCAGGCCGTGGCGATAGCGCGCCAGCTCCGCCAGCACCTCCGCCAGCGGCTGGTCGCGGGCCACCAGCATGCCCTGCTCCCAGAGCGCGGCGCTGTCGTCCACCGGCGCGCTGCGCAACACGCCGCGCGCATCGAACCAGGCCTGTTGGCCGGCGGACAGGCGCACCGCAGCACCGGCGCGCGGGCGAATCTCCACCTGATGCTCGAACACAGCCACCTGGCACTGCTCGCCCAACTGGCGAACGCTGAAGCGCGTGCCCAGCGCCTCGACCACGCCCTGCTGCACAGCGACCAGGAACGGCCGCCGCGGCGCCAGCGGGTAGGCATGGGTGGTCACCAGCACCTCGCCGGTGCGCAGGCGCAGGCGGCGCGCCGTGGCATCGAAGTGAACGTCCAGCGCCGACACGGTGTTGAGCACCACTTGGCTGCCGTCGGCCAGCGTCAGCGCCTTGCGCTCGCCGGTGGCGGTGCTGGCGTCGGCCATCCAGCTGTCCCAGGGGGCGCTGCGCGCCACCAGCCAGCCGGCCGGCGCGGCCATCAGCAGCGCGCTCAGCAGACGCAGTGCGCGGCGGCGGCTCAGGCCCTTGAGCCCTTCCAGGCCATGCAGCGCCTGGCGGCCCAGTTCCGTGGGCACCGCATCGAAGGTGCCGAACACCCGCTCGGCGCGCGCCCAGGCCTCGCGGTGCGCATCGCTCTGCCCGCGCCAGCGCTCGAAGGCCTGCCACTGCGCCTCGCCGGGGGCGTCGAAGCGCAGCGTCATGACCCACTCGGCGGCCTCCTCCAGCAGCCTGGCCGCCGGCGCGGCGCAGGCCTCTCCGCGGCTCATGGCTCGCAGGCCGTCATGCAGGCCACCAGCGCCTTGTGGATGTGCCGGCGCACGGTGATCAGCGCCATGCCGGTGCGCTCGGCGATCTGCTGCAGGGTGAGCTCGTGGAACTGCGCCAGCAGGAACACCTCGCGCGTCTGGCGCGGCAGGCCGTCGAGCATCGCGTCGATGCGCAGCAGCGACTCGAC
Source organism: Pseudomonas sp. R3.Fl (assembly GCF_023516765.1). Taxonomy (NCBI): domain Bacteria; kingdom Pseudomonadati; phylum Pseudomonadota; class Gammaproteobacteria; order Pseudomonadales; family Pseudomonadaceae; genus Pseudomonas; species Pseudomonas sp. R3.Fl. The sequence goes on from NZ_JAMGSO010000001.1 coordinate 424,934, forward strand.
GATCAGCCAGTGGGTTTCCGGCGCCGGCACCTGCGCTTCGGGCAGGTGCGCGATGGCCTCGCGGTAGGCCCGTTCCACGTCCTGGCGGCGCCACAGGTCGATGACCAGGCCCTTGGCCACCTGCACCAGGTAGCGCCGCGAGTCCGCCAGCGGCGGCGTGCGCCCGGAGCTGAGGATGCGCAGGTAGGTGTCATGGGCGATGTCCGCCGCGTCCGGGGCATTGCCCAGGCGCTGGCGCAGCCAGCCGAACAGCCAGCCGTGGTGGTCGCCATACAGGCGCTCCAGCGCGACGGCCGGCGAAGCGTGGGACGAAGCGGAAAACATGCGCAGGCATCCTTGGCGGGAAAGCCAAAAGAGTGAAAATGAGAAAGCGTCTCATTTTATTTCAATGCCGTGCCTTTCCACAATGCGGGCCTCGCCGGCCCCGCTTCTCGGCGAGCAGGGCTCACCCCAGGCTGGCGATGGCCCGGGCCAGCTGCATGTCGCTCAGGCCGGAGCGCGGATGCGCCTCCCGGTAGAAGCGCAGCGCCTGTTCCAGCTGCGCGCCATGGATGCGCCCATCGGAGGCGATGTACGCCAGGGCATCGTCGCGAGCAGCCTGGTAGGTCCGCAGCGGCTGGCTGGTGGACTCGCTGAGCGCCGCGGTGCCCAGGCTGGTGGCGACGGTGAAGTGATCGGACGAGTTGCCTTTTCCGTCCATGGCCCCCGCCTGGCCGGCGGCGGCCAGTAGCGTGGCGATCAGCAATGGGCTTGCGCGTTTCAAGGCATGGCATCCTGCGGCAATGAACCCGCTCTTTTACCCTGCCCTGGCGCTGGTGGCCAGATCAGCCCCTTCATCTCCCATCCCCAGGCCCCTTGACCTTAAAGTTATATTCAAGCTTAGAGTTCCCCCACGCCGCTGATGCAGGCCGGCAAGGTCAACCACCGGGAAGGAAGGGCAAATGAGCAAGCGCATTCTCCACGTCGTCAGCAACGTCGCGCACTATGCCGACCCGGCCGACCCCACCGGCCTGTGGCTGTCGGAGCTGACCCACGCCTACGACGTGTTCGCCGCCAAGGGCTATGTGCAGCGGATCGTCAGCCCCAAGGGCGGCGTCACGCCGCTGGAGCCGCGCTCGCTCAAATGGCCGAACCGGGATGCCTCGGCCAAGGCCTGGCTGGCCGACGACGCCCACCGGGCGCTGCTCGCCAACACCGCCAAGCCCGAGGACATCGACCCGGCGGACTTCGACGCCATCTATTTCACCGGCGGGCACGCAGTGATGTGGGACTTCCCGGACGACGCCGGTCTGCAGCGCCTCACCCGCGACATCTACGAACGCGGGGGCATAGTCGCGTCGGTCTGCCACGGCTACTGCGGCCTGCTGAACACAACGCTGTCGGACGGCAGCCTGCTGGTGGCGGGGCGCAGGCTCACCGGCTTCTCCTGGCGCGAGGAAATCCTCGCCGGCGTGGCGAAGAAGATGCCCTACAACGCCGAAGAGCAAATGAAGCGGCGCGGCGCGCGCTACGAAAAGGCCCTGCTGCCGTTCGTGCCCAAGGTGGTGGTGGATGGCCGCCTGGTGACCGGCCAGAACCCGCAGTCGGCGAAAGCCACGGCGCTGCGGGTGGCCGAGCTGCTGCGCTAGGCGCCCTGCTCGCCCGGCTGCAGCGCCAGCACGCTGCCCTGCACATGCTCGATCAGGTGCTCGGTGGTGCTGCCGATCAGCCTGTCCACGGCCCTGCGGTGGATGCGGCCCATCACGGTCACGTCGATGGCGTTCTGCTGGACGAAGTTGGCGATGCCGCGCACCGCCGTACCCATCAGGAAGTGGCGGCGCTCCTCGGGCACGCCGTACTTGTCCGCCAGGGCGACGAAGGGCTTGTGCAGCGCGCCGCGCATCTCCTCGACCAGGTCGACCCAGGCCACGCCGCCCTCGCCGCCATTGGCCATGTAGGCCGGCATGCAGTCGTAGACGAACAGCAGGTGCAGCTCCGCGTCGCATTGCAGGGCCAGGCCGTTGGCGGCCGCGATGATCCTGTCGTTGATGCCGCTGAGCTGGGTCTGCGGGTCGGACGGGTCCACCGCCGCGACTATCTTGCGCGGCATCGGCTGGCGGATGTCGTTGACCAGCAGCAGGGGCGCCGGGCACTCCCGCAGCAGGTGCCAGTCCAGCGGGGTGACGAAGGAACGCTTGAGCGCCGGTTCGTGCCGCACGTCCTTGATCACCATGTCCGGCTGCAGTTCGCGGATGTCCTGGAGCATCTCCTCGCGCAGGTTGTCCGCCGCCACTACCGAGGCCGTGACCTCCAGCCCCCGCCCGCGCAGGGCCGCGCATTCGCGTTCCCAGGCCTTGCGCTGCGCCTGCACCAGGCTTTCGCGCGCCTGTTCCATGACCTTGCGGTCCAGCAGGAAGGTCGCGAAGGGCCCCACGTAGACGAGCACGTGCAAGGCCGCATTGCAGGCCGATGCCAGGGCGAGCGCGCGCTGCAGGCCGGGGGAATCGTGCTGCTCGGGGTGGGTCAGGAACAGGAGCTTGCGTGGCTGGCTCATAGCGCACCTCGTGGGTATCCGGCCACGCCGCCAGCGCGCCGGAAGGCAGGGGCCCGCATCGGGCTCGATGGGGTAACTACGGACGAGTTTCAGCCCCCTGGCCTGCGCCGGATTTGCGTTGGATCAAATTCGCCCCTCGCCCGACGCGCGATGGTGAAAGCCATGCCCGGCAACGGCCTGGAGGCCCACCATGGCGACCCCGAACGCTCCGCAACGCCTGACCCTGTACGACGCCCGGGAGTTGGATGCCGTGCTCCAGGCCATGGCGCAAAAGGCCGCCCCGCTGCTGCCCCCGGGCGAAAGCGCGCTGGTCGGCATAGTCCGGCGTGGCGAACCCCTGGCGCACCGGCTGCAGGAACACCTGGTGCAATGCGGCCACCCGCCTCTGCCCGTCCACGCCCTGAAGGTGAAGCGCTACGCCGACGACCTGAGCCTGCTGCACCCCGAGACGGAACTGACGGAGAACCCGCAACTGGCCGGCATGGACCTCAGCCGCACCACGCTGCTGGTGGTGGACGACGTGCTCTACGAAGGCCACTCGCTGCTGCGCGCCTGCGCCTACCTGGCCCAGCTCGGGGCGCGGCACGTGCTGGCCGGCGTACTGGTGGACCGCTGCGTGAGCCGCCAACCGGTGCACGCCGACGTAGTGGGGTTGCGCCTGCAGGTGGCGCCGGACGACATCGTCGAATGCAACGTGCCGCCCTACGAGCCGGAGCTGCGCATCGACGTGCTGCGCCACGGCCGGCGCTGCACCTGAGGCTAGGCTTCGCCCGCCTCCCGCCGCCAGGCCCGTTGCAGCAGTTCCACCACCTCGGCGTCGGAAGTCTGGGAGAAGTCCAGGTACCAGCGGCCGATGGCGCTGAACGGCTCCGGGGTGAACGGGCAGACCACCTCGTCGACCTCGTTACGCAGCTCTTCCAGCACCTCCGCCGGCGCCACCGGCACGGCGACGACGATGGCCGCCGGCGCCTGCTGGCGTACCGCGCGCACGGCGGCCAGCATGGTGGCGCCGGTGGCCAGACCGTCGTCGACCAATATCACCTGCCGGCCAGCCAGCTGCGGCACGGGCCGCTGCCCACGGTAGGCAAGCTCGCGCCGGTGCAGCTCGGCGCTTTCCCTGCGCTCCACCGCCTCCAGGGCGCGGGCATCGACGCCATGCATCCGCAGCACGTCGTCATTCAGCACCCGCACGCCGCCGCTGGCGATGGCGCCCATGGCCAGCTCCGGGTACGAAGGCACGCCGAGCTTGCGCACGATCATCAGGTCCAGTTCCACGCCCAGTTCGCTGGCCACCTCATAACCGACCGGCACCCCGCCGCGCGGCAGGGCGAGCACGATCACCTCGGGGCGGCCCCGGTACGCCAGCAGCAACCGCGCCAGGGCCTTGCCGGCGGCGACGCGGTCGACGAAGGGAAGCGTTACGTCATGCATGGCAGCCACCTCGCCCGGCAGGGCCTAGTAATCCTCTTCGCGCTCGCCCTCTTCGCGCAGGTTCTGGAAGCCCACCAGCCGCGAGAGGTCGCGCAGGTTGTCGGCCAGCACGCCGAGCAGGTCGTCCGCCGAGACGATGCCCACCAGTATCCCCTCCTCGTCGACCACCGGCATCCGCCGCACGCCGGCCTGGCGCATGCGGGTGATGACGTCGAACAGGTCGTCGCTTTCCTTCGCGGTGATCAGGTTGCGCAGCTGGATGTCGCCGGCCTGGATGTTGCCCGGCTCGGGCTCGTTGTTGGCCACCACCTCCAGCACGATGTCGCGGTCGGTGATGATGCCCACGGGCCGGTAGCGCTCGCGCTCCACCTGCTCGGCGAGCACCAGGTCGCCGACGTGGTATTCGCTCATCAACCGGGCGGCGGTCAGGATGGATACGGTAGGCGCCGCGATGACGACGTCGCGGTTGCAGTATTCGCCGATGGCCATGGCTCATCTCCTGTGCGGGCAAGCGGACATTCGCTCGCCTTGCACGATGGGCGCGACGCCACGGCCCGACTTTGATCTCGATCAGATTGGCGGCGCGCCCGGCGCCCGCGCCGCGGCCAGCGGATGAACGGCCCGCTCAGCGGCTCACGGGCGCTCCTGCTGCGCCTCCACGCCGCTCAGCCGGCACAGGCCCTGGCGGTCGACCAGGCGCACCTCGCGCCCGTGGCAGTCGATCAGGCCGGTCTGCACGAAACGGGTGAACAGCCGGCTGACCGTCTCCATGGTGAGGTCCAGGTAGTTGCCGATGTCGCCGCGGCTCATCGGCAGGGTAAAGCGGTCCTGCGACAAGCCGCGCTGCTGGTAGCGGGCCGACAGGCCGAGGAGGAAGCCGGCCAGGCGCTGCTCGGCGCGCTCGCGGCTGCAACGGATGTGCGCGTACTCGCCCTGGATGCCCTGGCTGAGGATGTGCAGCAGTTGGTGGCGCAGGCCGGGGATGCGCCCGGACAGGTCCTCCAGCTGTTCCAGGCCGATGCTGCACACCATGGAAACCTCCAGCGCCACCGCATAGCCCGGGAAGCGCGGCGAGCCGATGGCGTCCAGCCCCAGCATCTCGCCCGGCAGCACGAAGCCGGTCACCTGTTCGCCGCCGTTGGCGTCGAGCAGGTAGCTCTTCAGCGCCCCGGAGCGCACGGCGAACACGTGCTGCATCGGCTCGTCGGCGCGGAACAGGTACTCACCCTTCTGCAGGGGGCGGCTGCGCCGGACGATGCGGTCCAGCTCTTCGACCTCGCCGTCGCTGAGGCTCGCCGGCAGGCACAGGCGGCTCAACGAACACGCCTGGCAGTTGACCTGCGGGCGCGGCGGGGAGCGGTAAGCGTCGGACATGGCGGCGCCTCCGGCAATAAGGGAATTTTCCCACTATAGCCGCTGCGCTTGGCCGCGCCGCCCCATTCGACGAAGGGGCGCGCCTGCCGCCAGGCGCGCCCCCCGCATCAATCGCCGTTCTTCACCGGGATGACCTTCTCCGGGTGCACCGCCTCGGCACGCTTGGGCAGATGCACCTGCAGCACGCCCTTGGAGAACTGCGCGTGGACCTTCTCCGCGTCCACTTCCTTGGGCAGCCGGAACACCCGCTCGAAGCTGCCGTAGTGGCGTTCCGACAGGTGGTACTCCTTGCGCTTCTCGTCCTTCTCTTCCTTCTTCTCGCCCTTGATGACCAGGTTGCCGTTGGCCAGCTTCACCTCGATGTCCTTCTCATCCATGCCGGGCAGCTCGGCGCTGATGCGGTACTCCTCGGCCTGCTCGCTGACGTCCACCGCGGGCAGGCCGCGGCTGAACGGCTCGCGCCGCCAGAACGGCTCCACGTCGAAGGCGCTGTGGCCGAAGGGCAGGCGCAGCGGCGTGCGGCCGAAGTCGTCGAACAGGCTGTCGATCTGCCGTCGCAGCGTATCGAAGGGGCTGGCGCCGGGGGTTGGCGCCTTGGCCGGTTGGCTGGGGGACGGCGTGACGGGGACTTGCTTTGCGGGGTCGGACATGGGGAATTCCTCCGCTGGATGAACCGCCTCGGAAATGGGGCGAATCGATTCTGCGACGGCCATGGCGGCTGTCCTTGATCCCGGTCAAAACGCCGGCCTCGGTCCCCGCGGCGCAGAACTTGATGGCGGTCAAGGCGGCCCGGCCCGCGGCGCCTAGCCTGACCCGAAACGACGCGTCTGGTCGACCTCGCCAAGGGGGCGCGCAATGGAACGGGTACGGCTACTGGAAGTGCTTTGCCTGCCGGGCACCGGGCAATGCCTGCGCCTGCTGCTGGAGGACGACGCGGGCAGCGCCGTCATACCCGGCCAGTATTGCCTGCTGGGCGTGCATGGCGGGGCCCTGCAGCCGTGCAGCTACATCAGCCTGCCGGAGCACCACGGGCCGTTCATCGTCAGCGCCAGCCACCCCGGCCGGTTCGCGGCCACGGACGGCTGGCTGGACTACCGCGGCCCCCTGGGCGTCGGCTGGCCCCTGCCGCTGCGCGCCGGCCGGCTGCTGGTGGTGGCCAGCGGCAACGGCCTGCTGTCGGTGGCGGCGGCGATCGACGAACTGGCCTGCTGGATGCCCGCGCTGCGCCTGGACCTGATCGCCGATGCCGCCAGCCTGGCGGGCCTGCCCGAGGAATGCCGGCGCTGGCTGCACTCGCTGGGCCTGCTCGACGAAAGGGTCCACGGCGCCTGCCTGCTGGAACGCCTGCACCGGCAACTGCTGGAGCGGCTGCCCGACGTGGTGTTCTGCGCCACCCCGGATTTTCTCGGCCGCAGCGCGGCCCAGGCGTGCCTGCGCAGCGGGGTGCCGGCGGCGAGCATCTGGCTGCGCAACGAGCGCCTGCAGTCGCCGCCCCCGGCCGAAGGACCGGTGGTCCGCTTCGATCGCCTGCCGCCCCCTCTCCACCAGCGTTCTTGATGCGCATCAAAGTGCCCGCACGCGCCCCGGCCCAGGCTCACAGCCACCCAGCCCGCGCCGCCCGTGGCGCGGGCGCCGCTGCGGAGACCGCCATGAACGCCTACTCGCGCCTGCTCCTGATCTGCGACACCCACCAGCACTATTCCGCCGCCATGGCCCGCGCCCAGGCCCTGGCCGACTCCGCCGGCGCCAGCCTGCACATGCTGATGATCGACAGCCTGGCGCCAGCCCTGAACACCCTCGACTACGACCTGCAGCAACGCGCCCGCAACACCATCCAGGAGCGGCACCAGGCCTGGCTCGACGACCAGGTGGAGCTGCTGCGCGGGCGCGGCATCGAGGCCAGCGCCGAGGCGGTGTGGAGCGACGACCCGCTGCAGGAAGTCCTGCGCCGGGTGCGCGAACGCGGCTTCGACCTGCTGATCAAGGACGTCCACTACGAAACGGCCGTGAGCCGGGCGCTGATGACGCCGCTGGACTGGCAACTGCTGCGCCAGTGCGCGGTGCCGCTGCACCTGGTGAGCCACGCGGAGCATCCCCTGCCGCGCAAGGTGGTGGCGGCGCTGGACCTGTCCCAGGACGACACCCGCGTCGACGAACTGAACGAACGCATCGTCGAATCGGCCCAGCAGCTCGCGCTGCAATGCGACGCCGAGCTGCACCTGCTGCAGGCCTACGACCTGAGCAGCAGCTTCCTCGCCTATGCCGTGGGGCCGGTGGCCTGGACCAGCGAAATCCAGGAGCAGATGAGCGGCCGCGCCACCGAGCGCATGCAGCGCCTGGGCGAACGCTTCGGCATCGAGCAGAAGTGCCTGCACCTTATCAAGGGCGCGGCCAACCGCGTCATCGCCGAATTCGTCGACGACTACCGGATGGACGTGGTGGTCATGGGCACCCTCTACCACGCCGGGCTGGCGAAGATCGTCGGCAGCACCACCGAGCAGGCGCTGTACCGGGTGCACTCCAGCATCCTGGCGATACGCCCCTGAACGGCCGGTGAGCGGCCGCCCCTTATGGGCGGCCAGGAGGGCCCACGGTGCGCCGGCCGTGACCGCGGCCCGTGGAAGGCTCAGCCCGCGCGGCGCTGGGCCTGGCGCTTCTCGGCGTCGCGGCGCTGCGCCTCGGCCAGCACGTGGGGCGCGGCGATGCGCTGCTGCAGGCGCTCAAGGTAGGCGTTGGCCTGCTCCGCGTTGCGGAAAGGCACGCGGAACTGGTCGAGCTGGACGTAGCAGCGCCCGTCGCCGGTGCACAGCAGTTGGATGTGCATGGCTGCCTCCCCCGCTTCAGGTCGCCGGTTGCAGCTGCAGGGTATGGATGGTCTGCGTGGGGTCTTCGGGGTCCTGGTGGCTGCTGAAGCCGAGGAAGCGCACCAGCTCGTGCATCGGCGCGTTGGCCGCCGAATCGATCGAATACATCTGCGTCATGCCGTTGCGCCGGGCGGTTTCGATCAGATGGCGCATGAGGGCCACCCCCAGGCCGCGGTGCCGCCAGTCATCGGCCACCGTCACCGCGCACTCGCAATGGCCGGTGTCGGCGCCGCGGGCGTAGCGGCTGACGCCCACTTCCACCAGCTCGCCGTCCTGGTGCACCAGGGCGATGTAGGCGGCGCTGTCGTGGAAGTCCACCGTCATCAACTGGTCGAGCAGTGCCGGGCTGACCTCGCGCATGCTGCACAGGAAGCGGAAATGCCGCGCCTCCGGCGACAGCCGGGCGATGAAGTCCGCCTCGCGCTGGCGGTCTTCCGCGCGCAACGGCCGGATCAGAACATGGCTGCCGTCGGGCAGGGCCTCGACCCAATGCTCGTCGGGGGCTTCGGTGGTGGGCTGTGAAGGCTGGGTGGTGGGCATGGAAACCTCCTGGCGTGGCGCCGGCGTGGGAAGGAACCGCCGGGTCACTTGTACGCCGCGGGGCGAACGGAAGTTTGACCACGATCAAATCACGGGGAGGACGACGCTGCCGGCGGTCGAACGGTACGCCGCCAGCGCCGCCCCGTCATGGCCCCGGCGCGCCCGGGGCCGGGGCATTACCCTCGCTTGACCTGCGCCAGCTCGTACAGCTGCCGCGCTTCCGCCGCCAGCGGCGCAAGCGCGGCAGCCATGCGGGCCTGGAGGTGGGTCAGGGGCATTTCGTCGGCGCTGTCCTCCAGCATGTGCAGCAGGTCTTCCAGCGCGCTCAGGCGGCGGACGGCGGCTTCGTGGAGGTGGTCGGCGGGGGCGTTGGGGTTGACGTACAGCACGTCGTCGTGGGGCTCGGTGGCCGGGCTTAGGGGGATGAGGGGAACGAGGTCAGCCATGACGGACCTCCTGGAGGGTGCTGCGGGGGTGTTGCTTGGACTGAACGACAAGGCAGTGCATGTTCCATCTTGCTCCTCTATGGGATAAGGGAGCCGCCTCCTGGAAGGGAGAGGCGGACCGTGCCAGGGTAGGAATACCGGACAACAGAGAAACCGGCAGGCCGAAGCCTCCTCGCACGGCCCGCCATGGAAACGCAGGGAGTCAGACACAAGAAGCTGCCTTTCCCTGCGGCTATGGCGCCGCCGTGCTCTGTTGTCGTTCCGGGGTTCCTACGCCCCGCCACGGACGAACCGTGGCAGACGGAATCTACGGATGCGCCTTGTAAGGGCTCAAGGCAGTTGCCGCGACGGAAACTTCCCCTGATTCCGCCCGAAGAATCGCCACAAGTCCCCCGCCCTGCGCCGCCCGCGGCCTCAAGCGTGCGGAAAGTGGATAGAACGCCCCCGCCCGGCGGACGAAACTAGCCCCGCGGCCAGGCAGCGCCACGCTGCCGGCGCCCCCACCCAGAACCCATGAACCATCCGAGGCTTGTATGAGCACCCCCGCCGAGCAACTGGAGCAACGGCTGAAGCAACAGAAAATCACCGAAGTCGAATGCGTGGTCAGCGACCTGACCGGCATCGCCCGCGGCAAGATTTCCCCCACCAACAAGTTCCTCGGCGAAGGGGGCATGCGGCTCCCGGAAAGTGTGCTGCTGCAGACCGTCACCGGCGATTTCGTCGATGACGACGTCTATTACGAACTGCTGGACGAAGCCGACATCGACATGGTCTGCAAGCCCGACCCGGACGCCATCTTCCTGGTGCCCTGGGCGCTGGAGCCGACCGCGATGGTCATCCACGACACCTTCGACAAATACGGCAACCCCATCGAGCTGTCGCCGCGCAACGTGCTCAAGCGCGTGCTGAAGCTGTACGCCGACAAGGGCTGGAGCCCGGTGGTGGCGCCGGAGATGGAGTTCTACCTGACCAAGCGCAGCAGCGACCCGGACTTCCCCCTGGAAGCCCCGGTGGGCCGCTCGGGCCGCGCCGAGAGCGGCCGGCAGAGCTTCTCCATCGATGCCGCCAACGAGTTCGACCCGCTGTTCGAAGACGTCTACGACTGGTGCGAACTGCAGGGCCTGGACCTGGACACGCTGATCCACGAGGACGGCCCGGCGCAGATGGAGATCAACTTCCGCCACGGCGACGCGCTGAGCCTGGCCGACCAGATCACCGTGTTCAAGCGCACCATGCGCGAGGCCGCGCTCAAGCACGACGTGAGCGCCACCTTCATGGCCAAGCCGATCACCGACGAGCCGGGCAGCGCCATGCACATCCACCAGAGCGTGCTGGACATCGCCACCGGCAAAAACGTCTTCGCCAACGAGGACGGCTCCATGAGCGAGCTGTTCCTGCACTTCATCGGCGGCCTGCAGAAGTACATCCCGAAAGTGCTGCCGATGTTCGCGCCGAACGTGAACTCCTTCCGCCGCTTCCTGCCGGACACCTCCGCGCCGGTGAACGTCGAGTGGGGCGAAGAGAACCGCACCGTGGGCCTGCGCGTGCCGGCCGCCCCGCCCGCGGCCATGCGCGTGGAGAACCGCCTGCCCGGCGCCGACGCCAACCCCTACCTGGCGCTGGCCGCCAGCCTGCTGTGCGGCTACCTGGGCATGATCGAGCAACTGAACCCCAGCGCCCCGGTACAGGGCCGCGCCTACGAGCGCCGCAACCTGCGCCTGCCGATCACCATCGAGGACGCCCTGGCGCAGATGGAAGAGTGCGAGGTGCTCGGCGAATACCTGGGCCGCAAGTTCGTGCAGGGCTACGTCGCGGTGAAGCGCACCGAGCACGAGAACTACAAGCGGGTGATCAGTTCCTGGGAGCGCGAGTTCCTGCTGCTGAGCGTCTGATCCGCCCTTTTCGCCTCAACCACAACAACAATTCAGGAGTCGTCATGAGACTGCTGCGCTACCTTGCGCCCTTCGCCCTGGCCACGCTGGCCGCGGGCGCCCACGCCGAACCGACCGTCAGCGTCTACAACTGGACCGACTACATCGCCCCGGACACCCTCGGCGGCTTCCAGAAGGCCACCGGCATCAAGCCGGTCTACGACGTCTTCGATTCCAACGAGACCCTGGAAGGCAAGCTGCTGGCCGGCCGCACCGGCTACGACGTGGTGGTGCCCTCCAACCACTTCCTCACCCGCCAGGTGCAGGCCGGGGTGTTCCTGGAGCTGGACCGCAGCAAGCTGCCGAACTGGAAGCACCTGGACCCGCGGCTGCTCAAGCTGCTGGAGCAGAACGACCCGGGCAACAAGCACTCGGTGCCCTACCTGTGGGGCACCAACGGCATCGGCTACAACGTGGCGAAGGTCAAGCAGGTGCTGGGCGTGGACCACATCGATTCCTGGGCGGTGCTGTTCGAGCCGGAGAACATCAAGAAGCTCAGCGCCTGCGGGGTGGCCTTCATGGACTCGCCCGACGAGATGATCCCCTCGGTGCTCAACTACCTGGGCCTGGACCCCAACAGCACCAACCCGGCGGACTACCCGAAGGCCGAGGCCAAGCTGGTGGCGGTGCGCCCCTACGTCACCTACTTCCATTCCTCGAAGTACATCTCGGACCTGGCCAACGGCAACATCTGCGTGGCCTTCGGCTACTCCGGCGACGTGTTCCAGGCCGCCGCGCGGGCCCGGGAAGCGAAGAACGGCATCGAGATCGCCTACGCCATTCCCAAGGAAGGCGCGAACCTGTGGTTCGACCTGATGGCCATTCCCTCGGACGCGACGCACCCCGAGCAGGCCCTGGCCTTCATCAACTACGTTCTCGATCCGCAGGTGATCGCCGGCATCAGCGAGTACGTCGGCTACCCCAGCGCCAACGCCGACGCCAAGACGCTGCTGCCCGCCCAGATGCAGAACGACCCCGAGGTCTACCCGAGCCAGCAGGTGCTGGACAAGCTGTACATCGCCAAGGCGCCGCCGCCCAAGATCATGCGCCTGATGACCCGCAGCTGGAGCAAGATCAAGTTCAACCAATGAAGCGAGAGCGAGCCATGAGCCACACCGACGAGCAGGTCGCGTCCTACTACGCCGCCAGCGCCCGGGACAAACAGCCCTACCCTGCGCTGGAGGGCGAGGTTCGCGCGGACGTCTGCGTCGTCGGCGGCGGGCTCACCGGCGTCAACACCGCGCTGGAGCTGGCCCAGCGCGGCCTCAGCGTGGTGCTGCTGGAGGCCCGCTGCATCGGCTGGGGCGCCAGCGGGCGCAACGGCGGCCAGCTGATCCGCGGCATCGGCCACGACGTCAGCGGCTTCGCCAAGTACGTCGGCGAGGAAGGCGTGCGCTACCTGGAGCGGGCCGGCACCGAGTCGGTGGAGCTGGTGGCGCAGCGCATCCGCGACCTGGCCATCGAATGCGACCTGCGCTGGGGCTTCTGCGAGCTGGCCAACACCCCGGCGCAGTATGCCGGCCTGGTGGAGGAGCACGCCCAGCTGAGCACCCAGGGCTACCCGCACGAAACGCGTCTGGTGGCGCCGGAGCGCATCCGCGAGGTGGTGGCCAGCGACCAGTACGCCGGCGGCCTGGTGGACATGGGCTCGGGGCACCTGCACCCGCTCGACCTGGTGCGCGCTGAGGCCCGCGCGGCGGCCGCCCTGGGCGCCAGGGTGTTCGAGCGCAGCCCCGCCCTGCGCATCGAGCACGGCCGCCAGGTGGTGGTGCACTGCGCGCGGGGCCGGGTGCTGGCCGACAACCTGGTGCTCGGCTGCAACGCGCACCTGGAAGAACTGGAACCGCGGCTGACCGGCAAGGTGCTGCCCGCCGGCAGCTACGTGGTGGCCAGCGAGCCGCTGCCCGAGGCGCTGGCGGCGCAGCTGATCCCGCAGAACATGGCGCTGTGCGACCAGAAGGTGGGGCTGGACTACTACCGCCTGACGGCCGACCGCCGCCTGCTGTTCGGCGGCGCCTGCCACTATTCCGGGCGCGACCCGAAGGACATCGGCGCCTACATGCGGCCGAAGGTGCTCAAGGTGTTCCCGCAACTGGCGGACGTAAGGCTGGACTACCAGTGGGGCGGCATGATCGGCATCACCGCCAACCGCTTCCCCCAGGTGGGGCGGCTCAAGGCGCAGCCGAACGTGTTCTTCGCCCAGGGCTATTCCGGCCACGGGCTGAACGTCACGCACTGGTCGGCGAAGCTGCTGGCTGAGGCCATCCACAGCGGCCACAGCCAGGGCCTGGACCTGTTCAGCGCGGTGCCGCACCTGACCTTCCCCGGCGGCAAGCTGCTGCGCTCGCCACTGCTGGCCCTGGGCATGGCCTGGTACCGGATACGCGAGAAGCTGGGCTGAGGCTCGCGCCGAAATGCTCTTCGTAGGAGCGAGCTTGCTCGCGAACAGACTCCGCTGCGGGGCTCATTCGCGAGCAAGCTCGCTCCTACGAGAAGCCGTACACCCTCCGGCAAACACAACACCCGTAGGATGGGTTGAGCGAAGCGATACCCATCATTCCTTTGCGTGGCGCGAAGAGCTCTTCGTAGGAGCGAGCTTGCTCGCGAACGGTGTTGCCGGCGGCGCAGGTGCTGGGCACAAGAGCCCCTCTCCCCAACCCTCTCCCTGAAGGGAGAGGGAGCTGTCCTGAGTGCGCTGGTAGTCCGGCGCCATCCTCGCACCCCGCCTTTCCGGCGAACACCGTAGGGCGGATAACCGTTCGCGGTTATCCGCCGCTGGCCGAAGGTAACGGCGCTAAGGCCGGGCACCCTGCCTGACAGTAGCCTTGGGATACTCACCGAACAGCGCATGGTAGGACTGGGAGAAGCGCCCCAGGTGCCAGAACGACCACTTCATCGCCACCTCGGCGACGGTCATGCCCGACTCGGCGGCGCCCAGCAGGTCGCGGCGGGCGGCGTTCAGGCGGCGGTTGCGCAGCCAGACGATGGGCGGCATGCCGGCGTAACGCAGGAAGGATTGCTGCAGGGTGCGCGGCGAAACGCCCGCCTTCGCCGCCAGCTCGGCCATCGCGAAGTTCTCTTCGGGGCAATCGTTCACCACGTCCTTGACCCGCTGCACCACGCGCTTGGCCTGGACGATGGAGCGCGAACGCTGCTCGTCGCCGGCCGGCGCCTCGCAGAGCAGGGAGAAGCAATTGGCGACGATGGCCTGCGCCACGCCGGGGGCCTCCACCGGGTACCGCCCGGCGCCTGCGCCGACGAGCAGATCGCTCAGCGAAGCCGCCAGCGAGCGGCAGCCGTCGGAGCGCAGGGGCGTCAGCACCAGGTCGGCGAAGTCGTCCAGCGCCTGGCCCCACTGCCCCGCCTGCTTGATCACCACCGCCACCTCGCGGTAGTTCTCCGGCGTGACCCAGGCGTTGCGCGTCTCGCCATCGAGCAGGTAGAGGGTGTTCTCCGACATGTCGAAGCTGAACACCAGCGCGCCGGGCGGCGCATGGAACTCCTGCTCCACGCGCAGGTTCATCTGCTCCTCGTAGAGCTCGATGCCCTCGACCTCGGCATGCAGGATGCGCCCGGCGAAGCGCCCGGCGGACATCTGCGTGTACTGCTGCTCCCAACCCGGAATGGCTATCCGCTGCTGATCGACTTCCTGCGCTTCGACAACCCTGATCACCATACCCGGGGCCTGTGTTCTTCTTTAGGCCGCGAAGGCTATCAATGGCGGCGAAGGTGGTGCAAGCGGCAACCCGTGCCGGCGGGCCCGGAAGGCGGCGGTTCCGGCATTCAGGCCTGCCGGGCGGCCGGCAGCGCCGCGCCCAGGCGGTAGAACACCCCGCCGGCGACGACGAAGGCGCCCAGCATCACGAACATCCAGTGCGCCGGCAGGCTCGCCAGCACCCAGCCGCAGAGCACCGGCCCCAGGGCGCCGCCGAGGTTGCAGAGGTTCTGCGCGCCGTAATACATGCCACGCAGCTGCGGCGGGGCGATGCGGTCGATGAACATGTATTCGGCGGGGAACACGATGATCTCGCCCAAGGTGAACACCGCCATCGCCAGCACCCAGTGCAGCACGCTGGTGGACAGCGCGAAGCCGATCACCCCGGCCAGGAACAGCGCCAGCCCGGCCAGCAGCCAGGTTTCCAGGCGGTTTTCGTCGATGCGCCGGCCCAGCGGGTACTGCAGGGCGATCACCACCAGGGCGTTGACCGCCACCACGGTGCTGATGACCTGGTAGGCCACCTCGGCGCTGCGGGTGGTGACCAGGTACTGCGAGAGGTAGGCGGTGAACTGGCCGAACACCACCGCGCTGAGCACGCCGCCGAGGGTGAAGCAGACCAGGCGCCGGTCATCCAGCAGCACGCGGCCCAGGGCCAGGAAGGACACCGGCGCCTGCCCCGCTGGGGCCGGGCGCTGGCTGCGCTCGCCGTAGCCCAGGTACAGCAGCAGGAAGCCGGCGCCGAGCAGTGCGGAGACCACGAACGGCAGCTTCGGCGCCCAGTGGGCCAGCCCGGCGCCGAGGAAGGGGCCGACGGCATAGCCGATGTTGATAAAGGTGTAGCGGATGGAGAAGGCGCGGCCCTGCTCCTGCGCCGGCAGCAGGCGGCCGAAGCTCGCCTTCACCACCACGTCCACCGCCGAATAGGCGAAGTTGAAGGCCACCAGGAAGCCGAAGAACAGCCAGAGGTTGGCGGTGAGGCACATGCCGACGAAGCCGGCGATGAAGCACGCCGTGTATCCCAGGATCAGTCCGCGGCTGGACAGGCGGTCGGTCAGGTAGCCGCCGTATAGGCTCAGCACGGAGCCGGCGATCAGCGCGCCGCCGACGATGGCGCCGATGCGGGCGATCGGCAGGGCGAAGGCCGAGGACAGGTAGACGACCAGGAACGGCAGGCTGATGGCTCGCCCCAGGGTCAGGACGAAGGTGGCGCAGAACAGCAGGTTCACCGACCGCGGGTAACGCTTGAGTGCAGCGAGCATCCGTGTTCACTCGGCTGGGGGGACAACCGCCTCAGCCTAGCACAGGGCGCCGCCGCACCCGGGGTTCGGCCCGGCGCGTATGCCGGGCCGATGGGGTTTCCGGTCAGGCCTTGGCCGTCGCCAGGTAGGCGCCCACGCGCCGGCCCATTTCCTCGCCCAGGGCCTGCAGGCCGCTCATGGGGCGCACCATGACTTCGAACTCGACGATGCGGCCCTGCTCGTCGAAGCGGATCATGTCGATGCCTTTGAGGTCGCGGCCGTTGACCTTGGCGCTGAACTCCAGCACCACGCTCAGGCCGTCGGCGCTGGCCAGCTCGCGGTGGTAGGTGAAGTCGGCGAAGACCTGCAGCACGGTGTTGAGGATGGTCGCCGCCACCTTCGCGCCCGGGTAGGGCGTGTGCGCCATGGGCGAGCGGAACACCACGTCCTCGGCCAGCAGCTCGGGCAACGCGCTGAAGTCACGCTGCGCGATCATGCGGTGCCAGTGCTGGAGGGAGGCGGCAGCCCGGGGTTGCAGTTGCAATTCGCTCATCATCGGTTCCTCTGTCTCGTCGTTCTTGTAATGCAGGGCCATCCGGCAGCGCCGGACGCTGTGGTCAGAGGAACCATAAGACCGGCCCCGGCGCGGCTCAATGATCGCAAATGACAGACCTATGACCCGCGCGCGCAGCGGCTCAGTGGATGGCCGGCGTCACCAGGTAGCTCAGCAGTTGCTCGTCGTCGCCCGGCTCGACGGACAGCGCCGGCCGCGGCAGCACCTCCAGCACCGCCTGCCAGAAGGCCCGCGCCGCCTCGTCCTGGCGGTAGAAGCGCACCAGCCAGGCGCCCTCCCCGCGCGTCAGCACCTGGGTCGCCACAGCGCGGCCGATGCCCTGGCGGCGGTACTTCTTCAGGATGAACAGGTCGGCCAGCTCCAGGGCATCGATGCCCGGCAGCTCGCTGCGTTCGATGAGCACGAAGCCGGCGATGAAGCCGTCGACCAGCACCAGCTCGGCGCTCCACTGCGGCGCCTGCCAGTAGCGCGCCAGGTGTTCCTCGTGGATGTAGAAGCGGCCGTCGGCCTCGACGTCTTCCTGCTCCCAGTCCGAGGACTCGTAGGCATAGAACTGGTAGAGGTTGCGGATCAGCTCGCTGTGCTCGGGGCCGGTCCGCAGCAGCTCGACGGTGGTGGTGCTCATGGGCGGTGCTCGCGGGTGGCGGTCATGGGGTGCTCGGTGTCTGGCGCGGGCGCGCATTCTTCACCAAAGCGCGCGCCGGTGCCAGCGCGGGGCACCGGACACAGGCCCCGCTTACCCTCTAGACTAGGCGCTTTCCCACGCCCAGGAGGCGCCATGTCGCAAGCCCGCTACCAGTTCACCCCCGGTGCCGATCCCCAGGCCCGGGCCGTCGTGGAGGAAGGCCTGCGCGCCTATAACGTCGAGCGGATGGGTACGGCGTATGGCTACGAGGGTTTCGAGCTGTATGCCCGTGATGCCCAGGGGCAGGTGGTGGGCGGGTTGTTCGGCCATTCGGGGATGGGGTGGTTGTACGTGGACTATCTGTGGCTGGATGCGAGGCAGCGCGGTGCGGGGTTGGGGGCGCAGTTGCTGGCGCTGGCCGAGGAGGAAGCGCGGCGTCGTGGGTGTGTGGGGGTGTTCCTTTATACCTACAGCTTCCAGGCGCCGGGGTTCTATCGGAAGCAGGGGTTCGAGCTGATGGGTGTGCTGGAGGATTGCCCGCCGGGGCATCAGCGGTTTTATCTGAAGAAGCGGTTGGTGGGGTAAGCGGAGCCAGACTGCACCAGGGAGGAAACGAGGCGTGGAAGAGCTTTTCAACATGCTGTCTGAGGTCGTCTGTTACAAGGTCGGCTTCTTCGTCCTCAAGGGCCTCACCTTCGGTCGCTTCCAGGGCAAGAGCAGCTACTGGGACGGCCTGGTGGTACTGGTCGGAGCATTGGTGCTGCTGTCGCCCTTAATCGCCTGGATCACTTGGCTGATCTGGTCGGATGCATAGGGTACGGAGGACGCTTACCGGAGGCTCTGGTACGGGAGTTCGAGCCCGCCCCTCTCCCTAACCCTCTCCCTGAAGGGAGAGGGGACCGTTGGGCAGACGCTGGTGTTCTGGAGTCAGCCGGCTAGCACTGAGATTGCCGGCTGAAACCAGGCCTTCTCTCGGCACGGACTGGCCCCCTCTCCCTTCAGGGCGGGGCGCGCAGCCGAGGGCTGGGGAGAGGGAACAGCATCAACCCCAAACACCTCACCCACCAGCAAACACCCTCCCCTCCACCCCCTCAAACACCGCCACCAGATCGAGCACCGTACTCTCCAGATAATCCCCCGCCCGATACGCCGGCTTCACCCCGTCCCACCCCGCCACCACCACCTGCGGCCGTTCGATGAAGCGCCCGACCACCTCGAACCCGGCATCCAGCACTACCACCAGCGGAATGGCCACGCGCTCCAACCCCAGGCGCTCCTGCAGTTCATTCTCGGCACGCCCCTTGGAGATCACCGCCAGGCCGATGCGCGGCTGCTGGCGACACATCCAGTCCAGGGCCGTGACGTTGAGTTGGCAATCCGGGCACCACATCTCGCCGGCCACCAGCAGGTGGTAGCGGCCTTGCACCGCGGCCAGGCGTTCGCGGGTGGCGGCGCTGATCAGGCCCGGCTCTTCGAGCCTTTGCTGCACCGCGCGCACCGCGGCGATTTCCGCCGGCAGGCCGCGGGCGACGAAGGCGTCGAAGCCTTCGCCGATGGCGAAGAGTTCCTGGTAGCTGGCCATGGCGGGTTCCCTCGTTTGTCGGTCGATCAGGGCATCCCAGCAGAAATGGCCGGCGGCGGCAATCTCACTGCTTCAGCGGCGTCAGCACCGGGGCCTTTTCGTCCAGCAGCATCCACACCAGCAGCTTGGCCGGCTGCGTCGCGCTGGCGTTGCGCGAGACCAGGTGCGGCGTGTTGGCCGCCTCGTACCAGGACTGGCCGGCCTTGTAGGTCACCGGCGGCTGGCCCTGCAGTTGCGACACCACCGCGCCTTCCAGCACGTAGGCGAACACCGCGCCGGCGTGGACGTGGGGCGCCGAGGCCTCGCCAGGCTTGTAGCTGACCTCGATCAGCAGGCCCTTCTTGCCGGGGGCGTCGGGCAGCGCGTGTTCCTGCAGGGTGGCGATCTTCTCGTGCTCGGCCCCGTGGGCCAGTGCGGGCAGCGCCAGCACCAGGCCGGCGAACAGCAGATTGCGAAGGGACATCGGACGGCTCCTCGGGCCAGGGGCCCAGCGGGTTGAAGGGCGGTTGCCCCAAGCTACGCCGACCCCGGGGCGGGCCCAATAGCCAATCGCGGCGAAGTTCGCCAGTCCACTGCCCTGCCCTAGCCGATGAACAGCCGGTACGCCGGGTTCTCGCTCTCGTCCCAGTAGCGGTAGCCGATGGCGTCGAGCACCGCGCCCAGTTCGCCGCGCTCGTGCTCGGGCACCTGCAGGCCGGCCAGCACACGGCCGTCGGCGGCGCCGTGGTTGCGGTAGTGGAACAGGCTGATGTTCCAGCGCCCGCCGAGACGTTCGAGGAAGTTGAACAGCGCCCCCGGCCGCTCGGGGAATTCGAAGCGGAACAGCCGCTCCTGCTCCACCTGCGGCGCGCGGCCGCCGACCATGTGGCGGATGTGCAGCTTGGCGGCCTCGTTGTCGGTCAGGTCCAGCACCGGGAAGCCCCGCTCGCGCAGTTGCTCCACCAGCGCCGGGCGCGGGTCGTTCTGCGGGTGGGTCTGGATGCCGACGAAGATCTGCGCTTCCTCGCTGCGGTCGTAGCGGTAGTTGAACTCGGTGATCTGGCGCTTGCCCACCGCCTCGCAGAAGGCCTTGAAGCTGCCCGGGCGCTCGGGGATGGTCACCGCCAGGATGGCCTCGCGCTTCTCGCCCAGTTCGGCGCGCTCGGCGACGTGGCGCAGGCGGTCGAAGTTGATGTTGGCGCCCGAATCGATGGCCACCAGGGTCTGCCCCGCCGCGTCGTCGCGCTCGACGTACTTCTTGATCCCGGCCACGGCCAGGGCCCCGGCGGGCTCGGTGATGGAGCGGGTGTCGTCGTAGATGTCCTTGATCGCCGCGCAGATTTCGTCGCTGCTGACGGTGATCACCTCGTCCACGTAATGGCGGCACACCTCGAAATTGTGCGCGCCTATCTGCGCCACCGCCACGCCGTCGGCGAACAGGCCCACCTGTGGCAGCACCACGCGCTCGCCGGCGGCCAGGGCGGCCTGCAGGCAGTTGGAATCGTCCGGCTCGACGCCGATGACCTTCACTTCCGGGCGCAGGTATTTCACGTAGGCGGCGATGCCGGCGACCAGGCTGCCGCCGCCCACCGGCACGAAGATGGCGTCCAGGCGCCCGGGGTGCTGGCGGAGGACTTCCATGGCCACGGTGCCTTGCCCTGCGATCACGTCCGGGTCGTCGTAGGGCGGCACGAAGGTGTAGCCGTGGGCCTCGGCCAGTTGCAGGGCGTGGGCCAGGGCCTCGGGGAAGGCGTCGCCGTGCAGCAGCACCTTGCCGCCGCGGGAGAGCACGCCCTGCACCTTCAGCTCCGGCGTGGTGCGCGGCATGACGATGGTCGCGCTCACGCCCAGTTCCTTCGCCGCCAGCGCCAGGCCCTGGGCGTGGTTGCCGGCGGAGGCGGCGATCACCCCGCGCGAGCGCTCTGCCGTGCTCAACTGCGCCAGCTTGTTGTAGGCGCCGCGGATCTTGAAGGAGAACACCGGCTGCAGGTCCTCGCGCTTGAGCAGCACCTGGCAGCCCAGGCGCTCGGAGAGCTGGCGGGCCGGTTGCAGCGGGGTTTCGATGGCCACGTCGTAGACCGGCGCGGCGAGGATCTTGCGCACGTATTCCTTGAGCAGCGCGTCCTGGCTCATACGCGCGCCTCCCGGGTTCGGCCGCCGGCCGGCAGCTTGTCGAGCAGGTCGGCGCCGCAGGCGTCGTCGGTGTGGAAATCCATGAGGGGCTCGAACTGCCGGGCGTTGATCAGCCGATCCGCCTGTTCGATGGCCTGGGTGACGCGGTGGGGGCTCATTGGGCCTGTCTCCTGCTGGGCTTTTTCACGGGGCCCGGGAGACAGTCAGAAAAAACCCGCCTCCAAGGCGGGTTCGGTGGACGTCGGCTAACCCGCCAATTGCGTAATGGCGGTAATAATGATTCGGCCGAAGTTCAGGGTTGTGCGGGTCATGCCGGCCAACTTAGGCGAAGCCGGGGGCGGCCGTCAAGCGTAGGCATTGCCTGACAGACATGGACCATTTCATTTCGGCCCGCTCGGGAACGGTGACGATCTTCAGCGGTCTGTCAGCGACAGGCCAGGAAAGCGGCAGATTTCCCAGGCCCAACCATACTGTCGATACCGCTCGATGCAGGGATCGCCCAACCGCGAACAGGGAGACGTCCTTCGTGCAGAACTTCCTTCACCACTACCAGACCGCCTACCGCAAGCTGCGCAACCTGCATTGCAGCGGCCTCACCGCCATGCACCGGGCCTTCCGCTATGCGGCCTTCGGCAGCACCGGGCGCTTCGTCAACGGCTATACGCAGATGCGCATTCACCTCAGCCGCTGAGAGCGCCCGCCCCGCGTCAGCCGAGCAGCGCGCCCAGGTCGAGCAGGCCGTCGCGGCGCGGCGGGCACCAGTAGTAGCCGCCGCTGAGCGGGCGGCTGAAGCGGTACAGGGCGTCGACTATGCCGTCGTCCAGGCCGCTCATGCGCCGCAACTGCGCCTCGAAGGCGTCCAGGCTGCGGCCGAAGGCCAGGAACATCAGGCCGGCCTCGGCGCCCGCGGTCCAGGGCATCGAGCGGCGCACCACGAAGGCCTCGGGCTCGAAGCTCTCCTGGGCGGTGCGCTTGACGTGGGCGGACTCGGGCGCCTCGTCCAGTTCCTCGTTGTCGCGCTTGCGCCGGCCGATGATGTCGTCCTGCTCGGCCAGGGGCAGCGCGGCGAAGGCCTGCAGCTGGTGGCGCCACTGCTGGATGGCGGCGAAGCTGCCGCCGTCCAGGCCGGCGCCGGTGCCAGCGACGACCGCCGCATCCACCGCGTCTTCATCCTGCGGGTTCTCGGTGCCGTCCTCGTAGCCGGTCAGGTCCAGGCCGGCGCCGTGGCGGAAGGCCTCGACCTGCTCCACCAGCGTCAACGCCGGCGCCAGTTCGCGCTCCAGCGCATGGGTGCGCAACAGCAGGTCGCCACGGTCCTCGCCGCGCAGCCACACCCACAGGGCGTGCTGAGTGGACGGGTTGTCGACGCCGGCGCCGGACAGCGCCGGGAACTCGCGCAGCCCCTCGACCTGGCGGCCCAGCACGCGCACCAGCGATTCGCCGAAGCCGACCACCGCGCTCGCTCCGTCGGCCAGCTGCAGCAGGCGGTCGAGGGCGGCCGGCAGGTGTTCCGCGGCCTGCAGGTCGAAGAACAGGTGGCGGGCCTGGGCGGGAACCGGGGTGGCGAGAATGCCGGGCTGGTAGAGGCTCATGGGGCGTCCTTGGGCGAAAAGGCGCGATTCTACTGGCTGGCGGCGGCTCCGCGTCAATGCGCGGCGCCCGTTCCGGCCCCCTGCCCTTGCCCGGCCGGCGCGGACGTGCGGTCACGAAACGCCTTGCAGGTCAGCCCGGAGCGGACCACGCGTTGTTCTTATCGAACACCAACTGTCAAATATTTCTGACTACCGGCGCAGTCCAACCGCGCTAAATCAAACAGTTGGACGAATCAAGTCTGCTCGCCTGTCATTTTTTTCATTCAATCGCTCTGTAATTGTTTGACATATTTTACGTCTTTGGCAGACTGCTCGCCCGTTGCGTTCCGGCCGGCAGTCCCTCCTGCCGACCGGCCCGGCACCCGCCGGGGCCGCCAAGTCCAAAAACAAAAACCGCCAGTCTGCGCCTCCCCTACCCGCCAAGCGCACCTGGCCAGCCAATGGAAAGAACGAACAAATGCTGATCTGGTTTGTCGGGATCTACCTGCTGATTACGGTCATCGTCGGCTTCTACGCCGCGACCCGCGTGCACAACTCCTCGGACTACGCAGCGGCCGGCCGCAGCATGTCCTTCCCCCTGGTCGTGACCATGGTGTTCGCCACCTGGTTCGGCTCCGAGGCCGTTCTGGGCATTCCCGCCACCTTCCTCCAGGAAGGCTTCGCCGGGATCATCGAAGACCCCTTCGGCTCCTTCGGCTGCCTGATGCTGGTGGGCCTGGTCTTCGCCCGCCCGCTGTACCGCCTGAACCTGATGACCATCGGTGACTTCTTCCGCAAGCGCTTCGGCCAGCACGTGGAAATCTTCACCAGCCTGGTGATCATCATCTCCTACATGGGCTGGGTAGCCGCCCAGCTGACCGCGCTCGGCGTGTGCTTCAGCGTGCTTTCCGACGGCGCCATCACCACCACCCAGGGCATGCTCATCGGCACCGTGATCGTGCTGCTGCACACCCTGTTCGGCGGCATGTGGTCCGTGGCCCTGACCGACTTCCTGCAGATGATCATCATCGTCTGCGGCCTGTGCTACCTGGTCTGGCTGATCGGCGACATGGCCGGCGGCCCGCAGGTGGTGATAAGCCACGCCGCGGCCGAAGGCAAGTTCCACTTCCTGCAGGGCACCTCGGCCAAGGACATAGTCGCCTTCCTCGGCGCGGCGGTGACCATGATGTTCGGCTCCATCCCGCAGCAGGACGTGTACGCCCGGGTGATGTCGGCCAAGACCGAGAAGATCGCCTCGCGCGCCACCATGACCGGCGCCGCCTGCTACCTGGTGTTCTGCATGCTGCCGATCTTCCTGACCTACGCCGCGTCGATGATCGACCCGCAGATGGTCAAGCACTGGCTGAACGAGGACGCCCAGCAGATCCTGCCGCACCTGATCATGGAGCGCACCCCGATGTTCGCCCAGATCATGTTCTTCGGCGCCCTGCTCTCGGCGATCATGTCCTCGGCCTCCGGCGCCCTGCTGGCCCCGTCGGTGACCCTCACCGAGAACATCCTCAAGCCCATGCTGCCGCACCTGAACGACCACCAGGCGCTGAAGCTGATGCGCGCCAGCGTGCTGGCCATGACCATCGCCACCTGCCTGTTCGCCTTCTACTCCAACGCCAGCATCTACGAGATGGTCGGCAACGCGTACAAGGTGACCCTGGTCGCCGCCGTGGTGCCGCTGTTCTTCGGCCTGTTCTGGAAGCGCGCTACCACCCAGGGCGCCCTGACCGCCATCGCCTGCGGGCTGATCGGCTGGATCTCGCTGGAGATGGGCCACCAGGAAGGCGACTTCTGGCCGCCGCAACTGGTGGGCCTGATCTGCAGCGCCTTCGGCATGATCATCGGCTCCCTGGCCCCGCAGTTCAGCAAGAACCACGGCGACCACACCGAGACGCTGACCGAGCAGGCCGCAGCAGCTGCCGCTGGCAACTGAGCCTCGCGCTGAATGGAAAAGCCCCGCCTTGGCGGGGCTTTTCTTTTGCGCGCTCTTCGTAGGAGCGAGCTTGCTCGCGAATAAACGCGGTGCCATGCAGTTCGCGAGCAAGCTCGCTCCTACGAAAAACCGTGCGATAGCCGGAATCACCGGCGCGATTCCCCTGTAGGAGCGCGCCCTGCGCGCGAAATCGCGGGCAGGGCCCGCTCCTGCAATTCGTGACTTCACGGCAAATATCCTTTGCCGCTACCTGCGTTTTTCTCAGCAGTGCATCCCCGGATACTAAGCTCCAGTGCAACCCATCCCCCACAGGAGATTCCCATGAGCATTCCCGCCCTCGGCCTCGGCACCTTCCGCCTCAAGGACCAGGTGGTCATCGACTCGGTATCCACCGCCCTGGAGCTGGGCTACCGCGCCATCGACACCGCGCAGATCTACGGCAACGAGGCCGAGGTCGGCCAGGCCGTGGCGGCCAGCGGCGTGCCGCGCGGCGAGCTGTACCTGACCACCAAGGTGTGGACCGAGAACCTCTCCCGCGACCGGCTGATCCCCAGCCTGGAAGAGAGCCTGGACAAGCTGAAGACCGACTACGTCGACCTCTGCCTGATCCACTGGCCCTCGCCGGGCGGCGCGGTGCCGGTCGCCGAATACATGGCGGCCCTGGCCGAGGCCAAGGCGCGTGGCCTGGCCCGCGAGATCGGCGTGTCCAACTTCACCCTGGCGCTGATGCAGCAGGCCATCGACGTGGTCGGCGCCGGCGAGATCGCCACCAACCAGGTGGAGCTGCACCCCTACCTGCAGAACCGCAAGGTCGCCGGGTTCGCCGAACGCCACGGCATCCGCATCACTTCCTACATGACGCTGGGCTACGGCAAGGTGCTGGGCGACGCGGTGATCGGCGAGATCGCCCAGCGCCACGGCGCCACCCCGGCGCAGGTGGTGCTGGCCTGGGCCATGCAGCTAGGCTACGCGGTGATCCCCTCCTCCACCAAGCGCGCCAACCTGGCGAGCAACCTCGCCGCCCGCGAGCTGCGCCTGAGCGACGCGGACATGGCCGCCATCGCCGCCCTGGAGCGCAACGAGCGTATCACCAGCCCGGCCAGCCTGGCTCCGGCCTGGGACTGAAGCCGGCGGCTTGCGCTGCGGCCACGGCGCGGGTAAATGTCGTGGCCGCCACTTTCGCCATGAACAGGAGAACGCCATGGATCTCGGAATAGCTGGACGCTGGGCGCTGGTCTGCGCCGCCAGCAAGGGCCTGGGCAAGGGCTGCGCCAAGGCGCTGGCCGGCGAAGGCGTGAACCTGGTGATCAACGCCCGCGGCGCCGAGGCGCTGGAAGCCACCGCCGCGGAACTGCGCCGGCACGCGCCGGGCATCGAGGTGCGCTGCGTGCCCGGCGACGTGGGCCAGGCGGAGGTCCGCGCGGCCCTGCTGGCGGCCTGCCCGCAGGTGGACATCCTGATCAACAACGCCGGCGGCCCGCCGCCCGGCGACTTCCGCGACTGGGGCCGCGAGCAATGGCTGAGCGCCCTGGAGCTGAATATGCTCACCCCCATCGAGCTGATCAAGGCCACGGTGGACGGCATGGCCGAGCGCGGCTTCGGCCGGGTGGTGAACATCACCTCCTCGGCGGTGAAGGCGCCGATCGACATCCTCGGCCTGTCCAACGGCGCGCGCAGCGGCCTCACCGGTTTCGTCGCCGGCCTGGCCCGCCAGAGCCGCCTGGCCTCGCGCAACGTCACGCTCAACGCGCTGCTGCCCGGCTCCTTCGACACCGACCGCCTGCGCAAGGGCCTGGGCGACGACCAGGGCAAGGTCGAGCAGTGGCTGCAGGCGATCCCTGCCGGGCGCTTTGGAACACCGGAGGAGTTCGGGGCGTTCTGTGCCTTTGTTTGCAGTGCCCATGCGGGGTATCTCACCGGGCAGAATCTGTTGCTGGATGGTGGGGCTTATCCGGGGACGTTTTGAGTGGCGGCTTTACTTGTAGGAGCGAGCTTGCTCGCGAACGGGGCTTCGCCGGCATTCTCGGTGCTTGGCCTGAAGAACGCCCTCTCCCTAACCCTCTCCCTGAAGGGAGAGGGGACCGTTCGGAGCGGTTGGGTTTTCCAGAGTCAGCCGGCAGCTCTGGAGTTGCCGGCCGACATCAAATCCTCTCTCGGCACGATCTAGCCCCCTCTCCCTTCAGGGAGAGGGCTGGGGAGAGGGAAAGGAGTCAACCCAACGCACCACGCCCACCGGAAAGTACCATTCGCGAGCAAGCTCGCTCCTACGAAAAGCTGCCTCCAGGGCCCCCGATGAAAGTCCAATCCGACGAACTCCGCACCTTCACCACCGTCATCGACAGCGGCTCCATCACCGCCGCCGCCGAGCAACTGGGCCTCACCGCCTCGGCCGTCAGCCGCACCCTGGCGCGCCTGGAGGACAAACTCGGCACCACCCTGCTCAACCGCACCACGCGGCGCATGAAGCTCACCGAGGAAGGCCAGTTCTTCCTCGATAGCGCGCGGCACATCCTGGCGCAGATGGACGAGCTGGAAGAACGCCTGGCGCTGCGCCAACAACGGCCGGCCGGGCGTCTGCGGATCAACGCCGCCTCGCCCTTCATGCTGCACGCCGTGGTGCCGCACATCGACGCCTTCCGCGCGCAGTACCCGGACATCGAGCTGCAGCTGAACACCAACGACCTGAACATCGACCTGCTGGAACAGAGCACCGACGTCGCCATCCGCATCGGCACCCTCAGCGATTCGACGCTGCACGCCCGGCCCCTGGGCAGCAGCCGGCTGAACCTGCTGGCCAGCCCGGCCTACCTGGAAAAGCACGGCGCGCCGCAAAGCGTGGAAGACCTGGCCCGGCACAGCCTGCTCGGCTTCACCCAGCCGGAAAGCCTGAACGTCTGGCCGCTGCCCCATGCCGGCGGGGAAAGCCTGGCGATCACCCCCAACCTTTCCGCCTCCAGCGGCGAGACGCTGCGCCAGCTGGCCCTGGCCGGCCAGGGCATCGTCTGCCTGGCGGGTTTCATGACCTGCCACGACATCGCCGCCGGGCGCCTGGTCAAGGTGCTGCCGGAACTGGTGCGCGAGACGCGCCAGCCGATCAACGCGGTGTACTACCGCAACTCGCAGCTGGCCCTGCGCATCCAGTGCTTCCTGGACTTCATCCAGGAACGGCTGGCGACCACCCTCGGCGGCTGATCAGTCCGCCGCCACCACGCTCGCGGCGGGCTGCTTCGGCTGGCTGGTCAGGGTGGTGCCCACCGAGGCGAGCATGATCGCGGCGATGGCCAGCCACTGCAGCACGGTCAGCTGCTCGCCGAGGAACACCAGGCCGGACAGCGCGGCGAAAGCCGGCTCGATGCTCATCAGGGTGCCGAAGGTGCGCGCCGGCAGGCGTGTCAGGGCGATCATCTCCAGGGTGTAGGGCAAGGCGCTGGAGAGCACCGCCACGCCCAGCAGCGCCGGGATCAGCTGCAGGTCGAACAGCGCGGCGCCGGAATGCACCAGGCCCACGGGGAAGATGCATATCGCCGCGATGGTCACGCCCATGGCCGCCGTCTGGGTGCCGTGGTCGTTGCCGGCGCGCTGGCCGAACAGGATGTACATCGCCCAGCAGGCGCCCGCGCCCAGGGCCAGCGCGGCGCCCAGCGGGTCGACGCCATGGCCGAGCTCGCCGATGGGCAGCAGCAGCCAGAGGCCGCACACGGCGATGGCGATCCACAGGAAGTCGATGGGCTTGCGCGAGAAATACAGCGCCACCGCCAGCGGCCCGGTGAACTCCAGGGCCACGCCGACGCCCAGCGGGATCGTGCGCAGGGCCATGTAGAACATCAGGTTCATGCCGCCCAGGGTAATGCCGTAGGCCAGCAGCGGCCCCCAGGAACTGCGCGCGACGGGCTTGCGCCAGGGGCGCAGCACGGCGAGCAGGATGATCGCCGCGAACAGCAGGCGCATGGCCGTCACGCCCTGGGCGCCGAGCACCGGGAACAGGCTCTTGGCCAGGGCCGCCCCGCCCTGGATCGAGGCCATGGAGACGAGCAGCACGGCGACCGGGAAGAACAGCGTGGCGAAACGGGAACGCGGCATGGAGGCAGACCGAAAAGGTTGAAATGCAGCCAGGGACCTGGCGTATGCTTATGCGCAACATAATGCGCAAAATCGGTCGAATGAGCAATATATTGCCCAACACCAACGAACGCCCCAGCGTGCTCGTCCACGTCGCCGACAACGTCAAGACCCTGCGCCGCGCCGCGGGCCTGAGCCAGGACGCCCTGGCCAAGGCCAGCGGCGTCAGCCGGCGCATGCTGGTCGGCATCGAAGGCGGCGACACCAACGTCAGCCTGGCCACCCTCGACCGCATCGCCGCGGCCCTCTCGGTGACCTTCGCCGACCTGGTGCGCGCCCCGCAGACCGGCGACCTCTCACGCGTCGACGTGGTGGCCTGGGTCGGCCGCCAGGCAGAGAGCCGCGGCACCCTGCTGGCCAGCACCCCGGCCCGGGGCCAGGCCGAGCTGTGGCACTGGTCTCTGGCGCCGGGGGACAGCTACGACGCAGAGCCCGATGCCGAGGGGTGGTATGACATGGTTTACGTCATCGAGGGTCAGCTGACGCTGGAGATCGGTGACCAGCGTTGGGAGGTGGCTTGCGGGGGGTTCCATGTGTTCAAGAGCAACCAGCGGTTTTCCTATCGGAACCTGGGGGATGGGTTGCTGCGTTTTGTGCGCAATGTGGTGAATTGAGGGGGCTTTCGTAGGAGCGAGGGGGACGCCTAGTCCTTGCTCGCGAGCAGAGTTGGCTGGGGACTGCAGGTGCTGGGGTTGAGAGCGCCCTCTCCCTAACCCTCTCCCTGAAGGGAGAGGGGACCGTTCGGAGCGGTTGGGTTTTCCAGAGTCAGCCGGCAACTCTGGAGTTGCCGGCTGGCATCAAATCCTCTCTCGGCACGGACTAGCCCCCTCTCCCTTCAGGGCGGGGCGCGCAGCCGAGGGCTGGGGAGAGGGTTGCGGGGCCAACCCAATACGCCATAACCGCCGGTGAGCACCGTTCGCGAGCAAGGACTAGGCGTCCCCCTCGCTCCTACGAAAAGCCCCCACCCAGCAACGAAAAAGACCCGCCGAGGCGGGCCTTTCTCTCATGCCGGAAAACCTCAGAAGCTCTGCGGCATCTCCCCCCGCGCCAGGCGGGCGTTGATATCGGCCACCACCGCCGGCAGCTCCGCAATGGTGTCGATCAGGTAATGCGGGCGCGAGCCTTCGAACATCTGCCCGATCCGCCGGCGCTCCTGTTCCAGCTTGTCCTGCGGCAGCGCCTTGTACTGCTCGTAGGTCAGGCCCAGGGCGTTGCCCGAGCAGGTCAGCGCCACGGTCCACATGCCGGCGCGGCGGCCTTCGAGGATGCCCGGCCAGGTGTCGTCGACCTTCACGCAGGCGGCCACGTCGTCGATGCCCAGGGCGATCACGTTGGCCAGGGCCTGGGCCGGGTGCGGGCGGCCGTTGGGCACTTCGTCGGTGGCCACCACGTGGTCGGCGACGTAGCCGTTGCTGGCGGCCAGCTTGACCACCTTTTCCATCACCACCGCCGGGTAGCCGGAGCAGGAGCCGATCTTCAGGCCCTGTTCGCGCAGTTGGGCGATGGCGTCGAGGGCGCCGGGGATCAGCGCCGAGTGCTCGGCGATCTTCTCGATCTGCAGCGGCATGAAGCGTTCGTAGATGGCAGTGACGTCGTCGTCGGTGGGCGTGCGGCCGAACTTGGCCTGGTAGCGCTCGGCGATGGCCGGGATGTCGCACAGGGTGCGGATGTGGTCCCACTTGCCCATGCCCATGGGGCCGCGGGCTTCTTCCAGGCTGACCTGCACGCCGAACTCGGCGAAGGCCTCGACGAAGATCTGCGTCGGCGCGAAGGAGCCGAAGTCGACCACGGTGCCGGCCCAGTCCAGTACCACGGCTTGCAGTTGCTTGGGTTGTTCGTAGTTCATCGCTTCCATCCTGTTGTCGGGCGCAGGCCGGGCCTGCGCCGGGAAAGGGGTTCAGATCTCGAAGACTTCCATCTCGCGCAGCGTCTGGGCGATGGCCGCCACCGCTTCGCGCATGCCCTGGGCATCGACCTGGCCGATGCAGCCGACGCGGAAGGTTTCCACCTGGGTCAGCTTGCCCGGGTAGAGGATGTAGCCCTTCTCGCGCACCCGGTTGTAGAACTCGGTGAAGCTGTAGCGGGCATCGCGCGGGGCGTGGAAGGTGACGATGATCGGCGCCTGGATCGCGGCAGGGAGGAAGCTGCGGAATCCGAGTTTGGCCATCTCGCCCAGCAGAGTCTGGCAGTTGTCTGCGTAACGATTGTGACGGGCCGCCAGGCCGCCCTCCTCCTCGTACTGGCTCAGCGCCTCGTGCAGTGCGGCGACCACGTGGGTGGGCGGGGTGAAGCGCCACTGGCCGGTCTTGGCCATGTAGGCCTGCTGGTCCTGCAGGTCCATGGCCAGGGAGTGGCAGTTGCCGGCGCTGGCCGCCAGCGACTCGTTGCGGGCGAAGACGAAGCCCATGCCGGGCACGCCTTCCAGGCACTTGCCGGAAGCGGCGATCAGCGCGTCGAAGGGCACCTTGCGGGCGTCGATGTCGAGGGCGCCGAAGGAGCTCATGGCGTCGATGATCAGGCGCTTGCCGTGGGCCTCGACGACCTTGGCGATGGCTTCCAGCGGGTTGAGGATGCCGGTGCTGGTCTCGCAGTGGATCAGCGCCACATGGGTCACGGCCGGGTCGGCGGCGAGCAGGCGGTCGACGTCCTCGGCGGTAGTAGGCACGTCCTCTTCGGTTTCGAAGGTGCTGAACTGCCGGCCGATCACCTGGCAGATCTTCGCCAGGCGCTTGCCGTAGGCGCCGTTGATCAGCACCAGCACCTTGCCGTCGCGCGGCACCAGGGTGCCCACCGCGGCCTCGACGGAGAAGGTGCCGCTGCCCTGCAGCGGCACGCAGGTGTGGCTGCCTTCGCCATGGATGATGGCCAGCAGGCGGGAACAGACTTCGGCGGTCAGGGCGTTGAAATCGTTGTCCCAGGAGCCCCAGTCGACCAGCATGGCGCGGCGGGTCCGCGGGGAGGTGGTCAGGGGGCCGGGGGTCAACAGGATGGGCGCGCGCTCGGCAGTGCTCATGCTCGGTTCCTCTATCAGGGGAAAACCTGTGCGGGGTGAGGTTCTTGTCGCGGCCCGTCGACCGGGCCTGGACATACGTTGCCAAGCGACGAGTTATCGCTCAAATTGTTTGTCATGATCCCAGGCATAAGTCGGACCTATACCCCATGAACCTGTTCCAGCTCCGCGCCTTCGACGCCGTGGCCCGCGAAGGCAGCTTCACCCGCGCCGCCGAGCGCCTGTTCATCAGCCAGCCGGCGGTGACCGGGCACGTCAAGGCGCTGGAAGAGCACTACCAGGTCAACCTGTTCCGCCGCACCGCCCGCGCCGTGGAGCTGACCGAGGAGGGCCGCCGCCTGGCGGCCATCAGCCGCACGCTGTTCGCCCTGGAGGAAGAGGCCGAGACGCTGCTGGACGCCAACCGCAAGCTGCTCAGCGGGCGCATCGAGGTGGCGGCCGACGGCCCGCACCTGGTCATGCCCCTGCTCGCCCGCCTGCGCGCGCGCTACCCCGGCATCACCGTCAACCTGCGCCTGGGCAATGCCCAGGAGACGCTCAACGCGCTGCTCAGCGAGCACGTGGACGTGGCCGTGGTGACCGAGGTGGACGAACGGCCGGGGCTGTACCTGCGCGATTTGGTGGAATCTCACCTGTGCGCGCTGCTGCCGGCGGAACACGCCTGGTGCGGGCGCAGCGAGGGCATCCCGCTGGCGGAGCTGGACCAGCAGATCATGGTGCTGCGCGAGCCGGACTCCATCACCCGCCGCACCTTCGACCGCGCCTGCGGCGCCCTGCCGATACAGCCGCGGGTGCTGATGGAGCTGAGCAGCCGCGAGGCGGTCACCGAGGCGGTGGCGGCGGAACTGGGCATCGGCATCGTCTCCTCGCTGGAAGTCAGCCGCGACCCGCGGGTGCGCGCCGTGCCGCTGCTCGGCGAGGCGCTGGTGAACCGGCATTCCCTCGGCTGCCTGGAGCGGCGCCGCGGGTTGCGGGTGGTGAGTGCGTTCCTGGAGCTGGCGGAGGATGGCGGGGCGTAGGCCTACCGGCGTATAACCGCGAACGGTTATACGCCCTACGGAGGGAATGACGGCGTAGCCAGGAGTATCAGGATGGCTCCGGACTCACCGCTCACTCAGGACAGCCCCCTCTCCCGCTTGCGGGAGAGGGCTGGGGTGAGGGGCTCTTGAACCCAGCGCCTGGACCGCCGGCAAATCCCGTTCGCGAGCAAGCTCGCTCCTACGAAGAGCACGCCCCCTCCCCCAGGTCCTCGCGCACCACATCGAGAAAGGTCGACACTATCCGCCGCGAACTCTGCTCGCGCAGGCACACCAACGTCTCGCTCATCCGCCTTTCACAATCGACTATCGGCAAAGCATGCACCCGGCTGTCGGCGCCGAACTCGGCAGCCGACACCACGCCCAGGCCGATCCCCGCCACCACTGCCTCGCGCGCGGCCTCGCGGCCTTCCACCTCGATGGCCGGGCGGATGCGCAGGCCGGCGCGGTGCATTTCTTCCTCCAGCGTCTGGCGCGTCACCGAGCCCTGCTCGCGCAACACCAGTGGCGCGTCGTCCAGGTCCGCCAGGCGGATCGACTCGCGCCCGGCCCAGGGATGGCCGCTGGCGACGAAAGCGACTATGGGGTCGCTGCGCAGTGTCACCGACAGCAGCCGCTCGTCCTCCACCGTGCGGCCCAGCAGCGCCAGGTCGGCCCGGTAGTTGAACAGCGACTGCAGCGACTCGTCGGTGTTGCCGCTCTCGATGCGCACGTGGATGCCGGGGTAGCGCTGGCAGAAGCGCGCCACCTGCGGCAGCAGGTGCACCGCGGCGTCCACCGCCAGGGTCAGGTTGCCGGTCTGCAGGGCGCTGGAGGCCGCCAGCAGCTCGTGGGCCTCGGCCTCGATGACGAACAGCCGCTGGGTCACCGCCAGCAGGCGCTCGCCCAGGTCGGTCAGGCGCACCGAGCGCTTGTTGCGGTGGAACAGCAGCACACCGTAGCGCTCCTCCAGCTTGCGCACCTGGTCGGAAACCGCCGGCTGGGTGAGGAACAGGCGCTCGGCGGCGCGGGTGAAGCTGCCGGTCAGCGCCACGGCGTGGAAGGCCTTCAGTTGCGCGTGGGAAACCTGCATGGGCCTGGCTCCGTAGGGGTCGGGAAGGTCGCCACTGTAGTCACCCGGCACCGTGACTTACAAGTCAGACTTATTTTTAAAATTTGATAAATCGATTTTATTTATTTATTCGAACTTGTTTCCATGCGTTTCACCACGGGCCCCGGCCCACGGCAACCTCACCCGCATTCGCCCTGACCCGTCACCTCCGGAAAGGTACGGCCCGCTCATATAACAACAACAAGTTTTTCCCTGACTGCCGGCACTCCAACAACAACGAGGTCAGATCAGATGAGCAACCCCACCGGCACCGCAGCCCACGCGGGCAAAGGTTCCATGCAGCGCTGGCGCGTGCAGATCTTCGCGATCACCTGGCTCGCGTACGCCGCCTTCTACTTCACCCGCAAGGCCTTCTCCGTGGCCAAGCTCGGCATCGCCGAGGACACGAGTTTCGAACTGGACAAGGCCATGATGGCCGACATGGATGCCATCTACCTGGCCGCCTACGCCGTGGGCCAGTTCACCTGGGGCGTCTTCGCCGACCGCTTCGGCCCGCGCATCGTGGTGTTCGGCGGCCTGGCGATCTCCACCCTCGCCGCCCTGGTCATGGGCACCTTCGCCACCGTGCCGATCTTCGCCAGCTGCATGGTCATCCAGGGCCTGGCGCAGTCCACCGGCTGGTCCGGGCTGTGCAAGAACATGGGCAGCTTCTTCGCCGCCCACGAGCGCGGCCGCATCCTCGGCCTGTGGAGCACCTGCTACGCCTTCGGCGGCCTGGTCGCCTCGCCCTTCGCCGGCTGGTGGGCCTACAGCGTGTTCGGCACCTGGCACGCGGCCTTCTACTCCTGCGCCGCGGTGGTCGGCGGCGTCGCCCTGCTGTTCCTGCTGCTGCAGCGCAACCGCCCGCAGGACGTCGGCCTGCCGCCGATCGAGGCGGACGAGCCGCAGGCCGTGCACTACGCCGGCTTCCATGAGCAGGGCAAGAACCCCGGCTTCTGGGAAACCCTCGGCGCCGTGCTGCGCAACCGCACCGTGATGACCCTCGGCCTGGCCTACTTCCTGCTCAAGCCGGCGCGCTACGCCATCCTGCTGTGGGGCCCGGTGATCGTCTACGAACGCATGCCGGCCCTGGGCAAGGTGGGCGCCGCGGTGCTGCCGACCTCCTTCGAGATCGCCGGGCTGCTCGGCCCCATCCTCATCGGCCTGGCCTCGGACAAGCTGTTCGGCGCCCGGCGCATGCCCGCCTGCGTCATCAGCCTGATCGGCCTGACCGCGTGCCTGGCGCTGTTCGTCCCGGCCATGCAGACCGGCAGCGCGATGCTGGTGTTCGCCCTGCTGTTCATGATGGGCCTGACCCTCTACGGCCCGGACTCGATGATCAGCGGCGCCGCCGCCATCGACTTCGGCACCGGCAAGGCCGCCGGCACCGCCGCCGGTTTCGTCAACGGCTGCGGCTCGGTGGGCGCCATCCTCGGCGGCCTGCTGCCCGGCTACTTCGACACCTACAGCGTGTTCATCGGCTTCACCGTCACCGCGTTGATCGCCGCCGCCATCCTGGTGCCGCACTGGAACAGCCTGCCCGAAGGCGCGCGCAAGAGCGCCCCGGCCACGCCGAACCGCCCCCTGAAGGTGCGCCCGGCGCGCTCCTGATTCCCGGGGCACAGGGACGTGCCCACCCCGCCCGATAAACCGCACACCGAACGCCCCTACCCGCGCCCCGATCACGGAGACTCCCCATGCGCCCCTTCTGGCTCGCCCAGGCCCTGCAGCACGACAGCGACAGGGCCGCCCCGCTGCAACAGGACACCCGCGCCGACGTATGCATCGTCGGCGGCGGCTACACCGGCCTGTGGACCGCCATCCAGCTCAAGGAACAGAACCCCGGGCTGGACGTGGTGATAGTCGAAGCCGACATCTGCGGCGCCGGCGCCAGCGGGCGCAACGGCGGCTGCGCGCTGTCCTGGTCGGCGAAGTTCTTCACCCTGGAGCGGCTGTTCGGCCTGGCCGAGGCGATCCGCCTGGTGAAGGCCTCCGAGCGCAGCATCCACGCCATCGGCGAATTCTGCGAGAAGTACGGGATGGATGCCGACTACCGCCTGGACGGCACCCTGTACACCGCGACCAATGCCGCCCAGGTCGGCGCCACCGACGGGGTGATCGCCGCACTGGAGAAGCACGGCATCAACTCCTTCGCCAAGCGCCCGCTGGAGGACGTGCGGCGCATGGCCGGCTCGGACAAGCACCTGGAAGGCTGGTTCTCCCCCGCCGCCGCCAGCGTGCAGCCGGGCAAGCTGGTGCGCGGCCTGCGCCGGGTGGCGCTGCAGCTGGGCGTGCGGCTGTACGAGGGCACGCCGATGACCGGCCTGGAGGAAGGCCACCCGGCCCGCGTGCACACGCCCAATGGCCAGGTGGCGGCGGACCGCGTGGTGCTGGCGATCAACGCCTGGATGGCGCGGGCCTTCCCGCAGTTCGAGCGCACGGTGGCGATCGTCTCTAGCGACATGATCATCACCGAGCCGCGCCCGGACCTGCTGCGGCAGATCGGCCTGACCTCGGGGGTGACCGTGCTCGACTCGCGCATCTTCGTGCACTACTACCACAACACCCCGGACGGCCGGCTCATGCTTGGCAAGGGAGGCAACACCTTCGCCTACGGCGGGCGCATGCTGCCGGTGTTCGACCAGCCCTCGCCCTACCTCGGCCTGCTGCGGCGCAGCCTCGGCGAGTTCTTCCCGACCTTCGCCGAGGTGCCCATCGCGGCGAGCTGGAACGGCCCCTCCGACCGCTCGGTGACCGGCCTGCCGTTCTTCGGCCGGCTCGGCGCCGGCGGCAACATCTTCTACGGCTTCGGCTACTCCGGCAGCGGCGTCGGCCCCTGCCACATGGGCGGGCAGCTCCTCGCCTCGCTGGTGCAGGGCCTGGACGACGAGTGGACGCGCTCGCCGCTGGCCCAGGGGCCGCTCGGCCACTTCCCGCCGGAACCGGTGCGCTACCTGGGCTCGCTGATGGTGCGCAACGCCATCCGCCGCAAGGAGCAGGCCGAGGACCACGGCCGCCGCCCGCGGCGCCTGGACGTGCGCCTGGCGAAGTTCGCCGCGGCCGCCGGCAAGGCCGACAAGGCCTGAGCCCCTCCCCCTTTTCCCTCACAAGCCGGCTGAGGGACGAGCGAGGCGCGCGCTGGCGGGCCTCGCTCTTTTTTTCTCGGCGCCCCGGCTTGTGCCGAGAATGCCCGTCGAACGATAATGATTCTCATCAGAAAATGACTTGCATGGACGTCGCGTGAGCCTTTCCCACCTCGACACCGTGTTCCTCGCCCAACGCACCCCGCTGCTGCGCACCCTGGCGAGAATGGTGAAGAACCCCAGCATCGCCGAAGAACTGGTCCAGGAAACCTACCTGCGCGTGGCCCGCACCCTGCGCGAGCGCCCGGTGGAACACCTGGAGCCGTTCCTCTTCCAGACCGGCCGCAACCTCGCCCTGGACCACCTGCGCCACCTGCGCATGCAATCGCGCACCCTGCTCGACGACGTGCCCCAGGAGGTGCTCCAGGCGGTGCCCTCCAGCCAGAGCTCGGCCGAGGACGGCCTGCACGCCGAGCAGTTGCTGGAGCGCCTGGGCTCGGCCCTGGAACGCCTCACCCCGCGCCAGCAGCGGATCTTCATCCTCAGCCGATTGCACGGCTGCGGCTACGCGGAAATCGCCGAGCAGCTGGGGGTATCGCCCAGCACGGTGCAGAAGGAGCTGAAGCTCATCATGGCCATCTGCATCGGCGTGCTCGGGCGCCTGGAACCGCCGGCATGACGGGCTACCCATCGGCCCGCGGCTGGCCCACAATGTGCGCCCCCGATTCGAGGAACGCCGCGTGACCGCCCCGGACCCGCACCTGGCCCAAGCGCTGGACTGGCTGATCCAGCTGGAAGACGCCGACGCCGCCACCCGCGCGCGCTTCGACGCCTGGCTGGCCGCGCACCCGGCCAACGCCAACGCCTTCCGGCACGCCAGCAGCCTGTGGGACTCGCCGCTGCTCGGCCTGGCCGCCACCGGCCTGGAGTCCCAGGCGCAGCACCAGGCGCGGCAACGCAAGCGCCGGCGCTGGCGCTCCTTCGCCGCCGCTGCCGGGCTGTTGCTGGCCCTCGGCGTGGCCCTGCAGGGCGACCTGCTGACGCACATCCGCGCCGACCACTACACCGCCGTGGGCCAGCGCCAGAGCCTGCAACTGGCCGACGGCTCGCGCATCCTGCTGAACACCGACACCGCCCTGTCCAGCCACCTCGACGAGCAGCGCCGCAGCGCCCGGCTGTTCCGCGGCGAAGCCTACTTCGACGTGGCCCACGACCGCAGCCGCCCCTTCGAGGTGGAGGCCGGCCCGGTGCAGGTGAGCGTGCGCGGCACCGCCTTCGCCGTGCGCTACCTGGGCAACGAGGCGGAAGTCAGCGTGCAGCACGGCGAGGTGGACCTGCGCAGCGCCGGCGACGACACCCGCGTCAGCCTCGGCGCCGGCGACAGCATCCGCGTCGGCCCCGGCGGCTTCGGCGAGCGCCGCCACAACGGCGAGAGCCAGCGCCTGCTGGCCTGGGTGCAGGGCCGCCTGGTGTTCGAGAACTGCCCGCTGAGCCAGGTGCTGGCCGAACTGCGGCGCTACTACCCGGGCTGGATCGTCAATGCCGACGAGCGCCTGGAAGACGTCAGCATCACCGCCAACTACCGCCTGGACGACCCGCTGGGGGCCATGCGCTCCCTCGCCCAGATCACCTCCTCGCACCTGCGCGAATACCCGCGCCTGCTGATCCTCAACTAAGGCGCGCCCGCCATCGCGGGCGGCGTGTGGCAGCCCTTGCAGGAACGCACCGGGCCGGCCTGCTGGAAGGATTGCAGGCGCTTGAGGTGGCAGCTTTCGCAGAACTGGTGGAAGTCGTGCTCGATGGTCACCGCCAGCTGCGGCGACTCCTTGTGGCAGAGCACGCAGGTGCGGCTGCCGCTGGGCGAGGCCGAGGTGGAGCGGTCGACGAAGTCGTGGTGGCAGGTGACACAGTTGATGCTGCCGTGGTTGGTGTGGTCGAAGTTCATCGGCAGCAGCGGGTGCTGGCGCACCAGTTGGTCGTGGCCGTGCCGCGCGCCGAGGACGAAGGCCGCCAGCAGCGGGATGGCCAACAGCAGGTACCAGCGCTTCATAGCAGCGGCAGGTCGACGCTGCCGAGCAGCGCATAGAGCCCGGCCAGGGCCAGGCCGGCGCAGAGCACGCCCAGGCTCAGGCGGCTGGCCAGGTAGGCGCTGTGCCGCCGGCGCCCGCCCTCGGCATAGTGCGGCGTGGGCCGCGGCAGCAGCGGCCAGGCCAGCGCGGCGACGCTGAGCGCGCCCCAGAGCACGGCCTTCCAGGTGGCGCCGCTGTAGTAGCCGGCGCCGATCATGTGCACGCCGGCCAGGGCGACGATGGCGGCGCTCCACCCATAATGCCAGCGGCGAAAGTCCGCATGCCTGGGCCAGATGCGTCGGCGCACGGCGGTCAGGCTCAGCGGCAGGATCAGCAGCAGGAGCAGCGTCGCGCCATCGGCGGCGAGCATGTGCCAGGGCGCGCTGGGCAGCAGTTCGTCGAGCACCAGCGGCTCATCCACCAGCAGCACCGCCACGTGGACGACCAACAGCACGGCGGCGACGAACGACAGGTCGCGGTGCAGCACCATGAAGAACTTGCCGTCGTGCCGCGGCCGGGCCATGGGCTTGCCGGTGTAGGCGAACAGCAGCAGGAACAGCGCCCCGGCGACGAAGCCGGCTACGTTGGCGAAGTCCCAGGCCGGGTGCACGCCGGGCATGGCGTCGAGCAGGAAGATAGCGGCGAACGGCAGCAGGCAGGCCAGCGCCACACGCAGGGTCAGGGCGAACATGCGATCAGCCTCCTCTGCCGCCATCCGGGAAAGCGGCGTAGCGTGCCGCCGCGCGGCACGCCACGCAAGGCGCCCTCAGTGGGCGATGCACACCGACTTGATCTCGGTGTAGGCCTCGACCACCGCGCGGCCGAACTCGCGGCCCATGCCGGACTGCTTGACGCCGCCGAAGGGCATGCTCGGGTCCAGCAGCACGTGGGCGTTGACCCATACGGTGCCGGATTCGATGCGCGGCACCAGGTTCATGGCGCGGGTCAGGTCGTTGGTCCACAGGCTGGCGCCCAGGCCGTACTCGCTGTCGTTGGCCATCTCGATGGCCTGGTCCTCTTCCTTGAAGGAAAGCACCGCCAGCACCGGGCCGAAGACTTCATTGTGGGCCACGGCCATGTCCTGGGTGACGTCGGCCAGCACGGTCGGGCGCACGAAGAAGCCGTCGCAGTCCATCGGCTCGCCGCCGCAGACCACCCGGGCGCCTTCGCGGCGGGCGGTCTCGATGTGCTTGAGCACCGAGGCCTGCTGCTTGCGCGACACCAGCGGGGTGATCTGCGCAGTATCGTCCATGCCCTGGCCGATGCTCATGCCGGCGACCACCGCGCCGAGCTTGTCGACGAACTCGGCATAGCGCGACTCGTGCACGTAGAAGCGCGAGGCCGCGGCGCAGACCTGGCCGCTGTTGAGCAGGCCACCCAGCAGCGCGCCCTGCACGG
Organism: Pseudomonas sp. R3.Fl; assembly: GCF_023516765.1. Classification (NCBI taxonomy): domain Bacteria; kingdom Pseudomonadati; phylum Pseudomonadota; class Gammaproteobacteria; order Pseudomonadales; family Pseudomonadaceae; genus Pseudomonas; species Pseudomonas sp. R3.Fl. The sequence goes on from NZ_JAMGSO010000001.1 coordinate 465,224, forward strand.
CCTTGTCGATATCGGCGTCGGCCAGGATGATCATCGGGTTCTTGCCGCCCAGTTCCAGGGCGAAGCGCGTCATGTTCTGCATGGCGGCGATGCCGACGCTGCGGCCCACCGCGGTGGAGCCAGTGAAGGAGACCTTGCTGATCAGCTTGTGCGAAGCCAGGCCGCCGCCGATGCGCGCGCCGTCGCCGGTGACCAGGTTGAACACCCCGGCCGGCACGCCCGCCTCGAAGGCCAGCTCGGCCAGGCGCAGGGCGGTCAGCGGGGTTTCCGAAGCGGGCTTGATGACCACGGTGTTGCCGGTGGCCAGGGCTGGCATCAGCTTCCACACGGCGATCATCAGCGGGAAGTTCCAGGGCACGATGCCGGCGACCACGCCCACCGGCTCGCGGCGGGTGAAGGCGGTGAACTTGGTGCCCGGCGGCAGCGGGATGGACACGTCCAGGGACTGGCCCTCGATCTTGGTCGCCCAGCCGGCCATGTAGCGCATGAACTCGACGGTGGCGCCGACGTCGAGCATGCGCGTCAGGTTGATCGACTTGCCCTGGCTGAGGGTTTCCAGCTGGGCCAGTTCCTCGGCGTGCTGCTCCACCAGGTCGGCGAAGCGCAGCAGGATGCGCTCGCGGTCGGCCGGGCGCAGGTCGGACCAGACGCGCGCCTTGAAGGCAGCGTGGGCGGATTTCACGGCGCGGTCGAGCATGTCGGTATCGATGTCGGCGATCTGCGCGATGGTTTCGCCGGTGGCCGGGTTGAGCACGTCGCTGGTGGGGCCGTCGTAGGCCACCCAGGCGCCGTCGATGAAGCAGCCGTGGCGGCGCTGGAGGAACTCGGCGACCTGCGGCAGGGTTGCGGTGATGCTCATGGTGACTCCTGTTCTTGCGGCCCGCGGGCCAGGCAGGGAACCGCTCGCCGGGAGCGGCCGGGAAAGGTCAGTGCTGCTGGCTCAGCCACAGGCTCAGGGCCTTGCGCTCGTCGGCGTCGGCCAGGCCCTGGTAGGGCATGTAGGTGCCCGGCACGGCGGCCTGGGGCTGGGTGACGAAGGCTTCGAGGCTCTCGCGGCTCCAGGCCGCGCCCTTGTCCTTCATCGCCTGGGAATAGCTGAAACCGGCCAGGGAACCGGCATTGCGGCCGATCACCCCATGCAGGTTCGGCCCCATGATGTTGGCGCCGCCGGCATTGGCGGTGTGGCAAACGGAGCAGTCGCGCTCGAAAACGGCCTGGCCCTTGGCGGCCAGGTCATCGGCCAGGGCCAGCCCGGACTGGGCACCGGCCACGGCCAGCAGCAGGCCGCAGAGGCCGGTCTTGATTCGGGATTTCACGGTGAAAAGCATGCAGGGGGCACTCTCGATCGATTCTTGTCGGCCGGGCACAAGGCAGGTGCCGGTCGAGGACGATTGTCGCCAGGGGCGCGAGTGCGGGTGTTTTTCTGTGTGCCAGTCGTGTTGGCAGGAGTGCCAGAAGAGCCGCTGGAGGCTGTAGGCTGGAAGCAAGAGCGGTAGGGGCAATCTCGCCGGTCGTGCTGATGTGCTTTTCGTAGGATGGGTTGAGCCTTGCGAAACCCATGCGGTTGCGGTGATGGGTATCGCTTCTCTCAACCCATCCTACGGAGCTGGGAGGCTATGGTACGGGGTTTGAGAGCACCCTCTCCCTGAAGGGAGAGGGGACCGTTCGGAGTGCGTGGGTATTTCTGAGTCAGCCGGCAGCACCGAAGATTTCCGGCTGAAACCATTCTTCCTCTCGGCACGGACAGCCCCCTCTCCCGCTTGCGGGAGAGGGTTGGGGTGAGGGGCTCTTCACGCTCTTGCCTGCAGCCTGCCGCCTACCGCCTGCAGCCGCTCTCAATGCACATACCGCTTCCGATACTCCCCCGGCGAAACCCCGAAGCGCGACTTGAACGCCGTGGAGAAGTAGCTGGAATCCGAGAACCCCCAGGCATACCCCAGCGCCGACAGCTTCTGCTCGCCCGCCGCGTTGCGCAGGGATTCGGCGCAGAAGTCCAGGCGGCGGTTCTTGATGTACTGCGCCACCACCAGGCCCTTCTTGGCGAACATGCGGTACAGGCCGCGCACCGACACGCCCACTTCGCGGGCGATCAGTTCCGGGCAGAGTTCCTCGGCGCCGATGTGCTCGTCGATGAAGGCCAGCGCCTTGCGGAACAGCCTTTCATGGCTGTCGCCCTCGGCTTCCGCGCCGGCCAGCGCCGGGCGCAGCAGGCTGACCAGGGCGTCGAGGGTGGCCTCGCTTTCCTGCATGCCCAGGCCGTTCTGGCGGGTGGTCTCGAGGATCAGGGTGTTGGCCAGCACCGCCACCGGCGAGCTGGCCGGGATGCGCCGCGCGCAGTCGATGCCGGAGAAGCGCAGGCCACGCTCCAGCACCTGGCGCGGGAGGATCAGCGACAGCTGCCGCGAGTCCTCCTCGTAGGTCATGTCGCAGGGGCGGTTGGCGTCCACCAGGGTGATGTCGCCGCGGGCCAGCTGCACGCGGCTGCCGTCCTGCTCCAGGCGCGAGCGCCCGTCGAGCTGGAACACCGCGTAGAAGTGGCCGTTGCCGCTGGCGCTCACCTCCTTGCTGGTGCGGTACAGGTGCACCTGGGACATGTCGACCACGCTGAGCTTGATGGCACCGCCCTGGTACTCCCGCAGCTTCCCGTGGAAGGACGGCCCCAGGGTGCGCGCGTCGAAACGCCCGCACGCCTGGTTGACCTGGCCCAACCACGCTTCGAAAGCCTCATCCCTGGAAATCGATGAAGGGTTCATGACCTAAAGCCTCATGCACGCATTGTTTTTATCAGCGGACGCTCAGGCAGGCGCCCGTCATGGTCCGGCCGTCCGGCCGGTGGTCCCGCAGCGCCGCCTCGGTACGGCGCTTGTGAAGCATGTTTCGAGCCAACCGGCTCAGTTCAGCCCTCCGAAGCGCCGGTAGAAGCTCTCGCCGGCATCCGGCAAGGGGCCGTCGGCGGTCTCCAGGGCGCTGTTCAGCCACACCTCGGCCCTGGCGTACACCAGGCGGTAGAGGTTGCGGCACAGCTGCCGCGCCGCGCGCCCTTCCCAGTCGCCGGGGAGCAGTTCGTCCGGCAGTTGCGGGTCGCGCAGTAGCAATTTGCGATATTCGTGGATCAGCAGGGTGCGCGCCAGGAAACAGTCCCGGGCATCCGGCTCGCCCTGCTCGCGCAGCGCCTGCCACAACGGGCGGAACAGGCGGATGAATTCGCTGTAGTGCTGGCCCAGCTCGTCGATCTTCCAACTCTCGCGCACCTGCAGGCGCATGGCCTTGGAGGCGAGCACCTCCTGGGCGTGGGTCTCGAAGACGATGCTGTCGTCCAGCGCGTCCAGGTCCAGCAGGGTCGCGGTGAGGTCGGCGCGGTCGCAGCGCGGGCAGGCCAGCACGCTCGGGGCGATGGCGCCGAAGCCCTGCCATTCCAGCTCCTCGCGCACCTGCTTGCGCTTGTCCGCCGCCAACTGCGACAGCAGCACCAGCGTCCAGGCGCCGTCCCAGGCCGGCAGGCCGGGGCTGTACACGCGCTTGAAGGCCTTCTCGAAACGCCGCCGGCCGGTGCCGGTGAGGCTGTAGTAGCTGCGCCGGCCGACCTTCTCGGCGGTCAGCCAGCCTTCCTTGGTCAGGCGGAAGATCGAAGTGCGGATCAGCCGTTCGTTGATCCCCATGGGCTCCAGCAGGCCGATCAGGCTGCCCAGCCAGACGGTGCCGCCGTGGGGTTCGATGGCGTCGCCATAGAGGGTGATGATCAGCGAACTGGCGCGGATCGGCGTCTGTTCCTGGAAGCGGGCGATCAGTTGGTTCAGCGGGGCGAGACTGCTCATGGCTCGGTCGGGCGCGGATAAAGCGCCGACTATACCTGCCCGCCGGGCCGCCTGGCCATTGGAGCGAACCCCAATGAGGCTCATGCGCCCTGCCCCTTCGGGCGGAACCCGGAATCGCCCAGACGCGGGCGGTCGGCCTCCACCGCGGCCAGCGGCTGGCATTCCACCAGGCTGGCCAGGCAGCGCTTGCTCAATTGCTGGTATTCGGCGGTGCCGCGCTGCTTCCAGGCGATTTCCTGCTCGCTCAGTTCGCGCTTGACCGTGGCCGGCGAGCCCATCACCAGGCGCTGCGGCGGGCATTCGAAACCGGCCTTGACGAAGGCGGTGGCGGCGACGATGCAGCGCTCGCCGATGTGCGCCTTGTCCATCACCACCGCGTTCATCCCCACCAGGGCGTCGGCGCCGATGCGGCAGCCGTGCAGCACCGCGCCATGGCCGATGTGGCCGTTGCGCTCGACCACGGTGTCGCTGTCCGGGAAGCCGTGCATGACGCAGGTGTCCTGCAGGTTGGCGCCCTCCTCCAGGATGATCCGCCCGAAGTCGCCGCGCAGCGCCGCCAGCGGCCCCACGTAGCAGCCGGGGCCGACGATGACGTCGCCGATCAGCACCGCCGTGGGGTGCACGTAGGCGGTCGGATCGACCACCGGGGTCAGACCTTCAAGGCTGTAGCAGGGCATCTCAGGCCTCCTCTTCGGGCAGGTTGAGGTGGCGCTGCACCCTGAACGGGCATCCAGCTTCGGCGAAGGGTTCCAGCGCGCAGGCGACGGACGGCATCGGGGTGGCTCCTTGGGCACGGCGGCGCCAGGGGCGCCGGCAAGGCGGGACGGGAAAGCGACCCGTCGTGATTCGTTGTTTGGAAAATCTTGTATCACAACAAATCCGATCGTCAATGCACCCGATGCTGTATCGCTTTCCCGAGCGACCACCGACGCGCCTGCCAACCCGCAAACCCTATAGCTCTCAGCCCTTGTCCAACGGGCTTCGCAGCCCCTTGCGGAAGCCCGAACCTGGCAGTTCGCTCGACATACGAGACACATAAATCAATTTTGATATTGTTGTTTTGTATCACTTAAGGCATATACTGGATGCCAGCCAGGGCCCGTCCGCACCCACAGAGGCGCGACGGGCCCGCAGAACAATTCCAATGAGCCGGCCTCAGGCCGTGCGTGCAGCCTGAGGAGCTTTACATGCCTCGTACCCTCGCCGTACAGGCGCCCGAGGACGGCGTCCGCCTGATCACCCTGCAGCGCCCCGAGGCGCTCAACGCCCTGAACACCGAACTGCTGGGCGAACTGGCCGCGGAACTGGACGCCGCCGAGCGCGACGCCGAGACCCGCGTGGTGGTCATCACCGGCAGCCGCAAGGCCTTCGCCGCCGGCGCCGACATCAAGGAGATGGCCGAGCGCGACCTGGTCGGCATCCTCAACGACCCGCGCGTGGCCCACTGGCAGCGCATCACCGCCTTCGCCAAGCCGCTGATCGCCGCGGTCAACGGCTTCGCCCTGGGCGGCGGCTGCGAACTGGCGATGCACGCCGACATCCTCATCGCCGGCGAGGACGCCCGCTTCGGCCAGCCGGAAATCAACCTCTGCATCATCCCCGGCGCCGGCGGCACCCAGCGCCTGCTGCGCGCGGTGGGCAAATCCCTGGCCATGCAGATGGTCCTCACCGGCGAGGCCATAGACGCCCGCCACGCCCTGCGCGCCGGCCTGGTCAGCGAAGTCACCCAACCCGAGTTCACCGTCGAGCGCGCCCTGCAGGTCGCCCGCGTCATCGCGCGCAAGGCGCCGCTGGCCGTGCGCATGGCCAAGGAAGCGCTGCTCAAGGCCCAGGACACCGACCTGGCCAGCGGCCTGCGCTTCGAGCGCCACGCCTTCACCCTGCTGGCCGGCACCGCCGACCGCGAGGAAGGCATCCGCGCCTTCCAGGAAAAGCGCCCGGCGCGCTTCCTCGGCCGCTGAAGCCCCTTTCTTCCTTCTATACCGATTGATGGAGCGAGCCCGCCCATGACCTTCGAGCACATCCTGTTTTCCATCGAGGACGGCGTCGCCCTCCTCAGCCTGAACCGCCCGGAGCAGCTGAACAGCTTCAACGCCAGGATGCACGGCGAGGTGCGCGAAGCGCTCAAGCAGGTGCGCCAGAGCGAAGAGGCCCGCGTGCTGCTGCTGACCGGCGAAGGCCGCGGCTTCTGCGCAGGCCAGGACCTGTCCGACCGCAACGTCGCCCCGGGCGCCGAGATGCCCGACCTGGGCGAGTCCATCGAGAAGTTCTACAACCCGCTGATCCGCGCCCTGCGCGACCTGCCGCTGCCGGTCATCTGCGCGGTCAACGGCGTGGCCGCCGGCGCCGGGGCGAACATCCCGCTGGCCTGCGACCTGGTGCTGGCGGCGCGCTCGGCCAGCTTCATCCAGGCCTTCTGCAAGATCGGCCTGATCCCCGATTCCGGCGGCACCTGGACGCTGCCGCGGCTGGTCGGTCTGGCCCGCGCCAAGGCCCTGGCCCTGCTGGGCAACCGCCTGTCCGCCGAGCAGGCCGAGCAATGGGGCCTGATCTACCAGGTGGTGGACGACGCCAACCTGCGCGAGGAAGCCCTCAAGCTGGCCCGCCACCTGGCCACCCAGCCGACCTACGGCCTGGCGCTGATCAAGCGCAGCCTCAACGCCAGCCTGAACAACAGCTTCGACGAGCAGCTGGAGCTGGAGCGCGACCTGCAGCGCCTGGCCGGGCGCAGCGAGGACTACCGCGAAGGCGTCGGCGCCTTCATGGAAAAACGCACCCCCAGCTTCAAGGGCCGCTGACATGCAAGCACTGGATATCAATGCCCAGGTCGCGGTGATCGGCGCAGGCGCCATGGGCGCCGGCATCGCCCAGGTGGCGGCCCAGGCCGGCCACCCGGTGAAGCTCTACGACAACCGCCCGGGCGCCGCCGCCCAGGCCATCGACGGCATCGACCGCCAGCTCGGCCGCCTGGTCGAGAAAGGCAAGCTCGACGCCGAGCAGCGCAGCGCCATAGTCGCGCGCCTGCAACCGGTGGAAGCCATCGAGGCCCTGGCCGATGCGCGCCTGGTGATCGAGGCCATCGTCGAGAACCTGGAGGTCAAGCGCGGCCTGCTGAACCAGCTGGAAGCGCTGTGCGCGGCCGACTGCATCCTCGCCAGCAACACCTCCTCGCTGTCCATCACCAGCCTCGCCGCCGGCCTGCAGCACCCCCAGCGGGTGATCGGCATGCACTTCTTCAACCCGGCGCCGCTGATGGCCCTGGTGGAGATCGTCTCGGGCCTTGCGACCTGCCCGGAGCTGGCCAAGGCCCTGCACGCCACCGCAAAGCACTGGGGCAAGCAGCCGGTGTACACCCGCTCCACCCCCGGCTTCATCGTCAACCGCGTGGCCCGCCCCTTCTACGCCGAAAGCCTGCGCCTGCTGCAGGAAGGCGCCGCCGACTGCGCCAGCCTCGACGCCCTGCTGCGCGACGCCGGCGGCTTCCGCATGGGCGCCTTCGAGCTGACTGACCTGATCGGCCACGACGTCAACTACGCGGTGACCTGCTCGGTGTTCGCCGCCTACTACGGCGACTTCCGCTTCCAGCCCTCGCTGATCCAGAAGGAGCTGGTGGACGCCGGCCGCCTGGGCCGCAAGAGCGGCCGCGGCTTCTACGACTATGCCGAAGGCGCCGAGCGCCCGCAGGCGGCCGAGCTGACCAGCGCAGCCGAAGTGGCCGGTTGCGTGGTCGAAGGCGACCTGGGCGTCGCCCAGCCGATGGTGCAGCGCCTGAAGGACGCCGGCGTGCAAGTGATCGAGCGCGCCGGCGGCGGCCTGCTGCGCGTCGGCGACGCGGTACTGGCACTCTCCGACGGCCGCCTGGCCAGCCAGCGCGCCAAGGACGACGGCCTGCGCAACCTGGTGCTGTTCGACCTGACGCTGGACTACGCCAAGGCCTCGCGCATCGCCATCGGCTGGTCCGCCGACACCAGCGCCGAAGCCCGCGACCAGGCCGTGGCCCTGCTGCGCCGCGCCGGCCTGAAGGTCACCGCGCTGGCCGACCTGCCCGGCCTTGCCGTACTGCGCACCGTGGCCATGCTCTCCAACGAAGCGGCAGACGCTGTGCTGCAGGGCGTGGGCTCGGCCACCGACATCGACCTGGCCATGCGCGCCGGCGTCAACTACCCGCGCGGCCCGCTGGCCTGGGCCGAGGCCATCGGCGTCGGCTACGTGCTGAACACCCTGGACAACCTGCAACGCAGCTACGGCGAGGAGCGCTACCGCCCGTCCCTGCTGCTGCGCCGCAAGCACGCCGAAGGGAGCCGCCTGCATGACTGAGCGCACCCCCGAACAACTGGCCCGCGCCTGCGCCGACGCCATGTTCAGCCGCGACCTGGCCACCCAGCGCCTGGGCATCGCCCTGCTCGACGCCGGCCCCGGCAGCGCGCAGGTGAGCATGCCGGTGCGCGAGGACATGATCCAGGGCCACGGCACCTGCCACGGCGGCTTCCTCTTCGCCCTGGCCGACTCGGCCTTCGCCTTCGCCTGCAACAGCTATGACGAAGCCACCGTGGCCATCGGCTGCAGCATCGACTACGTGGCCCCGGCGCGCCTGGGCGACGAACTGACCGCCACGGCCAGCGAGCAGAGCCGCAGCGGCCGCACCGGCAACTACGACGTGCGCATCGAAAACCAGCACGGACAGCTGATCGCCCTGTTCCACGGCAAATCCTACAAAGTGCGCGGCACCGTGCTGACGCAGGAGACCCCCGAATGACCAACGCCACCCTCAGCGACGCCCTGATCATCGACGCCGTGCGCACGCCCATCGGCCGCTACGCCGGCGCCCTCAGCAGCGTGCGCGCCGACGACCTCGCCGCCATCCCGCTCAAGGCCCTGGTGCAGCGCCACCCGCAGCTGGACTGGAACGCCATCGACGACGTCATCCTCGGCTGCGCCAACCAGGCCGGCGAGGACAACCGCAACGTCGCGCACATGGCCTCGCTGCTGGCCGGCCTGCCCCAGGAAGTGCCCGGCACCACCATCAACCGCCTGTGCGGCTCGGGCCTGGACGCCATCGGCAACGCCGCCCGCGCCCTGCGCTGCGGCGAGGCCGGGCTGATGCTCGCCGGCGGCGTCGAATCCATGTCCCGCGCGCCCTTCGTCATGGGCAAGTCCGAGCAGGCCTTCGGCCGCACGGCGGAGATCTTCGACACCACCATCGGCTGGCGCTTCGTCAACAAGCTGATGAAGGCGCAGTTCGGCATCGACTCCATGCCGGAAACCGCGGAGAACGTCGCCGAACAGTTCGGCATCTCCCGCGCCGACCAGGACGCCTTCGCCCTGCGCAGCCAGCACAAGGCCGCCGCCGCCCAGGCCCGCGGCCGCCTGGCGAAGGAAATCGTCCCGGTGGAAATCCCCCAGCGCAAGGGCCCGGCCAAGGTGGTCGAGCATGACGAGCACCCGCGCGGCGACACCACCCTGGAACAGCTGGCCAGGCTCGGCACGCCGTTCCGCGAGGGAGGCAGCGTCACCGCCGGCAACGCCTCGGGGGTCAACGACGGCGCCTGCGCGCTGCTGCTGGCCAGCCCGCAAGCGGCCCAGCGCCACGGCCTGAAGGCCCGCGGCCGGGTGGTCGGCATGGCGGTGGCCGGCGTCGAGCCGCGGATCATGGGCATCGGCCCGGTGCCGGCGACGCGCAAGGTGCTGGAGCTGACCGGCCTGAGCCTCAACGACATGGACGTGATCGAACTCAACGAAGCCTTCGCCGCCCAGGGCCTGGCCGTGCTGCGCGAGCTGGGCCTGGCCGACGACGACGAACGGGTCAACCCCAACGGCGGCGCCATCGCCCTGGGCCACCCGCTGGGCATGAGCGGCGCGCGCCTGGTCACCACCGCGCTGCACGAGCTGGAAGAGCGCGGCGGCCGCTACGCCCTGTGCACCATGTGCATCGGCGTCGGCCAGGGCATCGCCATGGTCATCGAGCGCCTGCCGCAATAACTCTGGCAGGGACGCCAAAGACCCTGGCCAGAAGCGCAAAGACCGGATTCCGCGGGGGGCGTATCCTCCCCCCATGACACTCGCAGCCCGCACGCGGGCTGGCGTACAAGAACAAATCGAGTGAACCCATGAATATGTACCATGATGCCGAACGTGCCCTGCTCGACCCGCTGGAGACCGCCAGCGTCGATGAACTGCGCCAGCACCAGCTGGACCGTCTGCGCTGGAGCCTCAAGCACGCCTACGACAACGTCCCGCTGTACCGCAAGCGCTTCGCCGAAGCCGGCGTGCACCCGGACGACCTGAAATCCCTCGACGACCTGGCGAAGTTCCCCTTCACCGGCAAGAACGACCTGCGCGACAACTACCCCTACGGCATGTTCGCCGTGCCGCAGAGCGAGATCGTGCGCCTGCACGCCTCCAGCGGTACCACCGGCAAGCCCACGGTGGTCGGCTACACGCAGAACGACATCGACACCTGGGCCAACGTGGTGGCGCGCTCGATCCGCGCCGCCGGCGGGCGCAAGGGCGACAAGGTCCACGTGTCCTACGGCTACGGCCTGTTCACCGGCGGCCTGGGCGCCCACTACGGCGCCGAGCGCCTGGGTTGCACGGTGATCCCGATGTCCGGCGGCCAGACCGAGAAGCAGGTCCAGCTGATCCGCGACTTCCAGCCGGACATCATCATGGTTACCCCCTCCTACATGCTCAACCTGGCCGACGAGATCGAGCGCCAGGGCATCGACCCGCACAGCCTCAGGCTGCGCCTGGGCATCTTCGGCGCCGAGCCGTGGACCGCCGAACTGCGCCGCGCCGTGGAAGAGCGCCTGGGCATCACCGCCCTGGACATCTACGGGCTGTCCGAGATCATGGGCCCGGGCGTGGCCATGGAATGCGCCGAGACCAAGGACGGCCCGACCGTCTGGGAAGACCACTTCTACCCGGAGATCATCGACCCGGCCACCGGCGCGGTGCTGCCCGACGGCGAATACGGCGAGCTGGTGTTCACCTCGCTGTCCAAGGAAGCGCTGCCGATGATCCGCTACCGCACCCGCGACCTCACCCGCCTGCTGCCGGGCACCGCGCGGCCGATGCGGCGCATCGACAAGATCACCGGGCGCAGCGACGACATGCTGATCATCCGCGGGGTGAACGTGTTCCCCACGCAGATCGAGGAGCAGGTACTGAAAGTGAAACAGCTGGCCGAAGTCTACGAAATCCACCTGTATCGCAACGGCAACATGGACAGCATGGACGTGCACGTCGAGCTCAAGCACGAACTGCAGCACCTGGACGCCGAGCAGCAGAAACAGGTGGCCAACGAGCTGAGCAAGCAGGTCAAGACGCACATCGGCATCAGCGCGCGCATCCTGATCCAGCCGTTCCACAGCCTCAAGCGCTCCGAAGGCAAGGCCTGCCACGTGTTCGACAAGCGCAACCAGGGCTGATCGCCCCGCGCCACGAAAACCCCGCCTCGGCGGGGTTTTTCATTTTCCCCGCAGGCGATTGCGCCGAGTTGCTTTTCGTAGGATGGGTTGCGACGGGGAGTTTCTCGTTGGCACGCGACCCCACACCCTGTAGGAGCGAGCTTGCTCGCGAACGCTCTTGCGCTGGGCGGTTCGCGAGCAAGCTCGCTCCTACGAAAAGCCCTCTCCCGGCAACATCCCGACACGACTTTCGCCTGCATCCCCCTCCCCGGCCTGTGCCTCCTGGGTGACAATCAATTCCGATACTCAATTACAAACTAAAAATACATTTACGTATCAAACAAACCGCCTCGACAACCTCACAACAACAGAGAGCGCGCCATGACCCTGCCCCTGGAACGCCTCCGGGAACACCCGGACTTCCTCCTTCTCGTCCGCCGCAAGCAACGCCTCACCTGGTCCCTCACCGCCACCCTGCTGCTGGCCTACTACGGCTTCGTCCTGCTGGTGGCCTTCGCCCCCGGCCTGCTGGGCCGCCCGCTCGCCGGCGGGGTGACCAGCGTCGGCATGCTCGCCGGTGTCGGCCTGATCCTGCTCTCGGTACTGCTCACCGGCCTCTACGTGCACCAGACCAACAAGGTGCTGGACCCGCTGAACGACCGGCTCAAGCAGGAGGCCCAGGCATGAAGGCCCTGTTCCTGCTCGCCGGCCTGGCGCTGTCCGAGCCGGCCCTGGCCGCCGGCGCCGAACGCCCGCTGAACTGGCACGCCATCGGCCTGTTCCTGGCCTTCGTCCTGTCCACCCTGGCCATCACCCGCTGGGCCGCCCTGCGCACCCGCTCGGCGGCGGACTTCTACACCGCCGGCGGCGGCCTCACCGGCATGCAGAACGGCCTGGCGATCGCCGGCGACATGATCTCCGCGGCGTCCTTCCTGGGCATCTCGGCGATGATGTTCGCCAGCGGCTACGACGGCTTGCTCTACGCTCTGGGCGTGCTCGCCGGCTGGCCGATCATCCTGTTCCTGATCGCCGAGCGCCTGCGCAACCTGGGCAAGTACACCTTCGCCGACGTGGTCTCCTACCGCCTGGAGCAGGCGCCGATCCGCATCACCGCGGCCCTCGGCACGCTGATCGTGGCGCTGCTGTACCTGGTGGCGCAGATGGTCGGCGCCGGCAAGCTGATCGAGCTGCTGTTCGGCCTGAGCTACCTGCAGGCGGTGCTGGTGGTGGGCGCGCTGATGGTCTGCTACGTGACCTTCGGCGGCATGCTGGCCACCACCTGGGTGCAGATCATCAAGGCCGTGCTGCTGCTCTCGGGCACCAGCTTCATGGCCTTCATGGTGCTGCGCCACTTCGGCTTCAGCAGCGAGGCGATGTTCGCCGCGGCCACCGAAGTGCACGCCAAGGGCGTGGCGATCATGGCCCCCGGCGGCCTGCTGGCGAACCCGGTAGACGCCATCTCCCTGGCCCTGGGCATGATGTTCGGCACCGCCGGCCTGCCGCACATCCTGATGCGCTTCTTCACCGTCAGCGACGCCCGCGAGGCGCGCAAGAGCGTGTTCTACGCCACCGGCTTCATCGGCTACTTCTACCTGCTGCTGATCGCCGTGGGCTTCGGCGCCATCGTCATGGTCGGCAACGACCCGGCCTTCCGCACCGCCGAGGGCGCGCTGATCGGCGGCGGCAACATGGTCGCCGTGCACCTGGCCCAGGCGGTGGGCGGCAACCTGTTCCTCGGCTTCATCTGCGCGGTGACCTTCGCCACCATCCTCGCGGTGGTGGCGGGCCTGGCGCTGTCGGCCGCCTCGGCGGTATCCCACGACCTCTACGCCTGCGTGCTGCGCAAGGGCCAGGCCAGCGAAGCCGAGGAAATGCGCGTATCGCGCCTGGCCACCCTGGGCATCGGCGTGCTGGCGGTGATCCTCGGCGTGCTCTTCGAGTCGCAGAACATCGCCTTCCTCTCCGGCCTGGTGCTGGCCATCGCCGCCTCGGTGAACTTCCCGGTGCTGTTCCTCTCGATGTTCTGGCGCGGCCTGACCACCCGCGGCGCGGTGGCCGGCAGCCTGGCCGGGCTGCTGACCGCCATCGCCCTGCTGGTGCTCGGCCCGCCGGTGTGGGTGGCGGTGCTGGGCAACGCCGAGGCGGTGTTCCCCTACAGCAACCCGGCGCTGTTCTCCATGAGCGCGGCCTTCCTGGCGGCCTGGGGGTTCTCGGTGAGCGACCGCTCGGCGAGGGCGGAGGCGGAGCGTGGGCGGTACCTGGGGCAGTTCATCCGGTCGATGACGGGGATTGGGGCGGCTGTGGCCAGTCGGCATTGAGAGGTAAGGCTTGGCTTCATCGTCAAGCGGACCTCCGCTCCCTCTCCCTAACCCTCTCCCTGAAGGGAGAGGGGACCGTTGGGCAGGGTTTGGTGTTATGGCGTTAGCCGGCTAGCGCAGTGGCTGCCGGCGGAAACCATCACCTTTCTCGGCACGGACAAGCCCCCTCTCCCTTCAGGGAGAGGGCTGGGGAGAGGGAACCCAACTCACCCCCACACCAAAAACATCCAGCCCATTCCCCGACCGCCCATCACCTTCCGCCTCACCCCTGTCGATCCTCCCCCACCCTGAACGACTAGCAATCGACCCCACGGGAGACCCACTCCCCCCCCCAAAACAGCAAAGGGAGCCCCACCATGAACTACATCGACGGCTTCATCGTCCCCGTCCCCACCGCCAACCGCGAGGCCTACACCGAGCTGGCCAGCAAGGCGGCGGTGGTCTTCAAGGAGCACGGCGCGCTCAGCGTGGTCGAGTGCTGGGGCGACGACGTCCCCGAAGGCAAGGTGACCTCCTTCCCCATGGCCGTGAAACGCAAGGAGGACGAGGCCGTGGTGTTCTCCTGGATCACCTGGCCGTCCCGCGAGGTACGCGACGCCGGAATGAAGAAGGTCATGGAGGACCCACGCCTGAAGGACAACTTCCAGTCCATGCCCTTCGACGGCCAGCGCATGATCTTCGGCGGCTTCCAGGTGATCGTCGACGCCTGAACCGATACCGGCGCCCGCCCCGGCGGGCGCCACATCAGAAACACGCACACCAGCCACACTATAATTTTACGTATCGCTTTAACCCCTCCATTCGTCACTCCGGTATCGCGCCGGAGCCGCGACCATCCGCCTGATCCACCCCCTCCTTTATCATCACGTTCACCGCCAGATAGCCGCAAACTCCCGCAACCAGGCACCACAAGTCTTCCACTGGCGCCCAACGCCCCACCCGCGCCTACCCCCAAAGCGATACAAAAAACACATACGACACACTATTTAGTGTTAGACATTGCTTTCTGTATCATTTAAAAATAGCGCCATGGCCAAGGCCTCCCCACAACAGAACAAAGGCTGGAGACACAGCATGTATGCACAACTGGTCGAGACTGGCGTAAAGCGCGTCAAGTCGCTCGAGGACATGTCCCCCGAGGAGCGTGCCTTCCAGGAGAAGATCGACGCCGAGATCAAGATCGAGGCGAAGAACTGGATGCCCGACGCCTACCGCCAGACCCTGATCCGGCAGATTTCCCAGCACGCCCACTCGGAAATCGTCGGCATGCTGCCGGAGGGCAACTGGGTGACCCGCGCGCCGACGCTCAAGCGCAAGCTGCAGCTGATGGCGAAGATCCAGGACGAAGCCGGCCACGGCCTGTACCTGTACAGCGCCATGGAAACCCTCGGCGCCGACCGTGACGAGGAAGTCGCCAAGCTGCATTCCGGCCGCGCCAAGTACTCCAGCATCTTCAACTACCCGACGCTGAACTGGGCCGACATGGGCGCGGTGGGCTGGCTGGTGGACGGCGCCGCCATCGTCAACCAGGTGGTGCTGCAGCGCACCTCCTACGGCCCCTATTCGCGCGCGATGATCCGCATCTGCAAGGAAGAGAGCTTCCACCAGCGCCAGGGCTACGAAATCCTCCTGACCATGATGCGCCACGGCACCCAGGCGCAGAAGGACATGGTCCAGGACGCCATCGACCGCCTCTGGTGGCCGGCGCTGATGATGTTCGGCCCCAGCGACGAACACTCGCCCAACAGCGCCCAGTCCATGGCCTGGAAGATCAAGCGGCAGAGCAACGACGAACTGCGCCAGCGCTTCGTCGACCAGACCGTGCCGCAGCTGGAACTGCTCGGCTGCACCGCCCCCGACCCGCACCTGAAGTGGAACGAGGAGCGCGGCCACTACGACTTCGGCGAAATCCAGTGGGAAGAGTTCTACGAAGTGCTCAAGGGCAACGGCCCGTGCAACGCCGAGCGCGTCGCCACCCGCCGCAACGCCATCGAGAGCGGCGCCTGGGTCCGCGAAGCCGCGGTCGCCCATGCCCGTAAAAAACAACAACGCAAACGCGACGCCGCCTGAGCCGCGAGGAGAACACCATGAGCGAATGGACCCTTTTTGAAGTCTTCGTGCGCAGCAAGCACGGCCTCAACCACAAGCACGTCGGCAGCGTGCATGCCGCCGATGCCGCGATGGCCATCGAGAACGCCCGCGAGCTCTACACCCGCCGCAACGAAGGCGTGAGCCTCTGGGTAGTGCCCTCGGCGCTGATCACCGCCTCCTCGCCCGACGAGAAGGACCCGCTGTTCGACCCGGCGCAGGACAAGGTCTACCGCCACGCCAGCTTCTACGAGCTGCCGCCCGAAGTCGGCCACATGTGAGATCGCCTGCATGAACCCGAACAACGACAAGATCGAATACCTGCTGCGCCTCGCCGACAGCGCCCTGATCCAGGGCCAGCGCCTGTGCGAATGGTGCGGCCGCGCCCCGGCGCTGGAAGAAGAGCTGGCGCTGATGAACGTCGGCCTCGACCTGGTCGGCCAGGCACGCAACTGGTACGAGTATGCAGCCGAACTGCTGGACGACGGCCGCGACGCCGACCACCTGGCGTTCCGCCGCGACGAGCGCGCCTTCCGCAACCTGCTGCTGGTCGAGCAGCCCAACGGCGACTTCGCCGTGACCATGGCCAAGCAGTTCCTCTACGACGCCTGGCACTTCCACGCGCTGCGCCAACTAAGCGACTCCAGCGACGCGCGCATCGCCGCCATCGCCGCCAAGGGCCTAAAGGAAGTCACCTACCACCTGCGCCGCTCCGGCGAGTGGGTCGAGCGCCTGGGCGACGGCACCGAGGAAAGCCATGCGCGCATGCTGGCGGCGATTCCGCAGGTATGGCGCTTCACCGTCGAACTGTGCAACGCCGATGACATCGAGCAGCGCCTGTTCGCCGAAGGCGTGGCGCCCAACCCGGAAGAGCTGGCCGCCGCCTGGCGCGCCAAGGTCGCCGACATCTTCGCCAGCGCCACCCTGCCGCTGCCCGAGCCCGCGGTGAACTTCTACCTCAGCGGCCGCCGCGGCCTGCACACCGAGCACCTGGGCATCCTCCTGGCCGAGATGCAGTTCCTCCAGCGGGCCTACCCCGATGCGACCTGGTGAACTGATCGCCAGCGACCGCGGCGCGCGCGCAGGCTCCGCCGACGACCTCAGCCATGCCTGGAACGTGCTGGGCCAGGTGATGGACCCGGAAGTGCCAGTGGTCAGCGTGGTCGACCTGGGCATCGTCCGCGGCCTGGACTGGCACGGCGGGCACCTGCACGTAGTGGTCACCCCCACCTACTCCGGCTGCCCGGCCACCGAGGTCATCGAGCAGGACATCCAGCACGCCCTGGAACACGCCGGCTTCGCCGCGCCGCAACTGGAGCGGCGCCTGGACCCGGCCTGGACCACCGACTGGATCAGCGACGCCGGCCGCCAGGCGCTGCGCGAATACGGCATCGCCCCGCCGGCCGGCAGCACCAGCAAGCGCAGCCTGCTCGGCGAGACCCCGGAAGTGCGCTGCCCGCAGTGCGGCAGCCTGCACACCGAGCAGCTCAGCCAGTTCGGCTCCACGGCCTGCAAGGCGCTGTACCGCTGCGTCGATTGCCGCGAACCCTTCGACTATTTCAAGTGCATCTGAGCGGCGCCGCCGCCGGAGAAGAACAATGAGCAAATTCCACAGCCTGAAGATCCGCGAAGTGCGCCCGGAGACCCGCGACGCCGTGTCCATCGCCTTCGACATCCCCCAGGACCTGCAGGACAGCTTCCGCTTCGAGCAGGGCCAGCACCTGGTGGTGCGCGCCCAGCTGGACGGCGAGGAAGTGCGCCGCTCCTACTCCATCTGCAGCGGCGTCAACGACGGCGAGCTGCGCGTGGCGATCAAGCGCGTGCCCGGCGGGCGCTTCTCGGCCTACGCCAACGAGGCGCTGAAGGCCGGCGCCAGCCTGGAAGTGATGCCGCCGGCCGGCCACTTCAACGTGCAGCTGGACGCCACGCGCCACGGCAACTACCTGGCGGTGGCCGCCGGCAGCGGCATCACGCCTATCCTGTCGATCGTCAAGACCACCCTGGAAAGCGAGCCGCACAGCCGCGTCACCGTGCTCTACGGCAACCGCTCCAGCAACGCCGCGATGTTCCGCGAACAGCTGGAAGACCTGAAGAACCGCTACCTGCAGCGCCTCAACCTGATCTTCGTGTTCAGCCGCGAGCAGCAGGACGTGGACCTGTACAACGGCCGCATCGACGCCGACAAGTGCGGCCAGCTGTTCAGCCGCTGGCTGGACGTGAAGAACCTCGACGCCGCCTTCATCTGCGGCCCGCAGGCGATGACCGAGACCGTGCGCGAC
This sequence comes from Pseudomonas sp. R3.Fl, assembly GCF_023516765.1. Taxonomy (NCBI): domain Bacteria; kingdom Pseudomonadati; phylum Pseudomonadota; class Gammaproteobacteria; order Pseudomonadales; family Pseudomonadaceae; genus Pseudomonas; species Pseudomonas sp. R3.Fl. The sequence goes on from NZ_JAMGSO010000001.1 coordinate 483,130, forward strand.
CAGCTCAAGGCCAACGGCATGCCGACCGAGCGCATCCACTTCGAGCTGTTCGCCGCCACCGGCAGCGAAAGCAGGCGCGAAGCCCGCCAGGCCGCCGCCGCGAGCGACAGCGGCAAGAGCCAGGTCACGGTGATCAGCGACGGCCGCGAACTGTCCTTCGAACTGGCGCGCAACAGCGTCAGCGTGCTCGACGCCGGCAACGCCCAGGGCGCCGAGCTGCCCTACTCCTGCAAGGCCGGCGTGTGCTCGACCTGCAAGTGCAAGGTGATCGAAGGCGAAGTGGAGATGGACAGCAACTTCGCCCTGGAAGACTACGAAGTGGCCGCCGGTTACGTGCTGAGCTGCCAGGCCTTCCCGCTGAGCGACAAGGTGGTCCTCGACTTCGACCAGCTCTGACTGCTCTTCGTAGGCCACGATGATGGGTATCGCTTCGCTCAACCCATCCTACGCGGTCTCCATGTAGGAGCGCGCCCTGCGCGCGAATCGCGGGCAGGGCCCGCTCCTACAAAGAGCCAGGTTTCACCGCCCCGGGCCCAAAAGGCCCCTGGCGTCCCTGACCCGGCGGCCTTTCCCCGCCACCGTTCCAACGCGCCGCCGCAGCCCACCCGGCTACGGCGGTCACCGGCCGCGGCCGGAACCCTTGCGTACCTTTTAGAGGATAGAGTGATGGCCCAAGAGCCCACCCTGCAGAGTTTCATCGGCGGCCGCTGGATCGGCCAGCATGGCGCCCAGGCGCTGCGTAGCGCACTGAACGGCCAGCTCGTGGCACGCACCCACGAAGAGGCCCCGGACTTCGCCGAAGCCGTGGCCCACGCCCGTCAGAGCGGCCTGACCGCACTCATGGCCATGGACTTCCAGCAGCGCGCCCAGCGCCTGAAGGCCCTGGCCCTGTACCTGACCGAGCGCAAGGAACAGCTCTACGAGATTTCCCGCCACACCGGCGCCACCCGCGCCGACAGCTGGATCGACATCGAGGGCGGCGCCGGCACCCTGTTCGCCTACGCCGGCGTCGGCGGCCGCGAGCTGCCTTCGGGCAACGTGGTCCACGAAGGCCCGGCGATCCCCCTGGGCAAGACCGGCAAGTTCGCCGGCAGCCACATCCTGGTGCCGCGCGGCGGCATCGCCGTGCACATCAACGCCTTCAACTTCCCGATCTGGGGCATGCTGGAAAAGTTCGCGCCCAGCTTCCTCGCGGGCATGCCGTGCATCGTCAAGCCGGCCACCGCCACCAGCTACGTGACCGAAGCCGCCGTGCGCCTGATGCACGAATCCGGCCTGCTGCCGGCCGGCAGCCTGCAACTGATCATCGGCGGCACCGGCGACCTGCTCGACCGCCTGCTGGGCCAGGACATCGTCACCTTCACCGGCTCCGCCGACACCGCCGCCAAGCTGCGGGTGAACCCCAACCTGATCCGCAACTCGGTGCCCTTCAACGCCGAGGCCGACTCGCTGAACTGCGCCATCCTGGCCCCGGACGTCACCCCGGACGACGAGGAATTCGACCTCTTCGTCAAGGAAGTGGCCCGCGAGATGACCGTCAAGGCCGGGCAGAAATGCACCGCCATCCGCCGCGCCATCGTCCCCGCCAAGCACATCGACGCCGTGGCCGAACGCCTGCGCGAACGCCTGGCCAAAGTCGTGGTCGGCGACCCGTCGGTGGAAGGCGTGAAGATGGGCGCCCTCGCCTCCCACGCCCAGCAGGCCGACGTGGCCGAGCGCGTGGAAGCGCTGCTGAAATCCAGCGAGTTGGTCTTCGGCGCGAAGGACGGCTTCGCCCCGCGCGGCGAAGGTGTCGACGAAGGCGCGTTCTTCGCCCCGACCCTGCTGCGCAGCCGCGACCCGCACGCCGAAGGTGGCGCCCACGACATCGAGGCCTTCGGTCCGGTCAGCACCCTGATGGCCTACGACGACCTCGACGAAGCCATCGCCCTGGCCGCCCGCGGCAAGGGCAGCCTGGTGGCCAGCCTGATCACCCGTGATCCGCAGGTCGCGGCCAAGGTGGTGCCGGTGATGGGCGCCCTGCACGGCCGCCTGCACATCCTCGACCGCGAGTCGGCGGCCGAATCCACCGGCCACGGCTCGCCGCTGCCGGTGCTCAAGCACGGCGGCCCGGGCCGCGCCGGCGGCGGCGAAGAGCTGGGCGGCGTGCGCGCGGTCAAGCACTACCTGCAGCGCACCGCGGTACAGGGCTCGCCGACCATGCTGATGGCGGTCACCGGCGAATACGTGCGCGGCGCCAAGGTCTACGAGACCGACGTGCACCCGTTCCGCCGCTACTTCGACGAGCTGAAGATCGGCGAGTCGCTGCTGACCCACCGGCGCACCGTCACCGAGGCCGACCTGGTGAACTTCGGCTGCCTGTCCGGCGACCACTTCTACATGCACTTCGACGAGCTGGCGGCGAAAGACTCGCAGTTCGGCAAGCGCATCGCCCACGGCTACTTCGTGCTCTCGGCGGCCGCCGGCCTGTTCGTCTCCCCCGGCGTCGGCCCGGTGCTGGCCAACTACGGCCTGGACACCCTGCGTTTCATCAACCCGGTGGGCATCGGCGACACCATCCAGGCCCGCCTGACCTGCAAGCGCAAGATCGACCAGGGCAAGAAGAGCCCCAAGGGCGAGCCGCAAGGCGTGGTGGCCTGGGACGTGGAAGTCACCAACCAGAATGGCGAGCTGGTGGCCAGCTACGACATCCTGACGTTGGTGCTCAAGCGCGGTTGATCTCTCCTACTCCGGTGTCACCCTCGACCGGCCCTAGGGCCGGTCTTTTTTTGCGTTCGTGCAGAGCCCCCTCACCCCAGCCCTCTCCCGGAGGGAGAGGGAGCCGTTCGGAGTGAATGGGGAGTTCGGGGTCATCCTGATCGGATGTTTCATCGTAGGGCGGATAGAGTCCGCTCCTACGGTTCCAGGAAGCACGGCTTTTCGTAGGATGGCGTTGAGCGGAGCGATACCCATCACCCCGGCAGCATGGGTATCGCAAGCTCAACCCATCCTACGAAAAGCACCTCGGCGCAGCCGGTAGACAGTTGCGGGAAGCACGGGCGTAGGAGCGGACTCCGTCCGCGATTGGACTCACTGGCCACGCCGGATGCTCCGGTGGCACGAACAGCTCCCCATTCGCGAGCAAGCTCGCTCCTACGAAAAGCCAAAGCTAAAAACTACGGCCGCCGCGGCGCCTGCCGTTCCGCCACCGCCCGCAGGGTCCTCAGGGTATCCAACGGCGCATCGACAACAAAACTATCCGCCAACCAGGACGGCACACTCCCGCCAGGCTCCGCACGCATCTGGTAAGTCACCCTTGTACGCCCATCCCCCAACGGCGCCAGGCTCCAGATACCGCTCAACTCACGCACGCGAATCTGCCCCGGCACCACCGGCAGGTAGTCCGGCAACGCGCGGATATCCCGCAGCAGGCCACCATCGGCAGTGCGCCGGGTAGTCACCAGCAGCACCATGTCACGCGGCTGCACCGGCCAGGGCAGCTGGGTGCTCATGTACAGCCACACGTCGTCGCCGCTGGCCTTCAGCAGGCGCAGTTCGGCGCAGGCGTACAGCCACTTGCAGGCCACCCGCAGGTTCTCCTGCAGGTCGGCCAGGGTGGCCACGTCGGCGCGCATGTCGGCCACGCCGCGGTAGCTCTGGTAGCGCGAGCCGGGCACCGCGGTCAGGTAGACGCGGATGCCATCCTCGTCACGGGCCAGGCGCCAGTGTTCCTGGGGCGCCGCCTGCAACGACGCGGCGGTGGCCAGCAGCAACCCCGCCAGCCAGGCCTTCACACCCCACCCCCGCCTCCCAGGCGCTGGCGCAGGCCGGCGGCCATGGACTGCAGGTCCTGCGGCGGGTTGTGGCCGATCAGCAGGTAGGCGTGGCCGGCGTCCTGCCAGTACACCAGGTTCATGCCCTCGCGGCGCTCCTGCTGCGGCGCGGCGGCGCGGCCGTCGCTGCGGGTGATGCACAGCGCCATGGGGCCGTAGCGCTCGTCCAGGTAGGTGAGCTGGGCGATGGGGATGCCGTCGTATTCGAGGATCTGCGCGCGGCGCAGCTGGGCGCCTTCCAGGGCCAGGTCCGGTGCCGGCAGGGCCAAGCCCAGGCGCTCGCCCACCGTGGCCAGCTGGGCCTGGTGGATGGCCACATCGCCCGGCAGGTGGTCGAGGGTCTGCACGGTGTACAGCGACATGTAGTCGGCCACCCGCTGGCGCCAGTTGAAGTCCTCTTCGTGGTGCAGCGGCAGGCCGCCGAGCAGCAGGCGGTCCAGGGCCATGCCCAGCACCAGGCAGGCCGCCGCGGCCAGCGCCAGGGCACGCCGGCGCGGGGCCCGCGGTTGCGCCAGGGGCAGGCTGGCCAGGCCGGCGCCCAGGCGCTGCAGCGGGGCTTGGTCGAGCAGCGCGTCGAAGGCCTCGCCCAGGCCCTGGCCGCCGCAGCAGAGGGTGTCGAAACGCTGGGCCAACTCGGCGTCGGCGGCGATCCGCGCCTCCACTTCGCGGGCCTGCGCGGCGTCCAGTTCGCCGTCGATGAAGGCGACCAGGGTCTCGTCGGAAACCCGCGGGCCTGTGCCATGTTCGTTCATCGCCGTCCTCCCCTGGCCGCTTCCGCGTCGTCCGGCGCCGCGGCTTCGGCCAGTTTCAAGCGGGCCGCCGCCAGGCGGCTCATCACCGTGCCCAGCGGCACCCCGAGGATGTCCGCCACCTCGCGGTAGCTGAGCCCCTCGACATAGGCCAGGAACAGCGTCTCGCGCTGCGCCTCCGGCAGCGCCGCCACGCGCCGCAGCACCTGGCTGGCGAGCACCTCGGCCTGGGCCTGGCGCTCGCCGTCGAAGACCAGTTCGCTTTCCGCGTCCACCACCCCGTGGCCGCTGCGCACCCGCTGCGCGCGCACCTCGTTGAGCCAGATGGAGCGCAGGATGGAGAACAGCCAGCGGTCCAGGCGGCTACCGGCGCTGAACTGGGCGGCGCGTTCCAGCGCCCTCACGCAGGTGGCCTGCACCAGGTCGTCGGCGACGTGGGGCTGGTGCGCCAGAACCAGGGCGTAGCGCCACAGGCGCGCCAGGTACTGGCCGATCTCGGCGCGAATATCCGCAGGTTGTGCGATGGCCGCCTCCGCTGGGCTGCGCGGCCGCCGCGACGGCGGGCCGGGTGGATGACGCTCGGGCACCACGGCCGGCGTCCGCGAGTGCTCCCATGCCGGCGGCCACAGCGTCTGGCTGCGCTCGTTCATAGGGTCGCGGACGCGGCTATCGCCTGCGCCAGGTCACGGTATTCCTCGCAGCCCGTGCCGCAGAGCCCCTGGATGCTGCGCAACTGCTCGCGGGCCAGGTCCAGGCGCCCCTGGGTCACGTAGGCTTCGCCCAGGTACTCGCGCACCTTGGCGTACTGCGGATCGAGGCGTACTGATTGCAGATAGTAGCCGATGCCTTCATCCACGCGACCCAGCTTGCGCGTGGCATAGCCGCGGTAGTTGAGCGCCTCGGCGGTGTTCGGCTGGCGCAGGCTGTCCAGCAGCGCCAGGGCCTCCTGGTAGCGCCCGGCCTTGGCCAGGCGGTAGGCGTAGGCGGTGCGGTCGGCGTCGCCCAGGCTGGCGCTGGTCTGCTCGACGCAGCGCTGCTCGGCGCGCTCGCGGACCTGTCCGGCCGGGCAGTCGGGCGCGGCCTGGGAGCGGTCGTCATCGTTGCCGCCGCCCCCGTCGGCCCGCAGCGGGCCGCCGGAAAGCACGGCGCCCAGGCAGGCCAGCAACAGCAGCGACGGGAGGCGGAAGGCGGGGCGCGGGGTCATGGCGGAATCTCCTGGCAACGGCGGGGGTGGCCAGGAGTGAACACCCAAGGGTGGGGCGTTATTCGGTGCGCGCGACGGTTTTTCGGCCGTTCGTCGGAGGCACCGGAGCCCTATGCACCTGGGGTTAAGAGCGCCCTCTCCCCAGCCCTCTCCCGCAAGCGGGAGAGGGGGCCATTCGTGCCACCGGGATGTCCAGCGGGGGCGTTGAGTCCAATCGCGGACGGAGTCCGCTCCTACGCCCGTGCTTCCCTGTAACTGTAGGAGCGGACTCTGTCCGCGATTCGGACTTCCAGAGAAACCTCCGAGCGCACCGAAACGCCCCTTCAGAAGGCCGAGCGAAACCGGCGCTCAGTAGGTCATGCGACATGGATGTCGCGAGAGCCCCGCGGGCTACAGGGACGTACCCTCGGGGCGGGCCTCCGTGGCGGGGGAGTTCGCGAGGGTAGCCCGGCTTTATCGGGCCCGTATGTTGGGGCAAGCCTTTTTGGTTCCTTTTTGCGGGGGTGGCCTTCCACCGTTTGACAAAAGGGACTCGCCCGAGGGGGCGAAACAAAAAACCTCCGCAGACTCGGTGCGGCGCGCTACACCAAGCCCCCAAGCCACTGGGTTCCCGCGTTCGCGGGAATGACGAAGGTGTGAGGATGGCGCCTGACCGACAAGCCGCTCAGGACAGCCCCCTCTCCCTTCAGGGAGAGGGTTGGGGAGAGGGCGCTCTTGAACCCAGCACCTACTCCGCCAGGAAACTCCGTTCGCGAGCAAGCTCGCTCCTACAGGGGCCGGGCGATCAGACCAGCAATTCCGGCTCGACCATGTCGCATTCGAAACTGATCCGCCCACCCTTCTCGTCCGCACTGCCGCCAGTGATCGGCCCGTAGTAGTTGAGGCCGTTGTCCAGACTCACGCAAACGTGACTCGGCTCGTCCGGCGCATCCAGCTGCCCCTGGAACAGCAGCTCCATCACACCCGGCTCCAGGGTACGCAGCTCGACGGCAATGGCCGGATTGTCCACGGCCTCGGTTTCGCGCCCCCGGTGCTCGGCGCTGACGGTGACGATGGCGGTGAAGTGCGGCATGGGGGTGCTCCAGGGCTTGGGGGAATGAATGCGGGCGCCAATCTGCCCGGCGCGGCGGCGCCTGGCAAGGGTCAGCCGACGTGAAAGCGAAAGCGCAGGTGCGGCCAGGCCTCGGGATCGTCCACCGGCAGCGGCACGGTGCCGCGCGGCACCACCCGCAGCCAGAACGCCAGGGCGTTGCAATTGCCGGTCAGCACGTTGAGCTGCCAGTCGCCGGGCTGCCCTTCGAACAACGCCCAGGCCGCGGCGCGGCCCACGCCCTGGCGGCGGAACGCCTGGCCGACGTAGAACTCGGCCAGCTCGTGCAGCCCCGGCCGCTCCAGGGCGCGCACCAGGGCGAAGCCGGCCACCTGGCCGCCGACGCGGATCAGGTAGGGCCGGCGCCCGGGCTCCAGCCAGTACAGCGCCAGGTACGGGTACAGGTCCGACTCGACGCCGAGCTCGCGCAGGTAGCCCGGCAGCATGGCCGCCAGCAGCGGCTCCTCGTCCGGGCCGGCGACCTGCACTTCGACTTGCGGGTTCACGGTGGCCTCCCTTGGGCGGTGCTCCCTGCACCATAGCCCAAGGCAGGCCATCCGGCCCGTTCAGAGGTACTCGATGCGGTTGCGCCCGGCCTGCTTGGCGCGGTACAGCGCCAGGTCGCTGCGCGACAGCACCGCCTCGGCCGTGGCGTCGCCGGCGAGCATGTCGGCGACGCCGATGCTCAGCGTCAGCGGGATGCGCTCGCCGGCGTGCACCAGCGGGGTCTGCGCCAGGTGCTCCTGCAGGCGCTGGGCGAAGGCCACGGCGTTGTCGCGGCTGGCGTCGCTGAGCAGCACGGCGAACTCCTCGCCGCCCATGCGCCCGACGCAGTCGCTGCGCCGCACCAGGCCGGCGAGGACGTCGGCGAAGTGGCGCAGCGCCAGGTCGCCCACCGCGTGGCCCCAGCGGTCGTTGATCGCCTTGAAGTGGTCCAGGTCGCACATCAGCACCGCGGCGCTGCGCTCGCCGCCGCGCTGCACGCGGCCCAGCTCGGCCTGCAGCTGGTGCATGAAGCAGCGCCGGTTGGGCAACTGGGTGAGGAAGTCGGTGGTGGCCAGCACCTGCAGCTCGGCCTCGATGCGCTTGCGCTCGGTGATGTCGGTGATGAAACCGTGCCAGAGCACGCTGCCATCGGCCTGGCGGCGCGGGTGGGCGTGGCCCTGGCGCCAGCGCACGCCCTGCTCCGGCAGTTGCACGCGGTACTCCAGCTCCCAGGGCACCAGGGTCCGCGCCGAGGCCTCCAGCGCGGCCAGGTAGCGCGGCATGTCCTCGTCGTGGATGATCGCGCGGATGCGCTCGGTGGGGCCGTCGGCCAGTTCCTCCGGGGCCATGCCGTAGATTTCCCGGCTGCCGGCGCTGACGTAGGGGAAGCGCGCCGAGCCGTCGGGCAGGCGGCGGTACTGGAAGACCATGCCGGGAATCTCGTTGGTCAGGTCGGTGAGCAGTTCGAGGTTCTGCCGCAGCTTCTCGGCCAGCACGCGCTGGGCGGTGATGTCGGTGGTGGTGCCGAGCATGCGCAACGCCCGCCCCTGCTCGTCGCGCTCGACCACCTTGCCGCGGCTGCACACCCACATGTAGCTGCCGTCCTTGCGGCGGATGCGGTGCTCCACCTCGTAGGCCAGGGTCTGCCCGGCGAAGTGCGCCTCCATGGTCGCCCTGACGTAGGCCAGGTCGTCCGGGTGCACGCGGGCGTAGCTTTCCTCGATGCGCTCGCCGATCTCGTCCTCGGTGTAGCCCAACAGGGCCTTCCAGCCGGAGGAGTAATGGATGACGCCGCTGGGCACGTGGCGGTCCCAGATGCCCGTGCCGCTGCCCTCCACCGCCAGCGCCAGGCGCCGCTCGGTGATGCGGGTGCGCTCGGCGCCGCGCTCCAGCTCCAGCAGCGCGGCGGCCATGCCGGCGTACTCGGCGAGGACCTCGCCCTGGCGGGCGTCCAGTTCGCGCGGGCGTTCGCCCAGCAGCCAGAGCTGCCCCAGCAATTGGCCGTCGGCCGAGCGCACCGGGCAGATGCGCTGGAACACCCAGCGCGCGGCCAGCGCCGCCACGCAGGCCTCGAAGGGCCCGCCCAGGCGCTCGAGCCAGGTTCTTTCGTCGGCGCTCAGCCCCAGGCAGGCGCACAGCCGCCAGGCGCCGCCGTCATCGCAGGTCAGCGCTGCCGCGTCCAGGGCCAGGTGCCCCAGCGCCAGGCGCAACAGCCCGGCATGATGTCGCTCGCCCACACTCTCCATCGCGCACCCAGTACTCACGGACTGCATCTGCACACTGCTCGCTCAGGCATCCAGGGATGCCGCCAGGAAAGTCGGACATTGCCCCGAGTCTATCCATAATGGCGTTCTGACGTCATGGCTGCCCATCGGCTGGCAGCCACAGCTCATCGCCCGCCGGCCGCACGGCATTCCCGACAAAAACATGTCAGTTTGACATCATGCAGGGGTAGACCCTCATGATCTAGGCTAGCCTCATGCCAGAATTCTCCTACAGAAGTTTTCCGCTGGAGCAAGGGAATGCCGGAAGATCCGCGCAATTTCGACTCGGTCATCCTGATCGTCGACGACCAGGTCAGCGACATACAGCTGCTGGGCGAGGCGGCCAGGGGGCTGGGCGTGACGCACTTCGCCTCGGACGGCCGCCAGGCCCTGGAACTGGCCCGGCGCATCCGCCCGGACGTGGTCCTGCTGGACATCGAGATGCCCGGCATGGATGGCTTCGCGGTGTGCCAGGCGCTGATGGCCGACGCCAAGCTCAACGACGCCGCGGTGATCTTCGTCACCGCCTACGACCAGGTGGCCCACGAGCTGCGCGCCCTGCAGATGGGCGGCGTGGACTTCATCACCAAGCCGATGAACCTGCCGGTGGCCCGCGCGCGCATCCGCACCCACGCGCGCCTGCGGCACATGGCGAAGATCCTCGCCAACCAGGACCCGCTGACCAACCTGCCCAACCGCGCCCTGCTCGGCGACCGCATGGCCCAGGCCATCGAGGGCGCGCGGCGCAACCAGCAGCGCGTCGGCCTGTTGCTGCTGGACCTGGACAACTTCAAGGCGGTCAACGACGCCGAGGGCCACTCCCTGGGCGACGCCATCCTGCAGGAGACCGCCCTGCGCCTCAGCCGGCAGTGCCGGGCCATGGACACCGTGTGCCGGCCGGGCGGCGACGAGTTCGCCGTGCTGCTGCCGGAGGTGCACAGCCTGGAGGCCATCGGCGACTTCGCCGCGCGGGTGCAGGCGGCCCTGGGCGAGCCCTACGTCATCCGCGGCACCAGCTACCACCTCACCGCCAGCATCGGCATCAGCCTCTACCCCGACGACAGCGACGGCGCCGAGGACCTCTACCGCCACGCCGACGCCGCCATGTACCAGGCCAAGGCCGCCGGGCGCAACGGCTACAGCTTCTTCTCGGCGGACATCGAGGCGCGCATGCGCGCCCGCCACCTGCTCGAACGGCACATGCGCCTGGCCCTGGAGCTGGGTGTGTTCGAGGTGTTCTACCAGGCCAAGGTGCACGCCGCCACGCGCGCCATCGTCGGCGTCGAGGCGCTGATCCGCTGGCGCGACGGCGAGGGCCGCCTGGTGCCGCCGGCGGAGTTCATCCCGCTGGCCGAGGAAACCGGGCTGATCGTGCCCATCGGCCAGCAGATCCTCCTGCGCGCCTGCCAGGACGCCCGCGCCTGGAACGATGCCGGGCACGCGCTGACGGTCAGCGTGAACATCTCGGCGGTGCAGTTCCGCAGCGAGAGCTTCGTCGACCAGGTGGCCGAGATCCTCGCCCAGACCGGCATGCAGCCGGGCAACCTGGAACTGGAGATCACCGAGGGCGTGCTGGCCAGCGACCGCTACGCCTCGCGCCAGACCCTGGCGGCGCTGCGCGAACTGGGGGTGCGCATCGCCATCGACGACTTCGGCACCGGCTACTCCAGCCTGGCCTACCTCAAGCGCTTCCCGGTGGACGTGTTGAAGATCGACCAGAGCTTCGTCCGCGACATGCTCCAGGACCGCAGCGACGCGGCGATCATCGAGGCCATCATCAAGCTCGCCCAGGCCCTGGGCCTGGAGCTGGTGGCCGAAGGGGTGGAATGCCCGAACCAGGAAAGCGCGCTGGCGGCGCTGGGCTGCCCGGTGATGCAGGGCTACCTCTACTGCCGCCCGGTGCCGCGCGACGACATGAGCCGCCTGCTGGCCGACGGCCTGCAAGCATGACCCTCCGTGCCACGGGCACCACCGCAACGGGAAGGATCGGGTGAAGACGACACCGGGCAACCTCAGGTTCAACCGCTGGTCCTGGGCCGTCCTGGCCCTGGGCGTGCTCTGCTCGGCCCTCGGCGCCGCCCTGGTGCAGCGCGGCAACGAACAGCAGGCGCGCGCCGCCGTGGCCCAGGAGGCCAACCGCCTGGCCGACACCGTGCTGGCGCGCATCGAGCTGTACCAGTACGGCCTGCGCGGCGCCCGCGGCGCGGTGCTGACCGCCGGCGAGGCGCACATCAGCCGCGAGGTCTTCCACCGCTACAGCCAGACCCGCGACGTCGCCCGGGAGTTTCCCGGCGCCCGCGGCTTCGGCTTCGTCCGCCGGGTGCCGGCCGGGGCGCTCGACGACTTCCTGCGCAACGCCCGCGCCGAAGGCCGGCCGGACTTCGCCGTGCACGAGGTGAGGCCCAACCCCGGCGAGCGCTACGTCATCCAGTACATCGAACCGGAACAGCCCAACCTGGCCGCCATCGGCCTGGACGTGGCCTCCGAGCCGCGCCGCCAGCAGGCCGCCCAGGCGGCGCTGCGCACCGGGCTGCCGCGGCTCTCCGCGCCCATCACCCTGGTGCAGGCTTCCGGCGCATCCCAGCAGTCCTTCCTGATGCTGCTGCCCATCTACCGCGGCGGCGTCACCCCGGCCAGCATCGAACAGCGCGAGGCCCAGGCCATCGGCCTGAGCTACGCGCCGCTGCTGATGGGCGAGGTGCTCGACGACCTGCGCCTGGACGACGCCGCCGTGCACTTCCAGCTCGCCGACGTGACCGACGGCGAGCCCGGCGACACCTTCTACAGCAGCGCCGACGACTCCAAGGCACCGCGGCTGTACCCGCAGAGCCTGCAGCGCGACGTGTTCGGCCGCCGCTGGCAGATCGACTTCAGCGCCCACCCGGCGTTCGTCCAGCGCCTGCACCCGCTCTCCCCGCCCCTGGTGTTCGGCGCCGGCTGCCTGGGCAGCCTGCTGCTGGCCGCCCTGCTCGCGGCCACCGCGGTCAGCCGCCAGCGTCGCGCCCAGGTGCTGGAGCAGCAGGCGCGGCTGGCGGCGATCGTCGAGTCCTCCGCCGACGCCATCGCCGGCAAGAACCTGCAGGGCGAGATCACCAGCTGGAACGCCGGCGCGCAGAAGCTGCTCGGCTACGCCGCCGAGGAAGTCCTCGGGCGCCAGGCCAACGGGCTGCTGGTGCCCGCCGAACGGGTGGTCGAAGAGGAACCGCTGCTGCGCCGCGTGGCCCAGGGCGAGCGCCTGCCGCCCTTCGACACCCAGCGCCGGCACAAGGACGGCCGGCTGATCGACGTGTCGCTGAGCGCCTCGCCCATCCTCGGCCCCCATGGCGAAGTGGTGGGCACCTCGACCACGGTGCGCGACATCTCCGCGCAGAAGGCCGCCGAGGCGCGCATCCACGAGCTCAACAGCGGCCTGGAGCGCCAGGTGGCCGAGCGCACCGCCGAACTCGCCGCGGCCAACCGCCTGCTGACCGGCGTGCTGCATTCGGCCTCGGAAGTGTCGATCATCGCCACCGACGCCGGCGGCATCATCCGCATCTTCAACCGCGGCGCCGAGCGCCTGCTGGGCTACCGCGCCGAGGAACTGGTCGGCCAGGCCACCCCGCAACGCCTGCACCCGGAGGACGAAGTGGCCGCCCGCGCCGTCCAGCTGAGCGAGGAATACGGCCGCCCGGTGCCGGGCTTCCGCGCCCTGGTGCAGAAGGCCGAGGACGAAGGCGCCGAGACCCGCGAATGGACCTACCTGCGCAAGGACGGCAGCCGCGTGCCGATGAGCCTGGTGGTCACCGCCATGCGCGACGAGGCCGGCCAGGTCAGCGGCTACCTGGGCATCGCCGTCGACATCACCGAGCGCAAGGCCGCCGAGGACCGCCTGCGCCTGGCCCACGACCAACTGGCCCTGGCCGCCGAGGCGGCCGGTCTGGGCATCTGGTGGTGGCGCCCGGCCGACGACACCCTGCACTGGAACGAGCGCATGTTCGAGCTCTACCAGCAGCCGCCGGAACTCAACGGCAACGGCCTGAACATCGGCCACTGGCGCGAGCGCCTGCACCCGGACGACGCCCCGGCCACCCTCGCCAGCCTGAACTCCGCGGTGCAGGGCCAGGGCAACTACGAGCCGACCTTCCGCATCGTCCGCCCCGACGGCCAGGTGCGCTACATCCAGGCCGCCGCCCGCGTCGAGCGCGACGCCGACGGCACGCCGCTGCGCGTCACCGGCATCAACCTGGACATCACCCGCGAGCGCGAGATGCAGGCCTCGCTGCGCCAGGCCAAGGAGCAGGCCGACGCCGCCAACGCGGCCAAGTCCAGCTTCCTGGCCAACATGAGCCACGAGATCCGCACGCCGATGAACGCCGTGCTGGGCATGCTCTTCCTGGCCCGCCAGACCGAGCTGAACCCGCGCCAGCGCGACTACGTCGACAAGGCCCATTCCGCCGCCACCGCCCTGCTCGGCCTGCTCAACGACATCCTCGACTACTCCAAGATCGAGGCCGGCAAGCTGCTGCTGGAGGAACACCCCTTCGAGCTGGAGACGCTGATGCGCGACCTCGCCGTGGTGCTCTCCGGCAACCTCGGCAGCAAGGACGTCGAGATGCTCTTCGACATCGACCCCAACCTGCCCGGCAGCCTGCTGGGCGACGCCCTGCGCCTGCAGCAGATCCTCATCAACCTGGCCGGCAACGCCATCAAGTTCACCGACCACGGCCAGGTGGTGGTCAGCGTCAAACAGCTGGGCCGCGAGGGCGACCGCCTGCGCCTGCGCATCGGCGTGCGCGACAGCGGCATCGGCATCGGCCCGGCGCAGCTGCAGAGCATCTTCGACAGCTTCACCCAGGCCGAGGCCTCCACCACCCGGCGCTTCGGCGGCACCGGCCTGGGCCTGTTCATCTGCAAGCGCCTGGTGGAGTTGATGGGCGGCCGGTTGCAGGTGGAAAGCCAGTTGGGCTTCGGCAGCCGCTTCTGGTTCGACCTGGACCTGGCGGTGGTCGGCGAGCGTCCGCTGAAGGCCGGCTGCGCCGTCATCGACCGGCCGCTGCGGCTGCTGGTGGTGGACGACAACCCCAGCGCCGCCGAACTGCTGCTGCGCACCTGCGAGTCCCTGGGCTGGCAGGCCGACCAGGTCAGCGGCGGCATGCAGGCGGTGGCGCGCTACCGCGAGGCCACAGGCCAGGGCCTGAGCTACGACGTGGTGCTGATGGACTGGCGCATGCCCGACCTCGACGGCCTGCGCGCCGCGCGGCTGATCCAGCGCGAGGCCGGGGCGCACACGCCGCCGACCATCATCATGATCACCGCCTACGGCCGCGAGGTGCTGGCCGACGTGCGCGACGGCGACACCCCGCCCTTCATCGACTTCCTGACCAAGCCGGTCACCCCGCGGCAACTGGCCGACAGCGTGCAGCAGGCCCTAGCCGGCGAACCAGCCGAGCCGGCCGCGACGCCCGCCGCCGGCCCCCGGCGCCTGGCCGGGCGGCGCCTGCTGGTGGTGGAGGACAACGCGCTGAACCGCCAGGTGGCCGCCGAACTGCTGGCCAGCGAGGGCGCCGAGGTGCTGCTGGCCGAGGGCGGCCTGGAAGGCGTCGAGCAGGTGTGCCACGGCGGCGTGCCCCTGGACGCCGTGCTGATGGACGTACAGATGCCGGACATCGACGGCCTGGAGGCCACCCGGCGGATCCGCGCCGACGGCCGCTTCGCCGCCCTGCCGATCCTCGCCATGACCGCCAACGCCGCCCAGGCCGACCGCGAGGCCTGCCTGCTGGCGGGGATGAACGACCACATCGCCAAGCCGATCGACAAGGAGCACATGGTCAACCGCCTGCTGGCCCACCTGGAATCGCCGCAGCGCACCCGCGAAGCGCCGCCGCAGCTGCCGGAGGAGGACGCCATCGTCGAGAGCCGCGACAGCGTGCTGGGCCGCTTCGGCGGCGACGAGAAGCTGATCCACCGCGTGCTGCGCAGCTTCGAGCCGGAGATGGACAAGCTGCTGGGGCGCCTCGACAGCCTGCGCGGCAGCGGCGACGTGAGCGCCAGCGCCGGCCTGCTGCACACCCTCAAGGGCAGCGCCGGCACCATGGGCGCCCGTGCCCTGGCCGCGCGCTGCGCGGCCCTGGAAGCCGAGCTGCTGCGCACCCCGGCCGAGGCGCAGGCCGATGCCCTCGCCGCGCTGCCGGTGGACGAACTGCGTCAATTGCTGGCGGTGACACTGGCCGAGCTGCAGACGCTGTTCGCCGAACCGCCCAGCCTGGCCCCGGGCACGGCCACGCAGCTCAGCCGCCCGCAGGTGCGCGAGCGGGTGGGGGAAATCCTCGCCCTGCTGGAGTCGGGCAACCTCGACGCCCTCGACCGCCTGGACGCGCTGGCCCGCCACCAGCACGCCTGGCCGCGGCAGTTCCTGCGCTTCAACGACCTGGTCCAGGCCCTGGACTTCAAGGGCGCGCTGCAGGTGGGCCGGGAGATGCTCGATGAGCTGTGAGCCGCGCGGCGGGCATGGCCGGCGTCCGCTCAAGCCGGCGGACATGTTGCCGACACACTCCTGCAGTAGCGTGCCTGGCGTGGGCCTGCGCGCGGCATCCCGATGAGGCGGGCGTCATGAGCTTACCCGAGCACCCCCTGGCCAGCAGCGAGCGGCACATCCCCGCGCACCTGCAGCCGGCCCTGCGCGCCTACGTGCTGCAGCACTACCGCGGCTTCCTGCTGGCGATCAACTTCATCGCCATGGCGGCCTACGACGCCTATGTCCTCGCCGACGCCGCGCTGATCCCGGACATGGCCCTGCAGTCGCTGCTGCTGCGCGGGGCGCTCAGCCTGGTCGGCCTGCTGAACATCTACCTGGTGTTCCGCCACAGCCGCAGCGTGCTGCTGATGGACCTGCTGATGCCGCTGCACGACATCGTCTCGGCCATCGCCTGGTTCGAACTGCTCAAGCGCAGCGCCTCGCCGGAGGTGCCCACCTTCCTCTACGCCTCGGTGGTGTTCATCGTCCTGGGCAACCTCGGCGTGCGCTATTCCTTCGCCGGCATCCTGGCCTGCTCCATCGCCATCTCGGCGGTGATCCTCGGCAACGTGGCGCTGATCCACGCCGGCGAACCCAAGGCGCTGCTGGTGTTCACCCTGGTCTACCTGCCGGTGCTGGCCTTCAGCCTGTTCATCAGCTGGACCAACATCAACGGCGTGCGCCGGGCCTTCCTCGCCGACCTGGAAGGCCAGCGCCAGCGCGCCGAACTGGCCGAGCTGAACCAGCGCCTGCAGGCCCTGGCCGCCACCGACGCGCTGACCGGCGTGGGCAACCGCCGCGCCTTCGACCTGCACCTGGAACAGAGCTGGCGGCAGATGCGCAGCCACGGCCGGCCCTTCGCCCTGCTGCTGGCCGACATCGACTACTTCAAGCCGTTCAACGACCACTACGGCCACCCCGCCGGCGACCGCTGCCTGTGCGAGGTGGCGAACTGCATGGCCGACACCCTGCGCAGCGGCCAGGCCCGGGTGTTCCGCTACGGCGGCGAGGAATTCGTCATCCTCCTGCAGGTGGCCAGCCCGCTGGAGCTGCGCCAGGTCGCCGAGCGCCTGCGCGAGCGCGTGGCGGAACTGGACATCGAGCACCTGAAGCGCCCCGACCGCCTCTGCCACCTGACCATCAGCCTGGGCGGCGGGCTGTCCGACGGCGCCGCCGAAGCGGGCGAGCTGCTCGACCGCTGCGACCGCCTGCTCTACCAGGCCAAGCAACAGGGCCGCGACCGCGTGTGCCTGGCCGGCGACTAGCCGCCGCTGCCAGTTCCCGGGCCGGGAAAGTCCCGCCGGGATAGTTCGCTAAACGTTATTCCAGGCGAACTTTCCAGGGCCCGCTGCAATTGAAAGAACGCCGTCATCCGCGGAACTTCCGACCACGCCCCCCCTGTCGGCCATCGTCCTGAAAAGCCCGTGGCAAAGCGCCCGGAGCCTGGTCGCAAGAGGCCGATAGAGCACACTTATCGGCTGGTAACCAAAAGCGATTTGACGCTCCCGGGGCGTCTCTCTAGCCTCGGCGCAAGGCTGTGAAGACAGCTCCTCCGAATACGCCGCAAGCCCTCGACCGGCCATGCCCGGGCGCGAAGGCGAACGCCACCGCCGCGCGGCCGGCGACGCTGCATGAACCCGGCGGCCGACCGCCCCCTGTCCACGGAAGTACCATGATCGTTCACCCCCAGCCCAACGTGTTCAGCGTGCTGTTCACGCTCAAGGGCTCCATCGCCAAACGCATCGCCTGGCGCAGCCTGCTGGTCACCCTGCTGGCCTCGCTGATCGTGCTGGTCGAAAGCCGCCATCCGGCACTCTTCGCGCGGGTCAGCGCCACGCCCTTCACCCTGCTGGGGCTGTCGCTGTCGATCTTCATGAGCTTCCGCAACAACGCCTGCTACGACCGCTGGTGGGAGGGCCGCAAGGCCTGGGGCCAGGTGGTCGTCGAGATGCGCTCGTTCATCCGAGAAAGCGTCGCCATCACCGACGCCGCCCTGCGCGAACGCCTGCTGCGGGCGCTCTGCGGCTATGCCCACGCGCTCAACGCGCGGCTGCGCAACGAGGACGAACTGCAGGCGGCGCGGCCCTGGCTGGCGGCCGATGCGCCGGTGGCGCTGCACAACGTCAGCGACGGCATCCTCCAGCAGATCGGCGCGGCCTGCTCGGCGCAGGCCCGGCGCAACGCCCTGGGCGAGTGGCGCTACGTCACCCTGGAGCAGCGCCTGGTCGGGCTCAGCGAGGCGCAGGCGGTGTGCGAGCGGATCAAGAGCACGCCGCTGCCCTTCCCCTACACCCTGCTGCTGCACCGCACCATCTACATCTTCTGCATCCTGCTGCCCTTCGCCATGGCCGAGCCGCTGGGCTGGATGGCGCCGCTGTTCACCACCATCGTCAGCTACACCTTCTTCGGCCTGGACGCCATCGGCAACGAGCTGGAAGACCCCTTCGGCCGCGACGAGAACGACCTGCCCCTGGACGCCGTGGTCCGCGTCATCGAGCGCGACATCCTCGGCGCCCTCGGCGAGCGCGCGCTGCCGCGGCCGCTGGAGCCTGTGGACTGCATCCTCAGCTGAAGACGGCGGCGCCCGGCGCAGAGTGCGCCGGGCGACGAGGGCTCACTGCCGCGATTCGCAGCGCTGGCCGGGCTTGAGGTGGGCGACGAAGTTGCAGGGGCGGTGGCGGGCGTCGAGCTGTTCGGCGAGGATGCCTTCCCAGGCGGTGCGGCAGGCGTTGGTGGAGCCCGGCAGGCAGCACACCAGGGTGCCGTTGGCCAGGCCGGCCAGGGCGCGGGTCTGCACGGTGGAGGTGCCGATGTCGAGGATCGAGAGGGCGCGGAACAGCTCGCCGAAGCCCTCGACCTGCTTGTCCAGCAGGCAGGCGACCGCCTCGGGGGTGCTGTCGCGGGCGGTGAAGCCGGTGCCGCCGGTCACCAGCACCACCTGGACGTCGTCGTCGGCGATCCAGGCGGCGACCTGGGCGCGGATCCTGTAGAGGTCGTCCTTGAGCAGCACGCGGGCCGCCAGGCGGTGGCCGATCTCCACGCTGCGGCTGGCCAGCAGTTCGCCGGACGTGTCGTTGTCGAAGGTCCGGGTATCGCTGACGGTCAGCACGGCAATATTCAGCGGAACGAATTCCGCATTGGGTTTGACGCTCACGCCCTTGTCTCCGCGAAATTGAACTCGCAGCCACGCTAGAGACAAACCCCTACCCCGTCCAATCGATATGGCAGACCGGGTGATCGACGCCCTCTATCGGCGCCGGCGACCTTTCGCGGCGCGATAAGGCCGGCCTATCGGGCGGTCGGCAGCAACGATTGGACGCCGCCCGCCGCGCCCGGTAACGTGCCGCTCATCCGCGTTCCCACGACAAGACCGACGGCGCCGCGCCGCACGTTCGGCTACATACTGATAAATGACGCCGGCCAGGCCTTGGCCCCCACTACCCGACAGGCAGCTCCCATGGACATCAAGCAGCTCAAGTTCCTCATCGCCCTGGACCAGACCCGCCACTTCGGGCAGGCTGCCGCGCTCTGCCACATCACCCAGCCCACGCTGTCCATGCGCCTGCGCAATCTCGAAGACGAGCTGGACCTGATGCTGGTGACCCGCGGCCAGCGCTTCGAGGGCTTCACCGAGGCCGGCGAGCGCATCCTGGCCTGGGCCCGCACCCTGCTGGCCGCCTACGACGGCCTGCAGGCCGAGGCCGCCAGCTGCCGCGGGCAACTGGTGGGCAGCCTGCGCCTGGGCCTGGTGCCGCTGTCCAGCTTCAACCCGATGCAGGTGCTCAAGCCGCTGTCCCAGCGCTACCCGGAGCTGCAGTTCCAGCTATCGTCGATGAGCTCGGAGCAGATCATCGACGGCCTCAGCCGCAACCAGCTGGACCTGGGCATCTGCTACCTCGACCAGGTCAACACCACCTACTTCGAAGTGCTGGAACTGGCCACCACCACCATGGGCCTGCTGCACGACGTGCGGCACTTCCAGTTCGAGGACGGCGAGCTCAAGTGGGACAAGCTCAACGACCTGCCCCTGGGGCTGCTGAGCAAGGGCATGCACTACCGCCAGTCCGTCGACCTGAGCTTCCGCAGCCGCGGCATGGACCCGCTGCCGGTGCTGGAGAGCGACTCCACCTTCCAGCTGATCCAGGCCATCGGCGAAGGCATGTGCTGCGCCATCATGCCGCTGAACTGCGGCCTGGAAACCCTCAGCGAGCACCTGCGCATCACCCCCATCGCCGGCGCCAGCATCCACAGCCCCATCGGCCTGCTGCAGCGGCGCACCGAGCCGCGCTCGGCCCTGGCGGAGAAATGCTTCGCCGAGGCGCGCACCATCCTCGCCGGCGAAAGCCCGGCCGAATGAGCCACTGAAACCCAGCCACGGAGCCCACATGAGCCCTACCCCGAACCCCGCGCCGCAGCAGCCGAGCCAGCCCCTGCGCAAGCAACTGCTGTGGCTGCTCACCCTGTGGCTGGGCGGCGTCGGCAGCGTGCTGCTGGCCGCCGAGGCGATCCGCCTGGCCATGGCCGCCGCCGGCCTCAAGACTCACTGACGCGCCGCTAGCCGCGGCGCTTCGCCAGGTTCGCCGCCACGGCCGCGCGGATCAGCGCGCGAAACGCCGCCTCGTCCAGCGCGTCGCCCTCATGGATATCGATGGCCCGCCGCGTCGTACCTTCGAGGCTGGCATTGAACAACCCCGCCGGGTCCTCCAGCGCCGCGCCCCTGGCGAAGGTCAACTTCACCACCTGCTTGTAGGTCTCGCCGGTGCAGAGGATGCCGCCCCGCGACCACACCGGCACGCCCCGCCACTTCCACTGCTCGACCACCTCCGGCTCGGCCTCGCGCACCAGCGCCCGCACCCGCGCCAGCACCTCGCCGCGCCAGTCGCCCAGCTCGGCGATCCGCGCGCTGATCAGGGCGCTGGCGTCGTCCGCCGCCACAGGCTTGTCTTCGCTCATCGCATTCGTCCTCGCGCGCGCCGGCGGCCGCCGGCATGACCGCTTGAGTATCGACCAGGTACGGGCCCGCGGCAGGCGAAATCGTCACGTCGGCGGCGGTGCTCCCACCTCGAAGATGGCCCCCTCGATGCCGAGCACCTCGCCGGTGTCGGCATAGATGCCCACGCCCTTTTCCCAGACGTTCTTGATCCGCCCGTCGGCGCAGCGGATGCGGTAGGTCAGCTCGTAGGGCTCGCGGCGCAGCAGGGCCTGCTGCACGCCGGCCCAGACGTATTCGGCGTATTCCTCGAGGATCAGCGTGCTGTAGCTGTGTTCGTAGGTGTCGGTGAGGTAGTGCGCCGGGTAGCCGGTGAGCTGCAGGCAGCCGGCGCTGACGAATTCCATGGTCCACTGGCGGTTGTTGCGCCCGCGGTAGATCAGCCCGGGCAGGCCGTCGAGCAGGCTGGCGGCGCCGCGCCGGCTGGCCTCCAGGCGGGCGTCCTGGCGGCGCTGGCTGGTGGCGTCGCTGAGCGACAGGTAGAGCGTCTCGGCGTCGCCGTCCAGCTGCACGTCGAACCAGCGCAGGCGCCCGTGGGCATCGATGAAGCGCAGGCACTGCCGCGCGCCGTCGCCCTGGCGGGCCTGGCGCAGCACCGCGCGCCAGCCGGGCAGGTCCTCCTGGTGCAGGCAGGCGGCCAGTTCCTCGCCCAGGCCGCTGTCGCCCATCAACAGGCGCCAGGCGCGGTTGGCCCGGCGGATGCGGCCGCGGCCGTCCAGGCGCAGCAGCGCCACCGGGTAGCGGTCGCCGTCGTCGCGGCCATCGGCGAAAGGGGTTGCCATGTGCCGTCCTCCTCAGTGCGGGCCGCCGCCGCGGTGGACCCAGGCGGCCAGTTCCAGGCGCGAGCCCAGGTGGAACTTGCGCAGCAGGTTCTTCACGTAGATTTTCACGGTGCCGTCGCTGATGCCCAGCTCGCGGGCGATGCGCTTGTTGCTCAGGCCCTGGGCGATCAGCGCCAGGGTCTGGCCCTCGCGGGCGGTGAGCTCGTCCGGCGGCGCGGCCGGACCGGGCTCGGCGAGCAGCGCCACCAGGCTGCCGTCCAGCTGCACCGAGCCGCGGCCGCAGCCGCGCACGTAGTCCAGCAGCGCCTCAGGCTCGGTGTCCTTGAGCAGGTAGCCCTCGGCGCCCAGGCGCAGGGCGGCGGCCAGCTCGGCGCGGTCGGCCGAGGCGGTGAGCACTATCACCTGGCTGTCCAGCTCCAGCTGGCGCAGCTCGTCGAGCACCTGCAGACCGCCCAGGCCGGGCATGTGCAGGTCCAGCAGGATCAGCTCCGGGCTCAGCTGGCAGGCCAGGCTGATGCCCTCGCGGCCGCTGGAGGCCTGGCCGACCACGGTGAACTCGCCGCTTTCGCTGAGCAGCTCGGCCAGGCCGCGGCGGAACAGCGGGTGGTCATCGATCAGCAGCAAGGTGGCGCTGTGCATCGGCTTTCTCCTCCGGGTCGAGGGCCACGCCGGGCAGCCGCAACGCGACCCGCGTGCCCCGTGGCGGGATGGTCTTCACGCTCAGGCCGGCGCCAATGGCCAGGGCCCGTTCGCGCATGATCGACAGGCCGAAGTGGCCGGTCTCGCCGCAGGCCTGCAGGCCGACGCCGTCGTCCTCGACCGTCACCCGCAGCTCGTCCCGGGCCAGGCGCAGGTCGATGCGCGCGGTGCGCGCGTGGGAGTGGCGGACGATGTTGGCCAGCGCCTCGCGGACGATCTGCAATACCTGCAGGGCCTGCTCGTCGTCGAGCAGGCCGTCGGGCAGGCGGTTGTCCAGCTCGAAGACGATGGTGCTGCGCCGGCCGAACTCCTCCACCGAATCCAGCAGCGACTGGCGCAGGCTGCGCCCGTCCAGGCTCAGCCGGGCATTGCCGATCAGCTCGCGGACCTGGCGCTGCACCGCCTGCAGGCCGTGGCGCAATTCCTCCAGCAGCGGCGCGGCCTGCTGCGGGCGCTGCAACTGGCCCTGCAGGCGGTTCGCCTGGAAGGCCAGGAAGCCCAGCTGCTGGGCCACCGAGTCGTGCAGTTCGCGGGCCAGCAGGGTGTCCTGGCCGTGGCGCTCCAGGCGCAGCCGCGCGCGCTGGCGGGCGATGCCGTGGGCGCTGGCGGCCAGCAGCGGCAGCCAGGCCAGCAGCGCCCGGTGCTGGCGGCCGGTGAAGTCCTGCAGCGCCAGCGCAGCGTGGCCGCCCGGCTCCAGCGGCCACAGCTGCCTTGGCTCGCCACGCGCCCGGCAGGGCCGGCAGGGGCCGGCGCGCAGGGCCGGCAGGTCGCGCAATGGGCAGTCGGGCTCGGCGCAGAAGGCCGCCGGACGGCGCAGCGGCTCCGCCAGGCCGGGCTCGTCCAGCAGCAGGCAGGGCGCGGCAGCGGGGTGGGCCGCCGCCAGGTCGGCGAGCAGGCGCGCCAGCGGCGCCCAGCTGCCCGGTTCCTCCAGCAGCCCGCGCAGCAGCTCGGCCTCGGCGCGCCGTGGCGCGGACGCGACGGCCCCTGCGAGCCATCGTTGCCGCCAGCGATCCAGCCACCCCGCACGCCGTGCGCCCATGCCCAGCCCTCGTTCGCAATTGCGCTAGCGGCAGCAACTTTCATGCCCTCGGCGGGGCCTCCCCGCGGCCCTTACCCCTTTGGAGATATCACCTCCTGCGGATTGAGCGGTTATTCGCAACAGGAAAATATTTTCCCCAACGCGAAACACGAAAGTTCGCCGCCGCCAGCGCCCGGATGCGCACCAACACAAGGCCCCGCGCCTCAGGATCGGGCACGGCGGCGACCCACCCAGCGAGGAAGCCATGACCGATACCGCTCTCTGCGCCAGCGCCCCGCCGCTGCCCAGCCTGCCCCGCTACGACGCCCCGCCGCGCCTGGCCGGCGGCCAGGCGCTGCTGGTGATGCAACAGGCCGACGCCGACCAGGCCCGCGCCCTGGCCGCCCGCCTCGGGCTGGCCGCCGGCGAACTGGAACTGCTGGCCACCGACGCGCAGAACGCCCAGCGCGCCCTGCAGGAACGCCTGGCCAGCGCCAGCGTCGGCCTGCAGCTGCTGCTGTGGGGCGACGAGGCCTTCCTCTGGCCGCTGCATGCCCTGGCCCGCCAGGCCGGCCTGCGCCCCGACGAGATCCACCTGCTGCGCCAGGGCGGGGCCGCCCGCACGCTGTACTGCGTGCACTGCGGCACCTTGCAGAGCGCCGGCGCCGCCGACCATCACGACTGCCGCCAGTGCGGCGTGCGCCTGGAAGTGCGGCGGCATTTCTCCCAGCGCCTGGGCGCCTACCTGGGCGTGTGCGCCGACGCCGACCAACCCTATGCGGAGGCCCGCCCATGAGCGCCTTCTTCGACGTGCGGGTGAGCGCCGTGCGCGCCCTCACCCCGGTGATCCGCGAATTCACCTTCGAGGCCGTGGACGGCGCGCTGCCCGGCTTCTCCGCCGGCAGCCACGTGCAGCTGTGCCTGCCCAACGGCCTGCGCAACGCCTACTCGCTGCTCGGCGACCCGGCCGACGCCAGCCACTACCGCATCGCCGTGCGCCGCCAGGAAAAGTCCCGCGGCGGCTCGCGCTACCTGCACGAGCAACTGCAGGTCGGCGACCGGCTGCGCGTCGGCGCCCCGGCCAACCTGTTCGCCCTGCACGGCGAGGCGCGCCGGCACATCCTGGTGGCCGGCGGCATCGGCATCACGCCCTTCCTCGCCCACTGCCGCGAGCTGCTGCGCCGCGGCGCGGATTTCGAACTGCACTACGCCTACCGCAGCGGGATCAGCGACGCCTACCTGGGCGAGTTGCGCGAGCTGCTCGGCGAGCGCCTGCACGAATACGACGGCGCCCAGCGCGCGCTGGACCTCAACCAGCTGCTGCGCCACCGCCCGCTGGGCAGCCACGTCTACGCCTGCGGCCCGCAGCGCCTGCTGCTGGCCCTGCGCGAGCAGGCCGCGGCGCTGGGCTGGAGCGATTCGCGGGTGCACTGGGAAGCCTTCGCCGCGCCGGAACCGGGCCAGCCGTTCCGCGTGGAACTGGCGCGCAGCGGCCGCCAGCTGGAAGTGGGCGCCGAGCAGAGCCTGCTCGAAGCCCTGGAAGGCGCCGGCGTGGAGGTGCCCAGCCTGTGCCGCGGCGGGGTCTGCGGGCAGTGCCAGACGCGCTACCTCAAGGGCGAGGTGGAACACCGCGACCACTTCCTCGACGCCGGCGAACGCGCCGGCAGCCTGATGCCCTGCGTATCCCGCGGCTGCGGCCCGATCCTGCTCGACCTCTAGGAGAACCACGATGCCCACGACCCTCAAGCCGGTGGAGCGCTACCGCGAGGCCTTCAGCTTCGCCAACAGCGCGGAGGCCATCCGCCGCTTCCCGTTCCCCTTCCCGGAAGACCAGTACCAGTACTCGGTGAACATCGAGCCGGCCGTGCCGCGCGAGCCGGGTTCGGTGTTCGAGCACCTGTTCGACATCGACGAGCACTACCGCTCCGAGGTGGCCGAGCGCGCCCTGGTGCTGCAGCGCGACCCGACGCGCTGCCTGGTGATGCCGCACATGCAGCCGGCCGCCTGGGACGCCCTGGCGCTGCTGATGGAGCGCCTTTCCACCGACTACCCGCAGTACTTCCAACTGCACCGCGAGGGCGCGCAGTGGGAGTGGCGCAACCTGGTGCTGGGCATCCACCAGCGCTTCACCTACGGCGACGCCAGCAGCCTGCCCTGCGAGCCGCTGGAATACATCACCCGCCAGGTGCAGGGCGACTTCGCCCTGCTCGACCAGCGCGACGGCGACCTGTTCATGGACGCCGGCATGGTCACCGGCCCGGCCGACTGGTCGCTGGCCTTCGACGCCGGCATGAGCTTCAAGCAATGGCACTCGCCGGTGCCCATGGCGCACCAGATGGGCGTGTTCGACCGCGCCCTGAAGTACCTGCTGAACCTGCAGGTGGGCCAGCCGATGCGCCGGCTGAACTGGACCATGACCATCAACCCGCGCCTGGACACCTCGCCGGAGACCTACCACGAGTGGGGCGCCGACCGCGGCACAGTCACCGCGCAGAACGCCGGTGAGCTGGTGCACCTGCGCGTGGAGCTGCAGGTGATGGCGCGCCTGCCGCGCAGCCACGCGCTGATGTTCAGCATCCGCACCTACCTGATCAGCATGAACGAGCTGGCCACCCAGCCGCACTGGGCCCGGCGCCTGTACCGCGTGCTGCGCGACCTGCCCGAGCCGATCGCCGACTACAAGGGCCTGAGCCGCTACCGCGGCGCCCTGCTCGACTGGCTGCGGCCGTTCGATCCGCAAGCCTGAAGAACCGCCACCCACTACAAGAGGATTACCCCATGGCCAATTCCTGGCGCATCAGCGCCCTGCGTGAACGCCACCTGGCGCTTGGCTCCAAACTCGAGGACTGGAACGGCATGGGCACCGCCTGGACCTACGCCAGCGACCTCGCCGACCACCACGAGGCGATCCGCACCCGCGCAGGGCTGATGGACGTGTCCGGGCTGAAGAAGGTGCACTACGTCGGCCCCCACGCCGAGAGCCTGCTGGACTGGGCCACCACCCGCGACATCTCCAAGCTCTACCCGGGCAAGTCGGTGTACGCCTGCATGCTCGACGAGGACGGCAAGTTCGCCGACGACTGCATCGTCTACCGCACCGGCCCCAACGCCTTCATGGTGGTGCACGGCGCCGGCGTCGGCCACGAGATGCTCATTCGCTCGGCCCAGGGCCGGCAGGTGGCGGTGCTGTTCGACGACGACCTGCACGACCTGTCGCTGCAGGGCCCGCTGGCGGTGGACTTCCTCGCCAGGCACGTGCCGGGCATCCGCGAGCTGCCCTACTTCCACCACCTGCAGGGCAAGCTGTTCGGGCATCCGGTGATGATCTCGCGCACCGGCTACACCGGCGAGCGCGGCTACGAGATCTTCTGCAAGGCCGCCGACGCCCCGGCCATCTGGGACGGCATCCTCGAACAGGGCGAGGACCTGGGCATCATCCCCTGCGCCTTCACCGCCCTGGACTGGCTGCGGGTGGAGAGCTACCTGCTGTTCTACCCCTACGACAACTCGCAGATGTACCCCTTCGCCGACGAGAAGGCCGGCGACAGCCTCTGGGAGCTGGGCCTGGACTTCACCGTATCGCCCGGCAAGCAGGACTTCCGCGGCGCCGGCGAGCACTACCGGCTCAAGGGCCAGGAGCGCTTCCGCATCTTCGGCGTGCTGCTCGACGGCGAGCAGGCCGCCCAGGCCGGCGACACCCTGTGGCACGCCGGCCAGGAGGTCGGCCTCATCACCTGCGCCATGTACTCGCGGCTGACCGGCCGCTCCATGGCCATCGCCCGGCTGAGCACCGACTGCGCCGAACAGGGCGTGCCGCTGCAGGTGCGCGGCAGCCTGCAGGCCGGCGCCATCGCCCACACCCTGCCCTTCGACGACCCCGAGAAGAAGAAGCGCACCGCCAAGGGCTGAGCCCTGCCCGCCCGGCGCGCCGGGCGGCCTTCCACCCCGCTGCGAGACCGAACATGGACACCCACTACATCCTCACCATCGACTGCCCGGCGCGTTCCGGGATAGTCGCCGCCGTCAGCACCTACCTGGCCGGGCGGCAGTGCTACATCAGCGAGCTGTCGCAGTTCGACGACGAGATCACCGGGCGCTTCTTCATGCGCGCCGTGTTCCGCTTCGACGCCGACGCCAAGGGCGACATCCAGGCCCTGCGCGACGGCTTCGAGGACGTCGCCGTGCCCTTCGACATGCACTGGCAGCTGTTCGACGGCCAGCGGCCGATGCGCGTGCTGCTGATGGTCAGCAAGTTCGACCATTGCCTGGCCGACCTGCTGTACCGCCACGCCAAGGGTGAGCTGGAGATGCAGATCACCGCCATCGTCTCCAACCACCTCGACCTGCGCCCCATGGCCGAGCGCGAAGGCATCCGCTTCATCTACCTGCCGGTCACCAGGGACACCAAGGCCCAGCAGGAAGCCGAGCTGCTGAAGATAGTCGCCGAGACCGGCACCGAACTGGTGGTGCTCGCCCGCTACATGCAGATTCTCTCCGACGACCTCTGCAAACAGCTCTCCGGCAAGGCCATCAACATCCACCACTCGTTCCTCCCCGGCTTCAAGGGCGCCAAGCCCTACCACCAGGCCTACGAGCGCGGCGTGAAGCTGATCGGCGCCACCGCGCATTACGTGACCTCCGATCTCGACGAGGGCCCGATCATCGAGCAGGAAGTGCAGCGCGTGGACCACGCCTACAGCCCCGAGGCGCTGGTCGCCATCGGCCGCGACACCGAGACCGTGGCCCTGTCGCGGGCGCTCAAGTACCACCTGCAACACCGCGTGTTCATCAACCGCGACAAGACCGTGATCTTCTCCTGACAACTACGAACGTGGAGCACCGGACATGAAGCAAAGAGTCGCCATCATCGGCGCCGGCCCCAGCGGCCTGGCCCAGCTGCGGGCCTTCCAGTCGGCGCGCGACAAGGGCGCCGACATCCCCGAACTGGTCTGCTTCGAGAAGCAGGCCGACTGGGGCGGCATGTGGAACTACACCTGGCGCACCGGCCTGGACGAGCACGGCGAGCCGGTGCACGGCAGCATGTACCGCTACCTCTGGTCCAACGGGCCGAAGGAATGCCTGGAGTTCGCCGACTACAGCTTCGACGAGCACTTCGGCCGGCCCATGGGCTCCTACCCGCCGCGCGAGGTGCTCTGGGACTACATCAAGGGCCGCGTGGTCAAGGCCGGCGTGCGCCCCTACATCCGCTTCAACACCACGGTGCGCAACGTCACCTGGGACGAGGCCGGCGGCACCTTCGAAGTCACCGCCCACAGCTACGACGACGACCGCACCTACAGCGAAACCTTCGACTACGTGGTGGTCGCCAGCGGCCACTTCTCCACGCCCAACGTGCCCTACTTCGACGGCTTCGAGAGCTTCGCCGGGCGCGTGCTGCACGCCCACGACTTCCGCGACGCCCTGGAATTCCAGGGCAAGGACGTGCTCATCGTCGGCGGCAGCTACTCGGCCGAGGACATCGGCTCGCAGTGCTTCAAGTACGGCGCGCGCAGCATCACCAGCTGCTACCGCAGCGCGCCCATGGGCTACAAGTGGCCGGAGAACTGGGAAGAGAAACCGCTGCTCACCCAGGTCAAGGGCAGCACCGCCTTCTTCGCCGACGGCAGCAGCAAGCGCGTCGACGCCATCATCCTGTGCACCGGCTACAAGCACCACTTCCCCTTCCTGCCCGAGGAGCTGCGGCTGAAGACCGACAACCGCCTGTGGCCGCTGAACCTCTACAAGGGCGTGTTCTGGGAACAGAACCCGCGGCTGGTCTACCTCGGCATGCAGGACCAGTGGTACAGCTTCAACATGTTCGACGCCCAGGCCTGGTACGCCCGCGACGTGATCCTCGGGCGCATCGCCCTGCCGAGCCCGGCGCTGATGCGCGCCGAGGACCTGGCCTGGCGCCAGGAGGAGGAAACCCTGGAGAACGCCCGGCAGATGTTCGAGTTCCAGGGCGAGTACATCCGCCAGCTGATCGAGGCCACCGACTACCCCAGCTTCGACATCGCCGAGGTGAACAACACCTTCCTGCAATGGAAGCAGGACAAGTACGAAAACATCATGGGCTACCGCGACAAGTGCCACCGCTCGCTGATCACCGGCACCCTCGCCACGCCGCACCACACGCCCTGGCTGCAGGCCCTGGACGATTCGCTGGAGGCCTACCTGGCCGACCAGCCGGTGGACCAGCTCAGGAAAGCCCTCTGAGCCTTCTCCCGGGGCGGCCCCGCCGCCCCGCCTTGCGTGGAGCACGAGAATGAACCTGCCCGTGACGAGCCGGCCCTTCGAGCCGGCCCTGTTCGCCCGCGCCCCGGCGCTGGAGCGCCATCGCGTCGCCCCCGGCGGCCTGACCGTGCTGGCCCTGGAAGCCGGCGACCGGCTGCAGGTCGTCGACCTGGAAGGCGACCAGGGCGCCGAACTGCTGGCCTTCGCCGCCGACGGCCGCCCGGCCCTGGCCGACCTCGGCCTGGCGCCCAGCCCCGGCACCGACTTCATCCACCACCTGCTGCACGACGGCAGCCGCGAGGCCGCCCACGTCAGCGCCGGCCTGGCCCGGCGCGGCATCGACTGCCGCCACCTGCCGAGCGCCGCGCGGCTGTGGGAAGGCGGCACGCCGGCCGGCTTCAGCCGCACCCTCGACGCCGGCGCGGCGCTGCTGGTGATAGTCGCCGCGCCCGGCGGCCCCACGCCGGTAGACAGCCAGGCGCGGGCCAGCGAGCTGCGCCTGCTGGTGCACCGCGCCAACCCGCGCCAGTTGCTCGCCCCGCCGCTGCCGGCGCCGCTGGGCGAGGTGCTGGACGAATTCACCATCCGGCCCGGCAGTGCCAACGCCTATACGGTCGCCGCCGGGCAGTACGTCCAGGTGCTAGACGTCGCCGGCCGCCAGTGCTCGGACTTCGTCGCCTTCGACCGCCGCGGCCTGGAGGCAGGCCGCGAGATCGACCTCGACCCCACCGTCACCCGCACCCTCAACGGCAACGCCTACCCCGGCCCGGGCCTGTACAGCCGCTTCTACGACCGCGACCTGCAGCCGATGCTGGAGGTGGTGCGCGACACCGTGGGCCGCCACGACACCTTCGCCCTGGCCTGCACCGCGCGCTACTACGAGGCCCAGGGCTACTTCGGCCACGCCAACTGCAGCGACAACCTCAGCCGCGCCCTCGCCAGCCATGGCGTGCGCGGCCGCGCCGGCTGGCCGGCGATCAACTTCTTCTTCAACACCGGGGTCGACGCGCACCAGCAGCTGACCCTCGACGAACCCTGGTCGCGCCCCGGCGACTACGTGCTGCTGCGCGCCCTCACCGACCTGGTCTGCGCCAGCAGTTCCTGCCCCGACGACATCGACCCGGCCAACGGCTGGCAGCCCACCGACATCCACGTCCGCGTGTACAGCGAAAAGGAGCGTTTCAGTATCGCCATGGCCAACCGCAAGACGCCCGACGCCGACCCGCAACTGACCCGCGAAAGCGGCTTCCACCCCGGCACCGCCGCCCTCACCCGACAGTTCGTCGACTACCGCGGCTTCTGGACGCCGACGCATTTCGACGGCTACGGCGCCATCGAGGAATACCACGGCTGCCGCGGGAAAGTCGCGGTGATGGACCTCTCCGCCCTGCGCAAGTTCGAGGTGCTGGGCCCGGACGCCGAGGCCCTGCTGGACTACTGCCTGACCCGCGACGTGCGCAAGCTGGCGGTCGGCCAGGTGGTGTACTCGGCCATGTGCTACGAACACGGCGGCATGCTCGACGACGGCACCCTGCTGCGCCTGGGGCCGGACGCCTTCCGCTGGATCGGCGGCGAGGACTACGCCGGCGACTGGCTGCGCGAGCAGGCGCAGAAGCTGGGCATGAAGGTGTGGGTCAAGAGCGCCTCCGAGCAGATCCACAACATCGCCGTGCAGGGCCCGCTGGCCCGCGAACTGCTCAAGGGCATGGTCTGGACGCCGGGCACCCAGCCGCAGCTGGAGGACCTGGGCTGGTTCCGCTTCCTCACTGGCCGCCTCGACGACTACAACGGCGCGCCGCTGATGGTCTCGCGCACCGGCTACACCGGCGAGCTGGGCTACGAGCTGTGGTGCCACCCGAGCGACGCCATGGCCGTGTGGCAGCGCCTGTGGCAGCTGGGCGAACCCCTGGGCCTGGTGCCCCTGGGCCTGCACGCGCTGGACATGCTGCGCATCGAGGCCGGGCTGGTGTTCGCCGGCTACGAGTTCGACGACCAGACCGACCCCTTCGAGGCCGGCATCGGCTTCTGCGTGCCGCTGAAGAGCAAGCAGGCCGACTTCATCGGCAAGGATGCCCTGCTAAGGCGCAGCGCCAACCCGCAACGCCGCCTGGTGGGGCTGGAACTGGAAGGCAACGAGCCGGCCGCGCACGGCGACTGCGTGCACGTCGGCCGCGCCCAGGTCGGCGTCGTCACCAGCGCCACCCGCTCGCCGCTGCTGGGCAGGAACATCGCCCTGTGCCGCCTGGACGTGGGCTACTGCGAGCCGGGCACGGCGGTGGAGGTCGGCAAGCTCGACGGCCAGCAGAAGCGCATCCGCGCGCAGGTGGCCGCCGGCACCGTGGCCTACGACCCGCAGAAGAGCCGTGTGCGCGCCTGAGGCGCTTTCTGGAGTGGCTTTTGCAGTGTGTAGGCAACGCGTCGCTCGCAGACCAAGGAGGAACGGCCGATGTGGTTCAGCAAGGCATCCCGCAACCTGGCCGAGGAGCTCGGCCAGTGGCTCGACCAGCTTTCCAGCGAACCGGACACGGCGCCGCCGCGGCACTGCGAGCCGCGCCTGCGCGCCAGCCTGGAACGCCTGCAGCGTGGCTGGCAGGAGCTGCTGAGCTTCCGCCAGCACGCCGAACGGCAGCCGCCAGCGCCCTGCAGCGCCGGGGAATACGCCGAACTGACACGGCGCCTGGCCCAGGCCGAGCAGCAGAACCAGCAACTGCGCGACGAGCTGGAACAACAGCAGCGCCAGCTCGGCGAGCTGGAGACCGAACGCCGGCAATGGCAGGAGGAGCGCCAGGTCTGGGAACTGACCCAGCGCACCCTCACCGAGGGCTGCTGGGCGATGAACGTGGTCAACGGCGACCCCGACCACCCGCACAACCTGATCCGCTGGTCCGAGCAGTTCCGCGAGCTGGTCGGCTACCGGCGCGAGGAATTCCCCGACGGCTGGGACAGCTACTTCGGCGTGGTCAACCCGGACGACCTGAAGACGGTCATGCAGACCTTCAACGCCGCCATGGCCGACAGCAACGGCGACGGCTCCTACGCGGTGGAATACCGCATGCGCCACAAGAGCCGCGGCGAAGTCTGGTTCCGCGAACGCGGCCGCTGCCTGCGCGACAACCGCGGCCGCCTGCTGTACGTGACCGGCGCGGTGCGCGAGATCAGCGACGAAAAAGCCGCCGCCGCCCTGCACGAGCGCGAGCAGGCGAACATCCAGACCACCTACGGGCAGATCGCCCAGGTGGCCGGGGTGATCCGCGGCATAGCCGAGCAGACCAACCTGCTGGCCCTGAACGCCGCCATCGAAGCCGCCCGCGCCGGCGAACAGGGCCGCGGCTTCGCCGTGGTCGCCGACGAGGTGCGCAACCTGGCAAGGCGCACCCAGGAGTCGGTGCAGCAGATCCAGGCGATGCTGCAGCAGCACTGAGCCAGCAGGCGCAATCTTTTCGTAGGAGCGAGCTTGCTCGCGAACGGTGCTCGCCGGCAGCAGCTGTGCTTGAGATGAACGCCGCCCCCTCTCCCCAGCCCTCTCCCTGAAGGGAGAGGGGGCTAGTCCGTGCCGAGAGAAGGCCTGGTTTCAACCGGCAATCTCAGTGCTAGCCGGCTAACGCCGAAGCACCAACGCACTCCGAACGGTCCCCTCTCCCTTCAGGGAGAGGGTTAGGGAGAGGGCGCTCTCAACCCCAGCACCTCCATCCCCCTGTAGGAGCGGGCCCTGCCCGCGATTTCGCGCGCAGGGCGCGCTCCTACATGGCAATGGCACGAATGGGACAACGCCCACGATGTCCCCCTACACCACCGCCCCTCCCCCCACCAGCTTCAACCCGACGATCCCACCCACGATCATCACCAGGCACAGCGCCTTCAACGCCCCCAGCGGCTCCCCGAGAAACAGGCTGCCATAGGCCACCGTACCCAACGTGCCAATTCCCACCCACACCGCATACGCCAACCCCAGCGGCAGCTCCCGCACCGCCAGGCTCAGCAGGTAGATGCTCAGCGCCAGGAACACCCCGCAGTAGAGGCTCGGCCCCAGCCGGGTGAAGCCCTCGGTGCGGGGGATGATCGAGGCGTACAGCACTTCGCAGAGCCCCGCCAGGACCAGGTAGCCCCAGCCGTTCAACCAGGCCATCGGTCGTTTCTCCTTTGCCAAAAACAACGCCGACGCAAAAGCGTCGGCGCTGGGTGCTTGCAAGGGGCTCAGACGGCGTCTTCGCCCAGCTCGCCGGTGCGGATGCGCACGATGCTCTCCAGGTCCTGGACGAACACCTTGCCGTCGCCGATCTTGCCGGTGCGCGCCGCCTTGAGGATGGCGTCGACGGCGGCCTGGCACAGGGCGTCGCCGACCACCACCTCCAGCTTCACCTTGGGCAGCAGTTCCACGACGTACTCGGCGCCCCGGTACACCTCCGAATGGCCCTTCTGCCGGCCGTAGCCCTTGACCTCGGTGGCGGTCACGCCGTGCACGCCGGCCTCGGTCAGCGCCAGGCGCACGTCGTCCAGGCGGAAGGGTTTGATGATCGCGGTGATGAGTTTCATGACGGCCATCCTCAGTTGGAGTACTTGTAGCCGACTTCGCCGTGGGCGGAGAGGTCCAGCCCGTCCACCTCGGCTTCCTCGTCCACGCGCAGCCCGCCGCACAGCGCCGCGGCCACCTTGAAGGCGACCAGGCTGGTGACGCCGGAGAAGCAGATGCTGAAGAGAATGGCGCCGCCATTGACCAGCAACTGGTCGAACAGCCCGCGGCCTTCGGGGAAGCCCTGGCCGCCGATGGCAGTGAGGGCGAACACCGGGGTCAGCAGGCCGCCGAGGATGCCGGCCACGCCGTGCACGCCGAACACGTCGAAGGCGTCGTCCAGGCCGATCATCGGCTTGAGCTTGTCCACCGACCAGACGCACACCGGGCCTGCGATCAGGCCGAGCAGGATGGCGCCCATGGGGCCGACGTAGCCGCACGCCGGGGTGATCGCCACCAGCCCGGCGATGGCGCCGGACACCGCGCCGAACAGGCTCGGCCTACCCTTGTGCTGCCATTCGACGAGCATCCAGGCCAGGGCGCCGGCGCAGCTGGCGAGCATGGTGTTGACCATCACCAGCATGGCGAAGCCGCTGGCGGCCAGCGCGCAGCCGCCGCAGAAGCCCAGCCAGCCCACCCACAGCAGCGAGCCGCCGGTGAGGGTCATGGTCATGTTGTGCGGCGCCAGGGTGGCGGTGCCGAAGCCGCGGCGCCGGCCCAGCAGCCAGGCGCCCACCAGCGCGGCGATGCCGACGTTGAGGTGCACCACGTTGCCGCCGGCGAAGTCCTGCACGCCCAGGTCGAACACCCAGCCGCCGCCCCAGGCCATGTGCGCCATGGGGATGTAGTTGATGGTCAGCCACACCGCCATGAACACCATGACCGCGGCGAACTTCATGCGCTCGGCGAAGGCGCCGACGATGATCGCCGGGGTGATGGCGGCGAACAGCAGCATGAACAGGAAGTACAGGTACTCGGGGATGGTGCCGACCACCGAGTCCTTGGTGATGCCGACCATGAACAGCTTGTCCAGGCCGCCGACCACCGACTGCAGCGCGCCGCCGTCGGTGAAGGTCAGGCTGTAGCCGTACACGGCGAACAGCACCGACATCAGCGAAGCGGTGCAGAACACTTGCATGAGGATCGACAGCACGTTCTTGGTCCGCGCCATGCCGCCATAGAACAGCGCCAGGCCCGGCAGGGTCATCAGCAGCACCACCAGCGAGCAGAGCGCGACGAAGGCGGTGTCGCCGCTGTTGATCGCCGGCGGCGCCTCGTCCGCCAGGGCGGCGACGCTGCCGAACAGCAGGGAAAGGCCCAACATACTGCGGCTCACGTGTGAAAACCGGATCATTGCCTGTTGCCTCCAACCGACGGGTACGGGGCCGGCCCGCGGTCGGGGCACGGGCCGGCGTTTCGAGCGCCCTGGGCAGGTGGCCGGGCCGTAGCCAGTGCCTTCCTGTAGGGCAACTTTATTTCCCTAGAGGCATAGCAATTGGCCTGCCAAGGCTCGCCGGAGGCCGGTAATTTCTGCTAGGTGATTGAATGGAAAGGCTTTGTTCCGGAGGGGTGGTGAGCAGGCCAGGGTTGCGGCCGGCGGGTTGCGCATTTTCTTGGTGCGAATTTGAATTTCCTGCCAAGCAATATGGCAGACCCGCGAAGAGCTTCTCGTAGGATGGGTTTCGCAAGCTCAACCCATCCTACGAAAGCGCCTCCGCGCGGCTCTTCGTAGGAGCGAGCTTGCTCGCGAATGAACCCCGCTGCGGAGTCTGTTCGCGAGCAAGCTCGCTCCTACGAGAAGCCGTGCCGCCGGGGTGTCCGGCATGGCCGGTAAATCCAATCGCGGACGGAGTCCGCTCCTACGCCCGTGCTTCCCTGTAACCGGAGCGGACTCCGTCCGCGATGCCCTGCCGGAAAAACAAAAAGGCCGGCGATCGCTCGCCGGCCTTCGGGACTACCCGCCGTGACTCAGTACTGCACCTGCCCCGGCACCCAGCTGGTGCCCGCCAGGGGCACGCGGGCCATGGCCGCGGCTTCCACGGTCAGGGCCACCAGGTCTTCCGGGTCGAGGTTGTGCAGGTGCGACTTGCCGCAGGCGCGGGCCATGGTCTGCGCTTCCAGCACCAGCACCCGCAGGTAGTTGGCCAGGCGGCGGCCGGCTTCCACCGGATCCAGGCGCTTGGCCAACTCCGGGTCCTGGGTGGTGATGCCGGCCGGGTCGCGGCCGTTCTGCCAGTCGTCGTAGTAGCCGGCGGCCGAGCCGATCTTCTTCAGTTCCTCGTCCAGGCGCGGGTGGTTGTCGCCCAGGGCCACCAGCGCGGCGGTGCCGATGGCCACCGCGTCGGCGCCCAGGGCCATGGCCTTGGCCACGTCGGCGCCGTTGCGGATGCCGCCGGAGACGATCAGCTGCACCTGGCGGTGCATGCCCATTTCCTGCAGCGCCTGCACCGCCTGGGGAATGGCCGGCAGGATGGGGATGCCGACGTGCTCGATGAACACTTCCTGGGTGGCCGCGGTGCCGCCCTGCATGCCGTCGAGGACGATCACGTCGGCGCCGGCCTTCACCGCCAGCTTGACGTCGTAGTACGGGCGGCTGGCGCCGATCTTCACGTAGATGGGTTTCTCCCAGTCGGTGATCTCGCGCAGCTCGGCGATCTTGATCGCCAGGTCGTCCGGGCCGGTCCAGTCCGGGTGGCGGCAGGCGCTGCGCTGGTCGACGCCGATCGGCAGGGTACGCATGCCGGCGACGCGCTCGGTGACCTTCATGCCCAGCAGCATGCCGCCGCCACCGGGCTTGGCGCCCTGCCCCAGGACGATCTCGATGGCGTCGGCCTTGCGCAGGTCGTCGGGGTTCATGCCGTAGCGCGAGGGCAGGTACTGGTACACCAGGTGCCGGGACTGGCCGCGCTCCTCCGGGGTCATGCCGCCGTCGCCGGTGGTGGTGCTGGTGCCGGCGATGCTGGCGCCGCGGCCCAGGGCTTCCTTGGCGTTGGCCGAGAGCGCGCCGAAGCTCATGCCGGCGATGGTCACCGGAATCTTCAGGTGTATCGGCTTCTTGGCGAAGCGGGTGCCCAGCACCACGTCGGTGCCGCACTTCTCGCGGTAGCCTTCCAGCGGGTAGCGCGAGACGCTGGCGCCGAGCAGCAGCAGGTCGTCGAAGTGCGGCAGCTTGCGCTTGGTGCCGCCGCCGCGGATGTCATAGATGCCGGTCTCGGCGGCGCGCTGGATTTCCTGGATGGTCAGGCGGTCGAAGGTGGCGGACTCGCGCAGCACCGGGGTGTGTTTCTCACTCATGGGGGTCTCCTCGCGGCGCGATCAGTAGGCCGAAGCGTTGTCGACTTTGAAGTTGTACAGCTGGCGGGCCGAGCCGTAGCGCCTGAAGGCGGCCGGGTCCTCGTCGAAGCCGGCGCGGTTGAGCAGCTCCTTCAGCTCCGCCAGGTGCTCGGCGCGCATTTCCTTCTCGATGCAGTCCGAGCCCAGGGACTTGACCTCGCCCTTGACGTAGATGCGCACCTCGTAGAGCGAGTCGCCCAGGGCGTCGCCGGCGTCGCCGCAAACCACCAGGCGCCCGGCCTGGCCCATGAAGCAGCTCATGTGGCCGATGCTGCCGCCGACCACGATGTCCACGCCCTTCATGGAGATGCCGCAGCGCGCCCCGGCGTCGCCCTCGATCACCAGCAGCCCGCCGTGGGCGGTGGCGCCGGCGGCCTGGGAGGCGCTGCCCTTCACCCGCACGCTGCCGGACATCATGTTCTCCGCCACGCCCACGCCGACGTTGCCGTGCACGGTGACGCTGGCCTTCTGGTTCATGCCCGCGCAGTAGTAGCCGGCGTGGCCCTGGATATCCACGGACACCGCCTGGTCGATGCCCACGGCCAGGTTGTGCTTGCCGTCGGGGTGGGTCACCAGCCATTCGCGGTCCTGCACCTCGCCGTGCAGGGCCTGGTTGAGTTCGCGCACCGAGGCGCTGGAAAGGTCGATGGTCTTCATGCAAGGGTCTCCAATGTTCTGCTCGGTGCGGGTCAGGCGCTTTCGCGCTCCCAGACGTAGAGGGTGGCCGGCTCCGGTTCCCAGACGCGCGCCTTGTCGATGCCCGGCAGGCTGGCCAGGGCCTGGTATTCCGAGGCCATGGCCACGTAGTCGTCGGTCTCGGCCAGCACCGCCGGCTTGCAGGCGATGGGATCGCGGATCACGGCGAAGCCGTTGCGGGTGCCGATGGCGAAGGTGAAGAAGCCGTCCAGGTCGTTCAGCGCGCCGTCCAGGGCCTGGGCCAGGCTGTCGCCCTGGCGCAGGCGCCAGGTCAGGTAGCCGGCGGCCACTTCGCTGTCGTTGTCGGTCTCGAAGGCGATGCCCTGGCGCTTGAGTTCCTGGCGCAGGCGGAAGTGGTTGGACAGCGAGCCGTTGTGCACCAGGCACAGGTCCGCGCCGGTGGAGAACGGGTGGCTGCCCTCCATGGTCACCGCGCTCTCGGTGGCCATGCGGGTGTGGCCGATGATGTGGCTGCCCTTCATCCCGGCCAGGCCGAAGCGCTGCGAGATTTCCTGCGGCAGGCCCATGCCCTTGAGGATTTCGATGCTCTGCCCGGCGCTCATGATGCGCACCGCCGGGGCCAGCTCGGCCAGGGCCTGGCGTACCGCGGCTTCGTCGCAGTGGATTTTCAGCACCGCGGCGCTGGCGTTCTGGAACCAGTCCAGCGAGCAGCCCAGGCGCGCTTCCAGCGCGCCCATCAGCTCGGCCCAGGGATAGCCGGCATCGCTGGCCTGCAAGGTCAGCTTGACCCAGCCGTCGGCCACTTCGTCACCGTAGATGGCGAAGCCGGCGCTGTCCGGGCCGCGGTCGGTCATGGCTTGCAGCATGGGTTCGAAGAGCTTGCCGAGCTGGCTCTCCAGTTCGGGCTTCTTCAGGTAGAGGCCTACGATTCCGCACATGGTTCGTCTCCTTCGAGGCAGCAGGCGACCGCCGCTTGGTCGTCACGGTCGCCCAGAGGGGTAAATGGGGTGCGCCCGGCGGGCGCGGCGGTCAGAAGAATTCGGTGTAGCGCTGGATCTCCCAGTCGGAGACGTGGCGGCTGTATTCCACCCACTCCATGCGCTTGAGCTTGATGAACTCGTCGACGATCTCGGCGCCGAGCACCTCGCGGAACAGCGGGTCGGCCTCCAGCGCGTCGGTGGCTTCCTTCAGCGACTGCGGCAGGGTCTTGATGCCGCGCGCGGCGATCTCCTCCAGGCTGAGGTTGTAGAGGTTCTCGTTGCACATCTCGCCCGGCTCCAGCTGGCGGTCGATGCCGTCCAGGCCGGCGGCGATGATGGCGGCGGTGACCAGGTAGGGGTTGCAGCCGGCGTCGGGCAGGCGGAACTCCAGGCGCCCGTAGGGGATGCGCACCATCGCCGAGCGGTTGTTGGCGCCGTAGGCGATGAACGCCGGGGCCCAGGTGGCGCCGGACAGCGAGCGGCCCACCACCAGGCGCTTGTAGGAGTTGACCGTGGGCGCGGCGAAGGCGCACAGCGCAGGTCCATGGGCCAGCAGGCCGGCGGCGAAGTGGTAGGCCAGCCTGGACAGGCCCACGCCGCTGGGGTCGGACGGGTCGTGGAAGAGGTTCTTGTTGCTGGCGCTGGCGATCGACAGGTGGAAGTGCATGCCGTTGCCGGCGCGCTTGGGATCGGGCTTGGGCATGAACGAGCAGATCATGCCCAGGTCGTTGGCGATCTCGCCGGCGGCCATGCGGAAGAAGGTGAAGCGGTCGGCCGATTCCATGGCGTCGCTGTAGGTGTAGTTGATCTCGAACTGGCCGTTGGCGTCCTCGTGGTCGATCTGGTAGATGTCGAAGCCCACCGGCTGCAGGGCCTCGGTCAGGCGTTCGAGGAACTCGCGGGAGCGCGACAGGCCCTTGTAGTCGTAGCAGGGCTTGTCGAGGTTGTCCGAGGCGTCCACCAGTTGCAGCTTGCCCTGGGCGTCGCGGCGGAACAGGCTGAATTCCGGCTCCAGCCCGGTGTTCAGCACCCAGCCCTTGTCGGCCAGGCGCTGCACCTGCTGCTGCAGCACGAAGCGGCTGTCGTAGGGGTGCGGCTTGCCGTCGACGTGGCCGATGCACACGACGCGGCCGTAGCCCGGCTGCCAGGGCACCGGGATCAGCGTGGAGAGGTCGCCGCGGGCCATGAAGTCCGGGCCGTGGGGCTCCATGCCCATGCCGCAGATGGCGAACCCGGCGAACCCGGCGCCCTCCTCGGCCACCGCCTTGAGGCCGGACACCGGCACCGACTTGGTCTTCGCCGCGCCGTGGATGTCGACGAACTGGGCCAGCACGTACTTGATGCCGTGCTGGTCGATGGTGCGCTGGGTTTCGCTTGGCAACATGGGGGAGCTCTCCGGTTGAATGGGCAAGGCGT
This sequence comes from Pseudomonas sp. R3.Fl, assembly GCF_023516765.1. Lineage (NCBI taxonomy): Bacteria > Pseudomonadati > Pseudomonadota > Gammaproteobacteria > Pseudomonadales > Pseudomonadaceae > Pseudomonas > Pseudomonas sp. R3.Fl. Next base: position 523,346 of record NZ_JAMGSO010000001.1, read on the forward strand.
TGTCGGTGCCCTGGGGCGGTTTGCGCCGGGGCTTTCACCCCTCGAATTCCGCTCAGGAAACTTACTTTCCCATTAGGAATGCAATGCCAGTGCCAAGTCCGGAGCGCCGTGATGGGAGGCAGCCACGGCGGCTTTTCTTCTGTATATATGGGAAACTTGCTTTCACTGTGGGAAAGTTGCCAAGCCGCAGCGGCCCCTCCGCACTTTCTCAGTGCGAAATAATTATTCTTGAACCTAAACCGTGCAGGAACCCTGAATGTCGACCGAGACCCAACCGCGCCTCCGCCTGGAGCAGTACCTGGGCATGCAGATCAAGCGCCAGCGCCAGGCGCAGGAGCTCAAGCTGGCGGACGTGGCGCGCATCGCGGGGATCAGCCAGGGCATGCTGAGCAAGATCGAGAACGCCCAGGTCTCCACCAGCCTCGACACCCTGAGCCGCCTGTGCGACGTGCTCGGCATGCCGATGTCGAAACTCTTCAGCCAGTACGACCAGCCCGACGGCAACGCCCTGCTGGTGAAGGCCGGCGACGGCCTGGAAGTGGTGCGCCGCGGCACCGAGAAGGGTCACACCTACCAGTTGCTCAACCACACCCGCGGGCCGAAGAAGAACTTCGAGGCCTACATGGTCAGCATGGACGACGCCAGCGAGGAGTTCCCGACCTTCTCCCACCCCGGCACCGAGTTCCTCCACCTGCTGGAGGGCGAGCTGGTGTACCGCCACGGCAACCAGCTCTACCCCATGCAGGCCGGCGACAGCCTGACCTTCGACGGCGAAACGCCCCACGGCCCGGAGAAGCTGGTGCAGGTGCCGATCCGGCTGTTGTCGATCATGAACTACGGCAACGATTGAGCGGCCGGGAGACCACAGCACGCCATTCCCCTGTAGGAGCGAGCTTATCCGCGATAGCCGGAGATTCCGGCGCGATTCGCGGATGAGATCCGCTCCTACGCTGCCCCACCGCTCCATTCCCATGTAGGAGCGCGCCCTGCGCGCGAAATCGCGGGCAGGGCCCGCTCCTACAGTCCGAGGTGAGGCGTGATTCCCGCGTAGGGCGCATAACCGTTCGCGGTTATCCGCCGATGTCAATGCCTGCACCGTCCCCCTCCTGTAGGAGCGAGCTTGCTCGCGAACCGCATGGCACCGCGTTTGTTCGCGAGCAAGCTCGCTCCTACGAAAAGCCGTGCCCACCTGCAACGGAGCGGACCTTGTCCGCGATAGCCGGAACCACTGGCGCGATTCGCGGATGAGATCCGCTCCTACGCTGCCCCACCGCTCCATTCCCATGTAGGAGCGCGCCCTGCGCGCGAAATCGCGGGCAGGGCCCGCTCCTACAGTCCAAGGTGAGGCGTGATTCCCGCGTAGGGCGGATAACCGTTCGCGGTTATCCGCCGATGTCAATGCCTGCACCGTCCCCTGTAGGAGCGAGCTTGCTCGCGAACCGCATGGCACCGCGTTTGTTCGCGAGCAAGCTCGCTCCTACGAAAAGCCCTTCCCGACCGTCCGGCCGAAAACTTTCCTGTCAGGATAAAAATTTTCCCCAGGGTATGGACCCACGGATTCGCTTCGCCTATAAAAGCGCGAAAGGAAATTTATATTCCCAACAGTAAAAATTCCTTCACCGGCAAAAGCCGTCCCCGCCGGTGAAACTTCCGCCCTTGCGCGCCGAGCTGCCTCCACACATCACGAGGACCCGACATGCACCACGCCCCCAGCCACTTCATCATCCGCATCAGTTGCCCGGCGGTGTCCGGGATAGTCGCGGCGGTGACCACCTACCTGGCCGAGCAGGGTTGCTACATCAGCGAGATGGCGCAGTTCGACGACGAAGGCAGCGGCCGCTTCTTCATGCGCGCCGTGTTCCGCTTTAACGAGGGCCTGGAGGGCGACATCGGCAACATCGAGTCCGGTTTCGCCGACGTGGCCAGCCGCTTCGACATGGACTGGAGCCTGCACAGCAGCGCCAAGCCGATGCGCGTGCTGCTGATGGTCAGCAAGTTCGACCATTGCCTGGCCGACCTGCTGTACCGCCACGCCAAGGGCGAGCTGGAGATGACCATCACCGCCATCGTCTCCAACCACCTCGACCTGCGCCCCATGGCCGAGCGCGAGGGCATCCGCTTCATCTACCTGCCGGTCACGAAAGACACCAAGGCCCAGCAGGAAGCCGAGCTGCTGAAGATAGTCGCCGAGACCGGCACCGAACTGGTGGTCCTCGCCCGCTACATGCAGATCCTCTCCGACGACCTGTGCAAACAGCTCTCCGGCAAGGCCATCAACATCCACCACTCCTTCCTCCCCGGATTCAAGGGCGCCAAGCCCTACCACCAGGCCTACGAGCGCGGCGTGAAGCTGATCGGCGCCACCGCGCACTACGTCACCAGCGACCTCGACGAGGGCCCGATCATCGAGCAGGAAGTACAGCGCGTGGACCACGCCTACGCCCCCGACGACCTGGTGGCCATCGGCCGCGACACCGAGACCATCGCGCTGTCCCGCGCGGTGAAGTACCACCTGGAACATCGCGTCTTCCTCAACCACGACCGCACGGTGATCTTCAAATGAATGCCATTCCCAGCGTCAAGCTCATCGACGGCAAGGCCACCTCGGCGCGGGTGCTCGCCGAGGTCCGCGAGGAAGTCCTGGCCCTGCGCGAGCACGGCATCCAGCCGGGCCTCGCCGTGGTGCTGGTGGGCAGCGACCCGGCCAGCCAGGTCTACGTGCGCAACAAGGTGCTGCGCGCCGAGGAAGTCGGCATCCGCTCGCTGGAGCACAAGCTGCCGGCGGACACCGGCGAGGCCGCCCTGCTCCAGCTGATCGCCGAATTGAACGAAGACCCGGCGGTGAACGGCATCCTCGTACAGTTGCCGCTGCCCAAGCACATCGACGAGAACCGCGTGCTCCAGGCCATCGACCCGCTGAAGGACGTCGACGGCTTCCACAGCGAGAACGTCGGCGGCCTCAGCCAGGGCCGCGACGTGCTCACGCCCTGCACCCCGGCCGGCTGCATGCGCCTGCTGCACGACACCTGCGGCGACCTCGCCGGCAAGCACGCGGTGGTCATCGGCCGCTCCAACATCGTCGGCAAGCCGATGGCCGCGCTACTGCTCAAGGCCCACTGCACGGTGACCGTGGTGCACTCGCGCAGCGCCAACCTGCGCGAGCTGTGCCGTCAGGCCGACATCGTGGTCGCCGCCGTCGGCAAGCCGCGCCTGGTCGACGCCAGCTGGCTGAAGCCCGGCGCGGTGGTGATAGACGTGGGCATCAACCGCATCGACGAGGACGGCCGCAGCAAGCTGGTCGGCGACGTCGACTTCGCCAGCGCCCTGTCCCAGGCCGCGGCCATCACCCCGGTGCCCGGCGGCGTCGGGCCGATGACCATCGCCTACCTGATGAAGAACACCCTGGCCGCCGCGCGCCTGCAACGCGCCGGCGCCACCGCGGAGTAAGCAGCATGCCTTTCGCCCTCCTGAAATACGGCCTGAGCGCCGACTACCCGGTGGAAGTCGACCTGCCGCCGCCCTGCGAGCTGAAGCCGCGCTACGACGTGGTGATCATCGGCGGCGGCGGCCACGGCCTGGCTACCGCCTACTACCTGGCCAAGTACCACGGCGTGACCAACGTCGCGGTGCTGGAGAAGGCCTACCTGGGCGGCGGCAACACCGCGCGCAACACCGCGGTGATCCGCTCCAACTACCTCACCAGCGAGGGCGTGAAGTTCTACGCCGAATCGGTGCGGATGTTCCAGGGCCTGTCCAACGAGTTCGACTTCAACATCATGTACTCCGAGCGCGGCCAGCTGACCCTGGCCCACACCGACGCCACGGTGCGCGCCTTCCGCCAGCGCGCCGAGGTGAACAAGCACTTCGGCGGGCGCACCGAGATGCTCGACCGCCAGCAGATCCGCGAGCTGGTGCCCACCCTCAACCTCGACCCCGGGCACCTGCCGGTGATCGCCGGGCTGTGGCACATCGACGGCGCCACCGCGCGCCACGACGCCGTGGCCTGGGGCTACGCCAAGCAGGCGGCCAAGCGCGGCGTGGAAATCCACCAGCTCACCGAAGTGCAGGACCTGGTGCTGCGCAACGGCCGCATCGAGGCCGTGAAGACCAACCGCGGCACCGTGCAGTGCGGCTGCGTGGTCCAGGCCATCGCCGGGGCCAGCTCGCTGCTGATGGCCAAGGCCGGCATCCGCGCGCCCATCCACACCTACCCGCTGCAGGCCATGGTCACCCAGCCGTTCAAGCCGTTCCTCGACCCGCTGGTGAGCTCCTCGGCGCTGCACTGCTACGTGCAGCAGACCAGCCGCGGCGAGATCGTCTTCGGCGGCGGCTCCGACCCCTACCCGCTGTACAACACCCGCTCGACCCTGGACCTGAAGGAAAGCCTGCTGGCCCACGCCATCGAGATGTTCCCCTTCATGGCCAACGCCAAGCTGATGCGCCAGTGGGCCGGGATCACCGACATGACCCCCGACTACAGCCCGATCATGGGCCTGTCGCCGGTCGAGAACTACTACCTCGACGCCGGCTGGGGCACCTGGGGCTTCAAGGCCACGCCCATCTGCGGCAAGACCATGGCCGAGCTTGTGGCCAGCGGCGGCAAGGTGCCGGAGCTGATCGCGCCCTTCGCCCTGGAGCGCTTCAGCCGCTTCCAGCAGGTCAACGAAATGGGCGCCACCGCGGCCAGCCACTGAGGATGCGCAGATGAAGATCATGACCTGCCCGCTCAACGGGCCCCGCAACATCAGCGAGTTCACCTACGGCGGCGAATTCAAGCGCATGCCCGACCCGGCCAGCTGCTCCGACACCGAGTGGGCCGACTACGTGTTCAACAGCGACAACGCCGCCGGCGTGGTGCTCGAGTGGTGGCTGCACAACGCCTCCAGCTACTGGTTCCTGGCCGAGCGCCACACCGTCACCGACCAGGTGATCCGCACCTTCGACCCGAAGGAAATCTTCGACCGCCGCATCGACTTCGCCCCGCAGGAGACCGCCCAATGAGCGCCCTCACCCGCCTGCCCGCCCCCATGGGCCTGCTGATCGACCGCACGCGGCCGCTGCGCTTCTCCTTCGACGGCTGCGACTACCAGGGCTACGAGGGCGACAGCATCGCCAGCGCCCTGCTCGGCAACGGCCGCTGGCTGCTCTCGCGCTCGTTCAAGTACCACCGCCCGCGCGGCCCGCTGACCCTCGCCGGGCAGGACGCCAACGCCCTGGTGCAGTTGCCCGACGAGCCCAACGTGCTGGCCGACATGCACCCCGCCCGCGAAGGCCTGGCGGTGGAAGGCCAGAACTTCTCCGGCAGCCTCGACAACGACCGCGACGCCTACCTGGGCAAGTTCTCGCGCTTCATGCCGGTGGGCTTCTACTACCGCTCGTTCTACAAGCCCAAGGGCATGTGGAAGGTCTGGGAGCCGCTGATCCGCAAGAAAGCCGGCCTCGGCGTGCTCGACCTTGGCTTCAAGCCGCAGTACTACGACAAGGCCTACCTGTTCGTCGACCTGGCGGTGATCGGCGCCGGCCCCGCCGGCCTGCGCGCCGCACTGGACGCCGCCAACGCCGGGGCCAGGGTGCTGCTGGTGGAGCAGCAGCCGGTGCTCGGCGGCTCGCTGAACTACGCCCGCTTCGACATCGCCGGCCGCCGCGCCGCCGCGCTGCGCGCCGAGCTGGTGGGCGCCGTCGAGGGCCACCCGAACATCCAGGTGCTGACCCAGGCCACCTGCAACGCCTGGTTCACCGACAACTACCTGCCGGTCATCCAGCACAAACGCATGTACAAGGTGCGCGCCACCCGCTGCCTGGTGGCCGCCGGCTCCTTCGACCAGCCGGTGGTGTTCCGCAACAACGACCTGCCCGGCGTGCTGCTGACCAGCGCCGCGCAGCGGCTGATGAAGCTCTACGCGGTGAAGCCGGGCAAGCGCGCCGTGGTCCTGACCGGCAACGACGACGGCTACCTGGCCGCCCTCGACCTGCAGGAACAGGGCGTGGAGGTGGCCGCGGTGGTGGACATGCGCGCCGCCCCGGCCGACGCCGAGCTGGCCGCCGAACTGCAGCGCCGGCACATCCCGCTGCACGCCGGCAGCACCGTCTACGAAGCCCTGCACGAGGCCGGCATGCGCCACGTCAGCGGCGTCGACATCCGCCGCATCGCCGGCCAGGGCGAGGTCGCCGCGCAAGGCACGCAACTGGCCTGCGACCTGCTGTGCATGTCCGCTGGCTACATGCCGGTCTACCAGCTACTGTGCCAGGCCGGCGGCAAACTGGCCTACGAGGAGGAGCGCGCCGAGTTCGCCATCAGCGGCCTGCCCGCCGGGCTGGACATCGCCGGCTCGGTGAACGGCCGCCACGCCCTGGGCAACGTGCTCGCCGACGGTGCCCGTGGCGCCGCCGCGGCCCTCGCCGCGCTGGGCCTGCAGGCGCCGGCGCCGGCCGCCTTCGCCGGCGAGGCGCAGGTCAACTTCCCCTGGCCGATCTTCCCCCACCCCAAGGGCAAGGACTTCGTCGACTTCGACGAGGACCTGCAGGTGCGCGACATCGTCAACGCCACCCGCAGCGGCTACCGCGACGTGCAGCTGGTCAAGCGCTTCTCCACGGTCGGCATGGGCCCGTCCCAGGGCCGCCATTCGGCGCTGCCCACCGCGCGCCTGGTGGCCCGGGCCACCGGCCGCGGCATCGGCGAAACCGGGGTGACCACCGCGCGCCCGCCGTTCGAGGCGGAGAAACTCGCTCACGTCGCCGGCCGCGCCTTCGACCCCTACCGGCAGACGCCCATGCACCGCCGCCATGTCGAGGCCGGGGCGAAGATGATGCCCGCCGGCATCTGGCAGCGCCCGGCGTTCTACGGCAAGGCCGAGGACCGCGAACGCTGCATGCAGGAAGAAGCCCGCCACGTGCGCGAGAAGGTCGGCCTGATCGACGTCTCCACCCTCGGCGGCCTCGACGTGCGCGGCCCCGACGCCGCCGAGCTGCTGGAGCGCCTGTACACCTTCGGCTTCGCCAGGCTGGCGGTCGGCCGCACCCGCTACGCGCTGATGACCAACGAGCACGGCGTGGTGATCGACGACGGCGTGTGCGCGCGCCTGGGCGAGCGGCACTTCTACGTCACCGCCACCACCAGCGGCGTCGACCGCATCTACCAGCAGATGCTCAAGTGGAACGCGCAGTGGCGCCTCAACGTGGACATCGCCAACGTCACCGCCGCGCTGGCCGCGGTGAACCTGGCCGGGCCGCTGTCGCGCCAGGTGCTGGCCAAGCTCTGCGACGACGTCGACCTGTCCGCCGCGGCCTTCCCCTACCTGGGCGTGCGCAGCGGCAAGGTCGCCGGCATCCCGGCGCGCATCCTGCGGGTGGGCTTCGTCGGCGAGCTGGGCTACGAGGTCCACGTGCCGGCGCGCTTCGCCGAGCGCCTGTGGGACGCGCTGATGGAAGCCGGCGCCGAGCACGGCATCCGCCCCTTCGGCGTGGAGACCCAGCGCCTGCTGCGCCTGGAGAAGGGCCACGTGATCATCGGCCAGGACACCGACGGCATGACCCACCCGGCGGAGATCGACATGCAGTGGGCGATCGGCCGCAAGAAGCCGTTCTTCGTCGGCAAGCGCTCCATCGAAATCCTCGAGGCGCAGCCGCTCAAGCGCAAGCTGGTGGGCTTCGTCCTGCCCCAGGGCAGCGCCCAGCCGCTGGAGGGCCACCTGGTGCTCGACGACGCCGACATCAGCGGCAACGTCACCTCCTGCGAGTACTCGCAGAGCCTCGGCCAGATCGTCGGCCTGGCCTACGCCGGCGCCCACCAGGCCACCCCGGGGATGCAGATCCCGATCCGCGTGGAGGGCGGCGCGATGGTGCGCGCCACCGTCGTCCAGCTGCCCTTCTACGACCCGCAGAACCTGCGCCAGGAGCTCTGAGCCATGTCCAGCCTGAAAGCCGAAGACTTCATCGAACGCAGCCCGCTGTACCCGCTGCACCGCGGCGCGCGCCTGGCCGCCCTGGGCCGCGCCGCCATAGTCGCGCGCTACGGCGAGCAGGAAGAGCACGCGCAGCTGCGCAGCTGCGCGCTGATCGACCTGAGCAACCTACCCCGCGCAGGTTTGCGCGGGGCCGACGCCGCCGCCTACCTGCAAGCCCGCGGCTACGCCCTGCCCGAGGCGCCCAACCGCGCCCTGCGCCAGGCCGACGGCGGCCTGGTGGCGCGCCTGTCGCAGACCGAATACCTGCTGCTGGGCAGCCTCCACGACGGCGGCGCGCGCGTCGCCGCCGAAGAGGCCGCCTGGCAGCTGGACGACAGCGCCAACTACCTGCTGCCGCGCCAGGACAGCCACGCCTGGCTGCAACTGAGCGGCGAGCACTACGCGCAGGTGATGGCCAAGCTCTGCGGCGTCGACCTGCGCCCGGCGGCCTTCGGCCCCGGCGCGGTGGCGCAGACCTCGGCGGCGCGGCTCAACGTCATCGTCATCAACGCCAGCGACAACGACCTGCCCAACCTGCAGATCCTCTGCGACCGCGCCTCGGTGCAGTACTTCTGGGAAGCGCTGCTCGACGCCATGGCCGAGTTCGACGGCCGCCCGGTGGGCATCGACGCCCTGCTCGACTGACCGGCCGGCGGCGCCCCGCGACGGGCGCCGCCGTGGAGGCCCCATGAGTGAAAGCGACTACCGCGTGCCGGCCCTGGAACGCGGCCTGAACCTGCTCGGGCTGTTCAACGCCCGCCAACGCAGCCTGGGCATGAACGAGATGGCCGAGCGCCTGGGGGTGAGCCCCTCGGCGCTCTACCGCATCGTCCAGACGCTGCAGGACATGGGCTACCTGAACCGCCTGGAGCGCAACCAGTACGAACTGGGCGCGCGGGTGATCTCCGACGGCTTCGCCTACCTGTGCAGCCGCGACATCGTGGAAATCGCCCTGCCGCACCTCAACGCCCTGCGCGACAGCACCTCGCTGTCGTGCCACCTGAGCATCCGCGAGCAGACCGACAGCCTGTACATCTACCGCGCCTTCGCCCCGCAGCGGCTGACGGTGAACATCCCGGTGGGCACCCGCCTGCCCTGCCACGTCACCGCCCTGGGCCGGGTGCTGCTCACCGCCCTGGACGAGGACGGCCTGGCCCAGCTCTACCAGCAGGTGCGCCTGGACGACTACCCGCCGCCGGCGCCGCGCACCCTGCTGGAACTGCAGCACACCATCGCCGAGGACCGCGAACGCGGCTGGGTGCTGCACCGCTCGGACTACTCCACCGCCATCGCCACCGCCATCCGCGACCGCAGCGGCCAGGTGGTGGCCGCCATCAACCTGTCCGGCCCGGAGGCGGTGCTGGCCACGCCCAGCGCGGAAGGCCGCTACCTGGGCCTGTTGCGGGAGACCGCGGCGGCCATTTCCGCCGAGCTGGTGCTCTAGGCCAGCCGGGGCGGCGGCCCAGCCGCCCCGTGCCGCTCACCTCGCCCCGATAGATTGGTTGAGTACGCTTTTTCTCACCTTCAGGTTTCAAAAACCTCACGCAAGCCCTCCCCCTTCAATCCCTTTCCCCAGCGCCCCAGCCCGCCTCCGGCGCGCGTCGGCGGCCGCTTGGCGGCCTGACGCGACCGACTATTGCGCCCTGTGCCCGGCCGACGCAGCCGACCGCCCAGTCATTCGCTGAAGAAAAAGCCCGCGACCTCTGTTGACAGGTTTTGCCCATCGCCCATACGCTGAATACATCGCTGCACACATCAAAGCGCACAACACACCACACAGCGATGAAAGTTGTTTGCCTTCTGCCTACAAAAACAAATTTACGGAGAGGTCAAAATGGCTCGTATGTTCCCCCGCTCCATCCGCAAGGCCCTCGCCTGCGCGGCCGCCGTCGGCGCGCTGCTCACCCAGACCCCGTCCCAGGCCGCCGATACGTCCATGTGGCAGGGCGTGCAGAAGGCCGGCGTATTGCGCTGCGGCGCGGCGGTCGCCGCGCCCTATGTGATGCGTGACGCCAGCAGCGGCCAGTACAGCGGCTACTTCGTCGACCTGTGCCGCGACTTCGGCGAGAAGGTGCTGAAGGTCAAGGTGGAGTTCGTCGACACCAACTGGGACAACCTCGTCGCCGGCCTGCAGAGCGGCAAGTGGGACCTGGCCATGGCCCTCAACCAGACGCCCGAGCGCGCCCTGGCGGTGGCCTTCTCGGCGCCGGCCACCGACTACCAGGTGTCGCTGGTGGTGAACAAGGAGAACCCCAAGTTCAGCGGCGCCGGCAACGCCATCGCCGACTACGACAAGCCCGGCGTGACCTTCGCGGTGATGTCCGGCACCGCCCAGGACAAGGCGATTTCCTCTGTGCTCAGGCAGGGTACCGTCATGCGCCTGCCGGGCATGGACGAAACGCGCCTGGCGCTGATGTCGCGGCGCGCCGACGTGCTGGTCGACGCCAGCGACACCAACCACCTGTTCGCCATGGCCAACGACTGGGCCAGGGAAGTCCTGCCCAAGCCGGCCCTGGCCAAGCAGGGCGTGGCCTTCGGCATGCGCCGCGACATCTCCGCGGCGGACCTGCAGGTGCTGAACATCTACGTGACCCAGCGCCGCGAGACCGGCGAGATCGACCGCCTGGTCGACAAGGCCTCCGCCGAAGTCAACGCCAAGACCGCCGCCAAGTAACTCCTGCCGACACCGGGGGCCGCGCAACGGCGGCCCCCGCGGAGAACACCGCTCATGAATACCCCGCGTTTGGTGGCTGCCCAGCCACAGGCTCCGTTCGCCCCGGATTCCACCGCCGGCGGCGACTTCATCCAGCTCCGAGGCGTGTGCAAGGCCTACGGCGAACAGCTGGTGGTGATGGACAACATGGACCTGGACATGCGCGCCGACGACCGCCTGGTCATCATCGGCCCGTCCGGCAGCGGCAAGAGCTCGCTGCTGCGGGTGCTGATGGGCCTGGAGGGCATCCAGGGCGGCAGCATCGCCTTCCAGGGCCAGCCCTACATCAGCGGCGGCCAGCGCCGCGGCAAGCCGCTGAACGAGGCGCTGCGCACGCAGATCGGCATGGTCTTCCAGCACTACACGCTGTTCCCGCACCTGTCGGTGCTGGGCAACCTGATTCTCGCCCCGTGCAAGGTCCATGGCCTGTCCCGGGCCGCGGCCACGGAGAAGGCCCGCGCCTACCTCGCCCGCCTGGGCCTGGAGAGCAAGCTGCACGCCTACCCCAGCCAGCTCTCCGGCGGCCAGAAGCAGCGCGTGGCCATCGCCCGCGCGCTGATGCTCGAACCCAAGCTGATGCTGTTCGACGAAGTCACCTCGGCGCTGGACCCGGAGATGGTCATCGAGGTGCAGAACGTGATGCTGCAACTGGCCGAGCAGAAGATGGCGATGATCATCGTCACCCACGACATGCACTTCGCCCGCCACATCGCCACCCGCGTGGTGTTCTGCGCCAACGGCAAGGTGGTCGAGCAGGGCCCGCCCGAGCAGATCTTCAGCCAACCCAGGGAAGCCCGCACCCGCGAGTTCCTGGAAAAGGTCGTGCACCTGGATTGAGGGCGGCGCCATGAATTACCAATTCGACTTCCATTTCTTGAGCGGCAGCCTGCCGGCGCTGCTCGGCGGCCTGAAGGTCACCCTGGAGCTGGCCCTGGTGTCGAACCTGATCGGCCTGGTCTGCGGCTTCGGCCTATGCCTGATGACCCTCAGCCGCTGGTTCTTCGTCCGCTGGCCGGCGCAGCTGTTCATCGAGTTCTTCCGCTGCACCCCGGCGCTGCTGCAGATCGTCTGGTTCTTCTACTGCGTGCCGATGCTCTTCAACGTGTTCATCGACCCCATCGCCATGGGCTTCCTGGCCCTGGGCCTGAACCTCACCGCGTTCAACGCCGAGGCCTACCGCGCCGGCGTGCAGGCGGTGCCGCGCGAGCACCTGGACGCCTGCGTCGCCCTGGGCCTGAAGCCCTGGCAGCGCACGCTCTACGTTGTGCTGCCACAGGCCCTGCGCAGCGCGGTGCCGGTGCTGATGACCAACGGCATCGGCAGCCTGCAGCAGAGCGCCCTGGTGGCGATAGTCGCGGTGTCCGACCTGATGTACGTCGGCAAGAGCCTGGCCACCGAGGCCTACCGCCCCCTGGAAACCTACACCCTGATCGCCCTCGTCTACTTCGCCCTGTCGCTGCCCATCGGCCAGCTGGTGCAGTACCTGGAGCGGCGCCAGGACCTGGCGACGCAGCGCTGAGGAAACCGCCATGAGCCTCGATTTTTCCGTCGTCTTCTCCTACTGGCAGGTGCTGCTCAAGGGCCTGGCCCTGACCCTCGCCTTCACCCTCGGCTGCGCCCTCATCGGCAGCCTGGCCGGCTTCGTCCTGGCACTGCTGCGCAACGTGCGCAGCCGCCTGCTGAAGCTGCCGGTGACGCTGTTCGTCGAGTTCTTCCGCGGCACGCCGCTGCTGATCCAGCTGTTCTGGGTGTTCTTCTGCTTCCCGGTGGTGTTCGGCCTGGACATCCCGCCCTACGTCTCGGTGGTGATCTCGCTGACGCTGTACATGGCGGCCATCACCAGCGAGACCTTCCGCGGCGCGCTCAAGTCCATCGCCGGCGAGCAGCACGACGCCTGCACCGCTCTGGGCCTGACGCCGCGGGTGAAGGTGCTCTACGTGGTGTTCCCGCAGGCGCTGCTGCGCGCGGTGCCGCCGCTGCTGTCGAACGTCGTCAGCCTGTTCAAGGAGAGCGCGCTGATCTCCTCCGTCGGCGTCGCCGACCTGATGTTCGTCGGCCAGAACATCTCCAACAGCACCGCGCGGCCGGTCGAGTTCCTCTCCGCCGTCGCGGTCATCTACTTCCTCGTGGCTTTCCCGCTGACCCGCCTGGTCGGCGTGATCGAAGCCCGGATGCTCAGGCGCTACGCCTACTAACCCCCCACCACCGATGCGGAGATCCACCATGCAACTCACTGGCATCCTGCCCGCCCTCGTCACGCCCTTCGACAAGTCCGGCGCGGTCGACCACGACACCCTGGCCTCGATCCTCGAATACCAGCTCAAGGCCGGTGTCAGCGGCTTCGTCCCGCTGGGCTCGACCGGCGAGTACTACGCGCTCACCAACGAGGAGCGCCGCCAGGTCCTGGCCACGGTCAAGGAAGTGGTCGGCGAGCGCGGCACCCTGATCGCCGGCGCCAACGGCTCCTGCACCCGCGAGGTGCTGGAGCAGGTCAAGCAGACCGTGGAAGCCGGCTACACCAACCTGCTGATCGCCCCGCCCTACTACGCGCTGCCGTCCCAGGAAGAACTGCTGGCGCACTACCGGACCATCCTGGAGACCTTCCCGGAAATCAACCTGGTGCTCTACAACTACCCGGTGCGCACCAACGTCGAGGTCGGCATGGGCGTGGTCCAGGCGCTGGCCGAGCACCCGCGGGTCATCGCCATCAAGGAAAGCAGCGGCAACCTGCTGCGCGCCATCGAGATCGGCACCACCTACAAGGACAAGGTGCAGCTGTCCTGCGGCTCCGACGACCAGGCCCTGGACTTCTTCCTCTGGGGCGCCAGCAGCTGGATCTGCGGCCCGGCCAACTGCTTCCCCGACCAGGTGACCGACTTCTACCGCAAGTTCGCCTCCGGCGACCTGGCCGGCGCCCAGGACGTGATGCGCAGCCTGTTCCCGGTGATGGCCAGCCTGGAAAGCGGCAAGTTCGTGCAGAAGGTGAAGTACGGCTGCGAGCTGGCCGGCTTCAGCGCCGGCAACGCGCGCGCCCCGCTGCTGCCGCTGACCGACGAAGAAAAGGCCGAATTCCGCAAGGTATTCGAGGCTTCCCAGCGCTGAGCGCATGGACGCCGCTGCCCACCCCGGCAGCGGCGTCCCCTGGAGGACGCACCCCATGAGCCGACAGAGTTTCACCTGCATCGAAGGCCATACCGAAGGCATGCCCGTGCGCATGGTCATCGACGGCGCCCCCGAGCTGCACGGCGCCAGCATGAGCGAAAGGCGCCAGCACTTCCTGGCCGAGCACGACTGGATCCGCCGGGCGCTGATGCTCGAACCGCGCGGCCACGCGCACATGTCGGGCACCCTGCTCTACCCGCCCGTGAGCGAGGACGCCGACCTCGCGCTGCTGTTCATCGAGACCTCCGGCTGCCTGCCCATGTGCGGCCACGCCACCCTCGGCTCGATCACCTTCGCCCTTGAAGCCGGCCTGGTCCGGCCGAAGACGCCGGGCACGGTGATCGTCGACGTCCCCGCCGGGCGCGTCAGCGCGCAATACCGCATGCAGGACGGCAAGGTCGGCGGCGTGCGCTTCACCAACGTGCCGAGCTTCCTCCTGCACCGCGACCTGAGCATCCGGCTGCCGGCCCTCGGCGAGCTGCGCCTGGACATCGCCTACGGCGGCAACTTCTACCCGATCATCGAGCCGCAGCCGAACTACCCCGGCTGCGAGCACTTCACCCCGCAGCAATTGCTGGCCTGGGGGCGCGAAGTGCAGGCGCTGGTGAACCGCGAGTTCGCCGTGGCGCACCCCGAGGACGCCAGCATCCGCGGCGTGAAGCACTGCATGTGGGCCGGCCGCCCCTTGGCAGCCGACGCCGATGGGCGCAGCGTAGTGATTGCCGGCGACAGCCTGATCGACCGCTCGCCCTGCGGCACCGGCACCTCGGCCCGGGTGGCCCAGCGCCATGCCCGCGGCCTGCTGGCGCGCGACGCCGTGTTCCGCCATGAAAGCCTGATCGGCAGCCGCTTCGACGGCCGCGTCGAGGAAGTCCTGGCCCTGGTCGACGGCACGCCGGCGGTGCGCCCGAGCATCGAGGGCCGGGCCTGCATCACCGGCCGCGCCGAACATTACGTCGACAGGGCCCAGCCCTACTGGCAGGGTTTCAGCCTGGAAGACTTCACCGACCACCGCAGCCCGGAAGGGACCCTGAAATGAACGATCCGCAAGCCGCTTCGCAAAACGCCATCGTCGTCGGTGGCGGCATCGTCGGTGTCTGCTGCGCCCTGTACCTGCAGCGCGAAGGCTACCGCGTGACCCTGGTGGACCCGGCCGCGCCGGGCGACAGCACGGCGAAATGGAGCTGCGGGCAGATGGCGGTGAGCGAGGTCATCCCGCTGTCCAAGCCGGGCATCCTGATGAAGGTGCCCGGCTGGCTGCTCGACCAGCGGGGCCCGCTGGCCCTGCGCCCCAGCGCGCTGCCGGGCATCCTGCCGTGGTTCCTGCGCTTCGTCGCCTGCGCGCGGCATTCGAAGATCGCCGAGATCGCCCGCGACATGGCGCGCCTCACCCACCACGTCTACGAGGACTACGCGCCGCTGCTCGACGCCTGCGTGGACAAGAGCCTGCTCGGCCAGCGGCCGATCATCGAGGTGTTCGACTCGCCCGCCGCCCTGGTCCACGAGCGCCCGCACCTGGAGCTGCGCAAGTCGCTGGGCTTCCAGTCCGAGGAACTCGACGGCGCCGCCATCGGCGACCTCGAACCGGCCCTGGCCGGCAAGTTCCAGCACGGCCTGCTGTTCCCCGACTGGCGCGCGGTGAACGACACCGAAGGCTTCATCGCCGCGCTGACCGCAAGCTTCGTCGCCCAGGGCGGCATCCGCGTGCGCGAGCGGGTGAAGCACATCGACGAAAGCGCCGAGCGCGCCGCCGGCGTCACCCTGGCCGACGGCAGCCGCTACCCCGCCCAACTGGTGGTGGTGGCCGCCGGCACCGGCTCGCGGCAGTTCTTCGAGCAGCTCGGGGTGAGCATCCCGCTGGCCGGCATCGCCGGCTACCAGGCGGTGCTACCCACCCCGGGCGTGGAAATCCGCCATTCGGTGATCTACGCCGACGGCGGCTTCTGCTTCGCCCCCATGACCCGCGGCCTGCAGATCGGCGGCACCATCGAGTTCGCCGGCCCCAACGCCGAACCCAACTTCCGGCGCGCCGAGATCATCCTGGAAAAGGCCCGCCGCGTGCTGCCGCAGCTCGACACCGCCAAGGTCGAGTTCGGCGTCGGCTACCGCCCCTTCCTACCCGACACCAAGCCGGTGATCGACCGCTCGCCGCGCCTGGGCAACGTACTCATGGCCTTCGGCCACGGCCAGCTCGGCCTCACCCTGGGCGCCACCACCGGCCGCCTGGTCGCCGACCTCGCCGCCGGCCGCCGCCCGGCCCAGAACCTCAGCCCCTTCAGCGCTCGCCGCTTCGCCTTCATCGGAGGAACCGCATGAACTACCAGCAGCTCTACATCGACGGCCAATGGCTCGCCCCCGCCCAGGGCGGCAGCTTCGACACCTTCGACCCCAGCGACGAAACCCTCCTCGCCCGGGTGGCCGCCGCCACCGCCGAGGACGTGGACGCCGCGGTGCGCGCCGCCCGCCGGGCCTTCGACGAAGGCCCCTGGCCGCGCATGAGCGGGGCCGGGCGCGCCGCCGTGCTGCGGCGTATCGCCGAAGGCATCCGCGGCCGCCAGCAGGAACTGGCCGAACTGGAAGTGCGCGACAACGGCAAGCCGCTGCCCGAGGCGCTGTGGGACATCGGCGACACCGCCGGCTGCTTCGACTTCTACGCCGGGCTGGCGGAAAAGCTCGACGCCGGCCAGGAGCAGGAAATCGCCCTGGCCGACGAGCGCTTCAGCTCGGTGGCGCGCAAGGAGCCGGTGGGCGTGGCCGGCGCCATCATCCCCTGGAACTTCCCCATGCTGATGGCCGCCTGGAAGGTCGCCCCGGCCCTGGCCGCCGGCTGCGCCATGGTGCTCAAGCCCTCGGAATTGACGCCGCTGACCGCCCTGCACCTGGCCCAGATCGCCCATGAAGCCGGCCTGCCGGCGGGCGTGCTCAACGTGGTGACCGGCCTGGGCGCCGACGCCGGCGCGCCGCTGGCCGAGCACCCGGGCGTGGACAAGCTGGCCTTCACCGGCAGCGTGCCCACCGGCAGCCGGATCATGCAGGCCGCCGCCCGCGACATCAAAAACATCAGCCTGGAGCTGGGCGGCAAGTCGCCCTTCGTGATCTTCGCCGACAGCGACATCGAGGCCGCCGTGGAGTGGATCCTCTTCGGCATCTTCTGGAACCAGGGCGAAGTCTGCTCGGCCACCTCCCGCGTGCTGGTGCAGCGGGCGCTGTACGAACCGCTGCTGGCGCGCCTGGCCGAAGAGGCGCGGAAGATCACCATCGGCAACGGCCTGCGCGAAGGCGTGCTGCTCGGCCCGCTGGTCAACAAGGCGCAGTACGACAAGGTGCTGCAGGCCATCGCCCGCGGCCAGGAAGAAGGCGCGCGGCTGGTCTGCGGCGGCGAACGCCCGGCCGGCCTGGACAAGGGTTATTACGTGCAGCCGACGGTGTTCGCCGACGTGCCCGAAGACGCCTGGATCTGGAACGAGGAAATCTTCGGCCCGGTGGTCTGCGTGCGCCCGTTCGACAGCGAGGACGAAGCCGTGCGCTCGGCCAACGCCTCGCGCTTCGGCCTGGGCGCCGCGGTGATGTCCCGCGACCTGCCGCGCTGCGAGCGCGTTGCCCGGCGGTTCCGTGCCGGCATCGTGTGGATCAACTGCTCGCAACCGACCTTCAGCGAGGCGCCCTGGGGCGGCTACAAGCACAGCGGCATCGGCCGCGAGCTGGGCGAATGGGGCCTGAACAACTACCTGGAAACCAAGCAGATCACCCGCTACGACAGCGAGCAGCCCTGGGGCTGGTACATCAAGTGAGGTGCGACTGATGCGCTGGAAGAAGACGCTGCAACTGGCCGACGTGCACTGCGAAGGCGAGATCGGCAAGGTCATCACCGGCGGGGTGCTGGGCATCCCCGGCGAGACCCTGCTGGACAAGATGAACTACATCAACGAGGTCGACGACAGCCTGCGCCGCCTGGTGGTCATGGAACCGCGCGGCTGCCTGCAGATGTCGGTGAACCTGCTGTTGCCGCCGACGCGCCCGGAAGCCGACGCCGGCTTCATCGTGCTGCAGGCGGACAAGGCCCACCCGATGTCCGGCAGCAACTGCATCTGCGTGGTCACCGCGCTGCTGGAGCTGGGCATGTTGCCGATGCAGGAGCCGGAGACGACCGTGGTGCTGGACACCCCCGCCGGGCTGGTCACCGCCCGCGCGCGCTGCGCCGACGGGCGCTGCCTGGGGGTGTCGCTGGACATGGTGCCGGCCTTCGTCGAGCAACTGGACGTGCCGATCGACGGCGGCGAGTTCGGCCCGCTGAAGGCCGACATCGCCTTCGGCGGCGTGTACTACGCGCTGATCGACGTCGAGCAGGTCGGCCTGGCCATCGCCCCGGAGAACGCCCGCGAGCTGGCCGATGCCGGCGTGAAGCTGCGCGGCCTGATCAACCAGCAGGTGCGCGTGCGGCACCCGCTGTACCCGCAGATCGACGAGGTGGCCTACGTGATGTTCCGCAACCGCCTGGACGCGCGCACCTACCAGACCTGCACCACCCTGCCGCCGGGACGCGTCGACCGCTCGCCCTGCGGCACCGGCAGCTCGGCCAACCTCGCCACGCTGAGCGCGCGCGGCCTGGTGCGGCCCGGCGAGCGCCTGGTGTCGCGCTCCACCATCGGCGGCGAGTTCCAGGTGGAGCTGCTAGGCGCCACGGAAGTGGCCGGCAAACCGGCGGTGCTGCCGCGGGTGGAAGGCCGCGCCTGGCTGTACGGCATCCAGCAGATCGGCGTCGACCCGGACGACCCGCTGGCCGCGGGCTTCATGCTCAGCGACACCTGGGGCCCGGCGTTTCCGCGCTGAACGCGGCCACGCTAAGATGGCGAGCTGGTCTGTATGACACAGCCCGCGCACACCGAGACCTGATGATGGCCAAAGAAGAAGAAGTGGAAAGCCCCGGGCGCCGCCATGGCGGACGCTATATCTACGAGGAGCTGCGCAAGCAGATCCTCACGCTCAAGCTCAAGCCCGGCGTGCAGCTGGACGAGGTCTCCCTGGCGGCGCAGTTCGGCCTGTCGCGCTCGCCGGTGCGCGATGCCCTGGCCCGGCTGACCACCGAAGGCCTGGTCACCATCCTGCCCAACCGCACCACCCTGGTCACGCCCTTCGAGATCGAGGAGTTCCCCAACTACGTGGCCGCGCTGGACCTCATCCAGCGGGCGGTCACGCGCCTGGCCGCGCTCCAGCGCAGCGACGAGGACCTGCAGGCGATCCGCAAGGCCGACGCGGCCTACATGGCGGCCGTGGAGTCCGGCGACTTCCAGGCGATGTCCGAGCTGAACAAGGCCTTCCACATGGCCATCGCCGAGGCCGGGCGCAACCCCTACTTCGTCAGCTACTACGAACGCCTGCTGGGCGAAGGCCAGCGCCTGCTGCACCTGCACTTCGACTACATCGTCAGCTCGGCCGGCACCGCCCGCCTGGGCCGCGACCACGAGGAAATCATCGAAGCCATCGCCGCCCGCGACGCGGAAGCCGCCGAAAAGGCCGCCCACGAGCACACCATGCTGTTCCAGCGCCGCTTCCTGGAATACATGCAGCAGAACCTGACGGCGAAAATGAGCCTGGCCTGAACTTCAACCGACACAGGAGCAAGGGATGTCTTCCGCGAAACCGCTGTGCGGGCAAAACATTCTGGTCACCGGCGGCTCCGGCCAGATCGGCGCGGCCATCGTCCGCCGCCTGGCGCAGGAAGGCGCCCGGCCGATCATCCATTTCGGCCGCGACCGGGCCGGCGCCGAGGCGCTGCTCGCCGCTGTCGGCGGCGAGGGCTGGCTGGTCCAGGCCGACCTGTCGGACGCGCAGGGGCCCTTCCAGCTGTGGCGCGAGGCCCAGGCCCTGGCCGGGCGGGTGCACGGCCTGGTCAACAACGCCGGCATCCGCACGGAAATCTCCATCGATGCCGACGAAGCGGCCTGGACGGCAGCCTGGCAACGGGAATTCCAGGTCAACTTCTTCTCCGCCGCCACGCTGTGCAAGGAAGCCCTGCGCCATTTCCGCGCCCTCGGCGGCGGGCGCATCGTCAACCTCGCCAGCCGCGCCGGGCAACGCGGCTATGCCGCCGACGCCCTGCCCTACGGCGCGAGCAAGGCGGCGCTGCTCAACCTCACCAAATCCATCGCCCGCAGCTTCGGCCAGGACGGCGTGGCGGCGGTGGCCATCGCCCCCGGCTGGGTGCGCACCGACATGGCCGAAGACTTCATCGCCAGGCACGGCAAGGCCGCGGCGGTCGCCGAGATCCCCATCGGCGAAATGGCCGAGCCGGACGAAGTGGCCGAACTGGTGGCCTTCGCCCTGCGGCCCTCGCTGCCGTCCCTGAGCGGCGCGACGCTGGACCTGAACGGCGGCAGCTATATCCGCTAGCGGCTGGCCCTGGTCGCCGACCAGGTTGCCGGAGGCCGCCCCGCCCGTTACAACGAGAGGCTGGACATCAGGCGGCTGACAGGGTTTTCTGAAGGGCTTTAGCGGCCACGACAGAACCGAGCGCGTGGCGACCGACAAACTCCGTCCAAGGCGAGGATCGACATGCCGAACGAAACCTACACCCCACCGCGCGTCTGGACCTGGGACAAGGACAATGGCGGCGCCTTCGCCGGCATCAACCGTCCGGTCGCCGGGGCCACCCACGACAAGCCCCTGCCGCGCGGCAAGCATCCGCTGCAGCTGTATTCGCTGGCCACGCCCAATGGCGTCAAGGTGACCATCCTGCTCGAAGAGCTGCTGGAACTGGGCCTGGAGGGCGCGCAATACGATGCCTGGCCCATCAGCATCAGCCAGGGCGAGCAGTTCGGCAGCGGCTTCGTCGAGGTCAACCCGAACTCCAAGATCCCCGCCCTGCTGGATACCGGTCTGGAGCCCGCGCTGCGCGTCTTCGAGTCCGGCTCGATCCTGCTCTACCTGGCCGAGAAGTTCGGGCGTTTCATCCCCGGCGACATCGCCGGGCGCACCGAAACCCTGAACTGGCTGTTCTGGCAGGTCGGCAGCGCCCCCTTCCTGGGTGGCGGCTTCGGCCACTTCTACGCCTACGCGCCGGAAAAGTTCGAGTACCCCATCAACCGTTACGCCATGGAGGTCAAGCGCCAGCTGGACGTGCTCGACCGGCAACTGGCGAGCAACCGCTACGTCGCCGGCAGCGAATACAGCATCGCCGACATGGCGATCTGGCCCTGGTACGGCGCGCTGATGAACAACCAGGTCTATGCCGCCGCCGAGTTCCTCGACGTCGAGACCTACACCCACGTGCGCCGCTGGACGGACGAAATCGGCAAGCGCCCCGCCGTGCAGCGTGGGGTCAAGGTCAACCGGACCTGGGGCGAGGCCCACGAGCAAGTGCCCGAACGCCACGGGCCCGACGACTTCCGGCGCTGAGACGGGCGGCCGGTCAGGCGGAACCGCCGCCGGGCGGCGGCTCCCGGCCACGGGCCGCCTCCATGGCCTGCACCAGGCCGCGGGCGCCGGAGCCCCATTTGGTGATGACCTTCACCGCCTCGGTGAAGGGCACGTCGACCGGGTGCACGCGATGCGCATCCAGCACGTACACGGCGCCGGCGAAGGGCGTCGGCACCGAGGGCACGAACACGGTGTAGCGGCCGTCCTCGAAGGCCTCGATGATGAAGCCGGGCACCAGGGCCTCTTCGATTTCCACCAGGGCCGGCTTCCAGATGCCGTCGCTCTTCTCGCCGGCCACCTGCAGGGTCAGGCTGCGCAGCAGTTCGTAGCCCGGAATCCTTTCGAACACCGAGCGCTCCAGCCGGCCACGGGCCAGCTTTCCCAGGCGGGTGCGCACGGCGAGGCCGATGACGAAGCAGATCACCAGCACGAGCAGCGCGGACAATATCTGCTGGGCCGGCAGGCTCTCCGGCAGCAGCTGGGTGAAGGGCCGGACCAGCTGGCCGGCCGAGGCGATGCCCTTGAGCAGGAGCAGCAGGGCCAGGTAGATCGGCAGGATGACCAGCAGGCCTGCCAGCACGCACCGGCCGATGAAAGCGACGGCGTTTTTCACGGAAGCACCTCCTCGGGTTGCTGGCCGCGGCCCGTGGAAAACACCTGCGCAGGGTCGGCCACGCGTGCCGGCGGGAGGCCGGCAGGGCTTGGAGATAGCCTAGACGACGGTGGGTCGTTTCACTTTACTGGGCCTGGTCCAATGACTCAGGGTTCACCCTCTCTCCAAGCTCCGTCCTCTACGACGGTCTTAATCTCGTCATTCTCGCGAACGCGGAAAACCAGTTGCCTTGGCTTGGTGGAAGGCCACCCCCGCAAAAAGGAACCAAAAAGGCTTGCCCCGAATACGGGCCCGACAGAGTCGGGCTACCCTCGCGAATTCCCCCGCTACGGAGGCCCGAACTAGGCGTCCCCCACGAGCGTACGTCCCTGTAGCCCGCAGGACTGCGGATGTTTCTCTGGAAATCCGTACGGCGTTATCCGCCGAATCGCGGACGGAGTCCGCTCCTACGGTTACAGGGGAGCGTGGGCGTAGGAGCGGACTTTGTCCGCGATTGGATTCACCGGCCACGCCGGACACCCCGGTGGCACGGCCAACGGCGTATAACCGCGAACGGTTATACGCCCTACGCGCTCAGGATGATTCCGAACTCGCCGCCCACGCCGAACGCCCCCCCTCTCCCTCCGGGAGAGGGCTGGGGTGAGGGTGCGGAGTCTGGACTGGGCGCCTTCGCTGAACCAAGGCACCACTAATCCCACCGCGACAAGCACCTCAGATCCACTGATCGTTGCGCTTGCGCCGCACCCGCAGCAGGGTCGGCAGGATCAGCCCGACCAGCAGCCCGGCGCCGGCGATGCTGCCGCCGTAGGCCATGTAGCGCATCAGCACCTGCTTGTTCTCGTCGCCCAGTTGCGCCTGCGCCGCGCGCAGGTCGGAACGGGCCTTGGTGAGTTCGTCGTCGAGGCCGGCGCGGGCCGCCTGCAGTTCGTCGATCAGTTTCTTGCGCGAGTCCAGGGTTTCCTGCATGCCCTGCACGCGGGTCTTCCAGCTGTCGTTGATGCCCGCCAGTTCAGCGCTCAGCTCGCTCACCTTCTGCTCCAGCTGCGGCAGGCGCTCGGCCTGGCCGGGCTTGTCCTGCAGGTCGCGGCTGGGGATCCACACGCTGCTGCCGCTTTCGCCGCGCACCTGGCTGTAGTCGCCCTGGGTGTTCAGCAGCTCGACCTTCTGCCCCGAGGTCAGGGTGCCGACGATGCGGTAGCCGTCGGTGGGGCCGCTGCGCACGTAGGTCGTCAGGCTGTCGCTCACCCAGCGCGCATTGCCGGCGCCCTCCTCGGCCTGCGCCGCGGCGCCGGCCGCCAGCAGGCCACCCAGCAGGCAGGCCCCCAGGGCGCGGGTGGGAAGGGATACGGAGGCGGGGAAATGACGGGATAGGGACATGGGCAATCTTCACATGGCGATAAACGAACCCCGGCGAGCGGGCGCGGTAAAAAGCCGGCCAGGCAGATGCTCCGGGGCGGCTACGATCTTGCTATCGGCGCGGCGCAATCACCCGGCTGGCGCGGGCCCGGGCCCGCCGCCCCGGGGGGCCGACAGCAGACAGACAGCGCAACGGCGCAATGAGTTCACCGGGCGCCGTGATGGGGGGATGGGTGGTAGATCGCGCCGCCTGCTCGCGCTCCGGTGCGCCGCAGGCGGGTCGGGGCTCAGAAACGTTCTCCTACCATTCGGAACGGATAGGCAGCGGCCTTGTACTTGCCGATCCGCCCGCGCTTGGGCAGCTCGACGACCTCCTTGCGGGTGATGTCCTTGTAGGGGATCTGCTCCAGCAGGTGGCTGATGATGTTCAGCCGCGCGCGCCGCTTGTCCTCGGAGCGCGCCATGAACCAGGGGGCCCAGGAGGAGTCCGAGGCGGCGAACATTTCGTCGCGGGCGCGGGTGTAGTCGTCCCAGCGGCTGTAGGACTTCAGGTCCATGGGCGAGAGCTTCCACAGCTTGCGGCCGTCGTTGATGCGATCCTGCAGGCGGCGCGTCTGCTCCTCGGCGCTGACTTCCAGCCAGTACTTGAGCAGGATGATCCCGGACTCGACCATCATCTTCTCGAACAGCGGCGTCACGGCGAGGAACTTGCGCGCCTGGTCCTCGGTGCAGAAGCCCATGACCCGCTCGACGCCAGCGCGGTTGTACCAGCTGCGGTCGAAGATCACCACTTCGCCGGCCGAGGGCAGGTGCGTGAGGTAGCGCTGGGCGTAGATCTGCGTCTTCTCCCGCTCGGTGGGCGCCGGCAGCGCCACCACGCGGAACACCCGCGGGCTGACGCGCTCGGTGATGGCCTTGATGGTGCCGCCCTTGCCGGCGCCGTCGCGGCCCTCGAAGACCACGCAGACCTTCAGGCCCTTGGCCACCACCCATTCCTGGAGTTTCACCAGTTCGACGTGCAGTTTCCTCAGTTCGGCTTCGTAGGTCTTGCGGTCGAGCCGCTGCGTGGTGTCGTCCTTCGCCTGTTTCCTGTCTTTCCTGGATTTGGCCATGAGGCCCTCCCTGCGCTGCCCTGGCGCCGTGCGGACGGCGCCTTTCCCGTGCGTGGAACGTCCTGGCTGAGTATGGTCGATCCCTGGCGGTTTGCCGGCGGGCCCCGGCCGTTGCGCGGGGGCTTGCCAGGGCGTCTGGAACGGGCCTTCTGGCGGAACGCCGGGCGCGCCCTTGCCTCTGTAGTTCGTCGCATCGCCCGCCTCCGCTCGTCGCCCGCCCTCGCGGCCACCGGGATTCCCGTGTTTGCTGAATGAACCACCCCGCGAAGGAGGAGCCGCCATGGGACGCACCATCATTGCCCTGCTCACCACCCTGCTCGCCCTGGCCGGCGCCGGTTGCAGCAGCCAGAGCTGCGATCCCGGGCAGCCGCGCAGCAGCATCGATCGCGACACCCGGCAGCAGATTCCCCGCCAGCAGATCGATCCGCGGGTGCAGTCCCTGCCTCGTTACTGAGGTTGGGGTGGTGGCGGAAGAGCACCCTCACCCCAGCCCTCTCCCGCAAGCGGGAGAGGGGGCTGTCCTGAGCGGCGTCGAAGTCGGGCACCGTCCTCATACCCCGTCACCAGCCCGTAGGATGGTGTTGAGCGAAGCGATACCCATCACCAGGGTCCGATGGGTTTCGCAAGCTCAACCCATCCTGCGAAAAGCGCTTCGACGCAGCCGGAGTCATCCTGGTACGCCTGGACTCGGGAACTTCGCCCACCTCACAACCGCCGCCCGTTCAGCAGGAAGTGCGACAGCGCCGGGATCAGCAGCAGCGCACCGAGCATGTTCCAGAGGAACATGAAGGTCAGCAGGATGCCCATGTCGGCCTGGAACTTGATCGGCGACCAGGCCCAGGTCACCACGCCGGCGGCCAGGGTCACGCCCACCAACGCCACCACCACGCCGGCGGCCTCCACGCCCATGCCCGAGGGCAGCGGCACCGGGTAGGTGCCGTTGCGGAAGTAGGTGTCCGCGTAGTTCAGGCCCACCGCCACGTGGCGGATGCGCACCTGCCCGGGGCCGGGGTCGCCGACCTCCACTTCCTCGAAGCGAAGTACCTCGGGTCCCCCTGTCTCATAAAAGCGAACGGCCTTGGCCATGCCGGATTCTCCAGTCTGCGTTGTTCTGCCGGGCAGTTGCCCATGGAGCGGACTCTAGGCACGGGGCCCCGCGGCTGCTTCACCTGGGGCGACAGCGGTTTCGCATTTCATGACAGGGGGAGGAAGCAAGCCGAGGCACCGATGCCGCCGGGTAACCCCATCGCGGACGAAGTCCGCTCCTACGCTCCCTGGGACGCACGGCGCAGGAGCAACTGTCTTGCCCACTGCGCCGGGGTGCTTTTCGTAGGATGGGTTGAGCTTGCGAAACCCATGCGGCCACGGTGATGGGTATCGCTTCGCTCAACCCATCCTACGGGGTGTGGTGTTTGCCGTCGGCTACGGCGCCTCCTTCACCCCCGTGGTATCACCGATCAACGTCGCCGCCTTCCACTCCGGCCTGGGCTGGCTGCGCAAGGCCTTCACCTGCCCGGCATCCACCGTTCCGGCCTGGTTGCCCCAGCTGCTGCGGATGAAGTTGACCACCTCGGCCACCTGCTGGTCCGACAGGCGCCAGGCGAAGCCGGGCATGCTGAAGGTGGACGGCGCCGTCGCCGTGGCCGGCAGGGTGCTGCCGTCGAGCACGATGTGGATCAGCGAGGTGGCGTCCGCGCTCTGCAGCACCGGGTTGCCGGCCAGCGCCGGGAACACCCGGGCGTAGCCCTTGCCGTCGGTGCGGTGGCAGGCGGCGCAGTTGTCGACGTAGAGCGCGGCGCCGGTCTTGCCGTCGTCGCCCTTCCACAGCGCCCCGGCGACCTGGCGGTCTTCCCGGAACGGCTTGTCGTCGGGGTTCACCGGCGGCAGGGACTTCAGGTAGCGGGCGATGGCGGTCAGGTCGGCCTCGGTCATGTACTGCATGCTGTGCTCGACCACGTCGCTCATACCGCCGAATACCGCGCTGCGCTCGCTGCGCCCGGTCTTGAGGAAGGCGACGATCTCCGCCTCGCTCCAACTGCCCAGGCCGTCCTTGTGGTCGCCGCGCAGGTTCTTGGCGATCCAGCCTTCCAGCGGCGCGCTGCCGGACAGGTAGGCCGGGCCGTCGGCGGCGGCCAGGGCCTTCTCCTGCATGGTCAGCGCCCGCGGCGTATGGCAGGCGCCGCAGTGCCCCAGGCCCTCCACCAGGTAGGCCCCGCGGGCCAGCGTCGGGTCCTGCCCGGCGGCGGCGAAGGGCTTCACCTCGGGGGCGAACAACCCGCGCCAGATCGCCAGCGGCCAGCGCATGCTCAGCGGCCAGGGGATGTCGCTGTCCTTGTTCTCCTGCACCACCGGCGCCACGCCGTGCATGAAGTAGGCGTAGAGCGCGCGCATGTCTTCGTCGCTGACGCGGGCGTAGGACGGGTACGGCATGGCCGGGTACAGGGTGCTGCCGCCCTTGCCGATGCCCTGGCGCACAGCGCGCTCGAAGTCCTCGTAGCTGTAGTTGCCGATGCCGGTCTTGTCCGGGGTGATGTTGGTCGAGTAGATGGTGCCGATGGGCGTGGCCATCGGCAGGCCGCCGGCGAAGGGCTCGCCGCCCTTGGCTGTGTGGCAGGCCACGCAGTCGCCGGCGCGGGCCAGGTATTCGCCCTGCTTCACCTGCGCAGGATCGGTTGTATCGGCGGCGTATAGCGCGGTGCTGGCGGCCATGGCCAGGGCGGCGCTGAGGAATGTCTTCATGTTCCGGCCTCCTATGCCTGCACCAGCGGGCCCGGGTGCTTCAGGTACACCTCGCGGATGGCCCGCGCCGACCAGTAGGTCAGCGCCGCCACCAGCCCGGTGGGGTTGTAGCCCAGGCCCTGGGGGAAGGCCGAGGCGCCGGGGACGAACACGTTGTGCACGTCCCACACCTGCAGGTAGCGGTTCAAGGCGCTGGTCTTGGGGTCGGTGCCCATGATCGCCCCGCCGTTGAGGTGGGTGGTCTGGTACACCGTGGCGTCGAAGTGCTGGCCGAACTCCTTCATCGGCGCAGTGACCACCTTGGCGCCCATGGCATCGGCGATCTTGCGCATCTGCGCGACCATGAAGCGGTTCATCTTCACGTCGTTGTCCTTCCAGTCGAAGGTCATGCGCAGCAGCGGCTGGCCGTAGGCGTCCTTGTACACCGGGTCGAGGTCCAGGTAGTTGTCGCGGTAGGACTGGTGCGCGCCGTGGGTGTCCATCGCCAGCATGTGCCGGTAGCTGTCGGCCAGCGCGGCCTTCCAGGCGCTGCCCCACTTGGGCGTGCCCGGCGGCACCTTGGCCCCGGCGATGGGCTTGGTGCCGGCCTGGTTGAGCCAGAACGGCGAGCCGCCGACGAAGCCATGGGGGCCGTGGTCGAAGTTGTCGGCGTTGAAGTCGTCCACCGCCACGCCGTTGCCGCCGGCGCCGATGAAGGGGTTGGTGTGGTGGCTGGCCTTGTCGAAGAAGGCGCTCACCGTGGAGATGTTCTGGAAGGCGAAGTTGCGCCCCACCACGCCCTCGTTCTTCAGCGGGTCGTAGGGCTTGCCGATGCCCGAGAGCAGCATCAGGCGCACGTTGTTGAACTGGAAGGCGCCGAGGATCACCAGGTCCGCCGGCTGCTCCACTTCGCGGCCCTGGGCGTCGACGTAGGTGACGCCGGTGGCCAGGTCCTTCTCGGCGTTGAGGTTCACCCGCAGCACGTGGGCGTTGTTGCGCAGCTCGAAGTTGGGCACCTGACGCAGCGCCGGCAGGATGTTCACGTTGGGCGAGGCCTTGGAGTACATGTAGCAGGCGTAGCCGCTGCAGAAACCGCAGAAGTTGCACGGCCCCATCTGCGCGCCGTAGGGGTTGGTGTAGGGCCCGGAGGTGTTGGCCGAAGGCAGGTTGTAGGGGTGGTAGCCGACCTCGCGGGCGGCCTTCTCGAACAGCTGCGCGGACACGGTGTTCTTCTGCGCCGGCAGCGGGAAGTCGCTGGAACGGTCGGCGGCGAAGGGGTTGCCGCCCTTGTCGCGGCCCACCACCTGGCCCTTGATCGACCAGGCCGTGCCGGAGGTGCCGAAGACCTTCTCGGCGAAGTCGAAGTACGGCTCCAGCTCGTCGTAGCTGACGCCGAAGTCCTGGATGGTCATGCCCTCGGGGATGAAAGCCTTGCCGTAGCGTTCCTCGTAGTGGCTGCGCAGGCGCAGTTCCACCGGGTCGACGCGGAAATGCACGCCCGACCAGTGCAGCCCCGCCCCGCCGGTGCCGGTGCCGGGCAGGAAGGCGCCGAACTGGCGGTAAGGCACGGCCAGGTCGTCGAGGCCGTGGCGCAGGGTCACGGTCTCGCGGGAGATGTCCATGAACAGCTTCTTGCGCGAGTTGTAGGTCAGCTCGTCCATGGTCTGCGGGTAGACGCCGTCGGGGTAGGTGTCGCGGGCCGGGCCGCGCTCCAGGGCCACCACCTGCAGCCCCGCCTCGGTCAGTTCCTTGGCCATGATGGCGCCGGTCCAGCCGAACCCGACGATGACCGCATCGACTTTCTTCAATACCTGGGCCATTGCCTCAACCTCGCTCGCCACTGATGGAAACCGGCGGGAAGGGATAGCGCTCGTCGCGCTCCACCCAGTCCATGAAGTCGGCGCGGGCGCCGGGGAAGCCGATCAGCTTCCAGCCGGCCAGGCCCTGGTTGCCGCCGTGCAGCGGGTCGCTGAAGAAGCCCTCGCGGGTGTTCAGCCAGAGCATGGCGAAGAAGGTCGCCGCCGGCACCGCCTGGAATTCGGCCTTGCCGCCGTCCAGGGCTTCCAGCGCCTGCTGTTGCTGCGCCGCGTCCAGCTCGGCGAAGGGCTTGTTCCACTTGGCCTTGCACCAGGCATCGGTCTCCTGGATGCCCAGGCGGTAGATTTCCTGCGGGCTGAGCTTGAGCTGGTAGCCCAGCTCCGGCGCGGCATCCGGGTGGAAGGGCCCCTGCATGTACCAGAGCCCGCCGCTGCCGTAGCGGGTGTTCAGCTGGCGGTCGATGAATTCCGGCACGCCGGCGTCCGCGGCCCCCGGGCCCAGCGCGTCGGTGGGGATGAGCACGGCCACGGCGGCCTGGACGAAGGCCCATTCCTGGGCGGTGAAGAAAGTCGGCTGGTAGGCGCGCGCGCCGCCCTGCTGCGGCTCGGCGGCGGGCTGCGGGTCGGCCGCGGGCGTGCTAGGGCCACCAAGCACCACGCTGCCCACGCCGGTGCCGGCCAGGGTGGCCACCGGGATCAGCGCCAGGGACTTGCGCAGGAAGTCGCGCCGCGCCGGTTGCGCGGCGGACGGGTCGTCGTTGGACATGGCTGGGTCTCTCCTTTTTCCAACAGGTCAATCAGGTCGTGTAGGTCTTCTCGCCCCTTTTGCGGCCGGTGGTGCCGGGCGCGCGGGGCTGTTGTTCGTGTCGGTAAGCATAGGTGGCTATCGAAAGCGCGCTGGGGTCATCGGTCTGGTGGTCATGGATTCGTTTGCGAGGTCTGGTTCTGTGCTCCGATCTCCACCCTCGTCATTCCCGCGAACGCGGGAACCCAGCTGCCTTCTTGTTTGGGTGTAGCGCGCCGCTCCGAGTGCTCGGATATTTCTTGTTTCGCCCCCTCGGGCGAGTCCCTTTTGTCAAACGGTGGAAGGCCACCCCCGCAAAAAGGAACCAAAAAGGCTTGCCCCAACATACGGGCCCGATGGAGCCGGGCTACCCTCGCGAACTCCCCCGCCACGGAGGCCCGCCCCGAGGGTACGTCCCTGTAGCCCGCGGGGCTCTCGCGACATCCATGTCGCATGACCTCCTGAGCGCCGGTTTCGCTCGGCCTTCTGAAGGGGCGTTTCGGTGCGCTCGGAGGTTTCTCTGGAAGTCCCAAGAGCGAACGCGCTTTTGCTTTTCGTAGGAGCGAGCTTGCTCGCGAACCCGCCCGTCACTGGGTTCCCGCGTTCGCGGGAATGACGGGGTGGGGTCAGGCGTTTCAGGATGACTCCGAACTCCCCACCACTCCGGACAGCCCCCTCTCCCGCTTGCGGGAGAGGGCTGGGGAGAGGGTGTTCTTCATCACCCCAACCTCACCGCAGGAACTTCAGATCAGAAGGCGAATCGATGGCAAACCTCTGCACCGTCTCCCCCAACTTGCCGCTGTCCGGATCGCGGCGCATGACCACGACCTGGTTGCTCTTCTGGTTCGCCACCAACAGGAAACGGCCACTGGGATCCAGGCTGAACTCGCGCGGCTCGACGCCCTCCACCGAGCGCCGCTGCAATTCTTTCAACTGGCCACTGGCCGGATCCACCACATACACCAGCAGCTCGCTGGCCTTGCCGCGGTTGCTGGCATAGAGGAAACGCCCGTCCGGCGACAGGTGCACGGCAGCGGCAGCCTTGTGCGCGGTGTCCTGGCCGGCGGCCATGTCCACCAATTGCGTGCGCTTCAGCTGACCGTCGTGCACCTCGAACACGGCAATCTGCCCGGCCATCTCCAGGGTCAGGTAGGCGTAGCGGCCGTCGCGGCTGAACAGCAGGTGGCGCGGGCCGCTGCCCGGCGGCAGGTCCACCGCTGCCGGTTGCGCCGGGCTCAGCGGGTGCTCGCGGTTGGCCGCCTCGTAGCGGTAGATGAAGACCTTGTCCGCGCCCAGGTCCTGCACGTAGACGTAGCGCCCGTCCACCCCGGAAACCACCGAGTGCACATGGCTGCTGGCCTGGCGCTCGGGGTTGACGCGGGAGGCGCCATGGCGCTCCTGCTGCACCACGCCGGTCAGTTGGCCCTGCTCATCGATGCCGAGCACCGCCAGGTTGCCGCCGGGGTCCGGGTGCACTGCGTAGTTGGCCACGAACAGGTGCCCTCCCCCGGCCGCCAGGCTGGAGTAGGTGGGCTCGTCGCCGCGGCTTTGCACCTGGTTCAGCAGGCTCAGCTGGTGGCTGGCCGGGTCGATGGCGAAAGCGCTGACCTTGCCTAGCGGGTCGCTCGCGCCGGGGCCATTCTCGTTGACGGCATAGAGGCGCGTCTGGTCGGCATTGAGTGTCAGCCAGGAGGGGTTTTCGCTGGGCATCACCTGCAGCGTCTCGGCCTGGATGTGACCGCTGGCGCTGTCGAAACGGTAACGGTAGATGCCCTGGCTGCCGGCGCCGGTGTAGGTGCCGACCAGCAGGTCGTATTGCTGGGCGGCGCTAGCCGGCCCGGCGAACAGGCCGGCGCCGGCGCACAGCAGCAGGGTCAGGGCGGCGGGTTTGATCATGATGGGCGGGTCCTTGCAGGCAGAGGGGCGGTCACGGGTCGGACCGGGTGAAAAGGCGGCGGTTCAACCGGATCGACGCGCCCAGGCGCCGGGGTTGACCAGGTTCGCCGGGCGCTCGCCGGCCAGTGCCGCCAGCAGGTTGTCCACCGCGCAGCGGGCCATGGCCTCGCGGGTTTCCTCGGTGGCGGAGCCGATGTGTGGCGTCGCCACCAGGTTGTCCAGCCGCAGCAGCGGCGAATCCGCCGGCAGCGGCTCGCGCACGAACACGTCCAGGCCGGCGCCGCGGATGCGCTGCTCGCGCAGGGCCCGCAGCAGCGCCTCTTCGTCCAGCACGCGGCCGCGGGAGATGTTCACCAGGATGGCCGAAGGCTTCATCAGCGCCAGTTCGCGCTCGCCGATCAGCCCTTCCGTCTCGGCACTCAGCGGCACGCACAGGCAGACGAAGTCGGCCTCGCCCAGCAGCGCATCCAGCGGCAGATGGCGCGCGCCGTAGCGGGCCTCCACCTCCGGCCGCGGCCGCCGCGCGCTGTACAGCACCTGCATGCCGAAGCCGGCCTGGGCGCGGCGCGCCAGGGCCTCGCCGATGCGGCCCATGCCGACGATGCCGAGGCTCTTGCCGTGCACGTCGCAACCGAACTGCGCCGGGCCGATGCCGGCCTGCCAGTGCCCGGCGCGAATCCAGCGGTCCAGCTCGGCCACCCGCCGGGCGCTGGCCAGCAGCAGGGCGAAGCCGGTGTCGGCGGTGGTCTCGGTGAGCACGTCGGGGGTGTTGGTGAGCAGCACGCCGCGGCGCTCCAGCTCGGCGATGTCGTAGTTGTCCACGCCCACCGAGACGCTGGAGACCACCTCCAGCTGCGGCGCCAGGTCCAGCAGCGCGGCGTCCAGGCGCAGGCTGGCGCCCAGCAGGCCCTGGGCGCCGGGCAGCGCCGCGCGCAGGCGGGCCAGGCCGTCGGCGGCCGGGTCCTCGATCAGGGTCACCTCGGCATGAGCCTGCAGGCGCTGCATCAGCGCGTCGGACAGGCGCTTGTAGAGGACGATGCGTTTCTTCATGGTCGAATCTTCCTAGTGGCCCAGCGCCGGACGAAGGCGCTCGGCTTTCTGCGAGGGGTTGAGGATGGCGGTCAGGGCGACGGCCGCCAGCAGCGCGCCGCACATGAACAGGTAGGAGGCGCCGGGCCCGCCGGTGGCGCCGTTGAGGTAGCCCACCAGCCAGGAGCCGGAGAACGAGCCCAGCGCGCCCATGCTGTTGATCAGCGCCATGGCGCCGCCGGCGACGTTGCTCGGCAGCACTTCCGGAACGATGGCGAAGAACGGTCCGTAGGGCGCGTACATGCAGGCGCCGGCGATCACCAGCAGCGCGTAGGAGGCCCAGAAGTGCTGGCTGCCCAGGGCGTAGGAGCCGTAGAAGGCCAGGGCGGCGACCAGCAGCGGCGGCCAGACGAAGCGCTTGCGCTTCTGCAGGCGGTCCGAGGCCCAGGACACCCCGAGCATCGCCAGTACCGCCACCAGGTACGGCAGCGCCGACAGCCAGCCGGCGCTGACGATGTCCAGGCCCGAGGCCTGCTTGAGGATCGACGGCAGCCAGAGCACGAAGCCGTACACGCCGATGCTCCAGCAGAAGTACTGCAGGCAGAGGATGATCACCTTGGGCGAGCGGAACGCCTCGCGGTAGTTCTTCACCGGCTTGATGCCCTGCTGCTCGGCGGCCAGGGCCCGCTGCAGCGCGGCCTTCTCGGCCTCGTCCAGCCACTTGGCCTGGGCCGGGCGGTCATCCACCAGGCGCCACCAGATGAAGGCCCAGAGCACCGCCGGCAGGCCCTCGATGATGAACATCCAGCGCCAGTCGAACTGGCTCACCAGGTAGCCGGAGAGCACCGACATCCAGAGGATGGTCACCGGGTTGCCGAGGATCAGGAAGGTGTTGGCCCGCGAGCGCTCGGCGCGGGTGAACCAGTGGCAGAGGTAGATCAGCATGGCCGGCATCACCGCCGCCTCCACCACGCCCAGCAGGAAGCGGATGCCCACCAGCAGGTAGACGTCGCGGACCATGCCGGTGAGCGTGGCCAGGCCGCCCCAGAGGATCAGGCTGGCGAAGATCAGCTTCTTCACGCTGCGCTTCTCGGCGTAGATGGCGCCGGGCACCTGGAAGAAGAAGTAGCCCAGGAAGAACAGCGCGCCCAGCAGCGAGGACAGCGCCGGGGTGATGTTCAGGTCCCCGGCCATGCCGGAGGCGGCGGCGAAGCCGTAGTTGGCGCGGTCCAGGTAGGCCAGGCTGTAGGTGACGAAGACGATGGGCATGATGTGCCACCAGCGGCGTGGGGCGAGTCGGTCGATCTGCATGGCATTTCTCCTGAGCTTGTTGTTCTTGTCGCAACAGGTGCCGGCCGGGCCGGCGGTTTTCGGGGTTCAGGCGCGCAGGCGGGCGTCGTGGGCTTCGAGTTCGTGGCGCAGGGGCAGGCCTTCCATGTCGCCGCGCGACTGCACCGCGCGGCTGCCGCACCAGTTGCCGCGGGCCACCGCGTGGCGCAGGTCGCAGCCTTCCAGCAGGGCGCTGATCACGCCCACGGCGAAGGCGTCGCCGGCGCCCACGGTGTCCACCACCCGCGCCACCGGCTGCGCCGGCACCACGCCTTCGCGGCCGTCGGCATCGTGGAAGTAGGCGCCCTCGGCGCCGAGCTTGATGGCCACGCACTCCACGCCCTGTTCAAGGTAGAAGCCGGCGATGGCCTCGGGCGACTGGCGGCCGGTCAGCAGGCGGCCCTCCTCCAGGCCCGGCAGCACCCAGTGGGCCTTGGACGCCAGGGCGTTGATCTCGCGCACCATGGTGGCGCGGTCCGGCCACAGCGAGGGGCGCAGGTTGGGGTCGAAGGACACGCTGCGGCCGGCGGCGCGCATGGCGTCCAGCAGTTGATGGGACAGCTCGCGGCAGCTCGCCGAAAGCGCCGGCACTATGCCCGTGGCGTGCAGATGGCGGGCGCGCAGCAGGCCCGGACGCAGCAGCGTCGGCGACATGCGGCTGGCCGCCGAATTGCGGCGGAAGTATTCCACCCGCGGGTCGCTGCCGTCGTCGCAGCGGGCCTTGAGCTGGAAGCCGGTGGGGTGCTGCGCGTCCACTTCCACACCGTCGCAGTCCAGGCCCTCGCGGCGCAGGCTGGCCAGCACGAAGCGGCCCAGGCAGTCGTCGCCCACCCGGCTCAGCCAGTTCACCCGCAGGCCCAGGCGCGCCAGGCCGATGGCCACGTTGCTGTCGGCGCCGGCGATGCGCTTGCCGAAGCCTTCCACCTCGGCCAGGTCGCCGCACTGCTCGGCGACGAACATGGCCATGGTCTCGCCGAAGCAGAGCACGTCGTGTTCAGCCATGGCGCACCTCCGCGGCGCGGCCCAGCTGCGCCAGTTGCGCGACCTGCTCGCGGGTCAGGCTGGCCAGATCGTCGCCGGCCAGCGGGTATTCGATGGCGCGCGGCACGCCGGGGGCGAAGCGCGCCAGCAGCGCCTCCCACTCGTCGAGGTCGGCGGGCTGCGGCGCTACGGCCACCAGGCGCCCGTCCTCGCGGCGGCGCACCGCCTTGCAATGCACGTAGCGCACCCAGGGCCCGAGCAGGCGCGCGGCCTGCTGCGGCGACTCGCCCTGCCAGTGCCAGTTGCCGATGTCGAAGGTCATGGCCAGCGGCAGGCCCAGCTCGGCGGCGCGGCGGAAGCAGCGCAGCAGCGGCTCGACGCGGCCGCCCTGGGCGGTCTGGTCGTTCTCCACCAGCAGCGCCGGCCCCTGCGCCAGCAAGGGGCGCAGGGCCTCCAGGTCGCATTCGTCGCGGTAGTGGCCGAGGGAAACCTTCAGCGCCACGGCGCCGGCCTCCCCTGCCAGGCGCAGGCGTTCGGCCACCGCCGGCTCCAGGCTGGCGTCGGCGCGCCACAGCTCCAGCGGCGCCGAGTACAGGCTTTCCAGGCCCTGGGCGGCGCTGGCCGCAGCCAGGGTGGCGGCATCGGGCAGCGCGTCGAAGAGTTCTTCGCGCCATTCGACGCGGCTCGCGCCGGCCTCGGCCAGCAGCGCCAGGTAGGCGGCCTGGCCCCGCTGGCGCACGGCATCGGCGCCGAAACTGGACAGGCTGATGGATACGGGGTTCGCGTGCATTGTTCTTGTCCTTCTCGTTCAGCCGGATGAAACCGGTTTCATTTCTAGCCGAAAACCACAGCGGCGCCGGGCCGCCCCGGTTTCAGCCGCGTGCTGGGGTGGAGCCTCTGACGATGAGTTCGGCGCGCAGGTCCAGGCGCCGCGCCGGCAGCGTGGCGCCCTGCAGGCGTTCCAGCAGGCACTGGAAGGCCGCCTGGCCGATGCGTTCGGTGGGTTGGGCCAGGGCGGTGATGCCGCCGCCGACCAGGGGGTACCAGTCCAGTTCGTCGAGGGCCAGCAGGCCGACCTCGTCGAACAGGCGCACGCCCATCTCGTGCAGGGTGCGGGTGGCGCACAGGGTGGCCACGCCGTTGCAGGTGAACAGCGCCTGCGGGCCGTGCCCGGCGCCGGCGAGGAAGGCGGCCAGCTGCCCGCGCAGGTCGCCGCCGGTTTCCAGCACCTGGCCGCGCAGGCCGGGCCGGCGGGCGATGGAGGCCTGGAAGGCGGCCACCCGCTCCTGCCGCGAGCTGGTGCCGTCCAGCGGCTCGCTGACCGCCAGGATGTCGCGGTAGCCGCGGGCCTGCAGGTGGTCCAGGGCCTGCTCCACGGCATCGGCGTTGTCCAGCCCCACCAGGTCGGAGCGCAGCTCTTCCAGCTGGCGGTCCACCAGCACCATGGGCAGCTCGCGGGCCAGGCTGGCCAGCTCGCCGGCGTGGTGGCCGAGGGTGTTCACGATCAGGCCTTCGACGTTGTACGACTGCAGCGCCTCCAGGTGCAGGCGCTCCTGCTCGTCGTCGCGGTCGGTGTTGCACACCACCAGGCTGTAGCCGTGCTGGCGGCAGGCGGTCTCCACGCCGTGCATCACGGCGATGGAGTAAGGGTTGCGGATGTCCGCCAGGAGCATGCCCACCAGCCGCGTGCGGCCGCGCTTGAGGCCGCTGGCCATGCGGTTGGGGCGGTAGCCGAGCTGCTCGATCACCGCCTCGATGCGCTGGGCGGTGGCGTCGGCGAGCAGTTGCCGGTCGCCGCCGATGTAGCGCGAGACCGTGGCCTTGGAGACGCCGGCAGCACGGGCCACCTCGCTGATGGTGACCCGCCCGCGGGCAGGCGGCAGCATGTCGTTCACCCTTTCGATCCTTTTGTATGCGCTTCTGCTGGAAGGGTTATGAAACCGGTTTCAATAAATCAGGGATGAAGTCTGTCGTCAAGCACCGGCGGACGCAATGGGATTCTGCTAGGGTTGAAACCCAGGAGATGGCATTCCTCCTTCAACCGCCCCCGTGCTGATGATGCCTGCATGACCCCGGACGACATCCGCCCCCGGAGGAATGGATCATGTCATCAGCCATGCAGCCGCTTTCCGGCACCGCCGCGTTCGATCCGCACGTCGCGGACACCCAAGCCGGCGACTTCCACAGCATCCTCTTCCCCGGCGCCCGGCGCCCTCCCCTGGCCGGCGCGCCGCCGCCCTGCTTCAAGGACCTGAACCTCGACCAGGTGGTCGACGCCATCACCGCCGACCGCCACGAGTACGACCTGGAGCCGTTCTTCTACACCCACCTGGACGACCTCGACGCCATCGTCTACCGCCAGGAGGTGATGCACGACCTGCTCGACCCCGGCCTGCTCGCCGACATCCAGGCCTTCGCCGCCGGCATGCGCGCCGTGCGCCGCCACCTGGTGCCGGAAGAGAAGCTCTACTACCCGCGCCAGCAGCAGCGCAGCTTCGTCGAGGCGGTGCGCGTCTATTGCGCCACCCTCACCCAGTTGGCCCAGGCCCTGGCCGCCCGCCCCTTCGAGTCGCGCGGCCTGCGCGGGTTGC
Organism: Pseudomonas sp. R3.Fl; assembly: GCF_023516765.1. Classification (NCBI taxonomy): domain Bacteria; kingdom Pseudomonadati; phylum Pseudomonadota; class Gammaproteobacteria; order Pseudomonadales; family Pseudomonadaceae; genus Pseudomonas; species Pseudomonas sp. R3.Fl. The sequence goes on from NZ_JAMGSO010000001.1 coordinate 560,806, forward strand.
TGGCGTACCTGGGGCGCTACCTGGCCTCGGAACGTTTCGCCGGCCTGGCCGGCGACACCCGCCACCTGCTCGACGGGCTCGGCGCCGTCAGCTACTCGATGCTGATCAGCGGCAACCAGGTCCGCGTCCAGCGCTACGAGCCGACCGAGGACATCAGCACGGCCATCGGCAGGACCTTCGCCAAGTTCCGCCAGGGCGACGTGCGCGACTACCACGCCAAGTTCAACGAATGGCCGGGCATGAACCACGTCGAGGCGGCGGTGCTGGACATGGTGGCGCAGCTCTACCCGGAGGTCTTCGCCGAACAGGCGGAATTCTGCGACAAGCATGCCGGTTTCCTCGACGACACCGTGCAGGCCTTCGACCGCGAGGTGCAGTTCTACCTGGCTTACCTGGCCTACATCCAGCCGCTGGTGGATGCCGGCATGAGCTTCTGCTTCCCCGGCGTGCGCACCGACAGCAAGGCCGTGTTCGCCCGCAACGCCTTCGACCTCGCCCTGGCCAGCCGCCTGGTGCGCAACAGCAACAAGCTGGAGGTGGTGTGCAACGACTTCGAGCTTGCCGGGCGCGAGCGCATCCTGGTGGTCTCCGGCCCCAACCAGGGCGGCAAGACCACCTTCGCCCGCCTGTTCGGCCAGCTGCACTACCTGGCCTGCATCGGCTGCCGGGTGCCGGCCGGGTCCGCCGAGCTGTTCCTCTTCGACCGCCTGTTCACCCTGTTCGAGAAACAGGAGCGCCCCGGCGACCTGCGCGGCAAGCTGCAGGACGACCTGCTCCGCGCCCGCGGCATATTCGAAGGCGCCAGCGAGCGCAGCCTGGTGCTGATCAACGAAATCTTCTCCTCGACCACCGCCGCCGACGCCGCCTTCCTCGGCCAGAAGATCCTCGGGCGGATCATCGAACTGGACGCCCTCTGCGTGTGCGTCACCTTCATCCACGAGCTGACGCAGATGGGCGAGACCATCGTCAGCATGATGAGCTGCGTCGACCCGGACGACCCGTCCCGGCGCACCTTCAAGGTCCTGCGCAAGCCGCCGGACCGGCTGTCCTACGCCCTCTCCATCGCCCGCAAGCACCGCCTCACCTACGCCAGCGTGAAGGAGCGCATCCGGCCATGAAAGCCCACCTCATGTACCCGCAGGCCGACTTCGACCTGGACAGGCAACCGCCGCTGCACGCCGACGACCTGGTCCAGGACCTGGCCCTGGACAGCCTGTTCGACGCCATGGCCGGCGACGACAAGTTCCTCCGCCAGGTCGCCAGCTGCGCCCTGCTGACCGCCTTCGACAGCACCCAGGAGGTGGTCGGCCATCGCCAGGCGGTGCTGCGCGACTGCCTGGCCAACCAGGCACTGGTGCGCGACCTGTACCAGCTCGCGCTGGACGTGCTGGGGCTGGAGAAAAACGTCTACCTGAGCTTCATGACCAAGTACCCCAGCAGCATCATGCACCGCTCGCTGAAGCTGCTGCACCTGCAGATCGACCTGCTCCGGCGCCTGCGGCGGATGGCCGACGAGCAGGCCGGGCGCTTCGCCTCGGACGGCTTCGGCAAGCTGTTCGGGCTGATCCGCGAGGAGATCAGCGACCAGTACTTCGCCGAACTCAACGCGCATTTCGAGCAGCTCAAGCTACGCAAGGGCTTTCTCGTCAGCGCCCGCCTGGGCCCGCTGAACCGCGGCATTGACTACTGCCTGCGGCGCTACCCCAAACCCCGGGGCAACTGGCTGCAGCGCCTGGTGCAGAAGAAACCGGAGAGCTACGTCTACGAGATCGCCGAGCGCGACGAAACCGGCGCCACGGCGCTGGCGGAGCTGCAGGACAGGGGAGCCAACGAAGTCGCCAACGCCCTCGCCCAGGCCGCCGAGCACATCACCAGCTTCTTCGAGATGCTGCGCACGGAGCTGGCGTTCTACATCGGCTGCCTGAACCTGCGCGAGCGCCTGAGCGAGCTGCGCTGCGAAATCGGCTTCCCCGAGGTCGGCCCCGCCGGGCAGTACCAGCAAGCCTTCGAAGGCCTCTACGACATCTGCCTGGCGCTGAACATGCGGCGCCAGGTGGTGGGCAACGACCTGGCCGGCGAAGGCCGCCGGCTGTTCGTCATCACCGGCGCCAACCAGGGCGGCAAGTCCACCTTCCTGCGCAGCATCGGCCTGGCCCAGTTGATGCTGCAGTGCGGCCTGTTCGTGCCGGCGCGGCGGCTGCGCGCCAACCTCTGCGACGGCCTGTACACCCACTACAAGCGCGAGGAAGACGCCAGCATGAGGCGCGGCAAGCTGGACGAGGAACTGGCGCGCATGAGCGAAATCGTCGACCACCTCAGCCCGCGCTCCATCCTGCTGTGCAACGAATCCTTCGCCGCCACCAACGAGCGCGAGGGCTCGGAAATCGCCCGCCAGGTCGTGCGCGCCCTGGCCGAGGCCGGGGTGAAGACCTTCTTCGTCACCCACCTCCACGACTTCGCCGAAAGCCTCTACCGCGAGCCGCCCGAAGGCAGCCTGTTCCTGCGCGCCGAACGCCGGGACGACGGCGGGCGGACCTTCCGCATCGTCGAGGGCGAGCCGCTGGCCACCGCCTTCGGCACCGACCTGTATACGCAGGTCTTCGGCGAGCCGGCCTGAAGCCGCAGCGGCTAGCCGGCGCGGGCCGGCAGCCGGGCCAGCGCGGCAGTGCCCGCGGCCATCAGCACGGCGGCGCAGACGAATGCGAACACCGGCGAGACGGCGCTCCAGAGCAGGCCAACGGTGGCGCTGGAAATGAACTTCGCGGTGCCGTTCACGGTACCGAGCGCGCCATAGCTCAGGGCCAACGTCTGCGGCTCCACCATGTCGGCGGTCACGGTGGACTCCAGGGCCTCCTGCACCGAGACGTAGAGCCCGGCGACGGTGAACAGCAGCACCAGCAACGGCAGGTTGTCCACCCGCAGCCAGAAGGCCAGGGCCGCCAGCAGCGCCGTGAGGACGCCAAGGGCATAGCCGGCCACCAGCACCGGCAGGGAGCCCAGGCGGTCGGCCAGCGCGCCGACGGGATAGGACGTCAGCACCTGCACCAGGTTGCGCCAGACGTACAGCAGGCCGGCCACCTGCGCCGCCTGGACCAGGCCCAGGCCGCCGGCCAGCAGCTGCGTGGCGGCGAGGATGAGCAGGCTGTGGCTGAAGTCGCCGACGCCGAACACCGCGACCGCCCCCAGGTAGCGCTTGAAGCGCAGGGGCAGGCCCTTCAGCGTCTGCAGCAGTTTCAGTTGCGGGTTCGGCGAATGCTGCGGGTCGCGCACCAGGGCCAGGAACGCCAGCACGGCGAGCGCGCCGGGAATCACGCTCAGCCACAGCACCAGGCGGAACGGCCCGCTGTCATCGTCCCAGAGCAGCTGCTGGGCCCAGCCGAGCAGCGCGACGCCCAGCAGGGGCCCGGCCACGGCGCCCACAGTATCCATCGCACGGTGGAAGCCGAAGGCCCGGCCGCGGGTCTCGGCGGTCACCGCCTGGACCACGATGGCATCGCGCAATGGCCCGCGCAGCCCCTTGCCGAACCAGGACACCAGCCGGCCGAGGAGGATCAGCGGCCAGCCCAGCGCCAGGGCCAGCAGCACCTGGCCGACCGGCGTCAGCCCGTAGCCGACCACCACCAGCAGCTTGCGATGCCCCAGCTTGTCGGCGATGTAGCCGGAGAACATCTTGGTGTAGGCGGCCAAGGCATCGGCGATGCCCTCGATGGTGCCCAGCGCGGCGGCGGGCACCCCGAGCACCGCCAGGAACCCCGGCAGGATCACGGTGGTGGTCTCGTAGCAGAAATCGCCCAGGGCGCTGGTCACCCCCGCCCCCACGACCGTGGCGTTGAGCCAGGCGGCGCGGCCCGTCTTGCCGGCCGTCTCCGGGGCCCGCTGCTGCGATGGCTCCATCATGTCTCCTCGTTGGCGGAACGCGGGCCCTGCGCGGGCAGGCGGCTCCGGGGTCCAGCGGAATACCCGCCGGGCGTCACCCGTTGCAGCTTAGAAGAACCTGTTCGGCCCATGGCTGCAAGACGCACGCAGGGGGCTTTCCCCCGGCGCGGCAAAAGTGCTAGCTTTCGCCGCAGGAGATGGCATTCCTCCTTTAACCGCCCCCGTGCTGATGATGCCTACGTGAACCCTGGACAGGGTGCGTAGGTGTGCGTCCTGTCCTTTTGCAAAAGGACCGGACCGTGACCGCAACACCCCACCCACTCCCCTCCCCCGCATCGCCCGTACCCTCCTCCCATGGGGGCTCGCCGGCATGCTGAAATCCATCCTGGTGATCGTCCTCGGCGGCTCCATCGGCTGCCTGCTGCGCTGGTTCCTCGGCCTGCAGCTCAACGCCCTGTTCCCCACCATTCCGCCGGGCACCTGGGCCGCCAACATGATCGGCGGCTACGTCGTCGGCCTGGCCGTGGCCTTCTTCGCCGCCAACCCGAGCCTCAGCCCGGAATGGCGCCTGCTGCTGATCACCGGCTTCTGCGGCGGCCTGACCACCTTCTCGACCTTTTCCGCGGAAACCTTCTCGCTGCTGCAGACCGGCCGCGTGGCCTGGGCGCTGGGGGAAATCGCGGTGCACGTCGTAGGTTCGCTGCTGGCAACGGCCGCGGGCGTTCTAACCTACACATTGCTGGGCGCACGCTGACGGAGGCGCAATCATGAAAGGCTACCTGGTGACATTCTTCACCCAACAGAGCCGCCGCCACGGCGGCAAGCTGATCACCGACTGGATGGTCGACCTGGCCCGGGGCATGAAGCTCAAGGGCGCCACCCTGGTCGTCGGCGCGGAAGGCTTCGGCCACGCCGGGCGGGTGCACTCCTACCACTTCTTCGAACTGGCCGACCAGCCGGTGGAAATCTGCCTGGCCGTCACCGAGGACGAGTGCGAGCGCCTGTTCGAACGCCTGGAGGCCGAGGACCTCGCCCTGTTCTACGTGAAGACCCCCGTGGAAATGGGCACCGTGGGCAAGCGCAAGGCCGACCGCGACACCCCCGCCACCTGACGTTTACGGAGACCGCGACATGAGCTTCACCGACCTCCCCGCCGGCCTGGGCATCCCGGACGATCTCTACGCCGTGATCGAGATTCCGGCCAACCACGCGCCGATCAAGTACGAGCTGGACAAGGCCAGCGGCCAGCTGTTCGTCGACCGCTTCCTCAGCACGCCGATGTTCTACCCGGCCAACTACGGCTTCATTCCATCCACCCTCAGCGAGGACGGCGACCCACTGGACATCCTGGTCGTCGCCCCCTGCCCGGTCGCGCCCGGCAGCGTGCTGCGCTGCCGCCCGCTCGGCGTGATGTACATGACCGACGAAGCCGGGCCGGACGCCAAGATCATCGCCGTGCCCCACGACAAGCTCAGCACCCTGTACGCCAACCTGCGCCAGTGCAGCGACCTGAGCGACCTGTTGCTCAAGCAGATCCAGCACTTCTTCGAGAACTACAAGACCCTCGAGCCCGGCAAATGGGTGCGCATGGAGCGCTGGGGCAGCCTGGACGACGCCCGCGAGGAAATCCGCAAGTCGGTGGCGGCCTACGAGTCGGCGCATCGAACAGGCACCCCGCCCGCCTGAACCCCACAAGACAAGAAAAAGCCCTGATCAGCCGATAGGAACACCCATGCCAGACTACCGCTCGAAAACCTCCACCCACGGCCGCAACATGGCCGGCGCCCGCGCCCTCTGGCGCGCCACCGGGATGAAGGACGAAGACTTCAAGAAGCCGATCATCGCCATCGCCAACTCCTTCACCCAGTTCGTGCCCGGCCACGTGCACCTGAAGGACCTGGGCCAGCTGGTCGCCCGCGAGATCGAGAAGGCCGGCGGCGTGGCCAAGGAATTCAACACCATCGCCGTCGACGACGGCATCGCCATGGGCCATGACGGCATGCTCTATTCCCTACCGAGCCGCGAGATCATCGCCGACTCCGTGGAATACATGGTCAACGCCCACTGCGCCGACGCCATCGTCTGCATCTCCAACTGCGACAAGATCACCCCCGGCATGCTGATGGCCGCCCTGCGCCTGAACATCCCGGTGGTGTTCGTCTCCGGCGGCCCGATGGAAGCCGGCAAGACCAAGCTGGCCAGCCACGGGCTGGACCTGATCGATGCCATGGTCGCGGCCGCCGATGACAGTTGCTCCGACGAGCAGGTCGCCGAGTACGAGCGCAGCGCCTGCCCCACCTGCGGCTCCTGCTCCGGCATGTTCACCGCCAATTCGATGAACTGCCTCGTGGAAGCCCTGGGCCTGGCCCTGCCGGGCAACGGCACCACCCTGGCCACCCATGCCGACCGCGAACAGTTGTTCCTGCGCGCCGGGCGCCTGGCCGTGGAGTTGTGCCAGCGCTATTACGGCGAAGGCGACGCCTCGGTCTTGCCGCGCAGCATCGCCAACGTACTCGCCTTCGAGAACGCCATGAGCCTGGACATCGCCATGGGCGGCTCGACCAACACCATCCTGCACCTGCTGGCCGCAGCGCAAGAGGCGGAGATTGCCTTCGACCTGCGCGACATCGATCGCCTGTCGCGCAAGGTGCCGCAGCTGTGCAAGGTGGCGCCGAACATCCAGAAGTACCACATGGAAGACGTGCACCGCGCCGGCGGCATCTTCTCCATCCTCGGCGAGCTGGCCCGCGGCGGCCTGCTGCACACCGACGTACCGACCGTACACAGCCCGAGCATGGCCGACGCCATCACCCAGTGGGACATCACCCAGACCCGCGACGAAGCCGTCCACACCTTCTTCAAGGCAGGCCCCGCCGGCATCCCGACGCAGACCGCATTCAGCCAGAACACCCGCTGGCCGAGCCTGGACGACGACCGCGCCGAAGGCTGCATCCGCAGCGTCGAGCACGCCTACTCCGCCGAAGGCGGCCTGGCCGTGCTGTACGGCAACATCGCCCTCGACGGCTGCGTGGTGAAGACCGCCGGCGTGGACGAGTCGATCCACGTGTTCGAAGGCAGCGCGAAGATCTTCGAAAGCCAGGACGCCGCGGTGAAGGGCATCCTCGCCGACGAAGTGAAGCCGGGCGACATCGTGATCATCCGCTACGAAGGCCCGAAAGGCGGCCCGGGCATGCAGGAAATGCTCTACCCCACCAGCTACCTGAAGTCCAAGGGCCTGGGCAAGCAATGCGCCCTGCTCACCGACGGCCGCTTCTCCGGCGGCACCTCGGGCCTGTCCATCGGCCACGCCTCGCCGGAAGCCGCCGCGGGCGGCGCCATCGGCCTGGTGCAGGACGGCGACAAGGTGCTGATCGACATCCCCAACCGCAGCATCAACCTGCTGGTCAGCGATGAAGAACTCACCGCCCGCCGCATCGAGCAGGACAAGAAGGGCTGGAAGCCGGCGCAGCCGCGTGCCCGTCGCGTCAGTACGGCGCTGAAGGCTTATGCGTTGCTGGCTACCAGTGCGGATAAGGGCGCCGTGCGCAACAAGGCGCTGCTGGAGGACTGACGCCCCGAAGGCCCCGGGTTTCTTGCAAGCCCGGGAGCCGGTGATAGAGTTTCCACAGGAGATGGCATTCTCCATTAACCGCTGACGCCGTCAGCTGATGATGCCTACCGAACTCGCGAAGGCGGGAGCGGTAGGCATTTTTCGTATCCGCCGCCCCACTTCGTTCAGGTCGTCCTTCCCGCCAGCCTCGCTTCGCCATAGGCACGAGCTGGCCTCAGCACCTGGAGGTAGCAAAGTGGGCACTCCCCTGCACGATGATGCGCCCTGGCCGTCGTCGCCAGCCGGCCCGGACCCGGAGCTGCAGCGGCTCGCCGCCGGCCTGCTGCACAAGGCCGGCATCCAGATCAACGGCCAGCGCCCCTGGGACATGCAGGTGCTGCGCCCGCGCGTGTTCGAGCGCGCGCTGGGCCAGGGCAGCCTGGGCCTGGGCGAAAGCTACATGGACGGCGACTGGGACGCGCAGCACCTGGACGAATTCTTCCACCGCCTGCTGCGCGCCCGGCTCGACCGCGAAGTGCAGCCCTGGCGCCTGCTCGCCCACGCCCTGCGCTACCGCCTGCTCAACCTGCAGAACGCCAGGCGCGCCTGGCAGGTGGGCCGGCGCCACTACGACCTGAGCAACGCGCTCTACCAGGCCATGCTCGACCCGCGCATGACCTACAGCTGCGGCTACTGGGAAACGGCCACCACCCTGGAGCAGGCCCAGGAGGCCAAGCTGGAACTGATCTGCCGCAAGCTGCGGCTGGAACCGGGCATGCGCCTGCTCGACATCGGCTGCGGCTGGGGCAGCCTGATGGCCTATGCCGCCCAGCACCATGGCGTGGAATGCGTGGGCGTGACCGTCTCCCAGGAGCAGGCGAACTGGGCCAGCGACCGCTACCGCGACCTGCCCGTGGAGTTCCGCCTGCAGGACTACCGCACCCTGACCGGCAAGTTCGACCGCATCGCCAGCGTCGGCATGTTCGAGCACGTCGGGCACAAGAACCACCGCGCGTTCATGCAGGTGGCCCAGCGCTGCCTGGCCGACGACGGCCTGTTCCTGCTGCACAGCATCGGCAAGAACGAACGCCGCGCCCGGCCCGATCCGTGGATCGACCGCTACATCTTCCCCAACGGCGACCTGCCCTCCATCGGCCAGGTCGGCGATGCCGCGGACGGCCTCTTCGTGGTCGAGGACCTGCACAACTTCGGCGCCTACTACGACCGCACGCTGATGGCCTGGCACGCCAACTTCGAGGCCGCCTGGCCGCGCTTCTCGGCGCTGGGCGAGCGCTTCCGGCGCATGTGGCGCTACTACCTGCTGTCCTGCGCCGGCGCCTTCCGCGCCCGCGACATCCAGCTCTGGCAGTGGGTGCTGTCCAGGCGCGGCGTGGCCGGCGGCTACCTGCGCCCGCAGCTGTGAACACCCCGCGTAAGCATTCGAACGACTGAAGGAGAGCGGCATGGCCGTATTCATCAAGCAGATAGGCGCCCGGGAAATCCTCGACTCGAGGGGCAACCCGACGGTGGAAGTGGACGTGACCCTGGAAGACGGCGCCCAGGGGCGCGCCTCGGTGCCTTCGGGCGCCTCCACCGGCAAGCACGAGGCGGTGGAACTGCGCGACTGCGACCCCGCGCGCTACGCGGGCAAGGGCGTGCTGCGCGCGGTGCACAACATCCGCAGCGAGATCGCCCCGCTGCTGCGCGGCCACGACGCCAGCGAGCAGACAGCGGTGGACCTGGCGATGCTGCAGTGCGACGGCACGCCGAACAAATCGCGCCTGGGCAGCAACGCCATCCTCGGCGTCAGCCTGGCGGTAGCCCGCGCGGCGGCGGCCGCCAGCGGCATGCCGCTGTTCCGCTACCTCGGCGGCGAGCAGGCCACGCGCATGCCGGTGCCCATGTTCAACGTGCTCAACGGCGGCGTGCACGCCCACTGGCAAGGCACCGACTTCCAGGAATTCATGATCGTCCCCTCCGGCGCCGGCAGCTTTCGCGAGGCGCTGCGCTGGGGCGCGGAAATCTACCGGCACCTGCGCACCCTGCTGGAGGCCAGGGGCTTCTCCACCTCGGTGGGCGACGAAGGCGGCTTTGCCCCGCCGCTGAAATACAACGCCGAAGCCTTGGACCTGCTGATGAAAGCCATCGAGGCCGCCGGCTACCGCCCCGGCGAGCAGGTCCAGCTGGCCATCGACCCGGCGCCCAGCGCCCTCTACGAGAACGGCTTCTACCGCCTGCACAGCGAAGGCCGCCTGCTGGACGCCGACGAGATGATCGGGCTGTACGCCGACTGGGTGCAGCGCTACCCCATAGTGGTGCTGGAAGACGGCCTGGCGGAAGACGACTGGGAGGGCTGGAAGCGCCTGACCGCGGCGCTCGGCCAGCGCATCGAACTGGTCGGCGACGACCTCTTCGTGACCAGCGCCGAACGCATCCGCCGCGGCATCCTCGAACACACCGCCAACGCCGTGCTGATCAAGCCCAACCAGATCGGCACCCTCAGCGAAACCCGCACCACCGTGCTGCTGGCCCACAACAACGGCTGGGGCGCGATGGTCTCGCACCGCAGCGGCGAGACCGTCGACAGCTTCATCGCCGACCTCACCGTGGCCTTCGGCACCGGCCACCTGAAGGCCGGCGCGCCCTGCCGCGGCGAGCGGGTGGAGAAGTACAACCAGTTGCTGCGCATCGAGGAAATGCTCGGTGGAACCGCTCGCTATGCCGGCCGCCAGGCCTTCGTCCACTGAACGGCCGGGGCGCCTCGCGCCCCCGCCACTCGAGTAGAGGTAAAGCATGAGCGCCGCCGACCGTCTGGCCGCCCCGGAATCGATCGCCGAACGCATCCTCCGGCATTTCCGGGTGGCCCTGGAGGAGCGCGGCTACCGCGCCGACCCTCAGCAGCAATACGCCATCGAGCACCTGGCCAACTGGCTGGAAGGCTTCCTCCAGGGCCGCCATGGCTGGTTCCGCAAGCCGACCGCCGGTGTCTACCTGTGGGGCGACGTGGGCCGCGGCAAGAGCTTCGTGATGGACGCCTTCTTCGCCGCAGCCCCGCTGCAAGCCAAGCGCCGCGTGCACTCCCATGCCTTCCTGGATGAAGTGCAGGCACGCCTGCAGACCTTCGCCGGCCAGCCCGAGCCGCTGGCGAAGACCGCCCGGCGCATCGCCGAGGAAACCCGCCTGCTGTGCTTCGACGAATTCCACGTGCACGACATCGGCGACGCCATGCTGCTGGGGCCGACGCTGCAACAGCTGGTGGACCAGGGCGTCGGCCTGGTGTGCACCTCCAACTACCCGCCGTCCGGGCTGTGCGCGGACCCGCTGTACGGCGAGCGCTTCCGCCCGGTGGTCGAGCTGATCGAACAGCGCTTCGAGGTCCTGGCGCTGGACAAGGGCGAGGACTACCGGCGCCGGCTGACGCCACTGGACGCCTGGGGCAGCTACCTGTGGCCCACCACGGCCGACGCCCCCGCGCCGCTGCGCGAACGCTTCGGGCTGGGCCCGCAGGCCTGCTTCGACGAGGTACTGCAGGTCAACCACCACCCGCTGCGCGTGCGCGCCCACGACGACGACCACGCCTGGCTCGACTTCGACGAACTGTTCGAACGCCCGCACTCGGCGGCCGACTACCTATGGCTGATCGAGCGCTTCCCGTACCTGGCGGTGAGCGGCCTGGAACCGCTGCAGAACTACCCCGACGACGTCGCCAGGCGCTTCCTGAACTTCATCGACATCGCCTACGACAGGCGCCTGAAACTGCAGCTCTACGCCACGGTGCCGCTGGAAGGCCTGGCCAGTGGTGATACCACCCTGGATTTCGAGCGCACTCTCAGTCGCTTGCGGCAGATGACGGAGGTGCGGCTGGTGGCGGTTTGAGCCTTCGTTGCGGGAAATGGTGCATTGGGTTGGCTCCGCACCCTCACCCCAGCCCTCTCCCGGAGGGAGAGGGGGCCGTTTGGAGCGAGCGGAGACTTCGTGCTCCGCCGTTGGCTGTGCCACCGGGGTGCCCGGCGTGGCCGGCGAATCCAATCGCGGACGGAGTCCGCTCCTACGCCCGAGGTTCCCTGGAGCCGCCGAGGTGCTCTTCGTAGGAGCGAGCTTGCTCGCGAACGGGCGTAGGTGTCTGGTTTAAGAGCGCCCTCTCCCCAGCCCTCTCCCTGAAGGGAGAGGGGGCCAGACCGTGCCGAGATAAGGAATGGTTTCAGCCGGAAACCACCTTGCTTGCCGGCTGACTCGGGAAAACCAGACCGCACCGAACGGTCCCCTCTCCCTTCAGGGAGAGGGTTAGGGAGAGGGAAAAGCGTCCAGCAAAAACACCGCAGCCACCGGCGAGCACCGTTCGCGAGCAAGCTCGCTCCTACGAAAAGCCGTGCGTCCTGGAACCGTAGGAGCGGACTCCGTCCGCGATCATCCGTCGTTGAAAACAGCCTCACCCCTCAGCCTTCACCCCAGCCAGGTGATAGGTCTCATTGATCCGATACAACGTAAACACGTCATCCTCGACGGCGATCTCGTTAAGGCAGCAAGGCTCCTGCTTCAACCGCCAATACCGCGCCAACGGCAACCCCAGCGCCTGCAGCAGCAGAACCCGATTGATGCTGTCATGCCCCACCAACACCAACGTCTGCCCGGCATGACGCCGCAACACCTCGCGCAGCACACGGGTACCCCGGGCCAGCACGTCGGCCAGGCTCTCGCCATCGGGGATGGCCGCCAGGTCCGGCGCCTCCAGCCAGGTGCGGTGTTCTTCCGGCCAGCGTGCGCGGACTTCGTCGTGAGTCAGGCCCTGCCATTGCCCGTAATCGGTGTCCGCCAGGCCTTCCAGCGCCTGGGCCGGGGCGCCGGTGGCGCGTGCTATGGCAGCGCCGGTGTCGATGCAGCGCGACAGCGGGCTGGTGTAGATCGCCACCGGCTGCCAGCTTTCGGCTATGCGCCGCGCCACCGCCTCGGCCTGGCGCCGGCCCAGGGCCGACAGCGGCAGTTCGGCGCGGCCGCGGAAGCGTTCCGGGGCGATCCAGTCCACGTGGCCGTGGCGGGTCAGAATGATCCTTGTCATCTTCCTGCTCCTTCGAAGGTTCAGCAGCGCAGGCTGGCGATGATACGCTGCGGGTGGGTCAGCATATCCAGGGCCGAGAGGATGTCCAGCGCCACCAGGTCCGCCGAGCCGATGGCCACCGAGGAGGCGCCCTCCGGGCCGATCACCGCGATGCCCAGGGCCGACTGCTGCAGCATGTAGCGGTCGTTGCTGCCGTTGCCGATGGCCACCACGCCGTGCAGGCCCAGGGTGCGCAGGTAGTCCTCCTTGGAGATGGCCTGGTCCTTCTCCGACAGCACCAGCAGGTTGACGTCCAGCGCCGCCAGTTCCGCCTCGGCGCTGCCGAAGGTGTCGCCGGTGACCACGTGCAGGGCCAGCTTGCGGCCCAGAACCTCCAGGCGTTCGGCCACCCCGTCGATCAGCCGGCCATCCACCGCCAGGGTGCCGTTGTAGTCACAGATCATGTGTTTCAACTGCAAGCTCCCCAGCCCGGGAATGTCGATCTGCAGCATGTCGTTTTCTCCCCAGGCCGCTCAGCCGCGGATGACCGTGACCGCGCAGGGCGCGTGGTCGATCACCTGGCGCGCCACCGAGCCCAGCAGCCAGCGCTCGAAGCCCGAGTGGCCGCGGTGGCCGCGGTGGCCGATGACGATGTGGTCGATGTGGTGCTCCTCGGCGTAGCGCACGATCTGCTCGGCCGGGCGGCCCACCGAGACGTGGGTGGTCGGCCGTTCCTCCACCGGCAGGCGGCTGTAGCCCAGCAGCTTGAAGGCGTGGTGGAAATGCGCGCGGGAGCGCTCGATCACCGCCTCGGTCTCCACCTCGTCGCCGAACTCCGGCGGCTGCGCCACCGAGAGGATGTGCAGGCCGGCGCCGAAGCGCTCGGCCAGCTCGTTGGCGAAGTTCAGGGCCAGCTCCGCCGCGGTGGAGGCGTCGTAGGCCACCAGGATGCGCTTGATCATGCTTCACCTCCTCTGCGCCGCGTCTGCGGGCGCAAGTCGTCGTGGCGTGCGGGCTCTGCCGGCGGGGCGGCGCCCTCCTCCTGCGGGTCGTCCTTGGGCAGCAGGTGCCGGGGCAGGAAGAAGGCGTTGGCGATCAGCGTCGGCACCACGGCGCTGCCGATCACCGCGGCCACCAGCGCCGAATACTGGCCCTGGTCGATCAGCCCGTGGGCCAGGCCGAACAGCGCCGAGATGGTGCCGAAGGTCAGCCCGGTGGACATCAGCAGCGTGGTGTAGGCCCCCTCCCGGCGCGGCGAGCCGTAGACCAGGCAGGTGGGGTACACGCCCACCAGCTTGGTGAGCATCTTCACCAGCAACAGCAACACAAAGGCCGCGGGCGCGGCGGCCAGGGCCGGCAGCGACACCAGCGAGCCGGCGCGGATGAAGTAGAACGGCGTCAGCAGGCCGAAGGTCAGGGTGCGCAGGCGGCGGATCAGCGCGTGGTCCTTGCCCACGGTGCCGGCCAGCACCATGCCGATCAGGTAGGCCGGCAGCACCGCCTCGCTGCCGGCCCAGGTCGCCGCCGCGCCCAGGCCGAACAGGCAGAGCATGAGGAACTTGGCCTCCAGTTCCGACGGCCGGCCACCGAAGCGGCGGAAGAAGCGCGGGGTGAGCCACGGCAGCAACAGCGCGGCCAGGACCAGGGCCCCGGCGAAACCGGCGGTCTTCGGGGTGAAGGGGGCGAAGATCAGCCCCAGGGCGATCACCGTGGCCAGGTCGTTGACGAAGCAGGCGGCCAGCACGATCTTGCCGTACTCGCTGGTGTTCAGCCCCAGCTCCAGCATCACCGCGTAGACCACCGCCACCGAGGTGGTGGACATGGCGATGCCGGCCAGCCAGCTGGCCTGCGCGCTCCAGCCCAGGCCCCAGTACGCCAGCGCCGCGCAGCCGAGGAAGGGCACCACGAAGCCCACCAGGCCGATGACCGTGGCCTGCTTCCAGTGCGCGCGGAACACCTTCGGGTCCAGCTCGGCGCCGGCCAGGAAGGTCAGCAGGATGGCCCCGGCGCCGGAGAGGAACTTGATCCAGCTGGCGTCGCCCTGCAGCACCGCCATGCCCAACAGCGCGCCGATGATCAGCTGGGCGATGGTCCCCACGACGATTTCCGACAATGCCGTGGCGATGCGCAGGAAGATCGACACCAGCGTCGCCAGCAGCGCCAGCCCCAGCCACAGGGCGGCCTGGGCCCAGATCTCAGTCATGGCGGCGGCTCCGCTGAAGCCGGGGGACGGCGCGGAGCGAAAGAGGAAAAGCGGCGGAACGGGATGGGTTGGGCATGTTCGCTGTCCACGGGCAAACCATGGACAGCAGAACAATGCCTACGCCGCCCATGAAGGGTTATGCGTAGGCATCATCAGCCGGGGGGCGGTTAGAGGAGGAATGCCATCTCCTGCCTAACGACATTAGCAAAGCCTTGGGAAAATGCACGCCCCTAGTGGCTGCCGCCGAGCAGGTCGAAGGAGTCGAGCAGGCGCCAGGCGATTTCCGGGGTGCGTTCCAGGCCCCGGCGGATGGCCGCGGGGATGGCCTGGCGGGTCTTGCGGCACAGGCCGGGCTGCGCGGCGATGCGGATGTCCAGGCCGCGCATGCTGCGCACCTCGTTGAAGCCGGGGGCGATGCTCAGGCGCAGGCCGAGCTGTTCGTACATGCGCTGCTGCATGTGCTGCAGGTCGGCCAGGTCCTTGAGCTGTTCCAGGCGCTGCACCAGGCGCTGTTCTTCCTGGCGGGTGAGCAGGAGGATGCGGATGTCGCCATGGGGCTCGGCCAGCAGCGCCTCGCGCCCGCAATCGCAGGCGCCCGGCGGGCAGGGTTGGCGGAGGGGGAGCTGGCCGTTCATGGCGTCGAGCATAGCGATTCGGCCGGCTCCGCGCCGCTACCCTTCGTGAAAATTCCCACGCTGAAATCGCCTTGAGGTCCTACGAGGGCGCTGGATAGATTCCGCCCTGCCGCAACCTTGTTGTGGTCGGGGGTAGGATCCCGTTGGTACGAGGAGTGGTGCGTTATGTCGCGAGTACAAGTGATCCATCGCCGTCTGTATTCGCGTTCCGTGGCGGACCGTGCGGGGAGGCTTCGGCCTGCCGTTTTCCTCATACCCGGTGATCCTACCCCCGTACGGTCCGCCTCCCTTTTTTGGGGAGGCGGCTCTTGGTCCCACTCAGGAGCAATGGAACATGCACTCTCCGCACTTCGCCCTCCACACCTCGGAGGCGCGCCATGTCTGACCTGCAACCCGTCACCACCCTCTCGCAACCCCACGACGACGTGCTGTTCGTCGACGCCAGCGCCCCCGCCGAGCATCTGTACGAGGCCGCCGAGCGTCGCCTGATAGCCCTGGAAGACCTGCTCTGCCTGCTGGCGGACTGCCCCGACGAAATGCCGCTGGTACAAGGCCAGGCCCGCCTGGTCTCGGCCCTGCTGCCGATGGCGGCGGAAGCGCGGCAACTCTACCGACTGGCCCAGAGCCGGAGCTGAGCGCCCCGGCGCCTGGGTGCGGGGCGGCGCAGCAGTGCCGCCCCGCGCTTCACGAGCTGGCCAGCCCCTCGGACAGCAGGCGGCAGCCCTGGCGGCGGATTTCGATGTTCGGATAGATCGGCGGCCGCGCCTCGCCGCTGGCCCGCAAGGCCTCCACACGCTCCAACGCCTCCTCGATGCGCTGCAACGGCAACGCGGCGATCTGCGCCGGCGCCAGGTCCCACCAGCGGCTGGCCTGCAGGCGCTCGCAGATGTCCGGCGGGAAGCGGTAGCGCACCACCTTCGCCGGCGAGCCGGCGACTATGGCGTAGGGCGGCACGTCGCGCGTCACCACCGACATGGCGGCCACCACGGCGCCGTCGTGGATCTTCACCCCGCTCATCACCACCGCGCCCTCGCCGATGAAGGCGTCGTTGCCGATCCAGGTGTCGGCGTCGGTGTCCTCGTAGCGCTGGCGCGGCGTGTCGTAGCGGTCGAACACGCCCGGCTCGTACTGCACCGAGCTGGTGCTCAGCCAGTCCATCGGGTGCGCCCGGGCGGCCAGGCCGATGCGGCAGTGCTGGCCGGTGGAGCTGAAGCGGCCGATGTGCGAAATGCGGTGGAAACTGGTGGTGCGGATGGTGGAAAAAGCGCCGATGTGCATCTCGTCCCGGTAGATCTTGAACTCCGCCTCGCCGATGCTGCCCGGCGCCTCGACCAAAAGGCGCTTGCCGCGCCCCAGGCGGCTGACGCCGCTGCGGAATTCGATGTCGTAGCCTTCCAGCCAGTGCTTCCAGTGACTGTTGCGCCAACGCTTCAACATGGGGTCCGTGATCCTTTGTATGTTTTCCGATACGGACCTCTGACAGGTGGGATGCGTGCAAGGTTCGGTTGAAGTGAATTGCGGGGGTGTGAGTTGCTTTTCGTAGGAGCGAGCTTGCTCGCGAACAGAGTTCACCGGGAATGCAAGTGCTGGATTTGAGAGCGCCCTCTCCCTAACCCTCTCCCTGAAGGGAGAGGGGACCGTTGGGCATGGGCTGTAATCTCGATGCTCGCCGGCAGCTCCAGCGTGGCCGGCGTGCACCTTGAGTTTCAGCAGGCACGGACTGCCCCCTCTCCCTTCAGGGAGAGGGCTGGGGAGAGGGGACCGTGGTCAAGCCCACGCAGAGAAGTGGCCGGTTCACGCCGTTCGCGAGCAAGCTCGCTCCTACGAAAAGCGGTACATCGACCCCGCCAAAGCTCTCACCCCAGATGCGCAGCAAAGCCAGTCAACTGCGGCGCAATATCCTCGCGCAAGGTCAGCGAAGGTATCTCGTAGTCCCCAGCATTCTGCCGGCGAAACGGAATGGGCGCGGCGCTGAACAGGCTATCCAGGCGCTCGCCATAAGCCTGCTCGATCGCGGCGTAGCGAGCCTCATCCATCCGCCCAGTGCGATACACCAGGAACGCCGGCAGCACCTCGAAGCCCGGGTAGTAGAGAACGCCATGATGGATGGGGAACAGCAGGTCATCGATCGGCCCGTTGATGCCGCGGGCGCTGTAGTGCGATTCCCAGCCGCCGGTGGTGACCACCAGCATGGCGCGCTTGCCGGCCAGGCTGCCCTCGCCGTAGCGGTCGCCCCAGCGCGCGTCGGAGTGCTCGCCCACGCCGTAGGCGAAACCATAGGCGTACACGCGCTCGACCCAGCCCTTGAGGATGGCCGGCATGGAGAACCACCACAGCGGGAACTGCAGGATCAGCGCATCGGCCCAACGCAGCTTGTCCTGCTCGGCGGCGATGTCGGCGCTCTGCCGGCCGCTGGCGTAGGCGCGGCGGGAGTCCTCGGAGGGGTCGAAGCGCTCGGCTGCGGCGCCGTCGAGGCTGTCGGCTGCATCCAGCGGGGCCTTCCAGCCCATGGCGTACAGGTCCGAGACCTGCACCTGGTGGCCGGCAGCCTGCAGGCGGGCCACGGCGAAGTCCTTGAGCGAACCGTTGAGCGAGCGGGGTTCGGGGTGGGCGTAGACGATGAGGATGTTCATGACGGCCTCCAGTGGGTGGATGGCCGCAGCATGGCGTTGCGCAAGGTATAGTGGAAATGAATATCCATTACACCAGGTATAGTCATGACCAATCTGCGCACCCTGGACCTGAACCTGCTGGTGACCCTCGACGTGCTGCTGGCCGAGCACAACGTAACCCGCGCCGCCGAGCGCCTGCACTTTTCCCAACCCTCGGTGAGCGTGCAGCTGGCCAAGCTGCGCGAGCTGTTCGACGACCCGCTGCTGCTGCCCGGCCCCCGCGGCATGCGCCCCACCGCCCGCGCCGAGGCGCTGCGCGAGCCCCTGCGCCAGGCCCTGGCGGCGCTGCAGCGGGCGGTGGCGCCGAGCGAACCGTTCGACCCGCGCAGCGCACGCAACACCTGGCGCCTGGTGGCTTCCGCCTACAGCGAGGCCACCGTGGTGCTGCCGGCCCTGCCCGGCCTGCGCGAGGCGGCGCCGGGCACGCGCCTGGCGCTGTTGCCGCTGCAGCCGGCGCTGATCGTCCGGCAGCTGGAACAGGGCGACGCCGACCTGGTGTTCCACATCACCGAGGACGCCCCCGAAGGGCTGCGCCGGCGCCCGCTGTTCCAGGAACGCTACGTGCTGGTCGGCCGCGCCGGCCACCCGCGGCTCAAGCGCCGGCCGAGCCTGGCGCAGTTTTGCCAGCTGGAGCAGGTGATCGTTTCGCCGGACGGCGGCGGCTTCCACGGCCCCACCGACAAGGCCCTGGCCGGGCTGGGCCGCGAGCGCCGGGTGGTGCTGTCGGTGCCGCACTTCCAGTTCGTCGCCCCGGTGCTGGCCAGCACCGATCTGGTGGCCATGCTGCCGCAGCGCCTGGTGCGCCCGGACAGCGGCCTGCGCATGGTGGAGGCGCCGCTGGAGGTGCCGGGCTACGAGATGTCGATGCTCTGGCACGAGCGCACGCACCGCGACCCGGCGCACCAGTGGCTGCGGGAGTTCATCGCCGCGGCGATGTGACGGCCTACCGCTCGGCCGGCCGCCGCCGCCGACGCCGCCAGCGGCGTAGGCTGGTGCGAGAACACGAGGAGGACACGAGCATGCGGCACCACAGCCACCCGGATTTCCACCTGCACGAGGCGCGCCGCGCCATGCTGTTGCGCTGGGCGCAGATGGCGCAATGGTTCGGCCTGGTGATGATCCTGCTGACCATCGGCTTGGCGGCCCTGGGCGACAGCCTGGAAGACCCCACCGGCACCAGCATCATCACCCTGTGCGGCGCCTTGGGCCTGGCGGCGCTGATCCCGGCGCGGATGATCCTGGCGCATTACCAGAAGCAGGACGAGCGCGACGGGCAGCCCTAGCCGAAGCGCACGCAGTAGATCGGCGGCAGGTGCGCGGACAGGCATTCCCAGCGCTCGCCGCCGTCCTCCGACAACCACAGGCCGCCGGTGGTCGAGCCCATGGCCAGGCGCTCGCCGTCGTCGTCCACGGCCAGGCCGTGGCGGTACACCAGGTCGTAGCACGGGCCCTGGGGCAGGCCGTGGTCCAGGGCCTGGAAGCTCTGGCCGCCATCCTCCGTGCGGTTGACCAAGAATCGCCCGGCCACCGGGATGCGGCAGATGTCCTTCGTCGCCGGGACGAACCAGGCGGTGTCCGGCTGCGTGGGGTGCACGGCCACGGCGAAGCCGAAGCTGGACGGTTGCGCCGGCACGTCGCGCCAGTTGGCGCCGCCATCGCTGGAAACGAAGATGCCGTTGTGGTGCTGCACCCACAGCCGGTCCGGCCGCGCCGGGCAGTGCACCAGGCGGTGCGGGTCCTGGATGGCGCCCTCCTCGCGCAGGTCCGGCGGCATGTAGTCGGCGTACATGCCGGCGGTGGTGTTGCGCCAGCTGGCGCCTTCGTCGTGGCTCTGCCAGACGCCGCCGCAGGACACCCCGACGGTGAGGTGGCGGCTGTCGCGCGGGTCGACGCTGACGGAATGGATGCCCGGCCAGTCGTAGCCGCCGCCGAACCAGCGGGCGCGTTCGGGGCGGTCCCACAGCGGGCGGTTGAGCGTCCAGCTGTCGCCATGGTCGTCGCTGCGGAACAGGCCGCCGGGGATGGTCCCGGCCCAGAGGGTGCCGGCCTGGTCGGTGCCGCCGGTCTCCAGGCACCAGATCAGCTGCAGGCTCCAGGGCGCCTGCGGGGCCTCGCCTTCGGCCGGCGTGGGCAGCGGGTCCGGCTGCGGCGGGTAGACCGGCACCGCGCATTCCTGCCAGTCGCCGCCGCAGGGCTTGCGCCACAGCTTGCAGCCGAAGTGGCCGAGGTCCAGGGCGGCGTAGAGGGTGTCGTCGCGGGGGTCGGCCAGCAGCATGTTCACCGGCTCGCCGAGGAAGTCCTGGCCCGCCTCGCGCCAGGTGCCGCGATCCTGCAGGAAGCTGAACAGGCCCTTGCGCGTGGCCACCAGCAATCGGTCTTCCATCTGCCCTCCTCCGGGTTTCAGCCGCCGGACAGCGCCTGCACCACGTACACCTCGCTGTCGTCCGCCACCACGTCGCCCAGGCCCTGGCGGTCGCGCAGGCGCAGGCCGTCGATGAACACGGTGACGTGCCGGCGCAGGCCGCCCTGGTCGTCCAGCAGGTAGCCGCGCAGGCGCGGATGCCGGGCGAACACGCCCTCCAGCAGGCCGCCGAGGGTGGCGCCGGGCAGGTCCTGCTCGGGCACTTCGACGTGGCGCTGGATGGACGGGGCGAAGACGATATGGGCCATGGGCTGCGCGGCGTGACGGGTTTCGCTCAGTTTAGGCGGCAGGGCCGGCGCCGGTGGCGCGGATCGACCGGGCGGCAATCAGTTTCGATTTCGCTCAACTGAGTTCCACCAGATTCACATTTAAAGCACCCATCGCCTGTGCGAGTCTCCGGGCATCGTCCCCCACGCAGCCACCCATGCACCTTCTGCAACAGCACTTCGCCGCCGCCAGCGCCTCCGCCTCCCAGGCAGAGCCCCTGCGCCTGCCGCGCGAACGCTGCCGCTGGCTGCGCCTGCAACCCCTCTCGCTGCCGCTGGAGCTGGCCTTCTGGGCGCTCTGGCACTGCCGCCACGCGCGTCCACCGGATAGCGCCGCACGCTGACGGGCGCCCCGCCCACCCCTTTGCTGGAACTACGCTGAACGCAGGCGCCCGACGCTGCGCGAGCTGGCGTAGCCATTGCATCGCCTGCCCCGCCGCAGCCCGGCCGCGCAGGCCATCAGCGCGCCCATTGGCGCTATGCGAGAACACCAATGAAATTCGCCCCCGTGCAAGAGGCCCAGGACTTCCTGGCCGCCAATCCCGACATCGAGATGGTCGAGCTGTTCATCCTCGACGCCAACGGCGTGCCCCGCGGCAAGCTGCTGCACCGCGAGGAACTGCTGGCGGTCTACGAGTCCGGCCGGCCCTTGCCGAGCACCATTCTCGGCCTGACCCTGCACGGCGACGACGTGGAGGATTCCGGGCTGGTGTGGGAGGTCGGCGACATCGACTGCCGCGCCTACCCACTGGCCGGCAGCCTGGTGCGCCTGCCCTGGCGGCAGATTCCCAGCGCCGCCGTGCAGGTCAGCATGCACCCGGTCGAAGGCAAGCCGGCGGACATCGCCGACCCGCGCCACGTGCTGGTCAAGGTGATCGACGAGTTGAAGGCCGCCGGCTACCACCCGGTGATGGCCTGCGAGCTGGAGTTCTACCTGCTGGACGCCAAGCGCGACGCCAACGGCCGCCCGCAACCGGCGCTGGATGCCGACGGCGGCCGGCCGCGCTCCACCCAGGTCTACGGCCTGCGCGAGCTGGAGCAGATCGAACCCTTCCTCGCCGACCTCTATGCCGCCTGCAAGGCCCAGGGCATCCCGGCGCGCACCGCCATTTCCGAATACGCGCCGGGCCAGGTGGAGATCACCCTGGAGCACGGCGACGCCCTCACCGCCATGGACCAGGCCGTGCGCTACAAGCGCCTGGTCAAGGGCGTGGCGCACAAGCACGGGATGCAGGCCTGCTTCATGGCCAAGCCGTTCGACGACCTGGCCGGCACCGGCATGCACATGCACGTGTCGCTGGCCGATGCCGCCGGGGCGAACCTGTTCGCCAGCGCAGAACCGGCCGGCACGCCCCTGCTGCGCCAGGCGGTGGGCGGCATGCTCGCCAGCCTGCTCGACTCGCTGCTGCTGTTCTGCCCCAACGCCAACTCCTATCGGCGCTTCCAGGCCAACAGCTACGCGCCGCTGGCGCCGACCTGGGGCGTCGACAACCGCACCGTCAGCCTGCGCGTGCCGGGCGGGCCGGCGCACACCCGGCACATCGAGCACCGCATCTGCGGGGCCGATGCCAATCCTTACCTGGCGGCGGCTGCGATCCTCGCCGGTATCCATCGCGGCATCCGCGAAGACATCGACCCGGGCGCGCCCGTCGAGGGCAACGGCTACGCCCAGGCCAAGGAACTGCTGCCCACCGACTGGCTCACCTCGCTGCGCGCGCTGGAGCGGTCGAGCTGGGCGCGGGATGCGCTGGGGCGGGAGTTCCTGGGCGTGTACCTGAAGGTGAAGCAGGCGGAGTACCGGCAGTTCATGGGTGAGGTGGGGGAGCAGGATTGGCGGTGGTATCTGTATCAGGCTTGAGGCCTAAGAGCCCCTCTCCCCAGCCCTCTCCCGCAAGCGGGAGAGGGGGCAGTCCGGCGTAGCGCTGAACAACGGCGCAACCGGCTGACAACGAATTCAAACCCTCGCTCCGAACAGTCCCCTCTCCCTTCAGGGAGAGGGCTAGGGAGAGGGAAACCAGACAACAGGAAAAACACAAAAAATGAACGCCGCACTGAAACCCGCCAAAGCCGCCCCCGAGCGCGCGCCTTCCTATTATTCCGCCAGCCTGGCCGTGGAGACCGACTACCCCACCCTGCAAGGCGAAGTGAACGTCGACATCGCCATCATCGGCGGCGGCTTCACCGGCGTGACCACCGCCGTGGAGCTGGCCGAGCGCGGCTACAAGGTGGCCATCGTCGAGACCAACAAGGTCGGCTGGGGCGCCAGCGGGCGCAACGGCGGCCAGGTCACCGGCAGCCTGTCCGGCGATTCGGCCATGCGCAAGCAGATGCAGCAGTGGCTGGGCAACGACGTCGACGACTTCATCTGGCACCTGCGCTGGCGCGGCCACGAGATCATCAAGAGCCGCGTGGCGAAATACGGCATCGCCTGCGACCTCAAGTTCGGCCACCTGCACGCGGCCATGAAGCCGTCGCACATGGCCGAGCTGGAAGCCTCCTACGAAGAAGCCGTGCGCCGCGGCATGGGCGCCGAGGTCAGCCTGCTCGACGCCGCCGGCGTGCGCCAGCACCTGGAAAGCGACCTGTACTGCGGCGCCATCAAGAATATGCGCAACATGCACCTGCACCCGCTCAACCTGTGCATCGGCGAGGCCAAGGCCCTGGAGAGCCTGGGCGGGCTGATCTTCGAGCACTCCGAGGTGCTGGACATCGTCCACGGCCCGCGGCCGGCGGTGGTCACCACCGGCGGGCGGATCAACGCCGCCCAGGTGCTGCTGGCCGGCGACGTCTACCACAAGCTGGAGCGCAAGCAGCTCAAGGGCATGATCTTCCCGGCCATGGGCGGCATCGTCACCACCAAGCCGCTGGGCGCGCTGGCCAAGCGCATCAATCCGCAGGACCTGGCCGTCTACGACTGCCGCTTCGTGCTCGACTACTACCGCCTGACCGCCGACGGCCGCCTGCTGTTCGGCGGCGGCGCCAACTACTCCGGGCGCGACTCGCGGGACATCGCCGGCGAACTGCGCCCGTGCATCGAACGCACCTTCCCGGCGCTCAAGGGCGTGGAGATCGAATTCCAGTGGAGCTGCGCCATGGGCATCGTGATGAACCGCATCCCGCAGCTGGGCAAGCTCTCGGACAACGTCTGGTACTGCCAGGGCTACTCCGGCCACGGCGTGGCCACCACCCACATCATGGGCGAGATCATGGCCACGGCCATGAGCGGCGACCTGGAGCAATTCGACACCTTCGCCCAGTGCAAGCACGTGAAAGTGCCCCTGGGCGACGTGTTCGGCAACCCGATGCTGGCGGCGGGGATGTGGTACTACCAGCTGCTGGAGAAATTCCGCTGAGCTTCGTGGCTCTTGGAGCGGACCTTGTCCGCGATGGCCGGACATCCCGGCGCGCTTCGCGGATGAGATCCGCTCCTACGCTGCCCCACCCACGCCATTCCCCTGTAGGAGCGCGCCCTGCGCGCGATATCGCGGGCAGGGCCCGCTCCTACAGGTTGCCGGGGAACACGGCTTTTCGTAGGAGCGAGCCCTGCTTCAGGCGGCCAGTTGCGCTGATGGGTATCGCTTCGCTCAACACCATCCTGCGAAGAGCCGTGCTTCCTGGAAACGTAAGCGGACCTTGTCCGCGATGGCCGGACATATCGGCGCGATTCGCGGATGGGATCCGCTCCTACGCCGCCCCACCCACGCCATTCCCCTGTAGGAGCGCGCCCTGCGCGCGATATCGCGGGCAGGGCCCGCTCCTACAGGTTGCCGGGGAACACGGCTTCTCGCGTCAGGCGGCCAGGCACTGTTCCAGGCTGGCCTCCAGACGCTCGCGCAGCCCGGCATCGGCGCTGGCGATGAACACCAGGCAGTTCTCCCCCTCCTCCGCCTGCGCCGCCAGGAACTGGCTGCGGCCGCCGACGTATTGCAGCCACAGCGGCTGTTCGCGGCCGCTGACCTGCACCCGGCCCTTGAGGCGGAACAGGCCTTCCGGCAACTGGTCGAGCCAGGCGCGCAGGCGCCGGGGGTCGAGCTGGCCGGCGTGGCGCCAGGTCCAGCTGTCGAACAGCCGGCTGTGATCGACACCCAGCGGCGCCAGGCGCTGCGCGCGCTCCGGGCGTTCGCCGTAGAGCAGCTCGTCGGGTATTTCCGCCTGCACCGTCTGCAGCATCCGCCGCGGCTCGCCGAAGCGCTGGCGCAGGGCCTGCAGTTGTTCCGGCGTCGCTATGTCGGCCTTGTTCAGCAGCAGCAGGTCGGCCGCGGCCGCCTGGCGGCGTTCCAGTTGCGCGTATTCGCCTTCCAGCGGCTGGCTGCGGGCGGTGTCCACCAGGGTGATGAGCGCGTCCAGGTGCATGTGCCTGCGCAGTTGCGGGTAGCCCAGGGCCTGGATGATCGGCTGCGGGTCGGCCACGCCGCTGCATTCGATGACGATGCGCTCCACCGCCGGCTGCATCGCGGCCAGGCGGCCGAGTTGGGCCAGCAGGTCGTCCTGCATGGTGCAGCACAGGCAGCCGTTCTGCAGGGCGTACACCGCGTCGCTCTGCTCGGCGATCATTTCGGCGTCCACGTTCAGTTCGCCGAAGTCGTTGACGATCAGCGCCAGGCGCTGCCCGGCGCACTGCTGCACCAGGCGGCGCAGCAGGGTGGTCTTGCCGGCGCCGAGGAAGCCGGCGACCACGGTCACCGGGATGCTCATCGGTCGTCCCTCATGATCTGCGGCACTTCGCCCTGCCACACCGCCTGCAGCGGGCCGCTGAATACGCCCTGGCGGTCGTAGACCGGGCGGCCCTCGACGAAGGTCTGCTCGACCTGGGTACGGTGGATGTAGCCGCGCGGCGGCTGGGCGAAGAGGTCGCGGTCGAGGACGATGAAGTCCGCCGACTTGCCGGCCTCGATGCTGCCGGTCAGGTGCTCCAGGCCCATGGCGTGGGCGCCGTTCAGGGTCACCACCTGCAGCGCCTGCTCCAGGCCGATCGGCTCGCCGAAGCAGGCCGGGTCGTCGTTCCAGGGGTTCTGCCGGGTGATCATGGTTTCCAGGGCCAGCCAGGGGTCGATGGAGGCCACCGGCCAGTCGGTGCCCATCACCGCGATGCCGCCGGCGGCGAGCACGCCCTTGTAGTCGTAGATGCGCTTCAGGCGCTCGGCGCCGTAGCCGGAGCGCGCGCCGCTGGCGAAGGGCGTGGGGTACCAGGCTGCCGGGGAGAACTCGGCGATCACTTCCAGCTCGCGGAAGCGCTTGAGGTTGCCCGGGTGCAGGATGGTGCTGTGCGCGCACTGGTGGCGGATGCCGCTGAAGCCGTTGCGCCGGCGCGCCTCGGCCACCGCGTCGAGGAACACGTCGGAGGCGCCGTCGCCGGTGCAGTGGGCGATCACGCGGATGCCGCGGCGGTCCATGTCCACCACCATGTCGGTGATGTGCTCGGGGGTCAGGTTGAGCTTGCCGCGCCAGCTGTCCTCGCCCGGCCAGGGGCTGATGAGGAACGACGAGCGCGGCTCCACGGTGCCGTCGAAGTGGAACTTCACGGCGTTGGCCGACAGCCGCGCGCTGCGGTAGTAGTGACGCTCGCCGCTGAGCAGTTCCCAGCGCCGGCGCACCGGGAAGATGTCGTCCTGCCAACTGATGGCCGCTTCCACGCGCAGGGTCAGCTGGCCGGCGTCGTCCAGTTCCTTGAGCGCCTGCAGGCGGCGTTCGCAGACGTGCACGTACTTGCTGGCGGTGACGCCGCGGGCGCTCTGGAAGTGCACGCCGTCGCGGTAGGCGCGGCGCAGCACTTCGATGGGGGTGGGCGGCATGGCGGCGTGGATCAGTGCATAGGCGCCGTCGATCAGCAGGCCGTTGGGCTCGCCGGTCAGTTCGTCGCGCTCCAGGTAGCCGTTGCGCGGGTCGGGCGTGGCGGCGTCGATGCCGGCCAGTTCGAGGGCGCGGGAGTTGACCATCATGGTCCCCCACATGCGGTCGAGCAGTGCCACCGGGCGGTCCGGCATGACGCTGTCGAGCCACTCGCGGCCCGGTTTCAGCCCGGCCTCGCGGAAGGTGTAGCGCACCCAGTACTGGCCGTAGACCCAGCCGTCGCCGGGGTGGCTGTCGGCGTAGGCGCGGATGGCCGCGGCCAGCTGCTCGGGGCTCGGGTCCTCGATGCCCACGTCGAGGTCGTCGGCG
Source organism: Pseudomonas sp. R3.Fl (assembly GCF_023516765.1). Lineage (NCBI taxonomy): Bacteria > Pseudomonadati > Pseudomonadota > Gammaproteobacteria > Pseudomonadales > Pseudomonadaceae > Pseudomonas > Pseudomonas sp. R3.Fl. Next base: position 587,624 of record NZ_JAMGSO010000001.1, read on the forward strand.
TAGCGCGGGGCCAGGGCCAGGTCCGGGTGGGTGTGCATGTCGTGCAGGCCGGGCATGCAGAAGGCGCCGCCGAGGTCGTGCTGGCGGGTCTGCGGGCCGACCAGGTGCGCCAGGTCCTCGGCGCGGCCGACGGCGAGGAAGCGGCCGTCGCGGATGGCCACGGCCTCGGCCCAGGGCTGCGCCGGGTCGAGGGTGTAGAAGCGGCCGTTGCGCAGCAGCAGGTCGGCGTGGCGGTTGGCAGGCGAATGGGACGAACGGAATGTATCGGGCGCCGTCATGTCGGTGCTCCCCTTGTTGTTTTGCGCCGAGTATAGGGAGCTGCCAGAAACCTTTGACTAGCATAAGATGACAACTCGCTAGCCTCAGATAACAAGCACGAGCATGCCCGACCAGCAGTCCGACATCGACTACGCCGCGCGCCAGCTGTACCAGCGCTTCCTCGAGGAATGGCAGGCCCGGCCCCGGCTGCCGCCGCTCGCGCCGCTGCTCGCCGGGCTCGGCGTGCCGGCCGCCGAGGCCGCCGCCAACATGACCTTCGCCCGCTACTACCGCCTGCTGCGCCAGGCCGCCGGGCTGCTCGGCGCCAGCGATTTCTTCCTGCGCCTGGGCCAGCGCTACAACCTGTTCGACCTGGGGGTGATCGGCTACGCGCTGATCAGCGCGGCCAACCTGCGGCGCTCCTGGGACATCTCCCTGGGCCAGCCCTCCAGCCTGCTGCCGCACCCCATCCACGTCACCCGCGAGGAACACGGCGAGCACCTGGTGCTGGCCCTGCAGGCGCCGCCCTACAGCCCCATGGAAACCCAGGCGCTGCTGGAGGAATGGTTCAGCAGCACCTGGCGCTGGCTGTGCCAGCGCCTGCCGGAGCTGGCCGAGTGCGCCGGCATGCAGGTGCGCCTGCCGTTCGCCGCGCCGCCCCACGCCGCGCTCTACGCCGAGCTGTTCCCCGGCCGCAGCGAATTCGCCGCCAGCCGCGCCGAGCTGCGCATCCCGCGGGAATTCCACGAGCGCCCCTTCTCCACCTCCAACCCCTCGGTGCTGCGCCTGTGCCAGGCCCAGGGCGCGGCCACCCTGGCCAGCTTCGAGAGCGGCGAGGCGCTGCCCGACGACCTGCGCTTCTACCTGCTGCAGAACGCCCGGGTGCCGCTGCCGGACCTGGAGCAGGCCGCCGCGCACTTCCGCCTGCCGCCGCACACCCTGCAGCGGCGCCTGCGCGCCCACGGGCTGACCTTCAAGGGCGTGGTCTACGAGGTGCGCATGGCCCTGGCCGAGCGCTACCTGCTGGCCAGCCGCATGAGCCTGCAGGAGATCGCCTTCCTGCTCGGCTACGAACACGTCACCAGCTTCCACCGCGCCTTCCTGCGCCACGCCGGGACCACCCCGGAAGGCTTCCGCCAGCGGCGCGCCCGCCCCCACCAGGAGTGAGCCCATGCGCTTCCCTTCGATGACCGCCCTGCGCGTGCTCGACGCCGTCGCCCGCCTGGGCAGCCTGTCCGCCGCCGCCAGCGAGCTGAGCCTGACCCGCAGCGCCGTGAGCCACCAGTTGCGCAGCCTGGAGGAATGCCTGGGCACCGCGCTGATCGAGAAATCCGGGCGCGGCATCGTGCTGACCTACCGCGGCGAGTACTTCGCCCGCGAGACCCAGCGCGCCCTGGGCATCCTCAACGAGGCGCGGCGCTTCACCGACGCCCAGGAGATCGCCGGGCGCCTGTGCGTGAGCTGCACCCCGGGTTTCGCCACCTACTGGCTGTGCCACCAGATCGGCAAGTTCCAGCGCGCCCACCCGCAGGTCGAACTGAACCTGGTGGCGCCGCGGATTCCCGACGACGTCAGCAACCGCGACGTCGACCTGTTCATCGCCTACGGCGTGGGCGACTGGCCGGACCTGCACGTCGAATTGATCGCCACCCTCGACACCTTCCCGGTGTGCAGCCCCTCGCTGCTCAACGCCGCCGGCGGGCTGGACTCGCCGGAGGACCTGGCCAACCTGCCGCTGCTGCACATGGTCGACCACTCCGACTGGCTGCTGTGGGCGGCCGCCGCCGGGGTACGCGACCTCAACGTGCGCAACGGCATCGTCTTCTCCGACGCGCACCTGGTGCAGTCGGCGGCCATCGCCGGGCAAGGCGTGGCCATGGGCGACGCCCTGGTCAGCGGCGACGCCATGGCCAAGGGGCAGTTGGTGCGGCTGTTCAACGTCTCCATCGAGCCGCCGAACCGCTACTACTTCGTCACCGACGCGGCCAAGAGCGAGCGCCCCGACGTGCAGGCCTTCAAGGCCTGGATGAAGGCCGAGCTGCGGCTGTCCGAACAGTTCCGCAAGGGCAGCCGTGGCGGCGTGATTGGTGAAGGAATTTGAACAATGACGGCGAAAAAACGCGATTGAAGCGCAGGAGGATTTGACAATACTGCGCAAAAGGACGGCTGGCCGCTGGGTCGCCGCGCCACAGAACAAGAATAAGACGAGGTGAATGCAGTGGAGCGACAGCCCCAACTTCGTGCCATCGACATCGGCAAGCGCTATGGCGATTTCCGTGCCCTGAGCGATGTGTCCATCGATATCCAGCAGGGCGAGTTCCTCACCCTCCTCGGCCCCTCCGGCTCCGGCAAGACCACCTTCCTGATGATCCTCGCCGGCTTCCAGGACCCGTCCAGCGGGCGCCTCGAAGCCCTCGGCCAGGACATCACCCGGCGCCCGGCGGAGAAGCGCAACTTCGGCATGGTGTTCCAGGGCTACGCGCTGTTCCCGCACATGAGCATCGACGACAACGTCGCCTTCCCGCTGAAAATCCGTGGCGTCAAAGCCGAGGAACGCAACCGCCGGGTGCGCCACATGCTCGAAGTGGTGGGCCTGGGCGAGCACCGCGGCAAGCGCCCCGGCGAGCTCTCCGGCGGCCAGCAGCAGCGCGTGGCCATCGCCCGCGCGCTGGTGTTCGAGCCCGACCTGCTGCTGCTCGACGAACCCCTCTCGGCGCTGGACAAGAACCTGCGCGAGCAGCTGCAGGCCGAACTGCAGCGCATCCACCGCCAGGTCGGCACCACCTTCGTGTTCGTCACCCACGACCAGAACGAGGCGCTGGCGCTGTCCACCCGCATCGCCATCTTCAACCGCGGCCAGGTGGCGCAGATCGACACCCCGCAGGCCATCTACAACCAGCCCGCCAACCGCTTCGTCGCCGAGTTCCTCGGCAAGATGAACCTGTTCCCGCTGAGCCAGGTGGGCCGCGCCGGCGCCCTCGCCTGCGGGCGTTTCGGCGACGCCCAGCTGCACGCCGAACCCTCCGCCGCCCTGGAGGCCGCCGCGCCGCTGCTGGCGGTGCGCCCCGAGCACATGCAGTTGCACAGCGCGCCGCCGCAGGTGGAAGGCCACAACGTGGTGCAGGCGGTGCTGACCGCCAAGACCTACCAGGGCGCCAGCACCGAGCTGGGCCTGGCCACCGCCGCCGAGGGCGCGCTGCCCATGAGCCTGGCGGTGCACGCCGAGCACCAGGCCGCGCGCCTGGACCAGGGCGCCCGCGTGTGGCTGAGCTGGCCGATCGAGAAGAGCCTGCTGCTCGCCTGATTCCCGGGGCGCCCGCGCGCCCTCCCCCTTTTCGCCATCCCCGCCTGGGAGCTGCATTCATGTTCAACCCGCATCAGCAAGACTGCATCGAAGTCCTCATGGAAAAGGCCCGCCGCGGGCAGATCGACCGCCGCACCTTCCTCAAGGGCATGGGCCTGCTGGCCGCCCTGCCCCTGGCGCTGCGCAGCGGCGTCAGCTTCGCCGCCGGCGACAAGCCGCTGGTGGTGGTGAACTGGGGCGGCGACGCCATCAAGGCGTTCGGCAAGGCCTGGACCGAGGGCTTTTCCAAGAGCACCGGCATCCCGGTGAAGATCGACGGCAGCGGCCCCACCGAGGGCGCCATCCGCACCCAGATGAGCAGCGGCCGGGTGAGCTGGGACGTGGTCGACGCGGAAAGCTCCATCCTGCAGAACCTGGGCAAGGAAAACCTGGTGGAGCCGATCGACTACAGCGTCGTCTCCAGGGACAAGGTGCTGCCGGGCTTCGCCTACGAATACGGCATCGCCGACTACATGCTCAGCTACGTGATCGCCTACGACAGCGAGCGCTTCGGCGACAAGGCGCCGAAGACCTGGAAGGACTTCTGGGACGTGCAGGCCTTCCCCGGCAAGCGCACCCTGTACAAGTGGATGAACGGCATGCTGGAGGCCGCGCTGCTGGCCGACGGCGTGCCGGCGGACCAGCTCTACCCGCTGGACGTGCCGCGCGCGCTGAAGAAGATCGACGAACTCAAGCCGCACATCCTGGCCTTCTGGGGCTCGGGCGCCGAGACCCAGCAACTGCTGATCGAGGGTGAAGTGAGCATGGGCGCCGTCTGGAACACCCGCGCCCAGGTCATCACCGAGGACAGCGAGGGCCGCATCAAGTGGACCTTCGACAACGCCCTGCTGGGCTGCAGCAACTGGGGCGTGCTCAAGGGCAACCCGGCGGGCAAGGACGCGGCCATGCGCTTCATCGCCTACGCCCAGGACCCGCAGTCCCAGGTGGAGCTGTTCAAGCTGTTCGGCAACGGCCCGGCCAACCCGGCCGCCGCCGCGCTCATCCCGGCCGACCGCAAGCACCTGAACTGCACCGACCCGGACAACCTGCCCAGGCAGATCATGCTCAGCCACGAGTGGTACACCGACCACTACGCCGTGGCCCTGGAGCAGTACCTGACCCACGTTTCCAAGTGAGGTGAGCCCATGGCGGAGAACCCCTCGCGGCTGAAGCTGGCCCTGCTGCTGGCGCCGCTGCCGCTGGTGCTGCTGCTGTTCTACGTGCTGCCCTTCGCCGGGGTGGTGGGCTGGAGCTTCAGCCTGCCCACCCCGGGCATCGAGCAGTACCAGCGCATCGCCAGCGACCCGGCGATCCACGACGTGCTCTGGCGCACCTTCCGCCTGTGCACCACGGTGAGCGTGGTGTCGCTGCTGATCGCCTACCTGATGGCCTACTGCTGGGTGTACAGCCCGCCGTTCTGGCAGCGCATGGTGGAAATCTGCGTGTTCATCCCCTTCTGGCTGTCGGTGCTGGTGCGCGCCTTCGGCTGGCTGATCGCCCTGCGCAGCAACGGCCTGCTCAACGGCTGGCTGCAGGCGCTGGGCATCACCAGCGAGCCCTTGCAGCTGACGCGCAACGAGCTGGGGGTGGTGATCGGCATGGTCCACTTCATGGTGCCCTTCGCGCTGTTCCCGCTGGTGTCGACCATGCGCCGCCTCGACCCGCGCGTGCTGCTGGCCGCCCGCGGCCTGGGCGCCGGGCAGTTGCGCACCTTCTGGAGCATCTTCGTGCCGCAGACGGTGCCCGGCATCCTCGGCGCCTTCATCATCGTCTTCGTGTTCTGCCTGGGCTTCTTCATCACCCCGGCGATCCTCGGCGGCGGGCAGACGGTGATGGTGGCCGAGTACGTCTACCTGCAGATGTTCCAGACCAGCAACTGGGGCCTGGGCGCGGCGCTCTCGGTGGTGCTGCTGGCGCTGGTGGCGGGGCTGATCTGGGCGCTGCTGCGCATGACCCGCGTCGACAAGCTGGTGGGATGAGGAAAGCCGAATGAACGCACACGAAAGCCGCGCGCCGAGCCGCCTGCTCGCCGCCATGGCGATGATCTTCATGCTGTTCCCGCTGCTGGCGGTGATCCCGGTGTCCTTCACCGGCAAGCGTTTCCTCTCCATGCCCGACGGCAACTGGTCGCTGCGCCACTACAAGGCCCTGCTGGACAGCCCCGAGTGGCTCTCGGCGGTGGGCCAGAGCCTGGTGGTGGCCAGCGCCGCCTGCGTGGTCGCCACCGCCCTGGCGGTGAGCTTCGCCCTGGGCATCTGGTACCTGCGCTCGCGCTGGGCGGCGCTGCTGATCGGCCTGGTGCTGCTGCCCATGGCCATCCCGCCGATGATCTCGGCGATGGTGCTGTACTTCATGGAAACCACGGTGAGCAAGTTCGCCCCCGGCCTGGGCTACGACACCCTGTTCGGCCTGACCATCGCGCACATCGTGATGGTGGTGCCCTACGGCGTGGTGACCATGCTGGTGGCCCTGAGCCAACTGGACCGGCGCATCGAACTGGCCGCGCGCAACCTCGGCGCCAGCCTGGCGCAGACCACCTTCCTGGTGGTGCTGCCGAACCTCAAGCTGGGCGTGGCCAGCACCGCACTGCTGTGCTTCGCACTCTCCTGGGAAGAGATCGCGGTGACGCTGTTCGTCACCAGCACCGAGGTCAACACCCTGCCGCGGCAGATCTGGTCCGGCCTGCGCGACAACATCGACCCGGCGGTGGCGGCCATCTCGGTGCTGCTGATCGCCATCACCCTCCTCGCCCTGCTCGGCCGCATGCTCGCCGGGCGCGCCGCCGCCAAGCCGGCCGGGCACTGAGCAGCCAAGCCGGCGGCGTTGTCCGGGGGATTGTCGGCGCCCCGGACAGCGCCGCCGGCTGGGCTTCCCCACGAGCGCATGGCCCGGAGCCACCGGGAAGCCATCGCGGACGGAGTCCGCTCCTACGCCCGAGTTTCCCTGCCACGTAGGAGCGGACCTTGTCCGCGATAGCCGGGGGTTCCGGCGCGGTTCGCGGATGAGATCCGCTCCTACGCTGCGCCACTCACACCATTCCCATGTAGGAGCGCGCCCTGCGCGCGAATCGCAGGCAGGGCCTGCTCCTACAGGTTTCCGTGAGGCACCTGTCCCACCGCAGAAGCGGACTCTCTCCGCGATCCCGCAGACATCTGGCAAGCACATCCAAGCACTTGGCAGACAGGCACAAGGCCAGCAGCGCCCATGGCCTTAGCATCCCAGGCAGTTTCGTCCCCTGCCAACAATAACGATACGGATGCACGCCATGACCCGATCCACCGTCCTGCGCCCGACGCTGCTCGCCCTGCTGATCGCGGGCAGCGGCCAGGCCAGCGCCTATTCGCTGTATTCCACCGACGACACCCACCTCAACGCCGACCTCACCGCGGTCTACGCGCTGCTGCACAGCCAGGAGAACTATGCGCAGAGCGGCACCAAGGGCAAAGGCTCGTCCTATTGGCAGGAAGGCTTCATCAAGTACGGCCTCAGCGGCGACCAGCGCCTGGGCGGCGCCGGCAGCGTGTATGGCGCCTTCGCCCTGCTCAGCTCGGCGACCTGGGGCGATGGCGACGCCGCCGGCTTCACCGACGGCTCCGAGCGCACCACCAAGATCGAGGACGCCTACCTGGGCTGGCGCTCGGGCACGCTGTTCCCGGTGCTGGGCGAGGACGGCATCGACTTCTCCTTCGGCCGCCAGAACATCGTGGTCGGCGACGGCTTCCTGATCAACGGCGACGCCCTCAACTTCGGCAATGGCCTGGCCGACGGCATGTTCGACCGCGGCGGCGCCTACTACCTGGCCGGCCGCCGCAGCTTCGACGAGACCGCGGTGCTGCGCATCGGCGGCAAGCAGGGTTGGCGCGGCGACATCATGCGCCTGAAGTCCGACAACCCGGCCCAGGCCAAGCCCGAGCTGTACGTCGGCACCCTGGAGCACGTCAGTGACGCCGGCACCCTGGGCCTGACCTACATCGACGTCACCGACATCGACGAGCAGTACGCCTCCCCCGCCCAACTCGACCGCAAGGACATGAAGACCTACAGCCTGCGCGGCCAGGGCAACGCCGGCGTGGAGAACCTGTTCCTCTCCGGCGAGTACGCCTGGCAGGACAAGCGCCATGCCGACGACGAGAACGCCTGGTACCTGGAGGCCGGCTGGACCTTCGCCGACGCCGCCTGGAAGCCCTACGTCAGCTACCGCTTCAGCCGCTTCTCCGAAGGCTTCGACCCGCTGTTCTACGGCTTCAGCCGCGGCTTCGGCACCTGGTTCCAGGGCGAGGTGGCGGGCAACTACTCCGGCCCCTTCAACAGCAACACCCGCGTCCACAACGTCGGCGCCAGAATCCAGCCGACGGAGACCTTCGACGTCGGCCTGCAGTGGTTCCGCTTCGACACCATCGACAAGGACCTGGGCAACCTCGGCGGCCACGAGATCGACCTGTACGCCGACTGGACCGTCAGCCCGCACCTGACCATCACCCCGCTGGTCGGCGTGTACAAGCCGAAGAAGAGCGCCGAGCAAGGCGGCACCCAGATCGGCGGCAACGACGACAACCTCTACACCCAGCTGATCTTCACCAGCACCTTCTAAGCCACAAGCCACGAACCCGCCTCCGCGCCACCGCCGGCCCCCATCCCGGCGGTGGCGCGCCGGCGGGTTTCGCGGTTTCCAGGGAGGCCTCCCATGCGCAGCATCCACTCCACCCTCCAGGGCCGCATCACCTGGCTCGCCGGCCTGTGCCTGCTGGGCATCGCCGCCACCCTGATCGGCCTGTCGCTGTACCAGGCGCGCCAGGACAGCCAGGTGATCGCCGAGGACAGCGGCAAGCTGTTCGCCGGGGCCGCCCACGCCAGCCTGCAGACCCAGGGGCAGGTGCAGGCCCTGCAACTGCAACGCCAGTTGCAGGACAAGCTGCTGCTCGGCGAGGGCCTGTCGCGCACCCTGCAGGCGCTGCGCGAGCAGCAGCGCCTGGGCAACCTCGACGCCGAGGCGCTGCGGCGCAAGGTGGTCGCCGAGATGGGCGGCACCCTGGCCGCGCACCCGGAGCTTCTGGGGCTGTTCGTGGTCTTCGGCGTCGATGCCCTGGACGGCGCCGATGCCCGCTTCAAGGCCCGCGACGAGCTGGGCAGCAACGAGAACGGCCGCTTCACCCTGTACCTGCTGCGCAGCGGCGGCCAGCAGCAGAACGTGGTCGGCACCGAGCAGGTGCTGGCCGACACCACCCCCGGCCCCAGCGGCCAGCCGTACAACGCCTTCTTCACCTGCTCGCGGGACAGCCTGCAGCCCTGCGTGCTCGATCCCTACTTCGACGACGCCTCCGGGCAGCGCCGGCTGGTCACCAGCATCACCCTGCCGCTGCTGGAGGACGGCAAGTTCGTCGCCGCGGTCGGCTTCGACATCGACCTCGCGGCGCTGCAGCAGAGCAGCGTCGAGGGCAGCCGCCAGTTGTTCGACGGCCAGGGGCGCATCCGCATCCTCAGCCCCAACGGCCTGCTGGCCAGCGACAGCGCCAACGCCGCCGGCCTCGGCCAGCCGTTCAAGGACGCGGCGCTGCCCCAGTTGCTGGGCGACATGGCCCAGGGCCGCTCGCTGACCTACGACCAGGGCGAGGACGTGAGCGTGCTCGCCAGCCTGGCGCCGCTGGCCGGCGCCAAGCCCTGGGGCATCCTGCTCAGCGTGCCCCGGCAGGTGCTGCTGGCCCCGGCGCAATCGCTGAAGCACACCCTGGAGGGCCTGCGCGCGCGCAGCACCTGGCTGGAAATCGGCCTGGGCGCGCTGGTGGCGCTGTTCGGCCTGGGCATCATCACCCTCACCGCCCGCGGCATCAGCCGGCCGATCCTCGGCCTTGCGCGCATGCTGGAGGACATCGCCGACGGCGAAGGCGACCTCACCCGCCGCCTGGACTACCCGCGCCACGATGAGCTGGGCCGCCTGGCCCTGGCCTTCAACCGCTTCCTCGACAAGCTGCAGCCGAGCATCGCCGCGGTGCAGACCGCCAGCGGCGAGGCCCGCGCCGGCGCCGACCAGACCGCCGCCATCGCCCGCCAGACCAGCGACGGCATCCAGCAGCAGTTCCGCGAGATCGACATGGTCGCCACCGCGCTGCAGGAGATGTCCGCCACCGCCAACGCCTCGGCGCAGAGCGCGGCCAGCGCCGCCCAGGCCGCCAGCGAGGCCGAACGCGCCAGCCAGCAGGGCTACGCCACCATCGAGGCCACCAGCGCCGGTATCGACGCTTTGGCTGGCGACATGAACCAGGCCATGGGCGAGCTGCAGAACCTGGCCAGCAGCAACGAGCAGATCGGCGCGATCCTCGAAGTGATCCAGAGCATCGCCGCGCAGACCAACCTGCTGGCGCTCAACGCCGCCATCGAGGCGGCGCGGGCCGGCGAATCCGGGCGCGGCTTCGCCGTGGTCGCCGACGAGGTGCGCGGCCTGGCCAGGCGCACCCAGGACTCAGTGGAAGAGATTCGCGGGGTGATCGAGAACCTGCAGGCGCGCAGCCTGTCGGTGGCCGACGCCATGCACGCCAGCTACCGCCAGGCCCAGGACAACGTGCAGCAGGCGCGCCAGGCGATAGACGCGCTGCAACGCATCACCGGCGCGGTGAACCTGATCAGCGACATGAACCTGCAGATCGCCAGCGCCGCCGAGGAGCAGAGCAGCGTGGCCGAGGAGATCGGCCGCAACATCGGCGCCATCCGCGACGTGACCCAGGCCCTGTCGGACCAGGCCGAGCGCTCGGCGCACCTGAGCCAGCAGCTGAACCACAGCGCCGAGCAGCAGCACCGCCTGGTGCAGCAGTTCAAGGCCTGATCAGCGCGGGCGGTAGCCCTGGCTCAGCAGCCAGCCCTGGAAGATGCGCCGCTGCTGCTCCGGCAGCGCGGCCAGCACCTGCTCCTGCGGCTCGCTGCGCAGGCGCCGCAGCCAGGGCGCCAGCTCCAGGCCCTGCAGGTGCCAGATGCCCAGGGGCTGGTCGGGGCTGACCACCACCTCGGCCTCGTCCACCAGGCCGTCGCGCAGCACCGGGGCGCGCTCGATGCGCAGGGCCTCGAAGTCCGCCGCGGCGTGGCTGGGCACCGCGTCCGGCCAGGCGCGGCGGGCCTGCCAGAAGGGCTGCTCGGCCCATTGTCTTTCTTCGGCATAGAAGTCGCGGCCAACGCGGGCGAAGCGCAGGAACAGCTGCTCCACCCGGCGCTGGTGGAAACGCTTGGCCAACTCGGCGCGCTGCGGGGCGCGCAACAGCGTGTTGATGACAGCGGGCGCCTGCAACGCCGAGGACAGCGACTGGAAGATGCCGTTACCGGACAGCGGGTCCACCGCCATGGCCGCATCGCCCACGCGAATCCAGTTCTCGCCGCAGGCCTCCAGGCAGAGGATCGGCGTGCTGCTGCGGGCGTGCAGTTCCAGGTCCTGTTCGGGGTGGCCGCCGAAGAATGCCTGGCTGAGTGCGGAGCGCTGGCGCCGTTCGCGGCAGTAGTCGAGTAGTTGCTCCTTGGGCGGCAGCGCGCTGCTGGCCACGTCCAGGGTCAACTGCCAGTAGCAGCGCCCGTCGGCCAGCCGCGCCATCCACGCCCAGCCATCGGCCAGGCTCTGCACCGCGCTGGCCACCGGCCCCCGCGCACCCTGCCAGCGGCTGAGCAGGCTGAGGGTTTCCGGGCCGCGACGGGCCTTGCCGGCCTTCTGGTTCAGCGGCGCCTGGCGGCCGCGGGCTTCGACGAGGAAAGGGGTGTGCAGGTGCTGGCCGCTTTCCAGGCGCACGTGGTGGCCCGTGGCGTCGGACTCCACGCCGAGCACGCGGTCTTCCAGCACCTGGATACCGGCGTCGTGCAGGTCCTGGCGCAGGCCCTGGTCGAACAGCGGGCGGTCGAGGATGAATTCGACGTTCTGCGCGCTTTCGCTGCCGTTCCAGTTCACCCGGCGTTGCGAAGGCGGCGCGGTGCAGGCCAGGGCGTGATTGAGGCCGGCGTGACGCAGGCCGTCGAGGACGCGCTGGGAGACGCCTTCGACGGCGGCGAAGCGGCGCCATTCGCTGATGACGGTGACGGGATGGCCGAGGCGGTGGAGGCCGATGGCCGTGGCTGCTCCGGCGGGGCCGGCGCCGAGGATCAGGATTGGGGGCATGGGGGTGTTCGCTGGGGGGTTTGGTGTTGGCTGTGGGGCCGCGCCCTCTCCCCAGCCCTCTCCCTGAAGGGAGAGGGGGCCGTTCGGTGCGAGCTTGAATTCCGAGTCATCCTGCTACTCCGACGTGGCCGGCGGAATGTCGAACCTCGCAGCCACTCCGAACAGTCCCCTCTCCCTTCAGGGAGAGGGTTAGGGAGAGGGAAAGGAACCCCAACCCCACTCATAAACTCACCTTCCGCTCGATCCCCTTGTAAGCAGCCCCCTCCCGCATCAACGCCAACAATTCTTCATTCGACACCCCCGGCCGCTCCCCCAGCAAAGCCACCAGATGCCCACAAAACGCCGCGCAACCAAGACTCGCCCCCGCCTGCCCCCCAACCCACACGGCCGCCCCGAAATCCGCCTGCGCACTCCCCAGCCACGACCATTCCCCCTCGCCACAACGCGCATCCCCAGTCACCCGCACCACCCCCGGATAGGCCGCCGGAAACACCGGCTCACCCCGCGCCGGGCTCGACGCGCAGACCAGAACGCCCGCCTCCACCAGTTCGGCGACGGCCTCGCGGAGGATCGGCCGATCCTGGCGCACACCCAGACTCAGGTTGACCACGCGCGCACCCTGCCCGCCTAGCCACTGCAACGCAGCCGCGATCTGCAGCGGGCTGGTCACACCGCGCCCATCGAACACCTGGGCCACGCTGAAACGCGCTTGCGGAGCGCGGGAAAGTACCGCCTGGATCACCGCCGAGCCATGACCCAAAACATCGGCCGCCAATGGCAGTCGCTCTACTCCCTCATCGGCCAGACAGAAACGCTGCCCAGCCACCACGCAACCCGCCTGCTCCATGGCATGACCGCTGTCGACCACCCCCACCCGCACCTCAGCCACCCTGCCCTCCCACGGCCACCAGCGGCACCTCGCGCACGCTCAGCCGGCCGTCCTGCAGCTCCAGGCGCAGGTCGGCCTCGGCCAATGTCGAAGGGCGGTGGCTGACGAGGATGCGCGTGCGCCCGGCGAACAGTCGGTCGATGGCCGCTATCACCTCGCGCTCGGTGCTTTCGTCCACCTGCGAGGTGGCTTCGTCGAGGATCAGCACCAGCGGGGCCTGCAGCAGCGCGCGGGCGATGGCGACGCGCTGCTTCTGCCCGCCGGACAATTGCTGGCCGCGCTCGCCCAGGGGGCTGTCGAGGCCTTCGGGCAGGCTGGCGATCAGGCCGTCCAGCTGCGCCAGGGTCGCTACCCTTTCGATTTCTTCACGGCTGACGTGGGGCGCGCTGTACGACAGGTTGTCCGCCAGGCTGCCGCGGAACAGCACCAGCTCCTGGCTGACCACGGCGATGCGCCGGCGCAGCTCGAACAGGTCCAGCTCGCGCAGGTCCACGCCGTCCAGCAGGATGCGCCCCTGGTCCGGGTCGTAGAAGCGTTGCAGCAGGTCGGTCAGGGTCGACTTGCCGACGCCCGAGGGCCCGCTCAGAGCCACCTTGCGCCCGGCCGGGATGCAGGCGTCCACCTGGTCCAGCAAGGGTTGGCTGCGGCCGGCGTGGTTGAAGCTCACGCTTTCCAGGCGCAGTTCGCCGACGCTCGGCATCGGCCTGGGCTGCGCCGGCGACGCCACGCCCGGCGCCTCGCCGCGCAGCTCCATCACCCGGCCCAGGCTGACGGTCATGCGTTGCAGCGCCACGTACAGGCCGAGCAGGCTCTGCACCGGGCCGATGGCCATGCCCAGGTAGGTGGAGAAGGCGATCAGCGAGCCCAGTTGCCAGGTGCCCTGCACCACCCAGTAGCCGCCGACCAGGAAGGCGCAGGCGCGCGACAGCGACATCAGCGTCCCCGGCAGCGCCTGGGTGAAGAACTCGGTCAGTTGCAGGCGCAGCAACTGGCCCAGGTAGCCCTGCCCCAGGCCCTCCAGGCGCTGCGCCTCGCGGCCCTGCTGGCCGGCGGACTGGATGAATTTCATCGCCGGCAGGGTCTCGACGAAGAACGACGACAGGTCGGCCGAGCGCTCGCGCAGCTGGCGCGCCTCGCGCTCGACCTTCTTGCGCATCCAGCGCAGCCAGAGCACGTCCAGCGGGATGAGCACGGCGACCAGCAGCGACAGTTGCCAACTGAGCGTCAGCAGCAATGCCAGCGAGCCGACCAGGCCAATCACGGCGGACACCGCGGAGAACAGCGAGTCCACCGCGAAGCGCTGGATTTCGGCCACGTCGCCGTCCAGCCGCGACATCAGGTCGCCGATGCGGCGGCGGGCGAAGAAGGTCGGCGACAGGCTCTGCAGGTGGCGGTACAGCGCATCGCGCAGGGCGAACAGGATGCGCCCGGAGAGCCGCGTGTGCAGGTAGCGGTTGAGCCCCGACAGCACGGTGCCGACCAGCCCGACCACGATCATCACCCCGGCCAGCAGCGCCAGCAGGGGGAAGTCGCGGGCCAGCAGGCCGTCGTCGATCAGCAGCTTGGTCAGCCAGGGTTGCGCCAGGGCCAGCAGCGAGGCGCACAGGGCCAGGCCGAGCAGGCCGAGGATGGCCAGGCGCTGCGGGCGGACGAAGCCGTACAGCCAGTGCAGCGCCTCCTTGAGGGCCTTGGGGTCGTCGCTGTCGATCAGGCGGGTGAAGAACATCAGCCGCCCTTCAGTTGCTTGAGCTTGCGGTACAGGGTGGCGCGGCTGATGCCCAGGGCGTCGGCGGCCGCCGAGACGTTGCCCTGGTGGCGGTCCAGGGCCTGGCGGATCAGCTCCATCTCGGTCTCGCGGATGCGCCCGCAGGGCTGCCGCTCGCCGGCGGCGAGTTCTTCCAGGGTGCTGTCCGGCAGGTGTTCCAGGCCCAGGGTGTTTTCGCCCGGCTCGCGCATGGCCAGGGCGGTGCGCAGCACCATTTCCAGCTGGCGGATGTTGCCCGGCCAGTGGTAGTCGGCCAGCAGCGCGAAGAGTTCGTCGTCCAGCCGCGCCTCGGGCGCGCCCAGCTTGGCCAGCAGGCCCTGGGCCAGCTGGCCGAGGTCGTCGCGCTCGCGCAGGGCCGGCAGGCGCACGCTGATGCCGTTGACGCGGTAGTAGAGGTCTTCGCGGAAGTGCTTCTCTTCCACCTGGCGCTTGAGGTCGCGGTGGGTGGCGCAGATCAGCGCCACGTCTATGTCCTGCTCCTCGCCCGCGCCCAGCGGCGCCACCTTGCGCTCCTGCAGCACGCGCAGCAGGCGGGCCTGCAGGGCCAGGGGCATGTCGCCGATCTCGTCGAGGAACAGGGTGCCGCCGTGGGCCTGCTGCAGGCGGCCGACCATGCCGCCGCGGCGCGAGCCGGTGAAGGCGCCCTCGCGGTAGCCGAACAGTTCGGATTCGATCAGCCCTTCGGGGATGGCCGCGCAGTTCACCGCGATGAACGGCTTGCCGGAGCGCGCACTGCTCTGGTGCAGGGCGCGCGCCACCACTTCCTTGCCGCTGCCGGTCTCGCCCAGCAGCAGCACCGGCAGTTCGTTCAGCAGGCCCTGGCGGGCCATGCGCAACGCGCGGGCGTAGCGCGGGTTGCCGCCGGCCAGGGCTTCCAGGTCCGGCGCGGCCGGGGCCGGGCGTTGCGGCTGGCGCGCCGGCACCGACACCGCGCTGGCGCGCAGCGGCGCCTGCAGCACCTTGTAGAAGAACTCGCCCTTGGCCGTCTGCAGGCTGCCCAGGGCGCCGGATTGCAGGCGCGCGAGCAATTGCTCGCCCCTGGCGCCCAGCAGGTCTTCGCAGCGGCGCCCGACCAGCGTTTCGCGCGGTGCGCCGAGCAACTGGCAGGCCGGCGTGCTGAGGGCCAGGATGCGGCCCTCCAGGCTCAGCGCCAGCAGGCCCTGCCAGGGCGAATCCAGGTACTGGCGGCGGCTGTGGAAGGACAGCACCACCTGCCCCGGGAAGCTGGCGGCGAACAGCCGCTCCTCGATCTGCACCGCGGCGCGGTTGAGCAGGCTGAGGCTTTCCACCGGGCCGGCCAGGGGGCCTTCGCGGGTCAGGTCGAGCACCCCGAGCAGATTGCCCCGGGGGCAGCTGATGGGCACGGAGGTGCAGGAGAAGCGGCTGAGCCGTTCCAAGTAGTGCTCGCCGCAGTCGATCTGGGTGGCGCGGCCTTCCACCAGGGCGGTGCCCAGGGCGTTGGTGCCGCGCGCGGCCTCGCTCCAGCAGGCGCCCGGGGTGATGTCTTCCAGGCCGATGCGGCGCAGGCGCTCGTGGGCGCCGGCCACCGAGACGATGGTGGCGTCGGCGTTGGCCAGGATCACCAGGGCGTCGTGGCCCTGGCGCTGGCGCAGGAAGTCCAGCTCGGGGGTGGCGGCGTCGAGCAGCAGGCGGTTGTTCTCCAGCAGCAGCTCGATGCCGGCGCGGTTGTCCAGTTCCTGGTCGTTGCTGCTGCCGCAGTCCAGGCCGTGGCCCAGGCTGCGCCGCCAGGAGGCGTCGATTTCCTCGCGCAGCACGCCGGCGGGTAGCTCGCCCTCGCGCTGCAGGCGTTCGCGGGCCCGGTGGGCCTCGCGCAGCAGGTCGCTGCCTATTGTTCTTGTCATGTCGATCTCGGCTCCGCTTGCCCGCGCGGTGCGTTGCCGCGCGGGACGTCAGGCTGGTCAGGGACTGTCTACACCCGTCCTCCCCTCCAGTAAAGAGGAGCCTCGGCTGCCCGGCAACGCACGCAATTAGCGGGCCAGGCGGCCGGCGGCGAAGTGATTGACAGTCCCTCGGCGCAGGTTTACGTTAACGTAAAGGTAAACGAACGAGCAAGCCCGATGCCGACCACCTACAGTATTTCCGACCTGGCCCGCGAACTGGACGTGACCACCCGCGCCATCCGCTTCTACGAGGAGCAGGGCATGCTCAGCCCCGAGCGCCGCGGCCAGGAACGCATCTACAGCCCCAAGGACCTGGTGGCGCTGAAGCTGATCCTGCGCGGCAAGCGCATCGGCTTCTCGCTGGCCGAGTGCAAGGAGCTGATCGACCTCTACGACCCCAGCAGCGGCAACCGCAAGCAGCTCGAGACCTTCATGGGCAAGATCGCCGCGCGCCGCGCGCAGCTGGAGCAGCAGTTGCTCGACATCGAGCAGATGAAGCTGGAACTGGACACGGCCGAGGAACGCTGCCTGGCGGCCCTGGCCGAGACCGAGAAGAAACAGCGCGCCTGAGCGCGCCCTACCCTTATCCAAGTACAAGAAAGCAGGTGCAACCATGAGCTACCCGTCCCTCAACTTCGGCCTCGGCGAAACCATCGACATGCTCCGCGAGCAGGTGCAGGGCTTCGTCGCCAGCGAACTGGCCCCGCGCGCCGCACAGATCGACGCCGACAACCTGTTCCCCATGGACATGTGGAAGAAGTTCGGTGACATGGGCCTGCTCGGCATCACCGTCGCGGAGGAATACGGCGGCGCCAACATGGGCTACCTGGCCCACGTCATCGCCATCGAGGAAATCAGCCGCGGCTCGGCCTCGGTCGGCCTGTCCTACGGCGCGCACTCCAACCTGTGCGTCAACCAGATCAAGCGCAACGGCAATGCCGAGCAGAAGGCCAAGTACCTGCCCAAGCTGATCAGCGGCGAGCACGTCGGCGCGCTGGCCATGAGCGAGCCCAACGCCGGCTCCGACGTGGTGTCCATGAAGCTGCGCGCCGACAAGCGCGGCGACCGCTTCGTGCTCAACGGCAGCAAGACCTGGATCACCAACGGCCCGGACGCCAACACCTACGTGATCTACGCCAAGACCGAGCCGGAAAAGGGCGCCCACGGCATCACCGCGTTCATCGTCGAGCGCGACTGGAAGGGCTTCAGCCGCGGCAACAAGTTCGACAAGCTGGGCATGCGCGGCTCGAACACCTGCGAGCTGTTCTTCGATGACGTGGAAGTGCCGGAAGAGAACGTGCTGGGCGCGGTCAACGGCGGCGTGAAGGTGCTGATGAGCGGCCTGGACTACGAGCGCGTGGTTCTTGCGGGCGGCCCGATCGGCATCATGCAGGCGTGCATGGACGTGATCGTCCCCTACATCCACGACCGCAAGCAGTTCGGCCAGAGCATCGGCGAATTCCAGCTGATCCAGGGCAAGGTCGCCGACATGTACACCCAGCTCAACGCCAGCCGCGCCTACCTGTACGCCGTGGCCCAGGCCTGCGACCGTGGCGAGACCACCCGCAAGGACGCCGCCGGGGTGATCCTCTACACCGCTGAGCGCGCGACGCAAATGGCCCTGGACGCCATCCAGATCCTCGGCGGCAACGGCTACATCAACGAGTTCCCCACCGGCCGCCTGCTGCGCGACGCCAAGCTCTACGAGATCGGCGCCGGCACCAGCGAGATCCGCCGCATGCTGATCGGCCGCGAACTCTTCAACGAAACCAAATAACGATAAAAGCCGCTGGAGGCTGAAGGCTGGACGAAAAAGCCGCTCCAGTCCTCGTCCAGCCTCCAGCCTACAGCGCTCTTCTCGAGGTTTTCATGGCCCTACTGCATACCCAGATCAACCCGCGCTCCCCGGAATACGCCGCCAACGCCGCGACCATGCTGGAGGGCGTCCAGGACCTGCGCGCCCTGCTCGGCCGCGTGCATGAAGGCGGCGGCGCCGCCGCCCAGGCCAAGCACAGCGCGCGCGGCAAGCTGCTGGTGCGCGAGCGCATCAACCGCCTGCTCGACGCCGGCTCGCCGTTCCTCGAAGTCTCCGCCCTCGCCGCCCATGAGGTGTACGGCGAGGACGTGGCCGCCGCCGGCGTGGTCGCCGGCATCGGCCGCGTGGAAGGCGTGGAATGCATGATCGTCGGCAACGACGCCACGGTGAAAGGCGGCAGCTACTACCCGCTGACCGTGAAGAAGCATCTGCGCGCCCAGGCCATCGCCCAGCAGAACCGCCTGCCGTGCATCTACCTGGTGGACTCCGGCGGCGCCAACCTGCCGCGCCAGGACGAGGTGTTCCCCGACCGCGAGCACTTCGGGCGGATCTTCTTCAACCAGGCCAACATGAGCGCCCAGGGCATCCCGCAGATCGCCGTGGTGATGGGCTCGTGCACCGCCGGCGGCGCCTACGTGCCGGCGATGAGCGACGAGACCATCATGGTCCGCGAGCAGGCCACCATCTTCCTCGCCGGCCCGCCGCTGGTGAAGGCCGCCACCGGCGAGGTGGTCAGCGCCGAGGACCTGGGCGGCGCCGACGTGCACTGCAAGACTTCCGGCGTGGCCGACCACTACGCCGAGGACGACGAGCACGCCCTGGCCATCGCCCGCCGCTGCATCGCCAACCTCAACTGGACCAAGCGCGGCAAGCTCAATACCCTGGCCCCGCGCGCGCCGCTGTACCCGGCCGAGGAGCTGTACGGCGTCATTCCGGTGGACAGCAAGCAGCCGTTCGACGTGCGCGAGATCATCGCCCGCCTGGTCGACGGCAGCGAGTTCGACGAGTTCAAGGCGCTGTTCGGCACCACCCTGGTGTGCGGCTTCGCCCACCTGCACGGCTACCCCATCGCCATCCTGGCGAACAACGGCATCCTCTTCGCCGAGGCCGCGCAGAAAGGCGCGCACTTCATCGAACTGGCCTGCCAGCGCGGCATCCCGCTGCTGTTCCTGCAGAACATCACCGGCTTCATGGTCGGCCAGAAGTACGAGGCTGGCGGCATCGCCAAGCACGGCGCCAAGCTGGTCACCGCGGTGGCCTGCGCCCAGGTGCCGAAGTTCACCGTGATCATCGGCGGCAGCTTCGGCGCCGGCAACTACGGCATGTGCGGCCGCGCCTACGACCCGCGCTTCCTGTGGATGTGGCCCAACGCGCGGATCGGCGTGATGGGCGGCGAACAGGCCGCGGGCGTGCTGGCCCAGGTCAAGCGCGAGCAGGCCGAGCGCGCCGGCAACACGCTGAGCGCCGAGGACGAGACGAAGATCAAGGCGCCGATCCTCGCCCAGTACGAGCGCCAGGGGCACCCCTACTACTCCAGCGCGCGGCTGTGGGACGACGGCGTGATCGACCCGGCGCAGACCCGCGAAGTGCTCGCCCTGGCCCTGTCCGCCTCGCTCAACGCGCCCATCGAGCCGACCCGCTTCGGCATCTTCCGCATGTGACTCGAAGCCGCAAGCACCAAGCCTCAAGCTGCAAGCGCCACTCCTTGCAGCTTGAGGCTTACAGCTTGCCGCTAGCGACCGAAGGTAGCTCTATGACCGACTTTCAGAACATCCAGCTGGAAAAAGACCCGCGCGGCGTCGCCACCCTATGGCTGAACCGCCCGGACAAGAACAACGCCTTCAACGCCCAGACCATCGCCGAGCTGATCCGGGCGCTGGACCAGGTGGCCGACGATGCCGAGGTGCGCCTGCTGGTGCTGCGCGGCCGCGGCAGGCACTTCTGCGGCGGCGCCGACCTGGCCTGGATGCAGGAGGCGGTGCAGCTCGACTACCAGGGCAACCTCGCCGACGCCCAGCAACTGGCCGAACTGCTGAACAACCTGCACCTGCTGAAGAAGCCGACCCTGGCCGTAGTCCAGGGCGCGGCCTTCGGCGGCGGCGTGGGCCTGGTGGCCTGCTGCGACATGGCCCTGGGCAGCGAGCAGGCGCAGTTCTGCCTGTCCGAGGTGCGCATCGGGCTGATCCCGGCGACCATCGGCCCCTTCGTGACCAAGGCCATCGGCCAGCGCGCGGCCACCCGCTACGCCCTCACCGCCGAGCGCTTCGACGGTGCGCGCGCCCGCGAGCTGGGCCTGCTGGACGAGTGCTACGCCGCCGAGGAACTGGAGGAGAAGGTCGAGGCCTGGGTCGCCAACCTGCTGTGCAATTCCCCTTGCGCCCTAATGGCTTGCAAGGCGCTGTTCCAGGAGATCGGCAGCGGAGAATTGAGCCCCAACCTGCGCCGCTACACCGAGGCCGCCATCGCCCGCATCCGCATCAGCCCCGAAGGCCAGGAAGGGCTGCACGCCTTCCTCGAAAAGCGCAAGCCAGCCTGGCAGGGAGGCAACTGATGAATCATCGCACCCGTAGGATGGCGTTGAGCGCAGCGAAACCCATCGCCACCCCATCCGCCCATTCGCACCAGGAGCCCCGCCCATGACCATCACGACCCTACTGGTGGCCAACCGCGGCGAGATCGCCTGCCGGGTGATGCGCACCGCCAAGGCCCTGGGCCTGACCACCGTGGCCGTGCACAGCGCCACCGACCGCCACGCCCGCCACGTCGAAGAGGCGGACATCGCCATCGACCTGGGCGGCGCCAAGCCGGCCGAATCCTACCTGCGCGCCGACGCCGTGCTGGCTGCGGCCAAGGCCGCCGGCGCCCAGGCCATCCACCCCGGCTACGGCTTCCTCTCGGAGAACGCCGGCTTCGCCCGCGCCTGCGAAGAGGCCGGGCTGGTGTTCCTCGGCCCGCCGGCCAGCGCCATCGACGCCATGGGCAGCAAGTCCGCGGCCAAGGCGCTGATGGAAGACGCCGGCGTGCCGCTGGTGCCCGGCTACCACGGCGAGGCCCAGGACTACCCGACCTTCCAGCGCGAAGCCGCGCGCATCGGCTACCCGGTGCTGCTCAAGGCCGCCGCCGGCGGTGGCGGCAAGGGCATGAAGGTGGTGGAGCGCGAAAGCGAACTGGCCGAGGCCCTGGAATCCGCCCAGCGCGAGGCCCAGTCCGGCTTCGGCGACTCGCGCATGCTGGTGGAGAAATACCTGACCAAGCCGCGCCACGTGGAAATCCAGGTGTTCGCCGACCAGCACGGCAACTGCCTGTACCTCAACGAGCGCGACTGCTCGATCCAGCGCCGCCACCAGAAGGTGGTCGAGGAAGCCCCCGCCCCCGGCCTCTCGGTGGAACTGCGCCGCGGCATGGGCGAGGCCGCCGTGCGCGCCGCCCAGGCCATCGGCTACGTCGGCGCCGGCACCGTGGAATTCCTCTACGACGAAGGCAGCGGCCAGTTCTTCTTCATGGAAATGAACACCCGCCTGCAGGTGGAACACCCGGTCACCGAGGCCATCACCGGCCTCGACCTGGTGGCCTGGCAGATCCGCGTGGCCCGTGGCGAACCGCTGCCGATCAGCCAGGAGCAGGTGCCGCTGAACGGTCACGCCATCGAAGTGCGCCTCTACGCCGAGGACCCGGAAGGCGGCTTCCTGCCCGCCAGCGGCCACCTGGCGCTGTACCGCGAACCGCCGGCCGGCCCCGGCCGCCGGGTGGACAGCGGCATCCGCGAGGGCGACGACATCTCGCCGTTCTACGACCCCATGCTGGCCAAGCTGATCGCCTGGGGCGAGAACCGCGAGGAAGCCCGCCAGCGCCTGCTGTCGATGCTGAGCGAAACCGCCGTGGGCGGCTTCAAGACCAACCTGGCGTTCCTCCGCCGCGTGCTGGCCCACCCGGCCTTCGCCGCCGCCGAACTGGACACCGGCTTCATCGCCCGCCACCAGGAACAACTGCTGCCGGCGCCCGGCGAACTGCCGGCGCAGTTCTGGCAACTGGCCGGCGAGGCCTGGGCGCAAAGCGAAGCCGAGCGCGTGCGCAACGACGACGCCCACTCCCCGTGGAGCGCCCGCGACGGCTGGCGCAGCGGCCTGTCGGGGGAAACCGACCTGCACCTGCTGGCCAAGGGCGAATCCCAGGTGGTGCGCCTGCGCCATGCCGATGGCGTGCGCGGCGCGACGCTCAAGGGCGAATGGCTGGAAGTGGACCTCGACGGCCTGCGCCGCCGCCACCTGGCCCTGCGCCAGGGCGACAGCCTGTATCTGGAGTGGCAGGGCGAGTTGGTGCAGGTGCGCCGCTACGACGCCATCGCCGAAGCCGAGGCCGCCCACGCCCACCACGGCGGCCTGGGCGCGCCGATGAACGGCAGCATCGTGCGCATCCTGGTCCAGCCCGGCCAGGCGGTGGAAGCCGGCGCCGCCCTGGTGGTGCTGGAAGCCATGAAGATGGAACACAGCATTCGCGCGCCGCACGCCGGCGTGGTGAAATCGCTGTATTGCAGCGAAGGCGAGCTGGTGGCCGAGGGTACGGCGCTGGTCGAGTTGGAAGAAACCCCGGCATAAAGCCCCCGCCCGGCTCTTCGTAGGAGCGAGCTTGCTCGCGAACGCATTGCACCATGAACGTCCGGTGCGAAGCGGGTTCGCGAGCAAGCTCGCTCCTACAAGAGCAACTGCCCTTCGCCTGAACCTCAAGAGGACAACCCCATGCCCCTGCCCCAACACGTCCGCCTGGTCGAAGTCGGCCCGCGCGACGGCCTGCAGAACGAGAAACAGCCCATCAGCGTCGCCGACAAGGTGCGCCTGGTGGACGACCTGAGCGCCGCCGGCCTGGCCTACGTCGAAGTCGGCAGCTTCGTCTCGCCCAAGTGGGTGCCGCAGATGGCCGGCTCGGCCGAAGTCTTCGCCGGCATCCAGCAGAAGCCCGGCGTCACCTACGCCGCCCTGGCGCCCAACCTCAAGGGCTTTGAGGCCGCGCTGGAGGCTGGGGTGAAGGAAGTGGCGGTATTCGCCGCCGCCTCCGAGGCCTTCTCGCAGAAGAACATCAACTGCTCGATCAAGGAGAGCCTGGCACGCTTCGTGCCGGTGATGGACGCCGCCCGCGAGCACGGCATCCGCGTGCGCGGCTACGTGTCCTGCGTGCTCGGCTGCCCCTACCAGGGTGAGGTGGACGTGCAGCAGGTCGCCGCCGTGGCCGCCGAGCTGGACGCCATGGGCTGCTACGAAGTGTCCCTGGGCGACACCATCGGCGTCGGCACCGCCGGCGCCACCCGCGCCATGTTCGAAACGGTCGGCGCCCGCGTGCCGCGCGAACGCCTGGCCGGGCACTTCCACGACACCTACGGCCAGGCCCTGGCGAACATCTACGCCAGCCTGCTGGAAGGCATCGCGGTGTTCGACAGCTCGGTCGCCGGCCTCGGCGGCTGCCCCTACGCCAAGGGCGCCACCGGCAACGTCGCCACCGAGGACGTGCTCTACCTGCTAAACGGCCTGGGCATCCACACCGGCATCGACCTCGAAGCCCTGATCGCCGCCGGCCAGCGCATCTGCGCGGTGCTCGGCAAGGAAAACGGCTCCCGCGTGGCCCGCGCCCGCCTGGCCAAGGCCTGATCCCGCGCCGCTATTGCTCGGTCATGGCGATGGGTATCGCTTCGCTCAACCCATCCTACGATGGCGTCTCTCCTGTAGCGTGGGGCGCATGACGCCTCCGGCATATCAGGATGACTCCGGATTCGCCGCCCGCGCCGAACGGCCCCCTCTCCCTCTGGGAGAGGGCTGGGGTGAGGGTTGCGGACTTCGCCGACACTCCCCTGCCAACCCTGCACTCCGCTCCCCCTCCCTAACCCTCCCCCGCAAGCGGGAGAGGGGACCGTTCGGCGTGAAGCGGAACCTGGAAGCTCCCTGAATCCATGTACGCAAACGGCCCGCCAAAAGCCCACCACCCGGTAGCAGAAAATCCCCCATCGATTGATACGGATAATGCAACAGGGTTTATCACTGGCCGTGATAATAAGAATGCTCCCGTTCGATTAGCGACTTAGACGCCTGGAACGCAGACTCCGCCCATTACAGAAAAAATGCCGGAGTCTTCCCCATGGAGCGTTCACTCAAACCCTTGCGTATCCCCCTGGCACTGGCCGCCGTCCTGGTGCTCAGCGCCTGCGGCAAGCCCCAGGAAGCCGCGCAGAACATGCCCGCGCCCAAGGTCAGCGTCGCCGAGGTCATCGAACAGCCGGTCAACGAGTGGGACGAGTTCACCGGCCGCCTGGAGGCGCCCGAATCCGTCGAGCTGCGCCCGCGCGTCTCCGGCTACATCGACAAGGTGACCTTCCGCGAAGGCGCCCTGGTGAAGAAAGGCGACCTGCTGTTCCAGATCGACCCGCGCCCCTTCCAGGCCGAGGTCCATCGCCTTGAGGCCCAACTGGCACAGGCCCGCGCCAACCAGGTGCGCACCGCCAACGAAGCCGCCCGCGGCGACCGCCTGCGCGCCACCAACGCCATCTCCGCCGAGCTGGCCGACGCCCGCAGCGCCGCCGCGACCGAGGCCCGCGCCCAGGTCGCGGCGACCCAGGCCGAGTTGGACAACGCGCGCCTGAACCTGTCGTTCACCCAGATCACCGCGCCCATCGACGGCCGCGTCTCGCGCGCCGAAGTCACCGCCGGCAACCTGGTCAACTCCGGGCAGAGCCTGCTCACCACCCTGGTCTCCACCGACAAGGTCTACGCCTACTTCGACGCCGACGAACGCGTCTACCTGAAGTACGTGGCCATGGCCCGCGCCGGCGGCCCGGACGCCCGCGGCAGCACCCCGGTGTACCTCGGGCTGACCGGCGAGGACGGCTTCCCGCACCTGGGCCGCCTGGACTTCCTCGACAACCAGGTCAACCCCAAGACCGGCACCATCCGCGGCCGCGCGGTGTTCGACAACAAGGACGGCCTCTACACCCCCGGCCTCTATGCGCGCATCAAGCTGGTCGGTTCCAGTACCTACGACGCCGCGCTGATCAAGGACGAAGCGGTCGGCACCGACCTGGGCAAGAAGTTCGTGCTGGTGGTCGGCGCCGACAGGAAGGTGGCCTACCGCGCCATCGAGCTGGGGCCGAAGCTGGAAGGCCTGCGCATCGTCCGCAGCGGCCTGGCCAAGGGCGACCGCATCGTGGTCAACGGCCTGCAGCGCGTGCGCCCCGGCGCCGAGGTGGATGCCCAGGGCGTGCCCATGGCCAGCCCGGACACCCTCGCCGCCCTCGCCCGCTCGCGCCAGGCGGTGGAAGACAGCGAGCCGCCGAAGGTCGCCGAGCAGTCGCCGGGCAAGCCCAGCCGCATCTGACGACGACCCGCCCCTGAGCGGGGCACATCGACAACGCAGTACCCGGCCCTGGCCCCACCCAGGGCCGCGGGTGACCTTTTGCCCAGGGTTTAGCGCCCCGCGCGCCAGGAACGAACCATGAACTTCTCGCAATTCTTCGTGCAGCGGCCGATCTTCGCCGCCGTGCTCTCGCTGATCATCCTGATTGGCGGGGCCATCTCGCTGTTCCAGTTGCCGATCAGCGAATACCCCGAAGTGGTGCCGCCCACCGTGGTGGTGCGCGCCACCTTCCCCGGCGCCAACCCCAAGGTGATCGGCGAGACCGTCGCAGCTCCCCTGGAGCAGGCTATCACCGGCGTCGAGAACATGCTCTACATGTCCTCGCAGTCCACAGCCGACGGCAAGATGACGCTGACCATCACCTTCGCCCTGGGCACCGATCTGGACAACGCCCAGGTGCAGGTGCAGAACCGCGTGACGCGCACCGAGCCGAAGCTGCCCGAAGAGGTCACCCACATCGGCATCACCGTCGACAAGGCCTCGCCCGACCTGACCATGGTCGTGCACCTGACCTCGCCGGACAACCGCTACGACATGCTCTACCTGTCCAACTACGCCATCCTCAACATCAAGGACGAGCTGGCGCGCCTGGACGGCGTGGGCGACGTGCAGCTGTTCGGCATGGGCGACTACTCGCTGCGCGTGTGGCTGGACCCGAACAAGGTGGCCTCGCGCAACCTGACCGCCACCGACGTGGTCAACGCCATCCGCGAGCAGAACCGCCAGGTCGCCGCCGGCGCCCTGGGCGCGCCGCCCGCACCCAGCGCCACCAGCTTCCAGCTGTCGATCAACACCCAGGGCCGCCTGGTCAGCGAGGAAGAGTTCGAGAACATCATCATCCGCAGCGGCCCGGACGGCGAGATCACCCGCCTGAAGGACATCGCGCGCATCGAACTGGGCTCCAGCCAGTACGCCCTGCGCTCGCTGCTGGACAACCAGCCGGCGGTGGCCATCCCGATCTTCCAGCGCCCCGGCTCCAACGCCATCGCCATCTCCAACGAGGTGCGCGCGAAGATGGCCGAGCTGAAGAAGGAGTTCCCCCAGGGCGTGGACTACTCCATCGTCTATGACCCGACCATCTTCGTCCGCGGCTCCATCGAAGCGGTGGTGCACACCCTGTTCGAAGCGCTGATCCTGGTGGTGCTGGTGGTGGTGCTGTTCCTGCAGACCTGGCGCGCCTCGATCATCCCGCTGGCCGCCGTGCCGGTGTCGCTGATCGGCACCTTCGCGGTGATGCACGCCTTCGGCTTCTCGCTCAACGCGCTGTCGCTGTTCGGCCTGGTGCTGGCCATCGGCATCGTGGTCGACGACGCCATCGTGGTGGTGGAGAACGTCGAGCGGAACATCGGCCTCGGGTTGACGCCCATCGAGGCCACCAAGCGCGCCATGAAGGAAGTGACCGGGCCGATCATCGCCACCGCCCTGGTGCTGTGCGCGGTGTTCGTGCCGACCGCGTTCATCTCCGGCCTCACCGGGCAGTTCTACCGGCAGTTCGCGCTGACCATCGCGATCTCCACGGTGATCTCGGCGTTCAACTCGCTGACCCTGTCGCCGGCCCTGGCCGCCGTGCTGCTCAAGGGCCACCACGAGCCCAAGGACCGCTTCTCGCTGATCCTCGACAAGCTGCTGGGCAGCTGGCTGTTCCGCCCGTTCAACCGCTTCTTCGACCGCGCCAGCCATGGCTACGTCGGCACCGTCACCCGCGTGCTGCGCGGCAGCTCCATCGCCCTGCTGATCTACGCCGGATTGATCGCCCTCACCTACCTGGGCTTCTCCAGCACCCCGACCGGCTTCGTGCCGCAGCAGGACAAGCAGTACCTGGTGGCTTTCGCCCAGTTGCCCGACGCGGCCACGCTGGACCGCACCGAGGCGGTGATCAAGCGCATGTCGGAAATCGCCGGCAAGCACCCGGGCATCGAGCACACCGTGTCCTTCCCGGGCCTGTCGATCAACGGCTTCACCAACAGCCCGAACAGCGGCATCGTCTTCACTCCGCTGAAGGACTTCGACCAGCGCAAGGGCCCGGGCATGTCCGCCGGCGAGATCGCCGCCGAGCTGAACAAACAGTTCGCCGACATCCAGGACGCCTACATCGCCATCTTCCCGCCGCCGCCGGTACAGGGGCTGGGGACCATCGGCGGCTTCCGCGTGCAGGTCGAGGACCGCGGCAGCCTGGGCTACGAGGAGCTCTACACGCAGACCCAGAACATCCTCGCCAAGGCCCGCGCGCTGCCCGAGCTGGACCCCATGTCGGTGTTCACCAGCTACCAGGTGAACGTGCCGCAGGTGGACGCCGCCATCGACCGCGAGAAGGCCAAGACCCACGGCGTGGCCATCAGCGACATCTTCGACACCCTGCAGGTGTACCTGGGCTCGCTGTACGCCAACGACTTCAACCGCTTCGGCCGCACCTACCAGGTCAACGTCCAGGCCGACCAGAACTTCCGCCTGGACCCGGAACAGATCGGCCAGCTGAAGGTGCGCAACAACCTCGGTGAAATGGTCCCCCTGGCCACCTTCATCAAGATCAGCGACACCGCCGGCCCCGACCGGGTGATGCACTACAACGGCTTCATCACCGCCGAGATCAACGGCGCCGCGGCGCCCGGCTACAGCTCCGGCCAGGCCGAGGCGGCGATGGAGAAACTGCTCAAGCAGGAACTGCCCAACGGCATGACCTACGAGTGGACCGACCTGACCTACCAGCAGATCCTCGCCGGCAACACCGCGGCCTTCGTCTTCCCGCTCTGCGTGCTGCTGGCCTTCCTGGTGCTGGCCGCGCTGTACGAGAGCTGGGGCCTGCCGCTGGCGGTGATCCTGATCGTGCCGATGACCCTGCTGTCGGCCATCGGCGGGGTGATAGTCGCCGGCGGCGACAACAACATCTTCACCCAGATCGGCCTGATCGTGCTGGTGGGCCTGGCGTGCAAGAACGCCATCCTCATCGTCGAGTTCGCCAAGGACAAGCAGGAAGAAGGCATGGACCGCGTCAGCGCCGTGCTGGAAGCCTGCCGCCTGCGCCTGCGGCCGATCCTGATGACCTCCATCGCCTTCATCATGGGCGTGGTGCCGCTGGTGCTGTCCACCGGCGCCGGCGCCGAGATGCGCCACGCGATGGGCGTCGCGGTGTTCTCCGGGATGCTCGGGGTGACCTTCTTCGGCCTGCTGCTGACGCCGGTGTTCTACGTCCTCATCCGCCGCTTCATGGAAGCCCGCGAAGCGAAGAAACAAGCCCGCCTGACCCACGAGGCCAGCCACGCATGAACCTGAAACACTTCGCCCCGGCGCTGCTGGCCCTGAGCCTCAGCGCCTGCATGGTCGGCCCCGACTACAAGCAGCCGGACACCGCGCCGGCCAAGCTCGAAACCGGCGCGGCAGCCTTCGACCGCAGCCGCTTCGAGGACGCCTGGTGGAAACAGTTCGACGACCCGGTGCTGAGCCAGCTGGTCGACCAGGCTCTGCAGGAAAACCGCGAGCTGCGCGTGGCCTACGACCGCGTGCTGGCCTCGCGGGCGATCCGCGACGACGTCTCCAACGACCGCTTCCCCACCGTGACCAGCCGCGTCTCCTCGGAGGTCGGCAAGGGCCAGGTGCCCGGGCAGACCGAGGACCGCGTCAACCAGGAACGCTACGATCTGGGCCTGGACATGATCTGGGAAGTCGACCTGTTCGGCCGCGTGCGCCGCGAGCTGGAATCGGCCGACGCCCAGAGCCAGGCGGCCCAGGCCGACCTGCAGCAGTTGCAGGTCAGCCTGGTCGCCGAACTGGCCGACGCCTACGGGCAACTGCGCGGCGCGCAGTTGAGGGAAGGTATCGCCCGCGACAACCTGAAGAACCAGCGCGAATCCCGCGACCTGACCATTCAGCTGCGCGACAACGGCGTGGGCAACGAACTGGACGTGCAGCGTGCCGAAGCGCGCCTGGCCGCCACCGAGGCGACCCTGCCGCAACTGCAGGCCGAGGAAGTGCGCCAGCGCAACCGCATCGCCACCCTCCTCGGCCAGCGCCCGGACCAGCTCAGCGTGGACCTCTCGCCCAAGCAACTGCCGGCCATCGCCAAGGCCCTGCCGATCGGCGACCCGGGCGACCTGCTGCGCCGCCGCGCCGACGTCGCCGCCGCCGAACGCCGCCTGGCCGCAGCCACGGCGGACGTCGGCGTGGCCACCGCCGACCTGTTCCCGCGGGTGAGCCTCGGCGGCTTCCTCGGCTACACCGCCGGGCGCGGCTCGCAGATAGGCTGCGGCGCGGCCCGCGCCTGGGGCGTGGCGCCGACCATCAGCTGGGCCGCCTTCGACCTGGGCAGCGTGCGCGCCCGCCTGCGCGCCTCCAAGGCCGACGCCGACGCCGCGCTCGCCAGCTACGAGCAGCAGGTGCTGCTGGCCCTGGAAGAGTCCTCCAACGCCTTCAGCGACTACGGCAAACGCCAGCAACGCATGCTGGTGCTGGTGCGCCAGTCCGAGGCCAGCCGCAAGGCCGCCGAACTGGCCGGCGTGCAATACCGCGAAGGCACCCTGGACTTCCTCAACCTGCTGGACGCCGAACGCGAACAACTGGCCGCCGAAGACGCCCAGGCCCTGGCCGAAGTCGACGTGTACCGCGGCATAGTCGCCATCTACAAGGCCCTGGGCGGCGGCTGGCAACCCCGGGCCTGACAGGTTCCTCCCTGGCCACTCTCCGGCCACTTGGCCCCGCGACGCACGCTGCTGATCGCGGGGCTTTTTTATGCCCGCTGCGCCGAAGCGCTTTTCGTAGGATGGGTTGAGCTTGCGAAACCCATCGGACCATGGTGATGGGTATCGCTTCGCTCAACCCATCCTACGACAGCATGTCTCCTGCACCTGTAGGAGCGAGCTTGCTCGCGAACGGAGTTTCCCGGTTGTGCCGGAGCATCGGGCTGACTCCGCCTCTTGAGCCCCTCCCACCCCCACCGGCAAGATAGTCCCCCGCCCGCCGCCCCCGGAGCTCCCCCATGACCGACACCCGCCAGCTGTTCAGCCAGCAGGCCGACGCCTACCGCGCCGGTCGCCCGACCTACGATCCGGCGTTCTTCGCCTGGCTGGCGCAGGAGGCGCCCTCCACCGACCGGGCCTGGGATTGCGGCTGCGGCTCCGGCCAGGCCAGCCTCGACCTGGCCCGGCATTTCCAGCAGGTGGTGGCCACCGACATCAACGCAAAACAGCTGGAACAGGCCCCCCGCGAGGCCAACATCGACTACCGCTGCGAACCGGCGGAAAACACCTCGCTGCAGCCGGCCAGCGTCGACCTCACCCTGGTGGCCCAGGCCCTGCACTGGTTCGACGTCGAGCGCTTCTATGCCGAGGTGCGCCGCGTGTCGCGCCCCGGCGCGCTGCTGGCGGTGGTCTCCTACAACCTGCTGAACATCGACGAGCGCCTGGACGCGCTGATCCGCCATCTCTACCACGACCTGGTCGGCCCCTACTGGGCGCCGGAACGCAAGCATGTGGAGACCGGCTACGAAACCATCCCCTTCCCCTTCGAGCGCGTGGAGACGCCACCCTTCGCCCTGGAGGCGCAGTGGAGTTTCCAGCGCCTGGTCGACTACCTGTACAGCTGGTCGGCGGTGGCCAGCTACCGCCAGGCCACCGGCCAGGACCCGGTCGAGGCGCTGCGCGGGGAGTTGCAGGCGGCCTGGGGCGAGGTGGAAACGCGCCAGGTGAGCTGGCCGCTGACCATCAGGCTGGGCAGAGTATAAGGCGCAGGCTTCCCGTAGGAGCGAGCTTGCTCGCGAACGGATTATCCGGCTGCACCGGGGTTGGGGCGGTTCGCGAGCAAGTCGCGGCGATGGGTATCGCTTCGCTCAATCCATCCTACGGGGAGCCAGCCGGGCCATGGTTTCCGCCGTGCGAAGAGCAGGCGGGTTCGCGCTTCGCCCGTGGCATCTCGATGCCGTGCTGCTTCACCCGCCGGTACAGCGTCGCCCGCGAGATGCCCAGGGCCTGGGCCGCGGGGCCCGGCTGCCAGCGGTGGCGCACCAGGGCGTCGAGCAGGGCCTGGCGTTCCGGGCTGGCCGGGGACTCGTGCAACGGTTGGGCGGCCGCGCCGCGCAGTTCCTCGGGCAGGTCTTCCAGGCGGATGCTTTCGCCGGGGCAGATGGCGCAGGCGTAGCGCAGCACGTGGCGCAGCTGGCGCACGTTGCCCGGCCAGCGGTAGCCCAGCAGGCGTTCCAGCGCCGCGTCGCCCAGGCCCAGGCGCAGCCCGCAGCGCGTGGCTTCCTCGTCGAGGAGGCGGTTGATCAGCGCCAGCTTGTCGCTGCGCTCGCGCAGCGGCGGCAGTTCGAAGCGCGCGCCGCTGAGGCGGAAGTACAGGTCCTCGCGAAATTCGCCGGCGGCCACCAGGGCGGCCAGGTCGCGGTGGCTGGCGCAGATCACCTGGATGTCCACCGCCTGCCGCCGCGCCGCGCCCAGCGGCGCCACCTCGCCCTCGGCCAGCACCCGCAGCAGGCGCGTCTGCAGGGCCAGGGGCATGTCGCCGATCTCGTCGAGGAACAGGGTGCCGCCATCGGCCTGTTGCAGCAGGCCGCGCATGCCCTTGCGCTCGGCGCCGGTGAAGGCGCCGGCGACGTAGCCGAACAGTTCGCTCTCGATCAGGCTTTCGGGAATGGCCGCGCAGTTCAGCGCGACGAAGGGCTTGTCGCGCCGCGCGCTGGCCTCGTGCAGCTGGCGGGCGAAGACTTCCTTGCCGGCGCCGGTCTCGCCGTGGACCAGCACCGGCAGGTTGCGGTCCTTCACCCGCACCGCCAGGCGCAGGCTTTCCGCCACCCGCGGGTCGAGCCGGGCGGGGTCGCTGGCCGGCATGGCCACGCTGACCGCGCGCTTCGGCGCGCTCAGGCGCACGTGCAGGCCGTGCTCGGCCACGTGGCGCGGGCTTTCGTCGGCGGCGGCGCGCAGCAGGTCGAGGTCGAAGACTTCGCCGATGTGCTGCGGCAGTTGCCCGTAGCGCGTCTGCAGGTAGCGCCGCGCCGCCGGGTTCAGCGCCTGCAGGTGGCCGTCGGCGTCCCAGGCGAACAGGTAGTCCGGCTGGCTGTCGACGTAGCCCGGCGCCGCGTGCGCGCGCAGCACCCACTGGCCGCGGGTGCTGTGCATGAAGAAGGCGTTTTCGATCTGCCGCGCGCTCTGCACCGTCATCTGGCGGATCAGGTGTTGGCTGCGGCGGTCGTCGGGGGATTCCACGGCGGAGACGTCGAGCACCCCGAGCAGTTCGCCCCAGGGGTCGAACACCGGCGCCGCCGAGCAGGTCAGGCCGATGAAGGCGGCGCGGAAGTGGTCGCGCTTGTGCACCGTCACCGGCACGCCGTTGGTCAGCA
Organism: Pseudomonas sp. R3.Fl; assembly: GCF_023516765.1. NCBI lineage: Bacteria > Pseudomonadati > Pseudomonadota > Gammaproteobacteria > Pseudomonadales > Pseudomonadaceae > Pseudomonas > Pseudomonas sp. R3.Fl. The sequence continues at coordinate 620,440 of NZ_JAMGSO010000001.1, forward strand.
CCGCGGCCACCCCGCAGGTGCCCTCCTCGCCTTCCGACCAGCAGGTGCCCAGGTACAGCCCGGCGCGCCGGCAGTCGCCGCGGATGGCCGATTCCACGCGGTAGTCGATGGTGCGGCCCTGGGCGTCGGTGAGCAGCACGCAGTAGTCGGCGTCGCGCACCTGGCCGTGCAGGCGCGAGACTTCCTCGCCGGCGATGCGCAGGAAGCTCTCGGCGCGCTCGCGGCACTCCCTGAGCACGCTCTGGCTGAGGATGCGCGGGCCCTGCAGCGAACCCGGGTCGAGGTGGTGCTGCTCCATCGAACGCCGCCAGGAGTCGAGGATCAGGTTCGGCACCGGCGGCTCGGGCAGGCGCTCGGCGTGGCGCAGCACGCGGCTGACGCAGTCCACGTGGGCTTTCGAGTAGGCAGGCAGCATGGGGCCTCCGCGGCTCGTATCGTTGTTCTTGTGCCGGTCATTTAAGCCCCGCCCCGGCCGCCGGACAAGCGCCGCGGACGGCCGGCGCCCGGGTGAGACGCTGCGTCTCAGCGTCTCGCCAAAGCACCGTGCAGGCTGACATGGCGCGTCTCAACCGGAGCCCGACGGGGTGTTCTGGCAACGCTGAACGACGCGCTCTACGACGGCTATCCCCGCCTTCCAGGCCGCCTCCTGGCACCACCCTTGCTCCAGTCCTGGCGACACCGGGACGCCGTCCCGCACCCCACAACAACAACCAGAGGTGCGTCATGTCCATTACTGCCCCTTCGCAATTTTCCCTGGCCGGCAAGGTCGCCCTGGTCACCGGCGGCGGCCGCGGCATCGGCCTGGGCATCGCCCGCAGCCTGGCGCTGGCCGGCGCCGAGCTGGTGATCGCCGACCTCGATGCGGCCCAGGCCGAGGAAGGCGCCGCCCAGGTCCGCGCCCTCGGCGGCCAGGCCCTGGCGCTGACCGTGGACGTCGGCGAGCCGCAGAGCGTGCGCGCCCTGCTCGGCGAGATCGAACGCCAGCGCGGGCGCCTCGACGTGGCGGTGAACAACGCCGGGATCATCAGCATCCACAAGGTCGCCGAGCTGAGCGTCGAGGACTGGGACCGGGTGATGAACGTCAACGCCCGCGGCGTGTTCCTCTGCTGCCAGGCCGAGCTGGTGTTGATGCGCGCGCAGCGCTGCGGGCGGATCATCAACGTGGCCTCCATCGCCGGCAAGGTCGGCTTCCCGGACCTGGCCCACTACAGCGCCTCGAAGTTCGCCGTGGTCGGCTTCAGCAACGCCCTGGCCAAGGAGGTGGCGCGCGAGGGCATCACCGTCAACGCGCTGTGCCCGGGCATCGTCGGCACCGGCATGTGGCGCGGCGAGCAGGGCCTGTCCGGGCGCTGGGCGCAGCCGGGCGAGAGCGAGGCGCAGTCCTGGGAACGCCACCAGGCCAGCCTGCTGCCCCAGGGCGAGGCGCAGACCGTGGAAGACATGGGCCAGCTCGCCGTGTACCTGGCCTGCGCGCCCCACGTCACCGGCCAGGCCATCGCCGTCGACGGCGGCTTCTCGCTGTGAGCGCGGCCCTGCCCCTGCGCGTAGGCATCATCGCCAACCCGGCCTCGGGCCGCGACCTGCGCCGACTGACCGCCAATGCCGGGCTCTATTCCAGCACCGACAAGGCCGCGGTGGTGCAGCGCCTGCTGGGGGCCTTCGGCGCCACCGGCATCGACGAAGTGCTGATGCCGCCGGACATGACCGGCATCGCCGCCACCGTGCTCAAGGCCAGCGCCGGCCGCCACGCCCGCGACAGCCACTGGCCGCGCCTGGAATTCCTCGACATGCCGCTGCGCCAGAGCGTGGAGGACACCCGCCGGGCCGCGCGGATGCTGGCCGAGCGCGGCGTGGCCCTGGTCGCCGTGCTCGGCGGCGACGGCACGCACAAGGCGGTGGCCGCGGAGGTTGGCGACATCCCCCTGCTCTGTCTGTCCACCGGCACCAACAACGCCTTCCCGGAGCTGCGCGAGGCGACCGGCGCCGGGCTGGCCGGCGGGCTCTACGCCAGCGGGCGCATCCCGGCGGAGGTCGCCCTGCGCCGCAACAAGCGCCTGCGGGTGCGGCTGCCGGCGCGAAGCATCGACGAGATCGCCCTGGTGGAAGTGGCGGTTTCGCCGCTGACCTTCACCGGCGCCCGGGCCATCAGCCGCGCCGAGGACCTGGCGGAAATCTACGCCGCCTTCGCCGAGCCCCACGCCATCGGCCTGTCGTCGCTGTGCGGACTGTGGAACCCGGTGCCGCGGCGCTGCCCGCGCGGCAGCTGGCTGCGCCTGGGCCCGCAGGCCGGCGAGGCGCTGCTGGCGCCGCTGGCCCCCGGCTTGCTGCAGGCCTGCGGCATCGTCGCCAGCGGCAGCCTGGAGCCCGGCGTGCCGCGCCTGCCGCTGCTTTGCGCCGGCACCCTGGCCCTGGACGGCGAACGCGAGATCGAATTCGCCGCCGCCGAGCGCCCCAGCATCACCCTCGAACTCGACGGCCCGCTGAGCATCGACGTCGAGGCCGCCCTGGCCTTCGCCGCCTGCCATCGCCTGCTGGCCGTTCCTGGCAAGCCCGTGAACCACCCTGGAGAACAACAAGATGTCCACGCTATCGACTGAGCAACTGCTGCATGCCTACCGCGTGATGCGCACCATCCGCGCCTTCGAGGAACGCCTGCACGTGGAGTTCGCCACCGGCGAGATTCCCGGCTTCGTGCACCTGTACGCCGGCGAGGAGGCCTCCGCCGCCGGGGTCATGGCGCACCTGGACGACGAGGACTGCATCGCCTCCACCCACCGCGGCCACGGCCACTGCATCGCCAAGGGCGTGGACGTGTACGGGATGATGGCCGAGATCTACGGCAAGAAGACCGGCGTCTGCCAGGGCAAGGGCGGCTCGATGCACATCGCCGACCTGTCCAAGGGCATGCTCGGCGCCAACGGCATCGTCGGCGCCGGCGCGCCCCTGGCGGCGGGCGCGGCGCTGGCCGCCAAGCTCAAGGGCAACCGCGCGGTGGCGGTGGCCTTCTTCGGCGACGGCGGCTCCAACGAGGGCGCGGTGTTCGAGGCCATGAACCTGGCCTCGGTGTGGAACCTGCCGTGCATCTTCGTCGCCGAGAACAACGGCTACGCCGAGGCCACGGCGTCGAACTGGTCGGTGGCCTGCGACCATATCGCCGACCGCGCCGCCGGCTTCGGCATGCCTGGGGTGACGGTGGACGGCTTCGACTTCTTCGCCGTGCACGAGGCCGCCGGCGCCGCCGTGGAGCGCGCCCGCGCCGGCGAGGGCCCGTCGCTGATCGAGGTGAAGCTGACGCGCTACTACGGCCACTTCGAAGGCGACGCCCAGACCTACCGCGCGCCCGACGAGGTCAAGCACTACCGCGAGACACGCGACTGCCTGATGCAGTTCCGCGAGCGCACCACCCGCGCCGGCCTGCTGCAGGCCAGCGCCCTGGACGCCATAGACGCGGAAGTCGAGGCCGGCATCGAGGAAGCCGTGGTGCGCGCCAAGGCCGATCCCAAGCCCTCGCCCGCCGACCTGCTGAGCGACGTGTACGTCGCCTATCCCTGACATCCCGCGCCGAGCGCGCCTCCCGCGAGCGCGGGGGCCCAGCGACCCGGCCCGACAAGAACAACTAGAGGAGAGCCATCATGGCCAGAAAGATCAGCTACCAGCAGGCCATCAACGAAGCCCTGGCCCAGGAAATGCGCCGCGACCAGAGCGTGTTCATCATGGGCGAGGACAATGCCGGCGGCGCCGGCGCGCCGGGCGAGGACGACGCCTGGGGCGGCGTGCTCGGCGTCACCAAGGGCCTCTACCACCAGTTCCCCGGCCGCGTGCTGGACACCCCGCTGTCGGAGATCGGCTACGTCGGCGCCGCGGTGGGCGCCGCAACCCGCGGCCTGCGCCCGGTGTGCGAGCTGATGTTCGTCGACTTCGCCGGCTGCTGCCTGGACCAGATCCTCAACCAGGCCGCCAAGTTCCGCTACATGTTCGGCGGCAAGGCGGTGACCCCGCTGGTGATCCGCACCATGGTCGGCGCCGGCCTGCGCGCCGCCGCCCAGCACTCGCAGATGCTCACCGCGCTGTGGACGCACATCCCCGGGCTGAAGGTGGTCTGCCCGTCCTCGCCGTACGACGCCAAGGGCCTGCTGATCCAGGCCATCCGCGACAACGACCCGGTGATCTTCTGCGAGCACAAGCTGCTCTACTCGATGCAGGGCGAGGTGCCGGAGGAGCTGTACACCGTGCCCTTCGGCGAGGCCAACTTCCTGCGCGACGGCGACGACGTGACCCTGGTGACCTACGGGCGCATGGTCCACCTGGCCATGGATGCCGCCGCCAGCCTGGCGCGCCAGGGCGTGTCCTGCGAGGTGCTGGACCTGCGCACCACCAGCCCGCTGGATAGCGACAGCATCCTCGAAAGCGTGGAGAAGACCGGGCGCCTGGTGGTGATCGACGAAGCCAACCCGCGCTGCTCGCTGGCCACCGACATTGCCGCATTGGTCGCCGAGCAAGCCTTCGACGCCCTCAAGGGGCCGATCCGCCAGGTCACCGCTCCGCATACGCCGGTGCCCTTCTCCGACGCCCTGGAAGACCTGTACATCCCCAGTGCGGCGAAGATCGAGGCCACGGTGCTGGAGCTGGTGCAAGGGAGGAAGGTGGCATGAGCCGTATCCATACCCTGACCATGCCCAAGTGGGGCCTGTCGATGACCGAGGGCCGCATCGACGCCTGGCTCAAGCAGGACGGCGACGCCATCGAGAAAGGCGACGCGGTGCTGGACGTGGAGACCGACAAGATCAGCAGCAGCGTCGAGGCGCCCTTCTCCGGCGTGCTGCGGCGCCAGGTGGCGCGCGAGGACGATACGCTGCCGGTGGGCGCGCTGCTCGGCGTGGTGGTCGAGGGCGAGGCCAGCGAGGCGGAGATCGACGAAGTGGTCGAGCGCTTCCAGGCCGAGTTCGTCCCCGGCGGCGACGGCGAGGCCGACAGCGGCCCGGCGCCGCAGAAGGTCGAGCTGGACGGCCGCGTGCTGCGCTACTTCGAGCGCGGCGAAGGCGACGTGCCGCTGCTGCTGATCCACGGCTTCGGCGGCGACCTGAACAACTGGCTGTTCAACCACGAGGCGCTCGCCGCCGGGCGCCGGGTGATCGCCCTCGACCTGCCGGGTCATGGCGAGTCGGGCAAGGCGCTTGCGAGCGGCGACCTGGATGAGCTGAGCGGCGCGGTGCTGGCCCTGCTCGACCATCTGGACATTGATCTGGTGCACCTGGCCGGGCACTCCATGGGCGGCGCCGTGGCGCTGAACACCGCGCGCCTGGCGCCCCGGCGGGTACGCTCGCTGAGCCTGCTGGCCAGTGCAGGGCTGGGGGCGGAGATCAACGGGGCCTACCTGCAGGGCTTCGTCGAGGCCGGTAACCGCAACGCCCTCAAGCCGCAGCTGGTGCAGTTGTTCTCCGACGCCGCGCTGGTGAACCGGCAGATGCTGGAGGACATGCTCAAGTACAAGCGCCTGGAAGGCGTGGACGCGGCGTTGCGCCAGCTGGCCGGCAAGCTATTCGCCGACGGCCGCCAGCAGGTCGACCTGCGCGGCGTGCTGGAAGCCGGCGAGCACCCGGCGCTGGTGATCTGGGGCGAGGTCGACGCGATCATCCCGGCCAGCCACGCCCAGGGCCTGAGCGCCGAAGTCCACGTGCTGCCGGAGCAGGCGCACATGCTGCAGATGGAGGCGGCGGAAGCGGTGAATGCGTTGCTGATGGATTTCCTCGGGCGTCACTGAGCCGGGAACCTCTGACCTTGGGCCGCGATGGCGGCCCGGCCCTGGCGCCAGGCTGGGGCTTTTTTTTGGTTCTTCGCGGAGTCTGGGGAAAGAGCGGATTGACAGTCAGGGAAGCGGGTAGATTGGCAGTCGCCAAACGAACCAACCCCCACCCCCTGCTGTCGCCGTGCATCCTATTGATCTTGCTGCTTTCTGGCCAGGCTACGAAGTCATCGCCTGCCACCCATCTGCCGACAGCACCCTGCTGATCGAGCTCAAGCCTCACGCCAGCGCTGTCCCCAAATGCGGGCGCTGCGGTCAGGCCAGTCCATTAATCCACGAACGGCGGATTCGCCGGGTGCGTGATCGCGATCTGTTCGACCAGCGCGTCCTGCTCCAACTGCCGGTGCGCCGCGTCGACTGCCTGCGCTGTGGTCGGGTGACCGAGCGGATCGACTGGCTGGAGCCAGCGTCGCGCTTGACCCAGCGCTTGCGCATCTGGCTCGAGGCTTTGCTGCAATTACTGCCCATCAGTCACGTCAGTCGCCTCGTCGGTCTGCATTGGCACACGCTCAAGCAGCTCGACAAACGTCGTCTAGAGGCCGCAGTCGGTGCTTTCGAGCCGGGTGACGTTCGCCGTCTGGTGATGGACGAGTTCGCTCTTCACAAAGGACATCGTTACGCCACCGTGATCATGGATGCGCAGCGGACACGCGTGCTGTGGGTCGGGCATGGCAACAGCCGCGAGGCGATTCAGCCGTTCTTCGAACTGCTCGGTGAGCGCTGCCAGCAAATCGAGGCCGTGGCGATGGACATGAACACCGCCTTCGATCTGGAAGTAAAACAGCATTGCCCCCGTGCCGAAGTGGTCTACGACCTATTCCACGTGGTGGCTCGCTATGGCCGGGAGGTGATCGACCGCATCCGTGTCGATCAGGCCAACGCGCTACGCCAGGACAAAGCGGCACGCAAGGTAATCAAGCAGAGTCGTTGGTTGCTGCTGCGCAATCGCGAAAACCTCAAGGATCAGCAAGCCGTGCAGTTGCAGGAAATCCTCGAGGCCAACCAGCCACTGGCCACGGTCTACGTGCTCAAGGATACGCTCAAGGAAATCTGGTACGCCCCCAGCGTGCGGGAGGGTTGGCGCCGCTGGCGGGACTGGTTGCGCCACGCCAGGGACAGTGGCCTGGCCCCGCTGCAACGCTTCGCTCGCAATCTGCGCAAATACGTCCGAGGCATCCTGGCCAGCGCTCGCTTCCCCATGCACACCAGCCTGCTGGAAGGGGTAAACAACCGCATCAAGGTGATCAAGCGCATGGCCTATGGCTTCAGGGACTCCGCCTACTTTTTCCTGAAAATCAAGGCCGCCTTCCCCGGGAAAGCGCGATGAACCTTTTTTTTGGGGGGTGCTCGGGTGGGGGGTTTGGGTGTTTGCTGCGGGTCCGCAACCCTCACCCCAGCCCTCTCCCAGAGGGAGAGGGGGCCGTTCGTGCCGAGAAAGAACTTGGTGTCAGCCGGCAACTCGGTACAAGCCGGCTAACGCGGAAATATCAGCGCACTCCAAAGCGCCGAGGCTGCCGGCTAACGCCATAACATCAAACCCTGCCCAACGGTCCCCTCTCCCTTCAGGGAGAGGGTTAGGGAGAGGGGCTCTTAAGCAGGCTCAGTCCGTGCCGATGCTGGAGCCGTGCCTCATTGAGGTTTCAGCTCAGGTTGGTTTTTTTGTGTGGGGTGCCCAGGTAGGGACTTGGGTGCTTGCCGCAAATCCGCAACCCTCTCCCCAGCCCTCTCCCTGAAGGGAGAGGGGGCTTGTCCGTGCCGAGAAAGGATTTGGTGTCAGCCGGCAATCTCTGTGCTAGCCGGCTAACTCGGAAATATCAGCGCACTCCAAACCGCCGAGGCTGCCGGCTAACGCCATAACATCAAACCCTGCCCAACGGCCCCCTCTCCCTCTGGGAGAGGGCTGGGGTGAGGGTTGCGGACTCCCCCTCAAAGCGCATCGTGAAAGATGACACCCAATGTAAACCGCTCCCCCCACAACAACCGGCTGACCCCATGGCGCATGCTCACCCGATAGTCCCCACGCGCCCCCCGCACCGGCCGCTGGGAGACGGCGAACACCACGGCATCACCCTGGCACAACGGCACCACCTCCACCCGCGACTGCATGCGCGGGCGCTGTTCGGTGAGGACGAACTCGCCGCCGCCGAACTCCTCGCCCGGCTGCGACAGCAGGATGGCGACCTGCAGCGGGAAGGCCAGTTCGCCGTACAGGTCCTGGTGTAGGCAGTTGTAGTCGCCCTCGCCGTAGCGCAGCAGCAGCGGTGTGGGGCGTAGCTGGCCGGCGGCGTGGCAGCGTTCGAGGAATTCGGCGTGCTGCGGCGGGTATTCCGGCGCCAGGCCCAGGCGGCGTTGCCAGGCGTTGGCGATGTTCGCCAGGGACGGATAGAAGGCCTCGCGCAGCGTCTGCAGCGGCGCCGGCAAGGGATAGGCGAAGTAGCGGTACTCGCCCAGGCCGAAGCCGTGGCGGGCCATGACCACCCGGCTGCGGAAGGGTTCGTCGCGGGCGTACTGGGCGCGCAGCCATTGGCATTGACGCGGGTCGAGCAGCCCGGGGACCAGGGCGTGGCCGCCGGCGTCCAGGCGCGCGGCCAGCGCTGGCCAGTCCAGGGCGGCGATGCGCTCGGCGAGTGGGGTCATGGGCGGGCTCCGCGGGGCGATGCCGCCAGTCTAGGCGAGCGGCCAGCCGCCCTGCGCCCCGATGCCGACTTTCAAACCCGGGGGATGGGTTCGCCTCCCGGCAACCTGTAGGAGCGGGCCCTGCCCGCGATTCGCGCGCAGGGCGCGCTCCTACAGGGGAATGGTGCGGGTGGCGCAGCGTAGCGGATCTTATCCGCGAATCGCGCCGATACCTCCGGCTATCGCGGACAAGGTCCGCTCCTACCGGGGGAGGACTACCGTGCCTGACCTGTAGGAGCGGGCCCTGCCCGCGATTTCGCGCGCAGGGCGCGCTCCTACAGGGGAATGGTGCGGGTGGCGCAGCGTAGCGGATCTTATCCGCGAATCGCGCCGATACCTCCGGCTATCGCGGACAAGGTCCGCTCCTACCCTACGGACGGGCACGGCCTCTCGCAGGATGGCGTTGAGCGCAGCGATACCCATCACCGTGGCCCGATGGGTATCGCAAGCTCAACCCATTCTACGAAAAGCGCCTCGGTGCGACGGCCTCTCAGTCGTCGTCGCCGGGGTGGTCCGCCAGGCCTTCCAGCTCGGCGCGCGCCACCGCGCGTTCGTCGAGTTTGCGGCGGGCCGCTTCGGGCAGGTCGGTGTAGCGGATCACCCCGCGCTCGACCAGCACGTTGACCACGTCTTCCAGCACGCGGATCACTTCCAGGTCGGACTGGCGCAGCAGGTCCAGCCGGCTGCGCACCTCGGTGCGCGCATCCAGCCACTGCCTGAGCTCGTCGCTCTGGTAGGCCAGCGTGCCGTTCATGCCTTCGAAGGGCTGGCTTTCCACTCTCAACAGATTTCCTTGCCCATCGCGTTGTACGTAAACCATGCGGATCGACCTAACCGTCATTGTCAAGGGTACGAACGGAGCCTTCCTGTCCGTCGTCTGCGAACTGGGACCGTCGATCGGCCCCAGGGTTCGGCGCAGCTTAACAAGCCCGGCTCAAGAAAGCAGGCTGACCACCGCGAAACGGCTCAGGTTGGCCTGGGCCACCACGGTCTGGGTCACCGCCGCGTAACTGGAGCCGCTGTCGCGCACCAGGTTGAATACCGACGCCGCGTAGTCCTGCGCCCATTGCTGCTCGTCGCGGTCGGCCTGGCGGGCGAGGAACTCGCGGATCTCGCCCTGGCGCTGGCGCAGCTGGTCGCGCAGGGTGCCGATGCGGTCCAGCGCGTCTATCACCTGGTCGAGCATCTGCCGCAGTTCGCGCTGGTCGCTGCCGGCCAGGCTCTGCGGCAGGTCCAGCAGGCGCTGCTCGCGGGTGCGGGCGGGGCTGGCGCGGTCCTTGGCGAAGCGCTTGCCCTCCCCCTGCACGTTGAGCTGGCCGCCCTGCTTGCGCCAGTCGGCCTCGGCCATGGAGAAGCTCAGCCTGCCGTCGGCGTCGAGTTCCGCGCGGATGCCGCTGGATGCCAGGCCGATGTTGAAGCTGCGCAGCAGCTGCTGGTCACTCATGGCGTCGTCCAGCACCACCACCCCGGGTTCGCCCTGGGCGCGGCCGGTCTGGAACAGCAGGGTCTCGCGGCCGCCTGCGCGGGCTTCGTCGAGGGTGGCCAGGCCGTCGATGGCGAAGCGGGTGCGCGCCGCTTCGTGCAGGTGCAGGTCGAGGTTGGCGTCCAGCCCGCCGGCGCTGCGTTCGCGGCGTTGCGCCAGCAGCTCGGCGGCCTGCTGCAGCGGCTGCTCCAGCTGCTTGCGGTTGCCGCCCTGGCCGCTGCCCAGTTCGCGGCCCAGGCTGAGCTTGAGCTGGTTGAGGCGGTCGGCCAGCTCGCCCAGGTAGCCCTCGGCGCTCTGCATGGCGCTGAGCTGCTGGTTGAGCTGGATGCTGAAGCCGGCAGCCTTGCCCACACTGCGCTCGCCAGCGCTGGCCGCGCTGCGCGCCGGCTTGCGCTGGCGCAGGGTGCGCTCGCCCACTGCCGCCGGCGCCTGGCGCGGCTGGCCGTCGATGGCGGCGACCGCCGGGAACGGGTTCTCGACCTTCATCGCGCCAGGGTCCTCAGAGCAGGCTGAACAGCGACAGGCCGTTGACCGTCAGGTAGGTCTTCTGCGTCGCCTGCAGGGCCAGCTTGTAGTTGCCCAGGTCGATGCTGGCCTTGGCGTAGTCCAGCGCCGAGAGGTCGCCCTCGACCTTCTGGTTGACCAGGGAGATGTCCTGGTTGCTGTTGTCCAGCAGGGTCAGGGTGTTCTGCCGCCCACCCAGGTCGGTGATGGCCGACAGCAGCTTGCCGTGGCTGTCGTCCAGCAGGTCGAGGGTGGCCGCGATGCTCTGCTGGATGGCCGGGTCGCTGCTGTCCAGGGCCGGGTCCTGCAGCTTGGCCACCAGGGCGTGGAGGCCGTTGAGCAGGTCCATGCCGTTGCCGAACAGCGGGCGGATGGCGACGTTCTCGTCGACCATCACGCCGTTGGCCACCACCGCCTGGCGCGTCTTGTCGTTGCCGGTGGCGCTGTAGGTGCCGCTGGCCTCGTCGTAGGTCACCGCCGGCTGGTCGGTGAGGGTGCCGGAGAACAGGTAGCGGCCCTCCTCGTCCTTGACGTTGAGGTAGCTGACCAGGGTCTTCTCCAGGTTCGACAGCTCGCCGGCCATGGCGCCGAGCTGCTCGTTGGCGTTGGAGCCGTTGGCCGCCCAGAGCAGCAGGTCGCGGATGTCCAGCAGGGTGTCGGAGGTGGACTGCAGGTTGGTTTCCTGGATCGACAGGTTGCCCGAGACCCCGGCGATGTTGCTGCCGTACTGGGCCAGGCTGGCCTCCGAGCGCTGGATGCGCAGGATGCGCACCGCGGCGATGGGGTCGTCCGAGGGGTGCTGGATGCGGTTGCTGCTGGACATCTGCTGCATCAGCTGCGACATCTTCTCGGTGTTGCGGCTCATCGAGTCCAGGAGGATGGCGGTGCTCTGCGAATTGGTGATGCGCATGGGGCGTCTCGTCGGGTGGCGGGCTACGGCGTTCAGAACGCCGCGAGCATGCTGTCGAACAGGTCCTTGGCGGTGCTGATGACCTTCATGTTGGCCTGGTAGGCCTGCTGGTAGGTCAGCAGGTTGACCGCCTCCTCGTCCAGGTTCACCGCGCTGACGCTGTCGCGCTGGTTCTGCGCCTGCTGCGTCACGGTCTTGGCGGTGTCCAGGTCGGCCTGGTTCTGCCGGCTGTCGCTGGCCACCCGGCCGATCAGCCCGGCGTAGGCGTCGTTGAGGGTCACGGCGTTGCCGTCGACGGTGATGGTCTGGCTCTTCAGGTCGATCAGCTTCAGCAGGTTGCCGTTGTTGCCCTTCTCCCCGGCGCTATCGGACAGCGCCAGTTCGGTGGGCTGCAGGCCAGTGAGGCTGAGCAGCTTGCCGGTGCTGCCGGGGTTGGCCTGCAGCAGCGCCTGGCCGGGGTTGCCGTTGAGGTCATAGCCGCCGGCCAGGGTGGAGTTGACCAGGTCGGCGACCTGGGTGGCCATCTGCGCCAGGCTGTCGAGGTTCGGCCGCAGGGTCTGGTATTCGGTGTCGTACAGCGCGCCCATGGCGCCGCCCAGGTCCTGCTGGTGGATGGCGAACTGGGTGCCGGCGAAGGCCAGGCTGACATCCTGTTCGCCGCTGCTGGTCAGGCTGACCTTCAGCTGCGCGGCGGAGGCGCCGGCCACCAGCGGCTGGCCGTTGGCCAGGGACACCGAGACCGAGCCGTCGGCGGCGGCGCTGGTGCGGATGCTGCTGTACTGGCTGAGCTGGGTGATCAGCGCGTCGCGCTGGTCCTGCAGGGCCGAGGGGTCGGCGGCGGCGGACTGCGCGGCGACGATCTTCTTGTTCAGCAGGGCGATGTTGCCGGTCAGGCCGTTGATCTCGCCGACCATGGTGCCGCGCTGTTCCTGCAGGGACTTGAGCTGGGTGTCGAGGTTGCCGGAGAGGGTGTTGAAGCGCTGCGCCAGGTTGCCGGTCTCGGCGATGATCTGCTGGCGCAGGGCGGTGGAGTCCGGGGTGGCGCTGGCCTCGCTGAGGGCGGCGAAGAAGTTGTCGAGGCCGACGCTGATGCTGGCGCCGTCGCTGGACATCAGGTCCTCCAGCGCGCCCAGGTACTGCTGGGCGTTGCTGTAGTAGTTCTGCGCGGTGGTGGCGCGCCACAGCTGCTGGTTGAGGAAGTCGTCGGACATGCGCCGGATGCCGGTCACCTTCACCCCGCCGCCGGGGCTGAGCGAGCCCTGCCCGCCGAGGGAGCTGGTGAGCACCGACAGGCGGCTGAACCCCGGAGTGTTGACGTTGGAGGTGTTCTGCCCGGTGATCGACAGGCCGATCTCCGAGGCGCGCACGCCGCTGTAGGCGATCTGCGTCAAATTGCTCACGACTGCTTCCCTTTGGGCTGAAGGCGGATCGGTTGGGCGAAGGCGGCGGAGAGTGCCTGGTGTTGCCTGCCCTGCTGTTGATAGGCGACCGGTTCGGCCGCCGGCTTAAGCGGCGCCGGCGCCGCAGCCTGGCCGCGGCGATCCAGGTCGTCGAGGATGCCGCGGGTGTAGCGGCGGGTTTCCTCGAAGGGGATGCGTTCGATCCAGGCCTCGCCGCTGATCTCGCCGCGGCGCGGGTCGCCGTTGCTCTTCAGCCACTCGTCCACCCGGCCGGGGCCGGCGTTGTAGGCGGCCAGGGCCAGGGCGCGGTGGCCGTCGTAGCGCTGCAGCATCTCGTCGAGGTAGGCGCTGCCGAGCTGGCGGTTGTAGGCGCCATCCTGGGTCAGGCGCTGCGGGTCGAACTCCAGGCCCAGCTTGGCGGCCATTTCCCGCGCGGTGTCGGGCATCAGCTGCATCAGGCCGCGGGCGCCCTTGGGCGAGACGGCGGCGACGTCGCCGGCGGATTCGTGGTCGATCAGGCTGTCCACCAGTTCGCCGAAGGCCGCGCTGCCGCGTTGCCAGAGCCGCCCGGCGGCCTGCACGCCGCGCTGCCAGTCGGCCGCCACGGCCTGCTGCAGGCTGCGCGGCAGGCCCAGTTGGTCGCCGCCGGCCAGCGCCTCGCCGCGGCTGTCGGAGTCGTGGCCGGAAAGCTGGCGCACCAGCAGCGCGGCGATGCCGGTCTGCTTGCGCTCGGCCAGGCTGTCGGCGAGCACGCCGTCGTAGAAGTCGTGCATGGTGTCCAGGTCGCGGCTGCGGCCGATGCCGCCGGCCGAGAGCACGTCGCCGGCCTTGCGCATCTGCTTGAGGATCTGCTGCAGGAACAGCGCCTCGAACTGCTCGGCGGCCGCCTCCAGGCGCGCCTGGGGGTTGCCGTCCTGGCCGCGCGCGGCGTTCAGCGCGGTGGGGAGTGAAACGATGCTCATGCGCGCACCCTAGATGATGATGAGTTCGGCGTTCAGCGCGCCGGCCTTCTCCAGCGCCTGGAGAATGCTCATGACGTCGTCCGGGGTGGCGCCGAGGCTGTTCACGGTGTCGATGATGCCTTGCAGGCTGGCGCCCTCGGGCCAGCGGAACATCGGTTTCTTGTCCTGGGCGACGTTGACGTCGGACTGCGGCGTGACCGTGGTGCGGCCGCCGGAGAACGGCGCCGGCTGGCTGACCTGGGGGTTCTCGCTGATGGTCACGGTGAGGCTGCCGTGGGACACCGCGGCGGCCTTCACCCGCACGCCCTGGCCGATGACCACGGTGCCGGTGCGGCTGTTGAACACCACCTTGGGCCGTTCGCGGCCTTCCTGCACCTCCACGCCTTCGAGCAGGGCCATGAAGCTGGTGCGCTGGTTGGCCGAGACCGGCGCGCGCACGCTGACCTTGGTGCCGTCCAGGGCCTGGGCGCTGCCGGCGCCGAGCAGGTTGTCCAGCGCGGTGACGATGTGCGCGGCGGTCTGGAAGCTGGGCTGGCGCAGGTTGAGCATGATGTCCGGGCGGCTGGCGAAGTCGCTGGGGATCATCCGCTCGACGGTCGCGCCGTTGGGGATGCGCCCGCCGTTGGCGGTGTTGATGGTGACGCTGGAGCCGCTCTGGCCGCTGGCGTTGAGGCCGCCCACGGCCACCGCGCCCTGGGCCAGGGCATAGGTTTCGCCGTCGATGCCGCGCAGCGGCGTGAGCAGCAGCTGGCCGCCGCGCAGGCTCTTGGCGTCGCCCAGCGAGGACACGGTGACGTCCACCGTCTGCCCGGGGCTGTACGAGGGCGGCACTTCGGCGGTGATGCTCACCGCGGCGACGTTCTTCAGCTTGGGGTCGATGTTGGCCGGCAGGTTCACGCCGAACTGCTTGATCATGTTCACCACCGACTGGCTGGTGAACTTCACCTGGGTCTTGTCGCCGGTGCCGTCGAGACCGACCACCAGGCCGTAGCCTATCAGCTGGTTGCCGCGGATGCCTTCCACGTCCACCAGTTCCAGCAGCGGCACGGCGCGACTCGCCAGGGGCCAGCAGAACAGCGTCAGCGGCAGCAGGTACTTCAGGATGGCTCGCATGGCCGGCAGCGCCTCACAGCGGGAACAGGGGGTGGGTGAAGAAGCGCGTCAGCCAGCCGGCCGAGTTGCTGTCGTTGAGCACGCCGCGCCCGGCGTAGGAGATGTTGGCGTTGGCGACGTTCTGCGAGGACACCTGGTTGTTGCGGTTGATGTCCTCCACCCGCACCAGGCCGGTGAGGCGGATGAACTCCGAGCCCTGGTTCAGGCGCAGGTTCTTCTCGCCGCGGACCACCAGGGTGCCGTTGGGCAGCACCTGGTGCACGGTCACCGCGATGGCGCCGCGCAGGGAGTTCTGCTGCTCGCTCTTGGCGTCGCCCTTGAAGTCCCGCGAGCTGTCCGCCGAGCTTTCCAGGCGGTCGTAGCTGTGGCCGAGGATGGTAGGGATGCCGATGCCCAGGCTGGAACTCTTGTCGAAGCTGGTGCCGGCGCTCTTGCTCGACTGCGTCTGCTCCTCCAGCACCACGGTGAGCACGTCGCCCACGCGCAGGGCGCGCTGGTCCTGCACCAGGCCGCCGTAGTAGCCGGGGCGGTACAGCCCGCCGCCGGTGGTGGGCGGCAGGCTGTAGTCGAGGGTCGGCGGCTGGTAGGCGCTGGAGTCCTCGTCCGGGAGCATCTCGTTGAAGCTCGCGCAGCCGCCCAATAGCAGCAGGGCAAGCAGCGTCGGCAGGCGGCTCATGGCGGTCATACGGTCTGGTTGAGGAACTGCTGCATGCCGGAGGCGGCGTCCAGCACCTTGGCGTTGGCCTCGTAGGCGCGCTGGATGGCGATCATGTTGACCATGGCCTCCACCACCTGCACGTTGGAGCCTTCCAGCACGCCCTGCTTGAGGGTGCCCAGGCCGTCTTCGCCGGGCACGCCTTCCACCGGCTGGCCGCTGGCCACGGTCTCGCGGTAGAGGTTGCCGCCCAGGGCTTCCAGGCCCGCCGGGTTGGTGAAGTTGACCAGGGTGATCTGGCCCAGCTGGGTCGGCTGCGTCTCGCCGGCCATGATCGCAGTGACGGTGCCGTCGCTGCCCACGGTGAAGCTGCTGCTGCCGGCCGGCACCTCGATGTTGGGGATCAGCGGCAGGCCCTGGGCGTTGACCACCACGCCGTCGGAATTGAGCTGCAGCTGGCCGTTCTCGGTGTACAGGG
Source organism: Pseudomonas sp. R3.Fl (assembly GCF_023516765.1). Lineage (NCBI taxonomy): Bacteria > Pseudomonadati > Pseudomonadota > Gammaproteobacteria > Pseudomonadales > Pseudomonadaceae > Pseudomonas > Pseudomonas sp. R3.Fl. The sequence continues at coordinate 636,424 of NZ_JAMGSO010000001.1, forward strand.
TGTCGCCGTTGGGCGCTTCCACCTGGAAGAAGCCGCGGCCGACCACGGCCAGGTCCATCGGCTGGCCGGTGGTCTGCATGCTGCCTTCGGTGAACACCTTCTGCGTGCCGGCCACGCGCACGCCGCTGCCCAGCTGGATGCCCGAGGGCACGGTGTTGACCTGGTCGGCCTGGGCGCCGGGCTGGCGGTCGATGGAATAGAACAGGTCCTCGAAGACCACCCGGTCGCTCTTGAAGCCGGTGGTGTTGACGTTGGCCAGGTTGTTGGCCACCGCCGACAGCGCGGTGTCCTGCGCGGCCAGGCCGGTCTTGCTCACCCACAGTGCCGAACTCATGCGGTATCTCCTTCGCGGGCCGCGCGCGGCGCGGCCGGGTTGTACGGGGCGCGTCAGTCGCGCAGCAGGCGGTCGCCGGCGGACGCCATGTCCTCGGCGGCCTTCATCATCTTCACCTGGGTCTCGAACATGCGGTTCAGGCTCATGGTCGCGGTGAGCTGGTCGATCGACGACACGTTGCTCGCCTCCAGGTAGCCGCTGACCAGGCGCACGTCGTCGGTGGCCTCGGCCGGCCGGCCGTCCTTGCGCACCAGCAGGCCGGCGGCGTTCTTCTGCAGCTCGGCGGCCGGGGCGTCGACCAGCTTGATGCGGTCCACCTCGGTCATCAGGTAGTCGCCGCGCGGCATCACCGAGACGGTGCCGTCCTCGCCGATGTTCACGCTGTCGTACTCGGGCAGGACGATCGGGCCGCCCTCCCCCAGCACCTGGCGGCCGTTGATGGTCAGCCGCCCTTCGCTGTCGACGAGCATGCTGCCGTGGCGGGTGTAGGCCTCGCCCTCGCCGTCCTGCAGGGCGATCAGGCCCTGGCCGCGGATGGCAAAGTCGAGGTCGCGGCCGGTCACCGTGAGGGTGCCGGGGGCCATGTCGACGCCGTTGTTCTCCAGGCGCGCCAGGTGCCGGCTGTCGTAGCCGTAGCCGCTCACGTCCACGGCGCTGACGCGCTCCATGTCGGCGCGGAACCCCGGGGTGTTGGCATTGGCCAGGTTGTTGGCGCGCACCTGCAACGACTGCAGGGTGCGGCTGGCGGCGCTCATCGCGGTATAGGCCAGGCGGTCCATGGGTCAGCCTCAGACGGCGCCGAACAGCGCTTGGGTGAGTTCCTTGTCGGTGGTCAGCACCTTGGTGTTGGCCTGGTAGTTGCGCTGGCCTTCCATCAGGCTCACCAACTGCGCGGTGAGGTCGACGTTGGAGCCTTCCAGCGCGCCGGCCACCAGGTCGCCGAACTGGCCGCCGCCGGGGGCGCCCACCAGCGGGCCGCCGGAGGCCGAGGTCTCGGTCCAGGCGGTGCCGCTGACCGCGCGCAGGCCCTCGGGGTTGACGAAGCTGGCCAGCACCACCTGGCCCTGCAGCAGGCGCTGGCCGTTGCTGTAGTTGACGTAGACCATGCCGTCCTCGTCGACGGTCAGGCCGGTCTTGTCGCCGGAGGCATAGCCGGAAGCCTTGTTGGTAGTGACGGCGAAGTCGGAGCCGTACTGGGTGGTGCCGGTGTAGTCGACGTTGATCGCCAGGGCGTTCACGCCGCCGGCCAGGCCGCCGACGTTGAGGGTGAAGGGCGCGCTGGGCGAGGTCAGCATGCCGGCGCTGTCGAAGCTCAGCGCCTGGGTGCCCACGGCGTTGCCGTCGGCGTAGTAGTGGCTGATCCAGGCGTTGTCGGCGGTCTTCACGAAGTACTGCGTCAGGGTGTGTTCCTTGCCCTGGGAGTCGTAGACCTTGGTGGTGTAGGTGGAGTTGTAGGTGGAGGCGTCGGCCGGGTCGAAGGCCAGGGTCGGCACTTCGCCGTCGGCATCGAGGTTGGCGACGAAGTCCAGGCTGTCGGTGGCCTTGGCCGGCAGGCTGGCGGTCTTCACCTGCAGGTCGCCGAGCACGCCGGCCTGCAGGTTGCCGGCGGCGTCCACCGAGTAGCCCTGCAGGCGCTGGCCGGAGGCGTTGACCATGTAGTTGGCGTTGTCGGTGTTGAACACCCCGGCGCGGGTGTACTGGGTCTCGCCGGTGGCGCTCTTGACCATGAAGAAGCCGGTGCCGGAGATGGCCAGGTCGAGGTTGCGGCTGGTGTTGGTGAGGCTGCCGCCGAGGCTGATGCTCTGGGTGCTGCCCAGCACTTCCACGCCCATCGCCTGGCTGTCGGCGTAGACGCTGCCGAACTCGGTGCGCGAGGACTTGAAGCCGACGGTGCCGACGTTGGCGATGTTGTTGCTGACGGTGTCCAGCTGCTCGCTGACGGCGTTCAGCCCGGTCAGGGAAATATTGAAGCTCATCGGGGTTCTCCTGGGCGGGATCAGGCAGCCGCGCTGCCGAATTCGACGATGTTGTAGAAGGGCACGGAACCGGCTCCCTCGACTTCCAGTACCGGGCCGCTGTCGCTGACGCGCACGTGGCTGACCTTGCCGCCGACCTCGACCTTGGGCTTCTCGCCGCTGCTGGTCTCGACCTCGACGCCGTACTTGCCCGGCGCCAGACCTAGCTTCTGCGGGTCGACGCTGAAGGCCACGCTGCCGGCCTCCTGCGGGCCGAGGGCGAGCTTGGTGACCTCGCCGGTGGCGGCGCTGGTCAGCTTCAGGGTGGTGCTGGTGGAGGCGTGCTCCAGCTGCACCTGGCCGTCGACCACGGCGTCGTCCAGCTGCAGGCTGTCCACCGAGACCATCACCTTCTGCCCTACCAGGCCGGCAGCGGTGAGGTTCTGCAGGTTGTCAGCGAGCACCAGGCTGTTCTTCTGGATGGTGTTGAGGTTCTCCAGGCTCTGCACCTGGGACAGCTGCGAGTACTGGTTGACGAACTGGGTGCTGTCCACCGGGTCGGTCGGGTCCTGGTACTGGATCTGCGCGACCATCAGGGTGATGAAGTTGTTCTGCAGCTGCGACACGTCGGTCAGGTTGACGCCGACGCTGTCGCTGCCAGCGCTGCTGCCGCTGGCGGAGTTGGTGCCGTTGACGCTGCTGGTCATGACTGTTCTCCCAGCTTCAGCAGGCCCTGCTGCATGCTGCGTACACGGTTGAGGACGTCGACGCTGGTCTCGAAGCTGCGGGTGGCCGACATCATGTCGGTCATTTCCTCGATCTCGTTGACGTCCGGGTAGTAGACGTAGCCGTCGCGGTTGGCCAGCGGGTTGTTCGGCTCGTAGCGGCGTTGCGGCGCGGTGCCGGAAGTCACCACGTCCAGCACCTGCACGCGGGCGCCGCCCATGCCGGCGTCGCGCACCAGTTCGTCGTTGCCGTAGACGGCGGCGAACATCGGCTTGCGCGCCTTGTACGCGGCATCGGCGCTGGAGGCGGCGGAATCGGCGTTGGCCAGGTTGCTGGCCACGGTGTTCAGGCGCACGGTCTGCGCGGTCATCGCGGAACCGGCGATGCGGTAGATGGAGTCCAGTGCCATGCTCAACGTCCTTCGATGGCCTGCTTGAGGCCGCGGAACTTCATGCCGAGGAAGGTCAGGCTGGTCTGGAAGCCCATGGCGTTGCGGGCGAACTCCGACTGCTCCACGCCCTGCTCGACGCTGTTGCCGTCTTCCGACGGCTGGTTGGGGATGCGGTACTTCAGCTGCGCGTCGTCGTCGGCGAAGGCCAGGCCGGCGTCCTCGGCCTGCGGGTCGAGGCGGCGCATCTCGCCGGCGAAATCGATATCGCGGGCGAGGAAGCCCGGGGTGTCCTGGTTCGCCAGGTTGGCGGCGAGGATCTCGCTGCGCTGGGTGCGCACCTGCAGCGCACGCACGTGCACGGCGAGGGATTCTTCTACCCGTATGCTCATCGGTGGCTGTCTCCGGCCTGACTCTTGCTGGCGTCCTCTTCAGCAGGAACCGTGCCTAACTTGAGAACAGCGAGCAAAGCCTTGATTTCACTGACCTCCAGCCCACACCGCCAGCCCCCGGCCGCCCCCCGGCTTCCGCTTTCGCGTCGCCTGGCGGGCCGGGGCGGAAAAAGCCTTTCCGCCCTCTTCCTGGTCCTCGCCGCCGGCCTGGCCGGCCCCACCTGCGAGGCAGCCGGCGAAGTCCGCGCGCAGGTCGAACAGGCGGTGAACGCGCAACTGGACGCCCAGCTGCGTGAAGAAGCCCGGCGCAACGGCTGGCAGGGCCTGCGCAGCCAGTTCAGCCACGAACTGCTCGGCAGCCTGCCGCCGGCGCCCTGCAGCCAGCCACTGCAACTGCAAAGGCGCAGCGACGAACCCTCGGCCCTGGCCCGCCAGCGCTACGAAGTCCGCTGCGCGGACGGCGCCGGCTGGGCGGTGACGGTCAGCAGCCAGGCCGACGCCTTCCTGCCGGTGCTGGTGACCGCCGCCATCATCGACCGCGGCCAGGTCCTGGGCGCCGGCGACCTGAAGCTGCAAGCGCAGAACATCGCCCGCGCCCACCACGGCTTCTTCACCCGCCCCGAACAGGTCATCGGCCAGGGCGCCCGCCGCCGCCTGCGCGCCGGCCAGCTGCTCACCCCGCAGGTGCTCAGCAGCGCGCAACTGGTCAAGCGCGGCCAGCAGGTCCGCATCAACGCCAGCCGCGACGGCATCCAGGCCAGCACCCCGGGCCAGGCCCTGGCCAACGGGCAGCAGGGCGAAGTGATCAAGGTACGCAACCTGAGCAGCGAGAAGGTGATCCAGGCGCGGGTGGTCGAGGCGGGGGTGGTCAGCAGCACCTTCGAATGAACGAGCCCGTAGGAGCGGGCCCTGCCCGCGATTCGCGCGCAGGGCGCGCTCCTACAGGGGAATGACACGGGTGGGGCAGCGTAGGAGCGGATCTCATCCGCGAACCGCGCCGGAACCTCCAGTTATCGCGGACAAGGTCCGCTCCTACGGGGGGAGAATGCCAGGTTTCACGGCAGACTGTAGGAGCGGGCCCTGCCCGCGAATCGCGCGCAGGGCGCGCTCCTACAGGGGAATGACACGGGTGGAGCAGCCTAGGAGCGGATCTTATCCGCGAATCGCGCCGGAACCTCCAGTTATCGCGGACAAGGTCCTACGTCCGTGCGTCCCTGGTGCGGCCGGAGCAGTTGCCTTGTCGATCGCGCCGAGGTGCTCTTCGTAGGAGCGAGCTTGCTCGCGAACAGGCTCCGCTGCCGGGCTCATTCGCGAGCAAGCTCGCTCCTACGAAAAGCCGTGCTTCCCTGGGGCTGTAGGAGCGGACTCTGTCCGCGATGCCTTCCCGCAAGATTTTCTCGAATCGGCCCTTAAGCCCTTTTCCACCCCGGTCGCCCTACCCCTTCAGCAGGCGATCAAAGCCGGCTTTACACAAGCCCAATCCGAGGATTCATTCCATGGCTCTGTCGATCCATACCAACTATTCCGCCCTGACCACCCAGACCAACCTGAACAAGACCAACGCCAAGCTGGCCACCAACCAGCAGCGCCTGGGCACCGGTTACCGCGTGAACAGCGCCGCCGACGACGCCGCCGGCCTGCAGATCGCCACCCGCCTGGACGCCCAGTCCCGCGGCATGGCCGTGGCCACCCGCAACGTCAACGACTCCGTGTCCCTGCTGCAGACCGCCGAAGGCGCCTTCAGCGAAATGACCGACATCGTCCAGCGCATGAAGGACCTGGCCACCCAGTCCTCCAACGGCACCAACAGCTCCAAGGACCAGGACTCCATGCAGTCCGAGTACGACGAGCTGGGCAAAGAGCTGGCCAACATCATGAAGAACACCAGCTACGCCGGCGACAAGCTGTTCAGCGACGGCACCGAAGTCAACGGCAGCAACGGCAAGTTCTCCGCCTCCATCAGCTTCCAGATCGGCGCCAGCAGCGCCGAGACCCTGGCGGTCGACGCTTCCACCAACCTGACCGACGTCGCCACCAAGCTCAGCGACATCTCCTCGGTCTACGCCGCCAGCGGCGCAGCCACCGCCGCCAGCGGCAGCGAACTGAGCGCGGCCAACGCCAACGGCATGATCGACAAGCTGAGCACCGCCCTGGACAGCATCGGCACCCTGCGCGCCCAGTTCGGCGCCAACATCAACCGCCTGAACCACACCGCCAACAACCTGGCCAACATGAAGGACAACACCGACGTGGCCAAGGGCACCATCATGGACGCCGACTTCGCCTCCGAATCGGCCGCCATGACCAAGAACAGCATGCTGATGCAGTCCGGCATCTCCATGCTCAAGCAGGCCGGCCAGATGCCGGGCATGGTCATGTCCCTGCTGGGCTGATCCGCCCCGCGCAACTGACCGAAAGCAAACGCCCCGACCCGTTCGGGGCGTTTGCCGTTGGGGCCGGGGAATCCGGCGACGCGAGTGGAATTAGCAATCTGTCAAGCAAGAAAGGTATAGAAATGGGACTTGTCTCTACATTTTATTGACGCCAGAATGTCGTCCCTCTTCATCAGAACCGATACGAATTCGTACAGGGACAGGCCGCCAGACGCTTCATGGACATGATTCAGATCACGCCCGTCGCCGACGCCCGCCCCCTTCCCGCCCGCCTCATCCGTACCGGCCTGGCCGACGGTTGCCTCGCCCACTTCCAGCCCGAGCTGTACCAGTTGGTGCTGCAGCGCGAGGGCTTCGAGGAAAAGGTCGAGCTGGGCTTCTCCGGCAGCCGCCTGCTCGAACGCCTGCTGCGCGAACCCGGCGAGGTGGTGGCGCGCGACGAATTGCTGGCCCACGCCTGGAGCGACCGGGTGGTCGGCCAGGGCAGCCTCAACCAGCAGATCTACACGCTGCGGCAGATACTCGGCGACGAGAAGCGCCGCGAGATCATCCAGACCCTGCCGCGCCGCGGCTACATGCTCAACCCGCGCTTCGCCGTGCGCGCACCGGTCGAAGCCGAGGACGCGCCCCTCCCCGATCAGGAACCAGCCCCGGCCGCCATGCCCGCCACCCCTCCGCTGCGACCGGCCCGCCGTTGGCGCAGGCCCGAGCAGCTGGCCGTGGCGGCGCCGCTGCTGCTGGCCGGGCTGGCCCTGGCCGCCACGCTGCACTATGCCCTGCAGCGAACCCAGGACCTGCGCGCGGACCTGGACATCGGCAACAAGCATTTCACCTATTTCGATGCGCGCGCCCAGGGCCTGGCCCAGCTGCGCGAACGCACCGGCGCCCTGAGCGCGCGCCTGGCCGCGCTGAGCGAGCAGCCCGCGCGCTTCACCCTGTCGCGCCATGCCGGCTTCTACGAAGTGGCCTGCAGCAGCGCCCAGGCCTCCACCCGCCTGCTGCTGATCCACCAGGACCAGCTCGCCCGCCTGGGCGACGAGCAACTGCGGAGCTGCCTGCCATGAAGCGTCTGCACCTGCTCGCCGGCAGCGCAATGCTGAGCCTGGGCCTGTTCAGCGGGATGACCGCCACCTGGCTCAACTACCGCTCCGCCAGCGAGTTCGACGGCCGCTACCGCAGCAGCGGCCAGCTGATCCTCGCCGACGGCCGCGTCCTGCGCCTGGAGCACAGCCTGCTGCTGCGCGACGGCCGCTTCTATGCGGTGACGCGCCAAGGCGACACCGTGCAGAAGACCTCCGGCAGCGTCGAGTCGGGCTTCCTCGATCACCTGCGCCTGCGCGTGGAAAAGAGCGAGCTGGCCGAACTGCAGCAGGCCGCGCAACTGGACAACGAGCTGCTGTTCAACCTGCTCTACGGCAGCGACAACGACAGCGTGCTCAACCTGCAGCCCCACGGCGACTGCCTGTTAGCCGAGGAAACCCGCCAGCTTTACTGTGCCGAGCACTTCGCCGGCGAGCCCTGATCAAGGCTTGGCCGCAGAGGCCCCCTGCCCGCCACTGAACTTCGCCCCCTCGGAACCGACCTGCACACGCGCCTGTTCATCGCTGAACAACTGGCGGTACAGCTGCTCGGCGCTGTCGGTCAGCAACAACAGTTCGATGCGACGGTTGGCGCCGTTCTGCGGGTCCTCCGGCAGCAGCGGCATGCCGTCGGCCTGGGCGGTCACCTGGAGCACGTTGTTCGCCGGCAGGCCGGCGTCCACCAGCACGTTGCGCGCCTGCAGGGCGCGGTCGCCGGAGAGATTCCAGTTGTTGTAGCCGTTGGCCCCGCGGTAGGGCACGGCATCGGTGTGGCCGCTGAGGATCAGGCGGTTGTCGACCTTCGCCAGCACGCCGCCCAGGGCCGCCAGCAGCGTGCGGAAATGCGGATCGAGGATGGCGCTGCCGCGGGGGAACATGAAGCGCTTGGGGTCGTCCTTGATCAGCACGCGCAGGCCCTGGGGCACCACCTTGACCTCGATGTTGGCAAGCGCGTCGGTCTGTGCGGACACCGCGCGGATCAGCGCCGCCAGTTCCTGCAGGTCGACGCTGGAATCGTAGTGGCGCGGCTCGCTGCCCTCGCCCGGCTGGGTGCCGTCGACGCTGGCGCGGGTGCCCTCGGGCGTGCGCGGCGGGTTCTGCGGCTGCACCGGCATGGGCAGGCCGTCCAGTTCCACCGGCGTGCGGCTGGAACCGTCGAACACCCCGGCGCCGCCGTCCACCAGCGGGTTGCTCTGCAGGTCGCCCACCGCCGGGTTCTGCACCACGCTGCGCGGCTGCACGATCCACAGCACCATGAACAGCGCCATCATCGCCAGGGTGAAGTCGGCGAAGGCCACCTTCCAGGCGGAGCTGTGCTCCTCGGCGTGGCCCTTCTTGCTGCGCCGCTTGATGATGACTTCGTGGGGCTGCTCGCCACGCTTCCTCATGCCGCTTCCCTTTCGTCCTCGTACTGGTTGACCCAGGTCTCGAGCTGGCGGAAGGCCGGCTTGACGTCCTGCTCGATCAGCTTGCGCCCGGCGTCCACCGCCAGCAGCGTGGGCTTGCCGGCGACGTGGGCGACCAGGGTGGTGCGCACGCATTCCAGGGCCGACAGCTCGGTCTTCACCCGCTGGGCCATGGCGTTGGACAGCGGGTCGAGCAGGCAGTAGCAGAAGAAGATGCCGAGGAAGGTGCCCACCAGCGCCGCGGCCACATGGGCGCCCACCTCGCCGATGGTGCCGCCGATGCTGCCCATGGTGATGATGATGCCCATGATCGCCGCCAGGATGCCGAAGCCGGGCATGGCCTCGCCGACCTTGTGCAGCGACTTCGACGGCTGCAGCAGGGCGTGCTCCATGGCGTCCAGCTCCTGTTCGAGGAAGCCTTCCAGCTCGTGGGCGCTGATCTTGCCCATGGCCATCAGGCGGAAGTTGTCGGCGATGAAGGCCATCAGGTTCTTTTCCTGGAGGATCAGCGGGTAGCGGGCGAACAGCTCGCTCTGCTCGGGCTCCTCGATGTGCTCGTCGAGCACCTTCAGGCCGCCCACCTCGACCATCTCCAGCAGCTGGTAGAGCAGCATCAGCAACTGGCGCTGGAACTCCTCGCCACGGCGCTTGTAGACGAACACGCCCTTGACCTGGGAAAGCATCTCCAGCAGCACTTCGCGCGGGTTGGCCACCACCAGGCTGCCCAGGCCGGCGCCGAGGATGATGACCACCTCGGCCGGCTGCCAGAGCACGCGCATATCGCCGTGGGCCATGGCGTAGCCGCCCAGGACGCAGGCGACGATGATCAGCGCGCCTATGACTTTCTGCATGATTCAGCTTCTCTCGCTCAGGTAGCGGCAGGCCTTGTTCAGCGCCTGCTTGCTCAGTTGACAGACCCGGGCGTCGCTCACGTCGAGCACCAGGGCGATTTCCTTCAGGCTCAGCTCGTGCTGGTAGTACAGCGTCAGCACCAGACGCTCGCGCTCGCTGAGCTGCGCCAGGGCCTGGGCCAGCATGCGCTCGCGCAGCACCCGCGCCTCCAGCGCCGACTCGCCGTCCACCAGGTTCTCCAGGCCCTCGCCGAGCAGCGCGTCGAGGCTCTCGATGGCCTCGCAGGCCTCGGCCTGCAGGTAGTCCTGGTAGGCGCGCTCGTCGAGCCCGGTGTGGGCGAGGATTTCCTTGTCCGTGGGCACCCGCCCCAGGCGCCGGGCCAGCTCGCGGATGCCGTCGCGCACCTTGTGCGCCTGCAGCCGCACCTGGCGCGGGCGCCAGTCCTGGCGGCGCAGCTCGTCGAGGATGGCGCCGCGGATGCGCAGCACGGCGAAGCCGGCGAACTGCTCGTCGGGCGTGCCGTAGCGGCGCAGGCTTTCCAGCAGGCCCATCAGGCCGATCTGCTCCATGTCCTCGCGGTCCAGCACCTGGTTGGCCTGCAGCGACAGCTGGCTGACCACCCGCCGCACCAGCGGCAGGTAGCGCATCAGCCATTGCTGCTCGGCGCCCGGGGCGAAGGCCGGGTGGCCCGCCTCGGCGGGGTTGCGGTAGTCGAGGGCGCAGTGGGCGTTCATGGGCGGGCCCCTATTGCACGATCAGCTTGCTGACCAGCACGTGCTGGAAGGGCGCGGCCACCTTGCGCGTGGCGAAGTCGGCCAGCAGCACCTGCTCCAGCTCGCCCTGCAGCGCCGGGATGCTCTTGCCACGCAGTTGCTCGTAGGTCAGCGCGGAGAGGTGCGCCACCGCCGAGTTGCGCACCACGGGGTCGATCTGCTGCAGCTTCTTCTGCTCGGTGCCCAGCTCGGCCTGCAGCACCAGGTCGAGCACGAAATAGTGCTCACGACCATCGCTGCCCGGCAGGCTGACGATGATCTTGTTGACCGGGAAGAACTCGTATTCGCCCGGCGCTTCCTCTTCCTGCGCCGCGTCCTGCCCGGCGCCGGCCGCCTCGCCGGCCTTGGCCTGGGCGGCCAGCAGCGGGCGCGCCAGGTACCAGGTGCCGGCCACGCCGCCGGCGGCGATCAGCAGATTCAGAACAGTGAACAACAACATGATGCGGCGCATCGTCATGACGGTTTCCCGATCCTCGGTTTGCATTGATTGCCCGGCGCTAGACGGTGACCAGCACGTCGCCCGGGCGGCGTGCCTCGTCCGGCGCCGCTTCGGGTTCCAGAACTGCCGCGCGGCTCGGCGCATCGTCCAGCCAGGGCGCCGGGCGGCCCTGCTGGGCCTGTTGCTGTTGCGCCTGCTGCTGGCCGGCGCGGCCGTCGGAGACCTGCACCTCCACCGGCTGCTGGCTGGCCCCGGCGATGTCCTGGCGCAGGCGTTCGGCGCCCTGCTGCAGCAGACGCGCGACGTCGCCCTGGGCGGCGTGGATCTGCACCGTCAGGCCGGCGTTGTCCCGGCTCAGGTAGATTTCCAGGCGCCCCAGCTCCGGCGGGTCCAGGCGGATGGCGGCGCTCTGCTGGTTATGCCGTAATTGCAGTTCGACGTTGTCGCGCAGGGCGTTGAGCAACTGCTCGCCCCAGCGCTCGGCCGGCGCCTGCAGGTTCAGCTGGCGCTCGGGCATGTGGCTGGCCGGCAGCGGCTGGGCATCGCTCGCCACGGCCGGGGCGTTCGCCTGCACCGGCGCAGCGCTCGGCTGCGCCTGGCCGGCGAGCTTGTCGAGCTGGCTGCGCAGCAGTTCGTCGCTGGCGGTTTCGGTCTTCGTCTGCGGCGCTTCATCGGCCTTGGCCGGCAGGGCCAGGCTCGGCAGCGGCTGGCCCTGGGCCGGCGTCGGCGCGGCCTCGACCACGCCCTGGGGCAGTTGCGGCAGCGGCAGGTTGGCGGGCAGGCCGCGGGAGATCGGGGCGCTCGCGGCATCGCCGGCCTGGCCGGCATCGCGGGCCTGCAGCGTCACCTCGCGCTGGCCGAGCATGCTGGCCAGCCACTGTTCGGCGCCCGGCAAGGCGCCCAGGCTCGGGTCGGGCTGCGGTTGTGCGTCCTGCGATGCGGCCGGGTCGGCGGGGGTCGATGGCGTTTCCGCCGGCGCTTCGGCCGCTTCCGTGCCCTTGGCCAATTGCGCGGCGAAGGCCGGCAGCACCTCGCCCGCCGCCTCCGAGCCCCCCCTGGCGGCGGCACCTTCGGCCATCTGCCCGGCGCCCATGGCGGGCACGGCCGGCAGGGGCGCGTCCTTGCCCGGCGCGGCGTCCGCGGCCAGGCGGCTGTTCAGCTGCAACACTGTCATCTCCCGGCCAGCAGGCGGTCTATCTGCATGTAGGCGGAGCGCCCTTCGGCATACTCCAGGTGGCTCGCCAGCAACTGGCGCAGGCGCTCCACCTCCTGCGCGCAGGCGCGCCGCGCCTGCTCGTGCAACTGCTGCAAGCGGCGCTTGGCCTCCATGCCGGCGGCGTCCAGCGCGGGGCCGGCGGCCAGGCGTTCGAGCAGCGCGCGGATGGCGCCGTCGACCTCGCCCAGGTTCGCCCACTCGCCGCGCGCCAGCACCTCGCCCAGGCGCGCGTGGAGACTGCGCAGCGCGTGCACGCGCGGGTCAGCCACGGGCGGCATGGACACCGGCCCAGCCTTCGCGCAGGGTGCCGAGCAGGCCGGCCACCTCGTCCAGGCCCTCCAGGGACAGGTTCACGCTGACGTCCGAGAGGCGGTAGATGCAGTAGTCGTAGAGCCGCGCCAGGTCCTGCACCACCTGCCCGCCGGCCTCGTAGTCGAGGGCGCTGGACAGGCCGTTGAGGATGTTCATGCACTTGTCCAGGGAGCGGCCCTTGTGCTGGAAACGCTTGGCCTCGATATGCCCGCGGGCGCGGGCCAGTTCGTCGAGCAGGCCGTCGAACAGCACCAGCACCAGCTCGTAGGGCGACGCCGCGGCGGCGCGCGCCTCCAGGTCCGTGGTGCGGTAGCTGTCGTAGCCTTCGTTCATCGAATAGGTCATGTGAACATGCTGGAGGTCTGGTCCATGGAATTCATGACTTGCATGAGGTTGGTGTACTGCTTGAGGTAGCGCGCGTACGAGTTGTTGTAGCGCGTCTGCAGGTCGTTGAACTGGTCGTCGATGTCGGCCAGCTTGTCGTTCAGGCTGTTCACCCGCGAGGTCAGCAGGCCGCTGGTGGAGCTGGTGTAGGTCTTGAGCGCGCTGCTCAGGCTGTCGATCAGGTTGCCCTTGTCGCTGAACAACTGCTCGAAGCCGTCGGCGTTCTGCGCCAGGGCCTTCTCCAGCTTGCTGCTGTCGAGGGTCAGCTTGCCGCTGCTGTCGGCGCTGACGCCGTAGCCGATCAGGTTGACGCCGCCGAAGCTGGTGCGGATCAGGCCGTTGACCGCCGACTTGATCGCCTGCACCGCCGAGTCCCCGGCCAGCGCGCCGCGGGTTGTGCTGCCGCTGCCGCTGGCGGTCAGCGTGCCGATGCTGCTCATCAGGGTGTTGTAGGCATCCAGGAAGCCCTGCAGCTTCTTGCTGGTGGCGTCCTTGTCGCGGCCGATGTCGAGGCTCAGCGGCGCCTCGGCCGGGTCGCTGACCTTGGTGAAGGTCAGGCTCACGCCGTCGATGGCCTTGTCGAAGGTGTTGCTGGCGTTGCGCAGCTCGATGCCGCCCTGCCCGCCCAGGTAGACGATGGCGTCCTGGGCCTTGGAAAGCTGCTTGCGGGTATCGATGGAGCCCTGCATCGCGGCATTGCTGCTGGACAGGCTGATGGCCTGGTCCTCGCCGCTCTCGTCACTGGTCAGCACCAGGTTCACCGCGCCGTCGCTGCGCACCAGGGTGGCCTTGACCCCGGTGTTGTCGGAGGCGCCGTTGATGGCCGAAGCCAGGGCGCTGAGGTTGGTGATGCCGCTCATGTCGATCCTGAAGCTGTCGCTGCCCTGGCCGATGGTCAGGTCGCCGCTGCCCAGGTCGCCGTCGCTCAGGCCCTGCAGGGCCACCTGGTCCTTGGCCGCCAGTTGCTTGACGAAGAACTGGTAGCTGCCGGAAACCGCGGTGGAGCCGACGCTGGCGGTGGCATAGCCCTCGGCGCTGAAGGTGGCGCTGTTGACCAGCATGTTGCTGGCGCTGCTGGAACTGCTCTTGAGCCCGCTCACCGCCGAGGAGAAGGTGCTCAGCGCCGACTTCAGCTGGGTGACCGCGGACAGCTCGCTGTTGTAGCTGGTCTTGTTGCGGTTCAGCCGCGTCTGCGACGCCTGGATGTCGTACTGGGCCAGCTGGGTCGCCATCTGCTGGACGTAATCGGAATCTATGGTTGCCATGGTCGGGTACCCCTTTGCGAGCCTGGGAGCAATATCGGTGCCAACGCCTGGAAGGCCCGTATTCCGGGCATTGCGGGCAAGGGCGAGGTGAAAGGACGCTTCCGCACGGAGGAACCGGAAGCCGGGCCGGAAATGTCGTTTCCGCCTGGCGCTGCGGGAGGTGCTCTCCCTCCAAGGCGACCGGATACAGGCATGGGTTAAGGCCGCCGATACGCGGGCCGGGCTGACCGGCAACGGCTTGGCATCTGCAGATGCCTTCACCTGCGTCCTCCAACACTCTCGGAAACGGCCGACATCCAGCTCCCGGCTTCGTCCCCTTAATGACGGGCTCCGCACCAGGGAGCCCGAGCATGTTCATCCCGGCCAACCAGACCCACTTCAGCCTGACCCTCGACGGCCTGGAGCACGACTTCCAGGTCCTGCGCTTCCACGGTCGCGAAGCCATCAGCCAGCCCTACCGCTTCGAGCTGGAACTGGTCAGCGAACGCCCCGGCCTCGACCTGGAAGCCCTGCTGCACAAGCCCGCGTTCCTCGCCTTCAGCCCCAGCGGGCCGGGCGTCCACGGGCTGATCCAACTGGCTGGGCAAGGCGACGCCGGCCAGCGCCTGACCCGCTACCGGGTGGTCCTGGCACCGCAGCTGGCCTACCTCGCGCTGCGCAGCAACCAGCGCATCTTCCAGCAGCTGACGGTGCCGCAGATCATCGCCCGGGTGCTGGAGGAGCACGGCATCCTCGCCGACGCCTACCGCTTCCAGCTCGGCCCCACCGTCTACCCGCCGCGCGACTACTGCACCCAGTACGACGAGAGCGACCTGCACTTCGTCCAGCGCCTGTGCGAAGAGGAGGGCCTCCACTACCACTTCGAGCACAGCCCCGACGGGCACCTGCTGGTGTTCGGCGACGACCAGACCGCCTTCCCGCGCCTGGGCCAGCCCACACCCTACATCGCCGATACCGGCCTGGTGGCCGACGAGCCGGTGATCAAGGGCTTCGTCCTGCGCCTGGAAGGCCGCACCAGCCGCGTGACCCGCCGCGACTACGACTTCCAGAAACCGCGCCTGCGCATGGAAGCGGCCTACCGGCCGCAGCAGGAGCAGGACCAGCCGGACCTGGAAGACTACGACTACCCCGGTCGTTTCACCGACCGCGAGCGCGGCAAGCTGCTGAGCCAGCGCAGCCTGGAAAGGCACCGCGCCGACTATCGCCAGGCCGAGGGCCGCAGCGACCAGCCGAGCCTGTGCAGCGGCCACTTCCTGGAAATGTCCGAGCACCCGCGCGGCGAATGGAACGACCTCTGGCTGCTCACCGAGGTGCTGCACGAAGGCAGGCAGCCGCAGGTGCTGGAAGAGTCCATCACCAGCGACACCGCCGACAGCCAGGACGACTTCCACCAGGGCTACCGCAACCGCTTCCTCGCCACCCCCTGGGACGTGCACTACCGCCCGCCGCTGGCCCACCCCAAGCCGCGGGTGCTGGGCACCCAGACCGCCGTGGTGACCGGCCCGGCGGGCGAGGAAATCCACTGCGACAAGTACGGGCGGGTCAAGGTGCAGTTCCACTGGGACCGCGAGGGCCAGGCCGACGACAAGACCAGTTGCTGGCTGCGCGTGGCCAGCGGCTGGGCCGGCAACGCCCTGGGCGCCGTGGCCATCCCGCGCGTCGGCATGGAAGTGCTGGTGGACTTCCTCGAAGGCGACCCGGACCAGCCGCTGGTCAGCGGCTGCCTGTACCACGCCGAGCACCTGCCGCCCTACGAACTGCCGGCCCACAAGACCCGCACCCTGTTCAAGAGCAATAGCTCGCCGGGCGGCAGCGGCTACAACGAACTGCGCATCGAGGACCGCAAGGGCCAGGAACAGATCTACCTGCATGCCCAGCGCGACTGGGACGAAAACATCGAGCACGACCAGAAGATCCGCGTCGGCCACGAGCGCCACGACACCGTGGAAGCCAACGCCTACAGCGAGTTCAAGGCCGAGGAACACCAGACCATCCACCTCGACCGCAAAGTGGAAGCCAAGCTCGACGACCACCTGGCGGTGGCCAACAACCAGCACATCCGCCTGGGCAATGCCCAGCTGACCCGCGCCGGCCGGGAAATCCACCTCAAGGCCGGGCAGAAACTGGTGATCGAGGCCGGCCAGGAACTGACCCTCAAGGCCAGCGACAGCTTCATCAAGCTCGACGCCAGCGGTGTCACCGTGTTCGGTCCGCTGGCGAAGATCAACGCCGGCGGCTCGCCTGGCAGCGGTTCGGGCCTGCGTCTTCGCGGCCCCTGGCTACCTGCCGCAGCGGCCAGCGCATTGGCAGGCCAACTGCTGGCCCGCGCCCAGCCATCCGCCCTGGCCCAGGCATTGGAAGAGGCGGAACTCCAGGAAGAGGAGGAAGAAGAGGAACTGGAGGAAGCCAAGGAGGAAACCGGCATCACCCTGCGGATCGGCGTGTTCTTCGATGGCACCGGCAACAACCAGGCGAACGCCGCGCTGACCGCCCAATGCCGCCGCGACGACCGCGAACTTTACAGCGACGAAACCCTGCAAAGCGTCGCCCAGCACTGCGCCCGATATGGCTTCAAGGACATGAACGAGGCAGGCGTATTCAGCACCACGCCCAATAACAGCTATGGCAATGCGCCGAGCAATGTGGCGTTGCTCTTCGATCTGTATACGGACAATGCAACCGACGCACTGACACCTGATGCACGACTGGGGTATGTGAAGTCATACATAGACGGAATAGGCACCAGCAGCGGAGACAATGATTCGTTGCTTAGCCAGGCCAGCGGTCAGGGCACCTCAGGAGTGGTAGGGCGAGTAGAACAAAGTCCGATCAAAATAATAGAGCAGCTACGAACTTTCCAAGATACAAACCCGACCGTCAAAATTAGCCAGTTGGAGTTCGATATCTTCGGTTTCAGCCGAGGTGCAGCGGCGGCACGACACTTTGCCAATGAGATACTCAAGCCCCAGGGCGGGGTTCTGGCAGAAACATTGAAACCCGGGCAACTCGGTCTGCCCGACAGCCTCAACTGGGAAACCGATGTACAGATCAACTTCATCGGCCTGTTCGATACCGTCGCCGCCATAGTCGCGCCCTGGCGCGGCGATTTCAGCCCCGCCAACCATCTCAACCCCGGCGTCAACCTCTACCTGCCACCAGGTTGCGCCCGCAAGGTGCTGCAACTCAGCGCCCGCGACGAACGCCGCTGGAACTTCGCCCTGAACAGCGTGGCGCCCCATCACCAGGAAATCGAACTGCCTGGCGCGCATTCCGATATCGGCGGCGGCTACCTCCCGCAGATGGAGGAAAAGCTGCTGCTGAGCAAGCCACAAGTCTTAGTGCTGACACCCAATCGCCCCCTGGAGCAGACTTCGGCCTGGCAACGCCTGGAGGCGGAAGCCTACAAATGGGAGACAGAGCGAATGTCCACCAGCGGACAAGTAACCCCTATTTGCTGGAAACTTCCGGAATCACCGAACGACAGATACAGCCAGACCGAAAAGGTAATGGTCGCTCTGGCAATTCAGCGCAAGGTATACGGGGACTTGTCGAAAGTGGCTTTACGTATCATGCGAGAGATGGCCATAAAGCATGACGTACCATTCAGAACGATTCCTGAAAACTCGCAGTATTCGATTCCGACAGATTTGCGGCCGATAGCGGAAAGGACTCTGACCTATGCCCAGGGCGGAACGAATACCTTGTACCCGGAAGAGAACCAATTGCTTTGGAGCCGTTTCATTCACATCTCCGCGCACTGGACACCCAGCTCTTCTGGGCTGCTGCTGAGCAAGCCTGCGCCCAATAGACGCCTGATATTCAATAACAAACCGCAGGAGGGCTACCCGGAATGAAAGCTCTCTGGATAGGTCTGCTCATCCTGATACTGGCCGGCTGTGCGAACGGTTATGGCCATCCCAAGCTGCCCTACGATGCCTGGTACATAGGCATCGCCGCACCACGCTTTATGGAAATCTGGGTAGAGAGCGTGGATGTGGTGGATCAGCGCGGATTGGCATTTGAACGAGTGCATTCTGGCGTGCCTTCCTACACCGGTAGAAATACTCGCGGCTGGCCAACTCGCGGGGTTACTGGAGCAATCAAACCCATCGGCAACGTCGACCTGCCGGAAATCATCTTCGTTCGCTGGCAGTCGCTGGTAGAGCCACAGACCTACAACGTGCGCATCAATATCCCGCAATGGGTTCGCGATGAGATGGTTAAACCACAACGAGCCTTCTGCCAATGGGATGGCAAGTGGATCGACAACCTCTATCGCAAGACAATCTCTGTCGGCATGGCGCCAGGCGGCATCGCCAAAGTCTGGCTCGGCGGGCCCTGCCTGGCACTCAAGGAGATCGGGCGCTTCCAGGCCAAGATCGACAAGCGCGGCCCTGATGAAGGCAAGTCTGGCGGACGTTATGCATGGCCAGAATTAGAACCTGAATCCCGCGCCTATATAGAGAAGCATGGCATCCCCTATGGATCATGGTGAGGGGAGCCCTACATGAAGAACTTCTACTTCTGTTTTCTCGTCCTGCTCCTTAGCGGATGCACGTCTGGTCAAGGCCGTCCCAAACTGCCCTATGACGCCTGGAACATTGCCATAGCTGCACCCCGCTATATGGAAGTCTGGGTGGAAAGTGTGGATGTGGTGGATCAACGAGGACTGGCATTTGAACGCGTACATGCAGGCGTAGTCAGCTATACCAGCAAACCGGAAGGCTGGCACAACGGCGGCGGGAAAACGAAACCTATCGGTAACGTCGACCTACCGGAAATCATCTTCGTTCGCTGGCAGTCGCTGGTAGAGCCACAAACCTACAATGTACGCATCAATATCCCGCAATGGGTTCGCGATGAAATGGTCGAACCACAACGAGCCTTCTGCCAATGGGATGGCAAGTGGATCGACAATCTTTACCGCAAGACAATCGCTGTCGGCATGGCGCCAGGCGGCATCGCCAAAGTCTGGCTTGGCGGCCCCTGCCTGGCGTTCAAGGAGATCGGGCGCTTCCAGGCCAAGATCGACAAGCGCGGCCCTGATGAAGGCAAGTCTGGCGGACGTTACGCATGGCCGGAATTAGAACCTGAATCCCGTACCTATATAGAGAAGCATGGCATCCCCTATGGATCATGGTGAGGGGAGCCCTACATGAAGAACTTCTACTTCTGTTTTCTCGCCCTGCTTCTTAGCGGATGCACGTCTGGTCAAGGCCGTCCCAAACTGCCCTACGACGCTTGGTATATTGCGACAGCCGCCCCCCGCTATATGGAGGTCTGGGTAGAAAGCGTGGATGTGGTGGATCAACGAGGGCTGGCATTTGAACGGGTACACGCAGGGGTGGTCAGCTACACCCGAAAACCGGAAGGCTGGCACAAGGGCGGAGGAAAAATGAAGCCCATCGGCAATGTCGACCTGCCGGAAATCATCTTCGTACGCTGGCAGTCGTTGGTAGAACCCCAGACCTACAACGTACGCATCAATATCCCGCAATGGGTTCGCGATGAGATGGTCAAGCCGCAGCAAGCCTACTGCGTAGCGACCCGAAAAGTGGAACCCGACTTCGCCAAGATAATTTCCATCGGCATGGCTCCTGGCGGCATCGCCAAAGTCTGGCTTGGCGGCCCCTGCCTGGCGTTCAAGGAGATCGGGCGCTTCCAGGCCAAGATCGACAAGCGCGGCCCTGATGAAGGCAAGTCTGGCGGACGTTACGCATGGCCGGAGTTGGAGCCTGAATCCCGCGCCTATGTCGATAAGCACGGCATCCCCTACGGCTCATGGTGAAGCCACAACTCCACGGAAAAGGAATCATGAAAAAGTCACTGCTATTCGCCCTGGCGCTCCCTCTTCTATCCGCGTGCACTACGGACAAGCCCGACCGGGAAACACAGGCGCTCGCCGGCCTGTATGCGCTGCAAGGCGTGATGGAAATGGGCTCGCTGCTGCGGCTGCGCGCAGACGGCAGTTTCGAAGGCAATGTCGCCTATGGCGCCGCCGATGGATACGCCAAGGGCACCTGGCGGCGCGTCGGTGGCCAGGTGGTGCTGAAGCCCAAGGCGGTCATCGGCCTGGGTGAACTGTTCCGCGACCGCGCCCTGCGCGTGGACGGGCTCTGCCTGCGCATCGCTGCCGAGGAAGGTGGCGGCTGCTACCTCCGCTCCCCCCATTGAATCCCCACGATACAAGGAGTCACGAATTGACCGCCATGGAAAAGAACGAAGCCCGGGAACAGGCACAGAAACCGAAGCCGTCCGCCAGGATGCTGTCCTTGCTGGGCCCCCTCGTCACCGCGGCGAGCCTGCCGATCCTGTACCTCAACGGCAAGGCCTATCACGATGCCTACCTGGGCTATTTCAAGCTCGAGCCCTCGATGTTTCCCCAGGACACCGCCTCGACGCTGATAAGCGCAGTCATCGGCTGGTTCCATGCAATGCTCGCCGGCCTGAAAGGGGTCCTCGGGCTGCTGGAGCAACACTACGGCCTGGTCCTGGGCATGGCTCTTGTGATCGTGCTCATCATGGCGCCGATGAGCGTGATGCTGGCCCGGCTGGGCAAGAGGCTGGACAGCCGCCGCAGCGCGTCAAGGCAGAACCGGCTGCTCTCGGAGTACGTCAAGGAGGCCGGTCTCTACCTGTTCTGGCTATTCACCGTCAGCTACAGCGTATTCGCGCTGATGTTCATGATCGCCCTGCTGCTGTCGCTTTCCATCTCCCCTTTCTACGCCATTGGCAAGAAGGTCGCGGCGGAGGACCTGAAGGCCGGCTTCGTCAATGCCCCGAGGGTCGAGCTGAGCGACCCGAAAGGTCGAAGCGGAGACTTCAGGATCATCGAGTGCTCGTCGATGTTCTGTGCGCTCTATGCCTCCGGGCGCGCCGTGGTCGTACCGGTTTCGGCGATCGACTGGGCCGAGTCCGACCTGTCCGACCGTCAGTGATACGGCTGTCGGGGTGCTGGCCAGCCACCTTGCCGTAGGCAAGCGCTGGGGGAAAACCAGGCGCGGTGCCTCCCTGGTGGCCAGGTAAAAACCGTTTTCAACGACGGATGATCGAGAGTCCGCGTTGCAGGCGAGCATGGCTTCTCGTAGGAGCGAGCCCCCGGTGCAGCCTGCAAGACAGTTGCTCCTACGGCTCCAGGGAAGCACGGGTGTAGGAGCGGACTCCGTCCGCGATTGGATTCACCGGCCGCGCCGGATGCCCCGGTGGCATGGACGACGGCGGATAACCGCGAACGGTTATGCGCCCTACGTCTTCGTAGGAGCGAGCTTGCTTGCGAAGGGTGTTGTCCGGTGGCTTCAGAGCGCCCTCTCCCCAACCCTCTCCCTGAAGGGAGAGGGGGCTGTCCTCTGCGCGCTGCGGGTTCGGCGTGATCCTGTGACTGCAGTTTGCTCGCGAACCTTGTAGTCACTGGGTTATTCCCCTTCGGGCCAGCGCAAGCGCTGTTCGCGATGGAGCCGCGTCCCGCGTTCGCGGGAATGACGAGGTGAAAGGACGGTGCCAGACCTACAAACCGCTCAGGACAGCCCCCTCTCCCGCTTGCGGGAGAGGGTTGGGGAGAGGGCGCTCTTGGGCCCAACACTGGAGCCACCGGGCAACACCCTTCGCAAGCAAGCTCGCTCCTACGAAAAGCCAAAGCCCAGGCAAAAAAACGGCGCCCGAAGGCGCCGCGAAAGGAAAACCTCAATACTCCGGCGAGTACACCCCATGCCCGCCCTGCCCCGCCAGCAGCTGGCCGATGATCTCGTTGTGCATCGCCAGCAGGCGGCCATTGCGCTCATTGAGCAGGCGGCATTCCTCCACCTGCTCGGCCAGCGCCTGCCAGTCGCGCTGCAGGGGCTGGCGGCCGGCGCCGGGGAAGTGTTCGAGCAGGCGCTGCATGCCGGCGCGGCCGATGTCCAGGCCGAAGGCCTGGAGCACCTTGGCGCGGCGGTCGGCGCGTTGGCGCACGGCTTCCACCAGTTCGCCGATGCGGATGTTGCTGCGGGCGATGGCCTCGCTGTCGCGGGCCAGCAGTTGGTCGTGCAGGTCCAGCAGCGCGCTGCGCAGGTACAGGTAGTCCGCGCGGTCGAGGCGGATGTCGGCCTCGATCAGTTGCAGCAGGCGGGCGCGTCTTTCGCTCATGCACCGCCGCCGTGGAAGTCGAGCATGCTGCGCGACAGCGCCCCGGGGTCGAGGGAGACTTCGCCGCGGGCCAGGGCGTCGCGGATCGCGGCGACCTTGTCCAGGTCCACTTCCGGCAGCGCGCCCAGGGCTTCCTGGACCTGCTCCAGCGGCAGCGCGCCGCTGCCGGCCGGCGCCTGGGCGGCGGGGCGGGCCGCTTCCTCGCGCTGGCTGCGCTGGGGTGCGGCGCTCTGCGCGGGGGCGCCGATGACGGGCTTGAGTTGCCGGGTGATTTCCATGTTCGCGTCCAGAAAAAAGGGGTTCTACCGACCGACAGGCGACCGGCTCGGCGAAGAACTTAAATGCTGCCTCATGCGCCCTGGCTCCGCCACCAGCTCTGCGCCGCCAGGCCGTCCTGGATCTTCTGCTCCTGGCGCGCCAGTTGCGTCTGCCATTGCTCCAGGCGCGATTCGATGACCTGCTCCAGCACCTTCTCGCCGCGCATGGCCTGCAGCAGCTCGCCCTGGATGCGCTCCAGCGTCTGCTCGGCCACTTCCAGCTCGCGCTTCTGCAGGGCCAGCATCCTGAACAGCGTGGCCTTGTACTGCTGCTGGTTGCCGCGCTGCAGCTCGGTGCTGGTGGGCACCACGAAGCCGCACAGGCGCGTCAGGCCGGTGATGTTGTTGCGGTAGCGCTGGCACAGGCCGCGCTGGTAGTTCACCCGGCCGAGCATCTCGCGCACGCGGTTGCTCCGCACGCTGGCCAGGCGGCGCAGGGTGTCGATCTGTTCCTTCATAGCCGCAGGGCCTGTTGCAGGTGTTCGAGGCTGGCGGCCAGGTCGGCGCCTTCGTTGACTTCCTGGCGCAGGAAGCGCTCCAGCGCCGGGGCCAGTTGCACGGCGCGGTCAGTGCGGGCGTCCAGGCCGGCGGTGTAGCCGCCCAGGGGAATGAGTTCGCGGATTTTCTCGTAGCTGCCATGCAGTTCCTTGAACTGCCGCGCCGCGCGCAGGTGCGCCGGCTCGCCGACCTGGGCCATGCAGCGGCTGACCGAGGCGCCGATGTCGATCGCCGGGTAGTGGCCGACGTCGGCCAGCCGGCGCGACAGCACGATATGGCCGTCGAGGATGGCGCGGGCGCTGTCGGCGATCGGGTCCTGCTGGTCGTCGCCCTCGGCCAGCACCGTGTACAGCGCGCTCAGGCTGCCGCTGCCGGCCACGCCGTTGCCGGCGCTTTCCACCAGCTCCGGGAGCATGCCGAACACCGACGGCGGGTAGCCCTTGGTGGCCGGCGGCTCACCCAGGGCCAGGGCGATCTCGCGCTGGGCCATGGCGTAGCGCGTCAGCGAATCCACCAGCAGCAGCACGTCGCGGCCCTGGTCGCGGAAGTAGGCGGCGATGCTGTGGCACAGCTCGGTGGCCTTCAGGCGCATCAGCGGCGATTCGTTGGCCGGCGCCACCACCACCACGGCCTTGCGCCGGCCTTCCTCGCCGAGGGAGTGCTGGATGAATTCCTGCACCTCGCGGCCACGCTCGCCGATCAAGCCGACCACCACCACTTCGGCCTTGGTCTGCCGGGTGATCATGCCCAGCAGCACGCTCTTGCCCACCCCGCTGCCGGCGAACAGGCCGACGCGCTGGCCCTTGCCGAGGGTCAGCAGGGCATTGATGGCGCGCACGCCGACGTCCAGCGCCTCGGTCACCGGGCGGCGCTTGAGCGGGTTGACCGTGGGCAGCTGCGCCGAGAGCGCGTCGCGCCCGCCCAGGCGGCCGCGTTCGTCCAGGGGTTCGCCGAGGCCGTTGACCACCCGCCCCAGCCAGGATTCGTCGATGCGCAGCGCGGCCTGTTCCTCGGCCGGGAACACCCGCGAGCCGGCGGCCAGGCCCACCGGCTTCTTGAACGGCATCAGGTAGGTGGTGTCGCGGTTGAAGCCGACCACCTGGGCGTCCAGCAGGCTGCCGTCGGCCTGTTCCACCAGGCAGCGCTGGCCGGTGGCGCGGCGGCAGCCGAGGCTTTCCAGCAGCAGCCCGGAGACGCGCACCAGGCGCCCGCTGACCTTGGCCAGCTGCACCGAGTCCAGCGAGCGCAGGGCCTGGTCGACGTCGAGGCTGAAGCTTTCGCCCAGGGCCATGCTCAGTCGTCGCCCAGCAGGTGTTCGCCGAGCACCTGCATGCAGCTGTCCAGGCGCTGCTGGCAGCCGATGTCGGTTTCTTCCTCGGCGGTGAGCAGGCGGCATTCGCCCAGGGCCAGGCGCTCGTCGGGCACCAGGCGCCAGGCGGCGGCGCGCTCCGGCGCCAGCTCGCGGATGCGCGCGCACTCCTCGGGGTTGAGCAGCAGTTGCACGCTGTCCGGCTGTTCCGGCATGGCCGCCAGGGCCTCGTCGGCCAGGCTCAGCAGTTGCGTGGGGTGCAGCGTCAACTCGCAGCGGATGACCTGCCGCGCCACCTTCTGCACCAGTTCCAGCAGTTGCTCGCGGCGCTGCGCCTCGAAGGCCTCGGCGAAGCGGCGGAATTCCTCGCACAGCCGGTCCAGCGGCTGGGCGGCGGTCTCGAAGACGCGGCGGCCCTCCTCGCGGCCTTCCTCGCGCCCCTGGCGCAGGCCTTCCTGGCGGCCCAGGCGCAAGCCCTCTTCATGGCCGGCCTCGCGGCCCTGCTCCAGGCCTTCGCGGTAGCCCTTGTCGCTGCCCTGCTGGTAGCCGTCGGCCACCGCCTTCTGCAGCTCGGCCGGGTCGCCGCCCTGCCATTGCTCCTGCAACGCCCCGCTGCAGCGCGGCGGGAAGCGGTACGGCCGCCAGTCGCGGGCGCCGCCGCGGATCACCTTGACCGTCATGGGCGCCTCACTCCACCGTCTGTTCGCGGAACAGCTGCAGCTGGATCTCGCCTTCGGCGGCCAGCTCGCGGACCATCGCCATGATGTCGCGGCGCACCTGCTCGACACGGCTCAGCGGCACCGGGCCCTGGCGGCGCTTGATGGCGTCCATCTGCTGCGCCTGGCGCTTGGGCATGGCGCCCTGGATGGCCTTGACCAGCGCCGGCTCCGCGCCCTTGAGCGCCACCACCCACTCTTCCAGGGGAATGGCTTCGAGCAGCGCCTGCAGGGTGTCCTGGCTCTGCCGGGAGAGGATGAAGAAGTCGTACATCTCTTCCTCGATGCGCTCCACCAGGCCGGAATCATGGCTGCGCAGCAGCTCGAACATCTGGTTCCGGTCGCCCTTGAAGCGGTTCATGATGTCCGCCGCCTGCTTGATGCCGCGCACCTGCGAGCCCTGGGTGGAGAGCACCGCCAGGCTGCGGTCGATCAGTTGCTCCAGCTCGGCGATGACCTCGCCGCTGACCTCGCTGAGGTTGGCGATGCGGTACAGCAGCTCGTCCTGGCGCTCGGCCGGCAGGCATTCGAGCACCTGGCTGGCCATCGACGGCGGCAGGAAGGCGAGGAACACCGCCTGCATCTGCGCGTGCTCGTTGGCGATGAGGGCGGCGAACTGCTTGGGGTCCAGCCATTCCAGGCGGGCCATGCGGGCGCGGATTTCCTCGCCGTAGATGCTGTCCAGCAGGCTGCGGGTGATGTCGCTGCCCAGGGCCTTGCCGAGCATGCCGGCGAGGTAGCCGCGGGAGGCGCCCTTGATGCTGCTCTGCTCCTTGTAGTCCTCGAAGAAGCGGCCGATCACGTCCGAGACCATGGGCAGCTTGACGTTGTTCAGCCGCGCCATGGCCTGGCTGATGCTGATGATTTCCTCGCGGGAGAAGTGCCGCAGCACCCCGGCCGAGGTCTCGTCGCCCATGCTCAGCATGAGGATCGCCGCCTGCTCCATGGAGCTCATGGCGCGCCGGCGCACCGGCACACGCGCTTCGTCAGCCGACGGGGTTGAGGTCTCGCTCATTGCGCCCTATCCATTGCTTGATCACTTCGGAGACCCGCTCGGGATCGTTCTTGGCGAGCATCTGCAGGTGCTCGATCTGGTGTTCCAGGCCCGAGCCCGGCGCCGGCAGGCGGATTTCCGAGAGCGGGTTGAGTTCGCTGAACACGCCCAGGGCGCGCGGCGCATCGCCGACCCGCGCCAGCAGGCGTTCGCCGTGCTCGTTGCCCAGCAGCGTGCCCATGCCCTCCTCGCCCGTGGCCGGCACCGGCTTGCGCTGGGTCAGGCTGCGCACCGCGGGGCGCACCACCAGCAGCAGCAACAGCAGGCTGACCAGGCTGAACACGCCCAGGCGCACCCAGCCCTGCAGCTGGGCGTCGTCCCACCAGTGCACAGGTTCGTCCAGCGGCGCGGCGGCGACGAAGGGCAGCACCGAGAGCGACAGGCTGTCGCCGCGCGCGGCGTTGAAGCCCACGGCGTTCTTCACCGCCAGCTCCAGCTGCTTGCGGGTTTCCTCGCTCCAGCCGCCCTCGGGAGCCGCGGCGGCGTTGATCATCACCGCCACGCTCTGCTGGCGCAGGTTGAAGGGCGCGTGCTTGACGTGGGTGATGTTCTGGTCGTAGTCGAGCTGGCGGTTGGATTCCTTGCGCTGCGAGGTGGCCGCCTTGTCCTGGGTGTTATTGGCTGGCGCGGCGCCGGCCTGGGCGTTGCCCTGGCCCTGCTGCGGCTCCGGCGGCTTGACCGGCGCGCGGTTGCTCAGCGAGCCGGGCACGCCCAGGGCCAGTTCGTCCAGGGTGCTGTCGTCGCGCAGGGTCTCGCGGCGCAGGCGCGGCGTGTCGCCGTAGCTCTGCAGCGTCTCTTCCTTCTGGCTGAAGTCGATGTCGGCGGCCACGCTGACGCGGTAGTTGCCCGGCCCGACGATGGGCGCCAGCACCTGTTCGACGTTGGCCACCGCCTTCTGCTGGAAGTCGTCCACCAGCTGGCCGTTCTGCTGCGCCCCGCCCCAGGCGGCGAGCCCGCGGGAGAGCAGCACGCCGTGCTGGTCGACCACGCTGACGTTGTCCGGCTGCAGCTGCGGCACGCTGTTGGCCACCAGGTTGACCACCGCCGCCACCTGCTCCGGCTTGGGCCGGAAGCCCGGGGCCAGTTGCAGCATCACCGAGGCCTTGGCCGGCTCGCGCTGGCTGACCACGAAGGAGCTCTGCTGGTCGATGGCCAGGTGCACGCGAGCCTGCTGCACCCCTTCCATGGCCATCACGGTGCGCGCCAGCTCGCCTTCCAGGCTGCGCTTCAGGCGCACGTCCTGGACGAACTGGCTGGTGCCCAGCGGCTCGTCCTTGTCGAACAGTTCGTAGCCGGCCGGCACCGCGACCTTCACGCCCTTGGCCGCCAGCAGCATGCGCGCCCGCGCCAGCTGGTCGTCGCGCACCAGCACCTGGCCGCTCTGCGGGTGCAGGCGGTAGGCGATGCTGTCGGCGTCCAGCACCTGCATCACCTCGGCCGCCGGGTAGGCTTCGCCGGCGCCGTACAGCGGGTGGAAGGCGCCCTGGTCGCGCCACAGGTACCAGGTGCTGCCCAGGGCCAGCAGCGCGGCGCCGCCGGCCAGGCCCAGCAGGCTCAGGCGCGGGTCCAGGCGCAGCTTGCCCAGGGGCAGGCGGTCTTTGATCTTCTGCAGCACGGTTCAGCCCTTGTGCGCCGTCACAGCGGCATGTTCATGACTTGGTCGAAAGCGGTGGTGAGCTTGTTGCGCACCTGCAGCAAGGCGCTGAAGGACACGCTGGCCTGCTGGCCCTGGACCATGGCGCCGGCGAGGTCGTCGCTGCGCCCGGCGTCCACCGCGGCCATGGCCTCGCTGGCCTGGTGCTGCTGGGCGTCGACGGCGCGCAGGGCGTCCTCGAAGGCGTTGCCGAAGCCCGGCTCGGCGCCGGGGGCCTCGCTGGCCGGGCGGATGGGCGCCGCCGACAGCGCGCGCAATTGCTGCATCTGCCCGAGCATCTCGCTGCGGGCCTGCTCGATGGGGTTCATGGCGACTCTCGTTTCAGAAGGACAGGTTCACGCCCTGCTCGCGCATGGCGTTGAGGCGGTAGCGCAGGGCCCGCGGCGTCATGCCGAGGCTTTCCGCGGCCTTGGTCTTGTGCCCGCCGAAGCGGCGGATGGTATCGATCACGTGCTGGTACTCGGCCCACTTGCCGCTGGCGCGCAGGGCCGCCTTGCCGCCCTCGCCCGGCAGCGGCACCGCCGCGGCCACGCTGGCCAGCTGCTCGGCCGGCGGCGCGAGCCCCAGGTCGCGCGGCTGGATGAACAGCCCGGCGCGCAGCACCAGGGCGCGCTGGATGACGTTCTCCAGCTCGCGCACGTTGCCCGGCCAGTCGTGGGCCAGCAGGGCCTGCCGCGCCGCTTCGGTGAGCAGCTCGGCGTGGCGCTCCTGGGGCGCGTACTGCTGGATGAAGCGCTGCGCCAGGGGCAGGATGTCGTCCTTGCGCTCGCGCAGCGGGCTGATGTGCAGCGGCAGCACGTCGAGGCGGAACATCAGGTCGGCGCGGAAGCGCCCGGCGCTGACTTCTTCCTGCAGGTCGCGGTTGGTGGCGGCGATGACGCGCACGTTCAGGCGGATCTCGCGCTGCCCGCCCAGGCGCTCCACGCGCTGCTCCTGCAGCACGCGCAGCAGCTTGGCCTGCAGGCCCAGGGGCAGTTCGCCGATCTCGTCCAGCAGCAGGGTGCCGCCGTTGGCCTGCTCGAACTTGCCCGGCTGGGCGCTGACCGCGCCGGTGAAGGCGCCGCGCTCATGGCCGAAGAGGATGGATTCGAGCATCTGCTCGGGGATGGCGGCGCAGTTCACCGCCACGAAGGGCGCCTGCGGCTCGGCGGAGAAGCGGTGGATGTAGCGCGCCATCAGCTCCTTGCCGGTGCCGGTCTCGCCAGTGATCAGGATCGGCGCGCGGGTCTGCGCCACGCGCTGGGCCAGCGCCAGCAGGCGGCGCCCGGCGCGCGACTGCGAGACGAAGCCCTCGCCGGCCACCGCCGCCTGTTCCTGGCGGTGCAGCAGCGCGGCCAGCTGGCTCTCGCTGAAGGGCGCCAGCAGGTAGTCGATGCAGCCCATCTCCAGCAGCTGGGCGGCCATTTCCTGGTCGGCGTATTCCACCACCGGCACCAGGCTCAGCTGCGGCACGCGCTGCAGCAGTTCGCCGATCTGCGGGAAGCTGCGTTGCGGGCGGCGCTCGGCGAAGACGAAGACCGGGCCACAGGCTGCGAGGTCGACGGCGTCCAGCCCGGCCGCGTTCTTCACCCGCAGCACGCGCCGGCCCAGGCGCGCCAGGCCGTCATTGAGCAGGTCCAGGCCGATCTCGCCGGCGCCGCCGACGATCACCACCTGTTGCTCCGCCAGGCTGGCTTCTTCATTGCAACTGGCCAATTGACTGAACTGTTTCAATGCAACTTTCCTGCGTCTGGACCGCCCTCGGGACGGCACTCGGTTATTCCATCGAAGCCATGGCGGCGATGAACTTTCATTTGCCGGCAGGCAGTGGCCGAATGAACTTCCGGCCGCTATAGGAAGGAATTACCGAACACCTTCCCTTTTATTACGAAGGGGCCTTAAGGAATGAGTTTTTCCTGTCGCCCTTCAACTGTGCGAGGGAACTTTTCCAGCAGAACCTCGTCACAGGCGCAACGTTAACCAGCGCACACGGCGACCGCCGAGTCAGTTTTCGTCAAATCCGCTCAGGCGCCCGCGAATGACGATCAAAAACCTCATTTGATATCTATTGATTTAACCGCCAGGGCCCGCCTGCCTAGACTTCCGCCCCATCCGCAGGCTCTGCCGCGCGCCGAACCGGTGCCCGCGGCGAGCACCCAAGGTTCGCCCCGCGCAGCCCCCGGCCACGCACCGGCGAACACCTGCGCAGCCCCACTTCCGGAAGTCGACCCAACCCATGACTGGCCAATCCAAAGTCCACCACGGCGTGCCCTCGGAAAGACTCGTGCGCCTGCAGCCGCACAAGTTGGGCCGGCATTACCACAAGGTTCCGCAATATATTCGCGAGATCGCCCACAAGCATCCGCGCATCATCAGCGATTATTTCCTGCGTAGTTACCGCATCAACCTGGAACTGCAGAAAGTCGACGTCCAGGAAAGTGTGCCGCGGCCGGCCGAATGCATCTTCCGCTGCCCTTCCGGCAAGGTCGGTTTCGCCATCGACCGCCCGCTGCTGACCGAAGCCCTGGAGTGCTACTACGGCGGCACCTCGCTGCCCAGCCACGACACCCCGCCGATCAGCACCTCCGAGCAGCGCATGCGCAAGCGCCTGGGGGTGGACGTGACCCAGCTGTTCGCCCGCTCGCTGCTGCTGGGCGACACCTTCGGCGAGCTGACGCCCCACGACAACGACTACGAGCTGGTGAGCTGGGAGTACGTGGCCGAGTTCCACTTCCTCAGCCACATCACCGGCAGCCAGGCCTCGCTGTTCATCTACCTGGACGCCGAGCTGGCCGACGCGCTCACCACCCGCCTGGCCGGCCCGCCGCCGGCGCGCCTGGGCGGCAGCCCGGCGCAGCATCTATTGCACCTGCCGGTGCGCCTGGACTGCGTCATCGCCGCGCTGCAGATGCCGCTGGCCCAGGCCCTGCAGCTGCGCCCCGGGGACATCCTGCCGGTGCGCCTGCTGGAGCGCTGCGAGGTGCAGGTGAACCAGCAGAAACTCTTCCGCGGCACCCTCTTCGAAGAAGACGGCGGCCTCTTCCTGACCTCCCTCGAGAGCGTGAAAAGCCCATGAGCCAAGTCACCGACAGCGAACTGGACAACCTCCTCAACGACGCCGGCCTGGCCCTGGACGAGGCGCCGGCGGCCGCCCCCGAGGCGCTGGCCGCGCCGCGCCAGGACCTGAGCTTCTTCGGCAAGATTCCGGTGAACCTCACCCTGGAGGTGGCCTCCACCGAGATTTCCCTGAAGGAGCTGATGGAGGTCGACGCCTCCAGCGTCATCGTCCTCGACAAGCTGGCCGGCGAGCCGCTGGACCTGAAGGTCAACGGCGCGCTGTTCGCCAAGGCCGAGGTGGTGGTGATGAACGGCAACTACGGCCTGCGCGTGCTGGAACTGTGCGGCGCCGGCCTGGACGACCTGGCCCGATGAAGCGCGCGCGGCACTGGCTGGCCCTGGGCCTGGCGCTGGCCGGCATGCTGCCCGGCGTGGTGCTGGCCGCCGGCGGCGAGATTTCCCTGCTGAGCCTGAACGACACCGGCCACGGCCAGGAGCTGAGCGTGAAGCTGCAGATTCTGGTGGTGATGACGCTGCTCGGGCTGCTGCCGGCCATGCTGCTGATGATGACCAGCTTCACCCGCTTCATCATCGTGCTGGCCATCCTGCGCCAGGCCATGGGCCTGCAGCAGAGCCCGCCGAACAACGTGCTGGTGGGCATCGCCCTGTGCATGACGCTGCTGGTCATGCGCCCGGTGTGGAAGGAGGTGTACACCGAGGCCTACGAGCCCTTCCAGGCCGACGCCATCACCCTGGAGGAAGGCCTGGGCAAGGCCAAGGCCAGCCTCAGCCGCTTCATGCTCGCGCAGACCGGCAAGACCTCGCTGGACACTCTGCTGGCCCTGGCCGGCGAGAAGATGCCGGCGGACAAGGCCGACCTGGACTTCTCCCTGCTGCTGCCGGCCTACGTGCTCAGCGAGCTGAAGACCGCCTTCCAGCTCGGCTTCATGATCTTCGTGCCCTTCCTGGTCATCGACCTGGTGGTGGCCAGCGTGCTCATGGCCATGGGCATGATGATGCTCTCGCCGATGATGATCTCGCTGCCGTTCAAGCTCATGGTGTTCGTCCTGGTCGACGGCTGGGCGCTGCTGATGGGCACCCTCACCTCCAGCATCCAGCCGTTCTGAGGCCACCATGCTCACCCCGGAATACGCCGTCGAGATCATCGCCAACGCCGTGCACATCACCGCCATCGTGGTCTGCGTGCTGGTCCTGCCGAGCCTGCTCGGCGGCCTGCTGGTGAGCATCTTCCAGGCCGCCACGCAGATCAACGAGCAGATGCTCAGCTTCCTCCCGCGGCTGCT
Organism: Pseudomonas sp. R3.Fl; assembly: GCF_023516765.1. NCBI lineage: Bacteria > Pseudomonadati > Pseudomonadota > Gammaproteobacteria > Pseudomonadales > Pseudomonadaceae > Pseudomonas > Pseudomonas sp. R3.Fl. The sequence goes on from NZ_JAMGSO010000001.1 coordinate 668,347, forward strand.
GATCACCCTGGGCATGCTGGTGTTCGCCGGGCACTGGATACTGCGCACCCTCAGCGACCTGTTCATCGAGACCTTCAAGCAGGCCGGGCACCTGGTCGGCTAGCCATGCACGCCAACGAGTCGCTGCTGCAGGCCAGCCAGTACCTGCAGGAACTGCAGCGCTACTGGTGGCCGTTCTGCCGGATCATGGCCATGCTCGCCATGGCGCCGCTGCTCAACCACCGCTCGCTGCCGCGCCAGGTGCGCATCCTCCTGGCCATCGGCCTGACCCTCGCGCTGGCCGGCGCCCTGCCCCGCCCGCCGGCCATCGAGGCGCTGTCGGCCGAAGGGCTGCTGGCGGCGCTGGAGCAGATCGCCGTGGGCGCCGTGCTGGGCCTTGCGCTGCAGCTGGTGTTCGTGATCTTCAGCCTGGTCGGCGAGGTGGTGTCCACCCAGATGGGCATGGCCATGGCGCGCTACAACGACCCGGTGAACGGCGTGTCCTCGTCCTCGGTGGTCGGCCAGCTGTACTTCCTGCTGCTGGCCCTGCTGTTCCTCGCCAGCGACGGCCACCTGCTGGTGGTCAGCGTGCTCTACCAGAGCTTCCACTACTGGCCGGTGGGCGGCGGCCTGGCCTACGCCGGCTTCGCCACCCTGGCCTACGCCCTGGCCTGGGTGTTCTCCGCGGCCACCCTGATCAGCCTGCCGCTGGCCTTCTGCATGTTCCTCGTGCAGTTCTGCTTCGGCCTGCTCAACCGCATCTCGGCGGCGATGAACCTGTTCTCCCTGGGCTTCCCCATGGCCATCCTCACCGGTCTCGCGTGCATCCGCCTGACCCTGTCGGACCTGCCCGACACCTACCTGCAGCTCACCCGCGCGCTGCTGGACAACCTCGGCCAGCTGCTGCGAGGCACCGGCCATGGCTGAACAGGGCGGCTCCCAGGAAAAGACCGAAGAGGCCAGCGAGCACAAGCTGCGCCAGAGCCGGCAGAAGGGCCAGGTGCCGCGTTCCAAGGACCTGGCCGGCACCGTGGCGCTGCTCTGCACCCTGCTGGTGCTCAAGGCCTGCGTCGGGCGCTTCTTCGACGGCCTGGCCGACAGCTTCCGCTTCGCCTACCTGGACCTGAACCGCAGCGAGGTGGGCCTGGACGACCTGGCGCTGATCCTCGGCCAGCACATCTGGCTGATGGTCCAGCTGCTGCTGCCGCTGCTGCTCACCCCGCTGCTGGTGGTGGCCTTCGGCATGGTCCCCGGCGGCTGGATATTCGCCTCGGCCAACCTGGCCTTCAAGGCCAGCAAGCTCAACCCCATCACGGGTCTTGCGCGGATGTTCTCGCTGCAGAACCTCACCGAGCTGCTCAAGTCGCTGCTGAAGATGGCGGTGCTGCTGGGCGTGGCCTGGTACCTGCTGCTGGACGCCCTGCCGCAGCTCATCGCCCTGCAGCGCAGCGACATCCGCAGCGCCATCGGCGGCGCCCTGGGCCTGCTGTTCGACACCCTGATCGGCCTGCTGACGGTGTTCGTGTTCTTCGCCCTGCTGGACATCCCGCTGCAGCGCTTCCTGTTCCGCAAACGCATGCGCATGACCAAGCAGGAGCGCCGCGAGGAGCACAAGACCCAGGAAGGCCGCCCGGAAGTGAAGGCGCGCATCCGCCAGGTGCAGCGCCAGTTGCTGCAGCGCCAGATCAACCGCGTGCTGCCCAAGGCCGACGTGGTGCTGACCAACCCGACGCACTTCGCCGTGGCCCTCAAGTACGACCCGAATAAGGCCCAGGCGCCCTACGTGCTGGCCCGCGGCATGGACGACATGGCCCTGTACATCCGCCAGATGGCCGCCAGGCACAATCTTGAAGTACTGGAAGTGCCGCCGCTGACCCGCGCCATCTACTTCAGCACCCAGGTCAACCAGCAGATTCCGGCCGGGCTGTACACCGCCGTGGCCCACGTCCTCACCTACATCCTGCAGCTGCGCGCCTACCGCCAGGGGCGAAGACAGCGCAAGCCGGAACTGGCCAAGAACCTCCCCATCCCCGACAGCCTGGCAAGCAGAGGCCAACCATGAACTTCCTCGAGCAGCTCCTGCCGACACTGCGCAGCGGGCGGATCGGCATCCCGCTGGTCATCCTCTCCATCCTCGCGATGATCATCCTGCCGCTGCCGCCGCTGCTGCTGGACGTGCTCTTCACCTTCAACATCGGCATCGCCCTGCTGGTGCTGATGGTCAGCGTGTCCTCGCGCAGCCCGCTGGACTTCTCGCTGCTGCCCACGGTGGTGCTGGTCACCACCCTGCTGCGGCTGTCGCTGAACGTGGCCTCCTCGCGGGTGGTGCTGCTCGACGGGCACACCGGCTCGGCGGCCGCCGGCAAGGTGATCGAGGCCTTCGGCCACGTGGTCATCGGCGGCAACTTCATCGTCGGCCTGATCGTCTTCGTGATCCTCACCATCATCAACTTCATGGTCATCACCAAGGGCGGCGAGCGCATCTCCGAGGTCACCGCGCGCTTCACCCTGGACGCCCTGCCGGGCAAGCAGATGTCCATCGACGCCGACCTCAACGCCGGCCTGATCGACCAGGCCGAGGCCAAGAAGCGCCGCGCCGAGGTGTCCAAGGAGGCCGACTTCTACGGGGCCATGGACGGCGCCAGCAAGTTCGTCCGCGGCGACGCCATCGCCGGCATCCTGATCCTGCTGATCAACCTGTTCGGCGGCGTGGCCATCGGCGTGTTCGTCTACGCCATGGCCGGCGCCGACGCCTTCCGCCAGTACGCCCTGCTGACCATCGGCGACGGCCTGGCGGCGCAGATTCCGGCGCTGCTGCTGTCCACCGCGGCGGCGATCATCATCACGCGGGTCAACGAGTCGGCAGAGATCACCGCGCTGGTGCGCCGGCAGATGCTCGCTTCGCCCTCGCTGCTGTACACGGTGGCGGGCATAGTCACGGTGCTGGCGATAGTGCCGGGCATGCCGCACCTGGCGTTCTTCGGCTTCGCCGCGCTGATCGCCTTCGTCGCCTGGCGCGTGTCCCTGGCCGAGCCGCCGGACGAGGCGCAGAGCCTGGAGCAGGTCGAGGCCATCGGCAAGGCCATGGACCAGGAACGCGCCCAGCAGCTGGGCTGGGAAGACATCCCGCTGGTGGAGCGGCTGTCCATCTCCCTGGGCTACAAGCTGGTCGGGCTGGTCAACGAGGCCGGCGGCGCGCCCCTGGTGCAGCGCGTGCGCGGGGTGCGCCAGACGCTGTCGGAGAGCCTGGGCTTCCTGCTGCCGGAAATCCACATCCGCGACAGCCTGCGGCTGAAGGCCTCGCAGTACGCCATCCACATCAGCGGCGAGCGCATCGACGGCGCCGAGCTGCACGCCGACCGCCTGATGGCCATCCCCTCGGCGGAAACCTACGGCGAGGTCGACGGCATCCTCGGCCACGACCCGGCCTACCTGATGCCGGTGGTGTGGATCCGCCCGGAAGACAAGCCGCGCGCGCTCAACCTGGGCTACCAGGTGATCGACTGCGCCAGCGTCATCGCCACCCACCTGAACAAGGTGATCCGCGAGCACCTGCCGGACATCTTCAAGCACGACGACGTCGAGCACCTGATGCAGCGCCTGGCGGCCCAGGCGCCGAAGCTCGCCGAGCACCTGCGCGCGCAGCTGAGCTTCAGCCTGCAGCACCGGGTGTACCGCCAGCTGCTGCAGGAACAGGTGCCGCTGCGCGACCTGGTGAGCATCGCCACCACCCTGGTGGAAGCCGCCGAAACCACCAAGGACCCGGTGCTGCTGGCTTCCGACGTGCGCTACGCGCTGCGCCGCAGCATCGTCTCGGGCATCGCCGGGGAGCGCGGCGAGCTGTCGGTGTTCATCCTCGACAACAACCTGGAGAACACCCTGCTCAGCGCCCTGGCCATCGCCCAGCAGGCCGGCCCGGTGAGCCTGGACAACATCCCGGTGGAGCCGAACCTGCTCAACCAGTTGCAGAACACCATGCCGGTGGTGAAGGAGAAGCTGCGCAAGGAAGGCCACCCACCGATCCTCACCGTGATGCCGCAGCTGCGCCCGCTGCTGGCGCGTTATGCAAGGGTCTTCAGCCCGGGACTGCACGTGCTGTCGCAGAACGAGATACCCGAGCGGGTGGCGGTGAACGTCCTCGGCACCCTCGGCTGATCAGTTGGGCGTCGGGCTGCGACGCCCGGCGCGCAGCTCGGTCATCAGCTCGTTGAAGGAAACCGACGGCTGCTCCAGCGCAAGGCCGGCCTCGTACTGGCCGGTCTGGGCGTTCTCCCCCGACCACACGCAGCGCACCTTCACCAGCGCCTCGCGCATGCGCTCCTCGCGGTCACGCATGCGCAGGCGCAGCTCCAGCTGGCTGTCCGGCGCCAGCAGCACATCGCAGCGGATCTTCAGGCCGCTTTCGGAAAGGTCGGCGACATAGCCGAGCAGCTCGCCGCCAGCGTCGAGCACGCGGATGCGGAACATGGAGCGGAATACGATACGGTTGTGCTGGCGCATACCCGACCTCGTCGTGCGGGGGATTTGAAATGCAGGGCGACCGGGGGGCGGGAGAATTTAAGCCGCGTTTTGCGATACCGGGCGAAACCGGCGCGGGGTTGGGCCCATCGCGGACGGAGTCCGCTCCTACGGCCGTGCTTCCCTGCGGACCGCACCGAGGCGCTCTTCGTAGGATGGGTATCGCTTCGCTCAACACCACCCTACGAAAAGCCATGCTCGCTCATGGAGTAGGAGCGGACTCCGTCCGCGATCCGCCTTGGCGCCGCCCCCACCCATCCCCCGCCGATTGCCAATCCCCATCCCACCTGATATCTGTATAAAGATACAGCCCCTGCTCTCGCCCATGCCCTTCCAGACCGATCCGCGCTTCTACTACCTGGCCAACTTCCACCGCGCCCTCGGCTGGCTGGAAGAACGCTACGACGACCTCTTCGACACCGCCGAACGCGCCTTCCTCCGCGACTTCCAGGCCATGCCGCTGGAGGCCCGCGCCCTGCTGGTGCGGCTGATCATGCGCAAGGGCCCGCACTTTCGCGCCAGCAAGCTGGACTACGCCGAGATCGGCTGCCCGCGCCGGGCCGCCGCGCCGTTGCTGGAGGCCGGCTGGCTGGATGGCGCCGCCGCGCTGGGCCTGGAAGAACTCTTCGGCCTGCTGCGCAAGGACGAAATCCTCGACTGCTTCGGCGCCCAGCTGTCCAGCCGCCAGCTGCGCAAGCCGGAGCTGCTGGCCGAACTGGCCGAGGCCGAACCCGCACCGCGGACCTTCGCTGACTGGTGCCCGCAGCTGGACGAGGCGGTCTACAGCCTGGCCATCGCGCCCCAGGTGGAGCGCCTGCGCCTGATGTTCTTCGGCAACCTGTACCAGGACTGGACCGAATTCGTCCTCACCGACCTGGGCATCCTGCGCTACGAGACGGTGCCGCTGAGCCGCGAATCCCGCGGCTTCGCCAGCCGCGAGGAAATCGACGCGCACCTGTTCCTGCAACGCTGCCGCGAAGCCTTCGACCTGGGCGCCGCCGCCCAGGAACTGCTGCCGCTGATCGCCAGCGTCGACTGCGGCACCGCGCAGCTGCAGCGCCGCCGCGGGCGCGTGCTGTTCCACATCGGCCAGCAACTGGAGCGCGAAGCCGACTGGGAAGGCGCCTTGCAGGTCTATGCCGCCAGCGAGCACGCCAGCGCCCGCCAGCGCCAGGTGCGCGTGCTGGAGCGCCTGGAACGCCACGCCGAAGCCTACGACCTGGCCCTGCAAGCCGCGGCCCAACCCCAGGACGCCGCCGAGGCGCAGCTGATCGAGCGCGCCCTGGTGCGCCTGCGCCGCCAGCTCGGCCACGCCCAGCCAGCGAAGGCCAAGGCCGCGCCGCCGCCACGCATCGACCTGGAACTGCAGCCGCAGCCCGGCCTGAGCGTCGAGCAGTGCGTGCAGCTGCACCTGGCCCGCCCCGAAGCGCCGGTGCACTACGTGGAGAACACCCTGGTCCTCGGCCTGTTCGGCCTGCTCTGCTGGGAAGTGATCTTCACCCCGCTGCCCGGCGCCTTCTTCCACCCCTTCCACGCCGGCCCCGCGGACCTCTACGACAGCCGGTTCCGCGCCCGCCGCGCCGAGCTGTTCGAAGCACGCCTGGCACTGCTGGACAGCGACGCCTACGCCGACGAGATGCGCCGCATCCACCGCGAGAAGCAGGGCCTGCAATCGCCCTTCGTGTTCTGGGAGCTGCTGGACGAAAGCCTGCTGGAACAGGCCCTGGCCTGCCTGCCGGCGGCGCACCTGAAGGCCTGGTTCGGCCGCCTGCTGGAAGACCTGCAGGCCAACCGCGCCGGCATGCCCGACCTGATCCAGTTCTACCCCGCCGAGCGCGGCTACCGGATGATCGAGGTGAAGGGCCCCGGCGACCGCCTGCAGGACAACCAGAAGCGCTGGCTGGCCTTCTGCGCCGAGCACGGCATGCCGGTGGAGGTCTGCTACGTGACCTGGGCCGGGGAGCCGGCGGAATGAACTACCAGGTCGCGGTGCGCGCCCTCTGCGAATTCACCGCCAAGGTCGGCGACCTCGACCTGCGCTTCACCCCCTCGCCCAGCGCCCAGGAAGGCATGGCCGGCCACGCCACCGTGGTCGGCCGCCGCGGCCCCGGCTACCTCGCCGAGCTGCCGCTGGCCGGCGCCTACCGCAACCTGCTGGTGCGCGGCCGCGCCGACGGCTACGACCCGGCGCGCAACTGCCTGGAAGAGATCAAGACGCACCGCGGCGACATCTCGCGCATCCCCGACAACCACCGCCAGCTGCACTGGGCCCAGGCCAAGGTCTACGGCTGGCTGCTCTGCGCCCTGCAGGACCTGGAGGAAATCGACCTGGCGGTCGTCTACTTCAACGTCATGACGCAGAAGGAGACGGTGTTCCAGGAAAGCTTCAGCGCCGACGAACTGCACGCCTTCTTCGAGGAGCACTGCCAGCGCTTCGTGGTCTGGGCCGAACGCGAAATGGCCCACCGCGCGGCCCGCGATGGCGCCCTGGAAAGCCTGCGCTTCCCCTGGCCGCAGTTCCGCCACGGCCAGCGCCAGCTCGCCGAGGCGGTGTACCGCGCCGCCCGCGACGGCCGCCACCTGATGGCCCAGGCCACCACCGGCATCGGCAAGACCCTCGGCACCCTGTTCCCGCAGCTCAAGGCCATGCCCGGCCAGGGCCTAGACCGGTTGTTCTTCCTCAGCGCCAAGACCCCCGGCCGGCGCCTGGCCCTGGAAGCCCTGGCCAGCCTGCGCCAGGACGAGCCCGAGCTGCCGCTGCGGGTGCTGGAGCACGTGGCCCGCGACAAGGCCTGCGAACACCCGGACAAGGCCTGCCACGGCGACTCCTGCCCGCTGGCCAAGGGCTTCTACGACCGCCTGCCGGCCGCGCGCCTGGCCGCCCTGGACGGCGCCTGGCTGGACCAGGCGCGGGTCCGCGAAGTGGCCCGCGAGCACGGCATCTGCCCCTACTACCTGAGCCAGGAACTGAGCCGCTGGGCCGACGTGGTGGTGTGCGACTACAACTACTACTTCGACATGAGCGCCCTGCTCTACGCCCTCACCGCGCTCAACGAGTGGAAGGTGGCGCTGCTGGTGGACGAGGCCCACAACCTGGTGGAGCGCGGGCGCAAGATGTACACCGGCGAGCTGGACCAGGCCGACTTCCAGGACCTGCGCCGCGTCGCCCCGGCCAAGCTCAAGGGCACGCTGGAGCGCGTCGGCCGCCACTGGAACCAGCTGCACCGCGACCAGGAGCTGGAATACCAGGTCTACCCGCTGGCCCCGGAGCTGTTCATCCTCGCGCTGCAGAAGGCGGTGACCGCCATCACCGACCACCTCAGCGAACAGCCCGACGGCAACAGCCTGGAGCTGCTGAGCTTCTACCTCGACGCCATGGCCTTCTGCCGCCTGGCCGAGGCCTTCGGCGAGCACTCGCTGTTCGACATCACCCGCCGCCAGACCGAAAGCGGCCGCGTCTACTCCACGCTGTGCCTGCGCAACGTCATCCCCGCGCCCTTCCTCGCCCCGCGCTTCGAGGAAGCGCACAGCTGCACGCTGTTCTCCGCCACCCTGACGCCGGCGCACTACTACCGCGACCTGCTGGGCCTGCCCGAGGACACCGCCTGGATCGACGTGGAGTCGCCGTTCCGCGCCGAGCAGTTGGAAGTGCAAGTGGTGCGCAACCTATCCACCCGCTATCAGCACCGCGCCCAGTCGGTGCGGCCGATCTGCGAGCTGATGGCGCGCCAGTACCGCGAGCGGCCGGGCAACTACCTGGTCTTCTTCAGCAGCTACGCCTACCTGGAGCAGGTGCGCGAACGCTTCGTCCGCGACGAGCCGGGCGTGCCGGTCTGGGTGCAGGCGCGCAACATGGACGAGACCGCGCGCGAGGGCTTCCTCGAACAGTTCCGCAACGGTGGCCGCGGCATCGGCTTCGCGGTGCTCGGCGGCGCCTTCGGCGAAGGCATCGACCTGCCCGGCGACCGCCTGATCGGCGCCTTCGTCGCCACCCTGGGGCTGCCCCAGGTGAACACGGTGAACGAGGAAATCCGCCAGCGCATGCATAACCAGTTCGGCGACGGCTACGACTACACCTACCTCTACCCCGGCCTGCAGAAGGTGGTGCAGGCGGCCGGCCGGGTGATCCGCACCCAGCAGGACGAAGGCGTGGTCTGGCTGATCGACGACCGCTTCGGCCGCAGCGAAGTGCGCCAGCTGCTGCCGCGCTGGTGGACGGTGCGCAGCTGCCGCCTGGCCCTGCCGCCGCCGGAGCCGGAGGCGGAAAACAGCGCGCCACGCAAGGCGCCCTTGCCACCGGCCCGCCAGCGCCCGGCACGGCCGAAACCGGAGCAGGCCCAGGGCGAGTTGGGCTTCAATGATTTCTAGATCGAATCACTGAAACAATCATCCATACCTGTTTCGCATGAAAGCGGCCGCGCAGACTTCTTCCAGCCCATGCTGAAAAGGAGCCCGCCATGTTCGCCATGCAATACAGCCACCGCCTGCCGGCGCAGCACGATCTCGACGCCATCCGCCAACGCGCCGCCGCCAAGGGCCCGCAGTGGGACGCCTGGCCGGGCCTGGCGTGCAAGGCCTTCGTCCTCCAGGAAAAGGGCCGCCACGGCGCCGAAGGCCACCTCTACGCCTCGGTCTACCTCTGGCACGAACCGGCCGCCGCCGCGGCCTTCCTGGCCGGCGAAGCCTTTCAGGGGGTGATCGACGCCTTCGGCAGGCCGGCGGTGGAAACCTGGCTGCCCCTGGACGCCCGCCGCGGCCCGGCCTTCGATCGCCCGGCCCGCGCGCTGTACCGCGAAGAACTACCCTTGCCAGATAGAGGCGCCGCCGCCCTGCGCGACGGCGCCCTGGCCGCCGGCGAGGCGCTGCTGGGCCGGGAGGATGTGCTGGCGGTCTGGGTAGTGGCCGACCTGCAACGCTGGAAGCTGCTGCGCTTCAGCGTGAGCGCCGGGGCGCTGGAGCTGCGTGCGGACAGCGTCGGCTACGAAATCCTGTACCTGGCACGGCCAGGGCTGGAGCGACTGCCATGAACGACAGGCAGAAACGGGAACTGGCGGCACAGCTGGCAGGGCTGGCCTTCGGCGCCTTCATGGTGCTGGGCATGGCCTGGGGCGTGGCGCGGGTGGCACGGGTGCTGGTGGGGTGAGGGAGGACTCTACAACCCTGACAATCCGGTGCGATCGATGAGCCCATCGCGGACGGAGTCCGCTCCTACACCCGTGCTTCCCTGGAGGTGGAGGAGCACCTGTCTTGCGCCGAGGTGCTTTTCGTAGGATGGGTTGAGCCTTGGCGAAACCCATGCGGTCGTGGTGATGGGTATCGCTTCGCTCAACCCATCCTACGGGGTGTCATATTTGCTGGAAGGTGCAGGAGTCCGTCCATGATCGGCTCCCTACCCCACCGTACTCCGCACCGCCGCCACCAACGTCCGCAACATCCCCCGCGCCTGCGCATCCCGCGGGTGGGAGAACAGCAGCACATCCCGCCCCGGCAACGCCGGCAGCCCCAGCCGCGCCCCCACGTCCTCGCAGCCCGCCGGCGCCACCCGGCGGCCCAGGGCCGCCACGGCTATCCCGGCGCTGACTGCCGCGCCAATGGTCATCAACCCACCACCGACGAACACCTCGCGCCAGGCCACCCCGGCCTGGTCCAGGGCGTCCACCGCCATGCGCCGCACGCTGCAAGGCTCGGCCTGGGTGGCCAGGGGCAGCGGTTGGCCGGGCAACGGCTGGAAGTCGGCGGCGCCCATCCAGGCGAAGGGTTCCTGCAGCACCACCTCCGCATCCTGACGCGGCGGGCCCTGTTGCAGCACCAGGGCCACATCCAGTTCGCCACGGTCGAAGCGCTCCAGGGTTTCCCGCGAGCTGTCCACCCGCAGTTCCAGCAGCAGGCCCGGCTCGGCGCGGGTGAGCTGGCGCAGCAGGCCCGGCAGTTCGGCGCCGACGATGTGGTGGCTGATGCCGACCACCAGCCGCCTGGGTTGGCCGCCGGCGAACGCGCCCAGCGCCTGGCGGTGCGCCGCCACCAGGCCGCGGGCCGCCTCCAGGAACACCCCGCCGTCGGCGGACAGGCGCACCAGGCGCGGCGTGCGCTCCAGCAGGCGGCGGCCGAGGTGGTCTTCCAGGCGCTTGATCTTCAGGCTCACCGCCGACTGGGTGCTGGCCAGGGCCTCGGCGGCGCGGGTGAAGCTCTTCAGCTCGGCGACCAGCACGAAGGCCTGCACGGCCTCGATGTCCAGGGCTTTCATGGCGGGCATGTCCATTTCCAATGATGGAGAACGGGCAGCATTCGTTTTCGCCATGGAAAGGTCAAGCGCGCGAAGTGTTTCGTGGTGGCCGACGTAGGGCGGATAACCGTTCGCGGTTATCCGCCGTTACACCTGCCTTGCCGGCCACTCCATGGCTGAACCCGGCGCGGCTTCGAGGGCGGCTCCGTGCCCGGCAACGAGCGGAGTGTGGCCAAGGCCAAACGGCGGATAACGCGGAGCGTTATCCGCCCTACGCCCAGAAAACATCCCCCGGCGACGGGCAACAGCTCAATCGAGCTTCTTGCGGATCCAGTACAGGTAGGTGCCCGCCTCTTCCTGCTGTTCCACCAGTTCGTGGCCGAGGAAGATGCAGAACTTGGGGATGTCGCGGCGGGTGGAGGGGTCGGTGGCGATGACCTTGAGCAGGCCGCCGGCCGGCAGGTCGCGCACCTTGTTGTGCAGCATCATGACCGGTTCGGGGCAGTTCAGGCCGGTGGCGTCGAGAATGGCGTCGACAGGTTGGGACATGGAAAGGCTCCGCAAAACGAATGGCGCATTGTCGCCCAAAGCGCGGGCAGGGTCACGCCTGGCGGGCGAACGGCGGCGGGCCAATCTTTCGTCGGGCCCGTGGCCTGGCCCGCTGGGCTAAGCTCGGCGCCTTCCCCGACAGCGGATGTCCCCGCCCATGCGCCTGCCCGCCCTGCTCTGCCTCGCCTTGCTGCTCGCCGGCTGCGCCGCCCGCGACAACCTCCCCGACTATTCCGCCAGCGCCGGCCAGGACCTGCCCGCCACCTGGTACGACGCGGTGATCAGCGCCCGCGACGGCACGCGGCTGTCCGCCACCGTGTTCCAGCCAGCGCTCAAGGCCGGCGAGACGGCGCCGCTGATCGTCCACACCCACGGCTGGGGCGGCTGGCGGGTGACCGGGCCGGAGGGTTTCTACGGCAAGAACATGATGTCCGGCCGCGCCGCGCTCAAGGCCTGGAAGGCCGGCTACTGGGTGCTCAGCTACGACCAGCGCGGCTGGGGCGGCAGCGACGGGCGCATCGAGATGATGGACCCGCGCTTCGAGGTGAGCGACGCCAGCGCGGTGATCGACTGGGCCGCCGCGCACCTGCCGCGGCTGCGCATGGACGGCCCGGGCGACCCGCGCGTGGGCATGCTCGGCGAGAGCTACGGCGGCGCCGTGCAACTACTGGCGGCCAGCGAGGACCCGCGCATCGACGCCATAGTGCCCATCGCCACCTGGTACGACCTGAGCGACGCCCTGGCCCCGGGCGGCCAGTTGAAGATGGGCTGGGGCGGCGTGCTGCTGGGCCTGGGCATCGCCACCGGCTACGACCTGGGCAAGTTCGCCCAGGCCGACTACCTGCACAGCGCCAGCGGGCGCATGGCCGAACCGGTGCGCGCCGAACTGGCCGCCCACAGCCTGGCGCGCTACTGCGCCGAGGGCCGCCGGCCCCACGCCGACGCCCTGCTGATCCAGGGCCTGCGCGATACCCTGTTCCCCCTCGACCAGGGCCTGCAGATCCGCCAGTGCCTGCGCCAGGGCAGCGCCGACGTGCGCCTGCTGGGCATGCAGGGCGGGCACATCCTGCCGCCGCCGCTGCAGGCCTGGAGCGGCCTGCCGCCGTTCAACAACGAACCGGTGATCCACTGCGGCGGGCGCGCCATCGACCTCTACCAGGGCATCCTCGCCTGGTACGAGGAGAAGCTGCGCCAACGCCCCGGCGCCGCCGACAGCGTGCCGTCGCTGTGCGTCAGCCTCGACCTGGACCAGGGCCTGGCGCTGGACGAGCTGCCCGCACCCGGCCCCGTCGTGGCCCTGCCGCCAACGCCGGTGCGCCCGGTCAGCAGCGGCCTCTTGCAGCCCCGCACCTTCATCCCGCTGCAGCAGGTCGTCGAACCCAGCGCCCTGCTCGGCAGCGCGGAGATTCGCCTGGCCCGGCCGCTCGGCCCGGGCGACCAGGCGCTGCTGTTCGCCTCGCTGGCGATCCGTGGCGCGGACGGCCGCACGCGGGTGCTGGACGAGCAGGTCAAGCCGCTGCTCAACCAGGGCGCCACGCGGCTCAACGCGGTCAGCGCCAGCCTGGCGGCGGGGGACGAGATCGGCCTGCTGGTCAGCGGTTTCAGCGGCCAGTACCTGTTCAACGGTTCCTGGAAGTTCGCCGCGGTGGACCTGCAGGGCGAAGTGCAGCTGCCCGCCCTGCTGCCGCTGCAGCCGCGCCTGGCGGCCGGCCGCTGAATCAGCGCAGCGGCCCGGCGGGCGCCTCGTCCAGCTGGGCCAGCAGCATCGGCTCGTCGCCGCCGTCCACCGGCAGCAGCGCCCACTGTTCCTTGTGGCCCAGGCGGCGGTGGCTCTGGCGCACCTGGCTGCCCAGCGGCAGCGGCGCCTTGAAGTGCACGTCCAGGCGCACCTGCTCGGCCAGGCGCCGGCCGGTGAGGCTGCGCGCCAGGCTCCACATGCCGTGGGCGAAGGGTTTGCCGAAGCCGTAGCGCGAGGCCATCAGGCGCGACAGGTGCAGCGGGTTGAAGTCGCCGCTCAGGCCGGCGTAGCGCCAGCCGGCGATCTTCGGCACGCGCCACTGCACACCGGGGTGCGCGGGCACGTCGAGGGTGTGCCACTGGGCGCGCTCGGGCAGCGCGTCGGGCTCGGCGTGGTCGTCGAGGAAGTCGCCGCGGCGCAGGTAGGTGGTGATCGACTGCCAGTAGAGCATGTCGTGGTGCCAGACCTCGGTCGCCACGTCCACCTCCAGCCCCAGCGGGCTGCGCCGGCTGGTGAGGATGCGGCAGTCCAGCTGCAGTTGGGCGTCCTCATCGAGCATGCGGTAGCGCTGGATGTGGCTGCGCAGGTGGATCAGCCCGAGGATCGACAGCGGCATGCGCGAGCGGCTGAGCAGGCGCAGGTGCAGCGGCAGGCTGATCACCTGCGGGTAGAGCAGCGGCACGCCCAGCGCCGGGTCCAGGCCGAAGTGCTGGCGGTAGGCGCGCAGGTGGCGGGCGTCGAAGCGCAGGCTGCGGCTGTCCATGGCCAGGTTCGGCAGGCGCTCGCCGCGGCCCAGGCCACGGCGTGGCAACAACATGCGGCTGTAACTGCCCAGCAGCGAGGGCAACTTTCGCTTCACGAGCGGCTCCGGGAGGGGGTGCGCCGCACAGCATGGTCGCTGCGCGGCGCAACGGCAAGTCGCCGAAGGTCGCGGGTCGCAGGCGCCTACAGGCGTCGCAGGTGCACCGTGACTTCCTCGCGGTCGTGGTACAGCTGCTTGCAGCCGATGGCCACGCGCAGGCCGCGCTCGCGGAAGCTCTCGCGCAGGCGTTCGAGGATCTTGCGCACCTCGGCGTAGCGCTGCTTCATCGGCAGCTTGAGGTTGACCACCGCCTCGCGGCACAGGCCCTCGCCGATCCAGGTGTCGATCAGCCAGCCGGTGCGCGCCGGCTTCTCGACGATGTCGCAGACCATCCAGTCGACCATCTGCCGCGGGCGGAACACATAGCCGTCGGCGCGCTGGTGGTCCACCAGGCCGGAGTAGATCAGGTTCTCGGCCATGGGCCCGTTGTCCACGGCGATCACCCGCATCTCGCGATTGACCAGTTGCCAGGTCCAGCCGCCGGGCGCCGCGCCCAGGTCGACGGCGAGCATGTTCGGCGCCAGGCGCTTGTCCCATTCGCCGCGCGGGATGAAGTGGTGCCAGGCCTCTTCTAGCTTGAGGGTGGAGCGGCTGGGCGCCTCGCGGGGGAACCGCAGGCGCGGGATGCCCATCGGCCACATGGCGCTGTTGCGCGGCTCGGCGAGACCGACGAAGACCTCGCGGCCGGAACGGAAGGTCAGCAGCAGGCGCGGCAGGCTCGGGTCCTCGCGCAGCTTGCCGGCCTTGACCAGGGCGGCGCGCAGGGGCTTCTCGAACTTGCGGCAGAAGGTCGACAGTTCCTTGCCGTCGTTGCTGTCGAAGACTTCCAGCCACAGGCTGCCGCACAGCGGGTACGGGCCCAGCTCCTCCAGCAGCGCGCCGATGCGGTCCTGCTCGGGCAGCTGGACGAAGCCGGTGCCGCGGGCCCACTGGCGCGGGAAGATCAGCTCGGCGAAGCGCAGGTGGCGCATCAGCCGGTCGGCGCCGTCGGCCTCCTGGCAGACGAACTCGGCATAGGCGGTGGCCGGCTTGGCGCGGGCGTAGCCGGCCACGTCCAGGCCCGCGGCCAGGTCGGAAATCTCCGCGCAGACCTCGTTCTCGAAGCCCGGGCGGCAATGCAGTAGCAGGGTGTTCATCGGGGTGTCTCCTTGGCCGCGCACTATAGTCGCTGCGCGCCCGGCTTTCACCCGGATTCGCCGCACGCCAGGGGAACCCCCGGGTGCGGCAAAAGGTCCAGAACCCATGGCAGGACCGCGCGCAGCGGTCTAGTTTGAGAGTTCCGAAGTCGCGATCCAGGGCTTGCCGTGCCCCGGAGAGCGCATGCCGGAAGTCGCCAGGATGCCGCCCGATATGCAGAAGATGACTGCCAATCTGCGTTCCTTTCGTGCCAAGCCGGGAAATCCGCCCGGGCTTTCCACCAGTATCGGACCAGCAGTATCGGAGCTGTGCCGTCGATCACCGGCAGAATCCAGCCTGAGGAGAACGTCATGCCCGCAGTGGACAGCCTGAACAGCCTGCGCACCCTGGAGGTGGGCGGCAAGACCTACCACTACTACAGCCTTCCGGAAGCCGCCAAGCAGCTCGGCGACCTGGACAAGCTGCCGAAGTCGCTCAAGGTGCTTTTGGAAAACCTCCTGCGCTGGGAGGACAACCACACGGTCAACGCCGACGACCTGCGGGCCCTGGCCGGCTGGCTGAAGGAGCGCCGTTCCGACCGCGAGATCCAGTACCGCCCGGCGCGGGTGCTGATGCAGGACTTCACCGGGGTGCCGGCGGTGGTCGACCTGGCCGCCATGCGCGACGCCATGGCCAAGGCCGGCGGCGATCCGCAGAAGATCAACCCGCTGTCGCCGGTGGACCTGGTCATCGACCACTCGGTGATGGTCGACCGCTACGCCAGCCACGCCGCCTTCGCCGAGAACGTCGAGATCGAGATGCAGCGCAACGGCGAACGCTACGCCTTCCTGCGCTGGGGCCAGAACGCCTTCGACAACTTCCGCGTGGTGCCGCCGGGCACCGGCATCTGCCACCAGGTCAACCTGGAATACCTGGGCCGCACCGTGTGGACCAGGGACGAGGACGGGCGCACCTACGCCTTCCCCGACACTCTGGTCGGCACCGACTCGCACACCACCATGATCAACGGCCTGGGCGTGCTCGGCTGGGGCGTCGGCGGCATCGAGGCCGAGGCGGCGATGCTCGGCCAGCCGGTGTCGATGCTGATCCCCGAAGTGGTCGGCTTCAAGCTCACCGGCAAGCTCAGGGAAGGCATCACCGCCACCGACCTGGTGCTCACCGTCACCCAGATGCTGCGGCAGAAGGGCGTGGTCGGGAAGTTCGTCGAGTTCTACGGCGACGGCCTGGCCGACCTGCCCCTGGCCGACCGCGCCACCATCGCCAACATGGCCCCGGAATACGGCGCCACCTGCGGCTTCTTCCCGGTGGACGAGATCACCCTGGGCTACCTGCGCCTGTCCGGCCGCCCGGAAGAGACGGTCCAGCTGGTGGAGGCCTACTGCAAGGCCCAAGGCCTGTGGCGCGAAAAGGGCCACGAGCCGGTGTTCACCGACGCCCTGCAACTGGACATGGGCGAGGTCGAGGCCAGCCTGGCCGGGCCCAAGCGCCCGCAGGACCGTGTGCCGCTGGGCCAGGTGGGCAAGGCCTTCGCCGACTTCCTCGCGCTGCAGCCCAAGGCCGCGCGCAGCCCGGAAATCGCCAACCTGCTCAATGAGGGCGGTGGCGGCGCCGCGGTGGGCAGCGCCGAGAGCCAGGGCGTCGACTACCAGCACGAAGGCAAGACCCACAACCTGCAGGACGGCGCCGTGGTCATCGCCGCCATCACTTCCTGCACCAACACCTCCAACCCCAGCGTGATGATGGCCGCCGGGCTGCTGGCCAAGAAGGCGCTGGAAAAGGGCCTGCAGCGCAAGCCCTGGGTGAAGAGTTCGCTGGCGCCCGGCTCCAAGGTGGTCACCGACTACTTCAGGGCCACCGGCCTGACGAAGTACCTGGACGAACTGGGCTTCGACCTGGTGGGCTACGGCTGCACCACCTGCATCGGCAACTCCGGGCCGCTGCTGGAGCCCATCGAGAAGGCCATCCAGCAGGCCGACCTGACGGTGGCCTCGGTGCTCTCCGGCAACCGCAACTTCGAGGGCCGCGTGCACCCGCTGGTGAAGACCAACTGGCTGGCCTCCCCGCCCCTGGTGGTCGCCTACGCCCTGGCCGGCAGCGTGCGCCTGGACCTGTCGAAGGACGCTCTCGGCACCGGCAAGGACGGCCAGCCGGTGTACCTGAAGGACATCTGGCCGAGCCAGCAGGAAATCGCCGAGGCCATCCAGAAGGTGGACACGGCGATGTTCCACAAGGAGTACGCCGAAGTGTTCCAGGGCGACGAGAAGTGGCGCGCCATCCAGGTACCGCAGGCACAGACCTACACCTGGCAGGCCGACTCCACCTACATCCAGCACCCGCCGTTCTTCGAGCACATCGCCGACGCCCCGCCGAAGGTCGCCGACATCGACAAGGCCCGGGTGCTGGCGGTGCTGGGCGACTCGGTGACCACCGACCACATCTCCCCCGCCGGCAACATCAAGAAGGACAGCCCCGCCGGGCGCTACCTCAGCGAGCACGGCGTGGCCTACGCCGACTTCAACTCCTACGGCTCGCGGCGTGGCAACCACGAGGTGATGATGCGCGGCACCTTCGCCAACATCCGCATCAAGAACGAGATGCTCGGCGGCGAGGAAGGCGGCAACACCCTGCACGTGCCCAGCGGCGAGAAGCTGGCGATCTACGACGCGGCCATGCGCTACCAGGCCGAGGGCACGCCGCTGCTGATCATCGCCGGCAAGGAGTACGGCACCGGCTCGTCCCGCGACTGGGCGGCCAAGGGCACCAACCTGCTGGGGGTGAAGGCGGTGATCGCCGAGAGTTTCGAGCGCATCCACCGCTCCAACCTGGTGGGCATGGGCGTGCTGCCGCTGCAGTTCACCGGCGGCCAGGACCGCAAGGCGCTGAATCTCACCGGCAAGGAAGTGCTGAACATCCGCGGCCTGGACGGCGAGCTGAAGCCGCACATGACGCTGAAGGTGGAAGTCACCCGCGAGGACGGCAAGCAGGACAGCTTCGAGGTGCTGTGCCGCATCGATACCCTCAACGAGGTGGAGTACTTCAAGGCCGGGGGGATCCTGCACTACGTGCTGCGTAGTTTGATCTGAGGGCTGCGCGAGGACGCTTTCGTAGGATGGGTTGAGCTTGCGAAACCCATGCGGTTGCAGTGATGGGTATCGCTTCGCTCAACCCATCCTACGGAGCGCGGTGTTTGTAGGAGCGCGCCCTGCGCGCGATTCGCGGGCAGGGCCCGCTCCTACGGTTTCCCCTTTCGCACCATACTCCCCTTGTAGGAGCGAGCTTGCTCGCGAATGAGCCCCGCAGAGGAGTCTGTTCGCGAGCAAGCTCGCTCCTACGAGAAGCCGTGCCCGCGCCTTTCATTCGGGCCAGGTCCGACGGACAAAACCTATGAGCTCATAGGAAAATCTCTTACGACTATGTGACAAGTAGCATTTTGATATCGTCCACTGCCAATATTCCCACGCCAAATATCGAACAAGGCTTCAACTTCCGTTGATTCCGGCCGATAACAAAACCGTCACATTGCCTTCTTCGTGGACCTTGCCCTGAATGCGCAACAACCAGCCCATCACCCAGCGTGAACGCACCTACCCGGCGGAACAACGCCTGATCTCCACCACCAACAGCCGTGGCGTGATCACCTATGCCAACGATGCCTTCATCGACATCAGCGGCTTCGCGCGGGACGAGCTGGTGGGCTCGCCGCACAACCTGGTGCGCCATCCGGACGTGCCGCCCGCGGTGTTCGCCCACATGTGGGCCACGCTGAAGAACGGCAAGCCGTGGATGGGCATCGTCAAGAACCGCTGCAAGAACGGCGACCACTACTGGGTCAGCGCCTACGTCACGCCCATCTTCGAGCGCGACGAGATCGTCGGCTACGAGTCGGTGCGCGTGCGCCCCACCGCCGAGCAGGTGGAGCGCGCCCAGGCCCTGTACCAGCGGATCAACACCGGCAAGCCGGCGATCCCGCGCCGCGACCTGTGGCTGCCGGTGCTGCTGGACTGGCTGCCGTTCATCCTGATCAGCCAGGTGGCCTTCCTCATCGGCGTCTGGCTCGACTCGCACTGGGGCTTCGCCCTCGCCGCCCTGCTCGCCGTCCCCCTCGGCCTGGCCGGCCTGGGCTGGCAGCAGCGCGGCCTCAAGCGCCTGCTGCGCCTGGCCGAGCAGACTACCTCGGACCCGCTGATCGCCCAGATGTACACCGACAGCCGCGGCGCCCAGGCGCGCCTGGAAATGTCCATCCTCAGCCAGGAAGCGCGCCTGAAGACCTGCCTGACGCGCCTGCAGGACACCGCCGAGCAGCTCACCGCCCAGGCCCGCCAGGCCGATACCCTGGCCCACCACAGCTCCTCCGGCCTGGAACGCCAGCGCGTGGAGACCGAGCAGGTGGCCACCGCGGTCAACCAGATGGCCGCCACCACCCAGGAAGTGGCGAACAACGTGCAGCGCACCGCCGACGCCACGCGCCAGGCCAACGAGCTGACGCGCCGCGGCCGCAGCGTGGCCAGCGAGACCCGCGAGGCCATCCAGCGCCTGTCCGCCTCGGTGGGCGAGACGGGCCTGGCGGTGAGCCAACTGGCCCAGGACAGCAACGAGATCGGCGGCGTGGTCGACGTGATCAAGGGCATCGCCGACCAGACCAACCTGCTGGCGCTCAACGCCGCCATCGAAGCGGCCCGCGCCGGCGAGATGGGCCGCGGCTTCGCCGTGGTGGCCGACGAGGTGCGCTCGCTGGCCCAGCGCACCGCCGAATCCACCGAGCAGATCCACGGCCTGATCGCCAAGCTGCAGCAAACCGCCGAGGGCGCGGTGAGCGCCATGGAAGTCGGCCGCCGCCAGGCCGACGAAGGCGTGGAGCGGGTGCTGCTGGCCGACCAGGCGCTGTCGGGCATCAGCGACTCGGTAGCCAACATCGCCGACATGGCCAACCAGATCGCCGCGGCGGCCGAGGAACAGAGCGCGGTGGCCGAGGAGATCAACCGCAACATCGCCACCATCGCTCAACTGGCCGACCAGACCTCCGACGAGGCCCAGCGCACCGCGCTGCTGAGCGAGGAGCTGACGGGGACGGCGCAGAGCCAGTATTCGCTGGTGGAGCGGTTCAACCGCTGAGTGTTGGCGTAGGGCGTACAACCGTTCGCGGTTGTACGCCGATACACCCCTCATCTATCCGGCTCCGTGGCCGGGAGCGGAGCGCCCTCAAGCAGGTGCTTCGGGTTCAAGTCCGCAGTGTTTGGATGCCAAGGTCAGGCGGCGGATAACCGCGAACGGTTATTCGCCCTACGCTCCATGGAAGGAGCGAGCTTGCTCGCGAACAGAGCGTCGCCTGGTTCAGCTTCGGAGCTACGCTGAAGTCCGTAACCCTCTCCCCAGCCCTCTCCCTGAAGGGAGAGGGGGCTTGTCCGTGCCAAGAGGAGGAATGGTTTCAGCCGGTAATTTCTGTGCTAGCCGGCTAACGCCGAAACATCAGCATCTGCCCAACGGTCCCCTCTCCCTTCAGGGAGAGGGTTAGGGAGAGGGCGCGCGGTCAAGCCGGGTACCGAAACCACCGGCAGAACGCCATTCGCAAGCAAGCTCGCCCCTACGAAAGCCCCTCCAGAAACCCCGCCACCACCTCCGCCGCGCTCTCCAGATGCTGCTCATGAGTCAGACCTGACGCCTTCAGCGGCTTCAGGTCATGGTCCGCCGCCGCCAGCCACTCGACGCGGATCGCCGGCGACAGCACGTATCCCGCCACATGCGCCCGGCCGCCCAGGGCGTCGCGTTCGCCCTGGACGATCAGCGTCGGCGTGCGCAGTTCGGCCAGGTGGGCCACCCGCGGCTTCTCCGGCTTGCCTACGGCGTAGAAGGGGTAGCCCAGGCACACCAGGGCGTCGGCGCCCAGTTCGTCGGCCAGCAGGCTGGCCATGCGCCCGCCCATGGACTTGCCGCCGATGGCCAGCGTGCCCTGCACCTGCCCACGCACCTGCTCGAACACCTGGCGCCAGCACTCCAGCAGCTGCTTCTGCGGGTTCGGCGGGCGCCGGCGGCCGTCCTCGCGGCGGGCGGCCATGTAGGGGAACTCGAAACGCGCCACAGCCACGCCCCGGGCGGCCAGGCTCCGGGCTATTTCGTCCATGAACGGGCTGTCCATGGGTGCGCCGGCGCCATGGGCCAGGACGAGGGTTGCCGACACCGTGCCGACCGGCCGGTTCCACAGCAGCGACAAAGCGCCACACTCCCCCGCCGGGCCGGCCGCCGAGGGCGATTGATCAAAATCAATATTCGGTTTCCGGGGTTTATCCATTCTTCGCTCCGCTAGTTGCGTAATTAGTACCTGTCCCTGGGGGAGGGGCGGCGTTCGCCGTAAGGAACCCGCCGGGATGGGCTAGCCCATAACCGTGGATGGAAGCCCATATACCATGAGCACAACCAATCAGACCGCTTATAACTACAAGGTGGTCCGCCAGTTCGCCGTGATGACGGTGATCTGGGGAATCGTCGGCATGCTGGTCGGCGTCGTCATCGCCGCCCAGCTGGTGTGGCCGGAACTCAACCTCGGCTTGCCGTGGACGAGCTTCGGACGCCTGCGCCCGCTGCACACCAATGCCGTGATCTTCGCCTTCGGTGGCTGCGCCCTGTTCGCCACCAGCTACTACGCGGTGCAGCGTACCTGCCAGGTACGCCTGTTCTCCGACACCCTGGCCTCCTTCACCTTCTGGGGCTGGCAGCTGGTGATCCTGCTGGCCGCCATCAGCCTGCCGCTGGGCTACACCTCCTCCAAGGAGTACGCCGAGCTGGAATGGCCGATCGACATCCTCATCACCATCGTCTGGGTCGCCTACGCCGTGGTGTTCTTCGGCACCCTGGTGAAGCGCAAGACCAAGCACATCTATGTGGGCAACTGGTTCTTCGGCGGCTTCATCCTGACCGTGGCGCTGCTGCACGTGGTCAACAACCTGGAGCTGCCGGTCAGCTTCATGAAGTCGTACTCCATCTACTCCGGCGCCACCGACGCCATGGTCCAGTGGTGGTACGGCCACAACGCCGTGGGCTTCTTCCTCACCGCCGGCTTCCTGGGGATGATGTACTACTTCGTGCCCAAGCAGGCCGAGCGTCCGGTGTACTCCTATCGCCTGTCGATCGTGCACTTCTGGGCACTGATCGCCGTGTACATCTGGGCCGGCCCGCACCACCTGCACTACACCGCCCTGCCGGACTGGGCGCAGTCCCTCGGCATGGTGATGTCGCTGATCCTCCTGGCGCCCTCCTGGGGCGGCATGATCAACGGCATGATGACCCTCTCCGGGGCCTGGCATAAGCTACGCAGCGACCCCATCCTGCGCTTCCTGGTGGTGTCCCTGGCCTTCTACGGCATGTCCACCTTCGAAGGCCCGATGATGGCCATCAAGACCGTCAACGCCCTCTCCCACTACACCGACTGGACCATCGGCCACGTGCATGCCGGCGCCCTCGGCTGGGTCGCCATGGTCTCCATCGGCTCGCTGTACCACATGATCCCGAAAGTGTTCGGCCGCGAGCAGATGCACAGCGTGGGCCTGATCAACACGCACTTCTGGCTGGCCACCATCGGCACCGTGCTCTACATCGCCTCCATGTGGGTCAACGGCATCACCCAGGGCCTGATGTGGCGTGCGGTCAACGCCGACGGCACCCTCACCTACTCCTTCGTCGAAGCGCTCGCCGCCGGCCACCCGGGCTACGTGGTGCGCATGATCGGCGGCGCCGTGTTCCTCAGCGGCATGCTGATCATGGCCTACAACACCTGGCGCACCATCGCCTCCTCCAAAGCCGAGGAAGCTGAAGCGGCCGCCCAGATTCCCGCCGTCGCAGGAGCCCACTGATGAAACACGAAGTACTCGAGAAGAACGTCGGCCTGCTGGCCCTGTGCATGGCCGTGGCCGTGAGCATCGGCGGCCTGACGCAGATCGTCCCGCTGTTCTTCCAGGACGTGACCAACACCCCGGTGGAAGGCATGAAGCCCTACACCGCCCTGCAGCTGGAAGGCCGCGACATCTACATCCGCGAGGGCTGCGTCGGCTGCCACTCGCAGATGATCCGTCCGTTCCGCGCCGAGACCGAGCGTTACGGCCACTACTCCGTGGCCGGCGAGAGCGTCTGGGACCACCCCTTCCTGTGGGGCTCCAAGCGTACCGGTCCGGACCTGGCCCGCGTCGGCGGCCGCTACTCCGACGACTGGCACCGCGCGCACCTGTACAACCCGCGCAACGTGGTGCCGGAGTCGAAGATGCCGGCCTACCCCTGGCTGGTCGAGAACAAGCTCGACGGCAAGGACATCGAAGGCAAGCTCAAGGCCATGCGCACCCTCGGCGTGCCCTACACCGACGAGGACATCGCCGGCGCCCGCGAGAGCGTCCAGGGCAAGACCGAGATGGACGCCGTGGTGGCCTACCTGCAAGGCCTGGGCACAGCGATCAAGAACAAGCGGTGATGGCCATGGACATCGGAACCATCCGCGGCCTCGGCACCGTCGTGGTGATGCTCGCCTTCATCGGCGTCACCCTCTGGGCCTACAGCGGCAAGCGCAAGCAACGCTTCGACGCCGACGCCCTGCTGCCCTTCGCCGACGATCCGCAGGCTCTGCGCCACGCCGAGCATGAACAAGCTTCTGGGAGCAACAAAGCATGACTACCTTCTGGAGTCTGTACATCACCGTACTGACCGTCGGATCGCTGATCGCCCTGCTATGGCTGGTCTTCGCCACCCGCAGCGGCGAGACCAAGGGCGCCACCGACCAGACCATGGGGCACTCCTTCGACGGTATCGAGGAATACGACAACCCGCTGCCGCGCTGGTGGTTCCTGCTGTTCGTGGGCACCATCGTCTTCGCCGTCGGCTACCTGGCCCTGTACCCGGGCCTGGGCAACTGGAAAGGCGTGCTGCCCGGCTACGACGGCGGCTGGACCCAGGTCAAGCAGCTGGAACGCGAGCAGGCCCTGGCCGACGAGAAATACGCGCCGATCTTCGCCAAGTACTCGGCCATGTCCGTCGAAGACGTGGCCAAGGACGCGCAGGCCATGAAGACCGGCGAACGCCTGTTCGCCACCTACTGCTCGATCTGCCACGGCTCCGACGCCAAGGGCGCCATGGGCTTCCCCAACCTGACCGACCAGGACTGGCGCTGGGGCGGCGACGCGCAAACCATCCAGACCACCATCCTCGGCGGCCGCCACGCGGTGATGCCGGCCTGGGGCGAGGTGCTGGGCGACCAGGGCGTGCATGACGTGGCCGCGTTCGTCACCACCAAGCTGGACGGCCGCAAGCTGCCCGAAGGCGTGACCGATGCCCAGGTGGCCAATGGCGAGAAACTCTTCGCCACCACCTGCGTCGCCTGCCACGGCCCGGAAGGCAAGGGCACCGCCGCCCTGGGCGCGCCGGACCTGACCCATCCGGGTGCGTTCATCTACGGCTCGGGCTTCGCCCAGCTGCAGCAGACCATCCGCCATGGCCGCCAGGGCCAGATGCCGGCGCAGGAAGCCTACCTGGGCAAGGACAAGGTCCACGTCCTGGCCGCCTACATCTACAACATTTCCCGTCCGGAAAACGCCAACTGATCCACCCTCCGCTCGCGCCCGCCCGGGCGCGAGCAACTTCCGCGCAGTTACGCGACCAAGTGTCGCACCTCGCGCGCGCCATTCCTTCACACTGCTCTAGATCAAGACTAAGCTCATTCCATCCGTGAGTCGGCAGTAATTGGGGGAATCCCTACGCTTATCAGGGTTTCCACGCCGGTAGAAAGCCAGAAAAACATTGGCAGAAATGCCTTCAAAGCAGCATGCGCAGCGGCTCCGGGGCTTATTCCGGCGCGTTGCATTGCCTAGTGGCTTTCTACATACTTGCCGCCGTTTTTTGTCCCTAAATAGCAAAAAAACCGTGGAACCTTAGAATGAGCACAGCAATCAGTCCGACTGCTTATAACTATAAGGTAATCCGCCAGTTCGCCATCATGACGGTGGTCTGGGGGATACTAGGAATGGGGATGGGGGTTTTCATCGCCTCACAGTTGGTATGGCCCGAGTTGAACTTCGGCCTGCCGTGGACGAGTTTCGGGCGACTTCGCCCGTTGCACACCAACCTGGTGATCTTCGCCTTCGGCGGCTGTGCTCTGTTCGCAACCTCCTACTACGTGGTGCAACGCACCTGCCAGACCCGCCTGATCTCCGATAGCCTCGCCGCCTTCACCTTCTGGGGCTGGCAGGCAGTGATCGTGCTGGCCGGCATCACCCTGCCGCTGGGCTACACCTCCTCCAAGGAGTACGCCGAGCTGGAATGGCCGATCGACATCCTGATCGCCATCGTCTGGGTCACCTACGCCGTGGTGTTCTTCGGCACCATCGTCAAGCGCCAGACCAAGCACATCTACGTGGGCAACTGGTTCTACGGCGGCTTCATCCTGGTGACCGCGATGCTGCACATCGTCAACAACCTGGAGATCCCGGTCGGCTGGTTCAAGTCCTACTCCATCTACGCCGGCGCCACCGACGCCATGGTCCAGTGGTGGTACGGCCACAACGCCGTGGGCTTCTTCCTGACCACCGGCTTCCTCGGCATGATGTACTACTTCGTGCCCAAGCAGGCCGAGCGCCCGGTCTACTCCTACCGCCTGTCCATCGTCCACTTCTGGGCGCTGATCACCCTGTACATCTGGGCCGGTCCGCACCACCTGCACTACACCGCGCTGCCGGACTGGGCGCAGTCCCTGGGCATGGTGATGTCGCTGATCCTCCTGGCCCCGAGCTGGGGCGGCATGATCAACGGCATGATGACCCTCTCCGGCGCCTGGCATAAGCTGCGCACCGACCCGATCCTGCGCTTCCTGGTGGTGTCCCTCGCCTTCTACGGCATGTCCACCTTCGAAGGCCCGATGATGGCCATCAAGACGGTGAACTCGCTGTCCCACTACACCGACTGGACCATCGGCCACGTGCACGCCGGCGCCCTCGGCTGGGTGGCGATGATCTCCATCGGCTCGCTGTACCACATGATCCCGAAAGTGTTCGGCCGCGAGCAGATGCACAGCACCGGCCTGATCAACGCGCACTTCTGGCTCGCCACCATCGGCACCGTGCTCTACATCGCCTCGATGTGGGTCAACGGCATCACCCAGGGCCTGATGTGGCGCGCGGTGAACACCGACGGCACCCTCACCTACTCCTTCGTGGAAGCGCTGCAGGCCAGCCACCCGGGCTTCATGGTCCGTGCGCTGGGCGGCTTCTTCTTCGCCTTCGGCATGCTGCTGATGGCCTACAACACCTTCCGTACCGTGCGTGGCTACAACGCTGCTGAAGTCGATGCCGCTGCCCGCATTCCCGCCGTAGGAGCTCATTGATGAAGCACGAAGCAGTCGAGAAGAACATCGGCCTGCTGGCCTTCTTCATGGTCATCGCCGTGAGCATCGGCGGCCTGACGCAGATCGTCCCGCTGTTCTTCCAGGACGTGACCAACAAGCCGGTGGAAGGCATGAAGCCTCGCACCGCGCTGGAGCTCGAAGGCCGTGACATCTATATCCGCGAAGGCTGCGTCGGCTGCCACTCGCAGATGATCCGCCCGTTCCGCGCCGAGACCGAGCGCTACGGCCACTACTCCGTCGCCGGCGAGAGCGTCTGGGATCACCCCTTCCTGTGGGGCTCCAAGCGTACCGGTCCGGACCTGGCCCGCGTCGGCGGCCGCTACTCCGACGACTGGCACCGCGCGCACCTGTACAACCCGCGCAACGTGGTGCCCGAATCGAAGATGCCCGCCTACCCCTGGCTGGTCGAGAACAAGCTCGACGGCAAGGACATCGAAGGCAAGCTCAAGGCCATGCGCACCCTCGGCGTGCCCTACACCGACGAAGACATCGCCGGCGCTCGCGATGCCGTCAAGGGCAAGACCGAGATGGACGCCCTGGTGGCCTACCTGCAGGGCCTGGGCACCATCATCAAGAGCAAACGGTGACAGCAGATGGATATCGGGACGATTCGCGGCCTCGGCACCGTCGTAGTGATGGTCGCCTTCATCGGCGTACTGCTCTGGGCCTATAGCGGCAAGCGCAAGCAGCGCTTCGACGACGACGCCCTGCTGCCCTTCGCGGACGACCCGGCAGCCATGAAGCACGTCGAGAAAGAACAAGCTTCTAGGAGCAACAAAGAATGACAACCTTCTGGAGTCTGTACGTCACCGTACTTACCCTGGGCACCATCTTCGCCCTGGCCTGGCTGCTGTTCGCCACCCGCCGCGGCCAGCGCAGCGAAGCCACCGACGAAACCGTCGGCCACTCCTTCGACGGCATCGAGGAGTACGACAACCCGCTGCCGAAGTGGTGGTTCATGCTGTTCGTCGCCACCTTCGTCTTCGCCCTCGGCTACCTGGTCCTGTACCCGGGCCTGGGCAACTGGAAAGGCCTGCTGCCGGGCTACCAGGAAGTCAGCGACGGCAAGCCCTTCGCCAATGGCCAGCCGGGTTGGACCGGCGTGCACCAGTGGGAGAAGGAAATGGCCAAGGCCGACGAGAAATATGGGCCGATCTTCGCCAAATTCGCCGCCATGCCCATCGAAGATGTGGCCAAGGACCCGCTGGCGCTGAAGATGGGCGGCCGCCTGTTCGCCTCCAACTGCTCGGTCTGCCACGGCTCCGACGCCAAGGGCGCCTACGGCTTCCCCAACCTGACCGACCAGGACTGGCGCTGGGGCGGTGCCACCGCGGACATCGAGACCACCATCAAGGGTGGCCGTCACGCCGCCATGCCGGCCTGGGGCGAAGTCCTGGGCGACCAGGGCGTGCATGACGTGGCCGCCTTCGTCACCAGCAAGCTGGACGGCCGCAAGCTGCCCGAAGGCGTGACCGACGAGCAGGTCGCCAACGGCGGCAAGATCTTCGCCACCACCTGCGTCGCCTGCCACGGTCCGGAAGGCAAGGGCACCGCCGCCATGGGCGCGCCCAACCTGACGCACCCGGCCGCCTTCATCTACGGCTCGAGCTTCTCCCAGCTGCAGCAGACCATCCGCTACGGCCGCCAGGGCCAGATGCCGGCCCAGCTGGAGCGCCTCGGCGGCGACCAGGTGCACCTGCTGGCCGCCTACGTGTACAGCCTGTCCCAGGGTGATGCGCAGAAGAGCGAATAAGCGCTTCCGCCCTCCCCTCGCAACACCCAGCGGCGCCGGTTCCTACCGGCGCCGCTCTATTTCGGGGGACGAAAAATCTTCCGAATATTCTGACGCGACCAACGGTCGCACCGTTGCACACTAGGCCAAGTCGTATCATGTTTAAGCGTGCAGCCATATCCTGACCCTTTCGGCATGTATCGACAGGGCGCCCTCCCACTGCCGTGGTACGCACTGATGAGCAAACAGATTCCCGTGCAAGACGTCACACCGCCCGCGAAGAAGGGTGGAGAGAACGTCGACTTATATGCCTCCCGCGAGAAGATCTACACCCGGGCCTTCACCGGGTTCTTCCGCAACCTGCGCCGTGTCGGCGGCGCTTTCCTGTTCCTTCTCTACTTCGGCACCGTGTGGCTGACCTGGAACGGTCGGCAGGCGGTGTGGTGGGACCTGCCCGAGCGCAAGTTCTACATCTTCGGCGCCACCTTCTGGCCGCAGGACTTCATCCTCCTCTCCGGGTTGCTGATCATCAGCGCCTTCGGGCTGTTCTTCATCACGGTGTTCGCCGGCCGCGTCTGGTGCGGCTACACCTGCCCGCAAAGCGTGTGGACCTGGATATTCATGTGGTGCGAGAAGGTCACCGAAGGCGACCGCAACCAGCGCATGAAGCTGGACAGGGCGCCGATGAGCGGCAACAAGCTGCTGCGCAAGACAGCCAAGCACACGCTGTGGCTGCTGATCGGCCTGGTCACCGGCCTGACCTTCGTCGGCTACTTCGCCCCCATCCGCGAACTGCTGATGGACCTGGTCACCGGCGAGGCCGACGGCTGGGCCTACTTCTGGGTCGGCTTCTTCACCCTGGCCACCTACGGCAACGCCGGCTGGCTGCGCGAGCAGGTGTGCATCTACATGTGCCCCTACGCGCGCTTCCAGAGCGTGATGTTCGACAAGGACACCCTGATCGTCTCCTACGACCCGCGCCGCGGCGAGAAGCGCGGCCCGCGCAAGAAGACCCTGGACTACAAGGCCCAGGGCCTGGGCGACTGCATCGACTGCACCATGTGCGTACAGGTCTGCCCCACCGGCATCGACATCCGCGACGGCCTGCAGATCGAATGCATCGGCTGCGCCGCGTGCATCGACGCCTGCGACAGCATCATGGACAAGATGGGCTACCCGCGCGGGCTGATCAGCTACACCACCGAGCACAACCTGTCCGGGCAGAAGACGCACCTGGTGCGCCCGCGCCTGATCGGCTACGCCATCGCCCTGTGCGTGATGATGAGCCTGCTGGCCACCGCCATCGTGATCCGCCCGCTGGTGGGCTTCGACGTCAGCAAGGACCGCGTGCTCTACCGCGAGAACGCCGAAGGCCGGATCGAGAACGTCTACAGCCTGAAGATCATGAACAAGGACCAGCGCGACCACACCTACGTGCTCGGCGCCAAGGGCCTGGAAGGCCTGACCCTGGAAGGCCGCAAGGAAGTCCAGGTGGCCGCCGGCGACATCCTCGCCATGCCGGTGGAACTGGCGGTGGACCCGGACAAGCTGCCGTCCAGCACCAACAAGATCACCTTCACCATCCAGTCGGTGGACGAGCCGTCCATCAGCAAGGAAGCCGACAGCCGCTTCATCGGCCCGGTCGTACGCTGAACCCCGGCTGAACCGCAACGCATCCCGCCCCCGCGGCGGGATGCCAGCGGCACGCGGAGCACGTAGAATCCGCCCCACCCAGGCGCGCCGCCCACCCCTCGGGCAGGCCGCTTCCGCCCCGCGGACCACGAGAGAGAAAACCCATGCAGTCGGCGCCCGCACAACAACCCTGGTACAAGCACCTCTGGCCCTGGATCATCATCGGCATGCTCGCCACCTCGGTGTTCCTCAGCCTGACGATGGTGCGCATCGCCGTGGAGAACCAGGACACCCTGGTCAACGACAACTACTACGAGGCCGGCAAGGGCATCAACCGCTCGCTGGACCGCGAGCACCTGGCCCAGCAACTGCACATGCAGGCCCAGGTGCGCCTGGACAAGCTCACCGGCGAGGTCGAGGTGCGCCTGAAGGGCGATAGCCAGCCGGCGCAGCTGACCCTCAACCTGATCTCCCCCACCCTGGAATCCCAGGACCGCCACGTCGCCCTGCTGCCGGCCAACGAGCCGGGCCGCTACACCGGCCGCCTGGACAGCTCCGTCGAAGGGCGCCGCTTCGTCGAACTGCTCGGCGAACAGGATGGCAAGGCCTGGCGCCTGTTCGAAGAAGAGAAGCTCATCGCCGACGGCGAGATCCTCCTCGGCGACGAACCCCTCAAGGGGGATGAAGTCCAGCGCCCATGAGCGCCCCCCTGCCCTGCTACCACTGCGCGCTGCCGGTCCCGTCCGGCAGCCGCTTCACCGCCCGGGTCCTCGGCGAGACCCGCGAATTCTGCTGCCCCGGCTGCCAGGCCGTGGCCGAGGCCATAGTCGCCGGCGGCCTGGAAGGCTATTACCGGCACCGCACCGAGACAGCCGCCAACCCCGAGGCGCTGCCGGCGCAACTGGGTGACGAACTGGCCCTGCTCGACCGCCCCGACGTGCAGCAGCCCTTCGTCCAGCACCAGGGCGAACTGGCCGAGACCACCCTGATCCTCGAAGGCATCAGCTGCGCCGCCTGCGGCTGGCTGATCGAAAAACACCTGCGCCGGCTGCCGGCGGTGGCCGAGGCCGGGCTCAACCTGTCCAACCACCGCCTGCACGTGCGCTGGGCCGACGGCCAGCTGCCGCTCAGTGGCCTGCTCGCCGAGCTGCGCCGGATCGGCTACGCCGCCCACCCCTACCAGCCGGACAAGGCCGCCGAGCAGCTCGCCGAAGAGAACCGCCGTTCCCTGCGCCAGCTGGGCGTGGCCGGCATGCTGTGGTTCCAGGCGATGATGGCGACCATGGCCACCTGGCCGGAATTCAACATCGACCTCAGCGCCGAGATGCACGAAATCCTGCGCTGGGTGGCGATGTTCCTCACCACGCCGATCGTCTTCTACTCCTGCCAGCCGTTCTTCCGCGGCGCCCTGCGCGATTTGCGCACGCGCCACCTGACCATGGACGTCTCGGTGTCCCTGGCCATCGGCGGCGCCTACCTGGCCGGCATCTGGACCGCCATCACCGGCAAGGGCGACCTGTACTTCGACGCGGTGGGCATGTTCGCCCTGTTCCTGCTCGCCGGCCGCTATCTCGAACGCCGCGCCCGCGAGCGCACGGCGGCGGCCACCGCGCAACTGGTCAACCTGCTGCCGGCCTCCTGCCTGCGCCTGGACGAGGCCGGCAACAGCCAGCGCATCCTGCTCAGCGAACTGCGCATCGGCGACCGCGTGCTGGTGCCGCCGGGCGCGGTGCTGCCGGCCGACGGCCTGATCCTCGCCGGGCAGTCCAGCGTCGACGAATCCCTGCTCACCGGCGAATACCTGCCGCAGCCGCGCCAGGCCGGCGACAGCGTCACCGGCGGCACCCTCAACGTCGAGGGCCCGCTGACCCTGCAGGTGCAGGCCCTGGGCGACGACAGCCGGCTGTCGGCCATCGTCCGCCTGCTGGAGCGCGCCCAGGCCGACAAGCCGCGCCTGGCGCAGCTCGCCGACAGCGCCGCGCAATGGTTCCTGCTGGTGCTGCTGGCGCTGGCCGCGGTGGTCGGCCTGTTCTGGTGGCAGCACGACGCCTCGCGGGCCTTCTGGGTGGTCCTGTCGATGCTGGTCGCCACCTGCCCCTGCGCCCTCTCCCTGGCCACGCCCACCGCCCTCACCGCGGCCACCGGCAGCCTGCACAAGCTCGGCCTGCTGCTCACCCGCGGCCACGTGCTGGAAGGCCTGAAACGCATCGACACGGTGATCTTCGACAAGACCGGCACCCTCACCGAGGGCCGCCTGACCCTGCGCGCCGTACAGCCCCTGGGCGAACTCGGCGGCGAACGCTGCCTAGCCCTGGCTGCGGCCTTGGAGAACCGTTCCGAACACCCCATCGCCCGTGCCTTCGGCCGCGCCCCGCAACCCGCCGAGGCGGTGGAAAGCCACCCCGGCCTGGGCCTGGAAGGCGTGGTCGACGGCCAGCGCCTGCGCATCGGCCAGGCCGCCTTCGTCTGCGCCCTGAGCGGCCAGCCCGCGCCGGCCATGCCCAATGAGCATGGCCAGTGGCTGCTGCTGGGCGATGCGCGCGGCCCGCTGGCCTGGCTGGTGCTCGACGACCGCCTGCGCGACGACGCCCCGGCCCTGCTGCAGGCCTGCCGCGAGCGCGGCTGGCGCACCCTGCTGCTGTCCGGCGACAGCTCGCCGATGGTGCAGAGCGTGGCCGCCGAACTGGGCATCGACGAAGTCCACGGCGGCCTGCGCCCGGACGACAAGCTGGCGATTCTCAAGCAGTTGCACGGCGAAGGCCGCCACGTGCTGATGCTCGGCGACGGCGTCAACGACGTGCCGGTGCTGGCCGCCGCCGACATCAGCGTGGCCATGGGCAGCGCCACCGACCTGGCCAAGACCAGCGCCGACGCGGTGCTGCTGTCCAACCGCCTGGACAGCCTGGTGCAGGCCTTCGTCCTGGCCCGCCGCACCCGCCGGGTGATCGTCGAGAATCTGGTCTGGGCAGGGTTGTACAATGGCCTGATGCTGCCGTTCGCCGCCCTCGGCTGGATCACCCCCGCCTGGGCCGCCATCGGCATGTCGGTCAGCTCGCTGACCGTGGTGCTCAACGCCCTGCGCCTGACCCGCGTGCGCGCCCTGCCAGCGGCCCCCGAAGCCGCGCCGCTGGCCATCCCGCTCGCCGCCCACTGAAGGCGCGCAGGCCTTTTCAACGGAGTCGATATGCCCGCTCTCTACGTAATGATCCCGGTGGCGCTGATCATCGTCGCCATCGCCGTCTGGATCTTTTTCTGGGCGGTGAACAGCGGCCAGTACGACGACATGGACGGCCCGGCCCACAGCATCCTGTTCGACGACGAGGACCCCAAGCACCAGGCCGGCATCGACGAGGCCGAAGGCGCCAGGGACACGCAGGCCGAAGCCTGGGACAAGGACTCGCGCGATGCTTGACCTGGCGCCCATGCTGGCGTCCGCGCTGATCCTCGGCCTGCTCGGCGGCGGCCACTGCCTGGGCATGTGCGGCGGCCTGATGGGCGCGCTGACCCTGGCCATTCCAGCGGAACAGCGCGGGCGCCGCCTGCAGCTGCTGCTGGCCTACAACCTCGGGCGCATCCTCAGCTACGCCGCCGCCGGCCTGCTGCTGGGCCTGGCCGGCTGGGCCATCGCCAGCACCCCTTTCGCCTCGGCGCTGCGCGTGGTCGCCGGCCTGCTGCTGATCGCCATGGGCCTGTACCTGGCCGGCTGGTGGAGCGGCCTGACGCGCATCGAGGCCCTCGGCCGCGGCCTGTGGAAATACATCCAGCCCTTCGCCAGCCGCCTGCTGCCGGTGGCCAGCGTGCCGCGCGCGCTGCTGCTCGGCGCGCTCTGGGGCTGGCTGCCCTGCGGCCTGGTCTACAGCACCCTGCTGTGGACCAGCAGCCAGGGCTCGGCGCTGGAAAGCGCGCTGCTGATGCTCGCCTTCGGCCTGGGCACCTGGCCGGTGCTGCTGGCCACCGGGCTGGCCGCCGAACGCATCACGGCGCTGCTGCGCAAGCGCAGCGTGCGCATGGCCGGCGGCCTGCTGGTGATCCTCTTCGGCCTGTGGACCCTGCCCGGCCCGCACCAGGCGTGGCTGATGGGCCACGCGATGCACTGATCCCCCGCGCTTTTCGTAGGAGCGAGCTTGCTCGCGAACAGGCTTCACCTTTGGTGCCTGGCCTGAAGAGCGCCCTCTCCCTAACCCTCTCCCTGAAGGGAGAGGGGACCGTTGGGCAGGGTTTGATGTTATGGCGTTAGCCGGCTAGTGCAGTGGCTGCCGGCGGAAACCATCACCTTTCTCGGCACGGACAGGCCCCCTCTCCCTTCAGGGCGGGGCGCGCAGCCGAGGGCTGGGGAGAGGGTCACGGACTCCACCCCAACTCCAGAGCCAACCCCGGCACCACCGCCCACCAGCAAGCCCCCCTCCAACGAGGTACCCCCTGCGACCGCTTGATGCAGGTCAAGAGGCTTTTCCCACAGTCTCCCTAGACTGCGCCGAAAAGCTCGCCTGATTCGGGGACTGCGGCATGCTCGACAATATCCGCTGGGACACAGATCTGATCCGTCGCTACGATCTGTCCGGCCCGCGCTATACCTCCTATCCCACCGCCGTGCAGTTCCACGAAGGCGTGGGCCCCTTCGACATGCTGCATGCCCTGCGCAACAGCCAGAAGGCCGACCGGCCACTGTCGCTCTACGTGCACATCCCGTTCTGCGCCAACATCTGCTACTACTGCGCCTGCAACAAGGTCATCACCAAGGACCGCGGGCGCAGCGCGCCCTACCTCGCCCGGCTGATCCACGAAATCGAGATCGTCAGCCGCCACCTGGGCAAGGACCAGTGCGTGGAACAGCTGCACTTCGGTGGCGGCACCCCCACCTTCCTCAGCCCCGGCCAGCTGCGCGAACTCATGGGCCAGCTGCGCGCCAACCTGAACCTGATGGAGGACGACTCCGGCGACTACGGCATCGAGATCGACCCGCGCGAGGCCGACTGGTCGACCATGGGCCTGCTCCGCGAG
Source organism: Pseudomonas sp. R3.Fl (assembly GCF_023516765.1). Classification (NCBI taxonomy): domain Bacteria; kingdom Pseudomonadati; phylum Pseudomonadota; class Gammaproteobacteria; order Pseudomonadales; family Pseudomonadaceae; genus Pseudomonas; species Pseudomonas sp. R3.Fl. The sequence goes on from NZ_JAMGSO010000001.1 coordinate 703,089, forward strand.
CTGGGCTTCAACCGCGTCAGCGTCGGCGTGCAGGACTTCGACCTGGAAGTGCAGCAGGCGGTGAACCGCCTGCAGAGCTTCGACGAGACCCGCGCCATCATGGACGCGGCGCGCACCCTGCAGTACCGCTCGATCAACATCGACCTGATCTACGGCCTACCCAAGCAGAACCCCGACAGCTTCGCCCGCACCGTCGAGCAGGTCATCGGCCTGCAGCCCAACCGCCTCTCGGTGTTCAACTACGCGCACCTGCCCGAGCGCTTCATGCCGCAGCGGCGCATCAACGTCCAGGACCTGCCCTCCCCCGCGCAGAAACTGGAAATGCTCCAGCGCACCATCGAGCAACTGAGCGCCGCCGGCTACCGCTACATCGGCATGGACCACTTCGCCCTGCCCGACGACGAACTGGCCAGCGCCCAGGAAGACGGCACCCTGCAACGCAACTTCCAGGGCTACACCACCCACGGCCATTGCGACCTGGTGGGCCTGGGCGTCTCGGCGATCAGCCAGATCGGCGACCTCTACTGCCAGAACAGCGCCGACATCAACGACTACCAGAACAGCCTGGACAACGGCCAGCTGGCCACCCGCCGCGGCCTCTACTGCAATGCCGACGACCGCGTGCGCCGCGCGGTGATCCAGCAACTGATCTGCCACTTCCAGCTGGACTTCGAAAGCATCGAGGAACGCTTCAACATCGAATTCCACGGCTACTTCGCCGACATCTGGGACGAGCTGGAGCGCTTCGCCAAGGACGGCCTGATCGAGCTGAGCCCGCGCGGCATCGACGTCACCGCCGCCGGCCGGCTGCTGGTGCGCAGCCTGTGCATGCTCTTCGACCATTACCTGCCGCACCAGAACCTGCAGCGGTTCTCGCGGGTTATCTGAAGGAATATGCTTAGAGATTAAGTGCGAATCTGGACTTTTTTACATAAGGTTTCGGAATAAACGCCGGAATGTTCTGAAATCCATCCGGCAAGCTGGCAGCCGAACCCTTGGGTGCGTTACCCTTGCGTTTCTTGTGCCTTTCCACCCAAGGATCAACCATGGCCGAAACCATCAAGGTGCGCGCCCTGCCGCAAGCGCATTGCAAGGATTGCAGCCTGGCGCCGCTGTGCCTGCCCCTGTCGCTGAACAACGACGACATGGACGCCCTCGACGAAATCGTCAAGCGCGGCCGGCCACTGAAGAAGGGCGAGTTCCTGTTCCGCCAGGGCGACGCCTTCGGTTCCGTGTTCGCGGTGCGTTCCGGCGCGCTGAAGACCTTCAGCATCACCGACGGCGGTGAAGAGCAGATCACCGGCTTCCACCTGCCCAGCGAGCTGGTTGGCCTGTCCGGCATGGACACCGAGGCCTACCCGGTGTCGGCCCAGGCCCTGGAGACCACCTCGGTCTGCGAGATTCCCTTCGAGCGCCTGGACGAGCTGTCCGAGCAGTTGCCGCAGCTGCGCCGCCAGCTGATGCGGGTGATGAGCCGCGAGATCCGCGACGACCAGCAGATGATGATGCTGCTGTCGAAGAAGACCGCCGACGAGCGCATCGCCACCTTCCTGGTCAACCTCTCGGCGCGCTTCCGCGCCCGCGGCTTCTCCGCCCAGCAGTTCCGCCTGGCGATGTCGCGCAACGAGATCGGCAACTACCTGGGCCTGGCGGTGGAAACCGTGTCGCGGGTGTTCACCCGCTTCCAGCAGAACGGCCTGATCGCCGCCGAAGGCAAGGAAGTGCGCATCCTCGACTCCATCGAGCTGTGCGCCCTGGCCGGCGGCCAGATGGAAAGCTGAAGGCGCGACCTTCCGGTCATCGCGCAAAACGGGCTCGCCTTGTGGCGGGCCCGTTATACTTTGGGGCTTCGCAAAGCAGTCACCAGGTACCTTGCCAGCATGATCCTCAACCAGCTCGACCTGAAATCCGTGATCCGCGCGGTCCCCGACTTCCCCAAGGCCGGCGTGGTGTTCCGTGACATCACCCCGCTGTTCCAGTCGCCGCGCGCGCTGCGCTTCGTCGCCGACAGCTTCATCCAGCGCTACGTCGAGGCGGATTTCAGCCACATCGGCGCCATGGACGCGCGCGGCTTCCTGATCGGCTCGATCATCGCCTACGAACTGAACAAGCCGCTGGTGCTGTTCCGCAAGCAGGGTAAGCTGCCCGCCGACGTGCTGGCCCAGGCCTACCAGACCGAATACGGCGAAGCCCTGCTGGAAGTGCACGCCGACAGCCTGTGCGAAGGCGACAGCGTGCTGATCTTCGACGACCTGATCGCCACCGGCGGCACCCTGCTGGCCGCCGCGCAACTGGTCCGGCGCATGGGCGCCAGGGTCCTGGAGGCCGCCGCCATCATCGACCTGCCGGAACTCGGCGGCTCGGCCAAACTGGCCGACGCCGGCATCCCCACCTACAGCCTCACCGCCTTCGCCCTCGACGAGCAGTGAGGAGCATGTAGGAGCGCGCCCTGCGCGCGAATCGCGGGCAGGGCCCGCTCCTACAGGTTGCCGGGAAGCACGGCGCTTTCCCGTAGGATGGGTTGAGCGAAGCGATACCCATCACCACGACCGCACAGGCTGTCTCGAAGACGGGCATGACGCGTAGGAGCGGACTCCGTCCGCGATGGCATATGCGCCGGCCCTGCCGGCGCAATCGCGGATAAATCCGCTCCTACAGGCAAGCACGGCTTTTCGTGGGAGCGAGCTTGCTCGCGAACAGACTCCGCCGCGGGCATTCGCGAGCAAGCTCGCTCCTACATCCTCAAATCGGCGGCGCCGAGCGCTTGAGCACCGACTTCAAGGCGAACGCCGACTTGATCCCGGCCACCCCGGGAATCTGCGTCAGGGTGGTGGTGAGGAAGGCCTGGTAGGCCGCCAGGTCCTTGACCACCACGCGCAGCATGTAGTCCGCGTCGCCGGTCATCTGGAAGCAGCTCATCACCTGCGGCGCCTGGACGATGCTTTCCTCGAACCGCGCCAGGTAGTCGCCGGTCTGTTTTTCCAGGGTGACCGAAACGAACACGCTCATGGCCCCGGACAGGCGCTCCTCGTCGAGCTGGGCGAAATAGCCCTGGATGTACCGCTCTTCCTCCAGGCGCCGCACCCGGCGCAGCGTCGGCGTCAGCGACAGGCCGATCTTCTGCGCCAGGTCGCGCCAGCTCAGGCGGCCGTCGTCGGCCAGGGCGCGGAGGATCTTGAGGTCGGTGCGGTCGATGTCGGCCATGGCGCTCACTTCTACGGAAGAGGGTTTTTGTAGTTCAAAGACACTAAATCTTCTGTCCAAAGCTAGTCAAATTGGAGCAAAAAACCAGCCGGTCACACCTATACTGAAATCACAAGAACAACGAACGAGGACCTCACCATGAGTGATGTCAGCACCCGCCGCGCTACCGCGCGCGGCACCCGCACCGTCGCCCAACCAGGCCAGTCGCACCCGCCCGGTCCGGCGTCTTCCGTCTGCTGATCCCCACCCCCGATCACAACTGGAGACCCACCATGACCGACTACGCTCCCCTCCGCCTGCACGTCCCCGAACCCACCGGGCGCCCGGGCTGCAAGACCGACTTCTCCTACCTGCACCTGTCCCCCGCCGGGGAAGTGCGCAAGCCCGACGTCGACGTCGAGCCGGCGCAGACCGCCGACCTCGCCTACAGCCTCGTGCGCGTGCTCGACGACCAGGGCAACGCCCTCGGCCCCTGGGACCCGCAGCTCAGCCACGAACAGCTGCTGCGCGGCCTGCGCCTGATGCTCAAGACGCGCATATTCGACGCCCGCATGCTCACCGCGCAGCGTCAGAAGAAAATGTCCTTCTACATGCAGTGCCTGGGCGAGGAAGCCATCGCCACCGCCCACACCATGGCCCTGCGCGACGGCGACATGTGCTTCCCCACCTATCGCCAGCAGGGCATCCTGATCACCCGCGACTACCCGCTCAAGGACATGATCTGCCAGTTGCTCTCCAACGAGCAGGACCCGCTCAAGGGCCGCCAGCTGCCGATCATGTACTCCAGCCGCGAGAAGGGCTTCTTCTCCATCTCCGGCAACCTCGCCACCCAGTTCATCCAGGCGGTTGGCTGGGGCATGGCCTCGGCGATCAAGGGCGATACCAAGATCGCCTCGGCCTGGATCGGCGACGGCGCCACCGCCGAGTCGGACTTCCACACCGCCCTGACCTTCGCCCACGTCTACCGCGCCCCGGTGATCCTCAACGTGGTCAATAACCAGTGGGCGATCTCCACCTTCCAGGCCATCGCCGGCGGTGAAGGCACCACCTTCGCCAACCGCGGCGTAGGTTGCGGCATCGCCTCGCTGCGGGTGGACGGCAACGACTTCCTCGCCGTGTACGCCGCCTCGCAGTGGGCCGCCGAGCGCGCCCGCCGTGGCCATGGGCCGAGCCTTATCGAGTGGGTCACCTACCGCGCCGGCCCGCACTCCACCTCGGACGATCCGTCCAAGTACCGCCCGGCCGACGACTGGACCAGCTTCCCCCTCGGCGACCCCATCGCCCGCCTGAAGCAGCACCTGCTGGCCCTGGGCATCTGGAGCGAGGAACAGCACGAGGCGCTGCACAAGGAACTGGAAGCCGAAGTGATGGCCGCGCAGAAAGAGGCCGAACGCCACGGCTCGCTGGTGGACGGCCACGTCTTCAGCGCCGCCAGCCTGTTCGACGACGTCTACAAGGACCTGCCGGAACACCTGCGCCGGCAGCGCCAGGAGCTCGGGGTATGAACGCCATGAATCCGCAACACGAGAACGCCCAGGCGCTCACCAGCATGAGCATGATCCAGGCGCTGCGCTCGGCGATGGACGTGATGCTCGAACGCGACGACGACGTGGTGGTGTTCGGCCAGGACGTGGGCTACTTCGGCGGCGTGTTCCGCTGCACCGAAGGCCTGCAGAAGAAGTACGGCACCTCGCGGGTGTTCGACGCGCCCATCTCCGAGAGCGGCATCGTCGGCGCCGCGGTGGGCATGTGCGCCTACGGCCTGCGCCCGGTGGTGGAAATCCAGTTCGCCGACTACGTCTACCCGGCCACCGACCAGTTGGTGTCCGAGGCGGCGCGCATCCGCTACCGCTCGGTGGGCGACTTCGTCGTGCCCATGGTGGTGCGCATGCCCTGCGGCGGCGGCATCTACGGCGGACAGACGCACAGCCAGAGCCCGGAGGCGATGTTCACCCAGGTCTGCGGCCTGCGCACGGTGATGCCGTCCAACCCCTACGACGCCAAGGGCCTGCTGATCGCCTGCATCGAGAACGACGACCCGGTGATCTTCCTCGAGCCCAAGCGCCTGTACAACGGCCCCTTCGACGGCCACCACGATCGCCCGGTGACGCCCTGGTCCAAGCACCCGCAGAGCCAGGTGCCCGAAGGCTACTACCGGGTGCCGCTGGACAAGGCGGCCATCGCCCGCCCGGGCAGCGAGCTGACCGTGCTCACCTACGGCACCACCGTCTACGTGGCGCAGACCGCCGCCGAGGAAACCGGCATCGACGCCGAGATCATCGACCTGCGCAGCCTCTGGCCGCTGGACCTGGACACCATAGTCGAATCGGTGAAGAAGACCGGCCGCTGCGTCATCGTCCACGAGGCCACCCGCACCTGCGGCTACGGCGCCGAACTGATGTCGCTGGTGCAGGAAAACTGCTTCCACCACCTGGAAGCCCCCATCGCCCGCGTGACCGGCTGGGACACCCCCTACCCGCACGCCCAGGAATGGGACTACTTCCCCGGCCCGGCCCGCGTCGGCGCCGCCTTCAAGCGTGCCATGGAGGTCTGAATGGGCATTCACGTGATCAAGATGCCGGACATCGGGGAAGGCATCGCCGAAGTGGAACTGGTGGAATGGCACATCAAGGTCGGCGACGAGGTCCATGAGGACCAGGTGCTGGCCGAAGTGATGACCGACAAGGCCACCGTGGAAATCCCCTCGCCGGTCTCCGGCAGGATTCTCGCCCTGGGCGGCGAGCCCGGCCAGGTGATGGCCGTGGGCGGCGAACTGGTGCGCCTGGAAGTGGAAGGCGCCGGCAACCACCGCGAAGCCGCGGCCAAAGCCCATGAAAGCGCGCCCGCCGCGGAAGCCGAAGCGAAAGCCCAGCCGCTCAGGGAAGCCCCGCGCGCCGAAGCGAAACCGGCCCCCGCGCCGCGCCCGGCAGCCGCCGCGCCGGCCCCGCGCCGCGCCCCCGGCGAGAAGCCGCTGGCCTCCCCGGCGGTGCGCCAGCGCGCCCGCGACCTGGGCGTGGAACTGCAATTCGTGCAGGGCTCCGGCCCCGCCGGGCGCATCCTCCACGACGACCTCGACCAGTACCTGGCCCACGGCGGCGCGGTGGTCGCCTCCGGCTACGCCGCGCGCCACGACGAGCAGCAGATCCAGGTCATCGGCCTGCGCCGCAAGATCGCCCAGAAGATGGCCGAGGCCAAGCGGCGCATCCCGCACTTCAGCTACGTCGAGGAAATCGACGTCACCGACCTGGAGGACCTGCGCCAGCACCTCAACGCCAAGTACGGCGCCAGCCGCGGCAAGCTCACCCTGCTGCCCTTCATCGCCCGCGCGATGGTGGTGGCCCTGCGCGAGTTCCCGCAGCTCAACGCCCGCTATGACGACGAAGCCGAAGTCATCACCCGCTACGGCGCGGTGCACCTGGGCGTGGCCACCCAGAGCGACAGCGGCCTGATGGTGCCGGTGCTGCGCAACGCCGAATCCCGCGACCTGTGGGGCAACGCCGCGGAAGTGGCGCGCCTGGCCGAGGCCGCGCGCCACGGCAAGGCCAGCCGCGAGGAACTCTCCGGCTCGACCATCACCCTCAGCAGCCTGGGTGCACTGGGCGGCATCGTCAGCACGCCGGTGATCAACCACCCGGAAGTGGCCATCGTCGGCGTCAACCGCATGGTCGAGCGGCCCATGGTGCTCAACGGCCAGATCGTGGTGCGCAAGATGATGAACCTGTCCTCGTCCTTCGATCACCGGGTGGTCGACGGCATGGACGCGGCGGCCTTCATCCAGGCCGTGCGCGCCCTGCTCGAACACCCCGCCACCCTGTTCCTGGAGTGACCGCCGTGAAGCAGAACCAGACACTGGAAACCACCCTGCTGATCATCGGCGGCGGCCCCGGCGGCTACGTCGCCGCCATCCGCGCCGGGCAGCTGGGCATCCGCACCCTGCTGGTGGAAGGCGCGGCCCTGGGCGGCACCTGCCTGAACATCGGCTGCATCCCCTCCAAGGCGCTGATCCACGCCGCCGAGGAATACCTCAAGGCCCGCGAGTTCGCAGGTAAATCGGCGCTGGGCATCAGCGTGCAGGCGCCGAGCATCGACATCCAGCGCACCGTGGAATGGAAGGACGGCATCGTCGACCGCCTGACCACCGGCGTCGCCGCCCTGCTGAAAAAGCACGGCGTGGGCGTGGTGCACGGCTGGGCGCAGGTCGTCGACGGCAAGACCGTCGAAGTCGCCCTGGCCGACGGCGGCACCCAGCGCATCCACACCGAGCACCTGCTGCTGGCGGCCGGTTCGCGCTCGGTGGAGCTGCCCTTCCTGCCGCTCGGCGGCAAGGTCATCTCCTCCACCGAGGCCCTGGCGCCCAAGGCCCTGCCCAAGCGCCTGGCGGTGATCGGCGGCGGCTACATCGGCCTGGAACTGGGCACCGCCTACCGCAAGCTGGGCGTGGAAGTGACGGTGGTGGAAGCCCAGCCGCGCATCCTGCCGAGCTACGACGAAGAACTGACCAAGCCGGTGGCGGCCGCCCTGCGCAAGCTCGGCGTAGAGCTCTACCTGGGCCACAGCGTGGTGGGCCTGGAACCCGACGGCAAGGGCCTGCGCCTGCGCGACGGCCAGGGCCAGCAACGGGTGATCGAGACCGACCAGGTGCTGGTCGCCGTCGGCCGCCGGCCCAACACCGAAGGCTGGAACCTGGAGAACCTGCACCTGGACATGGACGGCCGCGCTGTGAAGATCGACGAGCAGTGCCGCACTTCGATGCGCAACGTCTGGGCCATTGGCGACATCGCCGGCGAACCCATGCTGGCGCACCGCGCCATGGCCCAGGGCGAGATGGTCGCCGAACTGATCGCCGGCAAGCGCCGCGCCTTCACCCCCGCAGCGATCCCGGCGGTGTGCTTCACCGACCCGGAAGTGGTGGTGGTCGGCCTCACCCCGGACCAGGCCCGCGCCAGCGGCCACGAAGTGCTGACGGCGAACTTCCCCTTCGCCGCCAACGGCCGCGCCATGACCCTGGAGGCCCACGACGGCTTCGTCCGCGTGGTGGCCCGTGCGGACAACCACCTCATCCTCGGCTGGCAGGCGGTGGGCAAGGCGGTATCGGAACTCTCCACGGCCTTCGTCCAGTCCATCGAGATGGGCGCACGCCTGGAAGACATAGCCGGCACCATCCACGCCCACCCGACACTCGGCGAAGCAGTACAGGAAACCGCCCTGCGCGCCCTGGGGCACGCGCTGCATATCTGAGCCCCCTGCGATACCCGCCGATGGGTATCGCTGCGCTCAACCCATCCTACGTCGCGCACACCTGGCACCCGTAGGATGGGTTGAGCCTGCGAAACCCATCCACACCCACGCCGCTAGCTGCCCGCCTCCTGCGCCAACAAACGCTGCTGCAAGCGCGCCAGGAAAGCTACCTCGTACGCCGTGCGTTGCCCCTCCGGAACCTGCCCTTCGCGGCCAACCAGCAGGACCGCCCAGAGGCTGGCCGGCTCCTTTTCCATCAACCAGCGCTCGGCGCGTCGCTGCCCGGCATCGATGGCGGCCTGGCAGTCCTGCAGCCAGAACAGCTCCAGCGCCGGCTGGCCGTCAGCGGCGGGGATGTGGGTGGTGAAGAGTTTTTCAGTCGGGTGGTGCGCGCGGGTAAAAGCTGGGCGGTGCATATCCATCACTCCTGCATAGATAGGTTCGGAAGCCACCACCCAAACTTTCCACAGTTGGGGTGGCAGGCCGTGCAAGGGTGGAAATACCGGCTATGCAGGACCCGGCCGGGCCGAAGCCCGCCTTGCACGGCCCGCCATAGAACGACGTACAGCGGGCACAAAAAAGCGCCAGCTGAACAGCTATGGCGCTACCGCGCCTGCATAGTTGGTCCGGGTTTCCACACCCGGTCACGGCAATCGCCGTGACGGACGAACCCTAGCGAGCCCCACTCAGGCGCAACAAGGCGAAGTATCGCAGGCTTGTGCGTGAGCTTTCCCAATTTTCAGGGAGGACCGGAAATATCTGTAGGAGCGAGCTTGCTCGCGAACAATGGCGTCAGGTTTGACTCTGGAGCTGGGTTGGCGTCCGTAACCCTCTCCCCAGCCCTCGGCTGCGCGCCCCGCCCTGAAGGGAGAGGGGGCTTGTCCGTGCCACGGCGCAGTTTGGTGTCAGTTGGTGACGCCGCCGTTTCCGGCTAACTCCAGAACACCCAACCCTGCCCAACGGTCCCCTCTCCCTTCAGGGAGAGGGTTAGGGAGAGGGGCGAGGCCCAGCCCACCACCAAGCCTTGCATGGAAATGATCAGCCCAGCGCCCCGATGAATGATGGGTATCGCTTCGCTCAACCCATCCTACGTCCACCCTCCGGCCGATTATCGACCAGTAGTTGCGCCCGATAGCTTGCCTTCTCTCCGCCCCAAACAAGATTATGGAACCAAGTTCCAAAAACAATTCCCGCGGAGTCCCCTGCCCATGTCCCCTGCCCCGAACCTGCCGCCCACCGACTGCGACTTGCTGGTGATCGGCTCCGGCGCCGCCGGCCTGGCCGCCGCCGTCACTGCCGCCTGGCACGGCCAGAAGGTCATCCTGGTGGAGAAAGACGCGGTGTTCGGCGGCGCCACCGCCTGGTCCGGCGGCTGGGCCTGGGTGCCGCGCAACCCGCTGGCGCGGCGTGCCGGCATCGAGGAAGACATCGAGCAGCCGCGCACCTACCTGCGCAACGAGCTGGGCGACTACTACGACGCCGCGCGGGTGGACGCCTTTCTCGAAGCCGCGCCGCACATGGTGGCCTTCTTCGAGCAGCACACCCGCCTGCAGTTCGCCGATGGCAACGGCATCCCCGACATGCATGGCGACACCCCCGGCGCCGCCAGCGGCGGCCACCAGGTGATAGCCGCACCCTACGATGCCCGCGAGGTCGGCGACCTGCTGCCGCGTCTGCGCAGGACCATGCGCGAGACCTCCTTTCTCGGCATGCCGATCATGGCCGGCGCCGACCTGGCCGCCTTCCTCAACATGACCCGCTCACCGCGCGCATTCGTCCACGTGGCCAAGCGCGTACTCGCCCACTTCTACCACCTCGCTCGCTACGGCCGTGCCATGCACCTGGTCAACGGCGTAGCGCTGGTGGCACGGCTGGCCAAGTCGGCACAAGACCTGGGCGTACGCCTGATGGAGTCCTGCCCGGCGCAGCGCCTGCTGCTGGAGGATGGCGCCGTGCGCGGTGCGGTGGTGAAGACGCCGCGCGGCGAACTGGAAATCTGCGCCAAGGCCGTGGTCCTCGCCGCCGGCGGCTTCCCCAACGACCCGGAGCGCCGCCGCCAGCTGTTCCCCCGCGACGCCAGCGGCCACGCCAACCTTGCCCTGCCGCCGACCTCCTGCTCCGGCGACGGCCTGCGCCTGGGCGAAGCCGCCGGCGGCAGCGTCGAAACGAACCTGCGCTCACCCGTGGCCTGGGCCCCGGTGTCGAAGGTGGCGCACCGCGACGGCAGCGTCGGCCACTTCCCGCACATCATCGAGCGCGGCAAGCCCGGCATCATCGGCGTGCTGGCCAACGGCAAGCGCTTCGTCAACGAGGCCCACGGCTACTACGACTACGTCAGCGCGATGCTCGCCGCCCTGCCCGAGGACCAGGAGCCCTGCTCCTGGCTGGTCTGCGACCACCGCTTCCTGCGCCGCTACGGCCTGGGCTACGTGCGCCCGGCGCCGCTGCCCATCGGCGCGCACTTGCGCAGCGGCTACCTCAAGCGCGGCGCCAGCATCGAGCAACTGGCGCAGCTCTGCGGCATCGACCCGCAGGGCCTGGCGCGGACCGTCGCCGACTTCAACCGCCACGCCCGCAACGGCGAGGACCCGGCCTTCGGCCGCGGCAGCACCGCCTTCAACCGCAAGCAGGGCGATGCGGCCAACCCCGGCCCCAACCCCTGCGTCGCGCCCATCGAGCAGGGCCCGTTCTATGCGGTCAAAGTACAGCCGGGCTGCTTCGGCACCTTCGCCGGGCTGAAGACCGACGGCCAGGCCCGCGTGCTCGGTGCCGGCGGCCAGCCGATCCCCGGCCTGTACGCCGCCGGCACCGACATGGCCAGCGTGTTCGGCGGCCACTATCCCTCCGGCGGCATCAACCTCGGCCCGGCGCTGACCTTCGGCTACGTCGCCGGCCGCCACGCCGCCGGCGCCCACGACTACGAACCCCAAGCAGGAGCCACCCCATGCAAGCACGCATCCGCAACCGCCACGGCCTGAACATGCCCAAGCTCGGCCTGGGCACCTGGCCGCTGACCGGCGCCGAGTGCAGCGCCGCCGTGCGCCAGGCCCTGGAGCTGGGCTACCGGCACATCGACACCGCCGCCGGCTACCACAACGAAGACGCCGTGGGCCAGGCGCTGGCCGACGGCCCGGTGCCCCGCGAGGACGTCCACGTCACCAGCAAGGTCTGGTGGGACCGCCTGGCCCCGGCCGACCTCGCCCAGTCCCTGGACGACAGCCTGCGCGCGCTGCGCAGCGACTACCTGGACCTGTTCATGATCCACTGGCCGGGCCAGAACGGCAGCCTGGTCGGCGACGACCTCAAGCGCAGCGTCGAGGCCCTGGTGGCCGCCCGCGACAGCGGCAAGGCGCGCGCCATCGGCGTGGCCAACTTCCCCCTGGCGCTGCTGCGCGAGACCGTGGAAACCCTGGGCGCGCCCCTGGCGGCCATCCAGGTCGAATACCACCTGATGCTCGACCAGTCAGCGCTGCTGGACTACGCCCGCGCCCACGACATGGCCCTCACCGCCTACACCCCGCTGGGCCGCGGGCGCATGCTGGAGGAGCCGGCGATCCAGGCCATCGCCCAGCGCCACGGCGTGCTGCCCAGCCAGGTGGCCCTGGCCTGGCTGCTGGAGCAGGACGGCGTGGCCGCCATCCCCAAGGCCGCCAGCCTGGCCAACCAGCGCTCCAACCTCGCCGCCCTCGACCTGCGCCTGGACGACGAGGACCGCGCGCAGATCGCCGCCCTGCCGAAGAACGTCCGCCTGGTCAGCCCGGAATTCGCCCCGAAGTGGGACTGACCGTCCGCTGATCGCACACTTCCGCGTATCCCTCCTTCCGCCCGGCCCGGCCAGAAACCGCGCCGGGCCTTGCCGCGCCTGGCTTGCAGTGCTTTCACCCAGAGCCCGGCGAGCCAATTGACGAAAGTAACCATTTAGTACATTTTCTGATGACCGCACTCCAGCGGCGACAAGACCTACAAGAGACACCCGCATGCCCCTCCCGATCCTGATCCTCAACGGCCCCAACCTGAACCTGCTCGGCACCCGCGAACCGGCCACCTATGGCCACGAGACGCTGGCCGACATCGAAGCGCTGTGCCAAACGCGCGCCGACGAGCTGGGCCTGCAGGTGGCGTTCAAGCAGACCAACCACGAGGGCCAGCTGATCGACTGGATCCACGAAGCGCGCGGCCGTTGCGCCGGCATCGTGATCAACCCGGCGGCCTGGACGCACACCTCGGTGGCCATCCGCGACGCCCTGGCGGCGGTGGAGCTGCCGGTGATCGAGGTGCATCTGTCCAACGTGCACAAGCGCGAGGAATTCCGTCACCACTCCTTCGTCTCGGGCATCGCCGTGGGCGTGCTGGCCGGCTTCGGCAGCTACGGCTACCGCCTGGCCCTCGACCACTTCGCCCACCTGCTGCGGGGCTGATGCCATGAGCCAGAAGACTTCCATCCTCGCCGGCCTGATCGGCGCCGGCATCCAGGCCTCGCGCACCCCCGCCCTGCACGAGCACGAAGGCGACGCCCAGGGCCTGCGCTACCTGTACCGGCTGATCGACCTGGACCAGCTGAAGCTGAACCTCGACGCCCTGCCCGAACTGCTCGACGGCGCCCAGCGCCTGGGCTTCACCGGGCTGAACATCACCTTCCCGTGCAAGCAGGCGATTATCCCGCTGCTGGACGAACTCTCCGAGGAAGCGCGCGGCATCGGCGCGGTGAATACCGTGGTGCTGAAGGACGGCAAGCGCGTCGGCCACAACACCGATTGCCTGGGCTTCGCCGAAGGCTTCCGCCGTGGCCTGGCCGACGTGAAGCGCAACCGCGTGGTGCAGCTGGGCGCCGGCGGCGCGGGAGCCGCGGTGGCCCACGCGCTGCTCAGCGAAGGCGTGGAGCAACTGAGCGTCTACGAAGTGGACGCGGCCCGCGCCGAGGCCCTGGTGAACAACCTCAACCAGCATTTCGGCCATGGCCGGGCGCTGCTCTGCACCGACCTGCCGGCCGCCATGGCGGTAGCCGACGGCCTGGTCAACACCACCCCGGTGGGCATGGCCAAGCTGCCCGGCACGCCGCTGCCGGTGGACCTGCTGCGCGCCGAGTTGTGGGTGGCGGAGATCATCTACTTCCCGCTGGAAACCGAGCTGCTGCGCCACGCCCGCAGCCTCGGCTGCCGCACGCTGGACGGCGGCACCATGGCGGTGTTCCAGGCGGTGAAGGCCTTCGAACTGTTCAGCGGCCGGCCGGCCGATGCGCAGCGGATGCAAGCCCACTTCCGCAGCCTGGATTGAGCGTAGGGCGTATAACCGTTCGCGGTTATACGCCGATACACCGGTCCCCTGCCCGGCTGCGAGGTTCTGCTGGACGTCTCATCGGCCACCAAAGCGGAGCCCTGTTCTACAACCAGCGGGCGCTCGACCACGGTCAGGCGGCGGATAACGCGGAGCGTTATTCGCCCTACGCTCCTTGGGCCTGTGGTGTTTGCGTTGAAGAGCGCCCTCTCCCTAACCCTCTCCCTGAAGGGAGAGGGGACCGTTGGGCAGAGTTGGGTGTTCTGGAGTTAGCCGGAAACGGCGGCGCCACCAACTGACACCAAACTGCGCCGTGGCACGGACAAGCCCCCTCTCCCTTCAGGGCGGGGCGCGCAGCCGAGGGCTGGGGAGAGGGTTGCGGACTCCACCCCAGCTCCGGAGTCAAACCTGACGCCATTGTTCGCGAGCAAGCTCGCTCCTACGAAAAGCCCTGCGCCCTATCCCCGCCAATTCTCCCAAACCAACTGCACCCCGGTCGCCAGCAACCCCAGCCGCGCAATGCGGTAGAACCACACATGGTTGACCTTGTCCTGCAACCAGATGCCCAGCCACACCCCCAGCACCACGATGGGCGCCAGCAGCAGGCTGGTCCCCAGGTTGCTCCAGGTGAACTGGCCGAGCAGCGCGTAGGGCACCAGCTTGATGGCGTTGGTCAGCAGGAAGAAGCAGTTCACCGTGGCGATGTAGCGCACCTTCTCCAGTTGCTGCGGCAGCAGGTACATCATCACCGGCGGGCCGCCGGCGTGGGCAACGAAGCTGGTGAAGCCGGCGATGCCCGAGAGCACCACGCCCTTGCCCACGGCCGCCGGTTTCGGCTGGGCGGCGGCGCGGGCCACCAGGGTGTTGAGCAGCACGAAGGCGATGGCGATGCCGCCGATCAGCAGGGCGATGAAGCGCTCGCTGAGCAGGCCGAAGCTCAGCGCGCCCGCCGCCACGCCGAGCAGCGCGCCGGGCAGCATGATCTTCAGGTTGCGCAGGTCCCACTTGCCGTAGAAGCGCCGCAGGCCGGTGAAATCGGCCATGCAGAGGATCGGCAGCATCAGCGCGGCGGCCTGGGTCGGCGGCATGGCCAGGGCCATCAGCGGCACGGCGATACCGCCCAGGGCGCCGCCGAAGCCGCCCTTGGAGACGCCGGTGAGCAGCACGGCGGGGATCGCCACCAGGAGGAATTCGAGGGTCATCACGCAACTCGTCGGCACACGGAGCCGCCGATTATGCCGCGTCGACGCGTCTGCGCCAGGCCCCGCGGGCGATCAGCGCCCGCTCAGTCCACCACCGGGCGCAGCAGCGCCTGGGCCTCGTACAGCGCCGGCAGGTAGCGCAGGCGCATCTCGTCCAGGCCCAGGCGCGAGGCGTGGGTGGTGATGGCCAGGCTCGCGCGCATGCGCCCGCTGCGGTCCAGCAATGGCACGCCGATCACGCGCATGCCGATCTCGTATTCCTGGTCCACCACGCAGTAGCCCTGCTGGGCGACCTTGGCGATCTCGGCGTGCAAGGCGTCCATGTCCGTCAGCGTGTAGGGCGTCAGCGCCCGTGGCGGGTTGCGTTCGAAATAGGCCGCCAGCTCCGCCTCGCCCAGCGCCGCCAGCCACAGGCGGCCGCTGGCGGTGCAGTACATGGGCACCCGCGAGCCGGGGCGGATCGACAGCGAGGCGATGTGGCTGTAGCGGCTGCGCACCACGTGGACGATCTCGTCGCCGTCGCGGGTGCCCACCGAGACGTGCTCCTGGGTCTGCCGCGCCACCTGCTCGACGATGGGCCGCAGCATGCGCGGCAACTGCGCCGAATCCACGTAGGCCTGGCCGATGCGCAGCGCCTTGGGCGTCAGCCAGTAGTGGCGGCTGTCGGTCTCGGCGAAGCCTTCGTGCACCAGGGTCAGCAGGAAGCGCCGCGCGGCGCTGGGGGTGAGGCCGGACAGCCGCGCCGCCTCGGGCACGCTCAGGCGCGGACGCTCGGCGCTGAACAGCTGCATCAGCGCCAGGCCCTTCTGCAGGCCGGCGATCAGGTCGCGGGGGTGGATGCTGGGGGTTTCCAAGGCATGGGCTCCGGGTAATTCGACCGAATGTTGCGATTATCGCATTGTGACTGCGAATACCGCACTAAAGCGCCGTCAACCGCATTGAGCGCAACAGCCCGCCGCCGCACCCTGGCCAGCAGAACAACGCCAAGAACCCCTGGAGGTCAGCATGATTCGCGGTTCCACCGAACTGGTCGCCATCGTCGGCACACCCATCGCACAGGTGAAGTCGCCGGAGAACTTCAACACCTGGTTCGCCCACAACGGCCACGACCTGGCGATGATCGCCATCGACCTGGGCGCCGACGCCCTCGATGCCTTCGTCGCCACCCTGCGCGGCTGGCACAACCTGCGCGGCTGCGTGGTCACCGTGCCCTACAAGCAGGCCCTGGCGCCGCGCCTGGACGGCCTGAGCGCCCGCGCCGAGGCGCTGGGTTCGGTCAACGTGATCCGCCGCGAGGCCGACGGCCGCCTGCTGGGCGACAACGTCGACGGCGCGGGCTTCCTCAACGCCGCCCGGCGCCATGGCCTGCAGCCGGCCGGCAAGCGCGCGCTGGTGGTCGGCTCCGGCGGCGTCGGCAGCGCCATCGCCTATGCGCTGTGCGAGGCCGGCATCGGCGAGCTGCGCCTGCGCGACCTCGACCAGGTGCGCGCCGCCGCCCTGGTCGAACGCCTGGGCGCCCTCTTCCCCCAGGTGCGCATCGGCGTGGGCTGCGACGACCTGGCCGGCCTCGACCTGCTGGTCAACGCCTCGCCGGTGGGCATGGGCGGCACCGGCGAGTTGCCGCTGCCGGGTATGCTGCTCGACGGCCTGCAGGCGCACACCCTGGTGGCCGACGTGGTCACCAAGCCGGAGATCACCCCGCTGCTGGAGCGCGCCCGCGAGGCTGGCTGCCGCATCCAGACCGGCGCCGAAATGGCCTTCGCGCAGCTGGGCAACCTGGGCGCCTTCATGGGCGTCACGCCGCTGGAGATCCAGCCATGACCAGCCTCAACGCCCCGGCCTGGAGCCGAGAGTGCGACCTGCTGGTGCTGGGCAGCGGCGCCGCCGGTTTCGCCGCCGCGGCCAGCGCCGCCTGCCAGGGCCTGCGCGTGCTGATGCTGGAGAAGGCGGCGAGCTTCGGCGGCACCTCGGCCATCTCCGGCGGCGCGGTGTGGATCTACGGCACCGACCAGGCCCGCGCCGCCGGTGCGCAGGATTCCGAAGAAGCCATGCGCACCTACCTGCAGCGCACCATCGGCCCGGGCTACAAGCCTGAGCTGGTGGACAGCTTCATCCGCAACGGCCACCAGGCCCTGCGCTGGCTGGAGGCCAACACCGAGCTGCGCTACGCGCTGCGCCCGCACTCGCCGGACTACTACCCCGACGAGGAAGGCGGCACCGAATTCGGCCGCGCCCTGGAGATGGTCGAGTACGACGGCCGCCACCTCGGCGAGCGTTTCCGCGACCTGCGCATGCCGCCGCCGGGCATGCTGCTGTTCGGCGGCATGATGGTGAACCGCGTGGACATCCAGCATTTCCTCAGCTTCCGCCGTTCGCCGAAGTCGTTGTGGCACTGCCTGAAGCTGCTGGCCCACTACGGCGTCGACCGCCTCAGCCACCACCGCGGCACGCGCCTGACCACCGGCAACGCCCTGATCGCGCGCCTGGCCACCACAGCCTTCGCCAAGGGCATGGAGCTGTGGCTGAACAGCGAGGCACAGCAGTTGCTGGTCGAGAACGGCGCCGTGGTAGGCGCGCAGGTGCTGCACGAAGGCCGCATCGAGCGCATCCGCGTGCACGGCGGCGTGGTCTGCGCCATGGGCGGCTTCGCCGCCGGCAAGCTGGCCGAGCGCTTCCGCCCGGCGAGCGACAGCGAACACCTGAGCATGTCGCCGGAATGCAACGACGGCGCCGCCCTGCGCCTGGGCGAGGCCGTCGGTGCCGCCGCCGGCGAGGGCCTGGCGGCGAACTTCTTCTGGGCGCCGGTCTCCGAGCTGCGCCACGCAGACGGCGGCCGCGAGCGCTTCCCGCACCTGGTCACCGACCGCGCCAAGCCCGGGGTGATCGCGGTGAACCGCAGCGGCCGGCGCTTCGTCAACGAGTCCAACTCCTACCACCACTTCGTGCAGAGCATGTTCGCCAGCGGCAACACCGAGTGCTGGCTGATCTGCGACGCCAGCGCCATGAACCGCTACGGCCTGGGCCTGGCGCGACCGAAGCCGGTCGACAACAGCGCGCTGGTGGAAGCCGGCTACCTGTACCAGGCCGATTCGCCGGACGCCCTGGCCCGCGCCATCGGCATCGACGCCGAGGGCTTGCGCCAGACGCTGGCGCGCTTCAACGCCAACGCGCGCAACGGCGTCGACGCGGACTTCGCCAAGGGCGGCAACAGCTACAACCGCTACATGGGCGACCCGGACCACCGCCCCAACCCCTGCCTGGCGCCGCTGGAGAAGGCGCCCTACTACGCCGTCCGCCTGCACACCGGCGACCTCGGCTCGGCCCGCGGCCTGGTCACCGACGGCCAGGCCCGCGTGCTCGGCCGCGACGGCCAGCCGACCCCCGGCCTCTACGCCGCCGGCAACGACATGAACTCGCTGATGGACGGCACCTACCCCGGCCCCGGCATCACCCTCGGCCCCGGCCTGACCTTCGCCTGGCTGGCGGCCAACCACATAGCCGCGCGCCTCGCCGCGCCGGCCTCGCAACAAGCAACCCTGGAGCACTGACGATGTACTACGAACTGCGCACCTACAGCATCGACCCGCTGAAACTCGCCGACTGGCTGGCCCTGTACCGCAGCCACGCCTACGAGGTGCAGACCGAGCACCTGGGCAGGCTGGTGGGCTTCTTCACCACCGAGTTCGGCGAATGCAGCCAGGTGGTGCACCTGTGGGCCTACGAGAGCCTGGACGAACGCATGCAGCGCCGCGCCAGCATGGCCGCCGACCCGCGCTGGGCCGAGTTCGGCAAGCTGAACCGGGAACTGGGCGCCGTGCTCAAGCTGGAATCGCGGCTGATGAAGCCCACCGGCTTCTCCCCGCTGCAGTGATGGCCCCGGCGCGCGGAGCCCTTCCGCGCGCCCCGATAACGACAAGAGAAAGCCCATGCCCACCTTGCAAACCCTCGACTGCGACGTCCTGGTGATCGGCTCCGGCGCCGCCGGCCTGGCCGCCGCGGTCAGCGCCGCGCACCACGGCCTGCGCGTGGTCGTCGCGGAAAAGGCCGCGCAGCTCGGCGGCACCAGCGCCTGGTCCGGCGGCTGGCTGTGGATCCCGCGCAACCCGCTGGCCCTCGCCGAGGGCCGCGTCGAGCCGGACGATGCGCCGGAACGCTACCTCAAGGCGCAGGTCCATGCCGAGCAACTGGACGAGCGCCAGGCCGCCTTCCTCCGCCACGGCCCGGAGATGGTCGAGTTCTTCCAGCGCCACAGCGCCGTGCAGTTCTTCAGCGGCACGCGCATGCCGGACATGCGCGATGGCGAGGGCTCCGCCGCCGGCGGCCGCTCGCTGTGCGCCCAGCCCTACGACGGCCGCGAACTCGGCCCCTGGCTGCGCCACCTGCGCGAGCCGCTGGACATCGTCAGCCTGGCCGGCATGGGCATCGCCGGCGGCGCCGACCTGGCCAACTTCCTCGACGCCACGCGCTCGCCGAAAGCCGCGCTCTACGCGCTCAAGCGCATCGCCCGGCACTGGTACGGGCGCCTGTGTTACGGGCGCGGCACGCAGTTGGTCAACGGCAACGCCCTGGTGGCGCGGCTGCTGCGCAGCGCCCTGGACCTGAAGGTGCAGTTGCTGACGCAAACGCCGATCCACGAACTGCTCCACGAAGGCGGCAAGGTGACCGGTGCGCGTAGCGACACCCTGGAATTCCGCGCCCGTCGCGGCGTGGTGCTGGCCTGCGGCGGTTTCCCCCACGACCGCGAGCGCATCGCCCGACTCATGCCCCACGCCCCGGACGGCTGGCAGCACCATTCCGCCGCGCCGCCGCAGAACAGCGGCGACGGCCTGCGCCTGGGCGAGTCGGTAGGCGCGCAGGTCCGCGACGACCTGGCCCACGCCGGCGCCTGGGTGCCGGTATCGCTGGTGCCGCGCCGCGACGGCAGCGTCGGCCACTTCCCGCACCTGATCGAGCGGGCCAAGCCCGGCTTCATCTGTGTGCGCCGCGACGGCCGGCGCTTCGCCAACGAAGCCGACTGCTACCACGACTTCATGAACGCCCTGTTCGCCGCCACGCCGCCGGGCGAGCCCCACGAGGCCTGGCTGATCGCCGACGCCCGGGCGCGGCGGCGCTACGGCATCGGCTGGGTGAAGCCCTTGCCCTTCCCGAACCTGCCCTACGAACGCCGCGGCTACCTGGTCAAGGCCCGCAGCCTGGCGAAACTGGCGGCGCGCTGCGGCATCGACGCCGAGCAGTTGCAGGCGACGGTGAAGCGCTTCAACGAACACGCGGCGCAGAGCGAGGACCCGGACTTCCAGCGCGGCCGCTCGGCCTACAACAAGGCCCAGGGCGAGGCCCGGCAGCGCCCCAACCCGTCACTGCGGCCCCTGGAAAAAGGTCCGTTCTATGCGGTGAAGCTGCTGCCCGGCAGCCTCGGCACCTTCGCCGGCCTGCGCACCGACGCCCGCGCGCGGGTGCTGGACGGCAGCGGCGCGGCCATCGAGGGGCTGTACGCGGTGGGCAACGACATGGCCAGCGTGATGGCCGGCCACTACCCCAGCGGCGGCATCACCCTGGGGCCGGGCATGACCTTCGGCTACCTCGCCGGCCTGGAGCTGGCCGGGCTCAGCGCTGGATGTAGCGCAGCACCGCCTCGCAGATCATCTGCTTGTGGCGTTGCTTGACCTGCTCGTCGGCCAGGTCGATCTGGAAGATTTCGCCGAAGGTGTTGCGGTTGGACACGCGGTAGAAGCAGAACGAGCTGATGAACAGGTGCAGGTCCAGCGGGTCGATGCCCTCGCGGAACAGGCCCTGCTCGGCGCCGCGGCGGAGGATTTCGGCCAGCGACAGCAGCATGTTGTTGCTCATCGAGCGGATCGCCGTGGACTTCTTCACGTACTCGCCGTGGTGGATGTTCTCGATGGAGACGATGCGCACGAAGTCGACGTTGCGGTCGTGGTGGTCGAAGGCGAACTCCACGGTGCGGCGGATCGCCTCCAGCGGCTCCAGTTCCGCCAGGTGCAGCTTGTCCTCGGTGTGGCGGATGTCGCCGTAGAGCTTCTCCAGCACTTCGACGTAGAGCTGCTCCTTGCTGCCGAAGTAGTAGTAGATCATGCGCTTGGAGGTGTGCGTGCGCTCGGCGATGGCGTCCACCCGGGCGCCGGACAGGCCCTGCTGGACGAACTCGGCGATGGCCGCCTGGAGGATGCCCTCGCGGGTTTTCTCGGGGTTGTTCTTGCGGCCCTTGCCACGCACTTCGGCGGGGTCCAGGGGTTCGACGACATTCGGCATGGTTGGCTCGCAGCCTCACGGAGAGCGCCGATTATGGGCCTCGCCACCCCGCCAAGGGAAGCGGCGCGGGGCTTGCCGCGCCGCCCCCGGGCGCTACAGCTTGGGCTTGCGCGCGGCGCCGCTGCGCGCCTGGGCCATGGCCGCCAGGCGCACGGCGACGTTGGCCGCGCCGTAGCCGGCATAGCCGTTCCTGCGCTGGAGGATTTCGAAGAAGAAGCGCCCCTCGAACGGCTCGGTGTAGACGTGGAACAGCTCGCCGCCCTGGGCGTCGCGGTCGTAGAGCACGTTGAAGTAGGCCAGTTCGCTGAGGAACTCGTCGTCGAAGTCGAAGCGCGCCGCCAGGTCGTCGTAGTAGTTCAGCGGGATGTCCAGCAGCGGCACCCCGGCCTGCTTGGCGCGGGTGACCTCGGCAAAGATGTCCTCGCAGGCGAAGGCGATGTGGTGCACGCCCGAGCCGCGGTAGCTGGACAGCGCGTGGGAAATGGCGGTGTTGCGGTTCTCCGAGATGTTCAGCGGCAGGCGCAGGCTGCCGCAGCGGCTGCGGATGGCGCGGCTTTTCACCAGGCCGTAGGGGTCGGGCAGGACCACCTCGTCGTCGGCCTCGAAGTCGAACAGCGCCTTGTAGAACAGCACCCAGCTGTCCAGGCTGTCGGCCGGCAGGGCCATGGCCATGTGGTCGATGCGCTGCAGGTTGCCGCTGGCGCGGGCCTGGGCGTCGAGGCGGAAGTCGCTGTCGTAGATGGTCTGCCCCGGCGCGCCCGGCTCCACCAGGTAGATCAGGCTGCCATCGGGGGCGCGCACCGCGGGCACCTCGCGCTCGTTGGGGCCGACCAGGCCGCGGAACGGCTGGCCACGGAAGGCCTGGGCGCGCTCCAGGGCCTGGGCGCCGTCGCGCACCCGCAGGGCGGTGGCGCACAGCGAGGGGCCGTGGGCCTCGAAGAAGTTGTGGGCGAAGGAGTACGGCTCGGCGTTGAGCACGATGTTGATGTCGCCCTGGCGCAGCAGGCTCACCGCCTTGGAGCGGTGTTCGCCGGCGCGGGCGAAGCCGAGCTTCTCCAGCCAGTTGCCCAGGCGCGCGCCCAGGTTCTCGTCCACGGCGAACTCGAGGAATTCCACGCCGTCGTAGCGGCTGGCCGGCGGCGGCGCGAAGAGGATGCCGGGGTCGCCGGCGGGCGCGGCGTCCTGCTCCAGCAGGCGGCGCGTCTTCTCCTCCAGGTAGAGCAGCGAGCGCAGGCCGTCGGCGGCGTTGGAGCGGGTCGGCGCGGCGCGGAAGCCATCGTTGAAGATTTCCAGCGACAGCGGGCCCTTGTA
This sequence comes from Pseudomonas sp. R3.Fl, assembly GCF_023516765.1. NCBI lineage: Bacteria > Pseudomonadati > Pseudomonadota > Gammaproteobacteria > Pseudomonadales > Pseudomonadaceae > Pseudomonas > Pseudomonas sp. R3.Fl. The sequence goes on from NZ_JAMGSO010000001.1 coordinate 725,588, forward strand.
GCCGCTGCGCAGGATGGGCGCGAGGAAGCCCGCCAGGTCGAACTCGCCCTGGCCGGGGAAGCAGCGGAAATGCCGGCTCCACTCCAGTACGTCCATGGCCAGCACGGGCGCGTCGGCCATCTGCACGAAGAAGATCTTCTCGCCGGGGATGTCGGCGATGCCGCTGGGGTCGCCCTTGATCGACAGGGTGTGGAAGCTGTCCAGCAGCACGCCCAGGGCCGGGTGGTCGGCGGCTTTCACCAGGTCCCAGACCTGCTGCCAGGTGTTGACGTGGCGGCCCCAGGCCAGGGCCTCGTAGCCGATGCGCAGGCCGCGCTTGCCGGCGCGCTCGGCCAGCTCGCGCAGGTCGTCGACGAGGATGTCGCGCTCGCCCAGGGAATCGGCGACGGTGTTGCTGCACACCAGCACCAGGTCGGTGCCCAGCTCCTGCATCAGGTCGAACTTGCGCTCGGCGCGCTCCAGGTTGCGCGCCAGGCGCTCGCGGCGGCAGCCCTCGAAGTCGCGGAAGGGCTGGAACAGGGTGATCGCGAGATTCAGGTCGGCGCACATCTGGCGCACGTCGCGGGGGCTGCCGTCGTAGTACAGGAGGTCGTTTTCGAAGATCTCCACGCCGTCGAAGCCGGCGGCGGCGATGGCTTCGAGTTTCTCGGGCAGGGTACCGCTCAGGGAGACGGTGGCGATCGAGCGCTGCATGCTGGGGCTCCTGTGCTGCTGGCTTCTGCGAGCCATGGCCTGGCCGCCGGCTGTCGGCGACCTTCGGAAATATCGCCAGCCGTAGGACGCACGGCTGGTCATTGGATTATTCGCAGGGTATTTTCCAGCGGCAAGGCAAATTGTACGAACCAGTTAGTTTTGTGTTCGATCAGCGAACAAAAGGCCGATCAGCGAATTGACGGTTTTTCGTCCAGTGGCCGACCATGGATTCACCGCGACACACCAGGGCCATGCCTCCCCTGGCCCGCGAGACGCCTTGCCCTATAACAATTTCAACAAGAGTCCCTGCCCATGTTGACTGCACGCCTCCTCACCGCCGCCGTCTGCAGCCCTGCGCGAACGCCGGCTCGCCCCCAGCCCTGAGCCGCGCCGCCGGCGCATTTCCGACACGGGCCCCGGCCAAGGGCCTTAGCGACGACCTCAGTGCCCCTGTTCGATCAGCGCACACGCCCCTGAAGGGCGCGGCGCCCGGGCAGGCACCGACAACAACAAGAACCGGAGACAACGATGGCGACTTCCTCCAGCTCCCAAGCCAAGAAAGCCACCGCCAGTGGCTGGATCGGCTCGGCCCTCGAGTACTACGACTTCTTCATCTACGCCCAGGCCGCTGCGCTGATCTTCCCGCAGCTGTTCTTCCCCTCCTCCGACCCGAAGATGGCCATCGTCGCCTCGCTGGCGACCTACGGCGTGGGCTACCTGGCCCGCCCGATCGGCGCCTTCTTCCTCGGCCACTGGGGTGATACCCGCGGGCGCAAGAACGTGCTGCTGCTGTGCATGTTCATGATGGGCCTGTCGACCATGGCCGTGGGCCTGCTGCCGACCTACCACGACGTCGGCTTCCTCGCCCCGGCGCTGCTGGTGGTGCTGCGCCTGGTGCAGGGCTTCGCCGTGGCCGGGGAAATCTCCGGGGCCAGCTCGATGATCCTCGAGCACGCGCCCTTCGGCCGCCGCGGCTACTTCGCCAGCTACACCCTGCAGGGCGTGCAGGCCGGCCAGGTGATGGCCGCCGCGGTGTTCCTGCCGCTGGCCTACTTCATGCCCAACGACGCCTTCAACGCCTGGGGCTGGCGGATTCCCTTCCTGCTCAGCGCCGTGGTGCTGATCGCCGGCCTGATCATCCGCCGCGAAGTCCACGAGACCCCGGCCTTCGTCAACGAGGAAGCCAAGCAGCAGGTGGCCAGGTCGCCGATATCCGAGGCCTTCCGCAACAGCTGGAAGCAGATGCTGCTGGTGATGGTCATGTCGCTGATGAACGTGATCCCGGTGGTGGCGACCATCTTCGGCGCGGCCTATGCGGTGCAGCCGGCCTACGGCATAGGCTTCGACAAGAGCGTGTACCTGTGGATCCCGGTGGTGGGCAACATAGTCGCGGTGCTGGCCATTCCCTTCGTCGGCAATCTCTCCGACCGCATCGGCCGCCGTCCGACGATGATCGTCGGCGCCCTGGGCTCGGGCCTGCTCGCCTTCGGCTACCTGTACGCCATCAGCATCCAGAACGTGCCGCTGGCCTTCCTCATGTCACTGCTGATGTGGGGCCTGGTGTACCAGGGCTACAACGCGGTGTTCCCGTCCTTCTACCCGGAGCTGTTCCAGACCCGCTACCGCGTCTCGGCCATGGCCATCGCGCAGAACATCGGCACCATGCTCACCGCCATGCTGCCGGCGCTGTTCGCCGCCGTCGCCCCGCCCGGCTCGGACAACGTCCCGATGCTGATCGGCAGCCTGGCCTTCCTCATCACCTGCCTGTGCGCCTTCGCCGCCTACCTGGCCCCGGAAACCCACCGCCTGCCGATGGAAGACCTGGGAAAGCCTGACGCCAAGCCGCTGGAAAAAGCCGCCTACGACAGCGCGCGGCAGAACAGCCTGCGGGTGGCGAGCCACTGAACAGGTAATGCCCGAGAATGAAAAAAGGCCCCAGCAGGGGCCTTTTTTCTGGTTCATCGCGCTTTCCCGGGGAAGGCGGCCTTGATTTTCAGGAAAAAGTAGGCGGAGTCCCTGAAGCCATAGGCCATGCGCTTGATCACCTTGATGCGGTTGTTTACCCCTTCCAGCAGGCTGGTGTGCATGGGGAAGCGAGCGCTGGCCAGGATGCCTCGGACGTATTTGCGCAGATTGCGAGCGAAGCGTTGCAGCGGGGCCAGGCCACTGTCCCTGGCGTGGCGCAACCAGTCCCGCCAGCGGCGCCAACCCTCCCGCACGCTGGGGGCGTACCAGATTTCCTTGAGCGTATCCTTGAGCACGTAGACCGTGGCCAGTGGCTGGTTGGCCTCGAGGATTTCCTGCAACTGCACGGCTTGCTGATCCTTGAGGTTTTCGCGATTGCGCAGCAGCAACCAACGACTCTGCTTGATTACCTTGCGTGCCGCTTTGTCCTGGCGTAGCGCGTTGGCCTGATCGACACGGATGCGGTCGATCACCTCCCGGCCATAGCGAGCCACCACGTGGAATAGGTCGTAGACCACTTCGGCACGGGGGCAATGCTGTTTTACTTCCAGATCGAAGGCGGTGTTCATGTCCATCGCCACGGCCTCGATTTGCTGGCAGCGCTCACCGAGCAGTTCGAAGAACGGCTGAATCGCCTCGCGGCTGTTGCCATGCCCGACCCACAGCACGCGTGTCCGCTGCGCATCCATGATCACGGTGGCGTAACGATGTCCTTTGTGAAGAGCGAACTCGTCCATCACCAGACGGCGAACGTCACCCGGCTCGAAAGCACCGACTGCGGCCTCTAGACGACGTTTGTCGAGCTGCTTGAGCGTGTGCCAATGCAGACCGACGAGGCGACTGACGTGACTGATGGGCAGTAATTGCAGCAAAGCCTCGAGCCAGATGCGCAAGCGCTGGGTCAAGCGCGACGCTGGCTCCAGCCAGTCGATCCGCTCGGTCACCCGACCACAGCGCAGGCAGTCGACGCGGCGCACCGGCAGTTGGAGCAGGACGCGCTGGTCGAACAGATCGCGATCACGCACCCGGCGAATCCGCCGTTCGTGGATTAATGGACTGGCCTGACCGCAGCGCCCGCATTTGGGGACAGCGCTGGCGTGAGGCTTGAGCTCGATCAGCAGGGTGCTGTCGGCAGATGGGTGGCAGGCGATGACTTCGTAGCCTGGCCAGAAAGCAGCAAGATCAATAGGATGCACGGCGACAGCAGGGGGTGGGGGTTGGTTCGTTTGGCGACGGCCAATCTACCCGCTTCCCTGACTGTCAATCCGCTCTTTCCCCAGACTCCGCGAAGAACCTTTTTTCTTGGGGCGGCGTCAGGCGACATGCACCGCCCGCACCTGGATTTCCACCCCCAGGGTGCGGCGCAGGGCATCGAAGATCGCCGCCAGGTTGTCCATGCCCGGGTTGCCCGAGGCCGACAGCATGCGGTGCAGGCTTTTGCTCGGCCGTTCCGTCTCCAGCGCCAGGCGCTCGAAGCCCAGGGTGGCGTTGACCAGATCGCGGAGGATCAGGCGCGCGGCGTCCGGCTCGCCGTTGAGGAACAGCGAAGCGGCCTCGTCGAGCAGCGCGGTGGCGAATGCCGGTTCGCGCTGCACCCGCGCGACGACGGTCTGTTTGAAATCCCTGGTCAGTGCCATTGGAATCACCCTCTCATCTGCGGCCCGAACCGGGCCTTCTTCCGTTGCTTGTACTCGGCATGCAGCGCCTTCGCCTTGCGGATATCCGCTGCCTGGCCGGCCTTGCTGCCACCACCGAACAGCACGATGAGCGCCTCGCCGTCCCTCGCCAGGTAGATCCGGTAGCCCGGCCCCCAGTCGATGCGGTATTCGCCGATGCCAACGTTGGAGGTGTTGCCCACCGCCATGCGCACCTTGGCGGTGGCAACCTTGGCCGCCGCCTGGAAATGCAGGGCGTCGAACCACTCCTGATAGGGGCAGGACGCGTCTTCCCGGACATACTCGACCACTTCTATGGCCGTCATAGTAACCTCATCGTTACCATTTACCAATAGGTCTCAGACGAGGCGAGTGCTGCTTCGGGAATGGAATCCCCCTCACCGGCGTCTGTGCGAGGGGAAGAAAGTACGGTTACCGGGCGCCTGCCCGGGGTGCGCTGCTGCACACCTGGCTATCACCCTGGAGAAGAAGCGGAAGCTGCCTACATCGCGAGAGCCTAGGTCCGACGCTCCGCGATTGGATTCACCGGCCCCGCCGGACGCATCGGTGGCACGGACGGAGGCGGATAACCGCGAACGGTTATGCACCCTACGCTCCAGGAGTATCAGGATGACTCCAGACTTCCCGGCGGCTCAGGACAGCCCCCTCTCCCTCTGGGAGAGGGTTGGGGTGAGGGGCTCTTGAACCCAGCACCGACGCCACCGGAAAACTCCCTTCGCGAGCAAGCTCGCTCCTACACGGCCCCCTCACCCCCGCCGCTGCATCCAGGCCGCCGCCAACCCGCTCAGGCAGATCACTGCAATCCCCACCAGGGCACTGGCGCTCGGCACGTGGCTGAAGACCAGCCAGCCGATCACCCCGGCGAAGACGATCTGGCAGTAACCGAAGGGCGCCAGCAGCGCCGGCGCGGCGTGGCGGAAGGCCTGGGTGAGGAACAGGTGGGCGGACATGCCGCAGGTGCCCAGGGCGAGCATCAGCAGCGCATGGCCAAGACTCGGGGTGTGCCAGACGAAGGGCACCATCGCCGTGGTCAACGCGGTGTTCAGCAGGCCGGCGAAGAAGTTGCTGGTGGTCGGGCTGTCCACCGCCGCCAGCTTGCGCGTCAGCAGCTGGTAGAAGCAGAAGCACAGCGCCGAACCCAGCGGCAGCAACACCGCCGGGGTGAACAACTCACCGCCGGGATGGACGATCGCCAGCACCCCGGCGAAGCCCAGGCTCACCGCGGCCCATTGCCCGGCGCTGACCTTCTCGTGCAGCAGCGGCACCGACAGCGCGGTGACCATCAGCGGGGCGAGGAAGTTGACCGCCGTGGCCTCGGCCAGGGGGATGTACTGCAGGCCGGTGGTGAACAGCAGGCTGGTGCCCAGCAGACACAACGCGCGCAGGGTCTGCAGCCCCGGCCGGCGGGTACGCAGCACGCGCAGGCCCGACTGCGGCAGGAAGATGCCGGCCATCAGCAGCGTGTGCACCACGTAACGGGCCCAGACTACCAGCAGGATCGGGTAGAAACCGGAGAGGTACTTGGACAGGGCGTCGTGGGTGGAGAACAGCGAGGTGGCCAGCACCACCAGAAGGATGCCCTTCAGGGGCTGGCTGCTGCCGGACAACGCGGAGGCGGCGGTCATCGGGTTTCCCGTGGTTTACAAAGCAAGGCGCCCGGCAGTGTGCCGGGCGAACGGGTGGATGGGAATGGCGCAGTTGCCGGCATCAGAGCCGGGCGAGCACCGTGCGTGCCTTGTCCAGCGCCAGGCTGGCCCGCTCCAGGGCGCTGACGCCCTGCTCCAGCAGCTGCCGGGTGGGGATCTCCAGGCTCAGTGGCACGCTCGCCGGCAAGGTCCGCAACAGGCCCGCCAGGTCGCAGTCGCCATCGCCGGGGAAGCGCCGCTCGTTGCGCGCCTGGCGGAGGATTTCCTGCATGTCGTCCGGGCGCGGGCCGGCCACGTCGCACAACTGGGCATAGCGCATGCGCGAGGCCGGCAGCTGCGCCAGGTCCTGCAGCGAGGAGCCGGAACGGTCGAAGTGGAAGGCGTCGACCAGCACGCAGCCGTTGTCGCGCCCGGCGTTGCGCACCACGCGCCAGGCCGTGGCCAGGTCGGGGGCGTCGGTCCAGGGCATGAACTCCAGGTGCGGGTGGATGCCGTAGCCCTCGGCCAATTCGCACAGCTCGGCGAAGCGTTCGGTCATGCGCGCCTCGTCCGCGTCGTTGCCGGCCACCAGCAGCTCCGTGCCGCCGAACTCGGCGCCGACGGCGAGGATGGGCTCGAAGTCGGCCACGCGGGTCTCCGGCTTCAGGCGCAGGATTTCCAGGTCCAGCACGCGGATGCCGGTGTCGCGCAGGCGCGCCTGGGTCTGCCGGCGCAGCTCGGCATCGGCCACCAGCGGGAAGTGGTGCTCCTCGGCGGTGGCCGGCACCAGGCGCAGGCCGACGTGGCTGTAGCCGGCGCGGGCGGCGACCTCGACCATGTCCGGCGGCGACAGTTCGAGGACGGTCAGGGCGGCGAGGGAGAAGATTCGGTCGGTCATGGGATCGGTATCCGGTTCACAGGTGAATTGTAGGAGCGCCCCCTGGGCGCGAATCGCGTGGCTTGCAGGCCGCGCCGAGGCGCTTTCCTTTTCGTAGGAGCGAGCTTGCTCGCGAACGGTGTTTGCGGCCCTGGTGTCAGGTTCAAGAGCACCCTCTCCCCAACCCTCTCCCTGAAGGGAGAGGGGGCTGTCCGGCATGGGCGGGAAGCTCGGCGTCAACCTGTAGGAGCAATTGTCTATTGGGTTCCCGCGTTCGCGGGAATGACGTCGGCAAGTATGGTTCCCCACACTCGTCATTCCCGCGAACGCGGGAACCCAGAAAACAACGTAGAAACGGGCTCACTCACCCAACCCGCGCCGGCGCACACGCCCGGCCGCTGGCGGCGGCCTCGCGGATGGCCTCGATCAGCGCCAGGGTGCGGCCGCCGTCCACCGCGTCGGTCAACGGCAGCTCCTCACCGCGCACCACGCGCACGAAATGCTCCAGTTGCCGGCGCAGCGCCTCACCCGAGGTGAAGGGCTCGCTGCTGCGCAGCAACGGCTGGTGCCAGCCGGCGCCCGGCTGCGCGTAGTGCCAGCGCTGCAGTTGCGGGATGCTCAGCGCGCCCTCGGTGCCAGCCAGCAGGTAGCAAGGCTGATCGACCTGGCGTGGGTAGATGGGGCTCTCGCCAGAATCCAGCTCCCAGCTCCAGGGCGCGGCCACGCCGTCGGAGCCGGTCAGGCTGCCAAGGGCGCCGCTCTCGAACTGCAGGAGGATGGCCGCGCTGTCTTCGTTGACCAGGCCGCGCACCGCGTTGCCGGTGAAGGCCTGCACCTGTGCCACCTCGCCGCACAGGTAGCGCAGCAGGTCGAGGTCGTGGATCAGGTTGGTGAGCAGGAAGCCGGCGCCCGGCTCGCGTCGCCAGGGCACCTCGAAGTAGCTGTCGGGCTTCTGTAGCTGCCACAGCGCGGTGACGTTGACCAGACGGCCCAGGGCGCCCGCGGCCAGGATTTCCCGCGCCTTGCCGATCAGCGGGTTGTGCCGGCGGTGATGGCCGACCAGCACCGACACGCCGCTGCCCCGGCTCGCCTCCACCAGCTCGCGCACTTCGTCCAGGTGCACGCCCACCGGCTTCTCCAGCAGCACCGGCACGCCGGCGGCCAGGCAGTCCAGAGCAGTGGCCACGTGCAGGTTGTTGGGGTTGGCGATGATCGCCGCCTGCGGCTGCGCCTCTTCCAGCATGCGCCGGTGATCGGCGTAGTACGGCACCCCGCACTCGGCGGCGAACCCAGCCGCGCCGGGGCCCGGGTCAGCCACCGCGCAGAGTTGCAGGGCGGGAACCTGGAGCAGGTGCTGGTGGTGCTGGCGGCCCATGATGCCGGCGCCGATCAGGGCAATGCGCAAGGGAGCGGTCACGCGGGATTCCTCTTCTGCTTGTTGTGCTGGAGCCTCGCTGCACGGGGCTCCATGGAATGGCATGAGCAAATTTAGAACTAGGTTCCATTTTTACTCAAGCGCAATGCGACAAGCAGCGGGCGATTATCGACCGCCATTGCACCCGGGCAGGCGCAAGCGGCCCTCCTCCGCGGGAGGAAGGCCGGCAAGCAGGGGAATCAGGCGAAGAGGTCGGAAGCCTGGCTGGCGGCGGACAGCTCGGCGCTGGCGGCCAGCAGCAGCGGCGCCAGTTCGTGCAGGCGCGCTTCCGGCAGGCGCGCGCTGGGCCCGGCGATGCTCAGCACGCCGATCGCCCGGCGGTCCACCGGGCAGTGCACTACGGCGGCCAGGGCCGAGGTGCCGAGTGCCGAGGTTTCTTCGACCCAGGCGTAGCCACGCTCGCGGGCACGGCGCAGGTAGCCGAGCAGTTCGTCCTCGCTGCGCGGGGCGCGCGGACCGAAGTTGGCGGGGTCGCCCACGCCCTGCCGGCGCACCAGCTCCAGGGCCTGGGTGTCGTCCAGGCTGGCCAGCCAGGCGTGCCCGGAGGCGGTGTAGAACAGCGGCGCGTCGCGGCCCATGTCCGGGTCGTAGCGCAGCCCCGAGCGGGCGCCCTGGGACTTGGCGATCCAGGTCTGGCGGCTACCGTCGATCACCCCCAGGCGCACCAGCTCGCCGCTGTCCTGGGCCAGGCGGTCGAGGATCGGCTGGACGATGTCGGCGCCGCTGCAGGACAGGTAGCGGAAGCCCAGCGCCACCAGCTTGGTGGACAGCTGGTAGCGGGCGTTCTCCGGGTTCTGCCGCACGTAGCCCAGGCGGATCAGCTCGGCGAGCATGCGGTGGGTGGCGCTCTTGGGTATCTCCAGGCGCTCGGCGAGGGTCTGCATCGGCAGGCCGCGGGGTTCGCTGGTGAGGCTTTCGAGAAGGCTGAAGGCGCGTTCGATCTGGCTACCGGCCATGGGCGTCGTCCACTACGAGGATCGGCGGATTCTAATGAGATAGACCGGGCCGGGGAACCGCCGGGCTGGATCGGATAGCCTCTCTAAATGTTCGAACCAGTTAATTAATGTTCGCTATTCGCACAAGAAGCGTTTTCGCCGATTGTCCGCCGCCCGCCGCCCTTCCACTATCGAGCCGTACCGAAACACCCGGCAGCGCCTGCTGCCCTCGGACGCGAATACCCTCGAACAATTACAAGAAGGTCCAGAGCAATGCCACACAGCACACGCCCCTCTCTCGATCCGCGAACGCCGGGCCACCCAGCCGCCTAGCGCCGCGTTTCCCGGCGCCCCGCCGCGCCGCACAAGCCTCTCCCACAACAATGACTCCAGAGAGATCGTCATGGGCTACCCCTGCATCCGCCGTTTTCCCCGCTACCTGCCCGCCGCCCTGGCCCTGGCCGGTACCACCCTGCCCGCCTTCGCCGACGGCTTCCTCGAAGACGCCAAGTCGAGCCTGACGCTGCGCAACTTCTACATGAACCGCAACTACCTGGGCGACACCGCCCAGGGCAAGGCCGAGGAGTGGACGCAGAACTTCATCCTCGACTTCAAGTCCGGCTTCACCCAGGGCACCGTCGGCCTGGGCCTGGACGTGCTCGGCCTGTACAGCGTCAAGCTCGATGGCGGCAAGGGCACCGCCGGCACCCAGTTGCTGCCGGTGCACGACGATGGCCGCCCGGCCGACGACTTCGGCCGCCTGGCGGTGGCCGGCAAGGCGCGGGTATCCAAGACCGAGCTGAAAGTCGGCGAATGGGCGCCGGCACTGCCGATCCTGCGTTCCGACGACGGCCGTTCGCTGACGCAGACCTTCCAGGGCGCGCAGGTGACCTCGAAGGAACTCGCCGGGCTGACTCTCTACGGCGGCCAGTTCCGCCAAAACAGCCCGCGCAACGACGCCAGCATGGAGGACATGAGCCTGTTCAACCGCACGGCGTTCAAGTCCGACCGCTTCAACTTCGTCGGCGGCGAATACCGCTTCAACGGCGAGCACACCCTGGTCGGCCTGTGGAACGCCGAGCTGAAGGACATCTACCAGCAGCAATACCTGCAGGTGCAGCACTTCCAGCCGGTGGGCGACTGGGTGCTGGGTGCCAACCTCGGCTACTTCTGGGGCAAGGAAGACGGCAGCGCCCGCGCCGGCGACCTGGACAACCGCACCGCCTCGGGGATGTTTTCCGCCAAGTACGGCGCCGGCACCTTCTACCTGGGCCTGCAGAAGGTCATGGGCGACGACGAGTGGTTCCGCGTCAACGGCGCCAGCGGCGGCACCCTGGCCAACGACAGCTACAACTCCAGCTACGAGAACGCCAAGGAGCGCTCCTGGCAGCTGCGCTACGACTACGACTTCGCCGGCCTCGGCGTGCCCGGCCTGACGCTGATGAACCGCTACATCCACGGCAGCAACGTGCACAACGCCAGCACCGACGACGGCAGCGAATGGGGCCGCGAGAGCGAGCTGGCCTACACCGTGCAGTCCGGGCCGCTGAAGACGCTGAACCTGAAGTGGCGCAACTCGACGATGCGCCGCGATTGGGGGCGGACCAACAGCTTCGACGAGAACCGGTTGATCGTGAGTTATCCGCTGGATCTGTTGTAACGCCCGAACCGGGCGCTTTTCGTAGGATCGAGGGGGACGCCTGGTTCTTGCTCGCGAATGAACCCCGCAGCGGAGTCTGTTCGCGAGCAAGCTCGCTCCTACAATGCGCCCACCTCCGAGCCCACCTGTAGGAGCGGGCCCTGCCCGCGATTCGCGCGCAGGGCGCGCTCCTACAGGGGCATGGTTGTGCGCCGGAAACCGCGGTTATCGCGGACGGAATCCGCTCCTACGCTGGACCCACTTTCGAACCCACGTTCAAGTAGGAGCAACTGTCTTGCCAACTGCGTCAGGGTGCTTTTCGTAGGATGGGTTGAGCCTTGGCGAAACCCATGCGATGGCGGCGATGGGTATCGCTTCGCTCAACCCATCCTACGGGGCTGCCTTGCCGGCCACGCCGTGGGGCTCTCCGTAGGAGCGGGCCCTGCCCGCGATTCGCGCGCAGGGCGCGCTCCTACATTGGTGCGCCATGGGTGATGCAGCGGTCTATTGGGTTATTCCCCTTCGGGCCAGCGCAAGCGCTGGCCCGAAGGGGAATAACCCAGAAAACCGCGTAGGAGCGGACTCCGTCCGCGATTCGCGCGCAGGGCGCGCTCCTGCAGGGGCATGGTTGTGTGCCCGAGGCGCGGGAGAAACGCCGCCCTACCCGGCCTCCAGGCTGTAGCCCACGCCGTACACCGAGCGGATCGGGTCGTGCCCCGGGGCCACCGCCGCCAGTTTGCGCCGCAGGTTCTTCACGTGGCTGTCGACGGTGCGGTCGGCGACCACGCGGTGGTCCTGGTAGATGTGGTTCATCAACTGGTCGCGGGACAGCACCTGGCCGGGGCGGGCGGCCAGGGCGGCGAGCATGCGGAATTCCACCGGGGTGAGGTCCAGCGCCACGCCCAGGTAGCGCGCCTGGAAGGCCCGCGGGTCCAGCTCCAGGCCCAGGCTCGGCGCCTGGGCGCCGCTGCGGCGCAGCACGGCCTTGACCCGCGCCACCAGCTCGCGGGGGGAGAAGGGTTTGCAGATGTAGTCGTCGGCGCCCAGTTCCAGGCCCAGCAGGCGGTCGATCTCCTCGACCCGCGCGGTCATCATGATCAGCGGCATGCGGCTGAAGCCGCGCAGCTCGCGGCAGATGTCCAGGCCGTCGCGGCCGGGCAGCATCAGGTCGAGCAGCAGCAGGTCGTAGGCCTTGCCGCGCAGCGCCGGGATCACCGCGTTGCCGTCGGCGAGGTGTTCCACCTGGTAGCCGGCGACGCGCAGGTAGTCGCCCACCAGCGCGGCCAGCTTGGGCTCGTCTTCCACCAGCAGGATGTCGCCCTGGCTCATGGCGCGTCTCCGGCCTGCGGCAGTTCCAGCGTCATCAGCAACCCTCCCATGCTCGATGCCCGGGCGCTCAGGCGCCCGCCGTGCACCTCGGCGATGCCGCGGCAGATCGCCAGGCCCAGGCCGGTGCCGCCGCTGGCGCGGTTGCGCGAGCGCTCGGCGCGGTAGAAGCGCTCGAACAGGCGTTCCAGCGCCGCCGCATCCACGCCCGGCGCGGAATCCTCGCACTGTACCAGCACCCGTTCGCCCTCGCGCAGCGCGCGCAGCACGGTGCGGCCGCCGGGGTCGGTGTAGCGCCGGCTGTTCTCCAGCAGGTTGTGCAGCAGCTGGCCCAGGCGCGACTCGTCGCCCAGCACCCACAGCGGCTCGTCCGGCAGCTCCACGTCCAGGGCCAGGCCGCGTTCGGCGAAGCCGGCGCGGAAGGCGTCGGCCACCACCGGCAGCAGCACCCGCAGGTCGATGCGCTCGCGGCGGTAGGTGGGCCCGCCGACCTCGGCCAGGGATAGGTCGAAGAGGTCGTCCACCAGCTTGGCCAGGGCCCCCACCTCGGCCTGCAGCGAGCGCAGGGCGGTGCCGTCCAGGGGGCGGATGCCGTCTTCCATGGCTTCCAGCTCGGCGCGCATCACCGCCAGCGGGGTGCGCAGCTCGTGGGAGATGTCGGCCATGAAGTCGCGGCGCAGGCGTTCGTTGCTGGCCAGGGTGGCGGCCATGCGGTTGAAGTCGGCGGCCAACTGGCCGGCCTCGTCGGCCGAGCGCACCGGCAGCTGGATGGCGTAGTCGCCGGCGGCCAGGCGATGGGTGGCCCCGGCCACCTGGCGGATCGGCCGCAGCAGGCTGCGGGTGAGCCACCAGGCGATCACCGCCGTGGCCAGCAGGCAGGCCAGGCCGATGAGCAGGCTGGAGCGCAGCTGGTTGAGCTGGAAGCGCCGGTCGCCGACGCTGGTCACCGACTGCAGCGGCGCCAGGGCCATCCAGCCGACCACCTGGCCCTGGTGGCGGATCGGCCGCAGGACCATCTCCCGCGGCGGCGCCTTGTAGCCGATGATCAGGCGCTGCGCCTCGTCCAGCAGGGCGAAGCGGACGAAGGCGCCGGTGAGGTCGGAGACGGTCAGCAGGCTGGGGTCGAAGTCGCGGTCCTGGGTCGCCGCGTCGGGGCGCAGCATGTCGAACCACTGTTCGTGGTCGCGGCGGATGAAGTCCCAGCTGCCGTGGGTGGCGAAGGCCCGCTCGGCGCGCGGGACGATGAGTTCCATGCGCTCCTCGGCCTGCTGGTTGAGGTAGCCGAGGAAGCCGTACCTGAGGCTCAGGTAGGCGGCGAAGACCATGCCCAGCACGGCGAAGGCGCAGACCGCCAGCATGGCCAGGAAGAATTTGCTGGAGAGGCTGATTTTCATGGCACCGCCGGGCTCTGTCGGGATGCCGCCATTGAAGCGCGGCCCCCGCGGCCCTTCAAGGCGCGGCGGGCAATCTCCCAGATTTCTGCACATTGCCTGCACATTCGCCGAGCACCCTTGACGCTGAATCCAACCTGGATCGGAGTCCCGGATGTCCCCCCTCGCCCCCCCGCTTTCTTCGCTGGCCCGCGCCCTGTTGCTGGGCGCCGGCCTGCTCGCCCTGGGCGGCTGCCTCGACGACGAGGCGGCCGCGCCGCAAGCCGACCTGCAGGAGGTCGGCATCTACCAGGTGCGCAGCGCGCCCCAGGCGCTCAGCCTCACCCTCCCCGGCCGCGCCAGCGCGCACCTGGTGGCGGAGATCCGCCCGCAGGTCGGCGGCATCATCCAGCGGCGGCTGTTCGAGGAAGGCCAGGTGGTGAAGGCCGGCCAGGCGCTGTACCAGATCGACGCGCAGCCCTACGAGGCCGCCCTGGCCCAGGCCGAGGCCAGCGTCACGTCCGCCCGCGCCACCCTGAAGGCGGCCGAGCTCAAGGCCCGGCGCGACGCCCAGCTGGTGAAGATCGACGCCATCAGCGCGGAGGACAACGAGAGCGCCCAGGCCGCGCTGCTGGAGGCCCGCGCCAGCCTGCAGTCGGCCCAGGCCGCGTTGAAGACGGCGCGCATCAACCTGGGCTACACGCGGATCGACGCGCCGATCTCCGGGCGCACGGCCACCTCCTCGGTCACCGCCGGCGCGCTGGTCACCGCCGAGCAGACCACCGCCCTGACCACCGTGCAGCAGCTGGACCCGATCTACGTCGACTTCACCCAGCCCAGCACTACCCTGCTGCGCCTCAAGCGCGAGCTGGCCGAGGGCAAGCTCGCCCCCGCCGAGGCGCAGGACGCCACGCGCATCAGCCTGCAGCTGGAGGACGGCAGCGCCTACGCCCACGACGGCACCCTGACCTTCAACGGCGTGAGCGTCGACGAGAGCACCGGCAGCGTGACCCTGCGCGCCCTGGTGCCCAACCCCGAGGGCCTGCTGCTGCCGGGCATGTACCTGAAGGCGACGCTGCAGGAGGGCGTGCAGCCGGACGCCATCCTGGTGCCGCAGCAGGGCGTGGCCCGCGACGAGCGCGGCCAGGCCAGCGCCCTGGTGGTGGTCGACGGCAAGGTCGAGCAGCGCCAGCTGAGCCTGGCCCGCGCGGTGGGCAACCGCTGGTGGGTCGACAAGGGCCTGGCGGACGGCGACCAGCTGATCGTCCAGGGCGCGCAGAAGGTCCGCGTCGGCCAGCAGGTCAAGACCCTGGACGCGCAGCTGACCGCGCAGAACGACGCGCGCGACTGAGGACCCGCCATGGCACGCTTCTTCATCGACCGGCCCATCTTCGCCTGGGTGCTCGCCATCCTGGTGATGCTCGGCGGCACCCTGGCCATCTTCCAGCTGCCGCTGGCCCAGTACCCCAGCATCGCGCCGCCGCAGATCCGCCTCAGCGCCACCTACACCGGCGCCTCGGCCAAGACCATGGAAGACTCGGTGACCCAGGTCATCGAGCAGCAGATGACCGGCCTGGACGGCCTCACCTACATGTCCTCCAGCAGCAGTTCGGCGGGCAGCGCCAGCATCACCCTGACCTTCGACGCCGGCACCGACATCAACACCGCGCAGATGCAGGTGCAGACCAAGCTGGAGCAGGCCAAGGCGCGGCTGCCCGACGAGGTGCAACAGCAGGGCATCGAGATCCGCAATTCCTCCAGCGACTTCCTGATC
This sequence comes from Pseudomonas sp. R3.Fl, assembly GCF_023516765.1. Lineage (NCBI taxonomy): Bacteria > Pseudomonadati > Pseudomonadota > Gammaproteobacteria > Pseudomonadales > Pseudomonadaceae > Pseudomonas > Pseudomonas sp. R3.Fl. The sequence continues at coordinate 740,903 of NZ_JAMGSO010000001.1, forward strand.
ATCCTCTCGCTGGTCTCGGACAACCCCGAGGTCGGCGCCACCGACATCAGCGACTTCATCGCCAGCACCCTGTACGACCAGGTCAGCCGCGTCAGCGGCGTCGGCGAGGTGACCACCCTGGGTTCCAGCTACGCCATGCGCATCTGGCTGGACCCGGACAAGCTCAAGCAATACTCGTTGATGCCCTCGGACATCAGCAGCGCCCTGCAGGTGCAGAACGTCGACACCTCCGCCGGCCAGCTCGGCGCCCTGCCGGCGCGCCCGGGGCAGCAGCTCAACGCCAGCATCAATGCGCGCAGCAAGCTCAAGACCGCGGCGCAGTTCCGTGAGGTGGTGCTCAAGTACGCCAGCAACGGCGCCGTGGTGAGCCTCGGCGACGTGGCGCGGGTGGAGCTGGGCAGCGAGAGCTACGACGTGGTCGCCGAGCACGGCGGGCGCCCCTCCGGCGGCCTGGCCATCAGCCTGGCCACCGGCGCCAACGCCCTGGACGTGGCCGAGGCGGTGCAGGCCAAGGTGGCCGAGCTGCAGCAGTTCTTCCCCAGCCGGCTGCAGCTGCGCGCCGAGGTGGCCTACAACACCGCGCCCTTCGTGAAGATTTCCATCGAGGAGGTGGTCAAGACGCTGTTCGAGGCCATCGCCCTGGTGGTGCTGATCATGTACCTGTTCCTGCAGAACCTGCGCGCCACGCTGATCCCGGCGATCGCCGTGCCGGTGGTGCTGCTGGGCACCTTCGGCGTGCTGGCGCTGATGGGCTACTCGATCAACACCCTGACCATGTTCGCCATGGTCCTGGCCATCGGCCTGCTGGTGGACGACGCCATCGTGGTGGTGGAGAACGTCGAGCGGATCATCGCCGAGCGCGGCCTGTCGCCACGGGAAGCCACGCGCGAGTCGATGGGCGAGATCAGCGGCGCGCTGGTGGGCATCGCCGTGGTGCTCTCGGCGGTGTTCGTGCCCATGGCCTTCTTCGGCGGCTCCACCGGGGTGATCTACCGGCAGTTCTCGGTGACCATGGTCGCCGCCATGACGCTGTCGGTGCTGGTGGCCATGACCCTCACCCCCGCGCTGTGCGCCACCCTGCTCAAGCCCGGCCACGGCCAGCCGCGGCACGGCTTCTTCGGCTGGTTCAACCGCAACTTCGAGGCCGGCTCGCGGCGCTACCAGCGCGGCGTCGGCAACCTGCTGGCGCGGCCCGTGCGCGCGCTGGCGGTCTACGCGCTGGTGCTGGCCGGCGTCGGGCTGATGTTCCACAAGCTGCCCACCGCGTTCCTCCCCGAGGAGGACCAGGGCATGCTGATGATGCAGATGACCCTGCCGGTGGGCGGCACCGACGAGCGCCTGCAGGCGGTCACCCGCCAGGTGACGGACTACCTGCTGCAGCAGCCGGAGGTGGACTCGGTGCTCACCGTGCGCGGCCTGGGCAACGGCGGCAACGCGCAGAACAGCGGCCGCGGCTTCATCAAGCTCAAGGACTGGAGCCAGCGCCAGGGCGAGGCGCACAGCGCGGCGGCGGTGGCGCGGCGGGCCAACCGGGCGCTGGCCGGGATCATCGATGCCGACGTCTTCGTCATCGCCCCGCCGGCCATCCAGGGCCTGGGCGAAAGCTCCGGCTTCGACGTCGAGCTGCAGGACCTCGCCGGCCTCGGCCACGCCGAGCTGCTGACGGCGCGCAACCGCTTCATCGAACTGGCCCGCCAGGACCCGCGCCTGGCCAACGTGCGCGCCCAGGGCCTGGAAGACACCCCGCAGCTGGACCTGCACATCGACGACCGCAAGGCCGGCGCGCTGGGCGTGGCCGCCAGCGACATCAACGACACCCTGAGCGTGGCCCTGGGCGGCAGCTACGTGAACGACTTCCTCGACGCCGGGCGGGTGAAGAAGGTCTACCTACAGGGCGACGCCGACAAGCGCATGCAGGCCGAGGACATCGGCGACTGGTACGTGCGCAACGACCAGGATGCCATGGTGCCGCTGGCCACCTTCGTCAGCACCGGCTGGAGCACCGCCTCGCCGCTGCTGGAGCGCTACAACGGCTTCGGCGCCTACGAGATCGTCGGCGAGCCGGCCGCCGGCGTCAGCTCCGGCGATGCCATGGCCGCGGTGCAGGCGATCATGGCGCAGCTGCCCGAGGGCATCGGCTACGCCTGGACCGGGCAGTCCTACCAGGAGCGCCTGGCCGGCAACCAGGCGCCGCTGCTCTACGCCATTTCCATCCTCTTCGTGTTCCTTTGCCTGGCGGCGCTCTACGAGAGCTGGTCGGTGCCCTTCGCGGTGATGCTGGTGGTGCCCCTGGGCATCCTCGGCGCCCTGGCCCTGACCGGCCTGCGCGGGCTGTCCAACGACGTCTACTTCCAGGTCGGGCTGCTGACCACCGTGGGGCTGGCGGCGAAGAACGCCATCCTCATCGTCGAGTTCGCCAAGGAAGGCTACGACCGCGGCCAGGACCTGCTCGCCGCGACCCTGGAAGCGGTGCGCATCCGCCTGCGCCCGGTGCTGATGACCTCGCTGGCCTTCATGCTCGGCGTGCTGCCCCTGGCGCTGAGCCAGGGCGCCGGCGCCGGCGGGCGCCAGGCGATCGGCACCGGCGTGCTCGGCGGCATGCTCGCGGCGACCCTGCTGGGCCTGTTCTTCATTCCCCTGTTCTACGTGCTGGTGCAGCGCCTGGTTGCGCGCCGTGCCCCGGCCACCGTCGAAGGAGACGCCTGATGCGCACCTCCCCTCTCCCTCTGCTGCTGGCCCTGCTGCTGGGCGGCTGCGTCAACCTGGCGCCGGACTACCAGCGCCCCGCCGCGCCGGTGGCGGCGCAATGGCCCGGCGCCGCGCCGGCCGGCGCCAGCCAGGCCGACGTCGACTGGCGCGAGTTCTTCGTCGACGCCCGCCTGCGCGACACCGTGGCCCGCGCCCTGGCCAACAACCGCGACCTGCGGGTGGCGGCGCTGAACGTCGAGTACCAGCGCGCGCAGTACCGCATCCAGCGCGCCGAGCTGTTCCCGGCGGTCTCGGCCAGCGCCGAGGGCACCCGCCAGCGCGCCCTCTCCGACGGCACCACGGCGGTCAGCAGCCAGTACAGCGTCGGCCTGGGCGTGAGCAGCTACGAGCTGGACCTGTTCGGCCGCCTGCGCAACCTCAAGGACGCCGCCCTGGAGGACTACCTGGCCCTGGAGCAGACCCGCCGCAGCACGCAGATCAGCCTGGTGGCCGAGGTGGCCAGCACCTGGATGACTCTGGCCGCCGACCAGCAGTTGCTCAAGCTGGCCCGCGACACCCACGCCAGCCAGCAGAAGACCTACGAGCTGGTGCAGCGAAGCCACGGCCTGGGCGGCGAGTCCGGGCTGAGCCTGGCGCAGGCGCGCAGCACGGTGGAATCGGCGCGCGCCGAGGCGGCCAGCTACGCCAGCCAGGTCGAGCAGGACCGCAACGCCCTGGAACTGCTGGTGGGCGAACGCCTGGACGCCAGCCTGCTGCCGGGCGACACCGGCCTGGACGCCGCGCTGCTGGTGACGGTGCCGGCGGGGCTGCCGTCGAGCCTGCTGCAACGTCGCCCCGACGTGCTCGCCGCCGAGCACACGCTCAAGGCGGCCAACGCCGACATAGGCGCGGCGCGCGCGGCCTTCTTCCCCAGCGTGAGCCTGACCGCCAGCGGCGGCAGCGCCAGCGGCGAGCTGTCCGGGCTGTTCAAGTCCGGCAGCCGCGCCTGGAGCTTCGCCCCCTCGATCAACCTGCCGATCTTCGACGCCGGCAGCAACCAGGCCGGCCTGGACGCCGCGAAGATCACCCGCGACATCGACGTGGCCAACTACGAGAAGGCCCTGCAGACCGCCTTCAGCGAAGTGGCCGACGCCCTTTCCGTGCGCAGCCACATCAACGAGCGCCTGGACGCCCAGCGCGAACTGACGGCGGCCACCGACAAGAGCTACGACCTGTCGCTGGCGCTGTACAAGCAGGGTTCGGACAGCTTCCTGGAAGTGCTGGACGCGCAGCGCTCGCTGTACTCCGCGCAGCAGACGCTGATCAGCCTGGAGCTGGCCGAGCAGGTCAACCGTGTCACCCTGTACAAAGTGCTAGGCGGCGGTTGGCAAGGCTAACGCTTAGAACAGGCGCGGCAACTCGATGCGCACCAACAGCCCGCCGCCCTCGGCGGGCTCGGCGCTGATCCGCCCGTGGTGCAGCTGCACCGCGCGGCTGGCGATGGCCAGGCCCAGGCCGAAGCCGTCGGGGCCGGCGTCGGGGCCGCGCTCGAAGGGTTCGAAGATGCGCCCCAGGCGGCTCTCGTCGACACCCGGGCCGTGGTCGCTGATGCACACCACCAGGCGTTCGCCGCCCTCCACCAGGCTCGCACCCACGCGCACCTCGGTGCCCGCCGCGGTGTAGCGCACGGCGTTGCGGATGACGTTCTCGAAGGCCCGGTAGAGCAGCTCCTCGTGGGCGCGGCCGAGGAACGGCTGCTCGGCTACAAGGCGCACCTGGCAGCCCTTGCCCGCTGCCTCGAAGCGGGCGTCCTCGACGATCTGCGCCAGCAGCTCGACGACGTCCAGCAGGCGGTATTCGCCGCTGTCCTGGCGCGACTGCGCCCGCGCCAGGGTGAGCAGTTGCTCGATCAGCTCGTCCATGCGCCGCGACTCGCGCTCGATGCGCTCCAGCATGCCGGGCTGCTCCGGCATCTGCCGCAGCAGGCCGATGGCGGCGCTCATCCGCGTCAGCGGTGAACGCAGCTCGTGGGAGATGTCGTGCAGCAGGTGCTGCTGCGCCTCCACCAGCGCCTTGAGCTGCCCGGCCATGCGGTCGCAGTCCTCGGCCAGGTCGACGATCTCGTCGCGGCGCCGCCCCAGGCGCGGCTTGACGCGCACCTCGAAGCGGCCCTGGGCGACCTGGCCCATGGCCTGGCGCAACCAGGCCAGCGGCCGCGCCAGGTACTGGCTGAGCAGCAGGGCGAAGAGCGCGCTCATCAGCATGCCGGTGAACAATGGGCCCAGGCTGCGCGGCGGCGGCGCCTGGTCGAGGGTGGTGGCGGCCGAGGCGCGCAGCAGCAGGCGATGGCCGTCCTGGCTGGTGACCGCCTGCTCGAAGCGCACCTGGGCCACGGCGCGCCCGGCCAATAGAGCGCCCTGGGCGTCATAGAGGCCGACCTGGACGTCCGGCTGCTGCGGCGACACCTCCAGCAGCTGGCGCCCCGCCGCTTCGCCGAAGCGCTGCAGCAGGCGCACCTCGGTGGCCAGCAGCGAGCGCAGCGCCGGGGTGTCGCCGCGCAGCTCGTCGAACATGAAGGCGCCGGCGCCCACCAGGAAGGTCAGGCTGTTGGCCAGCCAGAAGGCCAGGAACAGCTTCCAGAACAGCCGCCCGCGCTTCATTCGACGATCAGCAGGTAGCCCATGCCACGCACGCTCTGGATCCAGCTGCTGCCGTCGGCGCGCGGGCCGAGCTTCTGGCGGATGCTGCTGACGTGCACGTCGATGCGCCGGTCGTAGCGGGTCAGCGGGCGGCCCAGGGCGTCCAGCGACAGGTCCTGCTTGCTGACCAGTTGCCCGGCCCGGCGCACCAGCACCTCCAGCAGGCTGAACTCGGTGCCGGTCAGCTCCAGCGGCTGGCCGTGCCACAACGCCTGGCGCTTGCCGGGCCAGAGCGCCAGGGCGCCGCTGCCGACGGCCTCCGGCGCGCTGCCGAGCGGCACCTGGGGCTGCACCCGGCGCAGGATGGCGCGTAGCCGCGCGACCAGCTCGCCGGGCGAACTGGGCTTGGGCACGTAGTCGTCGGCGCCCAGTTCCAGGCCGGCAATGCGGTCGATGTTGTCGCCCCGCGCGGTCAGCAGCAGGACCGGCACCTGGCTGCGCACGCGAATGCGCCGCAGCACCTCGATGCCGGACAGGCCCGGCAGCATCACGTCCAGCACCACCAGGGCGTAGGCGCCGCCCAGGGCCTCGGCCTCGGCCTCCTCGCCAGTGCCCACCGCGGTGGCCTGGAAACCCTCGCGGGCCAGGTACTGGCTGAGCATCTCGGTGAGTTCGCGGTCGTCGTCGACCAGCAGTACGGGAATCATGCAGGGCACGCGGTTCAAGGCCTGGAGGGCGCAATGATCCCTTCCGCGGGGGCGCCCTGTCACCGCCGCATGGGCAAACTTTACACATCTTTACCCTGGGTTAACCGCGCCGAACACAGCCCGCTCTTATCCTCATCGGCCGCCAGCCCGGGCCGGGCGGCAGCGCCCGGACGATCGCCGTGCGAACCGTCCGCGCCCCCTGCCACCGCCTGTCTGGAAGTCACGATGCGCCCTACCCGCCTGCTGTTCCCGATCCTGCTGTTCAATGCCGCCCTGGCCCACGCCGCAGGCTTCAAGATCGCCGACATCCGCGTCAACGGCCTGCAGCGCGTCTCCGCCGGCAGCGTGTTCGCCGCCCTGCCGCTGAACGTCGGCGACCAGGCCGACGACCACGCCCTGGTGGAAGCCTCGCGCTCGCTGTTCCGTACCGGTTTCTTCCAGGACATCCACCTCGGCCGCGACGGCAGCGTGCTGGTCATCGACGTGGTCGAGCGCCCGTCCATCTCCGGCATCGAGATCGAAGGCAACAAGGCCATCAGCACCGAGGACCTGATGAAGGGCCTCAAGCAATCGGGCCTGGCCGAAGGCGAGATCTTCCAGCGCGCCACCCTCGAAGGCGTGCGCAACGAGCTGCAGCGCCAGTACGTGGCCCAGGGCCGCTACTCGGCCACCATCGAGACCCAGGTGACCCCGCAGCCGCGCAACCGCGTGGCGCTGAAGATCACTGTCAACGAAGGCACGGTGGCGGCCATCGCCCACGTCAACGTGGTCGGCAACACCGTGTTCTCCGACGAGGACCTGACCGGCCTGTTCGAGCTGAAGGAAACCAACTGGCTGTCGTTCTTCAAGAACGACGACAAGTATTCCCGCGAGAAGCTCTCCGGCGACCTGGAACGCCTGCGCTCCTACTACCTGGACCGCGGCTACATCCACATGGACATCGCTTCCACCCAGGTGTCCATCACGCCGGACAAGAAGCACGTCTACATCACCGTCAACATCAACGAGGGTGAGAAGTACAAGGTCCGCGAAGTGAAGCTGACCGGCGACCTCAAGGTGCCGGAAGAGGAAATCAGGAAGCTGATGCTGGTGCAGCCGGGCCAGGTGTTCTCGCGCAAGGTGATGACCTCCACCTCCGACCTGATCACCCGCCGCCTGGGTAACGAGGGCTACACCTTCGCCAACGTCAACGGCGTGCCGGAAGCCCATGACGACGACAAGACCGTGTCCATCACCTACGGGGTCGACCCGGGCAAGCGCGCCTACGTCAACCGCATCAACTTCCGCGGCAACACCAAGACCGAAGACCCGGTGCTGCGCCGCGAGATGCGCCAGATGGAAGGCGGCTGGGCCAGCACCTACCTGATCGACCAGTCCAAGCAGCGCCTGGAGCGCCTGGGCTACTTCAAGACGGTCAACGTCGAGACCCCGGCCGTTCCGGGCACCGACGACCAGGTGGACGTCAACTACAGCGTCGAGGAGCAGGCCTCCGGCTCGCTCAGCGCCAGCGTCGGCTTCTCCCAGAGCGCCGGGCTGATCCTCGGCGGCTCCATCAGCCAGAGCAACTTCCTCGGCACCGGCAACTACACCAGCATCGGCCTGACCCGCTCGGAGTACCAGACCAAGTACAACTTCGGCTTCACCAACCCCTACTTCACCACCGACGGCGTGAGCCTGGGCTACAACCTGTTCTACAGCAGCACCGACTACAGCAAGTACTACGACGACGATGACGAGGTGTCGTACTACTCCCTCGACAGCTTCGGCGCCGGCGTCAGCATCGGCTACCCGATCAGCGAGACCTCGCGCCTGACCTACGGCCTGACCCTGCAGCACGACGCCGTCAGCCCCGGCACCTACAGCGCCGACGAGATCTACGACTTCATCGAGCGCGAGGGCAAGAGCTTCAACAACCTCAAGGCCTCCATCGGCTGGTCCGAATCCACCCTGAACAAGGGCGTGCTGGCCACCCGCGGGCATTCCCAGAGCCTGACGCTGATGGCTACGGTGCCCGGCAGCGACCTGTCGTTCTACAAGCTCGACTACAGCGCCCAGCGCTTCGTCCCGGTCACCGACCGCACTTCGCTGCGCCTGCACACCAGCCTGGGCTACGGCAACGGCTACGGCTCCACCGACGGCCTGCCCTTCTACGAGAACTACACCGCCGGCGGCCTGGGCTCGGTGCGCGGCTTCAAGGACGGCACCCTGGGCCCGCGCAGCACCCCGGCCACCGGCAACTACTCCAGCGCCGGCCAGGCCTACTACTCCGACCGCGACGCCGAGGTGTTCGGCGGCAACATCCTCATCGCCGGCGGCGTCGAGTACCTGTTCCCGCTGCCCTTCGTCAAGGACCAGAGCCAGCTGCGCAGCACGCTGTTCTGGGATGCCGGCAGCGTCTTCGCCGACAAGTGCTACCTGTCCACCACCCAGGGCTGCGGCAACGTCAGCCTCGACCAGATGGCCATGTCTGTGGGCGTCGGCCTGACCTGGTACAGCCCGCTGGGCCCGCTGAGCTTCAGCCTGGCGACACCGCTGAAGAAGCCCGACGGCGCCGAGACCGAGGTGTTCCAGTTCTCCCTCGGGCAGACCTTCTGAGGCACGCAATTACCCGCCTTTACCCCGGCTTAACCCAAGTTCACAGTCGCCTTCCCTATGCTGGCGGCACCTGTTCCGGCGGCCGCCCCGGCCGCCGCCCTGCCACTCAGAACCCGGGACGACCATGGGCCAGACCGACCCCACCGCGCTGCTGGAAGAAGTGCCGCAGCAACTGCTGCACGACGTGCAGCGGCAACTGGCGCGCATCCTCGGCGCGCACTTCACCGCCACCCTCGCCGGCAGCGGCGGGCGCAACGGCGCCAGCCACTACCACCTGGCCATCCGCCACGCGCCCAGCGGCCTGTCGGTGGAACACCAGGGCACGGTGGCGCCGCCCTTCATCGAGGAGCTGTTCGCCCTCGCCTGGCGCATGAAGGCCATGCTCGAATCCGTCGAACTGCAACGCCTGGACAAACCCGGCCCGGTACGCCGCCTGGCGTGGATCAGCGAACTGGTCTGCCCGGCGGAACTGCAGAAGGTAGCCGCCAGCCTCTACCCCTCGGCCCGGGTGCTGCTGCCCCAGGGCTGAGCGAAACCCATCACCACGACCGCACGGGCGAACACGGCTCCTCGTAGGAGCGAGCTTGCTCGCGAACGGTGCTTACCGGCGGCAGCTGTGTTTCGGGTTGACCCCGCCCCCTCACCCCAGAGGGAGAGGGAGCCGTCCGGCGCGAACGAGAAATTCGGCGTCAACCTGTAGGAGCGGACCTTGTCCGCGATAGCCGGAGGTTCCGGCGCGATTCGCGGATGAGATCCGCTCCTACGCTGCCCCACCTACACCATTCCCCTGTAGGAGCGCGCCCTGCGCGCGAAATCGCGGGCAGGTCCCGCTCCTACCGTACGGACAGGCACGGCTTCTCGTAGGAGCGAGCTTGCTCGCGAACCGCATGGCACCGTGTTCGTTCGCGAGCAAGCTCGCTCCTACGAAGAGCCCCTCGGCGCAGCCGGCGAGACAGGCGATTCGCCAGCGTATAGGCTCTGCCTTGCCATTGTTCTCGAGGTCTCTGTTCCATGAAGTCCCTGCCCGGTTGCCTGCTGTTCCTGTGCGCCTTCGCGGCCCACGCAGCCGACCTGCGCATGCTCGCCGACGTGCACCCGCCCCTGCAGTTCAACGAGGGCGGCGAGTTGCATGGTTTCGGCGTGGATGTGGTGCGCGAGCTGGCCCGCCGGGCCGGCGATACCCCGCATTTCGAACAGCTGCCCTTGACCCGCGCCTTGCGCGAGGCAGGCGCGCATCCGGACACCGGGGCCTTCACCGTGCTGCGCACCGCCGAGCGGGAATGGCGCTACCAGTGGGTGGGGCCGTTGCTGGAAGTGGAGAGCGCGCTGTATTCCGAGCACCCCGAGGTGCCGCCGGTGACCGGCCTGGCGCAGGCGGGCCAGGCCGGCAGCATCGTCCTGCCGCGCAAGTGGCAGGTCTACGGCTACCTGCGCCAGCGCGGGCTGCAGAACCTCTATGGGGTGGACACGCCGGAGCAGATGATGCAACTGCTGCACCGCGGCCGCGCCGAGCTGGTGGTGGCCGACACCCTGACCGTCGCCACCCTCGCCCGCGAGGCCGGCATCGAACCGGCCCGGCTGCATTACCAGATGCCGCTGCTGCGCCAGGGCGCCTACATCGTCTTCTCGCCCTGCACCGACCCGCAGCGCGTGGCGCGCTGGCAGGCAGCGCTGGAGCAGTTGCGCCGCGAGGGCAGGCTGCAGCGCCTGCGGGAGCGATGGCAGTTGGTGCGGGAGATTCGTTGATGCCGTGGTGTTGTTTATTGGAGCGGTGCGTTGGTTCGGCGAGGGTGGGCAAGCTTGGCTGCGCGCCCTCACCCCGGCCCTCTCCCGGAGGGAGAGGGGGCTGTTCGGAGTGGGTGGGGGTTTGGAGTCATCCTGAGACGTCCCCCTCGTCATTTCTGCGCGGGAGCGTAGGGCGTATAACCGTTCGCGGTTATACGCCGTTGGTGGGGCACCGATGCCATCGTGACTGTAGGAGCGAGCTTGCTCGCAAACGGAGTTTCCTGGTGGCGTAGGTGCTAGGGTTAAGAGCGTCCTCTCCCCAGCCCTCTCCCTGAAGGGAGAGGGGGCCGTTTGGAGTGGGTTGGGAATTCAGAGTCATCCTGAAACGCCTTACCCCACCCCGTCATTCCCGCGAACGCGGGAACCCAGAGACTGCTAGGTTCGCGAGCAAGCTCGCTCCTACGAAGAACCATTCCGGGCGACTTCGAAGTGGGCGCGGAAGACGGTTTCCACAATCAGCCATTGACCATCGATGCGCCGGTAGCGGTCCTGATAGAACCCACCCAGCTGCCGCGTAGCGCCGGTCTCGCCGTCACGGTTCTGGTAGTGCAGCGCCCAGCGCGCGCAGGCGTTGTCTTCGTCTTCCAGCTCGATTTCCGGGTTGGCCGCGTGGTGCAAGTCGATCACCCGCGGCACGCAGGCCAGTTCGCGGTACAGCGCCAGGAACGGCTCACGACCATGGAAGGTGCCCAGCGGACCATAGTCGATCAGCACCGCACCGCTGGCGAAGCAGGCGCGGATGGCGTCCACGTCCTTCAGGTCACAGGCGTTGAGGTAGCGGTGCTTCAACAGGCGGATGGCTTCCAGGGCCTCCAGGCGGGCGATGCGCTGTTCCAGGTTCATTCCGGCCTCCGCTCCAGGTTCATCTCGCCCCAGTAGGCCTTCATCGAACGGATGCGGCCCTGGGCGTCGAACTCCATCACGTCGATCACGTGGATGCTGCAGGGCTCGCCGTTCCAGTTGAGGTCGACGCGGAACGGCATGGCGCCGCAGCCGTTGCCGGTGACGCGCACCGGCCCGGTGAGCTGGGCGCTGGCCTCGGCGCGGCCCAGGCCCTCGCGGTAGAAGCGGGCGATGGCCTGCAGGCCCTGCAGCGGCGGCGAACCCACCGGGTCCTCCACCACCGCGTCGTCGGCGTACAGCGCGAGGATACCGTCGATGTCGCCGGCATCCACCAGCTCCACGTAGCGCGCCATGCGCCGGCGGATCAGCTGCGCGTCCATCAGGCCACCTCGAACAGCGCCGCGGCGCCCATGCCGCCGCCGATGCACATGGTCACCACCACGTAGCGCACGCCGCGCCGACGGCCCTCGATCAGCGCGTGGCCGACCATGCGCGCGCCGGACATGCCGAACGGGTGGCCGATGGCGATGGCGCCACCGTTGACGTTCAGGCGCTCGTCGGGGATGCCCAGCTTGTCCTGGCAGAACAGCACCTGGCAGGCGAAGGCCTCGTTGAGTTCCCACAGGCCGATGTCGTCCACCTTCAGCCCGTGGCGCTGGAGCAGCCTGGGCACCGCGAACACCGGGCCGATGCCCATCTCGTCGGCATTGCAGCCGGCCACCGCCAGGCCGCGGTAGATGCCCAATGGGCGCAGGCCACGGCGCTCGGCCTCGCGGGCTTCCATCAGCAGAGAGGCGGAGGCGCCGTCGGACAGCTGCGAAGCGTTGCCGGCGGTGACGAAGCGCCCCGCCCCGCTCCACTGGCCGCCCTGCCACACCGGCTCCAGGGCCGCCAGGCTCTGCAGGTTGGTGTCGGCGCGGTTGCATTCGTCGCGCTCGATCAGCACCGATTCGTGGCGGCTTTCGCCGGTTGCCTTGTCGACCACCAGGCGCTGCACCTGCAGCGGCAGTATCTCGTCGGCGAACAGGCCGTCGCGCTGGGCGGCGGCGGTGCGCTGCTGGCTGCGCAGGGCGTAGGCATCCTGGGCCTCGCGGCTGATGCCGTAGCGCGCGGCGACGATCTCGGCGGTCTCGATCATCGGGATGTAGGCCGCCGGGTCGCGCTCCAGCACCGCGCGGGACTGGTTGCGGTAGGCGTTCTTGTGCTTGTTCTGCACCAGCGAGATGGACTCCAGGCCGCCGGCCACGGCGATGTCCAGCTCGTTGCAGGCGATGGATTTCGCCGCCAGGGCGATGCTCATCAGCCCCGACGCGCACTGGCGCTCCACGGCCATGCCGGCCACGCTCGACGGCAGGCCGCCGGCGATGGCACAGAGGCGCCCGAGGTTGTAGGCCTGGGTGCCCTGCTGGGCGGCGGCGCCAATGATCACGTCCTCCACCTCGCCCGGCTCGACGCCGGCGCGGCGCACCGCTTCGGCCACCACCGTGCCGCCCATGAGCGGCGCCTCGGTGTCGTTGAAGGCGCCGCGGAAAGCCTTGCCGATGGCGGTGCGGGCGGTGGAGACGATGACGGCTTCTCTCATTGCGATTCCTCGGGTTGTTGTAGGAGCGAGCTTGCTCGCGAACCGGCCTCGCAGTGGGGCTGTTCGCGAGCAAGCTCGCTCCTACGAAGAGCCCCTTAGGTGGGGTAGTAGCGGCTGATGGTGTCCACCACGCAGCCGGGGCGGTCTTCGTCGGCGATCTCGACGCTGACGCGGATGGTCGCCTGCACCGCGCCCTTCACCGCCTCGGCGGCGACCAGCTCGGCGCGGCCGCGGACCCGCGCGCCGGCCTTCACCACGTTGGGGAAGCGCACGCGGTCGCAGCCGTAGTTGACGCCCATGGCGATGCCGCGCACCTCGACTATCTGCGGCAGGAACAGGTTGACCAGCGCCAGCGTCAGGTAGCCGTGGGCGATGCAGGCGCCGTAGGGGCCGCTCGCCGCGCGCACGGGGTCGACGTGGATCCACTGGTGGTCGCCGGTGGCCTCGGCGAACCGGTCGATGCGCGACTGCTCGATGCTCAGCCACTCGCTCTCGCCCAGGGTTTCGCCGACGCAGGCCAGCAATTGTTCGGGGTGTTCGAAGACGCGCGGCATGTCAGGCCCTCTGGCTGGAGACCGAGAGCACTTCGCCGGTCATGTAGGAGCTGTAGTCACTGGCCAGGAACATCATCACGTTGGCGATCTCCCAGACTTCCGCGGCGCGGCCGAAGGCCTCGGTGGAGGCCAGCTTGTCCAGCAGTTCCTGGGGCGCGGATTTGCGCAGGAAGTCGTGCAGGGCGATGCTCGGGCTCACCGCGTTGATGCGGATGCCGTGTTCCGCCGCCTCCAGCGCGGCGCAGCGGGTCAGCGCCATCACCCCGGCCTTGGCCGCGGCGTAGTGGCTCTGTTCCTTCTGCGCGCGCCAGCCGAGCACCGAGGCGTTGTTCACGATCACCCCGGCGCGGCGCTCCATCATGTGCGGGAGCATGGCGCGGGTCATGCGCATGGTGCCGGTGAGGGTCACGTCGAGCACGCGGTTCCACTCTTCATCGGTCATTTCCACCAGCGTGCGGGAACCGCCGAGGCCGGCGTTGTTGATCAGCACGTCGACGCCGCCCAGGCGCTCTTCGGCGGCGGCCACCAGGGCGCGCACCTGGGCCTCGTCGGTGACGTTGCAGACCTGCCCGTACACCGCCTGCAGCCCGCAGGCCTGGCGGATGCGCTGCACCGCCTCGGCCAGGCGGCCTTCGTGGACATCGCTGACCATTAGCGCCCGGCAGCCTTCCTCGGCGGCGCGCAGGGCGGCGGAAAAGCCGATGCCGGCGCCGGCGGCGGCGGTGATCAGCACCGACTTGCCGCGCAGCAGGCCGCGGCCGGATACGTATTCGGGTTTGAGCATCGTTGTCACTCCTGGCGGGGCGTCTTGGGTTCGCGGGGCAGGCCGAGGGCGCGCTCGGCGATGAGGTTGCGCTGGATCTCGTTGCTGCCGCCGTAGAGGGTGTCCGAGCGGCTGAACAGGAACAGGCCCTGCAGGTGGTTCAGCGCGTAGGGCGCGGCGTCGAGGATTTCCGCCTCGGCGCCGAGCACGTCCATGGCCAGCTTGCCCAGGCGCGCGTGCCAGTCGGCCCAGCACAGCTTGTAGATCAGCGCCTCGCGGCGCAGGCTGCCGTCCTGGGCGCCGGAGAGCATGCGCAGCGAGTTGTAGCGCAGCACCTTGAGCCCGCCCCAGGCCTCGGCCAGGCGCTGGCGCAGCAGCGGGTCGCGGGCGGCGCCATTGGCGCGGGCGATGCGGATGATCTCGTCCAGTTCATTCTGGAACTGCATCTGCTGGCCCAGGGTGGATACCCCGCGCTCGAAGCCCAGCAGCGCCATGGCGATCTTCCAGCCCTCGCCCGGCGCGCCGAGCAGGTTGTCGGCGGCGGTCTCGGCGTCGTCGAAGAACACCTCGTTGAACTCCGAGGTGCCGGTCAGCTGCTCGATGGGTCTCACCGTGATGCCCGCCTGGCGCATGGGCACCAGCAGGAAGGCCAGGCCCTGGTGGCCGACGCTGCCCGGCTCGCAGCGGGCGATGACGAAGCACCAGTCGGATTCGTGGGCCAGGGAGGTCCAGACCTTCTGTCCGTTGATCTTCCAGACGTTGCGTGCGGCGTCGAAGGTGGCGCGGGTTTTCACCGCCGCCAGGTCCGAGCCGGCGCCCGGTTCGGAGTAGCCCTGGCACCAGAACTCGCGGCCGCTGACGATGCCCGGCAGCAGGCGGCGCTTCTGTTCGTCGCTGCCGAAGGCGGCGATGGTCGGCCCGGCCAGGCCTTCGCCGATGTGGCCCATGCGCCCGGGGCCGCCGGCGCGGGCGTATTCCTCGTGGAAGATCACCTGCTGGTTGATCGACAGGCCGCGCCCGCCGTGCTCCTGCGCCCAGCCGACGCAGGTCCAGCCGCCCTCGGCGAGCTTGCGCTCCCAGGCCTTGCGCTCCTCGGGGAAGGAGTGCTCGTCACCGGGGCCGCCACGGAAGCGCAGCGGCTCGAATTCACCGCGCAGGTTGTCCGCCAGCCAGGCGGCCACTTCGGCGCGGAAGGCTTCGTCGGCGGCGTCGAATCCGATCTTCATGGGCGTTCCTCCAGGATGGCCGCGGCGATGCGTTCGCGGTGCCAGGCCGGGCTGCCGAACAGGCCCTCGCCGGCGCGGGCGCGCTTGAAATACAGGTGCGGGTCGTACTCCCAGGTGAAGCCGACGCCGCCGTGCAGCTGGATGGATTCGGCGGCGCAGTGGAAGAAGGCTTCCGAGGCGTGGGACTTGGCCACCGCGGCGGCCAGGGGCAGTTCGGCGGCGAGGCCGGCATCGCCCTCCTCCAGCGCCTCCTGGGCCACGCAGGCGGCGTAGTAGAGCGCCGAGCGGGCGCATTCCACCTGCAGCATCATGTCCGCCATGCGGTGCTTGAGCGCCTGGAAGCTGCCCACCGGGCGGCCGAACTGGCGGCGCTCCTGGGTATAGGCGACAGTGAGATCGAGGGCCTGCTGGGCGCCGCCGACCTGCTCGGCGGCCAGGGCCACGGCGGCCAGTTGCAGGACTTTCTCCAGCTTCGGCCAGGCGCCGCCGGCCTCGCCCAGCAGGGCGTCGGCGGGCAGGTACAGGCCGTTCAGTTCGATTTCCGCCAGTTGGCGGGTCTGGTCCAGTGTCGGCAAGGCGCGGCGTTGCAGGCCGGTGCTGGCGGCGGGCACGGCGAACAGGCTGACGCCCTCCTCGCCCTGGCTGCCCGGTCGGCGTGCGGGAATCAGCAGCAGGTCGGCGCTGTGGCCGTCGAGCACCGGGCGCAGGCGGCCGTCGAGGACGAAGCCGTCGCCTTCGGCACGCGCCTGCACCTGCACGGCACCGGCCACGGGCGCGCCTTCGGCGCCCAGGGCCAGGGTGGCGCCCAGGCTGCCTTCGGCCAGGCCCGGCAGCCAGCGCGCCTGTTGTTGCGGGTTGCCGAGCACGCGCAAGGCGCACACGGCCAGGGTGCTGGCGAAGAACGGTAGCGGCGCCAGGCGCCGGCCCAGTTGTTCCTGGACGATGGCCAGCTCGACGAAGCCCAGCCCCAGGCCGCCATGGGCCTCGGGCACCAGCAGGGCCTGCCAGCCGAGTTCGTCGCGAACGCGCTGCCAGAGCGCCAGGTCATGCCCGCCGGCGGCCATGGCCGCGCGCACGGCGCTGGAGGGTGAAGCATCGGCGAGGAAGCTCTCCGCGCTGTCGCGGATCATCTGCTGCTCGTCGGTGAAGGCGAATTCCATGGGAAGCGGCCCTGTCGGTTCGGATGGCCGCAGTCTGGCGGGAGTCGGTGCGAGGGGAATCGTCCGAATGGACGTGGGCAGGAAAAGCCAGGGAACAACGGTACCTGTAGGAGCGAGCTTGCTCGCGAACCGGCCTCGCAGCGGGGCTGTTCGCGAGCAAGCTCGCTCCTACGAAAAGCGGCAGCGGCGTCGGAGTCAGGCGCCGTAGACCTTCTGGGGCGGGGTGGCGCAGTCGATCAGGGCGTCGACCGCCTCGCCGATTTCTTCCGGCAGCCAGCGCGCGCCCTTGTCGCGTTCCGGGCCGCGGCGCCAGCCGTCGGCGATGGAGAGCTTGCCGCCTTCCACTTCGAACAGCCTGCCGCTGACGTGCTGCGAGGCTTCGCTGACCAGCCAGGCCACCAGCGGCGCGACGTTCTCCGGGGCGAAGTGGTCGAAGCCTTCCTCCGGCTTTTTCATCACCTCGGCGAACACCTGCTCGGTCATGCCGGTGCGCGCTGCCGGGGCCAGGGCGTTGGCGGTGATGCCGTAGCGCGCCAGCTCCGCTGCCTGGACCAGGGTCAGGGCGGCGATGCCGCCCTTGGCCGCCGAGTAGTTGGACTGGCCGATGCTGCCCTGCAAGCCGGCGCCGGAGCTGGTGTTGATCAGGCGGGCCTGGACCTTGGCGCCCTGCTTGACCTGCTCGCGCCAGTGGCGCACGGCGTGGCTGGCGATGCAGAAGTGGCCTTTGAGGTGCACGTTCATCACCGCGTCCCAGTCGGCCTCGGTGAGGCTGGCGAACATGCGGTCGCGGCAGATGCCGGCGTTGTTCACCACCGCGTGCAGGTCGCCGAAGGCGGCGATGGCGGCCTGGACGATCTCGCCGGCCTCGGCGTAGTCGGTGATGTCGTGGCAGTCGCCGATGGCGTTGCCGCCCTGGTCGCGGATCAGCGCTACCACGCCGGCTACGGCTTCGCGGTTGATGTCGTTGACCACGACGTTGGCGCCTTCGGCGGCCAGGGCCAGGGCGTAGGCGCGGCCGAGGCCGCCTCCGGCGCCGGTGATGATGACGGTGCGGGACTTGCAGAGGGGCATGGGGTGTACTCCTGGTGTTCCTGAGGTGGGCGTGGCGGCGGCACCCTCTCCCCAGCCCTCTCCCTGAAGGGAGAGGGGGCCGTCCGTGCAGCGGGCCGGCACGGTACCCGGCCCTCTGCCCGTGCTTCCGGGGAGTGAGGCTGAAGCGCGCTACAGCCGTTCGATAATGGTCACGTTGGCCTGGCCGCCGCCTTCGCACATGGTCTGCAGGCCGTAACGGCCGCCGCTGCGTTCCAGTTCGTGGAGCAGCGTGGTCATCAGCCTGGCGCCGGTGGCGCCCAGGGGGTGGCCGAGGGCGATGGCGCCGCCGTTGACGTTGGTGCGTTCGTGGGGGTAGCCGGTCTCGCGCAGCCAGGCCAGGACCACCGAGGCGAAGGCCTCGTTGATCTCCACCCGGTCGATGTCGTCCAGGCGCATGCCGGCCTTCTTCAGCGCGTATTCGGTGGCCGGGATGGGCGCGGTGAGCATCCACACGGGGTCGTCGGCGCGCACGCTGAGGTGGTGGATGCGCGCCCGCGGCGTCAGGCCGTAGCGCTTGAGGGCGCGTTCGGAAACGATCAGCAGCGCGCTGGCAGCGTCGCAGGTCTGGCTCGACACCCCGGCGGTGACACGGTCGCAGCCGAACAGGCTTTCCAGCTCGGCCATCTTCGCCAGGCTGGTGTGGCGCGGCGTCTCGTCGTGCTGCACACCGGCCAGTGGGACTATCTCGCGGGCGAAGCGGCCTGCCTCGATGGCGCGAAGCGCGCGCTGGTGCGACTCCAGCGCGTAGGCTTCCAGCGCCTCGCGCCCGAGGCCCCATTTCTCGGCGATCATCTGCGCCGAGCGGAACTGGCTCGGCGGCGTGGCGCCGTAGCGCTTCACCCAGCCCTCGGAGCCGCTGAAGGGGTCGCCGAAGCCCAGCGGCTCGGCGGCGGTCATGGCCGAGGAAATCGGAATCTGCGTCATGGTCTGCACGCCGCCGGCCACCACCACGTCCTGGGTGCCGCTCATCACCGCCTGGGCGGCGAAGTGCACGGCCTGCTGCGAGGAACCGCACTGGCGGTCCACGGTGGTGCCCGGTACGCCCTGGTCGAGGCCGGCGGCCAGCCAGCAGGTGCGGGCGATGTCGCCGGCCAGCGGGCCGATGGTGTCGACGCAGCCGAAGATGACGTCGTCGTAGTCCGCGTCGGGGATGCCGTTGCGCTGCACCAGTTCGCGCAGCACGTGGGCGCCCAGGTCGGCGGCATGGATGTGCGCCAGGCCGCCCTTGCGCTTGCCGGTGGGCGTGCGCAGGGCGTCGACTATGTAGGCTTCTGCCATTTCGCTCTCCTCAGCGGCCGAAGGTGTGGCCGGCGCCGGCCTGGACAGCGCCGGCGAACAGCGCCTGGCACAGCCGCGCCTTGTGCAGGCTGCGGTCGCCCCAGACCTTGTCCAGGGCCCAGGCGCGCTTCATGTACAGCTGCAGGTCGACCTCCCAGGTGTAACCCATGGCGCCGTGTACCTGGATGGCGTTCTTCGCCGCCAGCTGCGAGGCCTCGGCACAGGCCAGGCGCGCCTGGGACACGTGCAGCGCGGCCAGCCGGTGGCCCTCGGCGAGGGACTGCGCGGCGCGGTACAGCGGGCCCTTGGCGAACTCGATGAGCACCGCGACATTGGCCATCAGGTGCTTGACCGCCTGGAAGCTACCGATCGGCTTGCCGAACTGCTTGCGCTCGAAGCTATAGTCCACCGCCAGGTCGACCATGCGCCGCGCCAGGCCCAGCTGCTGCGCGGCGCAGGCCAGGGCGCCGCGCTCGAAGGCCGCGCTCCACAAGGCGTGGGCCTGCTCGCCACGGGCGACGCAGGTGGCGGCGGATGGCGTCCAGGCCACGGCGAACAGGCGCCGCGCCGGGTCCAGCACCGCGTTGCCGGTGAGTTGCACGGCCTCACGCGGCACGGCGTGTACTTCATCATGGCTGCCGAGGATCAACAGATCGGCGACGTGGGCATCGGCCACCAGCAGGTTGTCCGGGTGCCCCACCGCCAGGCGCGCGCGGCCTTCGGCGATGCGCCCCAGCCAGTCGGCCTTCAGCGCCTCGTGCTCGTCGCCCAGGGCGGCCAGCAGCGGCGCGCCGACCAGCACGGTGTCCAGCAGCGGTTCGGCCAACGCCGCGTAGCCGCACTCCTGGGCCGGCAGGACCCAGTCGGTTTCGTCCAGGCCCAGGCCGCCGTAGGCCTCGGGCAGGTTGAGGGCGGTCAGGCCCAGCCCGGCCAGTTGCGCCCAGAGTTCGTCGCTGCGCCCGCTGTCGCCGGCCCACAGCTCGCGCTGGCGCTCGGGGGGCACCTGGTTGGTGAGGAAGGCGCGCACGCTGTCGTGGAAGCGCAGCTGGTCGTCGTTGAAGGTGAAGTCCATGGCCATGCTCCTCAGGCGCGGGGCATGCCGAGCATGCGTTCGGCGATGATGTTGCGCTGGATTTCGTTGGTGCCGGCGTAGATCGGCCCGGCCAGGGAAAACAGGAAGCCATCCAGCCAGCGCCCCACCTCGCCCGCGGCGGGCGCGCCGGGCAGCAGTTCGGCGCGGGCGCCGAGGATGCTCAGGGCGGTGTCGTGCATGCGCTGGTCCAGCTCCGACCAGAAGATCTTGTTGGTCGAGGATTCCGCGCCGATGCGCCCGCCCTGCTGCAGGCGCGAGGCGGTCATGTAGGTGCTCAGGGTGTAGGCCTCGGCGTCGAGCCAGGCGCGCATCACCGCCTCGCCGATGGCCGGGTCGCGGTCGGCCGCCTCGCGGTTGTCCAGGTACAGCTGCAGCAGGCGCCGCGCGGTTTCCTGGAAGCGCGCCGGCGAGCGCAGCATCAGCCCGCGCTCGAAGCCGGCGGTGGACATCGCCACGTGCCAGCCCTGGCCTTCGCCGCCCAGCACGTTCTCCACCGGCACCCGCACGTCGTCGAAGAAGATTTCGGCGAAGCCCGGCAGGCCGTCGAGTTGGGCGATGGGGCGGATGGTGATGCCGGGGCTGTCCAGCGGCACCAGGATGAAGGTCAGGCCGTGGTGGCGGCTGGAAGCCGGGTCGGTGCGGAACAGGCCGAACAGCCAGTCGGCCCAGACCGCGCGGGTGGACCAGGTCTTCTGGCCGTTGATGACGAAGTGCTCGCCGTCGCGCTCGGCGCGCGATCGGATGGCCGCCATGTCGGAGCCGGCGCCCGGTTCCGACCAGCCCTGGGCCCAGACGTCCTCGCCGCGCGCCATGCGCGGCAGGAAGCGGGCCTTCTGCGCCTCGCTGCCGAACTCCATCAGCGTCGGGCCGAGCAGGAAGATACCGTTCTGGTTGACCCGCCCGGGCGCGCCGGCGCGGTAGTACTCTTCCTCGAAGATCAGCCACTGGATCAGGTCGCAGCCGCGCCCGCCGTAGGCTTCCGGCCAGGTGACCATGCCCCAGTGGCCGTCGTGCAGGCGTGCCTCCCATTCGCGGTGCAGGCGGAAGCCTTCCTCGGTGTCGTAGGAGGGCAAGGGGCGCTTCGGCACGTTGGCCGCGAGCCAGCTGCGGACCTCTTCGCGGAAGGCCTGTTGTTGTGGGTTGTAGTTCAGGTCCATGGGCTGTCGCCTGCGGTCAGTTGAATTGCGCTTCGCGCTTTTCCACGAAGGAGTCGCGCGCTTCCTGGGAGTCCAGCGAGCGGTAGGCCTCGAGGGTGAAGCCCTGCTCCCAGCGGTACTTGTCTTCGAGGTTGCCGTCCTCGATGCCGGTCAGCGCTTCCTTGGCCAGGGCGATCATCCGCGGGCTCTTGGCGGCGATCCTGCGCGCCACCTCCAGCGCCGCCTCGCGCAGTTTCTCGCGCGGCACCACGCGCTCCACCGCGCCCAGGCGGTAGGCCTCGTAGGCGTCGATGGGCTCGCCGGTGAAGTACATGTGGCGCACCTTCTGCACCGGGAACAGGCGCTGCAGGTGGGCGCCGCCGCCCATGGCGCCGCGGTCCACCTCGGGCACGCCGAAGGTCGCGCATTCGCTGGCGATGACTATGTCCGCCGCGCCGCACAGGCCGATGCCGCCGCCGAGGACGAAGCCGTGCACGGCGGCGATCACCGGCTTGGGATTGCGGTGCACGGCCTTGAAGCTGTCGTAGTTGCCCTTGTTCACCGCCACGATCAGGTTGCCGTCGGCGGCCAGTTCCTTGATGTCGACGCCGGCGCAGAAGCCGCGGCCCTCGGCGCGGATGACGATGACCCGCACCGCGTCGTCGCGGCCCAGGCGTTCCAGCGCCTCGGCGATGGCCGCCCAGCCGGCGCAGTCGAAGGCGTTCACCGGCGGGCGGTCGAACACCAGCTCGGCGATGTGCTCGTGGATGTCAGCGCGAAACGGTGGCATGGCGGCTCTCCTGGGATGGTTGCGGGTCTACCCGGCGGGCCAGCTCGGCGAGCCGCGCCCCGGCCTGGGCGACGATGGTCTGGATGATCTCGGCGCACGGCGGGCGGCCGGCGAGCAACGCGGCGACCTGCCCGGCCGGCAGCACGCCGTCCTGCGGCTGGCCGTCGACCATGGCCTTCTGGATCACCATGGGCGCGTTGGCCGCCAGCAGCGCCTGGCTCAGGCTCAGTTCGCCGCGCTCGCGCAGGGCCTGGAGCATCTGCCCCCAGCCGATGCCGGACAGGCGCCGGTAGGCCAGCGCGCAGTGCAGCGCCAGGCGCAGGCGGCGCAGCGGGCCGGCGGCCTCCAGGGCGTCGAGCAGTTCGTTGCGGATCATCCGCTGCGGCAGGCCGTCGAGGGCGCGGCTGACGATCACCGCCGCCGGGTCCTTCACGCCCAGGTAGCGCGCCAGGGTGGCTTCGGGCACCGGGCTCTCGCGGCTCATCAGGAAGCGCGTGCCCATGGCCACGCCCTCGGCGCCCAGGGCCAGCGCGGCCACCAGGCCGGCGCCGTCGTGGAAGCCGCCGGCGGCCACCATCGGCACCTGCACGGCCTCGCGCACCTGGGCCAGCAGCAGCGAGGTCGGCACCGAGCCGGTGTGCCCGCCGCCCTCCCCACCCTGCACGGTGACGATGTCGGCGCCCAGCTCCACGGCCTTCTGCGCGTGCTTCAGGGCGCCCACGGTGGGCATGCAGACCACCCCGGCCTCCTTCAGCCGGGCGATCAGCTTCGGCCCCGGCGAGCGGCTGTAGCTGACCGCGCGCACGCCGTGGCGCAGCACCAGCTCGACGATCTCGCCGGCGTTGGGCTGGTACATGTGGAAGTTGACGCCGAACGGCTGGACGCTCAGCGCCTTGGTTTCGAGAATCGCCGCCTCCATGCGTTGCGGCTCGATGGTCGCCCCGGCGAGGAAGCCGAAGCCGCCGGCATTGCCGGTGGCCGCCACCAGGCGCGGGTCGGCTACCCAGCCCATGGCGGTCTGGATGATCGGGTAGCGGCAGCCGAGCAGGCGGCTGACGCGGGTGCTCAGGTCCGCGCTCATCGGCCGCCCTCCGCCGGCTCGCGCTGGGAGCTGGCCATGGCGCGGGCGTCGTAGCCGCCCAGGCGGTCGCCGGAGACCAGTTCGTTGTGGGCGTGGGCGAAGTGGTGCAGGCCGAACACCATGTCCATGGTGGCGCGCTTGCCCATCAGGTCCTCGGCGTTGTTCACCGCCTGCTTGGCAAGCTGCAGGCCCAGGCGCGGCATTTCGGCGATGCGCCGGGCCATGTCGAGGGTCACGTCCGGCAGCACGTCGCGCGGCACCACCTTGTTGACCATGCCCAGCTGCCAGGCGCGCTCGGCCGGCATGCGCTCGCCGAGGAAGAGGAATTCCTTGGCGATGCGCGGGTTCAGTTCATGCACGTGGGCGAAGTACTCCACCCCGGGGATGCCCATGCGCACCACCGGGTCGCGGAAGTAGGCATCGTCGCTGGCGACGATCAGGTCGCACACCCAGGCCAGCATCAGCCCGCCGGCGATGCAGGCGCCCTGCACCATGGCCACGGTCGGCTTGGGCATCTCGCGCCAGCGCCGGCACATGCCCAGGTACACCTCCTGCTCGCGGGCGTAGAGGAACTCGCCGCCGGGCTTGTTGACGTGGTCGTACCACAGGCTGGCGCGCTCGAAGCTCTGGTCGACGTCGCGCCCCGGGGTGCCGATGTCGTGGCCGGCGGAGAAGTGCTTGCCGGCCCCGCGCAGGACGATGACCTTGACCGCGTCGTCGTCGCAGGCGCGGCGGAAGGCCGCGTCCAGCGCGTAGGTCATCCGCGAGTTCTGCGCGTTGTGGTACTCGGGGCGGTTCATGGTGACCAGGGCCAGCGGGCCCTGCACCTCGTAGAGCACGACTTCCTCGTTCATGGCCGTGCTCCTGCGGCGCGGCGGTCGCCCGGCGGATCGTCCTTGAGCTGGCGGGCGCGCAGGTTGTGCGGATCGAGGCGGCGGATGAGTTCCAGCTGCTGCGCCGTGGGCGCTGCGGTGGTCGGAATCCGTGCCGGCAGCGCCAGGTCGAAGCCGGTGTTGTCCAGCACCTGGGCCAGCTCCACGCCGGGGTGCAGCGAGCGCACACGCATCTGCCGCTGCGGGCCCTGGAAGTCGAGCACGCAGAGGTCGGTGACGACCAGGCGGATGTCGATGTCGTCCAGCGACCAGCCGCGGGCCAGGCGCGCCGGGTTGTAGCCCACCGAGGCGACCATGTCGACCTCGCCCTCGACGAACACCCGGCGGCTGTGCGCCGGCACGAAGAAGGAGTTGGCGTGGCTGATGGAGTTGCCGGGGAAGCCGCGCACCCCGAGCATCTGCGCCTTGGGCCGGGCGTAGTCGCCGATGCAGGAGATGTTCGCCTGGCCGAAGCGGTCGACCTGCGTCGGCCCCACCAGCGCGTGGCGGCGCCCACCCCAGACGTTGTCGAAGATGCGCGAGAAGCCCATCCAGCTGTCGAACTTCGGCTGGTAGCCGTTGCGCGCGCCCAGCGGCACCGGCTCGCCGACCATGAAGGCCTCGGAGTCGGTCATCAGCAGGTCGCGGTTGCAGCTTTGCATGGCCAGGGAAGCGGCCAGCCGGGGGATCACCCCGATGCCGGTGGCGAGCACCTCGCCGTCGTCGCGCCAGCACTCGCTGGCGGTGCTGATCAGCAGTTCGGCGAGGCTGTAGGAAGCGTTTGCGTCAGTCATGGTTCGGCCTCGTCAGAACACCGGCAGGGGCAGCTTGCGGAGCGCGTCGAGCCCGCCGACCTTGTCCAGGTAGGCCGCCTCGCCGTCGCGGATGAATTCGTCGTAGTAGCGCTGCCAGCCGCCCTCCTCCTGGGCCGAGGCGTTGTAGCGCTGCAGGTGCGCCACGTCGAAGCCGTACAGCGGCGCGCAGGCGCTGGGGTGGGCGCCGCCGGGGATGTGCGCCACGCCGCGGGTGAGGTTGCGCTCCCAGAACACCTGGCGCGCGGCCTGCGGGTTGGCGTGGAAGTATTCGGGCTCGACCAGCTCGTCGCAGCTCACGTAGGTGTTGGCGGCGGCGCGGGCGAAGAGGTCGTCCATGTAGTGGTCCGGCCCCTCGATCTGGCAGACGCCGCGAGCATCGGCGCGGTCGACGTGGAGCAGCGCGGCGTCCAGCTTCAGCGCCGGCATGGCGACCCAGTCGCGGCCGTCGGCGTAGGGCGAGGCCACCAGTTTTATCTGCGGGTTGTGCGTCAGCACGTCGGTGCCCAGGCCCACCGCGGTGGGGATGAAGGGCACGTGCATGGCCGCGGCGCGCAGGCCCAGCAGCAGCATGCCTTCGTCGATCTCCATCACCTCCAGCTCGCCGGCCTGGCGCGCCTTGCGGAAGTAGGGCTCCAGCGGGATGAAGTCCAGCGAGACGAAGGCGAACACCAGCTTCCTGACCTTGCCGGCGGCGCAGAGCATGCCGACGTCGGCGCCGCCGTAGGCGACGATGGTGAGGTCCTTGAGGCCTGAGCGGAGAATCTCGCGGACCAGGGCCATGGGCTTGCGCCGCGGGCCCCAGCCGCCGATGCCGAGGGTCATGCCGTCGCGCAGCTGGGCGACCACCTCGGTGGCCGTCATGCGTTTGTCCATGCTGTGCTCCTTACTGCCGGCCGACGCTGAAATCGTGGCCCCAATGGCTGACCACGGTGCTTTCGAAGGGGGTGTGCGCCTGCCAGTCCACCTCCAGCCCGCCGTGGCCGTACTCGATGTCGAAGCCGCCGGGGCTGCGCATGTAGAACGACACCATCTGGTCGTTGGTGTGCTTGCCGAGGGTGGCCGACAGCTGCACGCCCTGGGCGTGCATGCGGTCCAGCGCGCGGCCGACGTCGTCGAGCGCGGCGGTTTCCAGCATCAGGTGCACGCAGCCGCTGGGGATCGGGCATTCGAAGATCGCCAGGGAATGGTGGCGGGCGTTGTTGCAGTGCATGAAGTGGATGCGCTTCTCCGGCTCCTGCGGGTCGGGGGTGAAGCGCACCTTCATCAGGTCGGAAAGGCCGAAGCCCAGCACCTGCTCGTAGAAGTCGCGGCAGCGCTCGAAGGCCGGCGCCGGCAGCACCACGTGGCCCATGCCCATGGCGCCGGTGACGAAGCCGCTGACGCCCACCGGCGAGACGAAGGGCCTGAAGTCCTGGCAGGGGCCCCAGAACAGCTCGTGGCGGTTGCCGTCGGGGTCGCGGAACAGAGCGACTTCCTGCACCTTGCGCAGCGCGCAGTCGGCGGCGCTGCCGCGCTCGACCTCCACGTCGGCGCGCTGCAGCTCGGCGATGGCCTGCTCGAAGGCGGCCTTGCCGGCCACTTCCCAGCCACTGGCGCCGTAGCCGTCGCGCCCATCGCGCAGCACCAGCACGCGGTAGTGGCGCTCGTCCATCTTCAGGTACAGCGCGCCCTCGGGGGCGGCGTCGTCCACCATCATGCCCAGCACCTGGCCGGCGTAGCTGCGCCAGCGCTCCAGGTCGCTGGCCAGGACGGTCACGTAGCCCAGTCCTCGGATATCCATGGGTGCTCTCCTCATCGTTGTCGCGGGCCCGCCGCAGGGGCCACTGGTGATGGGGATTCAAACAGCGCCGGGCAGGCCCAACATCGTCCGATGGGACTAGCGCGAAAGCGGCGCCCGGCGGGGCCTGCGCGCGCCCGTCCGGCGCAGCGCCGGACACACCGCGCAGGCCCCTGGCCATCTAGGCCGAACGGACGATTCGACGCCCCCGCGGCGCGTCCATGCTCGCCCGCAAACAACAACGAGCAGCCCCGAGGCGCCCATGAACGCAGCCACCTCCCCGGCCCGGGATCCGTTCGCCCGCGCCGGCATCAGCGCCGCCGCACTGAGCGAACTGCTCGACCTGGTCTACCGCGGCCCCCTGGAAAGCACGCCCTGGGCCAGCCTGCTGGAAGCCCTGCGCCAGCGCTGCGGCGCCAGCTTCGTCACCCTGGTGCTGCGCAACCCCGACCACCAGCGCCCGGGGCTGATCGTCAACGCCTCCGCGCACGGCCCGCACCTGCCCGGCGAGCCCTCCTACAGCGAGCACTACTACGCCATCTGCCCCTTCCTCGACTGGCCCGCCGGGCAGGTCGCCAGCGCTGACCGGGTGCTGGGCACGCCGCAGTGGCTGGGCCACGACTTCTACCGCCACTACCTGGCGCCGCTGGACCTGCGCTACGTGCTGGTGGCGCGGATGCTCAGCGCCGGCGGCATGCACTGCGCGCTGTTCGCCTGCCGCGACCACGCCGGCGAGGATTTCAGCGAGGCCGACCTGGCCCTGGTAGAACTGCTGCTGCCGCACCTGCAGCAGGCGGTGGACCTGCACTCCACGGTGGACCAGCTGGAATCCGAGCGACGCCTCTATGCCCTGACCATCGACCGCCTGCTGGTGGGCACCGCCATCCTCGACACCCACGGCCGCCTGCTGCGCTGCAACGGCGCCGCCCAGCGCCTGCTGGACAGCCGCGACGGCCTGGAATGCCGGCAGGAGCGCCTGCAGGCCTTCGCCCGCCAGGACAACCGCAACCTGCAGAGCGCCATCCAGACCGTGCTGCAGCGCCGCGAGCGCGACGACGAGGTGGAAGTCCTGGCCCTCACCCGCCCCAGCGGCGGCATGCCGCTGAACCTGCTGCTGCGGCCCATCGCCCTGCACCACGAAAGCCGCGGCGACGCCCGCCAACCGGCGGTGGCGGTGTTCATCCGCAACCCCGCCGACTCGCCCCAGGCCTCGCGCACCCTGCTGCGCAGCCTGTTCCAGCTGACCCGCAGCGAAACCGAAGTGGCCATGCAGATGATGGACGGCCTGACCCTCGACGAAACCGCCGACGCCCTGGGCGTGTCGCGCAACACCGTGCGCGCGCACCTGCGCGGGGTGTTCGCCAAGACCGGCGTGACGCGCCAGGCAGAGCTGGTGAAGACGCTGCTCAACAGCGTCGCCTCGCTGGCCTGAACGGGCGGTTCAAAAGATCGACAGGTCGTAGCCGGCGATCAGGCGCACCTCGTCCGCGTCCCGCGCCCGCCGCACCGCCAGTCAGAGGTCGCCGATCCGCGCCAGCTCGCGCTGCAGCCCGTCGCGCTCCAGGCTGGCGAAGGGCAAGGCGAAGAAGGCCCGGCAGCGTCGCTCGATGTGCGCCAGGGTGGCGCGGAAGGCGTCGTCCAGCTGCGCTTCGTCGCCCTGCGCCGTGGAAGGGTCCTCCAGGCCCCAGTGGGCTTTCAGCGCCGGGCCGAAGTACAGCGGGCAGGCTTCGCCCGCGGCCTTGTCGCAGACGGTGATGACGATGTCCGGCGGGTTGTCCGCGAAGGCGTCGTTGCCCTTGCTGCTCAGGCCTTCGGTGGCGATGCCGGCACGCTCCAGCGTCGCCAGGCTGCGCGGCAGCACCTGTCCGCCGGGAAAACTGCCGGCGCTCACCGCCTCGAAGCCTTCCGGGGCCAGGTGGTTGAACAGCGCTTCGGAAAGGATGCTGCGGCAGCTGTTGGCCGTGCACATGAACAGGACTCGCATGCAGAACTCCTCCGCTTCGTGGCGGACGTCAGAGGCTCAGGCGCAGCGCCAGGGCCGAGAGGGTGACGAGCAGGACCGGCAGGGTCAGCAGGATGCCGACCCTGAAGTAGTAGCCCCAGGTGATGCGGATGCCCCTGCGCGCCAGCACGTGCAGCCAGAGCAGCGTGGCCAGGCTGCCGATGGGGGTGATCTTCGGCCCCAGGTCGCAGCCGATGACGTTGGCGTAGATCATCGCCTCGCGGACCACGCCCTCGGCGGCGCTGGCCTGGATCGCCAGCGCGCCCACCAGCACGCTGGGCATGTTGTTCATCAGCGACGACAGCGCCGCCGACAGCAGGCCGGTGCCCAGGGCCGCGGCCCACACGCCCTGCCCCGCCAGGCCGTCCAGCAGGCGGGTGAGGAAGTCGGTGAGGCCGGCGTTCTTCAGGCCGTAGACCACCAGGTACATGCCCAGGGAGAACACCACCACCTGCCAGGGCGCCTCGCGCAGCACCCGCCGGGTGGAGATCACATGGCCGCGGGCGGCGACGGCGAAGAGCACCGCCGCGCACAGCGCCGCCACCGCGCTGACCGGGATGCCCAGCGGCTCCAGGGCGAACAGCCCGAGCAGCAGCGCCAGCAGCATCCAGGCACCGACCGCGAAGGTGGCCGGGTCGCGGATCGCCTCCCGCGGCGCCGGCAGTTGGTCCACGGCATAGCGCTGCGGCAGGTCGCGGCGGAAGAACAGGTACAGCGCCAGCAGCGTCGCGGCGACGCTGGCCAGGTTCACCGGCACCATCACCGCGGCGTACTCGGCGAAGCCCAGGCCGAAATAGTCGGCGGAAACGATGTTCACCAGGTTCGACACCACCAGCGGCAGGCTGGCGGTGTCGGCGATGAAGCCGGCGGCCATGACGAAGGCCAGGGTCGCCGCCGGCGAGAAGCGCAGCGCCAGCAGCATGGAGATGACGATGGGGGTGAGGATCAGCGCCGCCCCGTCGTTGGCGAACAGCGCGGAAACGGCGGCGCCCAGCAGCACGCAGAAGGCGAACAGGCGCCGGCCGCTGCCGCCCGCCCAGCGCGCCACGTGCAGCGCCGCCCAGGCGAAGAAGCCGGCCTCGTCCAGCAGCAGGCTGATGACGATGACCGCGATGAAGGTGGCGGTGGCGTTCCAGACGATGGCCCAGACGGTGGGGATGTCGTGCAGCGACACCACGCCCAGGGCCAGGGCGACCAGCGCGCCGGCGCTGGCGCTCCAGCCGACGCCCAGCCCCCTGGGCTGCCAGATGACGAGGACGAGGGTGAACAGGAAGACGGCAGCGGCGAGCAGCATCGAGGCGGGTTCCGGGAGGGGTTCAGCAGCAGTTGGCGCGCACGGGGCGGCCATCCATGTCGCGCAGGCGGGCGGCGCTTTCCTTCAGCCAGTCGGCGTTGGCCTGCAGGGTGACGCGCAGCACCTCATGGACCCAGGCGGGCAGCGCCGGGTTGAGGCGGTAGTACACCCACTGCCCCTGGCGGCGGTCGAGCAGCAGCCCGGCAGCGCGCAGCTGCGCCAGGTGGCGGCTGACCTTGGGCTGGCTGTCGCCCAGCGCGCACATCAGCTCGCAGACGCACAGCTCGCCCTGCTCGGCGATCAGCAGGGTGGCGCGGGCGCGGGTCTCGTCGGCCAGGCACTTGAAGACTTCGGGGGGCGCGATCATCGGGGGCACCAGAACATATGGAAATCCGAATATACGGATTTCCATATGTAAAAGACAACTCCGGGCGCGCCTTCAAACGCCCCCGGCGGTTGCCGCCGAGGGCACCCGCCGTGCGTCAGGCCAGCAGGTCCTCGTAGAAGGCCCCGTAGGGCTTGTGCGGGTGGGCGATCTGGATTTCCAGGATCCACAGCCCGCCGTTGGGGTGCTCGGCGTAGTCGCCCAGGTCGCCGGCGCGGTAGATGGCGTGGGGGAAGTCGCTGACGCGGTGGCCCTTGATGTCCAGGTTGAGCTTCCAGCCCAGCGCCTCGGCCTGGGCATGGGCGAAGTCGTACAGCGCCACGCCGCTGCAGCGGGTGTCGCGCCAGTGCGCCTCGACGCGCTGGAACAGCTCCCTGGCCGCCGCCGCGCAGGCCGCCATCTCGGCGTCGTCGCCGACCACGAAGGTGGCCCCGGCATCGCCTTCGTGGCCGCGCCAGACCACGCCCATGTCGATGAAGAAGATATCGTTCGCGCCCAGCACAGGGTCGCCGTCGGAGCGCTGCTTGAAGGTCTTCAGGGTGTTGGCGCCGAAGCGGATCAGCAGCGGGTGCCAGATGCGCTGCATGCCCAGCTCGGCCAGCACCTGCTTGCCGATGGCGGTGGCCTCGGACTCGCTCATCCCCGGGCGGATGGCCGCGGCGATGGCGTCCACGGCCTCCCAGGTGCGGGCCTGGGCGTATTTCATCAGTTCCGGCGCATAGTTCGCGCCCACGGCTTCCTTGGCGTACACGGCGGTATTCATTCGGGCAGTCTCTGCGGAGTCCTCGGGGTTTCGGCGTATAGAGTTCTACATAGCGATAGCCGAATGCAACTGTCGTCGCGGGTGCCGGATTTCCAGCCGATCGGAGATTGCCTGCAGGGACAGGCGCCTGTAGGGCGTATAACGCTCCGCGTTATACGCCGCTTGGCCGTGGCTCCGGGGCGCTTCGAATCCGGCCCCGGAGCGGACGGTGGGTCGTGGTGTGGCGGCGTACAACCGCGAACGGTTGTACGCCCTACGGTGCCATGGGTATCGCTCCGGCAGGTGGTTGGCGTCGCTGGGGGCTCCTGTAGGGCGTATAACGCTCCGCGTTATACGCCGATTGGCCGTGGCTCCGGGGCGCTTCGAGCCCGGCCCCGGAGCGGGCGGTGGGTCATGGTGCAGCGGCGTACAACCGCGAACGGTTGTACGCCCTACGGTGCCGTGGGGTATCGCTCCGGCAGGTGGTTGGCGTCGCTGGGGACTCCTGTAGGGCGTATAACGCTCCGCGTTATACGCCGATTGGCCGTGGCTCCGGGGCGCTTCGAGTCCGACCCTGGAGCGGGCGGTGGGTCGTGGTGTGGCGGCGTACAACCGCGAACGGTTGTACGCCCTACGGTGCCGTGGGGTATCGCTCCGGCAGGTGGTTGGCGTCGCTGGGGACTCCTGTAGGGCGTATAACGCTCCGCGTTATACGCCGATTGGCCGTGGCTCCGGGGCGCTTCGAGTCCGACCCTGGAGCGGGCGGTGGGTCGTGGTGTGGCGGCGTACAACCGCGAACGGTTGTACGCCCTACGGTGCCGTGGGGTATCGCTCCAGCAACTGGTTGGCGAGGTGTTCCAGGTGTTCGTCGTCGAGGTGGTTGATGCCGGCTGCGCGGGCCCGTCCGCCGCCGGTGGGGAAGTCCCGGCAGAAGGCGTCGGCCGGCAGTTCGGCGGCGGCCGGCACGCGCAGGCTGAACAGCCAGCCGCCGCCGGCCTTGGCGCTGAGCAGGCCGATGGCATGGCCCGGCGCACGGCTGGCCAGCTGGTTGGCCAGCACCCCGCTCACCCGCCGCGCCCAGGCCTCGCCCGGCAGGCGGTAGAGCAATGCGCCCGGGCCTTCGCGCCAGGGGCGCTGGCCTTGCGCCAGGGCCATGTCGGCGGCGTAGCCGGCGCGCAGGGTGGCGAAGCTCGCGCTGTGGCGCACGAAGTCCAGCGGCTCGGCGTAAGGCCGCAGTTCCTCGGCCAGGGCCAGGGGCTCGAAGTGCAGGTCGGCCAGGCTTTCGCCGTAGGCGTTGTAGTTGAGCAGCAGGCCCAGTTCCTCCAGTGCCGCCACCTCCTCCGCCGCCAGGCCGTGGCGCTGCGCCAGGGCCCGCGCCGGGCCGGCCAGGCCGTCGCCGAAGGCCGCGGCCACCGCCCAGCGGTGGTGGCGGCCCTGCAGGTGTCGGTCGACCAAGATGCTGGTGCAGACGTCGGCGGCGGTGTCGATGAAGGATTCGAAGGCCGGGTGCGCGGGCAGTTCGCCGGCGTGGTGGTGGTCGAAGTAGCGCACGCGGGCGCCGGCCTGCAGCAGGCGCAGGGTGGGCTCGCGGTTCTGCGCGAGGGAAATGTCCAGCACGGTGACGCGCTCGCCGGGGCCGGCCTGCACCCGCTGCAGCAGGGCGATGTCGCGCTTCACCCCGCTGACCAGGCGCGGCGCCGCGCCCAGCTCGCCGGCCAGGCGCAGTTGCTGCAGGGCGCAGAGGCCGTCGGCGTCGCCATTGAAGGCGCAATGTTCGAGCATGCCGGCGCCCTCAGGCCATCAGCTCGCCGCCATTGGCGTCGAGCTGCGCACCGTTGATCGCGCTGGCGTAGTCCGAGGCCAGGAACAGCGCGGCACGGGCGCATTCCTCGTCGCTGCGCATGCGCCCACCGGGGATGCCGGCGCTGAATTCGGCGCGCACCTGCTCTTCGCTCACGCCGCGCGCGGCGGCCGTCTGGCGCACCACCGCCTGCACCGGCTCGCCCCACATCCAGCCGCAGGCCAGGGCGTTGACGCGCAGGCCGTGCACCGCCTGCTCGCTGGCGAGGTAGCGCACGCTCGCCGCCAGCGCGCCCTTGGAGGCGGAATAGGCGGCGCCGCCCTGGTAGGGCTTGCGCACGCCCAGGGTGTTGATCATGACGATGGCCCCGGCGCGCTGCGCCTGCATCGGCGGCAGCACGGCGCGGGTCATGTTCAGCGAGCCGAGCAGGTTGACCTCCAGGGCTTCGCGCAGCGGCGCGTTGTCGCCCTCCTCCACGGCCTGGAAGCCGCCGTGGGAGAAGGCGCTGTTGATCAGCGCGTCGATGCGCCCGAAGCGCGCCAGCGTGGCCTGGGCGAAGGCCTTGCAGGCCTCGGCGTCGGTGATGTCGGTGGCCAGGCGCAGCACCTGGCAGTCCGGCGCCAGGGCCTGGATGCGTTCTTGCGCCTCGGCCAGCCGCGCCTCGCTGCGCGCGCCTATGGCCAGGGCGCGGGCGCCTTCGCGGGCGGCCTCCAGGGCCAGCTTGATGCCCAGCCCCGGGCCGATGCCCGAGACCATCACGACCTTGTCCTTGAGCAGCATGTTGTTTCTCCTGTGAGCTTTTGTGGGGGCGGATTCAGGCGCCGAGGTGGCGCGCGCGGTATTCGGCGTAGTCGCGGCGCAGGCGCTCGTCGTCGAGGCCGAAGCGCTGGGCGTCGTACTGGTGGCTGGCGCGCTTCTCGCGGCCGTTCTCCGCCAGCCAGCGGGCCATGGCCGCGCGGGTGGCCGGGGTGAGGTCGAGGCCGGCGAAGCGGTAGATGCGCTCGACCACGGCGAGCGGATCGCCGAGGGTGTCCTCGAAGCGCACGTCGAGGAAGCGCCCCGCCGGCATGCCCTCGCGCACCGCCAGGGTGTGGCGCAGGGCCCGCGCCATGCGGCTGTTCCACTGCTCGCCGACGGCGCGCGGGTCGGCCGCGTCGCTGTACAGCTGCCAGAGCGTATGGATGAAGCTGGCCAGCGACGGGATGGTCTTGCCCGGCTCGCGGTGGGTGAGCACCACCTGGGCGCGCGGGAACACCTCGAACAGCAGTTCCAGGGTGTGCAGGTGCTGCGGGCTCTTCAGCAGCCAGCGGCGGCCGGGGGCGATGCCGCGGCGGGCCTGCTGCCATTGCAGGAACTGCAGGCTGCGCTTGAGGTAGCGGTAGACCTGGGCCTGGTCCTGGCGGTCGAGCCAGGCGGTGTAGCCCGGCACGTTGACGTAGGAGTCCATGGCGCAGAGGAAGGAGTGCTCCATGAGCATGAATTCCTCGTCGGGCTGCTCGGCGTCCAGCGGGTGGATGGCCAACAGCTGCGGGAGGAACTCGACCATCCCCGCCACTTCCGCGCGGGCCCGCTCGATGCGCTGCGTCGGCCGCTCCACGGCCTCGCCGGGCAGCGGCGCCGGGTAGCGGGTTTCCCACCACTGCGCCTTGCTGAACTGCGCGTCCACCGCCAGGGTGCGCTGCAGCAGCGTGGTGCCGGTGCGCGGCAGGCCGACGATCACCAGCGGGTCGTCGATGGGCTGTTCGAGGATTTCCGGATGGCGCTTGCAGTAGTCCTCCAGCACCAGGCGGTTGACCAGTTGCGCCAGCAGCTTCTCGCGCAGCAGCACGCGGCCCTGCTCGGAAAGCCGGGCCTCGTCGCGCAGGGCCGCGGCCAGCACGTCCAGGGCCTCGTGGTAGTCGCCGGGGCCGAAATCATCGAGGCCGCCGGCGCGGGCGCTGGCCTCGGCCAGCAGGCAATGGGCGGAGAAGTCGTTCATGGCGCCAGTTCCTTCAGGTCGGTGAGCTTGACCACGCGGGTGCCCGGGTGCACCGGGCGCTGCGCGCCGACCCAGCGCAGGCAGAGGGTGCCGTGGGGGTGGCCGGCGGTTTCCAGCCAGTTGGGCAGGCCCGGGTCGCGGGCGCTGAGCACCAGGCGCACGCCGCCGTTGGCGTCCAGCTGCGCCGAGTGCTTGTTCAGGCAGATGCGGTGGTAGCGGTAGTCCAGCGACTCCATCCAGTAGTTGTTGATCTGCAGGTTCCAGAAGTCGCACTCGGGCACCTGCTCCACCTCGATCAGCAACGCCTCGTCCTCGGCCAGCGCCCAGTACGAGTGGTAGTAGAAGATGTTCGGGTCGCCGCCCACCGCCTGGCACAGCGCCTGGTCCGCCGGCGGCAGCCGGTTGGCGTGGGCCTGGTAGCCCTGGGCCCAGTCGGCGAACAGCCGCGCGGTGTTCTCGACGAAGCCGGCGGCGCGCTGCAGGCCCTGCTGCAGGCGCTGCGGGTCCAGCGGCTGCGGCGCGGAACCGGCGTCCAGGCGCTCGATGCGCAGCTGCGCCGGCTGCTCGCTGGCGCGGTCGAGGAAGGTCTGGCGGACGATCAGCGCGTTGCTTTCCGGCTCCAGGCGCAGCCAGTTGCCGCTGGCCGGCGGCTGCTGGGAAAGGATCAGCTCGAAGCGGCCGTCGGCGTCCAGCTGCAGTTGCCCGGCGTCGATGAAGCCGGTCTGGATCATCCTGCCGTCGGTCTCGTAGCCGCCCTTCTGGGTGCCGAAGCTGAGGTAGGCGACACTGCCGCGGGTGCCGCTGACGCGGTAGCGCTGCGCACCGTTGAGACGGGCGTAGCGGTACAGGTTGTCCGGGTTGTCGGCGCCGATCTTGGCGGTCTCGTGGGACGGGGTGATGAAGCCGGGGAAGTCGGCGTCGGCGAACTCCAGGTGCATTTCCAGGGCGATGCGCAGCAGGCGCGTCAGGTAGCGGAAGCCTTCGGCGCGGGTCTGCGCGTCGGCCGGGGCCTCGGCGCGCAGTATCTGCTCGCCGCTGCGGCGCAGTTGCTCGCAGAAGCGCGTCCAGCTTTCGCCGCTGACAACCTCCTGCTCGATGGGGTCGGTGGGCATGTCGGTCTCCTCCAGTGGGCCTGGGCAGACCTTAGGGAGGAGCCGGCGGCGGATTCTTCGTCCGCTCGGACGAGGAGCGCGCCGGCGAATGCGCCGAGCATCGGGGCGAGCGCGCCGCGCGGTGCGGCACACGCACCTGGAGCACACCCCATGAGTACGCAGAAGAACCTGGTCCGCTCGCTGACCGTGGACATCGCAGCGCCGGCCGAACTGGTCTGGTCGGTGCTGGTCGACCTGCCCCGCTACCCGCAGTGGAACCCCTACACCGTCAAGGTCGAGTCGAGCCTGCGCCTGGGCGAGCCGGTGAACCTGTTCCTGCCCGATCCTTCCCGCCCCGGCGAGCTGCTGCACGTGGTCGAGCAGCTCGCCAGTTTCGAGCCGCCGTACCTGCTGGCCTGGGAGATGCACGCCAGCGCCGGCAACCCGGACGCCGCGCGTCGCGAGCAGCTCATCGAGAAGACCGGCCCGCAGAGCTGCCGCTACCACACCACCGACCAGTTCCTCGGCGCCACCGCCGATGCGGTCATGGCCAACCACGGCGCCTGGGTCAAGCAGGGCTTCGACGCCGTGGCCCTGGCGCTGAAGGCCCACGCCGAGGCGCTGCACGGGGCGGAGGGCTGAAACGGGCCGTCGCGGTTTTTTCGTCTGCTCGGACGAAGAAGCCGCGACGGCGCATTACCTACCGTGGCGCCACGCCGGAGAGAAGTCCGGCCGAACACGAGGAGGTAACCGATGTTGACTCATCTGCAATGGCTGGAAGCGGAAAGCATCCAGATCATCCGCGAAGTGGTGGCCGAGTGCGAAAACCCGGTGATGCTCTACTCCATCGGCAAGGACAGCGCGGTGATGCTGCACCTGGCGATGAAGGCCTTCGCCCCGAGCAAGCCGCCCTTCCCCCTGCTGCACGTGGACACCACCTGGAAGTTCCGCGAGATGATCGCCTTCCGCGATGCGACCGCTCGGCGCCTGGGCCTGGAGCTGCTGGTGCACGTGAACCCGGAAGGCCTGGCGCGCGGCATCAACCCGTTCGACCACGGCTCGGCGCTGCACACCGACGTGTGGAAGACCCAGGGCCTGAAGCAGGCGCTGGATAAGTACGGCTTCGACGCGGCCTTCGGCGGCGCGCGGCGCGACGAGGAGAAGTCGCGGGCCAAGGAGCGGGTGTTCTCGATCCGCTCCGAGCAGCACCGCTGGGACCCCAAGCAGCAGCGCCCGGAACTCTGGCGCCTGTACAACACGCGCAAGCGCAAGGGCGAGAGCCTGCGGGTGTTCCCGCTGTCGAACTGGACCGAGCTGGACATCTGGCAATACATCTACCTGGAACAGATCCCCATCGTGCCGCTGTACTTCGCCGCCGAGCGCCCGGTGGTGCGCCGCGACGGCACCCTGATCATGGTCGACGACCCGCGCCTGCCGCTGCGCGCCGGGGAAACCCCGGAGCTGCGCAAGGTGCGCTTCCGCACCCTGGGCTGCTACCCGCTGACCGGCGCCATCGACAGCGACGCCGACGACCTGCCGGCGATCATCCGCGAGATGCTCGTCAGCCGCACCTCCGAACGCCAGGGCCGGCTGATCGACAGCGACTCGGCCGGCTCCATGGAGAAGAAGAAACAAGAGGGGTACTTCTGATGAACGCCATTCCCGCGGCCCTGGGCGACGACCTGCGCCCCTACCTGGAACAACAACAGCACAAGCAGCTGCTGCGCTTCATCACCTGCGGCAGCGTCGACGACGGCAAGAGCACGCTGATCGGCCGCCTGCTCTACGAGTCCAAGGTGCTGTTCGAGGACCAGCTCGGCCAGCTGGAGGTCGACTCGAAGAAGCTCGGCACCCAGGGCGAGGCACTGGACTTCGCCCTGCTGGTGGACGGCCTGGCCGCCGAGCGCGAACAGGGCATCACCATCGACGTGGCCTACCGCTTCTTCGCCACCGACAAGCGCAAGTTCATCGTCGCCGACACCCCCGGCCACGAGCAGTACACCCGCAACATGGTCACCGGCGCCTCCACCGCCGACCTCGCGGTGATCCTGGTCGACGCCCGCCAGGGCCTGCTGGTGCAGACGCGCCGGCACAGCTACCTGGTGTCGCTGCTGGGCATCCGCAAGGTGGTGCTGGCGGTGAACAAGCTGGACCTGATGGGCTACTCCCAGGAAGTGTTCGAGCGCATCGAGCGCGACTACCGCGCCTTCGCCGCACAGATCGGCCTGGGCGACATCCAGTGCATCCCGCTCTCGGCGCTGTGCGGCGACAACATGCTCGAACCCAGCCCGAACACGCCCTGGTACCAGGGCCCGAGCCTGCTGCAGCACCTGGAAAGCGTGCCCCTGGAGGAGTCGCGGCAGAGCAGCGCAGCCTTCCGCCTGCCGGTGCAGTGGGTAAACCGGCCGAACCTGGACTTCCGCGGCTACAGCGGCAACATCGCCGCCGGCAGCATCCGCGTCGGCGAGCGCATCCGCGCCCTGCCCTCGGGCAAGACCAGCGTGGTCAGCGGCATCCTCGGCGCCGCCGGCGAGCAGCAAGAGGCGGTCTGCGGCCAGGCGGTGACCCTCACCCTGGAAGACGAGATCGACATCAGCCGCGGCGACCTCATCGCCCTGGCCGACGCCCCGCCGGAGGTGGCCGACCAGTTCGAGGCCACCCTGGTGTGGATGGACGAGGACGCCCTGCTGCCCGGCCGCCCCTACCTGATGAAGATCGGCACCCGCACCCTGGGCATGAGCTGCACCGCCCTCAAGCACCGGGTCGACGTGAACAGCCTGGAACACCTGGCCGCGCGCACCCTGGAGCTGAACGAGATCGGCGTGTGCAACCTCGACCTGGACCGCCCCATCGCCTTCGATGCCTACGCCGACAACCGCGACACCGGCGGCTTCATCGTCATCGACCGGCTGAGCAACCGCACGGTGGGCGCCGGCATGCTGCACTTCGCCCTGCGCCGCGCGCAGAACGTGCACTGGCAGGCCATCGACGTGAACCGCGACGCGCATGCCGCACTGAAGGGCCAGGCGCCGCGGGTGCTGTGGTTCACCGGGCTGTCCGGGGCCGGCAAGTCGACCATCGCCAACCTGGTGGAACGCCGGCTGCACGCCCTGGGAAGGCACACCTACCTGCTCGACGGCGACAACGTGCGCCACGGCCTGAACCGCGACCTGGGCTTCACCGAGGCCGACCGGGTGGAGAACATCCGCCGGGTGGCGGAGGTGGCGAAGCTGATGCTCGATGCCGGGCTGATCACCCTGGT
The DNA here is from genome assembly GCF_023516765.1 of Pseudomonas sp. R3.Fl. Taxonomy (NCBI): domain Bacteria; kingdom Pseudomonadati; phylum Pseudomonadota; class Gammaproteobacteria; order Pseudomonadales; family Pseudomonadaceae; genus Pseudomonas; species Pseudomonas sp. R3.Fl. The sequence continues at coordinate 779,934 of NZ_JAMGSO010000001.1, forward strand.
CTCGTTCATCTCGCCGTTCCGCGCCGAACGCGACATGGCCCGGGCGCTGGCCGGCGAAGGCAATTTCCTGGAGATCTTCGTCGATGCGCCGCTAAGCCTGGCGGAGCAGCGCGACCCCAAGGGGCTGTACCAGAAGGCCCGACGCGGGGAGCTGAAGAACTTCACGGGGATCGACTCGCCCTACGAGGCGCCGGAGGCGCCGGATATCCATGTCGATACGCGGGTCGAGTCGGCGGAAGCGGCGGCGGAGCGGATAGTGGAGGTGTTGCTGAGGGGGTAGGTTTGGTGGGATGCCGAGGCCCGCTCCCCTGCCCGGGGAGCGGGCCTTTGTTTTTCGTAGGAGCGAGCTTGCTCGCGAATGGTGTGTGCCTGGGGCTTTGGGGTTGGGCTTTGGAGCGCCCTCACCCTTCAGGGCGGGGCGCGCAGCCGAGGGCTGGGGAGAGGGGGCTCTCAGACCTGGCACCGATATTCCAGCCAGCAGCCGAGAATCGCGGACAGAGTCTCCTACGGTTCCAGGGAGCACGGCTTTTCGTAGGATGGCGTTGAGCGAAGCGATACCCATCACCACGACCGCATGGGTTTCGCCAAGGCTCAACCCATCCTACGAAAAGCGCCCCGGCGCAGCCGGCAAGACGTTGCTTCTACAGGGAAGCACCACCGTAGGAGCGGGCCCTGCCCGCGATTCGCGCGCAGGGCGCGCTCCTACATGGGAATGACCTACCCCAACGCCATCTCCCGCAACGCCGCCTTGGTCACCTTCCCTGCGGCATTCAGCGGCAGCGCGTCCAGCACCATCGCGCGGCGGGGCGCCTTGTAGTTGGCCATGCGCTCGCGGCACCAGGCGAGGAAGGCGTCGAGGTCTATCGCCTGGCCCGGGGCCGGCAGCAGGAAGGCCATGGCCACCTCGCCCAGGCGCTCGTCGGGGATGCCGACCACCGCCGCCTGGGCCACGCCCGGGTAGGCCAGGATGGCCTGCTCGATCTCCGCCGGGTACACGTTGAAGCCGCCGTTGATGAACATGTCCTTGAGGCGGTCGGTGATGCGCAGGTAGCCGCGCTCGTCGAGCACGCCGACGTCGCCCGTGTGCAGCCAGCCCTCGGCGTCTATCGCCTCGGCGGTAGCCTCGGGGTTGTTGAAGTAGCCGCGCATCAGGTTGTAGCCGCGCACCACCACCTCGCCCGGCTGCCCCGCCGGCACCGATTGGCCGAGGGCATCCACGCAGCGCACTTCCACCTCGGGGAAGGCGCGGCCGCTGGTGGTGGCGATGGTTTCTGCGTCGTCGCCGGGGCGGCAGATGGTGACGAAGCCGCAGGTCTCGGTGAGGCCGTAGGCGGTGACTATGGTCTGGAAGCCCAGCTCGCTGCGCATGCGCCGGACCATTTCCACCGGCACCGAGGCGGCGCCGGTGACGGCCACGCGCAGGGAGCCCAGGTCATGCTCGCCGCGCTGCGGATGGGCCAGCAGCGATTGATAGAGAGTCGGCGGACCGGGCAGCACGGTGACGCGCTCGCGCTCGATGCGCTGCAACAACAGCGGCACGTCGAACACCGGCTGCGGCAGGATGCAGCAGCCGCGCATCAGCGCCGCCAGCCAGCCGGCCTTGTAGCCGAAGCTGTGGAAGAACGGGTTGACGATCAGGTAGCGGTCGCCCTGGCGCAGGCCGACCATCTCGCTCCAGTCGCGCACCAGGCGCAGGTTCTGGCCGTGGGCGGTCATCACGCCCTTGGGCTTGCCGGTGGTGCCGGAGGTGAACAGCAGGTCGCACAGGTCCTCGGCGGTCAACGCCGCCTCGCGCTCCTCCAGCTGCGCCTCGCTCACCTGTTCGGCCAGGGCCAGGAAGGCTTCCCAGCCCAGGCAGCCGTCGCGCTCGCCGCGCAGTATCACCCTGTGACGCAGCGCCGGCAGCACGTCGCCGGCGAGCTGCGCCGGGTAGTCGGTGCCGAGGAATTCACCAATGACGAACAGCGCGCTGGCGCCGCTCTCGCGCAGCACCAGGCCGGCCTCGGCGCCCTTCATGCGGGTGTTCAGCGGCACCAGCACGGCGCCCACGCTCTGCAGCGCGGTGGCCGCGACTATCCATTCCCAGAGGTTCGGCGCCCACAGCGCCACCCGCTCGCCATGGCCGACGCCCAGCGCCAGCAGCGCCCGCGCGGCGCGGCGGCGCAGGCCGTCGAGCTGGCGGTAGCTCAGGTGGGTGGCGCCGTCCTCGATGGCCGGCTGGTCGCCATGGGCCGCCGCCGCGGCGGCCAACAGCTGGGGAATGGTCGGGGCGCAGAGCACAGGGATCATGGCGGGCAACTCGCGAACGAAAGCGGAAAAGGGCCGGCGCGCCGCCGGCCCGCTGGCGGCAGGCTCAGGCCTGCGGCGGGGCGAAGCGGCGGCCGGCGGAGAAGCCGCCGTCGACAGCGATCATCTGCCCGCTGACGAAGGAGGCGTCGTCCGAGGCCAGGAACAGCGCGACCTTCGCCACCTCCTCCGGCTGCCCGGCGCGGCACAGCATGTGCTGCGAGGCGAAGAAGGCGTGGAAGGCCTCCTGCTCGCGGACCATCTGCGTCATCGGCGTCTCGATCAGCCCCGGGCAGAGGCCGTTGACGCGCACGTTGGCGTGGCCGTAGTCGATAGCCATGGAGCGCGTCAGCTGGTTGATGCCGCCCTTGGCGACGTTGTAGGCGGTGTTGCCGTCGCAGCCCTGCAGGCCGAAGATCGAGCCGATGTTGATGATCGAGCCGCCGCGCTGGGCGACCATCTGCGGCAGGGCGTGCTTGCTGGTGAGCATGCTGCCGGTGAGGTTGATGTCCAGCACCCGCTGCCATTCGCTGGTGGGCGAGCTGGTGACGCTGCCCTGGCTGGCCACGCCGGCGGCGTTGACCAGCACGTCGAGGCGGCCGTGGCGCGCGACGACCTCGCCCATCACCTGCTGCACGTTGGCTTCGTCGCGCACGTCCAGGGCCATGAACAGCCCGGGGAAACCCTCCGGCGCCTGGCCCACGTCCAGCCCCACCACCTGCGCGCCCTCTTCGGCGAAGCAGCGGGCGCAGGCCAGCCCGATTCCCGATGCCGCGCCGGTGATCACCGCGACCTTGCCTTGCAGTCGATTCATTCGCACACCTCTGCTTGTTGTTGTCGGTTTGCCGTGCGCCGGAGTCTAGCCGGGCCCCGGCGGCCGGAGATCGTCCGATGGGACTAGCCGGCGCGCAAGGGGCGGCGACCGTTCGGCGAAGGGCCCTGGCTATTTTTGCCACATGGCGGTAACTTTCCGCCACGTGGCAAAAACCAGGAGTGCCCGCGCCATGAGCCTCGGCAACGACAACCGCTATCGCCTCCCCCAGGACCCGGACCAGCCGCTGCGCCTGCTCTACGGTGACAAGGGGCCGCACGCCAGCAGCGTGTTCGAGGTGCACGAGATGATCGAGCGCGGCCTGCCGTCGGACGTGGTGATCGCCTTCGCCGAATCCATGGAGCTGGACCGGCAGGCCTTCATCAAGCTCATCGGCATGTCCGAGCGCACCCTGCAGCGCCGCCTCAAGCACCCCGAGCCGCTGTCCGCCGAGCAGAGCAGCAGCGCCTGGCGCCTGGCCAAGGTGCTCAGCCGCGCCGAGGAAGTGCTGGGCTCGCGCCGCGCCGCGGTGGACTGGCTGATGGCCCCGGCCCTGGGCCTGGAAGGCCACGCGCCGGTCGACCTGCTGACCACCCAGGTCGGCTTCGAACTGGTGGACGACTTCCTCACCCGCCTGGACTACGGGGTCTACTGATGCAGCCATTGCCAGGGACCGGCGAGCTGTACCTCTGGCGCCTGGACCGGCGCGAACATGCCGACGGCTGGGACAGCGGCATCGGCGCCGAACTGGCCGGCGGGCGCTGGAACTCCAAGGGCGTGCGCGCCGTGTACGCCAGCGCGGACGCCGCCACGGCCATTCTCGAGGTAGCGGTGCACAAGGGCTTCCCCGCGCTGGACCGGGTGCCCCACGTGCTGACCTGCGCACGCATCCACGACCCCGCCCGGGTGCTGCGCGTGGAGCCGGGCAGCCTGCCGAACCGCAACTGGCTGGTGCCCGGCATTCCCAGCCACGGCCAGCAGGTGTTCGGCAACGAACTGCTCGCCGCCCACCCGTTCATCCTCATCCCCTCGGCGGTGGTGCCGCACGGCTGGAACCTGCTGCTCAGCCCGGCCCTGGCCAAGGGCGCCTACGAGCTGGTCAGCCAGGAGGCCTTCGCCCTGGACACCCGGCTCAACCCACCGGCGCCCTGAAAAAAAGAGCCCGGCCAAAGCCGGGCTGCAACGGGGCGGCACAGCCCCACACTCGAGAACGACCTCTTCAATCCGGGAAGCGCACCCGCACCTCGCGGCTGCCGGCGCGGCCCTGGCAGGCGAGGGTCCAGCCCTCGGCCAGCTCGGCGGCGCTGAGCACGTCGTTGCGCGGCAGCAGTACCTCGCCCTGCTCCACCTTGCACATGCAGGCGCCGCAGTAGCCTTCCTCGCAGGAAGCCGGCGGCGCCAGCCCGGCCTTGCGGCAGCTTTCCAGCAGCGTCTCGCCCGGCGCGCAGGGCACCCGGTGCTCGGCGCCGTCCAGGGCCACCACCAGGCTTTCCACGCAGGCACCGCCATCGGGCAGTGCCACGGCCGCCTGCTCGTCCGCATCCGGCGGCGAGACGAAGCGCTCGACGTGGATGCGCCCCGGCTCGATACCGGCCTGCAGCAGGGTGCCTTCCACCGTGTCCATGAACGGCCCCGGTCCGCAGATGAAGCATTCGGCGTGTTCCCAGCCACGCAGCAGGTGGCGCACGTCGCTGGCGGCGAGAAAGCCCTGCAGCTCGTCCAGCACGTGGATCACCTGCAGCCGCTCGCCGTATTCGCGCACCAGCTCGCGCAGGGCGTCGCGGAAGATCACCGAAGCCGCGTCGCGGTTGGCGTACACCAGGCGGATGCGGCAGGCGCGGCTGGCCAGCGCCTCGCGCAGGATGGAGAACACCGGGGTGATGCCCGAGCCACCGCCGAACAGCAGCAGGTCACGCTCGTCGCTGCCCAGGTGGAAGTGCCCGGCCGGCGGCAGTACCTCCAGCTCATCGCCGGCGCGCACGCTGTCGTTCATCCAGTTCGACACCCGGCCGCCGGCGACGCGCTTGACGGTGACCCGCAGCGCGTCGTCCAGGCCCGGGGTGCTGGACATGGAATAGCAGCGGCTCAGGCGCTTGCCGTCGACCAGCACGCGGAAGCCGAGGAACTGCCCGGCGCGGTAGTGGAAACGCCCGGCCAGTTCCGCCGGCACGCGCAGCACCAGCGAGCGCGCGTCGGCGGTTTCCTCGATCACCTCGGCGACCGCCAGGCGGAAGCTGCCGCCGGCGGTCGATGCCTGCGGCGCCAGGGTCTGCGCACTGCCCATCGCCATGCTCCGTTCAGATGCCGCTGATCAGCTGGGCGTTGTCCACGCGGATCTCGGCGCCGTTGATGAAGCGCGACTCGTCCGAGGCGAGGAACAGCACCACGCTGGCGATGTCCCGCGGGGCGCACATGCGGTTCATGGGGTCGGCGTCGAGCACTTCCTGGGGGATCGGCTGGCCGCCGGCCAGGGCCTGGGTCATGGGGGTGTTGACGCCGTCCGGGTGCACGCTGTTGCAGCGGATGCGGTAGCCCTGCTGCTTGCAGTGCAGGGCGACGGAGCGGGTCATGGCCGCCACCGCGCCCTTGGACGCGGAGTAGGCGCAGAAGGCCGGCATGCCGCCCAGGGCCGCCACCGAGGACATGTTGACGATGGAGCCGCCGCCGCTTTCCTTCATCGCCGCGATGGCGTACTTGCAGCCGAGGAAGTAGCCCTCGCCGTTGATGGTCTGCACCTTGCGCCACAGCTCCAGGCTGGTGTCCTCGATGCTGCCCAGGGCGAGGATGGCGGCGTTGTTGACCAGCACGTCGAGGCGGCCGAAGCGCTCCAGGGTGGTCTTCACCACGTGCTGCCAGTCGCTTTCGCTGGCGATGTCGTGGCGGATGAACAGCGCCTGCTCGCCGATCTCGGCGGCCAGCGCGCGGCCGGCCTCCTCGTTGAGGTCGCTGAGCACCACGCGGGCGCCCTCCGCGGCCAGCAGCAGGGCGTCCTCGCGGCCGATGCCGCTGGCCGCGCCGGTGACGATGCAGACCTTGCCTTGTACTCGGTTCATGCTTGTTTTCCTTCAGGCGGTTTCGGGGGTGGCGGCGTGCGCCTGCGCTGCCGCGTGGGCGGCGGCGCGGCGGCCGGAATACACGCAGTCGGCGATGGACAGGCCCGACACGTAGAGGTTGGAAGCGATGCCCACGGCATTGCGCCCGGCGCTGTAGAGCCCGGCGATGGGCTGCCCGGCGGCGTCCAGCACGCGGCCGCTGCGCTCGCACACGCGCAGCCCGCCGAGGGTGATGGCCGGGCAGGGATACAGCTTGCTGTCGAAGGACAGGTCCAGCGCGTACCAGGGCCCGTCGTCGAGGTCGGCGAGCATCGCCGGCGACTTGCCGAAGGCGTCGGTGTGCTCGCCGCGCGCCGCCCGGCCGTATTCCTCCAGGGTCCGGCGCAGGTTCGCCGGCGGCATGCCCAGGGCCTGGGCCAGCTGTTCCGGGGTGTCGCCGCGGCGGCGGTTGAACAGCAGGTTGAGCAGCACCGGCAGGCGCTGGAACGACCACACCTTGCCCGGCCCGACCTGGCGCACGGACTCGCGCAGCAGGTTGCGGTCCAGCACCAGGATGGCGCGGCCGCCCTGCTCTTCCACCATGGCGTGGCCGAGCTTGGCGCCGTACACCTCCTCGTTGCAGTAGCGCTCGCCCTCGGCGTTGACGATCACCCCGCGGGCCCAGGCCAGCGGCGGGTTGATGAAGCGCCAGGCGCTGACCTTGTCCAGATGCTGCGCGGCGGCGCCGACGCCCAGGCCCAGGCGGATGCCGCTGCCGTCGCAGCCCGGCGTGCCCAAGGGCAGCCCGGCCAGGTAGCGCGGCGCGTGCTCGGCGAGCATCGCGCGGTTGAAGATGAAGCCGCCGGCGCTGAGCAGCACGCCCTTGCGCGCGCGCAGCAGGATCGGCTGAGCGTGGCGCTGTTCGATACGCCGCAGCGCGGCGGTCAGGCGCTCGGCCAGCGGCGGCGCGTAGGGGTGGATGGCCGTGGCCAGGCGCCCCAGCCAGGCATGGCGGCGCGCCGCGGCGCTGCCCGGCGGCAGGCGCCAGGCCTCGACGCCGACCACCGCGCCGCTGGCGTCCTGCACCAGCCGCCGTACTTCGCACTGGCTATAGAGCTGCACGTCCTTGGCCCGTGCCGCCGCGCGCAAGGCGCCGAACAGCGCGGCGCCGGACATGCCACGGCCCTTGGTGCGATGGCCACGCGGCGCCGGCCTGGCCAGGCTGGCGTAGGCCGGCACGGCTTCGTTGCCGGAGTAATAGAGGTAGTAGCGGTCGCTGGGATAGGAAGTCTTTTGCGGCGGCACGCTGGCCTCGTAGCGCGCGCCCTGGCGTTCCAGCCAGGCCAGCTGCTCGACGCTGCGCTGGCAGAAGTCGCGCAGGGTCTCGGCCTGCACCACGTCGCCGACCTCCTCGCGCAGGTAGCTGAACATGGCCTGCGCGTCGTCGGCATAGCCGGCCTGCCGCTGCTGCGGCGTGCCACCGCCGGCATAGACCACCCCGCCGCTGCGGGCGGTGGCGCCGCCGCCGGTGAAGCGGTCCAGCGCCAGCACCTGCAGGCCGCGCTCGCGCGCTTCCAGGGCGGCGCAGGCGCCGGCGCCGCCGAAACCGACCACCAGCAGGTCGGTCTCGGCGTGCCACTGCGGCGGCGCGCCCTCGGCCAGGCGCAGCGGGGCGATCGGCTGGGTGGCGGCCATGCCGGTCAACCCGCCGCCGCCACGCTCGGCGCCTGCACGGCGACGGCGGTGGTGTAGGTGCCGTTCACGTAGATCAGCGGGGTGATCCGCGGGCTGTGGCGGATCTCGCGGATGCGCCCGATGAACACCGTGTGGGTGCCGTAGGCGAAGCGCCCGTCCTGCTCGCAGATCACGCTGGCCTGGGCGTCGGCCAGGTAGGGCACGCCACATTCGGCGGCGCGCCAGTCGCCGCTGGCGAAGCGCCCCTCGCCCTTCACCGGGCCGCTGCACAGGTGCGACAGGTGCTCCTGCTCCTGGCCGAGGATGTTCACGCAGAAGTCGGCGCCGGCCTCCAGCACGCGGTGCAGCGAGGCGGTCTTGTTCACGCAGATCAGCAGCGACGGCGGCTCGGTGGACAGCGAATCCACCGCGGTGGCGGACATGGCGAAACGCTCGCGGCCATCGCTGGTGGTGATGATGGTCACCGACTTGGCCAGGCGGCGCATGGCCTGGAGCATGTCGGCTTTGAGTTCGTCCTGGTTCATCGCACGGGGCCTCGCTGTAGGCGTTGTTGTGCGATGGATTCTGTGGCCGCCCCGGTGGCCCAACATCGTCCGAGGGGACTAGGCGGCCCGGCGCCGCGGCATATGGTCCGTTTGTGGGATGCGGGCGCCGCGCGGGCGTTGCCAAATGCCCGCGAAGGCCCCTGCCGCCGAGCGCCGGGGACCGAGCACAGCCCCCGCGCGGGGCGATCACAGGAGAACAACAAGATGCTCGACCAGGAACTGATCCGCCAGCGCCTGCGCCAGCGCGCCCGCGAACTGGTGCCGGTGCTGCGCGAACGCGCCGCCGACGCCGCCCGCCAGGGCCGCCTGCCCGAGGAGACGCTGCGCGACTTCCACGACGCCGGCTTCTTCCGCATCCTCCAGCCGGCGCGCTGGGAAGGCTACGAGCTGGAGCCGAAGGACTTCTTCGAGGTGCAGATGACTCTCGCCGAGGGCTGCATGTCCTCGGCCTGGGTGCTGGGCGTGGTGGCCATCCACAACTGGCAGCTGGCGCTGTTCGACGACCGCGCCGCCCAGGACGTGTGGGGCGCCGACTCCAGCGTGCTGATCTCCTCCTCCTACATGCCGGTGGGCAAGGTCACCCCGGTGCAGGGCGGCTTCCGCCTGTCCGGGCGCTGGGGCTTCTCCAGCGGCAGCCAGCATTGCCAGTGGGCCTTCCTCGGCGCCCTGGTGCCGCCGAGCGAGCCGGGCGGCGCGCCGGACTACCGCACCTTCCTGGTACCGCGCAGCGACTACCAGGTGCTGGACAACTGGAACGTGATGGGCCTGGAGGCCACCGGCTCCCACGACGTGCTGGTGGAAGACGCCTTCGTCCCCGAGCACCGCACCCACCGCGCCCTCGACGGCTTCATGCAGAACAGCCCGGGCAACGCGGTGAACACGGCGCCGCTATTCCGCCTGCCGTTCGGGCAGATCTTCGTGCGCGCGGTGTCGTCCTCGGCCATCGGCGCGCTGCAGGGCGCGGTGGACTGCTTCATCGAGCACAACCGCGCCCGCGTCGGCGTCAACGACGGCCGCAAGATGGGCCAGGACCCCGGCGCCCAGCAGGCCCTGGCCGATGCCATGGTCTGCGTCGACGAATGCCGCACCGTGCTGCTGCGCAACTTCGAAACCATGATGCAGCGCGCCCGCGACGGCCAGGGCCTGAGCATGCCCGAGCGGGTGAAGATGCGCTACGACTCGGCCCTGGTGGCGGACAAGTGCGCCCGCGCGGCCGGCGCGCTGATGTTCAACAGCGGCGCCTCGACGATCTTCCGCGAGCACCCGATCAACCGCGCCTTCCGCGACATCCACACCGGCCGCGCGCACGTCGCCAACAGCCCGGCGAAATACGCCTGGAACCTCGGCGGCGTGAGCATGGGCGCGGACTCCACGGACTTCTTCCTCTGACGAAACGGCTTCGTAGGAGGGGTTGAGCCCGCTGCCCCGGCGATGGGTATCGCTTCGCTCAACCCATCCTACGTTGTCCCCGATTCCGGCGTTTCGGCGTAGTCCGTTCGGGCGATTCCGCGGCGCCGGCGAACCCCGACCATGGCCTTCAGGCAGAGCCCGTCGGCCCGCCACACTGACAAGGGACGAACCCCATGAAATTCTCTCTGATCTACGAAGCGCAGACGCTGGACAGCACCCGCGAAGGCGACCGCCGCATCTTCGACGAGACCGTCGAACAGGCCGTGCTGGCCGACAAGCTGGGCTTCGACACCTTCTGGTGCGTGGAGCACACCGCGCTGACCAACTACTCGCACATGTCCGCCCCGGAGACCATGCTGGCCTTCGTCGCCGGCAAGACCGAGCGCATCGGCATCGGCCACGGCGTGGTCTGCCTGCCGCCGGCGATGAACCACCCGGTGAAGGTCGCCGAGCGCATCGCCACCCTCGACCTGCTGTCCCATGGCCGCGTGCACTTCGGCGTGGGCAAGGGCGGCACCCAGCAGGAGGCCGGCACCTTCGGCTACGACCTGGCCACCCTGCAGCCGCAGATCGACGAGGCCATGTACCTGATCCCGAAGATGTTCGTGCAGGACGAGATCGAGCATAACGGCGACTTCGTGAAGATCCCCAAGCGGCCGATCCACCCCAAGCCCTACCAGGACCCGCACCCACCGATGTATCTGGCCTGCACCAACACCGAATCGCTGAAGAACGCCGGCGGCCGCGGCATGGGCGCGCTGGTGCTGGGCTTCGGCGGCCCCGAGGAGATCGCCAAGAAGGTCGCCGTGTACCACGAGGCCTGGGACACCCGTGAGGAGAAGAACCAGGTCGGCTTCCGCCCCAACCGCCACATCGCCGCGCTGTGCCCGGCCATCGTCCTGGACGACAACGAGCAGGCCCGCGCCATCGGCATCCGCGGCCAGCGCTACTTCATGGAATCGCTGGCCTACTGGTACGCCGGCGGCGAGCGCCCGGACCCGGCCAAGTGGCAGGACGACACCTTCGTCGACGGCAACGGCCAGGCGGTGATCCGCTCGCGCTTCGCCTCCGAGGAAGTGACCGTGGACTTCTCCGACCCGAGCATGGCGATGATGAACCCCAACCACGCCTACGGCACGGTCAACGACTGCATCGGCTACGTGCAGCGGCTGATCGACGCCGGCGCTGACGAGATCCTGTTCATCTGCCAGATGGGCACGGTGCCGCAGTGGGCGCAGCTGGAAACGCTGAAGAACATCGGCGAGAAGGTCATCCCCTACTTCCGCAACAAGCAGCAGGCCGGCTGACCGCCAAGGGCATCGCGCACCGATAACGGGCCTCGACGAGGCCCGTTCTTCTTCCGGCGGCCTGCCATACTCTCCGGCATGACCCACGCCACCTTCCGCTTCTACGAGGAGCTCAACGACTTCCTCCCCGCCGACCGCCGCCGGCGCGAGTTCGCCTGCGCCTGCCCGCCGGCGGCCACGGTCAAGCACATGATCGAGGCCCTGGGCGTGCCCCACACCGAGGTCGAGCTGGTGCTGCTCAACGGCGAGTCGGTGGGCTTCGAACGCACCCTGCTCGACGGCGACCGCGTGGCGGTGTACCCGGTGTTCGAGCGCCTGGACATCAGCCCGCTGCTGCGCGTGCGCGCCCGGCCGCTGCGGGTGCTGCGCTTCGTCGCCGACGCACACCTGGGCGGCCTGGCGGCGCTGCTGCGCATGAGCGGCTTCGACACCCTCTACCACAACGCCTTCGACGACGGCGAAATCGCCGAGATAGGCGCGCACCAGGGCCGCATCGTGCTCACCCGCGACCGCGAACTGCTCAAGCGGCGGATCATCAGCCACGGCTGCTACCTGCACGCGCGCAAGCCGCGGGAGCAACTGGGCGAACTCTTCGAACGGCTGGACCTGGCGCGCAGCGCGCGGCCGTTCAGCCTGTGCCTGCGCTGCAACCATCCCCTGCGCGAGCTGCCGGCCGAGCAGGCGCGGCCGAAGGTGCCGGCGAAAGTAGCCGAGCGGCATAGCCGCTTCCTGGCCTGCGACCAATGCCAGCGGGTGTTCTGGGAAGGCTCGCACTGGCGCAGCATGCAAGCGCTGCTGGAGCCGTTGTTGCAGGAATCGTAGGGCGTACAACCGTTCGCGGTTGTACGCCGTTTGACCTTGGCTGCCGGCCCACTCGATTCCGGGCTTGGCGTGACCCGGCATTCTCCCAGGCTCGACCATGGCGTAGCCGGTGAGATGGGTGTAACGGCGTACAACCGCGAACGGTTGTACGCCCTACGGTTTCCGCGTTCGCGGGAATGACGGGGTGTCAGGATGGTGCCTGTCCTCCTGACCGCTCAGGACAGCCCCCTCTCCCTTCAGGGAGAGGGTTGGGGAGAGGGAACGGAGTCAACCCAAAACACAGCAGCCACCAGGTAACTCCATTCGCTCCCAATCCCCTTCAAACCACCCTGGCCGGATGCTGCACCCGCGGCGCCCCCAGTTGCTCGCGCCACGACGGCGGCTGGCGGCCATCGGCCTCGCGGATGCCATAACGCAACGCCAACTCTGCGCTGACCAGCGTCTGCCCGGACAGCTCCGCCAGCCCAGGATCATCCAGCAACGCCTGGATGATCCGCCCGTTGAACTGCGGCGTCTCGGCCATCGCCAGGAAGGCCTCGTACTGCTCGGCGCGGGCCTGGCCGGCGATGGCGGTGCGTTCGGTCAGTTGCGGGCCCAGCCATAGGGAGACCGTCGCCACCCGGCTGTGCTCGAAGTCGATGGCCATGTCCGCCGCCAGCTTGTCCACCCCGGCCTTCTGCGCGCCGTAGGCCGGGCCGTGCATGTAGCAACCGGCGCCGAACGAGGAGACGAAGGCCACCAGCGCCCCGGGCGCCTTCAGCAGCAGCGGCGCGGCGTGGTAGCTGGCGACGTAGGCCGAGCGCAGGCCGACGTCGAGGATGTCCACCAGGTCCAGCGGCTTCTCCCAGAACGGGCCCGGGTCGATCAGTTGCTCGTGGATGAAGGCCACGTTGTTCACCAGCAGGTCCAGGCGCCCCTGCTCGGCCTCGATACGCTGGAACAGCGCGCGCACCTGGGCGTCGTCGGCGTGGTCGCACTGCACGGCGATGCCCTTGCCGCCGGCCGCGTCGATGGCTTCGGCGGTCTCGTGGATGCTGCCGTGCATCACCTGGCCGCGCAGGGTGGCGCCGCCGGACTGCAGCGAGCGGCCGCTGACGTAGACGGTCATGCCGGCGGCGCCGAGGGCCTCGGCGATGCCCTTGCCGACGCCGCGGCTGGCGCCGGTGACCAGGGCGATGCGGGGAGTCTGATCAGGCATTGTGCTGTGCCTCCTTGCTGGCGCGGGCCTGCCCGGCCCGCTGCTGGATGTGTTCGGCGGCGAGGAAGCCGAAGGTCATCGCCGGGCCGAGGGTGGAGCCGGCGCCGGGATAGGTCGCGCCCATCACCGAGGCGGCGGAGTTGCCGATGGCGTAGAGGCCGTCGATGGCGCTGCCGTCCTCGCGCAGCACGCGGGCGTACACGTCGGTGAGCAGGCCGCCCTTGGTGCCGATGTCGCCGGCATCGACCTTCACCGCGTAGAACGGTGCCTTCAGCAGCGGCGCCAGGCAGGGGTTGGGCAGCACGTGGGGATCGCCGTAGTAGCGGTCGAACAGCGACTCGCCCTTGTGGAAGTCCGGGTCCTGGCCCAGCACCGCGTAGCGGTTGAAATGCTCCAGGGTGCGCGCGAGGCCCACGCCGTCGACGCCGATCAGCGCGGCCAGTTGCTCGATGCTGTCGGCCTTGTGGTAGTAACTGCGCAGGTGTTTCGGCACGCGGCTGTCGGGCTGCGCGTAGCCGGGCAGCAACGCGCCGCAGGGGTATTTGCGGCGGAACTCGGCGTCGAACACCATCCAGCAGGGCACGCTGCGCGCCTGCTCGCTGTCGTGGGCGTACATGGCGTAGACGATGTCGGTGTAGGGCGCGGCCTCATTGACGAAGCGCTGGCCGGCGGAATCCACCAGCACGCAGCCCGGCAGGGTGCGTTCGACGAACAGCGCGCGCTGCTTCTCCTCGCCCTCGACGCAGGTGGTCGGCGCCCACCAACTGTGCTCCATCAGCGCGGTGGCCGCGCCCAGCACCTGGCCGGCGCGGATGCCGTCGCCGCTGTTGTACGGCGGGGTGGCGCTCCATTGCGCCTGCGACGGTTGTGGGTGGTACTGGCTGCGCATCGCCTGGTTGCGCTCGAAGCCGCCGGCGGCGATCACCACGCCCTGCCTTGCGTGGACGCGCAGGGTGCGGCCGTCGCGCTGCAGTTCGACGCCGATCACCCGGCCGCCCTCCTCCACCAGCGCCTGCAGCGAGGTGTCCAGCCACAGCGGTACCCGGCGGTCGAGCAGCGAACGGCGCAGCGCGGCGACCAGGGCGTTGCCCAGGGTGAGGAAGCGGTCGCGCGGCGAACGCAGGCGCCCGCCCAGGTCGCGCCAGTAGCGCCAGAGGATGCGCAGGGTCAGGCCGACCCAGCCGGGGCCGCGGCACAGCAGCACCCGCGCTTCCTTCATGGTCATGCCAATGCGCCCCATCATCAGGGTGCCCGGCGAGGGCGCGCGCAGGCGGACGAATTCATCGCCCAGCTCGCGGGCGTCGAACGGCAGCGGGTCCATGGAGCGGAAGCCCGGCTTGCCGCCGGCCACCTCGGGGTAGTAGTCGGCGTATTCCGGTTGCGCCTCGAAGCGCACCCGGCTGTTGGCCTCCAGGTATTCGACCATGCGCCGGCCGTGCTCGACGTAGGCCTCGACGCGGCCGTCGTCCACTGCGTTCTGGCTGACCGTGCGGATGTAGCGCACCGCTTCCTGCGCCGAATCCTGGCCGCCAAGGGCGGCGATGCGGTGGTTGCAGGGTATCCAGATACCGCCGCCGGACACCGCCGAAGTGCCGCCGTAGCGGTCGCTCTTTTCCACCAGCAACACGTCCAGGCCCAGGTCGCGGGCACGCAGCGCGGCGGTCATGCCGCCGGCGCCGCTGCCCACCACCAGGACGTCGCATTCATGGTCCCACTCGCGGCTCCGCTGGCCGCTCGCCCTTGCGTTCATGCGCTTTTCTCCGGGAGCTGGCGTGGGCCACGCCCACGCTCGAGCGCCGATTCTTCGCGCAGCCCGCGGGGCCGGTCATCGTCCGATGGGACTAGCGCCAGAGCGGCCCGCCCACGTCCCGCCGGCTTAGTCCCTTCGGACGATGTTGGCGCGGCCGGGTGACCACATAGTCAGCCCCGCCACCCTCCCGCCAACACAGTTCCCGGGCCTGGCCGGACGTGCCTGCCCGAGCAGAGGACGAGATGACAAGAATAAGAAACGCCTTCCAGCCGTTGCCCCTTGCCCTCGCGATCAGCGCCACCGGCCTGTTCCTGGCCGGCCAGGCGCAGGCGCTGTCGTACCAGCTCAACGATGACCTCAAGGTCAACTGGGACACCACCGTCAGCTACAGCCTGGCCTGGCGTACCGAGAAGCGTGCCCACGCGCTGTCCAACGGCGGCGCCAACCCGGCCATCGCCAACGGCGACGACGGCGACAACGCCTTCGACCGCGGCAGCCTCATCAACAACCGCGCCAGCTTCCTCACCGAGGCCGACTTCCGCTTCCGTGACGACTACGGCCTGTTCGTCCGCGCCACCGGCTTCTACGACGACGTCTACCACCGCGGCAACGACAACGACACCGGCACCTCCAACTGCTTCGCCGGCGGCCGCTGCTCCAAGCCCGACGAGTTCTCCGGCGACACCCGCGACCAGGCCGGCGACGACCTGCGCCTGCTCGACACCTACGCCTACGGCACCTGGAACCTGAGCGGCCACACCCTCAACGCGCGGGTGGGCAACCAGGTAGTGGCCTGGGGCGAGAGCCTGTTCAACGGCTTCGGCATCTCCGGGGCGATGAGCCCGGTGGACGCCACCAAGGCCAACACCCCGGGCATCGAGATCAAGGAGCTGTTCCTGCCGGTGGGCCAGGTGTTCGCCCAGTACGGCCTGACCGACGACCTCGGCCTGCAGCTGTACTACCAGTACCAGTGGAAGCGCAACGAGCTGACCCCGGTCGGGCACTTCTTCTCCACCACCGACTACATCGACGAAGGCGGCTTCAACGACTCCACCGGCCAGCAGCGCCGCCTGGGCGACGACACCCCTGGCAACAGCGGCCAGTACGGCGCGGCCCTGACCTACACGGTGGAGCAGCTGAACAACACCGAGTTCGGCCTGTACTACCTGCGCTTCAGCGACCACAGCCCGCAGCTGGACTTCCTCACCGACTGGAACACCGGCGCCTACCGCGCGCGCTTCTACGACGACATCCATCTGTACGGCGCCAGCTTCTCCAGCATGCTCGGCGACACCAACGTCAGCGGCGAGATCAGCTACCGCGACGGCCAGCCGGTGCTGGTCGACACCGGCCTGACGCCGCAACCGGTGCGCGCCAAGGTGGCCCAGGCGCTGGTGTCGTTCATCCACTCCTACGGCACCCTGCCCTTCGCCGACAACACCACCCTCACCGGCGAGGTCGGCTACAACCGCGTGGTGGACAACGACAAGACCCCCAGCTTCAACGTCTTCGTGCCCACCGCCGGCGGCATCGTGCCGATCACCACGCCCAACACCGACAAGCTCTACTACGACCGCTCCGCCTGGGGCTACACCCTCAGCGTGTCGCTGGACTACAACAACGTGTTCAACGGCTGGGACCTGAGCGTGCCGATCGTCTTCAGCCAGGCGGTCAACGGCAACTCGTCCATGCCCGGCAGCTTCGGCATGGGCGAAGGCGACGACCGCTTCGCCGTCGGCACCACCTGGCGCTACCTGAACAACTTCACCCTCGAAGCCCGCTACAACATGTTCCTCGGCAACCCGAGCGAAACCACGCTGGCGGACCGCGACAACCTTTCGCTCACCGCGAAATACAGCTTCTGACCCAGCCGGAGGAGCCAGACCATGAACCACAAACCCTATCTGCTACCCCTGCTGCTGTCCGCCGGGCTCACCTGCCTGGGCGGCCAGGCGCAGGCCAAGGTCAGCCCTGAAGAGGCCGCGCGCCTCGGTCAGGACCTGACGCCCATGGGCGCCGAAAAGGCCGGCAACGCCGACGGCAGCATCCCCGCCTGGAGCGGCAAGTGGCGCGGTGCGCCGCCGCAGGTGAACTACACGCCGGGCGACCGCTATGCCGACCCCTATGCCGACGAGAAGCCGCTGTTCGTCATCACCGCGCAGAACATGGAGCAGTACGCCAGCCGCCTCACCGATGGCGAGCGCGCGCTGTTCAAGCGCTACCCGGCGACCTTCCGCATGCCCGTCTACCCCTCGCACCGCGACTTCCGCATGAGCGAGAAGGTCGAGGCCAACATCAAGGCCAACGCCACCAGCGCCGAGCTGGTGGAAGGCGGCAACGCCGTGCGCAACGCCTTCGGCGCTTCGCCCTTCCCCATTCCCCAGAACGGCTACGAGCTGATGTGGAACCACGCCCTGCAGGCCCGCGCCAACAGCGAGGAGGCGGTGTACGACCAGGCGGTGATCTACTCCAACGGCAACCAGGCGCTGCAGACCGTGCACTACCAGATCCTTGCGCCCTGGTGCGACCCCAAAGGCTCGCTGCAGAACTATGACGGCGGCATCATGAGCCACTTCATGATCACCACCTTGAAGCCGGTGCGTTCCAAGGGCGAGATCATCGGCGGCAACGAGTTCTTCGACCCGGTGGCCAGCCCGCGGCAGAGCTGGCAGTACCTGCCCGGCACGCGCCGGGTGCGCCGCGCGCCCACCGTCGGCTACGATACCCCGACCGGCGCCGGCGGCTTCCGCACCATCGACGAGGACCGCCTGTTCAACGGCGCCCCGGACCGCTACGAGTGGAAGCTGGTCGGCAAGAAGGAAATCTACATCCCGTACAACAACTACAAGCTCGACGACCCGAGCGTGAAGTACTCGCAGCTGCTCACGCCCAACCACATCAACCCGGACTACATGCGCTACGAGCTGCACCGCGTGTGGGTGGTGGAGGCGACCCTCAAGCCCGGCGCACGGCACATCTACGGCAAGCGCACCCTGTACCTCGACGAGGACAGCTGGTCCGCCGCCCTGGCCGACAACTACGACAACCGCGGCCAGCTGTGGCGCACCAACATGCAGACCTCGGTCTACGCCTACGACATCCAGGTCAACCAGGCGCGGGTCGCGCTGTTCCACGACCTGATCGCCGGCTCCTACCTGGCCGACCGCATGGCCAACGAGCAACAGCCGCCGCAACTGAACACCGCCAAGTACGACGACAACTACTTCACCGCCGCCAACATGCGTAAGCTCGGCCAGTAAGGCCACCCCGAAGCCCGCGCGGACAACCGCGCGGGCTTCGTCTTTTGCAGAAGGTCCTTTGTACGAGGAAAACCCCATGCGACCACTCCTGCGCACCGCCATCGCCCTCGCCGGCCTGGGCCTGGCCGGCAACGCCAGCGCGCTGAACATCCTCCTGACCAACGACGACGGCTGCCGCGCGCCGGGCATCGCCGCGGTCTACCAGGCACTGAGCGCCGCCGGCCACCAGGTCACCCTGGTCGCGCCGGACACCGACAACAGCGGCATAGGCGCGGCCAGCGTGGTGCTGCCCGGCCAGGCCCTGGCCATCCAGCGCCTGGCCGACCGCCAGTACTGCGTCGGCGCCCCGGCCGGCTACGCGCTGCCGGCGGGCAAGAACATGGCCATCGGCACCCCGGTGGACGCGGTGAACGTCGGCCTCGACCTGCTGCTCAAGGACAACCCGCCGGACCTGGTGGTCTCCGGCAGCAACTTCGGCGACAACGCCGGCCCGCTGATCCAGCTGTCCGGCACCCTCAACGCCGCGCTCTGGGCCATGCGCCGCGGCGTGCCGGCCCTGGCCGTGTCCACCGCCATCGACCTGCCGCTGATGCAGCGCGACCAGAAGGCCGCCCTGCAACGCACCCTCGACGCCCAGGCCGACAGCGCCCGGCTCGCCGTGCGCGTGCTCGACCGCGCTCTGGCCAGCGGTCGCGCCGCCCGGCAGCGCTGCAGCGGCGGCAAGGACAAGGCCGCCTGCAAGCTGAACCTGCTGGGCCTGCCGGCGGGCCAGGGGCTGAACCTCAACTACCCGGCGCGCCAGGCCGCCGAGGTCCGCGGGCTGGTCTACGCGCCGGTCAGCGACTGGTCGCCGATCGTCTTCGCCGTGCAGGGCGACAAGGACGGCGCACGGGTGAACCTGGCGCGGCCGAGCGAGCCGAACGAACGCCAGCGCAAGGAGGATGCCTTCCTGCTGACCCAGGGCTACGCGGTGCTGAGCGTGGTGGGGACGGACCTGAATGGCAGCGGCGACGGGGAGCGCCGGGCGGAGGGGTTGCTGGAGGGGGTGAAGCCCTGAAAGTGGTGTTTTTTAGGTGCTCGTCTGGGGCATGGTGTTTCGGTATGAGTCCGCACCCTCACCCCAGCCCTCTCCCTGAAGGGAGAGGGAGCTTGGTCGTGCCGGCGGGGAGCATGGCCTACGCCGGATACTTCGCGCTTGCCGGCTAACTGTGGAGTACCCACGCACGCCGAACGGTCCCCTCTCCCTCCGGGAGAGGGTTAGGGTGAGGGGCGGGCGCAACCCCGCGCTCCGTCCTATGGCCAAGGTCAAACGGCGGATAACGTGGAACGTTATCCGCCCTACGCAAAGGTCGAGCCTGGCGTAGGGCGTATAACCGTTCGCGGTTATACGCCGCTACACCGCTGTCGCCGGCAATGCCTCTGGTCCTTGGGTGCCAAGCCTCGCTCTGAAGCGGAAGCTAAGTCCGTAACCCTCTCCCCAGCCCTCTCCCTGAAGGGAGAGGGGGCCGTTCGGCGTGCTCTGCTAGCCAGGTTTATGCCGGAAGTTGTAGGAGTGCGCTGATGCTTCGCTTGACGCAGGACAGTCCCCTCTCCCTTCAGGGAGAGGGTTAGGGAGAGGGAACGGAATCCCCCCCGGAACACCACTGCCACAGGTGACTCCCATTCGCGAGCAAGCTCGCTCCTACATCCCAACCTCAAACGGCGTCCCCACCCAAAGCACCTGCGTCACCTGCCCCTGATGGAACTGGTCGAAGTTGTCGTCGGACACCAGCACCAGGCTGCGCCGCCCATCCTCCAGGCGTGGCCCCCAGGCCATGCCCTCGAGCAGGTCCAGGCGCGGCAGGCGCAGGTCGGCGAAGTCCAGCAGCAGGTGTTTGCGCCCCGGGCGGAAGTCAGCGCCGGCCAGGCGCGGAACGTTCAGTACGTCGCTCGCGCCGTCCAGGTCCAACTGGTACAGGCGCACCCGCGATTCCATGCGCCCGCCGCCGCGGATCAGCACCACCCGCTCCAGCACCAGCAGGTGGCCGTCGTCCAGCGCGAGGATTTCCGACACGCTGTCCAGGTCGCGCGGGTGGCTGCTGTCCGCCGGCAATGGGTCGAGCGGATAGGCCACCTGGCGCAACGCCCTGCCCTCGCGGTCGAGCTGGGTGAAACGGGCGTAAGCGCCACTCTTGCGCGTCGGCGGTTCGCCGTCCTGGTACAGCGGGCCCTCCATGGCCAGCCACAGGCTGGCGCCGTCGGCGGCGAAGCTCAGGCCTTCGAACGAAAGGTTGTCGCGCACGCCGTTGGCCGCGAACATCGCCGGCAACGCCAGCACCCGCAGCAGGCTGCCGTCGCGGGTGGCCTGGCGCAGGCTGGGCGGCACGCCTTCGCCGGGGTTGCCTTCGCTGGTGTACCAGAGGCTGCCGTCGCGCGGGTCGATGCGCAGCGACTCGAAGTCCGGCACCTCGCCCGGCGCGCCGCCGGCGTGGCGGGCCTTGCTCGGGTAGAAGGAGCCGTCGGCCTGGCGCCAGAGGATCACGTCCTCCAGCTTCACCGCCTTCGGCCCCACGTCCAGCCAGTAGGCCCGCGCCGGACCGTGCTCGGAGGTGTCGTCGCTGATCGCCAGGAAGCGCTGCGAACGGCTGTCGTAGTCGATGCCGGACAGGCCGCCGACAGTGGTGTACTGGAAGCTCTGGCGCAGCGCCAGGCGCTGTTCGCCGAGCAGCGCCCAGCCGTCGGCGGCGCTCGTCTGGGCCGCGCCGAGGGCGGCGAGCAGGGTCAGGCCGGGCAACAGGCGCCGGCCGTGGCCGAGGTTCATCGGCAACTCCTTGTGCTGGGGATTCAGGCGTGGGCGGCGAAGCTGTCCGGCTGGTTCAGCACGCAGCGGATGCCGCCGGGCAGGGCCATGCTGGCCACGCACTGGTTGCAGTGGTTGCAGCCGTTCGCGTAGCCCTCGCCGCGCTCGCGGACGTTGCGCACCAGGTCCGGGTCGCGCAGCAGGGCGCGGCCCAGGGCGACGAAGTCGAAGCCTTCCTGCATGGCCCGCTGCAGGCTGTCGCGGGTGCTCACCCCGCCCAGGTACACCAGCGGCATGTCGGTGGCCTGGCGCACCCGCCGGGCCTGGTCGAGGAAGTACATCTCGGCGTAGGGCGAGCTGGCGAACAGGCGCCCGCCGAACCACTTCATGGCGGTGCGCTGCAGCGGGTTGCGCTCCAGCGGGATCATCCGCTGCAGCGGGCTTTCGCCGCGGAACAGGTACATCGGCGAGCGGCTGGTGAAGCCGCCGCTCATCACCAGCGCGTCCAGGCCATGCTCGGCCAGGCGCTGCGCGGCACGGCACGACTCGTCGATCTCCAGGCCGCCGGCGAAACCGTCGCTGAGGTTGAGCTTGGCCAGGATCGGGAAGCCCTCGCCCACCGCCTCGCGCACCGCCGCCAGCACTTCCAGGGGCAGGCGCAGGCGGTTGTCCAGGCTGCCGCCGTAGGCGTCGCTGCGGCGGTTGGTGGCCGGCGAGATGAACTGGCTGAGCAGGTAGCCGTGGCCCATGTGGATTTCGATGGCGTCGAACCCGGCGCGCTTCACGAAGGCCGCGGCGGCGCGGTATTCGTCGAGTGTCTTGCGGATGTCGGCGCTGCCCATGGAGCCGGCGAAGGGCACCCCGCTGAACAGCCCGTACTGGTTGATGCAGGCGCTGGGCCCGCGCGGGCGCGGGATGTTCAGCGGCCGGGTGCGGCTGAAGAAGCCGCAGTGCGCCAGCTGCGCCGACAGCGCCCCGCCCTCGCGGTGTACCGCGTCGGCCAGTTGGCGCAGCTGGGTGAAGATGCCATCGTGCATCCACATCTGGTCGGGGAAGGTCAGACCGTCCGGCGAAACGCCGCAGTAGGCCACGGTGGTCAGCCCGACGCCGCCGCGGGCCATGCGCGCGTGGTGCGCGGCCAGCTCGGCGCCGGGCACCCCGCCGGGGCACATGCCTTCGAAGGTGGCGGTCTTGATCACCCGGTTGCGCAGGCCTAGCCCGGCCAGGCGGGTGGGGCTCAGCACCTTGTCCAGCGCGTCTTGCGGGGTCATCTCAAGCCTCCTGGGCGGTGAAGGGGACGAACTCGGCGACTTCCAGCTCGAAGCCGGACACCGCCTTGTAGGCCACCGGGAAACTCATCAGGCGCATCCTGCGCACGCCCAGGTCGCGGAGGATCTGCGCGCCGACGCCGAGGGTGCGCTGAGGGAAGCGCGGCGGCTGCAGGCGCGGCCCCTGGGCCAGCTGGTCGAGGATGGCGGCGGCGCTTTCCTGCTGCGCCAGCAGCACCAGCACCCCGCGCCCCTCGGCGGCGATGCGCGCCAGGGAGCGGTCCAGGTTCCATTGCTGCGGCCCGCGCGGCGGCTCGCCGGCAAGCAGGTCGCGCAGCGTCTCCACCGCCTGCACGCGCACCAGCACCGGCTGCGCCGGGTCGACCTCGCCACGCACCAGGGCCAGGTGCAGCACGTCCTTGAAGGCGTCGTGGTAGGCGCACACGCGGAACGGGCCGTGGCGGGTGTCGATGCGGTACTCGGCGCTGCGGGCGATGGTGCCCTCGTGGAGGATGCGGTGGTGGATCAGCTCGGCGATGCCGCCCACCGGCAGGCCGTGGCGCAGGGCAAAGGCGCGCAGGTTTTCGCCGCGGGCATTCTCGCCGTCCTCGTCGAGGATGCCGGCCAGCAGCGCCGCCGGCTGCAGCCCGGCCAGGCGCGCCAGGTCGCAGGCCGCCTCGGCGTGGCCGGCGCGGCTCATCACCCCGCCGGGCAGCGCGCGCAGCGGGAAGACGTGGCCGGGGCTGACCAGGTCGGCCGGGCCGCTGGCCGGGTCCACCGCCACCTGCACGGTACGCGCCCGGTCGGCGGCGGAGATGCCGGTGCTGATGCCCCGCGCCGCCTCGATGGAGACCATGAAGCCCAGCCCCTCGCCACGCGGGCCGGCGGTCATCGGGCTCAGCCCCAGGGCGCGGCAGCGCTCGTCGGTCAGGGCCAGGCAGATCAGCCCGCGGGCCTCGCGGGCGAAGAAGTTCAATGCGGCATCGTCGATGAATTCGGCGGCCTGCAGCAGCATGCCGTCGCCCTCGTCGTCCTCGCCGTCGACCAGCACCACCGGCTGGCCACGGCGCAGCGCCTCGATCAGGTGCAGGGGGCTGTCCAGGGCCATGTTCGCCTCCTCAGGCCAGGGCGTCGCGCAGCCAGGCCGCGGCTTGGTTCAGGTAACCCTCGGCGCGTGGCGCATAGGGCGCGAAGCTGGCGAAGCCGTGCAGCATGCCCTCGGCGCGCACCAGGCGCACGTCGGCGCCGGCGGCGCGGGCACGCTCGGCGAAGGCCTCGCCCTCGTCGCGCAGCGGGTCATGGGAAGCGCTCAGCAGCAGCGTCGGCGGCAGCCCGCCGAGATCGTCGGCGTGCAGCGGCGAGGCCAGGGCATCCAGCGGCGCCGGCCACTGGCCCAGGTACTGGCGCCAGAACCAATGCATCATCTGCGCTTCGAGGAAGTGGCCCCTGGCGAATTCGCCGTAGGAGGCGCTGGCGCATGCCTGGTCGGTCACCGGGTAGAACAAGCACAGCGCCCGCGGCCGCGGCCCGCCGCGCTGGCGCAGCAGGCGCGCGGCGGCGATGGCCAGGTTACCGCCGGCGCTGTCGCCGGCCAGGGCCAGGCGCTCGGCATCCACGCCCAGTTCGGCGGCGCGCGCCACCAGCTCGCAGGTGGCCTGGCAGCAGTCCTCCGGCGCCG
Source organism: Pseudomonas sp. R3.Fl (assembly GCF_023516765.1). Classification (NCBI taxonomy): domain Bacteria; kingdom Pseudomonadati; phylum Pseudomonadota; class Gammaproteobacteria; order Pseudomonadales; family Pseudomonadaceae; genus Pseudomonas; species Pseudomonas sp. R3.Fl. The sequence goes on from NZ_JAMGSO010000001.1 coordinate 803,775, forward strand.
CCGGGAACGGCGCTTCCGGCGCCAGCCGGTAGCCCACCGAGGCCACCGCCGCGCCCGTGGCCAGGGCCAGGCGGCGGCACAGGTCGTCGTGGGTGTCGAGGTTGCCGGCGACGAAGCCGCCGCCGTGGAAGAACACCAGCAGCGCCAGGCCGTCGGCGGCGCTCGGCCGGTACAGGCGCGCCGGCAGCCCGTCGGCCAGGCGCAGTTCGCGCACTTCCTCCACGGCCAGCGGCGAGGCGCCCAGGCCCTGGTCGGCGAAGCCGCGGTAGGTGGCGGCGTCGAGCCGTTCGAAGTCCAGGGCGAAGGCCCCGGCGAATTGGTCCAGAAGGACCTGCATGTGCGGATCGAGGGCCATGTTCGCTCCTTATACGTCGGCCAGCAGGAAGACCGGGTTGGTCTCCTCGACAATGCTTTGCGTGCGTGCCTGCAACGCCGGCTTGAAGTCCGGGTGCGGCAGTATCCAGAAGCGCTTCTCGTCGATGGCCCGGAACACCAGGGTGGCCAGTTCGTCCGCCGGCATGCCCTGGCGGATGCTGCGCTCCAGCTGCTCACCCAGTGCCGCGCCGGCCATGCCGCCGGCCTGGTCGGAAGCCATGATGCGGCTGGCCACCGGCCCCGGGCAGAGCACCGACACGCCCACCGGCGCGCCCAGGGCGGCCAGCTCGTGGTGCAGCACTTCGGAGAGCGCCACCAGGGCCTGCTTGGTCACCGTGTAGGCGGCCAGGAAGGGGCTGGCCAGCAGGCCGGCCAGGGACGCGGTGTTGACGATGTGGGCCGGGCGGCCCTGGGCCAGCAGGCCCGGTACGAAGGCGCGCAGGCCGTTGATCACGCCCAGCAGGTTGATGTCGAGCATGCGCCGCCACTGCGCCTCGCTGAGTTCCCAGCTGGCGCCGGTCTGCATCACCCCGGCGTTGTTGAACAGCAGGTCGACGCCGCCGAAGCGCGCCAGCGTCTGCTCGCGCAGCGCTTGCAGGTCGGCCTCGCGGGCCACGTCGGTGACCTGCGCCAGCACCTCGCAGCCCTGTTCGCGCAGCTGCCCGGCCAAGGCCTGCAGGCCCGCCGCGTCGCGGTCGGCCAGGACCAGGCGCATGCCCTGCCCCGCCGCGTGTTGCGCCAGGCCGCGGCCGATGCCGCTGGCGGCGCCGGTGATCACGGCCACCTGGCCTTGTCGCTCGCTCATCGCTGCTCCGTTTGTCGTTGTTGTCGGTTCGGCTGGCGCTGTTATCGCCGGGCGGGCAGCGCGGGACATCGTCCACCCGGACTAGGGCGCCCTCCTCGTCCGTTCAGACGATGCCGCAGCCGCTCTGGCTTGCAGAATCCGCAGGAGGCCTCTGCCGCCACCCACCTTCTGCCTGCGGCAACCTGATGGGAGAACAACAATGAGTACGCTGCACCGAATCGAAGCCCGGCCCCTGCAGGATCGCTACGCCCGCGGCTGGCACTGCCTGGGCCTGGCCAGCCAGTACCGCGACGGCAAGGCGCACCGCCTGGATGTCTTCGGCACCCGCCTGGTGGCCTTCCAGGGCGAGGACGGCGAGGTGCACATCCTCGACGGCTACTGCCCGCACATGGGCGCCGACCTCAGCGAAGGCTGCGTGGAAGGCAACGGCCTGCGCTGCCCGTTCCACGAATGGCGCTGGGGCGCCGACGGCGTGTGCAACGACATCCCCTACGCCAAGCGCATCCCGCCGCGGGCGAAGATCAAGTCCTGGCCGGTGCTGGAGCAGAACCGCCTGCTGTTCGTCTGGAACGACCCCGAAGGCAACCCGCCCATCGCCGAGCAGGCCATCCCGCGCATCGACGCCTGCTACGACGACGCCTGGGCCGAATGGGAGATGGCCGAGCTGAAGATCGAGACGAACTGCCGCGAGCTGGTGGACAACGTCTCGGACATGGCGCATTTCGACAGCGTGCACAAGGCGCCCATCGACGAGTTCAGCAACCACTTCGAAGGCCACCTGGCGGTGCAGGTGATGCGCGGCCGCAGCGCGCGCCTGTCCGGCGACAGCGAGCTGCGCACCGTGGCCACCTACTACGGCCCGGCCTACCAGATCACCGAGATGACCGGCGCCATGGACGGCCAGTTGATCGAGTCGATCCTGCTCAACTGCCACGTGCCCATCGACCAGAACAGCTTCACCCTGCGCTACGGCGTGCTGGTGAAGAAGCTCCCGGGGCTTTCCGACGAACAGAACCGCGCCATGGCCCAGGCCTACGTCGAGCAGGCGCGCCTGGCCTTCTACGAGGACGTGGCCATCTGGCACAGCAAGACCCGCGTCGACAACCCGCTGCTGTGCGACGGCGACGGCCCGGTGTACCAGCTGCGCAAGTGGTACGAGCAGTTCTACACCGACGTCGCCGAGCTGCCGGCCGGCCTCGCCGACCGCAAGGACTTCATCGTCCGCGCGCGCCAGGCCGAGCCGGCCTGAACCGCCCGTCCCCAGCCTTGCGGGGACGGATTGCCTTTTGCGGAAAGCGCCGCGTACTCTCAGCGGCGCTTTCCAGAACAACAATAAGAAACGGTTCAATCGATGGCACAGTCGCTCACCCTCGAGCAGTTCAGCGGGATGCTCGGCAATCTCTACCAGGGGCCCCTGGAAGCCACGCCGTGGCAGTCCTTCCTCAACGAGCTCAACCAGTTCTTCGAAGCCAAGTACGTCACCTTCATCCTGCGTCCGCCCAGCGACCAGAACGAAGGCCTGATGGTCAACACCAACGGCAGCTCGGCCGAAGTGGTGGCCTCGTACAACCAGTACTATTTCAACCTCGACCCCTTCGTCGACCTGCCCAGCGGCCAGGTGGTGATCCTGGATGAGTTCGTGCAGCGCGACGAGTGGCTGAACTCGGAGTTCTACCGCAACTTCCTCGAACCGGTGGGGGTGTTCCACATCCTCGGCGCCGACATCCGCACCGCCGACGGCGCCCTGTGCCGCATCCGCGTCAGCCGCGGCATCGAATCGCCGGGCTTCAGCCACGCCGACAAGGCCCTGCTGGCGCACTTCGTGCCGCACCTGGAGCGCTCGGTGGCGCTGCACACGCAGATCAACCGCATCGAGACCGAGCGCAACCTCTACGCCGGCGCGGTGGACCAGTTCGCCGTGGGCACCATCATCCTCGACGAGAGCGGCAAGATCCTGCAGACCAACCAGGTGGCCGAACACCTGCTGCGCGAGAAGGACGGCCTGAAGATCAGCGGCGACAGCCTGCAGGTCGGCACCCCGCGCGACTGCCAGGAGTTCCGCCGCCTGGTGAAGCAGGCCCTGCAGTCGCAGAAGGGCGCGCAGCCCTCGGTGGTGGAGGCGATGCGCGTGCAGCGCCCCTCCGGCCGCGCCGACCTGGGCATCATCGTGCGCTCGGTGCCGCTGAGCGAATGGAACGAGGGCAAGCACTGCCCCTCGGTGGTGATCTTCGTCAGCGACCCGGAGCAGGAATCCCGCGCGCCGCAGGAGATCGTCAAGGCGCTGTTCGACCTGACCCCCGCCGAGGCCCAGCTGGCCATGCTGCTGGCCAACGGCCTGACCCTCGACGAAGCCTCGGAGGAACTGGGCATCAGCCGCAACACGGCGCGCGCGCACCTGCGCTCGACCTTCTCCAAGACCGGGGTGACGCGGCAGACCATGCTGGTGCGCCTGATCCTGCGCAGCGTGGCCACCCTGGGCTAGTCCGAGCGGACGATTTGCCGGGCCCGCGCGGCGGTTAGCGTAACCCCGGACAGCAACCGCCGCATGAGGTCCACTGCCATGGTGAAAGTCGCTCCGCTACTGATCGCCTTCGTCTTCGCCGCCAGCCTCGCCGGCGCGCACCTGATGCTGCGGGTCCACGAGCAGTCGCAGCAACTGGCCCAGCTCAACGCGCGGCTGAGCGCCGGCGTGCCCTGCATGCCCGGCGGCGTGATGCGCCTGCTGCCCTGAGCTACCTGGCGAACAGCTGGCCGATGTCCTTGAACGCCTTGAACTCCAGGGCGTTGCCGCAGGGGTCGAGGAGGAACATGGTCGCCTGCTCGCCCACCTGGCCCTTGAAGCGCACGTAGGGCTCGATCACGAAGCGCACGTCGAACGAGCGCAGGCGCTCGGCCAGCGCTTCCCACTGCTCCCAGTCCAGCACGATGCCGAAGTGCGGCACCGGCACGTCGTGGCCGTCCACCGGGTTGCAGTGGGCATTTTCCTGGGACGTGGTGCGCGGGTGCTCGTGGATCACCAACTGGTGGCCATAGAAGTCGAAGTCCACCCACTGGTCGCTGGAGCGGCCCTCCTCCAGGCCGAACACCTCGCCGTAGAAACGGCGGGCGGCGGGCAGGTCGTGGACGGGGATGGCGAGGTGGAAGGGGCGAAGGCTCATGGGTGGCTCCTGGCGTCGACGAACAGGGATCCGTTCATGCTAGGACTGCCTGGCGCCGAACGCACCCGTGCGGCCGCTTGATTTTGGCCATTGGCTGGAGTGACTCACCGCCTGGCCACAAGACCTGCCGACATAGATCAAAAATAAATTAATAAAGAATAATTAAGTATTTCTTGTTCTAAGAAGAGCCCGGCTAGGCTAGCCCCATCCTTCACCGCAGTTCCCTGAGGAGTCGCCATGGACCGCACCGACAACGTCATCGACCTCGCCCGCTACCGCACGCGCCGCCAGGCGCGGCGCATGGCCGAGCTGATGTGGGCGATGTACGCGAGCCGCGCCGGCTTCGGCGCCGCCCAGTGGGTGCAGCAGCAGCGCGACAACGGCATCCGCGAGGCCTGAACGTGGGCCTGCCGCTTTCCACCGATGCCACCGAGGCGGGCCTCGAAACCGCCCCGGCGGCGGCCGACGACCCCATCGGCCAGCGCGTGGCCCACAACCTGCTGCGCCTGCGCGGCAAGCGCAACCTGTCCCTGGACGGCCTGGCCCGATTGTCCGGGGTGAGCCGGGCGATGCTGGCGCAGATCGAATCCGGGCGCAGCGTTCCCTCGATCAAGGTGCTGTGCAAGATCGCCCGGGGCCTGAAGGTCTCGGTGGCGGCCTTCCTCGACGACCGCGCCTTCGACGGCGTGGCCCTGCTGCCGGCGCGCGAGAGCAAGCGCCTGGTCAGCGGCGACGGCGCCTTCGTCAGCCGCGCGCTGTTCCCCTTCGACGTCTCGCGCCAGGTGGAATTCTACGAACTGCGTCTGGCCGGCCTGGCCATCGAGCACTCCGCCGGCCACGCCCCCGGCACCCAGGAGAACCTGGTGGTGGCCCAGGGTGTGCTGGAAATCGCGGTGAACGAAGAACGCTTCCTGCTCGGCACCGGCGACTCCATCCTGTTCTACGCCGACCAGCCGCACAGCTACCGCAACCCGGCCGACAGCGAGGCCGTGGCCTACCTGGTGAGCACCTACGCCGAACGCCTGGACTGAAGCGGCGGCACAAAGCAAAAGGCCCGGCGGGTTTCCCCACCGGGCCTTTCTCGTTCAGCGCGCCGCGGTCAGCAGGTGCAGCACATCATCGGCATGCCGTTGCAGCTCATCATCATCGGCATGCCGCATTCCATCATCTTGTTCATCAGCATGCAGCAGTTCTTGAACATCTCCATGTTCATGCCCTGCATCGGCATCATCTTGCACATCATGGCGTCGCCCTGCATGGAGCACTCCATCATGCACTTCATCGACGGCATGGGCATGCCCATCATCATCGGCATCATGTTCATCATGCCCATCATCGGCATCATCGCCATGCCGGTCTGGGACATGCACATCATCGACATGTTGCCGCAGTGCATCATCATCGGCATGCCGCAGTTCATCATCATCGCCATCATTTCCGCATTGTTGCGGAACATGGCCGCGTCCATGCCCATGGCCGGCATCATCTTGCACATCATGCCGTCGTCCTGCATTTCGCACTGCATAGTCGCCATCATCATCGGCATGCCCATCATGGGCATCATCGGGTTGGCATTCATCGGCATCTGCATTGCATTCATCATGGTGGAACTCCCTGAACTGGACGGAATGGGTAACTGCTGATGGGGCCGATTCTAGGGAGGCCGGCGAGCCGGACAAGCTGGCGGCCCAGCGCCGGTTCGCTTCGCCCGCCACGACGAAAAGCCCGGTTCCGCGGAGCCTTTCGGCGTGGTGATGACGGATTCGACGCCATGGCAGATGCCGCTGATCAAGTGGCAGGGAAAACAGAAACATGGATATGCACTTGAGTGCTTAGTAAATAACCGTAGTGAATAAAGAGTCTAAGCCTCGAGCACTTTGGCTGCCTCGGCATCCAGCAACCGTCCTGCCCCGCACCGAGATGCTCTTCGTAGGATGGGTTGAGCCTGCGAAACCCATGCGGTCGCGGTGATGGGTATCGCTTCGCTCAACCCATCCTACGGTGGCGTTTCTCCGCACCTTGTAGGAGCGGATTCATCCGCGATTCCGCCGGCAGGGCGGACAAGGCCCAGGCCGACCTCGGCGCCGCTGGGGATCACCGCTAAACGGCGGATAACGCGGAGCGTTATTCGCCCTACGTGTGCGCCACGAGGCACGGCATGTCCCCGTAGGATGGCGTTTCTCCTGCACCAGCAGGAACCAACTGTCCGCTTACCAACAGCGAGCCAGCAATCTGTTCGCCCAGCAACAGTGCTCCACCACCCACAGCTCGCCAGGCCCCGCGCCACGGCGCCTGCGTCGCTGGCATGGGGCTTGCCTGACAGCCGCTAGCGCTTCAACGGCTCCCACTGCGAATCCCACGCCTGCATCCCAGCGCGGCGTCGGCGCCCTCCGCGAGCGTTCGCCCCATTCCAACAAGACTCCCCGCCACGCGTGCACCCACGGGGCCCTGCCCCTTTCGACGATGGCAACGAGGACACATCATGAGTCTGGACATCTTCTGGTTCCTGCCCACTTCCGGCGACACCCGCTACCTGGGCCATTCCGACAGCGGCCGCCCGGCGACCAACGAATACATGCGGCAGATCGCCGTGGCCGCCGATCAGCTCGGCTACGACGGCCTGCTGATCCCCACCGGCGCCAGCTGCCTCGACCCCTGGGTGACCGCCGCCAGTCTGGTGCCGGTGACGCGGCGCATCAAACTGCTGGTGGCGCTGCGCACCTCCCTGGGCAACCCCACCGCCTCGGCGCGCCAGGCGGCCACTCTCGACCAGGCCAGCGGCGGCCGTCTGCTGCTCAACGTGGTGCCCGGCGGCGACGCCACCGAACTGGCCGCCGACGGCGTCTTCTATTCCCACGACGAACGCTACGAGGCCTCCGACGAATTCCTCGGCATCTGGCGGCGCCTGCTCGGCGGCGAGACCGTCGACCACGACGGCAAGCACCTGCAGGTGCGCGGCGCGCAGAACTTCTTCCCGCCCGTGCAGAAGCCCTACCCGCCGCTGTACTTCGGCGGCTCCTCGCCCGCCGCCCACGAGCTGGCGGCCAGGCACGTGGACGCCTACCTGACCTGGGGCGAGCCGCCGGCGGCGGTGGCCGAGAAGATCGCCGACGTGCGCCAGCGCGCCGCCCGCCATGGCCGCACGGTGCGCTTCGGCGTGCGCCTGCACGTGATCGTCCGCGAGACCAACGAGAAGGCCTGGGCCGCCGCCGAGGAGCTGATCAGCCACCTGGACGACGCCACCATCGCCGCGGCCCAGGCCAACTACGCGAAGATGGATTCCGAAGGCCAGCGGCGCATGGCCGCGCTGCACGGCGGCGACCGCAAGCGCCTGGAAGTCGCGCCCAACCTGTGGGCCGGCGTTGGCCTGGTGCGCGGCGGCGCCGGCACTGCGCTGGTGGGCGATGCGCAAACGGTGGCGGCGCGCCTGCTGGAGTACGCGGCACTGGGCGTGGATAGCTTCGTGCTGTCCGGCTACCCGCACCTGGAAGAGGCCTACCGCTTCGCCGAACTGGTGTTCCCGCTGCTGCCGGGCAAGGGCCGGGTGACGGTGGAGGGCGTGGTCACCGGCGGCGCCTTCGACGTGCGCGCGGGGCAAGGCAAGGAGCACGCGGCCTGATCGCGCCTCGACGAGCGTAGGCGCCCGCCCGGGCGCGGGGGGCTATCCTGAAGCGGTGACCTTCAGGAAAAGACGAGGAGAGAGCGATGAGCGACCATCCATCGTCCCCGCCCGGCCCCGACTTCGCCCAGGGCGTGCCCCTGGCGGACGTCGTCGAAGGCAGCCCGCTCGCCGGCCACGTCGGCGGCGAAGCGGCGCTGCTGGTGCGCCAGGCCGGGCAGCTGTACGCCATAGGCGCCACCTGCCCGCACTACGGCGCGCCCCTGGCCGAGGGCCTGGTCGACGGCGACACCCTGCGCTGCCCCTGGCACCACGCCTGCTTCCGCCTGCACGACGGGCGCCTGCTCGCCCCGCCGGCGCTGGACGACCTGCCGCGCTGGCAGGTGGACTGCCACGACGGCAAGGCCTACGTCGGCGCGCCCCTGCCCGCTGCCCCAGCGGACCTGCCGGCCGGCGCGCAGCCACCGGCCTCAGTGGTGATCATCGGAGGCGGCGCCGCCGGCAACGCGGCGGCCCTCGGCCTGCGCCACGAGGGCTACGACGGGCCCATCACCCTGCTCAGCGCCGACCCCGCCACGCCCTACGACCGGCCCAACCTGTCCAAGGACTACCTGGCCGGCAGCGCCGACCCCGCCTGGCTGCCACTGCGTTCGGCGGACTTCTATACCAGTCAGCGCATCGAACTGCGCTGCAACACCCGCGTCAGCCACATCGACACGGCGCACAAGAAACTGACCCTCGCCAGCGGCGAGGAACTGGACTACGGCGCCCTGGTGCTGGCCACCGGCTCGGCGCCGGCGCGCCTGGACGTGCCCGGCGCCGACCTGCCCCACGTCCGCGTGCTGCGCAGCCTCGCCGACTGCGACGAGCTGATCGCCCGCTGCGCCACGGCCCGCCGTTGCGTGGTGGTGGGCGCCGGCTTCATCGGCCTGGAAGTGGCCGCCTCGCTGCGCAGCCGCGGCCTGGACGTGCAGATAGTGGCGCCGGGCGCGCGGCCCATGGAGAACGTCTTCGGCGAGGCCCTGGGCGACATGCTCCGGGCCCTGCACGAGGCCCACGACGTGGGCTTCCATTTCGGCGCCGAGGTCACGGCGATCGAGGCGCAGCAGGTCAGGCTGTCCACTGGCGGCACGCTGCCGGCGGACCTGGTGGTGATCGGCATCGGCGCCCGCCCCGAGCTGGAGCTGGCCCGCGACGCCGGCCTGAAGCTGGACAAGGGCGTGCGGGTGGACGCCTGGCTGCGCGCCAGCGCCGCGGACGTCTACGCCGTGGGCGACATCGCCCGCTGGCCGGACGCCCGCAGCGGCGACGCGATCCGCGTGGAGCACTGGGCGGTCGCCGAGTGCCAGGGCATGACGGCGGCGCGCAACATCCTCGGCCACCAGCAGCGCTTCACCGCCGTGCCGTTCTTCTGGACGCAACAGTACGACGTCGGCATCAACTACGTCGGCCACGCCGAGCGCTGGGACCGCATCGACGTCGACGGCGACCCCGCCGCCCACGACTGCCGGGTGACCTACTGGCGCGACGGCAAGGCACTCGCCGTCGCCACCGTGGGGCGCGACCGGCAGAGCCTGGAAGCCGAGGCCGCCTTCGAGCAGCAGACGCCCGGCTGACGGCTGGCCACCACCGCAAAGCGACCCGCCATGCAAGGACAGGCCCACCTATGAGATAATCCGCGGCCTGTCCGGCATGTCCCCCGCCCTTCAAGCGCAAAAGCCTGGACATCGCGTCCAGATGCTGCCCTTCGCGCACGTCCGCTGGATTCCCCCGGCGCCCATGTCAACGGGCCCGGAAAGCCAACATTGGTATCGAATCGGTATCGGCCCGCTGCCAGACCGGCCCAGCGGCTCGCCAGTCATTGATAGGTAAAACTTTGATTTCCACAGCGAACATCACCATGCAGTTCGGCGCCAAGCCGCTGTTCGAGAACGTTTCCGTCAAGTTCGGCAACGGCAACCGCTACGGCCTGATCGGCGCCAACGGTTGCGGCAAGTCCACCTTCATGAAGATCCTCGGCGGCGAGCTGGAGCCCTCCTCCGGCCAGGTCATGCTGGAAAACGGCGTGCGCCTGGGCAAGCTGCGCCAGGACCAGTTCGCCTACGAGGACTTCTCGGTGATCGACACCGTGATCATGGGCCACGAGGAACTGTGGAAGGTCAAGGCCGAGCGCGACCGCATCTACTCGCTGCCGGAAATGAGCGAGGACGACGGCATGGCCGTGGCCGAGCTGGAAGTGCAGTTCGCCGAGTTCGACGGCTACACCGCCGAGTCCCGCGCCGGCGAGCTGCTGCTGGGCCTGGGCATTCCCCTGGACCAGCACTTCGGCCCGATGAGCGCCGTGGCCCCGGGCTGGAAGCTGCGCGTGCTGCTGGCCCAGGCACTGTTCTCCGACCCGGACCTGCTGCTGCTCGACGAACCGACCAACCACCTGGACATCAACACCATCCGCTGGCTGGAAAACGTCATCACGGCGCGTAACAGCACCATGATCATCATTTCCCACGACCGCCACTTCCTGAACAGCGTCTGCACCCACATGGCCGACCTGGACTACGGCGAGCTGCGCCTGTTCCCGGGCAACTACGACGAGTACATGACCGCCGCCGAACAAGCCCGCGAGCGCCTGCTGTCGGACAACGCCAAGAAGAAGGCCCAGATCGCCGAGCTGCAGACCTTCGTCAGCCGCTTCTCGGCCAACGCCTCCAAGGCCAAGCAGGCCACCAGCCGTGCGCGCCAGATCGACAAGATCCAGCTGGAAGAGGTCAAGCCGTCCAGCCGCGTCAGCCCGTTCATCCGCTTCGAGCAGTTCAAGAAGCTGCACCGCCAGGCGGTGACCCTCGAGAAAGTCAGCCAGGGCTTCGACGGCGCGACCCTGTTCAAGAACCTGAGCCTGCAGGTGGAAGCCGGTGAGCGCATCGCCATCATCGGCCCCAACGGCATCGGCAAGACCACCCTGCTGCGCACCCTGGTCGGCGAGATGCCGCCGCAGGCCGGCGAAGTGAAGTGGACCGACAGCGCCGACGTCGGCTACTTCGCCCAGGACCACGCCGAGGACTTCGAGGACGACTACAACCTGTTCGACTGGATGGCCCAGTGGACCCAGGGCGGCGAGCAACTGGTGCGCGGCACCCTCGGGCGCATGCTGTTCTCCAACGACGACATCAAGAAGTCGGTGAAGGTCATCTCCGGTGGCGAACAGGGGCGCATGCTGTTCGGCAAGCTGATCCTGAAGAAGCCCAACGTGCTGCTGATGGACGAGCCGACCAACCACCTGGACATGGAGTCCATCGAGGCGCTCAACCTGGCCCTGGAGAACTACCCGGGCACGCTGATCTTCGTCAGCCACGACCGCGAGTTCGTGTCCTCCCTGGCCACCCGCATCATCGAGCTGTCGGAGAACGGCGTGACCGACTTCAGCGGCAGCTACGACGACTACCTGCGCAGCCAGGGCGTGATCGTCTGACGCCCCCCCGCAGGGGATGCCGCGCCGGCATCCCCTGCACCCTCCCTCCCCGCAACGCCCTTCCCCACCGTCGATCCGCCGCCCCGCACGCCAGCGAAATTGGCGCGTACCCTGCAAGGATGTCCGCACCGCGGCGGCCGGCCGCGCCCAGGCGCCCGGCAACGCCCGTTCCAGAGGCTGCGTTGGGGGTGGAGAGCACCATGTTGGGGCGATTCGTCTGTTGCGTTCTGCTACTGATCTTCTCACTGGCGGCCGGCGCCGAAACGCTGAACGTCGGTTTCCATCGCCTGACCCTCGACGACCCGCTGGACCACCAGCCGATGCGCGCCATCGCCTTCTACCCGACGCGGGCGCCAACCGCCCCCACCACCCTCGGCCTGTTCACCCTGCCGCTGGCCGAGGAAGCCCCGGCGGTGGCCGGGCGCCACCCGCTGCTGGTCATCTCCCACGGCAACGGCGGCACCCCGCTGGCCCTGCGCGACCTGGTGCTGGCCCTGGCCCGGCGCGGCTTCGTGGTGGTCACCCTGCTGCACCCCGGCGACAACCTCCACGACCAGAGCCGCCTGGGCGCCCTGAGCAACCTCTACGGCCGCCCGCTGCAGGTGTCCGAAGCCATCAGCGCCGCCCTGGCCGACGAGCGTCTGGCGCCGCTGCTCGATCCCCGGCGCATCGGCGTGATCGGCTACTCCGCCGGCGGCGAGACGGCGCTGATCCTAGCCGGCGCCCAACCGCGCCTGGAACGCCTGCGCCGCTACTGCACGCAACGCCCGGACGACCGCGACGCCTGCAGCGCCGGCGGCGAACTGCTGGCCGACCGCAACGACCTGGCGCCCATGGCCGACCCGCGGGTCGGCGCGGTGATGCTGCTGGCGCCGCTGGGGCTGATGTTCGGCAGCCGCGAACTGGCCGACGTGAACGTCCCGGTGCTGATCTACAGCGGCGACGCCGACAAGGTGCTGGACTGGACGCGCAACGCCGCCGCCCTGGCCCGCAAGCTGCCGCGCAGCGCCGACTTCCACGTGCTGCTGGGCGCCGGCCACTTCGTCTTCATGGCCCCCTGCAACGAAGAGGAAACCGCCGCCACCCCGGGCCTGTGCAAGGACGCCGAAGGGGTGGACCGGGTGGCCATTCATCGCCACCTGATTGGTGATGCACAGCGCTTCTTCGACGAGGCGCTGGAGCCGGAGCAGGTGCAGGCGATGTTGCGCTGAGGTTTGTCGTGGGGGGTGGTGTGGTTTGTAGGAGCGAGCTTGCTCGCGAAGGGTGTTCTGTCGGAGGGGCTTGATGTGGCTTAGTGTGGTGATGGGTATCGCTTCGCTCAGCCCATCCTACGGGGCTTTCCTGGAACTGTAGGAGCGGGCCCTGCCCGCGAATCGCGCGCAGGGCGCGCTCCTACATGGGAATGGCGCGGGTGGAGCAGCGTAGGAGCGGATCTTATCCGCGAACCGCGCCGGAACATCCGGCCATCGCGGACAAGGTCCGCTCCTACGCCCGTGCTTCCTGTAGGAGCAACTGTCTTGCGCCGAGGTGCTCTTCGTAGGATGGGTTGAGCTTGCGATACCCATGCTGCCGTGGTGATGGGTATCGCTTCGCTCAACGCCATCCTACGAAAAACCGTGCTTCCTGGCACCGTAGGAGCGGACTCCGTCCGCGATTCTCTCAAGCCCTACGACCACCCATACCGCCGCGCGAACCACCCCTTCACCGCCTGGGTCAGCCCCATGTAGCCCAGCAGGATCGCCACCAGCCACGGCCAGTAGCCCGGCGGCAGCGGCTGCATGTGGAAGTAGCGCGCCAGCGGCCCCATGGGCAGGAAGATCGCCAGCGCGCCTATGCCCGCGGTCATCGCCAGCAGCGGCCAGGAGGCGCGGCTCTGCAGGAAGGGGATGCGCCGGGTGCGGATCATGTGCACCACCAGCAGCTGCGAGAGCAGCCCCTCGACGAACCAGCCGGACTGGAACAGCGCCTGGTGGGCCGGGGCGTTGGCGCCGAATACGTGCCAGAGCACCAGGAAGGTGGTGATGTCGAAGATCGAGCTCAGCGGCCCGAAGAACACCATGAAGCGCCCCAGGCCGTCGGGGTTCCACTGCTGCGGGCGGCTCAGCTGTTCGGCGTCCACGCCGTCGAAGGGGATGGCGATCTGCGAGATGTCGTACAGCAGGTTCTGCACCAGCAGCTGCATCGGCAGCATCGGCAGGAACGGGATGAAGGCGCTGGCCACCAGCACGCTGAACACGTTGCCGAAGTTGGAGCTGGCGGTCATGCGGATGTACTTGAGCATGTTGGCGAAGGTGCGCCGCCCTTCCACCACGCCCTCCTCCAGCACCATCAGGCTCTTTTCCAGGAGGATCAGGTCGGCCGCTTCCTTGGCGATGTCCACCGCCGAGTCCACCGAGATGCCGATGTCCGCGCTGCGCAGCGCCGGGGCGTCGTTGATGCCGTCGCCGAGGAAGCCCACCACGTGGCCGCGCTCGCGCAGCACGCGGACCAGGCGTTCCTTGTGCGTCGGCGTCAGCTTGGCGAACAGCGTGGTGCGCTCGGCCAGTTCGCCCAGCTCGGCGTCGGCTATGTCGTCCAGCTGCGGGCCCAGCAGCACGCCATCCACCTGCAGGCCGACGTCGCGGCAGACCTTCAGCGTCACCCGCTCGTTGTCGCCGGTCAGCACCTTCACCGCCACGCCGTTGGCGGCCAGGGCGCGCAGGGCCGGGGCGGTGGTTTCCTTGGGCGGGTCGAGGAAGGCGATGTAGCCGTCCAGGCACAGCCCCTGCTCGTCGGCCAGGCCGTAGGTGTCGCGGTTGGTCGGCAGCTCGCGGGTGGCCACCGCGACCACCCGCAGGCCGTCCTGGTTGAGCGCCTCAGCCACCGCGCGGATGCACGCCAGGCGCTCGCCGGTCAGCGGTTCGACACGCTCTTGCTCGCGCACCGAGGCGCACACCGCCAGCACTTCCTCCAGGGCGCCCTTGCAGATCAGCAGGTGGTGGTCGTCGCGCTCGCTGACCACCACCGACATGCGCCGGCGGGCGAAGTCGAAGGGGATTTCGTCGACCTTGCGGTAGCGGCTGTCCACCCGCAGCGCCTGGCGCAGCTCCACGTGTTCGAGCACGGCCACGTCCAGCAGGTTCTTAAGCCCGGTCTGGTAGTGGCTGTTGAGGAAGGCCAGCTGCAGCACCCGGTCCTCCACCTCGCCGAAGGCGTCGGTGTGGCGTTCCAGGACGATGCGGTCCTGGGTCAGGGTGCCGGTCTTGTCGGTGCAGAGAATGTCCATGGCGCCGAAGTTCTGGATGGCGTCCAGGCGCTTGACGATGACCTTGCGCCGGCTCAGCGCCACCGCGCCCTTGGCCAGGGTCGAGGTGACGATCATCGGCAGCATTTCCGGGGTCAGGCCCACGGCGATGGACAGCGCGAACAGCGCCGCCTGCAGCCAGTCGCCCTTGGTGAAGCCGTTGAGCAGCAGGACGATGGGCGCCATCACCAGCATGAAGCGGATCAGCAGCCAGCTGACCTTGTTGACCCCGGCCTGGAAGGCGGTGGGCGTGTGGTCGCTGGCGATCACCCGTTCGGCCAGGGAGCCGAAGTAGGTCTGCGCGCCGGTGCCGACCACCACCGCGCGGGCCGAGCCGCTGACCACGGTGGTGCCCATGAAGCACAGGCTGTCGCGCTCCAGCGGGTTGCCCTGGCGGGCGTCGCGGACCTGGGCGAACTTCTCCACCGGCAGCGACTCGCCGGTGAGCGCCGCCTGGCTGACGAACAGGTCCTTGGCGCTGAACAGGCGCACGTCCGCCGGCACCATGTCGCCGGCCGACAGCCACAGCACCTCGCCGGGCACCAGTTGGCGGATCGGCACCTCCAGGCGCTGCGCCGCGCCCTGCCCGCCCTCGGGGTAGCGGAACACGGTGGCGGTGTTGCTGACCATGGCCTTGAGCTGTTCGGCGGCGTCGTTGGAGCGTTTCTCCTGGACGAAGCGCAGCAGCGTGGAAATGCCCACCATGGCGCCGATCACCACCGCCGCCTCGCTGTCGCCGGTGAACAACGACACCAGCGCCAGCACGCTCAGCAGCAGGTTGAAGGGGTTGCAGTAGCACAGCCACAGGTGCCGCCACCAGGGCATCGGGCGCTCCTGGTCGACCTCGTTGAGCCCGACGCTCTCCCGCCGCTCGGCGGCCTCGGCCTCGCTCAGGCCCTCGCGGCGGCTGCCCAGGCGCTCGAACAGCGCCTGCGGCTCCAGCACCGACCATTCCAGCATGCCCTGGGCCAGTTGCGCCGGCGCCTGGCGCCCGGCCGCCGAGCCGCGCAGCAGGTCGAGCAGCACCAGCCGGCGCAGCTGCCGGGCGGGCAGGCCCTTGTTGAGGAACTCCAGCAGGTGGGTCCTGATCTGTTCGAAACGCATGACGACTCCCCGATCACTGCCGCCCTGACCGGCGGCAGCGGGAGTCTGCAAGGGGTTCCTTAAGACGCCATGAAGACGGGAGAGCCTGCTCACGATCTGCTGCGCGTCGGCATAACTGCGTTGAAAGCAGGCGAGTGATGCTCATTTAGCGGACTAAACTGCGCCCCCTCGCCTGCTTTCGCCTTGTTCTGCTCTAGCTCGCGAGATCGTGAACAGGCTCTTTAAAAGTCGCGCTTGTAGAAGATATCCAAAGAGCTGGCCAAACCGCTGGCGGCCTCCAGGTAGACCTTCTTGCTCAGCAGGTAGCGCAGGGCGATGGTGTTGGCCGGCTCGAACACGCCCACGCCGTAGCGCAGGCTCAGGCGCTCGGAGAGCTGGCCGCTGGCGACCACGCTGGTGCTGGTGCCGGTGCCCTCGGTGCCCAGCTCGAAGTCCTTGATGCCCAGCTGCTTGGCCACCTCGCCGGTGATCGGTGCGCTGCCGGCCAGGCCCAGGGCCAGTGCGGCCTCGCCGAGCATGTTGCTGTCCTCGCCGGTGGACAGCGGACGGCCCATGACCAGGTAGGACAGCGCCTGCTCCTGGCTCATCGCCGGCTCCGAGAACACCTCGCTGCGTGGCTGCTCGGCGTTGCCGGTCAGGCGCAGGCCGGCGATCACGTCGTCGACCTTGCGGATCGCCTCGATGTCCAGGTACGGCTGGTCGATGGGGCCGGCGAACAGCAGGCGCGCGCGGCGGATGCTGAGTTTCTGCCCGTAGGCCCGGTAGCGGCCCTTGTTCAGGCTCAGCTCGCCGCGGGTGTCCATGTCGTCGCCGATGTGCACCTGGCCGGCCAGCTCGGCGCTCAGGCCGAAGCCGCTGAAGGTCAGCTTGTCCTGGCCGACCAGTACGTCCACGTCCATGGCCAGGTGGGGGCCGCCCTGCTCCTTGGGCGGCGCACCGACGATCAGGGTGTCGTCGGAGAGCTTCACCGTCGAGGGCGGCAGCTGGCGGATGACGATGGCCCCGCGCGGCACCTGCACCTTGCCGGAAACGCTGAGCTTCTGGTCGGCCATGCGCAGCGCCAGGTCCGGGGTGACTTCGAGGTTGGCGTAGGGCTCGACGCTCACCGGCAGGTCCGTGCCGCGCACCGCCAGGTCCATGTCCAGGCCCTGGCTCCAGGCCAGGTAGCCGCCCAGGCTGCCGTTGCCCTTGTCGCCGCCGCTCCAGGTGCCGCTGAGGTCGACGCGCTCGCCGGCGATGCGCGCCAGCACCTGCAGGTTGGCCAGGCGCGTCGGCAGGTCGCCGCCGGACAGCTCGCCGCCGGAGAGCCGCAGCTCGCCGTCCAGGCGCGGCTGCATGAGGCCGCCGGAAATGCGCCCGTTGCCGTCCAGGCGGCCCTTGAGCGTCTCGACCATGGGCACGAAAGGCCGCGCCACCGCCAGGTCCAGCCCGGCGAGGGTGAAGCTGCCGCTCAGCGGCTTGTTCTTCGGCCGCGGGTCGAGCACCGCCTGGGCGTCCAGGGTGCCGAGCTTGTTGCCGTGGAACTGCAGGCTGCTGTCGATGCGGGTGGGCGTCAGGCGGCTTTCCAGGCGCAGGCTCTGGTAGGGGAAGTCGAGCCACTGGTCCTGTTCTTTCAGGCGCAGGGTGCCGGCGCCGGCGTCCAGCAGGATGTTGCCGTTGGGGCCGCGGGCCGGCAGGTCGAGCTTGACGTCGCCGTTGAGCTTGCCCTGCCAGGCGAAGTCCTCGGGCAGCCAGCGCGCCAGGCTGTCCAGCGGGAAGTTGCGCAGTTGCCAGCGCAGCTGCGGCTCCGGCAGCAGGCGCTGCTCGCCGCCGCAGAGGCTGGCCGGGCCGGAGGCCCAGCAGTGCGCGCCCAGGTTCAGGCGGCCGTCGGCCAGGCGCTCCAGGCGCGCCGGCTGCTGCAGGCGCCAGTCCTGGCCGCCGCTCTGAATCTCGCCCTTGGCCAGGCGGCCGCGCCAGTCGCGGCCGTTCCAGCTGCCGTCGAAGCCCAGCGCCAGCACCAGCGGGCGGCCCTGCAGGGACAGGTCGAGCTGCTGGCGTTGCAGGTCGCCCTGGCCGCTGGCCTTGAACTGGCCCAGGCGCGTGTCGCCGGCGCGCACGCCGTCGGCCAGCAGCTCCAGGCGGCCGCGCTGGGCGGCGTCGAGGCGGGCGCTGAGGTCCAGGCTGCGCACGCCGTTGTCCTGGAAGGCCAGGCGCTGGCCCTTGAGGCTCAGCTCGCCCTGGGGCGCCTTGAGGCTGCCGGCCAGGTCGAGGCGGCCGTTCAGCTGGCCCTGCAATTGCGGCCAGAGCTGGCCCAGGCGCGCCAGGGCGATGTCCAGGCGCCCGGCCAGGCGCTGGTCGAGGCTGGCCTGGCCGCTGATGCGGTTGTCGCCCAGGCGCAGTTCCAAGCCGTCGACCTTCCAGTTCTGGCCCTGGCCGTTGGCGGCGGTCTTGAAGACCGCCGGCTGGCCGCGCAGGCGCCCTTGCAGGTCGAGGTTGGCCTGCACGGCGAGCACACCATTCTTGTAACTGCCCTGGCTGCTCAGCGGCCCGCCGAGCTTGCCCGGCAGTTCGGCGACCCAGTAGGCCGGGTCGAAGTCGCTCAGCTTCAGTTGCGCATCCCAGGCCAGGGTGTCGGCAAACTTCAGGCCCAGGCTGCCCTCGGCCTTGCCCTGCCCGGCGACCAGTTGCAGCGACGGCAGGTGCACCTCGGCGAGGTTGCCGGACACCGGGCTGCTGAGCTGGAAGGCGCCGGCCGGGCCGCTGAGTTCGGCGGCGAAGTTGCCCAGGTAGGCCTCGTCGCGGTATTGCAGGTCGGCTTGCAGGCGGTGCATGGAGACCGGCGGCGGCTCCATGGGGTACAGGCGCAGCCAGGGGAAGTCCAGCCAGTCCAGCTTGGCGTCGGCGGCGAAGCCCTCCTGCCAGTCGAGGCGGCCGCTCAGGCCCAGGCGCTGTTCCGGCGCGGCGATGAGGTTCAACGCGGCGATGTCCGCACCCTTGGCGTCAACACGCCCCTGCAAGGCCAGGGCGACGTCGCCGCCCTCCCCCGGCAGCACGGCCGAGCCGCTGATGCGGTAGCCGGCGGCCAGGTCGCCCGCCGCTTGCAGCTGCACCTTGTTCAGCACCAGGGTGTCGGGCAGGTCGGCCGCGCCGCGGAAGCCGTCGGCGCTGATCTTCGCGCTGGCCGGCAGGTTCTCCGCCAGGGGTTGCAGGTCGCCGCTCAGGTGGCCTTGCAGGTAGCCGCTGCTGTCGGCTTCCAGCAGCAGGTGGCCGAGCAGTTCGCCCTTGGCCTTCAGCTTCAATGCCCAGGGCTGCTCGCCGGGCGCCGGCAGGCGCAGGCTGCCCTGGGCCTGCAACGGCCAGTTGCCCTGCGGGGTGAGCAGGCCGCTCAGGTCCACGGCGAGGTCGCCGCGGGCGGCCTTGAGCACGTCGATGTGCAGGCCATCGGCCTCCCAGTGGGCGCTGGCCTGGACGTTGCTGACCTGTTCGTTGCCATCCAGCAGGAAGCTGCCCAGGCGCACTTCGCCCAGGCGCACGGCCAGCGGCAGTTTCAGCGCCGGCAGCTGGATCGGCCCTTCGCTGGGTTCCGCGGGCCCCGGCGCCAGGCGCAGTTGCACGCGCTCGACGATCAGGCGGTCGATGCACAGCGCGCCTTGCAGCAGGCAGGCGGGCGACCAGGCGAACTGCGGCCGCTCGACCTCCAGCTCGGTGGCGCCGTCGCTCCAGGCCAGGCGCTCGGCCTGCCAGGCGCCGCCCAGCCGGCCGGCATAGCCCTGCACCTGCAGGCCCGGCACCAGGCCCAGGGCCCAGCGGCTGCCGGCCTCGCTGCCGAGGATGGCGGCCAGCGCCACGGCCAGCAGCAGGATCAGGCCGAGCAGCGCGGCCACCAGGTATTTCAGCAGGCGCTTCACAGCTCGGGCCCCATGGAGAAGTGGATGCGCCAGCCACCGCCCTCGTCCAGGCCATCGGCCAGGTCCAGGCGCAGCGGCCCCACCGGCGACACCCAGCGGATGCCGAAGCCGACGCCGGTCTTGATCGAGGGGAAGTCCAGCGAGTTGAAGGAGTTGCCCTGGTCGATGAAGGTCGCCAGGCGCCATTTTTCGGCCAGCGGGTACTGGTATTCGACGCTGCCGGCGACCATGTAGCGCCCGCCGATGCGGTCGCCCTGGGAGTTCTTCGGCGACAGCGTCTGGTAGTCGTAGCCGCGCACGCTCTGGTCGCCGCCGGCGAAGAAGCGCAGCGACGGCGGGATGCTCGAATAGTCGTTGGTGGCGATGAAGCCGACCTGGGCGCGGCCGAGCAGGCGGTGGCCGCCGGCGAAGGTGGTCAGGCCCTTGGCCATGGCGCTGACGTGGGCCAGGTCGGCGTCGGCCAGCAGGCCCTCCTTGGCCACCTTGGTCTCCAGTTGCAGGCGGTAGCCCTGGTGGGGGTCGACCTTGTTGTCGGCGTGCAGGATGGAATAGCCGAAGCCGGGCATGAGGAAGCTGCTGTTGCCCGAGTCGTCGCCCAACAGGTATTCCTCGTGCAGCCAGCCCAGGGAGAACGAGCGCTGCCAGCCGCTGGGCAGCTTGCGCAGCCATTCGCCGCCGAGGGTGAACTGCTTGCTCTCGGTGTCCACCAGGTCTTCGTTCTGGTAGCCGGTGGTGAAGCGCAGCTTGTCGGTCAGCGGCGGGTCCAGCGGCACCTCGTACCAGGCGCCGACGTTCTGCCGCGGCCCGGAGACTTCGGCCTCGGTGCCCAGGCTGTGGCCCTGGGGGTTGACCCAGTGGCGCGTCCAGCTGAACTTGGCGCGCGGCCCCACGTCGGTGGAGAAGCCCAGGCCGACGCCGAGCGAGCGCGGCTTGCGCGCGGTGAGGTGGACCGCCACCGGGATGCTCGCGCCCTTGGCCTGCAGCGGCGAGGCGTCGACGCGAACGCCGTCGAAGTAGCCGCTGGACTGCAGGGCCTGGTTGAGGTCGGCGATGAGTTCGGAGTCGTAGGCCTCGCCCTGCCGGAAGGGCACCATGCGCCGCAGCAGTTCCTCGTCGAAGGGGTAGTCGCCGCTGAAGCTGACCGCGCCGAGGGCGAAGCGCGGGCCGCTGGCGTAGACCAGCTCGATGTCGGCCACCCCGGCCTCGGGGTCGACGCGCAGTTGCTGGCGGGTGAACTGGCCGCGGAAGAAGCCGAAGCGCGAGGCCTGGTTCTGGATCAGCCGCTTGGCGTCCTCGTAGGTGCCGTGGTTGAGCTGCGCGCCGGGCTTCAAAGTATCGCCGCCGGGCACGCGGAAGCTCTTCAGCTTAGCCGCCGGCCCCTCGATGCGGATGTCGACCGTGCGCAGCTTCACCGGCTCGCCGGGCGAGACGTCGATGCGCAGGCGCGGGTTCTTGGCGTCGCCACGTACCCGCGCGCGAATGCGCGCCTGGTAGTAGCCCAGCGCCTGGGCGGCCTGCACGGCCTGTTGCTGGACCGTGCGGCGCAGGCGTCGCAGGGCGGTTTCGTCGCGCCCTTCCACGCTGCCCACATAGGCCTCGATATTGGCCTTGAGCGCAGAGTTGGCGGGGTCGATACGTACATCGAGCTGGCTTTCCGCTGCCACTGCCGCGCCGATCCAGCACAGCAGGCCCATCAGCGCTAGCCGAATCGTTCCTTGGAGTCTCATGGCGCGAGATGCTAGCACGATGGCCGTGACAATCCAGCGCCGCGGCCCCTGGGCCGCGGCTTTGCGCGATGGCGAGGGGCTATCAGCCCTCGCGGGCCAGGCGCGCTTCCGGCTGCGGATTGGGGTGGAACAGCACGTGTTCGCGCAGCGGCCCCAGCGCCACTTCGCCTACCTCCTCGTAGCCGTGGCGGCGGTAGAAATCCAGGTAGCGGGCGTTGCCGGTGTCCAGCACCAGGCCCTGGGAATCCACGTCGTCGACGCACCAGGCATGCAGGGCGTCGAGCAGTTGTTCGCCGAGGTGGCGGCCCTGGAATTCCGGGTGCACGCCCAGCAGCGGCAGCACGTGGTAGGGCCCCGGCGGCAGGCAGCCGAGCACGGCCTCGTGGTAGGCCAGGTAGCGCCGCGTGCAGCGGAAGCCGGTGGTGAGCAGCATGCGCATGCGCCAGGCCCAGCTGTCGGTGATGTCCAGGCGGCGTTGTGGCGGGGCGATCAGCGCCACCGCCACCAGGCGCTCGTCGATCACCAGGCCGAGCACCGGCAGGTCTTCGGACAGGTGCCGGTTGGTCAGCTCGCGCACGGTGGCGCGCACCCGCTGGTCGAAGCCGGGGCGGTCGCTTTCGAACAGGTAGGCGAAGGTCGGCTCGTGGCGGTAGGCGTGGTAGAGCAGCGAGCGGATTTCCCGGGCGTAGGAATCGCCCAGCAGGCGGACTTCGGCGAGCGTCTCAGGCATGCGGACACCTCTTGTTATCGTGTTTGGGCCCAGAGCCGAACCCTAGCAGCGCCGCGCCCACACCGCCAGCGGCCGCCTCCAGGCCGTCGCGGCATTTGCCGCTGCCGGCGCCAGCGGCTAGCATCGTCACTTTGCCCAGGACGCTGCGGATGAAAATCGTCTCTTTCAATATCAATGGCTTGCGTGCCCGCCCCGCCCAACTCAAGGCGATCGTCGAGACGCACCAGCCCGACGTCATCGGCCTGCAGGAAACCAAGGTCGCCGACGACCAGTTCCCCCGCGAAGAGATCGAGGCCCTGGGCTACCAGGTGCACTTCCACGGCCAGAAGGGCCACTACGGCGTGGCCCTGCTCTCGCGCCAGGCGCCACTGGAAATCCGCTACGGCTTCCCCAACGACGGCGAGGATGCCCAGCGCCGCTTCATCTGGGGCACCTTCGCCGACGCCGACGGCCAGCCGATCACCGTGATGAACGGCTACTTCCCCCAGGGCGAAAGCCGCGAGCACCCGGTGAAGTTCCCCGCCAAGCAGCGCTTCTACGCCGACCTGCAGCAGTTGCTGGAAAGCCAGTTCAAGCCCGAGCAGCGCCTGGTGATCATGGGCGACATCAACATCTCGCCGGAAGACTGCGACATCGGCATCGGCGAGGAGAACCGCAAGCGCTGGCTGCGCACCGGCAAGTGCAGCTTCCTCCCCGAGGAGCGCGAGTGGCTGGGCAAGCTCAAGGCCTGGGGCCTGGTGGACAGCTTCCGCCAGTTGCACCCGCAGGTGGACGACCGCTTCAGCTGGTTCGACTACCGCAGCCGCGGTTTCGAGGACGAGCCCAAGCGCGGCCTGCGCATCGACGTCATCCTCGCCTCCGAGGCGCTGCGCCCGCGCCTGGCCGACGCCGGCATCGACTACCAGATCCGCGGCATGGAAAAACCCTCCGACCACGCGCCCATCTGGCTCAAGCTGAGCTGATCAGCCAGCGGCGCGCGCCAGCCAGTCGGCCAGCGCGCGCTGCAGTCCGGCCAGCGCCGCGTCGGCCTGGCCCAGGCGCGCTTCCAACCCCTCGCCGTCGCCTTCGCAGATTCTCTGCAGGGCGCGGCAATGCCCTTCCGCCTCGGCGGCGCCGATGATCGCCGCGGCGCCGGCCAGGCGGTGCGCCAGGTCGCCCAGCGCCTTGCGGTCGCCACGGCTGCAGGCCTGGTGCAGCTGCTCGATGTCGCCGGCATTGGCCTGCGCCAGGGTCCGCACGAACTCCCGCGCCGCCTCGCTCTCCAGCGGCTGCGGGCCGAACAGGCCGCGCAGGTCGAAGGTCGCCTCGGCGGCCGGCTCGGCCAGCCCGGCCGGCGCCATGCGCTGCGCGCCGGCCAGCGACTGGGCCAGCATGTCGAGGGTCAGCGGCTTGAACAGCACCTGGTCCATGCCGGCGTCGCGGCAGCGCTGCACTTCTTCCTCCTGGGCGTTGGCCGTGGCGCCGATCACCCGGCAGCGCCGCCGCCCTTGCTCCCGCTCGTGGGCGCGGATGCGCCGGCTCAGCTCGTAGCCGTCGACGCCGGGCATCCGGCAATCGCTGATGACCGCATCGAAGTCGCCGGCCAGCCAGGCCTGCCAGCCCTCCTCGCCGCCAGCCGCCAGGGTGGCGCTGTGGCCCAGGTGCGCCAGTTGCTGGTGGAACACCATGCGGTTGGCCGGGTGGTCGTCCACCGCCAGCACCCGCAGCGCGCCCGTGGCGCTGGCGCTGGCGCCCGGTTGCGTGGCGTCCGGCGGCGCCTCGGTGAGCGCCAGCGGCAGGCGCACGCTGAAGCAGGAACCTTGGCCGGGCTCGCTGCGCAGGCCGAAGGCGCCGCCCATCAGCTGCACCAGGCGCTGGCTGATGTGCAGCCCAAGGCCAGTGCCCTGGCGGCTGGCGCCCTGCTCCACCTGGACGAAGGGCTGGAACAGCCGGGCCTGGTCCTCGGCGGAAATGCCGATGCCGCTGTCGATCACCTCCACCAGCAGTTCCAGGCGCTCGCCCTGGCGCAGGGCGCTGGCCCGCACGCGCACGCCGCCGCGCTCGGTGAACTTCACCGCGTTGTTCAGCAGGTTGAACAGCACCTGCTTGAAGCGCAGCGCATCCAGCAGCACCCAGTGGTCCAGCTCGCCCTCGGTTTCCAGGTCCAGGCCCAGGCCCTTCTGCGTGGCCAGGCCGGCGAACAGCGCCACCGCGCCTTCGATCTCGCGGCGCAGCAGCGCCGGCTGCGGCGTGGAGTCGATGCGCCCGGACTCGATGCGCGCCAGGTCCAGCACGTTGCCGATCAGCATCAGCAGGGCCCGCGCGGCGTCCTGCGCCACTTCCAGCGCCTCGCGGTCGAGCACGCCGCCGCGGGCCTTTTCCAGCACCAGTTCCTGCAGGCCGACGATGGCGTTCATCGGCGTGCGGATCTCGTGGCTCATGGTCGAGAGGAACTGGCTCTTGGCGGCGCTGGCCTGGTCCGCGCGCTGCCGCTCGCGCTCCAGCTGGTTGATCAGTTGCTGGCGCTCGGTCAGGTCGACCCAGCCACCGATCACGCCCTGCACCACGCCGTCGCCATCGTGCTGGGCCACCGCCCAGTGGTAGACGTAGTGATCGCCGTCGCGCAGGCGCAGCACGTAGTCGCCCGGCGCCGGCATCTCGCCGTCGGTCACCTGCTGGCGGTGCACCTGCATCAGGCGCTCGGCCTCCTCCTCGGGGAACCAGCCCAGCTCGCCGATGGCCTTGCCCAGGCAGCCCTCCAGGCGCGCATCGAACATGCGCAGCATGGCCTGGTTGCAGAGGTCCAGGTGGCCCTCGCGGTCGAGGCGGTAGACCGGGTTGGGCAGCGCCTCGATCAATTCGTTGAGCAGCCCCACCTGGGCGCCCAGGCGCCGCTCGGCGCGCCGCGTGCGCAGCACCTGGCGGTTGAGGTAGAAGCCCCAGACCAGCGACAGCAGCACCAGCGCGCCGGCCAGCGCGGCGCCGCTGAGGATCGCCTGGCGGTGCTCGGCCCAGAAGTCGCCGCCGCCGGAGGCCAGGCGCGGTTCCCAGCGCCGTACCAACTCGGCCACCTCCTCCGGGTCCACCGACAGCTGGGCCTTCTCCAGGATGGAATAAAGCTCCGGTTGGTCCGGCCGCACGCCGATGCTGAAGGGGGTGCTCAGGTCTTCGAGTATGCCGGCGACCTTGAGGCTGTCCTTGAACTCGCCGGCGATCAGCGCGCGGGCGCTGAACAGGGTGCTGACGGCCGCCTCGCTGCGCTGCTCGGCCACCTCGCGCAGGGCCTGGCGCTGGTTGCCCGCCGACTCCAGGCGGGTGTCCGGGTAGCGCTCGATCAGCGCGCGGTTGAGGTAGGGGTCGATGGCGATGGACACGCGCTTGCCGGCCAGGTCGTGGAGGTCGTGGACGGCCGCCGCGTCCTTGCGCATCACCAGGAGCATGGTGGCCCGCAGGTAGGGTGGCAGCAGCGCCAGGCCCTCGTTGCTCGGCGGCACCACCGGCGTCAGCCAGGCGCGCCCGGCGTGCAGCTCACGGAACACGTCGGCGTAGTCGTCCACCGCGGCATAGGCGAAGCGCAGGCCGGAGCGCTGGCCCAGCAGGTCCAGGTAATCGCGGGCGATGCCGCTGACGCGCCCGTCGGCGTCGGCCTGGGCCAGCGAGCCGCTGTGGCGGTTGACCACCACCGGCACCCGCGGGTGCTCGGCCAGCCAGCGGTTTTCCCGCGGCGTCAGCACCACCCGCTGGCCGCCCAGGCG
This sequence comes from Pseudomonas sp. R3.Fl, assembly GCF_023516765.1. Lineage (NCBI taxonomy): Bacteria > Pseudomonadati > Pseudomonadota > Gammaproteobacteria > Pseudomonadales > Pseudomonadaceae > Pseudomonas > Pseudomonas sp. R3.Fl. The sequence goes on from NZ_JAMGSO010000001.1 coordinate 829,663, forward strand.
CAGGCGCTCGCCGGCGCTCCAGCGGCGCAGGATCTCCTCGTTGCGCTGCACGTCAATGCGCGCCAGGCCGCGGTCCACCAGGCCGAGCAGGCGCTCCTCGCCGGGCCGCATGAGGAAGCCGAAACCGGCGCTCTCCAGCGGCGCGAAGTTGTCGATGCGCAGGTTGAACAGGTAGTTCATGTTGATCAGGTAGTGCACCGACAGCGCATCGCCGAGCATGCCGTCGACGTTGCCCAGGCTCAGCGCCTCCAGGGCCCGCAGCGGCGAGGCGAAGAGCAGGACGCGGCTGTTGGGATAGGCCGCCTGCACCTGGGCCAGGCGCAGGTAGTCGGCCACCAGCGCGAGGGTGGTGCCGGGGCGGCTGGCGTCGAACGGGCGGGCATCGTCGCTGACCAGCACCGGCTGGTCCTGCAGGTAGGCGCGGCTGAGCAGCAGGCCGCGGGCCTCGGCCTCGCTGGCGGTGCCGCCGCAGACCATGTCGATCTCGCCCTTGCGCAGCGCCTCCAGCGCCGCCTCCCGCGAGGGGTAGGCATAGACGCGCTGGTAGCTGCCGGCCAGCAGCCCCAGGTAGTCGGCGCTGACGCCCTCCAGGCGGCCGCCGCCGACGATCTGCAGCGGCGGCCGGTCGACCTGCGCCACGCCGACGCGCAGCGGGCCGCGCTGCGCCAGCCAGTCCCGCTCGGCGGGGCTCAGCCAGCTATTGGGCATGTGCGCGCTGTAGCCGGAGAGGGTCAGCGGTTGCAGCGGCGGCTGGTCGACGGCCAGGGCCGGCGCCGCGCCCAGCAGCAGGGCAGAGCAGAGGATGAGGCCGCGTACTGGGGACATGGCGCTCCTTGCGGGAATGGCTCGGCAGCCCGGACGGACCGCTGCTGAATGACTATAGCCAAAGCGGCGGCGCCCACCCGGCGCGCCCGCAAGGCCCGGCGTCACCGCACTGAAACCTTGCCCGCCTATGCTCCCGGCCTCGTCCGCAACCGCCCTGGAATCACCGATGCCGCACTTCACGCGCCACGACAAGGACGCCTGGCCCGTCACCCTCGCCTGGCTGATCATCGCCTTCGTCTGCTACGCCCTGCCCTGGCACGCCTTCGCCGCCCTGCCCGCCGCCCCGGAGGGCCAGCCGGTGCTGCGCATCCAGGGCTCCAACACCATAGGCGCGCACCTGCTGCCGGAACTGGTGAAGGGGCTGTTGCTGGAACAGGGCTACAAGGCCATCCTCGCCGAGCCCGGCCAGGCGCAGAACGAAACGCGGGTCCGCGCCCGCGACGCCCAGGGCCGCGACGTCGTGGTGGAGATCGCCGCCCACGGCAGCAGCACCGGCTTCGCCGCGCTGAAGGACGGCAGCGCCGAGATCGCCGCCGCCTCGCGGCCGATCAAGGACGCCGAGGCCGCGGCCCTGTCCGCCTCGGGCAACCTGCGCGGCGCCAAGGCCGAGCAGGTGATCGGCATCGACGGCCTGGCCATCGTCGTGCACCCGGACAACCCGCTGCGCGAGCTAACCACCGCCCAACTGGCCCAGGTCTTCGCCGGCGAGGTGAAGACCTGGGAAGATCTCGGCGGCCGCGGCGGCGCCATCCACCTGTACGCCCGCGACGACAACTCCGGCACCTTCGATACCTTCAAGGAACTGGTGCTGGCCAGCCAGGGCAAGGCCCTCGCCGCCTCCGCCCAGCGCTTCGAATCCAGCGACGCGCTGTCGGCACAAGTCGGCGCGGACCCGCAGGGCATCGGCTTCGTCGGCCTGGCCTCGGTGCTCAAGGCGCGCGCCCTGGCCATCGCCGACGGCGAGTCGCGGGCGATGCTGCCCTCCCCCGGCAGCATCGCCACCGAGGACTACCCGCTGTCGCGCCGCCTGTACCTGTACATCAAGCCCAACGAGCGCAACCCCTGGGCCCAGGCCCTGGTGCAGTTCGCCCAGGGCGACCGCGGCCAGGCCCTGGTCAGCGGCAGCGGCTTCGTCGGCCAGCGCGTGCAGGCCATGCGCGTGCAGCCCGCCGAGGGCATGCCCGAGCAGTACAAGGCCCTGGCCCGCGAGGCCCGGCGGCTGTCGCTGAACTTCCGCTTCCACGAGGGCAGCGCCACCCTGGACAACAAGGCCCAGCGCGACGTCGAGCGCCTGCTGGCCTACCTGCGCCAGCACGACAAGCTCGACGGCAAGGCGGTGCTGGTCGGCTTCGGCGACGCCCGCCAGGACCCGGCCCGCGCCCAACTGCTGTCCAAGCTGCGGGCCATGGCTGTGCGCCGCGAACTGGCCAGGGAAGGCGTGGTCTTCCACGGCATCGAGGGCATGGGCGCGGCCCTGCCGGTGGCGGCCAACGACGACCAGGAAGGCCGGGTGAAGAACCGCCGCGTGGAGGTCTGGGTGTACTGACCCAAGGCAGCCCAAGGCGCCCGGCGCTGGTCTAGGCTGTAATGCAGGAGTGAATGGGTCGTAGGAACTTGTTACCTTCCCCCGCTTGCCTCGCGACCACGCTCTGTTATTTTTCCCGCCGTGACGCCGGGCCCCTCTGACGGTCGCTGACCGCCATGTCGGAGTCACTTTCGACAACGACAGCAAGAGAGGGCCCGCATGGCACCCCTATTGGATTTCCTCAACACCCCCTTCCTCGGCACCGCCGCCTGGTTCTGGCTGCTGTTCCTGGCCATCGTCATCCTCCTCCTGTTCCTCGACCTGGGCGTGCTGCAGCGCGACCACCACGAGATCGGCGTGCGCGAGAGCCTGCTGCTCTCGGCCGGCTACTTCAGCTGCGGCCTGGCCTTCGGCGGTTTCGTCTGGTACGAGTTCGGCGCCACCAGCGCCATGGAGTACTACACCGGCTTCCTGGTGGAACAGTCGCTGTCGATGGACAACGTGTTCGTCATGGCGATGATCTTCGGCTTCTTCGGCATCCCCCGCCGCTACCAGCACCAGGTGCTGTTCTGGGGCATCCTCGGCGCCATCGTCATGCGCGCCATCATGATCGGCCTGGGCGCCGCGCTGGTCAGCGAGTTCGAGTGGATCATGTACGTGTTCGGCGCCTTCCTGCTGTTCAGCGGCGTGAAGATGCTGCTGGTCAAGCACGAGGAAGAACCCGACCTGGCCAACAACCCGGTGCTGCGCTTTTTGCGCAAGCACATCCGCGTCACCGAGCAGCTCCACGAGCACCACTTCTTCGTGCGCAAGCCGGACGCCAGCGGCAAGCTGGTGCGCTTCGCCACCCCGCTGTTCCTGGCGCTGATCCTGATCGAGCTGGCCGACGTGGTGTTCGCGGTGGACAGCGTGCCGGCGATCTTCGCCATCACCAAGGACCCGTTCATCGTCTACACCTCGAACATCTTCGCCATCCTCGGCCTGCGCGCCCTGTACTTCTCGCTGGCGGCGATGATCCACCGCTTCGTCTACCTGAAGTACGCCCTGGCCCTGGTGCTGGTGTTCATCGGCGCGAAGATCTTCGCCCACGGCTTCATCGGCAAGGTTCCCGCCGTGCTCTCGCTTGGGGTAACCTTCGGCCTGCTCGCTGGTGGCATACTGCTGTCACTGCTCAAGACGCGCAAGGCAGGCGAGCAGGAGCTGGAAATCGTCAGCCGGGAGACCCTGCATGCAGGACGAGGTGAAGATCGAGGCCATTGAAGTCCAGGGCCGGCCCTGGTGGCTGGTGCGCCTGGGCCGCCGCGGCCTGCGCTTTTCCCAGGAATCCCTGGCCCGCGCCTTCGCCGCCCAGTTGCATGTGCGCCGCCAGTGGTGGCAGCAGCGCGGCGAAGACGAACCCAACGAACGCACCTGAGCCCCCGCCCGCCGCCGGCGGGGCGCTCGCAGCGGCGCTAGTGGCTGCGCCGGCCCTTGAGCACCTTGACGATCTCGCCGATCAGGTTCACCACCAGCACCCGCTCGCTTTCCGCCAGCTCCTGAAGCAGGTCGCCGATGGCCTCGGCCTGCTCGGCGACGTCGATCGAATCCTTGCGGAAGAGGTCGCTCAGCGGGCATTCGAGAATCTCCGCGATCTGCCCCAGGCGATGCAACGTCGGCGATATCACGCCGTTCTCCATGCGGCTGATGGTTTCCTTCTCCACCCCTATCCCCTCTGCTATCTGTGCCTGCGTCAGCCCCTTGGCCCTGCGGCGGTTGGCGATGGCTGCGCCGACTTCATGGACCACGTTCCGACCTTTCATGCGAATTGACCTCATACATCATCCGATATAACGCCTCAAGCCATTTTCAGGGGAGCTTGCGTGCGGCTGAAGGACGCATGACGTCTACAAATGTTTCTTAATAGATCATTGACTAATTGACTTTCCTTTTCACGGGAGAACAGGATAGGGCTGATTGCCATCACTTCGCCCCCATGGCGCAGCCGGTCCGATGGTGGTTTGCCACGAAAGGAAGTCCGCAATGTTGTCCAAGCTGAAAATACGCACGGGAATGCTCATCGTCCTGGCCGCCCTGGCCGCCGCCCTCCTGCTCTCGATCTTCACCGGCTGGAACAGCGCCCGCAGCAGCGACCAGCAGATCCAGTCGCTGAACCGCGTGGCGGTGGAGCGCAACAACCAGTTGCAGAAAGCCTACGCACGCCTGCTGCGCGCGCGCATCGCCATGGCCGGCGCCTTCCTCGAAGCGCGCGCCGGCGATGCCGACAAGGCCCGCGTCAGCGTGCAGCGCAGCGAGGAACTGTTCCGCGAGGCCGGCGAGAGCTTCGCCCACTTCAGCCAGTCCAATGGCGAGGAGGCGGACTGGCAGGCCCAGGGCAAGGCGCTGCAGGCGGCCTTCAACGACTACAACGCGGTGCTGGTGGAGCAGATGCAGGTGCTGCGCGCCGGCTCGGAGAGCGGCTACATCCAGAGCAACCTCAAGGCGCGCGAGGCCAACGACCGCCTCGACCAGGCGCTGCTGGCCTTCGAAAGCCGGATCGAGGCGCACGCCCAGGCGGTGATGCTCGACGCCCACCAGCGCTACGCCATGGCGCGCGTGGAAGCCATCGCCCTGGCCAGCCTGGCGGTGCTGCTGCTCGGCGCCTGCTGGTGGTTCATCGCCCGTTGCGTGCTCGCCCCGCTGCGCGAGGCCGGCGAGCATTGCGACCGGCTGGCGCTGGGCGACCTGCGCCAAGGCATCGCGGCCGGCGCGGACAACGAGATCGGCCAACTGCTCGGCGCCCTCGGCCACATGCAGGACGGCCAGCGCGGCATGCTCAGCGGCATCTCCGCCTCGGCCAGCCGCCTGGCCGCGGCCGCCGAGGAGCTCAGCGCGGTGACCGAGGACGGCAACCAGGGCCTGAGCCAGCAGCACCGCGAGCTGGAACAGGCGGCCACCGCCGTCACCGAGATGACCAGCGCGGCCGAGGAAGTGGCGCGCAACGCCAGCGCCACCTCGGAAACCTCCCAGGCCTCCAACCAGCTCACCCAGCAGAGCCGCAACCAGGTGCGCACCACCCTGGAGGAGATCGGCGCCATGGCCGACGGCATCCAGGCCGTGGCCCAGCACGTGCAGACGCTGGAGGCCCAGGCCAACGGCATCGGCAAGGTGCTCGACGTGATCCGCGCGGTCTCCGAGCAGACCAACCTGCTCGCCCTCAACGCCGCCATCGAGGCGGCGCGCGCCGGGGAAGCCGGGCGCGGCTTCGCGGTGGTCGCCGACGAGGTGCGCACCCTGGCGCACCGCACCCAGGACTCGACCCAGGAAATCGAGCAGATGATCGAGGAAATCCAGCAGGGCACCGGGCGCGCCGTCGAATCCATGAACGCAAGCGCCCAGCGCTCGCGGGCGACGCTGGAACGCACGCGCGCCTCGGGGCAGACCCTGGAGCAGGTGTTCGAGACCATCGGCCAGATCAGCGAGCGCAACCTGGTCATCGCCAGCGCCGCGGAGGAACAGGCCCAGGTGGCCCGCGAGGTGGACCACAACCTGCTGAACATCCGCGACCTGTCCACCCGCGCCGCGGCCGGCGCCCAGCAGACCAGCGCCGCCAGCCACGAGCTGTCGCGCCTGGCGGTGGAGCTCAACGACATGGTGCTGCGCTTCAAGCTCTAGCCCCGTTCCTCGACCACCAGGCCGGAGTGCAAGCATGCCGATCCGCAGTATTCCCGACCTCCCCCGGATGCTCTCCGAAGCCCTGGAGCATGCCGAGACCGCTCTTTGCATCAACGACGACGGGCAGCGCCTGCTGTACTGCAACCGCGCCTTCGGCCGGCTGCTCGGCCATGCCCCGGAAAGCCTGGTGGGCCGCCCGTTCGACGAACTGGTGGACGCGCGGCCGGCGGCCAACGGCCGCGTGGAAGCCCTGGTGCGCTGCCATGACGGCCGGCGCATCTGGTGCGGCATCGCCAGCACCGGGCTGAACCGCGCCACCGGCGAGCCCGACCTGCAGCTGCTGGCGCTCACCGAGATCACCCAGTCGAAAATCCACGAGGTGCTGCTGGACCGCCTGCTCGAAGGCATGGCCCGCGACGAGCCGCCGGAACACCTGATGGAAGCGGCCTGCCTGGAGATCGAACGGCTGCTGCCGCGGACCAGCGCCTCGGTCCTGCGCGTCAACGCCGGGCGCCTGCACCCGCTGGCCGGGCCGAGCCTGCCGCCCGCCTACCTGCAGGCCCTGGACGGCCTGCCCCTGGGCGACGGCCCGGGCAGCGAGGGCGCCTGGGCCGGCGAGGTCGAGCGCCATCCGCTGTGGTCCGCCTACCGCCACCTGCTGCCGCCGGAGCTGCGCAGCTGCAGCATCACGCCGATCCGCTCCAGCGCCGGCCAGCTGATCGGCAGCTTCGTCTGCTACGGCCGGGGGGAACAGGCGCCCTGCGCGACGCAACAATGCCTGCTGGACATCTGCACGCACCTCTGCGCGCTGGTGCTGGAGCGCGACCAGGCGCGCACGCGCATCCACCAGCTCGCCTACTACGACGACCTCACCGGCCTGCCCAACCGCCACCTGCTGCAGAACCTGGCCAGCGCCGAACTGGCCGGCGCCGCCGCGCGCCGGCAGGGCCTGGCGGTGCTGTACATCGGCCTGGATCGCTTCCGCCAGATCAACGATTCCTTCGGCCGCCCCTCCGGCGACGAGCTGCTGCGCACCATCGCCCGGCGCCTGCGCCAGGCCTGCCGCGACGAGGACCACGTCGGGCGCCAGACCAACGACGAATTCGTCGTCCTGCTGCCGGGCTGCGACCGCGCGGCGGCCGGTGTCCACCTCTCCCGCCTGAAGGCCGCCCTCGACGCGCCCTGGCGCGTCGCCGGCGCGCCCCACAACCCGTCGGCGAGCATCGGCATCAGCCTGTTCCCGGAGGATGGCGAGGACTTCCAGAGCCTGCTGCGCCATGCGGCGATGGCGATGAACCAGGCCAAGGGCAAAGGCAAGGGCCGCGGCGGCCAGGTGTTCTTCAGCGAGGAACTGGAGCGCCTGGCGCAGGAACGCGTGGCGCTGGAGAGCGCCCTGCGCGAAGCCCTCGCCAGGCAGCGCCTGCACCTGAACTACCAGCCGCTGGTGGACATCCGCGCGGGCCGCCTGCGCGGCACCGAGGTCCTGGCCCGCTGGCACCACCCGCAGCTGGGCAACATCTCCCCGGAGCGCTTCATCCCCCTCTCCGAGGAATGCGGGCTGAGCATCGAACTGGGCCGCTGGGTGCTGCGCGAAGCCTGCCGGCAACTGGCCGAGTGGCGCCACGCGGGCCTGCAGGTGCCGGAGATATCGGTCAACCTGTCCGCCGGCGACTTCCAGGACCCGCAACTGCCCGTCGCGGTGCTGCGTACATTGGAAGAGCACGGCCTGCACGGCACCGACCTGACCCTGGAAATCACCGAAAGCGCGCTGATGGAAGCCGACAGCGACACCCTGGGCGTGCTCGACCAGTTGCACGAACTGGGCATCCGCCTGTCCCTGGACGACTTCGGCACCGGCTACTCCAGCCTGGCCCGGCTGAACCGCCTGCCGGTGCAGGAACTGAAGCTGGACCGCAGCTTCGTCCGCGACCTGGAGAGCAACAGCACCAGCCGCACCCTCAGCGACGCCGTGCTGAACATCGGCCGCAGCCTGGGCATGACGGTGGTCGCCGAGGGCATCGAGAACCCCGAGCAACTGCGCATCCTCGAAGCCCAGGGCTACACGGTGGCCCAGGGCTACCTGCTGTCCCCGCCGCTACCGGCCGAAGGGTTCGCGGCATGGCTGAAGGCGAGGCAGTTGGCGGGGTGATTCTGTAGGAGCGAGCTTGCTCGCGAACCGGGCAGTCACTGGGTTCCCGCGTTCGCGGGAATGACGGGGGGGAATAGGAGTTTCAGGATGGCTCCGAATTCGCCGCCCACTCCGAACGGCCCCCTCTCCCTTCAGGGAGAGGGTTGGGGAGAGGGCGCTCTCAACCCCAGCACCTAAGCCACCGGGGAAACCCCGTTAGGCTGCGGCGTATAACCGCGAACGGTTATACGCCCTACATTTCAGGATGACGCCGGATTCACCGCCCACTCCGAACGGCCCCCTCTCCCTCCGGGAGAGGGCTGGGGTGAGGGCGCTCTCAAGCCCAGCACCTGCGCCACCGGGGAAACCCCGTTAGGTTACGGCGTATAACCGCGAACGGTTATACGCCCTACGTTTCAGGACGACGCCGGACTCACCGCCCACTCCGAACGGCCCCCTCTCCCTCCGGGAGAGGGCTGGGGTGAGGGCGCTCTCAAGCCCAGCACCTACGCCACCGGGAAACCCCGTTCGCGAGCAAGCTCGCTCCTACAAAAAACCACCCGGGCGAGGCACGAATGCAAGAACGCCGCTTCCCCTTCGGAGAAACGGCGTTCCCGTGACCCACATGGGGCCTCAGCTACCAACCGGCACTCACTTGCCCATGTACTTGCCGATCTCGTACTTGCCGATGGCCATGCGGTGCACTTCGTCCGGGCCGTCGGCCAGGCGCAGGGTGCGCTGCATGGAGTACCAGTAGGCCAGCGGGAAGTCGTTGGAGACGCCGGCGCCGCCGTGGATCTGGATGGCGCGGTCGATCACCTGCAGGGCGACGTTGGGCGCCACCACCTTGATCTGGGCGATCTCGCTCTGGGCGATCTTGTTGCCCACGGTGTCCATCATGTACGCGGCGTTGAGGGTCAGCAGGCGGGCCTGGTTGATCTCGATGCGCGAGTTGGCGATGTGGTCGATGTTGCCGCCAAGGCGCGCCAGCGGCTTGCCGAAGGCGGTGCGGCTGGTGGCGCGCTTGCACATCAGTTCCAGGGCGCGCTCGGCCATACCGATGGAGCGCATGCAGTGGTGGATGCGGCCCGGGCCGAGGCGGCCCTGGGCAATCTCGAAGCCACGGCCTTCGCCCAGCAGCACGTTCTCGTAGGGCACGCGGACGTTCTCGAAGAGCACCTCGGCGTGGCCGTGGGGCGCGTCGTCGTAGCCGAACACCGGCAGCGGGCGGAGGATCTTCACCCCGGGGGCGTCGCTGGGCACCAGGATCATCGAGTGCTGCTGGTGGCGCGGCGCGTCCGGGTTGGTCAGGCCCATGAAGATCATCACCTTGCAGCGCGGGTCGCAGGCGCCGGAGGTCCACCACTTGCGGCCGTTGATGACCCACTCGTCACCGTCGCGCACGGCGTTGGCCTGCATGTTGGTGGCGTCGGAGGAAGCCACGCCCGGCTCGGTCATGGCGAAGGCGGAACGGATTTCGCCGCGCAGCAGCGGCTCCAGCCAGGTGCGCTTCTGTTCCTCGCTGCCGTAGCGGACGAGGGTCTCCATGTTGCCGGTATCCGGGGCCGAGCAGTTGAACGGCTCGGCGCCGATCAGCGAGCGGCCCATGATTTCCGCCAGCGGGGCGTATTCCATGTTGGTCAGGCCGGCGCCGTATTCGGACTCGGGCAGGAACAGGTTCCACAGGCCCTCGGCCTTGGCGCGGGCCTTGAGGTCCTCCATGACCTGGGTCGGCTGCCAGCGGTCGCCTTCGGCTACCTGTTGCTCGAAGACGCTCTCGGCGGGATAGACATAGGCTTCCATGAACGCGGTGACGCGTTCACGCAGATCCTGGACCTTGGCGGAATAGGCGAAATCCATGGGGGCTACCTTCTGGCAGGGGTTTGTCTTGTGTCGAGGAAGATGCTAGAACAGGCAGCACGATTTACCTAGCCTATTATCCGAATCAATGAACATTCATAACCCGCATGATGGTCCGCCATCCCGGGTATGATCCGGCCACAACAATGACAAGCGGAGCCACGGGATGAACCTGAACAAGGTCGACCTGAATCTGTTCATCGTCTTCGATGCCATCTACACCGAAGCCAACCTCACCCGCGCCGGACAGATCGTCGGCATCACCCAGCCCGCGGTGTCCAACGCCCTCGCCCGCCTGCGCGAGACCTTCAACGACCCGCTGTTCGTGCGCACCGCCCAGGGCATGGTGCCCACGCCCATGGCGCAGAACATCATCGGCCCGGTGCGCAACGCCCTGCAGCTGCTGCGCGTGTCGGTGCAGGAAAGCCGCACCTTCACCCCGCAGCAGGCGAGCAAGACCTACCGCATCAGCATGACCGACCTCACCGAGGCCATCATCCTGCCGCCGCTGTTCCAGCGCCTGCGCCGCCAGGCGCCCAACGTGCACATCGAGAGCTTCCTCTCCAAGCGCCGCGAGACCACCAAGGAACTGGCCGCCGGGCGCCTGGACTTCGCCGTGGACGCGCCGCTGAACACCGACCCGCAGGTGCGCCACGTCAAGCTGATGGAAGACCGCTACGTCTGCGCCATGCGCCACGGCCACCCGCTGGCCAGGCCGAAGCTGAGCCTGGAGGAGTACCTGTCGCTGACGCACATCCAGATCTCCAGCCGCCGCAGCGGCCTGGGCTACATCGACCTGTCCCTGGGCAAGATGGGCCTGCAGCGCAAGATCGCCCTTCGCTCGCAGCACTACCTGATGGCCTCCAACGTGGTGCAGCAGACCGACATGGCGGTGACGGTGCCCGAGCGCTTCGCCCGCCACCACAGCCTGCACTACGTGGACCTGCCGGTGAGCGACGTGCCCAAGCTGGAAACCCACCTGTACTGGCACGAGAGCACCGACCAGGACCCGGCCAACCGCTGGATGCGCGAGCAACTGATCGAGCTGTGCCAGCAGGTCACCGCCCGCGAGGCGCGGGAAGCGCAGCAGTCCTGAAGCCCCTGGAGCCGCCGGCAACCTCGACGCCCGCCGCCCCCCCCAAACGCGCATTGTAGGGCGTACAACCGTTCGCGGTTGTACGCCGTCGCCCCACGCACCATAGGCCCGGTAGTGCCGATTTCGTAATCGGCCAGGGTTTCCGGAACCCCGCCGCGCGAGAACCGGCCACGGTGAGGCGGCGGATAACCGCGAACGGTTATCCGCCCTACGCCCCCGGTAACACCTCTCCCGCCCCTGCCCCCCTTTCCCCCTATCCAAGGTCGGGCCGGCCCTCGCTTGGCCGCATTTCACCGGGCCATGGCCGGATCGGACCTCTCCCTTGTCCGACAATCCTTCCAACAATTACATCAACCAATGACACATTCACCGTGTCAGGCCCTCCGCCCCGCCGGCGCCACTGCCTGTCCATGCCGCCGCCGGGGCTCGTCGAACAACAACAAGGAGTCGCCCATGAACGTCCAGACCGAACCGCTCCGCGCCCACTTCCCCGTCCGGCGCATGGATTTCAGCTTCACCGAGACGCCGAAGTACTGGTGGGACGATCAACCCTTCATGTCGCACTTCATGAACAACCTGTCCTCGCTGTTCCCCTACGGCGAGAAGTTCTTCGTCGACAGCGTGCGCGCCGTGCGCGACCGCATCCAGGACCCGCAGTTGCAGAAGGACGTGTCCGCCTTCATCGGCCAGGAAGCCATGCACTCCAAGGAACACGCGGCCTACAACGAATACGCCGAGGAACACGGCATCGACCTGGAACGCCTGGAGCTGCGCATCAAGCACCTGCTCGGCGCGATCAGCAAGGTCACCACCAAGAAGCAGGACCTGGCCATCACCTGCGCCCTGGAGCATTTCACCGCGACCATGGCCGAGCGCCTGCTGCGCCGCGAGGACCTGAGCACGCAGATGCGCTCGCCGAAGATGTACAAGCTGTGGATGTGGCACGCCATCGAGGAGAACGAGCACAAGGCGGTGGCCTACGACGTCTACCAGCAGGTGTACGGCGGCTACTTCACCCGCACCGCGGTGATGCTGCTGACCACGGTGATCTTCCTCGGCGTGATCGGCGGCTTCCAGATCCACCTGCTGCGCCGCGACCGCCAACTGTTCAACTGGCGCAGCTGGAAGCACGGCCTGGTCACCCTGTTCGGCCTGCGCAACGGCTACTTCACCCAGCTCGTGCTGCCCTGGCTGGACTACTTCCGCCCCGGCTTCCATCCCTTCGACCACGACACCAAGACGCTGGAGAAGTACTGGAAGGACAAGCTCGACTTCGCTGGTTGAGCTGCCCCTTCATCTGTAGGAGCGGGCCCTGCCCGCGAATCGCGCGCAGGGCGCGCTCCTACAGGTGCAGCCCGGCTTCTCGTAGGAGCGAGCTTGCTCGCGAACAAACCCCGCAGCGGAATCTGTTCGCGAGCAAGCTCGCTCCTACGAAGAGCAGCTCGGCGCGGGCGGCTCTACACCCCCAACGCCTGCAACACCGCCGCCCCGGTGAACAACAACAGCACCTGCCGCTCCGCCAGCGCGCAGACCTCGCCCCGTTGCCCTTCCGGCAATTCCAGGTAATCCAGCGACAGCTGGAACAGCTGCCGGCTGATCAGCCGCGACAGCTGCGCCACCTCCTGCGCCGGCACCTCCGGCAGCAGGCGGAACAGGGCGATGTCCTCGGCCATGTCGGCACCGAAGTCGTCCATCACCTGGCCCAGCGCCTCGCGCAGCACCGCCGAGGGGCCGTGCAGTTCGCGCACGCCGATGATGAAGGCCTCGGGGTGGCGTTCGACGAAGTCGAAGAACAGCCGCACCGTCTCCTCGCACACCCGCTGGCCGCGGGCGAAATCCAGGCCCAGCGGAGTGGCCGCCGCGCCGCCCGCCGCCGGCGCGCGCCCGGCCGCCTCGCGGCGCAGTTCGCGCAGCGGCTGGCGCAGCTGGGTGGCGATGTCGCGGATGATCGCCAGGCCCAGGTCATCGACGTCGGCGAAGTGACGGTAGAAGGTGTTGGGGTTCAGCCCGGCCTCGCGGGCCAGCTCGCGCAGGCCGATGCTGCTCAGGCTGCGCCGGCTGGAGGCCAGGCGCAGCGCCGCCTCCATCAGCAGGCGCTTGCCCGGTGCATCCTGGCGTTGTGTTACCGCGTCCGGTTCCAGACTCATCCTTGCCCCACCTCGCCCACCCTAAAGATTGGTTGCCCGCGAAGTATACAGATGTCTACATTCGCACCACGTAGACAGTTGTATACGCCTGCACACAAGCATAACAGGAGCCAGGTAAATGGGAACTCAACCTAAGACCGCCGCGGTCAGACACTGCAAGGTGGCCATCATCGGCACCGGTTTCTCCGGCCTGGGCATGGCCATCCGCCTCAGCCAGGAGGGCGAGGACGACTTCCTGCTGTTCGAGAAGGACGCCGGCGTCGGCGGCACCTGGCGGGTCAACAACTACCCCGGCTGCGCCTGCGACGTGCAGTCCCACGTCTACTCCTTCTCCTTCGAGCCGAACCCGGAATGGACGCGCATGTTCGCCCGCCAGCCGGAAATCCGCGGCTACCTGGAAAACTGCTGGAAGAAGTACCGCCTGGAAGGCCGCACCCTGCTGAACACCGAGATCCAGCGCCTGGAATGGGACGAGGCGCGCGACCTCTGGCACCTGCACGACGCCGCCGGCAACCACTACACCGCCCAGGCGGTGGTCTCCGGCATGGGCGCCCTGTCGATCCCCTCGACTCCCGACCTCAAGGGCCTGGACAGCTTCAAGGGCCACGCCTTCCACTCGCAGCACTGGGACCACGACTACGACCTGAAGGGCAAGCGCGTGGCGGTGATCGGCACCGGCGCCTCGGCCATCCAGTTCGTCCCGGAAATCCAGCCGCTGGTGGCCAGGCTGGACCTCTACCAGCGCACCGCGCCGTGGATCCTGCCCAAGCCCGACCGCGCCATCAGCGACAAGGAGCGCGCGCGCTTCAAGCACTTCCCGCTGGTGCAGAAGCTCTGGCGCGGCGCGCTCTACAGCATGCTCGAAGGCCGCGTGCTGGGCTTCACCTTCGCGCCCTGGGCGATGAAGATGATCGGCAAGCTGGCGGTGCGCTACATCCACCAGCAGGTCAAGGACCCGGAACTGCGCCGCAAGCTGACCCCGGACTACACCATCGGCTGCAAGCGCATCCTGATGTCGCCGAACTACTACCCGGCGCTGGCCGCGCCGAACGCCTCGGTGATCACCGACGGCATCCGCGAGGTTCGCGAGCACAGCATCGTCACCGCCGACGGCCAGGAGCGCGAGGTGGACGCGATCATCTTCGGCACCGGCTTCACCGCCAACGACCCCATTCCCCGCGGCACCGTGTTCGGCCGCGGCGGCGTGGACCTGCTGGACACCTGGCCGCAGGGCCCGGAAGCCTACAAGGGCACCGTCACCCGCGGCTTCCCCAACCTGTTCTTCCTGATGGGCCCGAACACCGGCCTGGGCCACAACTCCATGGTCTACATGATCGAGTCGCAGATCGCCTACGTGCTCGGCGCGCTGAAGCTGATGCAGCGCCGCGAGCTGCTCAGCCTGGAGGTCAAGGAAGACGAGCAACAGCGCTGGAACCTCAAGCTGCAGCGCGGGCTCAACCATAGCGTGTGGAACACCGGCGGCTGCAAGAGCTGGTACCTGCACCCGGTGAGCGGGCGCAACTGCACCCTGTGGCCGGGCTTCACCTGGCGCTTCCGCCTGCTCACCCGCAGTTTCGACGCCGCCGCCTATCATCTGAAGGCCAGGCCGTTCGAGGAAACCGCAGTCACCCAGCAACCCCGCGCCGAGGAGGTCCCGGCATGAAGTCCTTCGAGAACAAAGTCGCCGCCATCACCGGCGCCGGTTCCGGCATCGGCCGCGCCCTGGCCCGCGAGCTGGCCTCGCGCGGCTGCCACCTGGCGCTGGCCGACGTCAACGCCAGCGGCCTTGAGGAAACCCGCCAGGCCCTGGCCTCCTACGGCGTGCGCATCTCCACCGAGGTGGTCAACGTCGCCGAGCGCGAGCAGGTCCACGCCTGGGCCGACAAGGTGGTGGCCGAGCACGGCAAGGTCAACCTGGTGTTCAACAACGCCGGGGTGGCCCATGCCGGCACCGTGGAAGGCAGCGAGTACGAAGAGTACGAGTGGATCACCAACATCAACTTCTGGGGCGTGGTGTACGGCACCAAGGCCTTCCTGCCGCACATCAAGGCCAGCGGCGAAGGGCACGTCGTCAACGTCTCCAGCGTGTTCGGGCTGTTCTCGCAGCCGGGCATGAGCGCCTACAACGCCACCAAGTTCGCCGTGCGCGGCTTCACCGAATCACTGCGCCAGGAACTGGACATGGAAGGCGGCGCGGTCTCGGCCAGCTGCGTGCACCCCGGCGGAATCAAGACCAACATCGCCCGGACCGCGCGGATGAACGACAGCCTGGCCAAGGTCACCGGGCAGAACGCCAACGCCGCGCGCCAGCAGTTCAACGACCAGCTGCTGCGCACCACCCCGGACAAGGCGGCCCAGGTGATCATCCGCGGCGTGGAGCGTGACGCACGGCGCATCCTCATCGGCGCGGATGCACATGCCATCGATGTGATGCTGCGGGTGTTGCCGGTGTGGTACCAGAAGGTGGTTACCGTCAGCATGCGTCTGGCGGCGCGTTTTGCGCCCAAGGGCAAGGCGCGGCCGGAGGGGTATGAGGTCAAGTAGGGGGTGGTGAAAGGAGAAGCCTGCTTCTTGGAGCGGGCTTTTTTCTTGATGGGTATCGCTTCGCTCAACGCCATCCTACGGGGTGCATTGCTCTTCGCTCTTCGTAGGAGCGAGCTTGCTCGCGAACAATGGCGTTTCCCGGCGGCTGCGGTGTTTGAGGTTGACTCCGCTCCCTCTCCCCAACCCTCTCCCTGAAGGGAGAGGGGGCTAGTCCGTGCCGAGAGAAGGAATGGTTTCAGCCGGAAACCGTTGGAGTTACCGGCTGACTCCAGAACACCGAACTCTGCCCAACGGTCCCCTCTCCCTTCAGGGAGAGGGTTAGGGAGAGGGAACGAGGTCCGGCCATACACCAGCGCAGCCAGGTAACTCCATGGGTTCGCGAGCAAGCTCGCTCCTACGAAATGCCCGCCCCCTCAGAGCCCCATCTGCTTGGCGATGATCTCGTTCATGATCTCCCGCGTCCCCCCACCGATGGAGAGGATGCGGTTGTCGCGATACAACCGCTCCACCAGGCTCTCGCGCATATACCCCATGCCACCCAGCAGTTGCACCGCGTCATAGACCACCCGGTCGGCGACGTCGGTGGCGAAGTTCTTGGCCATGGAGATTTCCTTCACCACGCTCTTCCCGGCAGCCATCTTCGCCGCCTGGCGGTAGGTGAACTCGCGGGAGACCTCCACCTGGGTGGCCATCTCCGCCAGGCGGTGCTTGAGCACCTGGAACTTGCCGATGGGCTTGCCGAAGGCTTCGCGCTCGGCGCTCCATTTCAGGGCTTCTTCCAGGGCCAGCTGGGCGGTCATGTTGGCCATGGTGGCCAGGGCCAGGCGCTCGCTCTGGAAGTTGGCCATGATGCAGGCGAAGCCCATGTTCTCCATGCCGATCAGGTTTTCCACCGGCACCTTGCAGTCGTCGAAGAACAGCTCGGCGGTGTCCGAGGCCCACCAGCCCATCTTCTTCAGCTTGCGGCCCACCGTGAAGCCGGGGGTGCCCTTCTCCACCAGCAGCAGGCTGACGCCGCCGTAGCCTTCGCCGCCGGTGCGCACCGCCACCGTGTAGTAGTCGGCGCGCACGCCGCTGGTGATGAAGGTTTTGCTGCCGGTCACGCGGTAGTGGTCGCCGTCGCGCACGGCGCGGGTCTTCAGGCTGGCCACGTCGGAGCCGCCGGAGGGCTCGGTGACCGCCAGGGCCATGATCTTCTCGCCGGCCAGCACCTGCGGCACGATGCGTTCGCGCAGTTCCGCACGGCCCCACTTGAGCAGCGGCGGCAGGCCGATGTCCAGCGAGCCCAGGCCGGCCACCAGGCCGCCGGAGCCGCTGCGCATCAGTTCCTCGCTGGCCGCCAGCTTGGCGAACAGGTCGCCCTCGTGGCTGCCGCCGTAGGCTTCCGGGTAGCCGATGCCGAGGATGCCGGCCTCGCCGGCCTTGCGGTAGAGCTCGCGGGGGAACTCCTCGGCTTCTTCCCAATCGGCGATGTGCGGGAGGATTTCCCGCTCGACGAAGCGCCGCACCGAGTCGCGGACCAGGCGGTGGCTGTCGTCGAAGTAATCGGTGAATGCGGACATGGCGGGCCTCCAGGCGGGTTGCCTGAAAACTTACCGAGCGCTTGCTTGGTTTTCAAGGCGAGACTTGCGCCATCGCCTGGGCCGTTTCGGCCCGATGCCTCTGAACTAGACGATCGGCCGGCGCCCGGCCAGGGCGTGGGCCAGGGTGCCGCCGTCCACCAGCTCCAGCTCGCCGCCCAGGGGCACGCCGTGGGCGATGCGGCTGAGCACCAGGCCGCTGCCGGCCAGCAGTTGGGCGATGTAGTGGGCGGTGGCCTCGCCTTCCACCGTGGGGTTGGTGGCGAGGATGATCTCGGCGAAGCTGCCGGCCTTGATCCGCGCTTCCAGCTCGGGAATGCCGATGGCCTCCGGGCCCAGGCCGTCCAGCGGCGAGAGGTGGCCCTTGAGCACGAAGAAGCGTCCGCGGTAGCCGGTCTGCTCCACCGCGAACACGTCCAGCGGGCCTTCCACCACGCACAGCAGCGAGTCGTCGCGGCGCGGGTCGGCGCACTGCGGGCACAGCTCCTCCTCGCTCAGCGTGCGGCACTGCTTGCAGTGCCCTACCCCTTCCATGGCCTGGGTCAGCGCCTGGGCCAGGCGCAGCCCGCCCGTGCGGTCACGCTCCAGCAACTGCAGCGCCATGCGCTGGGCGCTCTTCTGCCCCACCCCGGGGAGAATGCGCAGGGCGTCGATGAGTTGGCGGATCAGCGGGCTGAAGCTCATGGGGGAACCGGTCTCGGGATTCAGGAAGGGATGAACGTCGTAGGCACAACTATCTTGCCGGCTGCGCCGAAGTGCCTTTCGTAGGATGGGTCGAGTTTACGAAACCCATGCGGTCGTGGTGATGGGTATCGCTTCGCTCCACCCATCCTACGGGGCAGGAGGAGTTCCGGGGCGACCAGAGGGTACTCAGGACAAGGCGCGAGCGGTGTCGGACAGCGGAGTTTACTTCAGTAAATGAGCATGTCCGGCACCGCTCGCAACGCAGTCATGGGTGCCCGCTGGGCGGCACCTTCACCTTAGAAGGGCATCTTGAAGCCGGGGGGCAGCTGCATGCCGGCGGTCATGCCCGCCATCTTCTCCTGGTTGTTCTGCTCGATCTTGCGCACGGCGTCGTTCACCGCGGCGGCGATCAGGTCTTCGAGAATTTCCTTGTCTTCCTGCATCAGGCTATCGTCCAGGCTGACGCGCTTGACGTCGTGCCGGCCGGTCATCACCACGCTCACCAGGCCGGCGCCGGACTGGCCGGTGACTTCGGCGTTGGCCAGCTCTTCCTGCATCTTCTGCATCTTTTCCTGCATCTGCTGGGCCTGCTTCATCAGGCCGGCCATGCCACCTTTCATCATCTCGATCACCTTCTGTCGTTCAGGGTTGGTTGGGCGCCGGCCTTCAGGCCTTCGCCGCCAGGGGTTCGATGGTACCGGTGCGGACCACCGCGCCGAACTGCTGGCGCATCTGCAGCACGTACGGGTCCGCCTCGATGGAACGCTCAGCCTCGCGCTGGCGCTCGGCGCGCTTGCGCGCCGCGGCCTGGGCGGGGGTTTCCTGCTCGGGCTTCTGGATGGTCACTTCCAGCGTCAGGGTGCGCCCGTGGTACTGGCTCAGCGCGTCGTTCAGGCGGCGCTGCTGGGTGGCGTTGTACAACGCGCTCTGCCCCGGGTCCAGGTGCAGGTGCCAGGTGTCGCCCTCCACCGCGACCAGGGTGCAGTTGGCGCCGATGCTCGCGGTCAGGCCACCCAGGCCCAGGCGCGGGAACAGGTCCAGCCACTCGGCGGCCAGGCCCGTGGCCGGCAGGGCCGCCGGTTCCGGTTCGGGCTCGGGCTGGGCGCTGGCCTGCGACTCGTCGCCGCCTTCCAGGTAGCTGAGCGAATCCATGTCGACTTCATAGTAGTCCTCGGCCGGCGGCGGCTCTTCGTCGCGGTCGTCGTCCTCGCTGTCGGCCATGGCGATAGGCGCCGGTTCGGGCGCCGCAATGGGCTCGGGCGCCGGCGCAGGTTCGGGCTCGACCGGCGGCTGCGCGGCGGGTTCTTCCCAGGGCAGGTCGACGACGGGCGCCGGTTCAGCCACGGCGGCTTGCGCTTCGACTACGGGCACCTCGACGGGCGCGACCTGCGGGGCGGGCTCGACGGGTGCCGGCGCGGCCTCGACGACAGGCGCCGGCGCAGGTTCGGGCGCAACCTCAGCCACCGGAGCCGGAGCCGGAGCCGGAGCCGCCACAGGCTGCGGCGCGGGTGCCGGCTGGGCAACGGCGGCGGGCACGGTGGACACCACCGGCACGCTCGCCACGCTGGCAGCGGCTGCCGGCGCCGCAACGGCGGCGCCGGCCACTGGGTTGCGGTTGGAATCAGCCGTGGCCGTGCTGATCCCCAGGTCCTTTAGCGGTGACCTCGGTGGCGCGCCGCCATCGGCCGGGCGGAAGGCCAGCATGCGCAGCAGCACCATCTCGAAGCCGCTGCGCGGGTCCGGCGCCAGGGGCAGGTCGCGGCGGCCGATCAGGCCCATCTGGTAGTAGAACTGCACGTCCTCGCCGGGCAGCGCTTGCGCCAGGGCCAGCACCTTGTCGCGGTCGCCCTGGCCGTTGTCGACGGCGTCCGGCAGCACCTGGGCGATGGCCACGCGGTGCAGCACGTTGAGAATCTCGGCCAGCACCCCGCCCCAGTCCGGGCCCTGTTCGGCCAGGTGGCGCACGGCGTCCAGCAGGGCCCGGGCGTCGCCTTCGAGCAGTGCGTGGAGCACGCCGTAGACCTGGCCGTGGTCGAGGGTGCCGAGCATGGCGCGCACGTCGGCGGCCAGCACCTTGCCCTCGCCGAAGGCGATGGCCTGGTCGGTCAGGCTCATGGCGTCGCGCATGGAGCCGTCGGCGGCGCGGCCGAGCAGCCACAGGGCGTCTTCCTCGAAGGGCACGTTCTCGGCGCCGAGCACGTGGGTCAGGTGCTCCACCACGCGTTCCGGCGGCATGTTCTTTAGGCTGAACTGCAGGCAGCGCGAGAGGATGGTCACCGGCAGCTTCTGCGGGTCGGTGGTGGCCAGCAGGAACTTGACGTGGGGCGGCGGCTCTTCGAGGGTCTTGAGCAGGGCGTTGAACGAGTGCGAGGAGAGCATGTGCACTTCGTCGATCAGGTAGACCTTGTAGCGCCCGCGGCTCGGCGCGTACTGCACGTTGTCCAGCAGTTCGCGGGTGTCCTCGACCTTGGTGCGGCTGGCGGCGTCCACTTCGATGAGGTCGACGAAGCGGCCCTCGTCGATCTCCCGGCACACCGAGCACTGGCCGCAGGGGGTGGAGCTGACGCCGGTCTCGCAGTTCAGGCACTTGGCCAGGATGCGCGCGATGGTGGTCTTGCCCACGCCGCGGGTCCCGGTGAACAGGTAGGCGTGGTGCAGGCGCTGGTTGTCGAGCGCGTTGATCAGGGCCTTGAGGACGTGGGTCTGGCCGACCATTTCGCGGAACGAACGCGGACGCCATTTGCGGGCAAGAACCTGATAACTCATTGAAATCCATCGCAGCTGGTAGGCGGAAGTGGGCTAATCCTAGCGAAGAGGACCGGAAATTGCACCCGATGCCGGGCCAGGCTTGGCAAGAACCCTCCGAAACAGGCATTGTGTCCTGCTTCCGCACGTCCGGAGCCCGAATGCGCGCACTCCTCCCCGCCCTCCTGCTGGTCGCCGGCCTGGCCCAGGCCGATCCCCGGCAGCTGAGTTTCTCGGTGATCGAGGGCTGGGCCATGCCGCTGGCGCAGGTCGAGGACGGCCAACTGACCGGCGGTATCCTCTTCGAGCTGTTCACCCGCACCGCGGACAAGGTCGGCATGGCCCCGTCCTTCCATATCCTGCCGCGGGCCCGGGTGGAACAGGCCCTGCACAGCCACAGCATCGATGTGCGCTGCTACATCGCCCCGGCCTGGCTCAGCGAGGAGTTCCGCGACTACCGCTGGAGCGTGCCGCTGATGACCCAGCGCGATCTGCTGGTGGCCCGGGAGCGGGCCCCGGTGGACGTCGCCACGCTGGCCGGGCAAAGCGTCGGCACAGTCCTCGGCTATGCCTACCCCTACCTGCAGCTGTCGTTCGCCAGCGGGCGCCTGCACCGCGACGATGCACGCAACCAGGAGCTGGTGCTGAAGAAGCTCGAAGCCGGGCGCTACGACTATGCGGTGTCCAGCGAGGTGGCGCTGAACTGGTTCAACCTCCAGCGGCCGGCCGAGCACCGCCTCTACCCCGCAGCCAAGCTCGACCAGGCCGAACTGGGCTGCATGGTCCTGGACGATCCGCAACTGCCGACCCAGGCGGTGCTCGACGCCCTGGCCGAGCTCAAGGCCTCCGGGGAAATCGAGCGCATTCTCGATCACTATCGCTGACGATCGTGCGCCACACGCCATGGTCGGGCCTGGCGTAGGGCGAATAACGCTCCGCGTTATCCGCCGTTTGGCCTTGGCCGAACCCCGCTCGGGGGCGAGCCTGGGCATCCTTGTAGGGAGCGCCAGGGTCGGCCATGGCGTTGGCGATGAGGGAGGTGAAGCGGCGTACAACCGCGAACGGTTGTACGCCCTACGCTTCCGGGGCCACCGCTATGCGGGCTTCGCCGCGGCGGATCCACTCGGCGTAGCGTGCCGGGATGTGGCCGTGCACCGCGCCGGCGTTCACCGTGGCGGCGTAGTCGCAGATCGCCTGCTCGCCCTCCCCTTCGCGCCGGTACAGGGTCCAGCGCACCCGGCTGCCTTCGGCCAGGGCGCAGGGTAGTTCGAAGCGGGGCGAGCCTTCGGCGTAGCCGACGTGGAAGTCGTCCGGCATGGGCCCGCCGGGGAAGCCGGCGGCGTCGAGGAAGCCGAACATCGAGTCGTGCTGCAGCAGGCTGCGCCGGGCGTAGGGCCAGACGTAGCGGCGCAGGAAGTGCTGGTCGGCGAAATGCCGAGAAGCCACCGGTTCGGCGAAGAACAGCCGGGCCAGTTGCGCCAGCGGCGGCAGCGCCCCGCCGACGACGCCCCAGAGCCCGGCCAGCAGCAGTTCGGTATGGGTGCCGTTGTCGCGCAGCGCGTGGAAGTGCCTGTCGCTGGCCAGCCACTGGGCCACCGCCTCGGCCTCGCGCTCGCTGATCACCGAGTCGGCGTCGCGGAACAGGATGCGCTGGGCCTGGGCGTCGTCCAGGGCGAGGAAGCGCCACATCGGCCCCGGCCACTGGCGCTCGGCCTCGTCCACCCGCACCACCTGGCCGCCGTTGTCGAGCAGGCGGCGGACGATGGCCTCGGGCACGCTGTCGTCGATATAGAAGCGGCAGGTCCAGTGCGGGTAGATGCGCGGCTGCTCCAGCACGTTGAGCACCGCCGTCTCGCAGTACTTGGCGCTGGCGCCGAACAGCGAGAAGGCGATGACGTTGCGTTCGCGGGTGGCGGCGCTGGGCGGCGGCGGCAATGCCGGCAGGGCATGGGCGATCGGCGGTTCGACGCCGAACTGGCGCTCGCGCAGGCTCAGCGCGTGCAGGCCATGGCGGCGCACCTGGTGCCACTGGCGCAGGGCGCAATGGGCGTGGGACAGGGCGTCGAACAGCGCCAGGCTGTCGCCGCCGGCGGCCAGGGCGCGGCCGGCATGTTCGATGGCCTCCTGCCAGCGCTCCAGCTTGATGCAGTTCACCGCCGCGTCGGTCCAGGCCACCGCCAGCTGCGGCCAGCGCCGGGCGGTCTGCAGGCACAGTTGCAGGGCCTGCTCGTGCCGGCCCTGGGCGTAGAAGGCGCTGGCGCGCCGGCCGGCGGCCTCGACCTCGCGGCGTTCGCGGTAGCTGGGCGTGCGTTGCTTGGCCATGCTTGCCCTCCTCAGCGTTCGCGCAGCGCTTCGCGGGCGCGGTTGAGCGGCTTGGTCAGGTAGTCCCAGACGGTCTTGCTGCCGGTGTGCACGTCCACCGTGGCGACCATGCCGGGGAAGATCGGGAAGCTCCTGCCTTCCTTGTTCTGCAGCGAGTCGGTCTCGGTGCGCACGAACACCCGGTAGTAGTACTGGTCGCGGCGCACCTCGTCCTGGATGGTGTCCGGCGAGATGTGCGTCACCTTGCCCTCCAGGCCGCCGTAGATGGCGTAGTCGTAGGCGCTGATCTTCACCGTGGCGCGCTGCCCGGGGTGGATGAAGGCCACGTCGCGCGGGGAGATGCGCGCCTCCACCAGCAACTGGTCCTCCACCGGCACTATGACCATGAAGCGGCCGTTGGGCGGGATGACGCCGCCGACGGTGTTCACTTCGATGTCCTTGACGATGCCGCGCACCGGCGAGAGCACGGTCAGGCGCGTCAGCGAGTCGGCGCGCCCGCGGGTCACCGACTGCTGCGCCTCCACCTCGCCATTGGCCTTGGCCAGCTCCTCGCGGGCCTTGACGTAGTACTGGTTGCGCGTCTCGGTGGCCTTGAGCTGCAGTTCGTTGGCCTGGCGCTTCAGGCGCAGCACCTCGACGTTGCTCGCCGCGCCGATCTCGGCCAGGCGCGTGGTCAGCTTGAGTTCCTTGTCGACCAGGGCCAGGGCCTCGTTAATGCCCTTCAGGCTCTTCTGCAGGCTGTCGCGCCGCGACTGGTACAGGGCGGTCTCGGACTTCACCAGGTCAGGCTCCTCCAGCACTTCAGCCGGAAACACCAGCTTGCCGCCGTCCACTTCCGCCCGCAGGCGCGCGGCCATGGCCAGGGCGGCGCGCAGGCGCGAGGCGCTCTCGCCCACCGAGGATTCGGTCTTGGTGCGGTCGAGCTGGGCAAGCACCTGCCCCGCGTCGACGCGGTCGCCCTCCTTGACGCGCAGCTCGGCGAGGATGCCGCCCTCCAGGGACTGCACCACCTGCTCGCGGGAGCTGGGGATCACCTTGCCGGTGCCGGTGGAGACCTCGTCGAGCTCGAACAGGTAGGCCCAGGCGAACAGCAGCAGCATGCCGCCGAGCACGCTCCAGACCAGCCAGGCGGCGCGCGGCGCGCGCTCCTTCGCCTGGAAGTAGGGGGCCAGGGGCGCGGCCCCGGGCGCTTGAATCGAATTGGCTTGCATGATCACTCCCGACGCGGGCCAGGGCCCGCGTCCTCTGCGAATTCAGTGGCGGCTCAGGCGACGGCCGGGGCCTTCTCGCCGGGCTTGGCCGCCGGCCCGCCGGCGAGCTTGGCCAGCACCGCCTGCTTGGTGTCGTCGAGGACGACGCGGCCGTTGTCGACCACGATGATTCGGTCGACCCACTTGAGCACCGCCGGGCGGTGCGTCGCCACCACCAGGGTGCGCGAGGCCAGCCAGGGCTCCAGGTGGCGGATCAGGCCCTGCTCGCCGACCTCGTCGAGCCAGGCGGTGGGTTCGTCGAGCAGCAGCACACGCGGCTGGCGCAGCAGCGTGCGGGCCAGCAGCAGGCTCTGGCGCTGGCCGCCGGAAAGCCCGCGGCCGCCCTCCTGGACCATGTGCTCCAGGCCGTCGGGCAGCGCCTGCACCATGCCCAGGGCGCCGCTCAGGCGCAGGGCTTCGAGCAGTTCCTCGTCGCTGGCGTTGGGCCGGCCCATGGTCAGGTTGTCGCGCAGGGTGCCGAAGAACAGGTTGGCCTGCTGGCTGAGGAAGGCCACGTCGCGGCGCACGTCGTAGGGGTCGATCAGCTCCAGGCGCAACGAGTCGAGCAGCAGGCTGCCCTCCTGCGGCCGGTACATGCCGGCCAGCAGCTGCAGCAGGCTGGATTTGCCGGCGCCGTTGCGGCCGAGGATGGCCACCTTCTCGCCGGCGGCGATGCGCAGCTGGCCCACTTCGATGGCCGCGCGCTTGTCGTCCTGGCCGTAGCGGAAGCGCACGCCTTCGAGCTGGTAGTCACCGTGCAGCACCGGGCGGTGCAGGCGCTTGCCGCCCTCGGCGCTTTCCACCGGGCGCTGCATCAGTTCCTCCAGGCCCTCGCGGGCGACCTTGGCCTGCTGCCAGCGCGACATGATCCCGGATATCTGCGCCAGCGGCGCGATCATCCGCGAGGACAGGATGGACATGCCGATCAGCGCGCCGGTGGTCATGTCGCCGCTCATCACCTGGAAGCAGCCGACCAGCACCACCAGCACGTAGACCAGCGTCTGCACTTCCTGGGTCCAGGCCATGAGCGCGCCGGAGATGAAGCGCTGGCGCATGCTGACGGTGGCCGAGACCTCGTTGAGGTGGTTCCACTGGTTCTGGAAGCGCTGCTCGGCGCGCAGCTGCTTGACGTCCTCGATGCCCTGCACCGCCTCCACCAGGATGGCGTTGCGGATCGCCGACTCGCGCATGCCTTCCTTGGACAGCCGCGCCAGCGGCTTCTGCGCCAGCAGGCCGGGGATCAGCAGCAGCGGCAGCACCGCCAGCGGCACCAGGGCCATGACCCCGCCCACCGACCAGAGCACCACCAGGAACAGGAAGAAGAACGGCAGGTCGGCCAGCGCGCCCAGGGTGGTCGAGGTGATCAGTTCGCGCACCTGCTCCATCTCGCGGATCTGCGAGATGAACGAGCCGGTGGACTTGGACATGGCCTCGTTGCGCAGGCGCAGGGCGTGGCCGAAGACGCGGTCGGAAATGCGCAGGTCGGCGCGCTTGCCGATCAGGTCGGAGATGTGCGTGCGCGCCAGGCGCATGCCGAAACCGATGAGCACCGCCAGCAGCACCCCGCCGAACAGCACCCAGAGGGTCGGCTCGGACTGCGCCGGCACCACGCGGTCGTACACCTGCATGGAGAACAGCATGGAGGCCAGGGCCAGGACGTTGGCCACCAGCGAGGCGAGCATGACGTCGCCGTAGCGCCGCCAGTCGCGCAGCACCAGGCTCCAGAACCAGTTGGGCTGGTAGGGCTTGATGTAGTCGTCGACGCGCACGTCGGCCACCGCGACTTCCGGGCGCAGGCAGTAGACGCGCTCCACCCGCTCGACCACTTCCTCTGCCGGCAAGGCCTGCAGCACGCCCTGCTCGCCGCTCAGGCGCACGCCGACGCGGCCCTGGCCGTCGATGCTTTCGATGATGCCGACCTGGCCGCCGGAGAACTGTGCCAGCACCGGCAGGCGCCAGGGGTCGAGCACGCCCTTGTCCAAGGCTTCGGCGCGCAGCGTCAGGCCCATGTCGCGGGCCATGTGCTGCAGCTGCCCGTCCAGGTCCTGGTCCTGGCGCCATTGCTGGCCGACGCGGACGCGCTCTTCGGAAACGTCCAGGCGGTAATGCCGGGCCACCATCAGCATGGCTTCCAGCCAGGGGCTGCTGACGGCCTCCGGGCGTTGCGCTTGCGCGGTCATAGGGAATCACTCTCGAGTTGGAAGACGTCGTGCATCCGCCCGGTGGCGTTGATGAAGGCCACCTGGGCGCTCCACAGGTCGTGGCGGGCGTTCACCGAATCGCTCTGCGCCTGGTAGATCTCCTGCTCGGCGTTGAGCAGGTCGAGCAGCGTGCGGGTGCCCAGCGAGAGGTACTGCTCGCGGTACAGGCGCTGGGTGTCGACGATGCTTTTCTGGCGGTCGGCGAGCACGCGCAGGCGCTCGTCGAGGCCGCCCATCTGTTCCTGCAGGGCGACCCACTGGTCGCGGGCCTCCAGCTGCCGGGTGTGCAGGCGCTCCTCGGCCGCCCGCAGCGCCTGGCCGGCGCCGCGCACCCGCGCCGAGGGCGCGCCGCCGGCGAACAGGTCGTGCTTGACGCCGAGGGTCAGGGTGTAGACGCGCTCGCCGGCCATGTCGCCGGCATTGCCGAAGTACTTGTTGACGCCGCCGTCGACGGTGAAGGTCGGCCGCGTGTTGGAGCGCGCCAGGGACAGCTGGGCCTCGGCCTCCTCGCGCTCGGCCACCGCCATGCGCACGCCGACCGGCATCCGCGGGTTCGGCTCGATCAGCCGCACGGCCTGTTGCAGGCGCTCGGCGGGCACGTCCACGGCGGCCTCGCTCACTTCGCGGCCGATCATGGTGCGCAGCTTGCTCTTCTGCTGGCGCAGCTGCGTCTCGACGGCCAGCAGCGAGGCCTCGGCCGCCTCCACCCGCGACTGCGCCTGGATCAGGTCGGCCTGGGTGCTGGCGCCTTCGCTGGCGCGCTGCCGGGCCAGCTGGCGCAGGCGCTGCAGGCCGTCCACCAGGGTCCGCGCGCTGTCGCGCAGGGCGCGGTAGCGGGCCACTTCGATCAGCGCCTGGGCCGACTGCCGGGCGACCTCGTCCACCTCGCTCATCAGCTGGAAGCGCTGCACCTGCACGCCGGCTTCGGCGCCCTTGACCGCGTTGGCCACCTTGCCGAAGTCGTAGACCATCTGCGAGGCGGACAGCGACAGGTTCTGGCCGCTGCCGTAGGCGCCCTGCTTGCCGGTGTTCAGGCCAGTCTGGATGGTCGGCAGGTAGCCGGCCCTGGCCACGTTGATGGCCTCGCGCTGCTGGCCGAGCTGGGCCGCGGCATCGCGGATCGACGGGTAGGTCTGCACCGCCAGGCTGACCGCGTGCCACAGGTCCAGGGCGCCGCCCTGCCCCGCCCCGGCGTCCGACGGCTGCCAGTCGCGGGTCAGGTGGTCGACCGACAGGTCCAGTTTCTTCCGCGGGGCATCCTGCCACCCGCATTCGGGCTGGCAGAGCAGGCGCTTGCCGCCCTTGCCCTCCGGCTCCGCGCCGAAGACCACCAGCGGGGTGAATGCCAGCCAGGCCAGCGCACCCCAATGCAATTTGTTGAGAAACATCTGAACCACCCTGAAAAATCGAGCCGCAATGCTACGAGTCAGGTCGTGGACATTCTTCGGGAATATCCTGAAAAAGCCTCGAACCACAAAAGGATCGGGCAATAGGCTATTACGCGACACGAATAACCAGACAGTGGATAAACCCATCCTGACTTGTAGGAAATCTCTTATCGTAAAAAATAAGAAAATTCCGATTGATATATTTAAAGAAAACAAAACAGGCCATCTTCCGGCAATAAAAAAAGCCACTGCCAAGGCAGTGGCTTTCTTCGAAAAGGCGCCGTAATAACAATATCAGCGCGGCTCGTTTCCAGAGCCGGAAGTATTGCCGAAGAACGGGTTGCTCCAAAGATTTCCCAAGGACTGAAGTTGCGAGGAAGTCCCTTGTGCCAGGCCGGTGAACAACCCGGAGATGGCACCGAAGATCGTGCCCACGGTGACGTTGAGGATAGCGCCGATCGGGTTGCCGCCCAGCAGGCTGGAGAGCCCCTGGGTGATGCCCCCCAGCGCACCGCTCAAGGTGCCGAAGAGCGCGCCGCCTATGCTGTCGAGGAAACCGGAGGAGGCTCCGCCGGCGACCATTTCCAGTTCCTGCCCATCGAGTTCTTTCATCATGCCTCCATCATCTAGCGCATAGCGGAGCCTGCCGGATACCGGCAGGCTCCCTGTTCCACCGAACAGATGGGAATGCCACCCAGCCAGGCGGTGGCATTCATTCGGCTCGATGCCGGATCAACGCGGGCCGGTAGAGGAACCGCCGCCGCCCACCAGGCCGCCGAGCAGACCGCCGCCTTGGCCGACCTGCGGGGCCGGAACGTTCATGCTCCACCAACCTTCGGCGTTGGCGTTGAAGGTTTCCAGCGACATGCCCCAGCCATTCACCAGGCCATAGGTAACGGCATGGATAACGCCGAGAACGCCACCGATGACGCCACCGAAGGCACCGCTGGCGACGCCGACGCCCAGAATGCCGCCCACCGAACCACCGGTTACCACGCCCTTCGCCACGCCGGTGCTGAGGGACAGCGGAATCAGCATGATGGCGGCGCCAATACGACCGAAGACATCTTCGAAGATGCCGGCACCGGCGACCATTTCTACTTCTTGCATGTTCAACTCTTGCATTTTCATACTCCTTGCACATTGAGTGCTTATGTTGGCTTTCTTGCTGCGCTACCACTTATGTGGCGCGACCAGGTGATTGTTCTGTATGGAAATACCCATTACAACCTTAAATCGGCGAACTAAATCGCCATTCAGATTTCCTGGCAAAAGGCCATAAAAATACAACCAGCGGAGTTGGAAGTTTCATACAAGCCCCTCTTATGAATGTCAGGCGGCATAATTGTCCGAAAGATAATTCGCGCATCGCACATATAAATAATTCACTGCGTCCGAACGGCAAAAAGCCGCTTCGGTTCGTACCGAAGCGGCTTTGATTTACCGGCCGGAAATATCCGCTACTTGCCGCCGCGCGTCACTGAAGCGCCCAGAACCCCAGGCGGCCCAATCCCGCCGCCAGTTGCAGGCGGGCGTTCTGCCAGTCGGCCAGGGCGCGGATGTGCTGCTCCTGGGCATCGGCGTAGGCGCTCAGGGCGTTGAGCAGTTCGATCATGCTGCCGACCCCGGAGCGGTAGCGCCCGCGGGTCACCTCCAGGGCCTGGTGCGATTGTTCGACCAGGGCGTCGGTGCTCTTCAGGCTGCGGGTATCGACCATCAGCCGCTGGTAGCTGCCCCACACCAGCAGCGATACCTGCTGCTCGGTACCGGCCAGGGCCGCGCGGCTGGCCTCGACCTGGGCCCGCGCGCCACGCACCCGGTAGTTGCGTTCGAAGCCTTCGAACAGCGGGATGTTCAGTTGCAGGCCCAGGCTCGAATCGCGCTGCCGGGTGTCGCCGTTCAGCGACAGCGGCAGGTCGTTGCGCGCATGGCTGAGGCTGCCGGTCAGGGCCAGCGTCGGCCGGCCTTCGGCGCGCGCCTCGCGGACCTTTTCCTGGGCCGCGTCCAGCCGCGCCTGGGCGGCGATCAGTTCGGGGTGGTGGTTGCGCGCCTGGGCCAGCAGCCGGTCGATGGCGCCGACGAAGCCGGTATCGGGCATCGGCGTCAACTCGCTGGACAGCTTCAGCGCGCTGTCCGGTGCCAGCCCCATGCGCAACGCCAGCGTGCCCAGGGCGTTGTCCAGGTTGCCGCGGGCGCGCACCAGGCGCAGCTCGGACTGGGACGCGGCGGTCTGCGCCTGCAGGCGGTCGGAAAGCGCCGCCGCGCCGGCCCGGTACTTGGCGTCGGCGGCCTGGAAGTTCTCCTCGGCCATGTCCTTGACCTGCTGCGCCGCGGCCAGGGCGTCCTGGGCCGCCAGGGCGTCGTAGTAGACCTGGGCGGCGTTGACGAAGGCGTTCTGCAGTATCGCGTCGTGGCTGGCGTTGGCCGCCACCAGCAGGTGCCGGGCGCTGCGCAACGCGGCGCGGCGCTTGCCGAAGTCGAACAGCACCCAGCTCAGGTCGAGGCGGGCATCGAGGTTCTTCTGGCGGGTCGAGGTCTCGACGCCGTCGAAGTCCAGGTAATCGGTGCGGCTGCGGCCGTCGCTGGCGCCGACGCTGGCGCCCAGGCGCGGCAGGTAGGCCGACCAGGCGACGCCCATCTGCGCCGCCTGGACCTTGGCCTCGGCCCAGGCCTGGCGGGTCTGCGGGTCCTGGCAGAGCATGCGCTCGATGGCCTCGTCCAGCGCCAGTTCCGCCTGGACGCCGTTGAACAGGCAGGGCACGCCGCCGTGCCGCGCCTCGCTGACCGGCGCCTGGGGCAGCGTGCGCTCGGTGCGGAAGACGTCCGGCCCGGCCAGGACCGCGGGGCCCGCGGCCAGCGCCAGGGCGAACGGGAGGATGCGCTTCATGCCGGTTCGCCCTCCAGCAGCCCGGGGTCGACGGCCCGCTCGCCCACCACCTTGCCGCCGGTGATGACCACCACGCGGTCGGCCGTGGCGATGGTCTCGGGACGGTGGGCGACCATCACCCGGGTGATGTTCAGCGAGCGGATGGCCTCGTTGACGCGGCGTTCGCAGTCCACGTCGAGGTGGCTGGTGGCCTCGTCGAGGAACAGGATCTGCGGCCGCTTGTACAGCGCCCGGGCCAGCAGGATGCGCTGCTTCTGGCCGCCGGAGAGCACCGTGCCCATGTCGCCGACCAGGGTGTTGTAGCCCATGGGCGCGATCATGATCTCGTCGTGGATGGCCGCCAGGCGCGCGCACTCCATGACCCACTCCATGTCCATCGCCGGGTCGAAGAAGGCGATGTTCTCCGCCAGCGAGCCGGCGAACAGGCTGTCGTCCTGCAGCACCGTGCCGACCACGCTGCGCAGGCCGTCGAGGCCGATCTGCGACAGTTCCATGCCGGCCACGCGGATCGCCCCGTCGGATGGCGGCAGGATGCCGAGCATGATGTTGACCAGGGTGCTCTTGCCGCAGCCGGAGGGCCCGACGATGGCCACCGACTCACCGGCGCGGATGTCCAGGTCGATGCCGTCGAGCACGTAGGGCTCGTGTTCCGAGTAGCGGTAGCGCAGGCCGCGCAGCTCGATGCCGAACTCGCGCTGGCGCAGCAGTTCGGGGTCGATGCCGCTGCCGCCCTGCTCCGGCGCCTCGAGGACGATGTCGGCCAGGCGCTCGCCCTGCAGCTGCAGCATGCGCAGTTCGAAGAACTTGTCGATCAGGCTGCCCACGCGGCTGTCGAACTGGCCCTTGTAGGACTGGAAGGCCATGAGCGCGCCCACGGTGAAATGCCCGTCCATCACCATGTTCGCGCCCAGGTAGATCACCAGCAGGTTCTCGATGCCGAACAGCAGGCCGTTGACCTGGCCGTAGAGCAGCCCCAGCTTCTGCGTGCGCAGGCCGGCGTTGACCTGCTCCACCAGCAGGCTCAGCCAGGTGGCGCGGCGCTCGGTCTGGCGCTGGAACAGTTTCAGCGGGCGCACGCCACGCATGGTTTCGAGGAAGTGCGTCTGCTGCCGCGCGCCATGGATGATCTCTTCCTCGGTGGCGTTGCGCAGCGGCTGGTACGAGACCCAGCGCACCAGGGCGTAGAGCACCATGCAGACGATGGCGATGCTGGCCAGCAGCGGGCTGTAGACCAGCATCATGCCCAGGGTGGCGATGGTCATCAGGCCGTCGAGCACCGCCACCAGGAAGGCCGAGGTCAGGGTGGACTGGATGCTGTCGACGGCGCCGAAGCGCGAGACGATGTCGCCCAGGTGGCGCTTCTCGAAATACTGCGTGGGCAGGTTGAGCAGGTGGGTGAAGACGTTGGCCCGCCACTGCACGTTGAGCAGCGTGCCCATGTGCATGCCCACCCATTGGCGCACGGCGCCGATGATCTGCTGCATCAGCATCATCAGGCCGAAGCCGATCAGCAGCGTGGTCAGCAGGTCGCGGTCGTTGCTGGGGATGACGTTGTCGATGGTCCACTGCATGAAGAACGGGCTGACCAGGGCGAACACCTCCAGGGCCAGCGACAGCAGCAGCACCTGGCCCAGGGAGCGGTACAGGCCGCTGACCTTGCCGAGCATGCCGAGCAGGCGCAGGTTCGGCTTGGCCTCCTTCTTCTCGAAGGCGGCATCGGGCCACAGCTCCAGGGCCACGCCGGTGAAGGAACGCGACAGCGTCTCCACGCCCACCTTGCGGATGCCATGGGCCGGATCGTGGATCACCGCGCCGCGGCGGGTCACCGACTTGAGCACGACGAAGTGCTTGAAGTCCCAGTGCAGGATGCACGGGGTGCGCAGCTTGGGCAGGTCGGCCAGGCCCAGCTTCAGCGGGCGCGTGGCCATGCCCATCTGCTGCGCCGCCTCGATCAGTTGCTTGAGGGTGATGCCCTTGAGCGAGACGTTGAAGCGCTGGCGCATTTCGCGCAGGTCGTGGTGGCTGCCGTGGTAGCCGGCGACCATGGCCAGGCAGGCGATGCCGCACTCGGCGGCCTCGGTCTGCTGGATGCTGGGCAGGCGCCGGCCGAAGCGCAGCGCGAGGGAGTCGAAGATAGCCATACGGCGCGATACCTCAGAGTTTGCCGGACAGGCTGTAGAGGGGTTCGAGGACCCATTCGTAGAGTTTGCGGGTTTCCTGTAGCAGGTCGGCCTCCAGCAGCATGCCGCTCTGCAGCGGGCGCGGCTGGCCGTAGGCGCGCACCTGCTGTTCGTCCAGTCGCACGCGGATGCGGTAGTACTGCTCGCCGCTCTGGCCGACGCCCGGCACGCTGCCGGCCATGGCCGCCAGCTCGTTGTACGGCAGCGAGGTGCGCGAGATGGACAGCACCTTGCCGTTGTGCTGGCCGAATTTCTGGTAGGGGTAGGCCTGGTAGCGGATCCGCGCCGTATCGCCGACCTTGATGAAGCCCACCGCGCGGCTCGGCGCATAGAGTTCGGCGAGCAGTTCGGCGTTCTCGGGGACGATGCTCAGCAGCGGCCGCGAGGGGTCGACCAGTTGGCCGACCTCGGCCAGCACGGCGGTGGCGATGCCCGCTTCCGGCGCGACGATGCGCAGGGTGCGCTTGGCTTCGCTCTCGCCCAGTTGCTGGCGCACGCCGTTGAGCTGGCGTTGCAGCTCGGCGCGCTGGTTGGCATGGCGCGCGTCGAGCCCGTCGAGGGTGGCCTGTTGTTCGCGCAATTGCTGTTGCAGCGCCGTGCGCTCGCGCTCCAGGCGCTGCAGGGTCTGGCGCTGGCCGAGCAACTCGGCCTGGCGCTGCTGGAACTGGTCCATGGAGATGTAGCCCTTCTCCATCAGCCCGCGGTAACGGCCCTCGGCGTCGCTGGCGATGGCCAGCAGCTTGCGCTGGCTCTGCAGCTGGGCGGCCTGGGTCGTCAGTTCCTCACGCAGGCTGACGACCTTGGCCTGCAGGCTGCGGCGCTCGTCGGCCTGCAGCCGCTGCAGCTTCTCCAGCTGCTGCTCCAGGGACTCGCGGCTGGCCTCCAGCTGATGGCTGATGCCGGCCTGCACCGCCTGGTCCTGGCCGCTGTAGCGTTCGCTGGACAGGCGCAGGAGGGTCTGGCCGCGTTCGACCTTCTGCCCTTCGCGGACGGATTTCTCGACGATCACGCCCATCTGCGGCGCGTGCACCTTGGCCTGGCCGTTGACCGGCAGCAGTTGCCCGACCACGGTGCTGCGCTTGGTGTAGCTGCCC
Organism: Pseudomonas sp. R3.Fl; assembly: GCF_023516765.1. Classification (NCBI taxonomy): domain Bacteria; kingdom Pseudomonadati; phylum Pseudomonadota; class Gammaproteobacteria; order Pseudomonadales; family Pseudomonadaceae; genus Pseudomonas; species Pseudomonas sp. R3.Fl. The sequence continues at coordinate 863,770 of NZ_JAMGSO010000001.1, forward strand.
CAGATGAAGAAGCCCGCCACCAGCAGGGCGAACAGGGTGGCCAGGGTGGTCAGCACGCTGAAGGACAGTGGGCGTATGAGGATGATCGGGCCCAGCCAGTGGGCGCCCTGCCCTTGCAGGGCCTCGGTGCGGAACAGGGGTGTCTCGGTACTCAAGGTCAGGAGCCTTTGGGTTGTCGTTCGGCGATGGGTCTTTCTACCGGCGGAGCACGGGCGGAAACACCGGGGATGTCCGAATCTGGGGAAGCAAAACGACCTACATCAGCCAGATTTTTCTGAACTTCGAAGAAAGGCCGCCGGGCCGATGCGGGGTCACGAGCCTGCTCGCGCCCGGGAAGAAAAAAGCGGCGCCACCAAGGGGGAGAAAATTCGGCGCCGCTGAAAAACGAATCGGTGCCCCGGCGCAAGCGCCGGGGCGGTTCAGGGCCTCAGACCATGATCTGGTGGTTCTGGATCAGGTTCAGCAGGTCGGTACGCACGCCCATCAGGGTGATCAGGTCGGTGGAGCCGACCTGTTGGCCGATGCCGTCGCGGTCCACGCTGATGATGGTGTTGTTGCCCTCGACGCGGCTCGACAGGTAGTCCAGCAGCCCCTGGGACGAGGCATCCAGCTGCAGCACGCCGTCATCCCGGACCAGGCTGACCGGGCCGCCGTAGCCGAGCATCCCGCGCAGGTCGATGATGTCGGCGTTGCTGTTGTTCAGCACGTTGCCAAGGCCGAAGCCGAACACCATGTCATGGCCGTTGCTGCCATCGGCGGAAACGTCCCAGGCATCGACCGGACGATAGGCCAGGGTGTCGTTGCCACCGCCGAAGAGGTAATAGATGTCGTCGCCACCACGGCCTTCGAAGCGGTTGCTGGCGGCGTTGTCCATGAAGGCGTCGGCGTACCAGCTGCCCTTCACGGCCTCGATGCCGATCAGGGTGTCATTGCCCATGCCCAGCGACTGGCCGCTCTGCAGGTTGACCTGCACGCCCTGCTTGGCGAACTGGTAGTCCACTTCGTCCAGGCCCTGGGTGGCGCTCCACTGCTTGCTGCCGTCGGCCAGCAGGTTCCAGCCGCCGCCGCCATTGATGACGTCGTTGCCTTCGGTGGCCATGAAGCTGTCGTTGTAGCCGGTGCCCACAGTGCCTGCGCCCTGGCTGTCGAAGCTCACGGTCGGCTTGCCGGCGGTCAGCACGTAGGCGTGCTCGGCGGCGCCGGTGACCAGGTTGCCCCAGGTCGGGTTGATCAGGCCCAGGTCCTCTTCGAAGCGGGCCGGGACCATGTTGCCGTTGCCGATGGCGGGCTCGGCCAGCAGCTTGGCGCTGTAGGTCTGGTTCGCGTCCAGGCCGTAGAAGTACACCAGGCCGGAGCTGTCGTTGGTCACGCCGGACTGCGGGTTGAGGATCTGGCTGGCGACCAGGCGGCCCGCCGCGTCGAACAGTTGCACGGTGTTGCCGAAGTAGCTGTTCACGCCGTTCTTGTCGAGGATGCGCAGGATCAGGCTGGTGCCTTCGACCACGTGGTTCTCGTTGCGGATCAGCACCGTGGGCGAGGAGTTGGTGTTCATGCCCAGGTGGTCCTTGCCGGAGGTGCGGTACAGCAGCAGGTCCACGGCGCCGTCGAAGTCGTAGTCCACCGCCACCGCGCCGGTGACGTTGTCGTAGGGCTCGTTGCCCAGCAGTTGGCCGCTGTTCAGCCAGTCGCCATTGCCGCGGTTGAGGAACAACACCGGCGACATACCGCCGTTGGTGCCGGACCAGGCGGCGTTCTGCCGCGGCGCCTCGATGACGTCCATCTTGCCGTCGTGGTTCCAGTCCACGGCGAAGGACGGGCCGCCGTCGAAGTGCACCAGGTTGCCGCGCTGGTCCTCGCCGAGGGCGTCGTTGAAGAACAGCGGATTGTCGTTGTCCATCCCCAGCCACTTGCCGCTGGCGTCGTTGCCCTTGTTCAGGTAGATGCGGCTGTCGTCGGAGTTGCCGTTGTAGCCGGTGGAGCTGCGGCTGCCGCGGGCCAGGAACAGGTCCAGGTCGCCGTCGCCGTCGAAGTCGGCCCAGGTCATGGAGGTGGCCAGGTTGCTGTATTCCGTGCCGCTGGCGCTATCGCTGCGGAACATCCTGCCGAAGGTCTGCTCCTTGCCAAAGCTGCCGTCGCTCTGGGTCAGCAATACACCCAGGGCGGTGTTGCCGTACTGGTCGTTGTGACCGGCCAGGTCCACGGCACCGTCGTTGTTGAGGTCGACGCCGCTGATCTCGGAACCCCACCAGGTATTGCCCTTCCGCTCCCCTTTCAGCACGCCGTTGTCGTTGCGGATGAGGTTGAAGCCCCAGCTACCGATGGTGTTGTCGACCACGATGAAGTCGGTGTAGCCGTCGCCGTTGCCGTCCCAGGCGATCACGCCGCCGATGTTCAGCCGGTTGGGGTTGTTGACCGAGCCTGCGGTGTAGGTGCCGTCCGCCTTGGCGGTCCATACCGGCAGGTCTGCGGAGTTGCCACTCACATTGGCGATGACGTCCATCAGGCCGTCGCGGTTGTAGTCGGCGAAGGTGGCCTTGGAGATCATGTGCCCATTGCCCTCCGAAGTGACCTTCAGCGGCTCGCTCAGGTAGCTGGCACGGTACTCGTCACGGTCCAGGCCGCTGTACACGTGGCCGGCGTTCTTGTAGGCGGTGGAGCTCAGGGCGTAGCCGGTGCTCTGGAAGAACGACCAGGTGCCGTCGGCGCTCATGGCCATGGCTGCGGTGTTGGAGCCGCGCACCGAGGCGACCGAGCCGCCCCAGCCGGTGTCATGGACGCTGAAGCCGGCCTCGTTGACCGGGCGGTGGGCGTCGGTCAGCACCTGCGGGCCGAAGCCGGAGTTGTTGCCGGCCACGTCCCAGGTGACGAAGCCCAGTTGCTGCTGGCCTTCGGGCAGGATGGCGTCGAAGCTCCAACGGCCGTCGTTGCCGGCCACGGCGTAGCCGACGATCTTGTCCAGGCCTTCCTGGTAACGGCCGTCGCGGTTGACGTCCTGCACCAGGGCCACGGTGGCGCCGGCCTCGGCCAGGCCGTACTGGGCGCTGGAGTAGTAGGCGCGCTCGCCGCTGAGGGTCTGCGTACCGAACTGCGGGGCGAAGGCGAAGGGCACCGGCGAGTCGATGTCGACGACCAGGGTGCGCTCGCCCAGCTCGACGCTGTTGCCGGCGTTGTCGGCCACCCGCAGTTTCACGCCCAGCTGCTGGCTGGCCGACAGCGGTTCGCTGGTGTAGCTCCACAGCTGGCCGCCGTTGGACATCAGCGTCTCCCAGGTCTTGCCGCCGTCCAGGGACAGTTGCAGGTGCTGGCCGATCTGCAGCGCGGCGCTGAGCTTGCCGGACAGGGTGACGCTGTTGTCACGGGTGATGAAGTCGTTGTTCTGCGCGCTCTGCGCGTTGCTGTACTGGCCGGCGATCTCCACCGCGGTGTCGGTGCCCAGCTCGATGCTGGAGTACATGTCCGGCAGCGGGTTACCGGCGTCGAAGACCACGTCCTGGGCCGCGTAGCTGCTGGCCACCGGGTTGCCCTGGGCGTCCAGCACGCGCATTTCGTAGCGCACCTGGGTGCCGAGGTTGTGCACGCTGGGATCGATGTAGATCCAGTCGGTGCCGAAGGCCTGCACGGTCTTCCAGCTGTTGCCGCCATCGACGCTGACCTGCAGCTTGGCGCCGGCCGGCAGTTCCTCGCTGAGGGTGCCCAGCAGGGTGATCTTCGAGGCGCTGGTGATGTAGTCGCCTTCCACGCCGGTGTCCGGGGTGATGCCGATGATGCTGACCTTGATGCCTTCCACCGGCTGCGGGGTCACCTCGCGGCTGATGGTGATCTGCTGGGCGGTCATGGCGCCCTGGTTGCCGGCGGCGTCGATGGTGCGCAGCAGGTAGGTGTAGTTGCCGTTCTGCAGCTCGCGCACGTCCTGGTATTGCCAGTAGGCGCCGCTGACGGAAGCGACGTCCTGCCAGGTGGCGCCGGTGTCCAGGCTGATCTGCAGCTTCTCGTTGGCGGCCAGGGCGGTGCTCAGGCTGCCGAACAGCATGGGCGTGGAGTCCGCGGTGACCAGCGGTTGCTCGGGCAGGGCTTCGGAAACGTTCTGGATGGTGGCCTGGGCGCTGGGCGGGGTCAGGTCGAGGATGAAGCTGAAGGGCGGGCTGAAGTCGCTTTCCAGACCGTTGCTGCTGTCGGTAGCGGTGGCGCGCAGCACTTGCACGCCCTCCTCGCGCAGTTCCTCGGAGGGGGTGAAGCGCCAGGAGCCGTTGCCCTGGACGATGGTGCTGCCGATCACCCGGTCACCGTGATAGACCTTGATCAGGTCGCCGGCGGCCGCGCCGTTGCCGATCAGCGTCGGCGTGGTGTCGTCGGTGTAGCCGTTGAGCTGGACGATGCCCTGGTAGGCCGGCGTACCGGCATCGTCGAGCACGTAGCTGATGTGCGGGGCGGGCGGCGCTACGGGCACTTCGAGCGGGTCGTTCTGGGCGAACACGAAAGCGGCCGTCTCGCGGGACAGGTTCTTGCTGACAGTCATGTGGTACTCCTGAGTCTAGTGTCGAACGGCGGCGGGCCGGGCCCGCCGCCGTTCGTTTGGCAGGCCTGCCGCTTGGCCCCGTCTGTGCGGGCGTCCGGCAGGCGAGGGAGGATGCTAAAAGGCCACCGCTGCCGTGTATCTAAGGCGCTCCCTAAAGTCCGGCGGCATTGGTCGGCGGCTGTCGGTGGGGGGCGGAAAAGGTTGTTCGCGGAGGGGGCGGGGCGTTCATGGCGGGATGGGGGGAGCCTCGGCGTCCCCATGGGGAGCGGTGTTCTGGCCGGCGGCGTATAGCCGCGAACGGTTATGCGCCCTATGGTTCCAGGGGCGCATGGTCGTGGCGCGTCCCGCGCTCGCGGGAATGACGAGGGGGCTGGGAGTCTCAGGATGACTTCGAATTCACCGCCCGCTCCGAACAGCCCCCTCTCCCGCTTGCGGGAGAGGGCTGGGGAGAGGGGCTCTTCTGCGGATTCTCAACCGCTACTCCAACCCCACCCCCCGTCATTCCCGCGAACGCGGGACGCGGCTCCATCGCGAACAGCGCTTGCGCTGGCCCGAAGGGGAATAACCCAGAGACTTTTGGGTTGGGGGCTCGGTGTAGCGCGCCGCTCCGAGTCTGCGGAGATTTTTTGTTTCGCCCCCTCGGGCGAGTCCCTTTTGTCAAACGGTGGAAGGCCACCCCCGCAAAAAGGAACCAAAAAGGCTTGCCCCGCATACGGGCCCGATGGAGCCGGGCTACCCTAGCGAGCTTGCTCGCGAACCGCCCGTCACTGGATTCCCGCGTTCGCGGGAATGACGGGGTGGGGTTCGGAGTAGCAGGATGACTCCGAACTCCCCGCCCACTCCGAACGGCCCCCTCTCCCGCTTGCGGGAGAGGGCTGGGGAGAGGGCGCTCTTTGCAGAGCCCCAACCTCTGTCGCAACCCCGTCGGAAGTCCGTAGGGCGCATAACGCCTACGGCGTTATCCGCCGAATCGCGGACAGAGTCCGCTCCTACGGTTCCAGGGAAGCACGGGCGTAGGAGCGGACTCCGTCCGCGATTGGATTCACCGGCCACGCCGGACGCTCCGGTGGCACGAACAGCCCCCCCTCCCTCCGGGAGAGGATTGGGGTGAGGGCAACGGCCTTCGCCGATGCTCCATCACTGAACCTCCGCTCGCTATTCCACCGGCCGGCCATGGCGACGGATATCGCTTTGCCCTCCCCCATCCGACAAGGCGTTTTTCAGGCGAAAAAAAACGGCACGGGCTTGCGCCCATGCCGCCTGAAAACCGGTCCGCCCGGCGCCGAAGCGCCGGGACGGGCCGGGTCGGTCAGACCAGCTGCTGCTGTTGCAGCGCCAGCAGGTCCTGTTTCACCAGCACGCTGTCGGGCACTGGCGCCTCGGCTGCCGGCGGGGTTGCCGCCACGCCCGGAGCCTGCGCCCCGGCCGGTGCCTGCAGCAGGCCCTGCAACGACAGCGGCTGCGCTTGCGCGACCGGCTCCTGGTGCAGTTCCAGCGCCGCGAACAGCCCGGCCATCAGCGCTTCCTCGCCCCCCAGGGGCTCGGCCAGCACCTGCGGTTGCAGCACGCTGTCCTCGAGGAAGATGGTGAACGGACCGGTGGGCGCCAGCCCTTCGGCCGCGGCCACCAGGCTCACGGAACCATCGGGGTTGGCCAGGAGGCTCAGGTCGCTGGTGGTGATGTACCAGTAACCATCCTCATCCACCGTCTGCGAGCCCACCGCTACACCGTTGGCATAGAGCGTCACGGTGGTGCCCAGCGGCGAGGAACCCTTGACCGTCAGAGTCACGTCCTCGGTGAAGTCCTCCTTCTGCAGGTAGACGCCAGCGACGTCGTCGCGCACGTTGATGATCGACGGGTCGGCAGCGATCGGCAGGGCGATGGTGAAGTCCCAGGGCTCGCTGAGCGGGCCCATGTTGCCGGCTTCGTCCACTGCGCAAGCCTGCAGGCTGTGCTTGCCCGACTGCAGCGGCAGGCGCGGTTCGAACGCCCACTCCAGGGTGGTCTGGTTGACCGTGGCCGAGCCGAGGAACTTGCCATCGTCGTAGACGTACACGTACTTCACGCCGAAGGTGTCGACCTGGCCATAGAAGTTCGGCCAGGGGTCGTCGGTCTTCCCGCCCTTCGGCACATCGCCCCAGTCCGTCTCGGGGTTCGGTCCGATCATGTCGTACAGCCCCAGGTTGGTGACACGGCCCGGTGCGGTGACATCCACGGTGAAGTTCCAGCCGACGCTGCGCTCGCCTTCGTTGCCGGCCTCGTCCACGGCGGCGGCGCTGAAGCGATGCGCGCCTTCGTAAAGCGCCTCTTCCGGCGTGAAGCTCCAGTTGCCCTCGGCGTCCACCGAGACGCTGGCGATCAGCAGGCTGCCGTCGTAGATGTTCACCCACTTGGCGCCGATGGCCTGGCCGCTGAAGGTCGGCGTGGCGTCGTTGGTCAGGCCGCTCTGCTCGATGGTGCCGGTGATCAGCGGCTCGTCGTCGACCAGGTCCAGAGCCGTGACGGCCTCCGGTGCCTGGGTGTCGACGGTGAAGCTCCACTCGAGGCTTTCGCTCGGCGTGCCGCTGGCGGTTTCGGCCACCAGGCTCAGGCTGTACTCGCCGTCGGCCAGTTCCGGCAGCTCGAACTGCCAGTTGCCGTCGCCATCGACCAGTGCGCTGCCCAGCAGCGTCTGGCCGTCATGGATGAGCACCCGCACCGCGCCGTTGCCGGCCGTGCCGGAGAGCATCGGCTGGGCGTCGTTGGTCAGCCCGCCCTGGGCGATCTCGCCGAGAATGCCTTCGACATCGTCGTAGACCGAGTCGAGGCTGAGGGTCGGCACCTGGGCCTGCACCTGGAAGTCCAGCGACTCGCTGGGCTCGCTGGCGTTGCCGGCCGGGTCGGTGACCACCACGCTGAGGCTGTGGTCGCCCTCCTCTAGCGGCTGCTCAGGCGTGAACTCCCACTGGCCGTTCTCGTCGATCACGACCGTGCCGATCACTTCACCGTTGTCGAGGATGCTCACGGTGTCGCCCGGCTCACCCGAACCACTGAGGGTCGGCTGGGTTTCGTCGGTCACGCTGCCCGGTTCGATCGGCCCGGTGATGGCGCCGGTGTTGTCCTCGGCGGTGACCATGCCCGGCTGTTCCGGCGCGGTGGTGTCGAGGATGACGGAGACCGCAGCGGTCTCTTCGCTATGACGACCGGCTTCATCCTGCGCCTTGGCGGTGATGACCTGTTCGCCATCGCCGGCCAGCGGCAGTTCGGCGCTCCAGTTGCCGTTTTCGTCGGCGACCGCGCTGGCGGCCAGTACCCCGCCGACATACAGCAGCACGAGGTTGCCGGCATCGGCGGTGCCCTTGAGCGACAGGCTGGTGTCGTCGGTGACATCGCCATCGTTCAGCAGACCGGTGACCGAGCCCAGGTCGTCGCGGATTTCGTCGATGACCGGCGGCTGCGGCAGATCGGTTTCCTCACCCACCAGGGTGAAGGCGATGCTGTCGCTGGCCTCGCCGATCTGGCCGATGGCGTTCACCGGACGGACCGAGATCGCGTGTTCGCCGGAAGCCAGTTCCGGCGCCTGGAAGCTCCAGTTGCCTTCGGCGTCCACCGCGGCGGTGCCCAGCAGGGTTTCGCCGTCGTACACCTCCACGTACGTCGCCTCGCCTTCGACATGGCCCTGCACGAGCGGGGTGGCGTCGTCGGTGGAGCTGCCGTTGGCGATGGCGCCTACGACCGGACCGAAGTCGTCGAGCAGTTCGATACGGTCGATGACCATGGCCGGTACGCTGCTGTCGACGCTGAAGTCCAGGGACTCGCTCGGCTCGCTGGCATTGCCGGCCGGATCGGTGACCACCACGCTGAGGCTGTGGTCGCCCTCCTCCAGCGGCTGCTCGGGAGTGAACTCCCACTGGCCGTTTTCGTCGATCACGGCCGTGCCGATCACTTCACCGTTGTCGAGGATGCTGACGGTGTCGCCCGGCTCACCCGAACCACTGAGGGTCGGCTGGGTTTCGTCGGTCACGCTGCCCGGCTCGATCGGGCCAGTGATGGCACCGGTGTTGTCCTCGGCGGTCACCATGCCCGGCTGTTCCGGCGCGGTGGTGTCGAGGATGACGGAGACCGGGGTGGTCTCGTCGCTGTGACGGCCGGCTGCATCCTGCGCCTTGGCGGTAATGGCGTGTTCGCCATCGCCGGCCAGCGGCAGCTCGGCGCTCCAGTTGCCCTGTTCATCGGCGGTGGTGCTGGCGACCAGTTCACCGTTCACGTACAGCAGTACGAGGTTGCCGGCATCGGCGCTGCCGTTGACGGTCAGGCTGGTGTCGTCGGTGACGTCGCCATCGTTCAGCAGGCCGGTGACCGAGCCCAGGTCGTCGCGGATTTCGTCGATGACCGGCGGCTGCGGCAGCGGGGTTTCCTCGCCCACCACGGTGAAGCCGATGCTTTCGCTGGCCTCGCCCACTTGGCCAATGGCGTTCACCGGACGGACCGAGATCGCGTGTTCGCCGGAAGCCAGCTCCGGCGCCTGGAAGCTCCAGTTGCCTTCGGCGTCCACCGCGGCGGTGCCCAGCAGGGCTTCGCCGTCGTACACCTCCACGTACGTCGCCTCGCCTTCGACATGGCCCTGCACGAGCGGGGTGGCGTCGTCGGTGGAGCTGCCATTGGCGATGGCGCCTACGACCGGACCGAAGTCGTCGAGCAGTTCGATACGGTCGATGACCATGGCCGGTACGCTGCTGTCGACGCTGAAGTCCAGGGACTCGCTCGGCTCGCTGGCGTTGCCGGCCGGGTCGGTGACCACCACGCTGATGCTGTGGTCGCCCTCCTCCAGCGGCTGCTCAGGCGTGAACTCCCACTGGCCGTTTTCGTCGATCACGGCCGTGCCAATCACTTCACCGTTGTCGAGGATGCTGACGGTGCCGCCCGGCTCGCCCGAACCACTGAGGGTCGGCTGGGTTTCGTCGGTCACGCTGCCCGGCTCGATCGGTCCAGTGATGGCACCGGTGTTGTCCTCGGCGATCACCATGCCCGGCTGTTCCGGCGCGGTGGTGTCGAGGATGACGGAGACCGCAGCGGTCTCTTCGCTGTGGCGGCCAGCTTCATCCTGCGCCTTGGCGGTGATAGCGTGCTCGCCATCGCCGGCCAGCGGCAGTTCGGCCGTCCAGTTGCCCTGCTCGTCGGCCACCACGCTGGCGGCCAGTTCGCCGTCGACGTACAGCAGCACCAGATCACCCGCGGCAGCACTGCCGTTGACGGTCAGGCTGGTGTCGTCGGTGACGTCACCATCGTTCAGCAGACCGCTGACCGAGCCCTGGTCATCGAGGATTTCGCTGATGACCGGTGCTTCCGGCTGTGCGACCTCCGGGCCCACCACTTCGAAGCGGATGCTTTCGCTGGCTTCGCCGGTCTTGCCGAGGGCATCCACCGGCACGGCGCTGAAGGCATGCTCGCCGCTTTCCAGCTCCGGCGCCTGGAAGCTCCAGTTGCCCTGGGCGTCCACCGCGGCGGTGCCCAGCAGGGTTTCGCCGTCGTAGACCTCCACGTACTTCGCCTCGCCTTCGACATGGCCCTGCAGCAGCGGCGTGGTGTCGTCGGTCTTGTCGCCATCGGCGATCAGGCCGGTGAGCGGACCGAAGTCATCCACCAGCTCGATGCTGTCGATGACCAGGTTGGCTACCGCGGTGTCCACGGTCAGTTCGAACGGACGGGTCGGTTTGCTTTCGTTGCCCGCGACATCGCTGGAAGTAACGGTCAGGCTATGGGCGCCATCGGCCAGTTCCGGCAGTTCCAGGCTCCAGTCGCCGTTCTCGTCGGCGAGGGTGCTGCCGACCAGGACGTCATTGTCATAGACCTTGACCAGGCCGTTGGGCTCGGCCTCGCTGCCCTGCAGGGTCGGGGTGGCGTCGTCGGTGGTGTCACCGCTGGCCAACGATCCCTGGAGCAGGCCGGCGTTGTCCAGCACGGCGTCGAGGATCGGGCGGTCCGGGGCCTTGGTGTCGATCACCAGGCTGAACTCGGCCTGGGCGGTGGCGCCGGTGGCGCTCTGCACCTCGGCGGTGTAGTGGTGCTCGTCGTCGGACTGGCCCACCGACAGGCGCAGGCTCCAGTTGCCTTCGGTATCGGCGACCACACTGCCGAGAACGAACCCGGCCTCGGAGATGATCACCAGCGCGCCCGGGGTGGCGGTGCCCACCAGGGTCGGCTGCCGGTCATTGGTGACGCCGCCGTTGGCCACCTCGCCAGTGATGCTCTCGACCTGGTCGAGGGCCATGTCGATGGTGACGAACGCAGGCGTGGAATCCACCACGAAGTCCAGGGCCTCGCTGGGCTCGCCAACGTTGCCGGCCGCATCGGTGATGACCACGCTGATGCTGTGGTCGCCGTCCTCCAGCGGCTGTTCCGGGGTGAACGTCCAGTTGCCGTTCTCGTCGACGGTGGCGGTGCCGATCTCCTCGCCATTATCGAGGATGCTCACGGTATCGCCCGGCTCGCCCGAACCGCTGAGGGTCGGCTGGGTTTCGTCGGTCACGCTGCCCGGCTCGATGGGACCGGTGACGGGGCCGGTGCTGTCCTCGGCGATCACCATGCCCGGCTGTTCCGGCGCGGTGGTGTCGAGGGTGACGGAGACCGCAGCGGTCTCTTCGCTGTGGCGACCGGCGGCGTCCTGCGCCTTGGCGGTGATGACCTGTTCGCCATCGCCGACCAGCGGCAGTTCGGCAGTCCAGTTGCCCTGCTCGTCGGCCACCACGCTGGCGGCCAGTTCACCGTTCACATACAGCAGCACGAGGTTGCCGGCCTCGGCGGTGCCCTTGAGCGACAGGCTGGTGTCGTCGGTGACGTCGCCGTCGTTCAGCAGGCCGGTGATCGAACCCACGTCATCGCGGATTTCGTCGATGACCGGCGGCTGCGGCAGATCGGTTTCCTCACCCACCAGGGTGAAGGCGATGCTGTCGCTGGCTTCGCCCACTTGGCCGATGGCGCTCACCGGACGGGCGGAAATGCTGTGCTCGCCGCTCTCCAGTTCCGGCGCCTGGAAGCTCCAGTTGCCTTCGGCGTCCACCAAGGCGCTACCCAGCAGGGTTTCACCGTCGTAGATTTCCACCCAGGCGGCTTCGCCTTCGACATGGCCAACCACGGTCGGGGTGGCGTCGTCGGTGGAGCTACCGTTGGCGATGGCGCCGACTACCGGACCGAAGTCGTCCTGCAGTTCGATGCGATCGATGACCATCGGGGCCACGCTGGTGTCGACGCTGAAGTCCAGGGACTCGCTCGGCTCGCTGGCGTTACCGGCTGGGTCGGTGACCACCACGCTGATGCTGTGGTCGCCCTCTTCCAGCGGCTGCTCAGGCGTGAACGCCCACTGGCCGTTCTCGTCGATCACGACCGTGCCGATCACCTCGCCATTGTCGAGGATGCTGACGGTGTCGCCCGGCTCACCCGAACCACTGAGGGTCGGCTGGGTTTCGTCGGTCACGCTGCCCGGCTCGATGGGCCCGGTAATGGCGCCGGTGTTGTCCTCGGCGGTGACCATGCCCGGCTGTTCCGGTGCGGTGGTGTCGAGGATGACGCTGACCGGTGCAGTCTCGTCGCTGTGGCGGCCAGCTTCATCCTGCGCCTTGGCGGTGATGACCTGTTCGCCATCGCCAGCCAGCGGCAGTTCGGCAGTCCAGTTGCCCTGCTCGTCGGCTACCACGCTGGCAGCCAGTTCGCCGTTGACGTACAGCAGCACGAGGTTGCCGGCATCGGCGCTGCCGCTAACGCTCAGGCTGGTGTCGTCGGTAACGTCGCCATCGTTCAGCAGGCCGCTGACCGAACCCTGGTCATCGAGGATTTCGCTGATGGCCGGTGCGTTCGGCAGGGCGACCTCCGGGCCCACCACTTCGAAGCGGATGGTTTCGCTGGCTTCGCCGGTCTTGCCGAGGCTGTCCACCGGTACGGCGCTGAAGGCGTATTCGCCGCTTTCCAGCTCCGGCGACTGGAAGCTCCAGTTGCCCTGGGCGTCCACCGCGGCGGTGCCCAGCAGAGTTTCGCCGTCGTAGATTTCCACGTAGGCGGCATTCGTCCCTTCGACGTGGCCCCGCAGCAGCGGCGTGGTGTCGTCGGTCTTGCCGCCGTCGGCGATAAGGCCCTGGACCTCGCCGAAGTCGTCGACCAGTTCGATGCTGTCGATGACCAGGTCGGCCACCGCGGTGTCCACGGTCAGTTCGAACGGACGGGTCGGCTTGCTCTCGTTGCCCGCGGCATCGCTGGAGGTAACGGTCAGGCTATGGGCGCCATCGGCCAGCTCCGGCAGCTCCAGGCTCCAGTCGCCGTTCTCGTCGGCGAGGGTGCTGCCGACCAGGGTGCCGTTGTCGTAGACCTTGACCAGGCCGTTGGGCTCGGCCTCGCCGCCTTGCAGGGTCGGGGTGGCGTCGTCGGTGGTGTCGCCGCTGGCCAGCGCGCCCTGGACCAGGCCGGCGTTGTCCAGCACGGCGTCGAGGATCGGGCGGTCCGGGGCATTGTTGTCGATCACCAGGACGAAGTCGGCCTGGGCGAACTCGCCGGTGGCGCAACGGACTTCCGCGGTGTAGGTGTGCGAGCCTTCGGACTGGTTACGGTCCAGGGTGATGCTCCAGTTGCCCTCGGCGTCGGCGACCGCGCTGCCGAGCACCAGCCCGGCCTCGGAAAGGACCACCAGCGCGCCGGCGGTGGCGGTGCCCACCAGGGTCGGCTGCAGGTCATTGGTGACGCCGCCGTTGGCCACGCTCTCCAGGCCCGGCTCGACGTCGTCCAGGGCGTGGTCGATGCTCACCTGCGGCGCCTCGCTCCAGACGCTGAATTCCAGGGCGTCGCTGGGCTCGCTGAGGTTGCCGGCGGCGTCCTGGGCCTGCACGGTGATGCTGTGCGAACCGTCGGCCAGCGGCGGCTCGGGGGTGTAGCTCCAGTCGCCCTGGGCATCGGCCACCACGCTGCCCAGGGGCATGCCGTTGTCGCTGATGATGACCGTGGAGCCCGGCTCGGCCTGGCCGCTGAATTCCGGGGTGTTGTCGTTGGTGGCGCCATGCTGGGTGATCGGGCCCTGCACCACGCCTTCGTTGTCGTCGGCGCCCACCTGTTCCGGCTTGTCCGGCGCGGTGGCGTCGAGGGTGATGGATACCGGAGTGGTTTCGTCGCTGTGGCGGCCGGCATCGTCCTGGGCCTTGGCGGTGATGACCTGTTCGCCATCGCCGACCAGCGGCAGTTCGACGCTCCAGCTGCCGTCCTGCTCTGCCACCACGCTGGCGGCCAGTTCGCCGTTCACGTACAGCAGCACGAGCTTGCCAGCTTCGGCGCTGCCCTTGAGCGACAGGCTGGCGTCGTCGGTGAGGTCACCATCGTTCAGCAGGCCGGTGAATGTGCCCTGGTCGTCGAGGATTTCATCGATGACCGGCAGTTGCGGCAGCGGCGTCTCGTCACCCACCAGGGTGAAGCCGATGCTGTCGCTGGTCTCGCCTTCCTGGCCGATGGCGCTCACCGGGCGGGCGGAAATGCTGTGCTCGCCGCTCTCCAGTTCCGGCGCCTGGAAGCTCCAGTTGCCGTCGCCGTCCACCAGGGCGGTGCCCAGCAGGGTTTCGCCATCGTAGATTTCCACCCAGGCGGCTTCGCCTTCGACATGGCCCACCACGGTCGGGGTGGCGTCGTCGGTGGAGCTGCCGTTGGCGATGGCGCCGACTACCGGACCGAAGTCGTCCTGCAGTTCGAGATGGTCGATGACCATGGCCGGTACGCTGCTGTCGACGCTGAAGTCCAGCGACTCGCTGGGCTCGCTGGCATTGCCGGCCGGGTCGGTGATCACCACGCTGATGCTGTGGTCGCCCTCTTCCAGCGGCTGTTCCGGGGTGAATTCCCATTGGCCGTTTTCATCGACCACGACCGTGCCGATCACCTCGCCATTGTCGAGGATGCTCACGGTGTCGCCCGGCTCACCCGAACCACTGAGGGTCGGCTGGGTTTCGTCGGTCACGCTGCCCGGCTCGATGGGGCCGGTGATGGCGCCGGTGTTGTCCTGGGCATCCACCATGCCCGGCTGTTCCGGTGCGATGGTGTCGAGGGTGATGGACACCGGGGCGGTTTCGTCGCTGTGGCGACCGAAGTCGTCCTGGGCCTTGGCGATGATGACATGCTCGCCATCGCCGGCCAGCGGCAGTTCGGCAGTCCAGTTGCCCTGCTCGTCGGCCACCACGCTGGCGGCCAGTTCGCCATCGATGTACAGCAGCACCAGGTTGCCGGCCTCGGCGTGGCCCTTGAGCGACAGGCTGGTGTCGTCGGTGACGTCACCGTCATTCAGCAGGCCGGTGACCAAGCCCAGGTCGTCACGAATTTCGTCGATGACCGGCAGCGACAAGGGCGGCACATCCGGTCCGACCACTTCGAAGTCGATGGAGGCGCCCTGGGCGCCACGGTTCTCGGCGGCGTCCATCGGGAAGACTTCGAGGTGGTGCACGCCGGAATCCAATGCGTCCGGGGTGTATTCCCAGTTGCCCTGCTCATCCACCAGCACCCGCGCCAGGACGTTGCCGTCGAGGAGGATTTCCACCCACTTGACGCCGGTGGCGGCAGCGTTCGCCACCTGGCCCTCGAGCCTCGGGGTGGTGTCGTCGGTCTTGCCGCCGGCGGCGATGACGCCGGTGACCGGGCCGAAGTCGTCGTGCAGGGTGAAGCTCACCATGGCCTCGTCGGGCGGGGTCAGGTCGAGCGTCAGTTCCAGTTGCTGGAAGGACTTGTACTGTCCCCCCTCGGTATGCACGTTGCCGGCGGCATCAATCATGAAGAACTTGAGCGTATAGTTCCCCTCCTGCTCCGCCAGGCCCTCTGGCCAGTCACAGCGCCAGGAGCCATCACTACCGATCTCGGCAGTGACAGTGACCTTCTCCGTACCATAGTGAATTTCCAGCAGCACGGCATGCATGTCCGCTTCGCTGGCCTGGCCGGCGAACTTGCCCACGAAGCTCGGCTGCGCGTTGGCCTGTACCTGGCCATCGTCCATCGCCAACGGGCGCTCGCCGGCCAGCACTTGCAGGGGCTCTTCCAGCTCGACCGGCTCCGGCAACTGGCTATCGAAGGTCACCCGGTAGGGGTCGGAATCGACGCCGTCGACGGTGATGTAGAAATCGACCACGCCATCCTGGAACGGCATGTCGATGTCCAGGGCCCAGGTGCCGTTCTTGCGCACCACGACGCTGCCCAGTTCCTGCACCTCACCGGATTCGAGAACGACGCGGATGAACACTTCCTGGCCCACCGTAAGGCCGGAGCCCTTGAAGGTCGGCGTCTTGTCGTTGGTATATCCGCCCGACTCGACCACACCCTTGAGCGTGCCGATATCGTCCTCGATGAGGAATTGGGGCTTGTCCGCACGCGGCGCGGGCGCATCCTGTCCGGCGGATGCGTCCTGCGCAAAGGGCAGGCTGGCCTGCGGCCGGTCCTGATCGTCGTTCCAGTTCTTGTCGGTCATGCGCCGAGACTCCTTCAAATCGTCAATTGGCAGTCATCGCCACCCGGTGTGCGGGAGGCTGAAATCAGCGGGCAATGAGCGCCGGCGCCGCCGGCGATGCCCCACCGGCGATCCTAGGCAAATCGCCAGCGACCTCCCTTCAGGAATCCCTCAAAGGCCGGGGCATTCAGGTGGATGTCTGAGGGGTGGGTGGAAGCACGGGGTGGCGGTACCCTGCCCCGTTTGCGGGGAGGGTTGGGGGGCGGAGTGCAGGTTTGGCGATGGAGTAGCGGCGGAGTCCGTTGCCCTCACCCCAGCCCTCTCCCGGAAGGAGAGGGGGCTGTTCGTGCCACCGGAGCGTCCGGCGTGGCCGGTGAATCCAATCGCGGACGGAGTCCGCTCCTACGCCCGTGCTTCCCTGGAACCGTAGGAGCGGACTCTGTCCGCGATTCGGCGGATAACGCCGTAGGCGTTATGCGCCCTACGGATTTCCCGAGAGCTTTAGGTGCTGGGTTCAAGAGCGCCCTCTCCCCAGCCCTCTCCCTGAAGGGAGAGGGGGCTGTTCGGAGTGGGAGGGGAATCTAGAGTCATCCTGAAACTCCTTATCTCCCTCGTCATTCCCGCGAATGCGGGAACCCAGTGACGGACGGTTCGCGAGCAAGCTCGCTCCTACGAAAAGCAAAAGCAAAAGCGCGTTTGCTCTTGGACTTCCAGAGAAACATCCGCGCGCACCGAAACGCCCCTTCAGAAGGCCGAGCGAAACCCGCGCTCAGGAGGTCATGCGACATGGATGTCGCGAGAGCCCCGCGGGCTACAGGGACGTACCCTCGGGGCGGGCCTCCGTGGCGGGGGAGTTCGTGAGGGTAGCCCGACTCTGTCGGGCCCGTATGTCGGGGCAAGCCTTTTTGGTTCCTTTTGTGGCGTTTGACAAAAGGGACTCGCCCGAGGGGGCGAAACAAGAAACATCAACGCACTCGGAGCGGCGCGCTACACCAAACCCCCAACCCAAAAGTCTCTGGGTTATTCCCCTTCGGGCCAGCGCAAGCGAAGGGCAAGCCCCTCACAAGGCCCGGAAAGCGCCCGCCGCGAACAAAAAAGGGCGCGAACCCAAGGTTCGCGCCCTTCGTGACGAACCCCGCCGCGGGCGGCGGGAGCCGGCTGTCAGAGCACCAGTTGCTGGCTGTGCTGCAGGCCGAGCAGGTCGAGGCGCTCGCCCGACGACAGCAGCGCGAAGACCTCGCCGGCGGGCTCGGTGACGCCCCCGGGCGCAGCTCCCTCCAACGGGACCTGTCGCGGCAGCCGGATATCGGTCAGCAACCCGGCCAGGTCCGGCTCGGGGTCGGCCGGCAGCGCGGCCCCCGTGCCCACGGCCAGGCCGAGCACCTGCTGGATCAGCCCGGCGCCCTCGCCCTCCGCCACGCCCGGCTCCCGCGGTTCGTCCAGCGCCGATGACAACGAACGCAACTGCTCCGGCGCGGCGGGGTCCTCCAGGTAGATGGGGTATGCCCCGGTAGGCGCCGGGCGGTCGCCACCCTCGTTATAGGAAGAGGCATAGAGGTACTTCATGCCATCGCCGCCATACTGGGCCAGGTCGTCGGACTCGATCTGCCAGTGGCCCTTTGCGTCGACCACAGCCGAGCCCACCAGGTGGGCGGTTTCCCGATTCAGCTCGCCGCCCTCCCCCTCCAGTTGCAGGTAGAGCTCCATGACATCCCCCGGGCGCCCGGTGCCACTCACCACCAGCGTGCTGTCGTCGGTGATGTCTTCCTTCTGCAGTTTGGTACCGTAGTCGTCCAGGACGCCGGTGATGCTCGGCTCTATCGACGGAAGCACGTAGGTTTCATAGGACCAGGCGTCGCTCAACGGGCTCTCGTTGCCCGCCGCGTCCACCGCGATGACCTGCAGGCTGTGCTGGCCTATGCCCAGCGACGAGACGGGGGTGAAGGACCAGGTGCCGTCCGCGTTGACCGTGGCGGTTCCGATCGGCATGCCCTTGTCGAAGAGTTTCATGTACGTCGCATCGCCACCCTCGACCCGGCCGCTGATCTCCGGCCAGAAGTCGTCGGTCACGCCATTGGGTTCGACGTTCTGCTGCTCCCCGAGGTTGTCGAAGACCCGCTCGATGACCGGCCGGGCCGGCGCCAGGGTATCCAGCACTATCTCCCACGCCTCGCTCTTCGGGCTGGTCTGCCCGTCCACGTACTGCTCGGCAGTGAAGCGCTTGGTTCCGTCCTCCTTGCCCAGGTCGGCGATGGCGATTTCCCACTTGCCGTCCTCGCCCACGGTCACACTGCCCACAGCCTTGTCATCGACGTACAGGGTCAGCAGGCTGCCCGGCACGCCGCTGCCACCGACGGTGGGGCTGCGGTCATTGGTGCTGTCCCCGGCTTGCAGTTCGACCACCAGCGGCTCCTGGTCGTCCTGGACCCAGTCGATGCTCGGCGCCTCGGGTGCATCGGGAAGCTCCAGGATGAAGTCCCAAGGCTCGCTCTTGGCGCTGCGGTTGCCGGCCTTGTCCTGCAGTTCCACCTGGAACTGGTGGGCGCCCGCCGCGAGGTCGCTTTCCAGGGGGAAGCTCCATTTGCCCGCGGTGACGGTGGCACTGCCCAGCAGCGTGCCGTCGAAGTAGATGAAGGCCAGTACGGCATCGCTGTCGGCGCCGCAGTCGCCGACCACTTCGGGACGCGTGTCGTCGGTCACGCCGCCCTTGGCGACCTCGCCCGTCACCTCGCCGACGTCGTCGATCAGTTGCAGCCAGTCGAGCCCTTCGGGCAGCACGGGCGGCAGCAGGTCGGCCGGATCGGTGATGGTCGGCGGGCTGACGTTGCCCGCAGGGTCGGTGATGGTGACGCTGCCGGTCTCGCCATTCTCCAGCGGATTTTCAGGAAGCACCCAGTTGCCGTTCTCGTCCACCACGGTGGTGACAGTGCTGCCATCGGGCAGCTCGACGGTGACGATGCCCTCCGGCTCGCCGGTGCCGCCCAGGCCGTTGCCGTTGTTCTCGGTGACCATCGGCGGTTCCGGCGCGACGGTGTCGGCCGGCTCGGTGACAGTCGGCGGGCTGACGTTGCCCGCAGGGTCGGTGATGGTGACGCTGCCGGTCTCACCGTTCTCCAGCGGGTTTTCCGGGAATTTCCAGTTGCCGTTCTCATCGACAATGGCGGTCACGGTGCTGCCGTCAGGCAGCTCGACGGTGACGATGCCTTCCGGCTCACCGGTGCCGCCCAGGCCGTTGCCGTTGTTCTCGGTGACCACCGGCGATTCCGGCACTTCGAGGTCGGCCAGGCCAGTATCGACACTGCCGCTGTGGTTGCCGGCCGGGTCCACTTCCACCAGCGAGCCCGACTCGCCATTGCCCAGCGGGTTCTCCGGGAAGCTCCAGTTGCCGTTCTCGTCCACCTGGGTGGTGACGGTACTGCCATCGGGCTTGGTGAGGATGATGGTGTCACCCGCCTCGCCGGTGCCGGACAGGCCATTGGCGTTGTTCTCGCTGACGACCGGATCCTTCGGCGGCGTCAGGTCCGCCGGGCCGGTGTCCACCGCCGGGCTGATGCCACTTTCGTTGGACGCGGTGACGCTGCCGGACTGGCCGTCTTCCAGCGGGTTGGGCAGGAAGCTCCAGGTGCCGTCGGGGCTGGCCGTGGTGGTTTCGGTGGTGCCGTCCGGGCGGATCAGGGTGATCAGGCTGCCGGGCTCGGCGGTGCCGGTCAGGCCCTGCTGGTTGTTGAACAGGATCTGCGGCGCGCCTGGCCCCCCGGCTTCCGGCAGCGGCCCCGCCGAACGCGGGCTGCCGCCACCACCGCCGTCGCGCTGGGTGAGCATGTTGCCCACGCCGATGGTGCCCAGCCCCGCCGCCGGCACCAGCAGGCCGAAAGCGACGTTGTGGTCGTCCGACTGCAATGCCAGCAGTTCATCGACGGAGTCCAGGCGGGTCAGTTCCATGCCGTCCCAGGGCTCTTCGTAGCCGGCCTGCCACAGCTGGCCGTCCGGCGCCTGCAGGACCAGGTCGTTGTGTACGCCATCGAAGCCCTGGAAGAAGTTCTCGACGGTGATGACCTTGCCGGTCTTCAGGCGCACCAGCAGGTGGTCGCCGTTGCGGCTGAGGGATTGGACGTCCTCCGGCGCCGCGGCGATCTTCACCACGCCGGGCCGCGACAGGCTCAGGGGGCCATTGCCGGTCACGGGGGTCACCTGCCCCGAGCTTTTCGCGATCAGTTCAATTGCGTCCATCTGGTAATTTCTCCCCGAAGTGAGTGAAGTGACATCGCCCATGCGCCATGGGTACTCGCCACGAACCGCGGGCAGACTAGAGCAGCGGGCCGGCGCATGGGTTAGGAAACTCCCTAAAGCCGTAGGAACTTCGCCGCCCGGAGCGGGCTTTTAGGAAATCCCTCAAGCCGCCCGCTGCTTTTCGGACTCGGGCCGGCGCGCCGGCCGCAATGAAAAACGGCGCGAACGAGGTTCGCGCCGCAGGAGGGAGCCAGTGCGCCGGGAGCAGCCGCCCCCGGCGCCAGGACGCTCAGACCACGTACAGGCCCTCCTGGATCAGCAGGTGCGCATAGGACGCGCTCTTCGAGGTGTAGACGTCGTAGGTGACGGCGCCCTCGGTGACCTGCTGCGCCTGCCGCACCCAGTCCGCGAGGTCGATGTCGACGCTGTCGACCACGCCGTTCTGGCCACTGTCGCCGGTGATCCTCAGGCTGTGCCGGGCCTCGCCGTCGGGCTCGGTGACCTTCAGCAGGTCGGCCAGGCTCAGCGTCAGCGACTGGCTCAGCCCTTCGCTCAGGCGGATGGCCTCGATGCCCTCCAGCTTGTCGGCGACCTGGCCCAGGTCCAGCGTATTGCGTGAGGCCCAGACCAGGATGTCGTAGCCGGCGCCGCCGTCGATGTGGGCGAAGCCGGTGCCGTCGATGAGGATGACGTCGTTGCCCTCGCCGCCGCTGGCGGTGGTGTAGCCGCGGGCGTCGAGCATGTCGTCGGCGGCAGTGCCCACGGCGTCGGAGACCGGCAGGTAGTCGACGTGGGTGGCGCCGCCCTCGGCCACCGCCGGGGCCAGCCCGAGGGTCTCGTCCAGATCCACCAGGCGGCCCTTGATGGCGCTGCCGTTGCCATCGCCGACGCCATTGTCGGTCCAGCTGACGAACAGCTTGCCGCTGTCGAGGAAGGTGGCGTCGACCTGCATCTGGTCGCCGCTCACCAGCTGGTTGATGTGCAGCTCCTGGCCGACCTTGCGCCCGGCATCGTCGAAGAACTGGGCGTACACGCCATAGCTGCCGGAGCCTGGCGCCGCCTCGCTGCGCGACACGTAGACCACCACGAAGCCGCCGCCCTCGCGGGCCACCACCATGGGCTCGGACTGGTCGCCGGTGGTGCTGTTGGACACCAGGAACTCGCTGCCCAGCGCCGCGCCGGTGGCGTCGAAGATGCGCCCCCAGGTGCTGGTGCCGGACTGGTCCGGGCCGCTGTGGTCGTTGGAATCCCAGGTGACGATGAAGTTGCCGTTGGCCAGCCTCGACACCGCCGGCGAGGACTGCTTGTTGGCCGAGGTCTGGTTGGCGCGGATTTCCTCGCCCAGCAGCCCGGTCGCCGGATCGTAGAGGCGGAAGAAGGATTCCACCCCCGCTGCGCCGCCGATGTCGCGGTTGTAGGCGATCACCACGGTGCCGTCCAGCAGGGTCGCCAGGGACGCCGCGTCCGGCCCCGCCGTGGTGTGGTAGGTGGCGTCGCCCACCAGCCGGTCGCCGCCCACCGGCGAGCCATCGGCGGCGTACTGGCGCATGAATATCTGCCACTTGCCACTGGTGCCGCTGGTGTTGGCGCTCCAGCTGACGATGTAGCCGCCGTCCTCCAGCGCGGTGATGCTGGAGAAGCGCTGCTGGCCGACGTCGTTGACGTTGACCATGGACTCGCCGCCCTGGGGCTGCGCGCCGCTGATGTTGCCGTCGAGGTCGTAGGTGTAGCCGAACTTCTGCTGCATGATCGCATCGTTGCCGCCGGCGTAGCTGGTCCAGTTGACCACGAAGCTGCCGTCGGCCAGCACCGCCACCGCCGGCTTGCCCTGGAAGTCGCCGGTCGTGGCGTTGACCACGAACTCGCCGCCCACCGGCATGCCGGCGGCATCGAACAGCTGGGCCATGATGCAGTCGTTGGAATCATCGCCCGTGGCCGATTCCCAGACGACGATGAAGCCGCCGTTGGGCAGGCTCGCGGTGGCCGAATGGTCCTGGGCGCCGCCCAGGGTGCCGTTGACGCGGAACTCGGAGAAGTAGCCGGCGTCGATATCGATCACCGTGCCCTCGATGCCCCAGCCGCTGCTGTCGGACTTGTCGCTCTGCCAGGTCACGTAGACGTTGCCGTCGGCCATCAGGGTGGCATCCAGCACGTTCGAGCCGGCCTCGTTCGAAGCCTGGTTGCCATCGGTGGTCGGGTTGACCAGGAACTCGCGGCCCAGCTTGTTGCCCTGGGCGTCGTAGCGCTGGGCGAAGACCGCCGAACCGCTGCCGTCGCCGCCGGCCGCCCCCCAGATGACCAGGTAGCCGCCGTCGTCCAGCGCCACCGCGGTGGGCTTGTACTGGTCGCCGGCGATGCCGGTGTTGACGCGCACATCGCCCATGCCGATCTGCTGCACGGCGCCGGTGGCCGGGTCGACGCTGTAGTGCGCCATGTAGACGTCGAAGCCGCTGCTGCCCGGCGGGTTACCCTCCCAGACCACCACGAAGCTGCCGTCCTTGAGGACGATCACGTCCGGGTTGTTCTGGTCGTTGCCGGCGCCGGTGTTGACCTGGAAGTTGCCGCCCAGCGCGGTGCCGTCGGCCGCGTAGAGCTGGCCGATGACGCCGGTGCCGGAGGCATCGCCCGGGCCGTTGCGGCCGGTCCACACGGTCACGTACATGCCCCGGTGCGCGGCATCGCCGAACACCGCCATGGCTGGAGCGCCCTCGGCGCCATAGGCCTGCCCGCTGCCCACCAGCACATCGCCGGTGAGTGGCTGGTTGTCGGCATCGAAGGTGCGCTGCACCACCAGGTCGGTGGAGCCGGAGTCGGGGTTGCTCGTCCAGTTGATGGTGTAGCCGCCGTCCGGGTGCGCCACGGCGCTGGGGTGGCGCTGGTCGCCCGGGGTAGCCACGTTGACCAGGAATTCGTCGGTCAGCGGCGTGCCATCGGTGCCATAGCGGCGCGCCATGATGCCGTCGCCACTGTAGTCCGGGCCCGCCTGGTAGGACTCCCAGACCACCAGGTAGCCGCCATCGGCCAGGGCCACCACCTGCGGGCCGTCCTGGTCGCCGCTGTTGCGCTGGTTGACCTGCTGTTCGCTGCCGACGCGGGTCACCCCGTCGGCCTCGAACAGCTGCATGAACACGTCGGTGCCGGTGCCGCTCTGCCAGACCACGATGATCCGGCCATCGGCCAGGGTCGCCGCGCTCGGGTTGGTCTGCGGGCCGGCCTCGGTGCTGTTCACTTCCACGGTGTGGCGGTCCAGCTGGTAGTCGGCCAGGGCCGCGCCCTGGATGGCCACCGCCGGCGCCTGGTGGCCGGCCCCGTCATGGGCCGACAGGCTGCCCTGCTCGCCCTGGGCCAGCGGGTTGGGGTAGAAGTCCCAGCGGCCGTACTCGTCGGCGACCACCGTGTGGCTGACACCCTCGGCGTCGACCACGCTGACGGTCGCCCCCGGCTCGGTGCGCCCGCCCAGGCGCTCGGCGCTGTTGGTGTCCAGGCCGACGCTGAGCACGCTGATCTGCGGCGGGCTGGCCGGCACGTAGTCGAGGCCGGTGGCGCCCTCGCCCAGCGGCGGCGGCGGAATCAGCCCGAGGGTTTCGTCGAGGTCCACCAGGCTGCCCTTGATGGCGCTGCCGCTGCCATCGCCGACGCCATTGTCGGTCCAGCTGACGAACAGCTTGCCGCTGTCGAGGAAGGTGGCGTCGACCTGAGTCTGGTCGCCGCTGACCAACTGGTTGATGTGCAGCTCCTGGCCGACCTTGTTGCCGGCGGCGTCGAAGTACTGCGCGTAGATGCCCCAGGTACCGGCACCCGGCGCCGCGTCGGTGGCCGACTGGTAGACCACGACGAAGCTGCCGTCCGCGCGCGGCACCACCACCGGCATGGCCTGGTCACCCACGGTGCTGGTGCTGAGCAGGAACTCGTTGCCCAGCGGCGTGCCGGCGGTATCGAAGATCCGCCCCCAGACGCCGTAGCCGTACTGGTCGGGGCCGCTGTGGTCGTTGGAATCCCAAGTGACGATGAAGTTGCCGTTGGCCAGCATCGACACGCTGGGCGAGGCCTGGCTGTTGGCGGTGGTCTGGTTGGCGACCAGCTCCGGGCCGAAGCTCTGGGTCTGCGGATCGTAGATGCGGAAGTAGGCGTCGCCGCCGCCGACGTTGCGAGCATAGGCGAACACCGCGCGGCCATCGGCCAGGGTGCTGATGGAGGCGCCGATGATGTCGCTGGTGTAGTGGGTGTCGCTGACCAGCAGGTCGCCGCTGGCCGGCGAGCCGTCGGCGTCGTACTGGCGGGCGTAGATGCGCCAGCCGCCGCCCTCCCAGGACTTCCAGGTGAGCATGTAGCCGCCGTCTTCCAGCGCGGTGATGCTGGAATAGCGCTGGCTGTCGGCATCGCTGACGTTGACCCTGGACTCGCCGCCCTGGAGCTGCGCGCCGCTGATGTTGCCGTCGAGGTCGTAGGTGTAGCCGAACTTCTGCTGCATGATCGCGTCGCTGCCGCCGGCGTAGCTGGTCCAGCTGACCACGAAGCTGCCGTCGGCCAGCACCGCCACCGCCGGCTTGCCCTGGAAGTCGCCGGTGCTGGTGTTGACCACGAACTCGCCGCCCAGCGGCATGCCGGTGGCGTCGAACAGCTGGGCCATGACGCAGTCGTTGGAACCATCGCCCGAGGCCGACTCCCAGACCACCACGAAGCCGCCATTGGGCAGGCTCGCGGTGGCCGAATGGTCCTGGGCGCCGCCGAGGGTGCCGTTGACGCGGAATTCGGAGTAGTAGCCGGCGTCGATGTCGATCACCGTGGCCTCGATGCCCCAGCTGCTGTTGTCGGCCTTGTCGCTCTGCCAGGTCACGTAGACGCTGCCGTCGGCCATCAGGGTGGCGTCCAGCAGGTTCTTCATGTCGACGTTGTCGCCGGCCCAGCCCTGGTTGCCCTCGGTGGTCGGGTTGACCAGGAACTCGCGGCCCAGCTTGTGGCCCTGGGCGTCGTAGCGCTGGGCGAAGATCGCCGAGCCGCTGCCGTCGCCGCCGGCCGAACCCCAGATGACCAGGTAGCCGCCGTCGTCCAGCGCCACTGCGGTGGGCTTGTACTGGTCGCCGGCGATGCCGGTGTTGACGCGCACGTCGCCCGGGCCGATCTGCTGCACGGCGCCGGTGGCCGGGTCGACGCTGTAGTGCGCCATGTAGACGTCGAAGCCGGTGCTGCCCGGCGGGTTGCCCTCCCAGATCACCACGAAGCTGCCGTCCTTGAGGGTGATCACGTCCGGGTAATCCTGGTTGTTGCCGGTGCCGGCGTTGACCTGGAAGTTGCCGCCCAGCGGGGTGCCGTCGGCCGCGTGGAGCTGGCCGATGACGCCGGTGCCGGAGCTGTCGCCCGGGCCGTTGCGGCCGCTCCATACGGTGACGTACATGCCCTGGTGCGCGGCATCGACGAACGCCGCCATGGCCGGCGCGCCCTCGGCGCCATAGCCGGTGCCGCTGCCCACCACCACGTCACCGCCGAGCGGCTGGTCGTCGGCATCGAAGCTGCGCTGGACGATCCTGTCGGTGGAACCGCCATCGGGGTCGCTGATCCAGGAGATGGTGTAGCCGCCGCCCGGGTGCGCCACCACGGAAACCGACAGCTGGCCGCCGGCGGTCAGCTGGTTGACGGCGAATTCGTCGGTCAGCGGGCTGCCATCGGCGCCGTAGCGGCGCGCCATGATGCCGTCGTTGCTGGTGTCCGGGCCGGCCAGCCAGGACTCCCAGACCACCAGGTAGCCGCCGTCGGCCAGGGCCACCACCTGCGGGCTGTCCTGGTTGTAGCTGCTGCGCTGGTTGACCTGCTGCTCGCTGCCGATGCGCGTCACGCCATCGGCCGCGAACAGTTGCATGAACACCTCGGCATTGTTGCTGCCGGTGTCGCCGCCCTGCCAGACCACCACTATCCTGCCGTCGGCCAGGGTGGTGACGCTGGGGTTGGCCTGCGGGCCGGCCTCGGTGGTGTTGACCTGGCTGGTGTAGCGCGTGAGGTCGTAGCTGGCCAGCACGTCGCCCTGGATGACGATGGGCTGCGATTGGTTGCCCGCCGCGTCCGCCACCGAAATGCTGCCGTCCTCGCCCAGGCCCAGCGGGTTGGGCTGCAGGCTCCAGCGGCCGTTCTGGTCGGCGGTGACGCTGTGCGCCTCGCCGGCCTTGTCGATCACCGTGACGATCGCCCCCGGCTCGGTCTGCCCGGCCAGTTGCTCGGCGGTGTTGATGTCCAGGCCGACGTTCGGCGCCAGGGTATCGATCACGAACAGCCAGGGCGCGCTGGGCTCGGTGACGTTGCCCACCGCGTCGGTGAGGGTCGCGGTGAGCGCGTGCGGGCCGTCGGCCAGCGGCTCTTGCGGGGTGAAGCTCCAGTTGCCGGTCTCGTCCACCAGCGCCGAGCCGAGCGCCTCGCCGTTGTCGTAGACCAGCACCAGCGAGCCCGGCGCGCCGCTGCCGGAAATGCTCGGCGTGGCGTCGCTGGTCAGGTTGCCGCAGACCTGGCTGGTGAAGGCCTCGGTCTGCAGCGCCAGCAGTTGCGGGGCTTCCGGCAGCGCGGTGTGCAGCTCGACCGGGAAGTCCTCGCTGGGCGCCTCGTTCATCTGCCCCGAGGGGCTTTGCGAGCTGGCCCAGAAGTATTTCATGCCGTCGCCGCCGAACTGGGCGAGATCGCCGCTGGCCAGGCTCCACTCGCCGTTGGCGTCGATGACGGTGGAGCCCAGCAGTTCGCTGGGCGCCTGCGGGTCATCGCTGAGGCGCACGTAGAGGAATAAGGTGGCGCCGGCGCTGCCGGTGCCGCTGAGGCTCAGGCTGGCGTCGTCGGTGCTGGCGCCCTTGTCGAGGTCGCCCTGCTGAGACCCGAAGTCATCCTGCACACGGGTGATGCGCGGCGTTTCGGGCAGCGCGGTGTCGACCACGAAATCCCAGGCCTCGCTGCGCGGGCCGAGGTTGCCGGCGGCGTCCAGGGCCTCGGCCTGGAAGCTGTGCGCGCCATCGGCCAGCGGCGTCTGCGGCTCGAAGCGCCAGTTGCCGGCTTCGTCCACGCTCGCCGAGCCGATCAGCTCGCCGTTGTCATAGATGCGCACCAGCACGGCGCCGCCCTCGACATGGCCGCTGTAGGTCGGCGTGGCGTCGTTGCTCGGCTCGTCCTGGGCGATGCGGCCGAAGGCGCCGCCTTCCACGTCGTCGAGCAATTCCAGGTCGGTGATCGCGCCCGGCGCGGTGGTGTCGACCACGAAGCTCAGCGCTGGGCCCTGCGTGCTTTCGTTGCCGGCGGCGTCGGTGGCCGAGGCGCTGATCGCGTGCTCGCCTTCGGCCAGCGGGGTTTCCGGCTTGTAGCTCCAGTTGCCGTCGGCGTCGACGATGGCGCTGCCGATCGGGCTGCCGTTGTCGTGGATGGTGATGAGGTCGCCGGGGTTGGCGCCGCTGCCGCTGATCACCGCGGCGCTGTCGTCGCTGGCGGCGCCCGCCTCCAGGGCGCCCTGCTGCGTGCCGACGTTGTCGGTCACCACGACCAGCGCCGGGGCGTCCGGGGCCTGGGTGTCGATGGTCAGTTCGAAGCGGGTGCTGGCCTCGTTGCCGTTGGCGGCGGTGGCCAGGATGTCGTAGACATGGTTGCCGTCCGCCTGCTCCGGCAGCTCCAGGCTCCACTGGCCGGCGGCGTCGGCGAGCACCGAGCCGAGCAGCGTCGAACCGTCGAGGATGCTGACGATGGCGCCGGCGCTGGCGGTGCCGGCCAGGCTCGGGCGGTTGTCGTCGGTGAGCGCCTTGTCGGCCAGGTCGCCCTGCTTGGCGCCGACGTTGTCGCTAGCCTTGATCACGCTGACGCTGACCGGCGCGGTGTCGACGCTGAACGCCAGCGCCGGGCCGGGCTCGCTGGTGTTGCCGGCGGCATCGGCGACCTGCGCGCGGATGCTGTGCTCGCCATCGGCCAGCGGCTGGGCCGGGGTGAAGCTCCAGTCGCCATTGGCGTCGGCGGTGACGCTGCCCAGCACCTCGGCGCCATCGAAGAGAGTGACGATGGCGCCGGCCTCGGTCCTGCCGGAGAACATCGGCAGGGCGTCGTCGGTGACACCGCCGGCGGCGATCGGGCCGCGGACCAGGCCCTGGTCGTCAATGGCCAGCACCAGCTCCGCAGGCGCCGGCGCGGTGCCGTCGATGGTCAGGCTGAATTCGGCGCTGCCGCTGTTGGCACCATTGGAGACGCTGGCGCTGTAGCTGTGTTCGCCATCGGCCTGCTCCGGCAGCTGGAAGCTCCAGTTGCCCTCGGCATCGGCGCTGACGCTGCCGATCTCGACACCGTCTTCGGAAATGACCACTAGCGCGTCGGCGAGGGTCTTGCCGACCAGGGTCGGGGTGGTGTCGTTGGTCAGCGCGGCGTTGCTCAGGCTCTGGGGCTCACCCACGTCGTCGATGGCGGCCTCGATGCTGACCATCACGTCGCTGGTGTCGACCACGATCGTCAGCACGTCGCTCGGCTCGCTGACGTTGCCGGCCGCGTCGCTGGCGCTCACGCTGATGGCGTGCTCGCCGTCGGTGAGCGGTTGCGCCGGGGTGAAGCTCCAGTTGCCATCGCCGTCGACCGTGGCAGTGCCCAGCACCTCGTCGCCGTCCTTGATGGTGATGACGCTGCCCGGCTCGGCGCTGCCGCTGAAGGTCGGGGTGCTGTCATCGGTCACGCCGTTGTCGATCGGGCCGGTGACGTCGCCCTGGTTGTCGGCGGCGAGGATCGCGCCGGGCTTCTCCGGCGCGCTGCCGTCGATGGTCAGTTCGAAGCGGGTGCTGGCGCTGTTGGCGCCGTTGCTGGCGGTGACGCTGTAGAGGTAGCTGCCATCGGCCTGCGCCGGCAGTTCCAGGCTCCAGGCGCCGGCGGCATCGGCCACGACCGAGCCGAGCACGCTGGCGCCGTCCATGACGGTGACCAGGGCGCCGGCGGTGGCGCTGCCCACCAGGGTCGGCGTGCGGTCGTCGGTCACCGCGCCGTTGCCCAGCTCGGCGGTCAGGCTGCCGGCATCGTCCAGCGCCTTGGCCACGCTGACCTGCAGCGGCCGGGTGTCGACCACCAGCACCAGCGCATCGCTGGGCTCGCTGGCGTTGCCGGCGGCATCGGTGACCACTGTGCTGATGCTGTGCTCGCCCTCCCCCAGCGCCTCGGCCGGGGTGAAGCTCCAGTTGCCGTCGCCGTCGACGATGGCGGTGCCCAGCACGTTGTCGCGATCCTTGATGGTGACGGTGGCGCCCGGCTCGGCGCTGCCGCCGAAGGTCGGGGTGCTGTCGTCGGTCACGCCGCCGCTGATGGGGCCAGTGACGGCGCCGACGTTGTCCAGGGCGCTCGGCGCGTCCGGGGTGGCCGGCGCGCTGGTGTCGAGGAGGATGTCGAAGCCGCCGGTGGCCGGGCTCCACTGCCCGGCCGAATCCACGGCCTTGGCGGTCAGGGTCTTCAGGCCGTCGGCGCCGAGGTCGGCCAGGTCGATCGACCAGTTGCCCTCGGCGTCGGTGGCGACGCTGCCGACCTCGCTGCCATTGACGTACAGGTGCACCACGGTGCCCGCCTCGGCGGTGCCCTTGACGGTCGGGCTGCGGTCGTCGGTCTGCGCGCCCGGCTGCAGGTGACCGCTGGTGATCGGCGCCTGGTCGTCGATGACGTGCTCGATGGAGGGCGCCGCCGGCGGCGTCAGCTTGAGGCTGAAGGGCCAGTCGGCGCTCTTCGGCCCTTCGTTGCCGGCGGCATCCACCAGCGCGGCCTGGAAGTTGTGCTCGCCGGCCAGCAGCGGCAGCGCCGGCTCGAAGCTCCACTGGCCATCGCTGACGCTGGCGCTGCCGATCAGCACGCCGTTGTCGTAGACGTTCACGCTGACGATGTCGGCCGGTGCGCCGCTGCCACCGAAAGTCGGCCTGGCATCATCGGTCACGCCACCGCGGACGATCTCGCCGGTGACGCTGCCGACGTCGTCGAGCAGGCTCAGCGAGCCGCCCTCCTCCGGCAGCTCGACGGGCGCAAGGGTGTCGACGGTGAAGCGCCAGCCGTCGGCCGGCAGCATCGCACTGACATTGCCGGCGGCATCCATCGCGCTGGCCTGCAGGCTGTGCTCGCCATCGGCCAGCGGCTGGGTGGGAATGAAGCTCCAGCTGCCGTCGGCGGCGACCAGGCTGCTGCCGATCAGTTCGCCGTTGTCGTAGATGTTCACCAGCACGGCATCGCCGCCGACCAGTTGGCCCTTGAACTCGGGTTGGTCGTCGTCGGTATGGCCACCCTGGGCGATAGGCCCGGTGATGGCGCCGACATCGTCGATCAGGCTGAGGCCCGCCTCGGCCTGGGAGATATCGGGGGCGGACGTATCCGCGGGCTCGGTGATGGTTGGCGGACTGACGTTGCCCGAGGGGTCGGTGATGGTGATGCTGCCGGACTCGCCGTTTTCCAGCGGGTTTTCCGGGAACTCCCAGTTGCCGTTTTCATCGACGACGGTCGTGACGGTGCTGCCATCCGGCAGCTCGACAGTGACGATGCCTTCCGGCTCGCCAGTGCCGCTCAGGCCATCGCCATTGTTGTCGGTGATGACCGGCGGTTCCGGTGCAAT
This sequence comes from Pseudomonas sp. R3.Fl, assembly GCF_023516765.1. NCBI lineage: Bacteria > Pseudomonadati > Pseudomonadota > Gammaproteobacteria > Pseudomonadales > Pseudomonadaceae > Pseudomonas > Pseudomonas sp. R3.Fl. Next base: position 894,517 of record NZ_JAMGSO010000001.1, read on the forward strand.
GACGTCGGCCGGTTCGGTAGTAGTCGGCGGGCTGACGTTGCCTGAGGGATCGGTGATGGTGATGTTGCCGGACTCGCCGTTCTCCAGCGGGTTTTCCGGGAACTCCCAATTACCGTTTTCGTCGACGACGGTGGTCACGGTGCTGCCATCCGGCAGCTCGACGGTGACGATGCCTTCCGGCTCGCCAGTGCCGCTCAGACCATCGCCATTGTTGTCGGTGATGACCGGCGGCTCCGGGGCGATCACGTCGGCCGGTTCGGTAGTAGTCGGCGGGCTGACGTTGCCCGAGGGGTCGGTGATGGTGATGCTGCCGCTCTCGCCGTTCTCCAGCGGGTTTTCCGGGAACTCCCAATTACCGTTTTCATCGACGACGGTGGTCACGGTGCTGCCGTCTGGCAGTTCCACGGTGACGATACCTTCCGGCTCGCCGGTGCCGCTCAGACCGTCGCCGTTGTTGTCGGTGATGACTGGCGGCTCCGGGGCGATCACGTCGGCCGGTTCGGTCACAGTCGGCGGGCTGACGTTGCCCGAGGGATCGGTGACGGTGATGCTTCCGGACTCGCCGTTTTCCAGCGGGTTTTCCGGGAACTCCCAATTGCCGTTTTCGTCGACGACGGTGGTCACGGTGCTGCCATCCGGCAGTTCCACGGTGACGATACCTTCCGGCTCGCCGGTGCCGCTCAGACCGTCGCCGTTGTTGTCGGTGATGACCGGCGGTTCCGGAGCGATCACGTCGGCCGGTTCGGTCACAGTCGGCGGGCTGACGTTGCCCGAGGGATCGGTGATGGTGATGCTGCCGGACTCACCGTTCTCCAGCGGGTTCTCCGGGAATCCCCAATTGCCGTTTTCATCGACGACGGTGGTCACGGTGCTGCCATCCGGCAGCTCGACAGTGACGATGCCTTCCGGCTCGCCGGTGCCGCTCAGACCATTGCCGTTGTTCTCAGTCACGACCGGCGGCTCCGGCGCAATTACATCAGTCGGCTCGGTCACGATCGGCGGGCCGACATTACCCGGGGGCTCGGTGATGCTGCCGCTCTCGCTGTTTTCCAGCGTATTTTCCGGGAATGCCCAGTTGCCGCTCTCATCGGCGACGGTGGTAGCGGTGCCGCCGTCCGAGCCACCGCCGCCACCACCGCCCCCCGCCGCTGCGGCCAGGCCGCCGACACCCAGGGCGCCGAGGCCGGCAAGCGGCAGCACGCCGAAGACGGCGTACGTGTCGTCGCTGCGTTCCGCCAACAGTTGCTCGATGGAGTCCAGTTCGGTGGTCACCCAGGGCTCGTTCTGGTCCGCCAGCCACAGTTCGCCGCCGGGGGCCTCCAGCACCAGGTCGTGGCGCACGCCGTTCACGGCCTGGAAGAAATTGTCAATATTGATGACTTCGCCGTTCTTCAAACGGATCACCAGGCTGTCGCCATTTCGGCCGATGGACTGGATGCTGTCAGGCGCGGCCGCGATCTTCACCACGCAGGGGTGCGCCAGCGACAACAGGTTCTTGCCGCTGACATCGGTAACCTGCCCCGAACTTTTCGCAATCAGTTGAATCGCGGCCATGTGAGCTCCCGCCTGATAAGGCTGTTTCTTCAATTTCGTGAACACGGGATGACTCGAAAAGGAATTGTCCCAGTGCCATGTAATATCCAGCCCGGGCCATCCAATAGAAAACTCGGGAATTCCTTTTCAGTGGTGGGCAAGCATTAAAAATTAATCACCGGCAATAATTAGGATTTTCCCGAATCAACCCAAGCCGATAAATTCCGATACACCATCGGAAAATTCTTAACCCATTCTGAAAACCGAACTGCCAAATCACCGCCACGGATGAAAAACGGAAATAAAAAAGCGGGCCGCATGGGCCCGCTTTTTCCAGGTGGTCGAAGCTCGTTGGCTATCAGTCGAAGAAATGCTTCTCGAGGCAGCAGGCCAGCAGCTCCTGGTCCGTGCTCACGCCGAGACGGCGCTTGGCCGATGCCTTCTGCGCGCTGATGGTCTTGTCGCTGCGCCGCAGCAGGCGCGCGATTTCACACACGCGCAAGCCTGAGACGAACAGTCGCAACACCTCGTATTCCTTGACCGAGAGCGAGGTCAGGCGGCTGTGCAGGTCGCCGCCGTCGCCGGTGCAGGGGTTGAGCACCCGGCGGCCCTTGCACAGGGCGTCCAGGGCCGACAGCAACTGGGCCATGCCCGCGTCCTTGCGCACCACGCCCTGCACCCCGAGCTCGCACAGGCGGTCCAGCACCAGGCGGTTGGACAGCATGGTGAAGACCAGGAACCTCACCTCGGGGAAGTTACGCACCAGGTAGCCGATGAAGCGCACACCGTCCCCGTAGACTTCGTCCCCAGGCATGCTGAAGTCGATGATCGCGATATCGAAATGTTCCCGTCGCAATGCCTCGACCAGCTCACCAGAAGTTCGCACCTCACATGCCACTTGATATTGCGGATGACGTTCCAGAATCCCACGGACTCCCATCAATACGACTGCGTGATCATCCGCCAGAACGATCTTGATCTTTTTCAAGGCAACCTCACAAACGACGATAACTCGATACAACAGCCAACTTTCTCGGCTGCCTAATCTAATGGAAGAGCCTGAAAAACGGCACCTTAAAAGCGCCTGTTTAATCAATATAAGAAAAATCCGACATGGCACCCAAGTGCCAATGGATGACGGAAAACAATGCGGGCCAAGGGCGACGTGCGGCTGCTGGTTCGTTCGACAGGAACAGAGAGGTCGGCTATGCCGTAGGGAAAAATCAGACGAGCCCGAAGGCAAAAAGGGGGGAGGTGGAAGGCGTACACGGGGAATTGTGGCTAGGAAAAGCGCCCCCCGAAAATGGAGGTGGCCCCGCCAGCCACACCCCGGCACACGACGTCACCGCTGCGGCTGCTCCCTTCCGGGCCTGACCGGGTTCACGGCTGATCGTTGCGGGGGGACCGACAGGGCCACCATAACGAAACCCGCCTAGGTGGCGGGCGGCGACATTGTACCGAGCCCAGCGCAAGTTACAAGCACTTCAAGCACTTACTGGTGAATTCCGCGATGGCATACACATAAATAGCATTTTGATATCACTTTGCCCTGCGGCATGGTGGCACACTGCCATGGCACTGGTGAGGTGGAGGGGAAGGACTCCCCCTCGGCGCTTCAGCCCTCAACGCTTTGGGAGAATTCCGATGATCAAGTCTGCTTTCGCTGTTCTGGCCCTGGGCCTGTCTCTCTCTTCCACTGCCTTCGCCAATGGCGGCACCATCAGCTTCAGCGGGCACGTCTACTCGCCGCCGTGCAAGATCATCGACTTCACCAGCCAGGCCAGCACGCAACAGGCACGCCTGGACCTGGCCGGCTGCGGCGAGACCTCGCGCCTGTCGTTCAGCGAACCGTCCGGGCAGGAAGCGGCCCGCCAACTGGCGGTGACCGACCTGGACGGCCGCAAGGTCGACCTCGGCGTCGAGAACGAAGCGCAGGACGGCGGCATGAACCTGGTGCTGCGCAACCTGGACGGCCGCAGCGGCGCGCGGCCGCTGATGCTGAACATCACCTACCTCTGAGTTTCCCCTCCCCCACTCGCCCGGCGGCGTGGGGGATAGCCTCATTCGGCGCGGATCATGCCGCCGGGAATCGGCTGGGTGGAGACCTCCAGGTTCGGCCCCAGGTAGAGGTCGCTCTTCTCGAAGCCGGGCCGGCTGCTGAAGCTGGCGTACTTCTCCTGCCCGCGGTGGAAGGTGAAGGCCACGCGGTAGTCGCCGCCGCGCAGCAGGCGCAGCGGGAAGTTCAGCACGGCGCCCGGCTGGATTTCCCCGGAGAGGGTTTCCTCGCCGTTCTCCTTGAAGCTGTAGCTCGCCGGCGCGCTGGCGTTGGCGTCGTAGTGCAGCTGGATCTGCGGACGCTCGGTCCAGGCCACGTAGAGGGCGAACAGCAGGACCAGGGCGATCAGCCCCGCGAGCCGCTGCTTTCTAGCCTTGTCCATCGCCGCCCCCGGTCAGTTGAGGCTGTCGGCCAGGGCCTTGGCCGGGACGAAGCGCACCACTTTCTTCGCCGCGATCTCGATGCTCTTGCCGGTCTGCGGGTTGCGCCCGGTGCGCGCGGCGCGCTCGCTGACCTTGAGCTTGCCGATGCCCGGCAGGGTCAGCTCGCCGTCGTTCTCCAGGCTGTCCTGGACGATCTGCGCCAACTGCTCGAACACGCCACGCACCGAGGCCTGGGTCAGGTCGAGGGACTCGGCGATGTCGCGTACCAGTTGTTCCTTGGTCATTGCCATGTGTTGCTTCTCCGAATGGTCTTGGGAATGGGTTCAGGCGTTCAGGCCGTGGTCGGCCAGCAGCTTCAGCAGCCCCTCTTCGTCCATCACCGCCACGCCGAGTTCCTGGGCCTTGGCCAGCTTGGAGCCGGCGCCGGGGCCGGCCACCACGCAATGGGTCTTGGCCGACACCGAGCCGGCGACCTTGGCGCCCAGGCTTTCCAGTTTCTCCTTGGCGACGTCGCGGCTCATGGCCTCCAGGGTGCCGGTGAGCACCCAGGTCTGCCCGGCCAGTGGCAGGCCCTCGGCCTGCTTCTTCTCGCTCGCCCAGTGCATGCCGAACTCGCGCAGTTGCTCCTCGATCTCACGGGTGCGCTTGGCATTGCCGGCGTCGTCGAAGAACTCGCGCAGGCTCTTGGCCGCGCGCTCGGGCAGGCGTTCGACCTGGCGCAGGTCGAGCCAGTCGGCGTGGATGATGCCTTCCAGCGAACCGAAGCGGCTGGCCAGCTTTTCCGCGCCGGTGGCGGCGATGAAAGGGATGTTGAGCTTGTCGATGAAGCCGGCCAGGGTGGCGCAGGCGGCGAACTCGGCAGCCACCTCGCCCTCCTCCTGTAGCTGCACGCCGTGCTCGGCGTCGAGCAGTTCGGCGATCACCTTGCGGTTGTGCTCGTCGGCGAAGAAGTTGTGGATTTCGTAGGCCACCTCGGCGCCGACGTCCGGCAGATAGGTCAGCACCTCCGGCAGGGCCTTCTGGATGCGCTCCAGCGAGCCCAGGGCGCGGGCCAGCAGCTTGGCGGTCTCCTCGCCGACGTCGGGGATGCCCAGGGCGTAGACGAAGCGCGCCAGGCTCGGCCGGCGGCTGTCGGCGATGGCGTTGATCAGATTGTTGCTGGACACCTCGGCGAAACCTTCCAGCTCGATCACCTGCTCGTAGGTCAGGCGGTAGAGGTCGGCCGGCGACTTGACCAGGCCCTTGTCCACCAGTTGCTCGACGATCTTGTCGCCTAGGCCGTCGATGTCCATGGCCCGGCGCGAGACGAAGTGGATGATCGACTGCTTGAGCTGCGCCTGGCAGAACAGGCGGCCGACGCAGCGGTAGATGGCGCCTTCGCTGACCGACTCGCGGCCCTTGGCGCGCTTGACCAGTTGCGTGCGCTCGACCTGCGAGCCGCATACCGGGCAGGTCTCGGGGATGTGCACCGGGCGCGCGTCGGCCGGGCGGCGTTCGACGACCACCTGCATCACCTGCGGGATCACGTCGCCGGCGCGGCGGATGATCACGGTGTCGCCGATCATCAGGCCCAGGCGCGCCACTTCGTCCATGTTGTGCAGGGTGGCGTTGGACACGGTGACGCCGGCCACCTGCACCGGCTTCAGGCGCGCCACCGGGGTCACGGCGCCGGTGCGGCCGACCTGGAATTCCACGTCGAGCAGTTCGGTGAGTTCCTCGCGGGCCGGGAACTTGTGGGCGATGGCCCAGCGCGGCTCGCGGGCGCGGAAGCCCAGTTCGCGCTGGAAGTCGATGCGGTTGACCTTGAACACCACGCCGTCGATCTCGTAGGCCAGGCTGTCGCGGCGCTCGCCGATGTCGGCGTAGTAGTCCTGGCAGCCCTTCACCCCGCGGGCCAGCTTCAGCTCGCGGCTGACCGGGATGCCCCAGGCCTTGAAGGCTTCGAGGATGCCGATCTGGGTGTCCGGCAGGCTGCCGCCCTCGACGCGGCCGAAGCCGTAGGCGCACAGCTCCAGCGGGCGGCTGGCGGTGATCTTCGGGTCGAGCTGGCGCAGGCTGCCGGCCGCGGCGTTGCGCGGGTTGGCGAAGGTCTTGGCGCCGGCTTCCATCTGCCGGGCGTTGAGCGCCTCGAAGCCGGCCTTGGACATGAATACCTCGCCGCGCACTTCCAGCACCGCCGGCCAGCCCTCGCCGTGCAGGCGCAGGGGGATGTTGCGCACGGTGCGCACGTTGGCGCTGATATCTTCGCCGGTGGTGCCGTCGCCGCGGGTGGCGCCGCGGGTCAGCCGGCCGTTCTCGTACAGCAGGCTGACCGCCAGGCCGTCGAGCTTGGGCTCGCAGCTGTAGTCCACCTCGGCACCGCCGCCGAGCAGGTCGCCGCCCGGCAGCAGGTCGGCCAGGCCTTCGCGCACGCGGCGGTCGAAGTCCAGCAGGTCCTGTTCCTCGAAGGCGTTGCCCAGGCTGAGCATGGGGATTTCGTGGCGGATTTCGCCGAAGGCCGAGGCAGCGGCCCCACCCACGCGCTGGGTCGGCGATTCGGCGGTGACCAGGTCGGGGTGCTCGGCCTCCAGTTCCTTGAGTTCGCGGAACAGGCGGTCGTACTCGGCGTCCGGCACGCTGGGCTCGTCGAGCACGTAGTAGCGGTAGTTGTGCGCGTCCAGCTCGCTGCGGAGCTGGGCGATGCGTTGGGCGGCGGTCTGGGTGGTCATAGAAGAAGCCATAAGCGAAAGGCTGGAAGCTGGAAGCTAGAAGCTGAAAGCCAAAAAGCAAAGCCGGAAGGACAGGGGTCGCTTCCGGCTTCGAGCTTTAGGCTTCCAGCTTATCTTTTCTGCGTCAGCGCGCGGCGTTCGAACTCGATGATGCGCTGGCGGTAGTGCTCGATGGTCTGCGCGGTCATCACGCTGCGCTGCTCGTCCTTCAGCTCGCCGTTGAGCTCATGGGCCAGCTTGCGGGCGGCGGCGACCATCACGTCGAAGGCCTGCTTCGGATGGCGCGGGCCCGGCAGGCCGAGGAAGAAGCTCACCGCGCGGGTGCTGAACTGGTCGATGTTGTCCAGGTCGAAGGTGCCCGGCTTGACCGCGTTGGCCATGGAGAACAGCACTTCGCCGTTGCCGGCCATGCTCTCGTGGCGGTGGAAGATGTCCATGTCGCCGAAGCGCAGGCCGCTCTCGAGGATGTTCTGCAGCAACGCCGGGCCCTTGAAACCACCCTCGTCGCGGCAGATCACGTTGATGATCAGCACTTCTTCCACCGGAGCCGGAGCCGGGGCGGCGGCGGGCGCCGGGCGCTCCTTGTCCTTTTCCCTGTCCTTCCTGCGTTCCTTGCCGCGGGATTTTTCCTTGGGCGCCTCGGCCAGGGGGTCGGGGAAGTCTTCCTCGTCCAGCGGGCCGAGCAGGTTCGGCGCCGGGTCGTCCAGGGCCAGGTCGCCCTGGCGCGGCTCGCCACGGCGCTTGCCGCGGGCCGCGTCCTTGGCGCTGACCTTGGGCAGGTCGTGCTCGTCCAGCGAAGGTTCGTGGTGCTCGACCACCCGCGAGGGGCCCAGCACCTCGGCGCTGCCGCCGTCGTCATCGTCGTCCAGTTGGTTGGCGAAGTGGCGGTCCAGCTTGAACTTCAGCTTGCCCTTTCCGCCCCGCATGCGCCGCCAGCCATCGAACAGAATGCCGGCGATCACGATAAGCCCAATGACGATCAGCCATTCGCGCAGACCGATATCCATCTAATCCCAGTGCCCCTGATAAAAATGATGATGAAAAAGGGATGTCCTATCCCGGTAAAAACGCGAACCTCGAGTTGTATGTTCGCGCGTAACAAAGTGGGCATTAAGCTAGCATGCCCGACACAACTTTTACACCGTCTGCGGCTGTTGTCCGCAGCAATAATCGCAACTTTTCCCAAGCCCGCCCAAGATCAGGCTTACCTCAATCGAATCAAGGGGTTAGGCATATCCCCCAGTACAGCACAAGTCAGCGCCCGGCGCTGGCGAATACTGTACGAAATTTGTCCAGGAGGCACTTCATCAGGCTTCCGCCAGTGCCACGGCTTCTTCCACGTCGACCGCCACCAGGCGCGAACATCCCGGTTCGTGCATGGTCACGCCCATCAACTGGTCGGCCATTTCCATGGCGATCTTGTTGTGGGTGATATAGATGAATTGCACTTTCTCGGACATTTCCTTTACCAGGCGGGCATAACGCCCGACGTTGGCGTCGTCCAGCGGCGCGTCGACCTCGTCGAGCATGCAGAACGGCGCCGGGTTGAGCTGGAAGATGGCGAACACCAGGGCCAGCGCGGTCAGCGCCTTCTCGCCGCCGGACAGCAGGTGGATGGTGCTGTTCTTCTTGCCCGGCGGGCGCGCCATGATCGCCACCCCTGTATCGAGTAGATCTTCGCCGGTAAGTTCCAGGTAGGCGTGACCGCCGCCGAACACCTTGGGGAACAATGCCTGAAGGCCAGCATTGATCTGGTCGAAGGTTTCCTTGAAGCGGTTGCGGGTTTCCTTGTCGATCTTGCGGATGACGTTTTCCAGGGTGTCCAGGGCTTCCACCAGGTCGTCGTTCTGCTCGTCCAGGTAGCGCTTGCGCTGGGATTGCTGCTGGTATTCGTCGATGGCCGCGAGGTTGATCGCGCCCAGGCGCTGGATGCGCCCGGCCAGTTCCTCCAGGCGGGTTTCCCAGACCTTCTCGGCGGCGTCGTGGGGCAAGGTGCCGAGCACGGTGTGCAGGTCGTAGCCGTCTTCGCCGAGCTGCTCCTGCAGCGCCTTGCGACGAACGGTCAGGGCCTGCCACTCCATGCGCTGCTGCTCCAGCTGGCCGCGCAGCAGCTGCGACTGCTGCTCGGCCTGGGTGCGGCGCTTCTCGGCGTCGCGCAGCTGGCGGTCGGCGTCTTCCAGGGTGAGGCGCGCGGTCTTGAGTTCCTCTTCCACGCCCATGCGCCGCTCCAGCAGCTCTTCCAGGCGCATGCGCAGTTCTTCCAGGGGCGCGGCGCCCTCCTCCAGGTTGAGGCTGAGCTGCTCGCAGCGCTCGACCAGGCGCACGGCCTGCACGTCGAGGCGCTCCAGGGCCTGGCGGGTGGATTCGTGCTGGGCCTTGAGCGAGCCGACGCGCACCGCCAGCTGGTGGGCTTGGTCCTTGTGCTGGCGGGCCTCCTGGCGGATGCGGTCGAGGCGTTCGCGCAGCTCGTCGCGCTCGGCCAGCAGCGCCTCGCGGTGGCTGGTGTCCTCGGCCATGGCGTCCAGCGCCACCTGCAGGTGCAGGCGCGCCTCGCCCAGCTGTTCGTGTTCGATGGCGCGTTGCTCGGCCAGTTCGGCCAGTTCCTCGTCGAGGCGGCGGCGGCGCAGGGTCAGCTGTTCGACCTTGGCCTGCTGGGCCGAGAGCGCGGCCTTCAGCTCGCCGTGGCGGCGGCCTTCCTCCTGGATGCGCCGGCGCAGTTGCTCGCGGCCGTCCTCGGCCTGGCGCTGGGCCTGGCGCTGGGCTTCCAGCTGTTCTTCCAGGGCGGCCAGGCGTTCTTCCAGGTCTTCGCGTTCGGCGTACAGTCGTTCCAGCTCCTGGCCGCGGGCCAGCACGCCGGATTCGGCGGAGTCGCCGCGGCACACCCGCAGGAAATGCTTGCCGACCCAGTAGCCGTCGCGGCTGACCAGGCTCTGCCCGGCGCCCAGCGAGGCGCGTAGTTCCAGGGCCTGCTCCAGGCTTTCCACCGGGCGCACCCCGGCCAGCCAGGGCGACAGGTCGTGGTCGGCGCTGACTTTGTCCAGCAGGCTGCCGGCGGCACTGGCGCCGCCGCGCGGCAGGTCGAGCAGGCGCAGCTCGCCCTTTTCCAGGCCGGCATAGGGCAGCCCGGCGAAATCGTCCAGCAACACGGCGTGCAGGTCGGCGCCGAGCACGGTTTCCACCGCCAGCTCCCAGCCCGGCTCCACGCGCAGGCCCTCGGCCAGGCGCGGACGCTGCTCCAGGCCCTGCTCGCGCAGCCAGTCGGCGGCGCCGGCGCCCGGGTCCAGGGCGGCCTGCTGCAGGGCCTCCAAGGAGGCGATGCGGCCGTTCAGGCGCTGCAGTTCGCCCTGGGCCTGGTGCTGCGCGGCGTTGCCGTCCTGCAGACCCTGGCGCACCTGCTCCAGGCGCTCGACCAGTTCCAGTTCCTCGGCCTGCAGCTCTTCCAGCTGCAGCTCGACGGCGGCCAGCTGTTCGCTCAATTCGAGGATGGCCGCGCCTTCCGGGTCGGCGGCCAGCTGCGCGCGTTCCTCGCTCAGGCGGCGTTCGCGCTCGCCCTGGCGCTCCAGGCTGTGCTCCAGGTGCTGGATGCTCGACTGCTGCACCTCGGCCTCGCGGCGCGGCTCGGCGCTGCGCTGGTTGAAGGCGTCCCAGCGCTGCTGCCAGTCGTGCATGCCGGTCTCGGACGCTTCCAGCAGGGTGCTGGCCTCCTCGGCCGCGGCGGCGCTGGTTTCCTGCTCGGGCGCGAGCATTTCCAGCTCCTCGGCCAGGGTCGCCAGCAGGGTGCGGTCGTGGCCCAGGTGCGATTCGGTTTCCTGGCGGGTGCGCTCGGCCTCGCGCAGGTCGTCCTGCAACTGGCGCATGCGCTGCTGGCCGTGCTGGATGCTCTGCTCGACGCGGGCGATGTCGCCGCCCACCGAGTAGAAGCGGCCCTGGACCTGATTGAAGCGTTCGGACAGCTCGTGGTGGCCGTCGCGCAGGCGCTCGATGCTGGCGTCGGCGCTGCGCTGCTCGGCCACCAGGGCCTCGAAGGCCACTTCCTGGTCGCCGATCACCCGCTCCTTCTGCCCCACCTGCTCGTTCAGCTCGCGCCATTTCAGGGCGCCCAGCTGGGCCTTGAGCTGGCGCTCCTCGGCCTTGTATTCCTGGTACTTCTCCGCCGACTGGGCCTGGCGGTGCAGGCGTTCGAGCTGGCGCTCCAGCTCCTCGCGCAGGTCGGTCAGGCGCGCCAGGTTCTCCTGGGCGCGGCGGATGCGGTTCTCGGTCTCGCGGCGGCGCTCCTTGTACTTGGAGATGCCGGCGGCTTCCTCGATGAAGTTGCGCAGGTCCTCGGGCTTGGCCTCGATCAGCTTGGAGATCATGCCCTGCTCGATGATCGAGTAGCTGCGCGGGCCCAGGCCGGTGCCGAGGAAGATGTCGGTGATGTCGCGGCGCCGGCACTTGGTGCCGTTGAGGAAGTAAGTGTTCTGGCCGTCGCGGGTGACGCGGCGGCGGATGGAAATCTCGGCGTAGGCGGCGTATTCGCCCACCAGGGTGCCGTCGGTGTTGTCGAAGATCAGCTCGATGGACGCCTGGGTCACCGGCTTGCGCGTGTTCGAGCCGTTGAAGATGACGTCGGTCATCGACTCGCCGCGGAGGTTCTTCGCCGAACTCTCGCCCATCACCCAGCGCACGGCGTCGATGATGTTGGACTTGCCGCAGCCGTTGGGGCCGACCACGGCGGCCATGTTGCTCGGGAAGCTGACGGTGGTGGGGTCGACGAAGGACTTGAAGCCCGCCAGCTTGATGCATTTGAGGCGCATGCCGCTCTCCTCAGCGTTCGGCCAGGGCAGCCAGCACCAGCTGGCTGTTGTGGCGGCCGTAGTCCAGAAGCACCTCGCGGATGACCGCCTCGTCGCGGTCGATCACCGCCTGCAGCAGGCGGGCGAAGCTGTCGAGGAACTGGCTCATCTCGCTTTTGCGCCGTTCCAGGGCCAGGTGATAGGTGCGGCTGATGGCCGGCAGCAGGTTCTCCACCGTCTCCTGCAGGTAGGGGTTGGCGGCGAAGGGGAAGGCCGCGCGCATGATGTCGAAGCTGGACTCGACGAAGGCATCGATGTCGCCGCGCTGCAGGCTTTCCATCAGGCGCTGCTGGATGGCCAGGAACGGCTGCAGGTCGCCCTCCTCGCGCCAGGTCCGCGCCACCGCGCTGGCGAGCATGATGTACAGCTCCATGACCAGGCCGTAGAGGCTTTCCACGTGGCTGGCGGACAGCTCCGAGACCTGCGCCCCGCGGCGCGGCAGTATCACCACCAGGTGGCGGCGTTCGAGGATCAGCAGCGCCTCGCGCACCGAGCCGCGGCTGACGTTCAGGGCCTGGGTGACCTTCTGCTCCTGGATGCGTTCGCGTTCCTTGAGCTCGCCCCGGATGATGCGTTCGGCGAGGTGGTGGGCAATCTGCTCAGCCAGGCTGTCCGGGGCCTTGAACGTCATGGGTGTCCTTATCGCTGGAGGGCTGATGGAATGGGGCTTGCGGCCGCGAAGTGTAACACAGGGTGTTACCCGGCAACGCCCCGGTCAAGGGGCTCGACTGAACGAAGGTTGGTGCGTACGAAGAAAGGATTGGGCGCAGGATTGTCTGACAATCCTACAACGAGAATCGCGCCATGTTCGCCTTCCTTTCCCCTGCCTGGATGCTGCGCCTGAAGAAGGCCGGCTACTGGATCTGGCTGGTGCCGGTGTTCGGCATTCCGCTGAGCTACTGGTGGTCCTACGGTAGCGACCACCCCAACGCCTGGGCCTGGTTCGTCATCGCCGTGGTGTTCCTGGTCATCCCTGTGCTCGACGCCATCGTCGGCCGCGACCCGGCCAACCCCGACGAGGCCAGTGAAGTGCCAGCACTGGAGCGCGAGGGCTACTACCGCTTCCTCAGCCTGATGACCGTGCCGCTGCTGCTGGGCATGCTGGTCTACGGCGGCTGGGTGATCACCCACTACGAGGCATGGAACTGGGTGGGCAAGCTGGGCTGGATCCTCTCGGTGGGCACGGTGATGGGCGCCATCGGCATCACCGTGTCCCACGAGCTGATCCACAAGGACCCGCAGCTGGAGCAGCGCGCCGGCGGCCTGCTGCTGGCGGCGGTGTGCTACGCCGGGTTCAAGGTGGAGCACGTGCGTGGCCACCACGTGCACGTCTCCACCCCGGAAGACGCCTCTTCCTCGCGCTACGACCAGAGCCTGTACGCCTTCCTGCCCCACGCCTACAAGCACAACTTCCTCAACGCCTGGCGCCTGGAGGCCCAGCGCCTGAAGCGCAAGGGCCTGCCGGCGCTGCACTGGCGCAACGAGCTGATCTGGTGGTACGTCATCAGCGCGCTCTTCCTGCTCGGTTTCAGCCTGGCCTTCGGCTGGCTGGGCGCAGTGTATTTCCTCGGCCAGGCGGCCATGGCCTTCACCCTGCTGGAGATCGTCAACTACGTCGAGCACTACGGCCTGCACCGCCGGCGCCTGGACGACGGCCGCTACGAGCGCACCTCCCACGAGCATTCGTGGAACAGCAATTTCCTGCTGACCAACCTGTTCCTCTTCCACCTGCAGCGCCACTCCGACCACCACGCCTACGCCAAGCGCCGCTACCAGGTGCTGCGCCACTACGACGACAGCCCGCAGTTGCCCAACGGCTATGCCGGAATGATCGTCCTGGCGCTGTTCCCGCCGCTGTGGCGCGCGGTGATGAACCCCCGCGTGCGCGCCTACTACGCCGGCGAGGAATACCAGCTGAGCGATACCCTGCGCGCCTGATTCCAACGGGTTCCACGCCTTTGCGGCAGCCGACATACCCCCGGCTGCCGTTTTTTTTGCGCCTCCGGGAGCGTAGGGCGTACAACCGTTCGCGGTTGTACGCCGTTTCACCGTGCTTATCGTCAACTTCGTGGTCGAGCCTGGCGCAACCTGCAACAGGCGCTTCAGGCTGACTTCGAGCGAGATATGGCCAAGGTCAAACGGCGGATAACCGCGAACGGTTATCCGCCCTACGTTACTGCGCTGCATCAGCCATGGCGTACCCATGTAGGAGCGCGCCCTGCGCGCGAATCGCGGGCAGGGCCCGCTCCTACACCTGCCGGTAAACACAATGCCCCGCAGCCATAACTGTAGGAGCGAGCTTGCTCGCGAACCATCCCAGCTGCGAAGTAGCCCCGTTCGCGAGCAAGCTCGCTCCTACGAAAAAGCGCTCTGCCGGAAATAGCTGACCGAAAGATCAGAATTTTTGTTGACTTAAAAGTCAGCTTTTCCTAGATTCACCTCCATCGCGCCCCGCCCAACAACAAGAAAGCCTGGAGGCATGCCTTGATCAGGTTCCTGCTCAATCGCGAGCTGCGTGTCGAAGACCGCCTCGACCCGAATCTCACCGTGCTCAACTACCTGCGCCAGCACCTGGGCAAGACCGGCACCAAGGAGGGCTGCGCCTCCGGTGACTGCGGCGCCTGCACCGTGGTGGTGGGCGAACTGGTCGGCGCCGAGGGCGCCGAGCGCATCCGCTACCGCACCCTCAACTCCTGCCTGACCTTCGTTTCCGCCCTGCACGGCAAGCAGCTGATCGTGGTCGACGACCTCAAGCACCGCGGCGAACTGCACGGCGTGCAGCAGGCCATGGTGGACTGCCACGGCTCGCAGTGCGGCTTCTGCACCCCCGGCTTCGTCATGTCGCTGTTCGCCCTGCAGAAGAACAGCGCCGGCGAAACCGCGGAGGAACGCAAGGCCGAGGCCTACGAGGCGCTGGCCGGCAACCTCTGCCGCTGCACCGGCTACCGGCCGATCCTCGACGCCGCCGAGCAGTCCTGCTGCCAGAAGCGCCCGGACCAGTTCGACGCCGCCCAGCAGCAGACCATCGCCCAGCTCAAGGCCATCACCCCGCGCGAAACCGCCGAGCTGAACAGCGGCGACAAGCGCTGCCTGCTGCCGCTGACCATCGCCGACCTGGCCGACCTCTACAGCGCCAACCCGCAGGCGCGCCTGCTGGCCGGCGGCACCGACCTGGCCCTGGAAGTCACCCAGTTCCACCGCGAGCTGCCGGTGATGATCTACGTCGGCCATGTCGAGGAGATGAAACGCGTCGAAGTCCTCGCCGACCGCATCGAGCTGGGCGCCGCCGCGCCGCTGACCGACTGCTACGCGGCCCTGGCCCACGACTACCCGGACTTCGGCGAGCTGCTGCACCGCTTCGCCTCGCTGCAGATCCGCAACCAGGGCACCCTCGGCGGCAACATCGGCAACGCCTCGCCCATCGGCGACTCGCCGCCGCTGCTGATCGCCCTGGGCGCGCGCATCGTGCTGCGCAAGGGCGGCGAGAGCCGCGAACTGCCGATCGACGAATACTTCATCGACTACAAGGTCACCGCGCGCCAGGAAGGCGAGTTCATCGAGAAGGTCATAGTCCCGCGCCCGCAGGCCAACCAGGCATTCCGCGCCTACAAGGTGTCCAAGCGCCTGGACGACGACATCTCGGCGGTCTGCGCGGCCTTCAGCATCACCGTCGAGGACTGCCGCATCAGCGCCGTGCGCAGCGGCTTCGGCGGCATGGCGGCGATCCCCAAGCGCGCCCGCGCCTGCGAGGCGGCGCTGCTCGGCCAGCCGTTCAACGCCGCCACCTTCGAACGCGCGGCAATCGCCCTGGGCGAGGACTTCGCCCCGCTCTCGGACTTCCGCGCCAGCAAGGAATACCGCCTGCTCACCGCGCAGAACCTGCTGCGCAAATGCTTCCTCGAACTGGAAGCGCCCCAGGCCGTGACTCGGGTGACCGCATATGCATAAGCACCACAAGACCCAGGAAGAACTCCAGGCGCTGTTCCGCGCCGACCTGACCACCGGCGTCGGCCGCAGCGTCAAGCACGAAAGCGCGCCCAAGCACGTCAGCGGCGAGGCGGTGTACATCGACGACCGCCTGGAATTCCCCAACCAGCTGCACGTCTACGCCCGCATGAGCGACCGCGCCCACGCGCGCATCACCAGGCTGGACGTCAGCCCCTGCTACGAATTCCCCGGGGTGGCCATCGCCATCACCAAGGACGACGTGCCCGGCCAACTGGACATCGGCCCGGTGGTGGCCGGCGACCCGCTGCTGGCCGACGGCAAGGTCGAGTACCTCGGCCAGATGGTCATCGCGGTGGCCGCCGACAGCCTGGAGACCGCGCGCAAGGCGGCCATGGCGGCGATCATCGAGTACGAGGACCTGGAGCCGGTGCTCGACGTGGTCGAGGCGCTGCGCAAGAAGCACTTCGTGCTGGACAGCCACCAGCACCGCATCGGCGATTCCGCCGCCCAGTTGGCCAGCGCGCCGCACCGCATCCAGGGCACCCTGCACATCGGCGGCCAGGAGCACTTCTACCTGGAGACGCAGATTTCCTCGGTGATGCCCAGCGAGGACGGCGGCGTGATCGTCTACACCTCCACGCAGAACCCCACCGAGGTGCAGAAGCTGGTGGCCGAGGTGCTGGGCATCTCCTTCAACAAGGTGGTGATCGACATGCGCCGCATGGGCGGCGGCTTCGGCGGCAAGGAAACCCAGGCCGCCGCGCCTGCCTGCCTGTGCGCGGTGATCGCGCGCCTGACCGGACGCCCGGCGAAGATGCGCCTGCCGCGCGTCGAAGACATGCAGATGACCGGCAAGCGCCACCCCTTCTACGTCGAGTACGACGTGGGCTTCGACGACGATGGCCTGCTGCATGGCATCCACATGGACCTGGCCGGTAACTGCGGCTACTCGCCGGACCTCTCCGGCTCCATCGTCGACCGCGCCATGTTCCACTCCGACAACGCCTACTTCCTCGGCAACGCCACCATCAACGGCCACCGCTGCAAGACCAACACCGCATCGAACACCGCCTACCGCGGCTTCGGCGGCCCGCAGGGGATGGTCGCCATCGAGGAAGTGATGGACGCGGTGGCGCGCCACCTGGGCAAGGACCCGCTGGAAGTGCGCAAGCGCAACTACTACGGCAAGGACGAACGCAACGTCACCCATTATCACCAGCAGGTCGAGCACAACCTCATCGCGGAGATGACCGCCGAGCTGGAGGCCAGCGCCGAGTACGCCAGGCGCCGCGCCGAAATCCGCGCGTTCAACGCCGCCAGCCCGATCCTCAAGAAGGGTCTGGCGCTGACCCCGGTGAAGTTCGGCATCAGCTTCACCGCCACCTTCCTCAACCAGGCCGGCGCGCTGATCCACATCTACACCGACGGCAGCATCCACCTGAACCACGGCGGCACCGAGATGGGCCAGGGCCTGAACACCAAGGTGGCGCAGGTGGTGGCGGAAGTCTTCCAGGTCGACATCGACCGCGTGCAGATCACCGCGACCAACACCGACAAGGTGCCCAACACCTCGCCGACCGCGGCATCCAGCGGCGCCGACCTCAACGGCAAGGCCGCGCAGAACGCCGCCGAGACCATCAAGCAGCGCTTGGTGGAATTCGCCGCGCGGCACTGGAAGGTCACCGAGGAAGACGTCGAGTTCCGCAACAACCAGGTGCGCGTGCGCGACCTCATCCTGCCCTTCGAGGAGCTGATCCAGCAGGCCTACTTCGGCCAGGTGTCGCTGTCCTCCACCGGCTTCTACCGCACGCCGAAGATCTACTACGACCGCGACAAGGCCGCCGGCCGGCCGTTCTACTACTTCGCCTTCGGCGCCGCCTGCTCGGAAGTGCTGGTGGACACCCTGACCGGCGAGTACCGCATGCTGCGCACCGACATCCTCCACGACGTCGGCGACTCGCTGAACCCGGCCATCGACATCGGCCAGGTGGAGGGCGGCTTCGTCCAGGGCATGGGCTGGCTGACCATGGAAGAGCTGGTGTGGAACGCCAAGGGCAAGCTGATGACCAACGGCCCGGCCAGCTACAAGATTCCGGCCATCGCCGACATGCCAATGGACCTGCGGGTGAAGCTGGTGGAGAACCGCAAGAACCCGGAGCAGACGGTGTTCCACTCCAAGGCCGTCGGCGAGCCGCCGTTCATGCTCGGCATCTCGGTGTTCTGCGCCATCAAGGACGCGGTGGCGAGCCTGGCCGACTACCGCGTGCAGCCGCAGATCGACGCGCCGGCAACGCCGGAGCGGGTGCTCTGGGGGGTGGAGCAGATGCGCAGGCTGAAAGCTGCGCAGGCCGAGACCACCCAAACCCAAGCCGAACCAGCGTAACCCTGTAGGAGCGAGCTTGCTCGCGAACAACCCAACCACCCTTCGCGAGCAAGCTCGCTCCTACGAAGAGCCATCTACCGAGGTAGACGTCATGAACTGGATCAGCGCCCTCGCCGACCTGCAGCAACGCGGCGAAGCCGCCGTGCTGGTGACCATCATCGAGGAGCTTGGCTCCACGCCGCGCAACGCCGGCTCGAAGATGGTGGTCAGCGCCGACAGGCTGTTCGACACCATCGGCGGCGGCCACCTGGAGTTCAAGGCCCTGCAGATCGCCCGCGAGATGCTCCAGCAGCGCACCCAGCAGCCGCGCCTGGAGCGCTTCAGCCTGGGCGCCAGCCTCGGCCAGTGCTGCGGCGGCGCCACCGTGCTGCTGTTCGAGCCGATGGGCCAGCCCCAGGCGCACATCGCCGTGTTCGGCGCCGGCCACGTCGGCCGCGCGCTGGTGCCGCTGCTGGCCAGCCTGCCGTGCAAGGTGCGCTGGATCGACTCGCGGGAGGCCGAGTTCCCGGAAAGCATCCCGGCCGGCGTCGAGAAAGTGCTGAATGACGAAGTGCTCGACGAGGTCGAGAATATGCCGGCGGGCGGCTACTACATCGTCATGACCCACAACCACGCCCTGGACCTGGAGCTGACCGCGGCGATACTCAAGCGCGACGACTTCGGCTACTTCGGCCTGATCGGCTCGGACACCAAGCGCGCCAAGTTCGAACACCGCCTGCGCGACCGCGGCTTCGCCAGCGAGACCGTGCAGCGCATGCGCTGCCCCATGGGCATCGCCGAGGTGAAGGGCAAGCTGCCGGTGGAGATCGCCGTGTCCATCGCCGGCGAAGTGATAGCCACCTACAACGCCGCCTTCGGCCAGGAAAAGGCCAGCGGCGAACACTCGGTGGCCAAGCTCCTGCCCAGCAGCCGCCGGGCCCGTACCGCCGAGAGCGGTACCTGAGGCAACCAACAGACATTCGTAGGATGGGTTGAGCGAAGCGATACCCATCGTTCCCAGGATCGAGAGAACGACATGACCAGCAAAGCCTACCGCGCCAGCATCCTGCACAGCGTCGCCGACCCCGCCGAAGTGGGCGTCGACAAGTCCTACCAGTACTTCGAAGACGGCATCCTGCTGGTGGAAGACGGCAAGGTCGCCCGCCTCGGCCATGCCGCCGAGCTGCTGCCGCAACTGGGCGGCGTGGAAGTGGTGGAATACCGCGACGCGCTGATCACCCCCGGCTTCATCGACACCCACATCCACTACCCGCAGACCGGCATGATCGCCTCCTACGGCGAACAGCTGCTGGACTGGCTGAACACCTACACTTTCCCCACCGAGAAGCAGTTCGCCGACCCGGCCCACGCCGCCGACGTCGCCGGCATCTTCCTCAAGGAGCTGCTGCGCAACGGCACCACCACCGCCCTGGTGTTCGGCAGCGTGCACCCGCAGTCGGTGGACGCGCTGTTCGGCGCCGCCGAGAAGCTCGACCTGCGGCTGATCGCCGGCAAGGTGATGATGGACCGCAACGCCCCGGACTACCTGACCGACACCGCCGAAAGCAGCTACCGCGACAGCAAGGCGCTGATCGAGCGCTGGCACGGCAAGGGCCGCCTGCTCTACGCGGTGACCCCGCGCTTCGCCCCCACAAGCACCCCCGAACAGCTGGACGCCGCCGGCCGCCTGCTCAAGGAGCACCCGGGCGTGTACCTGCACACCCACCTGTCGGAGAACCGCAAGGAAATCGAGTGGGTCAAGGAACTCTTCCCCGAGCGCAGCGGCTACCTGGACGTCTACGACCACCACGGCCTGCTCGGCGCGCGCTCGGTGTTCGCCCACGGCGTGCACCTGTGCGACGGCGAATGCCAGCGCCTGGCCGAGACCGGCTCGGCGGTGGCCTTCTGCCCCACCTCGAACCTGTTCCTCGGCAGCGGCCTGTTCGACCTGGCGAAGCTTGAGAAGCACAAGGTCAAGGTCGGCCTGGGCACCGACGTTGGCGCCGGCACCAGCTTCTCCCAGCTGCAGTCGCTGAACGAGGCCTACAAGGTGATGCAGCTGCAGGGCATCAAGCTCGACCCATTCAAGTCGCTGTACCTCGCCACCCTCGGCGGCGCCCGCGCGCTGGAGCTGCAGGACAAGGTGGGCAGCTTCGCCCAGGGCAACGAGGCGGACTTCGTGGTGCTGGACTACAAGGCCACCCCGCTGCTGGACTACCGCCTGCGGCAGGCGAAGAGCCTGGAGGAAAGGCTCTTCGCCCTGATCATCCTCGGCGACGACCGCACGGTCCGCGAAACCTTCGCCCACGGCCGCTCGGTGCACCAGCGCGGCTGACGCTTACGGTCACACCGGCCGGGCCCTTGCTCAGGACCGCCGGCCGGGGTGGCCGCTTTTCATTTCCCGGGGGGACGGGGTCGAACCATAGGGCGCATAACGCCTACGGCGTTATCCGCCGTTTGGCCTTGCTCCCAGGCCACTCGGCGTCGAGCACGAAGCCCCCGGCCCAGCCACGCATTCAGCGATGAGAAAGGCCAGGCGGCGGATAACCGCGAACGGTTATTCGCCCTACGCTGGCCGAGGGCTTCGTGCGATGCGAGAGAGTCCTCACAGCAAAGCCCAAGGGAAACTCCATTCGCGAGCATGGCTTTTCGTAGGATGGGTTGAGCCTTGGCGAAACCCATGCGGCCGTGGCGATGGGTATCGCTTCGCTCAACGCCATCCTACGGGTCTTGTGTTTGCCGGAGGGCGTAGGAGCGGATTCATCCGCGATCCGCGCCTGCACCCGGTCCATCGCGGACGGAGTCCGCTCCTACAAAAGCGGCCCCGCTCTACCCCCGCACCTCCACCAGCACCGGACAAGGCGCCCGCTCGATCACCCGCTGCCCCACCGAGGGATCCAGCAACCGCTCGATACGCCCCAGGTGGCGATGGCCGATGACGATCAGGTCGCAGCCCAGGCGCTCGGCCTCGCGCAGGATCGCCCGCGCCGGGTCGCCGGCCAGCACCCGCCCCGTGGCGCGCCCCGCCGGCAGTTGCGCCAGCGCGGCGTCCACCAGGGCCTGGGCCTCGTGCTGCTCGTGTTCGGCCGGCGGGTAGTCGAGCACGTCCGGCTGCGGCATGGCGAAGGCGCGGTCGACCACGCAGACCACCTCCAGGTGCGACGTACCGGCCCCGGCCAGTTGCGCGGCAGTGGCGATGATGCGCTGGGCCTGCGGGGTGCCGTCGATGGCGACCAGGATGCGTTCGAACATGGGGCTTCCTTAATAAAACGGTGAACGCCGATCATTCTTCGGGCTCGCGCGGAATGCGTAAAGGCACCCTGGCTGCACGCCAGAGTTGCACCACACGCACGTATCGCCGAGCATCCCTGCGAACCAACGTTCCCGGAGGCACCATGGCCCTGCCCGACCTCAACCTGCTGGTCGCCCTCAACGTGCTGCTGGAAGAAGGCAGCGTGGTCGGCGCCGCGCGCCGCCTGCACCTGAGCCCGCCGGCCATGAGCCGCACCCTGGGGCGCATCCGCGAGGCGGTGGGCGACCCCATCATGGTCCGCGCCGGGCGCAACCTGGTGCCCACGCCGCGGGCGCTGCAGTTGCGCGAGGAGGTCAGCGAGCTGGTGGAACACGCCATGCGCCTGTTCAACGCCAAGGAAAACCTGCAGATGGACCGCCTGGAACGCTGCTTCGTGCTGCGCTCCAACAACGTGCTGGTGGGCGGCTTCGCCTCGCGCATGCTGGCGGTGATGCGCGACGAGGCGCCGCACTGCAGCCTGCGCATGGCCCCCGAGGCCGATTTCGACGACGAGGCCCTGCGGCAGAACCGCATCGACCTGTACATCGGCGCCACCTCCAGCCTGGAGCCGGAAATCCGCACCCAGACGCTGTTCACCACCAACTTCGTCGGCCTGGCCCGCCGCGACCATCCGATCTTCAACGGCGAGATCACCCCGGAACGCTTCGCCGCCTATCCGCAGATCAGCGTCTCGCGCCGCGGCCGGCCCCTCGGGCCGATCGACGAGGAACTGGCGAACCTGGGCCTCAAGCGCAACATCCGGCTGATCGCGCCGACCTTCCATTCCTCGATCTTCGCCCTGCTGGAATCCGACCTGCTGCTGCCGATCGCCGAGCACTCGCTGTGGCGCCTCGACCGCCTCGGGCTGTCCTTGCGCCAGTTCGACATCCCGCTGCCGCTGAAATCCGTGGTGATCATCCAGGCCTGGCACCCGCGCTTCGACAACGACCCGGCGCACAGCTGGCTGCGGCAGACGGTGAAGCGGGTATGCATCGAGCTGCGCGAGAGTTCGGGGTTGCTGAGCTGATCCCCAACCAGTGCACCAGACGCACTGATTAGTTCTAATCATTTCAATTTTCACACTGATTGGCGCTCCCTAGACTCTGCTCAAAACCCCTAGAGTCCCGACGCCATGCCTTGCCCCGACCATAGCGCGATGGCCGGCCTCCGCCACGAGGCCCGGCCATGACCGCCGCGCTCACCCTGCTCGCCACCCCGGCCGCCGCGCAGCCGGCCAGGCCCGCCGCCCAGCCCTTCGGCCCGCGCATCCTGGTGGGCATGCTCGGCGTGCTGCTCGCCTCGCTCAGCGCCGGACTCAACGACAAGGTCACCGACCTTGCGATGAACGACGTGCGTGGCGCGCTGGCCATCGGCCATGACGAAGGCACCTGGCTGCTGGCCCTGTACGCCGCCTTCCAGGTCGCCGGCATGGCCTTCGCGCCCTGGTTCTCGGTAACCTTCTCGCTGCGCCGCTTCACCCTCGCCGCCATCGCTGCCTTCGCCCTGCTGGCGCTGCTCTGCCCCTTCGCCCCCAACGTGCACACGCTGTACCTGCTGCGCGCCCTGCAAGGCCTGGCCGGCGGCTGCATGCCGCCGATGCTGATGACCGTGGCGCTGCGCTTCCTGCCGCCGGGCATCAAGCTCTACGGCCTGGGCGCCTACGCCCTGACCGCCACCTTCGCGCCCAACCTGGGCATGCCCCTGGCGGCGCTGTGGACCGAGTACGTCGGCTGGCAGTGGGTGTTCTGGCAGGTCACTCCCTTGTGCGCGCTGGCCATGGCCGCAGTGGCCTGGGGCATTCCCCAGGACCCGCTGCGCCTGGAGCGTTTCCGCCAGTTCGACTGGCTCGGCGTGGCCCTCGGGCTGCCAGGCATCCTCATGCTGGTGCTGGGCCTGCTGCAGGGCGAGCGCCTGGACTGGTTCGAGTCCGACCTGGCCACCCTGCTGGTGGTAGGCGGCGCGGCGCTGCTGGCGGCCTTCTTCCTCAACGAATGGACGCACCCGCTGCCGTTCTTCCGCCTGGACCTGCTCAAGCGGCGCAACCTCAGCCACTCGCTGCTGACCCTGGCCGGCGTGCTGGTGGTACTCGGCGCCTGCGCCGGCGTGCCGGCCTCGTACCTGGCCGCCGCCCACGGCTACCGCCCGCTGCAGAGCGCGCCCATGGCCCTGCTGGTGGCCCTGCCGCAACTGCTGACGCTGCCGCTGGTGGCCGCGCTGTGCAACATCCCGCGCGTCGACTGCCGCTGGGTGCTGGCCATCGGCATCGCCCTGTGCGGGCTCTCCGCCTACGGCATGAGCCAACTGACCGGCGACTGGACGCGGGACAACTTCTACCTGCTGCTCAGCCTGCAGATCATCGGCCAGCCGATGGCGGTGGTGCCGCTGCTGATGTCCTCCACCAGCGTGGTGGCGCCCGTCGAAGGGCCCTTCGCCTCGGCCTGGTTCAACAGCGTGCGGGCCTTCGCCGCGGTGGTCGGCAGCAGCGTGGTGGGCATCCTCATGACCTGGCGCGAGCACTACCACTCCAACCGCCTGGTCGACCACCTGGGCGCCGCGCCCCAGGCCCTGGCGCTGCGCCTGGACCAGCTCGACGGCAGCCTGCCGCGCCTGGCCGGGCAGGTCCACGGCCAGGCCTCGGTGCTGGCCGCCGCCGACACCCTGTGGTGCATGGCCTGGCTGGCCGCCGCCCTGCTCCCGCTGATCGCCGTCATGCCGCTGCGGGTCTACCCGCCGCGCCCGGTCGCCCCCGCTCACTGAAATCCGGAAAGCCATCATGTCCAAGACATTCCTCACTTCCCGCCGCGCGAGCCTGACAATGGCCACGCTGCTGCTGCTCGCCGCCCTGGCCTGGCTGCTGCTGCGCCTGCTCGGCCCGGAGCGCGAACAGAGCACCGACGATGCCTACGTGCACGCCGACTTCACCCTGGTGGCGCCCAAGGTCGCCGGCATCGTCGACGGCGTATTGGTCGAAGACAACCAGTCGGTGAAGGCCGGCCAGGTGCTGGCGCGCATCGATCCACGGGACTACCAGGCCGCGCTGGCCGCCGCCGGGGCCGAGCTGCTCTCGGCGCGGGCGCGCCTGCGCCACGTCGGCGCCGACCTGGAGCGCCAACAGGCGGTGATCGCCCAGAGCGCCGCCCAGGTCGCGGCCGACCAGGCCACCCAGCGCTTCGCCCAGCAGGAACTGCAGCGCTACCAGCACCTCGCCAGCCAGGGCGCCGGCACCCTGCAGAACGCCCAGCAGGCGCGCTCGCGCCTGGACAACGCCCAGGCCGCGCTGGACAAGGCGCGCGCCGCCAACCTGGCCGCGCGCAAGCAGCTGGACGTGCTGCTGGCCCAGCAGGCCGAGGCGCAGAGCGCGGTGCAGCGCGACGAGGCGCAGTTGCAGCAGGCGCAGCTGAACCTGTCCTACTGCGAGATCCGCGCGCCCTTCGACGGCATGGTCGGCCGCCGCGGCGTGCGCGTCGGCGCCTACGTCACCCCGGGCAGCCCGCTGCTGGCGGTGGTGCCGCTGCAGCAGGCCTACGTGGTCGGCAACTTCCAGGAAACCCAGCTCACCGAAGTGCATCCCGGCCAGGCGGTCGAAGTGCGCGTGGACACCTTCCCCGGCCAGGTGCTGCGCGGCCACGTCGACAGCATCGCCCCGGCCACCGGCCTGAGCTTCGCGCCCATCGCCCCGGACAACGCCACCGGCAACTTCACCAAGGTGGTGCAGCGCATCCCGGTGAAGATCGTCCTGGAACCGAACCAGGCGCTGCTGGCCCGCCTGCGCGTAGGCATGTCGGTGGTGGCCAGCATCGACACCGCCTCCGCCGGCGGCGAGCAGGTGGCTGCGCAATGAAGCACGCCCCGCTCCTGCTCGCCTGCCTGGCCCTGGGCGCCTGCAGCCTCGGCCCGGACTTCCGCCGACCCGACGCCCAGGCGCCGGCCGCCTGGAACACCAAGGGCGACGACGTCGCCAGCCGCCCCGCCGGCGGCGCCGTGGAAAGCCAGTGGTGGAAGCTGTTCAACGACCCGCAGCTGGACCGCCTGCAGGCCCGCGTGGCCGCCGGCAACCTCGACCTGCAAGCCGCCGCCGCGCGCCTGGAGCAGAGCCGGGCGATCCGCCGGGCGCTGGGCGCCGACGCCGTGCCGCAGGTGGATGGCAACGCCGGCTATGCGCGCCAGCGCAACAGCGAGGTGGGCCTGTCCGATCCGTCCGGCGAGGCTGGCCGGCACAACTTCAACCAGCTCGACGCCGGCTTCACCCTGAGCTGGGAGCTGGACCTGTGGGGCCGCGTGCGCCGCGAGCTGGAGGCCGCCGACGCGCAGGTGCAGGCCAGCGAGGCGAGCCGCCATGACGTGCTGGTGGCGGTGCTGGCCGAAAGCGCCCGCGACTATGTGCAACTGCGCGGCGAACAGGGCCGCGAGGCGATCCTGCGCGGCAATCTGGACATCGCCCGGCACAGCCTGCAGCTGACCCAGCTGCGCCGCGCCGAGGGCGTGGCCACCGAACTGGACGTCGCCGAGGCCAAGGCCCAGGTGGCGGTGATCGAGTCGCAACTGCCCGGCAGCCAGAAACGCCAGGCGCGCCTGCTCAACGCCCTGGCCTTCCTCCTCGGCGAACAACCCGGCGCGCTGACCGCCGAGCTGGCCCAGACCGCGCCCATCCCGCGCGCGCCCCAGGCGGTGCCGGTGGGCCTGCCCGCGGAACTGGCCCGGCGCCGCCCGGACATCCGCCAGGCCGAGGCCCTGCTGCACGCGGCCACCGCCAGCATCGGCGTGGCCCAGGCGGACTTCTACCCGCGCATCAGCCTCAACGGCGACTTCGGCTTCCAGGCCCTGCAACTGGCCAACTTCGGTGACTGGAACAGCCGCACCTTCGGCATCGGCCCCAGCCTGCACCTGCCGATCTTCGAAGGCGGCCGGCTGAAGGGCACCCTGGCCCTGCGCGAGGCGCAGCAGAAGGAAGCGGCCATCGCCTACCGGCGCACGGTGCTCAATGCCTGGCGCGAGGTGGACGATGCGCTGAACGACTACGCCGCCGACCAGCGCGAGCTGGCGGCCCTGGATGAAGCGGTGGAGCACGGCCGCACGGCCTTGGCCAATGCCCGAGAGCAGTACAAGGCGGGGGCCGTGGATTTCCTCAATGTGCTGAGTGCGCAGCGTGAGTTGCTGGCCAGTGAGGAGCGCCAGGTGCGCAGTAGCGAGGCGGTGGGGGTGAACCTGGCGCTGCTGTACAAGGCGCTGGGTGGGGGGTGGGAGTCGTAGGGCGTACAACAGTTCGCGGTTGTACGCCGTTACAGCTGTCTCGTGGCTGGCTTCGTGGTTGGTGTCGGAGTGAGGCCGGGCGGTGCTTCCTGGCCGAACCCGGAGCGTTGTGGGGCCACGGTCAGGCGGCGGATAACCGCGAACGGTTATTCGCCCTACGTTTGTCTGGGGCTTCTGTGCGATGCGAGAGCACCCTCTCCCCAGCCCTCGGCTGCGCGCCCCGCCCTGAAGGGAGAGGGGGCTTGTCCGTGCCGAGAGAAGATTTGGTGTTCCGGGCACTCGGTACAAGCCGGCTAACGCCGAAACATCCGAGCGCGCCGAACGGTCCCCTCTCCCTTCAGGGAGAGGGTTAGGGAGAGGGAGCGGAGTCAATCCAAAGCACAGCAGACCCCGGAGACTCCATTCGCGAGCAAGCTCGCTCCTACAAAAAGCGCGTCCTAACGGGAGGCCTTCCTCCGCAAAGCCGCCGGGCTGAACTCCGCCACGTCCGGCGCCGGCTTGCTGAAGTCGGCGGTGCCCGGCTCCTCGTTGTCCAGCCACTGCACGCTGTAGCGCCGCGACTGCAGGTCGTGGAAGGTGTCCAGCGCGGTCCAGACCATGGGCTGTTCGTAGAAGTTCTTCAGGTAGGCCATCGATACCCGCCACAGCTCGCCACGGCCATCGTACTGGTCGACCACCGCCGCGCCCCAGCTGTCCTCGTCCAGGTACAGGGTGCGCTTGCTGTAGATGTGCCGCGCGCCGGGCTTGAGCTTGCCTTCCACCACCCACACCCGGTGCAGTTCGTAGCGGGTGTATTTCGGGTTGATGTGGCCGGGGGTGAGCAGGTCCTTGTATTTCACCTCGGGGCTGGTGACCAGGTAGTTGTTGTAGGGGATGTAGATTTCCTTCTTGCCCACCAGGGTCCAGTTGTAGCGGTCCGGGGCGCCGTTGTACATGTCGGTGTCGTCGGCGGTGCGCAGGCCGTCGGAGTCTTCGATCGGGGTGTCGTAGGCCAGCGTCGGCGCGCGCCGCACGCGGCGCTGGCCGGGGCTGTAGCCCCAGGCCTGGCGCGGTTCCTTGACCTGGTCGAGGGTTTCCTGCACCAGCGCGCCCTCGCCTGCCAGGCGCGCCGGGGCGGTGGTGAAGGTCATGTAGTAGAACAGGGTGTTACCCAACTGATCGAAGCTGCCTTTCGGGTCGTAGAAGCGGAACAGCGCGGCGTCCTGGCTGGTGACCAGGGAGTAGGCGCCGTTGCGCTGCACGCCGGTCTGCGCCGAGCGCCGCTCGATGTAGCTGCCGCGGTAGCGGGCGATGTGG
Source organism: Pseudomonas sp. R3.Fl (assembly GCF_023516765.1). Lineage (NCBI taxonomy): Bacteria > Pseudomonadati > Pseudomonadota > Gammaproteobacteria > Pseudomonadales > Pseudomonadaceae > Pseudomonas > Pseudomonas sp. R3.Fl. The sequence continues at coordinate 922,180 of NZ_JAMGSO010000001.1, forward strand.
TTCCACAGCGCTTCCAGGCCGCTCTGCGGGATCGGGAAGGGAATGCCGCCGTAGGCGTCGGCGAAGCCGTTGCCGCCTTCCACCAGCTTGCCGCTGGTGGCGTTGCGGAAGGTGTTGTCGTACACCCACTGCGGCGCTGAACCGGAACGGCGGGTGGGGTACACCGGCATCTGGAAGCTGTCCGGGTAGGTGTTGAACAGGGCGATCTGGCCGGGGGTCAGGTTCGCCTTGTACTGCTCCAGGTTGGCCCTGGTGATGGTGAATTGCGGCTTGTCGCCGGCGAAGGGGTCGACGTGGTGGCTGCCCGGGCCCTTGTAGCCGGCCGGCGCCTGGGTCAGGCCGCCGCTCCAGGCGGGGATGCTGCCGGCGGCGTTGCCGGCCTTCTCGGCGCCCAGCGGCGTCAGGCTGCTCTTGAGCTGTGCGGCCTGGTCGGCGCTCACCGCCGCGCGGGCGTCGGTCGCCACCAGGGCCGCCAGGGCCAGCAGCGCGATCATGGGTTTCTTGGCGATCATGCGAGTCTCCATCACCTGGCTGATCAGAACGAGTACTTGGCGCTGATCGAGACGTTGTCCCGGTCACGCATGGAGTTGTTCACCCCGGCGCCGTAGTAGTTGGTGTACTGCATGCCCACCTGGAAAGTGTTCAGGTAGGTGGCGTCGGCGCCCAGGGTGTAGGCCTTGCGCCCTTCGATGAAGTTGCCGGTGCGGTCGGAGTTGCCCTTGAAGTCGTCCTGGTAGACCACGTAGGGACTGAGCTTCACGCCGGCGAACACGTCGTTCCAGGTGCCGCTGAGCAGCAGGGTGTAGCCGTAGCTGTCGCGGCTGATCTGGTCGCCGTCGTCGGAGCCGCCGACATAGGACTTGTCCTGGGCGCCGACGAAGCGGCGCTTGCTGCCGTCCCAGGCGGTGTACTCCAGGCTGCTGCCGCGGATGAACTCGCCGGCCAGCTCGGCCACGCCCACCACCGAGTCGAAGGTCATGTGCGGGCCGAAGTTGTAGATGCCGGTCAGCGAGGCGTTGTAGGTCTCGGCGCGCTCGTAGTTCTGGAACAGCGAGCCGCGGCACAACTGCTTGCCGGACACCGCCGCGCAGGCCTGGTCGGCCGGGGTGTTGGCGTCGTAGAGGTTGGTCAGGCCGAGCACGCCCTGGGTCAGCAGGTCGCCGAGCAGGTCGTTGGTGGCCGCGATGCTGATCGGCATGTTCGGCCGGTAGGCCAGCTCGCCGGCCACCGAGGCGTCGCCCAGGGTGGTGTTGAAGCTGAAGCCGTACATGCGGATGTCTTCGACGTAGTCGCGGCGCGCCTGGGCGTTGCTGGCCAGGTCCAGGGTGGCCAGGCCGGGCACCGCCTCGCCCAGGCCCAGCGGGCCGAGCACGCCGTTGAGGGCGGCGATGTCGGCGCCCTGATAGCTGCGCAGGTCCACCGCCACCTGGGGTTCCTTGGCGTGGTAGTTGACGAAGTACAGGCCGAACTCGGTGGAGTTGAGCTGCTCGGCGATGTAGCGGAAGGCCACGCCGTACTGGCCGCTGTCGCGGGCGTCGAGGTCCTTGCCGATGCTGGCCACTTTGAAGGTGCCGGTGTTGGGGTTGAGGTAGGCGTTCGGGCCGGCCGGGCCGTTGCCCAGCAGGCCGAGCCCGGCCACCAGCGGGTAGCCGGCCAGCAGCTGCTTGAACTCCGGGCTGTCTTCGGTGGTGTAGGCGACGTCGCCGCCGTCGGCGAACAGGTCGGTGTCGGCGAAATAGGTGCCCACCGGGTCCAGGCGCGTCTCCTTCCACTTCCACTGGTAGTAGCTTTCCATCGACAGGTTGTCGGTCAGCCCAAGGTTGAAGCTCAGCGCCTCCACCGGCACCAGCACTTCCTTGAGCTCCGAACCCGGCAGGTGGAAGCGCGAGGCGTCCACCGGGTTGATGGTGTTGATGCCGCCGCGGTAGAAGGTGCTCTCGCCCCAGTTCAGCACCTGGCGGCCGACGCGGCCGGTGACCGGGTGCTCGGCGATGTCCCAGTCGCCGGAGAGGTAGGCGTCGAGCAGCTCGGCCTTGCGCCCGGCGATGTGGCGGGTGTCCTGGGTGAAGCGGTCGTCGTCGGGGTAGGACTGGCTGGGGCGCTCGACGCCGTCGGTGGTGCTCAGGTAGTCGTTGCGCTTGTCCATGATCTGCGTGTCGTAGTAGGCGGTGCCACGCATGAACAGGCCGTAGTTCTGGTACTTGGCCGAGAGGTCCGAGGTGAGCTTGAACACCTGGGAGACCAGGCCCTTGTCGAAGTTGCGGTTGCCGTCGTCGGTGTTGATGTCGTCTATGTTCTCGGTGCCACGGCCCTGCACGCGCCACATGGCGCCGTACGACAGGGTACTGTCCAGCGAGCCGGTGACCTGGTTGTCGGCGAAGCTGAACTCGACGGCCTGGACACTGCCCGCCACCAGCAACGGCAGCAGCCCCATGAGCGCGCCGGCGCGCCTGGGCGCCCAGAACGACGGGTTGCCCCAACCCCTTTCGATGCACGTACGACGGTTCATCGAAGCATTACCTCCATGACGGCCAAGATTTATCGCCCCGGGCATTGCGTCCGGCGCTGTTCTTATTCGTTTCTCGGCTGCTGGCCGGTCTGGCGGCCCAGCAGTACAACTCCTCGGATGGCGCTTGCCGGCGCCGGCTGGCTCCTCTGGCGAATCCCCTGCACGCGGAATCTGGCACGATAGTACAAGCAAGGTAACAAACTGTTTCCCCACTTGCCAACCCGAAAGCATGAACGCCCATCGCACGAAAGCGCGATCCAGACGGATTGGACTTCAGGCAGCGAAGGCTCCGCAATGACAGGTCGCGCCACTGCGACTCACAAATCTGACCGTCGGCCCGGCGGCGGCAGGCAGCCGGCGAAGGAAACGAGCCGGCCCGCGCCCGGGCTCAGCGCTGCGGCGGCGAGCGGCTATCCTATTGGCCATAGCCTTCCGGAAGCCTCGCCATGACCGCCGCCCCCTTCGCCATCCGCCCCCACGCCGACGACGTGGAGGGCATGCCCATCCTGCGCGCCCTGCCTTCCGCGCAATTCCGCAGCATCGGCCCCTTCGTGTTCTTCGACCACATGCTGGCCACCGACTTCGCGCCGGGCCAGGGCATGAACATCAACCAGCACCCGCACATCGGCCTGTCCACCCTCACCTACCTGTTCGAAGGCCAGGTGCAGCACAAGGACAGCCTGGGTTCGGACCAGTTGGTGCTGCCCGGCGACGTCAGCTGGATGACCGCCGGGCGCGGCGTCGCCCACGTCGAGCGCACCCCGCGGGCGCTGCGCGAAAGCGGTTCGCGCCTGCACGGCCTGCAGGTCTGGCTGGCCCTGCCCCAGGCCGAGGAAGACCGCGAGCCGAGCTACAGCCACCACCCGCTGGCCAGCCTGCCGCAGAGCGAGAGCCTGGGCGTTCGCATCCGCCTGATCGCCGGCAACGGCTTCTGCCTGGTCTCGCCGGTGCCGGTGCTGTCGCCGACCTTGTATGCCGATATCGAGATGGTTGCCGGCAGCACCCTGACGCTGCCGCCTGAACATCCGCAAAGGGCGCTCTATCTATTGGAAGGCGAGGCCCTGCTCGACGACGATCCCGCGCCGCTGCGCCAGTTGCTGGTCCTGCCCGAGGGCGCAAGCCCGGTGCTGAGCGCCTGCGCCGACTGCCGCGCGGTGCTGATCGGCGGCGAGCCGCTGGACGGCGCGCGGCGAATGAACTGGAACTTCGTCGCCAGCGACCCCGCGCTGATCGACGAGGCCCGCCGGCGCTGGGCCGCCGGCGACTGGCCGACGGTCCCCGGCGAGCGCGAGCGCATCGAGCTGCCGCGCTGAGGCGCGGCCCTCCCCTTTCCTTCCACGTCCTGGAGCTGCCATGCCAGAGCAGAATCGTCACGCCGGCGCACTCACGGTGCTCACCGTGCTGTTCTTCATGTGGGGCCTGATCACCTCGCTGAACGACATCCTGGTGCCGCACCTGAAGGCGGTGTTCACCCTCAACTACGTGCAGGCGTCGCTGGTGCAGTTCAGCTTCTTCACCGCCTACTTCGTCATGTCCTTCCCGGCCGGGCGGCTGGTGGAGCGCCTGGGCTACAAGCGCGGGATCATCGTCGGCCTGGTCACCGCTGGAGTCGGATGCCTGTTGTTCCTGCCTGCGGCCGGCGCGCAATCCTACCCGGCGTTCCTCGCCGCGCTGTTCATCCTGGCCTCGGGCATCACCCTGCTGCAGGTGGCGGCCAACCCCTACGTCAACGTGCTCGGCAGCCCGCAGTCGGCGGCCAGCCGGCTGAACATGACCCAGGCCTTCAACTCCCTGGGCACCACCGTCGGCCCGCTGGTAGGCTCGGTGACCATCCTCGCCATCGGCGCGGGCGCGGCCAGCGAACTGGGCAGCGCCGCCGCCGAGGCCGACTCGGTGAAGATGCCCTACCTGGTGCTGGCCGCCCTGCTGTTCGCCATCGCCGTGCTGATCGGCCTGTTCCGCCTGCCGCGCATCAGCCACGGCGAACCCAGCGACGGCGCGGCCGCCGGCCGGCAGTCGCTGCTCGCCCACCGGCACCTGGTGTACGGGGTGGTCGGCATCTTCTGCTACGTCGGCGCCGAGGTGGCCATCGGCAGCTACCTGGTCAGCCTGATGGGCCAACCGGACATCGCCGGCCTGCCCGGCGAGCAGGCCAGCAAGTTCCTCTCGCTGTACTGGGGCGGCGCCATGATCGGCCGATTCATCGGCAGCGTGCTGATGCGCAGCATCCGCCCCAACCGCATCCTGGCCTTCAACGCGGTGACCAACGCCGTGCTGCTGGCGGTGGCCATCGGCGTGGGCGGCCACGTGGCGATGTGGGCGCTGATCCTGATCGGCCTGTTCAACTCGATCATGTTCCCGACCATCTTCTCCCTGGCCCTGGAAGGCCTGGGCAACCTGACCAGCAAGGGCTCGGGCCTGCTGTGCATGGCCATCGTCGGCGGCGCCCTGGTGCCGCTGGTGCAGGGGTTCTTCGCCGACCATATCGGCCTGCTGCATTCCTTCGCCATTCCGCTGGTGTGCTACCTGTATATCTGCTGGTTCGGTGCGCGGGGGTATCGGGCGGATGAGGCTGGGGCAAGGTGAGGAGGCAATCGCGGACGGAGTCCGCTCCTACAGTTCCAGGAAAGCCCGTAGGATGGGTTGAGCGAAGCGATACCCATCACCGCAACCGCATGGGTTTCGCAAGCTCAACCCATCTTACGAAGAACGCCTCGGCGCAGACAGTTGCTCCTACAGTTCCAGGGAAGCACGGGCGCAGGAGCGGACCTTGTCCGCGATTGGATTCACCGGCCACACCGGACGCCCCGGCGCCACGAATAGGTGTTTCTGCGTAGGGCGCATAACGCCTACGGCTTTATCCGCCGAATCGCGGACGGAGTCCGCTCCTACGGTTCCAGGGAAGCACGGGCGTAGGAGCGGACTTTGTCCGCGATTGGATTCAGCGGCCGCACCGGACGCCCCGGTGTGCCGGACTTTTGCATGGCCGAACGAAACAGCCCTACTCGCCAAACTTCTCATCCAGCAGGTCATACATCGCCTGGAACGCCCGGCGGGCCACCTTGGCGTCGTATTGCATCTTGCCCGGAATCTGGGCCTGCGGATCGGTGAAGGAATGCGCGGCGCCACCATAGCTGGTCAACGCCCAGTCCACGCCGGCGTCGTTCATTTCCTTGGCGAAATCGAGCAGTTGCTCGCGCGGCACCAGCGGGTCGATGGCGCCGTCGAGGACCAGCACCGAGCCCTTGATGTTCTTCGCATCCGCCGGATTCGGCGAATCCAGGGTACCGTGGAAGGACACCGCCGCGGCCAGCGGCGCGCCGTCGCGGGCCAGGTCCAGGGCACAGCAGCCGCCAAAGCAGAAGCCGAAGGCAGCCAGCTTGGCACCATCGATCGGCGCCTTGCCGGCCTGGGCCTGGAGTGCCTTGAAGGCTCCCTGCATGCGGCGGCGCAGCGCGGCGCGATCGTTCTTCAGCGGCATCATGGCGGCGCCGGCCTGCTCCGGGCCGTCGGGGCGCACGTCCTTGCCGTAGAGGTCGGCCACCAGCACCACGTAGCCGTGGCCGGCGACCTGGCGGGCGATGTCCAGGGCGCCCTGGCTGACGCCCATCCAGTTCGGCGCCATCAGCAGGCCGGGGCGCTGCACGGTGCTGGAGGCGTCGAAGACCAGTTGACCTTCGAAGGACACGCCGTCGACTTCATAAGCGACGGGTTGGACGCTGATCTGGCTCATGGGGTGACTTCCTTCAGTGGGAGTAGGAAAAGCACAAAGCCCGCGTAGGCGGGCTTTGTGTGAGGTTACCGGCTCAGGCGGAAAGTTCCACCAGCAGCTTGTTCAGGCGACGCACGTAGGCGGCCGGGTCCTTGAGGCTGTCGCCGGCGGCCAGGGCGGCCTGGTCGAAGAGGATGTGCGCCAGTTCGCCGAAGCGGTCCTCGTCCGGCTCCGCGTCGAGCTTCTCGATCAGCGGGTGGGCCGGGTTGAACTCGAAGATCGGCTTCGACTCCGGCACCTTCTGCCCGCTGGCCTCGAGAATCTGGCGCATCTGCAGGCCGAGGTCGGCCTCGCCGATGGCGAGGATCGCCGGCGAGTCGGTCAGGCGGTGCGACACGCGCACTTCGGCGACTTCCTCGCCGAGGGCGGCCTTCAGGCGCTCCACCAGGCCTTCCTTCGCCTTGGCCACTTCTTCCTGGGCCTTCTTGTCCTCTTCGGAATCCAGGCTGCCCAGGTCCAGGTCGCCGCGGGCGACGTCGACGAAGGCCTTGCCGTCGAAGTCCGACAGGTAGCTCATCAGCCACTCGTCGATGCGGTCGGTGAGCAGCAGCACTTCGATGCCTTTCTTGCGGAAGACTTCCAGGTGCGGGCTGCTCTTCACCTGCGCGTAGCTCTCGCCGGTGAGGTAGTAGATCTTGTCCTGGCCTTCCTTCAGGCGGCCCAGGTAGTCGGCCAGGGACACGCTCTGCTCGCCGGACTCGTCGCTGGTGGAGGAGAAGCGCAGCAGGCCCGCGATCTTTTCCTTGTTGGCGAAGTCTTCCGCCGGGCCTTCCTTGAGGACCTGGCCGAAGTTCTTCCAGAAGCCCTTGTAGGCCTCGGGATCGTTGCTCGCCAGCTTCTCCAGCATGTCCAGCACGCGCTTGGTCAGCGCCGACTTCATCGAGTCGATCACCGGGCCGGACTGGAGGATCTCGCGGGAGACGTTCAGCGACAGGTCGTTGGAGTCCACCACGCCCTTGATGAAGCGCAGGTACAGCGGCAGGAACTGCTCGGCCTGGTCCATGATGAACACGCGCTGCACGTACAGCTTCAGGCCGCGCGGGGCCTCGCGGTGGTACAGGTCGAACGGCGCCCGGCCGGGCACGTAGAGCAGCGAGGTGTATTCCAGCTTGCCTTCGACCTTGTTGTGGCTCCAGCTCAGCGGGTTCTCGAAGTCATGCGCGATGTGCTTGTAGAACTCCTGGTATTCCTCGTCCTTGATCTCGGTGCGTGGACGGGTCCACAGTGCGCTGGCGCGGTTGACCACTTCCCACTCGGTTTCCGCCGGCGCCTCTTCACCGTGCTGTTCTTTCGGCAGCTCGATGGGCAGGGCGATGTGGTCGGAGTATTTCTTGATGACGTTGCGCAGGCGCCAGCCATCGGCGAACTCGTCTTCGCCGTCCTTCAGGTGCAGGACGATGCGGGTGCCGCGCTCGGGCTTGTCGACGGTGGCGACTTCGAACTCGCCCTCGCCCTTCGACGACCAGTGCACGCCCTCGCTGGCCGGGGCGCCGGCGCGGCGGGTGAAGACGTCGACCTTGTCGGCGACGATGAAGGCGCTGTAGAAGCCCACGCCGAACTGGCCGATCAGGTGCGAATCCTTCTTCTGGTCGCCCGAGAGGTTCTTCAGGAAGTCGGCGGTGCCGGACTTGGCGATGGTGCCCAGGTGCGCGATCACTTCCTCGCGGCTCATGCCGATGCCGTTGTCTTCGAGGGTGACGGTCCTGGCGTCCTTGTCGAAGCTGACGCGGATCTTCAGCTCGGCGCCGCCTTCGAGCAGCTCGGGCTTGGCCAGGGCCTCGAAACGCAGCTTGTCGGCCGCGTCGGAGGCGTTGGAAATCAGTTCGCGGAGGAAGATTTCCTTGTTCGAATACAGGGAATGGATCATCAGGTGAAGCAGTTGCTTCACTTCGGTCTGAAAGCCCAGGGTCTCTTTCTGCGTCTCCACGCTCATAGGTTCTCGCTCCGAGGATGACAAAAGCCGCAGCGGGCGGCGGATGTCAGCGAGATGGGGGCTTCCTGAAGCTTTTCAAGGGTTTGCCGCGACGAACGTCACTGCGGCAGGAGTTCGATGGCGCTGATCTCCGCAGGCCGCAGGCTGTAGCTGGCCTGGCCGGCGCCGGTGAGCAGGTGGCGGATGACCACCCGGCCGTTCGGGTCCAGGCCGGTGAACACGCCTTCGGCCACGCGCCCGCGTTCGGTGGTCACGCGCATGCCGCGGTTGACGTAGCGCTGCGGCTCGGCCTGCAGGCGCTCCAGGCTCAGCGGCCGCGTCGCGCTGCCGGGCTGCGGCGCAGCGGGCCCGGGTTCGGCCACCGGGGCGCTGGCCTCGGCGCGCGGCGCCAGCTTCGGGTAGCGGTCGCCGCGCACCGCCCAGCCACGACTGGCGCTGCGCTTGAGCTCCAGGTCCAGGTGCTGCGCTTCGCCGTCCAGGCGGAAGTCCAGCGGCACCTGCATGATCGGGCCCAGGGGCTCCAGGCGCGTCTCGGGCAATTCCAGCTGGCGGCCCGGGAAGCGCCGCTGCAGGTAGTCGCGCAGGACGTAGGCCAGGGTGTCGGCGGAGTCGAAACGGGTGTCCACCTGGCCGTCGCGGTAGCGCAGGCGGTCGGTGTACAGCTCGATGCGGCCGCTGAGGGTGGTGCGGTATTCCGTCGGCAGCACCAGGTGGAAGTCGCCGCGCAGGCGGTTGGGCGCCTCGGGCTGCAGGTCCAGGTGCAGGCTGTAGCCGCGCTCCAGGCGCACGGCCTCGGGCAGGTCGGCGCCCGGCGCCAGCCAGCTGACCTCCACCACGGGCCGCGGCCCGCGGTCGTCCGGCAGCACGTCCAGGCGCAGCGGCCCGTGCGGCTGGGCGGCCAGGCGGATGCGCACCGCGCGGTGGGCATAGAAGTCCTGGCCCTCGCGCAGGCTGAGCACGCCGTCGATCAGCTCCGCCTGCTGCGGCGCGAAGGCCTGGCCGTCGAGTTCGCCGCGCAGGGCGATGTCCAGCTCCGGCGCCGCCGCCGGCTCGCTGCGCAACCATTGCAGGCTGAGGATGGCCTCAAGCCGCGCGCTGTCGCGGCTGGCGAGCATGGCCAGGCCGACGACCAGGGGAATGCAGCCCAGGGCGCCGAGAAACAGCGCCTTGCGCGCGAAGCCCCAGTGCCGCGCCAGGAACACCGGCGCCAGCGGCGGCAGCAGGCAGGCCAGGCCCCACAGCGGGCCGCGCGCGAACGCCAGCATGACCAGCCAGGCGTAGCCGGCCAGGATCAGCAACAGCCCGCCGAGGATCAGCAGCGTGTCCATCGAGCCCCCGGCCTCAGGCGCCGTCGACCTTGAAATGCGCCCGCGCGGTGGCGATCGGCTCGGCGCGGGTGCTCTGCCAGGCGGTGATGGCGACGTTGGCCACGCGCCGGCCCTGGCGCCACACCTGGCACTGGGCGTAGGTGTCGCGGAAGTGCCCGGCGCGCAGGTAGTCGACGGAGAAGTCGATGATCTTCGGCAGGTGCGGCACGCCCATGAGCATCAGCAGGTGCAGCATGGCCGCGTGTTCCATGAAGCCGGCGATCACCCCGCCGTGCAGCGCCGGCAGCGTCGGGTTGCCGATGTTGTCGCGGCTGGCCGGCAGGTGGAAGATCACCTCCTCGCCCAGGCGCAGGCAGCGGATGCCGATCAGCCGGGCGTAGGGGATCATGTCCAGCAGCGGGCTGAAATCGTTGTCCTGGTGCATCTGGCGCAGCAGGCTCTCGATGTCCGGCGTGCTCATGCGCCCTCCCCCTTGGCGCCCGCCGGCGCGCCGGTGGCGCCCTTGCCCAGGCGCATGAAGGTGCCGACCACGTGGGCGATGGGCTGCTCGGGGTCGTCCTGGTAGGCGATGCCGCGGGTGAAGATGACGGTGGGCGTCACCCGGTAGCACTCGGCGAAACCGAAGATGTCCTTGTGCGGCTCGGCCGGGTGCATGTAGTCGATGCGCAGGTCGAGTGTCGGGCAGATCTCGAACTGCGGCAGCACGCAGATGGTGGAGATGCCGCAGGTGGTGTCCATCAGGGTGGTGATGGCGCCGCCGTGGATCACGCCGGTTTCCGGATTGCCAACGATCGCTTCGCTATAAGGCAGGCGCAGGGTCAAACCCTTTTCGTCCGCGGCATGGGCCGCGATGCCCAGCACCTGGCAATGGCGCAGGACGGCGAGGAAGCGTTGCGCGCGCTCTAGAATGGACATTTCACTCATGCGGATCGGGGCCCCGGGATGCTCGAAGGCGCATGATACTCCGCCGCCAACGGGCCCTGCAGTGAATAATCGTAGTGCCGGCGCAAACTTGCGTTGAACTTCTGAGGAAGGTCTCAGCTCAAAGGGCTAACACCAGGAACGCCGCACATGGAGGCTCCACGATGAAAAAAACCCTTCCCTTCGCTCTGATGCTGGTTGCAGGCCTGACTCTGGCCGGCTGCGACAAGAAAGAAGAGCCCAAGGCCCCGCCGGCCACGCCGAGCACCGAGCAGCCGGCGACCCCGGCGCCGACCACTCCGCCGACCACTCCGCCGGCCAACGAAGCCGCTCCGGCGCCGACCACCCCGGCTCCGGACACCGCGCCGGCTCCGTCCAACGAGGAGCAGAAGTAACCGCCCGCTCCCCGTACAACGCACAAGGCCCGCATTCGCGGGCCTTGTCGTTTCTTCACTCCGGCTCTTTCGCCGGCTCCGCGTGGGGCGTGGGGGTGAACACCATCACCTTGAGCACGTCGGAGTGGAACTCGCGCTGGTACAGCACCCCGACCACCCCGGCGGTGACCAGCATGAAGATCCACGGGTTGATGAACCAGGCCAGCATGGCCAGGCCGAAGTAATAGGAACGCAGGCCCTGGTTGAATTGGTGCGCAGCCATGGACACCACCCGCGCGGCGCGTTCGGCGAAGGCATTACGCTCCTGCTCGCCGACGTGGCGCTCGCCGATCATCGGCGCCGAGCCCACCAGCACGGCGGCGAAGTTGTACTGGCGCATGCACCAGCTGAAGGTGAAGAAGGCATACACGAACACCACCGCCAGGCACAGCAGCTTCAGCTCCGACAGGCCACGGGTCGGCGAGGCCACGAAAGGCAGGTCGGCCAGCACCGACACGGTGCGCTCGGCCGAGCCCAGCAGGGTGAGGATGCCGGCCAGGATGATCAGGGTGCTGGAGGCGAAGAACGAGGCGTTGCGCTCCAGGTTGCCGATCACGCTGGCATCGGCCACGCGGTTGTCGCGCAGCAGCAGGCGGCGCATCCAGTCCTTGCGGTAGAGGTGCAGCACGCTGGCCAGGCACGCGGTGTCGCGGGCCCTGTGGCTGGCGTAGCGGGCATAGCCGACCCAGCAGAAGGCAAACCAGAGCATGGCCAGCAGGTTCCACAGGTACTGGATATCGAAGAGGTCGACGACGTCGGTCATGGGCTTCCTTGGCGGGCCCTGTCGGCGGGCCGGGCCTGTTGATCGGGTGATTGAGGGAGAACGCGGCAGATAGACGCCGAATGTCGGCGGGAAGACACGAAGCTGCGTCACCTCCCCCATCGGGACACTTGACTACGCCAAACCGAAGGCAATTCCTACAAGCAAACGAGCCTTTCCCTCAAAAGCCCTGTCCTAGAATCGCGGCGGCCATCACGGCATTCCCGGCGCATCTGTGCAGATCGCCCAGTGAGTCGTGAGCAAGCGCACAAACCCGACCTCCCTCACTTGTAGTTGGACCAAAATGAAAACAATCGCCTTTGCCTTCGCCCTGTCCGGAACCCTTCTGGCCAGCAACGCCCAAGCCGCCGCAGGCTCGGTAAGCTTCGACGGATACATCACCCCCTCTACCTGCGCCGTAGCCGTCAACGGCCAGGGCGAACATGGCGCCGTGACCTTGAAGCCGGTCGGCTGGGAAAAGCTGCAGAACGCCGGGGATCTCGCCGGCGACACGCCGTTCACCATCACCCTCACCGGCTGCGGTGAAAGCGGCGCGCCGGCCTGGGTCCGCCCCAAGTTCGCCTCCACCGGGGTGAACCCCGCGACCGGCAACCTCCGGAACCAGAGCGGCGACGGCAACTCGGACATCGAAATCCAGCTGCGCAACGGCACCTACGCCACCATCGACCTGATGACCAACGAAAACAACTCCCCGCAGATAGCCGACTCGGTCATGACCTTCGACTACCACGCCCATTACTACCGCGCCGGGACCACGGGCACCGTAAGCGGCCGCGTCACGGCGAAGCTGGAGTTCTCGGTGGAGTACATATGACGGTCCCCTCCTCGACAATGTGAGGACCCGTAGGGCGGACAGAGTCTGCTCCTACGGTTACAGAGAAACACGGACGTAGGAGCGGACTCCGTCCGCGATTGGGTTTACCGGTCACGCCGAACGCCCCGGTGGCACGGCCAACGGCGGATAACCGCGAACGGTTATACGCCCTACGCTCCTACACGACGTCCCGTAGGATGGCGTTGAGCGAAGCGATAGCCATCACCATGGCCCGATGGGTATCGCAGGTTCAACCCATCCTACGAAAAGCACCTCGGCGCGTCGGCAAGGCAGTTGCGCAACGAAAAAGGCCGCCTCGTGGGCGGCCTTTCTCATTGTGGCGGGCCCGGTCAGGCCACGGCTTCGCTCGGTTCGCCGAGCAGGCGGTCGATCACCACCATCACGGCGAGCATGGCCACCGACGGAATCAGCCAGGCCAGGCCCTGCTCGGACAGCGGCAGGTGGGCCAGCCATTCCGGTAGGGCGAAGCCGGCGCCCTTGAGCGCGTCGATCATGCCGAACACCAGCGACACCGTCATCACCGGGGCGACTATGCGCGTCTGCGACTTCCACAGGCCGGCGCAGAAGCTCAGCGCCACCAGCACGATGCACGGCGGGTAGATGGCGGTCAGCACCGGCACCGAGAACTGGATCAGCTTGGTCAGGCCGAGGTTGGACACCAGCAGCGAGAAGCCGGCCAGGATCACCACCAGGCTGCGGTAGGACAGCGGCAGGATGCGGCAGAAGTACTCGGCGCAGGCGCAGGTCAGGCCCACGGCGGTGACCAGGCAGGCCAGGGCGATGAGCACGGCGAGGAAGCCGCTGCCCAGGGAGCCGAAGGTGTGCTGCACATAGGCGTGCAGCACGGCCGCGCCGTTGGTTGCGCCGGCGGCGATGTCGTGGCTGCCCGAGCCCAGGCGGAACAGGCTGATGTACACCAGCGCCAGCCCTACCCCGGCGATCAGGCCGGCGATCACCGCGTAGCGGGTGATCAGGCGCGGCGACTGCACGCCGCGGGAGCGGATGGCGTTGACGATGACGATGCCGAAGACCAGGGCGCCCAGGGTGTCCATGGTCAGGTAGCCGTTGATGAAGCCCTGGGAGAAGGCCGCGTGCTCGTAGCTCGGCTCGGCCTGGCCGATGGTCCCGGCCGGCAGCATGAAGGCGGCGATGCCCAGCGCGGCCAGGGCGATGATCTTCAGCGGGGCGAGGAAGCGGCCCACGGTGTCCAGCAGCTTGCCGGGGTACAGGGAAATCACCAGGACGATGGCGAAGTACACCAGGCTGTAGAGGAACAGCGGCAGCGGGCCGTCGCCGGTGAGCGGCGCCAGGCCGACTTCGAAGGACACGGTGGCGGTGCGCGGGGTGGCGAACAGCGGGCCCACGGAGAGGTAGCAGACCGCCGCCAGCAGGCCGCCCGCGACGCGACCGATGGGGTGGCTCAGGGTGTCCATGGCGCCGCCGACCTTGGCCAGGGCGACCACGGTGATGACCGGCAGGCCGACCGCGGTGATCAGGAAGCCGAGGGCCGCCATCCATACGTGCGGGCCGGAGTGCAGGCCGACGATGGGCGGGAAGATGATGTTGCCGGCCCCGACGAACAGGGCGAAGGTCATAAAGCCGAGCGCCAGGATGTCCTGGCCTTTCAAGACGTTCATTTAGGGGAATACCACAGTGCTGAAACGGGTTTCGTGGCCTCCCAAGGCACAACAGCCGAACGGGCACGGCGCAGCCGCATCGGGGATGCCTGCGTTCATACCTGCACGGGAGATTGTTCTTGGAAGTCCGATAGCAGAGGTTTTCCATGGGCTCGTGGCCCGTTTGCTCCTGCATTCTGGTTGTCCCGCCATCCATGACGGTCCGGAATAGCCGCCGCTCCGGGTAGGAGTTGGCGGTTAGCACGCCTTCCCTTGTGGGGAACGCAGCGCTGGAGATAGTTGCTAGCCTAACGATCTATCCCGATGAACTGTACTGACGTATGTCAGCTCGTCCGCGGGATGAAAGGGCGTGTCGCCTGAACGACACTTCTTGCGACGCCTCGCTAAAACAAGAGGCCACCCTAGGGTGGCCTCTCGCGACGGACGGTCAGGTAAGCGAAGCGCTTACTTGGTCGCCCAGCCGGTCAGCTCGGCCAGGGCCTTGCCGATGTCGGCCAGGGAACGCACGGTTTTCACACCGGCGTCCTGCAGGGCGGCGAACTTCTCGTCCGCGGTGCCCTTGCCACCGGAGATGATGGCGCCGGCGTGGCCCATGCGCTTGCCGGGCGGCGCGGTGACGCCAGCGATGTAGGACACCACCGGCTTGGTCACGTTGGCCTTGATGTAGGCAGCGGCTTCTTCTTCAGCCGAACCACCGATCTCGCCGATCATGACGATGGCTTCGGTTTTCGGGTCTTCCTGGAACAGCTTCAGGATATCGATGAAGTTGGAGCCCGGGATCGGGTCGCCACCGATACCCACGCAGGTGGACTGGCCGAAGCCGGCGTCGGTGGTCTGCTTCACAGCTTCGTAGGTCAGGGTGCCGGAACGCGACACGATGCCCACTTTGCCCGGCAGGTGGATGTGACCGGGCATGATGCCGATCTTGCATTCGCCGGGGGTGATCACGCCCGGGCAGTTCGGGCCGATCAGGCGTACGCCCAGCTCGTCGCACTTGACCTTGGCGTCCAGCATGTCGAGGGTCGGGATGCCTTCGGTGATGCAGACGATCAGCTTGATGCCGCCGAAGGCAGCTTCCAGGATCGAGTCCTTGCAGAACGGAGCCGGAACGTAGATCACCGAGGCTTCGGCGCCGGTGGCTTCAACGGCTTGCTTGACGGTGTCGAACACCGGCAGGCCCAGGTGGGTGGTGCCGCCCTTGCCGGGGGTCACGCCGCCGACCATCTTGGTGCCGTAGGCGATGGCCTGTTCGCTGTGGAAGGTGCCCTGCGAACCGGTGAAGCCCTGGCAGATGACCTTGGTGTCTTTGTTGATCAGGATGCTCATTACTTACCCTCCGCGGCCTTGACGACTTGCTGGGCAGCGTCGGTCAGGCTGGTCGCAGCGATGATGTTCAGACCGCTTTCGGCCAGTACCTTGGCGCCGAGTTCAGCGTTGTTGCCTTCCAGACGGACGACAACCGGAACCTTCACGCCGACTTCTTTAACGGCACCGATGATGCCTTCGGCGATCATGTCGCAGCGGACGATGCCGCCGAAGATGTTCACCAGTACGGCAGCGACGTTGCTGTCGGAGAGGATGATCTTGAACGCTTCGGTCACGCGCTCTTTGGTCGCGCCGCCGCCAACGTCGAGGAAGTTGGCCGGCTTGCCGCCGTGCAGGTTGACGATGTCCATGGTGCCCATGGCCAGGCCGGCGCCGTTGACCATGCAGCCGATGTTGCCTTCCAGCGCGACGTAGTTCAGTTCCCACTTCTGCGCATGGGCTTCACGAGCGTCGTCCTGGGACGGGTCGTGCATGGCGCGCAGCTTGGGCTGACGGTACAGGGCGTTGGAGTCGATGTTGATCTTGGCGTCCAGGCAGTGCAGGTTGCCGTCTTTCTTGATCACCAGCGGGTTGACTTCGAGCAGGGCCAGATCGTAATCCTGGAACAGCTTGGCCAGGCCGACGAAGATGTGCACGAACTGCTTGATCTGGTCGCCCTTCAGGCCCAGCTGGAAGGCCAGCTCGCGGCCCTGGAACGGCTGGGCGCCGACCAGCGGGTCGATGGTGGCCTTGAGGATCTTCTCGGGAGTGTCGTGGGCGACCTTCTCGATGTCCACGCCACCTTCGGTGGAGGCCATGAAGACGATACGGCGGCTGGAACGGTCGACGACGGCGCCGAGGTACAGCTCCTTGTCGATGTCGGTGCAGGATTCCACCAGGATCTTGCTGACCGGCTGGCCATTGGCGTCAGTCTGGTAGGTCACCAGACGCTTGCCCAGCCAGTTGGCGGCGAACGCCTTGGCGTCCTCCTTGCTCTTGACCAGCTTCACACCGCCCGCTTTACCGCGGCCACCGGCGTGCACCTGGGCTTTCACGACCCACTCGGTGCCACCGATTTTCTCACAGGCTTCTGCGGCCTCTTCGGGTGTGTCGACGGCGTAGCCCTTGGATACGGGCAGGCCGTACTCAGCGAACAGCTGCTTACCCTGATACTCGTGGAGATTCATGCTTGTCTACCGTTTTTTCGTCTTGGGTATTGCGCATTCGGCGCAGCGCTCGTGGCGCCGCACCACCTGTGATTCCCGCGCCGCGGCGCGGGAATCCGGCGGGGTGGTCACGACAGTCCCTCGCGAATGACTGCCGCCCTGACCCGCCGTGGTCCTACCGCCTCAGCGCTTCTTGCGGTTGGCGATGTGGATGGCGTGGCCATTCACCGCCAGGGCCGCTTCGTGCAGCGCTTCGGACAGAGTCGGGTGGGAGAAGACCATCATGCCCAGGTCTTCGGCGCTGGTGCCGAATTCCATGGCGATCGCGCCCTGCTGGACCAGCTCGGCGGCGCTCGGGCCGATCACGTGGACGCCCAGGACGCGGTCGGTCTTGGCATCGGCGATGACCTTGACCAGGCCGGTGGTGTCGTTGGCAGCCATGGCGCGGCCGCTGGCGGCGAACGGGAAGGTGCCGACGTTGACTTCGACGCCTTCGCCCTTGAGCTGCTGCTCGGTCTTGCCGACCCAGGCGATTTCCGGGTGGGTGTAGATGACCGACGGGATCAGGTCGTAGTTCATCTGCGCCTTGTGGCCGGCGATGCGCTCGGCGACCATCACGCCCTCTTCCGAGGCCTTGTGCGCCAGCATGGCGCCGCGGACCACGTCACCGATGGCGAAGACGCCCGGAACGCTGGTCTTGCAGTGGTCGTCGACGTAGATGAAGCCACGCTCGTCGAGGGTCACGCCGCTGTCGGCGGCCAGCAGGTCGGTGGTCACCGGGCGACGGCCCACGGCCACGATCAGCTTGTCGAAGGTTTCCTTCTGCTCGCCGTTGGCGTCGGTGAAGGTCACGGTGACCTGCTTCTTCTTCACCTCGGTGCCGGTGACGCGGGCGCCCAGGCGGATGTTCAGACCTTGCTTGGTCAGGACCTTCAGGGCTTCCTTGGCGATCTGCTCGTCGGCGGCCGGGAGGAACTTGTCCAGGGCTTCCAGGACAGTGACTTCGGCACCCAGGCGGGCCCAGACCGAACCCAGCTCCAGGCCGATGACGCCGGCGCCGATCACGCCCAGCTTCTTCGGCACGGCCTGGAATTCCAGGGCGCCAGTGGAGTCGACGATGATGTCGTCGGTCAGCGGGGCCGGCGGGATCTCGACCGGCTTGGAACCGGAGGCGATGATGATGTTCTCGGCTTCCAGGACCTGCACCTTGCCGTCCAGACCGGTGATTTCGACCTGCTTGTTGGCCAGCACCTTGCCGTGGCCTTCGAAGGAGGTGACGCCGTTGGCCTTGAACAGGGTGGCGATGCCGCCAGTCAGGTTCTTAACGATGTTCGCCTTGCGCGCGACCATGGCCGGTACGTCGATGGTGACGCCCTTGGCTTCGATACCGTGGACGGCGAAGGCTTCCTTGGCCTCGTGGTACTTGTAGGAGCTGTCCAGCAGCGCCTTGGACGGAATGCAGCCTACGTTCAGGCAGGTACCGCCGAGGGCGACCTTGCCCTCCTTGCCGATGTACTTCTCGATGCAGGCGGTCTTCAGGCCGAGCTGGGCGGCACGGATGGCAGCCACGTAGCCGCCGGGGCCGGCACCAATCACAACCACGTCGAATTTCTGGCTCATATCTCAATCCTTATTCCGGTGAAGCGGACGGCCCCTCGCGGGGCCGTCGTGTAGTACGGGGCCGTCAGGTGAAATGACGAATCAGACGTCCAGCAGCAGACGAGCCGGATCTTCCAGCAGGTCCTTCATGGCGACCAGGAAGCTCACCGCTTCCTTGCCGTCGATCATGCGGTGGTCGTAGGACAGCGCCAGGTACATCATCGGCAGGATCACCACCTGGCCGTTAACGGCCATCGGGCGCTCCTGGATCTTGTGCATGCCGAGGATGGCGGTCTGTGGCGGGTTGACGATCGGAGTCGACAGCAGGGATCCAAATACGCCACCGTTGGAAATGGTGAAAGTACCACCGGTCATGTCTTCGATGGACAGCTTGCCGTCTTTGGCCTTCTTGCCGAAGGTGGCGATGCCGTTCTCGATCTCGGCCAGGCTCATGAACTCGGCGTTACGCAGTACCGGTACCACCAGGCCGCGGTCGCTGGACACAGCGACACCGATGTCCTGGTAGCCGTGGTAGACGATGTCGTTGCCGTCGATCGAGGCGTTGACGCCGGGGAAGCGCTTCAGGGCTTCGGTGGCGGCCTTGACGAAGAAGGACATGAAGCCCAGGCGCACGCCGTTGTGCTTCTTCTCGAACAGGTCCTTGTACTTGTTGCGCAGGTCCATGATCGGCTTCATGTTGACTTCGTTGAAGGTAGTCAGCATGGCCATGGAGGACTGGGCTTCGACCAGGCGCTCGGCGACCTTGGCGCGCAGGCGGGTCATCGGCACGCGTTTCTCGACGCGGTCGCCGGCGGCGAACACCGGAGCCTCGGCGGCCGGAGCGGCCGGCTTGGCGGCGGCCGGAGCGGCTGCCGGGGCGTTCTTCTTGGCCTCGACGGCGGCGACCACGTCTTCCTTGGTCACGCGACCGCCCTTGCCGGTGCCGGCGATGCTGTTCGGATCGATGCCGTTCTCTTCGGCCAGCTTGCGCGCGGCCGGCGAGAGGATGGCGTCTTCACCGGCGGCGGCCGGAGCGGCAGCGGCAGCCGGGGCAGCAGCCGGAGCTGCGGCGGCCGGGGCCGGAGCGGCGGCAGCGGCGCCGCCTTCGCTCAGCTTGCCGAGCAGTTCGTTGGAGAGGACGGTGTCGCCTTCGTTCTTGACGATCTCGGCCAGTACGCCGTCGGCCTCGGCCAGCACCTCGATGACCACCTTGTCGGTCTCGATGTCGACGATCAGTTCGTCACGCTTGACGGCTTCACCGACCTTCTTGTGCCAGGTGGCGACGGTGCCGTCGGCGACCGATTCCGGGAAGGTTGGGGCTTTGATTTCGATAGCCATTCTGTGTGTTTCCTTAAATTCGGTATCTACTGCGCGTTGGCGTTAAACAGTGAAGGCGTCTTGCAGCAGTTTTTCCTGCTGCTCGGCGTGCATCGAAGCGTAGCCGCAAGCCGGGGCGGCCGAGCCGTCGCGGCCGGCGTATTCCAGGTTGAGGCCCTTCTTGTGCGCGGCGATGACACGGCGCATGTGGTGCTGCGAGCAGTACCAGGCACCCTGGTTCATCGGCTCTTCCTGGCACCAGACGATGTGCTTGAGGTTCTTGTACTGCGACAGGACCTCGGCCAGGTCGTCTTCCGGGAACGGGTAGAGCTGTTCCAGGCGGACGATCGCGATGTTCTCGCGGCCTTCGGCGCGGCGCTTCTCCAGCAGGTCGTAGTACACCTTGCCGCTGCACAGGACGATGCGGTCGACCTTCTTCGGATCCAGGCTGTCGATCTCGTTGATGACGGTCTGGAACGAGCCGTTGGCCAGGTCTTCCAGGGTCGAGATGGCCAGCTTGTGGCGCAGCAGCGACTTCGGCGTCATGACGATCAGCGGCTTGCGCAGCGGACGGATCACCTGGCGGCGCAGCATGTGGTAGACCTGAGCCGGGGTGGTCGGCACGCAGACCTGGATGTTCTGCTCGGCGCACAGTTGCAGGTAACGCTCAAGGCGCGCGGAGGAGTGCTCCGGGCCCTGGCCTTCGTAGCCGTGCGGCAGCAGCATGGTCAGACCGCACAGGCGCTGCCACTTGGTCTCGCCGCTGGTGATGAACTGGTCGACCACCACTTGCGCACCGTTGGCGAAGTCACCGAACTGGGCTTCCCAGACCACCAACGCGTTCGGCATGGTGGTGGCGTAGCCGTATTCGAAGGCCAGCACCGCCTCTTCCGAGAGGAAGGAGTCGTACAGGCTGACGCGCGGCTGGCCGTCGAACAGGTGGGCCAGGGGGATGTAGACCGAGTCGTCCTTCTGGTTGTGCAGCGCCGCGTGGCGGTGCGAGAAGGTGCCGCGGCCGACATCCTGACCGGTCATGCGCACCGGGTGGCCTTCGAACAGCAGGGTGGCGTAGGCCAGGTTCTCGGCGAAGCCCCAGTTGATCGGCATGCCGCCGGCCGACATCTTGGCGCGGTCTTCGTAGATCTTCTGCACCTGGCGCTGCATGACGAAGCCGTCCGGGGTCTCCAGCAGCTTGTTGGACAGCTCCTGCAGGGTCTTCAGGTCGAAGCGGGTGTCGTGACGCGCGGTCCAGGCATGGCCGACGTACGGACGCCAGTCGACGAAGAGCTCCTTGTTCGGCTCCTTGACCAGGCTCTTCACCACGTGCAGGCCGTTGTCCAGGGCGTCGCGGTATTCGTCGACCTTCTCCTGGGCCTGCTCGGCGGTCTGCACGCCGGCGGCGATCAGCTCGTCGGCATACAGGTCGCGGGTGGTGCGCTGCTTGGCGATCTGCTGGTACATCAGCGGCTGGGTGCCGCTCGGCTCGTCGGCCTCGTTGTGGCCGCGGCGGCGGTAGCAGACCAGGTCGATGACCACGTCACGCTTGAACTGCATGCGGTAGTCGACGGCCAGCTGGGTGACGAACAGCACCGCTTCCGGGTCGTCGCCGTTCACGTGGAAGATCGGCGCCTGGATCATCTTGGCAACGTCGGTCGCGTACTCGGTGGAGCGCGCGTCGTCCTGGCGGCTGGTGGTGAAGCCGACCTGGTTGTTGATCACGATGTGGATGGTGCCGCCGGTCTTGTAGGCACGGGTCTGGGACATCTGGAAGGTTTCCATGACCACGCCCTGCCCCGCGAAAGCGGCATCGCCGTGGATGGAAATCGGCACCACCTTGTCGCCGTTGCCGTCCTTGCGACGGTCCTGGCGGGCGCGTACCGAACCCTCGACCACCGGGGAGACGATCTCCAGGTGCGAGGGGTTGAACGCCAGAGCCAGGTGGACTTCGCCGCCGCTGGTCATGACGTTGGAGGAGAAGCCCTGGTGGTACTTCACGTCGCCGGAGCCCAGCTCGACCAGCTTCTTGCCTTCGAACTCGTCGAAGAGGTCGCGCGGGTTCTTGCCGAGGGTGTTGACCAGGACGTTCAGACGGCCACGGTGGGCCATGCCGATGACGATTTCCTTGACGCCGTAGGAACCGGAGCGCTGGATGATCTCGTCGACCATCGGAATCAGGCTCTCGCCGCCTTCCAGGCCGAAACGCTTGGTGCCCGGGTACTTGGTGCCCAGGTACTTCTCCAGGCCCTCGGCTGCGGTCAGGCGCTCCAGCAGGTGGGCGCGCGCCTCGGTGGAATACGCCGGACGACCGCGCACGCCTTCCAGGCGCTGGGCGAACCAGTGACGCTGCTCGGAATCGACGATGTGCATGAACTCGGCGCCGATGGTGCTGCAGTAGGTCTGCTTCAGGGCGTCGATGATTTCGCGCAGGGTCGCCTCTTCCTTGCCGATGTAGAGCTCACCGGTGCGGAAGGTGGTGTCGAGGTCGGCGGCGGTCAGGCCGTAGTGATCCAGCGACAGGTCCGAAGGCGCGGTACGCACCCAGAGGCCCAGCGGATCGAGCTTCGCGGCCTGATGCCCACGCAGCCGGTACGCCAGGATCAGGCGCAGGACTTCGACCTGCTTCTTCTCGTGCTCGGTGCTTACGCTGCCGGCGGAAACGGGCGCGGCGCGGCGCTGGTTCTTGGCCAGGAGCACGAAATGATCACGGATGGAGGAATGCGAGACGTCGGGGGCGGGATTGCCGTCGGCAGGGAGCTTCTGGAAGTACGTGCGCCACTCTTCTGGCACAGCGTTCGGGTCGTGCAGGTAGAGCTCGTAGAGCTCTTCGACGTAGGCAGCGTTCCCACCGGATAGATGGGCACTGTTCCACATCCGCTGCATTACGCTTTCGTGCATGCTTGGTCACCCTCGGTAAGGGGACTCCACCTGATGGAACTCTCGGGAGACCCAGCCCTGTGCAGCGACTGGTAGCCACAAAGGTTCCCGCAGATAGTCCGGGTACCAGCCCGGATGCCCCTGCTGGTCATATATACGTTTTCAGAGTCAGAACCCCGGCTTTGTGGGCTGGGGCCCGTTGCAACCGTACCGCCGGACAATGTTCCGGCGGCACGGGTATTGCTCTTTTCGCACGCGACGGCGAGTGGGATCAGGTCCCGCTCTGCAGCAGCATGTTGCGAATGTGACCGATGGCCTTGGTCGGGTTCAGGCCTTTCGGGCAGACATTCACGCAGTTCATGATTCCACGGCAACGGAACACGCTGAACGGATCGTCCAGGCTCGCCAGGCGCGACTGGGTTTCCGTGTCGCGGCTGTCGGCCAGGAAGCGATAGGCTTGCAGCAGCGCGGCGGGGCCGAGGAACTTGTCCGGGTTCCACCAGAACGACGGGCAGGAGGTCGAGCAGCAGGCGCACAGGATGCACTCGTACAGACCGTCCAGCTTTTCGCGCTCTTCGGGGGTTTGCAGGCGTTCGATCGCCGGCGCGGCATACTTGTTCTGCAGATACGGCTTAACGCTCTCGTACTGCTTATAGAAGATGCGCATATCGACGACCAGGTCACGGATCACCGGCAGGCCCGGCAGCGGACGCAGCACCAGCTTGCCGCCCTTCAGGCCGGCGGCCGACAGCGGAGTGATGCAGGCCAGGCCGTTCTTGCCATTGATGTTCATGCCGTCGGAGCCGCAAACGCCTTCACGGCAGGAACGACGGTAGGAGAAGCCCTCGTCCTGTTCCTTGATCAGCGCCAGCACGTCCAGGACCATCACGTCCTTGCCCTGGGTATCGACGTCGAAGTCCTGCATGTAGGGTGCAGAGTCCTTCTCCGGGTTGTAGCGGTAAACACTTACTTTCAACATGACGGGCACCCTTAGTAAGTACGAACCTTGGGTTCGAATGCCGGAACGGTCTTCGGCGCGAAGTTGACGGCACGCTTGGCAACGCGTTTCTCACCCGGGAAGTACAGGGTGTGGCACAGCCAGTTCTCGTCGTCGCGCTCCTCGAAGTCTTCGCGGGCATGGGCGCCGCGGGACTCTTTGCGGTTTTCGGCCGCGATGGCGGTGGCTTCGGCCACCTCGAGGAGGTTCTGCAGTTCCAGCGCTTCGATGCGCGCCGTGTTGAAAGCCTGGCTCTTGTCGTTGATCTTGACGGTGGCGATGCGCTCGCGCAGGTCAGCCAGTTGAGCGATACCCTTCTGCATGTATTCGCCGGTACGGAATACACCGAAGTAGTTCTGCATGCACTGCTGCAGTTCGCGTTTGAGCGGGGCGACTTCTTCGCCGCTGGTGCGCTCGTTCACGCCGTTCAGGCGCTTGAAGGAGGCTTCCAGGTCGGACTCGGAGGCGCCGCGGTGCTCGATGCCCTCTTTCAGGGCCTTTTCCAGGTGCAGGCCGGTAGCGCGGCCGAAGACCACCAGGTCGAGCAGCGAGTTGCCGCCCAGGCGGTTGGCGCCGTGTACCGATACGCAGGCGACTTCGCCGACCGCGAACAGGCCTTCGATGATGGTGTCGTTGCCGTTGGCGTCCATGGTCAGGGCCTGGCCATGGATGTTGGTGGCGACGCCGCCCATCATGTAGTGGCAGGTCGGGATGACCGGGATCGGCGCGACCACCGGGTCGACGTGGGCGAAGGTCTTGGACAGTTCGCAGATGCCGGGCAGGCGGCTGTGCAGGACTTCCTCGCCGAGGTGGTCGAGCTTCAGCAGTACGTGGTCCTTGTTCGGGCCCACGCCGTTGCCGGCGATCACTTCCTTGACCATCGAGCGGGCGACCACGTCGCGGCCGGCCAGGTCCTTGGCGTTCGGAGCGTAACGCTCCATGAAGCGCTCGCCATGGGCGTTGATCAGGTAGCCGCCTTCACCACGGCAACCTTCGGTGACCAGTACACCGGCGCCGGCGATGCCGGTCGGGTGGAACTGCCACATCTCGATGTCCTGCACCGGTACGCCGGCGCGCAGGGCCATGCCCACGC
This sequence comes from Pseudomonas sp. R3.Fl, assembly GCF_023516765.1. Lineage (NCBI taxonomy): Bacteria > Pseudomonadati > Pseudomonadota > Gammaproteobacteria > Pseudomonadales > Pseudomonadaceae > Pseudomonas > Pseudomonas sp. R3.Fl. The sequence continues at coordinate 946,681 of NZ_JAMGSO010000001.1, forward strand.
CGTCGCCGGTGTTGATCAGGGCGTTGGTGGTGGAGGCGTAGATGCGGCCTGCACCGCCGGTGGCCAGGACCACGGCCTTGGAGCGGATATAGATGGTGTCGCCGGTCTCGATGTCGATGGCGATGATGCCGACCACGTGGCCGTCCTGGTTCTTCACCAGGTCGACGGCGTACCACTCATTGAGGAAGGAGGTGCCGTTCTTCAGGTTGGCCTGGTACAGGGTGTGCAGCAGGGCGTGACCGGTACGGTCGGCCGCGGCGCAGGTACGGGCGGCCTGGCCACCCTTGCCGAAGTCCTTGGACTGGCCGCCGAACGGACGCTGGTAGATGCGGCCCTGCTCGGTACGGGAGAACGGCAGGCCCATGTGTTCCAGCTCGAACACGGCTTCCGGGCCGACGGAGCACATGTATTCGATGGCGTCCTGGTCACCGATGTAGTCGGAGCCCTTGACGGTGTCGTACATGTGCCAGCGCCAGTCGTCGTTCGGGTCGGCCGAAGCGATGGCGCAGGTGATGCCGCCCTGGGCGGAAACGGTGTGCGAACGGGTCGGGAAGACCTTGGTCACCACGGCGGTCTTGTGACCGCCCTGGGCCAGTTGCAGCGCGGCACGCATGCCGGCGCCGCCGCCACCAACGATGATGGCGTCGAAGGAGAGAGTGCGAATGCTTGCCATGGATCAGTTACCCCAGAGAATCTGCACACCCCAGACGAAGAATGCGAACATGGCCATGCCGCATACCGCCTGGACGAGGAAACGCACGACGGTCGCGGCTTTGCCTAGCGCCATCGGAGTCAGGTAGTCGGTGGTGATGGTCCACATGCCGACCCAGGCGTGCACGCTCAGGGCAACCAGCGTGAGAAGACTGAAGATCTTCATCAGGCTGTGGGAGAACAGACCATGCCACTCCTCGTAGGAGATGTTCGGGTGTGCGATCAGGTAACCCAGCAGGAAAAGCACGTAAGCCGCGAGAACGACCGCAGAAACGCGTTGGGCCATCCAGTCGTAGAGGCCGGAACGCGAGAAGTTAGTGACGTTAGTTACCATACCCAGACCCCCGCCAGAACGATCAGCACCACGGCAATGGCGATGACGATTTTCGAACCACGCTTGCCACCTTCCAGCGTCTCGCCGATACCTGCGTCCATGACGAGGTGACGAATGCCGGCTACCAGGTGGTAAAGCAGCGCGGAGAGCAGGCCCCAGATCACAAGCTTGGCCAACGGATGGGCCAGACACGCCTTCACCTGCTCGAAGCTGTCTTCCGATGCCAGGGACTTGTCGAGCGCGAACAGCAGCACGGCAATGCCCACGAACAGGATGACGCCAGAGATGCGGTGGAGAATGGACGTGTAAGCAGTGACAGGGAGTTTGATGGTCCTTAGGTCTAGGTTTACAGGTCGTTTGCTATTCACGGCTTTTTTCACACTGAGAGCCCTTCGAATTGCAGGGCTAGTTGTCGGGAGGTGCACTTGTCAGGTACCCATCACCTTCGGGAGTGACAACCGCCTGTGGAGCGAGGCCTGGAGGGCCCCAGCGGCTGGTCGCCGAGTATAGACAGTTAGGCTCCTAATGACAACGGAATCGCCTTCGCCTAAGGACTTATTGCCGCACCCCCATAAAAGGCGTAAATAGGCGATTTTTTTCGCCAAAACAGGCAGTTGGAGGGGCTGTCCGGTAGCGGTTCTTGCAAATTGACAATCGGATTTATCTCTCTATAGTGGTGCGGGCCCTGCGTGGGGGGTCGTACAGATGATTTCAAGCATTAATAGGAGGCCTAATCATGGCTGACAAGAAAGCGCAGTTGATCATCGAGGGCGCAGCCCCCGTCGAACTGCCCGTCCTCTCCGGCACGCTGGGCCCCGATGTAGTGGATGTGCGGGGTCTGACCTCCACGGGCCACTTCACGTTCGATCCTGGCTTCATGTCCACCGCCTCCTGCGAGTCGAAGATCACCTATATCGACGGCGACAAGGGCGTGCTGCTGCACCGCGGCTATCCGATCGAGCAACTGGCCGAGAAATCCGACTACCTGGAAACCTGCTACCTGCTGCTCAAGGGCGAACTGCCCACCGCCGAGCAGAAGGAACAGTTCGTCGGCACCATCAAGAACCACACCATGGTTCACGAGCAGCTGAAGACCTTCTTCAACGGCTTCCGCCGCGATGCCCACCCGATGGCCATCATGTGCGGCGTGATCGGCGCCCTCTCCGCCTTCTACCACGACTCCCTGGACATCAATAATCCCAAGCATCGCGAGATTTCCGCGCATCGCCTGGTCGCCAAGATGCCGACCATCGCCGCCATGGTGTACAAGTACTCCATGGGTCAGCCGATGATGTATCCGCGCAACGACCTGAGCTACGCAGAAAACTTCCTGCACATGATGTTCAACACCCCCTGCGAGACCAAGCCGATCAGCCCCGTGCTGGCCAAGGCCATGGATCGCATCTTCATCCTGCACGCCGACCACGAGCAGAACGCCTCGACCTCGACCGTGCGCCTGGCCGGCTCCTCCGGCGCCAACCCGTTCGCCTGCATCGCCTCCGGCATCGCCGCCCTCTGGGGCCCGGCCCACGGTGGTGCGAACGAAGCGGTACTGCGCATGCTGGACGAGATCGGTGACGTTTCGAACATCGACAAGTTCGTGGCCAAGGCCAAGGACAAGAACGATCCGTTCAAGCTGATGGGCTTCGGCCACCGCGTGTACAAGAACTTCGACCCGCGCGCCAAGGTCATGAAGCAGACCTGCGACGAGGTGCTCAGCGAGCTGGGCATCAACGATCCGCAGCTGGAACTGGCCATGAAGCTGGAAGAGATCGCCCGCCACGACCCCTACTTCGTGGAGCGCAACCTCTACCCGAACGTGGACTTCTACTCGGGCATCATCCTCAAGGCCATCGGCATCCCGACCAGCATGTTCACCGTGATCTTCGCCCTGGCGCGTACCGTGGGCTGGATCTCGCACTGGCAGGAAATGCTCTCCGGCCCGTACAAGATCGGCCGCCCGCGCCAGCTGTACACCGGCTACACCCAGCGCAACTTCGTCGAGCTCGGCGCTCGCAAGTAAGTTTCGCCGGGATACGGAAAAAGGCTGCTTCGGCAGCCTTTTTTGTTGTTTGCTCTCCTGCCCTAGCACTCGTAGGAGCGAGCTTGCTCGCGAACTTTTATCCCGCGCTCCGATCCTCACGCCCCTGGAGCGTTCCGGTGCATGCGGAGGTTTCTGCGTAGGGCGCATAACGCCTACGGCGTTATCCGCCGAATCGCGGACAGAGTCCGCTCCTACGGTTCAGGGAAGCACCGGCGTAGGAGCGGACTTTGTCCGCGATTGGATTCACCGGCCACGCTGGGCATCCCGTTCGCCGGCAGCTCAGGACAGCCCGCAAGCACAAAAAAGGCCGCCCCCAGGCGGCCTTTTCCATAACACCAAGCCTCAGCGCTTCTCCGCCGCCGCCCGCAGCCCCTTCAGGGTATTCATCGGCGCATCCACTACGAAGCTGTTGGCCAGCCAGGACGGAATGCTGCCGCCCGGCTCGGTCTGCACCTGGTAGGTCACTTCGGTGACGCCCGCACCCTTGGGCACCAGCTTCCACTCGCCGACCAACTTGGGCACGCGGATCTCGCCCTTCTCTTCCGGGATGTAGCTCGGCTCGGCCTGCAGGTGGCGGATGAGGCCGCCGTCGGCGGTCTTCTCGGTGGTCACGTGGATCACCACGTCGCGGCCGGTCACCGGCCAGGGCATGTCGATCTTCGAGTAGGTCCAGGAATTGTCGCCCTCGCTCTTGAGCAGGCGCATCTCGGCGCAGGCGTGGATCCACTTGCAGGAGCCCTTCACGTCTTCCTGCAGGGCGTTGATGCTGGCCACGTCGGCCTTGATGTCGACCACGCCGCGATAGGCCTTGTACTTCGAGCCCGGGACGCTGCTCAGGTAGACCTTGACGCCGTCCTGGTCCTTGGCCAGTTGCCAGTCCTCGGCCATGGCGGCGCCGGAGGCGCCCAGCAGGGCGGCGCTCAACAGGGTCATACGCAGGATGCCACGCATCGTCATCTTCCTCTGGTTATTGTTGGTCTGGCCGGGCCGGCGAAGGGCCGTACCCGTTGCAAATCCGCGATCCTGAGCGGTTCGGCAGTCAGGATGGGCGCCAGTATGGCCCCTGAAAACGTGACTTCCAAGTCACTCAGGCGGCGGTGATCCGTTCCCATTCGGTGAGGATGCGCAGCGCCTCCTCGTTGCTGCTGCCGCAAGCCTCGGCGTCGGCGTCGAAGGCCGCGCACACCGCCGGGCGCTCGGGTCGGCCGAACAGGCGGCAGAGGTTGCGCTCGTCCAGTTGCACGCAGCGCACGCCCGCGGGCTTGCCGCCGGGCATGCCGGGAATGGGCGAGGAAATCGACGGCGCCACGCAGCAGGCGCCACAGCCGGCACGGCATTGCATCGTTGCTGGGCTCATAAAAAGGCACGGAGGAAGATCGCGCACCGCAGGGCCGGTGCGCGGCGCGGAGGATAAGCCCAGCGGCGCGCGCCGCCAAGGGCCTTGCATCGCCTGCCCCTCTTGGCGGCGCGAGCGCGGCGATTTAGGCTGGCGCCCTCCTCACCTCCGAGAGCTCCCCATGCCGGTCTGGGCCCAAACCGCCACCCTCCTGGCGTTCTCCAACCTGTTCATGACCTTCGCCTGGTACGGCCACCTGAAGACGCTGAACACCAAGCCCTGGATCATCGCCGCCCTGGTCAGCTGGGGCATCGCGCTGTTCGAGTACCTGCTGCAGGTGCCGGCCAACCGCATCGGCTATACCGCCCTGTCGGTGGGCCAGCTGAAGATCATGCAGGAGGTCATCACCCTGGCGGTGTTCGTGCCCTTCAGCGTGTTCTTCATGCAGCAGCCGCTGAAGCTGGACTACCTGTGGGCGGGCCTTTGCCTGCTGGGCGCGGTCTACTTCATCTTCCGCAGCTGACTCACCCGCGCGGCTTCAGCCGGGTGATCAGGCTGGAAGTATCCCAGCGCCCGCCGCCGGCGGCCTGCACCTCGGCATAGAACTGGTCGACCAGCGCCGTCACCGGCAATTGCGCGCCGTTGTGCCGCGCCTCGTCGAGCACGATGCCGAAGTCCTTGCGCATCCAGTCCACGGCGAAGCCGAAGTCGAAGCGCCCTTCCAGCATGCTCTTGTGGCGATTCTCCATCTGCCAGGACTGCGCCGCGCCCTTGCTGATGACCTCGATGGCGGCCTCGCCGTCCAGGCCCGCGCACCGGGCGAAATGCAGGGCCTCGGACAGGCCCTGGAGCAGGCCACCGATGCAGATCTGGTTGACCATCTTGGTCAGTTGCCCGGCGCCGCTGTGGCCCATCAGCCGGACCATCCGCGCATAGGCGGCGATCAGCGGCTCGGCGCGCCGGTAGAAGACCTCCTCGCCGCCCACCATCACCGTCAGCACGCCGTTCTCGGCGCCGGCCTGGCCGCCGGACACCGGCGCGTCGAGGAAGCCCAGCTCGCGCTCGGCGGCCTGCACCGCCAGCTCCCGGGCCACCGCCGCCGAGGCCGTGGTGTGGTCGACGAACACACTGCCCGGCTGCATCCCGGCGAGGGCGCCGTCCGGCCCCAGCACCACGCTGCGCAGGTCGTCGTCGTTGCCCACGCAGCACATCACGAATTCCGCCTGCGCCGCGGCCTCGCGCGGTGTGGGCGCGGAGCTGCCGCCGTGCTCGGCGACCCACTGCGCGGCGCGCGCCGGGGTACGGTTGTAGACGCAGACCTCATGCCCCTTGGCCTGCAGATGCCCGGCCATGGGATAGCCCATGACGCCCAGGCCGATGAACGCGACTTTCGCCATGGCTCGGTTCCCCTGTTGTCGATCGGGCTAGCCTAGCAGCGGTTTGCCGAGCCCCGAAAGGCCTTCCATACTGCATGCCAGGCGCCGCGCACGCGGTCCGGACCGTCCCACTTCAGCGCACGAGCAGGCCCTATGCCCCACTGGCTGGTGATCGACCTGGAAGCCACCACCGAGGAAGGCGGCTGGCCGGTCGAGGAAATGGAGATCATCGAGATCGGTGCGAGCCTCGTGGCCGCCGCCGACGGCCGCGAGCTGGACCACTTCCAGCGCTTCGTGCGGCCGCAGCGCCGCCCGCTGCTGACCAGCTTCTGCCGCGAACTCACCCACATCAGCCAGGCCGACGTCGACGGCGCCGCACCGCTCACCGAGGTCTGGCCGCAGTTCGAGCGCTGGCTCGCGCAGCACAGCCCGCGCCTGGCCGGCTGGGCCAGCTGGGGCGACTACGACCGCCGCCAGCTGGAACTGGAATGGCGCCAGCAGCACATCGACAGCCACCTCAGCCAGGTGCCGCACCTGAACCTCAAGCAGCGCTTCGCCCAGGCCCGCCAGCTCAAGCGCCCGGTGGGCCTGAACACCGCGCTGCAACTGGCCGGGCTGCACTTCCAGGGCCAGCAGCACCGCGCCCTGGAAGACGCGCGCAACACCGCCCGGCTGCTGCCGCTGGCGCTGTGACAGCCGCGTAGTGACGCTGCCCATCGCCTTGGGCATACTGGCGCTCCTTTTTTCGCCCTCCCTACCCCCTGTTGCAGGAGCAGCCCCATGTTCAAGGTCAACGAGTACTTCGACGGCACCGTCAAATCCATCGCCTTCGGCATGACCGAGGGCCCGGCCACCATCGGCGTCATGGCCCCCGGCGAGTACGAATTCGGCACCGCCCAGTTGGAGATCATGCACGTGGTCGCCGGCGCCCTGACCGTCAAGCTGCCGGGCAGCGACGCGTGGGAAACCTTCGCCGCCGGCAGCCAGTTCACCGTGCCGGGGAACAGCAAGTTCCAGCTGAAGGTCGCGGTGGATACCGCTTACCTCTGCGAATATCGCTGAGTTCGGGTGGTGTGGTGAAGAAACCGGCCTTTGGGGCCGGTTTTTTATTGGGTGGCTTGCGAAAGCAGTGGCGTAATGCCGAAGAGCGCCCTCTCCCTAACCCTCTCCCTGAAGGGAGAGGGGACTGTCCTCTGCCAATCGAAGCATCAGCGCACTCCTGCAGTTTCCGGCTTAAGCCTGGCTACCAGAGCACACCGAACGGCCCCCTCTCCCTTCAGGGAGAGGGCTGGGGAGAGGGGGCGGAGTTACCCCAGGCACCGGAGTAACCGGTAAGCACCATTCGCGAGCAAGCTCGCTCCTACACTCCCCCTCTCCCACCAAGCCTCTGCAACCTCTGCTGCGTAGCACTGGGCGTCTCCCCGAACAGCTTGCGATAGTCCCCCGCAAAACGCCCCAGGTGAGCAAAGCCCCACCCCATCGCAATCTCGGAAATGCTGCGCGCCCCACCCGCAAGAATATCCTCACGCACCCCATGCAGCCGGTAGTGCTTCAGATAGGTCATGGGCGCACTGCCAAAGTACCTGCGAAACCCCTCGAACAGCTTGAACCGTGACACCCCGGCAGCCTCTTCCAGGTCATCCAGGCACAACGCCTCGCGCGCATGGGCATGGATGTGCTCGCGGGCGCGCAGCAGGTAGTGCGGCACTTTCTCGGCCAAACACCGGCGCAGCGCCTCGCTGTAGTTGTTCGGCTGGGCGAGGATCAACCCCTTGAGCAGCGCGCGCTCCAGGTCGCGGCTGAAGAAGGCCTGGCCGAACAGCTCGCTCAGCGCCATCTCCTCGTTCAGGTGGCGGACCATGCGCCACCAGGCTGCCGCCGCGCCATCCCGGGCGTCCATTTCCGGCTCGAACACCAGCGGCTGCTCGGCCGGGCGCTGGAGCATTTCCTCCAGGGTCCGGCGCATGGCCAGCAGCGGGATCACCACCTGCAGCTTGCGGCAGTCGCCGGTGATGTTCAGTTCCTGGCTCTGGTTGGGCGAGACGATCACCCCGCGCTGCGGGTTCGACTGCAGGTAGCGCCCGGCCACGCTCAGCTCCTGCTCGCCCACCAGCGGCAGGCTCAGGCTGTAGCTGTTGAAGCGCTCGGTCTCGACGATGCCGATGGTCACCTCGGTGCCGTACTCGATGCAGCCCAGGGTGGTGGACATGCCCTTGAGCACGCTGCCGCTGTGCTGGAAGCGCACCGCCTCGGGGTGGCCGGCGTGCAGGCGATGGGGCCCGCAGATGGCCGACATCCAGTTGCGGGCGGCGGCAAGGTCGAGGCGATCGGCGTGGATGTCACGGAAGTGACCGGGGTTCTTCGGATTCATCGCTGGGCACTCACGGCTTGTTCGGGGCGGCTCTGGCGGCGCTTGCGCCCAGTGTGCAGCAAGACGCGTACCCCCGGGCCACGGATCGTCGGCAAAGCCTCAGTATGCGGATAGTGTTCGACCACTTTCCGGACCATTCGCACCCTGCCGGCGCCCCACCCGCCCCCTCCGCCGCCGCCCGGCGCACCGCGGCTGGGCAACTTCTACCCAGCCCCTGCACCGCGGTGTTACCCCGCCGCCAATTTTGCGGATCGCCTTCCCCCACTGGGCGGATAGACCGCCATGGCGCGCCGGCCGTGAAATGGCGCCACCGATCCGCCCGATGGGACAACAACAATGAACGCACCAAAGAGCCTTGCGCAGTGGCAGGACTACATCCGTGGCTGCCTGGATTTCCGCCCTGCCGAAGGGGTGTACCGCATCGCCCGGGACATGTTCACCGAGCCGGAACTGTTCGACCTGGAGATGGAGCTGATCTTCGAGAAGCAGTGGATCTACGCCTGCCACGAGAGCGAAATCCCCAACCCCAACGACTTCATCACCCTGCGCGCCGGGCGCCAGCCGATGATCGTCACCCGTGACGCCGGCGGCCAGCTGAACGCCCTGGTCAACGCCTGCCAGCACCGCGGCGCCACCCTCACCCGGGTGTGCAAGGGCAACCAGTCCACCTTCACCTGCCCGTTCCACGCCTGGTGCTACAAGAGCGACGGGCGCCTGGTGAAGGTCAAGGCGCCGGGCGAATACCCGGCGGACTTCGACAAGGCCAGCCGCGGCCTGAAGAAGGCGCGCATCCAGAGCTACAAAGGCTTCGTCTTCATCAGCCTGGACGTGAGCGCCAGCGACAGCCTGGAAGACTTCCTCGGCGACGCGAAAGTGTTCTTCGACATGATGGTCGCGCAGTCCCCCACCGGCGAGTTGGAAGTGCTGCCGGGCCGCTCCGCCTACACCTTCGAGGGCAACTGGAAGCTGCAGAACGAGAACGGCCTGGACGGTTATCACGTCAGCACCGTGCACTACAACTACGTGGCCACCGTGCAGCACCGCCAACAGGTCAACGTCGAGAACGGCACCGCCAGCGGCACCCTGGACTACAGCAAGCTCGGCGCCGGCGATGCGCAGACCGACGACGGCTGGTTCAGCTTCCGCAACGGCCACAGCGTGTTGTTCAGCGACATGCCCAACCCCGCCGTGCGCCCCGGCTACGCCAGCGTGATGCCGCGCCTGGTCGAGGAACACGGCCAGGCCAGGGCCGAGTGGATGATGCACCGCCTGCGCAACCTGAACATCTACCCCAGCCTGTTCTTCATGGACCAGATCAGCTCGCAGCTGCGCATCGTCCGCCCCATCGCCTGGAACCGGACCGAAGTCATCAGCCAGTGCATCGGCGTGAAGGGCGAGTCCGACCAGGACCGCGAGAACCGCATCCGCCAGTTCGAGGACTTCTTCAACGTCTCCGGCATGGGCACCCCGGACGACCTGGTGGAATTCCGCGAGCAGCAGCGCGGTTTCCAGGGCCGCCTGGAGCGCTGGAGCGACATCTCCCGCGGCCACGGCAAATGGGTCGAGGGCCCGACGCCGAACAGCCAGACGCTGGGCATCGCCCCCGTGCTCACCGGCACCGAGATCACCCACGAAGGCCTCTACGTCAACCAGCACCAGCACTGGCAGCGCTTCCTCCTCGCCGGCCTGGAACGCAAGGCCCTGCAGCCCAGGGAGGTACAGGCATGAACGCGCAACTGCAATACCGGGTGGAACAGTTCCTCTACCGCAACGCCGAGGCCTGCGACGCCCAGGACTGGGACGCCTACCTCGACATGTTCAGCGAGGACAGCGAGTTCCACGTCCCGCAGTGGGATTCCGAGCACGTCTACACCACCGACCCGAAGCGCGGCATGTCGCTGATCTACTACCCCGGCCGCACCGGCCTGGAGGACCGGGTGTTCCGCATCCGCACCGGCAAGGCCGCCTCGACCATCCCCATGCCGCGCACCCTGCACGGCATCGACAACGTGCGCATCCGCGAACTGGACGGCGGCGAGCTGGAGGTGCGCGCCAACTGGCACACGCTGTTCTACCGCCTGGAGACGCCCGGGCAGTTCTTCGGCCACGCCACCTACCGCCTGCGTCCGCGTGGCGAGAGCTGGCTGATCGCCCGCAAGCACGTGCTGCTACTCAACGACCGCATCGACTCGGTGCTCGACTTCTACCACCTGTGAGGATGGCCCGATGAACCACAAGGTCGCCTTCAGCTTCGCCGACGGCAAGACGCTGTTCTTCCCCGTGCAAGGCAACGAAATCCTGCTCGACGCGGCGCTACGCAACGGCATCAAGATTCCCCTGGACTGCCGCGAGGGCGTCTGCGGCACCTGCATGGGCCGCTGCGAATCCGGCAGCTACGCGATGGACTACGCCGACGAGGAAACCCTCTCCGCCGAGGACCTGGCCCAGCGCAAGATCCTCAGCTGCCAGACCCGCGTGCAGTCCGACGCCGCGTTCTACTTCGACTTCGACTCCAGCCTGTGCAGCGCCGCCGGCCCGGCCAGCCACCGCGGCGTGGTCAGCGGCGTCGAGCAGGTCTCGGCGAGCACCGCCATCCTGCGCCTGCAGGTCGAAGGCCCGGCGCTGGACTACCTGCCCGGCCAGTACGCGCGCCTGCGCGTGCCGGGCACGGACGCGGTGCGCTCCTACTCCTTCGCCAACCGGCCCAATGCGCAGAACCAGTTGCAGTTCCTCATCCGCCTGCTGCCCGACGGCGCCATGAGCGACTACATCCGCGAGCGCTGCCAGCCGGGCGACGAAATCCGCTTCGAGGCACCGCTGGGCGCCTTCTACCTGCGCCACGTCGAACGCCCGCTGCTGCTGGTGGCCGGCGGCACCGGGCTGTCGGCCTTCCTTGGCATGCTCGACGAACTGGCCGAGGCCGGCGGCTGCGGCCAGCCGGTGCACCTGTACTACGGCGTGCGCCAGGCGGCGGACCTCTGCGAGCTGGAGCGCATCGCAGCCTACGCCGAGCGCATCCCGGGCTTCGCCTTCACTCCGGTGATCAGCGATGACGCCGGCTGGGACGGCAGGCGCGGCTACGTCACCGAGCACTTCGACGCCGCGGCCCTGCGCGATGCGCCCTTCGACATGTACCTGTGCGGCCCGCCGCCGATGGTCGAGTCGGTGAAGGAATGGTTGCAGGCGCAGGGCCTGGAGAACGGCCGGCTGTACCTGGAGAAATTCACCCAGAGCAACAATTGAACCCGTGAACGCTGCGGGTGGGCTGGGCGTAGGGCGAATAACCGTTCGCGGTTATCCGCCGTTGGCCCGAAACACCGCGGCTCTGTATCGCTTGGTAGGAGCGGGCCCTGCCCGCGATTCGCGCGCAGGGCGCGCTCCTACAGGGGAATGGCGTGGTTGGGGCAGCGTAGGAGCGGATCTCATCCGCGAACCGCGCCGATACCTCCCGCTATCGCGGACAAGGTCCGCTCGTTGCTTTCTGGGTTCCCGCGTTCGCGGGAATGACGTCGAAAAACATGATTCTCACCCCATCATTCCCGCGAACGCGGGAACCCAATAGAAGGTGCAGGAGAAACGCCATCGTAGGATGGCGTTGAGCGAAGCGATACCCATCACCACGGCCCCATGGGTTTCGCAAGCTCAACCCATCCTACGAAAAGCGGCGGTGACTTCACCCCTCCTCGCCCAGCTCCTCACTGGCGGCGCGCAGGCATTCTCGGAACAGCCGCGCCGCCGGACCCAGTTCGCGGCCGCTGGGGTGGAAGCAGCCGATGTCGCCGAAGCGCAGCGCGATGTCCAGCTCGAAGGCGCGGACGCCGCCGCCATCGGCCAGTTGCCGGGCGGTTTCCAGGGGCAGCAGGCCGACGGTCTGCTGGTCCTGCATCAGGGCGACGTTGGTGAGCACCGATAGCGACTCGATGACGTTGCCCGGCAGTGCCAGGCCGGCCTGGGCGAACAGGTGGTCCACCGTCTGCCGCAGCAGCGAGCCGGGCGGCGGCAGCACCCAGGGGTAGGCGTGCAGCTCGGCCAAGCCCACCGCGCCGCCGGCATGCAGCGGGTGGCCATGGCCGCCGACGATGCACAGGCGTTCGTCGTAGAGCACGTCCACGCCCAGCGCCCGCGCCTCGCCGCGGGCCTGCCAGTCGTCCGGCACGCGGCCCACCACCAGGTCCACCTCGCCGCCGATGAGGGCCGGGAACAGCTGGTCGAACTGGCCGATGCGCACCGACACCAGCACCCGCGGCGCACGGCTCTTGAGCAGGCGCAGGGCGCGCGGCAACAGCGAGGTGGAGGCGGAGATCAGGGTGCCCACCACCACGTGCCCGGAAGTGCCGTCGCGGAAGGCCTCCACCTCGTCGCTCAGGGCCCGCAGCTCGGCGAGCATCGAGCGCGCCCGACGCAGCACCAGCTCGCCCAGTTCGGTGACCTTCACCCCGCGGTTGCTGCGTTCGAGCAGCGGCGCGTCGAAGTACGACTCCAACTCGTGGATGACCTTGGTCACCGCCGGCTGGGTCAGGTTCAGCACCTGCGCCGCGCGCAGCAGCGAACCGCTCTGCACCACCTGGTCGAGCACCACCAACTGGTAGAACTTCAGCTTGCGCGCGACCGATACCACACTCGACTTCATCAACTACCCCGACATCCGGCTCAGAAACGGAAAGTACCACGCATCGACAGGCAGGCCGTGCCGTCGCCAGCCCGGGTGAGCGCCGGCAGGCCCGGCCTGGGAGTGAACGGAGTGGTTTTCTTCGGGATGCGGGCGAGCATCGGCATGGGCGGTCCTCATGTCGGAAATGGCAACGGAGGTGGCCCGGCCGTAATGGCCGGGCCTGCAAAGGGGTTCATCGGGAGCTGGCGGCTTCCAGCAGCTGCGGCACCAGCGGCCTGCCCTGCGCGTCCAGGCGCAGGTTGTTGCGCTGGGCATAGGCGCGCCAGTCGCGCAGCAGCTCGGCCAGCGCCTGGGGCCGCTGCATGGCCAGGTCGTGGCGCTCGCCCGGATCGCTGGCGAGGTCGTAGAGGCGCCAGCGCGCCTGGGCGTCCTTGACGTCGTAGAGCAGCTTCAGCGAGCCCTTGCGCAGGGCGGCGTTGCCATTGAGCTCCCAGCCCAGCGGCTCGTCGGCGGCATGCACGCGCGCGTCGCGGCCGAACAGCAGCGGCAGCATGGACAGGCCCTGCGGCGGGATGACCTCGCGGCCCCGGTAGCGCGGCCCGGGCTGCTCGGCGCCGGCCAGCTCCAGCAGCGTCGGCAGCAGGTCGTGCACCCGCGCCAGCTGCGTGTTGCGCCCGGCGGCGATGCGCTGGGGCATGTAGGCGAACAGCGGCACCCGGTAGCCGCCCTGGTAGGTGGTCATCTTGTAGCGCCGCCCCGGCAACGAGCTGACCTGCGCCCAGGCGCTGCCCTGCAACAGGAAGGAGTCGCGCCGGCCGTAGTTTTCCAGGCGGTTGTCGAAGTGCTCCGCCACCCACCTGGCGTCCATGCTGTCGCGCCCTTCCGGGCCGTTGTCGGACATGAACAGCACCAGGGTGTTGTCCAGTTGCCCGCTGCGGCGCAGGTGGTCGAGCAGGCGGCCGACCTCGGCGTCGAAGGCCTCGACCATGGCCGCATAGACCTCCATGGTGCGCGCCGACTGGCGCTGCTGTTCGTCGCTCAGCGTGGACCAGGCCGGCACGCCCTCCAGTTGCGCCTGCGAGGGATAGCCCTCGGGGATCAGCCCGAGTTCGCGCTGGCGCGCCAGGCGCTGGTCGGCGATGGCCTGGTAGCCGGCGTCGTAGCGCCCGCGGTACTTCGCCAGGTAGGCGTCCGGCGCCTGCAGCGGCCAGTGCGGCGCTGTGTAGGCGGCGAAGGCGAAGAACGGCCGGCCGTCGCCGGCGCGGCGGTCGATCATCTCGATCAGGCGGTTGGTGTACCAGGTGCTGGAGTAGAAGTCGTCCGGCAACCCGATGGGCTGGCCGTCGTGCAGGTAGGTGGTGCTGTAGTTGGGCAGCAGCGCCATGTTGGCCTGCTTGAAGTTGGCCGCGCCGCCTTCGAGCAGCACGTAGGACTCCTCGAAGCCCCGCTTTTGCGGCTGCAGTTCCGGCTGCTTGCCCAGGTGCCACTTGCCGGCAATGTAGGTGTGGTAGCCGGCATCGCCCAGCAGCTCGGCGAGGGTCGGCACCCTGGCCGCCAGCACGCCCTCGTAGCCGGGACGCAGGCGTTCGCGCTGCGCAGGTGGCAGGCGGCCGCGCCATTCGGCCATCATGCCGACGCCGACCAGGTGCGGGTCGTTGCCCGAGAGCAGCGCCGAGCGCGTGGTGGAGCAACTGGGCGTGGCGTGGAAGTCGAGGAAGGTCATGCCCTGGCGGGCCAGGCGGTCGAGGTTGGGGGTGGCGATTTCACCACCCAGCGCGCCTATGTCGGAAAAGCCCAGGTCGTCGGCGACGATCAGCAGCACGTTGGGCCGCTGGCCGCCGTCGGCGGCCTGGGCGAAGGGTAATGCGCTGGCCAGCAGCGCAGCGGCCAGCCACTTGAGCAAGGTATGCATGGGGATGGAACCCTCCTTCCTGTCGTTGTCGGCCAGCCGCGGGCACCTCAGGCGAGTTCGCCCCGCGGGGTGCCCGGTGCGCGGCGCAGGGCCATGACGAACAGCGCCAGGCTGGCCAGCAGCGCTGGCGCGGCGGGTGAGGAAGCAGACCTCCGGCTCGACGCGCGGGTGGATGTAGCGGGCCAGGTCAACCAGGCCGCCGTCCTCTTCCAGCATGGCGTCGGTGAGCCAGCCCCAGATCAGGCTGTCGACGCCCATCTGGACCATCTTGGCGCGGCTGGTGAAGCCCAGCTTGACGCCGATGCTGCGCTCGCCGTCGTCGTAGCGGCGCTGCATGGAGGCGCGCTGGATGCGGTAGGCGTCATCCAGGCTGAAGGGCGTGCTGGCGCTGAACTGCGCCAGCGGTTCGGCATGCCGCGCGGCCTGGTCGAGGGCCTGGGCGATGCGGGGGATGTCGGTGCTCATGTGCACTACTCCTGCGATTTAGGCTTTTCGTAGGAGCGAGCTTGCTCGCGAACCTGGCCTCACAGCGGGGGTTGGTTCGCGAGCAAGCTCGCTCCTACAGGGCTAGGTCGGTGCTTTCGTAGGATGGGTTGAGCCTGCGAAACCCATCGGGCATGGCGATGGGTATCGCTTCGCTCAACCCATCCTACGAGGGTGTTTCTCCTGCGCCGCCGCCACGTCGTTCCCGTGTAGGAGCGCGCCCTGCGCGCGAATCGCAGGCAGGGCCTGCTCCTACAGTCGAGGTCGAGGTCAGGCGCGGGCGGCCAGCAGGTCCAGGGCCACGTCGACGATCATGTCTTCCTGGCCACCGACCATGCGGCGCTTGCCCAGCTCGACGAGGATGTCCACGGCCTTGATGCCGTACTTGGCCGAGGCCACCTCGGCGTGGCGCAGGAAGCTCGAATAAACGCCGGCGTAACCGAGCGCGAGGGTTTCGCGGTCGACGCGCACCGGGCGGTCCTGCAGTGGGCGCACCAGATCGTCGGCGGCGTCCATCAGCGCATAGAGGTCGGTGCCGTGGTGCCAACCGAGCTTGTCGGCGGCGGCGATGAAGACCTCCAACGGCGCGTTGCCCGCTCCCGCGCCCATACCCGCCAGGCTGGCGTCGATGCGGTTGCAGCCCTCCTCCACCGCGGCGATGGAGTTCGCTACGCCGAGGCTGAGGTTGTGGTGGGCGTGGATGCCGGTTTCGGTTTCGGGCTTCAGGACAGCCTTCACGGCACGGAAGCGCGCGCGGATGTCATCCATGTTCATCGCCCCACCGGAATCGACGACGTAGATGCAGGTGGCGCCGTAGCTCTCCATCAGCTTCGCCTGCTGAGCGAGGCCTTCGGGCGTCTGCATGTGGCTCATCATCAGGAAGCCGACGGTGTCCATGCCCAGCTCACGGGCGTACTCGATGTGCTGCTTCGAGACGTCAGCTTCGGTGCAATGGGTGGCCACGCGGACCACGCGGGCGCCAGCGTTGTAGGCGTTCTTCAGGTCGTGGATGGTGCCGATGCCCGGCAACAGCAAGGTGGCGATCTTCGCGTGCTTCACCACGTCCGCCGCCGCTTCGATCCACTCCAGATCGGTGTGGGCGCCGAAGCCGTAGTTGAAGGACGAGCCTTGCAGGCCATCGCCGTGAGCGACTTCGATGGAGTCCACCTTGGCGAGGTCGAGTGCGGCAGCAATCGCACGCACATCCTCCAGCGAATACTGATGGCGGATCGCGTGCATGCCATCGCGCAGGGTCACATCGGAGATATAGAGTTTCTGGCTCATACCGAAGCCCCCATTGCCTGCGCCATGCGCTCAGCGGTGGCCAGCGCGGCGGAGGTCATGATGTCGAGGTTGCCGGCGTAGGCCGGCAGGTAGTGGGCGGCGCCTTCCACTTCGAGGAACACCGAGGTCTTCAGGCCGCTGAAGCTGCCGTGGCCGGGGATATTCAGGTCGGTCACCAGGTCGAACTGCACCTTCTGCTTCAGGCGGTAGCCGGGAACGTAGGCCTGCACGGCAGCGGCCATTTCCTCGATGCTGGCCTCGACCTTGGAGGGGTCCACCGCCTCGCTCAGCACGTACACGGTGTCGCGCATGATCAGCGGCGGCTCCGCCGGGTTCATGATGATGATCGCCTTGCCCTTCGCCGCCCCGCCGATCACTTCGATGGCTTTCGAGGTGGTCTCGGTGAACTCGTCGATATTGGCGCGGGTACCGGGACCGGCGGATTTCGAAGCGATGGAGGCAATGATTTCCGCGTAGTGGACTTTGGCCACACGGGACACCGCCGCCACCATCGGAATGGTCGCCTGCCCGCCGCAGGTCACCATGTTCACGTTGCTGGCCGTGAGGTGCTGCTCCAGGTTGACCACCGGCACGCAATACGGACCGATCGCTGCCGGGGTCAGGTCGATCATCCGCAGCCCGGGCTTAACGCCGAGCAGGAAGGCATCGTTCTTCACGTGGGCGCTGGCGGAAGTGGCATCGAAGACGAAGTCGATGTCGGCGAACACCGCCAGCTTCACCAGCCCTTCGACACCCTCGTGGGTCGTCGCCAGGCCCAGGCGGGCGGCGCGGGCCAGGCCGTCGGAGGCCGGGTCGATGCCGACCATGGCGACCACTTCCAGGTGCTGCGCGTTGCGCAGGATCTTGATCATCAGGTCGGTGCCGATGTTGCCGGAACCGATGATGGCGGCTTTGCGTTTTTTACTCATGGCATCCCTCGAAAAGCATTCGATCAAGAGCAAAGAGCTCGATTAAGAGCGCTGAAGGCTGGAGGCTGAACGACAAGCAGTCCCTGCCACGGTGGAGGTCGGCGCTCTTTCGTCCAGCCCTCCAGCCTCCAGCGCTTTTTTCGGCTTTTTAGCTCTGCACGAAGGCCGCGCTGACGCGGCCCAGGCCCTGGATTTCGGCGCTGAATACATCGCCCGGGCGCACCGCCACCATCGGCCCCAGGGCGCCGGTGAGCACCAGGTCGCCGGCGCGCAGCGGCTCGCCCAGGCGGGCCATGGTGTCGGCCAGCCAGAGCGCGGCGTTCAGCGGGTTGTCCAGGCAGGCGGCGCCGGCGCCAACCGAGACCGGCTCGCCGCGCAGGCTCAGGCTCATGCCGCAGTTCACCAGGTCCAGCCGGTCCAGGCGCACCGGGCGGCTGCCGAGGACGAAGAGCCCGGAGGAGGCGTTGTCCGCCACGGTGTCGAGCAGGCTGATGTCCCAGTTGGCGACGCGGCTGCCGACGACCTCGATGGCCGGCAGGGCGAAGGCGGTGGCGCGGATGATGTCGGCCAGGGTATGGCGCTCGTGGCACAGGTCGTGTTCCAGGACCAGGGCGATTTCCGCCTCCACCTTGGGCTGCTGGCAGTCGCCCCAGGCGATGGGCTGGCCGTCGCCGCGGGCCATCTGGGCGAACAGGCGGCCGAAGTCCGGCTGCTCGACGCCCAGCTGGCGCTGCACGGCGCGGGAGGTCAGGCCGATCTTGTGGCCCACCGGGCGCCAGCCGGCGGCGATGTCGGCGGCGTTGTTGCATTGCTGTACGGCGTAGGCCAGGTCGAGGGCGGCGGCCCCCTGTTCGTTGGCGGCCTGCTGGACGAGGTCGCGCACCGGCGCGCACGGCTGGCCCTGTTCACGGGCTTGGCGCAGGCGCGCGGCGGCTTCGGCGATGGCTGGATGCATGGGCTTCTCCTGGCCTCAGGGGTTGACGCAGATGGTGGTGAGTTCGGAATAGAAATCCAGCGAGTGGCGGCCGCCCTCGCGGCCCAGGCCGGACAGCCGGGCGCCGCCGAAGGGCGTGCGCAGGTCGCGCAGGAACCAGGTGTTGACCCACACCATGCCCACGTGGATGCGTCGCGAGACGCTGTGCGCGCGGCCCAGGTCGCGGGTCCACAGCGAGGCGGCCAGGCCGTAGGCGGAGTCGTTGACGCGGCGCAGCACTTCCTCGTCGCTGTCGAAGGGCGCGATGTGGCAGACCGGGCCGAAGACTTCCTCGCGCATGCAGCGGGCATCGTCGGCGAGGCCGGTCCAGATGGTCGGCTGGACGAAGGCGCCGTTGTCGCGCGCATCGCCGAACTTCGGCACGCCGCCGCCGCTGACCGCCGTGGCGCCCTCCTCGCGGGCCAGCTGGAAGTAGCCCAGCACCTTGTCGCGGTGCTTGTGGGAGATCAGCGAGCCCATGTTCACGCCGTCTTCGTCGGGGTAGCCGATCTTCAGCTGCTCGGCGCCTGCCTTGAGCGCAGCGACGAAGCGTTCGTAGATCGGCCGCTCGACGTAGACGCGCTCGGAGCACAGGCAGACCTGCCCGGAGTTGGTGAAGCTGGAGCGCAGCACGCCGGCCACGGCGGCATCGAAGTCGCAGTCGGCGAAGACCACCGCGGCGTTCTTGCCGCCCAGTTCGAAGGAGACTTCGCGCACGCCTTCGGCGGCGGCGCGCATGATGGTCGAACCGGTGCGCGACTCGCCGGTGAAGGTGATGGCGTCGACTTCCGGGTGGCGGGTGAGGAACTCGCCGGCGGAGTTCGGCCCGAAGCCGTGGACCAGGTTGAAGGCCCCGGCGGGCACGCCCACCTCGTGCATCACCTCGGCCAGCAGGGTGGCGCTGGAGGGCGTGTCTTCCGAGGGCTTGACCACCACCGAGTTGCCGCAGGCCAGGGCCGGCGCGACCTTCCAGGTGAGCAGCAGCAGCGGCAGGTTCCACGGCGAGATGATCGCTACCACGCCATGGGGCTTGCGCACCGTGTAGCTGAACACGTCGCTGCCGTCGCCGGTGCGCATCTCGAAGAACTCGCTGCCGCCCTGGCGCACCAGGTCGGCGAAGGTACGGAAGTTCTGCACGCCACGGGCCACGTCGAGGCTGCGGGCCTGGTGCACGGGGCGGCCGGTGTCGGCCACCTCGGCAGCGACGAAGTCCTCGAAGCGCCGCTCGATGCCGTCGGCGATGCGTTCCAGCAGCTCGGCGCGCTGGGCGGCGCTGTAGCTGGCCCAGGGGCCGTTCTGCGCCTGCGCGGCGGCGCTGACCGCGGCATCGACTTCCACCTCGCCGGCCTCGCAGACCTGGCCGAGGACGCGGCCATCCACCGGGGAGACGTTGTCGAAGGTGCGGCTGCTGGCTACGAAAGCTCCGGCGATGTAGTGGCGGAGCAAGGAATGGGACACGGCGACCTCCTGCATAGGCTTGTTTTTCGCCGAGTCTAGGGAGGCCGCCTATAAGCGGATAATCAAAAAAGCGCTCTCAGGTATCCCTTACAGGAATACCGGAAATACCCTCGGGCGCCCCCCTCCATCCGCCCCGATAGCCGGGGCGGACAGGGGGCCAAGCGGCCCCGGAGAGGTTCAGAACAGCTTCCAGGTGTAGCTGAGGATCAGGCGGTTCTCGTCGATGTCGCTGCGGTAGTTGGAGCGCGCCATGACGTTGCGCACGCGCACGTTGAGCCCGGCCACCGGGCCGCTCTGCACGGTGTAGCCGATGTCCAGGTCGCGCTCGCGGTCCTTGCCCTCGAAGCCCTGCCCGGTGTCGACGTTGTTGCCGCTGATGTAGCGCACGGTGGTGGTCAGGCCGGGCACGCCGAGGGCGACGAAGTCGTAGTCGTAGCGCACTTGCCAGGAGCGCTCGTCGGTGGAGGCGAACTCGTAGGTCGGCACCTCGTTGCCCAGCGGCGAGACGTTGGCGAACACCCGGGGGAAGGCGCTGTCGCCGAACATGCCCTGGTAGCCGAGGTAGAAGGTGTGCCCGCCATGCCTGGCCGAGAACAGCGAGTAGAAGGCGCGGTTGTCGATGTCGCCGAGCAGGTGCTTGCCGTCCTCGCTGGCATCGAAGTAGCCGAGGTTGGCGCCCAGCACCCAGTCGCCCAGCGGCTGGGCGTGCTTGAGGCCGAGGAAGCGCTGTTTGTAGATGTCTTCCAACTGGCCGTACCAGGCGCTGACGCGGGTGCGCTTGCCGTTGAAGTCGTAATCGCCGCCCGCGTAGTTGAAGGCGTCGCTCTCGGCCTGGCGCTGCGGCTGGTAGCTGAGCATGGCGAGCATCTTCTCGTCGCCGCCCTCGTTGCGCAGGTGGGTGGAGGTGAGGTGCCCGGCCTGCAGGGTCAGCCCGGGGATTTCGCTGGAGGTCAGCGAGGTGCCCTGGTAGCTGGGCGGCAGCAGGCGGATGTCGCTGAACACCAGCACCGGCAGGTTGGGCTGCAGCTCGCCGATTTTCAGCTCGGTCTTCGAGAACTTCATCTTGCCGGCCACGCCCAGGCGGCTGTAGTCGTCCGGCGCGCGGCCGTCGCCGCCCACCGGCAGCAGGCCGCTGTTGGTGCGGTCGGGGCTGCTGTCCAGCTTCAGGCCCAATACGCCGATGGCGTCCAGGCCGAAGCCGATGGGCCCCGGGGTGTAGCCGGAACGGAAGTCGAGGATGAAGCCCTGGGCCCACTCCTCCGCCTTGGACTGCCGGTTGGGCCCGACGATGTCGGAGAAGTCGCGGCTGAAGTAGTAGTTGCGTGCCTGCAGGGTGGCGCTGGCACCTTCGATCAGCCCTTCGGCCGCGGCCGCCGGCTGGGCGGCGGCCACGCCGATGCCCAGCGCGACGGCGGTCACGCATACGCGATTGCTCATGGTTTTCTCTTGTTCTTATGGTTGTGCGATCCCCTGCCGAGCGACCGGAGGGCCGCGGCTTGGCGCAGGGCGGGGAGTCATGTATCGGCGACGGGGGCCCGGGGCTGTCCGCTTCGATCAGCCGCCCTGCCCTGCTTCCGCTGCCGTGTTGCCTTGGGCGGACGCCCCGGCCGGGCGCCCGCTTGCCGTTGCCCGATGGTCAGGCGCGCACGGCGCGCGCCTCGCGTTGAGGAGTGCGGCGGCGCACCAGCAGCAGGTGCGCGGCCAGGCCGAAGATCAGGCCCCAGAAGGCCGCCGACAGGCCGAGGAAGGACATGCCCGAAGCGGTGACCAGGAAGGTGATCAGCGCCGCCTCACGGTCCTCGGGCACGCCCATGGCGCCGGCCAGGGCTCCGCCGATGGCGCCGAACAGCGCAAGGCCGGCCAGCGCGGCGATCAGCTCGCGAGGGAAGGCGCTGAACAGCGACACCAGGGTCGCGCCGAACAGCCCCAGCAGCAGGTAGGCGACGCCGCCCACCACCCCGGCGACGTAGCGCCGCGCCGGATCCTCGTGGGCCTCGCGGCCGGTGCAGATGGCCGCGGTGATGGCGGCGAGGTTCAGGCCGTGGCAGCCGAAGGGCGCCAGCAGCAGGGTGCCCAGGGCGCTGCTGGCGATCAGCGGGCGCGCCGGGGTCTGGTAGCCGTCGTTGCGCAGCACGGCGATGCCCGGCACGAACTGCCCGGTGAGCGCCACCACCACCAGCGGCAGGGCGATGTTGAGCAGCGCGTGCAGGCTGAACTCAGGGGCGATCCATTGCGGCGTGGCCAGGCCGATCACCAGCGCCGAGGCGTTCAGCTCGCCGCCGCCGATGGCCATGGCGCAGCCCACCAGCAGCACCAGGGCCACCGCGTAGCGCGGCGCCAGGCGCTTGCCCAGCAGGTAGGCGACGAACATGGCCAGGACCAGCGCCGGCTTGGCCTGCAGCGAGACGAACAGCTGGGTGCCGAAGCTGAACAGGATGCCGGCGAGCATGGCCGCCGAAATGGCCGGCGGCAGCTTGCCGACCACACGGTCGAAGGCGCCGGAGATGCCCACCAGGAAGATGATCAGGCTCGACACCAGGTAGGCGCCCACCGCCTCGTTCAGGCTGATGCCCGGCAGCAGCGCCACCAGCAGCGCCGAGCCGGGCGCCGACCAGGCGATCACCAGCGGCACCTTGTAGCGCAGGCTGAGGAGGATGCCGAGCACGCCGCTGCCGATGGAGATCGCCCACACCCAGGACGACACCGCGGCGTCGGGCAGGCCGGCGCTCTTGGCCGCCTGGAAGATGATCACCAGGGGGCCGGCGTAGGAAATCAGTGTGGCGATCAACCCGGCCACCAGAGCGGACAGCGAGAAGTCGCGGATGAGGTCTTTCATGGCGCCTCACTTTTTCTTGTTCTGCACGCAAGGCTTCGCCGTGCCGGCAAGCCGGCTCGGGACGATGCTTGGGGTAACCGTGTAGGAGCGAGCTTGCTCGCGAACCCAGCCTCGCAGCGGGGGTTGGTTCGCGAGCAAGCTCGCTCCTACACCGTTTTCTGGGTTATTCCCCTTCGGGCCAGCGCAAGCGCTGTTCGCGATGGAGCCGCGTCCCGCGTGCGCGGGAATGACAGGTTGAGAGTCGTGTTTCCCGACGTCATTCCCGCGCACGCGGGCCCCCAGAGGACAGCGCCTCAGGCGCCCTGCACCTGCAGTGCGCGCGGGCGGTGGCTGCGCTGTTCGTCTTCGGCGCTGGCGGCCTTCTGCAGCTGGAAGCTGAACTCCAGCTCGGCCACGCGGCCGTCGATGCCGCGGACGTTGTCGGCGAACTTCACCTCGCCGACCAGGCCGTCGCGGGTGGCGTAGGCGAAGTCGTCCCACAGGTACTGGTCGCCCGACAGGTTGATCTGGGTGGTCAGGTGGCGGTAGCCGGGCGCCGAGATGAAGAAGTGGATGTGCGCCGGGCGCTGGCCGTGGCGGCCGAGCTGGTCCAGGCATTCCTGGGTCGGGCCCTGCGGGTCGCAGCCGTAGCCGCTGGGGACGATGCTGCGGGCGCGGTAGCGGCCCTCGGCGTCGGTGATGATGCGGCGGCGCAGGTTGTACTCGCTCTGGCTCTGGTCGAAGTAGGAGTAGTTGCCCTTGGTGTTGGCGTGCCACAGGTCGACGGTGGCGCCGGCGACGGGCTTGCCGTCCAGGTCCAGCACCTGGCCTTCGAGGAACATCACGGTGGCCACGCCGTCTTCGCTGCCGTCGTCCATGCGCGCCTCGCCCTCGACGATGGGCGCGCCGGCCACGTACAGCGGGCCTTCGATGGTGCGCGGGGTGCCGCCGGTCTTGCCGATCTGCGCGTCCTTGGCGTCGTTGAGCAGGTCGATGAAGTGCTCGATGCCCAGGCCCGCCACCAGCAGGCCGGCTTCGCCGCGGCCGCCCAGGCGGTTCAGGTAGTCCACGGCGGTCCAGAATTCGTCGTCGGTGACTTCCAGGTCCTCGATGAGTTTCGCGGTGTCCTGCAGCACGCGCAGGACGATCTGCTTCAGGCGCGGGCTGCCGTTGTCGTTGCCGTAGCCGGCGGCTTCTTCGAAGAACTTCTGGATCTCGGCAGTCTGGGAAATCTTCACGGTCATGATATTCACCTCGTCTTGTTCTTATACAAGGGTTTCGTCGTTGGGGTTCAGGGCTCAGCGGTCATCGGCATGGATGGAGGACGGATGGCGGCAGAGTCCGTCGACCTCGATGTCCATGTAGGGGAACAGCGGCAGTTGCATCAGGGTGTCGTGCAGCGCCTCGACGCTGGCGACGTCGAAGACGCTGTAGTTGGCGTAGTGCCCGGCGATGCGCCACAGGTGGCGCCACTTGCCCTCGCGCTGCAGGCGCTGGGCCAGTTCCTTCTCGTCGGCCTTGAGCTGGGCGGCGCGGGCCGGGTCCATGTCGACGGGCAGTTTCACCGTCATCTTCACGTGGAACAGCATGGGGGCTTCTCCTCTCTCTAATTCAGGGGCGGCGGAAGCGCTTGAGGCGCTCCTCGTCCAGGCTCAGGCCGAGGCCCGGGGCGTTGGGCACCAGCAGTTGGAAGTCGCGGTACACCGGCGGCTCGGCGACGATTTCCTCGGTCAGCAGCAGCGGGCCGAACAGTTCGGTGTGCCAGGTCAGCTGCTTGAGGGTGAGGAAGGCGTGGGCCGAGGCCAGGGTGCCGATGGCGCCTTCGAGCATGGTCCCGCCGTACAGGGCGATGCCGGCCGCCTCGGCGATCTGCGCGGTGCGCAGCACGGCGCGCGGGCCGCCGTTCTTGGCGATCTTCAGGGCGAAGATGCTGGCGGCGCCGTCGGCGGCCAGGCTGAAGGCGTCTTCGACGCTCTCGATGGATTCGTCGGCCATGATCGGCGCCGGGCTGCGCAGGTTCAGGCGCACCTGGCCGGCGCGGTTGATCCGCGAGATGGGCTGTTCGACGAGGTCGATGCCGTTCTCGCCGAGCACCTGGCAGCCGCGGATGGCCTGGGATTCGTCCCAGTACTGGTTGACGTCCACGCGCACGCTGGCGCGCTCGCCCAGGGCCTTCTTGATCGCCACCACGTGCTTGAGGTCCTGCTCCAGCGGGTTGGCGCCGATCTTCAGCTTGAAGATGCGGTGGCGGCGCAGGTCGAGCATGCGCTCGGCTTCCTCGATGTCGCGGGCGGTGTCGCCGCTGGCCAGCGTCCAGGCCACTTCCAGGCCATCGCGCACGCGGCCGCCGAGCAGTTCGCTGACGGCCAGGCCCAGGCGCTTGCCCTGGGCGTCGAGCAGCGCGGTTTCCACCGCCGAGCGGGCGAAGGTGTTGCCCTTGATGGCCTTGTCCAGGCGCTGCATGGCGGCATTGATGTTGCAGGCGTCCTGGCCGATCAGCAGCGGCGCGAAGTGCGCCTCCAGGTTGGCCTTGATGCTTTCCGGGCTTTCGTTGCCATAGGCCAGGCCACCGATGGTGGTGGCCTCGCCGAGGCCTTCGATGCCGTCGCTGCAGCGCAGGCGCAGGATCACCAGGGTCTGCTGCTGCATGGTGTGCATCGCCAGCTTGTGCGGGCGGATGGTCGGCAGGTCGACGATGATCGCTTCGAGGCGTTCGATCAGGGCTTGGGTCATCTCGGGTTCCATATCACGCTAGGCTGCTTGTCGAGGCCCGGCCGTCTGGTGCGGCCGATACCTTCCAGGTCTTTTGTTGCACACCGAAGGATTGCGCCAGCGGTGGCGAGCAGTCCAATATCATTGCCCTCTCGTTCCATACCCTGGAGGTATCATGGAGCTTCGACACCTGCGGTACTTCCAGGCGGTGGCGGAAACCCTCAACTTCACCCGCGCCGCCGAGCGCCTGCACATCGCCCAGCCGCCGCTGAGCCGGCAGATCCAGCAGTTGGAGGAACTGCTCGGCGTCGAGCTGCTGGAGCGCGGCCGGCCGCTGCGCCTGACCGAGGCCGGGCGCTTCTTCTACGAGCAGAGCGGCACCCTGCTGGAACAGCTGCAGAACATCTGCGACAACACCCGGCGCATCGGCCTGGGCCAGCGCCAGTGGCTGGGCATCGGCTTCGCGCCTTCGACGCTCTACGCGGTGCTGCCGGAGCTGATCCGCGAGCTGCGCGGCGACGCCGAGCTGGAGCTGGGCCTGCAGGAAATGACCACCCTGCAGCAGGTCGAGGCGCTGAAGAGCGGGCGCATCGACATCGGCTTCGGGCGCATGCGCTTCGACGACCCGGCCATCCACCAGCAGGTGCTGCGCGAGGACCCGCTGGTGGCGGTGCTGCCCACCGGGCACCCGCTGCTGGGCGCGCCGGTGAGCCTGCAGCGGCTGTCCCGCGAGCCCTTCGTGCTGTACCCGGCCAACCCGCGGCCGAGCTATGCCGACCACGTGCTGGCGCTGTTCGCCAACCATGGCCTGGGCATCCGCGTGGCGCAGTGGGCCAACGAGCTGCAGACCGCCATCGGCCTGGTCGCCGCCGGCCTGGGCGTGGCCCTGGTGCCGGCCTCGGTGCAGCAGCAGCACCGCCCGGACATCGGCTACGTCGCCGTGCTGGAGCCCGAGGCGGTGTCGCCGATCGTCCTCAGCCGCCGCGCCGGCGACGTCAGCGCCATGGTGCAGCGCTGCCTGGCGCTGATCGAGCAGGTCAACCGCTGAGCTGGCCACTCAGAGCAGCCTCAGGGGCGCGTCGATGATCAGGCGGAACTCCTCCAGGTTGCCCTCGATCTGCCCCGCGCTGGCGCGGTGCCAGATGTAGCCGGTCGACAGGCCGACGCCGCGCAGCGGCCCGGACTGCACGGCGTAGCTGAACAGGCCGCCGACCTCGTAGTGGCTCTCGCCCTTCTGCCCCAGCACCGAGTTGTAGGCCGCGCGGGGGCCGCCGTTATAGCCGCTGCCGTCGATGCCCCAGCCCTTGACGTACCAGAACAGGCTCTTGAAGCCCGGCAGGCCGTAGGGCGTCCAGTCGGTGCCGTAGCTCACCTGGAAGGAGCGCTCGTTGGGCCCGTTGTAGTACGAGAGCATGGCGTTGGGCAGGTCGAAGGCGTTGGACTCGGCGGGGAAGTCGAAGTACTCGTCGCCATTGATCTGCTGGAAGGCTAGCTTCAACGTGTGGTTGGCGTAGCCCGGCGCGACGCTCGCGCCGTAGGCCCGCTGGCTGATGCGCCCGGCGTTCTCGCGGCCGCTGGAGCGGGTGTCGTAGAAGTCCAGGCGCAGGCCCAGGTCCAGTTCGCCCAGGCGGTAGCGCTGCGCCCAGCCGGCGTAGGTGCGCTCCCAGACGTCGTCGAAGCGCGACAGGTAGAGGCTGGCCCGGCCCCGCTCGCCGAGGCGGTAGTCGCCGCCGGCATAGGCGATCCAGTCGCTTTCCACCAGGCGCGTGGTGAAAGTCAGGCTCAGGTCCTGGCTGCCGGCGCCGGTGCGCGGCATGGCGCGCTGGAAGTGCCCGGCCTTGAAGGTCAGCCCAGGCAGGTCATAGCTTTGCAGCGAGAAGCCATCGAAGGAGGCCGGCAGAGTGCGGGTGTCGGCGTAGCTCATCACCGGCGTACGAACCTGCTGGCGGCCGAGCTTCGCCTCGGTTGCGCCGGCTTTCAGCTTGAGCGCGGCGATGCCCACCTTGCCCCACTGGTCCACCACCTCGCCGTCGCGCTCTGCCAGCAGGCGGGTGCTGCCGCCGGCCACCGCTTCGCGGCTGCGCTCCAGGGCCACGGCGCCGTACAGCGAGAAGTCCATGCCCAGGCCCTGCTCGCCCTGGCTGTAGCCGGACCGGTAGTCGAGCTTCAGGCCCTGCAGCCAGGCCACGCGGTCGCGCACCGGGCGCCCGCCCTCGTCGTCGGGCACCCGGAAGTAGCTGTCCTTGCGGGCGATTTCATGGGAGTACCAGTGGCGGGTGTTCAGCACCAGCGGGCTGTCTTCGAGCAGGCGGCGCTCATCGGCCAGGGCCAGTTCGGCGGTGAAGGGCGCCAGCAGCGCCAGGGGGCCGGCGAAGCGCCGGGCCCGGGTTTCGCTTATGTGCATCGGGTCATGCCTCTTCATTGTTGTTGTCGTCTGGCATGGGCGCTCAGGCGGGCCCGGTCGGATAGGCGCGCGGCATCCGCGCCGCCGCCTCGATCACCGCGGCCACCTGGAAGCAGCGGTCCTCGCGGTAGTGGTCGGCGATGACCTGCACGCCGGCCGGCAGGCGCTCGCCCTGCAGGCCGCTGGGCACGCTGAGCGCCGGCAGGCCGCTGAGCGCGACGCTCATCAGGATCGCCTGCTGGCGCATGATCTGTGCCATGGCCTCGCCGCCCTGGGCATCCAGGCCCCAGGGCAGCGGCGCGCTGGCGGACACCGGGGCGATCAGCGCGTCGTAGCGCTGGAACAGCGCGCGCCACTTCACCCTCAGGTTGTTGCGGGTGGCCAGCGCGACGACGTATTCGTCCAGGCCGGTCTCCGGCGTCGCCTCCAGCATGCCCTGCACGGCCGCTTGCAGCGCCTCGCTGCCCTCGCGCTGCATGACCGGCAGCAGTTGCAGGCGGATCTCCGTCATGACGATGCGCAGCCAGGTCTGGGTGGCCAGCTCGTGGTCCGGCAGGCTCACCGGCTCGACGCGGTAGCCGGCGTCCTCGAGCATCTTCGCCACCGCCGCCAGGTTGTCCCGCACCGAAGCGTCGAGGGGGATGCCGGGCAGTTCGTTGACCAGGCCGACCACCCGCTTCTCGCGTACCTCGGGCGCCGCCACGGGGCTCACCCAGTTGGGGTCGGCGCCGCCGCTGCTGGCCATCGCCAGGAAGGCCAGGCGCGCATCGGCCACGCTGCGCGCCAGCGGCCCCTGGGTGGCGATCTGCTGCCCGGCGAAGCCCAGGCCGAGCCCGGTGGGAATGCGCCCGACGCTGGGGCGCAGGCCGACCACGCCGCAGGCATAGGCCGGGTAGCGGATGGAGCCGGCGATGTCGTTGCCGTGGGCGATCGGGCACATGCCCGCGGCCACGGCCGAGGCCGCGCCGCCGCTGGAGCCGCCCGGGGTGATGTCGGCGCGCCAGGGGTTCAGCGTGCGGCCGTACAGCGGGCTTTCGGTGTACCAGCGGAAGGAGAACTCCGGCGTGCTGGTCAGGCCGATGATGACCGCGCCGTTGTCCAGCAGGTTCTGCACCACCGGGCTGTTGTCGGCGGCGATGTTGTCGCGGCGCGCCAGAATCCCGTTGGTGTTGGGCTGGCCGGCGACGTTCTGGTTGATCTTGACGGTGACCGGCACCCCGTGCAGCGGCGGCAGCGCGTCGCTACCCCGCCGCTGGTCGGCGCGCTGCGCCGCGCGCAGGGCTTCGTCGCGCATCTCGTGGACCACGGCCTTGAGCCCGGGGTTGGCCTCGGCGATGCGCCCGAGGCAGCTTTCCACCGCCTCCCGGCTGCTGATGGCGCCGCGGGCGATGCCGGCGGCCAACTCGCTGGCCTGCCACTGCCACAGCGGCGCATCCGGCAGCGCAAGCGCCGCCTGCCCTTGCTTCACGCTGGCGGCCAGCGCGTTCCTGCCGAGCAGCAAGCCGGCGGACAAGGCCGCGGCACCGGTCATGAAATCTCTGCGTTGCATGCTGTTCCCTCCTTGGCTCCCGTCAGCGCGGAAGCCTGCGGCGGGCGCCGGAATGGCCGGCCCCGCCCTTCCGTTGTCGGTTCAGGCCTGGGCTTCGGCCAGGGGCGCGACCACCCGCTCGCTGCGGCTGACCAGGTACATGGCCAGGGCCGCCAGCGCGCCGGGGATGGCGAAGGCCATGAAGTTCAGGTGCAGCGGCAGCTCGATGGCCAGCAGCGAGCCGCCCAGCAGCGGGCCGACGATGGCGCCGTTGCGGCCGATGCCCGAGGCCCAGCCCAGGCCCGTGGAGCGGATGGCCAGGCCGTAGAACTGCGCGGCGGTGGCGTAGAGCAGGATCTGCGTGCCGATGGTGGTGGCCCCGGCGATGCCGATCAGCAGGTAGAGCACCGGCATCGGCGTATTGAAGCCCAGCAGGGTGATGGAAACGGCAGCGGCGACAAAGAACAGCGCCACCACCTTGGGCAGGTTGAAGCGGTCGCCCAGCCAGCCGCCGAAGATGGCCCCGAACATGCCGCCGAAGTTCAGCGCCAGCAGGAACGACAGGCTCGAGCCCAGGCTGTAGCCGGCGTTGGCCATCAGCTTCGGCAGCCAGGAGCTGAGCGCGTAGACCATCAGCAGGCAGCAGAAGAACGCCACCCAGAGCATCAGGGTGCGCAGCGCGCGGCCCTCGCGGAACAGCTCAAGCACCGGCGCGCCCTGTGGCTTGCTCTCGCCCAGGTGCAACTCGGCGGCCTCATCCAGGGTGGTTTCCGGGGAAATGCGGCGGAGGATGGCGCGGGCCTGTTCGGTACGCCCCTGGCGCAGCAGGAAGCCCACCGACTCCGGCAGTTGCCAGAGGATCAGCGGCAGCATCAGCAGCGGCAGCAGCGCGGCGAAGAACATCGCCTCCCAGCCGAAGCGCGGCAGCATGTAGATGCCCACGCCGGCGGAGAGCATGCCACCCAGCGAGTAGCCGCTGAACATCACCGCCACCAGGGTGCTGCGCAGTTTCTTCGGCGCGTATTCGTTCATCAGCGCCACCACGTTGGGCATCAGCCCGCCGATGCCGAGGCCGGCCATGAAGCGGCAGATGCCGAACTGCGTGGGGTTGCTGGCGAAGCCGTTGACCACGGTGAAGCCGGAGAAGAGCACGAAGCAGATGGCGATGCCCTTCTTGCGCCCGACCTTATCGGCCAGCGGGCCGAAGAACAGCGCGCCGGCCATCATGCCGAACAGCGCGTAGCTGCCCAGCGCGCCGGCCTGCAGCGGGGTCAGCCCCCACTCCTTCATCAGCACCGGCAGCACCACGCCGTAGATGAACAGGTCGTAGCCGTCGAAGATCAGCAGCAAGGCGCACCAGGCCATGACCATCCAGTGGAAGCGGCCGAAGCGCGCGTTGTCGATGACGTCGTGTACGTCGATTTTCCGCATGGCATCACTCTCTTTTTTGTTGTTGTGCGAGAAGCCGTTCGGCCGCGTCGTGGGCGGTCCGTCTTTGCGTAGGATGGCGTTGAGCGCAGCGATACCCATCAAAGCCGGGCGATGGGTATCGCCTTCGGCTCAACCCATCCTACGAGTGTGCGTGGTTCAACCCAGGTCGCCACCGCCTACCGGCAGGGTCACGCCGGTGATGTAGGAGGCTTCGTCGGAGGCCAGGAAGAGGATGGCACCGACCTGTTCGTCGATGCTGCCGTAGCGCTTCATCAGGCTGCTGTTCACGGTCTGGTCGACGATCTGCTGGTACCAGACCTTCTCCTGCACGCTCTGCTCGGCAGCGTTGCGCGGGATGCGCCGCGGCGGCGCCTCGGTGCCGCCCGGCGCGGTGGCGTTGACGCGCACGCCGCGCTCGGCGGCCTCGAAGGCCAGGCAGGCGGTCAGCGCGTTCACCCCGCCCTTGGCCGCGCCGTAGGGCACGCGGTTGACGCCGCGGGTGGCGATGGAGGAGACGTTGACGATGGCGCCGGCGCCCTGCTCCAGCATCGGCACCAGGGCGGCGCGGCAGCACCACAGGGTGGGGAACAGCGAGCGGCGCACTTCGGCTTCGATCTCATGCTCGGCGTAGTGCTCGAAGGGCTTGGCCCAGATGGTGCCGCCGACGTTGTTGACCAGGATGTCCAGGCGGCCGAAGCGCTGCACGGCTTCGTTGACCACACGCTGGGCTTCGGCGAATTGCTCCAGGTCGGCGGTGAGGGTCAGTACCTCGGCGTGTTGGCCAAGTTCGTCCTGCAGTTCGTGGACCAACTCGGAGCGGTCCACGGCGACCAGGCGGGCGCCCTCTTCCGCCAGGCGCTCGGCGACGCGTCGGCCGATGCCCTGGGCGGCGCCGGTGACCAGGGCGACTTTGTGGGGGAATCTGTTCATGGCTACCTCACGGGCTCAAGGGGTGCTGTAGGAGCGAGCTTGCTCGCGAACAAGCCCCGCTGCGGAATCCATTCGCGAGCAAGCTCGCTCCTACGAAGTGCGTTCACGCCGCACTCGCCGCAAACTTCTCGTAGTAGAAATTCGCCGGCGTAATCCCCTGCTCGCGGATGTACGCGCTCACCGCCTCGACCATCGGCGGCGGGCCGCACAGGTAGATGTCCACCTCGCCTTCGTTGAGGTGCGCAGGCGTGATGTGCTGGGTGACGTAGCCCTTCTGCGGGTAGCTGCTCTCGGGGTTGGCCACGCAGGCGCTGAAGCTGAAGTTGGGGATGCGCGCGGCGAAGGCTTCGAGCTTGTCCAGTTCCACCAGGTCGAAGTCGTTGGTCACCCCGTAGATCAGGTGCAGCGGGTGTTCGCTGCCCTGCTCGGCGATCTTCTCCAGCATCGCGGTGAAGGGCGCCAGGCCCGTGCCGCCGGCCAGCAGCAGCAAGGGCCGCTTGATGTCGCGCAGGTAGAAGCTGCCCAGCGGGCCGGCCAGTTCCAGGCTGTCGCCGGCCTTGGCCAGGCTGGTGAGGAAGCTGCTCATCAGCCCGCCGGGCACGTTGCGGATCAGGAAGCTGACCTCGCCGCCCTTCTGCAGCGAGCTGAAGGAGTAGGCGCGGCTCTGGCCGCTGCCCGGCACCTGCAGGTTGACGTACTGCCCCGGCAGGAAGGCCAGCTTGCTCAGGGACTCGCCCTTGACCGACAGCGCGATGGTACTCTCGGACAGCTGGCGCACCTCGCTGATGGCGGCCTGGTAGCTGGCCTGCTGGGTCTTGCAGACGTCCGAGGCCGCCGGCACGCGCACCACGCAGTCGCTTTCGGCGCGCATCTGGCAGGTCAGCACGTAGCCCTGCTCGGCTTCCTCCTCGCTCAGCGCGTCCTCGATGTAGTCCTGGCCCAGGTCGTAGCGGCCGGCCTCGGCGAAGCACTTGCAGGTGCCGCAGGCGCCGTCGCGGCAGTCCAGCGGGATGTTCACACCCTGGCGGTAGGCCGCGTCGGCGACGGTTTCGTCGGGGTTGGCGTCGATGAAGCGGGTGACGCCGTCTTCGAAGTTCAGTGCGATCGAATAGCTCATGGCGGCCACCTCAGATGTGGTAGATGTCGATGACCTGGCGGACGTAGTCGTTCTTCAGCACCACCTTCTTCGCCTTGATCAGCGGGTTCTCGCCGCGCAGGTCGAGGGCGTAGAAGCTGGTGCCGAAGTAGCTGTCGGTGGTCTTGTAGCGGAAGCTCAGGGTGTGCCAGTTGAAGCGCACCTGGCAGATGCCGTCTTCCTCGCCCAGCACCTCGATGTTGCTGATGTTGTGCGAGGTGCGGGTGTCCGGCATGGTCGCGCTGGAACGCTCGGTCTTGATGCGGAACACACGGTCTTCCAGGCCGCCGCGGTTGCCGTACCAGATCAGCGAGATTTCCCGCTGCGGGTCCTGGGTCAGCTCGTCGCGGTCGTCCCAGGCCGGCATCCAGAAGCTGGCGTCGCTGGCGTACAGCTCCAGCCAGGCGTCCCAGTCCTTGTCGTCGAGGTAGCGGGCTTCGCGGTAGAGGAAGTCGCGGACGGTTTCGTAGCGGCTCATCACACGGCCTCCTCGAGCGGAATGCGCCTGGCTTCTTCGGCGGCCAGGGCTTCGCTCATCGCCTGCAGCCAGTACTTGTGTTGCAGCACGAACAGGCCTTCGTCCTCGGTGCGCACGCCGGAGAGCTGCGGGTGCAGGTCGATCTCCTGCGCGGCGGCGTCAGCGCCGTCGATCCAGTGCGCGGCCCCGCGGGACATGTCGTTCCAGCCGTCGGCGCTGCCCTGGTAGGCCTGCTGGCAGGAGCGGAACTCCTCCAGGTCGTCCGGGGTGGCCATGCCGCTGACGTTGAAGAAGTCCTCGTACTGGCGGATGCGCTGGGCGCGGGCCTCCAGGCTCTCGCCCTTGGGCGCGATGCAGTAGATGGTGATTTCGGTGCGGTTGACGTCGATCGGCCGGGCGATGCGGATCTGCGAGCTGAACTGGTCCATCAGGTAGACGTTGGGGTACAGGCAGAGGTTGCGCGAGTTCTGGATCATCCAGTCGGCGCGGGCCTGGCCGAAGTCGGCGGCGAGCTGCTCGCGGCGCTCGAAGGCCGGACGGTCCTCGGGGTTGGCCCAGCGCGTCCAGAGCAGCATGTGGCCATGCTCGAAGGAGTAGAAGCCGCCGCCGTGCTTGGCCCAGCCGCCGGCGCTCATGGTCTTCACTTCCTCGCCGGCCTCGCGCTGCTTGCGCTGGTTCTGGGTGGCGGCGTAGTTCCAGTGCACGGAGCTGACGTGGTAGCCGTCGGCGCCGTTCTCGGCGGTGAGTTTCCAGTTGCCTTCGTAGATGTAGGTGGAGGAACCGCGCAGCACTTCCAGGCCCTCGGGGGACTGGTCGACGATCATGTCGATGATCTTCGCCGACTCGCCCAGGTGCTCCACCAGCGGGCGCACGTCGGGGTTGAGGCTGCCGAAGAGGAAGCCGCGGTAGGACTCGAAGCGGGCCACCTTGGTGAGGTCGTGGGAGCCTTCGCAGTTGAAGCTCGACGGGTAGCCGGCCTCGGCCGGGTCTTTGACTTTGAGCAGCTTGCCGGAGTTGTTGAAGGTCCAGCCGTGGAACGGACAGGTGTAGCTGGAGCGGTTGCCCGACTTGTGCCGGCAGAGCATGGCGCCCTTGTGGCTGCAGGCGTTGAGGAAGGCGTTGAGCACGCCATCCTTGTTGCGCGCGATGAAGATCGACTGGCGACCGATCATGGTGGTCAGGAAGTCGTTCTTCTCGGGAATCTGGCTTTCGTGGGCGAGGTAGACCCAGTTGCCTTCGAAGATGTGCTTCATCTCCAGTTCGAACAGGCGCGGGTCGGTGAACATTTCGCGCTTGCAGCGGTAGACGCCCTTGGCGGGGTCTTCTTCAAGCAGGGAACGCAAGTAGTCGATACCCAGGGTCATGGCCGGGGCCTCCGTTGTTATTGTTCAGGCAGGCTCAGGTTAGGGCTGGGTGGGCGGGGGGAATATCCGCTTTGTGCAGAGCGTTATCCGGTTTTTGCAGGGGGGGGTTGCGGGGTGTTTCGGGGGGCTTATGGGGGGGCGCAGGGTCTGACCTCGCGCCTCACCCCCACCTTCGTCATTCCCGCGAACGCGGGAACCCAGAGACGTCTTGTTTGGGTGTGTTTGCGCCGCTTCGGCGTGCTCGGATGTTTCTTGTTTCGCCCCCTCGGGCGAGTCCCTTTTGTCAAACGCCACAAAAGGAACCAAAAAGGCTTGCCCCGCATACGGGCCCGATGGAGCCGGGCTACCCTCACGAATTCCCCCGCCACGGAGGCCCGCCCCGAGGGTACGTCCCTGTAGCCCGCGGGGCTCTCGCGACATCCATGTCGCATGACCTCCTGAGCACCGGTTTCGCTCGGCCTTCTGAAGGGGCGTTCCGGAGTGCGCGGATGTTTCTCTGGAAGTCCAAGAGCAAACGCCGCTTTTGCTTTTGCTTTTGCTTTTGCTTTTCGTAGGAGCGAGCTTGCTCGCGAACCGCCCGTCACTGGATTCCCGCGTTCGAGGGAATGACGGGGTTGAGTTAGAGGTTTCAGGATGACTCAGGATTCTCCCTTCACTCAGGACAGCCCCCTCTCCCTTCAGGGCGGGGCGCGCAGCCGAGGGTTGGGGAGAGGGCGCTCTTGAACCCAACACCTACGCCCCCGGCAAACTCCCTTCGCGAGCAAGCTCGCTCCTACGAAGAGCAAAGAGCGAGGAGCCGCTCGGGCTCAGCCGCGGCGTTTGAGGGTTTCCGAGGGCAGTTCGCCGAACTGCTGGCGGTAGCTTTCGGAGAAGCGCCCCAGGTGCAGGAAGCCGTAGTCCAGCGCCAGTTCGGTGACGCTGCGTACGTTGCAGCTGGGGTCGGCGAGGCAGGCGCGGATGCGTTCGAGCTTGCGTTGGCGGATGTACTGGCGCGGGGTGGCGCTGGCGTGGCGTTCGAACAGGGCGTAGAGCGAGCGCAGGCTCATCTTCGCCTGGCGGGCCAGTTCCTCGATGTCGATGTCCTGCCGCAGGTTGCGCCCTATGTAGTCGTCGATGCGCTCGAAGCAGGCCATGGGCGCGGCCAGGCATTCGCGGCTGACGTTGGTCTGCAGCAGGGTCAGCAGCTTGCTGGCGACGATCTGCTGGTAGTGCTCCTCGATGCGCGGCAGGCACTCGCTGGATTCTGCCTCCATGCAGACCATGCCCAGCAGGTTGACGAAGCCTTCCAGCTCGCCCAGGCGGTAGCGGCTCTCGGTGAAGCGCGGGCCCTGGCGCGGGTGGGCCCAGCGCTGTTCGGCGCAGATGCCTTCGAGCACCGCGGTGGGGATCTTGATGATGAATTTCTCGCAGTCGTCCGAGTAGGTCAGGTCGACCGGATCGTCCGGGTTGATCAGCAGCAGTTCGCCGGGCTCCAGGTAGTGCTCCCGGCCCTGGCCGCGCCACAGGCAGTGGCCGTGCAGCAGCACCTGCAGGTGGTAGATGGTCTCCAGCGCCGGCGAGGTGACGCGCACGGCGGCGCCGTAGCGGATGCGGCAGAGGTCGAGGCTGGCGAACTTGCGGTGGTTGAGGCTGGCCTCGGGGCGGCCGTGGGCGGGCATGCGCAGGGCGTGGTTGCCGACGTGCTGGTTGACGTAGCCGGACACCGCGTAGGGGTCGGCTCGCTCGAATACCCGGCTGCGCTCGCTCAGCAGGTTCTCCATACAGGCACTCACTCTTGTTGTTGTCGTCCGCGCTCTTCGTCGCGGCTCGTGCCCGTCCAGTCTATGCCGGAGCCGGGATGGCGGGGCCCGGCAGAGATGGACGGTCGTGCGGGCCACCCCGGATCGGGGACGGCTGGCCCGCGTAGCGTCCGGCCACCCTAAAGGCCGGAAGGCGGGCGGCGCAATTCGACCTGTGGCGCAGTGTTCGCTTATCGCACGCTTTCGCCCCGGCTCATTGCCAGCAGCTGCTGGCCGTGCCGGTGCCGGTGGCGCCGCGGGTGCCGGCCTGGTCGAGGGTGAGCGTCAGGCATTCGCTGTCCCTGGCCTGGCTGCCGGTGGCCGTGGCGGTCAGGGTGTAGGTCGAGGCGCTGACGTTGGAGATGGCCAGGCCGTAGTACTGCAGGCTGGCGACGTAGCTGGTCATGTTCAGCGCCGCGGCGCTGCTGGCGTAGCTGTTGTTCTGCGCGAAGTAGCGCTCCTGCCGCGCCGCGGCCTCGCTGAGCAGCGCCTGGCCTTCGGCGCGGTGGCTGCGCAGCACGTACTTCTGGTAGCTGGGCAGCGCGATGGCCGCGAGTATCGCCAGGATGACCACGACGATCATCATTTCTATCAGGGTGAAGCCGCGGCTTCGCTGTGCAGGTTTCATCGCTGGCCCTTTCAGTTGGAATCGCTC
Organism: Pseudomonas sp. R3.Fl; assembly: GCF_023516765.1. NCBI lineage: Bacteria > Pseudomonadati > Pseudomonadota > Gammaproteobacteria > Pseudomonadales > Pseudomonadaceae > Pseudomonas > Pseudomonas sp. R3.Fl. Next base: position 983,734 of record NZ_JAMGSO010000001.1, read on the forward strand.
GGCAGCACCTGCCAGCTGCGCCGGCCGCTGACCGTGCCGGTGTTGGTGGCCACGCCGTCGAGGGTATTTTCGGAGTTGCCCCAGGTGTAGCCGCCGGACAGGGTGATGTCGCCGCCGTCGGTGACGAAGCCGGATATCGACTCGTAGGTGCCGTCGCTGTTCAGGTCGAAGACGTTGTAGTCGGTCTTGCCGCCGCTCTCCGGGTCCACCGCGTAGACGGTGCCGGACAACCCCGCGGCGCAGGTGCCGGTCTGCGGCGTGGAGCTGGCGAAGATCAGGCTGGAGCCGTACAGCGTCATGTCGTAGATCAGCCGCTCGCCAGTGCGCGGGAAGTCGAAGTACCAGCCCCAGGTGGCGACGTTGGCGTCGGCGGTGTTGCCGCTGCTGTCGTACCAGGTGACGTCGCTCTCGCTCAGGGTGTAGGTGGTGGTGCCGTCGGTGGTGCCGGCGGTCAGCGTCTGCTGTTGCAGGTCGCTGCGCGTCCTGGCCGCGGTCAGCGAGGCGCTGGTGGCTTCGCCGGCGGTCTTGCGGTCCCAGATGCCGTAGACGCTCTGGGTGGCGGTGGAGGTCTTGTCCGAGGTGGTCAGGTAGCGGCCGGTGCCGAAGGCGACGATGTAGCCGGTGCCGCTGGGATGTTCGACCAGGCTCGGCGCCGCGGTGATCGGCTGGCGCACGCTGCTGGCGTTGCGCGCCACGTATAGCGGATTGCCGCCGAAGGCCACGGCGAACTTGGCGTCGGCGGCGCTGGCGGTGAGCGGGCTGCTGGCGCTGGTATCGATCAGGTCGAAGCGCCAGAGGTCGCCCAGCAGGTCGCCGGCATAGGCGTAGTCGGCGATGCCGTCGCTGTTCACGTCGGCCACGTAGAGCCGCGACAGGCCGTTGGCCAGGCTGTCGATCGCGCCAGTGTCGGTGGTGGTCAGGCTGGGGGTGGCGGTGATCTTCTTCAGCAGGGTGCCGCTCTGGATGTCGATGATCAGCAGCGAGGCGCTGTTGCTGCCGCTCTCGTAGCCGTTGGGCACCAGGGCCACCCACTTGCCGTCGTGCAGGCGGGCGATGCTGGGCTTGGCGGCGGTGTAGCCGAGGCTGGAGTCGTTGTCGCTGGTGAACTCCCAGAGCAGGCTCGGCGAGGCCGGGTCGGTGATGTCCAGGGCGAACACCTCGCGGCCGCCGGCGCCGAGGCTGCCGAGCAGCACCTTGTGCCAGGCCGAGCCGTAGTAGACGTCGGCCACCACCGGGGTGCCGTCGACGAAGTAGCGGTGCTCGGTGCCTTCGTCCTGGCCGTAGTCGCTGGCGGTGAGGATGTTCAGGTTGGCGATCACCGCGCTGGGGATGAAGGCGAACAGCTCGGCCCCGGTGCTGGCGTTGAAGGCGTGCAGCATGCCGTCGTTGGCGCCGACGTAGACCGCCGACGGCTTGGACGCCTGGTCGCTGGCGTAGGTGGCGTAGCTGGTGCTGCCCTCCAGGGCGTCGGCCCGCGCGGTGATGTAGTCGGCGCCGCTGACCAGCACCGGCGAGGAGTTGACGATGTCGCCGAGCAGCGAGGAACGGCTGCGGAAGCTGGTGTTGCTGCCGCGCAGGAAGTCCACGCGGGTCGAGCCCTTGCTGTCGACCACGCCGGCGGCGGTGCGGTTGAGCGTGGTCTGCTGGGCGCTGCTGAGGTTGGCCCAGGTGAACGAGGTCAGGCTGCCGTTCTTGGCGAAGTAGATGTTGCGGCTGCTGGGCAACTGCGCCGAGGCCTTCCACAGGGTGGTGGTGGTCGTGCTGGTGGCGCCGCTGCTGGAGGTGGTCTTGACCTTCTGCTTCTTGATCAGGTCGCCGGTCCAGTCGCTGGAGCTGAAGTTGGTGCTGTAGACGTAGTCGCCGTCGTCCAGCGACTGCGAGTCCACCGCCACCGCGGTGACCGAGGTGTTGAGCTGGAGGATGTCGTCGAAGGCCGACTTCAGCTGGCTGGCCAGCTTGCTCGGGTTGCTCACCAGGAAGTAGTTGTCCGGGGTGCCATCGCCGTCGGTATCCCAGGTGCTGAGGTCGCTCTTGCCGTACTTGGCGGCGTACCACAGGGGGTCCTGCAGGGTGGTGACGGCGGTGGAGGTGGATGGCGTGAAGGTGCGGGTGTGCGAGTCGGAACGCCCGCTGATGCTCGCGCTGTTGTTCGCCAGGCCCGGCAGGTAGCTGCAGTTGGCGTTGGTCGCCGAGCAGTCGCCGGGGTACTTGCCGTCCGGGGTGTCGAGCTTGTAGCGCGTGGTCCCGCTGCCGCCGCCGGTGACCTCCAGATAGACGCCGTCCTTGGTGGTGCCGGACATGGTGTAGCCCATGTGCGACTCGTAGGAGGCCACCGAATACTCGGTCTTGGAGGTGACCGACACGGTGCCGTCGCTGTTGGCCGTCACCGTGTAGAGCACGATGGCGTCCATGTCGTAGTCGCTGCCCTGGGCCGAGTCGTCGTAGACCACGCGGAAGGTGATGGTGCTGATGTTGCCGCTGCTGTCCTTGGTCAGGGTGTCGATGTAGAAGCCGGTGATCTGGCTGACCACGCCCTGGGTCACGTCCATGCTGAAGGGCACCAGCTTGAGGCTGCCCTTGCTGGTGGTGATCTTGATGTTGGGCAAGGTCGAGGACAGCGCGATGGAGAAGCTCTGCACCTTGTTCGAGCCGGCAGTGGTCAGCACCGTCTGGCTGCCGAAGTAGCTCACCGCGGCGGTGCTGTAGCTGCCCTGGCGCGTCGGCTCCTCGGCCAGGCCGCGGATGCTGGCGAAGCTGCTGGCGGACTTGGCGGTGGGCGCCGAGTCGTTGGTGGTGCCGGAGGATTCGCCGATGTTGACCTTGGCGCTGGCGCCCACCTCCTTGCTCCACAGGGTGGAACCCAGGGTGGCGAAGTCGAAGCCGATGTCGTCGGTGGGTTTCACGTCGCTGCCCAGGGTGCTGCCGGGCACGTCCGAGTCGTAGCTGGGGTTGATGTCGCTCATCAGCGTCATGAACGGCCGGGTGCACGACGGATAGGTCGAGTAGGGGTTGCTCCAGGTGGATACGCTGGACAACCCGAGCGCGGTGTCGATGCTGCCCGAGGCATAGTTGCCGTTGAGCGCCTTGCCGGCGTAATAGCGTAGGGCCTCGTAGGCCATCTCGCCCAGGGGGTTGCCCCAGTCCGGGCAGCTGCCGTTGGTCAGCGGATTGAGCAGGGTGCCGCTGCTGCAGCGCTGGTAGTACACCAGGCGATCGAGGTTGGCGACGATGCCGCTGTTGTTCACGTAGCAGCGCGAGTTCAGGCAGCCGGTGCCGCTGGTGGAGTCGGTGAGGAAGCGCCCGGTGCTGGCGGTGTATTCATCGCCGAAGCTGGCCGGCGCCTTGCGCAGCACGCCGCCACGCAGGTTGTTGGTATAGGTGCCGGTCATCAGGCCGAAGTACATCTTGTTCGAGGCGCCGTAGTCATGCAGCACCCCGGTGGGCTTGTAGACGCTGCCGTACTGCACGCAGTTGCTTTCCAGCAGGCCGCTGACGCAGGCCTGCACGCGCACGGTCATGTCCGGGCTGGGGGTGACGCTGGTGCTGGAGGAAATGGTGTTGGTGGCCTGCGGGTCCTCCCGCGAAACCCAGTTCCAGATGCGGTAGCTGGTATTGCTGATCACCCGCAGCTTGGGCACGGCGCTGCTGCTGTAGCCGGTCAGCGTGGAGGTGCCGCTGGCCGGCCGCGAGGTGTTGGCGAAGAGGATGTACTTGCTGCTGTCCGGGACGCTCAGCGGCGCGTAGTCGGCGATGTTGTAGCCATCGCGGGCGACGCTCTTGTATTCCTTGCCCCAGCTGTGCGCGTCGTTGGGGATGAAGGCGCGCTCCAGCACCGTGGCGGTGGCGCTGTCGGTGGAGCGGTAGCCGCCGTAGAGCACCTTGCGCAGCACGTCCAGGCGCGACATGGTCAGGTAGTTGAGGAAGTCGCCGCTCCACTGGCTGCTGCATTTCTTGGTGCTGGTGACGCTCTTCGGGACGAAGACGTTGTTGCTGCTGTCGTAGCTGTAGCACTTGTACGAGTCGAAATAGCCGGTGTAGTCGATGCTCGGCTTGTAGTAGATGTCCAACTGGCCGTCGCCGTCGATGTCCGAGGCGTCGTTGTAGGCCGGGAAGTAGAGCTTCTGGTCGCGGCCGACCACCAGCATGTTCATCGGCGGGGCGATGTTGCTGACGAACAGCGGCGTCTGCGCCAGCACCGAGGCCCGGGCGCCGGCGCACAGCAGGCAGGACAGCAGGAACAGCGCCAGCATGCGCAGCGGTTTCATGGCGGGGAGCCTCCTTGCGGACCTCATGGGATCACCAGCGCGGTGCTGGAGCGCAGGCACAGGGTGTTGGCGGCGCAGCCGGTGGCGCTGGCGCTGTCCTTGTAGGCCTGGGCGTTGACTTCGTAGTAATAGGTGCAGCCGGACTGGCCCTTGGACAGGTAGGCGTTGGCGCTGCCGCCGGAGCCGCCCTTGCAGCTGTTGCCGATGTAGCGCAGGTACCAGCGCGCGTTGCGCGGCAGGCTGGTGGCGCCGTCCAGCCCGGTGTAGGCCGTGGCCCCGGAGAAGTCCGCGGCATAGCTGCTGGCCAGGCCGGTGTAGCAGGGGCTGGACGACGAGCAGGCCTCCAGCGCGCGGCTGCTCTCGCTCACCCTGCCCTCGCCTTCGCGCAGCGCCGATTCGGCGGCGCTGGTCAGCCGCTGCAGCTCCAGGCGGTTGCCGGTCATCCGCCCTTCCAGCTGCATCTCGCGCATGCCGCCGACCGCCAGCAGGGTCAGCACCAGCAGCATCACCAGGGCGACGAACAGCACGGCGCCGCGCTGCCGCCCCTGCACAGGAATACTCATGGCATCAGGTTCCTCAACATGCTGCTGCCGCTGACGATGCGCCGCAGGGTGCCGTCGCCGTCGGTGCAGGCGCTGCCGCCGCTCAGGGTCGTCCAGTTGGCGCAGGTGGTGGTGCTCATGCCGCCGGTCAGGTTGCTCCCGCTGCTGGCCAGCAGCAGCGTGTAGCGCAGGCTGCGCACGGTCTGCGCGCTGCCCGGGCTGGCGACGTACTTGGCGACCTGGCGGGCGTTCTCGTCGGTGCCGGTGTCCACGCCGTAGTCGAAGTGCACCGCCGCCACGTTGTCGGCCAGCACGCTGCCGTTGCAGCTGAGCTGGCCGCTGGCCAGGCCGATCTTCTCCACCACGTCGTTGCTCGGGCTGAAGGTCGCGTAGGGCGTGGTCAGTCCCGGCACGCTCGCCAGGGAGGCGCCGGTGCAGTCGGTGTCGGCGGCGTCGCGCGGCTGGTAGCGCAGGCACAGGGTGTTGGCGTCCACCCGCACCAGCGCCTGGCCGGCGGCGAAGCTGCAGCCGTTCGTGCTCTGCGCCGGGAAGGCGGTGCTCATGCGCGCCGACGGCTGGCGCCGGTAGCCGGCCCGGGACAGGCGCGCGTCCAGCACCTGCTGCAGGTAGCGGGCGTTGTCGAGGTTCTCGGACTGGCCGGCGAAGTAGCGGGTGCGGGTGCTGCCGTCGAGGTACATCTGGGTGACGCCCAGTATCAGGAACAGGCCGAGGGTCATGGCCACCATCAGCTCGACCAGCGAGAGGCCGGCCTGGCGGCGGGAATGGGCGGGCATTCAGGGTTCCTCGCGCAGCACGTAGTGGCAGATGGTCGGGTCGCTGCCGGGGCTGGCCTCCAGGCACTCGCCGGACTTCACCCGCCAAGCGAGCTGGATCTCGATGGCCGAGCCAGTGCCGCTGCAGGTGCTGGCGCCGTTGCTGCGGCAGATGTGGAAGTCGCTACTCATCAGGCTGGCTGCATCGGGCAGCGCCTGCTGCGCCCGCTGCGCCCAGCAACCCAGGCGCTGCGCAGCGCTCAGCGCAGCCAGCGAGGCGCAACTGCTCGGCGCCGCCGGGAAGGCGCTGCCGCTGGCCTTGTAGTAGTCGGAGCTGGCCGGCGGCGTCAGCGGCGTGCCGGCGTCCTGGGCGGAATAGAGGTCGGTGCGGATGGTCTCCATCAGCTCGTCGGCCAGGGCTGCCGCCGTGCCGCGCACCGCCATGTCCTGGGAATAGGCGATCGCCCTGCCCTGCATGGCGAGCATGCCCAGCACGCCGACGCAGATCACCAGCAGCGCCACCAGCACTTCGATCAGGCTGAAGCCGGCCAGGCCACGGCGCGTCATTGGCTGCTCCCCGAGCCAAAGCTCATGTAACCCGAAGCGGCGACCTTGATGCTGTAGCTGCTGCCGCTCTTGCTGCCGCTGAGGCTCAGGCTGGCCACCGCGGCGCTGCCGTCGGCATGGAAGGTCAGTGCGCTGACGCTGCTGCTGACGCCGATGCTGGTGGGCAGGCTGAGGCGCTGCGACACCAGGCTGGAATCGAGCGAGGCGCAACTGCTGGCGCGCACCAGCAGCCACTCGTAGGCGCTGCCGTTCTGGCACAAGCTGGTGGCGGTGCGCGTGCTCACGGCATCGGCGCGGGCGGCCTGGAGCAGGCGGTAGAGCGCCGAGGCGGAAGACTTCACCCGGCTGGACTCGATCAGCGAACCGAAGGCCGGCACGGCGATGCTGGCGAAGATCGCCACCAGGGCGACGACCACCATCAACTCGATCAGGGTGAAAGCGCGCTGACCACCGGCCCCCTCCCTGGGCGCAGGTCTGCGCGGGTGAATGAAAAAGCTCATGGCCCGAACCGCTCGAACGACAGTTGCGTGAAACCCCGGCCGAGGGCCGGGATGCGATGGGCCTATTGTCGGGCCGGCGTTAGCGGCGGCATGTGTCCTTAATTTTTCATCGGCGATACATTCGCTACCGCTCGCAGGTGGGGGGAGACCGCTCGTCTGGTGTCATCTTTGGGGGCGGAAGAGGATGGCTCTTCGTAGGAGCGAGCTTGCTCGCGAACAATGGTTACCGGTGACGTAGGTGTTGGGTTCAAGAGCACCCTCACCCCAGCCCTCTCCCGCAAGCGGGAGAGGGGGCTGTCCTGAGTGAGGGAAAAACTCAGAGTCATCCTGATACTCCCATCTCCCCCTCGTCATTCCCGCGAACGCGGGAACCCAGAGACTGCTGGGTTCGCGAGCAAGCTCGCTCCTACGAAGAGCAAAAGCAAAAGCGCGTTCGCTCTTGCTTTTGGACTTCCAGAGAAACCTCCGCGCACTCCGAAACGCCCCTTCAGAAGGCCGAACGAAACCCGCGCTCAGGAGGTCATGCGACATGGATGTCGCGAGAGCCCCGCGGGCTACAGGGACGTACCCTCGGGGCGGGCCTCCGTGGCGGGGGAATTCGCGAGGGTAGCCCGGCTCCATCGGGCCCGTATGTGGGGCAAGCCTTTTTGGTTCCTTTTGTGGCGTTTGACAAAAGGGACTCGCCCGAGGGGGCGAAACAAAAAATCTCCGCAGACTCGGTGCGGCGCAGAAACACCCAAGCCAAGGCCACTGGGTTCCCGCGTTCGCGCACTACTGTCCGGAATATTTATCGGGGAAAGTCTGGAGGGCTTGCGGGGGCTGAAGGCACGGGTTAAACCGTTGAGCGCCAACTCAACCTCACAGCCCCGCAAGATGTTCAGGATAAGCCGTTTTCACGATGTTCTAAAAGCGCTGCCTCGCGGCGTCTTCGATCGACTGGTCGCCGAACAAAACGCCGACAAGCACAGCAAGCGCTTTGGCAGTTGGGATCACCTGGTGGCCATGGTGTACGCCCACCTGGCAGGCGCGAGCAGCCTGCGTGCGCTTGAAACCAGCTTCAACAGCCACCCCCATCAGCACTATCACCTGGGTACGGGCCCGATCCGACGTTCCACCCTGGCCGACGCCAACGAACGCCGTAATACCGAGGTCTTCGCCCAGGCAGCGCACTACCTGATGGCGGGCGTCTGCCGGCAGTTACGCCGTGACGGGAAAGAGCTGCTGTACCTGCTGGATTCCACCACGATCCCCCTCAAGGGCCCTGGCTTCGACGAATGGACGTTGTCCAATCGAACCCGCTCCCAGGGGCTGAAAGTCCATGTGCTGTATGCCGAGCAGGCGGCTGCGCCGGTGCACTGCAGCTTCAGCGCAGCCAACGTCAACGACGTTGATGAAGGCAGGAGGCTGAACATCGAACCGCAGGCCACCTACGTGTTTGACAAGGGTTATTACGACTTCAACTGGTGGGCGAGCCTGGATGCCCAGAAGGCCCGCTTCGTCACACGATTCAAGTCCAATGTGCAGCTCAAGGTCCTGGCTCAGCGCGAGATCCCCCAGCAAGACCGGGAAACGATCCTGCGAGACGAAGAGGTGAGTTTCTCCAACCGCAACCCAGGTGGCCGGCGGCGTAATCACTACACCCAGCCCCTGCGGCGGATCCTGGTGAACCGCCCAGGCGATGAGCCGCCTCTGAGCCTGGCGACCAACGACCTGAGTAGCCCGGCGGCAGAAATCGCCGAGCGCTACCGGGATCGCTGGCGGATCGAGCTGTTTTTCAAATGGATCAAGCAACACCTGAAGGTCAGGCGTTTCCTGGGCCGTAGCGAGAATGCCGTGCGCATCCAGATTCTCTGTGCGCTGATCAGCTACTTGTTGCTGAGCCTTTACCAACGCAGGACGGGAACGCAGCAGAGCCTGTGGATGCTGATGGTGGAGGTACAGGCGACGCTGTTTCAGCGTCCTGGCCTGGAGGCTGAACGTTACCGACGACGGCAAGAGCGAATACGCGAGATCAACCTGCGTCAGGGGCAACTGTTAATAGCATGAGGCGTGCCGGACAGCAGTGCGCGTTCGCGGGAATGACGAGGTGAGGTTAGGGGTGGGAGGATGGCGCCTGACCGACGCGTCGCTCGGGACAGCCCCCTCTCCCTTCAGGGAGAGGGTTGGGGAGAGGGAGCGGAGTTCCCCCCGAAACACCAATGCAGCCGGGAAATGCCATTCGCGAGCAAGCTCGCTCCTACAATCCCCCCAACCTCAAGTCGCATCAGCGTGACTAACCACCCCCTTGATCACCACCGCCGCACTGGCAATCGCCGCCGGCACCACCAACGCAGTGAGCACCTGCTCGAAGTTCCACCCCAGCCCCAGCAGGGTAGCCCCGATCCAGGCCCCGAGGATGGCACCGAAGCGTCCAATGCCAAGCATCCAAGACACCCCGGTGGCACGCCCCTGTGTCGGATAGAAGCGCGCCGCCAGCGAAGGCATGGCCGACTGCGCACCGTTCACACACATGCCCGCGGCCAGCACCAGGCCCGCCAGCAGGCCGAGGGTGCCCAGGCTCTGCCCCACGCAGTAGGCGAAGACACCAGCCAGGCAGTAGAAGATGCCGATCACCTTGTGCGGGTTGAAACGGTCCATCGCCCAGCCCACGGCCACCGAGCTGAGCACCCCGCCGAGCTGGAACAGCGCGCCGATGAAGGCCGCCTGCTCCAGGCTGGCGCCGCTGTCGCGCATCAGGGTGGGCAGCCAGCTGGTGAGCAGGTAGACGATCACCAGGCCCATGAAATAGGTCAGCCACAGCAGCAGGGTGCCGGCGCTGTAGCGGCCGGCGAACACCACCTTGAGCACGTTGCCGCTGGGCGCACTGCCCTGCTCCGGCACGCTGAAGCCGCCGGCCATGGCGACCTCGGCCGGGGCTATCGGTTCCAGCGCCTTGCGCACGCGCGCATCGCCGCGGTTGCGCACCACCAGGAAGCGCGCCGATTCCGGCAGCCACAGCAGCAACACCAGGGCCAGCGCCAGCGGCAGCACGCCGCCGAGCAGCAGCAGGCTGTGCCAGCCGAAGGCCGGGATCAGCTTGGCGGAGATGAAGCCGCCGCCGGCCATGCCCAGGTTGAAGCCGCAGAACATGCTGGTGACCAGCAACGACTTGAGGCGCTCGGGGGTGTACTCGGCGAGCAGCGTGGTGGCGTTGGGCATGGCCGCGCCCAGGCCGACGCCGGTGAGCAGGCGCAGCACCAGCAGCTGGTCAAGGTTGGCGCTGAAGGCGCAGAGCACGCTGAACAGGCCGAACAGGAACACCGCCGCCACCAGCACGACCTTGCGCCCGAAGCGGTCGGCCAGCGGGCCGGAGCCCAGGGCGCCGAAGACCATGCCGATCAGCGCGGCGCTCATCACCGGGCCGAGGCTGGCGCGATCGATGCCCCAGTCCTGGGTCAGCGCCGGGGCGATGAAGCCCATGGCCGCGGTATCGAGGCCGTCGAGGAAGACGATGAGGAAGCACAGCAGGACGATGCGGTACTGGTACGCCGACAGCGGCTGGGCATTGATGAAGGACTGGATGTCCAGGGTGCCGGTGGACGGCAGGGTGGCGGAACGGGTCATGCGGCGATTCCTGCAGGCGGACAGGAATGAGGGCACCACCGGGGCGTGGACCGGCGGCCGTCACTCATTGTTGTTATTCGATGCCCTCGCGGGCGGACGGCCCACAGTACGAATTGCCTGTCAGAGCTTCAATTCGATAATCGCCATTGCGGGCGGTTATCGACCATAACCCTGATGCTCAGTGAAACAGCCGCGTGCTCAGCTCCCGGCTGGCCTCCAGCAGCACCGGCAGGAAGCGCGTCTCCAGCTCCTGGCGCGACACCCGGCCGACGTGGGTGCCGACGTTCAGCGCCGCCAGCACCTGGCCGGCGGAATCCTTCAGCGGCACCGCCACCGAGCGCAGGCCCATCTCCAGTTCCTGGTCGATGATCACCCAGCCCTGCCGGCGGATCTCGGCGATGCTCGCGCGCAGGCCCTCCGGGGTGCACACGGTGCGGCTGGTCTTCACCTGCAGGTCGGCGTGGGCCAGGTAGTCCTCCAGGGCCTGGTCGTCGAGCCCGGCGAGCAGTATGCGGCCCATGGACGTGCAGTAGGCCGGCAGCCGGCTGCCCACGCTGAGGTCCACCGAGATCAGCCGCTGCGGCGTGGCCGAGCGGGCGATGTAGAGAATCTCGTCGCCCTCCAGGGTGGCCATGGAACAGGCCTCGCGCAGCTGCTCGCTGACGCGGTCCAGCAACGGCTGCGCGGTGACCGCCAGCGGCGTCGACGACAGGTAGGCATGGCCGAGGGTCAGCACCTTGGGCAGCAGCGAATAGGTGCGCCCGTCGGTGGTCACGTAGCCCAGCTTCATCAGCGTGTGCAGGCAACGGCGCACGGCGGCGCGGGGAATCTCGGTGCGGTGGCTGACCTGGGCGATGGTCAGGTGGCGCTTGCGCTCCTGGAACGCATGGATCACCGCCAGGCCGCGGGCCAGCGAGGTCATGAAGTTGGGGTCGCCGGTGAAGGCCTCGATGCGCTTGGCCGGCGAAGCGACGATGGGCGGGGCCAGGGTGGCCTGGCTGGCGGAATGTTCGTCGGTCATGGCGAGGTCCTGTTGGCGGCGGATTCGGCCGATTATCGAAGCGTCGGGCGATAATCGCAAATACCGGTGATCGATAACCGAACACACTCCCCGGAGGTCACCAAACGGAGGAAAGCGTCGAAGGTTATGGGGCCGATACGCGGGGGCCAAGTCACTGGATCCCCGCGTTCGCGAGGATGACGATGGAGGCCCGCGGACTTAAATCCCGCCCGTCACTCCCGCGAACGCGGGAGCCCAGCGACTCCCCCCGCCGCCAACAGTTACGGCGCGGCCTCGTCCTTCACGTCCAACGGCTCCAGCTTCAACTGCCGCAACCGGCTCAAGGTCCGCCCGAAGTCGATGGCGGTCCCACCTTCGGCCAGGCGCTCCAGCGACACGCTGGCGAACAGCTGCAGGCGCAGCTGGCGGTCGTAGGCGATGTCGATGAAGTTGAGGAAGCGCATGCTCACGTCCGGCGGGTAGTCGCCCAGCGGGCCCAGGCCGCTGACCGCCATGCGCGGGAAGTGCTCGATCAGCCACAGGTAGTCGGCCGCCGAGCGCGGGCGTTCGAACAGCTCGCTGAAGTCGAGCCAGGCGCGGCCCTCCTCCAGGGCGTGGATGCGCAGCGGGTGGTGGTTGACGTCCAGCACCTGGTCGAACTGCGCCGCGTCGTCCAGGCCCAGGCGCTTGCCGATCAGCGCCAGGTCATCGGCGCGCGCCGGCCACAGGTAGCTGCCCCAGTTCTCCAGGGGCGTGGCGCGCAGGCGGTAGTCCTCGCCGCCATCCAGCGGCACCACGTCGAAGCGCTTCTCGAGCAGCTCGATGGCCGGGCGGAAGCGCTCGCGGTACAGCGGGTTGGGGCACAGGCCGTCGGGCTCGTAGTTGGAGGTGCAGACCATGCCCACGCCCTCCTCCACCAGCACCTTGAGCATGCGCCCGAGCAGCATGGCGTCGCCGATGTCGTGCACGTGGAACTCGTCGAAGCACAGCAGCCGCGTCTGCGCGGCGATGTCGCGGGCCGCCCGCGCCAGCGGGTCGGCCTGGCCGGCGAAGGCCATCATGCGTTGCTGCAGCTCCTGCAGGAAGGCGTGGAAATGCACGCGGCGCTTGGCCTGCAGCGGCGCGGCAGCATAGAAGCAGTCCATCACGAAGCTCTTGCCGCGGCCCACGCTGCCCCACAGGTACACGCCCGCGGGCGGCTTGCGCAACCAGGAGCGGCGGCCGCCGAGGAAGCCGTCCAGCCAGTCGGCCAGGTGCTCGATGGCGGCCAGTTGCGAGCCGTCGGCGCTGTAGCCGCGCTCGTCCAGGGCCACGCGGAAGTGCCGCAGCACCCGCGTGGCCACCGATTCGTCGTCGAGGGAATGGTCGGAACTCAAGACACACCTTTCGACATCACCGACAGTGATGTCCCTTGCAAAACAGCGGATAAACCGCGAACGGACCTGGCCTGTGCCTGCTGCGGGGTGGCATGGTGGCAGGCAAAAACCCTGGCTTGTGTGCGGCATCACCTTGCCAACCGGTGCCGGTATTGGCATAACGATGGCCCCGGGCCTCAAGAAACAAGGAAGTTGCGATGCGCATAATCGGACGGATCATACTCGCTATCGTCCTATTGCTCCTGCTCGTGGGGGGCGTGCTGCTGTGGTACGTCGCCCACCCCAACGTGCCGCAGTACACCGCGCCCGACAAGCTCAACCTCCTCCCGCAATGGGACCAGCAGGCCCGCGAGCACTACTACTACACGCCCCAGGGCACCCAGGTGAAGGGCCTGCTCTACGACTGGTTCATCCACCTGCGCCAGCCCTTCTCCAAGCAGAAATTCGCCGACCCGGCCAACCTCGCCCGCTACGGCTTCCTCATCGACCCCGAGCAGCTCAAGCCGGCGAAGGAGCGCAAGCTCGACCCGAACAACCCCGGCAACCTGCCGGTGGGCTTCGCCCGCCACAGCAACGGCGAGAACGGCCCGCAATACCTCGACATCACCTGCTCCGCCTGCCACACCGGCGAGCTGCGCTACAACGGCCAGGCCGTGCGCATCGACGGCGGCGCGGCCATGCACTCCATCGCCTCCACCGTGCCCACCGTGCGCGGCGGCGCCTTCGGCCAGGCGCTGGGCATGAGCATGCTGTTCACCTACATCAACCCCTGGAAGTTCGACCGCTTCGCCGAGGACGTGCTGGGCAAGAACCCCGACAAGGAAGCCAAGGCCGAACTGCGCGCCGGCTTCAAGGACGTGCTCGGCACCCTGCTGGGCACCGCCTGGAACGACACCCGCCGGCGCCTCTACCCCACCGAGGAAGGCCCCGGCCGCGCCGACGCCTTCGGGCGCATCGCCAACGGCGTGTTCGGCGACCACATCAGCGCCGACAACTACCGCGTGGCCAACGCTCCGGTGAACTACCCGCAGCTGTGGGACATCTGGAAGTTCGACTGGGTGCAGTGGAACGGCTCGGCCATGCAGCCCATGGCCCGCAACATCGGCGAAGCCCTGGGCGTGGGCGCCACCCTCGGCCTGCTCGACGCCGACGGCCAGCCGGTGCTGGGCGACGCGCGCTACGCCTCCAGCGTGCGGGTGCAGGACCTGCACTCCCTGGAAGAAGGCCTCAAGACCCTCAAGCCGCCGGCCTGGCCGGAGCAGGTGTTCGGCGCCATCGACCTCAAGCGCGCCTCCCAGGGCCGCGCGCTGTTCCGCGAGAACTGCCAGCGCTGCCACGGCCCCCACGTGGTGGAACCGGACCAGCGCCTGGCCCCCGCGCGCGACCCGGAATGGAAGATGAGCATGATCCCCACCACGGTGATCGGCACCGACCCGACCACCGCGGACAACATCGCCAACCACACCTACGACCTCACCCCGCTGAAATGGCAGCTCGACGAGCTGAACAAGCTCAACGTAGTGCTGATGCCACCGCCCAGCCAGCCGCTGGACCTGTCCAGGCTCTCCGCCGCCAAGGGCCTGGCCTACATCACCGCCTACGTCGAGCAGCGCGCCTACAAGGACGCCAACATCGGCCCCGAGGAGCAGAAGCGCATGAACGGCTACGGCCTGGAGATCGGCGTGCGCGAACTGGCCGCCTACAAGGCCCGCCCGCTGGACGGCATCTGGGCCACCCCGCCGTTCCTGCACAACGGCTCGGTGCCCAACCTGTTCCAGCTGCTCTCGCCGGTGGCCGAGCGCGACACCCAGTTCTACGTCGGCACCTTCGACTTCGACCCGAAATTCGTCGGCTACCGCACCGAACGCTTCCCCGGCGGCTTCCTGTACAAGACCAGCGTCACCGGCAACAGCAACCGCGGCCACGAATTCCGCGACGGCTGCCGCAAGGACGGCGCCATCGGCCGCGCCCTGAGCCCGGACGAACGCTGGGCGCTGGTGGAATACCTGAAGGTGCTGGGCAACCCGGCCTACGAAAGCCGCCTGACCGACGAACCCACCCCACCCTGGACCCCAGGCCCGAAATGCGAGTGATGCCCGAGCGGAGCTGACCAGCTAACGGAGTAGCCCCGCCCCACTCCGAACAGTCCCCTCTCCCTTCAGGGAGAGGGTTAGGGAGAGGGCAAAAACTCCCCACACACTCGACCCCCACAGAAGAAAACCAAGAAAGCCCCCCGCAAAGGACCGCCCCCATGCGCGCACTGCTCACCCGGATCTGGAACCTCCTCGGCAAATGGGTGGCGCTGCCCATCCTCTGCCTGGCCCTGCTCGGCCTCGTCGGCCTGGGCATCGGCTGGGTGTACTACAGTATCAAGTTCAGCGGCCCGGTCTCGACCCAGGAACAGGTCCCGGCGAACGAAGCCCAGCAGACCCAGGCCATCATCGAAGACGCCATCCGCATCGTCGAACAGCACCGCGACAACACCCGCGTGCTGCGCGACGCCCACGCCAAGGCCCACGGCTGCGTGAAGGCCGAAGTCACCGTCAACCCCAACCTGCCCGCCGACCTGCGCCAGGGCGTATTCGCCCAACCGGGCAAGGTGTGGAACGCCTGGGTGCGCTTCTCCAACGGCAACGCCTACCCACAGCAGGACAGCGCCAACGACGCCCGCGGCATGGCCATCAAGCTGCTCGACGTGCCCGGCGCCAAACTGATGCCCGGCAAGGGCCACGACGGCGAGCAGGACTTCGTCATGTTCAACCACCCGGTGTTCTTCGTCCGCGACGTGGCCGAATACCGGCAGAACTTCAACGCCCAGGCCAACGGCCAGAAGATCCTCGCCTTCTTCCCCAGCTGGAAGCCCAACACCTGGGAAATCCGCCACCTGCTGATCGCCCTGCAAACCCTCGCCCCGGCCCCGGCCAGCCCGCTGCAGGCCAGCTACTTCGGCATAGCCCCGTACAAGCTCGGCGAGCAGAACAACATCAAGTTCCGCACCGTCCCCGCCCCCGGCGCCTGCCCCAACTACCAGTTGCCCAAGCTCAACGAAAAACTGCCGAACTTCCTGCGCACCGCGCTCTACCAGCAGCTCTCGATAGACCGCGTCCCGGCCTGCTTCGCGCTACAGGTGCAAAAACAGGACGCCAACAAATACATGCCCATCGAAGACACCAGCGTGGAATGGAAAGAAAAGGACTCCCCCTTCCAGACCGTCGCCCTGGTCAGCATCCCCCCGCAGGACTTCGACAGCCGCGACCAGAACCTGATGTGCGACAACCTCTCCTTCAACCCCTGGCACGCCCTGCCGGAGCATCGGCCGATTGGTGGGATCAACCGGTTAAGGAAGGCGGTTTATGAGGCGGTGAGTGTTTATCGGCATGAGAGGAATGGGGTGGGTGGGGAGTGAGTTGCCCGCGATTTGGACCACCACACGCTGAGCATTAGATACGGAACCTAGGAGCGGCTGCTGCCAGAAGCTCATTCAAGGACGCCCATACTCGACCTAGCGCTGCCTGGTAATAAACCTCTTGGGCTGTTCCATTGGCAGTGAAAAGGTAGGCTCCCTAGGCAAATGTCGTGACACCATCGCCACGTGGTGGCTAGCATATGGCCTTCACTGCTTTATCAAAAATCGGAATAGTGACATGGATGTGAAGCACGAGTGGTACGAGGAACTACCTGAGCAATGCCCCCCTTCCGGGGCTTTCAGCCTTGATGGTTTCGTTTGTTACCGCCTTTGTGAACGTGCCGAGCCAGCGGAAGGAGATTTCCTTTCTCATCGTGCTTTGTTCCCGCAGAAGACTTTCCGCGTTCCCGAGTGCCAGGCTCGTGCAATATCCGTGTTCAAAAAGCCGGAAGACCTGGATCCTGTGCTGAAACTCGCTATCCATAAGCACAAGGCTAAGGTGAAGGTCATCCTCGGCCAGGCTGATGGGGTTGCGATGAAAACCGGCAATGGCAGCCACTATTCTTGGTGGCGCTCCAGGCGGTTCGATCTGGCGTGCGCAATCGAGGGCGAGGCATGAAAGCAATCAAGCTTCTGCATGTGTTGCTCGACTACGACTACCCGCAGGTGTTCATTGCGAGTGATCTAATTGGCGTTCGCTACGTTTGCATGGTCTCTGAGGTAGCTGCTCAAGGCCCTGAATTCCTCTGCGTGCCAGTTTCAGGCAGGCGTTGTGATGATTTACTGGGTGGGAAGATTGACCTGAGGCAGGTGTACGAGGAACCAGAGATTCCGGAGTTCTACCATGCCACACCAGACGACTTGATCGAACCGTTCGACATTGAGCGCGCGCAGATGGAGGTAGTGTCGCAAGAGTTGTTGCCAGAACCTGGTTTGACCTTCTCGCTCAACGACGAGGTTTTGATCAAGGCGCAAGAGTTAAATGCCACCGTTGCATATGCGTCACTTGGTGTTCCAGAGTCTGTGCGAGAGCCACGTATTAGGACACGCAAGCTGTCCGCCTTCCTGAATATTTATCAGGGGGTGCTCAGGAATCTGGCAAGAGCCGCTGCTAAGGCGGCGGGCAAGCCGATTCCCAAGGGCGAAGATCCGTATGAGTCCGATGTATTTGGTTTCTGCTATGGCTCTTTCACTGTTCAGGTACGCAGCGCCGAGCCTTGTGACATGTTGGGAGAGAATAAAGCGCTGATCATCGCATTCCAGACACTTAATGAGTTTCTGGACGCGGCTGTCAATACCGATGATGCCATGCAGTTCCTCACCAAACTGAAGGGTCACGCAGCTTCATCGTTAATCGGGCTGCTGAACTTCATTACGGAAAATGATTGCCAGCTCACCAACCGCTGGTCAACACCTGGGATGCAAAGCTCCAATCAGAGCCGGATCCGTGTCGCGACCGCACAGAACATTATTCAGCGTTGCCTACTGCGCGAAGACTTAAGCGTGGAGAGCCTTGAGTTAGTTGGCGTCGTGGACTCTGCTGATGCTACTGCTGGCTTTTGGAAAATCTTCGTCGATGGAGTTGCATACAGCGGCGGAGTGAAAGAAGGCTCAGGTATCAATCTTGCAGGTATTACGCTGCGCAATCGATACAGATTTCGGTGCGAAGAGAAGATCGAGATGGTGCTGGGCACTGGCCGCGAGATCAAGAAAATCAGCCTCGTGGGTTTCGCTCCGGCCTAGAGGGTCTCTACGACGAGCAGGGAAAAATGAAATTTCACATCATAGGCAGGGAAGATAAATTCCCGAACGCCGGAGTTAGTGCTGCTTATCTGAAATACGACCGCTGGAACGATCACAGCTTCATCACGATGTTCTATGTGATCGTATTTGACGAATTTGGCCAAGCCCACGACCTTGAGAACGTCAAGATCGGGTTCAAAGGGCAGGATACCTCCACGTCCACTCGCTCCAAACTTCCCGATTCTTTTGAGAGGCTTCCAGAGGGCTTCTTTTCACTCGGTACCAATGTCGAATATTACCTGAAAATTGCAAACTCATCCTCGGGCGAGCTGCGGTCTGACTTCCTTGGTGGAATGAATGACATCGTTGCAAATCCTGAAATTTTGGAAACGATCAAAGATGAGCCAGTGTTTTCAATCTCGTTGTTGCGCGATGTCAGCCTGACCAGCGTCAAAAATCAATTTACGAGAGTGCTTCTTGGTGGTGCTGTCCGAACCAATTTCTCCTTCGTCTACACGAAGCAGGCTGACAGTTCTACCGCTGGGATTGAGTTGAGTTTCGAGGTAGACGTTGATTCGACGCCCCTAACAAATGTGCACGCGCTAATTGGGCGAAATGGCATCGGGAAAACCACCATCCTCAACGGCATCATCAAAGCCATTCACAATGACCACACTGGTGCAGATGCCATTCACCAGACTGGGTTTTGGGGTCAACAACGGGCGGTTATTACCCCAGATTTCTTCAGCAGCGTAGTGCTCGTATCCTTTAGCGCGTTCGACCCCTTCGACCCGCCTCCAGAGCAGCCTGATCCAGCCAAAGGAACCTGCTTTTTCTATGTTGGGTTGAAGTCAAAAGGTGAGGACGCATGGCATGAGCTGAAGCGCCGGGACGCCCTCAAATCTGACTTCCTTGCCGGTATGAGAGGGTGCCTACGGGATACGCATAAGCGCAATCGTTGGCAGCAGGCCGTCACAACCCTGCAGTCTGACGAGAATTTTGCAGGTTTGGGATTCGAACGGCTTCTGTCCTTGAGCGGCGAAGAATGGGTCGCGATCGCGAGTGAAATCTTTTCGAACCTCAGCTCCGGCCATTCGATCGTGCTGCTGACTATCACCAAACTGGTCGAACGGGTCGAAGAAAAAACTCTCGTCCTGATGGATGAACCTGAAAGCCATTTACATCCGCCGTTGCTATCGGCATTGATTCGAGCGTTGAGTGAGCTGCTTCTGGATCGCAACGGTGTAGCGATCGTGGCCACGCATTCGCCTGTGGTGCTTCAAGAAATTCCTGCGTCGTGTGTATGGAAAATTCATCGGTCTAACTTGGTAGCCTCAGCGCAGCGGCCAACAGTCGAGACGTTCGGCGAGAATGTAGGGATTCTGACCCGGGAAGTTTTTGGCTTGGAGGTGGCATCCTCGGGTTTTCATTCACTGCTTGCAGCTGAAGCTGCCGAAGGACACAGCTTTGACGTGATCCTTCGAAAATTTGGTGGGAGATTAGGACTCGAAGGGCAGGCAGTTCTTCGGGCGTTAATCGCTGAGCGTGATTCGAAGGGGCAGGTATGAAGCAACTGTTAGCCCCGAGCTGCACTCCAGAGGAGGCCTACATGGCCTGCACTTCTGCGATCATCGATGATCAGCAGCGAGACCGAATGAGGAGCGTTCTTCCAAGTATCACGGCCAACGCAGCTGAATATATCGAAAGAGTCGCTGCCGGATCCACTTGGGAAATGCCATATCTGAGATCGATCAGGGGGGAAGACCCCTTCGTGATCGATGACATTCGAAAAAGCGAACTGATTCATCTCTATGACTACTACATGGTGCAGCGAGAGCCTGGCCGAGCGCTCTACGACTCTATTTTGGTGGCTGCAGGTGATCATTGTCCGACATGTGGAGGAATAGGACAGCCCCGAACCCTGGATCATTATTTGCCAAAAGCCAACTATCCGAAGCTAGCGATCGTTCCCCATAATTTGATCCCTGCCTGCCGTGATTGTAATACCGATAAGCGCAACCCCCTGATTGACCACCCGCATCAGCAACCGCTTCACCCGTATCTGGACAAACGACAGTTTTTCGAGGAAAGGTGGGTCAGCGTTTCCGTATCCCACACCAGCCCCTGCACGATCACCTATAGCGCCAGTCCACCGGATGACTGGAGTGATGAGGACAAGGCAAGGGCAGTAAATCATTTTGACCTGTTCGGAATTGCCGAGCGCTACAGCATCCAAGCGGGCTCAGAACTCAGCATCCTGATGGACTTGCGTGGGAACTATTTCAGCAGGCTTCCCCCAGAAGCGTTTTCTGATTTCCTCCGCTCAGGCGCTAATGCAGCTAGCTTGCTGATCAATGGATGGAAGAAGGTGCTTTACGAAGCCTTGGCGGATGATGTCTTGTTTTGCAATGCCGAACTCTGGCCGTAATTACCCGGTCACGATAGGCAGCTTTTGGCCGGTAGCCGCCTTACGTCAATAGCAACCACCTTTAAGTTTTCCCACGCTCAATTTATAAGGACAAAATGAAATATCATACAGGACTAGCTTTTCGGACTAACATGAGCTTGGAGCAACTCGCTTTAATTATTGGCCTTCAGGACTACGAGATTGACTGCGAAAACGAAGATGAATGGGCGATAGGGTCTTGCTGCGGAGTGTCCAAAATTGATATTTCCCGACACCATAGAGTTGATTCCCTGGAAACGGATACCACGATATTTCGATATGCATCTGGAATGGATAGAGTAATCCCCAAAGAGACCATTTCAAAAATTATTCAACGCCTCATTGCAAATGGCGTAATTAATATTACTGTTTCAGGATTTGACACTTCAGGTAGACATCTAAGTGCAACCACCCAAGAAGAGCTCGGAGTATAGAGGGGGACTTTTTCTGTAGCTACAGCACTGTGTCCTATGACGATGCAAAACGTGCTTGGGTAGATCGTGTCCAAGAGCATACGCTAAGTTACATAGGCCGTTTTCTTCGCGTGACCGTCTGCTTCTGCTGTTCAACAGCATATTGCTTTACCAAGCGCTCAAGTCTCGTGCACCAACAGCAGTCACCAAGGACTGGTGACATCATGGCCTCTTGACCATCCCCCACTCTCGTCCCTACCCTCCACTCGCCCCGTGAAAATGACTGGGCCGGGTTTAGCAGCCCGAACTCACTAGAAGCGGAAACGCTAGGCGTTCTTTCGGTGATGTCATTCGCCCAAAGAAATCCGTTATGGCGGGCCGCATGGGGAGACCTTCGGGTCTGCCGGCTTCTAGTGGTCGGTCTGCTAACCCTGTGCGGTTCCGCCTCCATCCGATTAGCAGCGGTTGGTCGCGGTCCTAAACTCACTAGAGAAAGGATCACTTCCATGGACGAATCCACCCTCCCCACCCCGCTCTACTTCTTCCACAAGCACCGCGCTCTCCGCGCCTTATTGCTCGACGACCAGGTCTGGTTCGTGCTGGACGATCTGCGCCGGCTGATCGGCCATCCCAGCAGCGAGCGGCTGGCCAGGCGCCTGGAGGATGATCAGTTGTGCACGCAGTGGCTGCGCCTGGACGATGGCGGCAGCCTGGAGCGGCTGTTGGTCAGCGAGTCCGGTGCTTATGCGTTGTTGTTCCATTTCGCCAATACCGATCTGGGTGGGTTGCGGCGGTGGATCAGTACGCAGGTGGTGCCGGAGGTGCGTTGTCAGGGCGGCGATGGCGGGCCGCGGCAGTTGTGCCTGAGCTGGGGACGGCAGGGTGTGCGGGTGCTGGATTGGCAGGGGCAGTTGTGGGTGAACATGGCGGAGTTGCCGCGGGTGGTGCGAGGGTCTGCTGAAGCACGGGCGGGTTGGCGGGAGTGGGCTCGGCGGTTGAGGTAGGGGCTGTTTGTAGGAGCGAGCTTGCTCGCGAACCGCATGGCACCGCGTTTGTTCGCGAGCAAGCTCGCTCCTACGAGAAGCAGTGGTTGCCTGCAACGTTAGCGGGTCTTGCCCGCGATTCGCGCGCAGGGCGCGCTCCTACAGGGGGCGCGGTGTGACGTGCTGGGTTGTAGGGGCTTGCTTGTGGATGGTGTTTGTCGGTGATTGCGGGGTTTGGGGTTACGCCGTTCCCTCTCCCCAGCCCTCTCCCTGAAGGGAGAGGGGGCCGTTCGGCGTGGCGGGGAGGGGGTCGGTGCCGACCTGTAGGAGCGGGCCCTGCCCGCGATTCGCGCGCAGGGCGCGCTCCTACAAGGGGGCGGTGTGAAGTGCTGGGTTGTAGGGGCTTGCTTGTGGATGGTGTTTGCCGGTGTTTGCCGGTGATTGCGGTGTTTTGGGGGACTCCGCTCCCTCTCCCCAGCCCTCTCCCTGAAGGGAGAGGGGGCCGTTTGGTGTGGGCGGGAGGGTCGGTATCGGCCTGCAACGCTAGAGCCGCCTTTAAGTGGCGGTGGTTGTTTCAGCGCCAGTCGAGGATCGGCCAGCCGGCTGTTTCGGCGTGGTAGCGCAGGGCTGGGTCGGGGTTTACTGCTCGGGGGTTTTGCACCAGGGATAGCAGGGGCAGGTCGTTGCGGGAGTCGGAGTAGAAGTGGGCACCGGCCAGGCTTTCGCCCTGCTCTTGCAGCCAGGCTTGCAGGCGGGTGACCTTGCCTTCGCGGTAGGTCAGGGTGCCCTGGGTGCGGCCGCTGTAGGTGCCTTGGTGCTGTTCCAGGTCGATGGCCAGGACTTCGGCCACGCCCAGGCGGGCGGCGATGCTGGCGACCAGGAAGTGCGCCGAGGCGGAGATGATCAGCAGGCGGTCGCCGGCTTCGCGGTGCTGGTTCAGGCAGCCCATGGCGTCGAAGCGGATGCAGGGGCCTATGACTTCCGTGACGAAGGGTTCGACCGCTGCGGCGACGGCCTCGGGGCTGCGCCCCGCCAGGGGGGCCAGGGTGAAGGCCATGTAGTCTTCCATCGCCAGCCGGCCTTCGGCGTACAGGGCCATGAGTGCCCGTTCGTGGCGGACGAAGGCGTCGCCTTCCACCCAGCCCAGGTCGGCCATGTGCCGGCTCCACAGGCTGGCGCAGTCGCCGTCGATGAGGGTGTCGTCCAGGTCGAAGAGTGCGAGGGCCATGGGCGTTCTCCTTGTTTATTCGGGAATGCTGGCCGGGCCGCGAGCGGCCCGGTGGTGGCTCAGCGGGCTTGCAGGGCGGTGGCGGGTTCGGCGCCTGCCCTCCCCTGCGGGAGGCTGTGCCAGAACGGCACCAGCAGCAGGCAGGCGGTCAGCGCGGCGCAGGTGAAGAGGATGAACACCGAGAAGGTGTCGAAGTAGCCGGGCAGCAGGCCGCCGAGGATCGCCCCCACCGAACCGCAGCCGTTGACGAAGCCGGTGGCGGTGCCGGCGGCCTGGCGGGTGCCGAAGTCGATGGCGGCGGCGCCACTGATCATCGAGTCGGGGCCGTAGAGGGTGACGCCCATCAGGAACAGCAGCCCCACCACCAGGTACAGGTTGCCGCTGAGCAGCACCGGGGTGAACAGCGCCAGGCACGCCGCCAGCGCCAGCAGGCTGAGCACGCAGGCAGGCATGCGCCGGGCGCCGAACAGCCGGTCCGAAGCCAGGCCGATGAGGATAGGCCCGAGCAGGCCGGCAACCTCGAAGGCGGTGGGGACGACGGCGGCGGCGACCTTGCCGATTTCCGGCATGCGCTCGTAGATGATCACCGGGCCCCAGAACAGGATGGCGTAGCGCGCCGGCTTGAGCAGGAAGTAGGCCAGCCCCAGGACCAGCACGGTGCGGTTGCGCAGCACCTGGCGCAGCGCGTCCCACAGGCCGGTGGTGGCTTGCGCCTGCGCTTCCTGTTCGTCGTCCGCTGGCGGCAGGCCGACGTCTTCCGGACGGTTGCGCTGCAGCAGCAGGAACAGGCAGCCCACGGCCAGCACCACGCCGGCGGAGGCGCTGAAGGCCACCTGCCAGTCGTCGCTGAGCTGGTAGGCGCACCAGCCGACGAAGGGCGTGGCCACCAGGCCGCCGAAGGCGTAGCAGGTGCTCCAGTAGCCCATGGCGCGGCCGCGCTCGGCGGTGGAGAAGAAGCCGCCCATGTTCTTGCACAGCCCCGACCAGCCGGTGGACTGCGCCAGGCCCTGGACGACCATGCAGGTGGCGAAGATCGGCACGGTGGCGAAGGTGCCCATGGCCAGCGCCGCCAGGGCCGAGACGAACAGCCCGCCACCCACCACCACGCGTGGGCCGAAGCGGTCGGCGAAGCTGCCCCAGACGAACTGGCCCACGGCGTAGGCGGCGAGGTAGAGGGCGTCCAGGTCGGCCATGGCCGCCTTGTCGAGGACGAAGCCGGGGTCTTCGCCGATGCCGAGCTTGGCCACGGAGAAGGCCTTGCGGGTGAAGTAGAAGGCGGCGTAGGCCAGCCAGGTGATGGCGAAGATCTGGATGCGCCAGCGCTGCCGGGCCGTCCAGCCGCCGCTTCGAATCTGCATGGTGGTGGTCCCCCATTGGTTGTTCTTGTCGTGGGTGCGGCCGGTGCACGGCAAGGCCTGGTCCGGCGCGTGGGGGCGATCTTAGGGGTGGCGCGCCGCGCAGAACTTGACCGCCGGCTCA
This sequence comes from Pseudomonas sp. R3.Fl, assembly GCF_023516765.1. Taxonomy (NCBI): domain Bacteria; kingdom Pseudomonadati; phylum Pseudomonadota; class Gammaproteobacteria; order Pseudomonadales; family Pseudomonadaceae; genus Pseudomonas; species Pseudomonas sp. R3.Fl. Next base: position 1,008,058 of record NZ_JAMGSO010000001.1, read on the forward strand.
CGCGGCGAACCCCTGGGGTCAAGTCCCACAACGCTCGGCGCAATTGCGGAAATCAGCTACGGCGAGGGCGGTGCAGCACTGTCGGAAATCTGCGCGTCTCCAGCAAGAGTGTGGCGTGGGCAGGTGATGGGCGGGGCTTTGACGGCAGGCCGGGATTCAGAGGGCGTTTGCCTGGCGTGGCGCTCAGGTGCCCAGGTAGCGCTCCGGCCAGCGCAGCTCCCAGGCCTCCAGTTCGGTGCCGCTGGGTGGGCGGCAGCCGGCGCGCAGCGGCGCCACGGCCGCCGGCGGGCTGGGCGGGTCGCAGTGGATGGCGGGGTTGGCGCTGACGTAGCGGCGCGCGGCTTCGGCGCAGGCTGAGGCTTCGTCTTCACTGGCGCATACGATGAAGAACGTCCCCAGGAAGACCTTCCATGTGGGCGGATCACCATCGGTCTGTTCGATCCGGATGTCCATGGGCCCAAGCATAGCCACACATTTATTACGGGAAGGCGCAGGTCGTCGCCTGGGAGGTGGGCCGCCGGTCGGGGTGGTAATGCCAGGTTCAGCAGCGAGTGGATCGGTGGCCGAGGTCGGGCTCGACACCGAGTGGGCCGGTGGCCGAGGTCAAACGGCGGATAACGTCGAACATTATCCGCCCTACGCGAAGGTCGAGCCTGGCGTAGGGCGTATAACCGTTCGCGGTTATACGCCGCCTCACCTTTCTCATCGACCCTGCCTCGGTCGGGCCGGGGGAATGCGTGACCAGTGCCAAGCTCGACACCGAGCGGCCGGCGAGCGAGGTCAAACGGCGGATAACGTGGAACGTTATCCGCCCTACGCCAGGCCTGGACTCAATATTGCTCCGGCACCAGCATTTCCGCCGGAGTGGGAATGCGCACGTAGTCGGCGTGGCGCTGGCGTGCCGGCAGTTCGATGGGCTTGTGCGCCACTTCTTCGTAGGGCACCTGGCCGAGCAGGTGGTGGATGCAGTTCAGCCGCGCGCGCCTCTTGTCGTCCGCCTGCACCACCCACCAGGGCGCCTCGGCGATGTGGGTGCGTTCGAGCATGGTTTCCTTGGCCTTGGTGTAGGCCTCCCAACGGCGCCGCGATTCCAGGTCCATGGGGCTGAGCTTCCATTGCTTGAGCGGATCGTGGATGCGGCTGAGGAAGCGCAGGTGCTGCTCCTCGTCGGTAATCGAGAACCAGTACTTGACCAACTGGATACCCGAGCGCGCCAGCATGCGCTCGAACTCCGGCACGCTGCGGAAGAATTCCTCGTACTGCTCGTCGTTGCAGAAGCCCATCACCCGCTCGACACCGGCGCGGTTGTACCAGCTGCGGTCGAACAGCACGATCTCCCCCGCCGCCGGCAGGTGCGAGACGTAGCGCTGGAAGTACCACTGGGTGCGCTCGCGGTCGTTCGGCGCCGGCAATGCGGCCACCCGGCACACGCGGGGGTTGAGGCGCTGGGTGATGCGCTTGATCACCCCGCCCTTGCCCGCCGCGTCGCGGCCTTCGAAGAGCACCACCAGCTTGTGCCCGGTCTTGACCACCCAGTTCTGCAGCTTCACCAGTTCGCCCTGCAGGCGGAACAGTTCGCCGAAGTAGCGCTGGCGCAGCAGGTGCTGTTCGAAGTTTTCCAGGGTGTCGGCGCGCAGGCCGTCGAGGTCGTAGAGCTCCTGCCAGTCGAGCTCGAGTTCCTCGTCGCGGTCGTCGAGCGCCTCCTGGCGGATGCGCTGGGGCAGGGTCTTGTCGTTGAGCAGCATGGGGTCAGCACTCGCAAGGTCGGTATGGGCCGTCACTGGCTCCGTCACTCAGGCGTGACATTTTCATGACAGAAAAATGTAGTTACGACTGATGACAGAATCATGACAAAAGACCTTTCGAGCGCACGAAAAGCTGCGGGCCAGAGCGGTTGGGGATGGCAGGAGGCCATGAGAAGGATCGCGGACGGAGTCCGCTCCTACGGGGTGCACGTTGTAGGAGCGGATCTCATCCGCGAATCGCGCCGGAGCGTCCGGCTATCGCGGACAAGGTCCGCTCCTACGTTGTTTTCTGGGTTCCCGCGTTCGCGGGAATGATGTCGGAAAACACGATTCTTACCCCGTCATTCCCGCGAACGCGGGAACCCAAGCGACAGTTGCTCCTACGCTGCGTCGATCAAGGTGATCCCCGTAGGAGCGCGCCCTGCGCGCGAATCGCGGGCAGGGCCCGCTCCTACAGTCATTCCGGGGCGCAGGTTCAGGCGTCGATCACCGGGCGCTGTTTGTTCTGGTACTTGAAGGTGCCGCTGGCGGTGGCCACGGTTTCGCCCGCGGCGTTGCGGACTTCGGCTTCGCAGAAGGCGATAGAGCGGGTGCGGTGGCGGACCTGGCCGAAGGCTTCAAGCACTTCGCCGACGTCGCCGCCGGGGCGCAGGAAGCTGGTCTTCATCTCGACGGTCACGCAGCCGCGGCCTTCCTCGTCGGCATGGCTGCAGGCCAGGGCCATGGCCACGTCGAGCAGGCTCATGAGCACGCCGCCGTGGGCGTTGCGCCAGCCGTTGAGGTGTTCGCGCTCCACGCGCAGCACCAGGTGGCCGTCGTGCTCGCCGGCGCCGGCCGGCTGGTAGCGGAACTTCAGGTGGTCGAGAAAGGGAATCTCGATGCCACGGTATTCGGTGTAGGACTGCAGGTGCGAAGGGTCGAAGCTCATGGGCCATCCGGTGGAAGTTGACGGGCAGGATCATTTCAGCGCATCGGCCGGCCCTGGCGTATCACTCCTTGGGATGAATCTTCAGCGCCGCTTGCGGCTGCGCTCGCCGTCGCGCTGCAATTCCACCGCCTGGACGAACAACTCGTCCACCATCAGCGTCTGGATCGGTTCCTCGCACAGCAGCGACAGGCTCATGGATTCGATGGCCTGGTTGTATTCCAGGCGCGCGATGCCGCACAGCAGGATGCGCTGGTTGAAGCCGACGCGGCCGCGGTCGATCAGTTGCTCGCGGACGGTCTCGCCGTCCTGGTAGCTGACTTTCAGTGTCACCTGGGCGTCGCCGGCGGTGGCTAGGTGCAGCCACACCGCAACGTTGAAATCGGCGCGCCAGCCGCGCCCGACCTTCTTCGCCACGGCCTGCTGGATCAGGTGCCGGGGAACGTGGCTGATGAGTCTGCTGTGGGATTGCATGGAAGACATGTGCACAAACGTGGGTTCACTGCGGAAGACCGCAGTCTAGGCAAGGGAGTTCAGCGATGCAGCCAGCATCGGGTAGCGTCCCGTATCGGTTCCGATACAAGGCTTGAGGCCGGCGCGAGGGCCGGCCGGGGCGGGGTCAGCCGAGGAGATCGAGGCTGGGCTGGGTTCGTTCGACGCCATACATCTGCTTCAGGGCCACCGGAGTGGCAGTGGGTGCGACCGGCTGGCTGCCGGAGTCGGCCTGCTGCGTGATCTTTTCCCTGATGCGCTGGGCTATTTCGTTCTCGATGCGCTCGCGGTCCTCGGCGGGCATGGCGTCGAGCTGTTCCTGGGTGATGTCCATGTCCTGCATGACGCTGTGCCGCAGTTTTTCGCCGGGGCTGAGCTTCATGTAGGCGAGGAATTCGTCCAGGGGGCCGCCGCCACTCTGCGCGGCGCCGCCGGAGGATGCTACCGCGCCGGAGGGCGCCTCGCTCGTACCGCTCGTCGTCGCGCTCGCGCTGCTGGCGTTGGCCAGGTAGCTGGCGAACTCGCTGGCGCCGGCGACCACGCCGCGCACCAGCTTGGTCGCCAGGCTGATGCCGCTCAGGCCGTCGATGATGTTCATGGGCAGGTCTCCCGTGCCGAAGGGGGGAGCCTGTATCGGGCAAGAAACACGCCAGGATGCCGGCCGGTGGTCATGACGGCGCTGCCCTCCCCTGTAGGAGCGAGCTTGCTCGCGAACGGGCGTTCCCGGTTGCAGCGTTGCCGTGCGGTTCGCGAGCAAGCTCGCTCCTACGAAAGGCAAACGCCTGCCAGGCTGCGGCAAGGCTTTGCCGGCGCCGCAATGAAAACGCCCGCCGCGGCTTGCACCGTGGCGGGCGTCGGGGGAGCGCTGGGGCTCAGCCGAAGCGACCGGTGATGTAGTCCTCGGTCTGCTCCTTGGCCGGCTTGGTGAACAGGGTGTCGGTGTCGCCGAACTCGATCAGGTCGCCGAGGAACATGAAGGCGGTGTAGTCCGAGCAACGCGCCGCCTGCTGCATGTTGTGGGTGACGATGACCACGGTGAACTCCTGCTTGAGCTCGGTGATCAGCTGCTCGATGCGCCCGGTGGAGATCGGGTCCAGCGCCGAGGTCGGTTCGTCGAGCAGCAGCACCTGGGGCTTGAGGGCGATGGTGCGGGCGATGCACAGGCGCTGCTGCTGGCCGCCGGAGAGTCCCTGGGCGCTGGCGTTCAGCTTGTCCTTCACCTCGTCCCACAGGGCCGCGCCGCGCAGGGCCTGCTCGACGCGGTCGTCCATCTCGCGGCGGCTGACCTTTTCATGGTGGCGCACCGCGTAGGCGATGTTCTCGTAGATGGTCATCGGGAACGGCACCGGCTTCTGGAACACCATGCCCACCTGGCTGCGCAGGCGGTTCATGGAGTAGCCGGGGGCGAGGATGTTCTCGCCGTTGAGCAGCACCTCGCCGCGCGCTTCCTGCTTCGGGTACAGGGAGTAGATGCGGTTGAAGATGCGCAGCAGGGTCGACTTGCCGCAGCCGGACGGGCCGATGATGGCGGTGATGCACTTCTCCGGGATGTCCATGTTGATGGACTTGAGCGAACGGTGCTCGCCGTAGAAGAACTCCAGGTCGCGAACGCGGATCTTGGTGCGTTCGGCGGCGATGGCGGTGGTCATGGCAGTCATCAGGATGCCCTATTGCGCAGAAGGATGAGACGGGAGGTGAGGCTGAGCAGCAGTACGAAGAGGGTCAGCACCAGGGCGCCGGCCCAGGCCAGGGCGTTCCAGTCGCTGAAGGGGCTCATGGCGTACTGGAAGACCACGACGGGCACGCTGGCCATGGGCTTGAGCAGGTCGCTGCTCCAGAACTGGTTGCCGAAGGCGGTGAACAGCAGCGGCGCGGTTTCGCCGGTGATGCGCGCCAGGGCCAGGAGGATGCCGGTGATCACCCCGGCGCGGGCGGCGCGCAGGACGATCTGCAGGGTCAGCTTCCATTGCGGCACGCCCAGGGCCAGCGCGGCTTCGCGCATGGTGGTCGGCTGCAGCTGGAGCATTTCGTCGGTGGTCCGCACCACCACCGGGATCACCAGCAGGGCCAGGGCCAGGGCGCCGGCGATGGCGGAGAAGCCCACGCGGTGGTCGGTGAGGTAGTTCAGCGGCAGGATCACGCTGGTGTAGACGAACAGGCCCAGGACGATGGACGGCGCCGACAGCAGGATGTCGTTGATGAAGCGCACCACGGTGCCCATGCGGGTGTGGCGGGCGTATTCGGCCAGCCAGATGCCCGCCATCAGGCCGATGGGGGTGCCGATCAGCAGCGCCAGCGCGCTCATCAGCACGCTGCCGTAGAAGGCGTTGGCCAGGCCGCCCTCGGCCCCCGGCGGCGGCGTCATCTTGGTGAACAGGTTGAGGTTCAGCGCCTCGATGCCGTGGCTGATGGTGGTCAGCAGGATCCACGCCAGCCACATCAGGCCGAACAGGGTGGCGCCGCAGCTGAGCACCATGGCGGCGCGGTTCTTGAACGCGCGGGTGCGGTACAGGCTTTCGTTGCCGGCCATGTCACTTGCCCTCCTTCTGGGCCAGGCGCAGCAGCATCAGGCGAGCGGCGGCGAGAACGATGAAGGTGACCACGAAGAGCAGGAAGCCCAGGGCGATCAGCGAGGAGCGGTGCAGGTCGGTGTAGGCCTCGTTGAACTCGTTGGCGATCACCGAGGCGATGGAGCTGCTGGGCATCAGCAACGAGGCGGAGAAGTGCTGCGAGTTGCCCAGCACGAAGGTCACCGCCATGGTCTCGCCCAGGGCGCGGCCGAGGCCGAGGAAGATGCCGCCGACCACCGCCGAGCGGGTGTACGGCAGGACGATGTCCCAGACCACTTCCCAGGTGGTGTTGCCCAGGGCGTAGGCCGATTCCTTCAGGGTGGTCGGTACGCTGTTGAACACTTCGTTCATCACCGAGGTGATGAAGGGGATGATCATGATCGCCAGGACGATGCCGGCGCTGAGCATGCCGATGCCCAGCGGCGGGCCCTGGAACAGGCCGCCGATCAGCGGCAGCGCGCCCAGGTAGTCGTTCAGCCAGGGGGCGATGTGCTGGGCCATGAACGGGCCGAAGACGAACAGGCCCCACATGCCGTAGATGATCGAGGGGATCCCGGCCAGCAGCTCGACGGCCGCGGCCACCGGCATGCGCAGCCACGGCGGCGCCAGCTCGGTGAGGAAGATGGCGATGCCGAAGCTGACCGGTACGGCGATCAGCAGCGCCAGGAAGGAGGTGACCAGGGTCCCGTAGATCGGTACCAGGGCGCCGAATTTGTTGTTCACCGCATCCCATTCGGTGCTGGTGAGGAAGTCCAGGCCGAAGTGCGAGAAGGCCAGGCTGCCGCCCCACAGGGTGGAGCCGGCGACGCCGGCGAGCAGCAGCAGGACCAGGATCGCGGAGCCGAACATGGCGTTGCGGAACCAGCGGTCGTGGCGCTGGTCGCGCTGGGCGCGGTCTTCGGCTTCGGCGGCCTTCAGGTTGGGCATGGCGAGGGACGGTGAGGATTCGGTAGACATCGGTTCATCCAAGCAAGCGAACCGCCGCACGGGGTTCCGGGCGGCGGTCCTGGTCATTCACCCGATCAGCGGGCGAAGTCCGACTTCCAGTAGCCTTCGATGCGCTTGACCAGGGAATCCGGCAGCGCCACGTAGTCCAGGGCGGCGGCCTGCTGCTGGCCGTTCTCCAGGGACCACTTGAAGAAGTGGAAGGCGGCCTGGGCCTGTTCCGCGTTCTTCGGTTGCTTGTACATGATGATCCAGGTGGTGGCGGTGATCGGCCACGCGGTGTCGCCCGGGGCGTTGGTCATCAGCAGGTTGAAGTCCTTGGCGTTGGCCCAGTCGGCGGTGTCGGCGGCAGCCTGGAAGCTCTTGGTGTTGGGCTGCACGAACTTGCCGGCGGCGTTCTTCAGCGAGGCGTAGGCCATCTTGTTCTGCAGGGCGTAGGCGTACTCGACGTAGCCGATGGAGTTCTTGATCTGCTTGACGTAGGCGGAGACGCCTTCGTTGCCCTTGCCGCCCATGCCGACCGGCCAGGGTACGGTGGTGCCGAAGCCGATCTTGTCCTTCCACTCCGGGCTGACCTTGGACAGGTAGTTGGTGAAGTTGTAGGAGGTGCCCGAACCGTCGGAACGGCGGACCACGGTGATCTTGGTGGCCGGCAGTTTCAGCTCGGGGTTCAGCGCGGCGATGGCCGGGTCGTTCCAGTCGGTGATGCTGCCGAGGAAGATCTTGGCCAGGGTTTCACCGTCCAGGTGCAGCTTGCCCGGCTCGACGCCGTCCAGGTTGACCACCGGCACGATGCCGCCGATCACGCTGGGGAACTGGCCCAGGCCGGTGGCCTTGAGGTCGTCGGCCGACAGCGGGGCGTCGGAGGCGCCGAAGTCGACGGTGGCAGCCTTGATCTGGGCGATGCCGCCGCCGGAGCCGATGGACTGGTAGTTGATGCGATTGCTGGAAGACTTGCTGTATTCCTGGGACCACTTCGACAGCACCGGGTAAACGAAGCTGGAGCCGGCGCCGGTGACATCAGTGGCGTGGGCCAGGCCGGTCAGGGCCATGGAAGCCAGCAGGACGGACAAGCGGGTTTTGCTGAGCAGCATCACGTCAATACCTCAATATGGGAGGAAGTCCGGGAAGTCCCCGGTTGGTTAGAAGACGTGATGATTTAATGCCGTCAATGTGTACGCTTTATGACAGCGAGATTAATAATCCGAGTACTGGCAACTTAATGGCAGCGCGGGTGTCCGCCCTCCTCGGCCACTCGGCCACGCGGCCCGGCCAGGGCTGCCAGGGCAGGCGCCTTGCGCGCACCCGGCCGCGCGGGAAGCGGCGGCCGGGCACGTGGCGCGCCGGTCAGGCCGGCGTCGCGGCCAGGCGCGGGCGATGCTCGCCTGCGCGGTTCTTGCGGACTTCGCGGCGTTCGCGGAAGTCCAGTTCCTCCATGGCCTCCATGCGTTCCTGCAGGTCCTCGATCTCCTGGGGGGTCAACAGCTTGCGCGTCCTGTACATGGACACCTCCGCATGCAAGTTCCTCACTGCTTTAGACTGGCACGCGGCGGCGAAGATTCCAGTCAGCGCAGTTCTTCCACCAGGCTCGACAGGGTCGAGAGCACGGCGCCGGCCAGGCGCTTGGCGCGCGCGCCGCTCCAGCCGGTGCGGGCGTCCGCGGCCAGGTCGTGGTCCTTGAACGGCATCTCCAGGGTCAGCGCCAGGCACTGGTAGGTCTCGCCGACGTGGTTGCAGGCCAGCGTCATGTTGGCCTTGCCCGGCGCGCTGCGCGGGTAGCCATGCAGGCTCTGGAACTCGCCGCGTTCCTCCAGGCGCTTGCGGAACTCCGCTTCGAGGTAGGCCTGGCGCTCGCTGTAGCCGGGGTTGCCCTCGCAGCCGGCGGCGAACACGTAGGGGATTTCCTCGTCGCCGTGGATATCGAGGAACAGGTCGACGCCCTGCTGGCGCATGTGCGCCTGGACGAACAGCACTTCCGGGCTGGTCTCGGCGCTGGGCGAGGCCCAGGCGCGGTTGAGATCGGTGCCGGCGGCGTTGGTGCGCAGGTGGCCGCGGAAGGCGCCGTCGGGGTTCATGTTCGGCACCAGGTACAGCTCGGCGTGCTGCAGCAGGTAGTCGAGTTCGGCATCCTTCTGCTGCAGGCGCTCGATCAGGCCTTCCATGAACCATTCGGCCATGTGCTCGCCGGGGTGCTGCTGGGCGATCAGCCACAGCTTGCGCGTGGCCTGCGGGTTGCGGCGGATGCGCAGCAGCGGGATGTCGCGGCCCTCGATGCTGCGCCCGGTGGCCACCAGCTCGGCGCCGGCCTGCTCGATGGCCTGGCGCACCAGCGCGGCATGGCGCTCGCGGCTGTAGGGCTCGAAGTAGGCGAACCAGGCCCGGGGCTGCTCGGCGTCGAGGCTGAAGCGCAGGGATTGGCCGTCGTAGCTGCTGTCCACACGGAACCAGTCGCGCTGGTCGTAGGAGGCCAGCGCGCGGTAGCCCGGCCAGCCGCCGGTGTAGCTGGAGTGCCCGGCGTTGGTCAGGTTGAAGGTGTAGCGCTGGCCCGGGGTCAGGCCGTCGGCGCAGAAGTGGAACCACTGGAAGTGCGGGCTGTTCAGGTCCGGGCGCAGGGCCAGGCGCACGTCCTGCGGGTCGCTGGCATCCAGCACCTGGATGTTGCCGCTGTCGAAGTCGCAGCGAATCTCCATGAATCCTCCTCAGGCAAAAGCGGATGCAAAGCCCCTATCTTGCGGCGCCCTGCCCCGGCTGTCACGAATTGGCCGTGGAAAAGCCGGCCCAAGGGCACGCGGCCCCTGCGGCGCATCGGCGCACCCCGTCGCTCCGCTGCAAGCCGCATGGCAGAGCCATTTGCCGCCGTTTCCCGGCATATTGCCGGCAATTTTCCCGCTTCCAATGCGACAACCTTGTGCACAAAAGCGACAGGCGTTGTGACTTTTTGCGCGGCTCGCGGTGTCAATGGGCTGTACAGATCGGACGGATCAGTGAAGCGCCGTCCCCTTAACAGAGCAATGGATGACCTGCGCAGAGAGTGTAACCACCATGAACGCGACCCTTCGTTTCAACGAGGCTCTGCTGATCACCGGACGAGCCTTCCAACCCTTCCACTGCGTCACCTGGATCGACCAGTCCGGCGGCGACGGCAGCCTCGACCTGTCCGTGCTCGACCGCACCGGCACCCGCCTGCTGGGCCTGACGCGCATCCCCTGCACCGAATACTCCGACCCGGCGCGCCTGGCCGACCTGCTGACTCAAGCCCGCGAAGAGCTGAACCGCGAAGGCTATGACCTGCAGGAATGGCATATGCCGGAGTGAAGCCCAGGCCTTGTGGCCCGGAGCTGAAAAGCGCCGTTTTCCTCGGGGAGGGAAACGGCGTTTTTTATTTCCGGCAAGGCATTTTCGGGAGCGGGGGCGGGGTTGTAGGAGCGAGCTTGCTCGCGAACAGAGTTTCCCGGTTATTTCGGAGCCCGGCTGAACTCCGTCCCCTCTCCCCAACCCTCTCCCTGAAGGGAGAGGGAGCTGTCCTCTGCAGGTCGTGGGTTCGGCGTGATCCTGTGGCTGCTGTTGGCTGATGGGACTGCCAGGAGAATGCCGAACTTCCAGCTCGCTCCAAACGGCCCCCTCTCCCTGAAGGGAGAGGGGGCTGTCTTCTGCAGGTCGTGGGTTCGGCGTGATCCTGTGGCTGCTGTTGGCTGATGGGACTGTCAGGAGAATGCCGAACTTCCAGCTCGCTCCAAACAGCCCCCTCTCCCTGAAGGGAGAGGGGGCTGTCCTCTGCAGGTTGTGGGTTCGGCGTGATCCTGTGGCTGCAGCTGGCTGATGGGACTGCCAGGAGAATGCCGAACTTCCAGCTCGCTCCAAACAGCCCCCTCTCCCTCTGGGAGAGGGCTGGGGTGAGGGAGCGGAGTCAATCCAAGACACCTGCATCCCAGGAAACGCTGTTCGCGAGCAAGCTCGCTCCTACAAAAAACCACCGAGTAATTGGCAAGATCCGTGGGGCCCATGTCATTGCCGCCACTCCCCACCCGGCGCACACTCCCGGTAAACCCTGAGAGCCGCCCGCCATGCCCGCCACCCGCCGCATCGCCAGCCTGATCTACCCCGACGTCATGAGCCTGGACGTCACCGGCCCGCTGCAGGTGTTCGCCTCGGCCAACGTCGAGCGCCAACGCCAGGGCCTGCCGGCGCCCTACGAACTGCTGGTGCTGGGCGAAAACGAAGGCCCCGTGGCCACCTCCGCCGGCCTGCGCATCTGCGCCGACGCCGCCTGGGCCGATACCGACGCAGCCAGCCTCGACACCCTGCTGGTACCCGGCGGCCTGGGCGTGGAGGCGCAGTGCGCCAACCCCGCGCTGCTGGCCTGGCTGCGCGCCGCCGAGGGCCAGGTGCGGCGCCTCGGCTCGGTGTGCTCCGGCGCCCTGCTGCTGGCCGCCGCCGGGGTACTCGACGGGCGCAGCGCCACCACCCACTGGGCCGACGTCGACACCCTGCGCGAATGCCACCCCGCAGTCCACGTGCAGGGCGACCGCCTGCACACCTACGACCCCAGCCGCCGCGATGGCGACGACCACGTGTTCACCTCCGCCGGGGTCACCGCCGGCATCGACCTGGCCCTGGCGCTGGTGGAGGCTGACCTCGGCCGCCCGCTGGCCCTGGCCGTGGCGCGGCGCCTGGTGATGTTCCTCAGGCGCCCCGGCGGCCAGGCGCAGTTCAGCACCTGGCTGACTCCCGAGCCGGTGCGCGCACCGCGCCTGGCCGCGTTGCTGGAGTGGATCCCGGCCAACCTCGGCGCCGACCTGTCGCTGGAAGCCCTGGCCGAACAGGCCTGCATGAGCCCACGCACCCTGTCGCGGGTGTTCATCGCCGAACTGGGCGTGGCGCCCGGCCGCTATGTCGAGAAGGTCCGCCTGGAGGCCGCCCGCGCCCTGCTGCAGGACGCCCGGGCGTCGATCGCCACCGTGGCGCGGCTGTGCGGCTTCGGCCACCCGGAGAACCTGCGGCGCACTTTCCACAAGCACCTGGCGGTGAGTCCCCAGGAATATGCCGAACGCTTCGGCCAGCTCACCGACGCCTGATCCCAGCCAGAAGGACCTCGCCATGCTCGAACTGCGCCCCAACTGCGAATGTTGCGACCGCGACCTGCCGGCCGATAGCACGGACGCGCGCACCTGCACCTTCGAATGCACCTTCTGCCGCGACTGCGCCGAAGGCGTGCTCGGCGGCGAGTGCCCGAACTGCGGCGGCGAGCTGCTGCAACGGCCACGGCGGCCGAGCGAGGCGCTGCTGCGCCACCCGGCCTCGACGCAACGGGTGCTCAAGCCCGGCGGCTGCCAGAACTGAGGGCGCGGACATGCTGCTACTGCGCAACGGCGCGCTGCGCCTGCTGTTCCTCGGCCAGGCGCTGTACTGGTCGTGCTCGCTGATCGGCATCACCCTGACCTCGCTGATCGGCGCGCAACTGGCGCCGCTCAACGGCCTGGCCACCCTGCCCCTGGCCCTGCTGGTGCTGGGCAACCTGCTGGCGGTGCAGCCGCTGTCGCTGTTCATGCAGCGCCACGGCCGCCGCCCCGGGCTGATGCTCGGCGCCGCCGGCGGCGTGCTCGGCGGGCTGACCTGCGCCCTGGGCGTGCAACTGGGCTTGTTCTGGCTGCTGTGCCTGGGCGCACTGCCCATCGGTGGCTACCAGGCCTCGGCGATGTACTACCGCTTCGCCGCCCTGGAAGCGGTGGGCGAGACCGAGAAAGGTCGAGCCAGCGCCTATGTGATCGGCGGCGGCGTGCTGGCCGCACTGCTAGCTCCGGGCCTGGCGCTATGGGCCCGCACGGCGCTGCCCACACCCTTTGTCGGCGCCTACCTGGCCATCGCCGCGTTGGCGCTCGTCGGCCTGCTGCTGATGGCGCGCCTGCGCGAAGGCGCCGCGCCACGCCCACCCCATGGAGGCCTGGCGGCCATGCACGCCCTGCTGGGCCGGCCACTGGTACGCGCGGCCATGGCCTGCACCGCCGCCGGCCACGGCCTGATGATCCTGATCATGAACGCCACGCCGCTGGCCATGCAGTTCTGCGGGCTGTCCCTGGAAAGCTCGGCGAGCGTGATCCAGTGGCACATCCTCGGCATGTTCCTCCCGGCCTTCGTCGCCGGCCCGCTGGTGGACCGCCTGGGCAGCCGTCGCGTGGCCCTGTTCGGCATCGCCCTGCTGGCGGCCAGCGCAGCCGTGGCCCTGGCCGGCCTGGACCACGGCCACTTCCTGGCCAGCTCGCTGCTGCTGGGCATGGGCTGGAACCTGATGCTGGTGGCCGGCACCACCCTGCTCGGCGAAGGCCACGGCGCGGACGAGCGCGGCCAGGCGCAGGGGCTGATGGAGCAAGGCAACAGCCTGATGGCGGCGCTGATGTCGTTCAGCTCCGGCGCGCTCATCACCAGCCTGGGCTGGAGCGCGGTGAACCTGCTGGTGTGGCCGGTGCTGGCGTTCACCCTGGCGCTGCTCTGGCCGGCGCGCCGACGCCAGCCGGCCAGCGCCTGAGCCACGGTATTCCTCCCCCCGTAGGAGCGGACCTTGTCCGCGATAGCCGGCCATCCCGGCGCGATTCGCGGATGAGATCCGCTCCTACGCCGCCCCACCCGCGCCATTCCATGTAGGAGCGCGCCCTGCGCGCGAATCGCGGGCAGGGCCCGCTCCTACAGGTCGCCGGGAGCCACGGTATTCCTCCCCCGTAGGAGCGGACCTTGTCCGCGATAGCCGGCCATCCCGGCGCGATTCGCGGATGAGATCCGCTCCTACGCTGCCCCACCCGCGCCATTCCCATTGTAGGAGCGCGCCCTGCGCGCGATTCGCGGGCAGGGCCCGCTCCTACAGGTTACCGGGAGCCACGGTATTCCTCCCCCGTAGGAGCGGACCTTGTCCGCGATGGCCGGACATCCCGGCGCGATTCGCGGATGAGATCCGCTCCTACGCCGCCCCACCCGCACCATTCCCTTGTAGGAGCGCGCCCTGCGCGCGAATCGCGGGCAGGGCCCGCTCCTACAGGTCGCCGGGGGCACGGTATTTCTCCCCCGTAGGAGCGGACCTTGTCCGCGATAGCCGGCCATTCCGGCGCGATTCGCGGAACCACGCGCACAAAAAAGCCGCCCCGAAGGGCGGCTGTTTTGCCGAAACACCCACCACTCAGTAGTAGGCGTTTTCCTTGTTGCTGTGGTCGGTGACGTCGCGCACGCCCTTCAGTTCCGGGATGCGTTCGATCAGGGTCTTCTCGACGCCGTCCTTGAGGGTCATGTCGACCATGCCGCAGCCCTGGCAGCCGCCGCCGAAGCGCAGCACGGCGATGTTGTCCTCGACCACGTCGACCAGGCTCACCTGGCCGCCATGGCTGGCCAGGCCGGGGTTGATCTCGGTCTGCAGGTAGTAGTTGATGCGTTCGGTGATCGGGCTGTCCTCGTTGACCATCGGCACCTTGGCGTTCGGCGCCTTGATGGTCAGCTGGCCGCCCATGCGGTCGGTGGCGTAGTCGACGACGGCGTCTTCCAGGAAGGGCTCGCTGATGCCGTCGACCCAGGCGGTGAAGTCCTTCAGGCCGATCGGGGTGTCTTCCGGCTTCTGCTCGCCCGGCTTGCAGTAGGCGATGCAGGTTTCCGCGTACTGGGTGCCCGGCTGGGTGATGAAGATGCGAATGCCGATCCCGGGGGTGTCCTGCTTGACCAGCAGTTCGGCCAGGTAATCCTGGGCAGCTTCGGTAATGGTGATGGCGCTCATGGCAACTCCTCGCAAACGTGGAGGCAGTTTACGCCATTCGCCCGCCCCGGATAAAGCCCTACCAATTTAGTAGGAATAATTCGCAGTTGGCCGGATGCCCCTCCCTGTAGGAGCGAGCTTGCTCGCGAACAACCCCGCTGCGGGCTTGGGTTCGCGAGCAAGCTCGCTCCCACAGGGTCAGCCGTCAGAGGTTCTCGTAGCGGTTCATGTCGAGGATGCCCGCCTCCACCGGCTCGGTCTCGCGCAGGTAGGCGTCGAGGTCGTGGAAGTAGCGCCAGAACTGCGGGTTACTGCGGCGGATACCCCAGCGTTCCACCACCTTGTCGAAGTCTTCCTGGCTCTGCACGCGCTCCAGCGCCGAGACGAAGTCGCCGGCCTCCTCCGCCTTGAGGTCGAACATGAAGTTCGGGTAGCTGGAGAGCACGCCCGGGTAGATGGTCAGGGTGTCCAGCCCCGGCTGGTAGCGCAGCGACTCGCCGAGCATGAAGGCGACGTTGCTGTGCGCGCGGTTACGCAGCGCCGTGTAGATCTCGCGTTTCCCGCCGGGCAGCTCGACGCGCAGGATGGTCGCCTCGGGGAATTGCTCGATCACCTTCAGCCCCGCCGCCGGGCGGCTGACCAGGCGGCTGAAGGCCTGCTCGGCGTCCTGCAGCGGGCGCGGGACGCTGCGCCGGTAGCAGCCGCCGTCCTGGCACAGGTTGATCGGGTCGGGCCGCGCATCGAGGCTGGCGTAGCGGCTCAGCAACTGCACGGCGAAGGCGTTCTTGGCGCCCTTCTCCGGCAGGTCCAGGCCGGTGGGCGCGTCGTTGTCGAGGTTCTGGTAGTCCAGCCACATCTTCAGCCGGCCGCTGTTCTGGTACCAGTCGTCGAGCAGGTGCTTGCGCGCGGCCACCGGCATCAGGCGCAGGAAGTTCTGCTCGGCGCCATTGCGGATCAGGTCGAAGTACAGGCGCGTCTGCGCCTGGTGCGAGACGTTGCCGTAGACGTCGAAGTTGACCACCAACTGGTAGTAGGTGCGCTCCAGCAGCGGGTAGTCCATCCACCACAGCGTCTGCGGGACGCCGCCGATCAGGCCCTTGCGCACCGAGGCGCTGTCGTACTGGCGGAAGATCGACAGCAGCGCGTTGTCGTTGCCGCGCCAGATGTCCGCCCAGGTCGGCGCCGCGGCCTCTTCGTAGGCGTCCAGGCGCAGCGCCTCGTATTCGTTGCGCTTGTCGCGGTAGCTGGTCCATTGCTGGAGCATCTGGCCCATGTCGTCGATCTGCCCGGGCAGGCCCAGCAGCGGCGTGGCCTTGGCCCGGTACGCCGGGTCGGTGACGTAGAGGTCGTGGGCCGGATCCTGGAAGATCGCCCAGAAGTTGTCGCGGATCACGTCGGTGGCGATCTGCCCGCGGCACACCGGGCCGCGGATGAAGGTGCGGACGAAGTACTCGGCGTTGTCCAGCATGAACTGGTAGCGCGCCCGCGCCGGGATAGCGGCGAAGGTCTCGAAGGGGTTGGCGCGGTGCTGCAGGCCGTAGCCGGGCACCTTGTCGGCCGCCCAGGCGTCGGCGAAGAACAGCTCGCGGGTATGCGCCAGCTTGGCCGGGCTCAGCGGGTAGGTGATGTGCGTCTTGTGCACGATCACGCCCTGGATCGGCCACAGGCGGTAGTAGAAGGCCGCCCCGGGGTCGTCGTTGGGCCGCCGCGTGGCGATGGGGTCGATGGGCTGGCCGCTGGGCGTGCGCGAGCGCACCAGTTGGAAGAAGTGCCCCGGCGCGCCCTGCTCTTCGAAATACAGGTGGGCGAGGAACAGGTGCTCGTAGAGCCAGCGCGAAACCAGGCTCTCGCGGGCGCCGGGCTGGTTCAGGAAGCGCTCCCATTCGGCGATCTGCCGCGCCTCGCCGGCGCTGGGCTGCCAGGCCTGCTCGTCCACCGGCGCGCCCTCGGCCAGCCATCGCTTCAGGGTGGCGTACTGCTGGGCGCTGAGGCCGGTGACGGCGAAGGGCATGCCGCTGCGCGGGTTCTTCTGCACGAACTCGTCGATGCTGTCCGGCGTCGGGCACTGGTTGCTGCGGTTGATCGACAGGTCCAGGCCCTCGGGGATCTTCGCGTTGGGCACCAGCGGGTGGGCCTGGCCGAGGTCGAGCATGCGCTGCATCAGCGCCGCCTGGCCGCCGCGGGCGTCCAGCACCGACCAGAAGTCCTTGCGCCGCCAGGCGTCGGCGCCGTGGGCATCGAGGAACAGGCGCGTGGTTTCCTGGGCCTTGGTGCGCGTGCCGTCGTACACCGGCAGCTTGTTGGCGCCGCGCTGGGCGCCCTCGGCGGCGCTCAGGTTGAGCTGGCACGGCGAGTCGTAGCAGGCGTGGCAGGCCACGCACTTGTCGGTGAAGATCGGCTGTATGTCCTTGCTGTAGGAAATGCCGGCTGCCTGGGCAACGGCTGAAAGCAGCATGAACGCAATGGTCAACGCAAAGGATGCGCGCAAGGACATCGGTAACTCCCTACCTCGTGAATAGGCGGATTCTAGCGGCTCCGCGGGCTTTTGCGGCCAACCGATGGCCGGTACAACATGAACTGCGCTCATGTAAAAGCCCGGTCAGCTCAAATCCCCTGCAGGTTTGCTATCATCAGCGACCCTTTGCCACAGCCGTTTCCAGGTAGTTCCCATGTCCGATCGTGCCGCCCGCCAGCAAGCCCTGCAGAAAGCCCTGAAGGAGCGCATCCTGATCCTCGACGGCGGCATGGGCACCATGATCCAGAGCTACAAGCTGCAGGAAGAGGACTACCGCGGCGAGCGCTTCGCCGACTGGCCGAGCGACGTGAAGGGCAACAACGACCTGCTGCTGCTCAGCCGCCCGGACGTCATCCAGGCCATCGAGAAAGCCTACCTGGACGCCGGCGCCGACATCCTCGAGACCAACACCTTCAACGCCACCCAGGTGTCCCAGGCCGACTACGGCATGGAAGAACTGGTCTACGAGCTGAACGTCGAAGGCGCGCGCCTGGCCCGCGAAGTGGCCGACGCCAAGACCGCCGAGACACCCGACCGGCCGCGCTTCGTCGCCGGCGTGCTGGGCCCGACCAGCCGCACCTGTTCGATCTCCCCGGACGTCAACGACCCGGGCTACCGCAACGTCACCTTCGACGAGCTGGTGGAGAACTACACCGAGGCCACCCGCGGCCTGATCGAGGGCGGCGCCGACCTGATCCTGATCGAGACCATCTTCGACACCCTCAACGCCAAGGCGGCGATCTTCGCCGTGCAGGGCGTCTATGACGAGCTCGGCTTCGAGCTGCCGATCATGATCTCCGGCACCATCACCGACGCCTCCGGCCGCACCCTGTCGGGGCAGACCACCGAGGCCTTCTGGAACTCGGTGCGTCACGCCAGGCCAATTTCCGTGGGCCTGAACTGCGCCCTCGGCGCCAAGGACCTGCGCCCCTACCTGGAAGAGCTGGCGAACAAGGCCGGGACCCACGTCTCCGCGCACCCCAACGCCGGCCTGCCGAACGCCTTCGGCGAATACGACGAGACCCCGGCGGAAATGGCCGAGGTGGTCGAGGAGTTCGCCGCCAGCGGCTTCCTCAACATCATCGGCGGCTGCTGCGGCACCACCCCGGCGCACATCCAGGCCATCGCCGAGGCGGTGGCCAAGTACCCGCCGCGGGTGATCCCGGAAATCCCCAGGGCCTGCCGCCTGTCCGGTCTTGAGCCGTTCACCATCGACCGCAGCTCGCTGTTCGTGAACGTCGGCGAGCGCACCAACATCACCGGCTCGGCCAAGTTCGCCCGGCTGATCCGCGAGGAGAACTACACCGAGGCCCTGGAAGTCGCCCTGCAGCAGGTGGAAGCCGGCGCCCAGGTGATCGACATCAACATGGACGAGGGCATGCTCGACTCCAAGGCGGCGATGGTGAAGTTCCTCAACCTCATCGCCGGCGAGCCGGACATCTCCCGCGTGCCGATCATGATCGACTCCTCCAAGTGGGAAGTGATCGAGGCGGGCCTCAAGTGCATCCAGGGCAAGGGCATCGTCAACTCCATCTCCATGAAGGAAGGCGTCGAGCAATTCAAGCACCACGCCCGGCTGTGCAAGCGCTACGGCGCGGCGGTGGTGGTGATGGCCTTCGACGAGGCCGGCCAGGCCGACACCCAGGCGCGCAAGGAAGAAATCTGCCAGCGCAGCTACGACATCCTGGTCAACGAAGTGGGCTTCCCGCCGGAAGACATCATCTTCGACGCCAACATCTTCGCGGTGGCCACCGGCATCGAGGAACACAACAACTACGCGGTCGACTTCATCAACGCCTGCGCCTACATCCGCGACAACCTGCCCTACGCGCTGAGCTCGGGCGGGGTGTCCAACGTGTCCTTCTCGTTCCGCGGCAACAACCCGGTGCGCGAGGCCATCCACTCGGTGTTCCTCTACTACGCCATCAAGAACGGCCTGACCATGGGCATCGTCAACGCCGGCCAGCTGGAGATCTACGACGAGATCCCGAAGGAGCTGCGTGACGCGGTGGAGGACGTGATCCTCAACCGTACCCCGGAAGGCACCGAGGCCCTGCTGGCGATCGCCGACAAGTACAAGGGCGACGGCGCCGCCAAGGAAGTCGAGGACGAGGAATGGCGCGCGCTGCCGGTGGACAAGCGCCTGGAACACGCGCTGGTCAAGGGCATCACCGCCTTCATCGTCGAAGACACCGAGGAGTGCCGGCAGCAGTGCGCGCGGCCCATCGAGGTCATCGAGGGCCCGCTGATGAGCGGCATGAACGTGGTCGGCGACCTGTTCGGCTCGGGCAAGATGTTCCTCCCGCAGGTGGTGAAATCCGCCCGCGTGATGAAGCAGGCGGTGGCCCACCTGATCCCCTTCATCGAGGCGGAGAAAGGCGACAAGCCCGAGGCCAAGGGCAAGATCCTCATGGCCACGGTGAAGGGCGACGTGCACGACATCGGCAAGAACATCGTCGGCGTGGTGCTGGGCTGCAACGGCTACGACATCGTCGACCTCGGCGTGATGGTGCCGGCGGAGAAGATCCTGCAGACCGCCATCGCCGAGAAGTGCGACATCATCGGCCTGTCCGGGCTGATCACGCCGTCGCTGGACGAGATGGTCCACGTCGCCAAGGAAATGCAGCGGCAGAACTTCAGCCTGCCGCTGATGATCGGCGGCGCCACCACCTCCAAGGCGCACACCGCGGTGAAGATCGACCCGCAGTACAACAACGACGCGGTGGTCTACGTCACCGACGCCTCGCGCGCGGTGGGCGTGGCCACCACCCTGCTGTCGAAGGAAATGAAGCCCGACTACGCGCGCAAGCTGCGCGAGGAGTACGCCGAGGTCCGCGAGCGCACCGCCAACCGCAGCGCCCGCACCGAGCGCCTGAGCTACGCGGCGGCCATCGCCGCCAAGCCGCAGTTCGACTGGGCCGGCTACCAGCCGCCGGTGCCCACCTTCACCGGCGTGAAGGTGCTGGAGGACATCGACCTGAACGTGCTGGCCGAGTACATCGACTGGACGCCCTTCTTCGTCTCCTGGAACCTGGCCGGCAAGTACCCGCGCATCCTCAGCGACGAAGTGGTCGGCGAAGCCGCCACCAGCCTGTTCAACGACGCCCAGGACATCCTGCGCAAGCTGATCGACGGCAAGCTGATCAAGGCGCGCGCCGTGTTCGGCTTCTGGCCGGCCAACCAGGTCAACCACGACGACCTGGAGGTGTACGCCGAGGACGGCCACAAGCTGGCCACCCTGCACCACCTGCGCCAGCAGACAATCAAGCCCGACGGCAAGCCGAACTTCAGCCTGGCCGACTTCGTCGCGCCGAAGGGCAGCGGCATCAAGGACTACGTCGGCGGCTTCATCACCACCGCCGGCATCGGCGCCGAGGAAGTGGCCAAGGCCTACGAGGCCCAGGGCGACGACTACAACGCGATCATGGTCAAGGCCCTGGCCGACCGCCTCGCCGAGGCCTGCGCCGAATGGCTGCACGAGCGCGTGCGCAAGGAATACTGGGGCTACCAGCCCGAAGAACACCTGGACAACGACGCGCTGATCCGCGAGCAGTACGTCGGCATCCGCCCGGCCCCCGGCTACCCGGCCTGCCCGGACCACACCGAGAAAGGCACGTTGTTCCAGCTGCTGGACCCCAAGGGCCTGTCCGGCGTCACCCTCACCGAACACTACGCCATGTTCCCGGCGGCCGCGGTCAGCGGCTGGTACTTCGCGCATCCGCAGGCGCAGTACTTCGCCGTGGGCAAGGTCGACAAGGACCAGATCGACGCCTACAGCGCCCGCAAGGGCCAGGACGTGGCGGTCAGCGAACGCTGGCTGTCGCCGAACCTGGGCTACGACGCCTGATCCGCCTTCCAGGAGCGAAAAAATGAAATACCTCTCCCCCGAACAGATGGAAAAACCGCGCAAGCGCCGCCTGCGCAAGAAACTGCGCCTGGCCGAGTTCAAGGAACTGGGCTTCAGCCTGGAAGTGAACTACAGCGGCGACCTGGACGAAGTGCTCGACCAGTGGATCGCCTTCGTCGAATCCCAGGGCTGGCTGTTCGTCGGCGGCGCCACCGAGGACGGCGAGTTCACCGGCTACCTGTGCCTGAACGCCGTCGGCAGCCTCGACGAAGCCGACCGCGAAACCGTCCGCCAGTGGCTGCAGAGCCAGGCCTGGTGCACCTCCTCCGAGCTCGGCGAGCTGAGCGACTGCTGGCACGGGTTGCTCGACTGACGGAATCGCAAACGGAGTCCGCTCCTACGCTGCCCCACCCACGCCATTCCCCTGCACGCGATTCGCGGGCAGGGCCCGCTCCTACAATCCACCGTGAGGCATGGCGTTTCCCCGTAGGAGCGGACCTTGTCCGCGATAGCCGGACATCCCGGCGCGATTCGCGGATGAGATCCGCTCCTACGCCGCCCCACCCGCGCCATTCCATGTAGGAGCGCGCCCTGCGCGCGATTTCGCGGGCAGGGCCCGCTCCTACAGTTCGCCGGGAGCCAAGGTATTCCTCCTCCCGTAGGAGCGGACCTTGTCCGCGATAACCGGACGTGTCGGCGCGATTCGCGGATGAGATCCGCTCCTACGCTGCCCCACCCACGCCATTCCCATGTAGGAGCGCGCCCTGCGCGCGATTTCGCGGGCAGGGCCCGCTCCTACAAATCACCGCAACCGACGACCGCACGGGCAACGCCGCGCCCGTTACGCTAGGCTTTGCCGTGAGGGGCGCGGTCACCGGCACGCCGCCGCCCTCGACCAACAATCGCCGGATCACCTGCAGTTCGGGGACGCCATGCTAGAGCGCGAGCGCCTTCGCAATATCCTCTGCCTGGGGCTGCCGATCATCGGCGGCATGCTCAGCCAGAGCCTGCTCAACCTGGTGGATGCCGCCATGGTCGGCCACCTCGGGGAAAAGTCCCTGGCCGGTGTGGGCATCGGCAGCTACGCCAACTTCGTCGCCATTTCCCTGGTCATGGGCCTGGGCGCCGGCGTCCAGGCGCTGGTGGCGCGGCGCCGCGGCCAGGGCCGCGACGGCGACCTGGCCGCGCCGCTGAACTGCGGGCTGCTGGTGGCCCTGGGCCTGGCCCTGCCGATCAGCCTGGCCTGCCTGCTGTTCGCCAGACCCATCGTCAGCCTGCTGTCGCCCGACCCCGAGGTGCTGGCCATCGGCGTGCCCTACTTCGAGTGGCGCACGCTCTCGGTGCTGGCCGTGGGCCTGAACTTCTCCTTCCGCGGCTACTGGAACGGCACCCGGCGCTCGGGCACCTACATGCGCACCCTGGTGGTCATGCACCTGGCCAACGCCGCCATCAGCTACAGCCTGATCCACGGCCTGTTCGGCCTGCCGCGCATGGGCGCGGTGGGCAGCGGCCTGGGCACCACCCTGGCGCTGTACCTGGGCTCGGCGATCTACGCCTGGATCACCTGGCGCGACGCCCGCCGGCACGGCTTCCTCGCGCGCCGCCCGAGCGAGCGGGAAATCCGCGTGATGCTGCGCCTGTCGCTGCCCAACTCGCTGCAGCAGTTCTTCTTCGCCGCCGGCATCACCCTGCTGTTCTGGATCATCGCCCAGGTCGGCACCCGCGAGTTGGCGGTGGCCCACGTGCTGATCAACCTGGCGCTGTTCCTGATCCTGCCCGGCATCGGCCTGGGCATGGCCGCCACCACCCTGGTCAGCCAGTGCATGGGCGAGCGCGACTTCGACAGCGCCCACCGCTGGGGCTGGGACGTGGTCAAGGTCGCCGCCTGCGGCCTGGCGCTGCTGGGCACGCCGTTCTGGATGTTCCCCGAGGCGATCCTGCGGCTGTTCGTCAGCGACCCGGCGCTGATCGAGCTGGGCCGCGTGCCGCTGATGTTCACCGGCCTGGGCATGGTCATCGACGCCACCGCCCTGGTGCTGACCCAGGCGCTGCTCGGCGCCGGCGCCACGCGCACGGTGATGGCCGTCAGCCTGGGCAACCAGTGGCTGTTCTTCCTGCCCCTGGCCTACCTGGTCGGCCCGGTGCTGGGCGGCGGCCTGCTGGCGATCTGGAGCATGCAGATCATCCAGCGCGGCCTGGCCTCGGCGATCTTCGCGGTGATGTGGCAGAAGCGCCAGTGGACGCAAATAGAACTCTGAGGCCGGCTATGCTTGTCCCACAGCAAAGGAGGCTTTCATGAACGACGATCCGCAGAACCGCCCGCCGAGCTTCTGGCAGATGCTGCAAAGCGTGCTGGCCGCCGCCTTCGGCGTGCAGAGCGGGAAGAACCGCGCCCGCGACTTCACCCACGGCAAGCCCAGCCACTTCATCGTTCTCGGCGTGGGCTTCACCCTGGTCTTCGTCCTGTTGCTCTATGCCCTGGTGCGCCTGGTGCTGCACTTGGCCGGCGTCTAGTCCAGCAGCGGCTGCAGGGAGAAGCGGTAGGCCTTCTGCTTCGGGTGCAGGGCCAGGCTGAAGTCGCGGAAGTCCAGGCCATAGCCGGGGCGTTCCAGGTTGGCGCGCAGTTTCTGCGCGCGGCGCTTGTCCAGCAGGATGAACACCGGCAACTGGCGGTCCTTGCCGCCATGGGCGGCGAAGTCCACGCCGGCGTCGTAGTCGTGCAGCAACACCATGGCCCAGCCGCCGAGGGTGAAGTGGCCGCTCATGGCCACGCTGATGCGGCCGTCGATCACCGCGTCGAGCATCTCCGAGGAATTGTTCAGGCCGCTGAACAGCATGTCGCGGCCCGGCACGCGCCCCGCCTCGCTGGCCGCCTTCATCGCGCCGAAGGCCATCTCGTCGTTGGCCGACCACACCAGCCGCACCTGCGGATAGCGCCGCAGCAGTTGCTGCGCCTGCTCATAGGCGCGCTGGCGGTCCCAGCCGCCATAGACCACCTGCAGCAGACGGGCCCGCGGGAAGTCGGCCAGGGCCCGGCGCATGCCCTGCTCGCGCAGCTGCGCCACCGGCGCCTGGGCCAGCCCGGAGAAGGCCAGCAGGTCCAGTCCCTGCCCCACCGCCGCGCCGGCCTTGAGCAGGCGGTGGGCCATCAGGTAGCCCGCCTCCTCCTCGTTGGCCACCAGGCTGCCGATCCAGTTGCGGTAGCGCTCGCGACTGCCGCCGACGATGCGCTGCTGGTCGGTGGTCAGCATGTTGTTCACGGCGAACAGGCGCACCGGGGTATCGGCGAACAGGCGCAGCAGTTCCGGGCCGATGTAGCCCTCGTTGGTGAACACCAGGTAGTCGGGCAACTGGCCGTCGCGCAAAAGCTCGCGCGCCTGCTGCAGGGAGCGTTGCGGGTCGCGCTCGGCGTAGAGCACGCGCAGCGGCATGCCCAGGTCGCCGGCGGCGGCCTGCATGAAACGGCTATAGCTGAGCCAATAGGGCTCGTTGGACCGCCCCGGGTTGAGGAACACCACCGACGCCGCCTGGCAGCCCAACGACAGCGACAGACCGACGACCAGCAACCAGGACCTGCACAGAAGACTCAAGAACCCACACCCCACCGACCGGAAGCCGGCGAAGTATAGCCATTTGCCTTCATTGTGTTCGCCCACCCCTGACCGGTGGAACGAAATTATTGATGGCTCACCCAGAATATCGCCGTAGCCACCACCAGCAGGATGATGATGAAAGCCGCACGGGCATCGACCACGCTGTCGCGGTTCTCGTTACGGGATTCTTCGCTCATGTTTCCCCCATTTGTTATTGCTGTTTTCGGTGGACCCACCAGCAGTTAAGACCAGGGCACGGGCAGCGACAAGGCGCGGCCCTTCATGAGGGCGGCGAAACCGGCTAGGCTGGGGCCGTTTCCGCGACAAGAACAAGGCTCCCCATGGACAATCTTTCCCTGCAAGACCGCGCCGCGCCCGAAGGCATCTGCTACGGCTGCGGCGGCAGCAACCCCCACGGCCTGCACATCAAGAGCTACTGGCACGAGGATGGCATCCACGTGATGGCCAAGCACCTGCCCGAGGCCAAGTACACCGGCTGGCCGGAACTGGTCTACGGCGGCCTGATCGCCATGCTGGTGGACTGCCACTCGAACTGGACGGCGATGGCCTACCACTACCGCGCCGAAGGCCGCGAGCCGGGCAGCCTGCCGCGCCTGGACTGCGTCACCGGCAACCTCGGCATCAAGTTCATCAAGCCCACCCCGATGGGCGTGCCGCTGACCCTGCGCGCGCACGTGGAGGGCGAGCTGGGACGCAAGAGCCGGATCATCTGCGAGGTGTACGCCGGCGACGTGCTGACCGCCATCGGCGACTCCATTTTCGTCCGCGTCGATGCCGCTCAGCTGGGCGCCCAGGCCCACGGCCGCGAAGGCTGAGGACCTGCCGCGAGGGCCTGCGGCCAGGCGCCGCAAGCCCTGGCGCGGCGCCGGTGGGTGGAGAAGGTTCCCACGGATGCCGCGCTTATATCAGAAAGTTCTCGCCATATACTCAAACTTCACTTTTACGCATATTCCCTAACTGGTATCTTGCCCGCCACTCCGCGTGGAGCGCGTTGCCGTGCGCGCTCGGAAGCGTAGTACGCCCGAGCGCTATAGCCTGACAGCAGGATTTTTCATGTACGTATACGACGAATACGATCAGAGGATCGTAGAGGATCGCGTCAAGCAGTTCCGCGATCAGACCCGCCGCTACCTGGCGGGCGAACTGACCGGCGAGGAATTCCGCCCGCTGCGTCTGCAGAACGGCCTGTACATCCAGCGCTATGCGCCGATGCTGCGTATCGCCGTACCCTATGGCCTGCTCGCCTCCCGGCAGCTGCGCAAGCTGGCGCAGATCGCCCGCGACTACGACAAGGGCTACGCCCACATCAGCACCCGGCAGAACGTGCAGTTCAACTGGCCGGCGCTGGAGGATGTACCGGACATCCTCGCCGAGCTGGCCACCGTGCAGATGCACGCGATCCAGACCAGCGGCAACTGCATCCGCAACACCACCACCGACCAGTTCGCCGGCATCGCCCGCGACGAGCTGGTGGACCCGCGCCCCTGGTGCGAGATCATCCGCCAGTGGTCGACCTTCCACCCCGAATTCGCCCACCTGCCGCGCAAGTTCAAGATCGCCGTCAACGGCGCCGCGAGCGACCGCGCCGCCATCGAGGTGCACGACATCGGCCTGGAAGCGGTGAAGAACGAGGCCGGCGAGCTGGGCTTCCGCGTGCTGGTCGGCGGCGGCCTGGGCCGTACCCCGATCGTCGGCAGCTTCATCAATGAATTCCTGCCCTGGAAGCACCTGCTGTCGTACCTGGATGCCATCCTGCGCGTGTACAACCGCTACGGCCGCCGCGACAACAAGTTCAAGGCGCGCATCAAGATCCTGGTCAAGGCGCTGACCCCGGAAGTCTTCGCCGAGAAGGTCAACGCCGAATGGGCGCACCTCAAGGACGGCCCCAGCACCCTGACCGACGCGGAAGTGCAGCGCGTTTCCGCGTTCTTCGTCGACCCGGCCTACAAGGCCCTGGAAGACCAGGACACCGCCCTCGCCGCCCTGGACGCCGAGCACCCCGGCTTCGCCCGCTGGCGCGAGCGCAACACCTTCGCCCACAAGAAGCCCGGCTACGTCGCCGTGACCCTGTCGCTCAAGCCCACCGGCACCGCCCCGGGCGACGTGACCGACAAGCAACTGGACGCCATCGCCGAGCTGGCCGACCGCTACAGCTTCGGCGAGGTGCGCAACAGCCATAACCAGAACATCATCCTCGCCGACGTCGAGCAGGCGCAGCTGTTCACCCTCTGGGGCGAACTGCGCGAGCTGGGCTTCGCCAGCCCCAACGTGGGCCTGCTGACCGACATCATCTGCTGCCCGGGCGGCGACTTCTGCTCCCTGGCCAACGCCAAGTCGATCCCGGTGGCCGAAGCCATCCAGCGCCGCTTCGACGACCTCGACTACCTGTTCGACATCGGCGACATCGACCTCAACATCTCCGGCTGCATGAATGCCTGCGGCCACCACCACGTGGGCCACATCGGCATCCTCGGGGTGGACAAGAAGGGCGAGGAGTTCTACCAGGTGTCCCTCGGCGGCAGCGCCGGCCGCGAAGCCAGCCTGGCGCAGATCCTCGGCCCGTCCTTCGCCCAGGACCAGATGGCCGACGTGATCGAGAAGCTGATCAAGGTCTACGTCGAACGGCGCACCGAAGAGGAACGCTTCCTCGATACCTACCGCCGCATCGGCATCGACCCCTTCAAGGAGCGCGTATATGCAGCGAATCATTAAGCACCGCGAAGTGGTCGACGACCGCTGGCACCTGCTGCCCAAGGACGCCACCCTGGAGAGCGTGCCCAACAGCGACGACGTGATCATCCCGCTGGCCCTGTGGCTGGAACACGGCCCGGCCCTGCGCGGCCGCGACGGCGGCCTGGGCGTGTGGCTGGACTCCGACGAGGAGCCCGAAGCCATCGCCGGGGACCTGGACAGGTTCCAGGTGATCGCGGTGAACTTCCCGGCCTTCACCGACGGCCGCGGCTTCAGCACCGCGCGCCTGCTGCGCGAGCGCTACGGCTACAAGGGCGAGGTGCGCGCCATCGGCGACGTGCTGCGTGACCAGCTGTTCTATATGCAAAGCTGCGGTTTCGACGCCTACGCCATTCGTGCGGACCGCGATCCGCATGACGCGCTGGCCAGCCTGGATGACTTCAGCGAGGTCTACCAGACCTCGGTGACCCAGCCGCAGCCACTGTTCCGCCGGCGGCAGTTGGCCTGATCGGTAGTGACATGAAAAAGCCCCGCCTTGGCGGGGCTTTTTCGTTGGGTCGGGGTCCTGCTTCTCGTAGGAGCGAGCTTGCTCGCGAACCTTTATCCCGCGCTCCGATCTCCACCCCCGTCATTCCCGCGAACGCGGGAATCCAGAGACTTGGGGGCTTGGTGTAGCGCGCCGCACCGAGTGTTCGGATGTTTCTTGTTTCGCCCCCTCGGGCGAGTCCCTTTTGTCAAACGCCACAAAAGGAACCAAAAAGGCTTGCCCCAACATACGGGCCCGATAAAGCCGGGCTACCCTCACGAACTCCCCCGCCACGGAGGCCCGAACTAGGCGTCCCCCCCCGAGCGTACGTCCCTGTAGCCCATCGGGGCTCTCGCGACATCCATGTTGCATGACCTACTGAGCGCGGGTTTCGCTCGGCCTTCTGAAGGGGCGTTTCGGTGCGCTCGGAGGTTTCTCTGGAAGTCCGAATCGCGGACAGAGTCCGCTCCTACGGTTACAGGGAAGCACGGGCGTAGGAGCGGACTTTGTCCGCGATTTGGACTCAACGCCCCCGCCGGACACTCCGGTGGCACGAATGGCCCCCTCTCCGCTTGCGGGAGAGGGCTGGGGTGAGGGCGCTCTTGATCCCCGACCGTCGGCGTTATCCGCCGGATCGCGGACAGAGTCCGCTCCTACGGTTCCAGGAAGCGCAGCTTTTCGTAGGATGGCGTTGAGCGAAGCGATACCCATCGCCATGGCCCGATGGGTTTCGCAAGCTCAACCCATCCTATGGAGAGCACCTCGGCGCAAGGAGCGGACTCCGTACACGATTGGATTCACCGGCCACCCCGGTGGCACGGCCAACGGCGCATAACCACGAACGGCTATGCGCCCTACGCCCTCACACTCTCCCAGGCGATCTGCGCCAGCAGGTCCCGGCAATCCGCCAGTTCCACCCGCGTCCGTCCGGCCAGCCAGTTGCGCACGTAGTCGTGGGTGGGGCCTATCACCACCGAGTTGAACAGCTCGAAGGGCATTTCGCGGAAGGCGCCGGCCTGGCGATGCACCGCCAGCAGCTCGGCGATGCGCCGGCCCTGCTGGCGGTTGGCTTCGCGCAGCTGTTCGCCCATCTCCCCCGCCTCCACCCGGCCGCGGTTGTGCAGGATGAAGCGGGCCCAGTCCGGGTGTGCCACCACCCAGTCGATGTAGCAGGTGACGAACAGCCTGACCGTGGCCTCGGCGCTCATGCCCTCGCGCAGCCCGGCGTCGAGCAGGGCCGCGTACTGGCCGATGCCTTCCAGGTAGAGCGCGCCGATGATCCGCTCGCGGTTGCCGAAGTGGTGGTACAGGCTGCCGATGCTGGCGCCGGAGCGGTCGCGGATCATCTCGATGGTGGTGGCATCCACCCCGGATTCGCTGAAGCAGGCCAGCGCAGCCTGGAGGATGTCGTCTTTGCGGGAGGCTCGGCCCATGGGGTTCCTTGTGCGGATCGCTTCTAGAATATTTTTCTAGAATTAATTTCTAGCCTTCGTATACTGCCCTGACACGCCGCCATTCTTCAACTCGAATCCACGCGGCCTGACCGGCCAGCCCCAGGAGCATGCAGCATGACCACCCCGCAGCCCCGCGAGATCGACAACGGCCACGGCCAGCGCCTGGCCAGCCACTGGTACCGGCCGCCGGGCGAGATGCTCGGCGCCGCCCTGATCGTCCCGGCGATGGGCGTCGAGCAGCGCTTCTACGGCGCCTTCGCCAACTGGCTGGCCGAGCGTGGCTATCTGGTCGTGACCTTCGATTACCAGGGCATGGGCCGGTCGCGCAGCGGCCCCTTGCGGGAAGTGAAGGCGAACGTCGTCGACTGGGGCCGCCACGACTGCAGCGCCGTGCTCGCGGCGGTGGCCGAGGCCGCGCAGGACAAGCCGCTGTACTGGATCGGCCACAGCCTGGGCGGGCAGATCCTGCCCTTCGTCGACGGCCGTGCGCGCATCACCCGGGCCTTCAGCATCGCCAGCGGCAGCGGCTACTGGCGCGACAACACGGCCGGCCTGCGCGGCCGCGCCTGGCTACTCTGGCACTTCATCGCGCCGACCGTCACGCCGCTGCTGGGCTACTTCCCGGGCCGCCGCCTGGGCATCGTCGGCGACCTGCCGCGCGGGGTGATCGAGCAATGGCGGCGCTGGTGCCTGCACCCGCAGTACGCCCTGGGCGAGGGGGAGCAGATGCGCATCCGCTATTCGGCGGTGCACACGCCCATCGTGTCGCTGTCGTTCACCGACGACGAGATGATGTCCCAGCGCAGCACCGAGGCCCTGCTCGGCTTCTACCGCAGCGCGCCCAAGGTGAGCCGGCGCATCGCTCCGGAACAGCTGGGCGTGAAACGCATCGGCCACTTCGGGTTCTTCCGCGAGCAGTTCGCCGACACGCTGTGGGAGGGTTACCTGCTGCCGGAGCTGGGCTGAGCGCTCGGTCCCGGCGCGGGCATCAGTCGAGGTTCACCAGCAGCCGGCCGACCAGCTTGCCGGCGAGGATCTGGTGGATGGCGGTGGACAGGTCGTCGAGGCGGATTTCGCGCACCAGCTCCTCCAGGCGCGGCAGCTTCCACTGCAGCGAGAGCTTGTCCCACATGGACGCCTTGACCACCAGCGGCAGCTCCACCGAGTCCACGCCCAGCAGGTTCACCCCGCGCAGGATGAACGGCAGCACCGTGGCCTTGAACGCGGCGCCGGCGGTCAGCCCGCAGCAGGCCACGCTGCCGCCGTACTGCAGCGACTTGACCACGTTGAACAGGATGTCGCCGCCGACCGTGTCCACCGCGCCGGCCCACTGCTCCTTGAGCAGCGGCTTGTCGACGCCGTCGGCGACGGTGGCGCGGTCGATGATCTGCCGCGCGCCCAGGCCGTTGAGGAACTCGGCCTGCTCCAGCTTGCCGGTGGAGGCCGCCACGCTGTAGCCCAGCTGGGCCAGCAGCATCACCGCGATGCTGCCGACGCCGCCGCTGGCGCCGGTGACCAGCACCGGGCCGGAGGCCGGGGTCACCCCGGCCTGCTCCAGCTTGTCGACGCACAGCGCCGCGGTCAGGCCGGCGGTGCCGAGAATCATCGCCTCGCGCAGGCTCAGGCCCTGCGGGCGCTTGATCACCCAGGCGGCCGGCACGCGGATGTACTGGCCGAAGCCGCCCGGGGTGTTCATCCCCAGGTCGTAGCCGGTGACTATCACCTCGTCGCCGGCGACGAATTCGCCCACCGAGGACTCCTCCACCACCCCAGCGGCATCGATGCCGGGGGTGTGCGGGTACTTGCGGGTCACGCCCCGGTTGCCGCTGGCCGACAACGCATCCTTGTAGTTCAGCGACGAATACCGCACCCGGATCAGCACCTCGCCGGCCGGCAGCTGGCTGGTATCGCGCTCGACCACCTGCTGCTCGTAGATGCCATGCGGGGATTCGGTAACCCAGAGGGCCTTGAATGCACTCATCACGCTCTCCTTCTGCAAAGCCTGCCGCACGGACGCCCCTGCGCCCGCGCCGGAATCATTGCCAGTAACGGCTGCGCCCCAGGCGCTCCCACCAGCTCAGCAGCACGCGGTCGATCACCGTGCTGGCGCCCACGCCCAGGCGCTCCTGGACGCTTTTCTTCTGTACGTACTGCAAGTGGTAGACGTCCGACTCGCGGGCGCGTTCGGCCAGGTACTCGTCGCTGGTCTTCAGCTCGTCCACCAGCTTGCGCCCCAGCGCCGCCTGGCCCAGCCAGACCTCGCCAGTGGCGATTTCCTCGATGGCGAGCTTCGGCCGGTAGTGGGCGACGAAGCCCTTGAACAGCTCGTGGGTGGACTCCAGGTCCTCCTGGAACTTCTCGCGGCCCTTGTCGGTGTTCTCGCCGAACACCGTCAGGGTGCGCTTGTACTCGCCGGCGGTGAGCACCTCGAAGTCGATGTCGTGCCGCTTCAGCAGGCGGTGCACGTTGGGCAGCTGCGCCACCACGCCGATGGAACCGAGGATGGCGAAGGGTGCGGACAGGATGCGCTCGCCGATGCAGGCCATCATGTAGCCGCCGCTGGCGGCGATCTTGTCGACGCACACGGTCAGCGGCACGCCGGCCTGGCGGATGCGCGCCAGCTGCGAGGCGGCCAGGCCGTAGCTGTGGACCATGCCGCCGCCGCTTTCCAGGCGCAGCACCACTTCGTCCTTGGGCGTGGCCAGGCTGAGCAGCGCGGTGATCTCGTTGCGCAGGTGTTCGGTGGCCGAGGCCTTGATGTCGCCATCGAAGTCCAGCACGTAGACGCGGCTCTTCTGCGCGCCGGCCTTCTTCGCCTGCTTGGCGGCCTTGTGCTCGGACTTGCGCAGGGCCTTGAGCTTGTCCTTGTCGAGCACGCTGCCCTGCAGGCGCTCACGCAGCTCCTTGTAGAAGTCGTTGAGCTTGCGCACTTCCAGATGGCCCGAGCTGCGCCGCCCGCGGCCGCGCAGGGCGGCGACCACCACCAGCACCACCAGCACCGCCACCAGCACGGTGAAGGTCCTGGCCAGGAAACCCGCGTAATCCAGAAGAAACTCCACACTTCCCCCTATCAACCTGTGCCCCGCCCGCCGACCGGGCCGGGGAATCCCGCAAGCATACCCAGCCCGCCGGGCCGCAGCCAGCGCTGGCGAACGCCTTCATCAGCGTTGGGAATAGCATTCAAACAAGCGTATGTTTTTTCGTTGACAGCCCTGGGCCTTCCTCATACCCTCGCCGGAACTTTCCCCCTGCCGAGGTCCGTGCGTGGGCAGCATCTATCTGATTCGACATGGCCAGGCTTCGTTCGGCGCCGACGACTACGACGTGCTCTCGACGACCGGCGTGCGCCAGGCCCAGGTCCTGGGCGAACACCTGGCGGGCCTGGGCCTGCGCCTGGACCGCTGCCTGGCCGGCGACCTGCAGCGCCAGCGCCACACCGCCAGCGAAGCCCTGGGACGCATGCGCGAAGCCGGGCTCGACGTGCCGGAGCTGGAGATCGACGCCGCCTTCAACGAGTTCGAGGCCGACGCGGTGATCCGCGCCCACCTCGACGACCTGCTGCAGCACGAGCCCCAGGCCCTGCACATCCTGCGCAACGCCACGCAGCACCGCGGCGAGTTCCAGCGCCTGTTCTCCTACGTGATCGCCCGCTGGGTTTCCGGCGAGCACCACAAGGACGGCCTGGTCAGCTGGCAGGAATTCCTCGACACCGTGCACGACGGCCTGCAGCGCCTGCTGCGTCAGGCCAGCGGCAAGGACAACATCGCCGTGTTCACCTCCGGCGGGACCATCACCGCCGTGCTCCAGCAGATCGTCGGCATGCCGGCGATCAAGGCCTTCGAGCTGAACTGGCAGATCGTCAACACTTCGCTCAGCCGCCTGAAGTTCCGTGGCGACGAAGTGTCCCTGGCTTCCTTCAACAGTCACGTGCACCTGGAACTGTTGAGGGCGCCGGAGCTCATCACCTATAGATGAGCCCGGCCCATTGCGCCCCCGGGCGCGCGAGAAAACCTAGAAAAGGGATAGAACCATGAGCGTTGCTGACATCGTCTCCACCATGAAGAGCAAATTCAACGCTGGCGCCGCCGCCGGCCTGGACCTGGTCTTCCAGTTCAACATCGAGGACGGCGACAACCACTACCTGGTGGTCAAGGATGGCACCTGCGAAGTCGTGCAGGGCGATGCGCCGAACCCCAACGTCACCCTGATCATGGACAGCGAGACCCTCAAGGGCATCACCAGCGGCGAAACCGACGGCATGCAGGCCTTCATGGCCGGCAAGCTGCGCGCCGAAGGCGACATGATGCTGGCCATGAAGCTGGGCGAGCTGTTCCCGGTCTGACCTGGAGCGCTGCCTGCCGGCACGAGAAACCGGGGCCCCGCGGCTCCGGTTTTTTTTCGCCCGCGCCGCTCTGGCAAAGGCGTATCAGGCAGCCTGATCGGGGTCCAACACGCTCGCCAATAACGCCCTGCGGCGCTTGTGGGGGTAGGAAGCGAGCATTAGATTAACCAATTATCTCGGGACACCATTATTGCCCTGCATGATGGATCCCGGGCGCCGCTGCCCCGGCAGCTACCGACTACAAGAAAGGGATAAGCATGTCGCTGACTGACCAGTCCACCCGCATCCGCCAAGGCGAAGAGCTCGACGCCGCGGTCATCGATCCCTACCTGAAGGCCCACATTCCCGGCCTGCAGGGCGAGCCGAAGATCAGCCAGTTCCCTGGCGGCGCCTCGAACCTGACCTACCTGCTGGAATACCCCAGCCACGAGCTGGTGCTGCGCCGCCCGCCGTTCGGCCGCAAGGCCAAGTCGGCCCACGACATGGGCCGCGAGTACCGCATCCTCAACCAGCTCAACGCCGGCTTCCCGTACTGCCCGAAGGCCTACGTGCACTGCACCGACGAGTCGGTGATCGGCGCCGAGTTCTACGTGATGGAGCGCGTCAACGGCATCATCCTGCGCGCCGACCTGCCGCCGGAGCTCAAGCTCGACGCGCAGCAGGCCAACACCCTGTGCAAGAACTTCATCGACCGCTTCGTGGAACTGCACAACGTCGACTACCAGGCCTGCGGCCTGGGCGACCTGGGCAAGCCCGAAGGCTACGTGCAGCGCCAGATCGAAGGCTGGAGCGACCGCTACGAGAAGGCCCTGACCCCCGACGCGCCGAGCTGGGAAGCGGTCAAGGCCTGGCTGCGCGAGAAGATGCCGGCCGACCACCCCAAGCCGGGCATCGTGCACAACGACTACCGCTTCGACAACGTCATCCTCGACCCCAAGGACCCGATGCGCATCATCGGCGTGCTGGACTGGGAGCTGACCACCATCGGCGACCCGCTGATGGACCTGGGCAACACCCTCGCCTACTGGATCGAAGCCGACGACCCGGCGCCGGTGCAGCTCATGCGCCGCCAGCCGAGCCACCTGCCGGGCATGCTGACGCGCCAGCAGTTCGCCGACTACTACGCCGAACGCGCCGGCCTGCCGCGCATCGACAATCTCGACTTCTACTACACCTACGGCCTGTTCCGCCTGGCCGGCATCGTGCAGCAGATCTACTACCGCTACTTCCACGGCCAGACCCAGGACAAGCGCTTCGCCCAGTTCATCCACATGAACAAGCTGCTGGAGCAGATGAGCCTGCAGGTCATCGGCAAATCGCGCCTGTAACGACGATCACAACAAGGGGAACCCCATGTCCAAGACCAACCTGTTCGACCTCGACGGCAAGATCGCCTTCGTTTCCGGCGCCAGCCGCGGCATCGGCGAGGCCATCGCCAAGCTGCTGGCCCAGCAAGGCGCCCACGTGATCGTCTCCAGCCGCAAGATCGAGGGCTGCCAGGAAGTGGCCGACGCCATCAATGCCGCCGGCGGCAAGGCCACCGCCATCGCCTGCCACATCGGCGAGATGGAGCAGATCCAGAGTGTCTTCGCGCAGATCCGCGAGCAGTTCGGCCGCCTGGACATCCTGGTCAACAACGCCGCCACCAACCCGCAGTTCTGCAACGTGCTGGACACCGACCTGTCGGCCTTCCAGAAGACCGTCGACGTGAACATCCGTGGCTACTACTTCATGTCCATCGAAGGCGGCAAGCTGATGAAGGAGAACGGCGGCGGCAGCATCATCAACGTCGCCTCGATCAACGGCGTCAGCCCCGGCGAGTTCCAGGGCATCTACTCGGTGACCAAGGCTGCGGTGATCAGCATGACCAAGGTCTTCGCCAAGGAATGCGCGCAGTTCGGCATCCGCTGCAACGCCCTGCTGCCGGGCCTGACCGACACTAAGTTCGCCTCGGCCCTGGTGAAGAACGACAGCATCCGCAACGCCGCCCTGCAGCGCATCCCGCTCAAGCGCGTAGCCGACCCGAGCGAAATGGCCGGCGCCGTGCTGTACCTGGCCAGCAGCGCCTCCAGCTACACCACCGGCGTGGCGCTGAACGTCGACGGCGGGTTCCTCGCCTGATCGCATAAGCGCAATGAAAAAGGGAGCCTTCGGGCTCCCTTTTTCGTTGGGCGATCCGTTGATGCACGCCTCCTACAAGGGAATGGCGCGGGTGGGGCAGCGTAGGAGCGGATCTTATCCGCGAATCGCGCCGGGGCGTCCGGCTATCGCGGACAAGGTCCGCTCCGGGAGGAGGAATACCGTGCCTCCCGGCGACCTGTAGGAGCGGGCCCTGCCCGCGATTTCGCGCGCAGGGCGCGCTCCTACAAGGGAATGGCGTGGGTGGTCCGCTCCTACGGGGGAGGAATGGTGCGGGTGGGGCGACGTAGGATGGCGTTGAGCGGAGCGATACCCATCACCACGACCGCATGGGTTTCGTAAACTCAACCCATCCTACGAAAAGCCTCTCGGCGCAACCGGCAAGACAGCTGCTCCGGTGCGACCCGTCTACCGCCACTCCCGCAACGCCTGCTGTGCCGCGGCGTTGACCGGCTCCGCCTCCAGGCCCGCGGGGCCCAGGCGGACGCTGTAGACCGCCTGGTCCGCCATGGGCAGGAAGTTCACCCGCGCCGCCAGCGGCCGGAAGGTCAGCAGGTCGTGCTGGCCGTCGCGCAGCCAGCGCCACAGGTCGAAGCCGTAGGGGCTTTGCGCCAGCACCTGCTGCCGGGCCTGAGCCTGTTGCT
Source organism: Pseudomonas sp. R3.Fl (assembly GCF_023516765.1). NCBI lineage: Bacteria > Pseudomonadati > Pseudomonadota > Gammaproteobacteria > Pseudomonadales > Pseudomonadaceae > Pseudomonas > Pseudomonas sp. R3.Fl. The sequence continues at coordinate 1,044,236 of NZ_JAMGSO010000001.1, forward strand.
GCTCGATGGCCAGGTAGCGGCCGGCCAGGCCCTGCAGGCGGTAGCCGGGGTCCAGGCCTATCAGTGCGGCCAAACCACGCCACTGCATGATGCGCACGTCCAGTTGCCAGAGGTCGCCGCCCAGTTCGACGCGGCGTTCGCGGTCGCCTTCGAGGATTTTTACCTCGTAGCGCTGCGGCGCCAGGCGCTGGAAGCTCAGGGTCGCCAGCGGCCGCTCGGCGGGCAGCGCGTCGTAGCTGCGCAGGTCCCAGGCCGCCAGACCCAGCGCCAGCGCGGCGGCGATGAAGGCCAGGCCGGCGCAGCCGCGCAGCCAGCCGAGGAACCAGTGGCGGTCGAAGAGGATGCGTGCGGCGACCAGCAGCGCCAGCAGGGCGATCAGCGCGAACGTCCAGGCCAGGCCGTCGTACTGCATTGAATCAGTTCCTTGCGGGTAGAATTGCCGGCATTATGCGCACCCCTCGACGCGACGGCCAGCCGTGGCGTCGCAGCCTTGAACCCAGGTCGTACTTTTCATGCCCTTCACCCTCCCCTTCGAGCTGGCCATCGACCCGCTCACCCTGCTGATCCTCGCCGTCGTGGCCTTCCTCGCCGGCTTCATCGACGCCATCGCCGGCGGCGGCGGCCTGCTGACCATCCCCGCCCTGCTCACCGCCGGCGTGCCGCCGCACCTGGCGCTGGGCACCAACAAGCTGAGCTCCACCTTCGGCTCGGCCACCGCCAGCTATACCTTCTACAAGCGCAAGCTGTTCCACCCGGCGAAGTGGCGCAACGGCCTGCTCGCCACCGCCATAGGCGCGGCCGTCGGCGCCTGGGCCGCGCACCTGCTGCCGGCGGAATGGCTGAACCGCATGTTGCCGGTGGTGGTGTTCTCCTGCGGAATCTACATGCTCTTCGGCGGCACGCCCAAGGCGCCGCTGGACGCCGACGCCCCGGTCGGGCGCAAGCGCCAGTGGCCGCAAGGCCTGGGCCTGGGCTTCTACGACGGCGTGGCCGGCCCCGGCACCGGCGCCTTCTGGACCGTCAGCAGCCTGCTGATGTACCCCCTGGACCTGGTCCGCGCCAGCGGCGTGGCGCGCACCATGAACTTCGTCAGCAACATTGTGGCGCTGGCGGTGTTCGTCGCTTCCGGCCAGGTGGTCTGGTTGCTCGGGCTGTGCATGGGCAGCGCGCTGATGGTCGGCGCCTACCTGGGTGCGCGCACCGCCATCGGCGGCGGCGCCAGGTTCATCCGCCCGGTGTTCATCCTGGTGGTGCTGGCGCTGACCGCGCGCCTGGTCTGGCAGCACTGGTTCAGCGCGGCTTGAAGCGCGGGGAAAACGCCGGGCGTCAGTAGCCGCCGCCCGGCAGGATGGGATCGGGCCGTCCGGTGCGGCGCGCCAGCCAGCTCTCGATCAGGTAGCGGGCGATGGAACGCCCGGCTGGCAGGCGCGGCAGCGAGTCGTAGGGGAACCACTGGGCGTCTTCGATCTCGTCCGGCTGGCAGACGATCTCGCCGCTGACGTACTCGGCGTGGAAGCCGAGCATCAGCGAATGCGGGAACGGCCAGTTCTGGCTGCCCAGGTAGCGGATGTTGCCGACCTGCAGCCCCACCTCTTCCTTCACCTCGCGGGCCACGCAGTGCTCCACCGACTCGCCCGGCTCGACGAAGCCGGCCAGGGTGCTGTACATGCCCGGCACGAAGCGCGGCGAGCGCGCCAGCAGCAGTTCGTCGCCGCGGGTGACGAGGACGATCATGCTCGGCGACAGCAGCGGGTAGCGCTGGATGTCGCAGGCGTCGCAGCGCATGGCGCGTTCGCGCGGCACGGCGCGCATCGGCTGGCCGCAGCCGCCGCAGAAACGGTTCTCGCGGGCCCAGGTGCCGACCTGGCTGGCGAAGCCGAGCATGGCGAACTGGTCTTCCTCGGCTTCGAGCATAACGTGGCGCAGGCCTACCCAGCTGCAACCCTCGACGCTGGCGGGAGACGCCAGCTCCAGCAGGTACACGGCGTCACCGTCGAAGTGGCCGACGCCCTGCTCGGAGAGCACAGACAGGTCCTGGCGCTTGAGCCAGTCACGGGGGAAGAGCACGCCATTGGCATCGCCGAGGAATTGCTGGCGATAGTGGGCCAGGGCCCAGCCACCTTTCTCCGCCGGGTCGAGCCAGGCGGACTCCCAACGTCCGGTACGCATCAGGCAGCCACCTCCAGGCCGAGGGCGCGCACGCTCTCGCTGGCCACGTCCAGCACGTCGGGCTGGCCTTCGGGACGCAGCACGGCGCCGCCCTCCAGGTAGTATTCGAGGCCGGTCAGGGCATCGGCCAGGGTTTCCAGCATCTGCTCGGACGGCATCTGCGTGGTTTCGATCATCTGCCGCTGGATGTAGTCGGCGCAAGCCCCGACCAGCCGGGCGGCGCGTTCCTGGCCGAGGAACCAGAGCCCGCCGCGCACGGCCTGCAGGCTGCCGGGGACGTTGGCCAGGTGCAGTTTGTCGCCGTTGGATTCCAGGTAGGCGGTGATCGCCCGCTTGGCCAGGGCCAGGCCGCCCTGGGCCTCGTCGATGACCACGATGCGCGCCTCGGCCAGCTGGTGCACGGCGAAGGACTCGGCGGTGGGCTCGAGGTCGATGATGGCGGGGGCGGCAAGGCGCTCGCCGCGCTCCAGGCTGCCGACCAGGCTTTCCACGTAGAGCAGCGCGTCGGCCAGGGCATTCAGCGCCACCGGAGATTCCACTGCGCCCCTGGCCACCCAGCCGGACACCACCGAAACCTGGCCCTGCAGCACGTTGGCCGCGGAGTTCAGGCCGACCATGCCGAGGGTCTTGGCCAGCTTGCCCAGCTGGGTGTGCAGGGTGCCCAGGGCATCGGCCGGGGACACGCCGCGCTCGATCAGGTCGAGCTGGTCCTTGACCGTGGTGAGTTCCTCGCGGATGGCCGCCGACAGCGAGCGCATCACCGCCTGGCCGGGGCCGGACAGGCGCTGCGACTCGTCTTCCAGCAGGTGGTCGGTGAACGGCAGCGGCGCCAGGCCGAACACCTCGCGCAACTCGCTGGCCCGCGGGCCGCGGGTGTCGGCCAGGGCGGTGAGGTAGAGCAGCTCCTTGAGCAGCTGGCGCGGCGCCTCGTAGCTGGCGTTGGCCAGCAGTTGCTTGAGTTCCCGGTCCAGGCGCGAGAACAGCTGCTTGCGCGCCTTGCGCGGCAGCATCTGCGCATCCACCAGGGCTTCCAGGGCGCCCGCGCCTATCCAGCACAGGCGGCTGCGCTGGCCGTAGCCGAGCAGCGCGTCGAGGCGCGTCAGGGCGCGCCCCATCAGCTTGAGGCCGGAGTAATGGTCCTGTTCGCGCACCAGGGCGAGCAGGCCGACCTGGTACATGTGCCGCAGGCGGCGGACTTCCTGGGCGCGGTCGGCCACCGTGGGCACCGCGCGGGGCGCCGCCGGGCGCGGCAGGTCCAGGCGCGCGCTGAAGAAGAAGCTCTCCGGCAGCACCGGCTGGCCGGCGGCCAGGCGCACGTCGTTGATCGCCGGCAGCAGCAGCTCGGGGATTTCCTGGCGGTTGGCCTCCAGGTTCTCCAGGTAGCGGCGCAGCACGTACAGGGCGTTGCCCAGGGCGGCCAGCTGGCCGTCGCGCTCCTCGCCGACACCGGTGGGGATGTCGGTGGCCAGCTGCAGGGCTTCCTGGGCCAGCAGCTCGGCGCCGGCCAGTTCGATCAGGTTGAGGGTGCCGCGGATCTGCGCCAGGCATTCGACCGCGTGTTGCAGCAGGCTGCCGTTCTGGCGCTCGGCGATGAATTGCTCGAGGTTCTGCTCGGCCTGCTCCATGGTGGCGAAGAGTTCATCGCGCACCAGACTGAGGGAGGTGGCTCCAGTGACCATCGGGCTAACGCGCCTCCTGCGCGAGGGAGTAATGGGGCATCAGTCGGCGAACTCCGGCTGCTGCTTGCTCATGTGGGCGGCCATGGCCTTCTGCAGGTCGGCCGATTGCAGCATGGCGGCGTTCCAGGTGGCGATGTATTCCAGGCCGTCCTCGACGCTGTGGTCGCGGGCGTAGCGGATCATCTCCTTGGTGCCGCGGATGGCGATCGGCGACTTGCCGGCGATCTGCCGCGCCAGTTCGAACACGCCGTCGAGCAGCGCCGCGCTGTCGGCGTAGCTGCGGTTGACCAGGCCGATGCGCACCGCCTCGGCGGCGTCGACCATGCGCCCGGTGTAGGCCAGCTCGCGCATGATGCCGTCGCCGATCAGCCGCGGCAGGCGCTGCAGGGTGCCGACGTCGGCGGCCATGCCCATGTCGATTTCCTTGATGGAGAACTGCGCGTCCTCGCTGCAGTAGCGCATGTCGCAGGCCGAGATCAGGTCGATGGCGCCGCCCAGGCAATAGCCCTGCACGGCGGCGAGCACCGGCTTGCTGCAGGCGTCGATGGCGTTGAACGAGGCCTGCAGCTCGAGAATCTTGCGGCGCAGGGCGCGGGCGTTGCGGCCGACGTCCTTGCCCAACTGGCTGCCGGCCTGGGCCAGCAGCATCAGGTCGATGCCGGCGGAGAAATGCTTGCCGGCACCGGAAATCACCACCACGCGGACTTCATCCGTTTCATCGGCCCAACGAAAGATATCGACGATCTCGCGCCAGAAATCGGCGTTCATCGCGTTGACTTTTTCCGGGCGATTGATGATCACATGCGCGATCTTGTCGGCCAGTTCGACGCGAAATGCTTTGTACTCGGTCACGGGGGAAACCCTCGGGAATGCCCTGCTCTGCTGTGCGCGGCAGTTCTTGTAGTGATGGCGTGCCACTATAACAAGGCAAGGGCAAAAGTCGATGCCGGCCTATGTGATGCAGGGCACGCTCCAGCTGCGAACGGGCGCTAGTCGATTTCCGCCACCGGCAGGCCCTGCTGGCGGTTGCGCCATTGCCGCCAGGTGTACATCGGGATACCCGCCATGAACACCAGGAAGCCCCAGAAGATGGCCTGCTCGCCGGTACCGTAGAGGGCCCACAGCGAGTAGAGGAAGCCCAGCGAGCCGACGGCGATCAGCTGCGGCCGCGAGCGCGGCGAGAACTCGCTGGTGCGCACCGCCAGCAGCTGCAGCAGCGCCGCGGTGCAGAAGGCGTAGGGCACCACGCCGGTCATGGTGCCGAGCAGGATGATGACGTTGAACACGTCCACCAGGTTGCCCTGGCCGTCGATCAGCACCAGCACCGTCACCAGCAGCCCCGAGGCCCACAGGCCGTTGGCCGGTGCGCCGTGCTTGTTGAGCTTGCCGAGGGATTCGGGGAACAGCCCGTCGCGCGCCGGCGCCACCGGGATCTGCCCCTGCAGCAGCACCCAGCCGTTGAGCGCGCCGAGGCAGGCGATCACCGCGCCGGCGGCCACCAGGTAGTAGCCCCAGTCGCCCATCAGCACGCGCGCGGCGTCGGCGAAGGGCGAGGTCGACTTGGCCAGCACCTCCGGCGGCATCAGGCCCTGCACCGAGGTGATCGACAACACATACACGCCGGCCGCGGCCAGGGTGCCGAACAGCGTGGCGCGCGGGATGGTGCGCTTGGGGTCGCGCACGTCGTCGGCCGGCACCGTCGCCGATTCCAGGCCGATGAACGACCAGAGCGTCAGCGCCGCGGTGGTGGCGATGGCCTGGGCATAGCCCATGTTCGGCAACTGCTCGCGCGGCGGAATGGCCAGGTAGTCGGGGTTGAAGTGCAGCCAGCCGAGCACCCCGACCAGCAGCAGCGGGATCAGCTTGAGCGCGGTGAGCAGGTTCTGCACCACAGCGAAGGTGGCGATGCCGCGCAGGTTGATGAAGGTGCACAGCCAGATGGCGCCGATGGCGGTGGCCACCATCAGCAGCGGGTCGGCCAGCGCCGGGATGAACACCCGCAGGTAGCCCACCAGGGTCACGGCGATGGCGGCGTTGCCGATCCATGCGGCCTTCCAGTAGGTCCAGGCGCACAGGTAGCCGGCGAAGCTGCCGAAGCCCTCGCGGGTGTAGGCGTAGGGCCCGCCGGCGCCGGGGTTGAGCCGCGCCAGGCGGGCGAAGGTGAAGGCCAGCAGCACCGCGCCGGTGCTGGAGACCAGCCAGCCGAACAGGCTGAGCCCGCCATAGGCGGCGAGGCTGGAGGGCAGCAGGAAGACGCCCGAGCCGACCATGTTGCCGATCACCAGCGCGGTACAGCTCCAGAACCCCATGCTGCCTTTCTTGGCAGCCTCTCCCCCGCTCATCCTCGCTCCTTAGGTCCCGTCGCCCTGGACGACGGAATCAGCTGTCGGCATTTTCCACGATGCACTCAACGGTATAGCAGCGCCGGCCGTCCACGTCCTGCACCTGCAGGCCATGCACATCGGAATCGAAACCGGGGAAGTCGTGTTCGAAGGTCCGGGCGAAGGCCAGGTAGTCGAGGATCGAGCGCGTCGCCTCGGTGAAGCGCTCACCGGGCATGATCAGCGGGATGCCCGGCGGGTACGGCACCAGCATGACCGCGGCGATGCGCCCTTCGAGCTGCTCGATGGGCACCGCCTCGACCTCGCCGCGCACCAGCTGGGTGTAGGCGTCGGCCGGGCGCAGCGCCAGTTCCGGCAGGATGGTGTACATGCGGCGCATGGCCTTGGCCGTGGCGTGCTCGCGGTAGCAGGCGTGCAACTGCTCGCAGAGGTCGCGCAGGCCCATGCCGGCGTAGCGCGCCGGGGCGGCCTGGAGCACGCTGGGCAGCGCCTCGGACAGCGGCGTGTTGCCGTCGTAGCTGCGCTTGAACTCCAGCAGCTCGGTGACCAGGGTGCTCCACTTGCCCTTGGTCACGCCCATGGAGAACAGCACCAGGAAGGAGTACAGGCCGGTCTTCTCCACCACCAGGCCGCGCTCCCAGAGGAAGCGGCCGACCACCGCGGCGGGAATGCCGTGTTCTTCAAGACGCCCGGCGGCGTTCAGGCCCGGGGTGGCCAGGGTGACCTTGATCGGGTCGAGCAGCACGTAGTCGTCTTCCACCTCGCCGAAGCCGTGCCACTCGGCGTCGGGCTCCAGCAGCCAGTCGCGGGTGCGCACCTCGTCGGTGCCCTCCACGCCCGGCGGCTGCCACACGCAGAACCACCAGTCGCCGGCCGCCAGGTTCTGCTGCACGTTGGCCAGGGCGCGGCGGAAGCTCAGGGCCTCGTCGAAGGTCTCCTGGATCAGCGAACGCCCGGCCGGCCCTTCCATCATCGCCGAGGCCACGTCCAGCGAGGCGATGATGCCGTACTGCGGCGAAGTGGAGATGTGCATCATGAAGGCTTCGTTGAAGCGCGCGCGGTCCAGGCGCCGCTTGCCGCCGTCCTGCACGTGGATCATCGAGGCCTGGCTGAAGGCCGCCAGCATCTTGTGGGTGGAATGCGTGGTGAACACCAGCGGGCCGTCCTCGCCGCGGCTGGTGGCCATGCCGTAGCGGCGGTCGTAGAACTCGTGGAAGGCGGCGTAGGCGTACCAGGCCTCGTCGAAGTGCAGCACCTCGACGCTGCCGTCCAGGGCCTGCTTGATCAGCTCGGCGTTGTAGCACAGGCCGTCGTAGGTGGAGTTGGTCACCACCGCCAGCCGCACCTTCGGCTCGCGGTCGCGGGCCAGGGGGTTGGCGGCGATCTTCGCGGCGATCGACTCGCGGCTGAACTCGGACAGCGGGATGTGCCCGATGATGCCCAGCTCGTTGCGCTCCGGGCACAGGTAGAGCGGGATGGCGCCGGTCATGATAATCGAGTGCAGCACCGACTTGTGGCAGTTGCGGTCCACCAGCACCAGGTCGTCGCGGCTGACCATGGAGTGCCAGACGATCTTGTTCGCCGTGGAGGTGCCGTTGATGACGAAGAAGGTGTGGTCGGCGCCGAAATTGCGCGCGGCGCGGGCCTCGGCTTCGGCGAGCGGGCCGGTGTGGTCCAGCAGCGAGCCCAGCTCGGGCACCGAGACGGACAGGTCCGAGCGCAGGGTGTTCTCCCCGAAGAACTGGTGGAAGGCCTGCCCCACCGGGCTCTTGCGGTAGGCCACGCCACCGCCGTGGCCGGGCGTGTGCCAGGAGTAGTTGGACTGCGCGGTGTGCTCCACCAGGGCGCGGAAGAACGGCGGCAGCAGGCCCTCCAGGTACTTGCGCGCGGCCCGCGAGACCTGGCGGGCGAGGAAGGGCACGGTGTCTTCGAACAGGTAGAGGATGCCGCGCAGCTGGTGCAGGTCGGCCATGGACTCGGCCGGCGCGTTCTCGATGGTCATCTGCTCGCCGAGGGCGAAGATCGGCAACTGCGGCGCCCGCACCCGCGCCACGCGGATCAGCTCGACCACGTCCTGCAACAGACGCTGGTTCTCCCCCGCCCCCTCGGCGGCAACCAGGATGCAGGCCAGGCCATGGTGGGTGGAGGCGACGATGCGCCCCTCGGTGGCGCTGGCGGTGGAAAGGATGCTGAAGCCGTCCAGCTCCAGCTCGCGGGCGATGCCACGGACGCGGTCGCCGGCGACGGTGTCGGCCTTGATGTCGCGGTGGACGATGAGGATGGGGAATTTCAGATCTTTATACATTGTGAGCCCCGAATGCTGACGGAGGCTTTCCGTCGATCCCCTGCAGCGTATGGGCTTACATTCCGCAGGGGAATAGGGTCGGCTGTTGGCTATAAGAATAGGTCGCACGGGCGAAAGGCGGGGCCGGGGAGGTCGGCTTCAAGAGCGCCCTCTCCCCAGCGCGCGGAGGTTTCTGCGGAAATCCGTACGGCGTTATCCGCTGAATCGCGGACGGAGTCCGCTCCTACGGTTCCAGGAGGCACAGGCGTAGGAGCAACTGTCTTGCCGGCTGCAGCGAGACGCTTTTCGTAGGATGGGTTGAGTCTTGGCGAAACCCATGCGGTTGCGGTGATGGGTATCGCTTCGCTCAACACCATCCTACGAAAAGCCATGCTCGCTCATGCGGTAGGAGCGGACTCCGTCCGCGATTGGATTCACCGGCTACGCCGGACACCCCGGTGGCACGAACACCCCCACATGACAGCCCCGCCCCACTCCGGCATCCTTGACCCTCCGCCCCGCCCCCCACGAGAGCGCAGATGAACCTGCCCCCCCGACAGCAAGACATCCTCGACCTGGTCCGCGAACGCGGCTACCTGAGCATCGAGGAGCTGGCCCAGCAGTTCGCCGTCACCCCGCAGACCATCCGCCGCGACATCAACCAGCTCGCCGAGCGCAGCCTGCTGCGCCGCTACCACGGCGGCGCGGCCTGGGATTCGAGCATCGAGAACACCGCCTACAACACCCGCGCCGACCAGATGCGCGACGAGAAGCAGCGCATCGCCGAGGCGGTGGCGGCGCAGATTCCCGACGACGCCTCGCTGTTCATCAACATCGGCACCACCACCGAGGCCATCGCCCGCGCCCTGCTCGGCCATCGCCACCTGAAGATCATCACCAACAACCTGCACGTCGCCGCCACCCTCAGCGCCAAGGACGATTTCGAAGTGCTGGTGGCCGGCGGCACCGTGCGCGGCGACGGCGGCGTGGTCGGCCAGGCGGCGGTGGACTTCATCGAGCAGTTCCGCGCCGACTTCGCCCTGGTGGGCATCAGCGGCATCGACGAGGACGGCAGCCTGCTGGACTTCGACTACCAGGAAGTGCGCGTCTCCCGCGCCATCATCGACAACGCCCGGCAGGTGTTCCTCGCCGCCGATTCCAGCAAATTCGGGCGCAACGCCCTGGTGCGCCTGGGGCCGATCGGCCTGGTCGACCGCCTGTTCACCGACGCCGCGCCGCCGCCCGCCGTGGCGCGCCTGCTGGCCCAGCACAAGGTGCAGCTGGAGCTGGTCTGACGCGGCTTGTGTTCGAATACGAAAATCCCCGGTAAATCAGCCGAATGGCTGGGCTTCAGCCTGGCCATCCGGCGTTCTCTCGCCTATCATATTTTCGAATTCGAACGAATTTATGTTCATTTCCAGCCAAGAGGACGCCCCATGAGCCATTCCCACAAGCGCTCCGCTCCCCTGGCTGAGGTCTACGACCTGGCGGTGGTCGGCGGCGGCATCAATGGCGCGGGCATCGCGGCGGACGCCGCCGGGCGCGGCCTGCTCACCTTCCTTTGCGAACAGCACGACCTGGCCAGCCACACCTCCTCGGCCAGCAGCAAGCTGGTCCACGGCGGCCTGCGCTACCTGGAGCACGGCGAATTCCGCCTGGTGCGCGAGGCCCTGGCCGAGCGCGAGGTGCTGCTGGCCAAGGCGCCGCACATCGTCCACCCGCTGCGTTTCGTGCTGCCGCACCAGCCGCACCTGCGCCCGGCCTGGATGATCCGCGCCGGGCTGTTCTTCTACGACCACCTGGGCCGGCGCGAGAAGCTGCCCGCCTCCCGTAGCCTGCGCTTCGGCGCCGACAGCCCGCTGCAGGAACATCTGCGCCGCGGCTTCGAGTATGCCGACTGTTCCGTCGACGACGCCCGCCTGGTGGTGCTCAACGCCATGGCCGCCCGCGAGCGCGGCGCCCACGTGCACCCGCGCACCCGCTGCGTCAGCGCGCGGCGCAGCAAGGGCCTGTGGCACCTGCACCTGGAGCGCGACGACGGCAGCCTCTACTCCATCCGCGCCCGCGCCCTGGTCAACGCCGCCGGGCCCTGGGTGGCGCAGTTCCTCCGCGACGACCTGCGCCAGCGGCCGCCCTACGGCATCCGCCTGATCCAGGGCAGCCACCTGGTGGTGCCGCGGCTGTACGAGGGCGAGCAGGCGTACATCCTGCAGAACGAGGACCGCCGCATCGTCTTCGTCATCCCCTACCTGGGGCGCTTCACCCTGATCGGCACCACCGACCGCGAATACCTGGGCGACCCGGCGAAGGTGCAGATCAGCGACGAGGAAACCGGCTACCTGCTGGCGGTGGTCAACGCCCACTTCAAGCGCCAACTGCATCGCGAAGACATCCTCTGGAGCTTCTCCGGGGTGCGCCCGCTGTGCGACGACGAGTCCGACGAGCCGTCCGCCGTCACCCGCGACTACACCCTGTCGCTGCAGGGCGCGCCAGGCGAAGCGCCGTTGCTATCGGTGTTCGGCGGCAAACTGACCACCTACCGCAAGCTGGCCGAGGCCGCCCTGGCCGAGCTGGCGCCGACCTTCCCGCGCCTGGGCCCGGCCTGGACCGCCGATGCCCCGCTGCCCGGCGGCGAAAACATGAGCAGCCCCGAAGACCTGGCCGTCGAGCTGCTGGCCAAGCACCCCTGGCTGTCGGCCGGCCTGGCGCGGCGCTGGGCCACCAGCTACGGCACGCGCAGTTGGCGCCTGCTCGACGGGGTGAAGGGCGAAACCGACCTGGGCGAACACCTGGGCGCCGGGCTCTACGCCCGCGAGGTGGACTACCTGTGCCGCGAGGAATGGGCCGAAGGCGCCGAGGACATCCTCTGGCGTCGCAGCAAGCTGGGGCTGTTCCTCGATGCCGCGCAGAAGCTGCGCCTGGCCGAGTACCTGGCGCGCGAACATCCGCGCAAGGCGAACGTGCAGGTAGCCTGAGCAGGCTCAGAGCGACGCGTTCAACTCGCTGATCAGCGCTTCGCGGTGCTTGAGCGAGGCCAGTGCGCTCTCGCCCAGGCGCCCGGCCACTTCGCTGAGCAGGCCCTGGGCCAGGAGCATGAAGGCGCACATGCTGTTGCTGTAGAACAGGCTGTGGTTGGGCACGTAGAAGCTGTGCGCCGCCACCCGCGCCAGCGGCGAACTCGAAGAATCGGTCAGGGCCACCACCTCGATGCCGTGGCGCGCCGCCACTTCGGCGGTGGCCAGCACGCTCGGCGTATAGGGGAAGCAACTGGCGACCACCAGCACGTCGCCGGCATCCAGCTGCGCCAGGGCATCGGCCACGCCCTGGCGGTTGGAGTCCAGCGCCGCCACGTCGGGGCGCAGCATGCCCAGGCCGTAGGACATGAACAGCGCCAGCGAGGTGAACTGGCGCATGCCGTGGATGCGCACGCGGCGCGCGCCGGCCAGCAGCTCCACCACGCGGGCGAACACTTCCGGCTCCACCTGCTCGATCAGGCTGGCGATGTTGGCGCTTTCCTGCCGGCCCAGGCGCGTCAGGCGCGACAGGGTGCTGTCGGCGGGGGTCAGCAGCAGGCGCGAGGCCTGGTCGCTGTAGAAACTCTTGCCCTCGGTCAGCTCGCGGCGGAACACGTCCTGGAACTTGCTGAAGCCGCCGTAGCCCAGGCGCTGGGCCAGGCGCGAGAGGGTCGAGGCGTTGACCCCCAGCTGCTCGGCCAGCTCGCTGATGGACGACACCGCGGTGCGCTGCGGCGCCTCGATCAGCGCCGTCAGCACGCGGCGCGAGCTGGCGCCCAGGGAGATGCCCGCCTCGCCGCGCTCGATGTCCTCCAGCAGTTGCTTGAGGGCTCCCAGGTTGTCGGGCAGGGCGGCGGGCGCTTGGCTCATCATGCAGGTCCAGGTGCGGGGTGGGGACGGACACTGCCCCGGGCCTCGACCTCTCGGGTGTCGGGCTGGCAGTGGACGCGCCATTCTACCGAGTTCGCCCCGATGCGGAACACGGCCGTGGCCAGGGTGTTCTCCTCGTCCGGGTCGTCCGCCGCGCGGCGGTACACCGGCAGCCCGGCGTCCGCCGTGTCGCGCAGGATGGCCAGCGCCCGCTCCTCGTCCAGCAGCGCGGGCGCCCCGGCCAGCAAGGCATCGACGCGCAGCTGGCGGCTGCCGGAACTGCCGGTGATGCGCTGGCCGGCGGCGTCCAGGCCGGCATCCAGCAGGTGGTTGGAATGCCCCGCCGGGTGCTGGATTTCCCGCACCGCCACGCCAGAGGAACAGGCCTCGACGCTGAACAGCCGGCTCGCCCCCACCTGCCCCAGGGCATGGTGGAAGGCGCCGGCGCGCCCCGCCGTGGACAGCACGGCGACCGCCTGCGCCAGGCTCCCGGCATCCAGCACCGCCCGGGCCAGCACCTGGCGCGGCAGGCCCGCCGGGATGGCGCGCGGGCGGATGTTGTTGACCGTGCTGACCAACCCACGCTCGTTCACCGCGAAGGTGTGGCCGGGGATCGAACCGGGATAGACGAAACTGGTGAAGCCCAGCCCCTGCTCGGGCTGCGCCTGGAGCAGGCCGCAGAAGCCGTCGAGCGCGGGCAGGCCATCCTCGTTGTGGGCGATCAGCCAGCCGCCTTCGGCGGGGCCGAACACCGTGGTGCAGCCGTCGACGCTGGCGTCCTGGACGAAATCGCCGCGGCAGTTCCACAGGAAGACCTCTTCCAGCGGCAGTTCCAGGCCGTCGGCCAGGCCGCGCAGTTCGTCCCAGATACGCGGGAACTGCGCCTGGACCTGCGCCTGCATATGCTGCACCGCGGTCGAACCGGCCCGCGCCGCCAGGCTGCGCCACAGCGGCAGCGGGCGCAGGCGCTGGTGCACCGCGTCGCGGCCGAAGCGGCCCAGGCCCAGGCCGATTTCGTAGGCGCTGCCGGAAAGGTTCAGGGGGCTCAGGCTCATGGGGCGACCTTCAGGCGACATGTTGCAGGAACTCCCGCAGGCGCGGGCTGGTGGGGTTGCCGATCAGGCTGGCGGGCTCGCCGTCCTCGGCGATGCGGCCCTTGTCGATGAAGATCAGCCGCGAGGCGACCTTGCGCGCGAAGTCGATCTCGTGGGTGACGATGACCATGGTCATGCCCTCCTCCGCCAGGTCCTTCATCACCTGCAGCACCTCGTGGCGCAGCTCCGGGTCCAGCGCCGAGGTCGGCTCGTCGAACAGCATCAGCTTGGGCTTCACCGCCAGGGCGCGGGCGATGGCCACGCGCTGCTGCTGGCCGCCGGAGAGTTCCGACGGGTAGTGCCCGGCGCGCTCGGACAGGCCGACCTTGGCCAGCAGCTCGCGGGCCAGCGCCTCGGCCTCGGCCTTCTTCGCCCCGCGCACGCGGATCGGGCCGAAGGCCACGTTCTCCAGCGCGGTCATCTGCGGGAACAGGTGGAACTGCTGGAACACCATGCCCGCCTCCTGGCGGATCAGGCGTTCGTCCACCTTGGGATCGTTGACCTCCATGCCGTCGACGAACAGCTCGCCGCCGGTGATCACCTCCAGCTTGTTGATGCAGCGCAGCAGCGTGGACTTGCCCGAGCCGGAAGGGCCGATGATCACCACCACCTCGCCGGAACCGATCTTCAGGTTGATGTCGTGGAGCACCTCGGTCTGGCCGAAGTGCTTGGAAACCCGCTTGAACTCGATCATAGGATCTTCAGCCTCGACTCCATGCGCCGCAGCACGTAACTCAATACCAGGGTGATGACCAGGTAGATCACCGCCACCGCCGACCAGATCTCCATCGCCCGGAAGTTGCCGGCGATCACCTCCTGGCCCTGGCGGGTCAGCTCGGCCACGCCGATGACGATGAACAGCGAGGTGTCCTTGATGCTGACGATCCACTGGTTGCCCAGCGCCGGGATCATCCGCCGGAAGGCCAGCGGGGCGATCACGTAGCGCAGGGTGTCGCGCCCGGACAGCCCCAGGGCCAGCCCGGCCTCGCGGAACCCGCGGTTCACCGAGAGCAGCGCGCCGCGGGTGATCTCGGCGATGTAGGCGCCGGAGTTGATCATGATGGTGACCACCGCCGCGCTGAACGGGTCGATGCGCACCGGGATCATCAGCGGCAGGGCGAAGTAGATGAACATCACCTGGACCATGATCGGCGTGCCGCGGATCAGCTCGACGAACACCAGCGCCAGGCGGCTGGAGAAGAAGCCGCCGTAGGCGCGGCCGACACCGGCCAGCAGGCCGATCACGGCGCCGCCGGCAAGGCCGAGGATGGAAATCCACAGGGTCAGCCGGGCGCCCTCGAGCAGCACCGGCAGCGCGTCCCAGATGGCGGACCATTGGAAATGCATGGGGTTCTACCTCCGGCTCACTTGGGATCGGTGCCGAACCACTTGCGGTAGATCTGCGCATAGGTGCCGTCGGCGCGCAGCTTCTTCAGCGCGGCGTTGACCGGCTCGCGCAGCTCGCTGCCCTTGGGGAAGCCGATGCCGTACTGCTGCGCCATCATCTGCTCGCCGACGGCCTTCACCTGGCCGTCGCCGGCGGTCTTGATGTAGTAGAGGACGTTCGGCGTGTCGTGCATGGCGGCGTCGACGCGGCCGGTGCGCAGCTCCAGGTAGGCGTTGTCGATGTTGGGGAACTGGCGCAGGTCGGCGGCCTTGAGGTTGGCCTTGGCGTAGTCCGCCGCCGAGGTGCCGCTCTTCACCGCCAGGCTCTTGCCGGCGATGTCGGCCTCGCCCTTGATGCTGTCGTTGTCGGCCTTGACCATCAGCAGGAAGCCGCTGTCGTAGTAGCCGTCGGAGAAGTCGATGACCTGCTTGCGGTCTTCCTTGATGGTGATGCCGGCCAGCGCGGCGTCGACGTTGCGAGTCTGCAGCGCGGGGATGATGCCGTTGAAGTCCATCGGCTTGAGCTGGTAGGTGACGCCCATCTCCTTGGCGATGGCCGCCCACAGGTCGATGTCGAAGCCCACGTACTTGTCGCCCTGCTTGAACTCGAAGGGCACGAAGGCGGTGTCGGTAGCGATCAGCAGTTCCTTGTCGGCGGCCATGGAGCTGGCGGCGGCGAGCAGGGACAGCGCAGCGAAGGAGGCTTGAAGCAGCTTTTTCATGCAGGTCTTCCTCTTGCAGGTCAGTGGATGCGCCTCGCCTGGGACGGGGCGCGCATTAGCGGCAGTTCGATCGCAACGGGCCGGGGCCCGGACTTTATTGTTTTGAGCGGCTAACCCACGGAAGGGGCTGCATGCACAGGGTGCTTTTTCGCAAAATAAACATGCAACAAAATCGATTGCAAGTATTTTTCTCACACCTTGCCGGGGCTTTGCGGACGAGAGCCAGGCGGAATTTCGCCTGGAGCTTCTCTGTTTCGCCATTTTCAGCCCATCGGGAACTGTCCGGGCTGCGCAACGGGCGCGCAACAAAAGATTGCCAAGATAAAAAATGCAATTAATATTTGCGCAATCACCCCGGAGGTCACCATGAGCCACGTCCTGCACCGCAGCCTCACCCAGTCCTACCCCACGGCCGTCCGCGGCGACGGCGCCTACCTGATCGACAGCGAAGGCCGCCGCTACCTGGACGCCAGCGGCGGCGCGGCGGTGTCCTGCCTGGGCCACAGCGACCCGGCGGTGATCGAGGCGGTGCGCCGGCAGGTCGGCACCCTGGCCTATGCCCACACTTCCTTCTTCACCACCGAGCCCATGGAACAGCTGGCGGACTTCCTGGTCGCCCGCGCGCCGGCGGGCATGCGCTCGGTGTACTTCGTCAGCGGCGGCTCCGAAGCGGTGGAAGCGGCGCTCAAGCTGGCCCGCCAGTACTTCGTCGAGATCGGCCAGCCGCAACGCACGCACCTGATCGCCCGCCGCCAGAGCTACCACGGCAACACCCTCGGCGCCCTGGCCACCGGCGGCAACGCCTGGCGGCGCCAGCAGTTCCAGCCGCTGCTGATCGACGTCAGCCACGTCAGCCCCTGCTACGCCTACCGCGACCAGGCCGCCGGGGAGACGCCCGAAGCCTATGGCGAACGCCTGGCCCGGGAGCTGGAGGCGGAAATCCTCCGCCTGGGCGCGGACAAGGTCATGGCTTTCGTCGCCGAGCCGGTGGTGGGCGCCACCCTCGGCGCGGTGCCCGCGGTGCCCGGCTACTTCAAGCGCGTGCGGGAAATCTGCGACCGCCACGGGGTGCTGCTGATTCTCGACGAGGTCATGTGCGGCATGGGCCGCACCGGCAGCCTGTTCGCCGCCGAGCAGGAAGGCATCGGCGCCGACCTGATCACCATCGCCAAGGGCCTGGGCGCCGGCTACCAGCCGATCGGCGCCACCCTGGTGAGCGAGCGCATCCACAATGCCATCGCCCAGGGCTCGGGCTTCTTCCAGCACGGCCACACCTACATCGGCCACGCCACCGCCTGCGCCGCGGCCCTGGCGGTGCAGAAGACCATCGAGGAACGCGGCCTGCTGGCCCGCGTGCGCAGCCTCGGCCTCGACCTGCAGCAGCGGCTGCAACAGGCCTTCGGCGCCCACCCGCATATCGGCGACATCCGCGGCCGCGGGCTGTTCCAGGGCCTGGAACTGGTGGCCGAGCGCGACAGCAAGGCGCCCTTCCCCGCCGAGGCGAAGCTGCACGCGCGGATCAAGAAGGCCGCCATGCAGGAAGGCCTGCTGTGCTATCCCATGGGCGGCACCCTGGACGGCCGCAACGGCGACCACATCCTCCTGGCGCCGCCCTTCATCCTCGAAGCGGCGCAGCTGGACGAACTGGTGGACAAGCTGCAGCGCGCCATCGACCAGGCCATCGGCAGCCTCTGAGGAAAGCCCATGAAGATCACCTCGCGCCTCACCCCGCTCACCGACGAGAACATGGACGACGAGCAACGCCGCGTGCTGAGCGACATCCTCAGCGGCCCGCGCGGCAACCTCGACGGCCCCTTCCTGGCCTGGGTGCACAGCCCGCAGCTGGCCGACAGCGCGCAGAAGCTGGGCGCCTTCTGCCGCTACGGCACGCGCCTGGAACTGCGCCTGAGCGAATTGGCGATCCTGCTTACCGCGGCCTGGTGGCAGTCCCAGGCGGAATGGCAGATCCACGAGCCCATCGCGCGCCAGGCGGGGCTGGCCGAGGGCGTGATCGAAGCGCTGCAGCGTGGTGGGGAACCGCCTTTCGAGCGGGACGATGAATGCCTGGTCTATCGCCTGGGGTGGAGTCTCTATGCCACTAAGCGGATCGAGCAGGCGCTCTATGACGAGGGTGTGGAGGCGTTCGGCGAGGCCGGGATGGTGGAACTGGTGGGCATCTTCGGTTACTACGCGCTGGTGGCCATGACCCTCAATGCCTTCGCGGTGCACCGCGAGACGGAGGCGCCGCTGCCCTTCGCCGAGCCCTGAGCGCCGGCCCTGCCGGCGCAATCGCGGATGAATCCGCTCCTACAGGGACGACGGCGTATAACCGCGAACGGTTATACGCCCTACCCCATCCCACACCATTCCCCTGCGTGCGCAACTGACTTGCAGGCCGCGCCGGAGCGCTTTTCGTAGGAGCGAGCTTGCTCGCGAATAAGCCCTGCAGCGGAATCTGTTCGCGAGCAAGCTCGCTCCTACGAAAAGCCGTGCGTCCTGGAACCGTAGGAGCGGACCTTGTCCGCGATGGCCGGAGGTATCGGCGCAATTCGCGGATGAGATCCGCTCCTACGCTGCCCCACCCACACCATCCCCCCGTAGGAGCGCGCCCTGCGCGCGATATCGCGGGCAGGGCCCGCTCCTACAGATTGCCGGGAAGCACGGTATTCATCCCCCACAGAAGCAACTGCCTTGCAGGCCGCGCCGAGGTACTCTTCGTAGGAACGGACCTTGTCCGCGATGGCCGGAGGTATCGGCGCAATTCGCGGATGAGATCCGCTCCTACGTTGTTTTCTGGGTTATTCCCCTTCGGGCCAGCGCAAGCGCTGTTCGCGATGGAGCCGCGTCCCGCGTTCGCGGGAATGACGTCGGAAAACACGAATCTCAATCCCGTCATTCCCGCGAACGCGGGAACCCAATAGACAACCGCCCCACCCACGCCATTCCCCTGTAGGAGCGCGCCCTGCGCGCGAAATCGCGGGCAGGGCCCGCGCCTACACGGCCAGCTGCGCCTCCAGCTCGGCGATGCGTGCCTGCAGGCGTTCGCGTTCGGCGCGGGCCGGGCCTATGTCTTCGTAGACGCTGATCAGGTGCTCCGGCAGGCCATCCTGGCGGCGGCGTTGCAGCGAGGTGCGGGCGCGCACCCAGACGTAGCGGCCGTCCTTGCGCCGGCAGCGCTTCTCCACCACATAGCGGTCGATCTCGCCGGCCAGCATGCTGCGCAGCAGCTGCAGGTTGCGCTCCAGGTCGTCGGGGTGGGTGAGTTGCTGGAAAGTCATGCCGTAGAGCTCCTCGGCGCTGTAGCCGAGCAGTTCGCAGAGGCTGCCGTTGACGCGCTGCCAGGTGCCGTCCAGGCCGATGTAGGCCAGCGCGCCCCAGGTCAGCTCGAAGATGGCGCGGAAGCGCTCCTCGCTGTTGCGCAGCTCTTCCTCGGCGGCCATGCGCGCGGTGTTGTCCATGCTGATGCCGACTATCTTCACCGAGCGCCCGGCGCTGTCCTTGACTACCCGGGCGCGGGAGGCGATCCAGCGCAGCTCGCCGTCCGGGCGGTAGATGCGGAAGTCGCACTCGCAGCCGCTGCCCTCGGCGATGGCCTGGTCGTACATGGCGCGCATGGCGGCCACGTCCTCGGCCGGCAGGTGCGGCCAGAAGTCCTGGTTATGGCTCACCGGCCAGCCATAGACCTCCTCCACGTTGGGCGAGTAGGTCACCTCGTCGCTGATCAGGTTCCATTCCCAGGTGACGATGCGCGCGCTCTCCTGGGCCAGCTTCATGCGCGCCTCGCTCTCCATGATCTCGGCGGTGTAGCGGCGGCGCACGTCGGTCATCGGCAGTTCGATGGGCTCCAGCGCCTGCAGGTCGCGCACGGCTTCCTCGCCGTAGCGCAGCCAGATCCAGTTGACCTTGAGGAAGGCGGCCAGCTTGCGCAGGTTGTCGTAGTCGATCTCGCCGCCGCGCGTCCACTTGTGCACCGCGGTGCGCGAGATGCCCAGCGCGGTGGCCACGGCCTGCAGGGTCAGCTTGTTGAGCTCGAGCAATTCCTTGAGGCGGAAGGCGAAGCTGTTTTCCGTCATGCGCGGTCCTGTCCTGGAAGAAGCCTGGAGCCGCAGTATACACAGTTGTAAACCACCGGATTACAGCAAACCCCGGGGCGCACGGCCGTGCGCCCCGCCCGCTCACGCCAGGCCGGCCAGCTTCAGCCAATGGGCGTAGAAGCCCTCGGCCACGCGGTTCAGTTCAGCCACCTTGCGCGGCAGGTCGGCGAGCATCACCTCGGCGCTTTCCTGGCTCGGCTGGCTGGGGTCCAGGTACTGCGGCCAGCCGTTGATCCAGCCGCTGACCAGCTCCTCGGTCATCTCCGGGTGGCCCTGCAGGCCGAGGACGAAGCCGCCCCAGGAGAAGCCCTGGTTGGCGCACCAGGGGCTGGACAGCAGGTGCTCGGCGCCCTCGGGCAGCTCGAAGGCATCGCCGTGCCACTGGTAGATCGGGAATTCCTCGGGCAGGTGCGCCAGCCACGGACTCGCGGACTCCAGGCGGCGCATCGGCTGCCAGCCCATCTCGGTGTAGCCCTGCTGGCGGATCGACGCGCCGAGGGCCTTGGCCAGCAACTGGCCGCCCAGGCAGTGGCCGATCAGCGGCACCCGGCGCTCGATGAAACGGCGCAGCGCCGCCACCTCGGTGCGCAGCCAGGGCAGGTCGTCGTTCACGCTCATGGGGCCGCCCATGATGGCCACGGCCTTCGGGCGCTCCAGGTCGTAGCCGTCCAGCTCGCCGTGGTCGGCGCGGCGCACCTCGAAGCCCAGGCCGGCGCGGTCGAGCACGCGGGCCAGGTGGCCCGGCGGGCAGAAGTCGGCGTGGGTCAGGATCAGGATATCGGTCATGCTTACCTCCGCGCGGCAGTCTGCCGCAAAAGGCGCGCGACCATAACCCCCAGCGCGCCCGCGGGCAGGCCCGCACCGCCTTCCGGCGGCGCGGGCGCATTGGGTTCATGGGAGTGGGAAGCCACCGGCCGACGCGGCCTGGCGGCGAGACGAACGTGTTGGATCAGGGACGCAGGCTGCTCACTTCCTGGGTAACCCCCCAGCCGTCGAGCACACCTCCGAGCGGCGCCACGACTTCCTCCAGGTCGTGTTCGAATGCGCCGATCGCCGCGTGGGTGGCGAACATCACCTTGCTGATCTGCAGGTTCCAGCCACCGTCGGAACGGGCTTCGACCTGGGCCCTCAGGGATTCGCCGCGGAATTGCCGGGCGGCCTGGCGGGCGTTCTGTTCATCGGGAAAGATGGCGAAGAAGTCGATGGGATGAATGCGGGCGAAATCGAAGCCCCCTTCCTTCATCCGGCGCAGCACATTGACACTGATATCCTCCGAGAGGGGCTTTTCCATGGTACGCACCTCCTTTCGAGACGTTCAGGGTTTCACCTAGTTTCCCAGCCGATGCGGGCCCGGCTTGCAGCCGAACCCGCGGCGGGCACTTCGCTGTGCCACAGGAAACGCCAAAAATGCTTCAACGTCCCCCAATTGGTCGCCAAAGGTCTTGAACTGGCAGGCAGGAAGGCCCGTCTGCCGGCGACCAACAGTTTCAGCGTAGCGTCTATGCAGGCCGAATGCCGCCCTACCGGTCAGTCGGTACGTTCGGCGGCGACGGGCGGCAGCGCCGCGGGGCGCGTCGCCAGCAGCAGGGCCGCCAGCACCAGGGCCATGCCCAGGGCGTGGCTGGCGCCGAAACGCTCGCCCAGCAGGCTCACGCCGACCAGCGCCGAGCCCACCGGCATCAGCCCGGTGAACAACCCGGCGGTGCTGGCCGGCACCCGGGAGATGCCGCGGTACCACAGCAGGAACGACAGCACGCTGGCGCTCAGGGCGTAGAACAGCGTCCAGCCCCAGGTCGCCGTCGGCACCGCGCGCCAGTCCAGCGCCCGCGCCTCGGGCAGCGCCAGGGGCAGGAACAACAGCAGCCCGGCGAGGTTGACGCCCAGGGCCATGGTCCAGGGGTGCAGGTGCAGCGACAGGCGCCGCGAGTAGATGGCGAACAGCGCCTCGGCGAGCACGGCGCCCAGCACCAGGGCATTGCCCGGCACGCCGCTCTGGCCGCCCGCCGGGCGCTCCAGCAGGTTCAGCGCGGCGATGCCCAGCACCGCCAGGGCGATGGCCAGCAGGCCGCGCAGCTCCAGGCGCTCGCGCAGCCACAGCCAGGCCAGCAGGGCGATGACGCTGGGCGTGGCGCTGGTGATGATGCCGGCGCTGGTCGCCGAAGTCAGTTGCACGCCATGCAGCATGCACAGGCTGAACAGGAAGCAGCCGAAGAAAGCCTGCAGGAACAGCCCGCGGCAGGCGCCGCTATCCAGCCCCGCGCGCACCCGCGGCAGGGCCAGGCCGGGCAACAGCACCAGGCTGGCGATGAGGAAGCGCAGCAGGGCGAACAGGTAGACGGGCAGCTCTTCCAGCACCAGCTTGCCGATGGCGATGTTGCCGCCGACCAGCAGCATCGACAGGGCCAGGCAGAAATAGGCGAAGGGCATGGCGGCTTCCTTGCGGCGGGCGAAGGGAAAGGCGGCCGACTTCCTACGGCCGCGGACCAGCCCTACAGCATCCGGGCTGCACCCCATGGGTGCAAGCCCCTTTCCGTCACTCGCGGCTGAGCCAGCCCATCACCCAGCGGTTGAGAGCCGGCGGCGACAGCTGGCCGGACCAGTACATCGCCCGGAACAGCGCGCCGATGGGCCGGTGCACCTTGTCGCTGTGGGCCTGGCGCCAGGCCGCCGCGGCGATGTCCTCGGCCTTCAGGCGCACGCCCAGGCGGCGCAGCACCGGCGGCTCGTAGCCCTGGCTGGTGACCATGGGCGTGCGCACGAAGGGCGGCATCAGGTCGGCGACGCGGATGCCATGGCGCCGCCACTCCAGCTCCAGCGCCTCGGTGAAGCCGCGCACGGCGAACTTCGAGGCCGAGTAGGTGGCCATCTCCGGCACCCCATACAGCCCCGAGGCCGAGCCCATGTTCAGCACCTGGGCGCCGGGGGTGGCCTTGAGGTGCTCGAAGGCGGCATGGCAGCAGTTGAGCAGGCCCTGGACGTTGATCGCCAGCAGGCGGGCGTGGTCCTGCGCGGGAATTTCCTCGAAGCGGCCGAAACGCAGGATGCCGGCGCAGTTGAACAGCAGGCGCAGGCGACCATCGCCGGCGCCGACGAAGTCCGCCAGCGCCTCGCGCACCGCCGCCGCATCGGTCACGTCCAGCGCCCGCTGCCAGGCGCCGCCCAGTTCGGCGGCGAGCCCGGCCAATGCCTCGGCGTTCAGGTCCAGCAGGCCGACGCGCCAGCCGCGGGCATGGAACAGCCGCGCGCTGGCCGCGCCTATGCCGGAGGCCGCGCCGGTGATGAGGATGCTGTGCATCAGCGCCCTCCCCCGAGGTGCCGGCCGAGGAAGCCCGCCACCTCGCCCAGGGCCTGGTCGGCGATGCGCAGCACCCCGGCGTGGGCCTGGAACACGTGCCAGCAGTCGCGGTAGCGCTGCAGGGTGACGTCCACTCCCCGCTTACGCGCCGCGCCGGCCAGGCGCAGGCTGTCGTTGCGCAGCACTTCGTCCTCGCCGACCTGGATCAGCAGCGGCGGCAGCCCGGCCAGGTCGGCGAACAGCGGCGACAGCTGCGCCGAGTCGCGCGCCACGCCGGGCGGGCAGAACATCGCGATGGCGCTTTCCACCCAGGCGCGGCTGATCAGCGGGTCGCCGGCCTTTGGCTGGTGCCACTGGGTGCAGCTGACGTCGGTGACCGGCGAGAACACCACCAGCGCGCCGGGCAGCGGCAGGCCGCGCTCCTTCAGCGCCACAGCCAGTTGCAGGGTCAGGTGGCCGCCGGCCGAATCCCCGGCCACGGCCAGCCGCGCCGGGTCCTGGCCGCGCGCCAGCAGCGCCTGGTACACCGCCAGGGCATCCTCCAGCGGCGCCGGGAAGCGGTGTTCCGGGGCCAGGCGGTAGTCCGCCGCGCACACGTCGAGGCGGCCCAGGCGCGCCAGGTTGGCGGTGATCGCCCGGTGCGTGGCCGGCGAGCCCACCAGGTAGGCGCCGCCGTGCAGGTAGAGCAGCGTGCGGCCTTCGCCCTGGCCCGCGCGCTGCCATTCGCAGGGCACCCCGGCGATGACTTCCGCGCTGCGCTGCACACCGCGCGGGGTCAGGGTCGCGGCGGTGAGCGCATTCAGCACCCGGCGCTGCATCGGCACCGGGATCGACGGGCGCATCAGCCCGCGGAACAGCAGGCGCAGGGTGCCGCGCAGCAGGCCGCTGAGCAGGCGTTGCGAGGTGGAAACGGGCGGTGCGAACTCAACGGGCGCATTCATAGTCGGCGAACTCCGGCTGGCGGGTCTGTTGGCGGTAGCGGAAGGTGAAGCCCGGCCAGTTGTTGGTGTTGCGGCCGGCGGCGGTCTTGTACCAGCTGTCGCAGCCGCTCTCCCACACGGTGTGCTGCAGGCCGTGCTGCAGGGCCTGGTTGTAGGCGCGCTGCACCTCGGGCTTCACATCCAGGTAGCGCAGTCCCTGGCGGTCCAGGTGGCGCAGGCAGGCCAGCACGTAGGGGAACTGGCTCTCCAGCATGTAGACGATGGAGTTGTGCCCCAGGTTGGTGTTCGGCCCGTAGAGGATGAACAGGTTGGGGAAGCCGGCGACGCTGATGCCCTTGTAGGCCTCGGCGCCCTCGGCCCAGGCCTGCTCCAGCCAGCGCCCGCCCAGGCCCTGGACGCGCAACGGGGCGAGGAACTCGGTGGCGGCGAAGCCGGTGCCGAAGACGATGGCGTCCACCGGGTGGCGCTGGCCGTCGCGGGTGACGACGGCGTCCTCGGTCACCCGCTCGATGCTGGTGTCGATCACCCGCACGTTGTCCCGCGCCAGCGCCGGGTAGTAGTCATTGCTGATAAGGATGCGCTTGCAGCCCAGCGGGTAGTCCGGGATCAGCCGCCGGCGCAGCTGCGCGTCGGCGATGCCGCGACGCAGGTTCAGGCGGAAGCTCAGCTGCATGAACTTCATCAGCGGCGGGAAGGTGGAAAAGGCCAGCACCCGCGCCTCGTGCTGCAGATACTTGAGGCCACGGTCCAGGCGCTGCAGCCAGGGCAGGCGCGCCTTCAGGCGGCGCTCCCAGGCGGCGTAGGGGCGGTCCGGCTTGGCGATCACGTAGGGCGCGCTGCGCTGGAACAGCAGCAGCTCGGCCACCTGCGGGGCGATACGCGGAACGAACTGGATGGCGCTGGCGCCGGTGCCGATCACCGCCACGCGCTTGCCGCGCAGGTCGGCGCGGTGGTCCCAGCGCGCCGAGTGGAAGGCCACGCCCTTGAAGCCGTCGAGCCCGGCGATGCGCGGGTACAGCGGCCGGCTCAGCTGGCCGGTGGCGCAGACCAGGGCGCGGGCGCGCAGCGTCTGGCCGTCGGCGCAGCACACCTGCCATTCTCCGGCAGCCTCGTCGAAGCTGGCATCCACCGCCTCGCAGCCGAAGCGGATGCGCTCGCGCAGGCCGTACTTGTCGGCGCAGTGGCGCAGGTAGTCGAGGATTTCCCCCTGCGGGGCGAACTTGCGGCTCCAGTCGGCCTTGGGCTCGAAGGAGAAGGAATACAGGTGCGAAGGCACGTCGCAGGCAGCGCCGGGATAGCTGTTCTCGCGCCACACGCCGCCGACGTCGGCGGCCTTTTCGAGGATCAGGTAGTCGTGGATGCCGGCCTGTTGCAAGCGGACGGCCAGGCCCAGGCCGCCGAAGCCGGCGCCGATGATCAGCACGCGCAAGGGTGCCGGATCACGGGAAGTATTGTGCATTGTTGTGCTCCCGGTTTGGCTGGACGGCGGCCGCGCGGGGCCTGCCGTCATCCGCCGCGCTGGCGGATGAGCATAGGCTAGTGCCGCCGGCGGCGCCGGTTTATGGCATAGTCGGACATTAAATTGTGATTTCCGGACAAGACGGAGCCCGCGATGCCCGACCAGCCCCGGCCCAGCCGCCGCAGCGCCCTGAGCGTGCAACTGCTCACCCAGTTCGGCCTCGACCATGGCCTGGCGCTGGAGGACTGCCTGCACGGCAGCGGCCTGGACCTGGCGGTGCTCGCCGACCCGGCCCGCGAGATCGACGCCGCCTGCGAGCTGCAGGTGCTGCGCAACCTGGCGCAACGGCTGCCCGCCGGCAGCGGCCTGCAGACCGGCCTGCGCTACCACCTGAACACCTACGGCATCTGGGGTTTCGCCCTGCTCAGCAGCCCGACCTTCCGCAGCGCCGCCCTGCTCGGCCTGCGCTACCTGGGGCTGACCTACGTGTTCACCCGCCTGGAATTGCTGGAGGACGGCGCCGAGGCCCACCTGCTGCTGGACGACAGCGGCGTGCCGGAGGACGTTCGCGCCTTCGCCTGCGAACGCGACCTGGGCGGCGTGCTGCGCATCCAGCGCGACCTCACCGGGCGCCCGCTGCCGATCCTGCGCGCCGAATTCCGCCGTCCCCGGCCTGCCGACAGCAGCCTGTACCTGGCCGAACTAGGCGTGGAACCGGCGTTCGGCCAGCCCGCCAACCGCATCGTCTTCGCCAGCACCGCCCTCGACCTGCCGCTGCCCGGCGCCAACCCGCAGGTGGCGCGGCACTGCGAGGAAGAGTGCCGCGCACTGCTGGCCCGCCGCCAGGAACTGGGCGGCCTGGCCGGGCGCATCCGCGACCGCCTGCTGCGCACGCCCGGGCGCCTGCCGGACATGGAGCAGGTGGCGGAAGAACTGCACATGACCTCGCGCACCCTGCGCCGTCGCCTGCAGGACGAGGGCAGCAGCTACCGCGCCCTGCTCGACGAGGTGCGCCAGGCCCTGGCCGAGGAACTGCTGGGCACCGGCGCCATCCGCCTGGAAGAGATCGCCGAGCGCCTGGGCTATGGCGAGGTGTCCAACTTCATCCACGCCTTCAAGCGCTGGAAGGGCGTGCCGCCGGGGCGCTTCCGCGGGCGCTAGGCCTCGATGCCCAGTTGGCACAGGGCCTCTTCCAGGTGCTCGATGAAGGCGAGGATCTTGCGCGTGGCGCGCCTGTGGCTGGGGTAGACGGCGAGGATGCGCTGGCCGAAGGCGTCGGGGTCGAAGTGGTAGTCCTCCAGCACGCTGCGCAGGCGCCCGTCGCGCAGGTAGGGCTGGACGCTCCACAGCGGGCAGGGCATCAGGCCCCTGCCCTTCAGGCAGGCGGCCAGCAGCAGTTCGTGATTGTCGCTGCTCAGGCGCCCCTCGCGCAGGATGGAGAAGCGTTCACCGTCGCGCTCCAGCCACCAGCGGGTGTCCAGCGCCGGGTGCCAGTAGGTCAGGCGGTCGTGCTCGGCCAGTTCCAGCGGGTGCAGCGGCTCGCCGCGGCGCGCCAGGTACTCGGGGCTGGCGCAGAGCACCAGGCGGTTCTCCACCAGCGGCCGCACGATCAGCCCCGGCAGGTTGCTGTGGCCCAGGCGCAGGGCCAGGTCGTAGCGGCCATCGAGCAGGTCGACGTAGCTGTCGCTGAGGTCCACCTGCAGGCGCAGTTGCGGGTGCTGGATGAGGAAGTCGGCGCAGACGTCATTGAGGAAGGCCGCGCCGAAGGCCAGCGGCGCGGTGATCCGCAGGCTGCCGCGCAGGCTGTGCTGCAGCTGGCCGATCTCCTCGGCGGTCTCGTGCATGCGCGCCAACACCTCGCGGGCGCTGTCCAGGTACAGCTGCCCGGCCTCGGTCAGGGCCATGCTGCGGGTGGTGCGCTCGAACAGGCGCGCGCCGAGGCTGGCCTCCAGTTGGCCGATGGCCTTGGTCACCGCCGAGGGCGTCTTGCCCAGTTGCTCGGCGGCGCGGCTGAAACTACCGGTCTCGGCGCAGGCGACGAAGAGGGCGAGGCTGCTGAACCTGTCCATATTCTTTCCAGATTTTCACAAGTCTTGTGCCAGTGACTGGCTTTCGGGAAATAGCCCCGGGCCATTAGCCTCTTGCCCAGACCAATAAAAATCAACCACCAAGCAAGGGGGAAGCATGCGAAGGCTCATCAAGGGCGCACTCGCTGTCGCAATCGCACTGGGCACTTTGGAAGCCCACGCACAAACCGCCGACCTGATCCTGTACAACGCCAAGGTCTTCACCGCCGAGCCCGGGCAGCCGCTGCAACAGGCGCTGGCCATCGCCGGCGACAAGGTGCTGAAGGTCGGCAGCGACCAGGAAGTGCGCGCCCTCGCCGACGCCCACAGCCGCCAGGTGGACCTGGGCGGCAAGCTGCTGATGCCCGGTTTCATCGACAGCCACTCGCACGCCATCTTCGGCGGCCTGGAGCTGATCGCCGCGAGCATGGAGGACGAGCAGGTCGGCCTCGACGAACTGGCGCAGCGTTTGCGCGAGGCCCGCGACAACGGCAAGGCCCGGGTCGGCGACATCCTGGTGCTGAACGGCATGCACTCCAGCTACTGGTCCCAGGCCGAGGGGCTGGCGAAGATTTTCAATGCCGGCGAATGGGCGCAGGTGCCCATCGTGCTCATCGGCAGCGACCACCACACCGCCTGGGCCAACGCCGCCATGCTGCGCCGCGCCAGGCTGGACGCGGCGCTGGTGCGCTCGCTGCCGGCCACCGAGCAGCAGAACATCGGCCACGCGCCGGACTTCACCCCCAGCGGCTTCGTCGTCGACTCCGGCTTCGACCGCGTCGCCGCGGCCATGCCCGCCGCCGACCAGCAGACCCTCGACCGCGCCGGCCTGGCCGCCGTGCAATACAACAACAGCCTGGGCATCACAGCCTGGATGGACCCGGCGGCCAACGGCAGCCCGGGCCAGGCGCTGTTCGACATCAAGCCCACGGAACGCACCGTCGGCGTGCTGCCGGTGTACCGCGACCTGGCGCAACAGGGCCGGCTCAGCGCCCACGTCGCCGCGCTGCTGGTGGTCAACCCGAAGAGCCGCCCGGCGGACCTGGCGGTGATCGACAAGGTGCGCCAGCAGTTCCAGGGCATCCCCAACCTGAGCCTGCCGGGCATCAAGGTGTTCGCCGACGGCGTGCTGGAATACCCGGCGCAGTCCGCCGCGCTGCTGGAGAACTACAGCAACCTGCACAAGCCCGGCGAGCTGCTGCTCGACCCGCGGCACTTCGGCGAGCTGGTCAGCGCCGCCGACGCCCGCGGCTGGCTCGTGCACATTCACGCCATCGGCGACCGCGCGGTGCGCGAATCGCTCAACGGCATCGCCCAGGCGCGCAAGGACCGGCAAAGCGGCGTCACCCACTCCATCACCCATCTGCAACTGGTCAACCCCGCGGACTTCCCGCGCTTCAAGCAGTTGGGCGTGATCGCCTCGATGCAGCTGGACTGGGCCACCGCCGAGGACTACACCCTCGACCTGGTCAAGCCCTACATCGCCGACGACGCCTTCCGCTACATGTACCCGGCCAAGTCGCTGCTGGACGCCGGCGCCACCATCGCCGGGGCCAGCGACTGGCCGGTGTCCACCCCCGACCCGCTGAAGGCCATGTACCAGGCGGTGACGCGCCAGGGCCCGAAGGGCGTGCTCAACCCGGAGCAGCGCATCGACCGCCAGGCCATGTTCTACGCGTACACCGCCAATGCCGCGAAGGCCATCGGCCTGGGTGAGAAGATCGGCAGCCTGGCCCCCGGCAAGCAGGCCGACCTGGTTGTGCTCGACCGCGACCTGTTCAGCGTCCCCGACGCCGAACTGGGCGAGGCCAAGGTGCTGCACACCCTGTTCGGCGGCCGCGAGGTCTACCGCGCCGACGGCCAGGAAGCGCTCTGACGCCGTTCGCTCCACTGCCGGGCTGAAGCCCGGCCCTTCCCGCCACCCCTTCCCCTTCGCTTCCCGGCTCGCCGGCGGGAGGGGGCTGCGCGGGCTTTTTCCTGCCCACACAACCACAACAAAGGGTAAGTCCATGAAATACAAAGCACTCGTCCTCGGCGCGGCGCTCGCCTGCGCGCCTTTCACCGCCAGCCACGCGGTGGAGCTGAGCGAGAACTTCTCGGTCGACCTGGAGGCCACCCTGGCCAGCGACTACCGCACCCGCGGCATCTCGCAGACGCAGAACGACCCGGCCATCCAGGCCGCCGCCACCCTGCAGCACAGCAGCGGCCTGTACCTGGGCGTATGGAGTTCCAACGTCGACTTCGGCTACGACCTGAAGACGCGCCAGGAGCTGGACTACTACGCCGGCTGGTACTGGCAGGCCACCGACGCGGTGAGCCTGGACCTGGGCTACATCCAGTACCGCTACCCGAAGGAAGGCCAGTTCAACCAGAGCGAGGTCTACGCCGTCCTCAACGCCTACGGCTTCGAATTGGCCAGCTATTACTCCAAGGACATCACCACCTACTTCGGCAAGGACCAGAGCCAGCTCTACAGCTACGTCGGCTACGGCTTCGAGCTGCCGGCGGGGTTCCAGGCCAAGCTGCGCTACGGCCGCAACGACGCCAAGGACCCGCTGTACCTCGCCGGCGACGGCGGCACCCGCAGCACCTACCACGAATGGGAGGCGCGCCTGGACAGGGAGTTCGCCGGCATCGACTGGTCGCTGAGCTACATCGACACCGACCTGTCGCAGAGCGAATGCTTCAACTGGCAGGGCTTCAAGGACATCTGCACGGCAACCGTGGTGGCGCGGGCGACGAAGCGGTTCTGACGTCGCGGCGGGTCTCGCGCCCCGGTGGCACGAGCGGCCCCCATTCGCGAGCCGTCGTAGGATGGCGTTGAGCGAAGCGATACCCATCACCCCCAACTGCATGGGTTTCGCAAGCTCAACCCATCCTACGAAAAGCACCTCGGCGTAGCCGGCAAGACAATTGCTCCTACAATGTGTGGGGCGCATAACGCCGACGGCGGATAACCGCGAACGGTTATGCGCCCTACGGTGCCCCATTCCATTCCCCTGCGCGCCCCGAGGTGCTCGCTCCTACGAAAAGCCATGCGTCCTGGACGCCGTAGGAGCGGACTCTGTCCGCGATAGCCGGACATCCCGGCGCGATTCGCGGATGAGATCCGCTCCGCCCTGACTCAAACGAAAAGGCCGCACATCCTCGGATGCACGGCCTTTTTTGCTTCCCCCGGCTCTCACCGGGCCGAGGCGGCCTCGCGCCGGCCTGGGCTGCGCAGCGCCGGCGTCTCGCTCAACGGCATGCTCTCGGGCCGGTAGCCCAGGCGCAAGCCGCCCCAATGGCGGCCGTTGACGAAGATCGGCACCGACAGGTCGTGCATCTGCTCGCCGGTGTCACGGCAGTAGGTCTGCAACAGCAGCGCCTGCTGGTGGCTGCCGCAGCGGATCCCGGTGCGGTCGTCGAACAGGCGCTTGCTGCGGCTCTTCAGGCGGTCCACCTCGGGGTCGCCGGTCGGTGCCTGTGCGAAGGCGCGGTTGTGCGTCGGCACGTAGCCCTCGGCGGTGCAGGCGATGGCGAACACCAGGCCCTCGTGGCGCTGCAGCAGGTCTTCCTGGATCTTCGGCAGCACCTCGTCGGTGTAGCGGTCGAAGCGCGTGCTGTACTTCTGCGGCTCGGTGCCCGGGATCGGCTGGTAGTGGCGGTCGAACAGGTCCTCGGCGGAAATCCGCCCGTCCTCCAGGTCGGCGGCGAAGCGCGCGCCTATGCTCGATGCACCTTCGCGGGCCAGGTCGTAGACGCGCTGGTGGTAATCGTCCAGGCCCACTTCGGCCAGGCGCTCGCTGATGGCCTCGGCCTGGGCCTCCAGGTGCACGGCGGCGTCGGCCAGGCGGTGGGTCTGCTCGTCGCTGACGCGGATGTCGGCGCGCATGCGCTCCACCGCGGCGAACAGGTTGTCCAGTTGGTGGCGGTTGATCTCCGCGCCTTCGGCGATCTCGGTGATCTGCCGCTCGACGCCAGCGGCCAGCCCGGCGATGCCTTCCAGCTGCCCGCCGGTGCGCTCCACCTGGGCCACGCCTTCGTCGAGGTCGGCGGCCAACTGGAGGATCTGCTCGGCGACCTGGGCGGTGCGCTGCTGGATGTCCTCGACCATCTGCCCCACCTCCTCGGTGGCCTCGGCGGTACGCGCAGCCAGCCCGCGCACCTCGTCGGCGACCACCGCGAAGCCGCGGCCGTGCTCGCCGGCGCGGGCCGCCTCGATGGCGGCGTTGAGGGCCAGCAGGTTGGTCTGGCTGGCGATCGACTGGATCACCTGGGTGACGCGCTGGATGTCCTCGCTGCGCTGGCTCAGCGCCTCGATCAGCGCGCGGCTTTCACCGGCGCGGCCGCTGAGCTGGTGCATGCGGGCGATGGCCTGCTGCAGCTCGCTGCGCCCGACATCGCTGCCGGCGCGGGCCTGGGTGGCGGCGTCCATGGCCTGGCGCGCCAGGGAAGAGGTGGCGCGCTCGGTGTGAATCATCACCTCGGCGCTGCCGACGATCTGCTCGGCCGCCGCCAGTTGCGACTCCAGGCGCTCCACCAGGCGCTGCACCGAGTAGGACACGCCGGCGGCGGACAGCGCATTGTGGCTGGTGCTGTGCGACAGGTCGCGGGTCAGCGCGGCCAGCTCCGGCGCGGCGGCGGATACGCCGGGCAGGCTGCGCCGCTGGCCGACGAACCAGGGCAGCCAGAGCAACGCGAAACCGAGCAGCAGGCACAGCGACAGCGGCCAGCCGCCCAGCGACTGGGCGATGAACAGCGCGAGAAGGCCGGTGGTCTGCAGGGAAAGAACGAGGAAGATACGCGAACGCGTCGGGTCCATGAGGGCACCTCTCCAGCCATCGCCCGCCCCGTGGAACACCCGGGTTGGCGCAGGCCCTGAATTATTGTTGTCAGGGCCATTAGGCGACCATTTGCCGGCCGCGGCTATCGTCCCTTAGTCGGTAGTGTGGCCGTCATTGCGAGGCGGTGCACTGTTGCGATTCGATCCACAGCCTTACCGAGCCCCTGAGCACAGGACACTGCCGACCAAGGAAGTGGAGAGCCGGCGGAGGAATTAGCGTTCCCGACAGCAATTCCTACAGCGCCTAGTCCCCGGCCATCCGAGATAAAAAGCGAATAATCGGATGCAATGCTGCAAGGCATGACAAAAGCAAACGACATGTCATTTTCGGCTCCTTGGCTTCAGAACAGCAAAAGGAGACGTCCATGAACCAATTGGAAGGCTGGGCTCCGCCGGCGCGGGCCTGGGGACCCTGGATAGTCATCGGCGAACAGATGGGGGGCCCACTCTCTTACAAAGTCGAATTCGAAACTATTTCAGGCAGTTCGACCTTCGACGCCGAGATTCGCTATTTCCAGGGAGGCACTGAAATGAGCGATATCGTCGTTGGCCCGGGAACACACAATTTCACCAGCGGCATCTGCGTCTGTGTATCTCGGATCAGGTTCAGAAGCCACAGCATCGGGCAAGTGATTGCCATTACCGTTCGTTAGGGAATACCGAGATGAAAAAGACCATCCTGCTTTCCGCAATGTTTCTGGTTGCGGCCTGCGCCAGCACAGCTGAAGAAGGGGTTCTGTTCAGTGTCGAGAATCGCAGCTATCTGCTGACACGAGAATGCGTCAAACGCTCCGAGGTATCACACGACCTTGAGCGGCATGCCTATGTACAGGTCGAACTGACCGATCCTTGTGCAACTTCACTGGCCGGTTTCCTGAATGCAGAGCGAGGTGCCCTGCTTTCCGTTTCGGTCAAAGGGCAATATCTGTCGAGATCATTGCCGATCCTTGGCGAGTTTCAGGCCAGAAGCCTGAGAATCTCCAGTCCGGATACAAAGCTGGCAATCGAGGTCGAGCGCTTGCTGTCTCCACCTCGATAAACCCGACTTATTGAGATGAACCGGACTGGTAGCTGTTCACCACGCAGCCATTGGCGTCGTAGTTGATGCTGAAGAAGTTCAGGTACTTGTCGTTCCAGTAGGTGCTGCTGCCGGCGCCGTGGGCGCTGGCCTGCTTGCTCGGGGTGCCGAACATGCTCTCGATTTCCTTGCGGCTCATGCCCGGGACGATCTCCTTGCGCACCATGGCGGTCCGCAGGTCGCGCTCGGAAAGCCCGGTGGAGCAGCCCGGCCGCTCCTCCGAGCCGCCCACCACGGTCACCCGCGTGCCGCCGGCCGGCGCCGGGGCCGGGGCCGCCGGCTGCTGCGCCGGATAGGCCCCCGCCGGGGCGTAATCCGTAGCCGGCGCCTGAAGCGCCGGCTGCGCCATCACCGCCCCCTCGCCGCCGCCACTGGGCCGGCGGTTCTCCACGTTCAGCTCGACGCCGGCGTTGCCGCCGTTGGGGCAGGCCTGCTTGGTGAAAGTCACCTTGCCCTGCGCATCGACGCATTTGTAGATCGTATCCGCCTGCGCCCAGGCGGCGCAGAACAGCAGCGGAACAGCAACGAGAACACCCTTCATACAGCCTCCCTGGCTGATCAATGGCAGATTGACACCTCAGACCGCCGCGCCGGCGAAAGTTCCAAGGCCGATACACGAAATCCTAACCGCATCGCCAGGAATAACCCACGCCCGGGGGCTCCGTGCTTTCTGCCAGCGTCCCTTCACCGATCCCGCACCTGCCCCGCCGCCACGGCCTGCCCTGGCCGGCACGAATACTGGAGAGCCCCAGCAGCTACCAGGGAAGTAGCGGCCAGCCCTGCATCACCCATGCCTCCCTCGTCCGCGCGGACCAGGACCCGGTGCAGGCTTGCCAGCAGAAGGATTGCGCCACGACTCAACCTTCACCCCGTAATGTTCCGAAATGCGTGCTCTTCATTGGTTTATCGCTCTTTTACTTCTCGTGCTGATCGTTCCCCTCGCCCACGCCGATGACCTCGGTATCCCGCAGTGGCGCCGCTACGCGCCCGCATCGGCCCAGCAGGCACCGACGGGCCAGCCCGGCGCCGTCAATCCGGACACGCGCCAGCTCATCGTCGCCCGCGCGCACCAGCTCGTCGGCCAGCGCTACCGCTGGGGCGGCGAATCGGAGGAAACCGGGTTCGATTGCAGCGGCCTGCTGGTCTACCTGTATCGCAGCGTCGCCGACCTGCGCCTGCCACGCACCACCCGGTCGATGGTTGCGCGGCGCGACGCGACTATCGCCCGCCATGAACTACAGCCTGGCGACGCCGTGTTCTTCAGCCACAACGGCAGCGATAGAGCCAGCCACGTCGGCCTCTACATCGGCGACAACCGCTTCATTCACGCCCCCAGCACGTGCAAGAAGATCCGCATCGACTCCCTCGCCTCCCCCTACTGGAAGCGTGCCTACGTCACCGCGCGCAATTTCAGCGGCTGATGGAATCGGCGCCATCGGGAATATCACCGCCCCGGTGCGGGCGTAGACGCAGTGAAACCAACGAAATAGCGCCGGGAGCGCCCGCGGAGCCGAGGGTGCAGGCCTGGGTTGCCGATCTTCTACGGAGGCCCAACCGAGCCCCAGCCGGCGTGGCGGGATGCGCTTGGCGATGGAAAGGCGTTTGCCTGCGTTGAGGGCTGGTATCGGGGGTTTGCTGCTGGATCACCGTCCAGGGCCATCGAGGCCCTGGACGGTGAAGGTCCCGATCCAGTGAGTGGAAAGGCTGCTCCGCTTGAGTGAACGGCATTGCAGCCTAGATCGGGCTGACTCGTCAGCTCCGGTCGATCACTGCTTGGCCTGGGCTTCCACTTCGGCTTCCACGCGACGGTTGACGGCGCGGCCTTCGGCGGTGCCGTTGTCAGCGACCGGACGGCTCTCACCATAACCCACGGCGCTCACGCGGCCGCCTTCCACGCCGTACTCGTTGACCAGCACGTCACGAACGGCGTTGGCACGACGCTCGGACAGCCTCTGGTTGTAGGCGTCGGTGCCGACGGAGTCGGTGTGGCCTTCAACGGTGGTGGAGGTGGACGGGTACTGCTTCATGAAGTCGGCCAGGTTCCTGATGTCCGCGTAGCTGTTCTGCTTGACCCTGGACTTGTCGAAGTCGAACTTGACGTCCAGCTGGACGCGCACGGCCTCGGCCACGACCGGGCAGCCGCTGGCGTCGACGGTGACGTTGGCCGGGGTGTTCGGGCACTTGTCGACGTTGTCGCAGACGCCGTCGTGGTCTTCGTCGGAGCAGACTTCAGCGACCGGTTCCGGAGCCGGGGCCGGCTTGGAACCGCCGCCGAAGTTCAGGCCGACGCCGACGCCGGCCATCCACTCGCCCTGGTGGCCGCTTTCACGCCTTTCCATGCCGTACTGGCCGTCGAGGCCGGCCCTGGCATAGAAGTTCTCGGTGAAGTAGTACTTCAGGCCGGCGCCGATGTTGGCCATGGTCAGGTTGCGGCGGCGTCCGTCTCCGCTGTTGACGTCGGTCAGGCTCTGGTGGCCGATGCCGGCGGAGAGGTACGGGCGCAGGCCCGCGCCGGGAGCGCCGAAGTGGTAGATGGCGTCCAGCGAGGCCAGGCTGCCACGCACCTTGGCATTGCCGCTCGAGGAGGTGCCGCGGAGGTCGTGGTATTCACCGTAGGACAGCGCCAGCTCGACGTCGTCGGTCAGGAAGTAGCCGAGGGAGCCGCCGTACAGGTCGCCGTTCTGCATGTTGCGATTGCTGTCGGTGAAGTAGCGCTTGCCGAAAGCCTCGACCTCGACCGAATTCCGGCCTTGGGCGAAGCCATCCATGGCAGACAAGGCGACCATGGCACCCACAACGACGCCTAAGGTGTTTCTCAATTTCATTCACGCGATCCTTTCAATAAATACAGGGCACAGGTTCAAGCAACAGCCGAAGACCCACACCAGATGAACGAGTGTGAATCTTTCATCCACGACAGGGGCGAAGTTCCATTTCCTGGAGTCTTTTTCTCGAAATATCCACGAGGCAAGACCGGCGCTATTCAACTTGTTTCAAGCCAAGCAAATGCTATCGGCAGGTCCCGAACCGGTTCCGGGCAGCCAGGATGGTATCCAGGTGAACTCCGGCAACACCATGCGACGCCGTCTGAATTCTTCGCTCCACGATTCCGCCAAGTACGACCACCCCAGGCTGCGGACAGAAGTAGCGGCCAACCCTCCTTGCCACTACATACCGCGATCATCTTGAACCCGGCCCCCAACAGCCCTGACTGGAAGAACACGGATTATCTTCCAGGCCTATCAGCGGACATTGACTTCAGAAAGCGCGCAGGAAGTGCATCGACCCAGTAGCGGCGGCCATCAAGCCGATCCCGATATCACCGCCAGCGTAGGCGCATGGAACGGCCTTTTCCGAGGCGGCCATCCCGCAGGCTGCGCGATCCCGGCATATCGAATTGACGAAAAGCAAGGCGCCGATCCAGGCCATTTTAGAACTCGTCAGATACCTGCCCCGAAGGCCGCGCCCTACTCTTCTCAGCGCAAGACGACGCAACTTCTTCTAAACAGATCAGCGCTGAATTTCTCCTTCGGAAATCCACCGGAGAACTGTTTCTCAAGCGCCGAAAGCGACCCCGAAGACTCATGTCGCCCGCCCCGCGGGCATTGGCACTTTTAGAGACGCTTGTGGGTTCGCGCCTGCTGCAGGATGCGGGAAGAGGGTTGACCCTGTAACTATCTGACTATCCGTACCTAAATGAAAAATCTGATCGATAGCAAAATAAATTTCTCGGTCGTGACCGAAGACTCCCTCATACAGGCATATACCCTGGATGCAAGCCAGGCCGCGCCTGAACAAGTCCTGATGAGCAAGCCTGGCAACCTGTACCTATTGCAGGAGCCCCAGCATGCTTCCCTGAGCGATGCGCTGGTTGCCGAACGCTCCGGAGAAGACCTGCTGTTGGCTTTCCGATCCCAGGAGCAGGCCCGCCCGGCGCTGAAGTTCAAACCCCGAGAATGGGTGCCCGGCAGAACGACAAGAAACTCAGCGTCTATGTGCCTTACGAAACCATCCAGAAGGAGTGGCGATTCTTCATGGAACGCCGCAACCGCAACGATTCCTGAGCGATCGCCAAACCGGCCCCTTCGAAGCTACGCCTCGCACAGGCCCCGGAGCGCCAGCCAGGCCGCCTCGCAGGCCTGCTCCAGCACCTGGCGTTTCCAGTCGTCAGCATCCACGTAGAAGGCATCACGCAACTGCTGCTTGATGCGCCCGGCCTTGTGCGCCGGCACCTGCGGCGAGCGGGCCAGCCACTGGTCGGCGCGCAGCGCGTCCAGCACCTGCAATCCCGGCAGGGTGCCGAATTCCAGGGTCATGGAGGTCAGCCGTGCCTGGGGGCATTCCTGCAGCGCGGCGTGCACCATCTTGCCGTTGAGCCTCACCGACACACTGTTGCCCTCCTCCGCCGAACGCACCGACTCGCCCCACCAGGCGCGGGAGCGGGCCAGCGACGCCGCGGTGTTTTCGCCGGAGTGGATGCGCTCGCCGTGCCCGCGGGGGCCGAGGCCGGTATGCAGGTCGATCCAGCCCAGCTCGCGGCAGCGCCGGCCCTGTTGGCGCAGCACCTGGCGCACCTTGCCGTTGCTCCAGGTGGGTTCGGCGCCGACATAGAAGAGCCCGTGCGGATGGCTGCTCTGGCCGCAGGAAACGGCCTGTTGCAGGTGCCGGCGGCCATGGCGCAGGACCTGCAGCAGCAAGCGCGCACGGCTCAACCGCGACGGCCAGCGGCGTGGCACCAGCAGCGGATCGAGACGGGCGTAGGCCGGGTTCTCCGGCAGGGGCGTGGAAAAGTCCAGGAAGTTGCGGTTGAGGTCGACGTTCTCGTGGGTCCAGCGCCGCCACCAGGAGAAGCCGTAGGGATTGACCGCGTGGAGGTAGAGCACGGCACAGCCGCTCTCGTGCACGCGGGCCCGCCAATGCGGGTCGCGCAGCATCGCGGTCTGCACGGCGGAACCGCAGAAGCCTTCGACGCCGTGACAGCCGCTGCTGATGATCAGCAATCGGCTGGCGTCCTCCGGGCCGTCGCGGGCCACGTCGAGGGCCAGCGGCTCGCCGTCGCGCCCGGGCAGCGGGTGGTCATGGGATTCGACGGCCAGGCCGGCGGCGGCACAGGCCGCGAGGAACTTGCCACGCGCCTCGGCGTAGCTCTGGGAGAAGCAGGCGGACGGGTTCATCGTCTCTCCGGGATGAGCGCAGCCGGAACGCGGGCCGCCGGGCCCGCGCCCGGAAGGCGCGAAAGGGATGGGATCAGGGGGTCGGCGGCCGGCTCATGGGCGGCCGCCGCGGCTCATGCCGTGGCGGGCAGGTCCGTGGCGGCGCTGCCGTGCAGCGCCTGGCGGGTGCGCTCGGGGGCGATCAGGCGCAGGCCGAGCAGCGCGCAGAGGATCACCGCGGCGCCGATCAGGCCCAGGCCCAGCTCGAAGCCCTGGGCGATGTTGCCGCCCTTGTACTCCACCAGTTGGCCGATCAGCCAGGGCGCGAGCATGCCCGCGCTGGTCAGGCCGCCGATGTGGATGGCCAGCATGGAGCCGCGCTGCGCCGGCGGCGCGATGTGCGCCACTATGGTGTTGCAGAAGGTCGGCAGCAGGTTGATCAGCACGCAGCCGGCCAGGTACAGGCCGATCACCGCCGGCAGGTTGCCGTGGAAACCGCCGAGGCCGACGAAAGCCGCGCCGGCGAGGATCGCGCAGACCACCGGCAGGCGCACCAGCGCGGTCTGCACCGGCACGCCGCGCTTGAGCAGGCGCTGCGACCAGGCCGAAACGCCGAGGTTGAACACGATCACGCCGAGGGTCGCCGCCATCACCGTGTAGCCCGATTGCAGCGGCGTCATGCCCAGGCCCTTCTGCAGGTACACCGGCACCCAGCTGTAGACCAGCGCGTTGGGCAGGTAGCCGAGGAAGCCCAGCAGGGTGATCCAGAGGAAGGTGCGGTTGAGCAGCAGGCGCCGGTACGGCAGGCGCTGGCCGCTTTCTTCGCCGTCCACTTCGGCGTGGCTGCCCTCGCGGCCGAAGGCCAGCCAGGCGAGCATCCACAGCAGGCCGATGAGCGCCAGCGCCAGGTAGGCCATGCGCCAGCCCAGGTGCTGGATGGCCAGCGGCAGGGTCAGCGCGCCGAGCACCGCGCCGAGCATGATCGACACCTGGATCAGCGACGCGGGCAGCACCCGCTCGCGCGGGCCGAACCACTTGAACACCGCGTGCTGGGTCACCGCCGTGCCCGGCCCGGTGCCGGCGCCCAGCAGCAGGCGGCTGGCCACCAGCGCGGCGAAGCCGCTGCTGAAGCTGACCAGCAGCTGCGCCAGCATCCACACCAGCGACATGCCGAAGAGGATCCAGCGGGTCGGGAAGCGGTTGGCGAGGAAGCCCACCAGCACCCCGGAGACCGAGTAGAGGAAGAAGAAGGCGCTGCCGATGAAACCGAACTCACTCGGCGTCAGCTTCAACTCGTCGATGATCTGCGCCCCGGCGAAGGCGAAGATGGTCTTGTCCATCACGCTGATGACCATCACCAGCATCAGCAGGACCAGCACCAGGGTACGGCGTGCGTTGCGCATCGTTGCTCCATTGGCCATCAGGCGGCCAGGTAGGTCTCGACCAGGCGCACCCAGAGGCTGGCGCCGAAGGGGATGGCCGCGTCGTTGAAGTCGTAGCCGGGGTTGTGCACCATGCAGCCACTCGGCCCGCTCTGGCCGTTGCCCAGGGCGATGTAGCAGCCCGGCCGGCGTTCGAGCATCCAGGCGAAATCCTCGCTGCCGAGAAAGCCCGCCGGCGGCTCGGACAGCAGCCGCTGCGGGCCCACCAGTTCGCTCGCCACCTGGCGCAGCAGGCGCGTTTCGGCCGGGGTGTTGACCAGCACCGGCACCAGCTCCTCGTAGTCCAGTTGCGCCTGGATGCCATGTACCGCGGCCACCCCCTGGGTGACTTCGGCGATGCGCCGCTTCAGCAGCTGGCGCACGTCCGGGCGGGTGGCGCGGACGCTCAGGCGCAGTTCGGCCCGGTCGGGAATCACGTTGGCCGCCTCGCCGGCATGGATGGCGCCGACGGTGATCACCGCGACCTCGCTGGCGGGCACGTTGCGCGAGACGATGCTCTGCAGCGCCAGCACCAGTTCGGCGGCGGCCACCACCGGGTCCTTCGCCGCATGCGGCATGGCGCCGTGGCCACCGACGCCGAGCAGGCGGATGGTGGCGCGGTCGCTGGAGGCGGTGAGCGGCCCCTCGCGGGTCAGGAAGCAGCCCACCGGCAGGCCCGGCGCGTTGTGCAGGGCGTACACGGCATCGCAGGGGAAGCGCTCGAAGAGGCCGTCCTCCATCATCGCCACGGCGCCGCCGAGGGTCTCCTCGGCGGGCTGGAAGATCAGATTCAGGGTGCCGTCGAAGGCGCGCGTCTGCGCCAGGTAGCGCGCCGCGCAGAGCAGGATGGCGGTGTGCCCGTCATGCCCGCAGGCGTGCATCTTGCCGGGCTCCCGGCTGCGGTAGGGCACGCCGCTGGCTTCCTCGATGGGCAGCGCGTCCATGTCGGCGCGGATGCCGATGCTGCGCGGGCCCTGGCCCAGGCGCAGCACGCCGACCACGCCGGTGCCGCCGACGCCCTCGTGCACCGCATAGCCCCACTGGCGCAGGTAGCCGGCCACCAGTTCGGCGGTGCGCCGTTCCTCGAAGCCCAGCTCGGGGTGCTGGTGGATCTGCCGGCGGATGGCGGCGAACTCATCCTGCCAGTGCTGGATGCGCGCAAGCGGCTCGGGGCTGGCCTGGATCATGGCCCTGGTCCTTGTTGTAATGACGACGGCCGGCAGCATGCCTCAGCCATGGCGGGCTGAATAATGACCTCTGCACATGCTTATCCAGGCTGGTTATGTCAGCCGGCGGGCTTTTGCAGATGCGGGCCCTTGAAGGCGTAGACCAGCTCGTCGACCAGCATCTGCGCCTCGCGGGTCATCAGCTCGGGCGGCCGCGAGACCAGCGAGATATCGGTGCCCGGCACGCGCTCGGCGATGTTCAGCGGCTCCAGGGTGCTGGAGACCACCGGCAGGTCGAACACCCGCCGCGACCAGAAGCTCACCGCGTCGGTGTTGGCCGCCAGCTCCGCGTAGAGCACCACCGAGGCGCACTCGATGATGCGCTGCGGCGGCTCCACCCGGTGCTCGCGGAACATCTCCCCGGCCAGGGAAACGTCGAGGGAATCGGGGATCAGCCACTCCTGGTCGAGCAGCTCGTGCAGCGACCCGGCCGCGCGCAGCGGATGGCCCTTGCGCACCGCCAGGGTGGTGGGCTGGGCGTATAGTTCCTGCCAGAGGAAGCCGTCGATGTTGCGCGAGGCCGGCTGCGAGGTCAGCGCCAGGTCCAGCTGGCCTTCGCGCAGGCCCTCCAGCAGCTTGGCCGGGCGCAGTTCGTTGATCTGCAATTGCACCTTGGGGAAACGCTTGCGGTAGCGCAGCAGGCAGTTGGCGAACTGCTGGCTGGGCGTGACCGGCGACACGCCGATGGCCACGCGGCCGTCCATGGCGCCCTTGAGCGTCTCGATCTCGTCGCGCGCGCGGCGCACCTCCTCCACCACCAGCCGCGCCCGGCGCACCAGGCGCTCGCCATATTCGGTGGCGGTGATGCCACGGTTGGAGCGCAGCAGCAGGGGCACGCCCAGCTCGGCTTCGAGTTCCTTGATGCTCTTGGACAGCGCCGGCTGCGAGATATGCAGCAGGCGCGAGGCTTCCTGGATGCTGCCACTCTCGCAGATGGCGACCATGGCGCGCAGTTGATGCAACTTCATGATGGGGCTACGACCGCTCTATTCGACTTGTACCGCGCAAGGTAAAGCAAAAATCGCGTGGGCAGGCAGCGGCCAATTGTAAAAAACGCCGGATTCCCGGGTGAGTGGTTGGTCATGGCTGGTGGGGTATTGGGTTGGGCGTGGGGGTCTGCCGGTGGGAAAAGTGTAAGGGTCTAGTCCGCTCCCTCTCCCTAACCCTCTCCCTGAAGGGAGAGGGGACCGTTCGGAGTGTTCGGGAGTTTCGGCATTAGCCGGCAAGCTCAGCGACATCCGGCTGAAACCATTTCCTATCTCGGCACGGACAAGCCCCCTCTCCCTTCAGGGAGAGGGCTGGGGAGAGGGTGCTCCCCCCCAACGTCCCCAATTCACCAGCAAACTCCCCCCCATAAATGCCCCCGAAAAAAAGGCGGCCATCCAGCCGCCCACAAAGAGAGCATCGATGGAGTTGCTCTGTCGACTCAACGAATCCCGGTAGCACGCAAGGCGCTGGGGGTGAAGTCATTGCTGGTGGACTCGAGGTCGAAGCGGTACGCGCCCTTCTCCTCGTTGCGCAGGCCCGACACCGTGTAGCGCCCGGACAGCACGTCGTAGTGGGTCTCGGCGGTCAGCCAGGTGAACTGCTGGTCGTAGAACGGCCGCGCGTGGCCCTCGGAAACGCGCCAGAGGTTGCCGCGGCCGTCGTAGGCGTCGGCCTCGGCGATCTGCCAGCTGTCTTCGTCGATGTACAGGTCGCGCTTGCTGTAGACATGGCGCTGGCCCGGCTTCAGGGTCGCCTCCACGTGCCACACGCGGTGCAGTTCGTAGCGGGTGTAGTCGGGGTTCAGGTGGCCCGGCTTGACGATATCGGCGTACTTCGCCTTGGGCGAGTCCAGGGCGAAGCTGTTGTAGGGGATGTACAGCTCCTGCTTGCCCAGCAGCTTCCAGTCGTAGCGGTCGGGCGAGCCGTTGAACATGTCGAAATCGTCGTAGGTGCGCATGCCTTCGGCGCCGGGGCTGTCGTAGGCCACCTGCGGGGCGCGGCGCACGCGGCGCTGGCCGGCGTTGTACATCCAGGCCATGCGCGGTTCCTTGACCTGGTTGATGGTCTCCAGCACCAGCATCACGCTGCCGGCGCGGCGCGGCGGCGAGAGGATCTCCTGGCGGAAGTAGTAGAGGATGTTGTCCATCTTCGCCGGGTCGTAGTCCTTCAGCCCGAAGGGGAAGGCGAACTGCTCCTTCATGTAGCTGATGGTGTAGTCGCCGTTGCTCTGCGGGTTCATCTGCGCGGTGGTGCGCAGCATGGTCTTGCCGCGGTAGCGGGTGACGTGGTTCCAGATCGCCTCCAGGCCGTTCTGCGGGATCGGGAAGGGAATCGAGACCTTGAAGTTCTCCAGGCCGTTGCCGCCCTCGGCGAGGTGGGTGGCGCCGGCGTTGGCCTTCACCGCGGCGAGCACCTCGGCCGGGTAGGCGGCGCTGCGGTGGCTGGGGTAGACCGGGATGCGGTAGCTGTCCGGGAAGCGCTTGAACATCGCCAGCTGGCCGGGGGTCAGCTTCGCCTTGTACTGCTCGGCGTTCTGCGCGGTGATGGTGAACAGCGGCTTCTCGCCGGCGTAGGGGTCGGCGAGGAAGCCCGCGGCGTCCAGGGCGCCGGCGTTGGTGGCGAGGCCGCCGGTCCAGGCCGGGATGCTGCCGTCGGCGTTGCCGGCCTTCTCGGCGCCCATCGGCGTCAGGTCGGCGCCCAGGCGCGCGACCTGGTCGGCGGAAACGGCGGCCATCGCCTGGCCGGCGAGCAGGCCGAGGCTGAGGCAGCCGGCCTTGAGCAGGAGCTTGTGCTGCATGGTGGGTCCTCCGGGGGGCGTCAGAAGCTGACGCCCAGGCTGACGGCGAGGAAGTCGCGGTCGGTGTTGGTGTTGTAGTCGCCGCCGAAGTAGTCGGTGTAGCTG
Organism: Pseudomonas sp. R3.Fl; assembly: GCF_023516765.1. NCBI lineage: Bacteria > Pseudomonadati > Pseudomonadota > Gammaproteobacteria > Pseudomonadales > Pseudomonadaceae > Pseudomonas > Pseudomonas sp. R3.Fl. Next base: position 1,088,244 of record NZ_JAMGSO010000001.1, read on the forward strand.
ATGCTGGCGGTGTATTTGCTCAGGTATTCGCCGTCCAGGCCGATGCTCAGGGCCTTCTCGCCTTCGCTGAAGGTCGGGCCGTAGCCCTGCACGTCGTGGGCGAACGACAGGTTCGGCTTGAGGGTCACGCCGCCGATCATGTCGTTGTATTCGAGCTGGCCGCGCAGGCGGTAGCCCCAGGAGTTGCCGGTGTAGAAGCCGTGGCTGTTGCACTCGCCGGGGTTGGCGGTGTTGACCACCCCGGTGCACAGCGCGTTGCCCGCAAGGCCCAGCAGCGAGGAACTGCCCGCCGCGCCCAGCTCGCCATTGCCATAGACGCTGCTGCGGCCGAAACGCAGGGCGCTGCCGTCGGTGGGGCCGAGGTCGCTGACGTGGGTGAAGCCGACCTCGCCGACCAGGGTCAGGCGGTCGGCGCGCACCAGCGGCAGGTTGTCGAAGGTGTTGGTCAGGGTGACCTGCGCCTGGGTCACCGGCTTGCGCTGGTAGCCCTGGATCAGCGAACCGTAGGCCGAGTCGGCCCAGCCGCTGGCGAAGATCGGCAGGCCGGCGTTGACCGCCGGGTTGGTCGATGCCGCGCCGAGGGTGGCGGCGGCGGAAATGTCGGTGCCGTTGAGCCCCAGCGGCATGTTCGGCCGGTAGCTGATTTCGCCGGAGAGCGCCGCGGTGCCCACCGTGGTGTTGAAGCTCAGGCCGTACAGGCGGATGTCTTCGGGGTAGGTCAGGAAGTAGCGCGCGGTGCTGCGCCCGCCCTGGCCGAACAGCCCGCCGACCGGGTCGGCCAGCGCGCCCTGGCCGACGATCCAGCTGCTGTAGGGCGTGCGGCTGTGGTAGTTCATGGCGTAGAGGCCGAACTCGGTGTCGTTCAGCGACTCGACCATCCAGTGCAGGGCCACGCCGAACTGGCCGCCGTCGCGGGCGTCCTTGTCGCCCAGCCGCGGCACGTAGCCATAGCCGCCCCGCACGCCGGTGCCGTCGATGTCGCGGTCGAAGTCGCTGCCGTTGATCGCCATGCCCGTGTCGCAGCCCTGGGCGACGATATCGCTGCCGAAGAAGGTGCCGCAGTTGTCCACCACGGTCTTTTCCCATTTCAGCTGGTAGAAGGCTTCCAGCGACAGGTTCTCGACGATGCCCTGGTTGAAATAGAACATCGGCACCGGGATCAGCGCTTCCTTGACCTCCGAGCCGGGGCGGCGCAGGGCCGAGACGTCCACCGGGTTGATGCTGTTGATGCCGTTCTGGATGAAGGTGCTCTCGCCCCAGCTCACCACCTGCTTGCCCAGACGCACGCTGCCGGGCAGGTCGCGGACGCTGTAGTTGTGGTAGACGAAGGCGTCGAGCAGTTGGGCGCCGGAGGAGCGCGCGGCCTGGTCGCGGCCGCTGTCGTCGATGTCGTAGAGGTGCTGGTGGCCATCCTTGAGCTCGAAGTCGTACCAGTACTTGCCGCGCAGGAACACGCCGGTGTCCTGGTACTTCAGCTCGAGGTCGTGCACGCCCTTGAACAGCTTGGAGAAGGCCTCGCCCTTCTTGAAGTTCAGCCGGTTGTCGTCGGAGGTGGCGCTGGAGGCGCTGCCGCCGTTGCGGCTGCCGATGAATTTCTTGTCCGGGTTGTCCATGGCCCAGCTGGCGCCGATGGACAGGCTGGAGTCGAAACGCCCCTCGATCTCCCCGATGTTGAAGGTTGCCGCGTGGGCCGGCAGCGCGCCGCCCAGGGCCATGCCGACCGCCAATGCCAGTTTCCGCGGTCGCAGGGATGCACCTTCGGTTCTTGTTCTTTTCATGTTTTCTCCGCCTGGAACGTGCTTCAAGGGGGGGAGCCCGGGGGCTTCCCGCACAACCCGGCGCCATGAAAAACACAGCGAACCGGGAGGCGGTCGCATAGTAAGAGCCGCGTTGCACGGCTGGCCTCTGAAAAAAACTTATGCCCATAGCCAAAAGCGCCGCCCGCGCCGATAACCAGCGGCTATCGGGATAAGAAGGATTCAGCCGGCACGCGACGCGCCTTGCCCTATAGTCCGCGCCATCCAACCTGGCAGCCCATGGGGACGAGCATGAAGATTGCGTTGACCGGCGACAGCATCCTGCAGCGCCGCCTGAACAGCCTCGAGGACGCGACCCTGCGCCCGCTGTTCGACCTGATCCGCAGCGCGGACGTCAGCTTCACCAACCTGGAAGTGCTGCCCAACGACTTCGCCGGCGACCCGGCCCTGGAAAGCGGCGGCTCGCACTTCGGCGCCCCGGCCTGGGTTCTCGACGAGCTGGCGGCGGGCGGCTTCGACCTGTTCTCCACCGCCAACAACCACGCGCTGGACTACAGCATCGCCGGCCTGCACGCCATGCACCGGCAGCTGCGCCAGCGCGAACTGCTCTACGCCGGCACCGGGAGCAACCTGGAAGAGGCGCGGCGCCCGGTCTATTGCACGCGCCCGGAGGGCACCGTCGCCCTGCTCGCCTGCAGCGCCACCTTCGGCAAGGGCCAGGAAGCCAGCGACCAGGGCCGCGACATGCCCGGCCGCCCGGGCCTGAACCCACTGCGCTTCGACACCGTGCACGAAGTGACCCCGGCGCAGATGGCCCAGGTGCGCGAGCTGATCGCCGGCCTCGGCCTGGACCGCCTGTACCAGGGTGCGGTGGACCTGGGTTTCGCCCACCCGTTGCCGCACCCGTCGCTGGCGGTGTTCGGCCCCTTCACCCCGGTGCTGTTCCGCGAGGGCCAGCAGACGCGCCTGCGCACCACGCCGCGGAAGAAGGACGTCGACGACATCCTGCGCTGGGTCGAGGAGGCGCGACTGATGGCCGACGTGGTGGTGCTGAGCATCCACGCCCACGAGCTGGGCTACAACGCCGAGGGCGAATGGGATCTGGAAACCCCGGCGGAATTCCTCCAGCCGGTGGCGCGGCGGATGATCGACGCCGGCGTCGACATCGTGGTCGGCCACGGCCCGCACCTGCTGCGCGGCATGGAGATCTACAACGGCAAGCCGATCTTCTACAGCCTGGGCAACTTCATCGGCCAGAACGAGCTGGTGGAGCGCCTGCCGGTGGATAGCTACGAGCAGTTCCGCGTCGATCGCGAGCAGACGCCCTCCAAGGTCTTCCAGCAGCGCACCCGCAACGACACCCGCAGCTTCCCCGCGGATGCGCGCTTCTGGGAAACCCTGGTGCCGGTCTGCCGCTTCGACGGCGGCCGCCTGCAGGCCATCGAGCTGCACCCGGTCAGCCTGGGCCTGGGCGAGGCCATTCATCGCCGCGGGCGCCCGCGCCTGGCCGAAGGCGAGCATGGCCGCGCCATCCTCGAACGCTTCGCGCAGCTGTCGCAGCCCTATGGCACGCGGTTCAGCATCGAGGGCGGTGTCGGCCTGCTAAGCCTGTAGGGCCCCAGTAGAACGCCGACGCCGGACAAGTAGCCGGTATCGGCGCGCCGGCCCGGGCTCCGGCCGCCTGCCGGCGATCGACGGCCCGGGATTCCTGATAGAATTGCCGGCCGTCGCCCATGATCCTGATCCGTACCGCATGAGCGACGGTTCCATCCTTGCGTTTCCGCTGGCCAATGATCAGCCAGGCTGACCGGATACCCGGTACCGGCGAAGCGTCAGGCACAAGCGAAAACGCCCCGAAACGCAGCGGAACACGATCCACCGAGATGCCTCCAGAATCGCCCACCAAGCCAGCAATCGCGCGCCCCGAGCCCTCCCGCCGTTTCTCCGTGGCCCCCATGATGGACTGGACCGACCGCCACTGCCGGTTCTTCCTGCGCCAGCTGTCGAGCCATGCCCTGCTCTACACCGAGATGGTCACCACCGGGGCCTTGCTGCATGGCGATGCCGCGCGTTTCCTGCGCCATGACGAGTACGAGCACCCGCTGGCGCTGCAGCTGGGCGGCAGCGTGCCGGCCGAGCTGGCGGCGGCGGCGAAGCTGGCGGAGGCTGCGGGTTACGACGAGGTGAACCTGAACGTCGGCTGCCCCAGCGACCGGGTGCAGCACAATATGATCGGCGCCTGCCTGATGGCCCATCCGGCGCTGGTGGCCGAGTGCGTCGTGGCCATGCGCGAGGCGGTGTCGATTCCGGTCACGGTCAAGCACCGCATCGGCATCAACGGGCGCGACAGCTATGCCGAGCTGTGCGACTTCGTCGGCCAGGTGCGCGAGGCCGGCTGCCGCAGTTTCACCGTGCATGCGCGCATCGCCATCCTCGAAGGCCTCTCGCCCAAGGAGAACCGCGAGGTTCCGCCGCTGCGCTACGAGGTGGCGGCGCAGCTCAAGCGCGATTTCCCGGACCTGGAGATCGTCCTCAACGGCGGCATCAAGACCCTGGCCGAATGCCAGGAGCACCTGCGCACCTTCGACGGCGTGATGCTCGGCCGCGAGGCCTATCACAACCCCTACCTGCTGGCCCAGGTGGACGCCGCGCTGTACGGCGCCACGGTCCCGGCGATCAGCCGCGCCGAGGCCCTGGCGCGGATGCGCCCATACATCCAGCGGCACATCGCCGAGGGCGGCGCCATGCACCATGTGACACGCCACGTGCTCGGCCTCGGCCAGGGTTTCCCCGGCGCCCGGCGCTTCCGCCAGCTGCTTTCGGTGGACGTGCACAAGGCCGCCGATCCGCTGCTGGTGCTCGACCAGGCCATCGAACTTCTCGCAGGCCGCTAGGTCCCGTTGAGCGCGAGGTTGCGCTCGGGTAAGGTCATGGGGATCGCACTCGGAAGACCTGCCATGACCTCCAAGCTGGAACAACTGAAGCAGTACACCACCGTCGTCGCCGATACGGGCGATTTCGACGCCATTGCCCGCCTGAAGCCGGTGGATGCCACCACCAACCCCTCGCTGCTGCTCAAGGCCGCCGCCCTGCCCCGCTACGCCGAGCACCTGGCCCGCGCCACCGCGGCCAGCGGCGGTGACGCCGGCCTGGCCTGCGACCGCTTCGCCGTGGCGGTGGGCAAGGACATCCTCGGGGTCATTCCCGGGCGCGTCTCCACCGAAGTGGACGCGCGCCTGTCCTTCGACACCGAAGACACCCTGGCCCGCGCCCGCCGGCTGGTCGAGCTGTACGATGAACAAGGCGTCGGCAAGGACCGCGTGCTGATCAAGATCGCCTCCACCTGGGAAGGCATCCGCGCCGCCGAACAGCTGGAGCGCGACGGCATCCAGACCAACCTCACCCTGCTGTTCTCCTTCGCCCAGGCCGCGGCCTGCGCCGACGCCGGGGTGTTCCTCATCTCGCCCTTCGTCGGCCGCATCTACGACTGGTACAAGAAGGCCAACGCCCGCGACTACGTCGGCGCCGAGGACCCGGGCGTGCAGTCGGTGTCGCGCATCTACCGCTACTACAAGGCCAACGGCTACCGCACCGTGGTGATGGGCGCGAGCTTCCGCAACCTCGGGCAGATCGAGCAACTGGCCGGCTGCGACCGCCTGACCATCAGCCCGGACCTGCTGCAGCAACTGGCCGACGCCCAGGGCGAACTGCCGCGCACCCTGCAGCCCGGCGGCGGCGAGGCGCGCCAAGTGCTGGACGAGAGCGCCTTCCGCTGGCAGATGAACGAGGACGCCATGGCCACCGAGAAGCTGGCCGAGGGCATCCGCCTGTTCGCCCGCGACCAGGAGAAGCTGGAAGCCCTGCTCGGCGGCCGCTGAAACCTACGCGCAGCAAAACGAACCGGCGCCCCAGGGCGCCGGTTTGCGTTCTATCGACAGGCTTCGCGCGGATCAGTGGTGCTCGAGGGCACTCACCAGGTCGTGGAAGGCTTCACGGTTGGACTCGTTCAGGCCCATGAGGATGCGGTGGGCCTCCAGCACCTTGCTGCGCACCACTTCCTCGGACTGGTCCTGGGGCGGCAGGTCGGTGAGGCAGTCCGTGCAGGGGATGGGCCGGTCGACGATGTTGAACACCTGGTCGAAGCCCATGGACTGCAGCAACCGGGTGATGTCCGGGTTGGTGGTCACCAGGGTCGGCAACAGCCCCACCTTCTGCCGCGAGAGGATCGACAGCTTGGCCAGCAGGCCCAGGGTGGTGCTGTCGATGCTCTGGGTTTCCGTGAGATCGATGATGATCGCCGTGAAATTCAACGCGGCGAAGATTTTTTCAATGGTGGCATCCAGCGCCGAACACAGGGTCAGTCGGACTTCGCCCACGAACTTCAGGACGAATGAGCCATCCTGCTCGGCGAACTGGATTTTACCGGTACTCATGCAAGGTTCCTGCTCAACACCAGCAAGGCGATATCATCCGGCATCTCGGACAACTTGGCCAGTCCGAAGACCTGGCGCAGGCCGTCCAGCGTCCCGCCGGCGGCGACGACCTGCTCGGGCAGGGCCGTCTCCTTTTCTTTCAATGTAGCCCCGGGCAGCACATCCAGTATGCCGTCGGAGAACAACGACAGGCTGAAGGACCTGGGCAGGTCCATGGTCCGGTCGTCGTAGGTGGCGTCCTCGAACAGGCCCACGGGCAGGCCGCGGCCCTCGAGGTAGCGTGCTTCGCCGTCGACGTAGAGTACCGGCAGCGGCAGGTGGCCACCGATGCTGTAGGTCAAGCGATCGGTTTCCAGGTCGATCACCCCGCCGAGCATGGTCACGTGCTTGCCCAGCTTGGTGTTGATCAACCCGCGGTTGATGTGCCCGAGCACCTCGGAAGGCTTGAACTCGGGCAGCGTGCCCGCGCGCCGCGACTCGTACAGCAGGCGGGTGGTCATGAACTTCAGCAGCACGGTCACGAACGCCGAGGAGGCGCCATGGCCGGAGACGTCGGCGAGGTAGAAGCCGATGCGCCGCTCGTCGACGCGGAAGTAGTCGACGAAGTCGCCGGACAGGTACAGCGACGGGATGATCTGGTGGGCGAACTTCAGCCCCTCGGCTTCCCAGGGCGTCACCGGCAGCATGTTCATCTGCACCTGGCGCCCGGCGTTCTGGTCTTCCTGCAGCAGGTTCAGGCTGGCCTGCAGTTCGCGGTTGGCGGCTTCCAGCTTCTCGCGGTAGCGGCGGTTCTCCGAACGCAGGTAGGCGCGGTCCAGGGCGCGGCGCACCGAGTGCTCCAGCACGGCCAGGTCTTCCAGGGGCTTGATCAGGTAGTCGGCGGCGCCCAGGCGCAGGGCCTCGACCACGTCGCTCATCACCCCGGCCCCGGAAAGCACGATGACCGGCGTTTCCACCGCCATCTCGCTGACCCGGCGGATCAGCTCCAGGCCGTCCATCTGCGGCATGCGCAGGTCACAGATGACCAGGTCGGGCAGTTCGTGCTGGAAGACCTGCAGGCCCTGCTGGCCGTTGGTCGCCTGCAGGACTTTGAAACCACTGTCTTCCAGGTAGGCCGCGAGGCTTTCGCGAACGGCCTCGTCGTCATCGATGATCAGCAGCGTGGCACTGGGTTTGTGCATGGGTTATCCAGGCAAACGGCGCCGGAGGTGGTGGAGTGGGCGCGCATGGCAATGAAAACGGCGCGGGTCGGGTGCGACAAGGCGCAGACACTACTCCCATCCGCCCAAGGGTTCAAGACGGCGGCACGGCGCGCTTGCGGCAGCCCCGGGGCGGATGGGTGGCGGGTGTGTCAGAAGTCGTCTTCGACCTGGCCGTCCTTGACCTTGAACTCGCGGTTCTGCAGGTAGGCGTTGCGGATGAAGTTGTACTTGTCGCCGGAAATCAGCTTCTCGGACTTGATCAGGTCGGCGCGGGTGTCGACCACATCCACGGCGCGGATGCTGTTGCGCACGGACACGTCGTCGATGTACGGGTACATGCCGGTATAGGCGTCCGGGATCTTCGACGGCGCGTCGCGCAGGGTGCTCGGGCCCAGCAGCGGCAGCATCACGTACGGGCCGCTGCCCACGCCCCAGTAGCCGAGGGTCTGGCCGAAATCCTCGTCGTTGCGCTGCAGGCCCATGCGGGTGGCCACGTCGATGAAGCCGGCCAGGCCGAAGGTGGTGTTGAACAGCAGGCGGCTGGTGTCGACGCCGGCGTGCTCGAGCTTGCCCTGCAGCAGGTCGTTGGCCAGGTTGCGCACGTCGCCGATGTTGCTGAAGAAGTTGTGGATGCCGTCCTGCACGAAATTCGGCGTCACCTTCTGGTAGCCCTGCGCCAGGGGCTTGAGCGCATAGGTGTCGAGGGTGTCGTTGAACACGAAGATCGGGCGGTTGACGCTCTCCCAGGGGTCGTCCTCGCTCGCCGCCTGGGCCAGGAAGGGGAGCATGGCCAGGCTGGCTCCGGCCAGCAGGCGAGCGGTGCGCTGCATCCAGTTGACGCCATGTGGGCGCATCGGGTTTCTCCTTTGAAAGTCTCATGAGGCCGCCGCCGCGGCCTCGAACCGCTGCGCAGTATATAGTTCCAAATTCGATTTGCAGACATCGGATTGTTTCTAACGCCTTCGCACCCGGAGCGCGGCTGGAGGCGTCGCCCTCCCCCCTCACGATAGCCAAGAGCCAGCTTTTGTGCCGATAGGATTCTCTTGCCGACTGGGTTGGAAGGCTCTTCGTAGGAGCGAGCTTGCTCGCGAACGGGGTTTGCCGAGGGCTGCGGTGCTGGGGAGAGGGTGCTCTTGAGCCCAGCACCCAAAGTTTTCCGGAAATCCGTAGGGCGCATAACGCCTATGGCGTTATCCGCCGTTTGACCTTGGTTACCGGCCCGCTCGGTGTCGAGCCTGGCGCTGGTCACGCATTCCCCCGGACCGACCGAGGCAGGGTCGATGAGAAAGGTGAGGCGGCGGATAACCGCGAACGGTTATTCGCCCTACGCTACTGGAAGTCCGAATCGCGGACAGAGTCCGCTCCTACGGTTACAGGGAGGCACGGGCGTAGGAGCGGACTTCGTCCGCGATTGGATTCACCGGCCACGCAGGACACCCCGGTGGCACGAACAGCCCCATTCGCGAGCAAGCTCGCTCCTACAAAAAGCCACCTCGCCCGATTCAGTCCGGGTAGCGGGCCTGGATGACAATCTCCAGAGCATCCGGCCGCCAGAACTCCTGGTCCAGCTCCACCAGCCGGTCGTCCTCGGCGTAGCTCAGGCGTTCGAGGAACAGCCCCGGCGCGCCCGGCGCCAGCTGCAGCGGCTCGGCCTCCGCGGCGCCCAGGGCGCAGGGGTGCATGGCCAGCTCGCAGCGCTGCGGGCGCTTGCCGAGGCGTTCGCGCAGCACCTGGGTGAGGGAACCGTCCAGGTCCTCCTCCAGCAAGCCCGGGCACCAGGCGGCGTCCAGCAGGATGCGCTCCAGCATCACCGGGCGCTGGTCGATCCAGCGCCGCCGCTCGATGGCGAACAGCCGGGCGCCCTCCTCCAGGCCCATGCGTGCGGCGAGCCGTGCGTCCGCCGCGCGCACCTCGCGGCGCAGCGTCTCGGTGCGCGGCTGGCGGCCCTGGGCGGCGACGTAGTCCATGAAACCGGCGGTGCGGGTGGGGTTATAGCGTACCCGCGGCGGCGCGACGAACCAGCCGCGGCGGTTCTCCCGGTACAGCAGGCCCTCGGTCTCCAACTGCTGCAGGGCCTCGCGCAGGGTCACCCGGGTGCAGCCGAAGCGCTCGGCCAGCTCGCGCTCGCCCGGCAGCTTCGCGGCCAGGCCGCCCTGGCGGATGTCCCCGGCCAACTGGTCGCGGATGCGCAGGTAATGCAGGGGTCGTTCGGCCGCCATGGTGGGCTCTCCAGCGAAAGGCGCGCCATTATAAAGGCAGCGGGCCCGCGCGCAGGCCGGCTTCACCGGATCGTCACAATGCGCGTCTAGTCTGGCCTAGACCATTGTCCAGACACCCCGCCATGCCCGCCTCGACTGCCGCCGACCTGCCCCGCTTCACTTCCCTGCTCTTCGGACTCGCCGGCGACCTGGTGGACTTCGGCGCCCGCACCCTGCCCCGCGCCCTGCAGCAGAGCTGCCCGGACTGCCCGCAGGAACGCCTCGCCGAGGCCGCCACCCTGGCCCCGCAGCAGGCCCTGGGCCATGTGCTCGGCCGCCTGCCCAGCGCCGAGGAGGTCGCGCGCTTCCGCAAACGCCTTGCCGAAGCCGCCGACGCCCATGCCGAGCCCATCGCCGAGGCCCTGCCCGCCCTGCACCAGCTGAACCGCCAGGGCGTGCCCTGCGCCTGGCTGGAGGAACTGCCGGAGCCGGCCAGCGAACGCCTGGCCGCCGCCCTCGACGGCGCCCTGGACAGCGGCATCGCCCACGCCGGGCGGCCCTGGCCGGCGCCGGACGCCTGCTGGCGCGCGCTGATGGAACTGGGCACGCCGCAACTGGATGGCTGCGTGCTGGTGAGCAGCCAGCCGCGGCTGCTCCAGGCCGGCCTCAATGCCGGGCTGTGGACCATCGGCCTGGCCGCCAGCGGCCCGCTGTGCGGCCTGTCGATGCGCGACTGGGAAGCGCTGGACGGCCCCCAGCGCGACCTGCGCCGCGCCCAGGCGACCTTCGGCTTGTACCGCCTGGGCGTGCACTCGGTCATCGACCACCTGGGCGAGCTGGATTCCTGCCTGCTGGACATCGCCAGCCGCCGCGCCAAAGGAGAAAAGCCATGAACCGCGCCCGCCACGCCTTCCTCGACGAGCTGGCCGAACGCTTCGCCAGCCACGGCGCCGAGCCCTACGGCGAATCGGTGAGCCAGGCCGAGCACGCCCTGCAATGCGCCACCCTGGCCGAGCGCGCCGGCTGCTCCGACGCCCTGGTGATCGCCGCGCTGCTGCACGATATCGGCCACCTCTACGAAAACCCCGACGAGATCGAGGCCCGCGACCTGCGCCACGAGGAAGTCGGCGCCAACCTGCTGCGCGAGCTGCTGCCCGAATCGGTGTGGCAGCCGGTCCGCCTGCACGTGGCCGCCAAGCGCTACCTGTGCGCGGTGGACGCGGCCTACCACGCCGGCCTGTCGCCGGCCTCGCGGCACAGCCTGGCGCTGCAGGGCGGGCCCTTCGACGAGCGCGGCGCCAGCGCCTTCCTCGGCGCCCCCTACGCCCAGGACGCCGTCACCCTGCGGCGCCTGGACGACCTGGGCAAGGACCCGGCCATGCGCACCCCGGAGCTTGCGCACTTCTTCCCGCTGCTGGAACGCCTGCTGCGCATTGACGGGCATCAGACACGGTTGCGTTCGGCGGGTTAAGCTGTGTGGCATGGAGATGGATTTTTCGCCGCCGCGCGGCGGTCCATCCTGGGTAGCCACCGCAGAAGGAAACCACCATGCCGACACGTCAACTGCGTGAAGAACTGCAGCGACTGCGCGACCAGCTGGAACAGCAGCCGCCGCTGAGCGAAGAGCAGCGCGGGGAGCTGGAGACGCTGATAGAAGACATCGAACTGCAACTGGCCAACGAGGAAGCTCTCGCCGACGACAGCCTGCTGGATGGCGTCAACCTGGCGGTGGAGCGCTTCGAGGTCAGCCACCCGACTCTCGCCGGCACCCTGCGCTCGATCATGCAGAGCCTGGCCAACATGGGCATCTGAACCCTTCCCCCGGCGGCCCGCCCCCTCTTGGCGCGGGCCGCATCGCCTTTACCAGAGCGGCAATGTGTAACTGATGATGACGCGGGTTTCGTCCACGTCGTTGCCGAAGTCGCTGCGGAAACTGCCGTTGCGCACCTTCAGGCCCAGGTTCTTCAGCGCCCCGCCCTGCACCACGTAGCCGATGTCGGTGTCACGTTCCCATTCCTTACCGTTGCCCTGGCCGTTGAGCAAGTCGATGTTGTCGCCGCGCAGGTAGCGCGTCATGAAGCTCAGCCCGGGCAGGCCGACGGCGGCGAAGTCGAAGTCGTAGCGCAGCTGCCAGGAACGCTCGTCCTTGTTGGCGAAGTCGCCGATCTGCACGAAGTTGGTCAGGTACGGGTCGGTGCCGGCCAGGTAGGCGTAGCCGGTGTCGCCGGACATGCGCTGGTAGCCCAGGCCGAAGCCATGGCCGCCCAGGCGGTAGGTGAACAGGGCGTTGAGCGCGCGGTTGTCGACGTTGCTGCCGCCCTCGTCGGTGGAGCGCGCCCAGCGGATGTCGGACTTCAGCGACTGGTCCCTGGCGATCGGCAGGACATGCACCAGGCCCAGGTAATGCTGGCGGTAGAAGTCCTCCAGGTTGCCGTAGTGATAGCTGGTGCTCAGGTTCTCGCTCCAGCGGTAGCTGCCGCCGGCCAGGTTGAAGCGGTCGCTGGTGCTGTGCCGCCCGGGCTGGATGTTGCGCTTGTTGCCGCGGGTGATGGTCAGGTCCTCGGCGTTGGTCGAGTCGCGCTGCTTCACCTGGCGCAGCTGGCCGAGCTGCACGGCCAGGCCGTCGATCTCGTTGATTTCCGCCAAACCGCCCTGGAAGGTCTGCGGATGCAGGCGGGTGTCGTTGTACTGCACCACCGGCAGCCTGGGCGTCAGGGTGCCGATCTTCAGCGTGCTGTTGGCGGCGCGCAGCTTGGCGGTCAGGCCCAGGTCGGAATAATCGTCGGCGGCACGGCGGTCGCTGGCCGAGTACGGCAGCAGGCCGGAGCCTGCGCGGTCCGGGCTGGAGTCGAGCTTGAGCCCGAGCAGGCCCAGGGCATCCAGGCCCACGCCGACGCTGCCCTCGGTGTAGCCGGACTCGTAGCGCAGCAGGAAGCCCTGGGCCCATTCCTCGGAATAGGACTGGCTGGCGCCGCTCTGGCGGTAGTCGCGGTTGAAGTAGAAGTTGCGCAGTTCCAGGCTGGCCTTGCTGTCGCCGATGAAGTCGGCCTGGGCGCAGAACGGCAGGCAGGCGGCGACCGAGGCCAGCGCCCGCGCGGGAAGATTTTTCATTGTTGTTGTCTCTTCGTTCGGTGAGGTGAGGCGGCGCCCTCCTGCGGCGCCGCATGGAGGATGGCGGTCAGTCGTCGAGCATGCCCTCCAGGCGCTGGCGCACCAGGGCGCGGGCCTGTTCGACGATGCCGCGCAGCAGCTCGGCGCAATCCGGCTCATCAAAGATCAGGCCCTGGACCATGCCGGCCGACCAGATGCCCAGGTCGGTGTCGCCCTGCTCGTAGACGGCGCGCCCGCGCTGGCCGCTGACCAGCGCGGCGATGTCGGCGTAGGTGGCGCCGCCGCGCGCCTCGATCGCCCGTACTTCCTGGCTCACCGCGTTGCGCGCCACCCGCGCGGTGTTGCGCAGGCTGCGCATGATGAGGTCGGTGGAACGCTCGTCGGCGGCGCGAATGGCCGCCTTCACCTGCGGGTGGATCGGGCATTCGCGGGTGCTGAGGAAGCGCGTGCCCATGTTGATCGCGTCCGCCCCCAGCGCCAGCGCCGCCACCAGCCCGCGGCCGTCGGCGAAACCGCCGGAAGCGATGATCGGCACCCGCAGGCGCTTGGCCGCGACCGGGATCAGCACCAGCCCGGGGATGTCGTCCTCGCCCGGGTGGCCGGCGCACTCGAAGCCGTCGATGGACACCGCGTCCACTCCCAGTTGCTCGGCCTTGAGCGCATGGCGCAGCGAGGTGCACTTGTGGATCACCTTGACGCCATGCCGGCGCAGCTCGGCGATGTGCTCGCCGGGGTTGTTGCCGGCGGTCTCGACGACGCCGATGCCGGCCTCGATGATCGCCGCGCGGTACTCGGCATAGGGCACCGGCTTCTGCGTCGGCAGCAGCGTCAGGTTGACGCCGAAGGGCTTGTCGGTCAGCTCGCGGCAACGCGCGATCTCCCCGGCCAGCGCCTCCGGGCTCGGCTGCGTCAGCGCCGACAGCGTCGCCAGGCCGCCGGCGTTGGCCACCGCCGCGGCCAGCTCGGCGCGCCCCACCCACTGCATGCCGCCCTGCATGATCGGGTGCTCGACGCCGAAGGTCTCGGTGAAACGGGTGTTGAAGATACCCATGACGCCTCCGTGGTCAGATCGGGTCCCAGGAGAACACGTCCGGGCTGCGCGCCAGGTCCATGAAGCTGCCGCGCAGCGCCGGCATGCCGTGCTCGGCGATGCTCTGCGGGGTCCAGCCGTGCTCGCTGTGCACGCTGCGCAGCGGGCGGCTCTGGCTCATCAGGAACAGCTCGTGGTTGCGCGCGGCGAACACCTGGCCGTTGACCTCGCGGGCGGCATCGGAGGCCAGGTACACGGCCAGCGGCGCGTTCTTGTCGGGGGTCATGCGCTGCAGCTTCTCCACCCGCGCCTTCTGTTCCGGGGTATCGGCCGGGATGGAGTCGGTCATGCGGCTCCAGGCGAAGGGCGCGATGCAGTTGGAACGCACGTTGTAGCGCTGCATGTCGAGGGCGATGGACTTGGATAGCGCGACTATGCCCAGCTTGGCCGCCGAGTAGTTGGCCTGGCCGAAGTTGCCGATCAGCCCCGAGGTGCTGGTCATGTGCACGAAGGCGCCGCTGCCCTGCTCGCGGAAACGCTCGGCGGCGGCGCGGCTGACGAAGAAGCTGCCGTTGAGGTGCACGTTGATCACCGACAGCCAGTCCTCGGCGCTCATCTTGTGGAAGATGGCGTCGCGCAGGATGCCGGCGTTGTTCACCACTATGTCCAGCCGGCCGAAGGCGTCCAGGGCGCTGGCGACGATGCGCCGGGCGCTGTCCCAGTCCGACACGCTGTCGGTGTTGATCGCCCCTTCGCCGCCGCGCTGGCGGATCAGCCCGAGGGTTTCCTCGGCCGGCGAGGCCGAGCCGCCCTCGCCGCCCAGCGACACGCCGATGTCGTTGATCAGCACCTTCGCCCCGCTGTTGGCCAGGGCCAGGGCGATCTCGCGGCCGATGCCGCCACCGGCGCCGGTGACGATCGCTACCTTGCCTTCGTTCAGTCGTTCACTCATCACTCTTTCCTCTCGTATGGATTCAGGTGCGGTCTTCAGCCCGGCAGGCCGAGCAGGCTCTTGGCCAGGATGTTGCGCTGGATTTCGTTGGTGCCGCCGTAGATGGTGGTGGGCCGCGACTGGATGAAGATGCCCGCCGGGTGCAGCTCGGGGTCGTCGGCCAAGGGTTGCAGCAGCGCCGAATCGGGGCCGGCGATCTCCAGGCCCAGTTCGCTGATGCGCTGGTACAGCTCGGACTGGTGGACTTTCAGCATCGACACCTCCGGGCCCAGGTTCTCGCCGCGCCGCAGGCGTTCGGCGAAGTGCCCGTAGAGCGCCTTGTGGCAGTCCAGGTCCATGCTCAGCGCGGCGAAGCGCTGGGCGAACGCCGGGTCGTCCCACAGGCCCTGGCGCCGGGCCAGGCGCGCCAGGCGCTCGAAGGCGAAGGTGGCCTGCTTGGGCGAGCCGAGGAAGATGCGCTCGAAGCCCAGCAGCGCCTTGGCCATGCTCCAGCCCTGGTTGACCTCGCCCACCAGGTGCTCGGCCGGCACCCGCACGTCGTTGAAGAACACTTCGCAGAACTCGCCCTGCAGCTCCAGGTTGAGGATCGGCCGCACCTCCACGCCGGGGCTGTCCATCGGCACCAGCAGGAAGCTGATGCCCTGCTGCGGCTTGCCGCCGCGCTCGGTGCGCGCCAGCACGAAGATCCAGTTGGCCTCGCTGCCCATGGTGGTCCAGGTCTTCTGGCCGTTGATCCGCCACTGGCCGCCCTCCAGCACCGCCTCGGTGCGCAGGCTGGCCAGGTCAGAGCCGGCGTTGGGCTCGCTGTAGCCCTGGCACCAGATGTCCTCGCCGCGGAGGATGCGCGGCAGGAAGCGCTCGCGCTGGGCGTCGCTGCCGTAGCGGATCAGCAGCGGGCCGAGCATGGTGATGCCGCTGTCGGGCAGGCGCGCGCAGCCGTAGCCTTCCATTTCCTCGATCATGATCAGTTGCTTGCCGGCGGAAAGGCCCATGCCGCCGTAGCGCACCGGCCAGCCGGGGCACAGCCAGCCCTGGCGCGACAGCGCCTGGTACCACTCCCAGGTGTCGTCGCGGCCCAGGCGGTGGGCCGGGTTGCGGATGCGTTGCGGGTAGTTGGCGGCGATCCACTCGCGCACCCTCAGGCGGAACTCGCCATCGCCCATGGCGTTGTAGTCGGTCATTTCAGTGCCCTCGGCTCATTGTCCGGTGAATGCGGGGGTGCGCTTGGCCAGGAAGGCCGCCTTGCCCTCGGCATGGTCGGCGCTGAGGAACAACTGGCTCTGCAACTCGCCCTCGCGCTCCAGCAGCAAGTCGAGGCCATCGGCGAGCAGGGCCTTGGTCATGGCCAGCGGCAACGGCGCCTGCTGTTCGACCAGGGCGGCGCGGGCCAGGGCCGCGTCCAGCGCGGCGCCGGGTGCGCAGAGCTGGTCCACCAGGCCGATGCGCAGCGCTTCCTCGGCCTCAACCACCTGGCCGAACATCAGGATCTGCCGGGCCTGGCCGTGCCCCACCCGCGCCGGCAGGGTATGCAGCAGGCCGAGGTCGGCGAGCAGGCCGACCTTGCCGAAGCCGGCGGCGAAGCGCGCCGTGCCGCCGCACACCAGGCTGTCGCAGGCCAGTGCCACGGACAGCCCGGCGCCCACCGCCCAACCTTCTATAGCGGCGATCAGCGGCTTGCCCATGCGCACCATCTGCTGCACCAGGGCAGCGTTGTTGTGCATGCGCGCGCGGCCGGCGCCGAGCCCGTCGACGTTCATGTCGCTGAGGTCGCCGCCGGCGCAGAACACTTCCGCGCTGCCGGTGATCACCACGCTGCGCACCTGCGCGTCGGCGTCGGCCTCGCGCAGGGCCTGCAGCAGTTCCTGGCGCAGCGCCGGGGCCAGCGCGTTGCGCCGCGCCGGGTTGTTGAAGCGCAGCAGGCGCACGCTGCCGTGCGTCTCTTGCAGCAGCATCCCGCTCATCAGGCCACCTCGCGTTGCAGCAGCGCGATGTAGCGCGCCTTGTGGAAGGCCAGCGAACCCTGGGCGTTGAGCAGCACCATGGCGCGGCGGAGGAACAGGCCGATGTCGGCCTCGTCGGTGAAGCCGATGCCACCGTGCAGCTGGATCGCCTGGCGGGTGACCAGCAGCGCGGCCTCGGCGGCGCGCACCTTGGCGGTGGACACCAGGCGCCGGACCTCGGCCAGCGGCGCCCGGGCGTCGATGGCGTCGGCGGCCCGGGCGACCACGGCGCGCGCCAGTTCGATCTGGATCTTCAGGTCGACCATGCGGTGCTGCAGGGCCTGGAAACTGCCGATGGCGCGGCCGAACTGGCTGCGCACGCCGAGGTAGTCGCGGGTGCGCTCGAAGGCGGCATCCATCAGCCCCACCAGGTAGGCGGCGCAGGCCAGCGCGGCTTCGTCCAACGCGGCGGGCGGTGCCGCCAGCACGCGGGCCGGCGTGGCGTCGAAACACAGGCGCGCCAGGTGGCCGCCGTCCTGGGTCGGTTCCTGGCTCAGGCGCAGTCCTTCGGCGCCGCGCTCCACCAGCGCCAGGCCGCAGTCGCAGGCCACCAGCCAGGCGTCGGCGGCGGCGCCCAGGGCGACATGGCCGACCTCGCCATGCAGCTTGCCGTCGCGCAGTTGCGGCAGCGTGGCGCCTTCGTCGTAGGCGATGCCTGCCGGCAACACCAGCTTTTCACCGGCCAGCAGCGCTTCGCGCTCCGCGTCCGGCAGCAGCGGCGCCACCAGGCTCGCTTCGATCAGCGGTTCCGGCAGCAGGCCGCGCCCCAGTTCCTCCAGCAACGCGGCGTATTCGGCCATGCCCAGGCCGCTGCCGCCCTGCGCTTCGTCCAGGCGCAGGCCCGGCCAGCCCATGGCGCAGACTTCGGCCCAGGCTGCGCGGTCCACGCCCGGCTCGCTGAAGCGCAGGCGGCGCACCCGGCCCAGGTCGCCGTCGGGCGGAACCAGGGAGGCGGCGCTGTCACGGATCATGCGCAAGCGCTCCTCGCGCTCGCGGGCCAGTTCGGCGGTGTCGGTCATGTCGTCGTACTCGTGTCGGTGGAACGGCTCCCGGCCTCGGCGGCCCGGTACTTGAAGCTGCCCGAGGCGCTGGCGACCAGTTCGCCGTCCTCGTTGTGGATCTCGGCTGTGCAGAAGCACAGGTTGCGCGTGCGCCGCAGCACCCGGCCGACGGCGTTGAGCTCGCCACGGGCGGTGCCCATGAAGTGCGTGGCCATGTCGATGGTGACCATCGAGCAGCCCGGCGAGCAGATGCGGATGGCTCCGGCCATGGCGGCGTCGAGCACGGTCATCAGCACCCCGCCGTGGAAGTGGCCGAGGTAGTTCATCAGCTCCGCGCGGTGCTTCAGGCGGATGCGCGCCAGCTCGCCCTCGGCCCAGCGTTCCAGGCCGATGAACTCCTGGAAGGTGAAGCGGCCGGTGGGAAACACCGTCGCGGGCTCGGCCAGGCTGGCCGCCATGGGGGAATCGTTCATCGCAAGGGGCTCCGTCATGGGCTCAGGCCTTCACCGGCCGCGGCTCGGTGGCATCGGCGCGCGCCGGGGCGGCGGGCTCGGCGCTGGCATCGGCGTCGCTCGAAGCGCGGTTCGGGTCGTACAGGCGGTCGGGGATGAACAGCGCCGGGATCAGGCCGGTGATCACGTAGGTGATGCCCATCACCAGGAAGCCGGCGCCGATGGAGATGTGCGAGGCCAAGAGGCCAATGGCCGCCGGCGCCACCGCCGCGCCGACGCGGCCGAGGTTGTAGGCGGTGCCCACCGCGGCGCCGCGCACCCGGGTGGAGAAGCTCTCGGTCATGTAGGTGGCCAGCACGCCCACCGGCACGCCGTAGATGAAGCCGAACAGGGTGAGGATCCAGACGATGTTGTCCGGCGTGTGCCAGAACACGATCAGCGGCATGAAGATGGCGCTGCCGATGGCGCCGGCGGCGAAGGTGGCGCGGCGGCCGAAACGGTCCGAGGCGACCCCGGCGGCCACCTTGCCGAGGATCATCGCGGTGTAGGTGCCGACCATGTAGCCGGTCATGGACTTGAAGTTCATGCCCAGCTCGCTTTCCAGGTACGAGGGCATCCAGTTGTTGGTGCCGTAGTAGCCGAACAGCAGGAAGCAGGAGGTCAGCGTCCACAGCAGGAACATGCGCCGCGTGCCCGCATCGGCCAGCAGGCCCTGCACGCCGCCACGGGCGGCAGGCGCGGCGCGCACGCCGGCCGGCTGCTGGCGGCGCTGGGCGCGGGCCGCCAGCCACGACGGCGACTCCGGCACCCAGGGGCGCAGCGCCAGGCAGATCAACGCCGGCGCCAGGGCGGTGAAGAACAGCGTGCGCCAGCCGAACTCCGGGATGATCTGCCCGGCGAGGATGGTCGCCACCAGGTAGCCCACGGTCCAGCCGGCCTGCATGGTCGCCAGGATGGTGGTGCGGTATTTGGTGGCGACGAACTCGGACATCAGGATGTTGCAGGCGACGAACAGCGAGCCCAGGCCCAGCGAGGACAGGAAGCGGATCAGCGCGAACTGCCAGTAGTTGTGGGTGAGCCCCAGCAGCGCGGTGCCGAGCGAGAAGATCACGATGGTCCAGGTCACCACCCGCACCCGGCCGAAGCGGTCGCAGCACCAGCCGCCGTAGATGCCGCCGATGGCCATGCCGGCCAGGGTGATGCTGCCCAGCGAGCCGGCCTCGAAGTTGCTCAGGCCGAACTCGGCCTTGAGGCTGTTCAGGCTGTAGGCGAGGAACATCAGGTCGACGCCGTCGGCGAGCAGCCCGAGGAAGCAGAAGAAGAAGGCGATGACCAGGGTCCGCCGGGGGAACCCGGCGTCCTGGGGAGGACTCATGGATGCGCTCATTGTTCTTGTTCTCGCAGGTTGGTTGAGGGGGTTGTCGCCATGCCGCCCGGCTCAGCTGTTCGCCTCCGGCGTCAGGCGCACGTGGCCGTTGTCCAGCACCACCACATCACGCTCGACCACGCGGGTGCGGAAGGAGCCGTCGTTCCAGATTTCCGTGCGCAGGGTCTCGCCGGGGAATACCGGCGCGGAGAAACGCACCTGCAACTGCCCGAAGCGTTCCGCGCGGTAGTCGGCGAAGCCGCGCAGCAGCGCGTGGAAGGCCACGCCGAGGGTGCACAGGCCATGCAGGATCGGCTGGGGGAAGCCGCCGCGGGCCGCTGCCGCCGGGCTGGCGTGGAGCGGGTTGTCGTCGCCGTTGAGGCGGTAGTACAGGGCCTGCTCCGGGCGCGTCGGCAGGTCGATGACCAGGTCCGGCGCGCGCTCGGGCAGGCGGTGCGGCTGACTGAGCGACTGGCTGTCGCCGCCGAAGCCGCCGTCGCCGCGCAGGAAGGTGGTGCCGCGGGCGATGGCCAGCACCTCGCCGCTGGCGGCGTCGCTGAGCACCTTCTCGCTGTACAGCAGCGCGCCCTTGCCGGCGCCCTTGTCCACCAGGCCGGTGACGCGGGTACGGCCGATCACCTCGCCTTCCGGCGGCAGCGGCTTGAGCCACTCCACGCTCTGCTCGCCATGCACCAGGCGCAGGGCGTCGACGCCGGTGTCCGGGTGGCCCAGCCAGAAGCCCGGGTGGCCCAGCACCACGGCCATGCACGGCAGCGCCTGGAGATCGCGGTTGGCGTCGACGAAGGCCAGTTGGTGTTCGTCCAGGGGGTCGGCGCCCAGGCCCACCGACAGCGCGTAGAAGGCGCTGTCCTCGCGGCTGTAGCGCTGGCACACCTCGGGGATGCGGTAGTTCAGCAGGTGCTCAGGATTCAGCGCCATCGGCCACCTCCTGCACTTCCAGCACCGCGTCGGCGGCCCAGGCGCCCTGCCCCTCGGGCATGGCGAACACCGGGTTGAGGTCCACCGAGCGCAGCCGCGGCCCGGCCTCGGCGGCGAACTGCGAGAGCCGCGAGAGCACCTGCGCCAGCGCCTTCACGTCGGTCACCGGACGGCCGCGCGCGCCGAGCAGCAACGGCGCGCCCTTGATGCTGCGGATCATCGCCTCGGCCTCCTCCACGCCGAACGGGCAGCGGCGGAACACCACGTCCTTCAGCACTTCGACGAAGATGCCGCCGAGGCCGAATAGAGCCACCGGGCCGAACAGCGGGTCGCGCTGGATGCCCATGAAGCACTCCACGCCGCCCTGCAACTGGCGCGCCACCAGCACGCCGTCGATGCGCGCCTGCGGGGCATGTTCGGCGGCGCGCTGCAGCAGCAGGTCGAAGCCCTCGCGCACCGCCGCGGCGCTGTCCACGCCCAGCAGCACGCCGCCGATCTCCGACTTGTGCAGGATGTCCGCCGAGGCGATCTTCAGCACCACCGGGAAGCCGATCTGCTCGGCGAAGGCGGCGGCCTCCGCGGCGCTAACCAGCACCCGCTCCGGCGCCGACTCGATACCGGCGCGGGCCAGTAGCTGCTTGGCCTCGGCCTCCCCCGGCGTGCGCGGCGGCAGCTCCACGCCGCCGGGCGCCGGCACCTGGCGCAACGGTTTGGCGAAAGCCTCGCCGAGCCGGCCCATGGCCTGGATGGCGTGCACCGCGCGGGTCGGGTCCTCGAACAGGGCGAAGCCGGCCTTGCGGTAGGGTTCCAGCTCGTCGCCCTCGCCCATCACCGAGACCACGAACAGGCGGTCCGGGTGGTCGGCCTTGATCCGGCCGAACTGCTCGGCCAGCTTCGGGCCGATGGAGGCGACGGTGCCGGCCTGGGTGAAGAAGGCGATCAGCGACTTGTAGCCGCCGTCCACCACCATGGATTCGGTGAAGTCATGCACCAGGCTCAGGTCGTTCAGGGCCTGGGCGGTGCAGTCCACCGGGTTGATCGGCGAGGCGAACGACAGCCGCTGCTTCAGCCGCGCCTGAGCCGCCTCGGGCATGGGCGGCATCGGCAGGCCGACATCCTCGGCGGCGTCGCTGACGATGATCCCGGCGCCGCCGCTGACGGTGATCATCCCCAGGCTGTTGGCCACCGGGTAGATGCGCTGGGTGGCGAGGTAGGCGATGTCGATCAGTTCCTCGGTATTGCGCGCGCGGACCACCGCGTAGTCGGCCAGCACCGCGTCCAGCACCTTGTCGTCGCCGGCCAGGGAAGCGGTGTGGGACATGGCCGCGCGGCCGCCCAGCTCGCTGCGCCCGACCTTGTGCAGGATCACCGGCTTGCCGGCGCGGTGGGCGGCCGCCAGGGCGGCGAGGAAACTGTCGACGTTGCGGATGGATTCGGCGTAGGCCATGACCACGTCGACTTCCGGCGACTCCACCAGCCAGCCGATGGCATCGCCCAGGGTGACGTCGGCCTCGTTGCCGGTGGCTACGCAGATCGGCGTGCCCAGCCCGCGCTGCCGCGCCAGGCCCAGCAGGTGCGCGCCGTAGGCACCGGACTGGGTGGCGATGCCGACGCGCCCGGCCAGCGGAATGCCGCGCTCCAGGCTGGTGGAGAAGAAGGCGTAGTAGCCCAGGTTGGCGTTGAACACGCCCAGGGCGTTGGGGCCCAGCAGGCGCATGTTCGCCGCGCGGGCGACCTCGACCATGGCGTCCTGCATCAGCACGCCCTCGCCGCCCACCTCGCTGAAGCCGGAGGAGAACACGATGGCGCTGCGCGCGCCCTTGCGGCCCAGGGCCTGGATGGTCTCCAGCACCTGCGGCGCCGGCAGCGCGACTATGGCCACGTCGGGCGCCTCGGGCAGCGCCTCGACGCTGGCGAAGGCCGGCAGGCCCTGGATTTCGCTGCGGTTGGGGTTCACCGGCAGGATGCGGCCGCCGAAGCCGTTGCGCAGCATGTAGGCGATGGGCCGGCCACCGATGCGGTGCGGGTCGCTGGAGGCGCCGACCACGGCCACGGAACGCGGTTGCAGCAGGGGCGTGAGGCTGGCGAAGCACGAGGCGTTGCCAGGGTGTTGCAAGTGACTCACTGACATGGCTTTCCACCTGAACTGTTGACGGTTGCCGGACCGACCGTCCCGGCGCGAGGGCGAGCGCGTCCACGGCGGGCCGCCGAAGCGGCCACCGCTGGGGCGCAGAACCCGGGGGTTTCAGAGCACCGACTGGGTGCCGAGCAGGGCCGTGACCTGGCTGGACAGGGTGCCGCCGTTGCCGTGCAGCAGGGCGACGTCGGCCTTGCGCAACTGGCGCTCGCCGGCCTGGCGGCGCAACTGCGTCACCGCCTCGATGATCAGGAACATGCCGTACATGCCCGGATGCACGCAGGACAGCCCGCCGCCGTTGGTATTCACCGCCAGCTCGCCGCCGGGGGCGATGCGCCCGCCCTCGACGAAGCGCCCGCCCTCGCCCTTCGGGCAGAAGCCGAGGTCTTCGAGGAACAGCAGGGTGTTGATGGTGAAGGCGTCGTAGAGCATCACCAGGTCGATGTCGGCGTGCGTCACCCCGGCCATCTGCATGGCGCGCGGGCCGCTTTCACTGGCGGCGGTAACGGTGAGGTCGGGCATCGCCACGATGGAGCGGTGCCACTGCGCACCGGCGGCGCCGAGGAAGTACACCGGCGCGTTCGGCAGGTCGCGGGCACGCTCGGCGCGCACCAGCACGCAGGCGCCGCCGCCGTCGGTGACCAGGCAACAGTCGGCCTTGCTCAGCGGGTCGCTGACCATGCGCGCGGCGAGCACCTCTTCGACGGTCAGCGGGCCGCGGGCGAAGGCCTCGGGGTTGAGGTTGGCCCAGCCCCGCGCGGCCACCGCCACCTCCGCCAGCTGCGCGCGGGTGGAGCCGTACTGGTGCATATGGCGACTGGCAGCCAGGGCGTAGGCGGTGATCGGGTGGCGCGGCTTGTAAGGCGTCTCGTGCCACTGCGGCTCGCTCATCGACACCAGCTTGCCGCCGGCGGTGCGCTGGTTGGAGCCGTAGCAGATCAGCGCCGCGTCGCACAGCCCGGCCTCCAGGGCCAGGGTGGCCTGCAGCAGGTGCAGTTCGAAGCTGGAGCCGCCGATATTGGTGCCGTCGACGAACTTCGGGCGGATGCCCAGGTATTCGCAGACCGACAGCGTCGGGAAGGCATGGGAACTGGTGGCGGCGAACACCGCATCGATGTCGGACAGCTTCAGCCCGGCGTCGGCGATGGCCTTCACCGAGGCCTGGCCGAGCAGTTCGATGGCGCTGTGGCCGGGGGCCTCGCCGATGCCGGCGCTGCCGATGCCGACGATGGCGGTCTTGCCGCGCAGGACCTGGCTCATGGCTGCACCTCCGCAAGCGCGTCGAACACCACCACGGGGGTGCCTTCCTGCTCGACGATGCGCGCCTTCAGGCGGGTGCCGATGGGCAGTTCGAGGTGGCCCTCGATGCGCGACATCATGCGCACGCCCTCGTCCAGATCGACCAGGGCGACGTTGTAGTCGCCGCCACGGGCGCGGTTCACGGTGATCGCATAGAGGGTGCCCAGGCCGCTGGCCGGCACCCATTCCAGGTCCGTCTCGCCACTGCCCGGCACCAGGTTGCGCGGGTAGAAGACGTAGCGCCCGGTGGAACGGCTGCGCTGCAGCATGAAGCGGCCCTGGGCCAGGAAGGCGAGGTACTGGGCTTCGGGGCCCGGAACGACGCACTCGGGGAGATCTGCCACGTAGGTCCTCCTTTATTCTTGTTCGACCTTTGCTGCAAAGTGCAACGACGTGGACGCACCAACCGGCGACTTCAGGGCAGCGGTTGTGCGCTCCGTGAAGCCAGCATATATTCACCCCGCTGAATGTCAACCCGAATACTGAATATGAAAAACAAAGAAACCGCACCGGAAGCCAGTACCAAGAGCGCCAGCACCAAGGATGTAGGGGCCGTGGTGAACGCCATTCAGATCCTCCGCCACCTGGCCCACGCCGAAGCCCCCGAAGGCGTGGCCGCCATCGCCCGCGCCACCGGCATCAGCCCGAGCAGCGCCTTCAACATCCTGCGCACGCTGCACAACGAACAGCTGGCGTCGTTCGACAACGAGACCAAGACCTACCAACTGGGCCTGGGCCTGTCGGAACTGGCGGTGAGCTTCATCGGCCGCAGCTACGCCGACCTGATCCAGCCGGAACTGGAGCGCCTGAGCCTGGCCCACCGGATACTCGTCGCCCTCTGGCAAGTCACGGACGACGCGCACATCCGCGTGATCGCCCGCTCCGAGCCGCAGATCGCCCACGTCAACGTGGCCATGGGCACGCGCCTGCCGGAACTGGTGGGCGCCGCCGGGCGCTGCATCGCCGGCCTGCGCCAACTGCCGGAGGACGAACTGCGCCGGCGCCTGTCGCGGGTGCGCTGGGAGAACCCGCCGGCCTTCGAGCAGTACCAGGCCGACGCCCACGAAGCCCTGGAACGCGGCTGGGCCATGGACCAGGACCACCTGTACCGCGGCGTGAGCATGGTCGCCAGCGCGGTCACCGACCGCGACCGGCAGCCACGCTTCATCATTTCTGCCATCGGCATCAGCGCCCAGCACCGCCGCGATGAGCTGGAAAGCATCGGCAGCAGTTTGCGCGACACCGCCAGCTTCATTGGCCGCGCGCTCTTTCCCCAGGGCGGTGGCCGCAAGGCGTAGAATCAGAATGCCATTCAGTATCGGGAAAGGCATTCGGCGGGAATGACGAGAGAGGATTACGATCGCGCGGCCGGAGGTCAATCGCGGACGGAGTCCGCTCCTACGACCGTGCTTCCCTGAAACCGTAGGAGCGGACTCCGTCCGCGATATCGCGCGCAGGGCGCGCTCCTACAGGGGAATGGCGTGGGTGGCGCAGCGTAGAAGCGGATCTCATCCGCGAATCGCGCCGGAATCTCCGCCCGCGATGAAGCCGTATCGTTACTGCCGCACCAACCGACGATTGTCCGGCGCGATATCCATGCTGCTGCGGTAGGGGTTGATATCCAACCCCCCGCGACGCACATAGCGCGCATAAACGGTCAGTCGGCTGGGCTGCAGCAGACGCTGCAGGTCGAGGTAGATGCGCTCCACGCACTGCTCGTGGAAATCCTGATGCTGGCGGAAGGAAACCACGTAGGCCAGCAGGCTCGCGGGGTCGAGCGCTGGGCCGGCGTAGTCCACCACCAGGGTGCCCCAGTCCGGCTGGCCGGTGACCGGGCAGTTGGATTTCAGCAGGTGGCTGTAGAGCACCTCGTCCACCCGTCGGGCGTCGTCGCAACGCAGCAGTTCCGGGCGCGGGTGGTCGTAGCTGTCCACGGCGATGTCGAGGTCGTCGATGCAGCGGCCAGGCAGCTTCGCTACGCCCTCCTCGGCCACTTCGTCCAGGCTGCGCAGGCGCACGCCCACCGGCGCGCCGGCGGCGGCGGACAGGTCGCGCTCCAGCACCGCCCGCAGCGCCTCGCGGCTGTCGAACGGGCTCTGGTTCAGCGAGTTGAGGTAGAGCTTGAAGGACTTCGACTCGATGATGTTCGGCGACTGCGCCGGGATGGCGAATTCGCCGATGGCCACCACCGGCTTGCCGCCGGGGGTCAGCCAGGACAGTTCGTAGCAGTTCCAGATGTCCACGCCGCGGTACGGCAGGTTGGCGCCGTCCAGGCCCAACTCGGCCCACTTGGTAGCGCGGCTGATGGGGAACAGCAGCCCGGGCGCGTAGGTGGAGACGTATTCGCTGGATTTGCCCAGCGGCGAGTGTTCGGCGGGATGCTGCATGGAATGGACCTGCGGAAATCGTGTCGGCGCCCGCCGGGGTGGCGGGCCGGGCAAGTGTATACAAATGCCCCGGTGGTTTCAGCAGGCGCGGGAGGCCTTCGTGACGGCTGGCGGCCTCGGAGCGAATCGCGGACGGAGCCCTCCTGCACGTAGGGCGTATAACCGTTCGCGGTTATACGCCGCTGGCCGGGGCACCGATGCCCTACGAACCTGGGCTTGAGAGCGCCCTTTCCCCAACCCTCTCCCGCAAGCGGGAGAGGGGGCTGTCCTGAGCGGCGTCGAGGCCAGGCACCATCCTCATACCCCGTCATTCCCGCGAACGCGGAAAGCCAATAGATAGTTGCTCCTACGTCACAGGCGAGCACGGCTTTCCGTAGGAGCGAGCTTGCTCGCGAATGAGCCCCGCAGCGGAGTCTGTTCGCGAGCAAGCTCGCTCCTACGAAGAGCATCCCGGCGCGGCTTGCTCGCCCACCTCCGAGCCTACCTGTAATCCGCGATTGCGTCGGCAAGGCCGTCGCTCAGGGCTCGACGGTCAGGCGACCAACCATGCCGGCCTGGTAGTGGCCGGGGATGTTGCAGGCGAATTCCAGCACGGTGGCCCTGGTGAAGGTCCAGGTCAGCTCGGCGGTCTTGCCCGGCTCCACCAGCACGCTGTTGGGGTCGTCGTGCTTCATCATCTTCGAATGGTCCATGCCGGCCATGCCGTGGCTCATGCCGGTGGGTGTGAGCATGCCCATCGCCTGCATCTGCTGCATTTCCTTCTGGTGCTCGGCGTGCAGGGCGGCGTTGCCGAGGTTGAATTCGTGCAGCAGGCTGCCCTTGTTGTGGATGACGAAGCGCACCGTCTCGCCAGCCTTCACCTGCAGCGACTTGGGCTCGAAGTACATCTCGCCCAGGGTGACCTCTACGCTGCGGGTGGCCTGGGCGGCCGCGGCCGGCTTGCCGAAGTCGTACCCATGGCCGTGGCCGGCGTCGGCCAGGGCCGGCAGGGCGAAGGCGGCGGCGAGGCCGAGGATGGCGGCGTTGAAAAGCTGGCGTGTACGCATGACGCGGACCTCTTGCAGATGACTGCCTCCAATGTTGCCGCCGACCACCTGCCGGTTGGCTGTCGGGAAGATTACAGTTGTGTCAGCTTGGCGGCGCCACCGGCAGCGCTGGATACAATGACCGGCATTCCGCCACGGAGGCCATCCACCTTGAAACTGCTGATCGTCGAAGACGAACCCCGCATCGGCCAGTACCTGCGCCAGGGCCTGAGCGAGGCCGGCTATGCCGTGGACCTCTGCGGCGACGGCGCCGAGGGCGAACAGCTGGCGCTGTCCGGCGGCTACGACCTGGCGATCCTCGACGTCATGCTGCCCGGCCGCGACGGCTGGCAGATCCTCCAGGCCGTGCGCCAGGCTGGCCTGGCCCTGCCGGTGCTGTTCCTCACCGCGCGCGACGCGGTGGAGGACCGCGTGCGCGGCCTGGAACAGGGCGCCGACGACTACCTGGTCAAGCCCTTCGCCTTCGTCGAGCTGCTGGCCCGCGTGCGCACCCTGCTGCGCCGCGGCGGCCAGCAGTTGCAGGAGACCGTGCTGCAACTGGCCGACCTGGAGCTGGACCTGCTGCGCCGCCGGGTGCAGCGCGGCGGCCGGCGCATCGAGCTGACCGCCAAGGAGTTCGCCCTGCTGGAGCTGCTGCTGCGCCGCCGCGGCGAGGTGCTGCCCAAGTCGCTGATCGCCTCCCAGGTGTGGGACATGAACTTCGACAGCGACACCAACGTCATCGAGGTGGCCATCCGCCGCCTGCGCGCCAAGGTCGACGACGACTTCCCGCAGCGCCTGATCCACACCGTGCGCGGCATGGGCTACGTGCTCGAAGAGCGCGCGCCGTGAGCGCCGCCGCGCGGGTTTCGCTGGGCGTCCGCCTGAGCCTGCTGTTCGCCGCCTGCACCGCGGCCGTGTCGCTGATCGCCGGGGTGGTGTTCAGCCGTGCCAGCGAGGCGCACTTCGTCGAGCTGGACCGCCAGGTGATGGCCGGCCGCCTGCCCTTCTTCCGCGAACTGCTCGGCCCGGTGCGCGATCCCGCCGGCCTGACCACACAACGCGGAACGCTGGAGCACGAACTGACGCGCCACCCGGACCTGGGCCTGCGCCTGGAGGGCGCCGACGGCCAGCGCTGGCTGGACGAGCCGCCGCGCATGAGCAGCGGCATGGAAGGCATGGGCGAGCCGCCCGCCTACCGCGAGATGCGCGTGCCGCTGGACCCGGCCGAGCCCGCCGGGCGCCAGCTGACCCTGGTGCTGGACATCACCCACCACCAGCACTTCCTCGGCCGCATGCAACAGCTCATCTGGCTGGCCATGGGCCTCTCCGCCCTGGCCACCGCCCTGCTCGGCGCCTGGGCCACCCGCGCCAGCCTGCGTCCGCTGCGGCGCATGCGCGAGGTGGCGGCGCAGGTCTCGGCGCAGTCGCTGACCACCCGCCTGGACGCCAGCCGCCTGCCCGCGGAACTGCGCGGCCTGGCCAGCGAGCTGAACGCCATGCTTGCGCGCCTGGAGGAAGCCTTCCAGCGCCTGTCGGCGTTCTCCGCGGACATCGCCCACGAGCTGCGCACGCCGCTCACCGCGTTGCTGACACAAACCCAGGTGGTGCTGTCGCGCCCGCGCGGCGAGGACGACTACCGCGAGGCGCTGCACGGCAACCTGGAGGAGCTGCAGCGGCTGACCGCCATGGTCAACGACATGCTGTTGCTGGCCAAGGCCGACCACGGCCTGCTGGCCCCCGGGCGCGACAGCCTGGACCTGGCTGCGGAAGTGGATGCCCTGCTGGAGTTCTACGCGCCGCTGGCCGAGGACCAGGGCGTCCATCTGGCGCGTGAGGGCCAGGCGCAGGTACGCGGCGACCGCGGCATGCTGCGCCGGACGCTGGCCAACCTGCTGGACAACGCCCTGCGCTTCACCCCCGCGGGCGGCGCCATCCGCGTGCGCCTGCAGCCCGGCCAGATCAGCGTGGAGAACCAGGGCCCGGCGATCCCCACCGAGCAGTTGCCAAGGCTGTTCGACCGCTTTCACCACCGCGAGGCGGCCCAGCGCGAGGGCCAGGGCGTACACGCCGGCCTCGGCCTGGCGATCTGCCGCTCCATCGTCCAGGCCCACGGCGGCCGCATCCGCGCCGAATCGGCAGACGGCTGGACACGTTTCATCATCGAATTACCGCCGGAAACGTAGGGCGTATAACCGTTCGCGGTTATACGCCGCCACACCCAAGCCCCAGCCAACACCCAGGTCAACCCCGGAACCGCCTGGAGCCAAGGCCAAACGGCGGATAACGCGGAGCGTTATCCGCCCTACGCCAAGCCCACCGTCAGATCACCAACCGCCCACTCGCCACCAGCCGCGCCTGGCCGGCGATGCGCACGCGGTCGCCTTCCAGCCGGCACCAGAGCTCGCCGCCACGGGCCGAGCACTGCAAGGCGCGCAACTGCAGCTTGCTCAGGCGCTGCGACCAGTAGGGGATCAGGCAGCAGTGGGCGGCGCCGGTGACCGGGTCTTCGTTGATGCCGATGGCCGGGGCGAAGAAGCGCGAGACGAAGTCGTGGTCGCCCTCCCCGCGCGCGGTGACGATCACGCCCAGGTACGGCAGCTTCGCCAGGGCGACGAAGTCCGGCGTGCAGGCGCGCACCGCCTCCTCCGACTCCAGCAGCACCATCAGGTGCGCCGTGGTGGCGAGCGCGTCGACCACCGGCAGGCCCAGGGCCTGCTCCAGCTCCACGGTGCTGCCCGCCTCGCGCGGCGGCTGCGCCGGGAAGTCCAGGGCCAGGCGCTGGTCCTCGCGGTACACCCGCAGCGGGCCGGACAGCGAGTTCAGCTCCAGGCGCTCGCCCGGCTCGCCGAACACTTCGAACAGCACATGGGCGCTGGCCAGGGTGGCGTGCCCGCACAGCGGCACCTCGGCGGCCGGGGTGAACCAGCGGATGCGCCAACCATCGGCCTCGCGGACCAGGAAGGCGGTCTCCGACAGGTTGTGCTCGGCGGCGATGTTCTGCATCAGCTCGTCGGCCAGCCAGGCGTCCAGGCGATAGACCATGGCCGGGTTGCCGGCGAACGGACGGTGGGTGAAGGCATCGACCTGGTGGAATTCGAGCTGCATGGCGTTCTCCTCTGAGTGGGGCTCCAGCATGCCGTCCCGCGCGTTCGGCGCTGCTATACAGTGTGCGACTTTCGCATCGGCACAGTCGCGCCCTCAGGCCCGGCCGATGGCGGCGAAACTGGCCGAGGTCAGCCCGGCCAGGGTCTCGGCGCTCAGCTCCACCTCCAGGCCGCGGCGTCCGGCGCTGACGTGGATGCTCGGGAACTGCCGGGCGGACTCGTCGATGAAGGTGCGCAGGCGCTTCTTCTGCCCCAGCGGGCTGATGCCGCCGACCAGGTAGCCGGTGGCGCGCTGCGCGGCGCTGGGCTCGGCCATGTCGGCCTTCTTCGCCCCGGCGGCGTGGGCCAGGGCCTTCAGGTCGAGGCTGCCGGCCACCGGTACCACGGCCACCAGTAGTTCGCCCTTCTCGGTGGCGGCGAGCAGCGTCTTGAACACCCGCGCCGGCTCCAGGCCGAGCTTCTCGGCGGCCTCCAGGCCGTAGGACGGCGCCTTGGGATCGTGTTCGTAGCTCAGCACGCGGTGCTCGGCGCGGGCCTTCTTCAGCAGGTCGATGGCGGGGGTCATGGCGGTCCGGGGTCTGTCCGTGAACGATGCCCAAGCATAGCAAGGGTCGCCGGCCGAATCCGCCTGCGCGCGGCCCTTCACCCGGCGCGCGGAATGGCCTAAGGTCGCAGACGACCCGGGCTCTGCCGGATGCAGCACAAGGCCAACGTCATGACCGACAGCCAGAACAAGAAATACATCGTCGCCCTCGACCAGGGCACCACCAGTTCCCGCGCCATCATCTTCGACCGCGACGCCAACGTGGTCAGCGTGGCCCAGCGCGAATTCGCGCAGATCTACCCCCAGGCCGGCTGGGTCGAGCACGACCCCATGGAAATCTGGGCCACCCAGAGTTCGACCCTGGTCGAGGCCCTGGCCCAGGCCAGCATCGGCTTCGGCGAGGTGGCGGCCATCGGCATCACCAACCAGCGCGAGACCACGGTGGTGTGGGACAAGGCCACGGGTCGGCCGATCCACAACGCCATCGTCTGGCAATGCCGGCGCAGCGCGGGCATCTGCGAGCAATTGCGCGCCGACGGCCTGGAGCCCTACATCCGTGACACCACCGGGCTGGTCATCGACCCCTATTTCTCCGGCACCAAGCTGAAATGGATTCTCGACAACGTCGACGGCGCCCGCGAGCGCGCCCGCCGCGGCGAGCTGCTGTTCGGCACCGTGGACAGCTGGCTGGTGTGGAAGCTCACCGAGGGCGAGGTGCACGTCACCGACTACACCAACGCCTCACGCACGCTGCTGTTCGACATCCACAAGCTCGACTGGGACGATCGCCTGCTGGCGGCCCTGGACATTCCCCGCGCCATGCTGCCGAAGGTCCAGGCCTCCTCCGGGGTGTTCGGCCAGGCGCGGGTCGGCGGCCTGGGCGTGCACCGCACACCCATCGCCGGGATCGCCGGCGACCAGCAGGCCGCGCTGTTCGGCCAGCTCTGCGTGGAGCCCGGCCAGGCGAAGAACACCTACGGCACCGGCTGCTTCCTGCTGATGCACACCGGCGCCAAGGCGGTGAAGTCCACCCACGGCCTGCTCACCACCATCGCCTGCGGGCCCCGCGGCGAGCCGCAGTACGCCCTGGAAGGCGCGGTGTTCAACGGCGGCTCCACGGTGCAGTGGCTGCGCGACGAGCTGAAGGTGATCAACGACGCCCACGACTCCGAGTACTTCGCCAGCAAGGTCAAGGACAGCAACGGCGTCTACCTGGTGCCGGCCTTCACCGGCCTGGGCGCGCCCTACTGGGACCCGTACGCCCGCGGCGCGCTGTTCGGCCTGACCCGCGGGGTGAAGGCCGACCACCTGATCCGCGCCACCCTGGAATCCATCGCCTACCAGACCCGCGACGTGCTCGACGCCATGCAGCAGGACGCCGGCGAGCCCTTGCGCGCCCTGCGCGTGGACGGCGGCGCGGTGGCCAACAACTTCCTCATGCAGTTCCAGGCCGACATCCTCGGCACGCCGGTGGAACGCCCGCAGATGCGCGAGACCACGGCGCTGGGCGCCGCCGTGCTGGCGGGACTGGCCAGCGGCTTCTGGCAGGGCCTGGACGAACTGAAGGGCAAGGCGGTGATCGAGCGGGTGTTCCAGCCCAACTGCGAGGCGGCCGAGCGGGAGCGGCTGTATGCGGGCTGGAAGAAGGCGGTGGAGCGCACGAGAGGCTGGGCGGAGCCGTAGGGCGTACAACCGTTCGCGGTTGTACGCCGATAGGCCCGAGCCCATGCCCGGCTTCACGGCCAGGATCGGAGTGGCCCGGACAGGCGCTCCGAGTTCGTATCCGCAGTGGCCTGAGGCCAAGGGTGAAACGGCGTATAACCGCGAACGGTTATACGCCCTACGCCTGTCGGTTATTCCTGTGCGGCGGGGGCTTCCAGTTGCGCCCACAGCGACGGGCCGCCGGTGGATTTTTCCACCGCGGCGAGGCGCACGGCGTGGGCCGCCAGTTCCTCGTCGCTGGCGCGGATCACCCGGGTCAGCGCGCGGCCGGCCGCCAGGCGGCGGATCGCGCTGGGCTGCGGGCGGCCGCTGCCGTCGCCCTCGGCGCCATGGCCGGCCAGCGACAGGCTGGTCTGGCCACCGGTCATCGCCAGGTAGACGTCGGCGAGAATCTCGGCGTCGAGCAGTGCGCCGTGCAGGTCGCGGCCGGAGTTGTCGACGCCGTAGCGCTTGCACAGGGCGTCGAGGTTGTTGCGCTGCCCCGGGTGGCGCTCGCGGGCCATCATCAGGGTGTCGAGCACCGAGCAGTAGTCGCTGACCTCGGCGCGCTCGCTCTGCCCCAGCAGGGCGAACTCGTTGTTGATGAAGCCGATGTCGAACGCCGCGTTGTGGATGATCAACTGGGCGCCGTGGATGAACTCGAAGAACTCGTCGGCCACCTCGCGGAAGCGCGGCTTGTCCTTGACGTATTCGTTGGTGATGCCGTGGACGGCGATGGCGCCTTCGTCGATCTCGCGATCGGGCTGCAGGTAGACGTGGAAGTGGCGGCCGGTGAGGCGGCGGCCTTCCAGCTCGACGCAGCCGATCTCGATGATCCGGTGGCCATCGGTGACCGGCATGCCGGTGGTTTCGGTATCCAGTACGACGCTGCGCATTTCAGGACCTTGTTGCTTTGACCATGGAGGGCGCCCACGGGCGCCCGTTGCATTATTCAGCGCGGCAGTTCGGCGACGCCGCGGTTGGCGAGCATGTCGGCGCGCTCGTTGCCGGGGTGCCCGGTGTGGCCGCGCACCCACTGCCACTCGACATTATGCCGGTTGACCTGCTCGTCCAGCGCCTGCCACAGGTCGGCATTCTTCACCGGCTGCTTGGCGGCGGTCTTCCAGCCGCGCTTCTTCCAGTTCGGCAGCCATTCCTTGATGCCTTTCATCACGTACTCGGAGTCGGTGACCAGGCGGATCTCGCAGGACCGCTTCAGCGCCGCCAGGGCCATGATGGCCGCCGTCAGCTCCATGCGGTTGTTGGTGGTCTCCGGCTCGCCGCCCCAGAGTTCGCGCTCGGCGCCCTTGTAGAACAGCACCGCGCCCCAGCCACCGCGGCCGGGGTTGCCCTTGCAGGCGCCGTCGGTATAGATGACGACCTTCTCTTCTTCGCTCATATCACCTTCAGTACGGCCCGCGGCGTCCCGCCCCGGGATGGTGGCACGAGGGACTGGCGAAGGCCGTCGCTAGATTTCCGAATCGCGCCGGCTGACCTTGGCCACCGGCAGCGGCACCAGTTGGCCGCGGGCCTCGCGGCGGGCCTGGCGCAACGGCCGCAGGCCGACCACCAGCTTGCGCGCCACCAGCAGGTAGAAGCCGGCGCCGGTGCCCTTGAGGCCCGCGCCCCAGCCTTCCATGCGCGCCAGGCGCGCCTGCCAGACAGCCGAGGCAAGCGGCGGACGATAGCACCCGAAGCGGCGTTTCT
Organism: Pseudomonas sp. R3.Fl; assembly: GCF_023516765.1. NCBI lineage: Bacteria > Pseudomonadati > Pseudomonadota > Gammaproteobacteria > Pseudomonadales > Pseudomonadaceae > Pseudomonas > Pseudomonas sp. R3.Fl. Next base: position 1,122,592 of record NZ_JAMGSO010000001.1, read on the forward strand.
CCAGCGCGAAGCCCAGCAGGTTGAGCCAGTCGCAGACGCGCCCGGGGGAAATGCAGCGCGCCCGGCCCAGGCCGTCGGAAGCGAAATAATGCCGCAGGCCCCAGGCGCTGCGCGGGTTGACGCCGATCACCAGCAGGTGCCCGCCGGGGCGCACGCTGCGCGCGGCTTCGCGCAGCAGGCGGTGCGGCGACAGGCAGAAGTCCAGGCCGTGCTGCAGCAGCACCACGTCGGCGGCGTGCTCGCCCAGCGGCCAGGCGCATTCGTCGCAGGCGATCTCCACCCCCGGCAGCGGCGGCCCCAGGCGCACGCCGCGCTGGATGTTGCCGGTGCTCTCCGGCAGTTCGGCGTGCGGGCCGTAGTGCACCAGGTAGCCGCCGAAGTAGCGCTGCAACTCGTCGCAGAGCAGGCGCTGCTCCTCGGCCAGCATCATGGCGCCCAGCGGCCCGGCGAACCAGTCGCGCGCCTCGGCGATCAGCTCCAGCCAGTCGGCATCGGCCTGGGCGAAGGGTTCTCGTTCCATTCTCACCACCCCCTGAAACAGGTTGGCCGTCGCCGCCGGGAGGGCGGTCGACGCCGTTCGGCGAACACAGGACGGCACATTCGCACTACTATGCGCCAACCTATTCCGCTTAGCGACATCCGGCCATGATACAGATCGACGCGCTGCCCGCCTTTTCCGACAACTACATCTGGCTGTTGCAGGATGTGACCACCCGGACCTGCGCGGTGGTCGACCCGGGCGACGCCGCGCCGGTGGAGGCCTGGCTGGCCGCGCACCCGGATTGGCGCCTGACCGACATCCTGGTCACCCACCACCACCAGGACCACGTCGGCGGCGTGGCGCGCCTGAAGCAGGCCAGCGGCGCCCGCGTGCTGGGCCCGGCCGGCGAGCGCATCCCGGCCATCGACCTGGCGCTGCGCGACGGCGAGCGCGTCGAGGTGCTGGGCCTGGGCTTCGAGGTCATCGAGGTGCCCGGCCACACCCTCGGGCACATCGCCTATTACCATGCGGACGCCGACGCGCCCCTGCTGTTCTGCGGCGACACCCTGTTCGCCGGCGGCTGCGGCCGCCTGTTCGAGGGCACCCCGGCGCAGATGCACGCCTCCCTGGGCCGCCTCGCCGCGCTGCCGGGCGCCACCGGCGTGTACTGCGCCCACGAATACACCCTGAGCAACCTGCGCTTCGCCCGCGCGGTGGAGCCCGGCAACGCCGAGCTGGCCGCGCGCTTCGACGAGGTCAGCGCCTGGCGCGAGCGGGGCCGCATCAGCCTGCCCTCCAGCATCGCCCTGGAACGGGCCACCAATCCTTTTTTGCGCACCTCGGAAAACAGCGTGAAAAAAGCCGCCGACGAGCGGAACGGCGGGCCGACAGCCAGCCCCGCAGAGGTTTTTGCGGTCATTCGGCAATGGAAAGATAAATTCTGAGGTCTGGCGAAATCTTGACCACGTCCGGCGCGGTTTCTAGAATCCCCGAAATTTTTACCCTGGACAAAGTCATCCGCCAATGCCGCCAAAGACCAGTAAGACCAGCGATCTAGACGCATTGGCTCGTGCCATACGAGTCTCCGTCCTGCTCGGCGCCGGCGCCCTCGCCGGCTGCCAGACCAGCCAGCACAGCGGCACCGACCAGGACACCCTGACCTATCGCCCCGCCAGCCGCGCGGTGGACGTACAGTTCAACCCGGCCTACGCCGACAGCGACATCTGGCAGCGCATGCGCCACGGCTTCCAGCTACAGGCCGACGCCACCGACACCAACCCGCGCATCGAACGCCAGCGCCTGTGGTTCGTCAGCAACCAGGCCTTCATCGAGCAGGCCTCCGAGCGCGGCAGCCCCTACATGCACTACGTGGTGGAGCGCCTGGAAGAGCGGCAGATGCCGCTGGAACTGGCGCTGCTGCCGATGATCGAGAGCGCCTACAACCCCCTGGCCGTGTCCCGCGCCCAGGCGGTGGGCCTGTGGCAGTTCATCCCCACCACCGGCACCCATTTCAACCTGCGCCAGACCAGCTGGTACGACGGCCGCCGCGACATCAAGGCCTCGACCAACGCGGCGCTGACCTACCTGAACCGCCTGCACGACATGTTCAACGGTGACTGGCTGCTCGCCCTGGCCGCCTACAACGCCGGCGAAGGCACCGTCAGCCGCGCCATCGAGCGCAACCAGAAGCTCGGCCTGCCGACCGACTACTGGAACCTGCCGCTGCCCCAGGAAACCCAGGACTACGTGCCCAAGCTGCTGGCCCTGTCGCAGTTGGTGATGTCGCCGGAAGCCTACGGCATCAACCTCAACCCCATCGCCAACGAATCCTACTTCGCCGCGGTGAAGGTCAAGCCCGGCCTGGACCTGTCGCGCGTCGCGGCGCTGGCCGAACTCGACGAGGACGAGCTGTACCTGCTCAACCCGGCCTTCAAGCGCCGCATCACCATGGACGGCCCGCAGCAGCTGCTGGTGCCCAAGGAGAAGGTAGAACGGCTCAAGGCCGGCCTCGCCTCCCTGCAGCCCCAGGACCTGGTGAGCTGGAAGCAGTACAAGGTGCGCCGCGGCGACAGCCTGCGCAGCATCGCGGCCAAGCACGGCATCAGCGTGGCCGAGCTCAAGAGCAGCAACCGCCTGAGCTCCAACCGCGTGCGCAACGGCCAGGCGCTGCTGATCCCGGCCAAGGGCAGCCGCATGCCGGAACTGGAGCCCGCGCGCCAGGTGGCCAAGGCCGGCGCGACCAAGGCGCCCAGCCTGGCCAACGCCACCCGCAGCTACAAGGTCAAGAGCGGCGACAACCTCTGGCAGATCGCCCGCGCCACCGGCGTCGGCGTCGACGACCTGAAGCGCTGGAACGGCCTGGACAGCCACGGCGTCAAGCCCGGCCAGGTGCTCAAGCTGCAAGGCGCCACCCAGCTGGCATCGCGCAGCGGCGCCAGCGGCAAGGCCAAGCAGCAACAGCAGGAAGCGGCGACCTACTACAAGGTCAAGCAGGGCGATTCCATGTACCTGATCGCCAAGCGCTTCAACGTCGAGATGCAGCACATCAAGCGCTGGAACCCGCGCAGCAGCGCCCATGCGCTCAAGCCGGGGCAGACGCTGACGCTTTATCTCGATACCGCGAGCCGTTGATTTCCCGTCCGGCCCAGCCATGGCGTTGGCGGCAGGCGCGGTGTAGCGGCGTATAACCGCGAACGGTTATACGCCCTACGCCCCTTGCGATGCTCTTCGTAGGATCGAGGGGGACGCCTAGTTCTTGCTCGCGAACCGCATGGCACCGCGTTTGTTCGCGAGCAAGCTCGCTCCTACGAGAATCGTTGCCAACCGGTGATGTAGGAGCGGACTCCGTCCGCGATTGCCGATCCGTTGCAGCAAACCCCGCGGTGGCACTGAAACCCCGCCGGCGCTCCCCGCCCCCGGCAACTTTTTCCCCGAAAGCACGGCCTAAGCATCCGGCCCGAGCTTTTTCCCCGCAATACAAGCTGTTACCGTGGCCCTCTCGGGACGCCCGTGCAAACGCCGGCGCGCCGTCGCCCGCCTTGCCGCGCGTCCGCTGCCGCCCCTTGCACGGGACGGGCCCCAACCAGTACAAACGATGCCAGCCCGAACGCACCTACGAGCAGACCATGCCCAGAATGCCGACCAGCGCCCCTCGCCCCGCACCCGCGCCCACCACCGGATCGGCGGCGGAGCGCCGTCGATGAAGCTCCGCGCCCTCCTCCTGCTCGGCCTGCTCGGCCTGGGCGCCGGCCTGCAGGCCGCGCCGCAACATGCCATCACCCTCTACGACGAGGCGCCGAAATACCCGGCCGGCTACCGCCACTTCAACTTCGTCAACCCCGACGCCCCCAAGGGCGGCACCCTGCGGCTCTCCGACACCGGCGGCTTCGACAGCCTCAACCCGTTCATCCCCAAGGGCAACCCGGCCTCGCAGATCAGCCTCATCTACGACACCCTGACCTTCCACTCCCTCGACGAGCCCTTCACCGAATACGGCCTGCTCGCCGAGAAGATCGAGAAGGACCCCGAGCAGCGCTTCGTGCGCTTCTACCTGCGCCCCCAGGCGCGCTTCAACGACGGCACCCCGGTCACCGCCGACGACGTGGTCTTCACCTTCGAGACGCTGATCAAGCAGGGCGACCCGATGTACCGCAACTACTACGCGGACGTCGACAAGGTGGTGGCCGAGGACAAGCTGCGCGTGCGCTTCGACTTCAAGCGCCCGGGCAACCGCGAGCTGCCGCTGATCCTCGGCCAGCTGCAGATCCTGCCCAAGCACTGGTGGGCCAGCCGCGACTTCGCCAAGACCAGCCTGGAGCCGCCGCTGGGCAGCGGCCCCTACCGCGTCGCCAAGGTCGACCCGGGCCGCTCGATCCGCTACGAGCGGGTCAAGGACTACTGGGCCAAAGACCTGCCGGTGAACCGCGGCTTCAACAACTTCGACGCCGTGGTGGTGGACTCCTACCGCGACCTGACCGTGGCCCTGGAAGCCTTCAAGGCCGGGCAGTTCGACTTCAACGAGGAGCGCATCGCGAAGAACTGGGCCACCGCCTACGACTCGCCGGCGATACGCGACGGCCGCATCGTCCGCCAGGAGCTGCACAACGACAACCCCTGGGGCATGCAGGGCTTCGCCTTCAACATCCGCCGCCCGGTGTTCCAGGACGTGCGGGTGCGCGAGGCCATCAGCCTGCTGTTCGACTTCGAGTGGACCAACAAGCAGCTGTTCTTCGGCTCCTACAAGCGCGACCGCAGCTACTTCGAGAACTCCGAGATGGCCGCCCACGAGCTGCCCGACGCGCAGGAGCTGGCGATCCTCGAACCGCTGCGCGGCAAGTTGCCGCCGCAGGTCTTCGACAAAGTCTACGAGCCGCCGGTCAGCGACGGCAGCGGCATCATCCGCGAGCAGAAGCGCAAGGCCTACAAGCTGCTGCTGGAGGCCGGCTACAAGATCGTCGACGACCGCATGGTCGGCCCCGACGGCAAGCCGCTGAGCTTCGAATTCATGCTGGTGCAGGCCGACTTCCTGCGCGTGCTGCTGCCCTACAAGCGCAACCTCGCCGAACTGGGCATCGACATGCAGATCCGCGTGGTGGACATCTCCCAGTACATCAACCGCCTGCGCTCGCGGGACTTCGACATGATGGTCGCCAGCTGGCCGCAGTCCAACTCGCCGGGCAACGAGCAGCGCGAGTTCTGGCATTCGGCCAGCGCCGACAACCCCGGCAGCCGCAACTTCATCGGCCTGCGCGACGCGGCCATCGACGAGATGGTGGACGGCCTGATCAAGGCCGACTCGCGCGACTCCCTGGTGCGCCACGCCCGCGCCCTGGACCGCGCCCTGCAGTGGGGCCATTACGTGGTGCCCAACTGGTACCTGGACACCTGGCGCCTGGCCTACTGGAACCGCATCGCCCACCCCGCGAAGCTGCCGCCCTACAGCTACGCGCTGATGACCTGGTGGCAGGCCCGCGACAAGGCCGAGCCGACCCAGGCCGCGGCCCAGGCGCAGGAGACCCGCTGATGCTCGCCTACATCCTGCGCCGCCTGCTGCTGATCGTGCCGACGCTGTTCGGCATCCTGCTGATCAACTTCATCATCATCCAGGCCGCCCCCGGCGGGCCGGTGGACCAGATGATCGCCAAGCTCGAAGGCGTCAACGCCGCCGCCGGCGGGGCCACCGGGCGCATCGCCGGCTCCGGCGGCGAGCTGGCCTCCTCCGGCGGCTCGCACTACCGCGGCGGCCAGGGCCTGGACCCGGAGCTGGTGAAGGAGATCGAGCGCATGTACGGCTTCGACAAGCCGGCGCCCGAACGCTTCTGGATCATGCTCAAGAACTACGTGCACCTGGACTTCGGCAGCAGCTTCTTCCGCGACGCCAAGGTCACCGACCTGATCATCGAGAAGCTGCCGGTGTCCATCTCCCTGGGGCTGTGGAGCACCCTGATCATGTACCTGGTGTCCATCCCCCTGGGCATCGCCAAGGCAGTGCGCAACGGCAGCCAGTTCGACATCTGGACCAGCTCGGCGATCATCATCGGCTACGCCATCCCCGCCTTCCTCTTCGCCATCCTGCTGGTAGTGCTGTTCGCCGGCGGCAGCTACTGGGACTGGTTCCCCCTGCGCGGGCTGACCTCCAACGACTTCGACGAACTCAGCACCTTCGGCAAGGTCAAGGACTACTTCTGGCACCTGGCCCTGCCGATCACCGCCCTGGTCATCGGCAACTTCGCCACCATCACCCTGCTGACCAAGAACAGCTTCCTCGACGAGATCGGCAAGCAGTACGTGGTCACCGCCCGCGCCAAGGGCCTGACCGAGCGCCAGGTGCTCTACGGCCACGTGTTCCGCAACGCCATGCTGCTGATCATCGCCGGCCTGCCCTCGGCGCTGCTGGGGGTGTTCTTCACCGGCTCGCTGCTGATCGAGGTGATCTTCTCCCTCGACGGCCTGGGCCTGCTCAGCTTCGAGTCGGCGCTCAACCGCGACTACCCGGTGGTGTTCGGCACCCTGTTCATCTTCACCCTGTTCGGTCTGATCATGAAGCTGGTCAGCGACGTCCTCTACACCCTCGTCGATCCGCGCATCGACTTCGAGAACCGGGAGTGATCCGATGCGCCTGTCCCCGATGAACCAGCGCCGCTGGGCGCGCTTCAAGGCCAACAAGCGCGGCTGGTGGTCGCTGTGGCTGTTCCTCGCGCTGTTCGTGCTGAGCCTGGGCGCCGAGCTGATCGCCAACGACAGGCCGCTGGCGGTGCACTACGACGGCCAGTGGTACTTCCCGGTGCTCAAGCGCTACCCGGAGACCGTGTTCGGCGGCGAATTCCCCCTGGAAGGCAACTACAAGGCGCCCTACATGCGCCAGCAGTTCGCCGAGAAGGACGCCTGGGTGCTCTGGCCGCCGATCACCTACAGCTACGACAGCATCAACTACGACCTGCGCGTACCGGTGCCCTCGGCGCCGAGCCGGGAGAACCTGCTGGGCACCGACGACCAGGCCCGCGACGTGCTGGCGCGGGTGATCTACGGCTTCCGCATCTCGGTGCTGTTCGCCCTGGTGCTGACCCTGCTCAGCTCGCTGATCGGCGTGCTGGTCGGCGCCCTGCAGGGCTTCTACGGCGGCTGGGTCGACCTGCTCGGCCAGCGCTTCCTGGAAATCTGGTCGGGCCTGCCGGTGCTCTACCTGCTGATCATCCTCGCCAGCTTCGTGCAGCCGAACTTCTGGTGGCTGCTGGGCATCATGCTGCTGTTCTCCTGGATGAGCCTGGTGGACGTGGTGCGCGCCGAGTTCCTCCGCGGCCGCAACCTGGAATACGTGCGCGCGGCCCGCGCCCTGGGCATGAAGAACGGCAAGATCATGTTCCGCCACATCCTGCCCAACGCGATGATCTCCACCCTGACCTTCATGCCCTTCATCCTCACCGGCGCCATCGCCACCCTGACCTCCCTGGACTTCCTCGGCTTCGGCCTGCCGGCCGGCTCGCCGTCCCTCGGCGAGCTGGTCGCCCAGGGCAAGTCCAACCTGCAGGCGCCGTGGCTGGGGATCAGCGCCTTCGTGGTGCTGGCGCTGATGCTCAGCCTGCTGGTGTTCATCGGCGAGGCCGCCCGCGATGCCTTCGACCCGAGGAAGTGAGATGAGCCAGAGCGCCCAAGACAACCTGGTGGAAATCCGCGACCTTTGCGTCGACTTCGCCTGCGGCGAGGACACCATCCACGCGGTCGACCAGGTCAGCTTCGACATCCGCCGCGGCGAAACCCTGGCCCTGGTCGGCGAAAGCGGCTCGGGCAAGTCGGTGACCGCCCTCTCCCTCCTGCGCCTGCTGCCCTACCCCACGGCCAGCCATCCCAGCGGCAGCGTCCGCTATTCCGGGCTGGACCTGCTGAAAGCGCCGGAACGCAAGCTGCGCGGCATCCGCGGCAACCGCATCGCCATGGTCTTCCAGGAGCCCATGACCTCGCTGAACCCGCTGCACACCGTGGAGAAGCAGATCGGCGAAGTGCTCGCCCTGCACAAGGGCCTGCAAGGCCAGGCGGCGCGCGCGCGCACCCTCGAACTGCTCGACCTGGTCGGCATCCCCGACCCGGCCACGCGGCTGAAGTCCTACCCCCACGAGCTGTCCGGCGGCCAGCGGCAGCGGGTGATGATCGCCATGGCCCTGGCCAACGAGCCGGAACTGCTGATCGCCGACGAGCCGACCACGGCGCTGGACGTCACCGTGCAGCTGAAAATCCTCGACCTGCTGGCCGAACTGCAGGCGCGCCTGGGCATGGCCCTGCTGCTGATCACCCACGACCTCAACCTGGTGCGGCGCATCGCCCACCGCGTGTGCGTGATGCAGAAGGGCAAGATCGTCGAGCAGGCCGACTGCGAGCAGCTGTTCGAGGCCCCGCAGCACCCCTACACCCGCGAGCTGCTCGGCGCCGAACCCAGCGGCGCGCCGGCGGCCAACCCGCCGGGCGAGGAGCTGCTGAGCGTGCAGGACCTGCGCGTCTGGTTCCCGATCAAGAAGGGCGTGTTCCGCCGCACCGTCGACCACATCAAGGCGGTGGACGGCATCGACTTCAGCCTGCCCCGCGGGCAGACCCTGGGCATCGTCGGCGAAAGCGGCTCGGGCAAGTCCACCCTGGGCCTGGCCATCCTGCGGCTGATCGACAGCCGCGGCGGCATCCGCTTCGAGGGCAACGCCCTGGACGCCATGAACCAGGCCGAGGTGCGCCCGCTGCGCCGCGAGATGCAGGTGGTCTTCCAGGACCCGTACGGCAGCCTCAGCCCGCGCCTGTCGGTGGGCCAGATCGTCGGCGAGGGCCTGGAGATCCACGGCATCTGCGACGAGAAGGAACAGCAGCAGCGGATCATCGACGCGCTGCTGGAAGTCGGCCTGGACCCGCAGGCGCGCCACCGCTACCCCCACGAATTCTCCGGCGGCCAGCGCCAGCGCATCGCCATCGCCCGCGCCCTGGTGCTCAAGCCGGCGCTGATCCTGCTGGACGAGCCGACCTCGGCGCTGGACCGCTCGGTGCAACGCCAGGTGGTCGACCTGCTGCGCCAGCTGCAGGCCAAGTACAACCTCACCTACCTGTTCATCAGCCACGACCTCGCGGTGGTCAAGGCCCTGAGCCACCAGCTGCTGGTGATCCGCCAGGGCAAGGTGGTCGAAGGCGGCCCGGCGCAGGAAATCTTCAGCGCGCCGCAGCATCCCTACACGCAGCAGCTGCTGGAAGCCGCCTTCATGGCCCCGGCGGCTGCGCTTGAAGAATGACCTGCAAGGAAGGAACGAACATGGGTTTTCTAGCCGGTAAACGCGCGCTGATCGTCGGCGTGGCCAGCAAGCTGTCCATCGCCTCGGGCATCGCCGAGGCGATGCACCGCGAAGGCGCGCAGCTCGCCTTCACCTACCAGAACGACAAGCTCAAGGGCCGCGTCGAGGAATTCGCCGCCGGCTGGGGCTCCAGCGCCGAACTGTGCTTCCCCTGCGACGTCGCCAACGATGCCGACATCGAGGCGGTGTTCCGCGAGCTGGGCAAACAGTGGGACGGCCTGGACATCATCGTCCACTCGGTGGGCTTCGCCCCGGGCGACCAACTGGACGGCGACTTCACCAGCGTCACCAGCCGCGACGGCTTCCGCATCGCCCACGACATCAGCGCCTACAGCTTCGTCGCCCTGGCCAAGGCCGGCCGCGAAATGATGAAAGGCCGCAACGGCAGCCTGCTGACCCTCACCTACCTGGGCGCCGAGCGCACCATGCCCAACTACAACGTGATGGGCATGGCCAAGGCCAGCCTGGAAGCCGGCGTGCGCTACCTGGCCGGCAGCCTGGGCCCGGAGGGCACGCGGGTCAACGCGGTGTCCGCCGGCCCGATCCGCACCCTGGCCGCCTCCGGCATCAAGAGCTTCCGCAAGATGCTCGCCGCCAACGAACGCCAGACCCCGCTGCGGCGCAACGTGACCATCGAGGAAGTCGGCAACGCCGCGGCCTTCCTCTGCTCCGACCTGGCCAGCGGCATCAGCGGCGAAATCCTCTACGTCGACGGCGGCTTCAACACCACCGCGATGGGGCCGCTGGAAGACAGCTGAGCAGACGGGCGGGGCGATGGGTATCGCTTCGCTCAACCCATCCTACGGGGGGGAACGCCATGCCTCCCAGCAAACTGTAGGAGCGGGCCCTGCCCGCGATTCGCGCGCAGGGCGCGCTCCTACAGGGGAATGGCACGGATGGGGCGGCGTAGGAGCGGATCTCATCCGCGAATCGCGCCGGAACCTCCGGCCATCGCGGACAAGGTCCGCTCCTACGGGCGAGAACGCCATGCCTCCCAGCAAACTGTAGGAGCGGGCCCTGCCCGCGATTCGCGCGCAGGGCGCGCTCCTACAGGGGAATGGCACGGGTGGGTGGCGTAGGAGCGGATCTTATCCGCGAAGCGCACTGGAACCTCCGGCTATCGCGGACAAGGTCCGCTCCTACGGGGAATACGGTGCCTACCGGCGGCAACTGTCTCGCAGGTTGCACCGAGTGCTCTTCGTAGGAGCGAGCTTGCTCGCGAATGAACCCCGCAGCGGAATCTGTTCGCGAGCAAGCTCGCTCCTACGGGAAGCCGTGCCCGCTCGCATGGTAGTCGCGCAGTCATCCGCCCCCACCATCACGCAAAGAAAAACGCCGCACCCGGTCACCCGGATGCGGCGTTTTCATTCGATCGCGGCGCGTGGCGCGCGGATCAATCCTCGCGGTAGCGGCGCAGGCGCAGGGCCTTGCCGGCGACGCGGGTGTCCTTGAGCTTGCCGAGCAGGCGCTCCAGGCCGTCTTCGGGCAGTTCGATCAGGCTGAAGGTCTCGCGGATCTGGATGCGGCCGATGGCCTCGCGGGACAGGCCGCCCTCGTTGAGGATGGCGCCCAGCAGGTTCTTCGCCGCCACGCCGTCGCGCGCGCCCAGGGCGGTGCGGCAGCGGGCCTTGCCTTCGGCCGGAGCGGCCATCGGGCGGCGCTCGCCGGAACGTTCGCCACGGTCACTGCGCTCACCGCGTTCGCCACGCTCGTAGCGTTCGCTGCGCTCGCGCGGGGCGGCCGGGGTCAGCGGCTGCTCGCGGCGCACCGACTCCAGGTCCAGGGCCTTGCCTTCGGTGAGCTTGGCCAGCAGCACCGCGGACAGGGTTTCGGCATCGGTGCCCAGGCGGCGGCACAGCTCGTCGCGCACGGCGCCACGGCTGGCGACGGCGGTTTCCAGCAGCGGCTGCAGGCTGGAGGCCAGGCGCGCCAGGCGTGCTTCCAGCACGGTGTCGGCGTCGGGCAGGCGCACTTCGCCGACCTTCTGCCCGGTGACGCGCTCGATCACCTGCAACATGCGGCGCTCGCGCGGGGTCACCAGCAGCAGCGCGCGGCCTTCGCGGCCGGCGCGGCCGGTACGGCCGATGCGGTGCACGTAGGACTCGGGGTCGTACGGCATGTCGATGTTCAGCACGTGGGTGATGCGCGCCACGTCCAGGCCGCGGGCGGCCACGTCGGTGGCGATGACGATGTCCAGCGAGCCGTCCTTGAGCGACTCGATGACGCGCTCGCGCTGGGCCTGCGGGATATCGCCGTTCAGCGCGGCGGCGCGGTAGCCCTGGCGCTCGAGCAGCTCGGCGATGTCCAGGGTGGCCTGCTTGGTGCGCACGAAGCCGATCAGCGCGTCGAACTGCTCCACTTCCAGCAGGCGCAGGATGGAGGCGGCCTTCTGGTCGGCATGGACCATCAGATGGACCTGCTCGATGCGCGCCACGGTCTGGGTCTTGGCGGCGATGCGGACGTGCTTGGGTTCTTTCAGGTGGCGTTCGGCGATGCTGCGGATCGAGGCCGGCAGGGTCGCGGAGAACAGCACGGTCTGGCGGCTGGCCGGCATGGCCTCGAAGATCACTTCCAGGTCGTCCATGAAGCCGAGCTTGAGCATCTCGTCGGCCTCGTCGAGGACCAGGCGCTCGACGGTGCCCAGCAGGTTCTCGTCGCGGCGCAGGTGGTCGCACAGGCGGCCGGGGGTGGCCACCAGCACCTGGGCGCCCTGGCGCAGGGCCTTGAGCTGCGGGCCCATGGGCGCGCCGCCGTAGACGGCGACCACGCCGACGCCCGGCATCTGCTTGGAGTAGGTTTCGCAGGCGGTGGCCACCTGCAGGGCCAGTTCGCGGGTCGGCACCAGGATCAGCACCTGGGGTTCGCGGCGCGAGGCCTCGATCTTCGACAGCAGCGGCAGGGCGAAGGCGGCGGTCTTGCCGGTGCCGGTTTGGGCCTGGCCGATCATGTCGTGGCCTTCGAGGATCACCGGGATCGACTGGGCCTGGATGGGCGACGGCTCTTCGTAGCCGACCGCGGCGATGGCGGCGAGAATATTGGGATGAATGCCGAGCGCGGCGAAGCCGCCGGTTTCCTGGGTCATGGGTTTTGCCTCTAAATACATCCGCAAAGACCCAATGGCCGAGCTGCGCATGCCCTGTACGACAGTAGAAGTCACCCAGGCAGCTGGAAGCGGGGATTTGCGAACTGAACTGTTGGAAGAATACGTCAAGGAAGTCCGCGGAAGCGGTAGCACAGACGGAGCGCGAAGCGCCGAAGGGTGCGGTCCCGAACGGGGCCGTGATAGGCCGGCGCGCATCATACCGGAAAAACGCCGCCGATGTGCGGCTTTTCCACTACCGCTGGCCGAACGGTCAAGACTTGCACAACCGGCCACCCGCCGTCTATACCGAGCAGGGCCACCTGCCAGGAGCACGCGCCGTGAACCCTACCAGCGAACCCCGCGTCACCGTCACGCGCCGCGGCCACCTCCTGCTGCTGGGCCTCAACCGGCCGCAGAAGCGCAACGCCTTCGACCAGCGCATGCTCGACGAACTGATGCTGGCCCTGGGCGACTACGAGCGCGACGACGACCTGCGTTGCGCACTGCTCGTCGCCCACGGCGAGCACTTCAGCGCCGGCCTCGACCTGGCCGACGTCAGCCAGCGCCTGCACGACGGCTGGCAGTTGCCAGCCGGCGCCGTCGACCCCTGGGGCACCCTCGGCGGGCCGCGGCTGAGCAAGCCGCTGATGGTCGCCGTGCAGGGCTACTGCTACACCATCGGCATCGAGCTGATGCTGGCGGCGGACATCTGCCTGTGCGCCAGCACCGCCCGCTTCGCCCAGATGGAAGTGCGCCGCGGCCTGCTGCCCCTGGGCGGCGCCACCCTGCGCCTGCCGCAGGTGGCCGGCTGGGGCAACGCCATGCGCTGGCTGCTCAGCGGCGACGAGTTCGATGCCCACGAAGCCTGGCGCCTGGGCCTGGTGCAGGAAATCCACCCGCCGGAAGAACTGCTGCCCGAAGCCCTGAAGCTGGCCGCGCGCATCGCCCGCCGGGCGCCCCTGGCCGTGCGCGCCACCCTGGCCTCGGCGCGGCGCGCCCAGGAACAGGGAACGGCGCAGGCCATCCGCGAGTTGCCGCAACAATTCAAGACCCTGCTGGCCAGCGAGGATGCCCGCGAAGGCTTGCAGTCGCTGCTGGAAAGACGCGAAGGCAACTTCTCCGGCAGCTAGCCCCGGCGCCCCGCCCCGCCCTTCGCGACGACGCCCGCGCGCGCCTTCGCCGCACCCCGGCAAAGCGCTATATCGAAAGTATTAAATCGCCCCGCGAAGGCCGCCAATCGCCTTGAAAGCACCGGTGAATCGCCAGGGCGAAAACGACCAAACGACTATCTACAAGAGGCAATTTCGCCCTCCCGACAAAGCACGAAGACTGTGCCGGAAATCAGGAGAGGCGCTCTTCCCGCTGGCGGATCGAGGCTTCCCCTGAAACACCAGAGCCCGTCAGGGAGGAGCCCAACAAGATGTCTGGTCCCATTCGTGTATTCGCATTGTCTCTTCTGGTCGTTGCCATGTCGCTGCAAGGGTGCAGCAGCAAGGGCGGCCATCACAGCAGTGTCGCCAGCTCCGGAAACGGTTCCGGCCAGGGCGCCGGCGACGGTGGCTCGGGTAGCGGTGGCGATGGCAGCGGTTCCGGCGGTACTGGCGGCAGCGGTGGCGACGGCGGCAATGGCGGCAACAATGGCGGTGATGGCGGCAACAACGGCGGCAGCACCACCTCCAGCACCACCAGCACCATTCTCAGCAACACCGGCGAAGCGGTCAGCGCCCTGGGCAACACCGTCAATGGCGTCGGCGGCGTGGTCAAGGGCATTGACCTGCCGGTGGTCGGCAGCGGCGTGAGCGAAGGCGCCGGCAACGTCATCCAGGACGTCGGCCAGGGCGTGAACAGCCTGGGCAGCGGTATCACCAACGGCATCGGCCAGCTCGGCAGCAATCCCAATGCCCTGGGCACCACGGTCGCCGGCGCCACCGGCACGGTGAGCAGCGTCGGCAACGCGGTCAGCGACCTGGGCGGAACCGTCGCCGCGGTGGGCGCCAACACCCCGCTGAAACCGGTGACCGCCACCCTGGGCGGCGTGGTCGATGGCGTCGGCGGGCAGATCAGCATGCTCGGCGACTCCCTCAGCGGCGCCGTCACCAGCGGCCCGCTCAGCCCGCTGACCAAGCAGCTCAGCGCCACCACCGCCGGCCTGGTCGGCCAGGTCGAGGGCGTGACCCAGCAGGTCGGCGCCACCACCGGCCTGGGCGCGCCGGTGAACAACCTGGTGACCACGGTCGGCGGCCTGGTGGGCCAGGTCGGCACCCAGCTCGGCAGCGCCACGCCGGTCCTCGCACCGGTGGGCAGCGTCGTGACCAACGTCGGCGAAGCCGTGAGCGCGACGGGCGGCCTGGTCAACGCACCGGCCGGCAGCAGCCCCAGCAACCCGATCGGCGGGCTGCTCTCGGGCGTCACCGGCGCCCTGGGCGGCGCTACCGGCAGCAGCAACCCGGTCGGCGGCCTGCTCTCCGGCGTTACCGGCACCCTGAGCGGCGCTACCGGTAGCAGCAACCCGGTCGGTGGTCTGCTCTCCGGCGTCACCGGCACCCTGGGCGGCGTCACCGGCGGCAGCAGTCCGGTCAGCGGCCTGCTCTCCGGCGTCACCGGCACCCTGGGCGGCGTCACCGGCGGCAGCAGCCCGGTCAGCGGCCTGCTCTCCGGCGTCACCGGCACCCTGGGCGGCGTCACTGGTGGCAGCAGCCCGGTCGGTGGCCTGCTCTCCGGCGTCACCGGCACCCTGGGCGGCGTCACCAGCAGCGTCGGCAGCAACGGCCTGGCCAGCAACGGCGGCCTGCTCGGCGGCACCCTGGGCACCGTGGGTGGCCTGCTGGGCGGCGTGACCGGCAGCCTGGGCGGCAAGTCCGGAAACTGACGGCAAGCCCGCCAAAGCGAACGGCGAAGGATCGGCAACGGCCCTTCGCCCTTTCATTTAACGGCTTCAGGGAGAAGCCATGCGCAAGCTGACCGTAGTAACGCTGTTGTTAGCCAGCCCCCTCGCCTGGGCCGACCGCCCCATCCAACTGCCCGGTTCCGACATCGAACAGAGCCTGCCCAGGCCCAACCTGCCCGGCGGCGACGTGCGCCCGCAGGCGCCGCGGGTCAGCACCCCGGCGGCCGCGCAGCCGCAGCAGTTGCTCGAACGGCGCATCCGCCTGCGGCGCATCGAAGTCGCCGGCGGCGGCCACTACCCCATCGCCACCTGGAAGCCCCTGCTGGAGCCGCTGACCCGCCGCGAGATCAAGATCGGCGAACTGGTGGCGGCGGCCAAGGCCATCACCCGGCGCTACCAGGACGACGGCTTCGTCATTTCCTTCGCCTACGTGCCCAACCAGGATTTCCGCGGCGGCGTCGGGCGCATCATGCTGATCGAGGGCCACCTGAGCGAGGTGCGCAGCGCCGGCGACCTGGGCGTGCACCAGGCCCGCGTGGCGCGCTGGATCGAGCGCCTGAAGGCCGAGCGGCCGCTGAGCCGCGCCAGCTTCGAGCGCTTCAGCGTGCTGATGAGCCGGGTTCCCGGCCTGCAGATGGACATGGTCCTCAACCCGCCGACCACCACCGATGGCGGCGCCGTGCTGGAGATGCTCGGCAGGCACGAGATGGTCACCACCGGCGCCGACTTCGACTCGCGCCACGGCAACCCGCGCGGGCTGTTCAACGCCACCCTGGCCTCGCTGCTGGGCCGCGGCGAACAACTGCAGTTCAGCTACCTCTACCCGCCCGGCGACGACAAGGAGCACTACCGCGCCTGGAACTACAGCCAGTTGCTGGGCGACAACGGCCTGCAACTGATGGCCGGCTACAGCCACTACAACGCCAGCCTGGAAGACCGCGTGGTGATCGGCCCGCTGCAGTACGCGCGCAAGCGCGAGAACGAACGGGTCAGCGCCGGCCTGGGCATCCCCGTGCTGCTGCGCCGCAACCTCACCTGGGACGTCAACCTGCGCGCCTACACGGTCGACGACAGCAGCCGCTACGACCTGCTGGCGCCGGCCACGCCCTACAGCGTGAAGCTGCGCAGCAAGTTGCGCGTGGTGGGCGTCGACACCCTGGTCCAGCAGTTCGCCGAGAAGCAGGCACGCGCCGGCAGCCTGGCCGTCTACAAGGGCCTGAACGCCTTCGACGCGCAGAGCACCGCGCCGGCGAAGAAGGACTTCACCCGCGTGCTCGGCTTCGGCGCCCAGCAGAACCAGTTCGGCGAACGCATGCAGGGCGTGGCCAACGTCAGCTTCCAGTGGGCCCACGACAGCCTGCCGGACTCCGAGCAGATCACCTACGGCGGCGCCAACTTCGGCCGCGGCTACCCGGACGACCAGGCCACCGGCGACAAGGGCTGGGGCGCCTCCTACGAGGTGAACTACTCGTTCCTCTGGCAGAACAAGTGGATGAACCAGCTGCAGCCCTACCTGGTGGTGGACGGCGCGCGCACCCACTACAACGCCAACGGCCAGCCCGGCGCCAAGCTCGGCTCCGGCGCCGTCGGGGTGCGCTTCTCCAACCGCAAGCAGTACGTGCTGGGAATGGAAGTGGCCAAACCGTTCGCCGACCGCGCCATCGACAACGACGAGCGCAGCCCGCGGCTCAACCTGACGCTCAGCTACCAGCTCCCCTGAGCGGGCGCCCCGCCGCTACTGCGCGGGGCGCAGCGCGTCGATGTAGACGCCCAGGTCATAGCCCAGGTCGCCCTGCAGGGCCTTGGCGCGCTTTTTCAGCCCGCGCGGCTCCAGGCTCTGCTCGACGTCGGCGGGCACGAAGACGATCACGTTGCCCTCCGGCACCGGGCATTCCAGGTAGTGGCGGTGGAAGCGCCCGCGCAGCAGGGCCGCGCCCAGCGGCCGGCCGTCGTCGGTGCTCCACTGGTTGATGATCAGCCAGCCGCCGGGGCGCAGCTTGTCGCGGCAGGCGCCGAGGAAGTCCCAGCCCAGGTGCGCCGGCGCGGGTCCGGTGTCGGTATAGAGATCGAGGAAGATCAGGTCGGCCGGCTCGCAGTTGCCCAGCTCCTCCACCGCGTCGCCGATGCGCAACCGCAGGCGCGGCTCGTCCACCAGGCCCAGGTGCTCGCGGGCCAGGCGCGGAATCGCCGGGCGCAGCTCGACGGCCTCCGCCTCGTCCAGCGCCAGGTGCTTCAGGCAGGCCTGGGTCAGGCTGCCGGCGCCGAAGCCGAGGAACAGCGCGCGGCGCGGCGCGGGATGGCACAGCGCGCCCAGCAGCATGGCGCGGGAATAGTCGTACTCCAGCCAGGCCGGATCGCCGATGCGCACGCAGCTCTGCTCCACCTCCTCGCCGAACTCCAGGTAGCGGTAGCCGCCCTGCTCCACCACGCGGATCACCCCGTAGGCGTCGCGCTCCTCGGCTATCAGCAGGTCCTCGCTCATGCCCGGCGCCCCCGGCCACGGCAACGGGCGCCAGCGCGCGGCCGGCGATGCGGAAGGGTATTGGAAGGCAGGCTCTGGTACACGCGGGCTCTCCGCAGGGCAAGGACGGCGACGGCCGCGGGCTCATGGAAGGCGAAGGATACCAGCCCCGCCGCGCTGAAGGTGGCCCCGCCCGGTGTTACCATGGGCGACTATCCGCCATTGCCCCGCGAGCCCCCGATGAGCCAGACCTGGAGCCCCGACAGCTGGAGAAGCCGCCCCATCCAGCAGCAACCCGTCTACCCCGACGCCGCGCGCCTGCAGCAGGTCGAGCAGAGCCTCGCCAGCTATCCGCCGCTGGTGTTCGCCGGCGAGGCCCGCGAGTTGCGCCGGCAGTTCGCCGAGGTCACCGCCGGGCGCGCCTTCCTGCTGCAGGGCGGCGACTGCGCCGAGAGCTTCGCCGAATTCTCCGCGGCGAAAATCCGCGACACCTTCAAGGTGCTGCTGCAGATGGCGGTGGTGATGACCTTCGCCGCCGGCTGCCCGGTGGTGAAGGTCGGGCGCATGGCCGGGCAGTTCGCCAAGCCGCGCTCCTCCGGCGAGGAAACCGTGGGCGACCTGACCCTGCCGGCCTACCGCGGCGACATCGTCAACGGCATCGGCTTCGACGAGGCCAACCGCGTGCCGGACCCGCAGCGCCTGCTGCAGGCCTACCACCAGTCCACCGCCACCCTCAACCTGCTGCGCGCCTTCGCCCAGGGCGGCTTCGCCGACCTCCACGAAGTGCACCAGTGGAACCTCGACTTCATCGCCAACTCGGCCCTGGCGGAAAAATACAGCCAGCTCGCCGGGCGCATCGACGAAACCCTCGCCTTCATGCGCGCCTGCGGCCTGGACACGGCCCCGCAACTGCGCGAGGTGAGCTTCTTCACCGCCCACGAGGCGCTGCTGCTGAACTACGAGGAAGCCTTCATCCGCCGCGACAGCCTGACCGGCGGCTGGTACGACTGCTCGGCGCACATGCTCTGGATCGGCGACCGCACCCGCCAGCTGGACGGCGCCCATGTCGAGATGCTGCGCGGGGTGGGCAACCCCATCGGCGTCAAGGTCGGGCCGAGCATGGGCGACGAGGAGCTGCTGCGCCTGATCGACATCCTCAACCCGGACAACGACCCCGGCCGCCTCAACCTGATCGTGCGCATGGGCGCCGACAAGGTCGGCGACGGCCTGCCGCGGCTGATCCGCACCGTGCAGCGCGAAGGCCGCCAGGTGCTGTGGAGCTGCGACCCGATGCACGGCAACACCATCAAGGCCTCCAGCGGCTACAAGACCCGCGACTTCGCGCGCATCCTCGCCGAGGTGCGGCAGTTCTTCGAGGTGCACAAGGCCGAGGGCAGCCACGCCGGCGGCATCCACATCGAGATGACCGGGCAGAACGTCACCGAGTGCATCGGCGGCGCGCGGCCGATCACCGAGGCCGGGCTCAGCGACCGCTACCACACCCACTGCGACCCGCGGCTGAACGCCGACCAGTCGCTGGAGCTGGCCTTCCTCATCGCCGAGACGCTGAAGCAGGCGCGGCGCTGAGCCGACGAACGGCGCCCGCTCAGCGGGCGCCGGTTCAGACGCGCAGGTCCATGCCCTCGCGGAGGAAGCGCGGGGCGATGTAGCGGTCGTAGTGGGCCTCGGAAAGCAGGAAGAACTCTCGGTCGATGGCGTCGCGCAGCTCCGGCAGCGGCCGCTCGCGGAACTCCGGCAGCAGGGCCACGCCGTAGGCATCGAGGTTCTGGATCAGCCGCGAGCCGCGGGCGATCAGCTGGTAGGCCCAGCAGTACGGCGACTGCTCGGGGACGAAGCGGACCTGCCGCTGCTCCAGCTGGGCGCGCAGGCGCGGCGCATCGAACACCTCCAGCTTGGCCACCATCACCTGCACCAGCAGCACTTCCAGGCGCTTCCACACCGCGCGCTTCTCCTCCTCGCCGTACAGGTTCCAGTTCACCACCTCGTGATGGAAGCGCTTGCAGCCGCGGCACACGAGGTCGCCGTAGACGGTGGAACAGAGGCCGACACAGGGGGTCTTGATGCGCTGGGAGGACATGGCGGAACGGCTTCGGGACAACGGGGGACGGGCGTCATCTTAGCCCTTTGTCTAGGCAAGATCACCTTCCGCATCGGCGCAATGGCGCTTACTTTCAGCAATGAATTCCAGTAGAATCGGCCCGCCTTTCACAAGGCGCAATGCCCGTTCGAAGCTGTTTTCAAAGCGTCACGAAGCACAGATTCCGGCGGCCTCGCGGCCTGGGCGCCTCCCTCAAGCGCCCAGTCCCCCTCGTCCCAGGCCCTCCGGCGTAAAACTTTGAAAACAGCTTCTGTCTGGAGGCTGCCGGTGCCGTCGTAGGTCCGTGGATTACCGTCCACCATGCCTGACGAATGGATCGGTGAGGTCTCCTGGATACGCGTCCCACGGGACCACTGATGAGGGAAATACTGTGCTTGAAGCCTACCGCAAACACGTAGAAGAGCGTGCCGCCCAGGGTATCGTGCCCCAGCCGCTGAACGCCGAACAGACCGCAGGTCTGGTCGAACTCCTGAAAAACCCGCCGGCCGGCGAAGAAGAATTCCTCCTCGACCTGATCACCAACCGCGTCCCGCCGGGCGTCGACGAAGCTGCCTACGTCAAGGCCGGCTACCTGTCCGCCGTGGTCAAGGGCGAAGCCGCTTCGCCGCTGATCGACCGCAAGCGCGCCCTCGAACTGCTCGGCACCATGCAGGGCGGCTACAACATCGCCACTCTGGTCGAAGCCCTCGACGACGCCGAACTGGCCGAAGTCGCCGCCGCGCAACTGAAGCACACCCTGCTGATGTTCGACGCCTTCCACGACGTTTCCGAACGCGCCAAGAAAGGCAACGCCGCCGCCAAGGCCGTGCTGCAATCCTGGGCCGACGGCGAGTGGTTCCAGGCCCGTCCGGCACTGGCCGAGAAGATCACCCTGACCGTGTTCAAGGTGCCCGGCGAAACCAACACCGACGACCTGTCCCCGGCGCCCGACGCCTGGTCGCGCCCGGACATCCCGCTGCACGCCCTGGCCATGCTGAAGATGGCCCGCGACGGCATCGAGCCGGTCCAGCCGGGCTCCGTCGGCCCGCTGAAGCAGATCGAAGCGGTCAAGGCCAAGGGCTTCCCGGTCGCCTACGTCGGCGACGTGGTCGGCACCGGCTCCTCGCGTAAATCCGCCACCAACTCGGTGCTGTGGTTCTTCGGCGACGACATCCCCTACGTGCCGAACAAGCGCGCTGGCGGCTTCTGCTTCGGCACCAAGATCGCCCCGATCTTCTACAACACCATGGAAGACGCCGGCGCCCTGCCGATCGAGTTCGACTGCACCAACCTGGCCATGGGCGACGTCATCGACGTGTACCCGTACGAAGGCAAGGTCACCCGCCACGACAGCGGCGAAGTGGTCACCACCTTCGAGCTGAAGACCCCCGTGCTGCTGGACGAAGTCCGCGCCGGCGGCCGTATCCCGCTGATCGTCGGCCGTGGCCTGACCGAGAAGGCGCGCGCCGAACTGGGCCTGGCCCCGTCCGACCTGTTCAAGAAGCCGGAATCCCCCGCCGACACCGGCAAGGGCTTCACCCTGGCGCAGAAGATGGTCGGTCGCGCCTGCGGCCTGCCGGAAGGCAAGGGCGTGCGTCCGGGCACCTACTGCGAACCGAAGATGACCACCGTCGGTTCCCAGGACACCACCGGCCCGATGACCCGCGACGAGCTGAAGGACCTGGCCTGCCTGGGCTTCTCCGCCGACCTGGTGATGCAGTCCTTCTGCCACACCGCGGCCTATCCGAAGCCGATCGACGTCAAGACCCACCACACCCTGCCGGACTTCATCATGACCCGCGGCGGCGTGTCCCTGCGTCCGGGCGACGGCATCATCCACAGCTGGCTGAACCGCATGCTGCTGCCCGACACCGTCGGCACCGGCGGCGACTCGCACACCCGCTTCCCGATCGGCATCAGCTTCCCGGCCGGTTCCGGCCTGGTGGCCTTCGCCGCTGCCACTGGCGTCATGCCGCTGGACATGCCCGAATCGGTACTGGTGCGCTTCAAGGGCAAGCTGCAACCGGGCATCACCCTGCGTGACCTGGTCCATGCCATCCCCTACTACGCCATCCAGGCCGGCCTGCTGACCGTCGAGAAGAAAGGCAAGAAGAACATCTTCTCCGGCCGCATCCTCGAGATCGAAGGCCTGAACGACCTGACCGTCGAGCAAGCCTTCGAGCTGTCCGACGCCTCGGCCGAACGTTCCGCCGCCGGTTGCACCATCAAGCTGCCGGAAGAGGCCATCGCCGAATACCTGAAGTCGAACATCACCCTGCTGCGCTGGATGATCGGCGAAGGCTACGGCGACGCCCGCACCCTGGAGCGCCGCGCCAAAGCGATGGAAGCCTGGCTGGCCAACCCGCAACTGCTGGAAGCCGACAAGGACGCCGAATACGCCGCGGTCATCGAGATCGACCTGGCCGACGTCAAAGAGCCGGTGCTCTGCGCCCCGAACGATCCGGACGACGCCCGCCTGCTGTCCAGCGTGCAAGGCCGCAAGATCGACGAGGTGTTCATCGGTTCGTGCATGACCAACATCGGTCACTTCCGCGCCGCCGGCAAGCTGCTGGACAAGGTCAAGGGCGGCATTCCGACCCGTCTGTGGCTGGCCCCGCCGACCAAGATGGACGCCCACCAGCTGACCGAGGAAGGCTACTACGGCATCTACGGCAAGGCTGGCGCGCGCATGGAAATGCCGGGCTGCTCGCTGTGCATGGGCAACCAGGCGCGCGTACAGACCGGTTCCACCGTGGTCTCCACCTCCACCCGTAACTTCCCGAACCGCCTGGGCGATTCCACCGACGTGTTCCTGGCGTCGGCGGAGCTGGCCGCTGTGGCTTCGATCATCGGCAAGCTGCCGACCGTCGAGGAGTACATGGCCTACGCGAAGGATATCGACAGCATGTCTGCCGATATCTACCGCTACCTGAGCTTCGACCAGATCGCCGAGTTCAAGGAAGCTGCTGCGAACGCCAAGATTCCGGTCGTTCAAGCCTAAGCCTTTCGGCGTGAGGAAAGCCCTGGCCGGTACGGTGGGGCTTTCAAAGGAATGCCGTTTCTTCCCCTGGGAGAAACGGCATTTTTCATTTGGGATGGGGGTATGGATTTGCTTGCTTGCGGGGCTTGGTCCCTCGCACCCAACCTCCCCCCCCCCCCCGTCATTCCCGCGAACGCGGGAACCCAGAGACGTCTTGTTTGGGTGTAACGCGCCGCACCGAGTCTGCGGAGATTTTTTGTTTCGCCCCCTCGGGCGAGTCCCTTTTGTCAAACGGTGGAAGGCCACCCCCGCAAAAAGGAACCAAAAAGGCTTGCCCCGCATACGGGCCCGACAGAGTCGGGCTACCCTCACGAACTCCCCCGCCACGGAGGCCCGCCCCGAGGGTACGTCCCTGTAGCCCGCGGGGCTCTCGCGACATCCATGTCGCATGACCTCCTGAGCGCGGGTTTCGCTCGGCCTTCTGAAGGGGCACTCCGGTGCGCTCGGCTATTTCTCTGGAAGTCCAAGAGCAAACGCGCTTTTGCTTTTGCTTTTGCTTTTGCTTTTGCTTTTCGTAGGAGCGAGCTTGCTCGCGAACCGCCCGTCACTGGATTCCCGCATTCGCGGGAATGACGGGGTGAGGTGAGTTGCTTCAGGATGACTCTGGAGTTTCCGGCGACTCCGAACAGCCCCCTCTCCCGCTTGCGGGAGAGGGTTGGGGTGAGGGCGCTCTTAACCCCAACACCTCCACCCCCAGCAAACCCCATTCACACCCCCCAAGCATCCGATTCCCCTTGCACCCCAGCGCCACCCGCTGCACCCTGTGCTCCAGCAAAGCACCGACCCGCACCATGACCGACACCCCCGATCCCACCCGTTGCCCCCTCTGCGGCCAGCGCAACAGCTGCAGCCAGGCCGACCCGGACGCCGACGGGACGCTCTGCTGGTGCTTCCAGACGCGCATCGACCCCGCCGCCCTGGCCCGCGTCCCCTCACACCTGCTCGACCGCGCCTGCCTGTGCCCGCGCTGCGCGCAGAGCCTGCCGCCCGACGACGAATCCGCCTGATGCGCCTGGACCGCTTCCTCACCAACCTGCCCCGCTTCAGCCGCCAGGATGCGCGCCTGCTGCTGGCTGCCGGACGCCTGAAGGTGGACGGCGAGGTAGTCCGCGACGGCCGCCACGAGGTGCGCGAGTTCAGCCGCGTGGAGCTGGACGGCGAGGTGCTGCAGGCCGGCCGCCCGGCGCGCTACTTCATGCTGCACAAGCCCGCCGGTTGCGTCAGCGCCACCCGGGACCCGGAACACCGTACCGTGCTCGACCTGCTCGACGAACCGGACAAGCACGAGCTGCACATCGGCGGGCGGCTGGACTTCAACACCACCGGGCTGCTGCTGATCACCAACGACGGCCAGTGGTCGCGGCGCATGACCCTGCCCGGGCGCAAGCTGCCCAAGGTCTACTACGTGGAGACCGAGCAGCCGATCGAGGCCCACTACGCCGAAGTCTTCGCCCGCGGCCTGTACTTCCGCTACGAGGACCTCACCACCCTCCCCGCGCAGCTGGAGATCCTCGCCCCGCGCGCGGCGCGCCTGACTCTCCACGAAGGCCGCTACCACCAGGTCAAGCGCATGTTCGGGCACTTCCAGAACAAGGTCACCCGCCTGCACCGCGAACGCATGGGCGGCCTGGCCCTGGACCCGCAGCTGGCACCGGGCCAGTACCGCGCCCTGAGCGCCGCCGAGCTGGCCGCGCTGGACTGAGGCCTGCCGTCCGGCATCGCGGATTGCAGGGGCGGCTCGGCCCCGACTAAGCTGCGAGGACGCCCGCGCCTCGAAGGAATACGATGAAGATCCTGTCTTTCGTCCTGCTGCTGTTCAGCCTGGTCGTCCTCCCCGCCGAGGCCAACTCCGGCCACGCCTCGCCGCTCAACGACCTGCAGGCGGCGCTGAAGAAGCTCAAGCCCGGGCAGTTCCTCTGGTACCCGGAGATTTCCCCGCAGGGCCCGGTCACGGTGGTGGTCAGCCTCACCGAACAGCGCGCCTACGTGTACCGCAACGGCATCGCCATCGGCGTGGCCACGGTCAGCACCGGCAAGCGCGGCAAGGAAACCCCCACGGGCGTGTTCACCATCCTGCAGAAGAAGGTGGAGTACCACTCCGACCTGTACGACAGCGCGCCCATGCCCTACATGCAGCGCCTGACCTGGGACGGCATCGCCCTGCACGCCGGCAACCTGCCCGGCTACCCCGCCTCCCACGGCTGCATCCGCCTGCCCATGGCCTTCGCCAAGAAGCTCTACGAGGTCACCGGCTTCAGCAACACCACGGTGATCATCTCCGACGCCAAGAGCTCGCCGGTGGAGGTCTACCACCCCGGCCTGCTCGCCCCGCAGGTCAGCGAAGGCAAGGCCAGCGGCCCGGCCAGCCCGGCGGTGGAACCCTACTGGAGCGACCCGGGCGAAACCCTCGGGCCGATCTCGGTGCTGATCAGCCGCGCCGACCGCCGCGCCTACGTGTACCGCGGCGGCACCCAGATCGGCAGCGCCCCGGTGGCCCTCGACAACCCCGGCGCGCGCACCGGCGTGGCGGCCTTCTCGCTGCTGGAGCGGCCCAGCCCCGAACAGTTGGCCAGCCCCAGCCCGAACCTGCGCTGGAGCGCGGTGCAAGTGAGCAACCCGCAGGCCGGCCTGACGCCCGCCGAACAGCTCGGCCAGTTCAGCATGGACGCGCACTTCCTGCACTCGCTGCTGCTGGCCATGGACGTCGGCAGCACCCTGGTCATCACCGACCTGCCGTCCAGCCGCGAGACGCGCAGCAACCCGGACTTCACGGTGATCACCACCAACGACCGACAAGCGGTACCGGCATCGATCAAAAAATAGGCGAGAATCCCACCAATTTCGCGCACTTGCATGCGCAATCAAAAACAGACCTTAGGAAGTGACAAAGGGGGAACGGCGCCATGCCGTCCATATCCACCGTCTGGGGGAAACTCCGGCCGCTGCTCGCCGTGGGCGCGCTCTACGCGCTCGGCAGCAGCCTCGCCCAAGCGGCGCTGCCCAGCGCCGAGGAACTCCACCGCCTGGCCCCGGCCACCAACCTGCAGGCCCTGCGCCTGGCGCTCAGCGCCTACCAGTGCGCCAACGCCGCGCAACTGGGCGGGCGCGACGAGTTGCTGACCGTCATCGACTACTCCAAGGCCTCGCGCGACAAGCGCCTGTGGGTGTTCGACCTGCAGCGGCGCAAGCTGCTGTTCGAGGAGTGGGTGGCCCACGGCAAGAACAGCGGTGACGACCTCGCCACTTCGTTCTCCAACCGTCCCAACAGCTACCAGTCGTCCATCGGCCTGTACCAGACCGGCCAGACCTACCGCGGCAAGCACGGCCGCTCGCTGCGCCTGCTGGGCCTGGAACCGGGCTTCAACGACAACAGCGAAGAACGCGCCATCGTCATGCACGCGGCAGCCTACGCCGATCCCAAGGTGGTCCCCGGCCTCGGCCGCCTGGGCCGCAGCCAGGGCTGCCCGGCGGTGCGCCCGCAGGTGGCGCAGAAGCTGATCGACACCCTGCAGAAAGGCAGCTACGTGTTCGCCTACTACCCGCAGCAGGAATGGCTGAGCAACTCGCAATTCCTCGCCGGCGCCAGCTGCAGCGTGGCCAAGGCGCAGAACCTGGGGCGCGGCGCTACCCTGGCCAAGCGCTGAGGCGGTTGGATCAGCGCCGAAACGCTCTTCATATCTTCGTAGGAGCGAGCTTGCTCGCGAACCGCATGGCACCGCGTTTGTTCGCGAGCAAGCTCGCTCCTACGAGAAGCTGTGCCCACCCACGCCATTCCCATTGTAGGAGCGCGCCCTGCGCGCGAATCGCGGGCAGGGCCCGCGCCTACAGGTTGCTGGGAAATACGGTATTCCTCCCCCTGTAGGAGCGGACCTTGTCCGCGATGGCCGGACGTCCCGGCGCGGTTCGCGGATAAGATCCGCTCCTACGCTGCCCCACCCACGCCATTCCCATTGTAGGAGCGCGCCCTGCGCGCGAAATCGCGGGCAGGGCCTGCCGGGAAACACGGTATTCCTTCCTCGTAGGAGCGGACCTTGTCCGCGATAGCCGGACGTCCCGGCGCGGTTCGCGGATAAGATCCGCTCCTACGCTGCCCCACCCACGCCATTCCATGTAGGGCGCGCCCTGCGCGCGAATCGCGGGCAGGGCCCGCTCCTACAGGTTGCCGGGAAACACGGTATTCCTCCCTCGTAGGAGCGGACCTTGTCCGCGATAGCCGGACGTCCCGGCGCGGTTCGCGGATAAGATCCGCTCCTACGCTGCCCCACCCACGCCATTCCCATTCGCGCCCTGCGCGCGAAATCGCGGGCAGGGCCCGCTCCTACAGGGCCTCCGCCGGAAAAAACGAACGGGGGCCGAAGCCCCCGTTTTTTACCTGACGCGCATTGCGCTCACTGCGCCGTCGCGTCCTGGCTGCCCGGGTTGACGATCACCGTGGTGGTGATGCCCGCCGCCAGCAGCACGCCTTCCGGCACTTCGTCGATGTGGATGCGCACCGGCACACGCTGGGCCAGGCGCACCCAGTTGAAGGTCGGGTTGACGTCGGCGACCAGCTCGCGGCTTTCCGGGTTGTCGCGGTCGTAGATGGCGCGGGCGATGCTTTCCACGTGGCCCTTCAGGCGCTGGCCGCTCATCAGTTGCAGCTCGGCCGGGTCGCCCACGGCGATGTGCGGCAGCTTGGTTTCCTCGAAGTAGCCGTAGACCCAGTAGGAGTTCTCGTCGACCAGCGCCATCTTCGCCTCGCCGGCGCGGGCGTAGTCGCCACGGTGCACGTTGAGGTTGGTCACGTAGCCGTCCACCGAGGCGCGCACCTGGGTGCGCTCCAGGTTCAGCTTGGCCGCGTCCAGCGCGGCCTGGGCCTGCTGGTAGTCGGCCTCGGCGGCGGCGGCGGTGTTGCTGGCGTCGTCCAGGCTCTCGCGGGACACCACTTCGTTGTCCATGGCGGCGCGGCGCTTGGCGTTGAGCTGGCGCATCTTCAGGGTGGCCAGGCGCGAGGCGACCTGGGCCTCGGCCTGCTTCACGGCGATGCGGTAGTGGTCGGGGTCGATCTGCATCAGCAGGTCGCCCTTCTTCACCTGCTGGTTGTCGCGCACCGGCACGTCGACCACCACGCCGGAAACGTCCGGGGCGACGTTGATGATGTCGGCGCGCACGCGGCCGTCGCGGGTCCAGGGGGTGTCCATGTAGTTCACCCAGAGGGTGCGGCCGATGAACACGGCGATCACCAGGATGATCAGAGTCGCCAGCAGGCTGAAGACGGATTTCAAGGTCATGGGTAACTGGCTCGTTATCGGTAGACGGTCAGGGACAGGCCGCCGAACAGGCAGGCGAACAGACACACGCGGAACAGCGCCGGGTGCCAGGTGAAGCGGTACAGGCCGATGGAGGCGAAGACGCGGTCGATGCCCCAGCAGATCACCGCCGCGACCACGAAGAGCGCGGTGAGGGTCGGCATGTAGACGCCGTGGAAAGCGATTTCCCGCGGCAGGTCGTCAAGCAGCATGGCTGGCGGTTCCTTGGCTGGCATCACGCAGCGGCGACTGCGGGTCGAGCAGCGTGGTGCGGATGAAGTGCAGGTAGCTGACCACCCGGCGCAGGGGCGAACTCTCGAAGTCCGGCGCGCACGGCTCCTCGGTGGCCTTGGTGGTGAGGATGGCATGTTCCACGGCGGCCAGGGCGCGTTCGCGGTTGGCCTCGCCCGGCTGCACGAACAGGCGGATCAGCGCGCGGCCCATGCTGCGGATGGCCTGGCGCCAGGGCATGGCCTCGGCGTAGCAGGGCTCGTCCGGCAGGCGCGCCTGTTCGTTGCGCAGCTCGATGATGGCGTGGCCCACCTC
Organism: Pseudomonas sp. R3.Fl; assembly: GCF_023516765.1. Taxonomy (NCBI): domain Bacteria; kingdom Pseudomonadati; phylum Pseudomonadota; class Gammaproteobacteria; order Pseudomonadales; family Pseudomonadaceae; genus Pseudomonas; species Pseudomonas sp. R3.Fl. The sequence goes on from NZ_JAMGSO010000001.1 coordinate 1,151,294, forward strand.
CAGCACCAGGAACATCCAGCGCAGCAGGCCGCGCTGCACGTCCGGGCGCCGCGCGGCGACGCCGTAGGCCTGGTTCATCAGGTCGCGGGTGCGGCTCTCGAAGGTGGCCTCCAGCCCCGCGCTCTTGCCGCTGATGGCCTCGACCACGCGCATGCGCAGGTCCTTCTCCAGGCGCCGCCACAGCCAGGCGCTGGTGGGCGGCAGCAGCACCGCCACCACCAGCGCCGCGCAGCTCTGCGACAGCACCAGAGCGATGTACTCGTTGAGCATGCGCCCGGCGTCGTAGACGGTCATGTTGGCCGGGATGGCGCCGAAGCTGAAGAACACCAGCAGGCCCAGGCCGTAGCCGCCGTAGGCCGGCTTCACCGAGAGGAAGGCGCCCAGGGCGAACACCGGCGCCAGCGCCACGCACAGCAGCGGGAAGCCGTCCAGGTGGGGGAACACGAAGAAGGTCTCGGCGAAGCCCAGGATGGCCGCGAAGAAGGTGCCCACGGCCATCTGCATGGCCAGCTTGGCCGGGTCCGGCACGGCCGAGACCAGCGCCGCCACGGCCGCGGCGTTGAGCACGAAGGTGCTGCCGCTGGGCCAGGCGGTCTCGATCCAGAACAGGCCGAACACCAGGATCATGAGGGTGGTGCGCGCCCCGGCGACCAGCGAGCCGACCAGGTTGGCCTTGGGCGAGAAGCCAAACTTCCAGTTCTCCCGCTCGTGGTGGTGGTCGGCCAGGGAGGCGTGGGTCAGGGCGTAGTTGTGCAGGTCGGCCACCAGGCGGTAGAGCAGCTCGGCGGCGGTGTTGAAGTCCAGGCGCTCGCCGACCTCCTCGACCTGTTCGCGCACCGCGGCGCGGGCCTCGCGGATGCGCTGCATCAGGCGCTGGCGGCGCATTTCCAGCTGCTCGGCCAGGGCCGCGGCGTCGCGGTCCAGCAGCGGCTTGCCCTTCCACGGCCCGAGCACTTCGCGCAGCTCGTCCAGGCACGGCTCCAGGGCCTGCAGCACGCGCTCGCCGCCCTGGCTGCGCAGGCGTTCGAGCAACTGGTGCAGGGCGTGGTAGCGGGTGGTCAGGACCATGAACTCGTTGTTCAGGCGCGCCAGGCGGCCGCTGCGCAGGCGCATGTGCGGGTCTTCGAAGCGCGTCGCGCTGCGCAGCGCCTCCAGGCCCACGGCCTGGGACACGAAGTTGACGTTGGCCGCCTCGAAGCGCTGGCGCTGGCCGCCACCGAGGTTGTCGAGGACGAACCAGGCGAAGGCGCCGAAGCGCTGGTACAGGGCGTTGCGCATGGCCGCGGCGGAAGTCTGCGGCAGCACCACGGCGCTGACCACGGTCGAGCAGAGGATGCCCAGGCTGATCTCCAGCACCCGCCACACCGCCGACATGAAGGCGGCTTCCGGGTGCAGGGTGGCCGGCAGGCCGATCAGCGTCGCGGTGTAGCCGGCCAGCACGCAGGCGTAGGAACGGAAGTCGCGGTAGCGCGCGGCGCCGGCGGTGCAGGCGCCGACCCACAGCGCCACCACCAGCAGGAACAGCACCCGCTCCTGGGCGAACACGGCGATCAGCGCCACCATCACCGTCAGCCCGACCAGGGAGCCGAGGATGCGGTAGAAGCTCTTGGCGAACACCTGGCCGCTCTGCGGCTGCATCACGATGAACACGGTGATGGTCGCGGTGCTCGGCTGCGGCAGCTCCAGGCGCATGGCCAGCCACAGGGTGAGCATGGCGGCGGTCAGCACCTTGGCGACGTAGACCCAGGTCACGCCGTCGCTGCGCGCCCACTCGAAGAAGGCGCGGCGCACCTCCTCCAGCGGCGAGCGGGTTTGCAGGGCTTGGCTGCTGGCCATCTCAGCGCTCGCTCAGCGGCCGCACGGAGACGGTCTCGGGGACCATCCTGTGCTCGCCCGGCGCGTCCTTGGGCGCCATCAGGCCGCCACCCAGGGCCACCACCAGGCCGGCGTGGGTTTCCAGGCGCGCGGCCTGCACCTGCTGCAGGGTCAGTTGCTGCTGGAACAGACGGGTCTGGGCGTTGAGCACGTTGAGGTAGTCGGTCAGGCCGCCGCGGTAGGCCTTGGTGGCGATGTCGTAGGTCTTCTGCGCCGAGGCCACCGCCTGCTCGGCGAGGGTCTGCTGCTTCTCCATCGAATGGGTGCGGATCAACTGGTCGGAAACGCCCTTGAGCGCCTGCACCAGGGTCTGGTTGTACTGCGCCACGGCGGCGTCGTAGCCGGCCGACTCCTGGCCCAGCTGGGCGCGGCGGCGGCCGCCGTCGAAGATCGGCAGGGAAATCGCCGGGCCCGCGCTGTAGGTGAACTTGCGCGCGGTGATGAACTCCAGCATGCCGCCACCGACGGCGCTGTAGCCCAGGCTGGCGATCAGGTCGACGTTGGGATAGAACTCGGCGCGGGCCACATCCACGCCCTTGGCCTGGGCGGCGACCTTCCAGCGCATGGCGACCACGTCCGGACGGCGGCCGACCAGCTCCAGCGGCAGCGCGCTGGGCAGCCCCGGCTGCTTCGCCAGGGCCAGCTTCGGCCGTCCCAGCGCGGCGCCGGCGCCCGGGCCCTTGCCGGCCAGGGCGGCGATCTGGTTGCGCGACAGGGCGATGGCTTCCTCGATGGCGTCGATCTTGCGCTTGGTCTCCGGCAGCGGCACCTCGGCCTCGCTGACCTCGAACTGGGTGCCCAGGCCCCCGGCCAGGCGGCGCTGGGCCAGGGAGAGAATCTGTTGCTGCTGTTCGAGCATGGCCTCGGCGATGTCCAGCTCGGCGTACTGCAGCGACATCTGGATGTAGGCGCGGACGAGGTTGCTCTCCAGCTCCAGCTGGGCCATGCGCGCCTCGGCGGCGGTCATGTAGGCCACGTTCATGTAGCGCTCGGTGTTGCTGCGCTCGCGGCCCCAGAGGTCGAGGTTGTAGGAGAAGCCCAGGGAAGCGTTGTTGTTCCAGCTGGTGGTATCGGCCAGGTCGCCCGGGCCGTAGAAATAGTCGGTGGGCCACTTGTGGCGCAGGATGGAAGCATCCGCGCTGACCTGCGGCGACTCGGCGGACTCGGCCACCCCGGCCATCGACAGCGCCATGCGCACCCGCGCCTCGGCCTCGGAAAGGCTCGGGCTGTTGTCCAGGGCGGTTTGCACCCAGGTGTTCAACTGCGGGTCGCCAAAGGCGCGCCACCACTGCTCGGCCGGCCACTTCGCATCGCGGTTGGCGGACTGGATGGCGGCGTCGGTGGCCAGCTGGTCATTGCCCAGGCGCTGTTCCTGCGGGGCGATGCCATGGGTACTGATGCAACCGGCGATTGTTGAGAAAACGACAAAGGAGCCGACGAACGCCAGTCCTTTCACGAGGTGACGCGACACGGATGAGGGTCCTGGAGGGTGAACTTGCTGTTTAAGCGTAGAGGATGCCGAAGAAACCATTCGGGCGAGTAAATTCTAGGGAGACGCGGCGAAACGGATAAGACGGCCAATTTGTGAATCTTTATTACCGATAATGAAATAATGCGGTCGGATGTCTCATGTGACAATAAGCCACCCTGTCGTTCCCGAGGGCTCCGAATGGACACTCTGCAAACCATGCGCGCGTTCGTCTGCGTGGCCGAGACCGGCAGCTTCACCGCCGCGGCCCAGCAGTTGGGCACCACCACCGCCTACGTCTCGCGCGCCGTGGCCAACCTGGAAACCCACCTGCGCGCGCGCCTGCTCAACCGCACCACCCGGCGCATCGCGCTGACCGAGGCGGGCCAGCGCTACCTGCTGCGCTGCGAGCAGATCCTCGCCTACGTCGAGGAGGCCGAAGCCGAGGCCGGCGACGCCCATGCCCGCCCCGCCGGGCGCCTGCGCGTGCACTCGATGACCGGCATCGGCCAGCACTACGTCATCCGCGCCATCGCCGGCTACCGCCAGCAGCACCCGGAAGTCAGCTTCGAACTGACCATGGCCAACCGCGTGCCCGACCTGCTCGACGAAGGCTTCGACGTGGCCATCGTGGTCGCCACCGAGCTGCCCGACTCCGGCCTGGTGTCGCAGCGCATCGGCGAGACCTACAGCATCCTCTGCGCCTCGCCCTCCTACATAGAGGCCCGCGGCGCGCCGCGCACCCCCAGCGACCTGGTCAACCACGACTGCATGCGCCTGGTCAGCCCGGTGCTGGCCCTGGACAAGTGGCTGTTCGACGGCCCCAACGGCCAGGAAATGATCACCGTCGGCCCGCCGACCTTCCAGGTCAACGTCGGCGACGCCATGACCGAGGCCATCCGCTGCGGCATGGGCATAGGCGCGCTGCCGGTCTACTCGGCGCTGGAAGGCCTGGAGGACGGCTCGCTGGTGCGCGTGCTGCCGCACCACAAGCTACAGCTGCTCAACGTCTACGCCCTGTACCCGTCGCGGCAGTACCTGGACGCCAAGATCAAGACCTGGGTCGGCTACCTGCGCGAGAACCTGCCCGGCGTGCTGCAGGCCGACGAGGCCGGCATGGCCCGCCCGCACCTGGCCTAGCCCGCGCCCGCGCGGCTGCGGCTTTGGCCGCGCGATAACCGCCCCGCATCCTCGCCGCCTGGGCCGCCGGGCTTGCCAAGGGCGGTGGCGGGGATGCTAGGGTTGCGCTCCCGTCTGTCAGTCGTTGCCTTCCCCACCATGAAAAAGAACGTCTTCGTCTTCAGCCGCCTGGCGCCCGAACACCTCGACCGCCTGCGCGCGCAATTCAACGTCACCGTGCTCGACCCGAAACTGGGTGACGTCGACGCCCAGTTCGCCGCCGCCCTGCCCCAGGCCCACGGCATGATCGGCGTCGGCCGCCCGCTGGGCGAGAAGCAGTTGGCCCAGGCCGGGCAGCTGGAAGTCATCTCCAGCGTCTCGGTGGGCTACGACAACTACGACCTGGCCTACCTGAACCAGCGCGGCATCGCCCTGACCAACACCCCGGACGTGCTCACCGAAACCACCGCCGACCTCGGCTTCGCCCTGATCATGGCCACCGCCCGACGCACCGCCGAGCTGGACGCCTGGACCAAGGCCGGGCAGTGGAAGCGCACCGTGGACGCGCCGCTGTTCGGCGTCGACGTGCACGGCAAGAAGCTCGGCATCCTCGGCCTGGGCCGCATCGGCGCGGCCATCGCCCGCCGCGGCCGCTTCGGCTTCAACATGGACGTGCTCTACCACGGCAACAACCGCAAGCCGGAGCTGGAGCAGGAACTGGGCGCGCGCTACTGCGGCTTCGACGAACTGCTTGGCGAGGCCGACTTCGTCTGCGTGGTGGTGCCGCTGTCCGACGCCACCCGCAAGCTGATCGGCAAGCGCGAGCTGGAGCTGATGAAGCCCAGCGCCATCCTGGTCAACATCGCCCGCGGCCAGGTGATCGACGAAGCGGCGCTGGTCGAGGCGCTGCAGGAAAAACGCATCCTCGCCGCCGGCCTGGACGTGTACGAGAAGGAACCCCTGGCCGAATCGCCGCTGTTCGCCCTGCCCAACGCGGTGACCCTGCCGCACATCGGCTCGGCCACCCACGAAACGCGCCTGGCCATGGCCGAATGCGCCCTGGAGAATTTCGAGACGGCGCTGCGCGGCGAGCGGCCGAAGAACCTGGTCAACCCGCAGGTGTGGAAGGGCTGATCGCGGACGAAGTCCGCTCCTACAGGCCACGCCGGGATGCTCTTCGTAGGAGCGAGCTTGCTCGCGAACAGACTCCGCTGCGGGGCCCGTTCGCGAGCAAGCTCGCTCCTACGAGAAGCCGTGCGCCCCGTCCGCGATTGGATTCGCCGCCCCCCTGCACCGACGTAAATCACGCCCGCGCCACCTCCCCCACCGCAACCGGCTTCGGCTTGCGAAACACCAGCACGTTGCCGGCCATCACCAGCGCCAGCCCGGCCAGGGCCGGCGCGCTCCACTGGTAGCCCTCCATGAACGCCGAGACGTTCAGCGCCACCACCGGGAACAGCACGGTGCAGTAGGCCGCGCGCTCCGGCCCCATGCGCCCGACCAGGGTCAGGTAGGCGGTGAAGCCGATCACCGAGCCGGGGATCGCCAGGTACAACAGCGAACCGACGTAGCGCGCGCTGCTGTCGAAGGTGAAGGGCACGCCCTGCACCAGGCAGATCGCCAGCAGGATCAGCGCGCCATAGAGCATGCCCCAGGCGTTGGTGCTCAGCGGCCGCAGACCGGCCTTCTGCTGCAGGCTGGAGAGCAGGTTGCCGGCGGAGAAGCACAGCGTGCCCAGCAGGGCCAGGCCCAGGCCGTAGAAGGTCTCGCGGCTGGCGGCGTGGCCGGTCAGCTCCGGCCAGAACAGCAGGGCCAGGCCGAGCAGCCCCAGGGCGCCGCCGCCAGCGACGTTGGCGGCGATGCGCTGGCCGAAGAAGATGCGCGCATTCAGCGCGTTCCACAGGGTGGCGGTGGAGAACACTACGGCGATCAGCCCGCTGGGGATCCACTGGCTGGCGGTGTAGAAGCACAGGAAGTTCACGCAGAACAGGCACAGGCCCTGGGCCAGGCACAGCGCCTGGCCACGCCGGCCCAGCGGCTGCAGGCGGCGGCTGAGCAGGAGGATGACGAACAGCACCAGCGCCGCCAGGGCGAAACGGTAGGCGATGGACAGCGGGATGGCCACCACCCCCACCTGCAATTTGATGGCGATCCAGGTGGTGCCCCAGATGAGCACGGTGAGCAGGTAGAGCGACAGGTTCATGGACGACCTCCAGTCATGGGAGGCCAGTGTCCGCCCGCGCGCCCGGGCGCCGCTTGCAGATTCTTGCGCTTATTGCGACAACCGGGCTGGCAACGCGCGCGGGCGCAGGTAGAGTGGAAGCCTGAAGGAGTCGCCCCATGTCCGCCATCGAACAACTGCAGGTCTTCCAGTCCATGAACAGTTCGCCCAACGCCCGCCTGGAGCGTTGCGCCGAGCTGGGCGACGGCCTGTCCGCGGCCATGTGGAGCAACCGCCACGACGCCCGCGACTACCTCAGCCCCGACCACCACACGCTGTCCTGCTACCTGGCCGGCGGCACCGGCACCTTCCGCCGCGGCGCCCCCGGCGCCAAGGGCGCGCCGGACAAGCTGTGCATCATGCCGGCCGGCGAGGAAGCCTCGTGGATCGTCAACGGCGACATCCGCCTGGCGCACCTGTACTTCAGCCCGGAACGCTTCGCCCTGGGCTGCGTGCAACTGCTCGACCGCGAACCGCGCGAGCTGCGCCTGCGCGAACACACCTTCCTCGACGACCCGCAGCAGTCCGCGCGCTTCCGCCAGCTGGTGCAACTGGACTGGAACGAGCCGGGCGAGCGCCTGCACACCAGCAGCCTGGCCCAGGCCATCGTCGACCACGCCCTGCTCACCCAGGTCGGCCGCCGCGACGGCCTGCGCCTGAAGGGCGGCCTGGCCCCGGCCCTGCGCCGGCGGCTGTGCGACTACATCGAGCAGAACCTCGCCGAACCGCTCAGCCTGGGCGAGCTGGCGACTCTGGCGGCGCTTTCGGAATACCACTTCGCGCGCATGTTCCGCGAAAGCTTCGGCATGCCGCCGCACCAGTACGTGCTGGCCCGGCGCCTGGCCCGCGCCTGCGAACTGCTGCGCCAGGGCAGCCTGGCGCTGAGCGAGATAGCCCTGGCCTGCGGCTTCTCCAGCGCCAGCCACTTCGGCAACCGCTTCCGCGCGGCGCTGGGGGCTACGCCGGGGGAATACCGCGCGGCGTTCAACGGCTGAGCGACGGGGCTTTTTGTAGGAGCGAGGGGGACGCCTAGTTCTTGCTCGCGAATGGGGCTCATCCTGGCGTTATTGGTGTTTGGATGAACTCCGTCCCCTCTCCCCAACCCTCTCCCTGAAGGGAGAGGGGGCTGTCCGTGCCGAGAAAGGTGATGGTTCCTACCGGAAACTGCCGAGATTGCCGGCTAACGCCATAACATCAAACCCTGCCCAACGGTCCCCTCTCCCTTCAGGGAGAGGGTTAGGGAGAGGGAGCGGAGCCAAGCCCAGGCATCCGAGTAACCGGGAGGCCCCATTCGCGAGCAAGCTCGCTCCTACGAAAAGCCCATCCCCCCCAGCAATCACCCCAACACCGCCAACACCCCGCCCACCAGCGGCACCCCCGCCGCCGCCGGCAGCGTCAGGCGCGGCAGCCAGGCCAGCAGGGCCACCAGGGTGGTGGTGGCGAGCATCAGCAGGCAGGCCCAGTAGACCAGGCCCAGCTCGATGCCCAGCAGGTGGATGCAGTAGGCCAGCGCCAGGCCGCCGTCCACCAGCGCCACGCCGCGCAGCAGGCGCACGCGGCCTTCGCTGGGCGCGCTGCCGAACAGCTCGCGGTGGTGGCGGGCGAGGCCCAGGCAGGCGGCGGTCATCGCCAGCAGGTTGAGACCGAAGACCAGCAGCATCAGGCGTACTCCCCTTCCACGCGCTCACGGCGGCGCGCCTTGGTTGCGGGCGCCGGCGGGCGGCCCAGGCGCCAGGCCAGGGCGGCGCACAGCGCGCCGCTGAGCAGCAGGGCCAGGTCGACGCCGGCGAGCATCCAGTCGCCGCGGGCCAGGCTGCTGGTCAGGCGGCCCGGCTCGGGACCGAACAGCCCCAGCAGCGGCAGGCCGAGGGCCAGCACGGCGGCGACCAGCGCCTGCTCGCGGGCGGTGCGGCCGCTGCCCTGGCGCCATGCCGCGTGCAGCAGCGCCAGCAGCCAGACCACCACGAAAGTGCCGGCTTCCCAGCGCTGGCGCTGGAGCAGTTCCACCGGCAACAGGCGCGAGGCCGCCAGCAGGCCCAGGCTGGCCAGCGGCAGGCCGCCGCAGACCGCGGCGTTGAGCGTGCGCACCAGGCCCAGGCCGCGGCTGCCGCGGGCTTCGCGCTTGGCCACCCAGACCTGCAGGCCGCCGAAGATCATCGCGCAGCCGGCCAGGCCCAGCAGCAGGTAGAGGATGCGCACCAGGGTGCCGCCGAACTGCGCCATGTGCAGTCCGGTCAGCCAGGCGTAGGTCTTGTAGCCGTTGCCGTAGGGCGGCTGCACGTGCAGCAGCGCACCGGTTCCGGCATCGAAGGACACGGTGCGCTGGTCGTTGACCATGCCGCGGTCCACGGCCCGGCGGATCTGCACCATGGAAGAGGCGTCGTTGGGGTGTTCGAGGTTGATCCAGCCCAGCCGGCTGTCGTCGCCCCACAGCTCGTGGGCGCGCTCGACCATGCGCGAGATCGGCTTCGGCGGCTTGGCCGGGCGGCCCAGCTCCTCGCGGTCGAAGGCGTGTTGTACCTCGTGTTCGAAGCGCTCGAAATCGCCCTTGTAGGCGACCTTGATGCCGGCCTGCATGTACAGGGTGATGAAGATCACTAGCCCAGTGTAGGCCAGCAGCACGTGGAACGGCAGGCCGACCACTCCCAGCACGTTGTGCGCGTCGAGCCAGGCGCGCTGGCGAGCCGCCTTCGGCCGCAGGGTGAAGAAGTCCTTGAAGATGCGCCGGTGGACGATCACCCCGCTGACCATCGCCACCAGCATGAACATCCCGGCCACGCCGACGATGTAGATGCCCAGGGTGCCGGCGTGCAGGCCGTAGTGCAGGTCAAAGAAGAAGCGCCCACCGACGGTCTTCGGCAGTTCCTCGCCGGTCTGGGCGTCGATCAGGAAGGACTGGAACTCACTGAGGTCGCTGGGCACCCAGCCGGCGGTCCAGTACGGCGCGCGCTCGCTGGGCGGCAGCATCCAGTAGGCATGGGCCTTGGGCGCGCGCTCGGCCAGCACTGCATGGACCTGGTCCACACCCACCGTCGGCTGCGCCGCCTCGTGCAGTTGCGGCAGCATCCAGCGCGTCAGCTCCGCGTCGAAGCACGACAGGCTGCCGGAGAAGACCACCACGAACAGCAACCAGCTGACCAGCAGGCCGCTCCAGGTGTGCAGCCCGGACATCGACTGGCGCAGGCTCATGGGCGGACTCCGAAATCGTGGGGCAGGAACGCGGCCAGCGCCAGCAGCGCGCTCAGCGCCAGCGGCACCAGGCAGGCGCGCCAGGTGCTGCGGGCGGCGAACACGTAGAGGATGGCCACGACCCAGACCATGAAGCAGCCCAGGCTGGCGAAGGCCACGCGGTCGGCGCGGGCCAGCGGCAGGTAGACGCTGAGGAAGGCGGTGCTGGTGTAGGCCAGGGCATAGCCGCCGAACAACGCTGCCAGGATGCGCGCGCTGAGCTGCGCGCCGAAGCGGCCCTTGCTGCTCATGGGCGTACCTCGGGCTGGAACGGCGGGAATCCGGACGGGTGCATGGCTGTGCTCACCTGCTGACAGAAGTTCACCCCGATCCGGGGTGGGCAAAAGCGGAAATTTATATGAAATGCGTTCGCATTTGAAAGAGATACGCAAGAACGGATGTGAATAATCCCGCGCGCCTTTGCCACCAACAGGAAATTCCGGGGCGGGCGTAGGGCGAATAACGCTCCGCGTTATTCGCCGTTTGGTCTTGGTCCGAGGCGGCTTCGGGTTTGGCCTTGGCGCGGGCTGCGGCCAAGATAAAGCGGCGGCTCCGAGCTCGACCTTGGCGCGAGCTGTGGCCATGGTGAAACGGCGTATAACCGCGAACGGTTATACGCCCTACGTGGCGGTCAAGCTTGGCGTAGGGCGAATAACGCTCCGCGTTATCCGCCGTTTGGCCTTGGTCCAAGGCGGCGCCGGGTTTGGCCTTGGCGTGGGCTGTGGCCATGGTGAAACGGCGGCTCCGAGCTCGACCTTGGCGCGAGCTATGGCCATGGTGAAACGGCGTATAACCGCGAACGGTTATACGCCCTACGTCACTTGGCCGTTTGGCCTTGGTCCAGGGCCAGGATCACCAGCGGTAGGTGGCGCTGCCCAGCACGTTGCGGCCGTTGCCGTAGATGCAGCGGGTGGCGTCGTAGCAGCCGGCGATGTACTCGCGGTCGGTCAGGTTGGTAGCGTTGACGGCGAAGCGCCAGGGGCCGGTGTCGTAGTGCACGGCAGCATCCAGCAGGGTGTAGCTGGGCACGTTCAGCGAGTTGTCCGGCGCCCCCGGGTTGCGGCCGTTGTAGCGCACCCCGGCGCCGAAGCCCAGGCCCTTGAGCAGGCCGTCGCGCAGGGTGTAGTCGGCCCACAGCGAGGCGATGTTGCGCGGCGTGGGGATGCTGATCGGCGTCTTGCCGTCGCTTTCGTCGTTGGCCTTGGTGTTCTTCACGTCCTGGTAGGTGTAGGTGGCGACCAGGTTCAGCTCGCGGGTCACCGCGCCGACGGCCTCCAGCTCGATGCCGCGCGAGCTCACTTCGCCGGTCTGCACGTAGCTGTTGACGTGGGTGGGGTCGGTGTCCGGGGTCAGCACGTCGCGCTGGGTGATCTCGAACACCGCCGCGCTCACGCTGCTGTCCGAGCCCTTGGGCTGGAACTTCACGCCCACTTCATATTGCTTGGCCTTGGTCGGATCGAACGGCTTGCCGGCATAGTCGGTGCCGGCGTTGGGGGTGAAGCCCTCGCTGTAGCTGAAGTACGGCGCCAGGCCGTTGTCCGCCAGGTAGACCAGGCCGACGCGGCCGCTGAAGGCCTCGTCCTTCTGGCTGGTGTGGCTGCTGGAGGCGGTGCTCCAACTGTCGGTGCTGGCGCTGGCCCAGTCGTAGCGGCCGCCCAGGGACAGCACCCAGTGCTCGTCGAAGTGCAGTTGGTCCTGCAGGTAGACACCGGTCTGGCGCGACGTCTGGTCGCTATAGGTCCAGTCGTCGGCGGTGAAGGCCGAGGCGTCCACCGGTCCGTAGGACGGGCCGCCGTAGAGGTCCAGCGGGGTGGTCAGCACGTAGGCCTGCGGGTCCTTGGTGTGCTGGCGCTGCCAGTCCAGGCCCAGCAGCAGGGTGTGGCGCAGCCAGCCGGTGTTGAAGTCGGCCTGGGCCTGGTTGTCCAGGGTCCAGCGGCTGTACTCGGGGTTCTCGATGCCGGCGAAGCGCATCAGGGTGCGGTCGTCGCCCATGTCCCAGTAGGCCAGGGTGCCGACGCCATAGACCATGTTGTCGTTGAGGTCGAGGTGGGCGTAGCGCAGGTTCTGGCGCACCTGCCAGACGTCGTTCAGGCGCTTCTCGAACTCGTAGCCCAGGCTGTACTGCTCCTTCTCGTACTTGGAGAAGTGCTCGTCGCCGGTGAAGTAGCTGCGGTGGATCTTGCCGTAGGCGCTGTGGCTGAGCGTGCCCGAGGCCGGCAGGAAGTTGTCCTGGGCGTTGTTGTCGTCCTTCAGGTAGCTGGCCAGCAGGGTCAGGCGGGTGTCCTCGTCGGGCTGCCAGCTCAACGACGGCGCCAGGGCCACGCGGCGGTCCTCCCAGGGGGTGTCGCGGATGTCGCCGTCATGGCCGACGGCGACCACCCGGTAGCTCCACACCCCGGAGTCGTCCAGCGGGCCGGTGCTGTCGATGCCCAGTTGCTTGCGCGCATCGCTGCCGTACTGCACCTGGATTTCGTGCTGGGCCACGGTGCTCGGGCGCTTGGACACCTGGTTGATCACCCCGCCCGGGTCGCCCTGGCCGTAGAGCACGCCGGCCGGGCCGCGCAGCACTTCCACGCGCTCCAGCATGTAGGGGTCGACCATCCAACTGGCCAGGTTGATGGTGGTGGGCAGCTGCAGGCCGTCCTGGTAGGTGGTCGGCGAGAAGCCGCGGATCACGGTGTACCAGTCGGAGCGGTTGTTGGAGCCGTAGGAGGACACGCCCGGGGTGTAGCGCAGCGCTTCGTTCACCGACTGCACGCCCTGGGCCTCCATGCGCTCACGGGTGACCACCGAGATGGACTGCGGGGTCTCGTGGATCGGCGTGTCGGTCTTGGTAGCGGTGACGCTGCGCCTGGCCAGGTAGCCGTGGGCCGGGCCCTTGGGGTCTTCCTCGGCCTGGGCGGTGATGGTCTGCGCCTTCATCTCCAGGGCGCCTTCGGTGGCGCTGCGCTGCAGGCGGTAGCTGCCGTCGGCGCTGGATTCGGCGGCCAGGCCGCTGCCGGAGAGCAGCACGGCGAAGCCGGCCTCCACCGGGTAGTCGCCCTCCAGGCCCGGACTGCGCAGGCCGCGGGTCAGCGCCGGGTCGAAGGTCAGCAGCACGCCGGCCTGGCGCGCGTAGGCGTTGAGCGCATCTTCCAGGCTGCCGGCCGGCACCTTGAAGTGGTGCGCGGCGGGCGCGGCCAGGGCCGGTACGGCGACGGCCAGCGGCAGGCTGGCGGCCAGGCCCAGGCTGGCGATGCGCAGGGCGCGCAGCAGCGGGCGCGGCGACGTGTTGGGGAAGCGGGACATGCTGTGGATTTCCTCGTTCGCACAAGCGGGATTGCACAGAGGCCGAACGACCGTGGAAAACCTGCAGAAAAAAATCAGAAAAGTTTTCAGCGCCCCCGCCGGGCCTTCTCCATGGCCCGTTCGAGCAGTTGGAAGACCCGCGGCGACTGGCACTGGGCGACGTTGAAGCGCAGGAAGTCCGGTGCGTTCTGGCCCAGGCTGAAGACGTTGCCCGGCGCCAGCACCATGCCCTGCTCCAGCGCCGCGCGGGACACCGCGGCGGCATCCAGGGCGCCGGGCAGGCGCGCCCAGACGAACACCCCGCCGCGCGGCTCCAGCCAGGGCTGCAGGCCCAGGCCGCGCAGGCTCGCCAGGGTGTCGCCCATGGCGTCGGCCAGGCGCACGCGCAGGCTTTCTATATGCCGGCGGTAGCCGCCCTTGCGCAGCAGCTCGTGGAGCAGTTCGGCATTGAACGGACTGTTGCCGAAGGAAGTGGCCAGCTTCAGGTCCACCAGTTGCTCGCACCATTCTGGCCGCGCCGCGATATAGCCGCAGCGCACCGAGGCGGACAGCGTCTTGGAGAAGCTGCCGACCTGGATCACCCGCTGCAAACCGTCGAAGGCCGATAGCCGCGGCGCCTGCTCATGCTCGAAGTCGGCGAAGATGTCGTCCTCGACTATCAGCAGGTCATGGGCCTCGGCCAGTTTCAGCAGGCGGTGCGCCACCAGCGGCGAGAGCTGCGCGCCGGTGGGGTTGTGGAAGGCCGAGTTGGTGATGTACAGGCGCGGCCGGTGGCGCTGCAGGATGCCGGCCAGGGCCTCGATGTCCGGCCCCTGCGGCGTGTAGGGCACGCCGATGGCCACCGCGCGGTGGGCGCGCAGCAGGGCCTGGAAGTTGAAGTAGCCGGGGTCGTCCACCAGCACCTCGTCGCCGGGCTCCAGCAGGAAGCGGCAGACCAGGTCGATGGCGTGGGTGCCGCCGTCGGTGAGCACGATCTGCTGCGCGCCGACCTGCAGGCCGTAGTCGCCCAGGCGCCGCGCCAGCTGCTCGCGCAGGCCGGCGTGGCCATAGGGGCGGCCGTACTCCAGCAGGCTCGACTGCGGCTCGCGGGCCAGTTGGCGCAGAGCGCGGCGCAGCTCGTCCTCCGGCAGCCAGGACGGCGGCAGCCAGCCGCAGCCGGGCTTGAGCGAATCCTCGGCGGCTTCCAGCGCCTGGCGGGAAATCCACAGCGGGTCGATGCTGCGGTCCAGCGCCGGGCCGATCTCCGCCAGCGACAGCGGCGGCAGCCGGCCGCAGACGTAGAAGCCGGAACCGCGCCGGGCGGCGATCAGGCCCTCGGCGACAAGGCGCTCGTAGGCCTCCACCACGGTGCTCTTGGACACCTCCAGGCTCTGCGCCAGCGCGCGGATCGACGGCAGCCGCTCGCCCGGCACCAGGCTGCGCGCCGCCAGGCGTTCGCGCACCTGGCGCATCACCCCGTCCACCCGTGTCACGGCCATGGCCACCTCGACTGTACCGATGAAAATCAAGGACAGTTTGTTCGAATTGTACTGATCTGTCACTGGCCGCCCGCCCTCCCCGGCGCCACCATCGAGACTCCCCTCTCCTCTCGGCGAATGCTCGATGAATGCTTCTTTAGGCGGTTGGTTCAGCGGTTTCCTCGGCGTGCTCATCTTCAGCGGCTCGCTGCCGGCCACGCGGGTGGCGGTGGGCAGCTTCGAACCGACCTTCCTCACCCTGGCCCGGGCCAGCATCGCCGGGCTGCTGGCCGCGGCCATCCTCTTCGTGCTGCGCCAGCGCCGCCCGGCGCGCCAGGACATCCCCGCGCTGCTGGTGGTGGCCCTGGGCGTGGTGGTCGGCTTCCCGCTGCTCACCGCCCTGGCGCTGCGCCACGTCAGCTCGGCCCACGCCATCGTCTTCGTCGGCCTGCTGCCGCTGGCCACCGCCAGCTTCGCCGTGCTGCGCGCCGGCGAGCGGCCGCGCCCGGCGTTCTGGGCGTTCTCGCTGCTCGGCAGCGCGGCGGTGGCCGGCTACGCGCTGAGCCAGGGCGGCGCCGGCAGCCTGCTGGGCGACCTGTTGATGCTGGCGGCCATCCTCGCCTGCGGCCTGGGCTACGCCGAGGGCGCGCGGCTGTCGCGGCACCTGGGCAGCTGGCAGGTGATCTGCTGGGTGCTGGTGCTGTCGTTGCCGCTGATGCTGCCGCTGACCCTGTGGACCTGGCCGGCCGACCTCGCCGCGGCCAGCCTGCCGGCCTGGCTGAGCCTGGGCTACGTGTCGCTGTTCAGCATGCTCATCGGCTTCTTCTTCTGGTACCACGGCCTGGCCCGCGGCGGCATCGCCGCGGTGGGCCAGTTGCAGCTGCTGCAACCCTTCTTCGGCCTGGCCCTGGCCGGCCTGTTGCTGCACGAGCAGGTCAGCCCGCTGATGGCCGTCTCGACCCTGGCGGTGGTGGCCTGCGTGGCGGGGGCGCGGCGCTTCGCCCGCTGAGCCGCCCGTGGCAGCGCGTCGCAGGAAATAGGGGTATCATCGGGCGTTTGTGTATTTCCCCGGGCTTGCCGGAAGGAACCTCCGATGACCCCACCCGCCGAGCCGCCGGCGGCGCCCGCCGACCTGGCGCCGCGCCCGCGCCTGACCCTGGGCAGCCACGTGCACAGCGGCTTCGACCTGCGCAGCGGGCGCATGCAGAACATCGCCCGGCACCGCGCCGCGCTGGCCTTCCTGTATGCCGGCATGCCCGTCTCGGGGCCGATCAACCCACGTACCGGCAGCGAGCTGCGGGTGTTCCGCGACGACCGCATCGTCCGCCTCAGCCGCCAGCCCGAGCGCGAGCAGCAGCTGCGCCAGCAACTGCGCCAGTTCGGCTTCAAGCCGGCGATGCGCCGCAGCGACGCCCTGGAGGAAAGCGCCGGTGAAATGTTCGAGCTGCCCGACGACGCCACCTGGCAGCAGTTCATGCGCGAGGGCCTGCCGCAGCTGCGCGAGCGCGGCTGGGACGTGGACGTGCGCCCGGAGTTCGTCTTCGACCTGACGCCCATCGAGAACTGGTACGCCGAGATCGAGGAGACCGACGACCGCCAGTGGTTCGACCTGGAACTGGGCATCGAGGTCGACGGCCGCCGCATCAGCCTGCTGCCGGCGCTGATCGAACTGATCCGGCGCATGCCGGCGCTGCTCGACCCGCAGGCCCTGGCCCGCCATTCCGACGACGAGCAACTGGTGCTGCGCCTGGACGCCGGGCGCAACCCGGTGCACAGCTGGCAGACCGCCTCGGAGCGGCCGCTGCGGGTGGCCCTGCCCTTCGGCAAGCTCAAGCCGCTGCTGGGCACCCTGTCGGAGTTCTACCTGGGTGACCAGGCGCCGGTGCGCCGCCTGCGCATGGGCGCGCCGGACGCCGCGCGGCTCTCCGAGCTGGAAGAACTGCCGCTGCGCTGGCAGGGCGGCGATGAACTGCGCGAAATCGCCCTGCGCCTGCGCGACTACCGCGCCCAGCCGGCGCCGCTGCCCGAGGGCCTGCGCGCCGAGCTGCGCGCCTACCAGCACGAGGGCCTGAGCTGGATGCAGACGCTGCGCGCGGTGGGCGCCAGCGGCATCCTCGCCGACGACATGGGCCTGGGCAAGACGCTGCAGTCCCTGGCCCACGTGCTGCTGGAGAAGCAGGCCGGGCGCCTCAGCGCGCCGGCCCTGGTGGTGATGCCCACCAGCCTGATCCCCAACTGGCTGGACGAGGCCGAGCGCTTCACCCCCGGCCTACGCGTGCTGGCCCTGCACGGCGCGGGCCGCCGGCGCGACTTCGCGAAAATCGAGGAACACGACCTCATCCTCACCACCTACGCCCTGCTCCCGCGCGATGCGGAGAAGCTCGGCAAGCACGCCTACCACCTGCTGATCCTCGACGAGGCGCAGAACATCAAGAACGCCGGCACCAAGGCGGCCCAGGCCGCGCGCCAGCTGAACGCGCGGCACCGCCTGTGCCTGACCGGCACGCCGCTGGAGAACCACCTGGGCGAGCTCTGGTCGCTGTTCCACTTCCTGCTGCCCGGCTGGCTGGGCGACGCCAAGCAGTTCGCCCAGCACTACCGCACGCCCATCGAACGCCACGGCGACCAGGCGCGCCTGGCCCACCTGGCCGCGCGCATCCGCCCCTTCCTGCTGCGCCGCACCAAGGAACAGGTGGCCTCGGAGCTGCCGCCCAAGAGCGAGTTCATCCAGCACATCGAGCTCAGCGAGGCCCAGCGCGACCTCTACGAGACGGTGCGCCTGGCCCTGGACCGCAAGGTCCGCGACGAAATCGCCCGCCGCGGCCTGGCGCGCAGCCGCATCATCATCCTCGAAGCGCTGCTCAAGCTGCGCCAGGTGTGCTGCGACATCCGCCTGGTGCAAAAGGACGCCCCGCCGCCCAGCGGCCGCGCCAAGACTGTGACCTCGGGCAAGCTGGAATACCTGCTGGACATGCTCGAGGAACTGCTCGCCGAAGGCCGCCGCGTGCTGCTGTTCTCGCAGTTCACCTCGATGCTCGCGCTGGTCGGCGAAGCCCTGCAGCAACGTGGCATCGACTACGCCCTGCTGACCGGCGACAGCCGCGACCGCCGCCAGCCGGTGGAAGACTTCCAGCAGGGCCGCGTGCCGCTGTTCCTGATCAGCCTGAAGGCCGGCGGCGTGGGCCTGAACCTGACCGCGGCGGACACGGTGATCCACTACGACCCCTGGTGGAACCCGGCCGCCGAGAACCAGGCCAGCGACCGCGCCTACCGCATCGGCCAGGACAAGCCGGTGTTCGTCTACAAACTGATCGCCCGCGGCACGGTGGAAGAGAAGATCCAGCTGCTGCAGCGGGAGAAGGCAGCGTTGGCAGCCGGCATCCTCGAAGGCGCGGGAACGGATTGGCAGTTGGATGATGCCGATATCGATGCGCTGTTCGCGCCTTTGCCGAAGGCGGTTTGAGGGGTGGGTCATCCGGGAGCGTAGGGCGAATAACCGTTCGCGGTTATCCGCCGTTGGCCGTGCCACCGGAACGTCCGGCGTGGCCGGTGACCAATCGCGGACGGAGTCCGCTCCTACGCCCGCGCTTTCCTGGAACCGTAGGAGCAACTGTCTGCGTCGAGGTGCTTTCGTAGGATGGGTTTCGCAAGCTCAACCCATCCTACGGGGCTTTCCTGGAATCGTAGGAGCGGACTCTGTCCGCGATTCGGCGGATAACGCCGTAGGCGTTATCCGCCCTACGAAAGCCCCCTACAACTGCGCCACATGCCTCGCCGTCTGGTGCGCCCGCAGGTAAGGCAACACCGCAGCCAGCAACGGCGCCTTGAACGCCTCCTGGAAACGATGGGCCATCCCCGGAATCAGCTTCAGCTCCGCCCCGCGGATATGCGCCGCCACATGCACCCCATGCATCACCGGCAACAGCGGATCGGCGGTGCCATGGATGACCAGGGTAGGCACATTCAAACGGTTGAGCAGATCGACCCGGCTGGGCTCGGCGAGGATCGCCAGCATCTGCCTCTGCACGCCCTCGGGGTTGAAGGCGCGGTCGTAGGATTGCGCCGCCTGGTGCAGCAGTTGCTCGCGGTCGTCCTTCACCTCCGGGCTGCCCAGGGCGGCGAGCAGGTCGGCCTGCTGCTCGATGGCCTGTTCGCGGCTGCCGGCCTCGCGCCGGGCCAGCAGTTTCAGCAGGCTGTCGCTGGGCGCCGGCAGGCCCTCGGCGCCGGAGCTGGTCATCACCAGGATCAGGCTGAGCACCCGCTGCGGCGCCAGGTCGGCGACGTGCTGGGCGATCATCCCGCCCATGCTCGCGCCCAGCACGTGGGCCTGCTCGACGTGCAGCCCGTCCAGCAGGCGCAGGGCGTCCCAGGCCATGTCGGTGAGGCTGTAGGGCGCGCTGACCGGCAGGCCCAGGCGGTAGCGGATCACCTCGTAGGTGAGGTTGGCGCCGGGCGTGGGCACGCGCCAGGCGCTCAGGCCGACGTCGCGGTTGTCGTAGCGGATGACGCGGAAGCCCTGCTGGCAGAGGGTCTGCACCACCTCGTCGGGCCAGTGGATGAGCTGGCCGCCCAGGCCCATGATCAGCAGCAGCGTCGGGTCCTTCGGCGAGCCTATGCTCTGGTAGGCCAGGCGCACGTCGCCCAGGTCCAGGGTGTCGGTGGGCACCCGTGGGTCGCAACGATCGCCGGCAAAGGCAGTGAAGGGCGCCAGGCACGACAGTGCCAGCGCCAGTAGAAACGCACGCATGTGAAAATCCGGAATGCAGAACCCCAGTGGAAGCCGATTCTGATGAATTTCCGTGCATCGCTCTGCCACACAACCGTGACACTTTGATGAAAGGCGCCGAGCGGTCGCCGCCAGCCTGATCAGCGTCATGGCGCGGGCGCGGCCGGCCCGGCATGGTTTCAGGGATGCAGTCGTTCGCCAAGGGGCGCCCATGAGCTATCCGATCCTGCTGGTCCTGCATCTGCTGGCCGCCATCGCCTTCGTCGGCACCGTGTTCTTCGAGGTGCTGATTCTCGAACGGGTGCGCCGCCATGTGCCGGCAGACGCCCTGCGCGCCGTGGAGCGCGCCCTCGGCCAGCGCCTGCGGCGGGTGATGCCCTGGGTGATCCTGACGCTCTTCGGCAGCGGCCTGGGCATGCTCAAACTGCGCTACCTGCCGCTGCTGTCCCATCCGCTGGACTCGCCCTTCGCCACTCTGCTGAGCCTGAAGCTGCTGCTGGCCGCCAGCGTGCTCTGCCACTTCTTCTGCGCCATGTACCTGATGCACAGCGGCGGGATGACCGGACGGCGCTCGCGGATCATCCACTACAGCGTCTTCGCCCACGTCCTGGGCATAGTGCTGCTGGCCAAGGGCATGTTCTACCTGAGCTGGTAGATCGGCGGCGGCACGGGCGGGTCGACAGCCGGCCGCGCATGAGACAAACTCAATCCAGTTTCGGATGTAATCAAGTTTTACTCATGTTGGAAGCGGCGCCATGCTCGAGATTCGTCACCTGAAAACCCTCCACGCCCTGCGTGAAGCCGACAGTCTGGTGGAAGCCGCCGAACGCCTGCACCTGACTCAATCCGCCCTGTCCCACCAGTTCAAGGAACTGGAGGACCGCCTGGGCCTGTCGCTGTTCATCCGCAAGACCAAGCCGGTGCGCTTCACCAGCGCCGGCCTGCGCCTGCTGCAGCTGGCCGACTCCCTGCTGCCGCAGCTGCGCACCGCCGAACGCGACCTGTCCCGCCTGGCCGGCGGCACCGCCGGGCGCCTGCACATGGCCATCGAATGCCACAGCTGCTTCCAGTGGCTGATGCCGACCATCGACCAGTTCCGCGACGCCTGGCCGGAGGTGGAGCTGGACCTGGCCTCGGGCTTCTCCTTCGCCCCGCTGCCAGCCCTGGCCCGCGGCGACCTCGACCTGGTGGTGACCTCCGACCCGGTGGACATCGCCGGCATCACCTACGTGCCGCTGTTCACCTACGAGGCGCTGCTGGCGGTGGACAACCAGCACGCGCTGGCCGGCAAGCCCTACATAGTGCCGGAAGACCTGGCCAGCCAGACGCTGATCACCTACCCCATCGAGCGCGACCGCCTGGACATCTTCACCCGCTTCCTGGAGCCGGCCGACGTCGAGCCGGCCCAGGTGCGCACCTCGGAGCTGACGGTGATGATGATGCAGCTGGTGGCCTCCGGCCGCGGCGTGTGCAGCCTGCCCAACTGGGCGCTGCACGAATACAGCTCGCGCGGCTACGTGACGGCCAAGCGCCTGGGCGAGAAGGGTCTGTACTGCACGCTCTACGCGGCCATCCGCGCGGACATGCTGGATGCGCCCTTCATGCGCGACTTCCTGCTGACGGCCAAGGACACCTCCTTCGCCACGCTGGAAGGGGTCAGCGCGGCGAAGGGTTGAAGTCGTGGGCAGCGCCGGGATGCTCTTCGTAGGAGCGCGCCCTGCGCGCGAAATCGCGGGCAGGGCCCGCTCCTACAGGTTGTCGGGCAGCACGGTATTCCTCCTGTCTATTGGGTTCCCGCGTTCGCGGGAATGACGTCGGAAAACACGACTCTCACCCCGTCATTCCCGCGAACGCGGGACGCGGCTCCATCGCGAACAGCGCTTGCGCTGGCCCGAAGGGGAATAACCCAGAGACTTCTTGTTTGGGTGTGTTTGCGCCGCTTCGGCGTGCTCGGATGTTTTTTGTTTCGCCCCCTCGGGCGAGTCCCTTTTGTCAAACGGTGGAAGGCCACCCCCGCAAAAAGGAACCAAAAAGGCTTGCCCCGCATACGGGCCCGACAGAGTCGGGCTACCCTCACGAATTCCCCCGCCACGGAGGCCCGCCCCGAGGGTACGTCCCTGTAGCCCGCGGGGCTCTCGCGACATCCATGTCGCATGACCTCCTGAGCGCCGGTTTCGCTCGGCCTTCTGAAGGGGCGTTCCGGAGTTCGCGGATGTTTCTCTGGAAATCCCAAGAGCAAACGCGCTTTTGCTTTTGCTTTTCGTAGGAGCGAGCTTGCTCGCGAACCCTGGGCTCCCGCATTCGCGGGAATGACGGGGTGGGGGTTAGGCGTTTCAGGATGACTCAGGATTCTCCGGCCACTCCGAACAGCCCCCTCTCCCGCTTGCGGGAGAGGGCTGGGGAGAGGGCGCTCTTTGCAGAGCCCCAACCCCTGCCGCAACCCCGTCGGAAATCCGTAGGGCGGATAACGCCTACGGCGTTCTCCGCCGAATCGCGGGCAGGGCCCGCTCCTACACCTTTCCCACCACCTCGGCGTGTTCCACGTGCCATTGCGCGTCCCGTTCGGCGATCTTGGCGAAGGAGGGCCGCGCGGTGACTTTCGCGATGTAGCGCTCGATGGCCGGGGTCTTCGGCACTATGCCGAAGTGCGTGGTCCAGGCCAGCGCCGAGCCCCAGAGCACGTCCGCCGCGGTGAAGCGTTCGCCGAGCAGGTAGGGGCCCTTCTGCAGTTGGTCATCGATGACCTTCATCACCGTCTCGAAATCGCCATAGGGGCTGCGCGCCTGGGGCGCCGGCTCGCGGCCGAGGGAGCGGTCGGTCACCGCCGGTTCGAAGCTGGAGCCGTAGAACACCAGCCAGCGCAGGTAGGGCCCGCGCAGCGGGTCGCCGATGGCCGGCGCCAGTCCGGCTTCCGGGTAGAGGTCGGCGAGGTAGATGTAGACGGCGCCCTGCTCTGTCACCAGCGCCTCGCCATGGCGGATGGCCGGGACCTTGCCCATCGGGTTGATCGCCAGATAGGCCGGCTGGCGCTGCTCGCCGGCCTGCATGTTGAGCAGGTGCAGGTCGTAGTCGGCGCCCAGTTCCTCCAGCAGCGCCAGGGTGCCGGAGGAACGGGTTTGCGGGGAGTGGTAGAAGGTGATGCGACGGTCGCTCATGGTGCTTGCCTCTGCCGATGACGGGTCGGCCCAAAAGCATAGACCGCTCGCAGCGGAACGGCGCCATCGCCTGGCGCAGGTCCCCCACGTGGGCAAAACCGCCGGAAAGACTCAGCCGCGGACGATGCCGCGCCGGTACAGGGCCTCGATGGTCTCCGGCGCCAGGCCCAGCTCCGCGAGCACCTCGCGGGTGTTCCCGCCCAGGGCCGGCGGCGCGCTGCGGTAGCTGGCCGGGGTGCGCGAGAGCTTCACCGGCGAGGCGATGCCGCGGTAGTCGCCCAGTTGCACCACCAGGCCGCGATGCGCGGTGTGCGGGTGTTCGACCACGCGGTCCACCGTGGCGATGGCGCCGCAGGGCACGCCCAGGCGGATCAGCCGTTCGGCCAGCTCGCGGCCGTCGTGGGCCATCAGGTGGCCTTCCAGCGCCTGCTTGAGCGCTTCGCGGTTGACCGAGCGCTGGCCGTTGTCGGCGAAGCGCGGGTCTTCCAGCAGCGCGCCGGCGCCCAGGTATTCGCACAGCTTGGCGAACTGGCGGTCGTTGCCCACGGCGAGGAAGATCGGCTCGCCGCCGGTGCGGTAGCTGTCGTAGGGGGCGATGTTCGGGTGGGCGTTGCCGGTGCGTTGCGGCGTGCGCCCGGAGGCGAAGTGGTTCGGCAGGTGCGGGTGCAGCAGCGAGATGCCGCAGTCGTACAGGGCGATGTCCACCGACTGCCCGCGCCCGCTGCGTTCGCGCTCGTGCAGCGCCAGCAGGATGCCGGCCACGGCGTTCAGCCCGGTGACCATGTCGACGATCGGCAGGCCGATGCGCAACGGCCCGCCCTCGGCCTCGCCGTTCACGCTCATCAGCCCGGCCATGGCCTGGATCGCCGCGTCGTAGCCGGGCAGCCCGCCCAGCGGGCCGTCGGCGCCGAAGCCGGATACCGCGCAGTGGACCAGCCGCGGGAAGCGCGGGCTGAGCACCTCGGCGTAGCCGATGCCCCAGCGCGCCAGGGTGCCGGGCTTGAAGTTCTCGATCAGCACGTCGGCACCTTCCAGCAGTTGCAGCAGCAACTCGATGCCCTCGGGCTTGGACAGGTCGACGGCGATGCCCTTCTTGTTGCGGTTGACGCCGCGGAAATAGGAAGCCGTGTCGCCCTCGAAGGGCGGACCCCAGCCGCGCGTCTCGTCGCCGCCCAGGGGCTCCAGCTTGATCACTTCCGCACCGTGGTCGGCCAGGGCCTGGGAGCAGTAGGGGCCGCCCAGCACGCGGCTCAGGTCGATGACTTTCAGGCCACGCAGGGCACCGGTCTCGTGGTTCATGGCAACTCTCTCTTGTCGATTCTTGTCGGTTGCGGGAAATCAGGCCGGCAGCAGTTGCATGGCTTCGTCCAGGCTCATCTCGCTTTCGTCGAGCAGCCGGGCCAGCAGCGGCGCCCCGGCTTGCAGGCCCAGCGGGTCGCGCGGCAGCAGCTTGTGCTGCAACACCAGGTGGGCCAGGGCCAGGCGCCGGCGGTCGCTGGCCTGGCGGCCGGCTTCCCAGGCCATGAAGATGGCGCTGGCGATGTGGTAGAGCGCGCTGCCGGCCTGGCGCACCTGCTCGTCCTGGCGCGCCTCGGCCACTTCGGCCATGAGCGTCACGCTGCGCTCCAGCAGCGCCTCGAAGCGGGCGCGGCTGGCGTCCGGCAGGCCGCTCTCGGCCAGCAGGCCGCGCAGGTACTGGTGCAGCGGCTCCAGGGCCTGTTCGCGGGTAACGGCGCGGGCGATGTCCAGCGCGACTATGTTGCTGGTGCCTTCCCAGATGGAGCCCAGGTGGGCGTCGCGGACCAGGCGCGCATCGCTCCATTCCTCGATGTAGCCCACCCCGCCGCGCACCTCCATGGCGTCGCCGGTGACGCGCCGGGCATCGCGGCAGGCGCGGAACTTGATCAGCGGGGTGAGGATGCGCACGCACTTCTGCGCCGCGGCGTCGCCGCCGTCGGCGCGCGGCAGCAGGGTGGCGATCTGCATGAACATGGAGCGCGCCTGCTCGGCCGGCAGCATCAGCTTCAGCAGCTGTTTCTGCATCAGCGGCATGTCGATCAGGTGCTTGCCGAAGGCGCGGCGATGGCGGGCGATGAACAGCGCCTCGCTGAGCGCCCGGCGCATCAGGCCGGCGGCGCGCACGCCGTTGGACAGGCGCGACATGTTGACCATGTCGGCCATCTGCTGGAAGCCGCGGCCGACCTCGCCGATCAGGTAGGCGGTGGCGCCTTCCAGGCAGATTTCGCCGCTGGCCATGGAGCGGCTGCCCAGCTTGTCCTTCAGGCGCAGGATGCGGTAGGCGTTGCGCGAGCCGTCCGGGCGGTGCTTGGGCAGCAGGAACAGGGTCACGCCCTTCATGCCCTCGGGCGCGCCTTCGGGGCGGGCCAGAACCATGGCCAGGTCGGCGTCGGGGTTGGAGCAGAACCACTTGTCGCCGTACAGCTTCCACTCCCCGTCCTCTTGCCGCGCCAGGGTGCGGGTGCGGGCGACGTCGGAGCCGGCGGCCTGCTCGGTCATGAACATGGCGCCCTGGAACAACCTGTCGAAGTCCCGCGAGGCCAGCGACGGCAGGTAGCGCTCCACCAGCTCCGGCGCGCCGAACTTGCGCAGGGTGCGGGTCAGCGAGTCGGTCATGCTGACCGGGCAGCACAGGCCGAACTCGGCCTGCACGAACAGGTAGGTCAGCGCGTACTTCACCAGCGGCAGCGCGCCGTCCGGGCGGTGGCTCATGGAGGCCAGGCCCAGTTCCGAATAGGCCACGCGCTCGAGGGCGACGTAGTCCGGGTGCTTGCGGATGCTCTGCAGGTCCTCGCCGCGGCGGGTGCGCGGCGCCAGCAGCGGCGGGTTCCTGTCCGCCGACAGGGCCAGCACGTCCAGCTCGTCGCCGGCGCGGGCGCCGAGGCGTTCGAGGGTGTCGCGCCACTGCGCCAGCACCTCCGGCGGCAGGTACACCTCCAGCAGGCCCTGCAGCGAGGGGTCGCAGGCATACAGGTTGATGCCGCGGCTGTCGGGGATGTTCAGGGCGTCTTCGGGGCGGACTTCAGGCATGGCGGTCATGGCGCGTCTCCGGGTCTTGTTCTGGCGCCGAGACTAGGAGTGCGTGACGATAAGTATCCAATACAATAAAAATCATCCACGATAAGAAAAACAAATCGTAGAAACCCGGGTGCCCTGCCATGGACCTCAAGCAACTGCGCTACTTCATCGCCGTCGCCGAGGAGCTGCATTTCGGCCGCGCCGCCGCGCGCCTGTTCATCTCCCAGCCGGCGCTGAGCTTCGACATCAAGAAGCTGGAGGAGCAACTGGGCATCCAGTTGCTGGTGCGCAACAACAAGTCGGTGAAGCTGACCAACGCCGGCCAGGTGCTGCTCGACGAGGCGCGCAGCCTGTTGCTGCAGGCCGAGAAGGTGAAGCGCCTGACGCTGCTCTCCGCCGAGGGCGCGGTGGGCCAGCTGCGCGTGGGCTTCGTCAACTCCATGCTCTACCGCGGCCTGCCGCGGGCCATGGCGCGCTTCGAGGCGGAGCACCCGAACATGGAAGTGGTGCTGATGGAGATGAACACCTCGGAGCAGGCCCTGGCGCTGCAGCGCGGGCAGATCGACATCGGCTTCGTGCACTGGGCCAGGCTGCCGGCCGGGATCGCGTCCGAATGCCTGGTCGCCGACCCCTTCCTCTGCTGCGTACCGGCCGGCCACCGCCTGGCCGGGCGGGCGCGCATCGACCTCGCCGAGCTGCGCGACGAGGGCTTCATCCTCTTCCCGCGCAGCCTGTCGCCGCACTACCACGACCTGATCATCGCCCGCTGCGTGGACGCCGGCTTCAGCCCGCACATCCGCCACGAGGCGCGGCTGTGGCAGACCATCGCGGCCATGGTCGGCCTGGGCATGGGCGTGGCCCTGCTGCCGCAGACGCTGTGCCTGGCCTGGAAGAACCAGGTGCGCTACCTGGAGATCGAGCAGAGCGGCGCGCGCTCGGAAATCCACGCCATCCTCGCCGCGCAGGACGCGCCCCATGCGGCCCAGGCCTTCCTGGCCACGCTCAAGGCCTGCCTGGACGAGGGCGTCGATACGCAATCGCTTATCGCACCATAAGATTAAAAAACTATTGATCCGCAGGGGCGCCGCATAGACTCCGAGCCAACCCGGGGCAACACCGACGCACGCCAGTCGCCACCCCGCGCCCTCCCCCGGAGGGCGCGCGCGGGGCCTGCGCGTCGGCGACCAGAACAACAACAATAAGCAGGACCCGCCCATGCCCAGCACGCCCTCCTCCGCAGACGCAGCGCTGCACCGCAAGGCCCGCAAGGCCGGCATCGCCTCCTTCATCGGCACCACCATCGAGTGGTACGACTTCTACATCTACGGCCTGGCCGCCGCCCTGGTGTTCGGCAAGGTGTTCTTCCCTGCCGACATGGACCCGGGCCTGGCCACGCTGCTGTCCTTCGTCACCCTCTGGTCCGGCTTCGTCGCCCGCCCGCTGGGCGGCATCATCTTCGGCCACCTGGGCGACCGGATCGGGCGCAAGAACACCCTGGTGATCACCCTGATCATGATGGGCATCGCCACCACCTGCATCGGCCTGCTGCCGGTCTACGCGCAGATCGGCGTGTGGGCGCCCGTCGCCCTGGTGGCATTGCGGGTGATCCAGGGCGTCGCCGTGGGCGGCGAATGGGGCGGCGCCATCCTCATCGCCAGCGAAAGCGCGCCCAAGGGCAAGGGCATCCTCTACGCCGCCTTCGCCCAGCAGGGCTCGCCCACCGGCAACCTGCTGGCGACCCTGGTGTTCTTCGCCCTCAGCGCCCTGCCCATGCCGGACTTCATGCTCTGGGGCTGGCGCATCCCGTTCCTGATCTCCGCGGCGCTGGTGATCGTCGGCATGGTCATCCGCCTGAAGCTGGAGGAATCCGAGGACATGAAGCGCCTGCTGCAGCAGAACAAGACCGTGAAGCTGCCGCTGGTGGAAGTGCTGCGCGAGCACTGGCTGATCGTGCTGCTCGGCGCCGGGGTGCTGCCGATCATCCACGTCACCTACTTCAAGAGTACCTTCGCCCTGTCCTGGGCCACCAAGACCCTCGGCTACAGCCAGGGCACCTTCCTCAGCATCATCGTCATCGCCCTGGTGGTGCAGTTCTTCAGCCAGCCGTTCGGCGCGCTGCTGGCCTCGCGCATCGACATGCGCAAGGCGGCCTGCCTGATGGTGCTGCCGGAGTTCATCCTGATGCCGGCGATGTTCTTCGCCGTGGAAACCAACGTCTACTGGATAGCCGCCGTGGGCATGTGCCTGGCCACGGTGCCGCACGCGATGTTCTACGGCGCAGTGGGCGGCATCCTCGCCCGCGCCTTCCCCGCGCGGGTGCGCTACACCGGGCTGTCGCTGGCCTACCAGCTGTGCTCGCTGCTGGTGGGCGGCGGCACGCCGGTGCTGGCCCAGTGGATACTCAACAGCACCGGCAGCATCGTCGGCGTGGCCATCGCCTCGGGGCTCTACGCCCTGGTCTCGCTGACCTGCACCCTGGCGCTGCTGCGCATCACCGGCTTCCGGGCCGGCGAGCTGTCCAGCGCTGAACGCGCCGACGCCCGCGAACTGGCCGCGGGCGCCACGGCGGAGCCCGACGCTCCCGAGCGCGGCCGGCCGTTGCCCGCCGGCCCGCACCCGGCCTGAATCAGGCCTCCTCGAAGTGCATCTCCGGCGGCTGCTGACGGAAGCCGCCGGTGAGCACGGCCAGGTACAGCACCCCGGCGGTGAGCCAGGCCAGGCCCAGGTAGATGGCCAGGTGGTCGAGGCTGGCCATCAGCCAGAGGTCGGCGACCAGGCCGATCAGCGGGAAGGCCAGGAACAGCACCGCGCCGCGCAGGCCGCGTTCGCCGCGGGCGATCCAGTAGTGGAAGATCACCGACAGGTTGACCAGGCTGAAGGCCAGGAAGGCGCCGAAGTTGATGAACGAGGTGGAGGTGGTCACGTCCATCTCCAGCGCCAGCAGCGCGACCACGCCGCACAGCACGATGCTGCCCACCGGGGTGCCGAAGCGCTCGCTCAGGGTGCCGAAGAAGGCCTTGGGCAGCACGCCGTCGCGGCCCATGGCGAACAGCAGGCGCGAGGCGCTGGCCTGGGCCGACAGACCGGAGGTGAACTGGCCGACGATCAGGCCGATGAGGAAGATGCTGACGAAGAGGTCGCCGCCGATGTTGCGGGCGATCTCGTAGGCCGCCGAGTCGGCGTTCTGGAACTCGGTGGACGGGTGCGCGAGCTGCACGAAGTAGCTGGCGACGATGAAGATGAAGCCGCCGATCAGGGTGATCAGCAGGATGGCGCGCGGGATGTTCTTGCGCGGCTCGTGGGTTTCCTCGGTCAGGGTGCTGACCGCGTCGAAGCCCAGGAACGAATAGCAGGCGATGGCCGCGCCGCTCATGATCAGCGGCAGCTGCACGCCCTCCTTGAAGAAGGGTTCCAGCGACCACAGCGGCTTGCTGGCGTCACCCAGCACGTAGTGCACCGCCAGCAGCACGAAGGCCGCCAGCACCAGGAACTGCACCAGCATCAGCACGCTGTTGACGTTCTTCGCCAGGCGCAGGCCGATGACGTTGATGCCGGTGGTCACCCCGATGAAGGCCAGCACCCACAGCGCCTGGGGCACCGCCGGGAAGGCCGAGTGCAGGTAGGCCGCGCCGATCAGCCAGATGGCCATGGGCAGGAACAGGTAGTCCAGCAGCACGCCCCAGCCGGCGAGGAAGCCCAGCTTGGGGCTGATGGACTTGCGCACGTAGGTGTAGGCCGAGCCGGCCACCGGGAAGGCGGCGGCCATGCGCCCGTAGCTGAGGGCGGTGAAGAGCATAGCCACCGAGGCCACGAGGTAGGCCGCGGGCACCACGCCGCCGGTGGTGTCGGCGAGGATGCCGAAGGTGCCGAGGACGATGATGGGGGTCATGTAGGCGATGCCGAACAGCACCACCGAACCCAGCGAGAGGGTGCGCTTGAGTCGAGCCATTGAGTGCTTACTCCGAGTTGTGTTTGTTATGGCAGAGTCGAAATCGACGCGTGCAAAGGCGCCTCCCCTCACCCGGGAGACGCAGGCGGGAGGGACGCTCCCACCGGTACTTCTTGGCTGGATCGTTGGCGCGGCCCTGCGCCTTCCGGGGCTCAGCCCGGAATCAGCAGCTCGCGCAGGCCGTCGGCGTGCTCGCGCGTCTCGCCGGGCAGCACGAAGCGGCACTCGGCGATGTAGCTGTAGTCGCGGCGCGCCTGCTGCAGGCGCGCCAGGTCCAGTTCCACGCGCATCCGGCACTCCTCGCGGCCGGCCTCGCAGAGCAGCTGGCCGAAGGGGTCGACCACCGCGCTGCCGCCGGCGAACACCAGGCCGCCGTCGCCTTCGCCGACGCGGTTCACCATCACCGCGTAGGCCTGGTTCTCCATGGCCCGGCCGGTGATCGCGGTGCGGTGGGTGGGGCCGTAGGGGTCCATGTTGCCGTTGGTCACCAGGATCAGCTCGGCGCCCAGCTGGCCGAGGGCGCGGGCGCTTTCCGGGAACTCGATGTCGAAGCAGATCAGGATGCCCACCCGCACGCCCTTGAACAGCGCGGTGGCGTAGCGGTCGCCGGGGGTGAAGATGCCGCGGTCGGAGGCCCACAGGTGGGTCTTGCGGTACTTCAGGGCGATGCCCTCGGGGGTGACCAGCAGCGTGGTGTTGTAGAAGCGGCCGTCGTCGCCGGCCTCGGCGATGCCCACCACCACGGCGACGTCGCACTCCCGCGCAACCTGCTGCACGGCGCGCACGCTGGGGCCGTCCAGCGGCTCGGCCAGGCGGGCGACGTTGTCCTCGGTGGGGAAGCCCATCAGCTGGGTCTCGGGGAACACCACCAGGTCGGTATCCGCGGCGCAGGCGCGGATCGCCGCCAGGGTACGCCCGAGGTTGTAGGCGGTGTCGCCGTCGCGGCCGGCCAGTTGGACGAGTTCGACCTTCATTGCAGCTCCTGTCGTTCTTGTGCGGGCTCGCTCGCCACGCGGGATGGATCAGCCGTCCTGGCGGGAAACATGACCGCCCGGCGCAAAAGGGTCAGAATGCGCGCCGGGCCGGTGCAAGGCATTCACCGAGTATGCAGTTCGCCATCGCGCCCGGGTAATTACGCCCACGTGGTAACCCAACAGGGGTAGAGGCATGAACCTTACGCTGCAGGACATCGCCTGGCACCGCTCGGTCGGGCAGTTGATCGAGACGCTGGACAAGCCCAACTTCTGGCTCGCCCTGGTGCGCCTGCTGAACGAGTATGTGCCTTTCGACAGCTGGGTGGCGCTGCTCTTCAGCAACGGCCGCCCCCAGGTGTTCGCCGAATGCCCGGGCGAGGACGGCGGCCCCGACCCGCTGTTCCAGGACTACCTCAAGGGCCTGTACCTGCTCGACCCCTTCTACATCGCCAGCCGCGAGGCCCCGGGCAGCGGCCTGCTGCGCCTGGCCGACGTGGCCCCGGAATGCTTCGAGCAGACCGACTACTACCAGCGCTACTTCCGCCTCAACGTGGTGGCCGACGAAGTGCAGTTCAACGTGCAGCTCGACGCCGAGCGCACCCTGTGCCTGTCCCTGGGCAGCAAGGGCCGCTTCAGCGCCGAGCAGGCCGCCCTGCTCGACCTGCTGCGCCCCTGGGTGGCCGGCCTGATGCGCCAGCGCATGGCCTTCGAGCGCGAACTGCTGGAGCAGGCCACCCCACCGGCGCCGCGCTGGCAGAGCCGCCTGGAAGAAACCGTGGAACGCCTGGAAACCCCACTGACGGCCCGCGAGCTGGAAGTGGGCCGGCTGATGCTCAGCGGCTGCTCCAGCAAGGAGATAGCGCGCAAGCTGGCGATCTCGGCGGAGACGGTGAAGGTGCACCGCAAGCACATGTACAGCAAGCTGGGGATCAAGTCGCAGTCGGAGTTGTTTTCGTTGTTTCTGCAGGCGCAGGGGTAAGGGGAGTTCGTAGGGCGTCGCCGGGCTTTGGTGCATAGGCCGGCGGCGGATAACCGCGAACGGTTATCCGCCCTACGAACTTGCCAGCTGACACGGCGTTATCCGTCCACGCCGAACGGCCCCCTCTCCCTTCAGGGAGAGGGCTGGGGAGAGGGCAACGGACTTCGCCCACCCACCTCTGCCAAACCTGTACTCCGCTCCCCCACCCTAACCCTCCCCCGCAAGCGGGAGAGGGAACCGTTCGGCGTGAAGTGAAACCACGAGGCTCCCTGAAACTCTGTGCAAGGCACTGGGTTCCCGCGTTCGCGGGAATGACGAGGATGGGACCAGCAGTATCAGGATGACTCCAGACTCCCCAGCCCCTCAGGACAGCCCCCTCTCCCTTCAGGGAGAGGGTTGGGGTGAGGGCAACGGACTTCACCGACACTCCACTGCCAACCCCATACTCCGCTCCCCCACCCTAACCCTCCCCCGCAAGCGGGAGAGGGGACCGTTCGGCGTGAAGCGAAATCACGAGGCTCCCTGAAACCCTGTGCAAGGCTCTGGGTTCCCGCGTTCGCGGGAATGACGTGGGTGAGGTCAGGAGTGTCAGTCTGACTCCAGACTCCCCGGCCACTCAGGACAGCCCCCTCTCCCTTCAGGGAGAGGGTTGGGGAGAGGGCGCTCTTAAACCCACACACCACAACCCCCGGCAATCCCCCCCAAACAGGTCCATGCTTGAACCCAGGAGGACCACAACCATGACCCTCAGTGTCTTCGACATGTTCAAGCCCGGCGTCGGCCCGTCCAGCTCGCACACCGTCGGCCCCATGCGCGCCACCCGCGAGTTCGTCGAGCGCCTGCGCGCGGCCGACCTGCTGACCCGCGTAACGCGCGTGGAGGTCAACCTCTACGGCTCGCTCAGCGCCACCGGCAAGGGCCACGCCACCGACCGTGCCTGCCTGATCGGCCTGCTCGGCATCGACCCGGCGGACGCCGACCCCGCCGCCCTGGCGCCGCTGGTGGACGCCATCTTCGCCGAACACAGCCTGGCCCTGGACGGCGAGCACGTCATCGACTTCAGCCCCGGCCGCGACCTGGTGTTCCACGACGGCAGCCTGCCGGCCCACCCCAACGGCATGCGCCTGCGCGCCCTGGACGCCGCCGGCCACGTGCTGGCCGAGCGCACCTGCTACTCGGTGGGCGGCGGCTTCGTGGTCGACGAGGCCGACTTCAACACCGACCGCGCCCTGCCCGACAACCCCATGCCCTACCCCTTCCACAGCGCCGAGGAACTGCTGCGGCTGTGCCATGCCCACGGCTTCCGGCGCATCAGCGACCTGATGTGGGCGAACGAGCTGAGCCTGCGCAGCGAGGACCAGATCCACGCCGGCCTTGCACACATCTGGGCGGAAATGCAGGCCTGCGTGCGCCGCGGCCTGGAGACCGAGGGCACCCTGCCCGGCGGCCTCAGGGTGCGCCGCCGCGCGCCCATGCTCTACCGCCGGCTGAACGAGGCCGGCAGCGGCAACCTGATCGCCAGCACCCTGGGCGCCATGGACTGGGTCGACCTCTGGGCCCTGGCGGTGAACGAGGAAAACGCCGCCGGCGGCCGCGTGGTCACCGCCCCCACCAACGGCGCGGCCGGCATAGTCCCGGCGGTGCTGCACTACTACGCCCACTACCAAGCCGACGCGCCCATGGACGCCATCGAACGCTACCTGCTCAGCGCCGCCGCCGTCGGCATCCTGTGCAAGCTCAACGCCTCCATCTCCGGCGCCGAGGTGGGCTGCCAGGGCGAGGTCGGCTCGGCCTGCGCCATGGCCGCGGCGGGCCTGGCCGAAGTGCTGGGCGGCAGCCTGGAACAGGTGGAGAACGCCGCCGAAATCGGCCTGGAGCACAACCTCGGGCTGACCTGCGACCCGGTCGCAGGACTCGTCCAGGTGCCCTGCATCGAGCGCAACGCCATGGCCTCGCTCAAGGCCATCAACGCAGCCCAACTGGCCCTGCGCGGCGACGGCCAGCACCTGGTGTCGCTGGACAAGGCCATCGACACCCTGCGCGACACCGGCCGCGACATGATGGACAAGTACAAGGAGACGTCGAAGGGCGGCCTGGCGGTGAACGTGATCGCCTGCTGAGCACGACCGCCTGGTCGGAAATCGGACAAAACACCATTAACCATCTAGTTAATTAGCTTGCTAAGGGTATAATTCGCACTCCCACACTGCGAGATTCCCGGCATGAGACAAGCACAGCGCGCCTCTGGCGCCAGCACCTTCATTCTGGTCGGCCTGGGGGTGGTCATCGCCCTCCTCGGCCTCGCCCTGGCCGCCGGCGGCGCCCGCCTGGCCAGCCTGGGCGGTTCCTGGTACTTCCTCATCGGCGGCCTGGCCATGGCCCTGTCCGGCGTCCTGCTGGCGCTGCGCAAGCCGGCCGGCGCCTGGCTGTTCGCCGCCTTCCTGGCGGGCACCGCCCTCTGGGCCCTGGCCGACGCCGGGCTGGCGTTCTGGCCGCTGTTCTCGCGGCTGTTCATGTTCGGCGCCATCGGCCTGGCGGTGGCGCTGATCTACCCCATGCTGGTGCGCGCCTCCGGCGGCGTCGCCGGGCGCGGCGCCTATGGCGTGGCCGCGGTGCTCGCCGTGCTGCTGGCGGTGGCCGCCGGCAACATGTTCGTCGCCCACCCCAGCGTCGCCCCCACAGGCGACGGCCCGGGGCTGACGCCGGTGGACCCGGCCCACGCGCAGAAGGACTGGGCCCACTACGGCAACACCGAGGGCGGCAGCCGCTTCGCCGCGCTGGACCAGATCAACCGCGGCAACGTCGACAAGCTCAAGGTGGCCTGGACCTACCACACCGGTGACGTGGCCGAGAGCGACGGCAACGGCGCCGAGGACCAGCTCACCCCGCTGCAGGTCGGCGACAAGGTGTTCATCTGCACCCCGCACAACGACCTGATCGCGCTGGACGCCGACACCGGCAAGCAGCTGTGGAAGAACGAGATCAACGCGCAGTCCAAGGTCTGGCAGCGCTGCCGCGGCCTGGCCTACTTCGACGCGACCAAGACCGTCGCCCAGCCCACCCAGCCCAACAGCACCCCGGTCACCGCCGTCAGCGTGCCGGCCGGCGCCAATTGCCAGCGCCGCCTGCTGACCAACACCATCGACGCCCGCCTGATCGCCGTGGACGCCGACACCGGCGCCTTCTGCCAGGGCTTCGGCAACGACGGCCAGGTGGACCTCAAGGCCGGCCTGGGCGACGTGCCCGACTCCTACTACCAGCTCAGCTCCGCGCCGCTGATGGCCGGCACCACCGTAGTGGTCGGCGGCCGCGTGGCGGACAACGTCCAGACCGACATGCCCGGCGGCGTGATCCGCGGCTTCGATGTCATCAGCGGGCAGATGCGCTGGGCCTTCGACCCGGGCAACCCGCAGGACAAGCAGGCCCCGGCGCCGGGCGGCACCTACGTGCGCAGCACCCCCAACAGCTGGGC
This sequence comes from Pseudomonas sp. R3.Fl, assembly GCF_023516765.1. Lineage (NCBI taxonomy): Bacteria > Pseudomonadati > Pseudomonadota > Gammaproteobacteria > Pseudomonadales > Pseudomonadaceae > Pseudomonas > Pseudomonas sp. R3.Fl. The sequence goes on from NZ_JAMGSO010000001.1 coordinate 1,186,241, forward strand.
GCCGATGTCCTACGACGCGGCGATGAACACCGTGTTCCTGCCCATGGGCAGCTCCTCCACCGACATCTACGGCGTGGAGCGCACGAAGCTCGACCACACCTACGGCGCCTCGATCCTCGCCGTGGACGCCACCACCGGCGCCGAGAAGTGGGTGTTCCAGACCGTGCACAACGACCTCTGGGACTTCGACCTGCCGATGCAGCCGAGCCTGGTGGACTTCCCCGTGGCCGACGGCAAGAGCGTGCCGGCCGTGGTGATCGGCACCAAGGCCGGGCAGATTTACGTGCTCGACCGCGCCACCGGCAAGCCGCTGACCCAGGTCGACGAAGTGCCGGTGAAAGCCGCCAACATCCCCAACGAGCCCTACTCGCCGACCCAGCCGAAATCGGTGGGCATGCCGCAGATAGGCGCGCAGACCCTCACCGAGTCGGACATGTGGGGCGCCACGCCTTATGACCAGCTGCTGTGCCGCATCGACTTCAAGAAGATGCGCTACGACGGCCTCTACACCGCGCCGGGCACCGACCTCTCGCTGAGCTTCCCCGGCTCCCTGGGCGGCATGAACTGGGGCAGCATCTCCACCGACCCGGTGCACGGCTTCATCTTCGTCAACGACATGCGCCTGGGCCTGTGGGTGCAGATGATCCCCTCGGCCAACAAGGGCCAGGCCGCTTCCGGCGGCGAGTCGCTGAACACCGGCATGGGCGCGGTGCCGCTCAAGGGCACGCCCTACGCGGTGAACAAGAACCGCTTCCTCTCGGTGGCCGGCATCCCCTGCCAGGCGCCGCCCTTCGGCACCCTCAGCGCCATCGACCTGAAGACCCGCAAGGTCGCCTGGCAGGTGCCGGTGGGCACGGTCGAGGACACCGGCCCGCTGGGCATCCGCATGCACCTGCCGATCCCCATCGGCTTGCCGACCCTCGGCGGCACCCTGTCCACCCAGGGCGGCCTGGTGTTCATCGCCGGCACCCAGGACTTCTACCTGCGCGCCTACGACAGCGGCAACGGCAAGGAAATCTGGAAGGCCCGCCTGCCCGTGGGCAGCCAGGGCGGCCCGATGACCTACGTCTCGCCCAAGACCGGCAAGCAGTACATCGTGGTCACCGCCGGCGGCGCCCGCCAGTCGCCGGACCGCGGCGACTACGTGATGGCCTACGCCCTGCCCTGAACCCCGCGCCCGCCACCCCGGCGGGCGTCTTCTTCCGACGCGGCCCAAGGCCGCGTCTCTCCTCATCCGGTAAGTGTTCCGTCATGCGACTCCCCTCCACCTCCCTGCGCCTGCTGCTGGGCGCCGCCTGCCTCACCCCGTCCCTGGCCCTGGCCGACGACCTGCTCGAACGCTCGCCCCTCAGCGGCGACTGGGGCGGCCTGCGCCACGAGCTGGACGACCAGGGCATCCGCTTCACCGGCGAATACAGCGGCGAGACCGTGTACAACGCCGACGGCGGCCTCAAGCGCTCGGCGCGCTACTCGCAGAACCTCAAGCTCGGCGTGCGCTTCGACCTGAGCAAGCTGTACGGCCTGGACAACGGCGGCCTGGTGCAACTGACCGTGAACGACCGCCGCGGCAACGACGGCTCCGGCGACCTGGTCGGCAACCGCCTGCCCGTGCAGGAAAACTACGGCGGCCTCTACACCCGCCTCACCGAACTGAGCTACGAGCGCAGCCTGTTCACCCCGGCGCTGGACGTGAAGCTCGGCTACATGGCCATGGGCAACGACCTCGGCGGCCTGGACAGCGGCATCCTCTGCAACTTCATGAACGCCGGCTTCTGCGGCCATCCGCTGAACATGTCCGGCGGCAGCGGCTGGAGCAACTACCCCAACGCCCACCTGGGCGTGCGCCTGAAATACAGCTTCTCGCCGGCCTGGCAGCTGCGCGTGGCGGCCTTCAACGTCGACCCCGAGAGCAATGGCAACTCCAGCCGCGCCTGGCACCTCACGCCCAAGCACAGCACCGGCACCGTGGTGCCCATTGAACTGGTCTACAAGCGCCTCGACGAACTGCCCGGCGAATACAAGCTGGGCTGGTACTACGACAGCTCCGACGCCCAGCGCATCGGCAGCGACGAGAAGGTCGCCGGGCGCGACGGCCACTACCTGCTGGCCGACCAGGCCGTGTGGCACGCGCAGCATCGCCCGGGGCAGAGCCTGCACCTCTTCGGCCAGGCCTCGGTGGTCAGCTCGGCGGCCTCGCCCTTCAGCAAGTGGTACAGCGCCGGCGTGGTGCTCTACCAGCCCTTCGCCAGGCGCCCACGCGACACCCTCGCCCTGGGCTTCGGCCGCGCCGTGCCCAACCCGCGCAGCCGCGAACTGCAGGAAGACAACGCCCTGGCCAACGGCCAGGCCTACCCCGACCTGGACAACGCCGAGCGCCTGGTCGAACTGAGCTACGGCTTCCAGGCCACGCCCTGGCTGCTGCTGCGCCCGGACGTGCAATACGTGATCGAACCGGGCGCCTTCTCCGGGCAAAGCATCGACAACGCCCTGGTCTTCGGCCTGCAGGTCAAGGCCACGCTCTGATCCCCGCCGCCGGCCGCCAGCGAACGGCGGCCGGCGCGCCGACAGGCAGCGCTCAGCGCATGGGGATCAAGCCAGGCGTTCGAGGTAGGGCGGAAGCTCCGGCTCGGGCAGGACCGAAAGCACCTTCAGACGCTGAAGCGTACGTTCCCGCGCACGGCAAAGATGGTCGCGCAGACACGATGAGGCCGATTCCACGGTCCCGTGGAGCAACGCCTCGAAGACCAGCCGATGCTCCTGCAACATCGCTTCATCGGTACTGGTATGCAGTGCCTCGTGCAGCACCCGGCCCACGTTCATCGGAATCTGGCACTGTCGGATGATCGCCGCCATGCGCGCATTGCGCAGCCCGGCCAGGCAGGTCACGTGCAAATCCTGCTCGATCTGCTCGATGGCGGAACGTTCCACCCGGCTCCCCGCCTCCTGGGCATCGACGATGCGCGCCAGCATCTTTTCGAGCTCGTCACGGGTAACGCTCTCGACCCCCTGCCGAAGCGCATCGGGCTCCAGCAGGACGCGTAGTTCGTAGTCCTGGATCACCGCCTGGGCGGTCAGCGGGCCGGCCAGCCATTGGGAATACGGCTCCTTCTCCACCAGCCCGCGGTCCCTGAGCCTCATGAGCGCTTCGCGGACGATGCTGCGACTGACCCCCAGCGCCTCGGCCGCACGCTGCTCGTCGATGCGGTAATGGCCGAACACCATGAAGCGAATCACGCAGCTCGCCAGCTCGTCATGGATCCGCTCCCCCAGCGAGCGGTTGTCGATCAGGTCCTCGCGCGGCTCCAGCCCGAGCAACTTGCGCGTCAAGGGCAGGCGCTGCGGAGCCGTTGCGCGGCCATCAGGGTCGATGAGATACCCGCGCCCGTCGAACCGACGGATCAAGCCCTCCTCGTGCAGGAGGTTGAGTGCCTGCCGCACCGGAACACGGCTGGTGCCGAAAAGCTCGGCCAGGGGCCCTTCGACCAGCACCAGGCCGGGAGCGGCCTGGCCAGCGAGTATCGCCTCGCGCAGCGTGTTCCGGATCATTTCGTAGCGCGACGCCAGGCGCTCTTCGTGCGGGGGGGTAACGGGCATAGCGACTTCCCAAAACGCTTCGATCGACAAGTCTCTCATAGACGGCCAGCAGGGCGTGCCGGTCCGAACCGGTAACACTCCCCGTGACACCTCTTGGTGCAGCTGTTACAGGAACACCCATAAATGGATCATTTTCTCACATATACATTATTTCATTTGAACCACTTCATCGAGAGGTAAAAGCCTCCAAGGGCATCTGCCATGCAATCTACAAGCAGCCCGAACATGGCCCGGCGATGGGTTGGCATGAACAGTGCTTTCTTAAATGTACTTATTAAAAACATATACATTTATGGAAACCCATGTTCACTGACGCTCTCTCACTGGCGCAAGGCTTTGCCACCGGCGCCTCAGACCCCGTCACGGCGCTGGACGAGGCGCTCAGCCGCGCCGCCCGGATACCCGAAGCCTTCATCTGCCTGACCGAGGACAGGGCACGCCGTGAAGCCCTGGCTGCCAAGGCGCGCTGGGAAGCGGGTCAACCGCTGTCGCCACTGGATGGGGTGCCGATGGCCTGGAAAGACCTGTTCGATGTCGCCGGATGCGTGACGACGGCGGGCGCCAAGCTTCGCCTGCACTCCCCGGCAGCCGCGGCGGACTCGGCGCTGGTCACCGCCCTGGCCCGCTCGGGGCTGGTCACCGTGGGCAAGACCAATCTCAGCGAACTGGCCTATTCCGGGCTTGGCCTGAACCCTCACTTCGGCACCCCTGCCAATAGCCATTTCAAAGGCGAAGCCAGAGTCCCCGGCGGTTCATCCTCCGGCTCCGCGATCGCCGTGGCGGCCGGTGTAGTGCCGCTGGCCATGGCGACCGATACCGCCGGCTCGATCCGCATTCCAGCAGCTTTCAATGGCCTGGTCGGCTACCGCGGCAGCCGGCTGCGCTATTCGTTCGACGGGGTATTCCCCCTCGCCCGCTCGCTGGACGCCCTGGGGCCCATCGCGAAGAGCGTTCGCGACCTGATCATCATGGATCGGCTCATGCGCGCAGACATTGCCTCGAACCGTCCCGTCTCGGGGCTGCCCCTGGCGGGGATACGCCTGCGGGTCGACCCGCAGCTTCTCGGCGACGCCCGCCTGCAGGCGGCTGTCGCGGGCAATCTCCTGGCTGCCCTGAAACGCCTGGCCGAGGCCGGAGCCGTGATCGAGGAGCAGCCCCTGGCAGCCTTCCAGGAGGCCCTGCGGCTCGTGGAAAGCAGCGGCTGGCTGGGTAGCGCCGAAGCCTTCACCTTGCATCAGGCGTTGCTCGACAGCCCCGATGCCGAACACCTCGATCCCCGCGTGCGCAAGCGCCTGGAAGCGGCCCGGCAGTTCCCGGCAAGCACGCAGATTCGCCTGTACCAGGCCGCGGAACGCTTGCAGCGACAACTGGCGCTCGAGCTTGACGGCGCCTTGCTGATCACCCCCACGGTGGCCCACGTCGCACCGGCCCTCGCGCCCCTGGAAAGCGACGACGACCTCTTCGCGCGGACCAACCTGGCCACGCTGCGCCTGACCATGCCCGGAAGCATGCTCGACATGCCGGGCGTGGCCCTGCCCAGCGGCGTCGACGAGAACGGCCTGCCCACCAGCCTGCTGGTCGCCGGCCCCAGTGGAAGCGACGAACGCCTGCTGCGCGCCGCCCTTTCGATCGAACAGGCCCTGAGCCGGGCCTGACGCCCCGACAACCCCTTGCGGGGCAAGGGCCCGGCCTTGACCCCGCGGTATCTGCTTCCGGGCAACAGAGGACTCAACGATGGCAAAAGAAATATTCGTCTGCCTCGGCGTCGATGTGGATGCGGTGGCCGGCTGGCTTGGCTCCTACGGCGGCGAGGATTCCCCGGACGACATCTCGCGCGGCCTGTTCGCCGGCGAGGTGGGTTCGCTCCGCCTGCTCGACCTGTTCAGGAAGTACGACCTGCGCACCACCTGGTTCATCCCCGGGCACTCCGTCGAGACCTTCCCGGAACAGATGAAAGCGGTGGTCGACGCCGGCCACGAGATCGGCATTCATGGCTACAGCCATGAGAACCCCATCGCCATGACCCCCGAGCAGGAGGAAATCGTCCTCGACAAGTCCATCGGGCTGATCACCGCGCTGGCGGGCAAGCGGCCCACCGGCTACGTCGCGCCCTGGTGGGAGTTCAGCAACGTGACCAACGAACTGCTGCTCAAGAAGGGCATCAAGTACGACCACAGCCTGATGCACAACGACTTCCACCCCTATTACGTGCGGGTGAAGGACAGCTGGACGCGGATCGACTACAGCGCCCACCCGGACACCTGGATGAAGCCCCTGGTCCGCGGCGAGGAAACCGACCTGGTGGAGATTCCGGCGAACTGGTACCTCGACGACCTGCCACCGATGATGTTCATCAAGAAGTCGCCGAACAGCCACGGCTTCGTCAATCCCCGCCACCTGGAAGAGATGTGGCGCGACCAGTTCGACTGGGTCTACCGCGAGCTGGACTATGCGGTCTTCCCCATCACCATCCACCCCGACGTGTCCGGACGCCCCCAGGTGCTGCTCATGCTGGAGCGCCTCATCGAGCACATGCAGGGCCATGAAGGCGTGCGATTCGTGACCATGGACGAGATCGCCGACGACTTCCTGCGTCGCCAGCCGCGCAAGCGCTGACCCTCAACAACAAGAGAATGCCGACATGACCTCCACGCACGCCGCAACCACGACGCAAGTCACCGAGCCAGACGCCTGGAAACCCGTTCAGCTGGAATCCAGGGACGTCACCTATGCCACCTGGATCGCCTTCTTCGCCTGGGTTTTCGCCGTCTACGACTTCATCCTGTTCGGCACGCTGCTGCCGGTCATGGGTGGGCACTTCGACTGGAACGAAACCCAGCAGGCCGAGATCGCGACCTGGGTCGCCATCGGTGGCGCCGTCGTCGCCTTCGCCATCGGCCCGGTCGTCGATCGCATCGGGCGGCGCGGGGGCATCATGCTCACCATCGGCGGAACCGCACTGTGCTCCGCGTTGACGGCGGTGTGCGCCGGCCTGGGCAAGGCGCCCCTGGTCATGGTCCGCTCGGTGGCAGGGCTCGGCTACGCCGAGGAAGGCGTCAACGCGACCTACCTGACCGAGGTGTACGCCGCCTCTACCGATCCCCGCCTGGTCAAGCGCCGCGGCTTCATCTACAGCCTCGTGCAGAGCGGTTGGCCGGTGGGCGCGCTGATAGCCGCCGGCCTCACCGCCTTGCTGCTTCCGCATATCGGCTGGCAGGGCTGCTTCGTCTTCGCGGCGGTTCCCGCCTTCGTGATCGCCGTGCTGGCCCGCAAGCTCAAGGAAAGCCCCCAGTTCCAGGTCCATCAGCGCATCGTCCAGCTGCGCAAGGCCGGCCAGGACGCCGACGCCCGCGCCCTGGCCCGCGAGTACGACGTGGACTATGACGAGCACGCCAAGGCCGGCGTGGCCGCGGCCTTCCGCGGCGCCGCGCTGCGTCCCACCCTGGTGCTGAGCCTGGCGATCCTGCTGAACTGGTCCGCGATCCAGGTGTTCAGCGTGCTCGGCACTTCGGTGATCGTCAGCGTGCACAAGCTGTCGTTCGAGAACTCGCTGTGGATCCTCGTGCTTTCCAACCTGGTCGGCTTCATCGGCTACCTGTTCCATGGCTGGCTCGGTGACCGCATCGGCCGCCGCAACACCGTGGCCGTCGGCTGGATGTGCGGAGGCCTGGCCTTCTTCGCCATGCTCCAGGCGCCGAGCGAACTGGCGACCGTAGTCTCGCTGTACAGCCTGGGCCTGTTCTTCCTGACCGGCCCCTACTCGGCAATGCTGTTCTTCATGGGCGAGAGCTTCCCGACGAGCATCCGCGCCACGGGCGGCGCGATCGTCCATGCCATGGGGCCGATCGGCGCGATAGTCGCCGGCCTGGGCATCACCAGCGTGCTGGCCGGCGGCGGCCAGTGGCACGCCGCGGCGCTGTGGTTCGGCGCCCTGCCCTGCTTCCTCTCCGGGCTGGTGATGTTCGCCGCCCGTCACGTCGAACCCACCAGCGTCAAGTAACCAGGAGCTTCCGACATGTCTCGACCCGTCGCATTGATCACCGGCGCCGCCAGCGGAATCGGCCAGGCCCTGGCCGTGGCCTACGCCACGCACGGCGTGCGCGTCGCCGGTGGCTACTTCCCCGGCGATCCCCACGACCCCACCCGCACCCGCCACCTGGTGGAGGAAGCTGGAGGCGAATGCCTGATGCTGCCCACCGATGTCACGGACAGCGCCTCCCTGGATGCGCTCGCGGCTGCCGCCATGGAGCGTTTCGGACGACTCGACTACGCCGTGGCCAACGCCGGACTGCTGCGACGCGCGCCTCTGCTGGAGATGTCCGACGAGCGCTGGAACGAGATGCTCGACGTGGACCTGAGCGGCGTCATGCGGACCTTCCGCAGCGCGGTTCGGCACATGGACGAAGGCGGCGCCCTGGTGGCCATCTCCTCCATCGCCGGTGGCGTCTACGGCTGGCAGGAGCATGCCCACTATGCGGCGGCCAAGGCGGGCGTACCCGGCCTGTGCCGCTCGCTGGCCGTGGAGCTGGCGCCCAGGGGCATTCGCTGCAACGCGGTGATTCCCGGGCTGATCGAAACGCCGCAGTCGCTCGATGCGAAGAACTCCCTGGGCCCCGAGGGCCTGGCGAAGGCGGCCGCAGCCATTCCACTGGGCCGAGTGGGCCGTGCCAGCGAAGTCGCGGACCTCGTGCGTTACCTGACCAGCCCCCAGGCCAGCTACATCACCGGGCAGAGCATCATCATCGATGGTGGCCTGACCGTTCGCTGGCCCGATTGATATCGAACCGCCGCGCGGGATAGCCCGCGCGGCTTCCAGGGAGAGACACATGAAACATCTGCAGAATCGGCGTGCGGTGATCACCGGGGCAGCGAGCGGGATCGGTGCGGCCATCGCCCACGCCTATGCCGACGCCGGCGCGCGCCTGCTGCTATGCGACCGTGACGCCACGCGCTTGGCGACAGCGGTCGAAGAATGCCGCGCCCGTGGAGCACAAGTGCAGGCGTGCGTGGCCGACGTCGGCACCCGCGAGGGTGCGCAGGCCGGCGTCGATGCCTGCCTGGAGGCCTTCGGCGGCATCGACATTCTGGTGAACAATGCCGGCATGCTGACCCAGGCCCCCTGCGTCGAGCTGACCTACGAGATGTGGGAAGAAATGCTGCGCGTTGACCTGACCAGCGTCTTCGTCGCCAGCCAACGCGCCTTGCCGCACATGCTCGCCCAAGGCTGGGGACGCATCATCAACATCGCCTCGCAGTTGGGTATCAAGGGCGGCGCGGAACTGGCGCACTACGCCGCGGCCAAGGCCGGGGTGATCGGCTTCAGCAAATCCCTGGCGCTGGAGGTCAGCAAGCACAACGTCCTGGTCAATGCCATCGCGCCCGGCCCCATCGAAACGCCCCTGGTGGACGGGATCAGCCAGGCGTGGAAGACCGCCAAGGCCAAGGAGCTGCCCCTAGGGCGTTTCGGCAGGGCCGACGAAGTCGCCCCCATCGCCGTACTGCTGGCATCCGAGCCCGGCGGCAACCTCTTCGTCGGCCAGACCCTCGGCCCGAACGCCGGCGACGTGATGCCTTGAGGTGAAAAGATGTGCGGACTCTGTGGTCTTCTCGGGGAAGATGTGCACTGGAGCGACCCGCTGGGGGGCACCCTGCCCCGCCGGCGCGAGCGCCTGCGGCGGATTGCTGCGATCAATCAGGTGATCGCACCGTTCCGCCTGCGGGTCAGTGACGTCCAGGGCACCTCCTACCTCGTGCAAGGGCCGACCGGAAAACAGGCGCTCGCCAATGGCCTGGAGGAGCTCTGGCAGGTGGCCGAGGAGGTGCTTGGCAGCAAGCTCGACCCCCTCGACCCGCGCGTGCTCGACCACCTGGAGGCCCGCCCATGAGCCTGCCGATCAATGTCGTCACGGGGTTCCTCGGCAGCGGCAAGACCACCTTGCTCAAGCGTCTGCTGGCTGGCGAGGCACTCGGGGAGACGGCATTGCTGATCAATGAATTCGGCGAGGTCGGAATCGACGACCTGCTGGTCGAGGAAATAGCGCCCGGTACGCTGCTGCTGCCCGGCGGCTGCGTCTGCTGCTCGGTACGTGGCGACCTGAAGCAGGCGCTGCTCGACCTGCATGCAAAGCGCAGCCGTGGCGACATACCAGCCTTTCGCCGAGTGTTGCTGGAAACCACAGGACTGGCGGACCCCGGTCCGATCCTGAGCACCGTGCACCGGGACCCGCAGTTGCGTGGCCGCTTTCATCTCGGGTTGCTGGCCACCGTCGTCGATGCGCAGCACGCGCAAATGCAGGAGCGGCTTCATCCGGAATGGCTCGGGCAGGTCACCGCCGCCGACAGACTCCTGGTGAGCAAGAGCGAACTTGTCGCCCCGCAAGCGCTGGCGCAACTTCTGCGGCGTCTCGGGCAACTGAACCCCACGGCCTCGCTGGCACTGACCGATGCGGTAGCCAACGGAGACGAATTGCTCCTCGGCGAAGGGCTCAAGGGCGAGGCCGCGGATGCCGAAGTCGCCCGCTGGCAACTGTTCGCCCCGCTGGCGCAAACCCGCCATGGCAGCGCCAGTGTCTGTTGCCTGGAGTTCGAAGGCTCGCTCGACTGGATGGCTTTCGGAGTCTGGCTGTCCATGCTGCTAAGATGCCACGGCGAGCGGATTCTCCGAGTCAAAGGCATTCTCGACGTGATCGACTCCCCCCAGCCCATCGTCATCCATGGCGTGCAGCACTGCCTGTACGCGCCGGTCCACCTGGCGGACTGGCCAGCCGGCCCCCGCCGGTCACGCCTGGTGTTCATCGTCCGCGACCTCGATACCCAGCCACTGCGGCGGTCCTTCGAAGCCTTCCTGAAACGCCTGGGACGGGCGGCATGAGCAAGCCCGTCACCCTGCGCGTACTCGGCACCTCGGTCACGCTGCTGGAGCCGATTCGCCTGCGCGCCGAAGAAGAACTGGGCATCCGCCTGGAATACCGGATCCACGACACCCAGACGGCGCAGCGCATCGCCGTGATGCAACCGGAGAGCTACGACCTCTACGATCAATGGTTCCACAACATCGACTTCGTCTGGCCCGCGCGCGCGATCCAGCCCATCGAGACGCGTCGCGTCGCACTGTGGGAGGAAATCAACGACCTGCCCAAGCGTGGCCGGCTGCACCAGGAAGATCGCCTGGCGAGCGGCAGCCTGCCTTGTGACCGCCTGTTCGTCCAACGCGATGGAAGCCTGGCCAGCCGCCCCAGCGAACTGATCAGCATGCTGCCCCTGACGCATAACGCCGACAGCTTCGCCTATCGGCCAGAGCGGCTGCCCGCGAGCCTGGCCGGGCAGGAGGAAAGCTGGTCGTGGCTGCTCGACGAGGGATGGTGTGGGCACATCGCCTTGCAGAGCGATGCCGCCATCGGCGCGTTGGACGCGGCCATGGCGGTCCAGGCCAAGGGGCTGGCGCACTTCGAAAACATCGGCAATCTGCGCCTGGAAGAGATCGATCAACTGGCCGCCGTGCTCATCAGGCTGCAACGCCACGGGCACTTCGCCGCCTTCTGGTCGGACGACCACGAAGCCGGCGAACTCATGCTGGGCCCGGACGTCCACATCCAGAGCCTGTGGTCGCCGACACTGATGCAACTGCACCGGGCCGGCGTGAAATACCGCCTGGCGATCCCCAGGGAGGGCTACCGCGCCTGGTTCGGCGGCCTCTCCCTCTCTCGCTGCGTGGAAGGCCGGGTGAAGGATGCCGCATACGCCTATCTCAACTGGTGGCTTGCGGGCTGGCCTGGCGCGTTGATGGCAAGGCAGGGCTTCTACATTTCCAACCCGCCGCGTGCCCGTGACCACCTGTCTGCGGCGGAATGGGATTACTGGTACGAAGGCAAGCCCGCCACCGAACAGCTACCCGGCAGCGACGGAGCCCCGCTCATCGAACCCGGCGAGGTACGCGAAGGCGGCTCATATGCCCAGCGAATGGGGCATATCGGCGTGTGGAACTCCGTCATGGACGAACACAATTACCTGGTGCGCAAGTGGACGGACTTGCTTCGCGCAGGGCGTTGACACCCTCCCCCGCAACCATGCCCAGGCCCCGGGCCAGGCCGTGCAGGTCGCTTCGCAGACCCCTCGGCCGGGCTCATTGGCAGATGCAAGTTCCGTGGGCGGAGCCTTTTCCGCACCCACAATTGCATATTTGGAAGCAAGCTTTCTCAGCGACAGAAAATATCGTTAGCTTGCTTTCTTTTTTCCCCGCTTCGGGCTAAGTTCGGCCTCGCAAGCCTTCCACACCATAAGAATCCGCCCGCAACGCCCAGCCCTTTGACCTTCGCCCGAGCACAGCGGCGCAACGCCTGCCATGCTCAATGGCGGTCCGCTGCGCCATGCCGGCAGCCCACCCCCGTGATCAAGCCCGACGACTGGAGATTCCATGAACCTGTCGCTGCTAAGCCGTTACGCCTTCTTCGCCGCTTGTGTGCTCTTCACCCTGTTCAGCCTGCCCTTCCTCGGGCACGACTGGGTCTGGCCCTTCACCCTGGTGACCCTCGCCCTCAGCCTGCTGGGCGTGTTCGACCTGCTTCAGGCGCCCCACGCCGTAAGGCGCAACTACCCCATCCTCGGCAACATCCGCTACCTGGTCGAAGGCATCCGCCCGGAAATCCGCCAGTACCTGCTCGAAGGCGACCGCGAGGCCCTGCCCTTCTCCCGCGCCCAGCGCGGCCTGGTGTACGCCCGCGCCAAGCAGGAAACCGCCGACAAGCCCTTCGGCACCCTCATCGACGTCTACGAATCCGGCTTCGAATTCATCGCCCACTCCATCCGCCCGGCGCCGCTGGCCGACCCCAGCACCTTCCGCGTCATGGTCGGCGGGCCCGAGTGCAAGCAGCCCTACTCCATCTCGGTGTTCAACATCTCCGCCATGAGCTTCGGTGCCCTCAGCGCCAACGCCATCCGAGCGCTGAACAAGGGCGCGCGCATGGGCAACTTCATCCACGACACCGGCGAAGGCAGCATCAGCCCCTACCACCGCGAGTACGGCGGCGACCTGACCTGGGAACTGGGCAGCGGCTACTTCGGCTGCCGTGGCGACGACGGCCGCTTCGATGCCGAGCGCTTCGCCGCCCAGGCCGCCAGCCCGCAGGTGAAGATGATCGAAATCAAGCTCAGCCAGGGCGCCAAGCCCGGCCACGGCGGCATCCTGCCCAAGCACAAGGTCACCGCCGAGATCGCCGCCACCCGCGGCGTACCCATGGGCCAGGACTGCGTATCGCCCTCCAGCCACAGCGAATTCAGCACGCCCAGGGAACTGCTCGACTTCATCGTCCGCCTGCGCGAACTCTCCGGCGGCAAGCCGGTGGGCTTCAAGCTGTGCATCGGCCACCCCTGGGAATTCATGGGCATCGCCAAGGCCATGCACGAAACCGGCATCCTCCCCGACTTCATCGTGGTCGACGGCAAGGAAGGCGGCACCGGTGCCGCTCCGGTGGAATTCGTCGACCACATGGGCCTGCCGATGCGCGAAGGCCTGCTGTTCGTGCACAACACCCTGGTCGGCCTGAACCTGCGCGACAAGATCCGCGTCGGCGCCAGCGGCAAGGTGGTCAGCGCCTTCGACATCGCCAGCGTACTGGCCATGGGCGCCGACTGGGCCAACTCCGCCCGCGGCTTCATGTTCGCCATCGGCTGCATCCAGAGCCAGAGCTGCCACACCAACAAATGCCCCACCGGCGTAGCCACCCAGGACCCACTGCGCCAACGCGCCCTGGTGGTGCCGGACAAGGCCGAGCGCGTCTACAACTTCCACCGCAACACCCTGAAAGCCCTGGCCGAAATGCTCGCCGCCGCCGGCCTGCGCCACCCCTCGGAAGTGGAAGCCAAACACCTGGTGCGCCGAGTGTCGTCCAGCGAAATCCGCCTGTTCGCCCACCTGCACTACTTCCTCAAGCCGGGCGAACTGCTCAGCGGCAATATCGAAGGGGAGTTCTACGAGCGCATGTGGCGCATGGCGCGCAGTGACAGCTTTGAGGCCAATGGGGCCTGATCTTGAGGGGATCAGCAGAGCAAACAGGTCGGTGGCTGGTGACTATCGGCCAGGAGCGGACTGCCTATCCGAAAATGAAACTGTTCCTTTTTCTCGCCCCAGCCGCCTCCCTGTTCCGTCCGATTGACAGTCCCGCGGCAACTCCCTAACGTTGCCTCGCCGCCCAACCTGGGCGGTACGGGATTGGCGTCCCGTGCTCGGTAGGCGCAGGAGACTTTGTCCTGCGTCTAGCACGGCTGCACCCGCGTTATGGGAGGGCCGTGTGGGGCATCTTCGGATGCGCCGGTCCGAGTCCGGTACGCCAACCTGCACGGTCCGCCCACCCTGATTGGCGTCAGGGCGCGGAAAACCAGCCTACTCGGAGATTTTCCCATGCATATCGCATCCGCTGTTCTACCCCACCCTCTCAAGAACACCGCCCCGTCGGAGCTTTACGACGCTGCCCAATCCCGCCAATCGGCCCTGGTCAATCTGCTGCGCCTGCTGGCCGGCGCGCCGGACCTGGGTTCGCCCGCCGAGGATGTGCTGGACGGCGCCTTCTGCGCGCTGGAGTACCTGGCGGCCGATGCCGAGCGGTTGTATGCCGCCGCTGAGGAACGCGGCCGGGCGTAAGGGGCGTGACGTGAAGTGCTATCCGCCAGTAGTGGGTGGCGCTTCAATCCCGTAGGCGCAACTGTCGTGCTGACTGCGCCGAGGCGCTCTTCGTAGGATGGGTTGAGTTTGCGAAACCCATGCGGTCATGGCGATGGGTATCGCTTCGCTCAACCCATCCTACGAGGTCCAGTGTTTGCTGAAGCAGTCCTGTAGGAGCAACTGTCTTACAGCCCACGCCCGGATGCTCTTCGTAGGAGCGAGCTTGCTCGCGAACAGATTCCGCAGCGGGGCTGGTTCGCGAGCAAGCTCGCTCCTACGAGAAGCCGTGCCCGCCCGTATGGTAGGACCTTGTCCGCGATAGCCGGAGGTTCCGGCGCGATTCGCGGATGAGATCCGCTCCTACGCATTGAGCCTCTTGTAGGAGCGCGCCCTGCGCGCGAATCGCGAACGCGTACAAAAAGCCGCATTACTGCACCAGCTTGCGTATCGACCTCCCAAACCAGGAAGACCAGAAGCTGGACGGTGAACCGAATGCCTTCCATCGTTGAACAGCTACTTCAAGCTGGCTCTGCAGTTCCTGGAGTCGCAATGTGAAAGCAGGATCGTTTTCATCCGCACTGGAGACAAAGTCATCCAGCGCCTGAACCTTCGCTTAGCCGTGCATCGCCATCAGGGAGACACGACTACTCGATAGCCTCAAACGCCTCATGGTACTGAACAGTGCCGGTCGGCAGCTCACCAGCAAATACCTGCGCCTGGAAGTATTCCTGGGGCACTCCAGGCAATTCCAAACCCGGGTGGGCCTTGAAACCGAAACGGCCATAGTAGCCAGGGTCGCCCAGCACTACGCAGCCAATACCGCCGAGGCGTTGCAGCTCTGCCAGGGCCGCTTTCATCAAGGCCGAGCCAATGCCCTGGCCCTGACGATCCGGCCATACGGAGATCGGCCCGAGTCCGTACCAGCCACTTGTGCCAGACGAAATTCGAACCGGTGAGATGGCGACATGGGCGATGACCTTGCCGTCTTCTACCGCCACCAGGGAGACGGTGAGTTGCCCGCAGCGGCGCAGGGCGTTGACGATGAATTGTTCGGTATGGCTTGAGTGTGCTTCGTTTTCGAATGCCGCGGTGGTCAGCCGCGTGATGGTGTCGATGTCTTCGGGCTGTTCGTTGCGGATGGTCACGCTCATGGCGATTTGCTCTTCAGTCCCTTGGTCGATGCGGCAGATTTATTGTTTTGCGCCAACGGCAAGTGCAGATCAAGAACGCAGCACCACAGGAATCCGCTGGCGACGAAAACCGCATGTTACCGAGCCGCCACCTCGTGCGACAGCTGACCGCCGCGGCCCCTCCACACCTCGACCAATGAGGCCTGAACTCAGAAGTCGTACCGCACGTTCATCATCAGGTTGCGCGGCGGCCCGTAGTGGCCGTAGCTGCCGGAGAACCCCGCGTAGTACTTCTCGTCGAGCAGGTTGTTCAGGTTCAGCGTGGTCGAGAGGTGGTCGGTGAGCCGGTAGCGCGCCATCAGGTTGACCACGGTGTAGTCGTCCTGCCCCACGCAGCTGTTGTAGCGGCTGAAGTACAGCGAGTTGCTGGAGTTCCAGCTGGCGCCGCCGCCCAGGGTCAGGCGATTCCAGTCGCCGGTCAGTATGAGGGTGAGCTTTTCGGCGGTAGCGGTGGGCTGAAAATTGCCGTCAGGGGACGGTTGCTATCCGCCAGGAGCGGACAAGCCCTTTCGTGTGGCGCCTTCAGTGATCTACCTCAACACCGGCCAGGTTCGAATCCCGCAAAGTGCCTTTTTCACTCCCCTGGAGAACCCTCATGTTTCCCGAGTTCCGCGAAAAGATTTCTCGCCTCAAGACCGAGGATCCGCATTTTGCAAAGCTCTTCCATAGCCACAACGAGCTCGACCAGGAGATCAAGAACATGGAAGCGGGCATCACTCCCGCAACCCACGACACCATCGAGTCGCTGAAGAAGCAGAAGCTGCAGCTCAAGGACGATCTCTACGAAATTCTGCGCAAGAAAGATGGCTGCCAATGCGGACATGGCTGCGGCGGTTAACTAGCCCTGGGGCATAGATCCCGGCCTTCGATGCAAAGCCGTTGAATCAGGCCAACGACCACGAGCCCCGACTACCACAACAGTTCGCCGACAATGGAACCCCAGCTACTAGCTGGGGTTTCATCATTTCAGCCCCTACCCTGCCTACGGCACAACATCCGAGAGCACGTCACCATAGCCTCTGCCAGAACACCATTTCCGAGGACTACAACTGCACATCTTCAGGCTTGGCTTTCCAGTATCGGCCCCAGGAATTTTGGGAGCAGGGAACTGGCGCTCTCTGAGTGGCGGCTCACCCAGGCGTCATGCCGGAGCTAAAGAATCGCTGCGATTACTTCTCAAAAATACGAAAGGGCATCCATTGGGATGCCCTTTTTCATGCCTTTGGAGGTCGCTGGATTGATCCAGCCAAGGTCCCCTGCCTCGTCTTCTTCGGATACCAGGTCACCACGTAGTAGCCGAACCACAGTTTGAATCCACAGCCGTAAGCAGACTTTTTATGCGTATGAAATCGAACCCTTGAAACCACTATGGCAGAGCAGCCCAGTGCGTCCTATTGCTCGAGTTTTCGCAGGCTCCAAAACTGGGCTAGAGGCTTTCCGGCTCGTTGATTTCGACACTTTTTCGACACGTTGAGCGGCAGTTTTCGGCCAGAAGCGGACCGCCATACTAAATTGAATAGATCGCAACATGAGGTTGTGATTCTCTAGGGAGGCAGGGAGCTACCCAAACTGCCGACGTTCTAAGAAGGAACTAAAGAGCATATGGCTACGGTCACCAAGCAAATTCAGAGCGCTGACGAGGCGATTTGCCGAAATATCGAATCGCTCGCTGACCAGCGTGCACTGCTCTCGCAGAACGTGCTTGCTCAGCTCCGGAACCTAGTCGAGGGCGTAGCAGTTCGTCTCCATACAGGCTCGCCTGATGCCGAATTTGATTACGCCGCCGTTGATCCAGGGCTGGCTTTCGTTAAGAGCAATGGAAAGCTCAATTTCCTCGGCAGGTTTCACAAGCTGATCCAGCAAAGTGCTTCTCACTACACGCTGGACGGGGACGCATCCGAGCGGTTGATGCTCAAGTACTACGAGTACCTCTGCCGCATCCGTAGCTTGCTTCAAGACCGCTGTGGGTTGGCCGTGCTGAGAAACCTTGAGGACTTTCCGGTCGACCTCGATCCATCTCTTCGTGAGTACCATGAGAAGATTGCTACACGGATTGATCTGGCTCGGTTATCCCCGTCCGACAGCCCTCGAGATCGATACTACATCCATAAAACACGCCCGTTTTTCATCTTCGGCCGGATTTACTACGAGGCAACTCTCTATCGCGCTGTAAACAGGGTGAGCAAGTTCGACCGCATCATTGCCTTCACTGATATCGACATGACCGATAAGTACGCGGCCATGTTGATGCTCCGGCGGGATTCGATCGAGGTGCTCGGTCAAACAATGCCGATAACGATCATCAGTGAGTGGGAAGTTTCAATCCGCCCGTGTGAGTTTGACAATTTCGCGCGCCTTTTCGGCTTCGCTACTAAAGTGCGGGCGTCCTCGACGGAGTATCGTTACCTGATGGACAGGCTAACTGTTGGTTCAGGAAGCCTGCTGGATCTTCTTGATCTCTCCGATGAGAAGTACGCCGGGGTGCGAGCGGACGCTACAGCTGGCAATGCGCTGCCGCTGATCTTCCCTGTACTGGATACAGCGCGTCGCATAGTAAGGTCGTCGGCACCTAGCCACAACGTCGTTCGATATCTCATGCTGCGGATGCAGAATCAGATACTCAAGTCGCAGTACAACCGAGACAGCTGCCGCCTTCTTTCTGGATTGAGGCTTCCGTACGGCTGCATTCCATTTGACACCATGCCGTTTTGTACCTCGTTGTCCTCTCACAATCCTCGGTACTGGGATCTCGTCGAAAGTCTTGACACGACTGGAAGAGTCCACGAACTGCTCGCTCGACGCGTGAAGAACAACGTGGAACGTCATGGAAACCTTTACACGCCCGTGGCAGACCTTGAGGGCTTCGGAGATGTCGATGGATTAATCTCGACCTACAACACGAAGCTCTACTATAAGCATACGGAGCGCCAACTCCTGCTTAATAGGGGGCACGTTTTTGTCCGTGGGTACGAGAACGAAACTGTCTTCATCGTTGAGCAGCTTCAGGGATACGCCTCGACGAGGATCGAAGGCTTCACTCAGGCCGTCGAGCGCTGGCTCGATGTAACACCTCGTAGCATCGACGACCCGATAAAGAAGAACGCTCTCAAGCAGTTGTTCAGCCAGTCGCGCGTCGCACTGATTTATGGGGCAGCTGGCACTGGTAAATCAACGATGGTTGACCACATAGCTCACTATTTCAACGATAAGGAAAAGCTCTTCCTGGCGCATACAAATCCAGCGATCGACAACCTAAAACGCAAGGTGACCGCGCAAAACTCTGAGTTCCGGACAATCAGCAGTCAAATTGGCAAGAGGGCCTCCGCCACTGAATACGACCTTCTCGTAATAGACGAATGCAGCACCGTCAGTAATGCAGATCTTATCAAGGTACTGGAGAAAACTTCTTTCAGGTTGCTTGTGTTGGTCGGAGATGTCTACCAGATAGAGTCGATCCAGTTCGGCAACTGGTTCGAGATCATCAGGTCATTTATTCCAAGCACATCGGTGTTCGAGCTGACAACCCCCTTCAGAACCAAGAACGACTCACTGTTAGGCTTCTGGAACAAAGTCCGCGCTATTGAAGATGACCTCACCGAGGTCATGGCTCGCAATGGGTACTGCAGTGTGCTCGATAAGACGCTATTCGAGCCTCAGGGGCTGGACGAGATCATCCTGTGCCTGAACTACGATGGCCTCTACGGGATCAACAACATCAACCGATTTCTGCAGACCAGCAACCCTGGAGCAGCAACCACTTGGCGTGTCTCGACCTACAAGATTGGAGACCCAGTTCTCTTTCACGAGACCGAACGGTTCCGGCCAGTGATCTACAACAACCTCAAGGGGCGCATCGTTGGTATCGATAGTGTTCGTGGCCGAATCCAGTTCGACATAGAGCTTGATCGACCACTTAGCGAGTTCGACGTAGATAATGATGAACTTGAGTGGATAGAGGGCTCGACCGTGCGCTTCTCTGTCTACGACTCCAATGCTAGCGACGAGGACGACGATTCCCTGAACACCACCGTACCATTCCAAGTTGCTTATGCTGTGTCAATCCACAAGGCGCAGGGTCTTGAATACGATTCCGTCAAAATCGTCATCACCGACGCCAACGAAGACGACATTACTCACAGCATCTTTTACACAGCAATTACCCGAGCACGTGAGCGCCTGCGGATATTTTGGACCCCCGAAACACAGCAAAATGTTCTAGCGCGTATCAGCCTCAGCGCGAACACAAAGGATGTTGCTATTCTCGCTGCCCGTCGCGGCCTTACACCAGTACGCAAATGAGCTGCCAGAGCAACCACAAGAAGCCAAGGCTGATGCCAAATTCTTTGGAAAGAGTTCAGGTATGCCCGTAGGCTAAAGTCTTCAGTGTCTGCTGCCGGCGAGGAGCCATCGGTGGTCAATGTCTGCTTCTGGCCCAGGCTGTGTAAAAACGTAGCCAGCGCCCTTGCTATGCTGCCGGCGGGTTTCAGAGCGGGGGCGGTTCATGAAGCGTTTCATCCAGGGAGAACATCGAGGTCAAACCACGCTACTGCCCGAGAGTCTGGATGATTACGTCGCGGACACCAATCCGGTGCGAGTAGTCGATATGTTCGTCGATGAACTCGACCTCGGCCGACTCGGTTTTTATGGGGTCGTCCCCGCCGAAACCGGTCGGCCTGCATACCATCCTACCGTTCTGCTGAAGATCTACATCTACGGTTACCTCAACCGCATCCAGTCCAGTCGCCGCCTCGAACGCGAGGCACAACGCAACGTCGAGTTGATGTGGCTGACCGGACGTCTGATGCCGGACTTCAAGACCATCGCCAACTTCCGCAAGGACAACGGCAAAGCCATTCGTGGTGTCTGCCGGCAGTTCGTGGTGCTGTGCCAACAGCTCGGTTTGTTCTCCGAAGCGCTGGTGGCTATCGACGGGAGCAAGTTCAAGGCGGTCAACAATCGCGACCGCAACTTCACCAGTGCCAAGCTGCAACGGCGAATGGAGGAGATCGAATCCAGCATCAGCCGCTACCTCACTGCGCTGGACACTGCCGACCGGCAAGAGCCTGCTGTGGCGCGAGCCAAATCCGAGCGTTTGCACAGCAAGATTGCTGCCCTGAAAACCAAGATGCAGGAACTCCGGGATATCGAGGCTCAGTTGGAGGCCACCCCGGACAAACAGATTTCGCTTACTGATCCTGATGCACGTTCGATGATGACGCGCGGTACCGGCATGGTCGGTTACAACGTCCAGGCTGCGGTTGAGGCGAAGCATCACCTGATCGTGACGTACGAGGTCACCAACAATGGCATCGACCGCGATCAACTGAGTGCGATGGCCAAGCAAGCGCGGGTGGCAATGGGAACGCAATCGCTGTCGGTGGTTGCTGATCGTGGCTACTTCAAGAGCGAAGAAATCCTCGCCTGCCACGAGGCTGGCATCACCGCCTTCGTCCCCAAGGCCAAGACTTCAGGCGCTGCCGCAGCGGGTCGCTTTGGTCGTGATGATTTCATTTACGACGCAGTACAGAACGAGTACCGCTGCCCAGCCGGAGAACGCCTGATCTGGCGTTTTGCGACGGTTGAGAAAGGCCTGAAGCTGCACCGTTATTGGAGTTCGAATTGCCAGGGCTGTGCGTTGAAAGATCAGTGCACACCGGGCGCACAAAGGCGGGTGAGTCGCTGGGAGCATGAGTCGGTGCTCGATGCGATGCAGTCTCGCCTGGATCAGGTACCGGAGATGATGTGCATCCGTCGCCAGACGGTGGAGCATCCGTTCGGCACATTGAAGGCCTGGATGGGCGCCACCCATTTCCTAACCCGAACGCTCGACCGGGTAAGCACGGAAATGAGCCTGCATGTGCTCGCCTACAACTTCAAACGGGTGCTGAACCTGCTGGGCAATCGTGCGCTGATAGCGGCAATGAAGGCCTGAAATCCCATTGGCAGCCCTCCGAAAGCGTCGCACAGAATCGTGGAAGCAGCACTTGCCGAATCAACTGAATGCCCCGGATGGACACACCACGCGTCCAGGAGGCCGCTGGATATCGATAAAACCAATCCATATCCGGCTACCCAGCGCTCGCTGTGTTTTTACACGGCCTGGGCCGGATTCGGACCTTACCACTGCACACCAGTTAGCGATGTTTGCAGCCACTGAATGGCGTTTGGCAAGCGAGCGAGCCCCTCTTTAGCGAGCCCGGTTACCATTGCTTCCAAACCTTTTGCCGGCAAGCCCTTCACCTCTGCGATCAACTGGCTCTTAACGCTGTCTTCCAACTCCGAAGCTTCGATCTGCTTGGCAAGTAGGTCGCGGATACTGTCAGCGTGCAGCCGAACGGTCAGGATGCCCAAAATTGCAGTGAGCCCGCCGTCATCCTCCAAGAAATCCAAGCCATTGGCTGTCAGTACAAGTTTTGTCGGCAAGAAGTCTCCACGACCTGTGGAGGTCATCCGTAAATCACCGGCCACCAAACCGTGTTCGATCAGATAAGCAGCGTTTGCCATCAGATGTTGAGGATCAGCGTGTAGATGGTCCATACGGTTAGTGAAAAATGGCGCCGGGTAGTGCTCGCGCAACTCTTCCAGCAGCTTACGCTGTAGATCACGATCAAGTTTCATAGAGCCTCCATGCAGTTGTTATGGGTTACTGAATCCTAACGTGAATAAGGGGAGCTAGGCTGGTAGTACTGGGTCACGAGGAGCGCTTTTGGGCCGTCTGCAGCCTGACTCGAGGGGGGCTTGGAGTCGGTAGCTACCTTTGGTCGAAGTCAGCAACCGGCCAAAAGCAGTCACTAATGTTTGATTCAGGAGCGGGCTTTTGCCCGTCCCTGTGGGCGAAGCGAGCGATTTGAACCAGTTTTTAGGCGCGCTTAAATTAGGGGTGAAATCACCGAGCAATGGGAGCAGAAATTACCCACCGAAAATTCAACAATTGAATCTGGTTGTTGATTGGGTTTGTCTACGCTGATAAGGAAGAAGTGATCATCGGAGGAGTCTATTCTAAAGTTCATGAGATCATGTCTGCGATGTTTTATTTTATTCAGCAAGCGCTCCATTTTTAGCGGAGAGCCTGCCGTAGGCAGCATTCCATTACCTGGGCCAGCGGTATTTAATGCCTGCTGCTGAGCACTGGTAACCGGTGAGCAAGAAAGCCCTCTGTCTATTTCGAGCTGTGCTTCTAAAGCTGATCCTGAGTAAGTGTTTTTAGATTTCAGAAGATCTCTGGCCCTGAGAATCTCATTAACTATATGATCAAGATAAACCATTGCTTCTTGACTCGCGCGGACTGCGCGCTGGATATCAGGAGTTGCGCGCTGCCAAGAGCTGATGAAAATTAGAGATCGGTTTTGTAACTGATGAATGGCTTCTTCGATAGATGGCGGAAAAATATCTGGCCCACCAGTTAGAAAAGATGCATTTCCCATTTTATTAAATATTTCCTTGATGAGTGGGTAATCACGCCTAACTATAAGTAAGCGGCACTTGGGGGTATTTTTTACGCCTCTTGCGTCGCTTAACACTCCTTGTTCATGCGTAACCCATTGATATCATTGAGTCAGACGGTTGAAACGCGACAATGAGCAGTGGAGTAGAGGCGACAAGGCCTGCTTCGAGACTACGTAAACCTTGGTGGTGTGTCCACGGTTGGCATGGATTAAGCGCCCCAACCTGTAAGTGTCCGCTCCTGGCCGGTTATCGACCGTTGCTATGGCTGGTCCACCCTTGTCCTCCCTCACATGGAGGACAAACCATGAACACCACTGCTACCTACAGCCACCAACCTTGGAACAAGGGAAAGCTAGTCGGGCAGAAAGCCCCGCTCCGGCTCAGAGATATTTGGGCAATCCGGGTAGGCTCCAGATTGCGGAGAGAGCCCGCGATCTTGCTCTATTCGACCTGGCCATCGACAGCAAGCTGCGAGCCTGCGACTTAACCAGGCTTCGGGTGCGGGACATAGCCCATGGAGAGCACGTGTCGTCGCGAGCCATCGTGATGCAGCAGAAAACTCAGCGACCGGTGCAGTTTGAGATCACAGAGCAAACGCGGACGGCGTTGGAGGCTTGGATACATCAAGCCCGGCTCCGCAGCGAGAATTGCCTGTTTCCGAGCCGGTTGCACGGCTCAGATCATCTTTCCACCAGGCAATACGCTCGAATCGTCAAAGCCTGGTGACGGCTATTGGCCTTGATCCGGCCATGTACGGCACCCACACGCTGCGGCGTACGAAGGCATCCCAGATCTATCGCAGAACGAAGAACCTGAGGGCAGTCCAACTGCTGCTCGGCCATACGAAGCTTGAAAGCACCGTCAGATACCTGGGAATTGAAGTGGATGATGCCCTCGAAATGGCGGAACAGACTGAGGTCTGACCATGCATAGCGACGGTCGAAGCCAGACCGTCGCTATCCGGCCAAGTGGACGTTTAGAGTAGGGAAAATAAATCTGCCCCGAATGGCACTTACTTAAGCGCTAAGCGATTGATTCAGAAAAGAAAGGCTGCTCTTGGTCTACGGTGATAGTTGCGAACACACACCGAGCCCAAGGAGCAGCCCAGATGAATCCTAGGCGCCAAGCCGTCATTCATCAACAGCAGCGCGCCCGTCGGCATACATCGAATACGGACGCTTACGCCTTCTTCAACCTGCTAACCGGCCCTGAATTATTCGAGCATGTCGAGTCGTTGCTGCCGTTTCATCGGGAGCGCTTGTTCCCGCCGACAGAGACGTTGTCCATGTTCATGGCCCAGGCCTTGAGTGCCGACCGTTCCTGCCAGAAGGCGGTCAATGAGATGGCCGTCAAACAACTGTTAGCGGGTTTGAAGCCGTGCAGCACGCACACCGGCGGCTACTGCCGTGCTCGTCAGCGGTTGCCGGTGGAGATGGTTTCCACGCTGGTGCGCAACACTGGCAGCCTGATCAGTCACTATTCAGGCAAGACAGGGCAATGGATGGGCAGACCGGTTCGGCTGGTGGATGGCACGACGGTGTCGATGCCGGATACAACGGCTAATCAGGCCGCCTATCCGCAGTCGCGCGGGCAAAAGCCGGGATTGGGCTTTCCGATTTGTCGGCTGGTTGGCATCGTCTGCCTCTCCAGCGGTGCAGTGCTGAATGCAGCATTGGGTCGTTTTCGCGGCAAGGGTGGCGATGAGCAAACCCTGTTGCGGTCGATGCTCGATACGTTGAACGCTGGCGATGTTTTGCTGGGAGATGCCTACTACGCGACCTATTTCCTGCTGTGTGAATTGCAGCGCAGGGGCATCGATGGTGTGTGTTGAGCAATATGGCGCGCGTCGGCGCAGTACCGACTTTCGGCGAGGTAAGCGCCTGGGGACGCGCGATCATCTGATCGGTCTGGAAAAGCCCCGGAAACGCCCATCCTGGATGAGCCAGGCTTACTACGAGCAAGTGCCTGACAGGTTGGAGGTTCGGGAGTTGAAAGCGGGCGACAAGATTCTGGTCACGACGCTGCGCTGCACGAGTCAAACGCCCAAGGCTGCCTTGAAAGCGCTGTTCAAAAGCCGCTGGCACGTAGAGTTGGATCTGCGCAATCTCAAAACCACGATGGGGCTCGAAATGCTGAGCTGTAAAGCTCCCGCGATGGCTATCAAGGAACTCTGGATTTACCTGCTGGCACACAACCTGATTCGCCTGATCATGGCGCAATCGGCCTCGATGGCTGACTGCCTACCCCGTGAATTGAGCTTCAAGCACAGCCTCCAGCTATGGCTGGCGTGGCGGCAATTCGACGATGATCCTGACGGAGGTACGACTCTTCGCGGCCTGCTGGTTCTGGTCGCGCAACAGCGTGTCGGCAATCGCTCCGGGCGAGTTGAACCCAGAGCCCTCAAGCGAAGGCCAAAGCCCTACCCATTACTGACTTGCACACGTCAATCTGCTCGGGCAGCGATCAAGAAACACGGTCATCCGAAAAGGGTTAAGTAAGTGCCATTCAAATCTGCCCCCTTTTGCTGTAAACGTGGCAGAAAGGAAATGTAAGCGGCTCCTAAGCTTACAATGGGAGAGTCGAAGGCAATGACTAGGAAGACAAAAGACAAGACACCAACACGCTATCCAGGCACCTTCCAGTTTCCAGACGGGAAGACAGTAGTTGGAGAGTTGGACCTCTGTGGAGAGGAAACACGACTAGTTCTGCATTCAAGCGAGCGATTGGATGAAAAAAGGCACAACTTACACATCAGTGGAACCTCCTACAATGGAGACTACCTAACCCTTGTCGATTGCCATATTAACAGCTCGGGGCAGTCACACTCAAAAGACGGAAAAACACGATTTTACGCAAACTACTTCCCACACTTCGTCGTCAAGGGTCACAACCATATTGACCCCAACTCTCCCTGTATCAAGAGAATAGAGTTTACTACCACGGACATCTCCAGCCTCTTCTATGACTTTGACGCGTTTGGAAGTGTCTTTTCCGCTGAACACATAATTGACTCAATTTTAGCACAGGCCAGGAAGATTCGACCTGTAGCAACCGGTGAGTATCCACAAGTCCTTTACTTTACCGGAAAAGAATGCGTAATCGATGTGGCAACTGCCATTGGTAGAGTATCTGTACATCACCGCCCTACCTCCAGCCTCGGAGGCCCAGAGGGTGTATTTATAAAGAATAAAATTATAGTTTCGATTGAGGTTGAACTCCCCGAAAACCTCGAAAGTGTCATAAGGAAAATGCACGACGTAGCATGTTACCTTTCAATTCTGGCAGGAAGAGCTCAGGGCATCGAGCACATAGAAATTGAAACGATCAACGTTGTAGACGAGATTCCTGAACGGTTGGCTATCCAACCAAGCTTTGCGTGGAAGACAAACACTGGTGATAATCAGCGAGACCCACATCCAGGCGACATACCTTTAGACGCGATCCACCGCCCCGATGAATTTAAAGAATCTCTGACGCACTGGCTCGAAAGACATCCAAGCTGGCGCGCCGCGAGGGTGCGGTACCTTGGGTGTCTACGCAAAGGGAACAGCTATGACGTCGACCGGCTAGTAGCTGCCGCAAACATGTTTGACATCCTCCCCGAGACGGCTGTCCCCTCTAGTGCGGAATTGTCGCCAGAGCTCACCCAAGCAAAAAACAAGTGTGTTGAGTTGCTAAGAAATCTCAGTCCAAGTGTGGACAGGGATGGCGCTCTATCAGCCCTAGGGAGGATGGGACAACCGTCACTGCCAAAAAAAGTGGCACATCGGGCAGCCATTGTGAACCAAAAGCTCGGCAGCAAGTTTCCAGAGCTATCCTTCGTTACCGGAATTGCTATCAAGTGCAGAAATTACTTCGTTCACGGGAGTCTGGGAAACCTCGACTATGAAAAAGTAGAGCCTTTCCTTCCATTTCTAACGGATGCCTTGGAGTTCGTCTTCGCTGCTTCTGACCTCATTGAAGGCGGGTGGGAAACCGAGCGCTGGGCAAGAGAGCCCTACGGTTGGGGCCACAGCTTCACTCGCTTCCGGGCCAGCTATGAGTACGACCTTCAGGCCCTACGCGACGCCACCACAGTGGGCAAGAATGACTCCCGCTGAATAGACTCCGGCTAATAAGAAAGGGGGCGGAGTGATTTGATTTAAATCACTCTGACCATTTTTCTCTACTCTCATGTCCCCTTCTGGCCGATCTCAGCCTGTTGCGACCGGTGACTTTCGGTAGAAGACGCCCTGCCTCTGTGCTATCGATCAAGGATGGTTTCGACGCGTCGGAGCACAATTGCTCGATGATTCGAAGATTATCTGTCGACATCGTCGAACACCGAGCGATTTGTGACCACTGGAGTAGGAGACGGAGCGTCCTCCTTCTTTTGCGTCACGATATGCGTCCAATCCGCGCCATCTTCGGAGCCTTCATCATGCTCGCGCTTGCGCTCTTCAAGAGCCTCGATTGAGCGCTTCACGTGATTGCGTACGTCGTCGATCAACGCCGAGGCGTCCGAGTCGACACCAATCAGCTCAATGCGATCGACCACGCCGAGAAGCTTCTTAAAGTGGCTGTCAGGCTCTTCGTCTAAGTCGGCGTCAGCGGCGATCTCGTCAATCCGATCTTCGAGCGACGGCAGTACAGTTGTCCGCAGCGCTAAGCCCATACCGATAAGTTTTAGCGGCGGTATGACCGCTAACATTTGTGCTTCCTCAAAGAAGGAGACGTCGAGGCCATCGAGCACGGCAGACTCTAGCTTGCCGGCCACATCCGATCGCAGATAGTCAGGCAAGATGCCGAGGTGATGAGCACGTGCGCAGATGGCGATCTGGGGATCGTTGCTGGCGAGATCGGATTGCCAGCAAGACCTTCGAAGTAGATCTGGATATTGCTCGACGGCTTTCTTGAACACGGCATCACTCGAACAATAAGAGAGGAAGTGGAACAGCATCCAATTGCGATGCCATTCGTCGGGGGTGCGACCAAGTCGTGCGACCAGTGCATCGTCGAGCGTCGTCGGGATGACAAGCGCATCTCGAATGAGCGGCGAGCCTTCACACGTGAAGCTGCTAAGAATGGTGTCAATAGTCGCTCCTCGTATGAGAGCTGCCATCATATGGGGCTTCTGGCGCAGAATCTCCGTTAGGGCATCAGAGATCGTTGGATGGGCGAATGTCCATTTTGATCCGGAAAGCTTGAGGAATGAGCCCTTCAACTCAGCGAAACAATCCTGGATCTTAGAGAGGGAGTACCCTGTCAACTCCACGACCGCTTGTGCAGCCGCAGCGTCATGATCGCTGGGATCGAAGCCCGCCTGATGGACATATACGAGGATGAGCGCAGCCTGTAGTTGATCATCCAGGGCGTTGACAGTATCGATCAGATGCTCTGTCGGCTCCTCCATAAAGCGGACGAGAGAGCTTTCACGAGGCATTAGTCCTTTGGTGAAGTTTGGATCGCCGAGACGTTCGGCAATTCCAGGAAGGAAATCGCGAACTGCGGCGACTGCCGGCAGATGCGGCTTAACGCTCGACTTCCAGCTCTGGCTCTGTTCGCCGAAATTTACATGGTTATATAAAATCTGCGCCTTCTCTTCGGACGTCAGCTCGCCGACATCCACCACAGCACTGCCATCTGCAAACTGGCTAAGGTTGCGCTGTCCGAGCCGACGCCGCGCCGCTTCATAGATGTGCTTACGGGAGGTTAGGAGGAATCGATTGCCATGCTTAATCGCTGCCCGCAGTTTGGAGAAAGCCGAGGCCCAATCCTGCACATAGTCGCCGCGTAGCACATTCGAGCCGAATGCATCGTCGATCCAGAAGAAGCGTCCCGGATCATTGGGATTCCAACCGGCCTCGAAGTCGCGTGGGCTAGTCAGAGCAAGTACGGTGTTGTCTGGATTCTCCGATGCGATGGTCGAAACGATGGCGCCAATCGCCGATTTGCCGCTTGAAGGATTACCGAGCAGCAGCACTACGCCATGCTCAGAGATTGCATTGACCGCCGCGCGATGGGCCTGGGTAGGCACATAAGTGCGAAGTTTTGGGATCCAGCTGTCAAGCAGCGCCCGGCTCTGCTCGCTGAGCCGCAGATCCACAATCGAGGTTAGGTCCCCTAGGCCGTAGACTTGCGGGACCAAGGCACGCAGGCGCGCACTGCTCCTGATAACACGGACGATGTACTGACGACCAAGAATGTGCGGCTTACGCACGCCAAGCACTCGAAGTCTGGCACGCATTGCAGCTGCGACGGGCGCGTCCACGCTCATGTTCGTCATGAAGACATAGGTGTCCGCCTGGCCGGCTTTGACTAGTTCTTCGACATGAGTTATCTCGGCATTGAGGTCGCTAAGCTTCAACGCCTTTATGGCATCAGAAGTATGTTTGCACTGGACCGTGCCAATCGATGGAGCGTCGTCTCCTGCAGGAATGAGGAAAACCGCGTCCTGACCGCCGTCTTGAGCTTCGCGGAAGATTTCCACGGGGCCGCCGAGTACGACCTCACATACCTGTGAACATAGATCCTGAAACGCGCGCCAGCCGATGGTATGCAGCGCCAAATCGCTCCAAGGGCCGTGCGCTCGACGCTTCTGCGGCGCCGCAGTCTCGATTAGCGCGCTCTCGCCCGTCATGCTGTGGCGACGCCGCGCAGGACACCAACCGGCATCGGGTGGATTTCCTGGTCTGTGACCACGCTCGTTGCGCCGAGCGGACCAAGGTCTATGTCAAGACGCCGACCGCCCTCAGTCGCTGTACTCACCAAGCGTCGGCACAGGAGATCGGCGAGCGCTGAGTCCTCAACGGCGCAAATGATCTGACGCCCATCCGAGCGCAGAGCGGAGAGCACTTCCACCAGGTGAAGGGCCCTAAAATCATCGATGTGCTGAACGGGGTCGTCGAGCAGCAAAGACTTGAGTGGTGTCCATGCTCTTGCGAGGTGGACGGAAAGAAGGAAAGCGAGGCCGGCGGCACGACGCTGACCACTGCTAAAGACAAATTGCGGGTTTAGGCCGTTTCCGACTTTAAGACTCAAGAATCGACGCACGTCGCCGCGAACGCTGTAATCGATTGTGCGCCAGTCCGCGTGTGGTCTCAGGCGCTGGTACAGTTCGTTGAGAAGCGGGCTAATCTGAGCGAGACGCTCATCGATTATTTCGGCACTCACACGCTTAACCGAGCGTTCGATCTCGCGAGCCGCTGTAACGGCAGTTTGCGACCGACTGACCGCCTGCGCCAGCCTCTCTACTTCAGCTCGCAGCACCGAGATGTTGCTTTCGATTGACGACATCTGCGATACCGCCTGCGAGGCTTCCAGCACTATCAACGCGCGCTCAAGGTCGATCAGCGAGTCGCGTTCTGAAGAAATGGCCTGCTCCAGCCCGTTAGGATCATTGATGAAGCGAAAATCGAGATGCCACTCCTCGTAGAACGAGACATGTGCCTCTTCCTGTCTGCGCAGTCGGCGCAACTCGTCTGAATGAGCTTCAAGCACGGCTGCAGCGGCTTGGAGCGTAACGCCGTGTAGATGCGCATTCTCTTTTGCAGTAGTGAGAACATCGCGAGCGGCCTGAACGCCTGACGCCAGTGATGTGATCCGGTGCCGCGCTGCGGTCACTCCGGCGGAAAACTCGTTCGGAGTCCGATATGCTGCGCATAATGGGCAATGATCTTCGTGCAAGCCGAGGCGCTCGCCGTGCTCGACCAGAAGGCTCAGTGACGCCGCAATTGCGTCAATATCTTCTTCGCGCTCGAGGCGTTGTTCAGCTTCCGAGACCGCTTGCTGCGCAGCCTGATACTCACGTTGCGCTGCTTCGTGTGCCCTTGAAGCGGCCTCCCGATCAGCAACAGCTCTTGGAGTTTCGTAAGCCGCCTGCGCCAACGCAACCTCGAGACCGAGTTGAAGCGCTTCGCCCATTCGTCCCAATCGGGCTCGCCCGTTCGCGAGTGCATTTCGTCCCGCAGTCAGTCGTGCCATCAGCTCAGGCGCCGCATCCGGTACAGCTGTGCCGATTATTTGGAGAGCGGAGGACATGTCGCCTGAGCGGCTAAGTGCCGTTTGCGTTTCAGACAGTTGCGTTAGTCTGTCCGCCAGCCGCGAACGGGCAGCTTCATAGGCGGCCTCATTTTCAGAATGCGTGACCTCGGTAGCTGCCACAACTTCTTTGGCTCTACTACCTGCCTCCGAGCCTTCTAGAGCACCGAGTGCCGAGCGGACAAGATCGAATCGCTCCGTTTCGGTGAGATCTACGCTGAGCGCGGCGATCCATTCGTCACGGATGATTGAGGTTCGAGTGAGCTGCGAGAGTGCGTTGTCTGGCACAGGCCCGCTGCAAAGCGCGGCCTGAATTTCATCTGCTGAATGATCAGCACCTGACTCGCGGGTGCGAGTTATGGTGAACGGCTTGCCATCGTCGTCGACGAACGAGACCGTTACATAGTGGGCCTTCGAAATACCTTCGCCACGCCACCATAAATAATCGCTGAGGCTTTCCTTCGCCGCCTTCTCAACGGCATATTTGTCGATGGAGCCGGTGATCGCAAACTCAACTGCATCGCATAACGTGCTTTTGCCAACACCATTCCGGCCCGTGATGACAGTGAAGCCCCGCCCGAAGTTAATCCGGACGAGTTCCCTGAATCCACGAAAGCCGCATACTTCGACGAAGTCGAGCCTCATGATTCCGCTCCCAAGATGCGAGCAACCTCCGCCGGCGTTGTCTCGTTACTAATGAACGCGGTAACGGCCTCAGGAGGGATATCCTTCAGCCTGGTACGCAATCTAGTTTCGAAGTTAGAGACGCCGAGCAGCGGCTTGGAGCGCAAGGACAGCAGCGGTAGCAGCGCTTTCTCAACGTCATCCGTTGTCACGACCGAGGCCCTGGCAATCTTTCGAGTCAGAGAGAAATCCTCTTCGATCCGCTCGATCTCCCGCGCTCGGCGCGCATCTTGATCCGGAGTCAGAAAGACCGAATAGACATTCCATGCTTTCGCTCCCGCGGTGCGCAACGAAGCGGCGTAACGAGCGAGTGCCAGTTGCTGACTTGCACACCAAGTGCAAAGCAATGCATCTGAGGTGTCGAAGATGTGGACGAATCCCATCAACGCCGCACTTTCGAAACAGATCACTGGGCCGGCCGAGCCAGTCCACATCCAGGTTTCGTACCATGCGTCGCGAAGGAAGATTTCAGCTTGTGTGGTTATGTCCATTTAAATGCCCAACTCCGCTCTTGCCCTAGGGAGGTCGTACCATTCGCCCACAGGGTTAGGACGAATCACGTCGCCGGCGCGCCCGCTGCGCACAACATTGTCCGGCACGCCCAGATCGGTCGCGCCAACTGCAACAACGATGTCAGTTTGCGTTGCGGCTGGTGGCTCGACAAACTTCCTGCGTAGCGTGGCGAGAATGGATTGCGCTCCGTTGATAACGCGGATGCTCCTGCCGCTCAGCTCGTAACCATCGGCGCGTTGAACGGCCCCTGCCTGACGTAGCAGTAAGTGGAAGAAGCCGAGAGCTTCCGGATTTGCTGGGCGCAGGAGCTTGGCCGGCTCCGCTGCCGAGACGCCTTCAGCATCTCTTCTCAAACCATACAGAGCCTCGCTATCGAAACTCTCGACGTTTAGCCACGCTGGGTCGCACTGGACTCCTGTGGCGTGCTCGAAGGCTCCGCGCCCGGCGTTCAGTACCTGTCGAAGGTAATTCGATGAGAATGTGCGACGAAGTTCGTCGAGTGCTAAGGCGCCGGACTCTTGGACATGTTCGAACGTCACGTTTTGTGCGTGGGCGATCTCCCAGAGTTGGGGGGCCTTCTGCTCGAGCGTGTTTGTTGGCGAAAGGTCGATAACAGTCAAGGACAGCGGTTGAACGTCGATCAGCGCTTCACCGATCACAGCATTGAGGTATTCCCAGTCGGACCAGAAGCCCACGACGAGCAGATCTTTCTGCCGAAGGTTGGCAGCCATCCAGACTTTGCTTCGCGCAATACGGGCCGAGATGGTCGGATCAGTGAGCTGCGAAGGCGCCCAGACCGTGGCTGACCGATCGCGGTGAGAACAACCATGGAATTTCAGCAAAGGTGCCTGGCGAACGATGTCAGCGGTGGCTTCGTCTCCGTCGAGCGAACCACGGAAGTCCGCGCCATAGTCCCATGCACATCGTTCGATGAGGGTATCGTAGTTGCTAGATATGCCAGCAACGGCGGCACGGGTGATGAGAAAATCCGCGATCGCGGCATGCCCCGTGTTCGAAGGCCGTACAAAAGCGGGCCATGGCACGAGATGTTCAATGAAGACCGATTGAAGGATATTGAGTCCCGCGAAGTGTTCGGCAAGTGCCTCCAGATTGTTCCGAAGCGTGAGGTCACAGTTCGGATCAGATTCAAGACAGTATTTGTCAAAGCACCGCTCGGCGACCGTCCAGGCCGATGGCAGGTTACTAGGCGGCGCCATCGACAGCCCGGCACCACAGACCACTAGAAGGCGGCCAGCGTTCATGGAGGCTAGCAGTCGTGCGATTGTCTCAGGCGTCATCCGAGCCCCCATCGAAAGCGAGCTTGCCGACTTGATTCGATTTTGTTGATCCAGCTGATCGTATTAATGGCATTCCCTGCTGTCCCTCGCTAATGCCTGAGCTTGCTTCTCGCTCTGAAAAACAGATTAAGTCCTTGGCTCCGGCCCCTTTGCCCTCCAACTGGAGGTCGTGGTATGAGCCCGCGGCGACATCGTAGCACTCAATGATGGCCAAGCGCCCAGTGGACAGTTGCACCCCGCCCTTGGCCGATGGCTGCCCTCGGCCAGCGATAGTCCCCCCCTAAGCTGCCGGTGGGAACTGACAAAAAATAGTCCAACAACAAACATTCTCGAACGGAAGCGTCCAGTCTATATTCTGGCCATAGACAGACTACCAACGACTTCGTAACCTCGCGGCAGAATTTTTCGCTTTTTTTCGAACTTTTAACGCTCGACTCAATTACTCTGAGAGATGCCCCCGGACAGGGAGAGTTACACGGCCCGAATGGCGAATAATACTATCTAGTATGGTAAATGGTTCAAAACCATTCGCCCCGCTCGCTCGGAACGACCGCAAGCAGTCGCCTTAACCTATTCGTCAGACTTCTTGGAGCAAAAACTCAGACTATGTTTCCTCCACCATTTCTAGACTGGGCAGTTTGGGCAAATCTTGACCAACACCGAGATACAGAACTAGTCTTGCTGAAAGGTCATCTGCTTCTTGAAGTTTTTCTTGCTTCAGGGCTAAGCCAGCGTACCTCACTTACAGATTCCCAGATTAATAACTTGTCTTTTTCAGCTAAAGTCAGAGCGCTTGCAGAGGTCGGTGAGCAGTTATCTAAGGCCATGGAATATGCAAGGCAGTTGAATAGACTTCGCAACAAACTCGCTCACGAACCTTTTCCCGAGGAGCTTGAGTCAGAGTTGAATAGTTGGTCTGAAAAAGTTTTATCTTCTTTCTCTATCCAAAAACACCAGAAGTATACGCGAAGAACAAAAGCCACGCAGGCAATTGCTGCGCTTGCGCGAAACGTCTATGAGCTATCGCACGATGAATAAAAGTAAACTTCACTCCGTAACTAAAAATTTCTCTCTTCGCTCGCAGGGACCGGCGAAGCCGGTCCCCTTAGGATAACCTCTAGAGGCGTATCGGATCGAAAGCTGTCTTATGTGAATGACCGCTTTTGGCCAATAGCTGCCTGCCGTACGAGGCTGTCTTGGGTCGGAAGCACCCCCTCGCCAAAAGCAGTTATCGGTCAAAAACAGTCTGGGAAATAGAGAGATCTACTTTTCTGCCCTCGAATAAAAACCAAGCAACTCGCCAACTAACCACTGCGGCCCCTCCCTGGACCGCTATCCCACAGAATGAGGAAAGAAACCTCACCCCCGCGCCAACACCGCCTTGACCGCCCCCAACAACACCGCCTCAGCATCAGCCGGCACACCTTGCGAACGCCAAGCCACATGCTGATCCGGCCGCACCAGCAGGCATCCGGCCTCATCGATCTCCCGCAGCCGCGCCCAGTCGCCATAGCTGTCTTCGTAATCGAGGCCCAGACCGATATGGCGCACCACCAGGTCAATACCCAACTCACGCCCCAGCATCTCGGCAGCCCGGCACCAGGCATCGCCGCCGTGGCCGGTGAGCAGGGTCAGGCGGCCCTGGCCGCAGAGGTCGAGGGTGGAGAGCTTGCGCCCGGCGGTGTCGTGCAGCCAGGCGTGCGGCAGGTGGGCGCCGGGCCAGGTGGTGGGGTGGTAGTAGAGTTCTCGGTCGCGGGTGTAGGCCGGTTCTTCGCTGCCGTCGGCGAGCACCGCGCCACTGCTATAGCGCTGCCCCAGTTCCACGCCGTGGCAGCTGAACTGGTAATGCTGCAGCTGGATGGCCTTTTCCAGGGTGGCGCGGCGTTCGCGGCCCAGCGGGCTGTCGGCGCTCAGTTCGTGCAGGCTGTTCCAGCCCTCGGCCTCGCTCTGGCCCGGCTTGAAGCCCAGGGCGTTGGAGATCGGCAGCATGTTGCGCACGCTTTCCATGGCCCGGTCCACCACCTGGCGGCCGACGGGCTGGCGCTCGGCGCAGTAGCTGTCCAGCAGCCCGGGGCCGGCCTGGCCCTTGAGCACCAGGGCCAGCTTCCAGGCCAGGTTGTAGGCGTCCTGCACCGAGGTGTTGGTGCCCAGGCCATTGGCCGGCGGGTGGCGGTGCACGGCGTCGCCGCAGCAGAACACCCGGCCCTCGGCATAGCGCTGGGCGACCACGTGGTTGATCTGCCACTTGCTGGTGGCCAGGATCTCCACCGGGATGTCGGCATCGCCGATCACCCGCCGCGCCCGCTCGATCACCGCGGCCTCGCCGAGGTCCGGCTCGCCCTGGGCGGGGTCGTACATGAACAGCATCACCCATTCGTTCCACGGGCGGACGCAGATGAAGGTGCCGCTGCCGACCCAGTAGTCGTTGCCCGGCTGGACCATCCAGTAGAGCACGCCCGGGCGGCTCTCGCAGTAGCGGCGCAGGTCGGCGCGCAGCCAGACGTTCACCGCGCAGCCCAGGCCCATCTCGCCTTCCAGGGGAATGCCGAGCAGTTCCATCACCCGGCTGCGGGCGCCGTCGGCGCCGATCATGTACTGGGCGCGCACGGTGAATTCACGCCCGGTGCCACGGTCGAGGATGCGTGCGGTGACGCCCTCCCCGTCCTGGGTGAAGTCCAGCAGTTCGTTGTTGAAGCGCATCTCGCTGCCCGCGCGCAGGGCCTCGTTGGCGAGGATCGGCTCCATCAGGTGCTGGGGGATGTTGCACATGGCCGAGGGGCTGGCCAGCTCGTAGTCGGACTTGCGCTCGATGGCGTTGCCCCAGGTGAGCAGGCGGCCCAGTTCCTGGCCACTGAAACTGGTGGCCCAGACGTTGTTGGCCATCAGTTCGTGGGGGCTGGCGGCCACCACCACCTGCGCCTCGACGCCCGCGTCGCGGAACACCTCCATGGTGCGCTGGTTGGTGATGTGCGCACGTGGGCTGTTGGCGGTCCAGCGGTACTTGTTGACCAGCAGGTTGCGGATGCCATAGCGCGACAGCAACAGCGAAGCCGTCAGGCCGGAGGGACCGCCACCGACGATCAGGACGGGGACTTCGATGACGTGGGAGGTGTTTTGCGGGTTCATGAGCGTGACTCCGTACTCTTGTTCTTGAAATCGGAAAGGTGCCGCCAGGACGGGCGCACAGGCCTGGGCCCAATTCACGGATCGCGGACAAGCCGACCCCGTGCCGCCTGACTTGGCTGCCGGCAAATACGAAGGGAATGCGGACCGGGAACGACGCGTGCCGGTCCCGGTGTCGAAGCTGAAACGGCCTGGGGGCGAGGCCTCCAGCGCTCTCGACGTAGCCGACGACAGTCACGGTAATTCCGCAACGATGTTGCCGGTAGTCGCGCCAAATGGCCTTCAGCGTTCCATTTTGTGAACGCTGGACGGCGGCAAGCACGGGTGCATTCAAACGCACCCGCGCGTTGATCGTTGGAGACGCATGCAACAAGGGCGGGCGCGTCCGTGCCGCAGCTCTCCTCCTCTCTGAAAGGCCCGACCTTGAGCCACCGGACATGCGGTATTGCGAATCCTTCTCGACTAAATGTAATATTATTACATTGCATACAGGAGGCACCATGAAACCAGGCATCCACCCCGAGTACCGCCCCGTGCTGTTCCACGACACGGCCGCCGACGTGTTCTACCTGATCCGCTCCACCGCGCAGACGGACAAGACCCACACCTACGTCGACGGCAACACCTACCCCTACATGACCCTGGACGTGTCCAGCGCCTCGCACCCGGTCTACACCGGCGAACAGCGCAAGACCAAGGCCGAGGGCCGCGTGGCCGGCTTCAACAAGCGCTTTGCCGGGTTCGTCGGCAACAAGGGGGCGTGATGAAAGTCCTCGCCTCGCTGAAGAAGGCCAAGCTGCGCCACCGCGATTGCCAGGTGGTGAAACGGCGCGGCCGGCTGTACGTGATCTGCAAGTCCAACCCGCGCTTCAAGTGCGTGCAGGGCCGGCCGAAGCCGAAGGTCCGGCGTTGAACCCCTGCCGGCCAGCGCCCGCTGCAATGGCGGGGCTGGCCGCTCTCGCCGGCGCGCGGCAGTTGGTGTTCTCCAGCCAGTACGTGGTGTTCCTGTCCTCGGGCCAGCCCACGCCCGGCCCGTAGTCCGTGGCGACGCCGTTGCGATGGTCGGTGATGATTCCCTGCAGGATGTAGACAGTGCCCGGCCTGTCCTTGTGGCCGTGCCCCCGCCCGAGCACGCCGCCGGGCTCGATGGTCGTTTTCCGTCATCGAGAGGACGGGACACTGCGACATCACTCTCCCGCCGCTGTCGCTACTCCCAGCGCGACAGATAGACGATCGCGGCGGCGGCGGCCTCGTCGCAGATCGCCTCGCTGATGTGCCCTTGGGCCAGATAGCCGTATTTCATGCAGGCGAAGGCGATCTCCACCGACAGCGTCGCCGCGTCCGGCTGCTGCGGCAGGCCGGCGAGCACGCCCTGGGCCTGCAGGTAGCCACGCAGGAGGTTGCCGATCATCGCGTCCTTTTCCTCGTGGGCCTTGCGGTCGGTGGGGGTGAAGTTGCCGCGCATCAGCAACGCCGCGGCTGCCGGGTGGGTGTTGTAGTACTCGGCCACGCCGCGGACGATGCGGCGGATCGCGCCTTTCCAGCCCTCGTCCGCCAGCGGCTGCAGGTCGACTATCAGCGCACCGATGCGCTCCATCTGCAGCCGCGCCAGGTGGGCGAAGAGCACGTACTTGTCGGGAAAGAACTGGTAGATGCTCGCCCGCGGTACCCCCGACAGCTTGGAGATTTCAGGGATCGACGCCGCATCGGGCCCGACCTCCCCCAGCAACCGCTCCGCCGCCTCCAGCACCTTGGCGATGCGCGTCTGCGAACGCTCCTGCTGGGGCAGCCGGCCCGTCCTCTTACCCTTGGGTGACGGCAACGGCGCTTGCACATCCGAAAAATCAGACATATGTTATGTTCTTGAAAGTGACAAATGTCATCTTTATAGGTTTACCCACCCTCTCTTGTCCAGTGCGAGGACGTCGATGAGCTACGCAGAACAGACCCAATGGCAGGCGATCCAGGCCTTCCTGCCGCCCGAGTACCGCATCGACAGCACGAACGCGCCGCAGGAAGAATACTGGCCCTGGCGCGGCCACCAGGTGCATCTGGACCGCTATGCCAATCCTGCGGCTGCGGCCAGGGTCATCCTCTTCCACGGCGTCGGCACCAACGGCCGGCAGATGTCCACCATCGCCGGCTTGCCGTTGTTCCGGCAGGGGCTGGAAACCGTGGCCATCGACATGCCCGGCTACGGCGAAACGAAGGTCGCCGCCGGCGCGAAAGTCCGCTACGACACCTGGGTGGAGCTCGCCAGCGCCTTCATCGACCATGAGCGCTCCCGTGATCCCCGGCCGATCTTTCTCTACGGGCTGAGCGCGGGCGGCATGCTCACCTACCACGCCGCCGCGCTGAACGGGCACGTGTCCGGCATCATCGGCATGACCTTCCTCGACCAGCGCGTCCCGCGGGTGCGCGAACAGACCGCGCTCACCCCGCTGATGGGCCGACTGGGCGTTCCGATGATCCACGCCTTGGCGCGCACGCCACTGGCCGGGCTGAAGATGCCGATGTGGCTGGCCAGCAAGATGCACACGCTGGTCAACGACCGCGCCGCGCTGAAGGCCTGCCTGAAGGACCCCACCTCGGCCGGCAACTGGGCCAGCTTGCGCTTCCTCAGCGCCTACATGGGCTATGTACCGGCCATCGAGCCGGAGGCCTTCGACGTGTGCCCGGTCCTGCTGACACAGCCGGCGGCCGACCGCTGGACCCCACTCGCCCTCAGCCAACCCTTCCTGCAGCGCCTCGGCCGCGTCGAGGTGACGACCCGGATGCTGGACAACGCCGGGCACTATCCGCTGGAAGAGCCTGGCCTGGGGCAGATGAACGAAGCGATCGTGGCATTCGTGGAACGGACCCTCGCCAGGCAGGCAAGCGGGTTGCCTGCGGGGCGATGAGCGCCAGCGAACAGACGCCG
The DNA here is from genome assembly GCF_023516765.1 of Pseudomonas sp. R3.Fl. Taxonomy (NCBI): domain Bacteria; kingdom Pseudomonadati; phylum Pseudomonadota; class Gammaproteobacteria; order Pseudomonadales; family Pseudomonadaceae; genus Pseudomonas; species Pseudomonas sp. R3.Fl. Next base: position 1,225,685 of record NZ_JAMGSO010000001.1, read on the forward strand.
AAGAACGGGTTCGGAGCCAGGCCGGAGTCGTGCGTACTTGAGTAGCTTCATGCATTCGCTCTTGTCTGGTTCGCCACCCATGCCGCGATCCCAGGTAGGCTACGCCATTGCCGGCGCTCCTTGTCCCTTCGTGTTCTGCCAGTCACGACCGGCAGAGAACGGCCAGAAGTGAAAATGTGCGTTGTGTCCGAGCCCCGATCTGGTTCGGGGGCTCTGAGTCGCCAAATTCGACGATAGAACCCAGCCAAGAAGGAATCCGCCTCCATGGCCTCCCCAGACAAACAGAAGAAGCGTGCCCGACGGGCCAAAGCCAAGGCCAAGCAGAATCGCATGGCCAAATCGAAAGCCCATGACATCCATTCGCTTCTGACCGATCTGCTGGTCAACGATCCGTTCGAGGACTTCGATTTCGACCCGGACGCCTTCGACTTGGAGGACATCAAGGAGAACGGCTTCGACCCGGCATATTTCAGCGATCTGTTCCAGGCCATGAGAGACGCCGAGGACATCAGCCTGCTCGCCATGTGCCTGGTGTTCCTGCAATACCCGGTGCTGCAGCTGGTGGTCGCCGAGGAGCCGGAAGAGGCTGCGACCGATTTCATCATGGGCCTGCTGATCGTCTATCGCGCGATCTTCCACGGCGAAGACGAAGACACGGCATTGACCTGGCTCGAAAGCGACGCCTTCCAGCGTGCCTATAACGAAGCGTCGGTGATCCTGCAGAAGAAGAGCGCAAGCGCTTAAAGGACATCGGCGATCCCCCCAGACAGGCCCGCACGCCGAGCCGACAGCCGCCCATTGAAGTGAGAATAATTATCAATTATTGTTCGCGACTTCCGGGTGGGGGGAGTCGGTTTGAGCAAGGATCAGATGGGGCTGTTGTACATGGAGCACAACAGCTGGCTGAAGGGTTGGCTGTACCGTCGCCTGGGCTGCACCAGCCAGGCGGCCGACCTGGCCCAGGACACCTTCCTGCGCCTGCTCCAGGCCCAACGCAAGACCGGCGAAGCCCTCGACCTGCAGCGCCCGCGGGCCTACCTGGCCACGGTCGGGCGGCGCCTGGTGTACGACCACTTCCGCCGCCACTCCCTGGAACAGGCCTACCTCGATGTGCTCGCTCGCGTGCCCGAGGCCTTCGCGCTGTCCGCCGAGGACCTCTGGCTGATGCGCGAAACCCTGCAGCAGCTCGACGCCCTCCTCGACCGCTTCAAACCCATGGTGCGCAGCGTCTTCCTGCTGTCCCAGCTCGACGGCCTCACCTACGCCCAGATCGCCCAGCAGTTGGGCATCAGCGAACGCACCGTGAAGCGCCACATGGTCAGCGCCTTCGAGGCCTGCATCCTGTTCGAGGGCAACCTGGGATGAGCGGCGACAATGGCGCGCCGATCCGCCCCGAAGTGGCCCGCCAGGCGGCGCACTGGTTGATGCGCCTGCACGAAGGCGCGGCGGACAACGGCCAGCAGCAGGCCTGCAGGCGCTGGCGCGCGGCCGACCCGGAACACGAGCGAGCCTGGCAGCGTGTGCAACGGGTGCAGGAACGCCTCGGCCTGCTGCCGCGCGACCTGGCCATGGGCACGCTCAACCGCGAACGGCGCCAGGAGATGAAAAAACTGCTGGTGCTGGCCGCGCTATTGCCGGTCGGCTACCTCGGCTACCGCCAGGCCCCGTGGACGCGCTGGACCGCGGACTACCAGACGGCCGTGGGCGAACGCCAGCACCTGCGCCTGGCCGACGGCAGCCTGCTGGACCTGAACACCGATACCGCCGTGGACCTCGACTTCAACGACGAGCAACGCCTGATCCGCCTGCTGCGCGGGGAAATCCTCGTCGAGAGCGGCGCGGACAGCCAAAGCCCGGTGCATCGGCCCTTGCGCGTCGCCACCGAACAAGGCCTGCTGCAGGCGCTGGGCACGCGCTTCAGCGTCCGCCAGCTCGACGGCCTGACGCAACTGCAGGTGCTGCAGGGCAAGGTGCTGGTCATGCCCCGGCAAGGCGACGGGCAGGTCGTCGAGGCGGGCAACCAGGTGCTCTTCAGCGAACGGGCCGTGGAAAAACCGCGCCCCGCCCAGGCAGACAGCCTGTTGTGGACCCAAGGCCAACTGGTGGCCGACGACATGCCGCTGGGCGACTTCCTCCGCGAACTGGGGCGCTATCGCAACGGCTGGCTGCGCTGCGACAACGAGGCGGCGCGCCTGCGCATCAGCGGCGGCTTCCAGCTGGACAACACCGACGCCATCCTCGCCGCCCTGCCCGCCACCCTGCCGGTGGATGTCAGCTACCGCACGCGTTACTGGATCAGCATCAGCAAGCGCTGAAAAATGTTGGCCTCTTTTTTCCAGCCATCAGTCCTTTGATGTGGAACTGCCACACACAAAGGACAACCCATTCATGACCTACCGCATCCCCCCCGCCTCCGCAACGCGGCGCGCCGCCCCCGGCCAGCGCCTGGCCCAGCCCCGCCGCCTGCTCGCGCTCAGCGCGCTGGCCATGGCCCTGCAGTCGGCGATGCCGCTGGCCCAGGCCGCGCCGGAAGCCGCCGGGCACACCTACAGCATCCAGGCCGGCAGCCTCGGCCAGGCGCTGAGCCGCTTCGCCGCCCAGGCGCAGATCACCGTGCAATTCTCCCCGGACCTGACCCAGGGCCTGAACTCCAGCGGGCTGCGCGGCCACTACAGCGTCGAGGAAGGTCTCGCCGCCCTGCTGCGCGGCACTGGTCTGCAAGCGGTGTTCCGCGGCGATGGCGTCTACGGCCTGGTGCGCAACCCCAATGCGGCGCTGGCGCTGGACGACACCCTGGTGGTCGGCCAGACTCTGGACGGCATGACCGAGGGCACCGGCTCGTATACCACCGGCGCCGCCAGCATCGGCGGCAAGAGCGCCCGGGCGCTGAAGGACATTCCGCAGTCCATTTCAATCATTACCCGCCAGCGCATGGAGGACCAGGGCATCACCACCATCGGCGAAGCGCTCGACCAGACCACCGGCATTACCCTGGTCGGTGGCAACGACGCCAACACCAAGATCCTTTCGCGCGGCTTCGCCCTGACCAACGTGCAGGTCGATGGCGGCACACCCGGCTTCCGCGAGCAGACCTATGATTCCCTGGCCGACACCACCGCCTACGACCACATCGAGGTACTGCGCGGCTCCGACGGCCTGTTTGGCGGCACCGGGGAGCCTTCCGGGGTGATCAACCTGGTGCGCAAGCGCGCGCTGCCCCATGCCCAGACCCAGGTCAACCTGTCCGCCGGCAGCTGGGACAACTACCGCAGCGAAGTCGACGTCACCGGGCCGCTGGCCTTTGACGGCGCCCTGCGCGGACGCTTCGCCGCCTCCCAGGAGAACAAACGCTACTTCTACAGCGGCGCCAACAGTGACAAGCATGTCCTGTTCGGCGTGCTCGAAGCCGACGTCACCCCCGACACCCTAGTCAGCGTCGGCGGCACCTACGAATGGCGCGACATGGACGGCTACTGGGAAAACGGCTTGCCACGCTTCACCACCGGCGACCCGCTGGGTCTGTCGCGCAGCACTACCCTGGCAGCGGACTGGTCAAGCAATAACTACGAGCGCAAGGAAGGCTTCCTCAAGGTCGAGCACAGCTTCGACGAGAACTGGAAGGTCAACTCCAGCTTCACCCGCAGCCGCTACGACACCGAGCAGGACATGGGTGCAGTGAGCGGCCCGGTCAATCCCGACACCCTCGAAGGCGCAACCTTCCAGCGCATTGTGCGCAACTACTCCATCGACCAGGACCTGTTCGACGCCAACCTGCAAGGCGCCTTCAGCGCCTTCGGCCGCCGTCACGAAGTCCTGATGGGCGTCGATTACTCGGACATCCAGCGCAGCTATACCGACCACAGCGAGTGGGCGTCACGGCAACCGGTGGACGTGTTCTCCACCGACATCGGCTCATTGCCCAAGCCAGCCAGTCCGGATCTGTACTACGAGTACCCGGACTGGAACCTGCGCAAGAGCGGCGCGTACGGCACCCTTCGCCTGGAGTTGGCCGATCCGCTCAAGCTGATCGTCGGCGCACGCTACTCCGACTACTCCAACACCATCCACGCCGTGGTGCCTTCCTTCGGCACCGACAGCAAGGATGGCGGCCGCGACAGCGGCATCGTCACGCCCTTCGGCGGGCTAGTGTATTCCGTCACGCCCGAGTGGTCGCTCTACACCAGCTATGCGCAGATCTACAAACCGCAGCCGGAAATCCTTGGAGCGGACCTCAAGCCGCTCAAGGCCATTACCGGCGACACCTATGAGATGGGCGTGAAGGGAGAGCTGTTCGGCGGGCAGTTGAACCTGTCCTCGGCGATCTACTACACCAGGCAGGAGAACAACGCGATCCAGTTGTACTACGAGGACACTCCGACCAACGCCTGCTGCTATGTAGCCGGCGGCAAGATGATCAGCAAAGGTTTCGACACGGAAATCTCCGGCGAACTGGCGCCGGGCTGGCAGCTCACCGCCGGATACACCTTCAACCTCAACGAGCAGCGCAAGACTGGCGACGATACCGCCGTAGGCAAACCTATCAGCACACAGACGCCCAAGCATCTGTTCAAGTTCTTCACCACCTACCAGCTGCCCGGCGAATTGGAGCGCTGGAAGGTCGGCACCGGCGCTACTATTCAGAGCAGCAACTACGTCAGCGGTGAAGTGCAGCGCCGCCTGGAAGACGGATCACTGAGCCCCAGCATCAACAGCTTCGAGTACACCCAGGCCGGCTACGCACTGTGGAATGCGCTGGTGGAATACCGCATCGACGAGCACTGGACCGCCGCTCTCAACGGCAACAACCTGTTCGACAAGAAGTACTACCAGACCGTGGCCAGCAGCGACTACGGCAACTGGTATGGCTCACCGCGCAACTTCATGGTGACCCTGAGAGGCAAGTTCTGAAAACTATAAAGTTTCCAGCAACTCGTTGGGGCGATGCCAATCCAATTCTGAACTGGTGCTAGCGCAAAATCGCCAATGTGCATTGCCGTCCGAATAACCGACGGCGATGACACCGGGCGGCTGGCCTGGCTTGATGACTGATGGTTTTGAAGTCCGGCGCCAGCCGTCCAGTCAGCCACATCAGTTCAAGGTTGCGCTGGCATTCGCGCTCCAGGCGACGACTGGACCGGATGTGGTTGAGGTAACCGTAGATGTAAACCTTCAACAGTACAGCGGGGTGATAGGACGGTCGCCCAGTTACGGCAGGAGAGGACGACGTTTTCACCCAGCCTGGGTCGGAAGCTGCCAGTGACCATTGCCCATCTCCATGAACAACCGTCCTCCATCGAGCAGAAGCGAACTTCCGTTCCCGTGCCTGTGAAAGGCGCCTCACAATGCGAGGCGCCTGAAGAGGCAGAGGTCAGAACGAGCCCTGCAGCGTGACCATGAAGTTACGCGGCTCGCCGTAGAAGTTGCCCCAGGAAATGGCCCCCACGCTCTGGTAGTACTTCTTGTCGAACAGGTTGTTGCCGTTGAGGGCGACCGACCAGTGGTCGTCGATGCGGTAGCCCAGGCGGCCGCTCCAGATGGCGTAGCCGGACTGCACCGACTTCACGCTGGACGACGTGGCAGAGGTGTCGCTCTGCGTCGTGACGCCGGCGCCCACGCTCCACCGATCCAGCTCGCCGGCCAGTTGGTAGTCGGCCCAGGCGCGGAACAGGTGGCGCGGGAAATAGGTGACCGCGAAGGCCGTTTCCTGCGGGTTGTCGTCCGCGCTCTCGAGGTATTTGGTCTGGGTGTAGGTATAACCGGCCAGCACCTGCAGCCTGTCGATCACCTCGCCGCTGATTTCCGCTTCGAAGCCCTGCGCCCGTACCTTGCCCGCGTCGCTGTAGCAGTAGCCGTCCGAAGAGCCGGGGCAGGCGCTGTCGTAGTTCGCCTCGGCCCGGTGCTCTTCGATCGTGCGGAAGAGGTTGAAGGCGGTGTTGACGCGGCCGTCCATCAGCTCACCCTTGATCCCGACTTCGTAGCTGCCGCCGGTCTTGGGCTGCAGCGGGCTGCCGGATTCGTCGGTGTAGGTGCTCTGGGGCTGGAAGATATCCGCGTAGCTGGTGTACACGGACCATTCCTCGTTCAGATCGTAGATGAGCGCCGCGAAGGGCGTGACCTGGCCGTTTTCCTGGCTCTTGTCGTGCTGCCAGTAGTCCCAGGCCTGGGTGTAGGAGTCGCGGTCGTTGCGGTACCAACTGACGCGGGAGCCGAGGACGAAGGTCAGAGGCTCGGCCAGCTTCAGCCGAAGCGTGGCGTAGGTGCCGAACTGCCGGGTGTCGGACTCGGTGGGAACCGGGCCGCCCCGGTAAGAGTTGGAGGCGTAGAAGCTGTCCGCCGGCTCGGGCATGTGCGGGTTGGGGTTGAAGGGGTCCTGGGAGATGCCGAGCAGCCCGGTCATGTTGATCAGCGCCCAATGGTCATGGGTTTGTGCGCGGCTGGCGTTGGCGCCGACGATCAGCTCGTGCTGCAGGCCGAAGGCATCGAATTTTCCGTCCAGGTAGGCATCGAAGCCGTAGTCGGTCTGGTCGTAGTCGAACAGCCCGGAGTAGACCGAGGAAGGCGCCGTGGTGGCGCCCGGGGCAACGCCGCCCGGCGTCTCGGACAGGGCGTACTTGATGTCCTGGTCGTTGTGCGTCCAGACACCGGCGAACTTGAAGGCCCAGTCCTCGTTCAACTGGTGGGACAGGTCGGCGAAGACGGTGGTGCGCTCGCTGTCCCAGGTGTTCCAGGACGCCCCCAGGCAGGTCGAGCGGCTGAGCTTCAGGTCCGAGCCATCGCTGTAGCGCGGCAGGCCGTGCCAGCAGGGCCTGGCGTCGAGCCGCTCGTAGGCGACGCCCAGCCCGACGGTGGTGTCCGGCGTCACGTCGTAGTCCAGGGCGCCGTAGAGGACCTGGTCCTTGCGCTTGCCCAGGTCGTAGAAATACTGCCGGTCCTGCAGCGCCACCACGGTGCGCCCGCGCAGCGTGCCGGACTCGTTGAGCGGGCCGCCGCTGTCCACCTGGCCGCGGTAGTTGTCCCATGAGCCCGCCGAGAGCGTCAGGTGGGTGGCCGGCGTGCTCTGGCCACGCTTGCGCACGAAGTTGACCCCGCCGGTGGAGCTGCCCGAGCCCTTCATCATGCCCGCCGCCCCCTTGAGCACCTCGACGCGGTCGTAGAAGGCCATGTCGCCGGAGAAGCTGTTGGCCTGGACGTATTCGCCGCCGACATCCAGCGGCACGCCGTCGTACTGGTACTGCCCCTGCATCATGAAGCCGCGGGAGTAGAAGTACTTGCCGCCCATGGGCGACTCGTACACGGTGATGCCCGGGGTCTTCTCCATGGCCTGGTCGATGGTGGTGATGTTGCGGTCATCCAGGTACTGGCGGGTCAGGACGGTCACCGCCTGCGGCGTTTCGCGCAGCGTATGCGCGCCCTTGCCGATGGTCACCGCGCGGGCCGAATAGGACTGGGTGCCCTCGGTGGTCGGGTCGAGCTGCTGGCTGGAGACGGTCGTGGCGCCCATCTCCAGCACCGCGCCGGATTGCGGCGCGGGTACCAGGCCGTAACCGCCGTTGCCCAGGCGCCGCACGCTCAGTTGCGTGCCGGCAAGGATGCGGGCGAAGCCGTCCTCGATGCCGTACTCGCCGTTGAGCCCGGCGCTGCGCTTGCCTTCGGTCAGCCCGGCGTTCACCGAGATCGGAATGCCCGCGCGCCGGCCGAACTCGCCCAGCACCTGGTCCAGCGGGCCGGCGGGGATGGCGTATTGCTGGGTCCGCGTGGCCGTGGATTCGGCCTGCGCCGGCAAGGCCGGCAGCAGGGCGAGCGCGGAACAGGAGAGCATGGCCAAACCGAGCGATTGGCGCAGAGCGCGAGCGATGGGGTGAAGCGTCATGGGCAGAGGGTCCGTTTCTCGTTGTGGGCCCGCGTGTGCGAGCAGGGATTTCTCCCTAGGCCAAGCGAGAAACGAAAACCTGCCACTTTTCTGAGAATTATTTTCATCGCCACGCTGGCGGGGGCTATCCGCCTCAGCGAGGGCCCACCGTCACCCAGTAGCGGGTACGCCGCTGGACCCTGACCGGCAGGCTGTCCGCCAGCATGGCCAGCACCTGGTCGGTGTCGCCCAGCGGGTAGGAACCGCTCAGGCGGATGTCCGCCACCGCCGGGTCGCAACGCAGCAGGCCGAGGCGATAGCGATCCAGCTCGGCGAGGAAGTCCGCCAGGCGCATGCGCTCGGCGATCAGGTAGCCATCGACCCAGGCGCCCTCGTTCACCTCCAGCGCCTGCGGCGTGCCCACGCCAGCCGCGCCGATGCGCGCCTGCCAGCCCGCCTCGATCACCGTCGGCGCACCGCCCGCCAGGGAACTGGCGGCGACGCGTCCCTGGGTGACCGCCAGGAAGGTGCCCTGCCCGTCGTTCTCCCGCCGGACGCGGAAGCGCGTCCCCAGGGGCTGCAGCACCGCCTCCTGGCTGATCACTCGGAACGGCCGCCCCGCGGCATCGCCGGCGGTGAGAATCTCGATTTCGCCATAGCGCAGGTGCAACTCGCGCGCGCTGTCGGTGTAACGCACATCGACTGCCGTGGCGGTATTGAGCCAGAGGCGCGTGCCATCGGGCAGCGTCCGCTGGCGGCGTTCACCGGTGCCGGTGTGGTAGTCGGCCATGGCGCCTTGCACCCAGTGGCTGTCGCGCCCCTGCCAGGCAAGCCCGCCGAGCAGGCCGAAGCCGACCAGCACCTTGAGCGCCTTGCGCCGGTCCAGCTCGCTGTAGTGGCGGCGCCCGGCCAGTTGCCGCGCCAGTGGGTCGGCCAGCGGGCCGGCGTGGCGCTGCAGGCTGAGCGGAATGCTGCTCAGGCGCTGCCAGGCGCGCTCATGCTCGCTGCTCGCCTCGCGCCAGTTCAGCAACTGGCGCTGCTCGGCATCACTCATGCAGCCCGACTGGGCCAGGGTGAACCAGGCGATGGCCTGGTCGCGGATGAGCGCGGGGATGGGACGGGAGTCGGTATCGCGGGACATGGCACTCACTCGAAGCGGCTGGCGTAGCAGGCAGCGAAGGCCTTGCCCATGGCCTTTTGCACCTGGTTGACGCTCAGGCCCAGGTGCGCGGCGATCTGCGGGTAGGTCAGGCCGTCGAGCTGCGACATCAGGAAGATCTCCCGCACCTGCGCCGCGAGGCCGTGCAGCAGTTCATCCACCTCCACCAGCGCTTCGATCAGCAGCAGGCGCTCTTCTTCGGAAGGCGCCACCCGCTCCGGACGCGCGGCCAGCGCCTCCAGGTAGGCACGCTCCACCGCCTGGCGCCGCCAACGGTTGACCAGCAGGCTATTGGCGATGGTGGCGAGGTAGGCCAGCGGCTGGCGCAGGTCGGCAAGGGGGCTGCGCGAACGCATCACGCGCACGAAGGTGTCCTGGGCCAGGTCCTCGGCATCGGCATGCCCGCCCAGGCGGCGCTGCAGCCAGCCCTTCAGCCAGCCGTGGTGGGCAATGTAGAGCCGTTCAACATCCCGTTCGAATGCCTGCTCGCGGTCCATGGACGTCCAGTCTTGTTAAACATGATAATCGTTCTCAACAATACTGGATTTGCCCTGCCCCGCGCAATTCTCCCGAGCACCTGGCGGATGCCGGACACCTGCGCTGGCCGGTGCCTAGCGCATTGCCGCCAGCTTGATGCCGAACCCCAGCAGGCAAGCCCCGGCCAGGCGCTCCAGCAGATTGGCGACACGCGGATTGGCCCGCATGCGCTCGGCCAGCTTGTGGGTCAGCAGAACGGCCGCCAGGCCGTAGAGGAAGGTCACCACCGCCACGGTCACCGCCATGAAGGCGAAGGTCACCAGCCCCTGGTGACTCACCGGGTCGATGAACAGCGGCAGGAAGGCCATGTAGAACACGATCGCCTTGGGGTTCAGCAGCGTGATCAGCATGGTCTGGCGCAGGTAATGGCCGCTTTGCATGCTGCTCTTGCGAGGTGCGCTGCCCGGCTTGCTCAACAGCATCCGCAGCCCCAGCCACGCCAGGTAGGCGGCGCCCAGCCATTGCACCGCGTGGAAGGCCGCGGGGTAAGTGGCCAGCAAGGTCGCCACGCCCGCCACCGCCATCCACAACAGCACCTGATCGCCCAGGATCACGCCGCAGGTCGCCGCCAGCCCGGCCTTGATGCCGCCCTTGCCGGTGGCCGTGATCAGCGCGAAGTTACCCGGCCCGGGAATGGCCAGCAGAACGATGAACGCAACGAGGAACGCGCCGTAATCGGTCACTCCGAACATGGATGAATCTCCTTGGCCAGGCAGGGGCGCTGAAACGGCCCAGTTTATCACCGGTTGCGCAGAGCATCCGACCGCAAGGCCCCGCCGCAACCGTGGTTCGGCAGCAGGCCGTGCCACCGGGGCGTTCGGCGTGGCCGGTGAATCCCATCGCGGACGGGGAACGTAGGAGCCACGCATCGAGGCGCTTTTCGTAGGATGGGTTGAGCTTGCGAAACCCATGCTGCCATTGGTGATGGGTATCGCTTCGCTCAACCCATCCTACGGGTGTGGTAGGGGCAAGCTCTTGCCGGCAGCCTGCAGGAGCATGCGCTGCTCTTCGTAGGAGCGGGCCCTGCCCGCGATTCGCGCGCAGGGCGCGCTCCTACAGGGGAATGGCGCGGGTGGGGCGGCGTAGGAGCGGATCTCATCCGCGAACCGCGCCGATACCTCCGGCTATCGCGGACAAGGTCCGCTCCTACGGGGGAGGAATGCCGTGCTTCCCGGCTACCTTGTAGGAGCGGACTCCACGCCCTCTTTGGCGCGGCGCGCCTCAACGCCGGCTCAGCGCCAGCCGCGCGGCGAACAGGAGAAAGACCGTGCCCGTCGTCCTGTCCATCCACTTGATGACCTTTTCGCGACGCAACACTCCCGCCAGTGGCCGCGTCGCGCCGATGAGGGCCAGCGACCAGAGCAGACCTATCGCCACATGGATGCCGACCAGGCCGAAGGTCCAGGCCACCAGGGGCTGGCCCTGCGGGATGAACTGGGGCAGGAACGAGACGTAGAAGACACCGACCTTGGGGTTCAGCAGGTTGCCCAGCATGCCCTTGAGGAACCAGTTGGTTTCCGCCCTGCCCTGGGTTTCGACTGACGCCAGGCTATGCCGCGGCCGCAGCAGCAGGTTCAACCCGAGCCATGCCAGGTAGGCGGCGCCGCAGTACTTCAGCGCGTTGAAGGCCAACTCGGACACGGCGATCAACGCGCCCAACCCGAAAGCGACAGCGGCGCCCCAAAGCAGGCAGCCGGCGTTGATGCCCAGCGCGGCGCGCAGCCCTTCCCGCTTGCCTTCCACCGCGGCCGTCCTGAGCACCAGGGCGGTATCCAGGCCGGGAGTCAGCGCCAGCAATGTGGCAGCGAAGGTAAACGCAAGCAGGCTGTCGGCGATGGACATGGGCATTCGGGACCTGGAGGTGGGGTGCGCGCACATTAGCACAGGCGCACTGATGGCAAGGTCCACGCTCCGGGCCGCAAGCTGTCACCCACGAAATCCACCAGGAAATCGGCTATCGTCCCGAGGTCGCTCACATGACCGCAGGGGCCGAACCCACATGCACATCGTCATCCCCGACGACTACCAACACGCCATCCAAACGCTCGACTGCTTCGCCCGCCTGGGCGGGCACGAGGTCAGCCTGATCCACGACCTGGGCCCTGCGTCGCCGGACGAGCTGGCGACGCGGTTCGCCGACGCCGACGCTTTAGTGCTCACCCGCGAACGCACACGCATCGATGCCGCGCTGCTCGACAGGCTGCCGAAGCTCAAGCTGATCAGCCAGACGGGCAAGGTCTCGGGCCACCTCGACCTCGACGCCTGCACCGAGCGCGGCATCGTCGTGACCGAAGGCCGCGGCTCGCCCGTGGCGCCCGCCGAACTGGCCTGGGCGCTCATCCTCGATGCGCGCCGGCAGCTGGTACCGGCCATCGAGGCATTCAAGGCGGGCCACTGGCAGGTCAATGTGGGCCAGGCACTGGCCGGGCAAACGCTGGGCATCTGGGGCTACGGCAAGATCGGCCAGCGCCTGGCGCGCTACGCCCAGGCGTTCGACATGCCGGTGCTGGTCTGGGGCAGCGAAGGCAGCCGGGCGGCCGCCACGGCCGACGGCCATCAGGCAGCGGCCTCTCGCGAAGCCTTCTTCGCCGAAGCGGACATCCTCAGCCTCAACCTGCGCCTGTCCGAACGCACGCGCCATGGCGTCACCTTCGACGACCTCGCCCGAATGAAAAGCAGCGCCCTGCTGGTGAACATCAGCCGCGCCGAGCTGATCGCCCCCGGCGCATTGCTCCAGGCCCTGGACGCCGGACGCCCCGGCTACGCGGCCGTGGACGTCTACGAACAGGAACCCCTGCTCGCCCCCGACAACCCCCTGCTGAACCATCCGCGCGCGCTCTGCACCCCGCACCTGGGGTACGTGGAGAAGAACGGCTATGAGCTGTACTTCGGCGATGCCTTCGACAATGTGCTGGCCTTCTTCGAAGGCAAGCCGAAGAACGTTGCGAACCCGCAGGCGCTGGCGGTGCGCCGCGGCGAGCAGGCTGGGAGCAACCGCCCCTAGAAAGCGTATTCCGCCCCCACGGTCAGGCTGCGCCCGTTGCCGCTGAGAAAGGTCGGCTGACTGGCATCGGCGCGGTTGCGGATCACGTAGCTGCTGGCATAGGTCTTGTCCGCCAGGTTGTCGCCCTGCACGTACACACTCAGGCCCTCGCGCGCCTTGTAGGCGGCTTTGAGGCCCCAGAGCGCATAGGCGTCCTGATAGTTGTTGCGGGTGTTGGCGTGGTCGGTCGGGGTGTCCTGGGGCAGCCAGCGCAGGTTGGGCCCGACGCTCCACGGCCCGCGCCGGTAGAGCAGCTCGGCCGACCAGAGCTGGCGCGGCACGCCGGCGATCCGGTTGCCCTGGAACTCGCCGCCGCGGAAGCGGAAGTCGCTGAAGGTCCACGCCACCCGGTAGGCCAGGTCGCCGCCGATGCTGGATGCCGTCGGCAGCAAGCCGTTCAGCCCTGCTTCGACGCCGCGGTGGCGGGTGCGCGAGCCGTAGTTGTAGGTTCCCACCTTCACCCCGTAGGCGTCGCTGGTGGAGATCAGCTCGTCTTCCACGTCGCTCTGGTACAGCGTCAGGCTCCAGTCGGTGCGGGCGATGCGACCGGCGCCGCCGATCTCGTAGGTGGTAGCGCGCTGCACGTCGAGGTCGACCAGCTGCGCCTGCGCCGTCGCCGGGGCTGCGGGCGAGACTTCGGCGGAAACGATTTCCCAGAACGTCGGCGCTTCGTGGCTGCGGCTGATGTTGGCGTACCAGCGCAGGTCCGGGCTGGGCGTCCAGTTCAGGCCGATCTTCGGCGTGGCGAAGTTCCAGCCCTGGTCGAGATGGCCGGCGCCATCGCGCGAATCCGCATCGCGGCTGACATCGCTCCACTTCACCTCGGTCACCAGGGTCCAGTCCGCCGCCAGGTTCCAGTCCAGGCCGAGCAGCAGATCGAGGTTGGAGGCCGTGAGGTCGAAGTTGCCGAAACGCTGCATGCGGCTTCCGTTCTGGGGGTTGTTGGCGTACAGCTCGCGGGTCATGTCGCTGTAGGACCAACTGGCGCCCAGGCGGTAGCCGAACAGGCGCTGCTCGCCTTCGAGCAGCCATTGCGCACCGAGCGTGTCGCTGTCGGTCAGGGTGTGGCTGAGCGGATCGGTGAAATCGTCCTGGGTGTTCTGCCCGTAGATGCCGAAGCTCTGCTGCCAGCCCGCCCCGCTCCACTGCGTACGGTTGGCCAGCCGCAGTTGCTGGGTATCGCGGTGCGGGTCACGCTGGTAGACGTTGAGCAGGCGGTCCTGCGGCGTGTTGCCGTCGCCCAGCACGCTGCGCGGATCGTCCTTCAGGCGCGCCTTGGTGATGACGTTGGGAATCTCGAAAGTCAGGTCGCTGTAGGACAGGTAGCTGCGATTCTGTACGCCGTTGCCCAGGTCCAGGCCGAAGTTGCTCTGCACCAGGGTGCGATGGGAAGCGGAGTGGTGGCGGTAGCCGTCGTACTCGTCGTGGCTGACGCTCACCCGTCCATCGTACCGCCCCTCATCCAGCCCGGCGGCAGCCTGCAGGCCCTGGCGGCCGAAGCTGCCAGCCTCCAGGCGGACGCGTCCGGCTTCGTCGGCGCCGGTCAGCGAGTTGAACTCCAGCTCGCCACCCAGGGCGGTGGCACCGGGGCTGCCGGCGTTGGCGCCGCGGCGGGCACTGATCCACGACGCATTGCGCGGCTCCAGCAGGCCGATGATGAAGGAACCGTCGGCCTCGTTGAGCGGCAGCCCGTCCTGCAGCAGCAGCACGCCGCGGTTGACCGGATTGCTCTGGATGCCCGAACCCCGGATGTTCAGGCGCGGCTGGTCGGTGCCGCCGAAGAAGTCCTGGATCACCAGGCCGGGCTGATAGTCCAGCGCATCGCGCAGGGTCGCCAGGCGTGTCTCCTGTTGCGGCTCGGCGAGGTTGGTGCCGCCCGGTACGCGGGCCAGGCGCTGGCGCTCGGCCTGCGTGGACTGGCTGACCGGCGCGAGGCTTTTTTCGCTGATCTGCATCGGCTCCAGCTCGAGGCGGTCCTCCGCCGCCACTGCCAGTGGCAGCAGGCCGAGGGCCAGCAGGGGAAGTGAAAGTTTCGAGGGAAAGTGGCGTTTGGGGGAAGGACAACGACTCATGACAAGCTCCGTCTGCACGAAATCTGGCTTACCAGCTCAGGTAGAACATGCCCTTGGCCAGCAGCACGATGCCGACCATGTGGCTGAAGACGCTCAGGTGGATTCGGCGGAAATACGTCGAATTCATGCGCCCGCTGTGGAGCAGGAACATGGCGCTGAAGAAGTGCCCGAGCACGCTCAGGGCGAGCAGGATCTTCAGGCTCAGCAAGGTGCCGAAGGACGATGCCAGCGGGTCCGCCAGCAGCGGCAGGTAGCGCGTCCAGACCATGCCCAGGCCGGCGCCGAACAGCACCAGCAGCACCCAGGGCATCAGCCGCCGCGCACGCTTGCCGATGCCCTGCTCCACCTGGCGCATCACCTCGGCCGGCACGTGCTTGCGCACGCCTTCGAAGATCAGCACCTCGAAGAACACCGTGCCGATGAACATCAGCGCGGCGAACAGGTGCAGGGTCAGCAGGATGGGATAGATCATGGCGCGGGTGCCTCCAGGGCCAGCAGGGTCTGATGCAGCACCGTCGCCACCTGGTCGGCGGCGTATCCGGTGAGGTCGAAGGGCTGCAACGCGCCGTCATTGACCAGCACGAAGCGCTCCACCAGGCCGATCAGCTCGGCCGGATGGTGGCTGACGCAGAGCAGCGCCGCGCCCGAGCTGGCAAGCCAGTCGCGGCAGAGGTCGAGCAGGGATTCGCGCAGGGCCGGGTCCAGCGCGCTGAATGGCTCGTCGAGCAGCAGCAGGTCCGGCTCGATCGAGAACGCGCGCGCCAGGGCAACGCGCTGGGCCATGCCGCCGGACAGTTGATGCGGCCAGGCGCGCTCGTGCCCGGCGAGGCCGACGCGTTCCAGCCAGTGGCTGGCCATCCGCCGCGCACTCGCACGGTCGAGGCCGCTCGCCCGCAGGGGGATTTCCAGGTTCTCCGCGACCCGGCACCAAGGCAGCAGGCGCGGCTCCTGGAAGGCCAGCACGGGATGGCGGAATCCATTCTCCAGCCGCCCCCGGCGGGGCTTCAGAAGGCCGGCAGCCAGGCGCAGCAGGCTGCTCTTGCCGGCGCCGCTGGGCCCGAGAATGCCGACCCGCTCGCCGGGCAACAGGCGCAGGGAGGCATCGGCAAACACCCGACGCTCGCCCAGCACCAGATCGACGCCGTGCCACTCAAGCATGGGCGGCCTCCTGCCAACGGCCCATGCGCCGCTGCAGCGGCTGCAGCAGAAGAAACTCCAGCGCGGCGACCAGCAACAGGATCAGCAGCGTCCAGGCATACAGCCCGGCGCTATCGAAGGTGCTGCGCGCATTGGCCAGCGCGAAACCGGCGCCACTCTCCGCGCCCAGCACTTCGGCCATCACCACCAGGCGCACGCCGCCGCAGGTGGCGATCAGCAGCGCCGCGCCCAGCGGCGCGGTGAGTGAGGGGATATAGAGCCGCCGCAGCTTCTGCCAGGGGCTGAAGCGGTAGACCCGCGCCATTTCCAGCAGGCCGCGGTCGACCATCTGCATGCCCTTGACGGTGTTCACGTACATGCCCGGCGCCAGCATCAGCACACTGATCAGCACCACCATGGCCGAACCGAGCCCGACCCAGAGCATCGCCAGCACCACGACCACCACTGGCGGCACCGACATCAGCAGCCAGCGCAGCGGCTCCAGCAGACCGCGCACACGGGCATCGAGCCCGGCCAGCAGCCCCAGGCAGAAGCCCAGCAGGCAGCCCAGGCCGACGCCCAGGACGATACGCAGCAGACTGGCCCCGGCGTTGAGGCGGAAGTCGGCCTCGAAAGGCAGGCGGACCATGGCTTGCAGCGTCTGCCATGGCGTCGCCATGAGCAGCGGGCCCAGGCGCAGCGCCAGCAGCTGCCAGCCCACCAGCAGAAGCGCGCCGCCCAGCAAGGCCCAGCGTCGGGAAGTCATGGGTCTCATCTCAGGGTCCATAGAAGCTGGCGGGCGGCAGGGCGCCCCCGATTGCCTGTGGATGGCGCTTGGCGATCAGCCCGAACAGCGCCTCCAGCGGTCCACGCGCCGCGCTGGCGGAAACACTCTCCAGGCGCGTGACGCGGATGGACTCTTCCAGCGCCTCCACCGGCAGGTGCGGCAGGTGCCGATGGACCAGCTCCGCGCAGGCCTGCGGGTGCGCGCTGCACCAACGGGCGGACTCGGCGTAGGCGGCATCCACCGCCCGCGCCAGTTCGCCGTCCTCGGCGCGCTGCGGGCTGCTCATCAGCCCTGCCTGAGGCAGTTCGGCCTGCTGCGGGAAGGCCTGCCGCCAGGCGCTCTCCAGGCTTTGCACGCGGTACAGCGGCGCGCCGCCCTGGCTGTGGTTGCGCCAAAGCAGCAGGGACACCGCCGGCTCCACCAGCAAGGCGTGATCGGCGCGGCCTGCCAGCAGCAGCGCCTGGGCGTCCTGGCCATCGCGGACCGGGCGCAGCGTCAGGTCCCTGCCCGGCTTCAGGCCGTGGCTGAGCAGCAATTCATCGACCAGGATCGCCGGCAGGTCGCGCTGGAACGGCAGCACCACCTCCTTGCCGGCCAGGTCGGCGAAACTCTTCACCTGGGGGTCGCGGCTCACCAACCAGATGATTCCCCACACCGAGACGTTGAGCAGCCGCACGGGCTGCCCGCGCCCGGCCATCAGCGCCGGCAGGTTCACCGGGGCGGCGCTGTAGTCGAGCTCGTTCTTGGCCAGCAGCACGCGCAACTGGTCGGGGTTCTGCCAGAGGCGGAATTCGACGCGCTCGGCGTACTGCTGCAGAGCGCCGCTCTCCACCATGTGCAGCAACGGGAAGCTCACCACCGCGCCGGGGCCGCCCAGCCGCAGCACCGCTTCCCTGGCCGTACCGGCAGGCGCCTGCAGGCACGCGCCGGCCGCCAGAACGAAAGAAAGGAGCAGGCGGGGGAGCCTTCGATTGATCGGCTTGCGAATAAGACTTATCTTCATTCGCAGATCATTGCAGCCCGCCCGCACGCCACGAATGACAAATGTTAAGTTCGCGCCAGACCGCGGCGAATGCCTGCGATTGCTGGGCGCCATCCCCCTCTTCGCCGACCTGCCGCAGGGCCTCATGGCCAGCCTGTGCGACTCGGCCAGTCTGCTGCGCGCCGAGGGCGGCAAACTGCTGTTCCGCGAAGGCGACCCGGCCGAGCACTTCCTGCTGGTGCGGCGTGGCTGCGTGGAAATGCTGCGCTTCACCTGCGACGGCGAAGAGCATGTCTTCCAGTTGTTCCGCGAAGGTCAACTGATCGCCGAGGCGGCCATGTTCATGCCCCACGGCCGCTACCCGATGAACGCCCGCTGCCAGGGTAGCGGCGAATTCTTCCGACTGAGCCGCAACGCGCTGCACAAGGCCTGCGAGGGCCATCCGCCATTGGCCATGCGCATGCTGGAAAGCCTCAGCCTGCGTCTCTACCGCCAGGTCAACGAGGTCGACTGGCTGACCGCCAGTTCCGCCTCCCAGCGCCTGGCCGCCTACCTGCTGGGCCTGCACCGTCGCCAGGGCGAAAGCCTGATGCTGCCGATCAGCCAGCGCCAACTCGCCACCCACCTGGGCATTCGCCCGGAATCCCTCAGCCGTCTGCTCTCCGACTGGCAGCAGGCGGGACGCATCCAGGGCCGGCTCCGGCAATGGCGGCTGTGCGACCTCACCTACCTGCAGGAACTGGCCAGCCCGGCGGTACGCTCCTTCTGAGGGGGACGGCTTGTGCTCGTAGTCACCACGATCATCGCCATGTCGCTAGTCGAGCGAGCTGTGCCGGCAAGGCAACTGGCTGAAAGAATCATGCCTGGCTGAGCGCTTTCCAGCTGCGCGGCCAGGACCGTTCCAGGGCGGTGCAAAGCCGTTCAATGGGGCTCGCCCACGTCGGCGCCGGACTGCGCCTGACGAATTCGAAATCGGTTCAAAGGGGTTGATTGTTCAGGCTGCCGCAGGGGAGCCTTCAGCCAATGGGGGCTATCGGCCAGAAGCAGACTATGGTGACGCTGCTAAACTTCGCAATGTGGCTAGCGCCATGCCGCCCTCCTCCCCTCTTCATGTGGTTTTTGGGCGCGACGTCTAACCCTCTCAAGAAGCCTCACATCGACATGGAGCGTTATGCGGCAAACCGCGGAAATCATCACGCCACTTTTACCGCCTACTTCTAGTCAGGCCAGCGATCGCTATGGCAGCAAAGATCACTCCCCGCTTCATTGAACTGACGTATGAGGCGACGCTCAAGTCTTATTGGCGAAAAGCAGCGCTTCGAAAGTTCTTACAGTCTTCGCACATCGCTGAGTCCCACTTGGCGACTTGGGCGCCTGACGAGAGTAAGAGGGAGTTCCTTGACCGGACCTTCACTAGTTTGCAGAAGAGTGACAAGGGCAAAGCTGTGATCTTTGAGATGGTGCGAGCGCTGTCTGAGCTTTCGTCCTTTCCGGACCTCCGTAACTGGGAGGATTCTGCGCAGAAGATTGTGGACGCGACCAAGGCGGTTGCCGAACTGAAGGCTTACCTCCGTGCACAAGATGAGGAGATTCGAACAGAGCGTGAACGTAGCGAAGCGAAGACACGGGCACGAGAAGAGCGCTCCAAGATCCAGCGGAGTTTTACTGACAAGTCGAAGCTGCAGCAGCGACTTGATAATTTGCATCGAGCTGTAGGTACGCAGCAGGGCGGCTACGATTTTCAGGATTGGTTCTACGACCTGTTGGACTTCTGCGAAGTTCAGAATCGCAGACCCTACGTTAGCTCAGGACGGCAGATTGACGGTTCGTTGACTCTCGATGGCACCACCTATCTGATAGAGCTGAAATTCACCGCTTCCCAAGCGGATGCGACCGACGTCGACTCTCTGCGCTCAAAGGTCGATG
The DNA here is from genome assembly GCF_023516765.1 of Pseudomonas sp. R3.Fl. Classification (NCBI taxonomy): domain Bacteria; kingdom Pseudomonadati; phylum Pseudomonadota; class Gammaproteobacteria; order Pseudomonadales; family Pseudomonadaceae; genus Pseudomonas; species Pseudomonas sp. R3.Fl. Next base: position 1,245,177 of record NZ_JAMGSO010000001.1, read on the forward strand.
ATAAGGCCGACAACACAATGGGCATCATGATTTCAATCTCTGGGTACTCCAGCGTCGCAGTCACGCAGGCGTCCGGACGAAAGACTGCCTTGCTACTTCTAGATGCTATGCATCTTTACCTGTATCTCTCCGGAGCGCTCTCGTTCGCCGACATTGTGTCGCGTGTACGTCGCCATGCTTCGCAGACCGGTGAGGCGTACCTACCCGCAGGTAAGTTCAATGGCTGAAGGGGCAGATTCTAAACGTCTCCTATGGGTCGGTAGCGGCCTCTCTCCGAAGGCAGCAAACGACCCAAAGCGGACACTCTATACCCCTATCACACCGTTAATGACCACAAGGCAACGCCGCTCGCTCCGCTTCGGTCCAACAGTGCTCCAGAAATACACAGGCTTGGCAGCAGGTCCGGCTGTCGATGGCCTGAATGAAGCACCGACCTGCGCGACGGTCCTGAACAACTTGGTGGGCGCAGTGATGGCGCTGAGTGTCAACGAAGAACGCCGGAGGTTCGACCGTGCGCGCACTGATGGCGGATTGCATTGCAGCGTCAGCCCCGCATTCGGCCCAGCTATGGAACCGGCATTCCTGAACACGAGGGGATGCGAGGAGAAAATGCGTCGCGCTGCCAGTGGCGACGAGCCACTCGTCCGCCGCCTTCAATTCACCGACCAACGCCTTCGCTAACCCGCCGCTGCGAAAACCCGGAAACGCCGAAAGCTCGGCGGAGGAGAGCTCGCCGCCGAGTTCAATCCCGCATACCCTAATTAGCGCGAAACCACGCGCCTGAATTGCATCCAAGTGCGGGGCCAGCGTTTCGTCGCCATCCTCATCCCTGTGATAGTCGAGTTCGACAGGGATGTCGTTGTCAATCACGGTGAAGATAGCGTCGTCCTTGCGGGCTAAAAATAGAGCTGGATAGATCAGGATGCGCGGTCGACGAGCGAACAGGGTGCTGCCGGTCCGCTCATAGTGGACATGCACGCCCTGAAACGCTCCGGCGACATCGCCCAGCTCGAGGTACTGGCGAAGCTGTGCGGCACGTAATGGAATCGGCGCATCTTTGGTGAGAGCCGAGCGATGGAGAAGCTCGAAAATTTCTGCGGCCCGCTCCCCGAACTGTTCGCGAGTGAAAATCGCGATGTCATCCGGCCGTGCAGCGCCAAGAAATGTTGCAACCGGGGCCTTGAACACCACCATCCACTCGCCGCTGATGATGGCAGCCCTGGACAAGTTATGGCCATACATCTCCTTGAGCGTCTGTACATAGCCGCGGACCTGGCGCAGATAGCCGTCCCACTCAGCGATAATAGGCGACGTATCCTCAGCCTTTCCGTCGCGGATATGCTTAATCGCCGCAACGAGCAGGGTTGCCTCGTTCGCGTACTGGCCATCCCCCCGAGCCGAGATCGCCGGCTTCTCCCAAGCTTTGGCTTCGACCAGCAAGAGTGGTGCGCCATTGATATCGACAACCCCCACGTAGTCCATGAACTTCGTAGTGTTTGCTTGGAGACGGGCTTCCTCAAGCACATTGCCCCCGGCACCGAGCCGCCATCCAAGAAGATTGAGCAAGGCATCGACAAAGAGCAGCCGCGTGTCGTGCTCGTGGGGGCGGCGGTTCGGGTCGGGCTCGGCGAACGGGTCCCGCTGTTGTCTAGCTAGTTCTCGCTCGATCGCCTCCAGCAGGTCGCCGAGCCCCCGCTTGAAGAGGTTTTGAAGCGCTAGCCGGTTCACTGGATCAGTTCCGGCAGGCGATAGAGCAGGCGTCGCGCCGCCGGCCATCCCGCTTCCAGGAAGATCTCCAGGCAATCAACAAGCGCCGCGCGTCGGACTGGATCCTCGAAGATTTCCTTGTGGTCAGCGAGGAATACGCCGATCAGCTGAACCAAAAGGTCCACGCCCAGAGTCTCGTTCTGGTAGCCCGATTGGCCGCTCGCCAGCAGCGTGCTCGCCGCCAAATCGAAGGCCGCATGCGCGTTCACATCGACTAGCTGTTCGACGAGTTGGAGCAGGTAATAGGTAGTGTGCGGTTGCGCGTACTCACCAATTCGCTTTAGGAGCTCGCCATTCTCCCGGAGGAACACGTCGAGACCCGGTTGATTGGCCCTCTCTTCGATTGCGAAGAACATTTGCATGCCTGCGGTGTCAATCAGGCTAACGCACTCTCGCGCTTCGGAGGTCGCAGCGGCGTCGACATCAGTGCCCGCCATGTGCAGGGCGAGTCGGGCATTCGCAGAATTGACGATGTCAGAGACAAGCGCTTGAGAGCGCTGGCGGAGGCCGGCGTTTTTGTCGGGGATATCGCCCACCCCGGCAACGATGGCGTCGCGCAGAGTCGTCAGGATCGTTCTCGCTGCTTCTGCGTGCTTCCAAGGCACCCGTAACCAATGATCGAGCACGACCTTTGCTTCTGAAGACTGGTAGGTGACCCAAAGGACGGTGAGCCTACTTGCGATAACGTTGAGCAGCCGCCGTTCTCGATCAGACCCCGGAGTCTCTCGCTGCGACAGCAAGAGCAGCAGCTCGAGACTCCGCTGTTGATCTGTGTGGATCAACCTTGAGACGACATCGCCGACCAGATGTTCGATGATGGTCAGGTTGGGCTCGTGCGTGAGGCGATCTGTCAGAAGCTTCCAGAATCGATCACGGTCGAGATCCCAGATTCGCACGAGACGCACCGAGGCGTTCAGCCGGACGGCCGGATGGGGATCAGACAGCAACTCCTTCGCCCGCGGAATCAGGTCAGGGTAGAGATCTGAGCGTTGCGTGAACAGATCCCAATAGGCTTGCGCGACTTCAACTCGCGCCGCGGGTACACCCCAAGCAGCAGACTTCTCGAACTGCGACTCCGTGTCGACGTCCAGCTCTGGACTTTCGGACCTACCAGCGATTTCAAGCAGTGCTGTAAACGTTGCGTCTTGCTCCGATGTCGGCGGGGCCTCCTTCGATACCAGTAGCTCTTGCGAAACGATGACTTCGCAGCCTTGGCCAATGATTGCCTCTGCATACCGTCGTAGGCCAGCGTGCGGCGTATTACGTGCTAGTGCGTTTCGTATAGCCTGTAGAGCGGAGAGCGAGTCCGCGAGCGAGGCAACTGCCACATCTTCAGAATTCGACTCGAGCCGGAGGAGTTTCTTCGCGGTGTTGATGGCGTCAATGACTAGCGAGTTCTCTGGCGCCTCCCTATCTAGGCCTTCGATCCAATGCAAATCCTCTATTGAGCGAGTCCCAGTTTTGATGACGAAGAGTCGCTCGTTCGAGGAGGTCTGATCCTGTGGCCTCGCATCTAAGATTTGGCGGGCTTCGTCCGTGATGAGATTGTCGCGGCCGATCGCAGCAAAAAGGCGCTCCAGGAAGTCTTGGTGCGCTTCGGTGCGATGCTTAAAGCGTGAGAAGTCGAACTCAAACACTGCCCGTTCGAAACTCTGCCGCTCCTGCGCCGAGCGTCGGCCAATGCCTATCGCAACGAGATCAATTGCGTCCTTGCGAGTGTCGTGGAGGACAAGGAAAGGTTCGGTCGCCGCAATAGACCAGAGCTGCTCTACCAAGCCATCTCTGCGCTCGATAGCACAGAGGAACATCCGGGACCAAAAGATCGCGAACGAAGCTTCATTGATCAGGATGTCGATCAAATTCAGAGCTTCGGCCTCCGGGGCGGCTTTAAGGTGCGCGCGCAACTTTGAGACCAGGCTTTCCGCATCCCGATTGTATTGGCTGTCTGGGTCATGCGCCCAGATGAAGCTGCGGTCTTCCCGAAGACGGATTAATCGCTCATTGACCTGCAGCTCTTTGTCGAGGGCTTCTTCGGAGACGGCATGTTTGCGTGCGACGTATCCTTCTACCGCATTGACGACGGCCCTGACTGCAGCTCGCGGGTCGACCTGTAGGAATTTGGGTAGGTATTCGCCAAGCGCCCACCGCGCCGACTCGTAATCCTGCTTGGCGTTGGAGGTCAGGTTGAGGATTTGGCTCTGCCCGATCCGGGTCTGTCGATCCTCCGTGACCTCGTAGTTGAATACTGTACGGTACACATAGGTGGTGACGAACTCTGGATCAACGTCGCCGACCGCCGCAATTTTGTAGCAGACTGCTGGCACTTCCTGATGCCCGAATCTCTCCAGCCGATCGCGGTCGAAAACCTGAACCAGTAAGGCCCGTGAGGCCCCGACGTCGGTGCCATAGGTGGCGATAACGAACTCAATCGCGGATCTCACAATGAAGCCTGGGTCAGGCTGGGCCAGTCCGTACGCCAGTAGCGCGCGAGCAGCCTCACCGAGCACCGGCGTGAACTCATCATCCTTGATCCGTTCGAGGAGATTGTGGAGTAGAAAGCGAAGTGTGCCTGCTACCGTTGCTGGATCCTTAGCCAAGCAAGCGGCTAGGTAAACCCAAGGCGCAAGCTCAAGCTGCTTCTCGTCCTCAAGTCGCACGACCAAAGCGCCGGCAACATGCGACAGTGTCTTCGACGCCTTCTTGTCACCCACGATGGCTAAATTGCCCAACCAAATACAGTCTTGGGCCGAAGTCGGAAACTCTGCCCCTAATCGACCGGCTGTACTGCGGATGATCGGGTCCCCATCCTCGTCGTTGATGAGGGTTCGAAGGGCGGTCCAAAAAGGCTTGCGATTAGTCTCTGATTCCCAAATTTCCCGCAGGAGGAATCCGAGCGCTGGCGATAGCATCAGACCTAGTGCGTCCGCCTTGCTGAACCGATAAGCACCGCTGACGATAGTGCTCGGATCAAGCGCGAGCCTTGCCGCCGCGTAGTCGAAGAGCAGGTGATGTCGGAACTGAACCCACCGCTCGCCATCAACGACGAGTACGCCCTCCTTACAAAGAGTGTCGATCATGCTCGCACTCTCACCCGCCGCTAGGAGTCTTGGTGCGCGAAGCGCCCGCGCTTGAACCATGAGCTCGACCACTCGGCTAAGGCTGCGCCTCGCTGGCAACCCGTGGCCTTCTACGCGGTGATCCCAGTACAGGCGCAACAGATCCGTTTGAGACGCGACTTCGTCTAGGTTTTTGACCGCATCACCTGAGATCAACTCGCTGAGCAGTCGGGTGTTGAACGGCACCATCGCCAAGTCACGCAGTCGCTGCGGTGCCTGGTCAAGACATGCTGCAAGTTCGGGCGATTGCTGGAGGAGTTGGTCAAATTCGGCTTCCGACCAGGACGGCACTTGAATGTGTTGGACCCCAGCGAAGGACGGGTCCGCCAGCGATGGCGCCGGAGGTGCACCTTTGAACAGCGCACGGAATTGTTGACCCATGCGCAAGTCGAAGCTACGGATCGATGCGACGACGTTCCAGCGCCCCTTGCTCTCTAGAACTCGCTCGATGAGTGTCCGGAAGACGCCTTCACCGCGACCGCCGCGCGTCGCGTCTAAAGCGTCAACAACGAGATAGGCCGGCTCCGGCCCGTCCCAGGCTTCAAGCACATCCAGCAGCGGATGCTGTAGTCCGAGTTCACGGGACAGACCTTCGAGGCTCTCGATCGAGTAACGATCAACGGCAAGTTGGAGGATATCGACGCCGTCGTCGCTCAGTTTGCGGGCAACCGCATTCAGAACCCCGCTCTTGCCGGCCCCCGGCTCGCCGATAATAAGCAGCGGGCCGTTGCGCACTGCGGCTTCAACCGCGGCTTGGCATTCGCGGCGCACAGATAGCGTCGTGCCGCTGGCTAGCTCAATCTTCTCATAGTTGCCGAGCGCCTCGGCGACGCGTTTGGAATGCCGCTTAAGGGCTTCGATGTCGGCGCGATACTCAGGAGGCGCGCCGAGTGCGACGCCTCGGCTGGCGAGTAATTGTCGCCAAGTGGAGAGGTCACCGCCGCCGCGTTCCTTCATTAGTTGGCCGCTAAGATCGGACAGAGCGCCGAAAGCGGCTGCGGCATCCACCTCCGGGCCGAAAGCTTTGACAAGAGAACCGCTCGCCAATGAACCACCTTGATCGCCTTCAAAGGTGAAGACAGCTACCAGCTTCGCCAACTCCGACGGCAGCTCATCGTCCAGCGGTCCCTTGGTGATACTTGCCCAGGCCCGTTCAACCAGGCTGGAGAACACCTGATGAGCTCGTTTCTGCGCTTGGTTAAGCGCGCCTCCCCCTGGTTGCGAGACGAGGAGGAGCGCAGCCGGTAGGTCGACCCTAACCTGTACCGAGGCCTGAGGCGTCACAGCCAGCACCAACCGGTCGCGAGCGGGATCGAGCGGCCGGTTCCACCCCATTGAGCCGTCGCCCCGCTGAGCGACAAACCAATGGCGAACGAATTGCGTGATCGTCTTACCCAGCGGCGAGCCTAGGTCATCACTAAGGCTTGCGGTTGTCTTTGCTTGCACGGCGACGTAGCCGTCATCGTTGGTTTTGATCAACAGGTCGTCGACTGGCGCCTCAGTCTCGAAGCGGATCCATTCCGGTGAGGCCGCGCCAAGACGAAAGCTGTCATCTAACCGGTCGCCTGCCAAAATCCAAGAGGAGAACAGCGCCCCAAGCTGTTGTTCGAAACGAATGCCAGCGCTGGTCGCAGCACCGCCACCACCGATCCGGTCACTGGAAGGGGAATTTCGCGGCGTATGGGTCAATGCACGTTACCGGTCTAAGTCTGATAGTTGCGTAGTGATAGCCGGGTTCGCTAGCGTTGGCAATCTGTGCAGCACTGGCTGCCAGTCGTGGCGGGACTTGGAGTCTGCGCTAGGTCTAACGCTGTTGCACGTTTCCCTTACACCTCGCCAGAAGCACGACGACGCTTTATTCCAGTTGGTCTCAGTGCCCGCTTCTGGCCGGTTGCAGCCAATGGCGAACGGCAGATAGCCACTAAGCCATGTTCCCCCCACATCTTGGACCCTGTCGATGGCCGGTTCAGCGCGCAAGCCGGCCGGGAAGCTTGCCAACTTCAGAACCAGCACCTCGCTCAGCAAGGCCAGGTGATATCAGACGAAGTCCCCCACCCACGCCAAAAACATCCCTCCCCTTCCCTCACCACCTCTTTTTACATATAAGATATGATTTCATACTAATTTGACATCACCGCAAGCGGCGAGGAGTGGCGAGGCATGTGGTTCGCAAAGGGGGCGAGGGAACTGGCGGGTGAGGTGAGCGAGCTGTGCCGGCAGTGGCTGGCGGGGAATTGGCGTGGCCCGGCCGAGTATGCCGCGCTGAGCCGGCACCGCGAGCTTGCGCTGGCCCTGCAGGATGTTCAGAACCACTGGCAGGACAACATCGCCACCCTGGAGCGCCAGGTGGAACACCATACCTCTGTCGATGAAACCCAGTTGCGGGAACTACAGGCCGCACTCAGCTTGCGCGAGCAACAGCAGGCCGAGGCCGAACAGGCGCTGAAGCGTGCAGAGGAATGGACCGCTGCAGTCGAGGCGGAGCGGGCGCGGCTGCTGGAGGAGCAGCAGGTGTGGGAGTTGACCAAGCAGACGCTGACCGAGGGCTGCTGGGACCTCAGCGTGGTCGATGGCAACCCCGATCATCCTGACAACGTGATTCGCTGGTCGGATCAGTTCCGTTCGTTGATCGGCTACAACCGCCAGGAGTTTCCCGATGGCTGGGACAGCTATTTCGCCATCACCCAGCCCGAGGACCAGCAGCGCGTCATGCGCGCCTTCGGCGAGATGATGGCCGACCCCACCGGGCAGCGCGTCTATGTCGTCGAGTACCGCATGCGCCACAAGACCCGCGGCGACCTGTGGTTCCGCGAGCGCGGGCGCTGCCTGCGCGATGCCAATGGCGTGCTGTTGCGGGTGACCGGCGCGACCCGGGAAATCACTGATGAGAAGGCTGCGGAAGCGCTGCGTGAGCGGGAGCAGGTGAGCATCCAGAACACCTACGCCGAGATTTCTCAGATGGCGGGCGTGATCAAGGGCATTGCCGAGCAAACCAACCTGCTGGCCCTGAACGCGGCCATCGAGGCGGCGCGGGCGGGCGAACAGGGGCGCGGTTTCGCCGTGGTGGCCGACGAGGTGCGCAACCTGGCCAAGCGCACCCAGGACTCGGTGCTGCACATCCAGTCGATGCTCAACAAGCAGCAGGGCCAGGGCTGAGCGAGGTCGTACGACCTCGCTCGCGTCGCCTCGAAAAGGCGTATAGCTGCTATGGCGCGTTGGGCCGTCACGTCTAAGAGGTTGTAACTATGCCGGGCAATGAGACCGGATTTATTTTTCTCCCGAAGCCGGTCAATCGTTCCAGCTACATTATTAAAATGGTGTAAGGCTTAGAAGATACCTTTTGATAAACAATACCGTTCTAAGTCTTGAATCCAGGCAGGCCATTGGCCTTACGCCATGTTTTTACAGCGAGAGCGATACCAGCAGACGAATTATCCGCGCCCTCTTCTGGGTAGTAGATAAGGTCTGTACCATCCGGATGCTCAGTAATTTCACAAAAGTGCTCTAAAAGCTCTCCTAGCACACCATCTGAAGCCGACTTATTCGCCGCACGTATCTCGTCAACGAGCCGAATAAACTCATCTTCCGTGTAGTCAGTAATTCTCTTCATAACTCACCTATGAATATCAATATGTTTTTTAGGCGTAACGACACGGAGATTATCTAATCCATACAACTCACCGCCTTCGGACACCAAGTCGACGTGGTGCAATTCAAAAGACTTACGCTTCCCTAGCGTATCCCTGTTCCGTGCAATTGGAGCATTGCCACCCAGCATCCGCTCAAGATTATCATGCCCGAACTGGATTGCCAGTTCAGCATCACTTGCCACAGTCTTCCAAAACATCTCTCTGAAACTGTCAAAACTGTTGAAACTCATCCCTCGTAACGTATCAGCAATTTGCGTAGGAATAGGGCTCCCACTTCCCTCTCCTGCCCCAGCCAACCAGATGCCCTGCACATCCTCGCCCGTTCCTGTAACAACTCCCGGTTCGCGCCGGACATTCAGAACTATATATAACGGCTCAACTCCAGAATCCGCCGGAAAAACAAGAATAAAGTCCTTGTATTCAGGAGGATAGATGGGATTGACGATTATCTGTTCCGCCTTTTCGGTAGGCGGGAATATCCAGATAAGCGGCGCTCGTGGAGGAGCTTCTAATGCAGGAATTCTGCTGGAAGAATCAACAGCGGGAGTCCAGAGCAGCGTAATTCCGTCGCCCAGATCAGCAACCCTTCGCTCGTTGAACTGGACAACATCCAGCATTTCCCAATCGCGATTCTTCTGTGTATTGAAGCCATATCCCTTCAGGCTTCCATCTGGCTGTTCTTCAATACGTAACCTGACCCTTGATCTGGCCTTGCCGAGCGACCTCAATTGTTCCTCACTGTAAAGGGCGCTATCTCCCAGGCTAGAAGGCCACAGCAATGCAACAAGCCCTACGAATGTGCCCGCTGCTACGCCAGTGGTGACAACAGGCCCACTGAGCGGTGTGCAACGACCTGCGCAAGATGCTCCTCTTACCGAAAGCCCTTGCAACACCAGCCGACCGAAGGTTGAGGGTACATCCCCGCTGATTTTCTTTAGAAGAAGACTTCCCTCACCGTCGACTTCGCGCCCTCCCAGCAACGCAAAGCTGCCGTAATCCTCTAAGTTCCCTACAGGAATCGGATTGGCATGATCGATTACAGCGTCAGGTAGCTTGCAGGACTTCGCAAACACAAACCCAGGTATCGTAGGACGGGTTTCTACAGGTATAGGAATTTTCCTGGGGTATGACGACTCACGTGGCCAATCTGGCTCCTGTTCCTTGTACTTCATTTTCTTGAGCGGTGGATTGGGCATCGCAGGTTTGCATACCTGCGGCATTGGCCCTGGCCCTGAACTTCGGTTACCCATGGTATTTCCTTGATTACTGCCATGAACAAAGAAATACGATTAGCGGCGCTGCATGCTTGTGCAAGTAGCAAGCCTGAAGGAAGCTTCCTTTTTCCCTCTGAGACACATCCCATAAACAAGAAATCCTATTGAAACGGCCTTTCTTTTAGCTCCAGAGGAAATTAATAGAGACCTATTCTCTCAACCACAACCCAGTACCCCAAGAGAATCCAGGGAAAGTTGGAGAAGAACTCCACTACGCACATCCATCTCAAGATTCAGAAAATTTTGAATAGGCTTTTAGTTACTCCAATCACATACGCCCCTTCGTAACACCTCGTTGAATATGGACGGCGGCCTTCCAAACCACCCGAAATTTCCCACCCACATTCGCCCTTGTGAGCCTACAAACCCCGTCGATAGATTCCGTTCCTGCCACGGTCAATCCCGTGGCCCGGATCGCAGTCCGGCGATAACCAACGTGCACGAAGCGCCGACGCACCTTGCACAGGCGCTTTTTCTTGCCTGCTGTTATGTGCAGCCATGGCGAGCCGTGCGGGGCAGGCTTCGGCCTGGCCGGTCTTTACGTTGGTTAACCGGTACTGCGACCCCGCACGGTCCGCCGCCCTTTCCGGGCGGGCGGCTCCTTCCTCCGAAACAGGAGCAACGGAAATGCCTAAACACCCACTGTTCGTTGTACGTGCCTTGCTGTCCTCCCTCCCCTTCGCCTCCATCCCGGAGGTGCGTCATGCCTGATCGCAAGCTGGTAGCGCTGCAATCCCAGGCCTTCGATGGCGTGCTGTATGTCGACCTTTCCGCCCCTGCGGAGCATCTCTACGACGTGGCCGAGCGCCGGCTGAACGCGCTGGAGGACCTGCTGCGGGTGCTGGAGGTGCACGAAGGCCATGATGTGCTGGTGCATGAAACGGCGCGGGTCGCCTCCGCCCTGGTGCCGCTGGTGGGCGAGGCCCGGCAGTTGTACGAACTGGCGCGCAAGCGCGCACTGGCCCCCGTCAACGCGTAACTCCGCTCCACTACCTGACCAGGCCGGCGCCCGTGCGAACGGGGCCGGCCTTTTTCGTGCGGGCTCAGTCGCGGTCGGGCGCGCCCAGCGGGAACAGCGGGCGGTAGGGCCGGGCCTCGTCCACCGCCCTGGCGAACGAGGGGCGCGCCAGCAGGCGGGCGCGGTAGGCGCACAGGGTCGGGTAGGTCTCGCCGATGGGGTGCGTCCAGTCGGCGTAGAACAGCGAGGGCGCGGCCGCGCAGTCGGCCAGGGTGAAGGCTTCGCCCGCGGCCCAGGTGCGGCCCGGCAGCTGGCCTTCCAGCCAGGCGTAGGCGCGTTCGAGCTTTTCCACCGCGTCGGCCAGGGCTTCCTGGCGCTTGGTCGCGTCGCCCGTCAGCGCGCCGCCCACGGCGTGTTGCACCGGCGTCATCACGTGCAGGTCGAAGAAGCGGTCGAGAAAGCGCACGTCCAGCGCCGCCAGCGGGTCGTCCGGCAGCCAGCGCACGGGGCCGCCGTGGGTGAGCTGCAGGTATTCGATGATGATGCTGCTCTCGGCGAGGCTGCGCTCGCCGTCCAGCAATAGTGGGAACTTGCCCAGCGGCCATAGCCGCAACCACTGCGCCGCGTGCTGCGGCGTGTCGGGGCCGATGCAGCGGAATTCGAAGGGCGTCTGGTTCTCGTACAGCGCCATCAGCACCTTCTGGGTGTACGAGGAAAACGGGTGACCGTAGAGCACGAGCGCCATGGCGGACCGCCTGTTTGCTGTGGGTGTGCCAGCGGCAAGTGGTAGCACAGCCTGCCGGGGGCTGCATGCCAACCGACCGGCGACGCGTTGTCCAGTGGTCGCTTTTTATTATCGACAATGTATGTAAATTCCTGGCGCCTTATATTCGGCAGAGGTTCAAAAGACCACGGAAACTGTCACCTGGAATTTACACTTCCAATAACAAAATCAAATAAGAATTTCCTACATGATTTCATTCCAAGATTATCGAAAAATACCCTGCGGGCGCCTTGGACAGGTAGGCGAACGACAGCTAGCTTCAGCTTGAACGCCGCAGTCCTGGCGCCCTCCACCATCCACAGGGAAGTACGAAGATGGCCTTCGATCGCTTCAATTCCCGTATTGCAATCACCCTCGGCCAATTCACTTTATTGAAACGCGCCGACCTGTTATTCGACCGTTATAGCGAGCCCTATATAGTTTCCCTCGCCATCGATACTTCGAATATCCAGCAGGGTGCCCTTACTTTCAATTACATGCCCTTCCCGAAAGTTCGCCAGGGCTCGACGGTGAGCATGCTCGGCGACGGCCACCTGCTGTATGGCCCGGCCAACCCCGGCGAGTACGTCGCGCTGTCGTTGCTGATGATGGAGTCCGACCGCGACCTGCGCGAGGCGGGCGAGCGCATCCGCGACGTGGTCGGCAGCAAAGCCGCCGACCTGGGGCTCAAGGCGGTGATGCTGGCCAACCCTGGCTCCGCCGCCGTGGTCGCCTTGCTCAAGGAACTGACCGCCTTCACCGCCGGGCGCCTTGCCAGCGATGGCGACGACGAGCTGTTCCGCACCGAGGGCGCCTTCCTGCGCGACCAGCCCAACCCCTACCACATCAACCGCAGCTACCGGCAGGGCAACGACTTCATCGACCTGGAGTTGCGCATCCTCCCGCTCGACGCCCCCAACGGCGAAGGCGCCACCCCGCAGACGGTGGAACTCGCCTGAGCCCTGCCCCGCCCCATTACCGAGGAACGCACCATGGTCACCGGACTGGATCTGTACACGCTCGCCGCCACGAAAAAGAACCAGAAGTACGCCAACGTGCTGGTCCCCAAGGACAACCCCAACTGGAACGGCCCCTGGGACTGCGCGGAATTCGTGTCCTGGGTGGCCTACCAGAAGCTGAAGAAGCTCTACGGCTGCGTGAACAACCAGGGCAACCCGGCGACCACCGAGGCCTATTCCGGCGCCTGGGTGCATGACGCCAGCAACGGCACCCTCATCCCCACCAACGAGGCCGACGCCATGCTCACCGCCGGCGTGGTGCTGGTGCGCAAGCCGCCGCTGCCCGGGCACATGGGCCACGTCGCCATCACCGACGGCGCCGGCAAGACCATGGAGGCCGCCGGCACCGGCCTGGGCGTGCGCGCCGGCAATGTCACCGGGCGCGTCTGGGACTATTACTGCCGCCTGCCCGGTGTGAGCTACAGCAGCAACCCGGGCACGCCCAGGCTCAAGCCGCCGCCCTCGGTCATCCGCCTGGAGCAGCCGAACGTGAAAGGGCCGAAGGTGACGGAAATCCAGCAGGCGCTGAAGGCGGCCGGCTTCGACCCCGGCAAGATCGATGGCGCCTACGGCCCGCACACCACCGCGGCCGTGGCCGCCTTCCAGACCACCCACCGCCTGGTCGCCGATGGCGTCGTCGGCCCGGCCACCGCGCGCGCACTGAAGATCCAGTGGCCCTGAGCAGGAGACCGAGCATGGAACAGCAACCGATGAAGGCACCCTTCTACCCGATCATCTACGTGCGCGGCTACGCCATGAGCCGCGGCGAGATCGACGAGACCACCGCCGACCCCTTCTGCGGCTTCAACCTGGGCTCCACGGTGATGCGCGCGGTGGCCACCGCGGGCGCGCCGCCGCGCAAGTTCGTGTTCGAGTCGCCAGTGATCCGCCTGGCCAGCCAGTTCGGCTACGGCGACGTGTACGAGGACGGCTACGACGTCCTCGACCCCAACTGGCTGGCGCAGAAGAACAACAAGCTGGCCGCCCGCTCCATCGTCATCTACCGCTACTACGACCCGGCCTCCACGCTGCTGGGCGTCGGCAAGACGCCGAGCATGGAGCAGTTCGCCCAGGGCCTGAGCGAGCTGATCCTGCACCTGCGCGACCTGGCCTTCGCCAACCCGGCCAACGAGTTGGCGAAGAAGGAAGACTTCCGCTGCCACCTGGTGGCGCACTCCATGGGCGGCCTGGTCTGTCGCACCTTCCTGCAGAACCCGGCCTGCGGCTCGCCGGAGGCACGCGCGGCGGTGGACAAGTTCTTCACCTACGCCACGCCGCACAACGGCATCGACATGGTCGGCGTCAACGTGCCGAGCCTGCCGGTGTTCTCGCTGCCGTTCGACATCGAGAACTTCAACCGCGACAAGCGCATGCGCGAATACCTGCGCCTGCCCAAGCTGCCGAAGGGCTACGACAAGGTCGACCTGCTGCCCGAAAGCGCCCTGCCCTCCAGCCGCGTGTTCTGCATGGTGGGCACCAACCGCAGCGACTACGAGGTGGCCGCGGGCCTGTCGCGCACCTTCGTCGGCCACGGCAGCGACGGCCTGGTGCGCATCGAGAACGCCACGCTGCACGGCCTGAACGCCGACGGCACGCTCGGCGAGGAATGCGCCAAGGCGTTCGCCTACCGCGCACATTCCGGCTTCTTCGGCATCGTCAACAGCGAGGAGAGCTTCCAGAACCTGGTGCGCTTCCTGTTCGGCAACGTGCGCGTCGACATCTGGCTGGACATCGACGAGCTGCGCCTGCCCAAGGAGGTGCTCGACGCCGCCAAGGGCGACCCGGTCAACGCGCTCTACCAGATCGAGCTGCTGGCCTCGCCGCGCAGCAAGCCCTGGTACCTGTCGCGGCGCACGGCGGAGGAGGATTCCGCGGCCTGCCTCACCCAGGCCGAGTGGAAGCCGGGCACGCAGCTGTACCTGTCCAGCGTGTTCCTCGCCGAATTCGGCAAGGTCGACCCCGAACTGCCCGGCCTGGCCTACAGCCTCACCCTCGGCGTGCGGGTGCCGGACTACGAGATCGACAAACGCTTCTGGCCCAACAGCCACTACGAAGGCAGCTACCTGTACCGCGACACCGTGATCATCCAGCTGGAGCGCCCCACCGACGGCAGCGACCAGTGGACCATCCGCTACGCCTGGCAGAACACCGGGATGAACACCGCGACCATCCCGCTGCAGGCCAAGGAGCTGGACGGCAGCGGCATCCAGGTGCTGCTGCCGATCGACAGCGACGTCCACGGCAACCCCGCCACCGCCGCCATCAAGGGGCAGGTGCGGTTGATGGTTTCGACCTGGAATCCGGAGGGCACCTGGCCCTGACGGCCGGCTGCACAAATCTTCCAGACGCCGCCCGCCCGCGCGGTATGCTGAACGACTCGCGGGCGCGGCGGAGGCGCGGCATGCACAGCGACAACTGGATCGACCTGGCGCAGGATGCCGACACCGGCATCGAGACGCTGCGCGCCCATTTCAAGGGGCATGCCTACGATCCGCACTGGCACGACAGCTACCTGATCGGCTTCACCGAAACCGGCGTGCAGCAGTTTCGCTGCCGCCAGGCGCGCAACGTCAGCACGCCGGGCAAGGTGTTCTTCCTCGAACCCGGGGAGATCCACGACGGCGATGCGCCCACCGCCGGCGGTTTCACCTACCGCATGCTCTACCTCGACCCGCAGTGGCTGGAGCGCGAGGTGGGCGCGCTGTTCGAGGAGGCCCCGGCCGATTGCCAGTTGAGCGTGCCCCAGGTGCTGTTCGACGACGCACGCATGGCCGCCGCCATCGACGCCGCTTTCCAGGCCGTGCATGGCCAGGACCTGCGCATCGTGCGCCAGGCGGCCCTCGACGAGCTGCTCGGCGGCCTCACCCAGCGCCTGCACTGGCGCAAGCGCATCGACGACCACCCGCGCCTGCCGCTGGTGGCCCTGCGCGCCCGGGACTACCTGCACGCCAACCTGATGCAGGACATCGACCTCGACGACCTGGCCCGCGCCGCCGGCCGCGACCGCTTCCGCCTCAGCCGCGCGTTCAAGGAGGCCTTCGGCCTGCCGCCGCACGCCTACCTGATCCAGCTGCGCCTGGCGCGTGCGCGCCAATTGCTGGGCCGCGGCCTGGCTCCGGCGCAGGTTGCCGCCGACCTCGGTTTCGCCGACCAGAGCCATCTGGGGCGCTGGTTCCGCCGCGCCTATGGCGTTACCCCGGCGTACTACCGGCAGCGCTGCTCAAAGCTTCCAGACTGACGCCCGGGCCGCGGCGAGGATAGCGGCTCCACGTCCCACGGAGCCCCCGCCATGATCCAGGCCCTGCAGCAATGGCTGCCCTTCCTGCTGTTCGCTTTCGTCGCCGCCATCACCCCCGGGCCGACCAACCTGCTGATCTTCAGCAACAGCGCCCGCCACGGCTGGAGCGCGGCGCTGCCCATCGTCTTCGGCGGCTGCGGCGGCGCGGCGCTGGTGGTGCTGGCGGTGGGCAGCGGCCTGGGCGAGTTGCTCGCCGGGCGGCCGCAGGTGCAGGGCATCATGGCCGCCGCCGGGGTGCTGTGGCTGACCTGGCTGGCCTGGCAGATCTGGAGCAGCCCGCCGCCCGGGCTGGAAGATGCCGTGCCGGCGCGGCGCGTCGGCCTGCTGGATGCGGCGCTGCTGCAGTTGGTGAACCCGAAGAGCTGGACGGTGGCCCTGGCGGTGATCGGTGTCTATGCGGGGCAAGGCGATGACCGCCTGTTGCGCATCCAGCTGATGTCGCTGTTGTTCTTCATGGTCGGCGTGCCTTGCCTGAGCGCCTGGGCCGGGCTCGGCGCCGGCAGTGCGCGGTTGTTGCGCTCGCCACGGGCGTTGCAGCGGTTGAATCGGGGGTTGGCGGTGCTTCTGGTGCTGTCGGCTTGGGCTGGGGTTTTGTAGGAGGGATGGAGCGGGGAGGCCTGTGGTGTGTGGCCTGAAGAGCGCCCTCTCCCTAACCCTCTCCCTGAAGGGAGAGGGGACCGTTCGGAGTGCGTTGGTGTTCGGCGTTAGATGGCTAGCGCAGGGATTGCCGGCTGGAACCAGGCCTTATCTCGGCACAGACTAGCCCCCTCTCCCTTCAGGGAGAGGGTTGGGGAGAGGGGAAAGCCCGAGCGCCGGTGTCATTCCCACTGTAGGAGCGCGCCCTGCGCGCGATTCGCGGGCAGGGCCCGCTCCTACAGGTGCATGGCCTCACGGAGCGCGTAGGGGAATGGAATCGAGCGAGCAGGCCTGCGGCCCCCTCACCCTAACCCTCTCCCAGAGGGAGAGGGGACCGTTCGGAGTGATCGGGGAGGTTGAAGTCAGCCGGAGACCAAGGATTCTCCGGCTGAAACCTCACTCCCAGCCGGCACGGGCAGCCCCCTCTCCCTCCGGGAGAGGGCTGGGGTGAGGGAAAACCCGAGCGCCGGTGTCATTCCCATGTAGGAGCGCGCCCTGCGCGCGAATCGCGGGCAGGGCCCGCTCCTACAGGTGCATGGCCTCGCGGAGCGCGTAGGGGAATGGAATCGAGCGAGCAGGCCTGCGGCCCCCTCACCCTAACCCTCTCCCGGAGGGAGAGGGGACCGTTCGGCGTGCGTTGGTATTTCGGCGTTAGCCGGCTAGCACAGGGATTGCCGGCTGAAACCAGGCCGCCTCTCGGCACGGGCTAGCCCGGTAGGATGGGTTGAGCGAAGCGATACCCATCACCATGGCCCGATGGGTATCGCAAGCTCAACCCATCCTACGAAAAGCGTCTCGCCGCAGCCGCCAGACAGGCCGCGTATGACCGCGAACGGTTACATGCCCTACCAGCGATAACGCAGCAACCGGCCGATACGACCCAGGGTGGGCCAGCGCTGCATCAGTTGCACGAATGCGCGGGACGACCAGGCCATCCGCCGGCATTCCTCGGGGGTGTAGGTGAGGCGCTCCTCGACCAGCTGCAGCCCCGGCACCAGCGCCTCCAGCTCCTTGGGCTCGTCCAGTGCCCAGTGCACCCGGGCGCCGCGTGCCCAGAACGGCAGGAACAGCCCCAGCATGCGGATGCCGAAGCGGTTGTAGCCGTCGAAGATCAGCTCGCCCTGGGGGAAGCGCGCCAGCAGGCCGCGCAGCAATGTGCTCACCTCAGCTTCGCGCAGGTAGGGCATCAGGCCTTCGGCGACGATCAGCAGCGGGCGGCCGGTGGGCAGCGCGTCGAGCCAGGACGGGTCGCCCATGGCGCCGGGCAGCAGCGTGCAGCCTTCGCGTGCCGGGTATACCTCGCTGCGCAGCGCCAGCACGTCCGGGTAGTCCACTTCGAACCAGGCCACGCTGGGCGGCGGGTCCAGGCGGAACACCCGGCTATCCAGGCCGCAACCCAGGTGCGCCACACAAGCATCGGGGTGGGCGGCGAGGAATTCGGCGGCCCAGCGGTCGAGCTTCCAGGCGCGCAGGGCGATGCCGACGTAGCTGCTGCGGCCCAGGCGGAAGCGCGCGAAGTCGTAGTCCAGGCGCGCCAGCGCGGCGGCCGCGAAGCGGTCCTGCAGCAACGAATCGGGCAGGCGGCTTTCCATGGCCTTGGCGTAGAAGGTGATCAGCAGGGTTTCCTTGACCCCGCCGAGCTGGATGCGTGGCATTGGCGGCTCCCGGGGCGGACGACGGCACCGCCCTCCCCCGCAAGCCTAGGACCGCATCGGCGGATGCCGCAAGCGCAGCGGCGGCGCCGGCTCAGCGCAATTGCAGGCGGGCCCAGTCCCGCGGGGCAATCTCGCCGGCCAGTTGCAGGCCGCCGCGGGCGTCGCTGAACAGCACCAGCGAGGTGCCGTAGCCGGGGGTTTCCAGGTCCCGGTGGCTGAGCGCCTGGGCCAGTTGCTCCATGCATTCGCTGTGGGTGACCAGGATCAGGTTGCGGTGGCTGGCCTTGTGTTCCAGCACGTGGTTGAGCAGGTTGCCGGTGCAGTCGGCGACCCAGGCCTGGCCCAGGGTGCCGTCGCCGAACATCAGGCTGGCGGTCTGCAGGGTGCGCGTCAGCGGGCTGGCGTAGACGTCGGCGTTATCCAGGCCGAAGCGGCTGCGGTAGTCGTCGCCCAGGGCCGTGGCCAGCGCCCCGCCGCGCACGGTGATGCCGTCCTCGGCGCCCAGGCAGGGGGCGTCGGAACGGTCGCAGCGCTCGGCGTGGCGCACCAGCACCACCACCTCGCCCAGGCGCCAGTGGCGGGCCAGGTCGTCCTCGCCCGGCAGCGGCGGGCGCTGCGCCGCGACGCTGGCCGCGCCGCACAGGGCCACGGCCAGCAGGCCGAGCAGCCCGCAGGCCAGGGCCATTACCCGTCTGGATGGACGCCGCCAGGTTTCCGGAATCTGCCTCACTTCGCCACAGGCCTCGCGCTCGATGGTTCGGGACGCACCCGGCACGCTGCCGGATGCTGGCCGCCATCCTGCACGGGCGAAGGTGAAAACTCCGCGAGGCGAATGTGAGGATTTCGTTGAGCGCCAACCGCCGCTCGGGATGCCGACGACCCGCAGGGCCAGGGCCGTCGGCGGGCCCTGGCCGGGCGGGCGTCAGTCGCTGATGCCCTGGATGTCGTTGAAGGTGGACAGCAGGGTGTTCAGCGAATCCAGGCTACGGTCCTTGTCCGGGGACTTGGCGTGCAGTTCCCGCACCGCACCCTCGACCGCCGCGTTGGCGGCCTTCCAGTCCTCCGGGCTCTTGCGCTTGAGCTCGGCAGCAGCGGCGCGCCACTTGGCCTGCAGGGCGTCGACCTTGGCCCGGGCGCTGGCGAAGTCGTCGGCGCCCACCGCGTCGAGCGACTCCTCGGCCAGGCGGCCGTATTCGCTGAGGTCGCCCAGCGGGCCCTGCTGGTCGTCGGCCTCCATGCCGCTGGGCGGTGCGGCGTCTTCGGCCCAGGCCGGGTTGTGTGCGACCGGAACAACAGCAACCAGCAGCGCCGCCAGCGCCGCCGCCAATACCGTCCGCGAGGAAGAACTCATCGTCTGGCTCCTTAGGCTGGCCAATGTGACTTCGAGGAGTGTAGAGGCTGGACGGTCAAATTTGCAGCCACCGGGCACGGCCTCGGCAAACCGGGAACGCCTTCGAGAAAACCCTCATCAAGGAATTTCCCTACAGCACATAACGCTCAGCTCCCACGAGCCGGATCGATAGTCTTCCCGCCGTCATGGCGTTTGCCATGACGGGGTGTCGCAACCCAAAGGTCCTTCAGCACAGCAGCAGCATTCAAAGCAAAGGCGCCACGTGCGTCGCGCTTGCCTTGGTTATGGCTGGCCGTGCAGGGCAGGCTTCCGCCTGGCCGGATTCTCCTTGGACCTCCGGTTTGCGACCCCTGCACGGCTCGCCGCCCTCCGTGTCGCAACGGCTGCGGCGGGTTCCATCCGGTCCAAGGAGCGTAAGGAAATGCACCAGTTCCCTTCCAAGCCCGCGCCCCTCCGCGCGAAGAACGCCCGCCCGGGCATTCAGCAAGAGTCTTTCAGGATTCGTGAATTCAAACCCCTTCCGGAAAGCTCGCAGGCCTTCTCCGAAGTGCTTTACATCGACACGCTGGCACCCTCGACGCAGTTGCTCGACACCGCCCTGCAGCGCCTGCGGGCGCTCGGCGGCGTGCTCGACCTGCTGGAGGAGCACCCCGCCGCCAGTGCCTCGCAGTGGGACCTGGCGCGCTGGAGCGCGACGTTGCGCATGCTCCACGCCGACACCCAGGCACTGCTCGAGGCTGCGCACCAGCGCACCCACGAGGAACGCCCGGAGTAACCGGCCCCCGCCGCGCCCGCCTCAGCGGCTGGTCTGCAGGCGGCGGCGCGCGGCGTGGCGTTCCAGGGCCAGGTCGATCAGCCGGCTGACCAGTTCGCTGTAGCTCATGCCGGCGGCCTGCCAGAGCTTGGGGTACATGCTGATGCGGGTGAAGCCGGGCAGCGAGTTGAGTTCGTTGACCAGCACCTGGCCATCGCCGGTGAGGAACACGTCGACCCGCGCCAGGCCCGAGCAGCCCAGCACCTGGAAGGCTTCCACGGCGAGCTGGCGGATGCGTTCGCAGGCCGCGGCATCGATGTCCGCCGGGACCACAACCCGGGCGGCGTCTTCGTCGATGTACTTGCTGTCGTAGGAGTAGAAGCCGCCGCGCACCACGATCTCGCCGCAGCCGCTAGCGATGGGCTCGTCGTTGCCGAGCACCGCGCACTCGATCTCGCGGCCATTCACCGCGGCCTCCACCAGCACCTTGTCGTCGAAGGCCAGGGCCTGTTGCACGGCGGCGACGTAGCCAGCCTCGTCCTCGACCTTGCTCACGCCTACCGAGGAACCCAGGTTGGCCGGCTTGACGAACAGCGGCAGGCCCAGTTGGCGCTGCGCCTCGGCGAAGGGTGTGCGCGCGGCGGTGGCGCGGGTCAGGGTGATGAAGGGGGTGATGGCGATGCCGGCGTCGCGCAGCAGGCGCTTGCTCACGTCCTTGTCCATGCAGATGGCCGAGCCGAGCACGTCGGCGCCGACGAAGGGGATGTCGGCCATGCGCAGCAGGCCCTGCAGGCAGCCGTCCTCGCCCTGGGTGCCGTGGACGATGGGGAAGATCACGTCGACGTGGTCGAGCAACTGGCGGCTGCCGGTTTCCACCAGCTGCCGCTCGGCCTTGCCGGGCACCACGGCCAGCTCGCGGTTGGAGCGGTTGAGCGCGATCAGCGCCGGGTTCTCCTGGTTGAGCAGGTAGTCGGAGGCGTCGTTCAGGTGCCAGCGGCCGTCCTTGTCGATGCCGATCAGCACCGGCTCGAACCGCGAGCGGTCCAGGGCATCGACTATGTTCTTCGCCGACTGCAGCGACACCTCGTGCTCCGCCGAACGCCCACCGAAAATCACCCCGACACGCAACTTGCTCATAACTGCCTCCAGCTTGCTGATGGGCGCTTCTTATCATGGTGGTGGGGATTTTTATAGGAGCGGTGGTCGGGTGGGGTGGGGCCTATTCTGAAGAGCACCCTCTCCCCAGCCCTCGGCTGCGCGCCCCGCCCCGAAGGGAGAGGGGGCTTGTCCGTGCCGAGAACGGACATGGTTTCAGCCGGAAACCTTCGGTTTGCCGGCTAACTCCAGAATACCCAGCGCTGCCCAACGGTCCCCTCTCCCTTCAGGGAGAGGGTTAGGGAGAGGGGGCGGAGTCGCGCCCGAACACCTGCATATCCGGGAGGCACCGTTCGCGAGCAAGCTCGCTCCTACGAAAAGCCAAAAGCCAAAAGCCAAAAGCCAGAAAGCCGGAAAGCCGAAAGCCGAAAGCCGAAAGCCGAAAGCCGAAAAGCCAGCCCAGCCTCAAACCACCGCCAGATGCATCTTGCGCCTTGGCGGCGGGAAGGCCGCGTCCAGCTTCGCCAGATCCTCCCCATCCAGCCGCAGCTGCAGCGCCGCCGCATTGTCGCGGACATGCACAGCCTCCACCGCCTTGGGAATGGCGATCACCCCTTCCTGGCGGATCAGCCACGCCAGGGCCACCCGCGCCGGAGTGGCGCCGTGGCGTTCGGCCACTTCGCGCAGGCTGGCGTTGCGCAGCAGGCGGCCGCCCTGGCCTACCGGGCAGTAGGCCATCAGCGGCATGCGCTGTTCCTGGCACCAGGGCAGCAGGTCCCATTCGATGCCGCGTTCTTCCAGGCTGTATTGCACCTGGTTGGTGGCGCAGTGCAGGGCGCCCAGTTCCTGCATGTCGTCGAGGTCGAAGTTAGAGACGCCCCAGCGGCGGATCTTGCCGTCCTGGCGCAGGCGCTCGAAGGCCTCGACGGTTTCCTCCAGAGGGTACTGGCCGCGCCAGTGCAGCAGGTAGAGGTCCAGGCAGTCGGTGCCCAGGCGCTTCAGGCTGCGCTCGCAGGCCGCCGGCACGCCGCGGGCGCTGGCGTTGTGCGGGTAGACCTTGCTGACCAGGAAGACCTGCTCGCGCAGGCCGCGGATGGCCTCGCCGACCACCTCTTCCGAGCCGCCCTCGCCGTACATCTCGGCGGTGTCGATCAGCGTCAGGCCCAGTTCGATGCCTTCGCGCAGGGCCGCCACCTCGCGCTTGCGCGCCGCCCTGTCCTCGCCCAGCCGCCAGGTGCCCTGGCCGATGGCCGCAACGCGCGCGCCATCGGCGAATACCACCTCTTTCATGCCTTGCTCCTTCTTCGTTCAATGCCAGGGGTCGTAGGTGCCGAAGCTCCACACGTGGCCCTCGGGGTCGCGGCAGGTGAAGCCCTGGCCGCCGTAGTCCTCGTCGCGGATGTCGATGACCATCTGCGCGCCGGCGTCCAGCGCGCGGCGGTACAGGGCCTCGGCGTCAGGCACCAGCAGGTACAGGCTCTGGGTGCAGCCGCCGACTTCCTCGGGCCGGCGCATCAGCCGGCCGTACTCGTTGTCCACCGCCGAACCCAGCATCAGCATGCCGCTGCCGTCGGGCAGGCACAGCTGGGCATGGGCCACGCCGCCTTCGCCGTCGTCCACCACCAGTTGGCGGACGAAGCCGAAGGTGTCGCACAGCCAGTGGATGGCCGCCGGCGCGTCGCGGTAGCGCAGGCAGGGGATCAGGCGGGGATGGCTGGCCATGGCGGTCTCCTCGTGGCGCTGGGGCCCACACAGCATAGACCGCGGCCCGTCACAGGCGCAGGCGCCAGCGCCCGTTGCGGAGCAGGCGCAGCACGCCCAGCGGTTCGACGTCGATGGCGTTGAACGCCGCCGCGCCGGCCCGCAGCACGTGCAGCGCGGCGGCGCGCAGCACCGCGGGGTGGCTGACGACGATGAAGTGGCCGTCCTCGTCGAAGGCGTCGAGCCAGGCGCCCACGCGCTCACACAGCTGCACCTGGGATTCGCCGCCGTGGGGCGCGGCGGCGGGGTCCACCAGCCAGGCAGCCAGCCCGGCCGACGCCGTTTCCTGCAGGGCCTCCAGGCTCTGCCCGCGCCAGGCACCGTAGTCGCAGTCGCGCAGGGCTTCCAGCAGCTGCGGCTCGGCGCCCCAGGCGGCGGCGGTCTGCCGGGCGCGCAGCTCGGGGGCGCAGAGCACCCGCCGCGGCGCCTTGAGCCCGGCGCGGCGCTCGGCCAGGCGCTCGTCCTGGCCCGGTTCCAATGGCTCGTCGGCCTGGGCGAAACGGCCCTGGCGCTGAGCGGCGGTGCGCCCGTGGCAGACGAAGCTCAAGCGGCTCGGCATCGAATTCTCTCCCATTCGCAGGCGCCGGGGTTTACACTGCCCGACGCTCTCGTAGCACTTTGTTACGTGGAAGGAAGCCGGTGAAAACCCGGCACGGTCGCGCCACTGTATTCGGTCCCTGGGCCGAGAGTCAGACCCTTCCCTACAAAAACAGATCGCCAACCGTTTCAGGACGCGCAATCCTAGGAGGTTTCCATGGCTCATTCAGCCACCCACGCCGATACCGGCGTATCGCTCCCCGTCATCCCGCTTTCCGAGCTGCTGCCCTGGGCCATCTTCGGCGGCCTGCTGCTGCTCCTGGCGCTGTATTTCGTCGGCGCCGAACAGGGCGCCACCTCGATGTTCAAGGGCATGTACGTGCACGAATTCGTCCACGACGGCCGCCACCTGCTGGGCTTCCCCTGCCACTGACCCCGGGGACTCCCTGACATGACTGGAAAACTCCTGCTGCGCGGGATGCTCGTCGGCGTCCTGGCGGGCCTGCTCGCCTTCGGTTTCGCCCGCCTCTTCGGTGAGCCCGAGGTAGACCGCGCCATCGCCTTCGAAGAACAGATGTCGGCCATGCACGAGGCCGAGGAAGCCGCCGCCAACGGCGGCATGGCCGCACATGACCACGAGGAAGAACTGGTCAGCCGCGAGGTCCAGGCCAGCATCGGCCTGCTCACCGGCGTGGTGGTCTACAGCGCCGCCATGGGTGGCCTGTTCGCCCTGGTGTTCGCCTACCGGCTCGGCCGCTCCGGGCACCTGAGCCCGCGCGCGCTGAGCGCCCTGCTGGCCCTGGCGGCCTTCGTCACCCTGTACCTGGTGCCGAGCCTGAAGTACCCGGCCAACCCGCCGTCGGTGGGCGACCCGGAAACCATCCGCCAGCGCACCACGCTGTTCTTCCTGATGATCGCCGTGTCCATCGCCGCCGCCGCCATCGCGCTGAACCTGGCCCGCCGCCTGAGCGCCAGCCACGGCGCCTGGGCCGGCACCATCGCCGGCGTGGCCCTGTACGTGGTGGTCTGCATCGTCGCCGCGGTCCTGTTCCCGGCCGTGCGCGAAGTGCCGGCGGACTTCCCGGCCGACCTGTTGTGGCAGTTCCGCCTGGTGTCCCTGGGCATCCAGGCGATCCTCTGGACCACCGTCGGCCTGGTCTTCGGCTGGTGGATCGAGTCCAAGCCGCTGAGTCAATCGTTCATAGGAAAGGCCTGACCGCTTCCGGCCAGCCATTTTCCGCCGCGGGTCCCGTCATCGGGACCCGCTTTCCTACCCCGCCATATCCCCGCTTTTTCCAGACGCCCTCCCCCATCGGCCTTGTAGACAAACCCGCCGATTCTTGAGGCCTGCGAGGCCTACATCAGCCTACAAAAAACACCTGCTTAATCTGGCGAATAAACCTACGTTTTCGTCCGCCTTTTCATCTGGTTCAGATTGGCCATTCCTGGGGAAGATTTCCGCCGATCCCTTATCGAGGCCAAGACGATGACGCACAACCTGCTCAAGCACATATTCGCCGGCACCCTGCTGGCCCTGCCCCTGGAGCAAGCCCTGGCACTGGCGGAGGTATACGGCGACGTGGAGGTTTACCTGGAAATATCCAAGGGCTGCCAGGTGGGTGGAAGCGCAGTGCTCGACAGCACCAACGACTTCGGCGAACTCGATTTCGGCAGGGTCGGCCCGACCTGGGACACGACGTTGAAAACCCAGCTGATCAGCCCGCAAGGCGGCACGCTTCAGGTGACCTGCGATCCGAACATCAAGGCCTTCAAGGTTGCCATCGATGGCGGCCGGCGGGGCGATCGGATGTTGAAGCTCAACACCGGCCCGGACACCGTTGCCTACAAGGTGTACCAGGACGCCCAGCACACCAAGGAATACGCCGTCGACCAGTTCGTCTCCTTCCCCATCCCCACCGGCGGCGCGACCGTCAACATCCCCATCCATGGCTCCATCGCGCCCAATACCAGGCCCAAGCCGAGCGGCACGTACCAGGACACCCTGACCGTCACCATCGACTTCTGACGCCCTGCGGGGCCCGTCCATCCTCGACCCGCCTGGGGCTTGCCATGACACCTCACCCACTGCCGTGCCGGTGCGCCACGCTGCTGCCGGCCGTACTGCTCGCCACCCTGGCGCCGCTGCAAACGGCCAGCGCCGACACCCGCGCCAGTTTCCGGGTTTCCGCCAGCGTCACCCGCGGCTGCCTGGTCAACCACGCGGTGCCCGGCAACGGCAGCAACCTGGGCGACCTCGGGCGCCTGGACTTCGGCCGCCACCCGCCCGCTTCCACCGCCGGCATCAGCACCCGGCTGTCACCCAACAGCGCCGTCACCCTCAGTTGCACCCCCGGCGTGACCCTGCGCATGACGGTGAACGGCGGCCTGCACCTCGCCGGCGGCCTGCGCCACCTGCGCGCAGGCGAAGCGCAGCTGGCCTACCGCCTGTACCTCGACGCCGGCCTCAGCCAGGAGATCCCGGTCAACGCCAGCGTGCGCGTCGACTACGACGACGCCGAGAACATCCGGCTGCCGATCAACGCCGCCCTGCGGCTGCCCGGCAACCAGGCGTCCGGGCGCTACCAGGACCGCCTCGGGGTGACCTTGTCATGGTGAGCGCCCCGATGGCCCTGCTCCTCGCCCTGCTCGTCCTGCTGCCCGGCGCGGCGCGGGCCGGCAGCTCGCTGCTGATCTGGCCGATCGACCCGGCGCTGGAGCACGACCAGCGCGCCAGCGCGCTCTGGCTGGAGAACCACGGCAACCAGCCGGCCCAGCTGCAGGTGCGCATCTTCGCCTGGAGCCAGCGCGGCGGCGAGGAACACTACCAGGCGCAGCACGAGGTGGTCGGCAGCCCGCCGATGTTCCGCGTCGAACCGGGCGCCCGCCAGTTGGTGCGGCTGACGCGCCTGGCGCCCAGCGCCCCGGGCACGGAGCGCGCCTACCGCATCCTCATCGACGAGATCCCCACGCCGCAGGCCTCGCCGGCGCCCTCCGAAGGCAATGGCATCCGCTTCCAGATGCGCTACTCGGTTCCCCTGTTCCTCTACGGCGAGGGCCTGGGGGCGAAGAGCGCCGAGCGCCCGGCGCTGGACTGGCGCCAGCTCGTCGAAGGCGGCAAGGCCTACCTGGAGGTGCGCAACCGCGGGCCACGCCATGCCCGTCTGACGCAGGTGGTCCTCGAACGGCCTGGCGGCAACCAGGCGATCGAGGACGGCCTGCTCGGCTACGTGCTGGCCGGCGCCAGCATGCGCTGGCCGCTACCACGGCCGCTGAGCGGCGGCGGGCGCCTGCGGGCGGAGGTCAACGGCGAAGGTGGCGAGATAGCCGCCGCGCCCCGCTGAGCCGGGCCATGGGCCGCCAGTCGCCGCGCCGCTGCCCCGCGCTGCTCGCCGGAGCCGCCCTGCTGTGCGCAGGCGAGCCCCCGGCGGCGGCCTCGCTGCCCCTGCCGCCGCGGGAGTCCAACGTCCTGGTCGATGATGCCCGCCTGTACCTGGAGGTGCTGGTGAACCTGCGGTCGAGCGGCCAGGTCATGGCCGTGGACAGGCGCCAGGGGCATTTGCGCATGGATGCGGCCGACCTGCGCGCCCTCGGCCTGCCGGTGACGCGCGACGGCCCGCTCGACCTCGCCGGGCTGCCGGAAGTCGAAGTACGCTACGACGCCGCCAACCAGCGCCTGCTGCTGCAGGTGCCGGCGCACTGGCTGGCGGAACAGCATCTGCAAGGCGCCGCGCCGCAGGTCCGCATGCCGGCCCGCAGCAGCTTCGGCGCCCTGCTCGACTACCAGCTGTACGCCAGCAGCCCGCAGGACGGCCAGGACATCCACTCGGCCTGGAGCGACCTGCGCCTGTTCGGCGACTTCGGCGTGTTCAGCCACAGCGGCGTCTACCAGCAGCCCTTCGGCGGTTCGGCGCAGCGCAGCCGCTACCTGCGCTACGACAGCGCCTGGCGCTACGCCGACGAAGAACGCGCGCTGACCTACGAGGTCGGCGACCTGGTCAGCCGCACGCAATCCTGGGCCACGCCGGTGCGCCTGGGTGGCGTGCAGCTGTCCCGGGATTTCGCCATCCGCCCCGACATCGTCACCTATCCGCTGCCGCGCTTCGCCGGCGAGGCGGCGCTGCCCAGCACCCTGGACCTGTTCATCGACGGCTACCGCAACAGCAGCTACCAGCTGCAGCCCGGCCCCTTCAGCATCGGCGGCCTGCCCTACATCAACGGCGCCGGCCAGGCGGTGCTGCAGACAACCGACGCCCTCGGCCGCCAGGTCTCCACCAGCGTGCCCTTCTACGTCAGCAGCGACCTGCTGCGCCCGGGCCTCAGCGATTTCGCCCTCAGCCTGGGCAGCCTGCGCCAGGGCTACGGCGAGGACGACTTCGCCTACGGCACCGGTGCCGCCAGCGCATCGCTGCGCCACGGCCTGAGCGACTACTTCACCCTGCAGGCCCAGGCCGAGGGCGCCGCCGGCCTCGCCATGGGCGGCATCGGCGGCGTGTTGCGGCTGGGCACCCTGGGCATGCTCAACGCCGCCGCCAGCCATGGCAGCCAAGGCGGCGACGGCGGGCGGCAGTTCAGCTTCGGCTACCAGTACAGCGCGCGGCGCTTCAGCTTCTCCATACAGCGCAGCCAGCGCGACGCCGGTTACCGCGACCTGGCGCACCTCGCCCAGGAGCACCAGTGGCGCGGGACGACGGCCGAAGACGAAGACGACGAGCGAGGGCGGCGCTATTCGCCCTCCCGCCGCAGCACCCAGGCCACCGCCAGCCTGGCCCTGGACGACTGGGGCAGCCTGGGCGCCGGCTACTTCGAGGTGGAAACCGGCGACGGCAGCCGCACGCGCCTGCTCAACCTGTCCTGGAGCCGCTCGCTGTGGGGCGACGCCAGCCTCTACCTGTCCGCCAACCGCGAGCTGGGCAACGGCAGGTGGAGCAGCGTCGTGCAACTGGTGGTGCCGTTCGACCTGCGCGGCACCCTCAGCGCCAGCGTCGAGCGCGACGCCGAGGGCCGCGGCAGTCGGCGCCTCGACTACAGCCAGTCGGCGCCCACCGAGGGCGGCTTCGGCTGGAACCTCGGCCTGGCCGACAACGCCCAGGGCGGCGCCTGGCGCCAGGCCGCGCTGCACTGGCGCGGCCAGCACCTGCAGGCCCGGGGCGGCCTGTACGGCAGCGCCGGCGACTACACCCACTGGCTCGACGCCGGCGGCGCCGTGGCCTGGATGGACGGCGCGCTGTTCCCCAGCAACCGCGTGCACGACGCCTTCGTGCTGGTCAGCACCGACGGCCAGGCCGATGTTCCAGTGCGCTACGAGAACCAGCTGGTCGGCCACACCAACGCCGACGGCCACCTGCTGGTGCCCTGGAGCAGCGCCTACTACGCCGGCAAGTACGAGATCGACCCGCTGGGCCTGGCCTCCAACGTCGTGGCGCCGCTGGTGGAGCAGCGCGTCGCGGTGCGCTCCGGCAGCGGCTACCTGCTGCGCTTCCCGCTGCAGCGGGTGCTGGCCGCCAGCCTGCTGCTGCACGACAGCCACGGCCGGCCGCTGCCGATCGGCGCCCAGGCCCGCGTCAACGGCGGCGCGCCCGTCCTCGTGGGCTGGGACGGGCTGGTCTACCTGGAACACCTGCAGGCGCACAACCGCCTGCGCGTGAGCCTGCCCGACGGCCAGGCCTGCAGCCTGGTCTTCGACCTCGACCCGCAGGCCGAAGAACTGGCGCAGCTGGGCCCGTTGCCCTGCCGCTGAACCCTGGAGCCGACCATGACCACACTGCGCTACCTGCTGCCCTTCCTGGCCCTGGCGCCACTTACCGGCCTGGCCCATACCGAGACCGAGCAATGCACGATCAACCCCGGCAGGGCAAGCTTCGGCAGCCACGGCTCGATGACCATCGCCAGCGGCGTTCCGGCCATGCAGCTCTCCGGCGGCGCCCGGTGCAGCCTCAAGGGCTATCCGATCCGCGAGAACTGGATACGCCTGCTCCCGGAGAACCTCAACGGCGGTGTGCTGCGCAATGCCGCCACGGGCGACGCCATCCCCTTCGAGCTGTACGGCAACGCCGGCCTGAGCCTGCCTCTACGGCAGGGCCAGTTCTACAACTACTCCAACTTCCCGTTTCCCGGCGGCGCGCCGGACGTCTCGCAGTTCCCCCTGCACGCCCGCCTGCGCCCGGCCAACGTGGCGCCCGGCACCTACACCGCCACCATCCAGCTACGCTGGCAGTGGCGCATCTGCGTGGCGGGCCGCGTGCTGGGCGCCTGCTACTTCCCCGGCTGGGACATCACGCCCGGAGTGAGCGGCGGCTGCATCGCCGAGATTTGCACCTCGGCGCCGAGCAACTGGGGTACGGGCGTGCTCACCAGCATGCAGCTGGTGGTGCAGGTCAACCGCGACTGCCAGCTCAGCGCGCCCGCCGTGAACTTCGGCAGCGCGCCGCTGATCGCCGGCTTCCGCCCGGTGCAGCAGCGCATCCAGGTGCGCTGCTCCAAGGGCACGAGCTACGACGTCGGCCTGAGCGACGGCGTCAACGCCAGCGGCGGCCAGCGGCGCATGGCCAGCGGCGGCAACCGCCTGGCCTACGAGCTGTACAAGTCGAGCAGCGGCAGCGAGCGCTGGGGCTCTGCGGGCACTGAAAGGCGCCCCAGCAGCAGCGCCGAACTGAACCCCGGCAGCCTCGACGGCCTCACCTACCAGGGCTTCGACTACCGCGCGGAAATCCTCCCCGACCAGCCCACTCCGCCGGCCGGCACCTATAGCGACAGCGTGGTGGTGGATGTGCGCTTCTGAGGGTGCTCAGGGGTACAGGGCCTCGGCCAGCGCCCGCGCCGCGTGGCCGCTTTCCACCCCCGGCACCAACTGGCTGAACGGCAGCGTCACGAAGCGCCCTTCGCGCACCGCGCGCAGCCGCGAGAGCAGCGGGTGCGCGCGCAGGTAGCGGACCTTCTCCGCCGCCGGCGACCAGCGCGCATCGGCCAGCAGGATCACGTCCGGGTCGCCCGCGAGCAGCGTCTCGGGGCTGGCCAGGTAGCCGCGCAGCGCCACCGCCTCGAACAGGTTGCGCGCCCCGGCGGCGCGCAGCAGCTCGCTGACGAAGCCGCGCCCGCCCTGGCTGGCCAGGCCGGCGTCGCTGCTGTCGAGGTAGAACACCCGCAGCGGCGCGCGGCCGTCAGCCCTGGCGGCCGCCGCGCGCAGGTGGGCCTGCTGGGCGTCGATCAGCGCCTGGGCGCGCGCCTCGACGCCGAGCAGCCGGCCCAGGGTGCGCAGGTCGTCGCGCACGTTGCCGAAGCCATCTCCCGTGCGCTGAGCACAGGCCGCCTCCAGCAGGTAGCTGGCGATCCCGGCGGCGGCCAGTTCGGCGCGCCCGCGCCCGGGGTCGAAGGCAGTGGCGAAGCCGCCCACCACCAGGTCCGGGCGCAACGCATAGAGAAGCTCGGTAGACGGATAGCGCGCCGACACCACGGGCACGCCGCGGTAGCGGTCACCCTGCAACTGCGGCCCCGGGTCGTCCAGATAGGCCACGCCCGCCAGCCGCTCCCCGGCGCCCAGTTCCAGCAGCAGGTCGGCGGCGTGCTGGTTGAGCGCCAGGATGCGCTCGGGCACCTTCTTGGCCAGGTGCCAGGTCTCGCCGCAGTTGCGGTAGTCCTCGGCGGCCAGGGCCGGCGTCGCCACCAGCAGCCCCAGCAGCAGTGCGAAGCCTTTCATGGCGCGCCCTCGATCAGCAGTTCGGCCACCGGCTCGCCGCCCGCCAGATGCCGCTCCACCACCCGCAGCACCTGGGCCTCGTCGTGCACGCCGTACCAGCAGCGGTCCGGGTAAACGGTGAGCAGCGGCCCGCGGTTGCAGGGGAACTGGCAACCGGTGCGGGTCAGCAGCACGCCTTCGGCGGTTTCGATCAGCTCGCGCCTGGCCAGCTCGCGGCGCAGCGACTTCCACAGTGGCAAGGCGCCGCGCCGCACGCAGCGCGGGCCGGTGCAGAGGAACAGCTGGCGCTTGTGCGGCGGCGGCGCCGACCAGTCCGGTTGTTCCGGCACCGGGCCGACGGTGCGGCATTCCAGCTGCTGGCGACCGTCGTCGATGGCCGCGCTGACCAGCCGGGCGTCCAGGCCACGGCGGCCGAGGGCCGAGGCGGTCAGCCGCGGGCACGGTGCCTGGGGAAAGTCGCCGGCCAGTTGCGCCACCTCGCCGCGCAGCCAGTCGAGGTAGGCGCCGTCGCTGGCCGGCTCCAGGTCCACCAGCAGCAGCGCCCTGCCCGCTTGCAGGTGCGTGCGGATGGCCGGCCACAGGGCGTCGAAGCCGTCGCTGGTATCGACCAGCGTCACGGCGCGGTGGGATGCCGCCAGCTCGGCGCGCAAGGCCTCGCCCTGGGCGCCCGCGAGGGGGCCGACGATCAGCAGCGCCTGGTCCATGGCCACCTCAGAAGCTGAAGGTGTAGCGCAGCTCGGCGGTGCGCGGGCGGCCCAGGTTGTCCACCTGGCGGATGCCGTTGGTGGTGCGGCTGGTGGCGTAGTCGCGGTCCAGCAGGTTCTCCAGCAGCAGGCTCAGGCGGTGGCGGCGGGCGCCGTCGAGGTAGCGGTAGGCGTCGCCGTCGAGCACCGTGTAGTGGCCGTAGTCGTCGCCCTGCGGGCTGACGATGGAGCCCACGTAGCGCAGCGCCATGCCGAAGCCCCACGGGTCCTGGTCGTAGCCCAGGCGGGTGCGGGCGAAGAAGTGCGGGATGTTGTTCACCGTCACGCCCTCGCGGGTGTCCACCAGGTTGCGGGTGGCGTCGGCATCCAGCTGCCAGTGCTCGCCCAGCCGCCACTGGCCGTTGGCCTCGATGCCGCGCACCTCGATCTCGCCGTCGCCGTTCACCCACTGGTCGCCGGCCAGGGTGATGAGGTCCTTTATCTCGCGGCGGAAGATGGTGACGCTGCCGCTCCAGGGCTGGCCGAACAGCGCGCCGCTGTAGTCCAGGCCCAGCTCGGCGTTGCGGCTGCGCTCGGGCTTGAGGTCGCGGTTGCCGATCTCGTCGCCCGGCTCGTTGACGAACAGCTGCTCGGCGTTGGGCAGCTTGAAGGCGGTGCCCAGCTGGCCGCGCAGCTTGAGCTGGTCGCTGAGGTCGTAGAGCGAGGTGAGCATCCACACGGTGGCGCCCTCGCCGCCGCTGATTTCCTCGCGGCGCACGCCCAGGCTGGGGTGCCAGTTCGGCAGCAGGTCCACCTGCGGGCGCAACTGGGCGTACAGGGCGTGGGACTCGGCCTTGTCGTTGTCGATGATCAGCACGTCGTCCTGGCCCTTGTACCACTGGTTGTCGCTGCCGAAGACCAGCTCGTGGCCGCCGGCCAGGCGCGCCTTGCCCTCCAGCTGCGCGCCCCAGTCGGTGAAGCCCCAGTAGTCGTTGTGGTTGAGCACCCGGGTGCCGCCGCCGGCGAGGTTGTAGATGCGCGTGTAGCGGGTGTCCCAGTCGTTCAGGTGGGCCTTGGCGAACCAGCTGAAGTCGTCGTTCAGGCGCTGCTCGAAGGTCGCCGTGGCGATCTGCTGGATGCGGTCGTTGCTGGTGTGGTGGTTGTCGGCCGGGCGGGCGAAGTCCAGGTCGGCGTCGGCGTATTGGTAGAACAGCTCCAGCCGCGAGGTATCGCCGAAAGCCTGGATGGCCTTGGCGCCGAACACGTTGACATCGTAGGAGCGGCGCTTGTCGCTGACGGTGGCGGTCATGTCCTGCTCGCGGAACGGCTTGTAGCCGTCGGAGCGATTGTGGCTGACGTAGGCCAGCAGGCCGAGGTCGCCCAGGCCGTTCTCCAGCACCTTCTCCACCCGCGCGTCGCCATTGCGCCCGCGGAAGCTGTCCAGGCCCAGGTTGACCTCGCCGGAAGCCTCGCGGGTCTGCGCGCTGCGGGTGACGATGTTGATCACCCCGGACACCGCCTGGGTGCCGAACAGCAGGCCCTGGCCGCCCTTGAGCACCTCGATGCGCTCCACCGCGGTGGTCGGCAGGGTGTCCAGGTAGAGGCCGCCGTACAGGCGGTTGTTCAGGCGCACGCCGTCGAGCAGGATCAGGGTGTCGTCGTTGCGCCCGCCCAGCAGCGAGTAGGTGCCGTAGTCGAAGGGGCCGTTCTTCGGCGCCACGAACAGGCCGGGCACGTACATCTGCAGCACGCGGGTGATGTCGGCGCTGGGGCCGGCGCGCTCGATCTGCTCGCGCTCGATGACTTCGAGCCTGCTGCCGTAGCGGGCCATCTCGGCGACGGTGGTGGATTCCACCGAAGGCGCGCTGACGATTTCATCGCGCAGGCCCAGGGGCTCGGCGTTCAGGCAGGGGCTCAGGCACAGGCCCGCCAGCCACAGGGCGCGCCGGGACAGGGGTTGGGAAAGGGGGAAATACAAGGTGATCGCCTCGAAACGGGAATTTCGCAGGCGGCGCAGCGAGCTCCGGCGCGAGCGCGTCCGGAATCCGGCTCACGCCCGCCCACCGCGGGTTTGCCAACAACGCTCCAGGCCGGTCTCCGGGCTTGCGAGGGGCCTGGAGCATCCGCCTTCCCATGCCTGAGCACAGTGGCCTCGTGGATGCCCCGCTCGCTTACCGTTGCGGGGGCAGCGCCGGACTGATCGCCAAGGGCGACGCACCGGCTTCCCGTTTCACCTCACGCACGGCGGCGTGAGGCACCTGGAACGGCGCGCATCTGACCATCGGTGCGGCGGGGCGTCAAGGGCGCGGGTGTCGCGCCTGGACCGTCCATCCAACGGCGGTTAAGGTGAGCGGCCCGGAACCGGGCCCCCGGTGCCCTGCACATGGAAAAGACTGGATACAAATGACCGACCTCCCCATCGTCTCCGTGCTCATCCACGTGCCCGACTGGCGCACAGCCACCGACTGGTACGCCCAGGCCTTTCCCGCGGCACGCCGCGTGGTGCACGCCCCCGACGACTTCGGCCACCTGCAACTGGGCGCGGTGGCCCTGGAGATCGTCAACGCCGACGCCAAGGTCACCGCCGGCGCCGCGGGCTCGGTGGTGTACTGGCGCGTCGCCAACCTCGACGGCGAGCGGGCCCGCCTGCTGGCCCTGGGCGCCGAACCCTGGCGCGGGCCGCTGGCCCTGCCGGAGGGCGGGCGCATGTGCCAGGTGCGCGATCCCTGGGGCAACTGCATCGGTCTGCGGGAGGACTGAGCCGCCACCGAGCTGTGGGCGGAACCGGCAGCGAGTTTCCTGGGCTACCTCGACGGGCTGTGAGCGACTGCGCAGCGCGTCCGCTGGCCCGGCGCCAGCTTTCCGCTATCATCGGCGGACCTTTCCCGACGCCCGAAAAGGACCTCCCATGTCGGTTTCCTCCCTGGTCACCCTGCTCGTCCTCGCCGTGCTGTTCTTCGGCGTCATCGCCATCTACAACCGCCTGGTGAACCTGCGCGCCCGCTACCGCAACGCCTTCGCG
Organism: Pseudomonas sp. R3.Fl; assembly: GCF_023516765.1. Classification (NCBI taxonomy): domain Bacteria; kingdom Pseudomonadati; phylum Pseudomonadota; class Gammaproteobacteria; order Pseudomonadales; family Pseudomonadaceae; genus Pseudomonas; species Pseudomonas sp. R3.Fl. The sequence goes on from NZ_JAMGSO010000001.1 coordinate 1,280,209, forward strand.
CAGATCGAGGTGCAGCTCAAGCGGCGCTACGACCTGATCCCCAACCTGGTGGAAACCGCCAAGGCCTACCTCAAGCACGAGCGGGAAACCCTGGAAGCGGTGATCGCCGCGCGCAATGCCGCGGTGGCCGGGCTCAAGGCCGCCGCCAGCCAGCCCGGCGCCGCTGCCGGCCTGGCCCAGCTGGCCAGCGCCGAAGGCGCCCTGGGCGGCGCGCTGGGGCGGCTCAACGTGACCATGGAAGCCTACCCGGACCTCAAGGCCTCGCAGAACCTGCAGCAGCTCACCGAGGAGCTGTCGAGCACCGAGAACAAAGTGGCCTTCGCCCGCCAGGCCTACAACGACGCAGTGATGGAATACAACGCCTACCGCCAGTCGTTCCCCGCCGTGGTGCTGGCGGCGAATTTCGGCCACAAGGCCGAGGTCGCGCAGCTGGAGTTCGCCGACAGCAAGCAGATCCAGGACGCGCCCAAGGTCGCCTTCTGACGAGCGGCCCGCGCGATGAACTTCTTCCAGCACCAGGACCGCGCCCGCCGCCAGACCGGCCGGCTGATCCTGCTCCTGGCCGCGGCGGTGGCCTGCCTGGTGACGCTCACCAGCCTGGCCCTGGGCTGGCTCTGGCGCCACATCGGCGAGCCCGCCAGCCACTGGACCTCGCCGCAGCGCCTGCCCGACCTCGAGCTTTACCTGTGGGTGGCCCTAGTGGTGGTCGGCGTGGTGATCGTCGGCGCCTGGTACAAGCACCGCCAGCTGCGCCTGGGCGGCCGCGCCGTGGCCGAGCGCCTGGGCGGCCGGCTGATCAACCTGGACGCCCGCGACGCCGAGGAGCGCCGGGTGCTCAACGTGGTCGAGGAAATGGCCATCGCCTCGGGCGCCCCGGTGCCGCCGGTGTACCTGCTGGAGGACAGCGGCATCAACGCCTTCGCCGCCGGCCTGACGCCGCGCGACGCGGTCATCGGCGTCACCCGCGGGACCATCGCCCTGCTCAGCCGCGACGAGCTGCAGGGGGTGATCGCCCACGAGTTCAGCCACATCCACCACGGCGACATGCGCCTGAACACCCGCCTGGTGGCGCTGCTGCACGGCATCCTGCTGCTGGGCCTGATCGGCGAGACCATGGTCCGCGGCCTGTGGGACAGCCACTGCGCCGACGACGTGGCGCGCATCCGCATGCAGCGCAGCAACGCCGGAAATGACAGCGGCTCCGGCTCGGCCCTGGGCTTCATCGCGCTGGCCTTCGTCGCCGGCCTGTGCCTGTGGGTGCTGGGCTCGGTCGGGACCTTCTTCGGCAGCCTGATCAAGGCCGCGGTGAACCGCCAGCGCGAATACCTCGCCGACGCCTCCGCCGTGCAGTTCACCCGCAACCCGGCCAGCATCGCCGGGGCGCTGAAGAAGGTCGGCGGCTACGGCTCGCTGCTCGGCGCCCTGCACCGCGCCGAGTTCAGCCACCTGTACTTCAGCGACGGCCTGGCCAACCACTGGTTCGGCCTGGCCACCCACCCGCCGCTGGAGGCGCGCATCCGCCGCATCGAGCCGGGCTGGGACGGCCGCTACCCGAAGGTGGAACCGCGCCTGGACATCCCGCTGGTGGACCGCGAGACCTGGAACGCCGCCCTGCGCGGCTACCCCTCGGGCGCGGCGCTGGCGTCGGTCGAGGCCATCGGCGAGCCGGCCGGGGCGCACCTGGAGCAAGCGCGGCACACCCTGCAACGGCTGGATGAAAGCCTGCGGGCGGCGGCGCACAAGGTCGATGGCGCGCAGGCGCTGGTCTACGGCCTGCTGCTGGATGCCGAAGCGCTGGCCCGCGCCCAGCAATTGCAACTGCTCAAGCCGCGCCTGGAGCTGGGCGTGGCCTTCCAGTTCGACCGCCTGGAGGAGCACCTGCACGCCCTCGATCCAGGCCAGCGCCTGCCCCTGCTGGACCTGGCCATGCCGGCGCTGAAGCAGTTGGACGCCACCCAGGTGGCGAGCCTGCTGGGCAACATGGCGCTGCTGATCAAGGCCGACCGCCGGGTGAAGCTGCTGGAGTGGACGCTGCTGCGCATCGTCGAACGCAACCTGCGCCCGGCCCCGGCGCGCATCGGCAACCTGCCGCTGGCCGAGCTGGGCGACGAGGCGGCGGTCCTGCTGGCCTTCCTCGCCGGCGTCGACGAAGCCGAAGCGGCCCATGCCGAACAGGCCTTCGCCCAGGCCTGGGCCACCCTGCCCTTCGCCGTGCGGCAGCCGCCGCAGGCCGGCACCCTGCGCGAGCTGGAGGCGGCGCTGCGACGCCTGGCGCAACTGCGCCCATTGCAGAAGCCGCAGCTGCTCAAGGCCATGGTCCGCTGCAGCGAATACGACGGCCGCATCAGCGTGGCCGAGGCGGAACTGCTGCGCGCGGTGGCCGACATCCTCGACTGCCCGATGCCGCCGTTGCTGGCGGATACGGCTTTTCGTAGGAGCGAGCTTGCTCGCGAATGAGTCCCGCAGCGGAGTCTGTTCGCGAGCAAGCTCGCTCCTACGAAGAGCACCTCGGCGCGGTCATGGGCGATGGGTTTGCCGGAAGGTGTAGGAGCGGACTCTGTCCGCGATAGCCGGAGGTTCCGGCGCGATTCGCGGATAAGATCCGCTCCTACGCTGCCCCACCCGCGCCATTCCCATGTAGGAGCGCGCCCTGCGCGCGATTTCGCGGGCAGGGCCCGCTCCTACAATTGTCGTGGGGCATGGAGTTTCCTCTCCGCCACACAAAAGAAAAGGGCCTCCGAAGAGGCCCTTTGTCATTTCGCCATCAGGCTCACGCGCCGCTGGCGACCGCGCCCTGTTCGCCTTTCGGCGCCAGGTCGAGCACGCGGTACAGCACCACCAGCAGGACCAGGAAGGCCGGGCCGATGTAGAGGGCGATGCGGGTGTCCTCGAAGAACGCCATCAGCGCCACCACCAGCACCAGGAAGGCCATGGCCAGGTAGGAGCTCAGCGGGTACAGCCACATGCGGAACTGCAGCTTGCCGGCCTCGGCCGGGCTCAGGCCGCGGCGGAACTTCAGCTGCGCCAGCAGGATCATGGCCCAGGTCCAGATGGCGCCGAAGGTGGCGATGGAGGTCACCCAGGTGAACACCTTCTCCGGCACCAAGTAGTTCAGCAGCACGCCGAACAGCAGCGCGACTATGGACAGGATCAGCGCATTGCGCGGCACGCCGCCCTTGGAGGTCTTGGCGAAGACCGCCGGCGCCTGGCCGTGCTGGGCGAGGCTGTAGAGCATGCGCCCGGTGCTGAAGATGCCGCCGTTGCAGGAAGACAGCGCAGCGGTGATCACCACGAAGTTGATGATGCCGGCGGCGGTCTTGATGCCCAGGCGCTCGAAGGTCATCACGAAGGGGCTGCCCTGGGTGCCGATCTCGCTCCACGGGTAGATCGACATGATCACGAACAGCGCGCCGACGTAGAACAGCAGGATGCGCCAGAACACCGAGTTGATCGCACCCGGGATGGTCTTCTGCGGGTTCTTCGCCTCGCCTGCGGTGAGGCCGATCATCTCCACGCCCAGGTAGGCGAACATCACCATCTGCAGCGACATCAGCACGCCGGTGATGCCATGGGGCATGAAGCCGCCGTTGCTCCACAGGTTGGAAATGCCGGTGGCCACGCCGCCGTTGCCCAGGCCGAAGACGATCATGCCGCCGCCCACCAGGATCAGCGCGAGGATGGTGACGACCTTGATCAGGGCGAACCAGAACTCGAACTCGCCGAAGGCGCGCACCGCGATCAGGTTGATGGTGCCCATGCTCGCCAGGGCCGCCAGGGCCCAGATCCAGCGCGGCACCTCAGGGAACCAGATGCCCATGTAGATGGCCACCGCGGTGATCTCGGCGACGCAGGTCACCAGCCACAGGAACCAGTAGTTCCAGCCGGTCAGGTAGCCGGCCAGCGGGCCGAGGTAGTCCTGGGCGTAGCGGGCGAAGGAGCCGGCCACGGGGTTGTGCACGGCCATTTCGCCGAGGGCGCGCATGATGACCAGGATGGCCAGGCCGCCGATGATGTAGGAGAGCATGATGGCCGGGCCGGCCATCTGGATGGCCTTGGCGGAGCCGAGGAACAGGCCGACGCCGATGCAGGCGCCGAGGGCCATGAGACGGATGTGCCGCTCGTTGAGATCCCGTTGGAGATCGTGGGACGACATGATGGTGCAACCTCGATTTTGTTGTTGGGTATATCAGCGGCGACTCGAAGCGCGGTCGGGATGAGGAAGGCCCGCGACGAAAAAAGCGCCGCCGCCGCGCCGGTGGGCACGGGGGAGGATTCGTCTGGGGCCTTCCGGGACTGCACACCGGAAGAGGCTGCCCGCTCTTGTGGAGCGGACGTGGGCATTGCGGGAGTGAACCACTGAGGTCGCCGCGGAGTGTTACACAAGATTGCCGGGGCGTCTGCCCCCTTATGGTGCGAACGAGACCAAAGGCTTACCCGGCCGGCGCGGCCACCAGCAGCAGCGAGCAGGCCGCCCCGGTATCCGGCCGCCGCGGCTCGCGCAGCGCCAGCAGGCGCCAGCCGCTGACGTGCAGCAGGGCCAGCCAGGATTCGAAGGTGCGGAAGTACCAGGGCATGGGCTCGCGGAACTCGTCGCCGAAGGCGCTGAAGGTCTCCAGGCGCCAGCCGTCCTCGTAGGGCTCGTCGCAGCAGGCGCTCCAGGGGTGCAGGGTCTGGATCAGCAGCCGCCCGCCCGGCGCCAGTCGCTGCTGCAGGCCGCGCAGCAGGGGCGCGAGGTCCTCGTCGAACAGGGCGAAGTTGCACACCAGCGCGTCGAACCGCCCCAGGTGCGCCCCGGCTTCGCCCGCCAGTTCGGCCTGGCTCAGCACCTCGTAGCGCCCCTCGCCGGCCTGGCGCGCGGCCTCGATCAGGGCTGGCGAGGCGTCGATGCCCACCACTTCGCAACCCTGGGCCTCCAGCACCCGGCACAGCCAGCCTTCGCCGCAGCCGATGTCCAGCACACGATGCGGCGAACCTTCCAGCACGGCGCGGACGATAGCCTCGTCGGTGGCCAGGCGGCGGCTGTCGATGCGCTGCTCGCGTACTGCGCGGGTCCAGGCGCTGGCGTTGCTGTCCCAGCTGTGGCGGATGCGGGTGGGGTTGTCGGGCATGGTGGGGGTCCGAGGGGAAAGGGAAGATTCCATTTTAGGTTGTAGGAGCGAGCTTGCTCGCGAATGGAGTTTCCCGATGGCTGCGGTGCAGGCCCTGAAGAGCCCCTCTCCCTAACCCTCTCCCTGAAGGGAGAGGGGACCGTTCGGAGTGCCTGGGTATTCCTGAGTCAGCCGGCAATTACGGAAGTATCCAGCGAACACCACGCTTACCGCTGGCACGGCCAGTGGCTTTCGTAGGAGCGAGCTTGCTCGCGAACCGTGTTTCCCGGTGACCGCGGTGCTTTCGGTGGACTCCGTACCCTCTCCCCAGCCCTCGGCTGCGCGCCCCGCCCTGAAGGGAGAGGGGGCTTGGCCGTGCCGAGAGAAGGAGTGGTTTCAGCCGTCAATCCAAGTGCTAGCCGGCTGACTCCAAAACATCAGCGTCTGCCCAACGGTCCCCTCTCCCTTCAGGGAGAGGGTTAGGGAGAGGGCGCTCTTCAGGGCCAGCACCGCAGCTACCGGGAAACTCCGTTCGCGAGCAAGCTCGCTCCTACAAAAGAAAAGCCCGCCCCTCACAAGCCCTTCGGCACCGCCAGCCCCTTGGTCGATGGCCCGCGCTTCAACGGCTGCCGGCACCCCGCATCGCTGAACGGCCCGGACAGCCGCGCCCAGCCCTCCCCCGGCGAGGTCTGGCTGCAGGTCAGGTGACCGTCCAGGCGGCTCTGCCACAGGTAGAACGGCATGGGCGCGGCCTGGGCGGCCAGGCTGGCGATCAACGGCAGGAACAGCAGGAACAGGCGCATCGGGTCGTTTTCCAGGTCACTCGTCGGCCATTGCCCTGGCTTGAGCCGGACGAAGGCACGACATTCAGCAGAATTTTCCCCGCCTACTACGCTCAAAGAAAGGGGAGGCCGCTGGCACGGGGGCTTTCGCGGCACCGGGATGGGTGCCGGTCGTCACGTCGGCGGAGACCACTTACTCAGGCTTTCGCAAGCATGGGCAGGTCGTGATATGGCGCATACGGAGCATACCGGTCAACTGCATTCTCAACCGGGCGTGCCGGAGCCTGGCTTTTCCCCGAAAAAACCCAGCCACCACCGCTTCCTGCTGCTGTTCCTGTTCGTCCTGCCACTGCTGGCGGCGATGGGCGCAGCGCTGCTCTACGAGGCGCATACGTCCAAGCTGCAGGCCCGCGAACTGGCGCGCCTGGCCGGCGAGCTGACCTGGCAGGTCGGCGCCGGTTCCAGCGACCAGGTGGTCTACCCGAAGGACGGCCCCTTCGACCGCCGCCTGGGCTACCTGCAACTGCCGGACTTCCTGCAACGCCTGCACGACCGCGACTTCGTCACCCTCGACCAGGCGCGCTTCTCCCCTGCCCTGCTGCAATACGCCGGCTACGGCATGTTCCCGCCCTACGCCGAGAAGGCCCAGGCCGGCGTCGACATCAGCGACTGCCGCGGCCTGCCGATCTACAACTTCCGCTACCCGCAGCGGCTCTACGCCAGCTACGACGCCATCGCCCCGCTGATCGTGCAGAGCCTGCTGTACATCGAGAACCGCGACCTGCTCGACGCCAGCCGCCCCTACCTCAACCCGGCCATCGACTGGAGCCGCTTCACCCAGGCCGCCGTGGCCCAGGCCGGGCGCCTGGTCGGCATGGGCAACCACGCCCCCGGCGGCAGCACCCTGGCCACGCAGATCGAGAAGTACCGGCATTCAGTGGACGGCCGCACCAACTCCATCCGCGACAAGCTGCGGCAGATGGCCTCGGCCAGCGTGCGCGCCTACCAGGGCGGCGCCGAGAACCTGCCGGCGCGGCGCAACGTGGTGCTCACCTACCTCAACTCGGTGCCGCTCTCGGCGCAGCCGGGCTACGGCGAGGTCAGCGGCCTGCCCGACGGCCTGTGGATCTGGTACGGCGCCGACTACCAGCAGGTCAACCGCCTGCTCTCCGCCCCCGTCGGCCAGGACGCCGAACTCGAGGCCCAGGGCCGGGCGCTGCGCCAGGTGGTGTCGCTGATGATCGCCCACCGCCGCCCGTCCTATTACCTGGCGCGCGGGCGCAAGCCGCTGGGCGAGCTGACCGACAGCTACCTGCGCCTGCTGGCCCAGGCCGGGGTGATCGAAGCGCCGCTGCGCGATGCCGCCCTGGCCCAGCGCCTGGAGTTCCGCGACCCACAGAACCAGCCGACGGTGCAGCCGCTGGAGCCGAACAAGGGCGTGAGCCTGGCCCGCACCCGCCTGGCGGGCATGCTCAACGTGCCGCTGTATGACCTGGACCGCCTCGACCTGACCTTCAGCACCACCCTGCAGGACGAGCTGCAGAACAAGGTCAGCACCTACCTCAAGCAACTGGCCGACGCGGACTTCGCCGCGCAGATCGGCCTGTTCGGCGAGCACCTGCTGTCCAAGGACAAGACCGCCGACGTGCGCTACAGCTTCGTGCTGTTCGAACGCACCGCCGACGGCAACCGCGTGCGCGTGCAGACCGACAGCACCGACCAGCCCTTCGACATCAACGAGGGCAGCAAGCTGGAGCTGGGCTCCACCGCCAAGCTGCGGGTGCTGTCCAACTACCTGGAGCGCATCGCCGACCAGTACCGCGCCTACAACGGCAAGCCCGCCGCCGAGCTGCGCAAGGTGCCGGTGGAGCCGCTGGACTTCATCAGCCGCTGGTCCATCGACTACCTGATCGCCAACCCCAACGCCGACCTCTCGGCCATGCTCGCCGCGGCCATGCAGCGCAAGTACTCGGCCAGCCCCTACGAGAGCTTCTTCACCGGCGGCGGCGTGCACACCTTCTCCAACTTCCGCCGGGAGGACAACGGGCGCATCCCCACCCTGCTCGAAGCGCTGCGCGAATCCATCAACCTGCCCTTCGTGCGCCTGCTGCGCGACCTGGTGCGCCACGACATGTACCAGAAGGACGGCAACAAGCTGACCGTGCTGCAGGACGACAAGGACCCGCGCCGCCAGCTGTACCTGGACCGCTTCGTCGACCAGGAGAGCCGCGTCTACCTGCTGCGCTTCTGGCAGAAGTACCGCGGGCAGAACGCCGACGAGCGCCTGGACACCTTCCTCGACGGCCTGCGCCCGTGGCCGGTGCGCCTGGCGGCGATCCACCGCTACCTGCAGCCCCAGGCCGACCAGGCGACCTTCGCCGCCTTCCTCCAGGACCGCCTGAAGCAGAGCCACTACACCGGCGAGAAGCTCACCGACAAGCGCATCGCCGACCTCTACACCCGCTACGGCCCCGGCGCCTTCGACCTCAACGACCAGGGCTACGTGGCCCGCGTGCACCCGCTGGAGCTGTGGCTGCTGGGCTACCTGCAACGCCAGCCCCAGGCCAGCTTCGCCGACGCGGTGGCCGCCAGCAACGCCGAGCGCAAGCAGGTCTACGGCTGGCTGTACAAGTCGCGCTACAAGGCTGCCCGCGACAAGCGCATCCGCATCATGCTGGAGGTGGAGGCCTTCCTCGACATCCACCAGCAGTGGAAACAGCTGGGCTACCCGTTCGACCACCTGGTGCCCTCGCTGGCCACCGCCCTGGGCAGCTCCGGCGACCGCCCGGCAGCGCTGGCCGAGCTGATGGGCATCATCCTCAACGACGGCATCCGCCTGCCCACCCTGCGCATCGACAGCCTGCACTTCGCCGCCGGCACGCCCTATGAGGTGAGCCTGGCGCCGCAGGCCAACGTCGGCACCCGGGTGATGACCTCGGAGGTGGCCAGCACCCTGCGCGACTCGCTGTCCCAGGTGGTCGACCAGGGCACCGCGCGGCGGCTGTCCGGCAGCTTCCGCCGCGACGACGGCAGCGCGCTGGTAATGGGCGGCAAGACCGGCACCGGCGACAACCGCATCGAAAGCTTCACCCGCGGCGGGGCGGTGAAGAGCTCGCGCTCGCTGAACCGCACCGCGACCTTCGTGTTCTACCTCGGCCCGCGGCACTTCGGCACCCTCACCGCCTACGTGGCCGGCAGCGCGTCGAGCAACTTCAAGTTCACCTCGGCGCTGCCGGTGCAGGTGCTCAAGGGCATGGCGCCGATGCTGCAGCACTACCTGGAGCCGGGCACCGAGTGCCACGCGCCCCAGGACACCCTGCGGGTGAGCTGGCTATGAGGCCGCGCGCCGCCGCGGCCTGAACCCGGGAAAGGCCAGGGAAGCACGGCGCCAAGGGTTCGGCGCCGGGAGGTCCGGCCGGCCGTCAGCATGACCTGGCGCGGCGCCCCTTGCCGCGCGGGTCAGGAGCCGGAGGGCACCGCCATGCCGCGCCGCCACGGAAACCTCAGGGACCAGGAACAGGCGTTGCTGCGCCAGCGCCGCGCCCAGGCCGGCATCGACGTGCCGAGCGACTTCAGCTGGGGCCTGGCCCTCTCCGGCGGCGGCGTGCGCAGCGCCACCTTCAACTTCGGCCTGCTGCGGGCGCTGGCGAAGAACCACGTGCTCAAGCGCTTCGACTACCTGTCCACGGTGTCCGGCGGCGGCTACGTCGGCGCCATGCTCGGCCGCCTGTACGGCCCCGCCCAGGGCGCCCGCGAGGTGGAGAACGGCCTGGCGGCGGACGACTCGCTGCTGCTCTGGTGGCTGCGCAACAACGGCCGCTACCTGGCCCCGGCCGGCGGCCGCGACCTGCTGATGGCCGGCGCCTCGATGCTCCGTGGCTTCATGGCCACCCAGCTGGAGATCGGCATCCTGCTGCTGTGCATCGGCATGTTCACGGTGCTGCCCCACGTGCTGCTGGCGCTGCTGGGCACGCCGCCGGTGTTCCTCGGCAACCTCTGGTCGCTGTGGTTCCTCGCCGTGCCGCTGTTGCTGCTGGCCGCCGGCGCGCTGTGCTGGGCCTACTGGTTCAGCCGCGACCGCCAGGACCATGCCCTGCGCGACCTGCTCTCGGTGCTGCTGGCCCTGCTCGCCGCCCTCGCCCTGGCGGTGCAGAGCCTGTGGCCGCAGTTGCAGAGCGACATCGAACTGGGCCCGCGGCTGCTGGCCTACGCCGTTCTGGTCGGCGCCCTGCTGATCGCCCCGCTGGGCTGGCTGCTGCGCCTGCCGCTGCGCGCCTGCCCGCCGGAACAGCAGCGCCTGCGCCTGACCCACTGGCTGGGCTGGGTGCTGCTGGGCGGCGCCGGGGTGCTGCTGCTGGGCGTCTGCGAGGCGGCCACCTGGCATCTCGTGGTGCGCCTGCGCGAGAGCGGCAACTTCACCCTGGTTTCCTCCGGCGTGCTGGGCTCCACCGGCCTTGCCGTGGTGCTGCTGCGCGCCCTGCTGCCGACGCTGCTGGAGCGCCTGCGCCAGCAGGGCCTGCCGAGCGCCTACGGCAGCCAGCTGGCCAACCTGCTGGGCCTGGCCCTGCTGGCATTCCTGCTGCTGGCCTGGCTGACGCTGCTGCAGGCCTTCCTCTACCTGGGCGGCAACCTGCTCAGCCCCGGCGCCGCCATGCAGCCCTGGCTGCCGCTGCTGTACTGGGCCCTGGTGCTGGCCGCGCTGGGCTTCTACATCGGCATCAGCGGCGCCAACCTCACCCAGCTGAACCTCGCCTCGCTGCACTACTTCTACCGTTCGCGCCTGGCCCGCACCTACGTCGCGGTGGCCAACCACGGCGGGCCCGAGGCGCGCTTCCCGGCCTCGCTGCTGGTGCCGGCCGAGCGCCGGCTGATCGAAGGCATCGAGTCGCTGCGGGAGATACTGCCCGGCGACGACGTGGCCCTGGCCGACTACCAGCCGCACACCTACGGCGGGCCGCTGCACCTGATCAACTGCTGCATCAACCAGACCCTCGACGACCGCACCCACAGCTACAACGCCGACCGCAAGGGCGTCGCCCTGACCGTCAGCGCCCTGGGCGTGGAGACCGGCACCCACGGCCCGCGGCCGCCCCAGGGCATGGAGCGCAGCAGCCTGGCGCAATGGGCGACCATCTCCGGCGCCGCGCTGAGCACCGGCATGGGCTCGCGCACCAGCGCCGGGCTGGCCGCGCTGGTGTTCATGACCGGCCTGCGCCTGGGCTTCTGGCTGCCCAACCCGACCCGCGCCGCCGAGACCGGCTGGCGCGCGCGCCTGGCCAAGTACCTGGCCACCCGCGCCGAGATGCTCGCCCAGTTCCCCGGCCTGCGCGCGCCCTTCTGGTACCTGTCCGACGGCGGCCACTTCGACAACAGCGGCGTCTACGCCCTGCTCAAGCGCGAGGTCGACCTGATCATCGCCAGCGACTGCGGCGCCGACCCGCGCTACCTGTTCGAGGACCTGGAGAACCTGGTGCGCAAGGCCAAGATCGACTACGACGCCGACATCGAGTTCATCGACCCGGACAGCCTGGCGCGGGTCTCCGCCGGCGACGCCCGCGCCCTGCTGTTCGGCACCCCGGAATCCATCTCGCCGGATTGCGGCCGCGAATACCTGCTGCTGGCGCGCATCACCTACGCCAGCCACAGGCGCGGCACCCTGCTGGTGGTCAAGCCGCACCGCTGCGACTCGCCGCTGCTGGAGCTGCCCTTCGACCTGGTGGGCTACGCCGACCGCAACCCGGCCTTCCCGCAGCAGGGCACCGACGACCAGTTCTTCGACGAAAGCCAGTGGGAGGCCTATCACCAACTGGGCCTGGCCCTGGGTTCGGTGCTCAGCCGCGACTTCCTCCAGCGCCTGCCGGGCTGGACCGACCTGGCCAGCATCGTCACCCTCACCGCGGTCGGCCAGCCGGCCCCGGCCAACGGCCCGAACCGCCGCCAGCGCATCGCCCAGAACGTGCGCACCACCCTCGGCGTGGGCCTTTCCGCCAGCCTGGTGGTGGCGCTCTGGCAGGGCCTGGAGCAGTACCGCGGCAACATCGCCGACAGCGAGTCGAAGTACGCCAGCCAGTTGGAGGCCATCGCCGATCTCTATGCCAAGGGCAACAAGGTCAGCGACGCCCTGCGCACGCGCATCGGCCACCTGGAGAACTTCGCCAGCCGCAACGGCCTGTCGGTGGAGTTCGCCAGCGACATGCGCACCCTGTTCGAGCGTGCCAGCACGGCCTGCGCCAGCGGCGCCGAGTCGGCCGACTGCGATTACCTGCGCCAGCTCACCAGCGACCCGCACCCCAACAGCCCGGTGCAGCAATACTGGTTCGGCTTCACCCCGCTGCCGGAAGACAACCCGGCGCTGGCCAGCGCCCCGCCGCCCCCTCCGCCACCGCCAGCCGCGGCGCCGGCATCACCGCCTGTCAGCGCCGAGATGGTGCCACCGCCCGCCGTCACGGCCAACGCCGCGCCCGCGCCCGCAGCAGAGCCGGTGGCCAACCCCTGCATGCGCGAAGGCAGGCGGCCGGTGGTGCTCTACACGCAGATCTACTCGGCCGACGAACAGCGCCCGGCGCGGGACTTCCTCAAGCTGCTGGAAGGCAGCGGGATCAGCACCCCGGGCATCGAGAACGTGGTCAGCGCCGCCGCCCGCCGCGGCTCGCCACCGCCACTGCCCTGGCCGCGGCCGACCTTCATCTACCACGCCCGCCGCGACGGCGAATGCGCCCGCTGGCTGGCGCACAAGTTCAGCGACAAGGCCGTGGCCCTGCCGCTGGCGGCAAGCCTGCAGGCCTCGCCCGGGGTGATCGAGTTCTGGCTGCCGGCGCAGGCGAAGCCCAATTGAGGTAACGTCCAAAGCGGCGGTCAAGACTCGGCGACGGATAATCGCTCCAAGCAACAGTCTTGCAGGCCGCGCCGGGGCGCTCTTCGTAGGAGCGAGCTTGCTCGCGAACAGACGTGGTGCCATGCGGTTCGCGAGCAAGCTCGCTCCTACGGGAAGCCATGCGCACCGGTATTGTCCGCGATAACCGGACGCCCCGGCGCGATTCGCGGATGAGATCCGCTCCTACGCCACGCCATTCCCCTGTAGGAGCGCGCCCTGCGCGCGAAATCGCGGGCAGGGCCCGCTCCTACAGGTCGCCGGGGGGCCGGACTATCCGCTCAACCTTTCCCACGCACCGTCTGCACGTAGAGCTTCTCCACCTGCTCCCGCGCCCAGGGCGTGCGGCGCAGGAAGGTCAGGCTGGACTTGATGCTGGGCTCGCTCTTGAAGCAGCGGATGTCGATGCGCTTGGCCAGTCCTTCCCAGCCGTACTGCTCCAGCAGGCGTTCGAGGATGGTCTGCAGGGTCATGCCGTGCAGCGGGTCCTTGGGTCTTTCGCTCATGTGTCGGGCTTCGTCGATGCGGGAAATGCGCGCACCTTAGCAGCAAGCCGCCAGGCGCGCAGCCCAGGCGCAGACAGGCGCCCGGAGCGCGGCGTAGAATGGCCGCCGCGACCGCCGCAGCCCCCATACCAACAACGATTCCTCTTCGCCCGCCCGCACCCGGCCCTTTGCCGCCGGTGCCCCGCGCGTGGCCGGGGGACTCGGCCTGAGCCCCACCCTCACTCAGGATTCCCATGCACACCGCGCAAGACACCCGCACCGGCAGCTGGCTGAACGTCATCGCCCTGGCCATCGCCGCCTTCATCTTCAACACCACCGAATTCGTCCCGGTGGGCCTGCTCAGCGACATCGGCCGCAGCTTCGACATGCGCCCCGAGCAGGCCGGGCTGATGCTCACCCTGTACGCCTGGGTGGTGTCGCTCACTTCGCTGCCGCTGATGCTGGCCACGCGCAACATGGAGCGGCGGCGCCTGCTGGTGGCGATCTTCTGCCTGTTCATCGGCAGCCACCTGCTCTCCGGCGTCGCCTGGAGCTTCACCACGCTGATGCTCAGCCGCTTCGGCATCGCCTTCGCCCACGCGGTGTTCTGGTCGATCACCGCGTCCCTGGCGGTGCGCGTGGCGCCGCCGGGCCAGCAGGCCAAGGCCCTCGGCCTGCTGGCCACCGGGACCATCCTGGCGATGGTCCTGGGCATTCCCCTGGGCCGCGTGCTCGGCGAGGCCATGGGCTGGCGCGCGACCTTCCTGGCCATCGCCGGCGTCTCGCTGGTGGTGGTGCTCTGGCTGGCCCGCGCGTTGCCGCTGCTGCCCAGCCAGAACTCCGGCTCGCTGCGCAGCCTGCCGCTGCTGCTGCGGCGCCCGGCGCTGGTGGCGCTGTACGTGCTCACCGTGCTGGTGATCACCGCGCAGTTCACCGCCTACAGCTACATCGAGCCCTTCGCCCGCGAGGTGGCCGCCCTGGACAGCCAGCGCACCACCCTGCTGCTCCTGCTGTTCGGCGGCGCCGGGCTGTTCGGCTCGATCCTCTTCAGCCGCTACAGCGAGCGCTTCCCGCGCGGCTTCCCGTGCCTGACCATCGCCGTGCTCGGCAGCTGCCTGCTGCTGCTCCTGCCGCTGGCTCACGAGCCCCTGGCGCTGCTGGGCCTGAGTCTGTTCTGGGGCGCCGCCATCCTCTGCTTCGGCCTGGCCCTGCAGGCCAAGGTGCTGCAACTGGCCCACGACGCCACCGACGTGGCCATGGCCATGTTCTCCGGGCTGTACAACGTCGGCATCGGCGGCGGCGCGCTGCTGGGCAGCCAGGTGGTCGGCGGCATCGGCCTGGCGCAGATCGGCAACGTCGGCGGCGCCGTGGCCATGGCCGGCCTGGCGCTGTGCCTGTTCGCCTGCTGGCGTTACGCCGAGGCGCTGCGCGGCGGGCACCCATGAAAAAGGCCGCGGCCCCTTGCGGGACTGCGGCCTTGGGTACTGCTCAGCGAATCAGCGACCGGCGGCAGGAGCCGAGGCCGGCAGATGGGCCTCGCCGTACTCCGCCTCGGCTTCGTCGAAGCGCTGCTGCATGGCCTTGGACGGGGCCGGGCCGAGCAGGCTGAAGGCCACGATGGCGATGCTGGAGAACAGGAAGCCGGGGATGATCTCGTACAGGCCGAGCCAACCGAACTGCTTCCAGACGATCACGGTCACCGCGCCGACCAGCATGCCGGCCAGGGCGCCGTTGCGGTTCATGCGCTTCCACAGCACCGAGAACAGCACCAGCGGGCCGAAGGCGGCGCCGAAGCCGGCCCAGGCGTAGGACACCAGGCCCAGCACGCGGTTTTCCGGGTTGGCCGCCAGGGCGATGGCGATCAGCGCCACCAGCAGCACCATGGCACGGCCGACCCAGACCAGCTCGAGCTGGCTGGCGTTCTTGCGCAGGAAGGCCTTGTAGAAGTCTTCGGTCAGCGCCGAGGAGCACACCAGCAGCTGGCAGCTCAGAGTGCTCATCACCGCGGCGAGGATGGCCGACAGCAGCACGCCGGCGATCCACGGGTTGAACAGGATCTTCGCCAGCTCGATGAACACCCGCTCATGGTTCTCGGTGACCGCGCCGGCCTGCTCCGGGTTGGCCTGGAAGTAGGCGATGCCGAAGAAGCCCACGGCCACGGCGCCGCCCAGGCAGAGGATCATCCAGGTCATGGAGATGCGGCGGGCGGCCGGGATCGACTTGACCGAGTCGGCGGCCATGAAGCGCGCCAGGATGTGCGGCTGGCCGAAGTAGCCCAGGCCCCAGGCCATCAGCGAGATCACGCCGATGAAGGAAGCGCCCTTGAGCATGTCGAAGTTGGCCGCGTCCTTCAGCTCGATGGCAGCGAAGGTCGGCTCCACGCCACCGGTGGCGAACAGCACGATGATCGGGGTGAGGATCAGCGCGAAGATCATCAGCGAGGCCTGCACGGTGTCGGTCCAGCTCACCGCCAGGAAGCCGCCGACGAAGGTGTAGGCGATGGTCGCGGCGGCGCCGGCCCACAGCGCGGTCTCGTAGGACATGCCGAAGGTGCTTTCGAACAGGCGGGCGCCGGCGACGATGCCCGAGGCGCAGTAGATGGTGAAGAACACCAGGATCACCACCGCCGAGAGCACGCGCAGGATGCGGCTGTTGTCCTCGAAGCGGTTGGTGAAGTAGTCGGGGAGCGTCAGCGCGTTGCCGTTGTGCTCGGTGTGCACGCGCAGGCGCCCGGCGACGAACAGCCAGTTCAGGTAGGCGCCGACGATCAGGCCGATGGCGATCCAGCTTTCGGAGATACCGGAGAGGTAGATCGCCCCCGGCAGGCCCATCAGCAACCAGCCGCTCATGTCCGAGGCGCCGGCCGACAGGGCCGTGACGAAGCTGCCGAGGCTGCGGCCGCCGAGGATGTAGTCGGAGAAGTTGTTGGTGGAACGGTAGGCGGCGAATCCGATCAGGACCATAGCCGCGATGTAGATCACGAACGTGACCAGTGTTGGCGTGTTGACGCTCATGGGGGCTCCCCTGAAGCTTGTTTTTATCCAGGCCCGGTGGGTAATCCGGGCCCTTGCTCGTCGGGGCCGGCGCGGTTGGCGTCGGTCCCCCTGCCGTGCCCTTCGGCACGACGGGGCGGCAGCGGCCCTGCGCAAGCTCCGCTACCCCCCCTGTCGCCACCCGTCGCGGTTGCACCACGCGGGCGGCTGATTCTTCGGCGCCCCCTCACCGTCCCGGGGCAGCCGTCGCCACATTGCCCGGCGCACGTCCGGGGACGCGCGCGGGCGGCGGATTCTAGCGCAAGGAAAAGCCCTTGTAGCACCGAATCGCCGAACGGTTGCACTCAGGTGCAACCCGAACGGGCGAATGGCGGAATCTAGTGGCACCCTGCCCCGGCATTCTTGCGAAAAGCTCTGGACTTGTTGCGAAAAACTCCAGGACGCCCGTCCTTCGCAGCCAGCGGCTAGCACTTTCGGATCTGAAAGCACTTGATTTTCAAACCACAGGGAATGTTATGTTATAACAACACAAATCAAGGCCGCCCCACCGAGCGGCCCGCCAAGCCCCTGCCTAGAGCCTTCGCGCAGCCCGGATCACCACGGGAGGGGCGCGTTCTGCCCGAAAAAACCAAGGAGTCCCCAATGTCCACGTCCCGCCCCCTGCCCCGCTGGCCACTCGCGCCGCTGACCCTCGCGTTGTTCGCCGTTCCCGCGCTCGCCGACACCCGCCCCGCCGAGTTGCAGCCCCAGGTGATCACCGCCAACCCGCTGGGTGAGGTGCAACCCGCCGCGCCCAGCAGCGTGCTGCAGGGCGACGACCTGACGCTGCGCCAGAAAGGCAGCCTGGGCGAGACCCTCGACGGCCTGCCGGGGGTGTCCTCCACCTGGTTCGGCCCCGGCGCCAGCCGGCCGATCATCCGCGGCATGGACGGCGACCGCATCCGCCTGCTGCGCAACGGCGTGGGCGCGCTGGACGCCTCGTCGCTGTCCTACGACCACGCGGTGCCGGAAGACCCCAACGTGGTCGAGCGCATCGAGGTGGTCCGCGGCCCGGCCGCCCTGCTCTACGGCGGCAACGCCATCGGCGGGGTGGTCAACAGCTTCGACAACCGCATTCCCAGCGAGCCGGTGGACGGCGTGCACGGCCGCGGCGAACTGCGCTACGGCGGCGCCGACACCACCCGTAGCGCGGCCGGTGCGCTGGAAGCCGGCGACGGCAACTTCGCCCTGCACCTGGACGCCGGCTCCCGCGAGTTCAACGACCTGCGCATCCCCGGCTACGCCCATTCCCGCGCCCAGCGCGCGATCGACGGCGACGATTCGAAGCACCGCGTCGAGAACAGCGACGGCCGCCAGGACAGCGGCGCCATCGGTGGCAGCTACCACTGGGACCACGGCTACGCCGGCCTCTCCTACAGCGGCTACGACGGCAACTACGGCTCCCCCGCCGAGGACGACGTGCGCCTGAAGATGCAGCAGGACCGCTACGCCTTCGCCTCGGAGATCCGCGACCTGGAAGGCCCGTTCAGCTCGGTGAAGCTGGACGCCGCCTACACCGAGTACCAGCACAAGGAGATCGAGGACGGCGAGACCGGCACCACCTTCAAGAACGACGGCTACGAGGCGCGCATCGAGGCCCGCCACAAGCCGCTGGGCCCGCTGCAGGGCGTGGTCGGCGCGCAGGTGGCCAACAGCCGCTTCTCGGCCCTGGGCGAAGAGGCCTTCGTGCCGCACACCGAAACCGACAGCGCGGCGCTGTTCTTCCTGGAGAACTGGCAGGCCAGCGAGCGCCTGGCGCTGAGCTTCGGCGGCCGCGTCGAACACAGCCGCATCGACCCCGACGCCAAGGACAACGAGCGCTTCGCCGAGAACGACGGCAGCCGCAGCTTCACCGCCGGCAGCCTGTCCTCCGGCGCGGTGTACCAGCTGACGCCGATCTGGGCGCTGGCCGCCACCCTCAGCTACACCGAGCGCGCGCCGACCTTCTACGAGCTGTACGCCAACGGCCCCCACGCGGCCACCGGCACCTACGAAGTGGGCGACGCCGATGCGGACAAGGAAAAGGCGGTCTCCACCGACCTGGCCCTGCGCTTCGACAACGGCATCCACAAGGGCAGCGTCGGCGTGTTCTACAGCCGCTTCTCCAACTACATCGGCCTGCTCGCCAGCGGCCGCTACCGCGACGAGGAAGGCGAGGTGGTCGCCGCCGACAGCGACGAGGCTCTGCCGGAATACCTGTACAGCGGCGTGCGCGCGGAGTTCTACGGCGTCGAGGCGCAGGACCGCATCCACCTGCTGGAAAGCCCCTACGGCAACTTCGACCTGGAACTGTCCGGCGACTACACCCGGGCGAAGAACCGCGACACCGGCCAGCCGCTGCCGCGCATCGCCCCGCTGCGCCTGAACAGCGCGCTGATCTGGGAACTGCAGCAATGGCAGGCACGCCTGGAAGTGGAACACGCCGCCTCGCAGCACCGCGTGCCCGACGAGGAACTCTCCACCGACGGCTACACCACCCTGGGCGCCAGCGTCGGCTACAGGTTCGACATGGGCGGCAGCCAGTGGCTGGCCTTCGTCAAGGGCGAGAACCTGACCAACCAGACGGTGCGCTACGCCAGCTCCATCCTGCGCGACAGCGTGCCGGCGGCCGGGCGCGGCATCGAGGCGGGGGTGAAGGTGGCGTTCTGATGGGGTGCGGTAGGGGTGCTCTGCGTAGGATGGGTTGAGCGAAGCGATACCCATCGCCGGCCCTGCCGGCGCAATCGCGGATGAATCCGCTCCTACAAGGGAATGCCGTGCCCCACCGCGAACTGTAGGAGCGGGCCCTGCCCGCGATGGGGCTGCTCGGCGCGCACAGATGGTTCGGCGTCATCCTGAACCATTGGTTCGCGAGCAAGCTCGCTCCTACGAAAAGCCGCACAGCTTGCCCGCGAACCAACTGCTCTGTGTAGGAGCGAGCTTGCTCGCGAACCGCCACAAAAACAGAAGGCCCCGGTTCCTCGCGAAACCGGGGCCTTCGTTCAAACGCAAAACCGCGCCGTTACTGGCGCATCCCCCGCCCGCTCACCAGCAGGCGGATGCAGAAGAAGTACAGGATCACCGTCGCCACCAGCATGAAGATCAGCGCCGTGCCGATCTGGATGTCCGACACCCCGAGGATGCCGTAGCGGAAGGCGTTGACCATGTGCAGGATGGGGTTGGCCAGCGACACCGTCTGCCAGAACTCCGGCAGCATGTGGATGGAGTAGAACACCCCGCCCAGGTAGGTCAGCGGCGTCAGCACGAAGGTCGGGATGATCGAGATGTCGTCGAAGTTGCGCGCGTACACCGCGTTGACGAAGCCGCCCATGGAGAAGATGGTGGCCGTCAGCACCACCACCAGCACGGTGATGCCCAGGTGGTGCACCTGCAGCTTGGTGAAGAACAGCGACAGCGCCGTGACGATGACGCCCACCGCCAGCCCGCGCAACACGCCGCCCACGGTGTAGCCGAGGAGGATGGTGTGCGGCGACACCGGCGACACCAGCAGTTCCTCGATGGAGCGCTGGAACTTGCTGCCGAAGAAGCTCGACACCACGTTGCCGTAGGCGTTGGTGATCACCGACATCATGATCAGCCCCGGCACTATGTACTGCATGTAGCTGAAGCCGCCCATGCCGCCGATCTGCCGGCCGATCAGGTTGCCGAAGATGACGAAGTACAGAACCATGGTGATCGCCGGGGGCAGCAGGGTCTGCGGCCAGATGCGGGTGAAGCGGCGGACTTCACGGTAGACGATGGTGCTCAGGGCCACCCAGTTGGCGCGCAGCTCGCTCATACCGCCACCTTCGACAGGTTCTTCTCGACCAGCGACACGAACAGCTCCTCCAGACGGTTGGTCTTGTTGCGCAGGCTCAGCACCTCGATGCCCTGCCCGTTGAGCGCGGCGAACAGGCCGTTGATGCCGGCCGCCTTGTCCACCTGCACCTCCAGGGTGTGGTCGTCCAGCAGCCGCGCCGGGTAGCCGGGCAGTTGCGGGAGCTGGGCCACGGCGCCCTTGAGGTCGAGCACGAAGGTCTCCACGTGCAGCTGGGTCAGCAGCTTGCGCATGCTGGTGTTCTCGACGATGGTGCCGTGGTCGATGATCGCGATGTTGCGGCAGAGCTGCTCGGCCTCCTCCAGGTAGTGGGTGGTGAGGATGATGCTGATGCCCTGCTGGTTCAGTTCGGTGAGGAAGTTCCACATCGAGCGGCGCAGCTCGATGTCCACCCCGGCGGTGGGCTCGTCGAGGATCAGCAGGCGCGGCTCGTGGATCAGCGCGCGGGCGATCATCAGCCGGCGCTTCATGCCGCCGGAAAGCTCGCGCGAGGCCGAGTTGCGCTTGTCCCACAGGCCCAACTGATTGAGGTACTTCTCGGCGCGCTCCTTGGCGATCTTCGCCGGGATGCCGTAGTAGCCGGCCTGGGTCACGACGATGTCGAAGACCTTCTCGAACTGGTTGAAGTTGAACTCCTGGGGCACCACGCCCAGGCAGCGCTTGACCTTCAGCGGCTCGCGGTCGAGGTCGTGGCCGAACACCGTGACCGTGCCGCTGGTCTTGTTCACCAGGGTCGAGAGGATGCCGATGGTGGTGGACTTGCCGGCGCCGTTGGGGCCGAGCAGAGCGAAGAAATCGCCCTCGGCGACGTCCAGATCGATGCCCTTGAGGGCCTGGAAACCGTTGCCGTAGGTTTTCGTCAGTTGACGGAGGGTAAGCGCGGAACTCATGGAATTTCCCGTGGCTGGGCGGCGCGTGAAAATGGAACAGCTAGATAAGGGCCCGCGCCGGCAAATGCAACCTTCGCCGGCGCCGCGGGCGGTTCAGGTCAGCGCGGTCATCACCGCGCTGCGGTAGGCCGGACGCTCGCGCAGGCGGGTGTACCAGGCTTCCAGGTGCGGCATCGGCGGGCGCTGGATGGGCATCTCGAACCAGGCATAGATGAAGCTGCCCAGGGGGATGTCGCCCATGCCGAAGCGCTCGCCGGACAAGTATGGCTGGCGCGCCAGGGCCTGCTCGGGCACCGCCAGGGCCGTCACGCAGGCCTCGATGCCGGCGTCGATGGCGGCCTGGTCACGCTGCTCCGGCGGGGTGCGCAGGGTACCCCAGAACACCGTGCGGAAGGGCCCGGCGAAGGTCGAGGTGGTCCAGTCCATCCACTTCTCGGCGCTGGCGCGCCGCTGCAAGTCCTGCGGATAGAGGCTGTCGGGCGCGTACTTCGCCGCCAGGTAGCGGACGATGGCGTTGGATTCCCAGAGCACGAAGTCGCCATCCTCGAGGGTCGGCACCACGCCGTTGGGGTTGAGCGCGCGGTAGGCCGGCTCGTTCACCACGCCGAAGGCGCCGCCGGCGTCGATGCGCTGGTAGGCCACCGCGGCCTCCTCGGCGCACCACAGCGCCTTGCGCACGTTGGAGGAATTCTTGCGGCCCCAGATTTTCAGCATGGCGTGCAGCCTCTTCTTGTTTGGCGGGTGAACGCGGCCGCGGCAGGTCGGCCGGTGAATGCGAGCACCCTACCGGTCGGCGCGGCAAGAAGAAAGGCATGCGGACTGATGATGACTATCGATTGCCTTCATGCTTCGGCGCTTCGGCCTGCATGTCGCCGGACAGCGGCGTGGGGCCGGCGTCGAACAGGTGCGGGTAGCAGGCCCGCAGGTGGCCGAAGAACAGGTCCTCGGGGACGTCGGCGAACTGGCCGTGGTCGCACAGGTACTCCATGTGCCGCCGGCCGCCCTGGTCGAATTCGTGGAAGACGCTGTCCTCGCGCCCGTCGAATTCCAGCGGCAGCACGCCGAAGGCCTCGCACAGCTCGCGGTTGAAGGCCGGCGTGGCCTTGACCCAGCGGCCGTCGAGGAACAGCTCGGTGTAGCCGTGCATGGCGAACACCTCGCTGCGCAGCATCTCCACCATGCGCCCGCTGGCCAGGTGGTTCTTCACGTCGGCCAGGCCGATGCGCGCGGGGATGCCGCAATGCCGGGCGCAGGCCGCCAGCAGCGCGGCCTTGGGCACGCAGTAGGACTGCCCGGCCTGCAGCGCGTGGCTGGCCTTGAGCGTCTGCGCATCGAGGCTGAACACGTAGGGGTTGTAGCGGATGCCGTCGCGCACCGCGTAGTACAGCGCCACCGCCTGCTCGCGCGGCTGCGGCGAGGCGCCACGGTGCCGTTGGGCGAACTCGATCACCGCGGAGTGGTCACTATCCAGGTAGCGGCCGGGTTCGAGGTAAGCCTGCATGGGGGAATCTCCTTCACGGTTCCGGCCAGTCTAAACAGCCCGTCCGCGCACCGTGGAGGACGATCCGGCCAAGCTCGCCGAGGAAGGCGCCAACACCCGGCTAAGCTGTGAGGGATCGCCCCGTCGTTCGTCATGGAGGAAAATGCATGTCGCTGCTCTGGTTGATCGTTCTCGTGCTCGGCGTCGCCTGGCTGGCCCACCGGCGC
The DNA here is from genome assembly GCF_023516765.1 of Pseudomonas sp. R3.Fl. Taxonomy (NCBI): domain Bacteria; kingdom Pseudomonadati; phylum Pseudomonadota; class Gammaproteobacteria; order Pseudomonadales; family Pseudomonadaceae; genus Pseudomonas; species Pseudomonas sp. R3.Fl. Next base: position 1,302,880 of record NZ_JAMGSO010000001.1, read on the forward strand.
GTGGCGCCGGCTCCGGCGCTGGGGATAGTCGCCGTCTATCTCATCTTCATGGGCCTGTTCAGCCGCGCCCACGGCTGGATGATCCTGCTCTGGCTGCCCTGGCTGGCGGTGGCCGCCGCCCTGGCCCTGCCCGACCTGCGCCGCAAGCTGTTCAGCGGCCCGTTGTACGCCTGGTTCAAGCAGGTGCTGCCGCCGATGTCCGACACCGAGCGCGAGGCCATCGAGGCCGGCACCGTGTGGTGGGACGGCGACCTGTTCAGCGGCCGCCCGGACTGGAGCAAGCTGCTGGGCGCCCCGGCGCCTCAGCTCACCGAGGAGGAGCAGGCCTTCATCGACGGCCCCACCGAACAGCTCTGCGCCATGGTCAACGACTGGGACATTTCCCGGCGCATGGACCTGCCGGAGGAAGCCTGGGCCTTTATCAAGGAACAGGGCTTCTTCGGCCTGATCATCCCCAGGGAATACGGCGGCAAGGGCTTCTCCGCCTTCGCCCACTCCCAGGTGGTGATGAAGCTGGCCAGCCGCAGCGGCGACCTGGCCTCCACCGTGATGGTGCCCAACTCCCTGGGCCCGGCCGAGCTGCTGCTGCACTACGGCACCGACGAGCAGCGCCAGCGCTACCTGCCGGGCCTGGCGCGCGGCGAGGAAATCCCCTGCTTCGGCCTGACCAGCCCGCAGGCCGGCTCCGACGCCGGCGGCATGACCGACATCGGCATCGTCTGCAAGGGCCAGTGGCAGGGCGAGGAAGTGCTCGGCCTGCGCCTGACCTGGGAGAAGCGCTACATCACCCTGGGCCCGGTGGCCACCCTGCTCGGCCTGGCCTTCAAGTGCCACGACCCGGACCACCTGCTGGGCGGCGAGGAAGACCTGGGCATCACCCTGGCCCTGGTGCCCACCGACACTCCCGGGGTGGAGATCGGCCGGCGCCACGTGCCGCTGGGCGCGGCCTTCATGAACGGGCCGAACTCGGGCAAGGACGTGTTCCTGCCGCTGGACTGCATCATCGGCGGCCAGGCCATGATCGGCAAAGGCTGGATGATGCTGATGAACTGCCTGTCGGTGGGCCGTTCCATCTCCCTGCCGGCGGTGGGCACCAGCGCGGCCAAGGGCTGCAGCTACAGCAGCGGGCGCTATGCGCAGATCCGCGAGCAGTTCAACGTGCCCATCGGCGCCTTCGAAGGCATCCAGGAAGCCCTCGGGCGCATCGGCGGCAACGCCTGGATGATGGACTGCGCGCGCATCCTCACCGCCCACGCGGTGGACCTGGGCGAGAAGCCCTCGGTCCTGTCGGCCATCCTCAAGTACCACCTGACCGAGCGCGGCCGCGAATGCATCAGCCACGCCATGGACATCCACGGCGGCAAGGGCATCATCCTCGGCCCGCGCAACTACCTGGGCCGCGCCTGGCAGACGGCGCCGATCTTCATCACCGTGGAAGGCGCCAACATCCTCTCGCGCAACCTGATGATCTTCGGCCAGGGCGCCATCCGCTGCCATCCCTTCGTGCTCAGGGAGATGGCCCTGGCCCAGCAGGAAGACCAGGCCCACGCCGCCCACGAGTTCGACCGCCTGCTGCTGCGGCACATCGGCTTCGCGGTGAGCAACGCCGCCAGCAGCCTGCTGCTGGGCCTGGGCTTCGGCCGCTTCGACCACGTGCCCGGCGACCGCCTGACGCGCCCCTACTTCCGCGCGGTGAACCGCCTGGCAGCCAGCTTCGCCATGCTCGCCGACTTCAGCATGATGCTGCTGGGCGGCGAGCTGAAGCGCAAGGAACGCCTCTCGGCGCGCCTGGGCGATGCCCTCAGCCACCTCTACCTGGCCTCGGCGGCGCTCAAGCGCTACCACGACCTGAACCATGCCGAGCACCTGCAACCGCTGCTGCGCTGGGCCCTGGAGGAGAACCTGGCGAAGACCGAGGAGGCCCTGGCCGCCCTGCTGGAGAACTTCCCCAACCGCTGCGTCGGCTGCCTGCTCAAGCTCCTGGTGTTCCCCCTGGGCCGCCGCCACAAGGGCCCGAGCGACGCGCTGGACGCGGAGATCGCCGGCATCCTCGGCCGCCCGCTGGACGACCCGGCGCTGCAGGCGATCCTCTACGGCGCCTTCCTGCCCACGGCGCAAGACGACCCGCTGGCCGACCTGGAACGCGCCCTCACCGCCCTGCGCGAGGTGGCGCCCCTGCAGAAACAGCTGCACAAGGCAATCAAGGAAGGCAAGGTGCGCCCGGCGCCCGGCCAGTCGCCGATCGACGCCGCGGTGGCCGCGCGGGTGCTGGACGAGGAGCAGGGCCAGCAGCTGCACGCCGCGGAGAAGGCCCGGCGCCAGGTGATCGACGTCGACGACTTCGCCAAGGAGGAACTCGGCCAGCCCGGCAAGGTCTGACCACCCAGAACCCTTCCCTACCCCATGAAGGGAGCAGTACGCCAAGGGCGCCGACACGGCGCCCTTGGCGTTTTCGCCCCGGGGGCTGCCAGTGCCGGCGGATGGGTGCACACTGGCAGGCAAAGGCAACCGGGAGAACGCCCATGCGCATCCTGCCCATCCTCCTCGTCGGCCTGGCCCTGGCAACCACGGCGCAGGCCGACTCCTGGCTCTACCCGAGCCGCAACAGCCCGCCACCGGCGCCGCTGGTCGACCTGGACCCGCAACAGCAGCAGATCGACAGCCTGCAGCGCCAGGCCGAACAACGCCGCGCGCAGCAGCAGGACCAGCGCCTGCAATACGAGGACCAGCGCCTGCAGCTCAAGCAGCAACAGCTCAAGGACCAGCAGCAGTCCCTGGAGCGCCAGCGCCAGCAACAGCGCCTGCAGGACCAGACCATCGAGCGCCAGCGCACCGACCTGCAGCAGTTCCGCCTGCAGCAGCAACAGCAGCAGCTCGACATGCAGCGGCGGATGATCGACAACCAGCGCCGGCAGACACAGTCGCGGCCGCTCCGTTGAACGGCGCCGCGCGGCGGGGCCGGTGAAACCCCTATATACTCCGCCCCCGTTTCAGCCGTTTCCGCAGAGGACCCCACCATGGCCAGCGCCTACCTTGACCACCACCTCGCCCTGCTGCAGCACCTGCGCATGATCCTCGGCGCCCTGGGCGAAGCCGAGCAGGTCCCGGAGGAGAACCACGGCCTGTTCCTCGAACGCTTCGACGAACTGCTGCAGGAACTGCCGCGCGACCCGGTGGGCGCCCAGTACCTGGGCCAGGACCTGATTTCCCAGACCTTCCACCGCTACCCGCAGATCGCCCACCTGGTGCCGCGCGACCTGCTGTGGTTCTTCGGCGGCGACTGCCTGCACTTCATGCCCGACGAAGAGATCGACCTGTACCAGCAACTGGACGAACGCCGCTTCGCCGCCGAGGAAAACGGCGAGCCCTTCGACTGGAACAAGGAAAAGGCTTTGCTGGCGCTGCCGGGAGATGCGCCGAAGCATTAAGAGCACCCTCACCCCAACCCTCTCCCGCAAGCGGGAGAGGGGGCTGTCCTGAGCGGCGTTGAACTCAAGCGTCGTCCTCGCACCTCGTCATTCCCGCGGACAGCGCTTGCGCTGGCCCTAGCGACTGTCTTACAGGCCGCGCCGAGGTGCTCTTCGTAGGAGCGAGCTTGCTCGCGAATGAGCCCCCGCAGCGGAGTCTGTTCGCGAGCAAGCTCGCTCCTACAGGGGCAGCCGTGGTTTCAGGATCATGCGGCGTTTTCAGTCGGCTCAGAACAGCGCTTGCGCTGGCCCGAGCGACTGTCTTACAGGCCGCGCCGAGGTGCTCTTCGTAGGAGCGAGCTTGCTCGCGAATGAGCCCCCGCAGCGGAGTCTGTTCGCGAGCAAGCTCGCTCCTACAGGGGCAACCGTGGTTTCAGGATCATGCGGCGTTGAACTCAAGCGTCGTCCTCACACCTCGTCATTCCCGCGGACAGCGCTTGCGCTGGTCCGAGCAACTGTCTTACAGGCCGCGCCGAGGTGCTCTTCGTAGGAGCGAGCTTGCTCGCGAATGAGCCCCGCAGCGGAGTCTGTTCGCGAGCAAGCTCGCTCCTACAGGGGCAACCGTGGTTTCAGGATCATGCGGCGTTGAACTCAAGCGTCGTCCTCACACCTCGTCATTCCCGCGGACAGCGCTTGCGCTGGTCCGAGCAACTGTCTTACAGGCCGCGCCGAGGTGCTCTGCGTAGGAGCGAGCTTGCTCGCGAATGAGCCCCGCAGCGGAGTCTGTTCGCGAGCAAGCTCGCTCCTACAGGGGCAACCGTGGTTTCAGGATCATGCGGCGTTGAACTCAAGCGTCGTCCTCACACCTCGTCATTCCCGCGTACAGCGCTTGCGCTGGCCCTAGCGACTGTCTTACAGACCGCGCCGAGGTGCTCTTCGTAGGAGCGAGCTTGCTCGCGAATGAGCCCCCGCAGCGGGGTCTGTTCGCGAGCAAGCTCGCTCCTACAGGGGCAACCGTGGTTTCAGGATCATGCGGCGTTTTCAGTCGGCTCGGGACAGCCCCCTCTCCCTTCAGGGAGAGGGTTGGGGAGAGGGCGCCCCCCTCGATCCTACGAAAAGCCCCGCAAGACAATCACCCCTCCTCCGGCACCCGTATCCGGTGGCAATCCTTGATCTCCCGCAGCGCCAGGGTCGACTGGATCGACGCGATGCCCGGCTGTTTGCGCAGCACCTTCTCGACGAATTCCGCATAAGCGTCCAGGTCCTTCTCCAGCACCTGCAGAAGGAAGTCCGCATCGCCGGTGATCTTGTGGCAGGCCAACACCTCCGGCAGGTCGCGCACGGTCGCCTCGAAGCGGTCCGAGGCGTCGTCGGAGTGGGCGGCGAAGCGCACGTGGACGAAGGCCAGGATGTCCAGGCCCAGGCGCCGGCGGTCGAGGTTGGCCTGGTAGTCGCGGATGTAGCCCTCCTCCTCCAGGCGCTTGCGCCGCCGCCAGCAGGGCGTGACGCTCAGCGCCAGGCGCTCGCTCAGTTCGGCGTTGGACAGGCTGGCGTCGTCCTGCAACAGGCGCAGCATCGCCAGGTCGGTGGCATCCAGATCGGCCACGCTGGAATTTCTTTTCTTCATTCCTCTTACCCTGAGTCTGTCTTTGCGCAGAAGCCTAGCCCATGCAGTCAGAAAGCACAGTTATTCCCGGCCAGCGGCATAGACTGACCCCAGGCGCCCGATGAACGCGCGGCGCTCCCACTCAGGAGGAAGGCAGCATGACCCGTTATCTGGATGTGCAGGACGTTGGCCGACTGCTCGGCGAGATCGGCCCGGGCGCGGCCATCCGCGCCATGGCCGGCTACATCGAGGCCGATTACCGACGCTGGGATGAATTCACCAAGTGCGCCCGCGTCGCCAACCACTCCGCCCTCGGCGTGATCGAACTGATGCCCGCCGACGACGGCAAGCTGTATGCCTTCAAGTACGTCAACGGCCACCCGAAGAACCATCGCGTCGACCTGCCCACGGTAATGGCCTTCGGCGTGCTGGCCACGGTGGACACCGGCTACCCGCTGCTGCTCGGCGAACTGACGCTGACCACCGCCGTGCGCACCGCCGCCACCTCGGCGCTGTTCGCCGGCTGCCTGGCCCGCCCCGATGCCCGAAGCATGGCGCTGATCGGCAACGGCGCGCAGAGCGAGTTCCAGGCCATCGCCTTCCACGAGCTGCTGGGCATCGAGGAAATCCGCCTGTTCGACATCGACCCGGCGGCCACCGCCAAGCTGCAGCGCAACCTCGCCGGCCTCCCCGGCCTGAAATTGGTGGTCGCCAGCTCGGTGCGTGAAGCGGTGCGCGGCGCCGATATCGTCACCACGGTCACCGCCGACAAGACCAACGCCACCATCCTCACTGCCGACATGCTCGAACCGGGCATGCACATCAACGCCGTGGGCGGCGACTGCCCGGGCAAGACCGAGCTGCAGGCCGAAGTGCTGGAGCGCGCGCGGGTGATAGTCGAGTTCGAACCGCAGACCCGCGTCGAGGGCGACATCCAGCAGATGCCGGCGGATTTCCCGGTGATCGAGTTCCAACGCATCCTCGCCGGCGCCGCCGAGGGCCGGCAGAACGCCGAGCAGATCACCGTATTCGACTCGGTGGGCTTCGCCCTGGAAGACTTCTCCGCCCTGCGCTGGCTGCACGACGCGGCGCGCGAACGCGGCATCGGCCGCGACATCGAACTGGTGCCGCGGCCGCAGGACCCGAAGGACCTGTTCGGCCTGGTCCGGCAGCCCCAGGGCCAGGCCCTGCGCGCCGTGCGCTGAGCCTGGCGCGCCAGGGCAAGGGCCGGCTCACTCCAGCACGTTGAACTCGATGCGCTGGTTGCGCGCCCTGCCCGCCTCGGTGGCGTTGCTGAAGAGCGGCTGGCTGCGCCCGTAGCCCTTGGCCTGCAGACGGTCGGGCGCCACGCCCAGTTCCACCAGGCGCGCCACCACGGCCTCGGCCCGAACGCGGGAGGCCTGCTGGCTGCTTTGCGAATCGTCGCTGTCGTCGGTGTGTCCGCCCACTTCCACGAGGGTGCCCGGCGGCGCCTGGCGGATGGCTTCGGCGGCTTCGGCCAGCACCTCGTCGCTGTCGCGGCTGATGGTGCTCGAGCGGTTGTCGAAGCGAATCCCCAACTGGGTCAGGGCATCGGCCAGTTGCCGGGCGCCGGAGCCCGGCGGCAGGCCGTTGAGGGCGGCCAGGGTGCGGTTCCACAGCCCCAGGAATTCGAAGCCGCCGAAGGTCTCGCGCAATTTCTGCGACAGCTCGATGCGCTGCCCCTGGCTCAGCGCGGTGGAATCCATGCGGATGCGCTCGCCGTTGAAGCCCAGCTTGAGCCCCTCGACCTTCAGTTCCGGCAGCAGCTCCAGCAGGCCGTCGAGCCAGGCCGCGGGGCTGGTTTGCCGCTTGACCAAGATGTCGCCCCGCAGGCGCTCCGCGCCGAAGACCTCCTTCAGCCGCCCCAGCAGCGCCGCGCGCTCGTCGATGCTGGTGAGCTGGCCATTGATGCGGACCTTGCCCTCGCGCAGTTCGAGCATGAAGCGCGGCGCCTCCACCACCGGGCTGGCCTCGGGCTGCGGGACCACCTCCACGGCTGCCGCCACCCGCGCCTGGGCCACGGGCGTGGACGAGCAATGGCGAAACGACAGCACCATGGTGAGCAACGACAGCACCAGCAGCGCGCCCAGCCAGGGCGCCAGCCCCCGCTTCGCACCCGGCCGCGGCCCGGCCGGCTCGCTGATCGCCTCCGGCCGCAGCGCCGGCAACAATTCGGCGGTGTCGGCCATCAGCACCGTCAGCCCCTCGGCCCCGGCCTGCGCCGCGCCACCGGCAGCGTCGAGTCCGGCCAGCAGCTCCGGCAGGCAGGCGGCGACCGCCTCTTCCAGCCCCTCGTCGGACAGCCCCAGGTGCCGGGCGAAGCGGCCCAGCGTGCCGGCGTCGAACACCTGCTCCAGCTGGGCGCGGTCGGGCGCCTGCGCATGGGGGCCGCCCTGCAGCCAGGCGCCCAGTCCCTGCCGGCGCAGGTGCTGGACGAAACCGGTCCAGCCGCCGCGCTGCTCGTCGAGCACCAGGTGAGCCAGCAGGCCCAGGAGCTTCCCGGCATTTTCCGGCGCCAGGCCGAAGCGGCGGACGAGCGTCTCCAGGAGCCGCCCAATGAAATCGTCATACATATGAAGAACTACTCGGAGAATATCCATCGACCCGTGCCAGGCATTGCGGCCACACGGTCCCTGCAATGCTGCCCAGGCGCCGATGCGCGCCGGGGAAGCCGGCGCTATCAGAGCAAATCCCCCCGGCGGACCAAATAAGGGCAATCCGAATTCGCTGCCCGGCGCCGGCATTGCCGGGGGGCGAGGAAACGTCTCACCGGCGCCCGCGCCTGCGCCTTATTCCACCGGCCGGGCAAGCCTTGCCAAGCTGGCGGGAATACTTCGCCAAGGCGTTATCTCAGGACCTCCCCATGCCGCATCTCCCACCGATGACCACCAGCCATGGAGGGCTGCGGCTACGCTCGGGCAGCATCCTCGCCCTGTTGCTGGTGCTGCTGGCGAGCCTGGCGCCCAGCAGCCAGGGCCAGAGCCAGGGCGGGCAGCGAACGGCGAAGGTCGAGGTGGAAAGCTTCGTGCGCCGGCTGTATGGCGACGAAGGCCCCGGAGCGCTCTCCGGCGATATCGGCGAGGCGCGCGCCCGGCGCTGGCTGAGCCCCGCGCTGGCACGGGCGTTGAAGGCCTACCGCGCAGCCCGCCATGAAGGCGCGGGGCTGCTGGAGAACGACCCGCTCTGCGTCTGCCGGCGTTCGCCAGGCCTGGAGCTGGAGCAACTGCACGTCAACCTGGCCGGCGAGGGCCGGGCCACGGCCAGGGTGATCCTGGTGCACGAGCAGTGGCGCCGCGGCGTGCTGCTGCGCCTGGTCAGGCGTGGGGGAGCCTGGCGCCTGGACGACCTCGCGCAACCGGCCATGCCCAGCCTGCGCCAGGCGCTGGAGCGGGAAACGCGGGGCAGCGAGCCGGCGCCTGCGGATAAGCGAGGGGGCGGAAACGCAAAAAGGCTGCCCTGAGGCAGCCTTTTTGTGTGGATCACCGCGAGGGGCGATCCGGATTGGAGCGGGAAACGAGACTCGAACTCGCGACCCCGACCTTGGCAAGGTCGTGCTCTACCAACTGAGCTATTCCCGCATCAACTTGTTGCAACCTCCAGCTTTCGGCCGGAGGGTAACGCCATTTCGCTTTCCGTTCACCGCCGGGGCGATGACCGAGAATTTGGAGCGGGAAACGAGACTCGAACTCGCGACCCCGACCTTGGCAAGGTCGTGCTCTACCAACTGAGCTATTCCCGCAATGGCGTCCCCTAGGGGACTCGAACCCCTGTTACCGCCGTGAAAGGGCGGTGTCCTAGGCCACTAGACGAAGGGGACGCGGCCCGGAACTTACAACATTCTTTCCGGCTTCTTCGCTCTGCCTTTCGGCTTTCGCGTCGAAGTGGCGCGCATTCTATGGAGCCTTTGGAGGGGCGTCAACCCTTCCAGAAAAAATTTTTTAAATCAAAGACTTCTGGTCAAATTTTGCGCCGCCGCTATGACCGGTGTCAGCGAGCCATTACACTCGGGAAAAATCCTTCAGGGAGTTTCCAAGGTGTCGCCACTCGTCATCACCGCCCTGGTCGTCGCCGGCATCGTCATTCTGATCGCCATCGTCTTCATCAACCAGCAGTTGGAAAACCGCAAGCTGGAGAAGGCCCGGGAGAAGGCCGACCTGCAGGATCGCTTCCGCCGCTGCGGCGCCATCGCCGAGAGCCTGCCCGGTCAGTTCATCTCCGCGGACCTCAAGCTGCTGCTCAGCCGTTTCGAACTCAGCCTGGGCGAGCGCCTGCTCAAGCTGGAGAAGACGCCCCAGGTCGCCGAGCGCGTCGCCGAACTCAACCGCCTGGTGGGCCAGGGCAGCGCCATGGAAGTGCGCAACGCCCCGCAACTGATCCTCACCGAAGCCAAGGCCAAGGAAGTCCGCTTCCTTTTCGAGGGCCTGCACGCCCAGATCAACCGCTTCGCCCAGGATGGCCTGCTGCCGCGCAACGACGCCCAGCGCTGGCTGAAGGAAATCCGCCACCTGCTCACCCAGCTGCATATAGAGTTCTTCACCAACATCGGCCAGCAGGCGCTGCAGCAGAACCAGCCCCGCCAGGCCCGCCTGGCCTTCGAGCGCGGCGTGCAGTACCTGCAGAAGCAGGCCGACCTCGGCCGCTACCAGGCCCAGTTGAAGCAACTGGAACAACAGCTCGAACGCGCCAACGCCCTGGTCCTGGAAAGCAGCAAGCCCTCCGCCGAGGAGAACACCGAGCTGACCGAAGGCCTGAAGGCGCTGGACGAAGACGACATCTGGAAGAAGAAGAATCTCTACGACTGAGGAGACCTGCATGAGCCTGACCCTCTACGGCGCCGCCCTATCCCCCTTCGTCCGCAAGGCCCGCCTGTGCCTGGCGGAGAAGGGCCTGGACTACCAACTGGAGAACGTCGACCCGTTCAACCAGCCGGACTGGTACGCCGACCTCAACCCGCTGCGGCGCATCCCCGCCCTGCGCGACGGCGACGTCACCCTGGCCGACTCCAGCGTCATCTGCCACTACCTGGACGACCGCGATCCCCAGGCCACGCCCCTGTGCGGCGGCAACGCCCTGGCCCGCGCGCGGATCAACTGGCTGGAAAAATACGCCGACTACGAAGTGGCGCCCCTGGCCACCTTCACCGTGTTCCGCAACCGCCTGCTCAAGCCGCTGCTGGGCAAGCCGTGCGACGAGGCGGCGGTAGAGGCCGCGCTGCAGGAGAAACTGCCGCCGCACTTCGACTACCTGGAAGGCTGCCTGGGCGGAGCCGAGTATTTCGTCGACGACCGCTTCAGCCTGGCGGACATCGCCGTGGCCAGCCAACTGGTGAACATGCGCCACGGCGGGGAAGTATTGGATGCCGGGCGCTGGCCGCGTCTGGCCGCGCACTTCCAGCGCATGCTGCAGCGCCCTGCCCTGCAAGCGGTTCTCGAGGGTGAACAGCGGGTCGTCGAGAAGATTCGCACACGCATCGCCCAGGCGCCGGCCTGAATAGAAAGACGCCGTCGGTCGGAGCACGGCGTACATCCCCCGTAGGAGTGGACCTTGTCCGCGATAGCCGGAGGTATCGGCGCGGTTCGCGGATGAGATCCGCTCCTACGCCGCCCCACCCGCGCCATTCCCTTGTAGGAGCGCGCCCTGCGCGCGATTTCGCGGGCAGGGCCCGCTCCTACAATTCGTGCCTCAGCAATCGGTCAGGCGCAGGAAGATCTCGGCCAGGCGCTCGATGCCGGCCTGGTCCTCGGCGCTGAAGCGGCCGATGCTCGGGCTGTCCAGATCGAGCACGCCGATCAGCCGGCCGTCCTTGACCAGCGGCACCACCAGCTCGCTGTAGGAGGCACTGTCGCAGGCGATGTGCCCGGGGAAGGCGTGCACGTCTTCCACCCGCTGCGTCTGGCGGGTGCGCGCCGCGGCGCCGCACACACCCTTGGCGAAGGGAATACGCACGCAGGCCACCTTGCCCTGGAACGGGCCCAGCACCAGTTCCTCGTCCTTGTTCAGGTAGAAACCGGCCCAGTTCAGGTCGCCCAGTTCGTGGAACAGCAAGGCGGCGAACTGCGAGGCGTTGGCGATGAAGTCGCGCTCGTCGGCGAACAGCGCTTCGGCCTGCGCCGCCAGCAGCGCGTAGCCACCCAGCCCGGCGCCGGTCTGTTGCAGGTCGATCATGGTTCTTCTCCTTCGAGCAATTGACGGCCCACCCACTGGCGGGCGAATTGATAGGCGCAGCGGCCGTTGCGGTTGCCGCGGCCGAGGGCCCAGCGGATGGCTTCCTTCTCCAACGGCTCGTCCCAGGTGAAGGCCAGCCCCGAACGGCCGGCCAGCACTTCCACCCAGTGCCGCACCACGTCCAGGAAGTGCTCCTGGGTGAAGGGGTAGAACGACAGCCACAGGCCGAAACGGTCGGACAGGGCAATCTTGTCCTCCACCGCCTCGCTGGGGTGCAGCTCGCCGTCGACCATCTTCCAGTTCTCGTTGTCGCTCTGCTTCTCCGAGACCAGGTGGCGGCGGTTCGAGGTGGCGTACAGCAGGACGTTGTCCGGAGCCTGCTCCAGCGAGCCGTCGAGCACGCTCTTGAGCACCCGGTAGTCGCCCTCGCCGGCGTCGAACGAGAGGTCGTCGCAGAACAGCACGAAGCGCTGCGGCAGGCCGTGCAACTGCTCCACCACCCGCGGCAGGTCGGCCAGGTGGTCGCGCTCGATCTCGATCAGGCGCAGGCCGTCGCCGGCCAGCTCGGCCAGCAGCGCGCGCACCAGCGAGGACTTGCCGGTGCCGCGAGCGCCCCACAGCAAGGCGTGGTTGGCCGGCCTGCCGGCGACGAACTGGCGGGTGTTGCGGGCCAGTTGTTCGCGCTGCTTGTCGACGCCGAGCAGGTCGTCCAGGCGCAGGTCGAGGCTCACCTGCAGCGCCTGCAGGTAGCCGCTGCGGCCATCGCGGTGCCAGCGGGCGGCCAGGCAGCGCTGCCAGTCGATGGGCTCGCGCAGCGCCGGGAGCAACGGCTCCAGCCGGGCCAGCACGCTTTCGGCGCGGGCCAGGAAATCATTCAGACGGGAATCCACGGCTTTCTCCCAGGGATCTTCAGCGTACGGAGGCTGAGGTTCGGTCATGTCACATGGATGGCATCGCCTCTGCCGACAGCCTGCCGGCTTGGGCTATGCTACGCGCCTGGAAAGCATTCTCGAGGCGAAGTACCGCACCTCATGGATATTGCGCTCACCCATCGCCTCTCGTTCAAGCAGGCCAGCCTGACGGTGCTGGTCGCCTTCATCCTCGGCACCCTGCTCAGCCTCATCCAGGTGGGCGTCGATTATGCCAGCCAGGACGCCTCCATCAACCGCGAAGTACGCGCCCTGCTGGACGTCAGCCACAACCCGGCGGCGCGCATCGCCTACAACATCGACGCCGAACTGGCCCAGGAACTGGTGGTGGGCCTGCTGCGCTCGCCGGCGGTGATTCGCGCGGAAATCATCGACAGCGCCGACGTGGCCCTGGCCAGCGCCGGCCGGCCGCCGGCGGAAAGCCGCCTGCGCCCGCTCAGCGACTTCCTCTTCGGGCACATGCGCGTCTACGAGGAGCCGCTGTATATAGAGCACCAACCCAAGGAATCCCTCGGCGTGCTGCGCCTGGAGATCGACACCTTCGTCTTCGGCAACGACTTCCTGCGCCGCGCCGGCATGACGCTGATCTCCGGCTTCGTCCGCAGCCTGCTGCTGTCGCTGATCCTCCTGGTGCTGTTCTACGGCCTGCTGACCAAGCCACTGGTGAGCCTGATCGAAGTGCTCGCCCGCCACGACCCACGCTCGCCCACACGCCTGCGCCTGCCCTGCCCCAGCGGCCACGAGCGCGACGAGATCGGCGTGCTGGTGGAGGTGACCAACCGCCAGCTCAGCCACATCGCCGTGGAGATGGAACAGCGCCGCGAGGCCGAGGACCGCCTGACCCGCTACCTGGCCGAGTTGGAGAACATAGTGGCGGCGCGCACCGCCGAGCTGAAGGCGGCCAACGCCCGCCTGACGCAGTCCAACCAGCAACTGGAGCGCGCCCGCCTCAACGCCCTGGACATGGCCCAGGCCCGCGCCACCTTCCTGGCCAACATGAGCCACGAGATCCGCACCCCGCTCAACGGCCTGCTGGGCATGCTCGGCCTGGCCCTGGACGGCCCGCTGAGCCCGGAACAGCGCCAGCAGCTGTCCATCGCCCACGACTCGGGCAAGGTGCTGGTGGACCTGCTCAACGACGTGCTCGACCTGTCCAAGTTCGAGTCCGGCCAACTGGAGCTGGAGAAAATCCCCTTCGACCTCGCCACCCTGGTGGAGGACACCGCCAGCCTGCTGTCACAGAACGCCGCCCCGGCGGTGGAGCTGACCTGCCTGGTCAGCCCCGACTTGCCTGCACAGCTGGAAGGCGACCCGACGCGGGTGCGGCAGATCGTCAGCAACCTGCTGTCCAACGCCCTCAAGTTCACCCGCCTGGGCCGCGTCGACCTGCGCGTCGAACCCTGGGAGGACGGCGTGCGCATCAGCGTCCGCGACACCGGCATCGGCATCGCCGCCGACGCCCTGCAGCGCATCTTCCAGCCCTTCACCCAGGCCGACGCCGGCATCACCCGCCAGTTCGGCGGCACCGGCCTGGGCCTGGCTCTGACGCGCAAGCTGTGCGAGGCCATGCAAGGCGAACTGAGCGTCAGCTCGCAACCGGGCCTGGGCAGCGAGTTCGCCGCGACCCTGCCGCTACACGCCCTGGGCCCCGCGCAAACGCTGGAGCCGTTGAGCGGCAAGGTGGTGGCGCAGTGCCCGGCCGGCAGCGGCCTGGCCGAACTGCTGCAGACCTGGCTGCCGCGCTGGGGCCTGGACTACCGGCGCCTGGACACCGACGCCAGCCTGCTGGGCGTGGAGCTGGACGTGTTGCTGTCCGACTGCCCGGACTGCCTGGTCGGCCTGCGCCAACATCTCAAGGACCGCCCGGTGCTGCTGGTCACCGCCTACGGCAGCTTCGTCGAAGCCGAACTGGCGCAGCAGTTGGCGCCCCTGCGCCAGCTGGCCCGCCCGCTCAGCCGCGCCACCCTGCACCAGGCCCTGCAGCAGGCCCTCCGCCGCCCGGCCACACCGGCCCAGCGTCAGTTGCCGGGCGAGGCCCCGGAGCAGTTCGCCGCGCGCGTGCTGCTGGTGGAAGACAACCCGGTCAACCAACTGGTGGCCAGGGGCCTGCTGCAGAAGCTCGGCTGCCGGGTGAGGGTCGCCGCGGATGGCCAGGAGGCCCTGGATGCCCTGGCCGAGGAAGACTTCGAGCTCGTGCTGATGGACTGCAACATGCCGGTGATGGACGGCTACGAGGCGACCCGCCGGATTCGCCAGGCGCCGCGCTGGAAGGATCTGCCGGTGATCGCCCTGACCGCCAACGCCTTGCCCGACGAGCGCGAGCGCTGCCGCCTGGCCGGCATGGACGACTACCTGGCCAAGCCCTTCCACCGCGACGAGATGGCGGCGATGCTGGAGCGCTGGGCGCAGCCCCGGCTGGATGCCTGAGGCCGGCGGCGCCTTACGGCTCCAGCGCCAGCAGTTGCCCGAGCAGGTCGTCCAGGCGTCCGCGCAGCTCATCCATCGCATTGAGGTCCAGGCCGCTGGCACACAGCAGCGCCTCGCGCAGCGGCGCCACCTTCTCGCGCAAGGCGATGCCCTCCCCGCTCAGGCCCAGGTGCACCTCGCGCTCGTCCTGCCGCGCCCGCCGGCGCTGCACCAGGCCGAGCTGCTCCAGGCGCTTGAGCAGCGGCGTCAGGGTGCCGGAATCGAGCATCAGGCGCTCGCCCAGGGCCTTCACGGTCGGCTGCGCGGGCGGCTTGTCCTGCCATTCCCACAGCACCAGCATCACCAGGTACTGCGGGTAGGTCAGGCCAAGCGCGTCGAGCATCGGCCGGTAGCCGCGGATGATCGCCCGCGAGGCGGCGTACAGGCGGAAGCACAGCTGGTTGTCCAGCAGCAGCGCCTGTTCCGGTTCCCGGCGGCTCATCGCAGCAGCGCTTCG
Source organism: Pseudomonas sp. R3.Fl (assembly GCF_023516765.1). Classification (NCBI taxonomy): domain Bacteria; kingdom Pseudomonadati; phylum Pseudomonadota; class Gammaproteobacteria; order Pseudomonadales; family Pseudomonadaceae; genus Pseudomonas; species Pseudomonas sp. R3.Fl. The sequence goes on from NZ_JAMGSO010000001.1 coordinate 1,317,931, forward strand.
ATCTCGGCGGCGAGTTCCTCCGGCTTGGTCAGCGGGGCGAAGCGCTTGACCTGGCTGCCGTCGCGGCTGACCAGGAACTTGGTGAAGTTCCACTTGATGCCCTGGCTGCCCAGCACGCCCGGCGCGCGCTTCTTCAACTGCACGTAGAGCGGGTGGGCGCCGGCGCCGTTGACGTCGATCTTCTTGAACAGCGGGAAGCTGACGCCGAAGTTCAGCTCGCAGAACTGCGAGATCTCGCCTTCGTCGCCCGGCTCCTGCTTGCCGAACTGGTTGCAGGGGAAGCCCAGCACCACCAGGCCCTTGTCGCGGTACTTCTCCCACAGCGCCTCCAGGCCCTTGTACTGCGGGGTGAAGCCACACTGGCTGGCGGTGTTCACCACCAGCAGGGCCTTGCCGCCGAAATCGGCCAGGGTCTTCTGCTCGCCCTTGATGGTCGTGCAGGGGATATCCAGCAATGCGTCGCTCATGGAACCGACTCCAGGAAAGTGGGAGCGATCAAGATAGCTCGCAATTAAATTGCACACAATTTATTTCCATCGAAAAAAGGCCCGCCAGCGACCGGCGGGCCTCGCGTCACTCAGGCCCCGTCGCGCGGCACCAGCTTCAGCGACGCCGAGTTGATGCAGTAGCGCAGCCCGGTCGGCCGCGGCCCGTCGGGGAACACGTGGCCCAGGTGGGCTTCGCAAGCCGCGCAGCGCACCTCGATGCGGTGCATGCCGTGGCTGAAGTCTTCCAGCTCGGCGATGGCCTGCTTCGACACCGGCTGGAAGTAGCTCGGCCAGCCGCTGCCGGAATCGTACTTGGCGTCCGAGTCGAACAGCGCCGCGCCGCAGCACACGCAGTGATAGATGCCGGGGGTCTTGGTCGCGTAGTACTCGCCGGTGAAGGCGCGCTCGGTGCCGCCCAGGCGGCAGATGTGGAACTGCTGTTCGTCGAGCTCCTCGCGCCAGCTTTCCAGGGGCTTCTCGATCTTTTCCATCGCTGTACCTCGCAAGCTTGAAAAAAGCCCGTCCGCGCCCTTTCGCGGGAAACGGGCCGCACGTATGATGCGTGACGTCATCGTTGGATGCAGAATCTGCCGCACAAGGGATCATCGACGATAAAAAAGCCTTTTTATGGGCTTTTTTTCGTTCGTTTCTCCGTCAACCAGGCGTTTTTTCAGTTTCACCGCCAGGACGCGCGACATTCCGCACCTCGTATAGACGCCAGTCTGTCACCCGCGTTACAGCCTGCCAAGCCAGGGCCGGAGCGCGGGAACCTTCATTTCGGGAACGCCACATCATGCAGGTCAGCAAATCGAACAAGCTCGCCAACGTCTGCTACGACATCCGCGGGCCGGTGCTCAAGCACGCCAAACGCCTGGAAGAGGAAGGCCATCGCATCCTCAAGCTGAACATCGGCAACCCGGCGCCGTTCGGTTTCGAAGCCCCTGACGAAATCCTCCAGGACGTCATCCGCAACCTGCCCACGGCCCAGGGCTACAGCGACTCCAAGGGCCTGTTCAGCGCGCGCAAGGCAGTGATGCAGTACTACCAGCAGAAGCAGGTGGAAGGCGTCGGCATCGAGGACATCTACCTGGGCAACGGCGTTTCCGAGCTGATCGTCATGGCCCTGCAGGCGCTGCTCAACAACGGCGACGAAGTGCTGATCCCGGCACCCGACTACCCGCTGTGGACCGCCTCGGTATCGCTGGCTGGCGGCAAGCCGGTGCATTACCTGTGCGACGAACAGTCCAACTGGTTCCCGGACATCGCCGACATGAAGGCCAAGATCACCAGCAACACCAAGGCGCTGGTGCTGATCAACCCGAACAACCCCACCGGCGCGGTCTACTCGAAGGAAGTGCTGCTGGACATCGTCGAACTGGCGCGCCAGCACAACCTGGTGATCTTCTCCGACGAGATCTACGACAAGATCCTCTACGACGAGGCCGTGCACATCTCCACCGCCTCCCTGGCGCCGGACGTGCTCTGCCTGACCTTCAACGGCCTGTCCAAGGCGTACCGGGTGGCCGGCTTCCGCTCCGGCTGGATCGCCATCTCCGGGCCCAAGCACAAGGCGCAGAGCTACATCGAGGGCCTGGACATCCTGGCCAACATGCGCCTGTGCGCCAACGTGCCCAGCCAGCACGCCATCCAGACCGCCCTGGGCGGCTACCAGAGCATCAACGACCTGGTGCTGCCCGGCGGCCGCCTGCTGGAACAGCGCAACCGCGCCTGGGAGCTGCTCAACGACATCCCCGGGGTCAGCTGCGTCAAGCCCATGGGCGCGCTCTACGCCTTCCCGCGCATCGACCCCAAGGTCTGCCCGATCCACAACGACGAGAAGTTCGTCCTCGACCTGCTGCTTTCGGAGAAGCTGCTGATCGTCCAGGGCACCGCCTTCAACTGGCCGTGGCCGGACCACTTCCGCGTGGTCACCCTGCCCCGCGTCGACGACCTGGAGCAGGCCATCGGGCGCATCGGCAACTTCCTCGGCAGCTATCGTCAGTAACCATGGACATGCAGATCGACGACTTCTACAAGGACGCCGCCGCCGGGATGCTCCTGCTCTACCAGGCCTTCCCGCGCAAGATCGCCCTGTACGTGGAAGACCTCATCGGCCGCGAGGAGCATGACGAGTTCGGCCTGCCCAGCAAGCGTCACCAGGCCTGCCTGGGCGCGCTGCTGTGGCTGGCCGAGGAAGGCTACCTGCGCTACGACAGTTGCATCCGCCACGAAGCCCTGGACCAGGCCGTGCTCAGCGAAAAAGGCTTCCTGCGCCTGAGCCGCGCCCTGCCCCACGGCGCCGACGACGCGCAACTGCCCGCCAGCGTGCGGCGCCAGCAGGCCACCCTCGCGCAGCAACTGCGCGACGCGCTGGCCGATGCGCACAGCGAACGCATCTCGCGCCTGGCCCGGCTACTCTTCGAATGTGCTGGCGTGGAAAAAGAGACATAGTTTGAAATAGTCCCCACGTTGAATCGCCTAGGGGCCGACCGTATATACCCCGCATAATCCAGCCCGGCCCCGGAGCGCGCACGCCCGGGGCACCGGCGCGCCCCTGCGCGCCGTGCGCCCAAGTCGCGAGGAGAAGTCTTACCCATGATGCGCATCCTGCTGTTCCTGGCCACCAACCTGGCGGTCGTGCTCGTCGCCAGCATCACCCTGAGCCTGCTCGGCTTCAACGGGGTCATGGCCGCCAACGGCGTCGACCTCAACCTGCAAGCGCTGCTGGTCTACTGTGCCGTCTTCGGCTTCGCCGGCTCGATCATCTCGCTGTTCCTGTCCAAGTGGATGGCCAAGACCACCACCGGCACGGAAATCATCAGCCAGCCGCGCACCCGCCACGAGCAGTGGCTGCTGCAGACCGTCGAGCAGCTCTCGCGCGAAGCCGGCATCAAGATGCCCGAGGTGGGGATCTTCCCGGCCTACGAGGCCAACGCCTTCGCCACCGGCTGGAACCGCAACGACGCCCTGGTGGCCGTCAGCCAGGGCCTGCTCGAGCGCTTCTCGCCGGATGAAGTGCGCGCGGTGCTCGCCCACGAGATCGGCCACGTGGCCAATGGCGACATGGTCACCCTGGCGCTGATCCAGGGCGTGGTGAACACCTTCGTCATGTTCTTCGCGCGCATCTTCGGCAACTTCGTCGACAAGGCGGTGTTCAAGACCGAGGAAGGCCGCGGCCCGGCCTACTACATCGCGACCATAGTCGCGGAACTGGTGCTGGGCATCCTCGCCAGCATCATCGTCATGTGGTTCTCGCGCCGCCGCGAGTTCCGCGCCGACGCCGCCGGCGCCCACCTGGCCGGCAGCAATGCGATGATCGCCGCGCTGCAGCGCCTGCGCGCCGAGCAGGGCGTGCCGGTGCACATGCCCGACAGCCTGACCGCCTTCGGCATCAACGGCGGCCTCAAGCACGGCCTCGCCGGCCTGTTCATGAGCCACCCGCCGTTGGAAGAACGCATCGAGGCGCTGCGCAACGCGCGCTGATGAAACAAGGGCGGCCCCAGGGCCGCCCTTCTTCTTTCAGTCCCGGTGCAACCGGAACACCACTTCTTCCAGGCGCTGCACCCCGCGGTCGAGGAACTTCCAGTTCTCGCCCAACACGTCCAGGCGCTCCAGCTCCACGACCTGCCACTGCGCGAAGCGCTCCCTCACTTCATCCGCCAGCACCGCGAACGGCGGCCCGGACATCTGCTCCTGAGAGTATTCCAGGGTGACCAGCAGGCCATCCAGCGGCCGCGGCAGGATGGCGGACAGGTGCCGCGCGTAGTCCTCGCGCATGTCCGGCGGCAAAGCAATGAGCGCAGCCCGGTCGTAGAGCGCCTGGCAATCGGCCAGGTGCTCGGCCGTCAGGTCGAAGAAGTCGCCCTGGAGGATTTCCACGGCGCCATGCCGGTAACAGCGCAGCGCGCCCCGCTGCTCCACTTCGGACTGCCAGCCCTGTTCGGCGAAGAAATCCTTAACCGCACGCTCGGCCAGCTCCACCCCCAGAACCCGGTAGCCCTGCTCCGCCAGCCAGACCAGGTCACGCGACTTGCCGCACAGCGGCACCAGCACGCGCGCGCCCCTCGGCAAGGCCAGCGCCGGCCAGTGACGAACGAGGTAGGGGTTGACCTCGGCGAGGTGGAAACCGATTTCGTTGCGCGACCAGCGCGCCTGCCAGAAGTCTTCGTGCATGGGCTCCATTCCTGCTGCGGTGCAGGCCGGATTGCCTGCACGGAATCGGCGGAGCGGCTCCGCCGGATGCCCATGATCGCCCAGCCGGGCGTCTGCCGCTAGCGACCGCGCAGCAACGCCGGCCGCAGCGGCCAGTGCAGCCAGCCATGGCGTTCGGCCTGCTCGCGCTGCTCGACCACCCCCAGGCTCACCCGCCCCGCACGGATGCGGCGGACGATGAGTTCGGTACCGTCGGCGAGCACGAAACGATCGCCTTCCCGAAGGATCAGCTCTTGCCTGAAGGCTTGCATGGATGGAACCTCGAACGCTGGAAACGACGACTGCACTGCGGGGCGCGCAGTATCCTCGCCCCCGCTCCTCCGCCAAAGAGACGCAGGCCGCAACTTGCTGTGGCTCTTTTCCGAGAATAGTTGGCTTTGCGACGCAGCCGGCAAAAACACCTCGGCAACCGCCACCACCCAGAACAGTCATGGGTTGGAGCGGCCAGTGGCCATCCAGGTTCCACCCGACCGTCGGCTCGGACACAGCCTAGCGGAATCGAATTAACGGATAGTTATGGTCGAAAACCTATACTGGATTTCGATTTATCCCAGCGGGAACATAACGCCATTCCCTGGAGGTGTTTCATGCTCCCTACCCTGTTCATATCCCACGGCTCCCCCATGCTGGCGCTGGAACCCGGTGCCAGTGCGGCGCCACTCAAGCGCCTGGCCAGCGAACTGCCCCGACCGAAGGCGATCCTGGTGGTATCGGCGCACTGGGAAACGCCGGACCTGCGCGTCACCGCCAATCCCCAGCCGGAGACCTGGCACGACTTCTATGGTTTCCCCCGCGCCCTCTACGAGGTCCAGTACCCCGCGCCCGGCGCCCCGGAGCTGGCCCAACGCGTCGTCGAACTGCTGGCCAGCCAGAACATCCCGGCCAGCCTGGACGTCGAGCGGCCACTGGACCACGGCGCCTGGGTGCCGCTGAGCCTGATGTACCCGGCCGCGGACATCCCGGTGCTGCAGCTGTCGCTGCCCAGCCGCCTCGGCCCGCGCCTGCAGGACCACGTCGGCAAGGCCCTGCGCCAGTTGCGCGAGGAAGGCATCCTGCTGATCGGCTCGGGCAGCATCACCCACAACCTCGGCGAACTGGACTGGCACGCCGGCCCCGAGGTGGTCGAACCCTGGGCCCGGGCCTTCCGCGACTGGATCGTCGAGAAGCTGGCGAGCAACGACGAAGCCGCGCTTTTCGACTATCGCCAGCAGGCGCCGTCGGCAACGCGAAACCACCCCAGCGACGAACACCTGCTGCCGCTGTACTTCGCCCGCGGCGCCGGCGGCCCCGCCATGCACATCGAGCACGCTGGCTTCACCCTGGGCGCGCTCGGGATGGATATCTACCGCTTCGGTTGAGTCTCGCCACGGCGGGAAGGATGGGGCAGTCCATGCGGCTATGGCGGTGGGTATCGCTTCGCTCAACCCATCCTACGTAGCGGCCCCGTGGGGCGCATAACACCTGCGGCGTTATCCGCTGATCGACTTACGGGTGGGAATGCCGGGCTTCAAGGCACCCTGTAGGAGCGGGCCCTGCCCGCGATTCGCGCGCAGGGCGCGCTCCTACATTGGAATGACATGGGTGGGGCAGCGTAGGAGCGGATCTCATCCGCGAATCGCGCCGGGGGGTTCTGGCTATCGCGGACAAGGTCCGCTCCGTTGCAGACGAGCACGGCTTCTCGTAGGAGCGAGCGTGCTCGCGAACAGACTCCGCTGCGGGGCTCATTCGCGAGCAAGAACTAGGCGTCCCCCTCGATCCTACGAAGAGCAATCTTGGCGAGGGCGCAGGGCGCGCTCCTACATGGGGATGGCATCGGTATGCGGCGGATACAAAAAAGGCGGAGCAGGTCACCCTGCTCCGCCTTTTCTCACAGCCGATGGATCAGTACTTCTCGACCTCGGCCTTGTCGCTCAGTTGACGACGGAAGGCGGCGAAGTCTTCCTGGCCGCTGCGCGAGGCGAGGAACTGGCGATACATGGCCTTCTCCTGGTCGCTCAGGGTGGCGCTCGGCTCGCTGACGCCGTTCAGGCGGATCAGCACGTAGTCGCCATTGCCCAGGGTCACGCCGGCGAAGGTCGGTTGCTCGGCCTTGGCCGGGCGCGCCATGCGGAACACTTCCTGGAGCAGCTGCGGATCGACGCCGTCCTGGCCACGGGAAGCGGCTTCCACCACTTTCCAGGTCTGGCCGCTCTGGGCCTGGGCCAGCGGCGTCTTGCCGTCGCGCAGGCCTGCCAGCAGGGCTTCGCCCTGTGCCTTGGCGGCATCGGCGGCATGCTGGTGCTGCAGCACTTCGCGGATGGAAGCGGTCACTTCCTCCAGGGTCTGCTGCTGCGGCTTGTGGTGCTCCTTGACGCGCAGCACCACCACGGTGTCCGGATCCAGCTCGATGGCGCCACTGTTGGCGCCATCCTCCAGCACCTCGGTGCTGAAGGCAGCCTGGACGACCTGGCGGTTGGCGGCGACGCCCTCGCCGCCCTCGCGGCCGAAGGGCTTGCTGGTCTCGACCTTCAGGCCCAGTTCCTGGGCCGGTTGGGCCAGGTCGGAGGCTTCGTAGGCGGAGCTTTCCAGCTGCTTGGTGGCGTCGACGAAGCGCTGCTCCACCAGTTGGCTCTTCAGGTCCTGTTCCAGCTTCGGCTTCAGGCTGGCGAAGCTCGGGACTTCCGGCGCCTGCACGCCCATCAGCTTGATCAGGTGCCAGCCGTACTGGGTACGCACCGGCTCCGACACATCGCCCTTGGCCTTCAGGCCGTAGAGCGCGTCCTCGAAGGCCGGATCGTAGACGCCACGGCCGGCATAGCCCAGGTCACCGCCGTTGTTGGCGGAGCCGACGTCGTTGGATTCCTCCTTGGCCAGCTTGGCGAAGTCCTCGCCCTTGGCCAGGCGCGCCTTGATCTCTTCGATCTTGGCCTTGGCCTGTGCATCGGTCTGCTTGGCGTTGACCTCGACGAGAATGTGCGCGGCGTCGCGCTGCTCGGAGAGACCGGCGATTTCCTTCTGGTACTGGGCCTGCAGGTCCTCGTCCTTGGCGACGACCTGGTTGAAGAAGGACGACTTCTTCAGCTCGATGTAGTCGATCACCACCTGGTCCGGGCTCATGAACTCGGCCTTGTGGGCGTCGTAGTAGGCCTTGATGTCGGCGTCCTCGACCTTGGCCTTGGCCGGATCGGCCTTGAAAGTCAGGGTGGCGAAGTCGCGGGTCTGCTTCTCCAGGCGGGCGAAGGCCTGCAGCTCGTTGTCGGTGACGAAGCCGGAGCCGGCGATGCCGGCGCGCAGTTGGCCGATGAGCATTTCCTGCTCGAGCATCTGGCGGAACTGCATGCGGGTGTAGCCGTTCTGGCGCAGCGCCTGGTCGAACTTGTCGGCGTTGAACTTGCCGTCGACCAGGAATTCGGGAGTCTGCAGGATCAGTTGGTCGACCTGCTGCTGGGTGAAGGCGAACTTGTCGTTCTGTGCGGCCTGGAGCAGCAGCTTGCGCTCGATCAGGCCCTTGAGTGCGGCGTCCTTGAGCAGCTTGTCGTCCAGGGTCGAGGCGTCGAAGTCCTTGCCCAGGCGCTGCTGCAGCTGGCGGCGCTGCATTTCCTGAGCCTGCTGCAGCTCGGGGATGCTGATGTCATCGCCATTGACCTTGGCAGCGACATTCTCATGATGGGTAGCCCGGATGATGGCATCGAAACCGGTCAGCGCCATCAGCACGACGATGACACCGATGATGGTCTTGGCGATCCAGCCCTGGGAATTGTCCCTGATGTTTTGCAGCATGCGGCCCCCAAAAGCGGCCACGCACCTGCCGTCAGTGTCGGCGAGGCGTGGGTATTTAAGATGCGGATATGAGAAAGGCGCATCCGAGGATGCGCCTTCTCGCAACTGGCGGAGCTAGCGGGCTAGGCCCGCGACCCCCGGCGATGCGGGATGGTAACCCATCCCGAGCGCCGCTCCGCGGCCGATCCGACGCTAGGTCGGACCGGACAGGTCAAGTCCAGAAAGACGCTTAGTTGACAGCATCCTTCAGGGCTTTACCGGCTTTGAAGCCCGGGATCTTAGCGGCAGCGATCTTGATCGGCTTGCCGGTTTGCGGGTTGCGACCGGTGCGGGCAGCACGCTCTTTGACAGCGAAGGTGCCGAAGCCAACCAGTACGACGGAGTCACCCGCCTTCAGGGCGCCAGTGACGGACTCGATTACCGCGTCCAGAGCGCGACCGGCAACAGCTTTCGGGATATCAGCAGATGCGGCAATTGCATCGATCAGTTCCGACTTGTTCACTCTAAGTCCCCTTATTTCTGTTGAGTATGTTTCTATGTGTTAGGTGTAAGCAAAAGCAGGTGCTGGTTTGCCAACTGACAAAGCAAGTGCCGCTTTATAACAAGGGCCCAAAAACAGTGTCAAGAAAGCCCCCCGGCTAATGCGTGCTGATTCGCTCCTTGGAATCAGACTCGCGTTTTTCATCCTTTGCAACCATCTCGGGAGCCGCATCGGGCAAGGGCTCCGGCGTGTATTGCAGCGCAATTTGCAGGACCTCGTCAATCCATTTAACCGGTTTAATAACGAGATCTGCCTTAATGTTATCCGGAATTTCCTTGAGATCACGGACATTTTCTTCGGGGATGATCACGGTTTTGATTCCCCCGCGGTGGGCCGCCAGAAGTTTTTCCTTGAGCCCGCCGATGGCCAGCACCTGGCCGCGCAGGGTGATCTCGCCGGTCATGGCGACGTCCGCGCGCACCGGGATCTGGGTGATCGCCGAGACCAGCGCGGTGCACATGCCGATGCCGGCGCTGGGGCCGTCCTTGGGCGTGGCGCCTTCCGGAACGTGGATATGGATATCGTGTTTTTCGTGGAAGTCCGCCGGAATTCCCAGACTTTTCGCACGACTACGAACGACGGTCAGCGCAGCGGTAATGGACTCCGCCATCACGTCGCCCAGCGAACCGGTCTTGGTCAGCGCGCCCTTGCCGGGGACGATGGCCGACTCGATGGTCAGTAGTTCGCCGCCCACCTGGGTCCAGGCCAGCCCGGTGACCTGGCCGATCTGGTCCTGCTGCTCGGCAAGGCCATAGCGGAACTTGCGCACGCCCAGGTAGTTCTCCAGGGTCTCGGTGGTGACCTTGGCCTCGATGCGCTTGGCCCTGGCCCCCTCCTTCACCGCCTTGCGGCAGACCTTGGCGATCTGCCGCTCCAGGCTGCGCACGCCCGCCTCGCGGGTGTAGTAGCGGATGATGTCGCGGATGGCCGCTTCGTCGAAGGTCAGCTCGCCCTTCTTGAGACCATTGGCCGCAGTCTGCTTCGGTACAAGATATTTCGAGGCGATGTTGACCTTCTCGTCCTCGGTGTAGCCCGGCAGGCGGATGACTTCCATGCGGTCCAGCAGCGGGGCCGGGATGTTCATGGAGTTGGCGGTGCAGAGGAACATCACGTCCGAGAGGTCGTAGTCGACTTCCAGGTAGTGGTCGTTGAAGTTGTGGTTCTGCTCCGGGTCCAGTACCTCCAGCAGCGCCGAGGCCGGGTCGCCGCGCATGTCGCTGCCCATCTTGTCGATCTCGTCGAGCAGGAACAGCGGGTTGCGCACGCCCACCTTGGTCATCTTCTGGATCAGGCGGCCGGGCATGGAGCCGATGTAGGTACGGCGGTGGCCGCGGATCTCGGCCTCGTCACGCACGCCGCCCAGGGCCATGCGCACGAACTTGCGGTTGGTGGCGCGGGCGATGGACTCGGCCAGCGAGGTCTTGCCCACGCCGGGCGGGCCGACCAGGCAGAGCACCGGGCCCTTGACCTTCTTCACACGCTTCTGCACGGCGAGGTATTCGAGGATGCGTTCCTTGACCTCTTCCAGACCGTAGTGGTCGGTGTCGAGGATGTCCTCGGCCTTGTCCAGGTCGTGGCGCACCTTGCTCTCGGCCTTCCACGGCACGTTCACCAGCCAGTCGATGTACGAGCGCACCACGGTGGCCTCGGCGGACATCGGCGACATCTGCTTGAGCTTGTTCAGCTCGGCATTGGCCTTGGTCAGCGCCTCCTTGGTCAGGCCGGCGGCGTCGATGCGCTTCTTCAGCTCCTCGACCTCGTTGTGGCCCTCGTCGATGTCGCCCAGCTCCTTCTGGATGGCCTTCATCTGTTCGTTCAGGTAGTACTCGCGCTGGCTGCGCTCCATCTGCTTCTTCACGCGGCCGCGGATGCGCTTCTCGACCTGCAGCAGGTCGATCTCGGCATCCAGCATGGCCAGCACGTGCTCGACGCGGGCGGCCAGCTCGGTGATTTCGAGGATTTCCTGCTTCTGCTCGATCTTCAGGGCCATGTGCGCGGCCATGGTGTCGACTAGGCGGCCCGGCTCGTCGATGCTGTTCAGCGACGACAGCACTTCCGCCGGCACCTTCTTGCCCAGTTGCACGTACTGCTCGAACTGGCTCAGCAGGCTGCGGATGAAGACCTCGGACTCGCGCTCGCCGACCGGCGCCTCGTCGATGATCGAGACTTCGGCGCGGCAATGGGCGTCTTCGTCGATGAAACGCTCGACATGGCCACGCTGCTCGCCCTCCACCAGGACCTTCACGGTGCCGTCGGGCAGCTTCAGCAGTTGCAGCACGGTGGCCACGGTGCCCATGCGGTACAGGCCGTCTTCGCCCGGGTCGTCGTCGGCGGGGTTCTTCTGCGCCAGCAGGAGGATCTGCTTGTCGCTGGTCATCGCGGCCTCCAGGGCCTCGATGGATTTCTCGCGCCCCACGAACAGGGGGATGACCATGTGCGGATAGACCACTACGTCACGCAGGGGAAGCAGGGGCAACTCGACGAGTGTTTTCATGATATTCGGCTCTACAGCGGCACTTGGCCAAAAAAGATGGGGTTAGACCCTTGGGCCTAAGATGGGGTTAGGCCAGGGAAAAAACAAGCGCGGTAGACGGGAAGGAAAAAGGGGGCCCGAAGGCCCCCTTTTCTTTATGCCTCAGGCGCAGCCTTGGCAGGCTGCTCGCTGTTCTCGTAGATCAGCAGTGGCTGGGACGAGCCGTCGATGACGCTCTCGTCGATGACCACCTTGCTGACCTCGGTCTGCGAGGGGATTTCGTACATGGTGTCGAGCAGGATGCCTTCGAGGATCGAGCGCAGGCCGCGGGCGCCGGTCTTGCGCTCCAGGGCCCTGCGGGCGACGGCCTTGAGGGCGTCCGGGCGGAACTCCAGGTCCACGCCTTCCATCTCGAACAGCCGGGCGTACTGCTTGGTGAGGGCGTTCTTCGGCTCGGTGAGGATCTGCATCAGCGCCGCCTCGTCGAGCTCGTCGAGGGTGGCGATGATCGGCAGACGGCCGACGAATTCCGGGATCAGGCCGAACTTGACCAGGTCTTCGGGCTCAACTTCGCGCAGGGCCTCGCCGACCTTCTTGCCCATCTCCTGGCTGCGCACTTCGGCGCTGAAGCCGATGCCGCCCTTGGTGGAACGGTTCTGGATGACCTTTTCCAGGCCGGCGAACGCGCCACCGCAGATGAACAGGATGTTGCGGGTATCGACCTGCAGGAACTCCTGCTGCGGGTGCTTGCGGCCGCCCTGGGGCGGAACCGAGGCGACGGTGCCTTCGATCAGCTTCAGCAGGGCCTGCTGCACACCTTCGCCGGACACGTCACGGGTGATGGACGGGTTGTCCGACTTGCGCGAGATCTTGTCGATCTCGTCGATGTAGACGATGCCCATCTGGGCCTTCTCTACGTCGTAGTCGCACTTCTGCAGCAGCTTCTGGATGATGTTCTCGACGTCCTCGCCCACGTAGCCGGCTTCGGTCAGGGTGGTGGCGTCGGCGATGGTGAAAGGCACGTTCAGCAGGCGCGCGAGGGTCTCGGCGAGCAGCGTCTTGCCCGAGCCGGTCGGCCCGATCAGCAGGATGTTGCTCTTGCCCAGCTCGACATCGTCCTTGCGGTCGCGCTGATTCAGGCGCTTGTAGTGGTTGTAGACCGCTACCGCCAGGGTTTTCTTGGCACGTTCCTGACCGATCACGTACTGATCGAGGATGGAACGGATCTCTTTCGGCGCCGGAAGCTTGTGCGCGCTACTCTCCGCCTGTGCTTCCTGCACCTCCTCGCGGATGATGTCGTTGCACAGGTCGACGCACTCGTCGCAGATAAAGACCGAGGGGCCGGCAATCAACTTGCGCACTTCGTGCTGGCTCTTGCCGCAGAAGGAGCAATACAGCAGCTTGCCGTTGTCCTCGCCGTTGCGGGTGTCAGTCATTAGATCGTTCCAGTCGGATAGGCTTGAAACACAAGATGAAGGCAAATGCGGGCATTTTCAAGCCCGCGAAACGGCCGGTCGCCCGGCCGTGTTCGAGCGGAAAGACTCAGGCGGCCGAGGGGCGCTGAGTGTAAACCTGATCGATCAGACCATATTGCACCGCTTCCTCGCCGCTCATGAAGCGGTCGCGGTCGGTGTCGCGGGCGATGACGTCCAGCGGCTGGCCGGTGTGGTGCGCCAGCACCTGGTTCAGGCGCTCCTTGATGAAGAGGATTTCCTTGGCGTGGATCTCGATGTCCGAGGCCTGGCCCTGGAAGCCGCCCAGCGGCTGGTGGATCATCATCCGCGAGTGCGGCAGGCAGTAGCGCTTGCCGGCGGCGCCGCCCGCCAGGAGCAGTGCGCCCATGCTGCAGGCCTGGCCGACGCAGATGGTCGACACGTCCGGCTTGATGAACTGCATGGTGTCGTAGATCGACATGCCGGCAGTCACCGAACCGCCCGGCGAGTTGATGTACAGGTGGATGTCCTTGTCCGGGTTCTCGGCTTCGAGGAACAGCAGCTGGGCCACCACCAGGTTGGCCATGTAGTCCTCGACCTGGCCGACCAGGAAGATGATCCGCTCCTTCAGCAGGCGCGAATAGATGTCGTAGGAACGCTCACCGCGGGCGGACTGCTCCACCACCATCGGCACCAGGCCACCGGCGGCCTGGATGTTCGGAACTTGCGGCATGAAGGTATTCGGCATGTCCGACGATCACTCCCTAATGAAATAGATATGTCTCAAAGACATAAGCCAGCCCGAGGGCTGGCTTATGACGATCGAACGAAGGGTTGGATCAGGCCGCTACAGGAGCTTCAGCAGGCTTGACCGCGTCTTCGTAGGATACCTGCTTATCGGTCACTTTGGCCTTCTGCAGGACAGTATCTACAACTTGTTCTTCCAGTACAACCGAGCGCACTTCGTTCAACTGCTGGTCGTTCTTGTAGTACCAGGCGACCACTTGCTCGGGCTCCTGGTAGGCCGAGGCCATCTCTTCGATCATCTCGCGAACGCGGGCTTCGTCGGCCTTCAGCTCGTGCTGCTTGACCAGCTCGGCGACGATCAGGCCCAGGACCACGCGGCGCTTGGCCTGCTCTTCGAACAGCTCGGCCGGCAGTTGCTCGGGCTTGATGTTGCCGCCGAACTGCTGGACGGCCTGCACGCGCAGACGGTTCACTTCGTTGCCGATCAGGGCCTTGGGCACTTCGATCGGGTTGGCGCCCACCAGGCCTTCCATCACCTGGTTCTTCACCTTGGACTTGATGGCCTGGCGCAGCTCGCGCTCCATGTTCTTGCGCACTTCGGCGCGGAAGCCTTCCAGGGTGCTTTCCTTGATGCCGAACAGGGCGAAGAACTCTTCGTTCAGTTCCGGCAGCTTGGGCTCGCTGACAGTGTTCACGGTGACGGTGAACTCGGCGGCCTTGCCGGCCAGGTCGAGGTTCTGGTAGTCCTCGGGGAAGCTCAGGTTGAGCACGCGCTCTTCACCGGCCTTGGCGCCGACCAGGCCTTCTTCGAAGCCCGGGATCATGCGGCCGGAGCCCAGCACCAGCAGGGTGCCCTTGGCCGAACCGCCGGCGAAGGCTTCGCCGTCGATCTTGCCGACGAAGTCGATGTTCAGCTGGTCGTCGTTCTGCGCGGCGCGCTCGACGGCCTCGAAGCGGGTGTTCTGCTTGCGCAGGATTTCCAGCATGTTGTCGACGTCGGCGTCGGCCACGTCGGCCTGCAGGCGCTCGACCTCGATGCCGTCGAAGCCGGCAACCTGGAATTCCGGGAAGACTTCGAAGGTGGCCACGTATTCCAGGCCCTTCTCCTTCTCGAACACTTTCGGCTCGACGGACGGAGCGCCAGCCGGGTTCAGCTTCTGCTCGACCACGGCTTCGTAGAAGGTTTCCTGGATCAGGTCACCGAGGGCTTCCTGACGAGCGGCGGCTTCGTAGCGCTGGCGGATCACGCTCATCGGCACCTTGCCGGGACGGAAGCCGGGAACCTTGGCGCGACGAGCGGTCTGCTGCAGACGCTTGTTGACTTCGGTCTCGATGCGCTCGGCCGGCACGCCAACGGTCATGCGGCGCTCAAGAGCGGAGGTGCTTTCAACGGAAACTTGCATGGATATTCCTCGTGGCACAGACGTAAGCCGGTCCTTCCGGCTCCCAGAATCAAGGGCAAGCATTCTAGTCACAAGAAATGCAGAAGTCACCCAGGCTGAAAGCGGCGGAAATACTCGGGCTGCGAGAGCTTCTGGAAAAGAATGGTGCGGACGGAGAGACTCGAACTCTCACAGCTTGCGCCACCGGAACCTAAATCCGGCGTGTCTACCAATTTCACCACGTCCGCAGGGAACCGCAGAAACGAAAACGCCAGGCTCGGGGCCTGGCGCTTCGGAATATGGGGTGGACGATGGGAATCGAACCCACGACACCAGGAGCCACAATCCTGTGCTCTACCAACTGAGCTACGCCCACCATATTACATGCTTCACCGAACGCCAGTATGGCGCACCCGGCAGGACTCGAACCTGCGACCATCCGCTTAGAAGGCGGATGCTCTATCCAGCTGAGCTACGGGCGCTTTAGTGGCTGCAACCCTTGCTAAGCAGATCAGTGGAAACCACTGAACCGGTTTGCACTGCCTTGGCTTTCTTGCTTCAGGCTGTGCTCGGCAAGCGGGGCGCATGTTAGCGACGAGCCCTACCCTCGTCAACGGTTTTTTTAAAAAAATTTCAAAGAGATAAAGGGGTTACGGCAAATCGGGGACGACGCGCCTTTGCCTTATGAAAGCAGCGTGCGAAAATGCGCGTCCTTTTTTCCCCGTCTCTATGGTTGCTCCTCCGACATGACCGCAAAACTGATCGACGGCAAAGCGATCGCCGCCAGCCTCCGCCAGCAGATAGCCCAACGCGTCGCCGAGCGCCGCCAGCAGGGGCTGCGCATTCCCGGCCTGGCAGTGATCCTGGTCGGCAGCGATCCGGCTTCCCAAGTCTACGTCGCGCACAAGCGCAAGGACTGCGAGGAAGTGGGCTTCCTGTCCCAGGCCTACGACCTGCCGGAAAGCACCACCCAGGAAGAACTGCTGGGCTTGATCGACCGCCTCAACGCCGACCCGGCGATCGACGGCATCCTGGTCCAGCTGCCCCTGCCCGCCCACCTCGACGCCTCGCAGCTGCTGGAGCGCATCAACCCGGACAAGGACGTGGACGGCTTCCACCCGTTCAACGTCGGCCGCCTGGCCCAGCGCATCCCGCTGCTGCGCCCGTGCACCCCGAAAGGCATCATGACCCTGCTGCAAAGCACCGGCGCCGACCTGTACGGCATGGACGCGGTGGTGGTGGGCGCCTCCAACATCGTCGGCCGCCCCATGGCCCTGGAGCTGCTGCTGGCCGGCTGCACCGTGACCGTCACCCACCGCTTCACCCGCGACCTGGCCGACCACGTGCGCCGCGCCGACCTGGTGGTGGTGGCTGCCGGCAAGCCGGGCCTGGTCAAGGGCGAGTGGATCAAGGAAGGCGCCATCGTCATCGACGTGGGCATCAACCGCCAGGCCGACGGCCGGCTGGTGGGCGACGTGGAATATGAAGTGGCGGCCGAGCGCGCCAGTTGGATCACTCCGGTGCCGGGCGGCGTAGGCCCGATGACCCGCGCTTGCCTGCTGGAGAACACCCTGTACGCTGCGGAAGAGCTGCACGTCTGACCGGCAGCCCTGCCCCGACGGGAAAAGGCCGCATCCGCGGCCTTTTTTTCATGGCGAAACCATTGCCTCCCGGCAACCTGTAGGAGCAGGCCCTGCCTGCGATTCGCGCGCAGGGCGCGCTCCTACAGGGGATAGCGCGCTGGGACGTCCGGCCATCGCGGACAAGGTCCGCTCCTACGTTGCAGGTGGGCCCGGCTTTTCGTAGGAGCGAGCTTGCTCGCGAACAGACTCCGCAGCGGGGCTCATTCGCGAGCAAGCTCGCTCCTACGAAGAGCACTTTGGTGCGACCGGCGAGGCAGAAAAAAGGCCGCATCAGCGGCCTTCTTTCCTTTCAGCGGTGGATCACTCGGCCAAACGCCAGGTGGTGCCACCCTTGCCGTCTTCCAGAACCACGCCCATGGCCGTCAGCTCGTCACGGATGCGGTCCGACTCGGCCCAGTTCTTCGCCGCGCGGGCTTCCAGGCGGGCCTGGATCAGCGCTTCCACCTGGGCGGCGTCGACCTTGCCGGCGGCGCCGGCCTGAAGGAAGGCATCCGGCTCCAGCTGCAGCACGCCCAGCAGGCCAGCCAGTTCGCGAAGCTTCGCCGCCAGGGTCGCTGCGGCCTGCAGGCCGGCCTCGCGCAGACGGTTCACTTCGCGGGCCATCTCGAACAGCACGGCAACGGCTTCCGGGGTATTGAAGTCATCGTCCATGGCCTCCGCGAAACGCTCGGCGAAGGCTTCGCCACCGGCCGCCTCGACCTCGGGCAGGCCACGCAGCGCGGTGTAGAAGCGTTCCAGCGCGCCCTTGGCTTCCTTGAGGTTGTCCTCGGAGTAGTTGATCGGGCTGCGGTAGTGGCTGGACACCAGCAGGAAGCGCACCACCTCGGGGTGGTACTTCTCCAGCACCTCGCGGATGGTGAAGAAGTTGCCCAGGGACTTGGACATCTTCTCGCCGTCCACGCGCACCGCACCGGCGTGCATCCAGGTGGCCGCGTAGGGCTTGCCGGTGGCCGCCTCGCTCTGGGCGATCTCGTTCTCGTGGTGCGGGAACACCAGGTCAGGGCCGCCGCCGTGGATGTCGAAGGTCTCGCCCAGGCAGCAGGTGGACATCACCGAGCACTCGATGTGCCAGCCCGGGCGCCCGGCGCCCCAGGGCGATTCCCAGCTCGGCTCGCCGGGCTTGGCCGCCTTCCACAGGACGAAGTCCAGCGGGTCTTCCTTGGATTCGTCGACCTCGATGCGCGCGCCGATGCGCAGGTCTTCGATCTTCTTGCGCGACAGCTTGCCGTAGCCGACGAACTTGCCGACGCGGTAGTAGACGTCGCCGTTGCCCGGGGCGTAGGCGAAGCCCTTGTCGATCAGCGTCTGGATCATCGCGTGCATGCCGGCGATGTGGCCGGTGGCGCGCGGCTCGATGTCCGGGCGCAGCACCGACAGGCGCGCCTCGTCCTCGTGCATCGCGGCGATCATGCGTTCGGTCAGGGCGTCGAAGGGCTCGCCGTTCTCCTGGGCGCGACGGATGATCTTGTCGTCGATGTCGGTAATGTTGCGCACGTAGGTCAGCTCATAGCCGCGCTGGCGCAGCCAGCGGGCGATGACGTCGAAGGCGACCATGACGCGGGCGTGGCCGATGTGGCAGAAGTCGTACACGGTCATCCCGCACACGTACATGCGCACCTGGTTGCCGACCAGCGGCTGGAACGGCTCCTTGACCTTGCTCAGGGTGTTGTAGACGGAAAGCGCCATTTACTGCCCCCAGGAATCGCGCAGGGTCACGGTGCGGTTGAAGACCAGGGCGCCGGCCTTGGAATCCTTGCTGTCGGCGCAGAAGTAGCCTTCGCGCTCGAACTGGAAGCGCTCCTCGGCGCCGGCGCTGGCCAGCGACGGCTCGGCGCGGCAACCCTTGAGCACCACCAGGGAGTCGGGGTTGATGTTGTCGAGGAAGCTGCCGCTTTCCTCGGCCTTCTCCGGGTTGGCCGAGCGGAACAGCCGGTCGTACAAGCGCACTTCGCACTCCACGCTCTCGGCGGCCGGCACCCAGTGGATCACGCCCTTGACCTTGCGGCCTTCCGGGTTCTTGCCCAGGGTGTTCTCGTCGTAGCTGCAGCGCAGTTCGACGATGTTGCCGGCGGCGTCCTTGATGGCTTCGTCGGCGCGGATCACGTAGCTGCCGCGCAGGCGCACTTCGCCCCCGGGGATCAGGCGCTTGTAGCCGGCCGGCGGGACTTCCTCGAAGTCGCCGGCGTCGATGTAGATCTCGCGGCTGAACGGCAGCACGCGCACGCCCATGTCCTGCTTCGGATGGCGCGGCAGTTCGAGGTTCTCGACCTGGCCTTCGGGGTAGTTGGTGATGACCACCTTCAGCGGCTTGAGCACGCACATGGCGCGCGCGGCGTTGGCGTCCAGGTCGTCGCGGATGGCGAATTCCAGCATGCCGATGTCGACCACGCCACCGGCGCGGTTCACGCCGATCATGTCGCAGAAGTTGCGGATCGAGGCCGGGGTGTAGCCGCGGCGGCGATAGCCGGAGAGGGTCGACATGCGCGGGTCATCCCAGCCGCTCACGTGGCCTTCGTCGACCAGTTGCTTGAGCTTGCGCTTGCTGGTGATGGTGTAGTTCAGGTTCAGCCGGGCGAATTCGTACTGGCGCGGCTGCGCCGGCACCGGCAGGTTGGCCAGGAACCACTCGTACAGCGGGCGATGGTCCTCGAACTCCAGGGTGCAGATGGAGTGGGTGATGCCCTCGATGGCGTCCGACTGCCCGTGGGTGAAGTCGTAGCTGGGGTAGATGCACCACTTGTCGCCGGTCTGGTGGTGGTGGGCGTGGCGGATGCGGTAGAGAATCGGGTCGCGCAGGTTGATGTTCGGCGAAGCCATGTCGATCTTCGCCCGCAGCGACTTGGCGCCGTCGGCGAACTCGCCGGCCTTCATGCGCGCGAACAGGTCGAGGTTCTCCTCCACCGAGCGCTCGCGGAACGGGCTGTTCCTGCCCGGCTCGGTCAGGCTGCCGCGGTATTGGCGCATCTCTTCGGCATTGAGGTCGCAGACGAAGGCCTTGCCGGCCTTGATCAGGTCCACCGCCCAGGCATGCAACTGGTCGAAATAGTCGGAGGCGAAGCGCACCGGGCCGGCCCACTGGAAGCCCAGCCACTTCACGTCGGCCTCGATGGCGTCGATGTATTCCTGGTCTTCCTTCGCCGGGTTGGTGTCGTCGAAGCGCAGGTGGCAGTCGCCGCCGAAGTCACGGGCCAGGCCGAAGTTCAGGCAGATCGACTTGGCGTGGCCGATGTGCAGGTAACCGTTGGGCTCCGGCGGGAAGCGGGTGACG
Source organism: Pseudomonas sp. R3.Fl (assembly GCF_023516765.1). Lineage (NCBI taxonomy): Bacteria > Pseudomonadati > Pseudomonadota > Gammaproteobacteria > Pseudomonadales > Pseudomonadaceae > Pseudomonas > Pseudomonas sp. R3.Fl. The sequence continues at coordinate 1,337,877 of NZ_JAMGSO010000001.1, forward strand.
ATCTTCTGGTGCTTGCCGCTGTCCAGGTCTGCCTGGACGATGGGGCGCAGGAAGTTGGCGGCGACAGTGGCTTCTTTCGAATCGGCGGTGGGCTTGCTCATGGTGTCCTTGATCGTTACTGACGTTCGGCCAGGGTAGGCCGGCCAAACCAAAGCGCTTATCATAGCCGAAGCTGTCAACCCCCTGACAGGCCTTCGATTTTCCCGACAGAGTGGAATCCCCTCATGATCAAGCTGCACACCAACCATGGCGTCATCACCCTGGAACTCTTCGAAGACAAGGCCCCGGAGACCGTGGCCAACTTCAAGGAGTACGTGAAGAGCGGTCATTACGACAACACCATCTTCCACCGCGTGATCAACAACTTCATGATCCAGGGCGGCGGTTTCGAACCGGGCATGAAGCAGAAGAGCACCCGCGCCCCGATCAAGAACGAGGCCAACAACGGCGTCGGCAACAAGGTCGGCACCGTGGCCATGGCCCGCACCATGGAGCCGCACTCGGCCAGCGCGCAGTTCTTCATCAACGTCGCCGACAACGACTTCCTCAACCACAGCGCGCCGACCGTGCAGGGCTGGGGCTACTGCGTGTTCGGCCAGGTAGTGGACGGCATGGACGTGGTCAACAAGATCAAGGGCGTGGCCACCACCATGCGCGCCGGCCACCAGGACGTGCCGAGCGAAGACGTGATCATCGAGAAGGCCGAGATCGTCGAGTGAGTCGATGAGCGTCCTGTTCATCTCGGACCTGCATCTCGAAGCGGAACGCCCGGACATCACCCGGGCGTTCTTGCATTTCCTGCGCAGCCGCGCCCGCCAGGCCGAAGCGCTCTACATCCTCGGCGACTTCTTCGAGGCCTGGATCGGCGACGACGGCATGGACGAGTTCCAGCATTCCATCGCCCGCGCCCTGCGCGAACTGGCCGATAGCGGTACGCGCATCTACCTGATGCACGGCAACCGCGACTTCCTGATCGGCAAGGCATTCTGCCGCGAAGCCGGCTGCACCCTGCTGCGCGACCCCAGCCTCATCGAGCTGAACGGCGAAAAAGTGCTGCTGATGCACGGCGACAGCCTGTGCACCCTGGACGTCGGCTACATGAAGCTGCGCCGCTGGCTGCGCAATCCGGTCTCGCTGTTCGTCCTGCGCAACCTGCCGCTTTCGAAGCGCCACCAATTGGCGCGCAAGCTGCGCAAGGAAAGCCGCGCACAGACGCGCATGAAGGCCAGCGAGATCGTCGACGTGACGCCGGACGAGGTGCTGAAGGTCATGCGCCAGCATGGCGTGCGCACCCTGATCCACGGCCACACCCATCGCCCGGCGGTGCACGAGTTGCAGCTAGACGGCCAGCCGGCCCGGCGCATCGTCCTCGGCGACTGGGACCGTCAAGGCTGGGCCCTGCAGGCCGACGCCAACGGCCTGCACCAGGCGCCCTTCAGTCTCGAAGCGGAGCCGTCCGGCCACTGACGCGGATCAACTTCATGGCCCCGGGCCAGCAGCTATGCTCAATCCATCCATAGCCGCATCGTCCGGGATCGCCATGAAAAAACACCTGTTGCTCGCCGCTTGCCTGCTCGCCCTCGCCGGTTGTTCCAGCGAGTACATCATCAGCACTGCCGATGGCCAGATGATCACTACCGACAACAAGCCGAAGCTGGACAAGGCCAGCGGGATGATTCGCTTCGAGGATTCCGAGGGCAAGGAGCAGATGATTCCGCAGTCGCAGATTCGGCAGATCATCGAGCGCTGAAGGCGCCCCCATTGCATGGGGCGTTATCCACCAATCGCGGACGGAGTCCGCTCCTACGCCCGTGCTTTGCAACTGTCTTGCCGGCTGCACCGAGGCGCTCTTCGTAGGATGGGTTGAGCCTTGGCGAAACCCATGCGGTCGTGACGATGGGTATCGCTTCGCTCAACATCATCCTACGCGGCGTCGTGTTTACCGGTGAGGTAGGAGCAACTGTCTTGCCGACTGCGCCGGGGTGCCTTTCGTAGGATGGGTTGAGCTTGCGAAACCCATCGGGCCATGGTGATGGGTATCGCTTCGCTCAACGCCATCCTACGAAAAACCGTGCTTTCCCGGAGGTGTAGGAGCGGACTCCGTCCGCGATTGGGCCCGCCGGCCAAGCTGGGTTATCCGGTAGCACCGAGCCCCTTCACCCCAACCTGAAAGCCAAAGGCCTCAAGCCACCCGTGGCACACCGCTATGAAAGCGGAACTCCTCGTCCGGCGAACTGATGAGACCCGCCTCGACCTCACGAATATCCTCCACCCGCCGCTGGATATCGGCCTCGTCACCATACCGCCGCGCCAATGCCAGGTATCCCTGGAAGTGCCGCGCCTCGGACTTGAGCAGCGAACCATAGAACTTCGCCAGATCCGCATCCAGGTGGTCGACCAGGGCGGCGAAGCGCTCGCAGCTGCGGCATTCGATGAAGGCGCCGACGATCAGGGTGTCGACCAGCTTGTGCGGCTCGTGGTTGCGCACCGCCGCGCGCAGGCCCGAGGCATAGCGGCCGGCGGAGATCGGCCGCAGGGCGATGCCGCGCTTCTTGAGGATCGCCAGCACCTGCTCGTGGTGGCGCAGTTCCTCGCGCGCCAGGCGCGACATGAAGTTCACCAGTTCCTCGTGGGCGCTGTACTTGGCGATCAGCGCCAGGGCGGTGCTGGCGGCCTTGAACTCGTTGTTCTTGTGGTCGATCAGCAGCACTTCCTGGTCCCGCAACGCGGCCTCGACCCAGGCATCGGGCGTGGCGCAACCGAGGAATTCGCGGATTTCGGACAACATGACGGGCTCCAGTCACTCAGCGCCGCCGCGCAAAAGGGTTCGCCGGCGGCCAAAGGCGGAGCATTATACGAATGCAGCGGCGCACGGCCAGCGCCACACTTGATGCATCTCAAGAACCGCTCGGCCGGATCGCGTCTACAGTTGCTGCAAAGCAACGGCAAGTGCCAAGGGAGACGACCATGCAAGCCATCCGCAGCATTCTCGTAGTAGTGGCCCCCGACCAGCCCGACGGCCTGGCGCTCAAGCGCGCCAAGCTGATCGCCAGCGTCACTCAATCCCACCTGCACCTGCTGGCCTGCAGCAAGCAAGGCGACGCCGGCGCCCGGCTGGAGGAACTGACCGCCAGCCTGCGCGAGGAAGGCTACAGCAGCAGTTGCCGGCAGGCCTGGCACGACAGCCTACACGCCACCATCATCGCCGAGCAGCAGGCCGAGGGCTGCGGCCTGGTGGTCAAGCAGCACCACCCCGACAGCCCGCTGAAGAAGGCGCTGCTCACCCCCGACGACTGGAAGCTGCTGCGCTACTGCCCCGCTCCCGTGCTGCTGGTGAAGAGCGCCACGCCCTGGGCCGGGCGCAACATCCTCGCCGCGGTCGACGTCGGCAACAACGACGCCGAGCACCACGCGCTGCACGCCAATATCGTCAGCCACGCCTACGACATCGCCGGGCTGACCCACGGCCAGTTGCACGTGATCAGCGCCCACCCCTCGCCGATGCTGTCTGCCGCCGACCCGACCTTCCAGCTCAGCGAGACCATCGAAGCTCGCTACCGCGAGGCCTGCAAGGCATTCCAGGCCGAGTACGGGGTGGACGACCAGCACCTGCACATCGAGGAAGGCCCGGCCGACGTGCTCATCCCGCGTACCGCGCACCAGCTGGACGCGGCGGTGACGGTGATCGGCACCGTGGCGCGCACCGGCTTCTCCGGCGCGCTGATCGGCAACACCGCCGAGGTGGTGCTCGATGCCCTGGAAAGCGACGTGCTGGTGCTCAAGCCGGACGAAGTCATCGCCCACCTCGACGAACTGGCGGCCAAGGCCTGACAGCTAGGCGCCAGCCCCGGCGCCGAGCATCGCCCGCAGGCGGACGCCCTCCGCCTTGCGGCAGTTCACATGCACGCCCTCCAGGCCCAGCCAGGTGGCCATTTCGCGCAACTGGCCGGCCAGCGCCAGCATCCCCTCCTCGCCCAGCGGCCGCTGCTCCTCGTGCACGGCATGGACCGCCAGGCGCCCCGCCGCCCGCTCGGCGCGCAGGTCGATGCGCGCCGCCAGGCGTTCGCCGAACAGGAAGGGCAGCACGTAGTAGCCGTAGACCCGTTTGTGCTGCGGGGTGTAGATCTCCAGGCGGTAGCGGAAGTCGAACAGCCGTTCGGTGCGGGTGCGCTCCCACACCAGGGAGTCGAAGGGTGAGAGCAGTGCGCTGGCCGCCACCTTGCGCGGAATGACTGGTTCGCCGGCGACGTAGGCCGCCTGCGACCAGCCCTGCACGCGCACCTGGCGCAGCGCGCCGGCCTCGACCAGTTCGGCCAGGCGCGCCTTGCTGTCCGCCGGCTCCAGGCGGAAGTAGTCGCGCAGGTCGGTCTCGCTGGCCACGCCCAGGGCGTTGGCGGCGTGCAACAGCAGGCCGCGCTGGGCCTGCTCGGCATCCAGTTCGGGCGCATCCAGCACGGCGGCGGGCAGCACCCGCTCCGGCAGGTCATACAGCCGCTCGAAGCCACGCCGTCCGGCCACAGTCACCTCGCCGGCGGCGAACAGCCATTCCAGGGCGTGCTTCTCGTCGCTCCAGTCCCACCAGGGGCCGGCCCGCTCGCTGCGGGTGGTCAGGCTGCCGGCGCCCAGGGCGCCCTGCTCGCGGACCGCCTGCAGCACGCGCTCGATCACTTCGCGGCGTTCCTCGCCGAAGCGCGCCAACTGCTTGTAGATGCCCTGCCCCACGGCCGCGCGGCGCATGCGCCAGCGCATCAGCGGATAGAGTTCCAGCGGCAGCAGGGACGCCTCGTGCCCCCAGTACTCGAACATTCGCCGGTGGCGCCCGGCGCTCCAGGCCGCCTCGTCCAGCAGGGCCTGCGGATAGCTGCCCAGGCGCGAGAAAAGCGGCAGGTAGTGCGAGCGGGTCAGGGCGTTGACCGAGTCGATCTGCAACACGCCCAGGCGTTCCAGCACCTGCTGCAGGTGCCGGCGCTGCACCTGGCTGCGCGGCCGCCGGCTGGCGAAGCCCTGGGCCGCCAGGGCCAGGCGGCGGGCTTGCTTGAGGGACAGGCTGTCGGTCATGGGGCGCTTCCTGCTGGCGGGATCGAAGCCCTCGATCCTACGCCAAAGCCGCCAGCGCCGACATCAGGCCGGCAGCGCTTGCGCGCTGGGCGCGGGGAACGGCCGGGCGATACTGAAGGCCTCGGCGCTCGGCCCATGTTCGGCCAGACGCTGCAATGCCGCACGGGCCTGGGCCAAGGTCGGCAGTTGCCCGGCCGGCAGCCACCAGAGCGCCAGGCTCGGCCCCGGCAGCTTCTCCATCCATTCCTTGCGCCGGCGCAGCACGCTCAGGTGCTCGCCGCCATAGACATAGTCGCGCAGCGCCTCCAGGGACTCCCAGAGCGACAGGTTGACGATGATCCGCGGGTCGGCGAAGGCCTGGATGCCGGTGGCGTCGCCCGCCTCGTCCTGCAGGCGCCAGACGAAGCCGGGACTGGCCTCGGCCAGGGCGTTGATGGGCGCCAGCTGGTCGACGAAATCCTGCATCAGCGGGTGGTCGAGAGGGGCCCTGGCCCGGGCGATGTTGACCTGGGCCAGGTGGTAGCGGTGCGGCATGGGCCTTTCCTTGTGCTCGTGCAATATAGAAGGGGTTCAGCGACGCAGGTGGTCGATCCAGAAGGGCTTCTCTGCCTCCTGCAGGATGTCGGCGCGGCTCAGGCCGATGTCCTTGAGCGCCGCATCGCTGAGCCTGGCCAACTGCTCGCGCTGCCGGGCCAGTTCCCGCCAGCGGCGGATGCGGCCCAGCAGGCGCTGCCAGAAGGCCGCGCCGGCGTGCCGGCGGGTGAATACCGAGGGTGTCATCACGAAACCGAATTGCGCTTTCATCGTGTCGTCCTCCCTGTGGGGTTGGCGCCAGTCTCGCGCCGGGCATAAGATCAATCCAACGAATCATTCTTATGCATCCCATCTTGGAGATTGATGTATGAGCGCCTTCCCCAGCATCGACAGCGAACTGCTGCGCACCTTCGTCGCCATCGCCGACCACGGCGGCTTCACCCGCGCCGCCGAGGTGGTCAACCGCACCCAGTCGGCGGTGAGCATGCAGATGAAGCGCCTGGAGGAAGACGTGCTGGAACGCACCCTGTTCGAGCGCGACGGCCGCCAGGTGCGCCTGACGCCCGAAGGCCAGGTGCTGCTGGGCTACGCGCGGCGCATCCTGCGGCTGCAGGGCGAGGTGTTCAACACCCTGCGCCAACCGCACATGGTCGGCGCGGTGCGCATCGGCACGCCGGACGACTACGTGATGCGCTTCCTCCCGGAAATCCTCTCGCGCTTCGCCCAGGCCTACCCGCTGGTGCAGGTGGAAGTGCATTGCGAGAGCTCCTCGCAACTGCTCACCCGCAAGGACCTGGACCTGACCATAGTCACCCGCGAGCCGGGCACCGAGATCGGCCAGCTGCTGCGCCAGGAGCCCTTCGTCTGGATGGCCGCGGAAAGCTTCTGCCCGCAGGAACAGCGCCCGCTGCCGCTGGCGATGTTCAACACCACCTGCTTCTGCCGCGCCTGGGCCTGCAACGCCCTGGAAGCGCTGGAGATCGACTACCGCATCGCCTACAGCAGCCCCAGCCTCTCGGCGCTGTTCGCCGTGGCCAGCGCGGGCCTGGCGGTCACCGCCCAGCTGCGCAGCCTGCTCACCGGCAACCTGCGCATCATCGGCGAGGAGGAAGGCCTGCCGGCCCTGCCCTCGGCGAGCATCGTGCTGCTGCGCAACCCGGCGCGGCAGTCGCCGGTCACCGACAAGCTGGCCGACTACATCGTCGAAGGCTTCTCCGCCTGAGCCGGCTCACTGGCGCAGCAGAAGCAGCGCGCAACCCACCAGGAACAGGCTGAAGGCGAAGCGCAGGGCGCGCTCGGGCAGCGCATGGGCCAGCCTCACGCCCCAGGAGATGCTCAGCAGGCCGCCGGCCGCGAGGCAAGCGCCCATGCGCCAGTCGACGTGGCCATGCAGCGCATAGGTACCCAGCGCCACCGCCGTGCTCGGCGCGGCCAACGCCAGGGCCAGCCCCTGGGCCACCACCTGGGTGAAGCCGAACAGCGAGGTCAGCACCGGCGTGGCCAGCACGCCGCCGCCCACCCCGAACAGCCCGCCCAGGGAACCCGCGCCCAGGCCGAGGGCGGCGAACCAGGGCAGGCCCGGTGTTTCCTCGCGCGGCTGCGCCTCGCTGCGCTGGCGCAGCAGCAGGTAGCCGGCCAGGGCCAGCAGGAACACCACGAAGGCCGTGCGCATGTGCGCCGCGTCGATGCGAAGCGCCAGGCTGGAAGCGAGGAAGGCGCAGAGCAGGCCGGTCACCGCAAGCACCGCCGCCTGGCCGGGATCGATACGATTGCGCTGGTGATAACGGCGCAGCGCCAGCAGCACGTTGGGCACCACCATCACCAATGCCGTGCCCTGGGCCAGTTGCTGGTCGAGGCCGAACAGCACGCCCAGCGCCGGGATCGCCAGCAGGCCGCCGCCGATGCCGAACAACCCGCCCAGGCAACCCAGAACCAACCCCAGGACGAAATCCAGCCCCATCTCCAGCATGCGAACCTCCAAATACGTCGAGGCCATGCTAGAAAACCGCCGCTGGATGGGAAACGCAAAGCCCAGCACAATGGCTTTGCGCTTTACGCATAGGTAAGCACCATGACTCCCACCGCCCTGGAAGACCAGTTGGACCTGTTCCTCGACGTGCTCGACAACGGCAGCTTTTCCGCCGCCGCGCGCCTGCGCCAGCTCACGCCCTCGGCGGTGGCGCGACGCATGGATGCCCTCGAACGCGGCCTCGGTAGCCCGCTGCTGGCCCGCAGCACCCACGTGGTGCGCGCCACGCCGGCCGGGCTGGCCTTCGCCGAGCGCGCCCGGCGCATAGTCGAGGAACTGCGCCAGGCCCGCGCCGAGGCGGTGTCGCTGAGCACCGCGCCCGAAGGCCTGATCCGCATAGACGCGCCCGTGCCCTTCGGCCGCCGCCACCTGGCACCGGCCATCGCCGACTTCCTCAAGGCCAACCCCGGCCTGGACGTGCAGCTGCGCCTGATCGACAGCTTCACCGACCTGCAGGGCGACAACCTCGGCCAGGTCGACCTGGTGCTGCGCATCGGCCCGCTGCCGGACAGCCGCCTGGTGGCCACGCCGCTGGCGCCCATGCGCCGCATCGTCTGCGCCAGCGCCGACTACCTGGCCCGCCACGGCCGGCCGACCTCACCGCTGCAGTTGCCCGAGCACGTCGGCCTGGACTGGGAAGGCCTGGCGCCGCCGCTGGCCTGGCGCTTCGCCGTCGACGGGCGCCTGCAGCACCTGCGCCCGCGGCGCCTGCGGCTGACCGCCAACAACGCGGAAACCCTGGTCGAAGGCGCCCTGCAGGGGCTCGGCCTGGCCCACCTGCCGACCTGGCTGTGCAGCGAATACCTGGTGCGCGGCGAACTGCAGCCGCTGTTCTGCGAGCCGGGCCTGCCGGAAGCCGAACCGGGCGGCATCCACGCCCTGCGCCTGGAGCGCGGCACCCACCCGCGCAGCCAGCGCCTGCTGGCCTTCCTCGTCGAGCGCTTCGGCTTCCCGCCACCCTGGGACAGCGCCCTCGCCGCGCACCTGGCAGGCAAGGAACTGGCGAAGAAATAGCCAGCGCGCTAAATTAAGGCGCAATCATCTATTCGGAGGCCCGTCATGAGCCAACCCAAGGACGCCTGCGAATCGCTCAAGCTCGACAACCAGCTGTGCTTCGCCCTCTACTCCACCTCGCTGCAGATGACCAAGGTGTACAAGCCCCTGCTCCAGCAACTGGGCCTGACCTACCCGCAGTACATCGCCATGCTGGTGCTCTGGGAACAGGACGGCATCACCGTCGGCGAGATCAGCGCGCGCATGCTCACCGACCCCGGCTCCCTCACCCCGCTGCTCAAGCGTCTGGAAGGCGAAGGCCTGATCACCCGCAAGCGCAGCGCCAGCGACGAGCGGGTGGTCGAACTGCGCCTGACCGACAAGGGCCGGGAGCTGCGCCAGCAGGCCGAGAGCATCCCGGCCTGCATCCTCACCGCCAGCGGCCTGTCCCTCGAAGAACTGGGCAGGCTGAAGAACGAACTGGTGGACCTGCGCGGCAGCCTGCAAGTCTCGGACTAGAGGCTTATTCCCTACATCGAGCTCTCTTATCGCGAACTCTTCCAATAAATATCTTGCGCGCAAGATAACTCAGGACTAACTTCTGCTTCACGCACTTACTTAGCGCGCAAAATTTTAACGAGCAAACTGACATCCGGAGACACTGCCATGCAAACCATCAAAGCCCTCTACACCGCCACTGCCACCGCTACCGGAGGCCGCGACGGCCGCGCCGTTTCCTCCGACGGCAACCTCGACGTGAAACTGACCACCCCGCGCGAACTGGGCGGCCAGGGCGGCGCCGCGACCAACCCCGAGCAGCTCTTCGCCGCCGGCTACTCGGCCTGCTTCATCGGCGCGCTGAAGTTCGTCGCCAGTCAGAGCAAGCGCCAGCTGCCCGCCGACGCCTCCATCACCGGCAAGGTCGGCATCGGCCAGATCCCCGGCGGCTTCGGCCTGGAAGTGGAACTGAACATCACCCTGCCGGGCCTGGAGCGCGCCATCGCCGAGGAACTGGTGGCCGCGGCCCACCAGGTCTGCCCGTACTCCAACGCCACCCGCGGCAACATCGACGTGCGCCTGAACATCGCCGTCTGACCCCACCCAGCCCAAGGAGACCCGAACATGAAAGCGCTCAGCAAAACCCTCGCAGGCGGCCTGCTCGCCCTGGCCATCGGCAACGCCTTCGCCGCCGGCAGCCCCGGCGTGCAGCACGACACCCAGGCCTTCCTCGAAGCCCTGGAGGCCGGCGGCGGCAAACCTCTGGAAACCCTGTCGCCGAAAGACGCCCGCGCGGTACTGACCGGCGCCCAGGCCTCGGTGAAGGTCGACCTTTCCGGCACCAACGTCAGCGAGAAGACCATCCAGGCTGACGGCCAGCGCATCAAGCTGACCATCGTCCGCCCGGCAGGCGCCAAGGGCACCCTGCCCGCTTTCATGTTCTTCCACGGCGGCGGCTGGGTGCTGGGCGACTACCCGACCCACGCCCGGCTGATCCGCGACCTGGTGGTGAACTCCGGCGCGGTGGCGGTGTACGTCGACTACACGCCCTCCCCCGAGGCCCACTACCCGGTGGCGATCAACCAGGCCTACGCCGCCACCAGGTGGGTGGCCGAGCACGGCAAGGAAATCGACGTCGATGGCGCGCGCCTGGCGGTGGCCGGCAACAGCGTCGGCGGCAACATGGCCGCGGTGGTCGCACTGATGGCCAAGGACAAGGGCACACCGAAGCTGCGCTTCCAGGCCCTGCTGTGGCCGGTGACCGACGCCAGCTTCGAGACCGGCTCATACGGCCAGTTCGCCCAGGGGCACTTCCTCACCAAGCCGATGATGCAGTGGTTCTGGGACAGCTACACCACCGACGCCAAGCAGCGCGCCGAGATCTACGCCTCGCCGCTGCGCGCCAGCACCGAGCAACTGAAAGGCCTGCCGCCGGCACTGGTGCAGACCGCCGAGTTCGACGTGCTGCGCGACGAAGGCGAAGCCTACGCCCGCAAGCTGGACGCCGCCGGCGTGGCCGTCACCGCCACGCGCTACAACGGCATGATCCACGACTACGGCCTGCTCAACCCACTGGCCAAGGTGCCCGCCGTACAGGCAGCCATGCGCCAGGCTGGCGAGGAGCTGAAAGTGCATCTGAAGTAACGGACGCCAGAAACGAAGAAGCCCGGCATCTGCCCCCTCACCCCAGCCTTCTCCCGAAGGGAGAGGGGGCAGTTCGTGCCACCGGGGCGTCCGGCGTGGCCGGTGGTTCCAATCGCGGACGGAGTCCGCTCCTACAGGGAGGAATACCATGCTTCCCGGCAACTTGTAGGAGCGGGCCCTGCCCGCGATTCGCGCGCAGGGCGCGCTCCTACAGGGGGAGTGGCGCGGCTGGGGCAGCGCAGGAGCGGATCTCATCCGCGAAACGCGCCGATACGTCCGGCTATCGCGGACAAGGTCCGCTCCTACCCCCTCCGGCGAACACAAGACCCGCAGGATGGCGTTGAGCGAAGCGATACCCATCACCACGACCGCATGGGTTTCGCCAAGGCTCAACCCATGCGTTGAGGCGCACCTCGGCGCAGCCGGCAAGACAGTTGCTCCTACGCCCGGGGGCGCCTGGTTCGGGCCTGCGTGGCGGGGAGTTCGCGAATGAAAAAATGCCGTTTCTCCCATGGAGAGAAACGGCATTCTTTCTTAAGTGAAAAGCTCTACGGCATCTGCCGGGCTTTTCACATCACGCGAAGGCTCAAGCCTTGACGCGGGACTTGTACTCGCCGGTGCGGGTATCGATCTCGATGGAGTCGCCGATTTCGCAGAACGCGGAAACCTGCAGCTCAGCACCGTTCTTCAGGCGAGCGGTCTTCATGACCTTGCCAGAAGTATCGCCACGGACAGCCGGCTCGGTGTAGACGATTTCACGAACGATGGTGGTCGGCAGTTCGACGGAGATCACCTTGTCGTTGTAGAAAACCGCTTCGCAGACGTCGGTCATGCCGTCTTCGATGAAGGTCAGCACGCCTTCCAGGTCGCCCTTCTCGATCTCGTACTGGTTGAACTCGTTGTCCATGAAGACGTACAGCGGGTCCGCGAAGTAGGAGTAGGTCACTTCCTTGCGGTCGAGAATGATCGGTTCCAGCTTGTCATCGGCCTTGAACACGGTCTCGGTGCCGGCGCCGGTCAGCAGGTTCTTCAGCTTCATCTTGACGACGGCGCTGTTACGGCCGGACTTGTTGAACTCGGCCTTCTGGATGACCCAGGGGGCGCCGTTGATGTTGGCAACCTGGCCTGCGCGGAACTCTTGAGCGGTTTTCATACGAATATCCGATTTGGATTGGAGACAAAAAACAGGGGACGTATCATAGCCAATTTGTATAAAAACGCACCAGCCCCGCGGCGAGATCCGGCTGTGCGGCATGCTTTTCGCTCCAGCGCAGCGCCCATTCCCGCCAGGCTCCGGCCCGCTGCTGCAATGCCATCCAGGCCGTCGCCGCGTCGCCAAGGCCGTTCCAGGCGTGCCAGTAGGCCAGCAGGGCAGCCTCGAGCCCGGGCTCCATGCCCTCGGTATAGATAGAGAGGAAGGCGTCCAGCTTCTCCAGGTGCACGCCCTCCTCCTGCTCATAGATGTGCCAGACGAATGGCCGCCCCGCCCAGAGCGCGCGGACGAAGGAATCCTCGCCGCGCACCGCGTTGACGTCGCAGCTCCACAGCAGCAGGTCGTAGTCCTCCTGGCGGACGAACGGCAATACCTGCAGGCGCAGGTTGCCGCGCCGATGGCGGTCGCCCGGCGCCAGCCCCGGCAGGCCCAGCCAGTCGGCGACATCACCCAGCACGCGCCCTTCCGGCACCAGCAGCAGCGTCGGCTGCACGTCTTGCGCCAGCGCGTCCAGCCAGGGCGCCAGCGCCGGGTTCTCGTAGGCGAACAGGGAAATCAGACGCTCCCTACCCTCCACTTCCACACCAAGGGACGCCAGGAATGCCCGGCGACTGGCATCGTCCGCCTGGAAGGCCCGGCGCCGCTCGATCAGCCCCGCCTCCCGCAGCAGGCCGCCGACGCCCGGCTGCGCCCCGGGGAAATAGAAGTACTTCTGCAGACCGTTGGCCTGCAGCGAAGGCAGGGCGTGGCAGGAAGCCACCCAGTCCTCGGCGCTGAGGTATTCCAGGTTCAGCCACAGCGGCGCCACGGCGCGCTCGCGCATGGCCTCCACATAAGCCGGCGGCAACGGGCAGGCGAATGCCTCGATGACCACGTCGGCGGCCGGCGTGTCTTCCCACAGCGCAGGCCAGTGGCGGACTTCGACGCCCGCCTGGCGCTGGCCGGGCAGCGCTGGATCGGCCCCGGGGCACAGCCGCGCGAAGGCATTCAGGTCGTCCACCCACAGGCGCACCGCCTGGCCGTGCTCGCCGGCGAGCTGGCGGGCCAGGCGCCAGGTCACGCCGATGTCGCCATAGTTGTCCACCACGCAGCAGAAGATGTCCCAGCTCGCCATCGCACTCGCCTTTCGAAGGAAGCCGCCAGTTTAGCAAGGCGGGCCGCCCCGGTTTCCCCGCGACGTCCTTAAGCCGATGAATCCGTTGAAAAAACATTTGCCTTTCGGAAAACCTTTGAGTAAAGTGCGCGCCTCGACAGACACAGCGCTGTCGAAACCCTGGTGAGGTGTCCGAGCGGTTGAAGGAGCACGCCTGGAAAGTGTGTATACGGGAAACCGTATCGAGGGTTCGAATCCCTCCCTCACCGCCAGATCAAAAAGCCCGGCTGACTGATGAAGTTAGCCGGGCTTTTTCGTTCCAGCGCGTTGCACTCGCAATGCACCCTTGCAATTGGCGACACAGTTAGTCGCCATTAGTTCCCAGCAGACTTTCGTCCTATCGCGTTTTAGCATTACTTCGGACGTCTATACTCGGATATTCCGCCCTCGCCTCGGCTCCTCCCAACAGCCCCGCTGTAGGGCAGTCGCGGACACTTGCACATTTTTTGCACAACTATCGGGCAATTAAGAGTTCAAGCCGCCCCGGCATGAAAAAAAAGTGCCGTACTTGCGCTTGGTCAGTTTACTTACTACAAGTAATGAGTACTATGTAGTCCGGCTAATTTCCCAGTCCCATGGGGAATTGCTTTAATGGAAATGTCCACCTTAAGGGGAACACGATGAACAACGTTCTGAAATTCTCTGCTCTGGCTCTGGCTGCTGTTCTGGCCACCGGTTGCAGCAGCCACTCGAAAGAAACCGAAGCCCGTCTGACCGCTACTGAAGACGCCGCTGCCCGTGCCCAAGCCCGCGCTGACGAAGCCTATCGTCACGCTGACGAAGCTCTGGCCGCTGCTCAGAAAGCCCAGCAGACTGCTGACGAGGCTAACGAGCGCGCTCTGCGTATGCTGGACAAAGCCAGCCGCAAGTAATAGATCCTCGGATCTGTTCGAAAAGCCGACCTCTCGAGGTCGGCTTTTTTATTGCCCGGACTTTCTCCCGGGCAATGAAAAGCCCGCGGACCTTGCGGTCGGCGGGCTCGGCACAACGGCGCAGGCGTCAGGGCATCTGCACGGTGGTGTTCTCGCTGGCAGCCACCGAGGAACCGGGCTGCTGCGGCATGGCGATGGCCACCGGCAAGCCGTCTTCGGCCGCCACCACTTCGCGCACCACGTTCCAGTCCATCTGCATCTGGTTGGCGATGTCTTCGCGCTTGAGCAGCGCGTTGATCACTGCGGTGTGCTTGTCCACGACCGAGGGGTTGCCGTGGTCGTCGATCGGCGTATGGGCCTCGAGGTAGATCTTGCCTTCGCTGCGGCCGAACTTGTACGGCTCGTTGATGATGCGCACCGAAGTGCCCACCGGCACCATCGGGAACAGCTCGGTCACGTCGCCGTTGTACATGCGGAAGCAGCCGTGGCTGGTGCGGGTGCCGATGCCGAACTTCTTGTTCGAGCCGTGGATCAGGTAGCCGGGAACGCCCAGCGACATCTTGAACGGGCCCAGCGGGTTGTCCGGCCCCGGCGGCACCACGGTCGGCAGCGGGTCGCCGTCGGCGGCGTGCTCGGCGCGGATCGACGCCGGCGGGTACCAGGCCGGGTCCTTGGTCTTGGCGACGATGCTGGTGTGGGCGATGGGCGAGCCCCAGCCCTCGCGGCCGATACCCAGCGGGTAGGTGTAGACCACGTTCTTGCCTTTGGGGAAGTAGTACAGGCGGTACTCGGCGATGTTGATCACGATGCCTTCGCGCGGGCCGGGCGGCAGGATGAAGCGCGTCGGGATGATGACCTCGGTGCCCACGCCGGGCAGCCAGGCGTCGACGCCCGGGTTGGCGGCGAGCATTTCCTGGTAGCCCAGGTCATAGGTCTGGCCGAGGTCGGCGAAGGTGTCTTCGTACTTGGCCTTGATGACCTGCACCTGGCCGACGATATCCTCGCCGGGCGCCGGCAGCGGCAGCTCGAGGGCGGAAACGGGGCCGGCCGAGAGCAGCGCGGCAAAAGACAGCGAGCAGGCGGCGATAACACGCGACAACATCCGGAGATCCTTGGCGAGAGCACAGTTGACAGAGGGGGCGGTAGTGTACCACTCAGACCCTATTTTCCGGGAGAGTTCACAATACCCAGGAAAATCGTTGCCCGCGTTTTTCCTGCTCCAGGCGTTTCAGGCATTCCGGACACAGCCGCCGGTCGCGCAGCTGCGGCCGCCGGGCCTCGCGCCAGAGCGGTTGCGCCGGCAGCAGGCCGCCGCACAGGGTTCGGTCCGCGGGGGAGCCGAGCTCCAGCTGCCGGGCGACGAGATGCACGCGCACCTCGCGGCAGGCGAACAGATCGAGCTGGGAATCGGGTTCGATCAGCTGGTAGGCGAAGAGGGTCCAGGCGGGGCGGGACATGGCGGCTCCTGAAGGGTGCGCAAACATAGCGGAAAGCCCCCGCGCGGGGAAGCCTTCCGACAGCCCGGCGATCAGAGCAACGGCTTGAGCTGCGGCCAGACGTTGTCCAGCAGGCGCGGCTGCGCGGCCACGGCCGGATGGATGCCGTCGGCCTGCATCATCTGCGGCACGCCGCCCACGCCGTCGAGGAAGAACGGCACCAGCGGCACCCCGCCCTGCTCGGCGACCTGCTGGAACACCCGGGCGAAAGCCTGGGTATAGCGTTCACCATAGTTGGGCGGCAGGCGCATGCCCAGCAACAGCACCTTGGCCCCGGCCTGGCGCGAGGCCGCGACCATCGAAGCAAGATTCTGTTGCAATTGCTGCGGCGCCTGCCCGCGCAGGCCGTCGTTGCCGCCCAGCTCGATCACCACGACGCCGGGTTTCTCCCCGGAAAGCAGCGCCGGCAGGCGCGCCAGGCCACCGGCGCTGGTGTCGCCGCTGACCGAGGCATTGACCACCCGGTAGTCGAAACCCTCGTCCTTCAGCCGCTGCTCCAGCAGGCTGACCCAGCCGCGGCCGGTATCCACTCCCAAACCGGCGCTGATACTATCGCCGACGACCAGCAGCGTCTGCGCCGCGGCTTGCTGGGCGACCAGCAGCAACGCCAGGCAGACGCTCGATAGCCATGCACGCATCGGACCCTCCATGAGCGAAAGCATTCTCACCGCGCGCAACCTTAGCAAGGTCGTTCCCAGCGCGGAAGGCGAGCTGACCATCCTCCACGACCTCTCCCTGGCCCTGCAGCGCGGCGACAGCCTGGCCATCGTCGGCAGTTCCGGCTCCGGCAAGTCCACCCTGCTCGGCCTGCTGGCCGGGCTCGACGAGCCCAGCGGCGGCAGCGTGGAACTGGCCGGGCACCGCCTGGGCGAGCTCGACGAGGACCAGCGCGCACGGGTGCGCGCCGCCCACGTCGGCTTCGTCTTCCAGTCGTTCCAGCTGCTCGACAGCCTCGACGCCCTGGAAAACGTCATGCTGCCCCTGGAGCTGGAGGGCCGCGGCGACGCCCGCGAGCGCGCCCGCACCCTGCTCGAGCGCGTCGGCCTGGGCCAGCGCCTCACCCACTACCCGCGCCAGCTCTCCGGCGGCGAGCAGCAGCGCGTCGCCATCGCCCGCGCCTTCGCCGCCGAACCCGACGTGCTGTTCGCCGACGAGCCCACCGGCAACCTCGACAGCACCACCGGCGAGCGCATCAGCGACCTGCTCTTCGAACTCAACCGCGAGCGCCGCACCACCCTGGTCCTGGTCACCCACGACGAGCGCCTGGCGCACCGCTGCCAGCGGCAGATCCGCCTGGAAAGCGGCCACCTGATCGACCACGCGGAGCCCTGAGCCGATGAAATCGCTGCCGCTGTCGCGCCTGTTCGGCCTGGCCCTGCGCCAATTGCTGCGCGAGTGGAGCAGCGGCGAGCTGCGCGTGCTGTTCTTCGCCCTGCTGGTGGCGGTGGCCGCCAGCTCCGCCATCGGCTACTTCAGCGCGCGATTGAACGGCGCCATGCTGGTGCGCGCCTCGGAATTCCTCGGCGCCGACCTGGTCCTCAGCGGCACCCAGCCGGCCGCCCCGCAGCAGATCGACAGCGGCAACCGCCTGGGCCTGAAGCACGCCTACAGCGTCGAGTTCTCCAGCGTCATCGCCACCGACCAGGGCATCCAGCTCAGCAGCGTCAAGGCGGTGGACGACAGCTACCCGCTGCGCGGCGAGCTGAAGAGCGCGGCGGCGCCCCTGGAGCCGGAACGCGCCGGCGGCCGGCCGCAACCCGGCGAAGTCTGGGTCGAGACGCGGCTGCTCACCAGCCTCGACCTGAAGGTCGGCGACAGCATCGAGATCGGCCGCCAGGACCTGCGCATCGCCCGCGTGCTGACCTACGAGCCGGACCGCGCCGGCGACTTCTACAGCCTCACCCCGCGGGTAATGATGAACCTGCACGACCTGCAGGCCACCGGCGTGGTCCAGCCCGGCAGCCGGGTGCGCTACCGCGACCTCTGGGAAGGCGACGGCCAGGCCCTGCAGGCCTACCGCCGCGCGGTGGAGCCGGGGCTTGCGGCGAACCAACGGCTGCTCGACGCGCACCACGGCAACCGCCAGATCGGCGACGCCCTGGAGCGCGCCGAGCGCTACCTGAACCTCGCCAGCCTGGCGGCCATTCTCCTCGCCGGCGTGGCGGTGGCGCTCTCGGCCAACCGCTTCGCCGCCCGCCGCTTCGACGCCAGCGCCCTGCTCCGCTGCCTGGGCCTGACGCGCCGCGAAGCACTGCTTCTTTATGGCCTGCAGCTGTTCAGCCTGGGCCTGGCCGCCAGCCTGCTCGGCGCGCTGCTCGGCTACCTGGCGCAGCTCGGCCTGGTGACGCTGCTGGGCGACCTGCTGCCGCCACAGATTCCGCCGGCCGGGCCGGTGCCGGCGCTGGCCGGCGTGGCCACCGGCCTGGTCGCCCTCGCCGGTTTCGCCCTGCCGCCGCTGGCCGCCCTGGGCCGGGTGCCGCCGTTGCGGGTGCTGCGCAGCGACCTGCTGCCGGTGCCCATGCGCAGTTGGCTGGCCTACGGCTGCGCGCTGCTGGCGCTGGGCCTGATCATGTGGCGGCTGAGCCTGGACCTGCGCCTGACCCTGGCCCTGCTGGGCGGCGGCGTGGTCGCCGCGGCCATCCTCGGCGCCCTGCTGCTGCTCGCCCTGAACGGCCTGCGCCGCCTGCTGTCGCGCGCCAGCCTGCCCTGGCGCCTGGGCCTGGGCCAGTTGCTGCGCCACCCGCTGGCCGCCGCCGGGCAGAGCCTGGCCTTCGGCCTGATCCTGCTGGCCATGGCGCTGATCGCCCTGCTGCGCGGCGAGCTGCTGGACACCTGGCACGCCCAGTTGCCGGCCAACGCGCCCAACTATTTCGCCCTGAACATCCTGCCGGCGGAAAAGGACGCCTTCGAAGCCCGCGTGCGCAAGGTCTCGCCCAACGCCGAAGGGCTGTTCCCCATGGTCCCCGGGCGCCTGGTGGCGGTGAACGGCCAGCCGGTGCAGACGCTCAGCGAAGACGTGCGCAGCGAGCGCGCCCTGCAGCGCGACCTTGGCCTGACCTGGTCGCAGAAGCTGCCCGCCGGCAACCAGCTGGTGGCCGGGCGTTGGTGGGGCGACGCGCCAGCCGGCGAACTACCCGGCGTCTCGGTGGAGGAAAAGCTCGCCGGCAACCTCGGCATCAAGCTCGGCGACCGCCTGAGCTTCAACGTCGCCGGGCAGACCCGCGAGGTGCAGGTGCAGAGCCTGCGCTCGGTGAAGTGGGACAACTTCCAGCCGAACTTCTTCATGGTCTTCCAGCCCGGCACCCTCGCCGACCTGCCGGTGACCTACCTGACCAGCTTCTACCTGCCCGCCAGCGACCAGCGCAGCGCCATCGAGCTGGCCCGCGCCTTCCCCACCGTCACCCTGCTGCCGGTGGACGTGCTGCTGGCGCAGCTGCGCAGCATCCTCGACCAGGTCACCCTGGCGGTGGAATACGTGCTGGTGTTCGTCCTCGCCGCCGGCTTCGTAGTGCTCTTCGCCGGTCTGCAGGCCACCCTCGACGAGCGCCTGCGCCAGGGCGCCCTGCTGCGCGCCCTGGGCGCCGAGCGCGAGCTGCTGCAACGCACCCGGCGCAGCGAGTTCGCCCTGCTCGGCGCGGTCAGCGGCGTGCTGGCGGCCCTGGGCTGCGAGCTGATCAGCTACCTGCTCTACAGCCTGGTGTTCCAGCTGCCCTGGCATCCGCACCCCTGGCTGCTCGGCCTGCCGCTGCTGGGCGCGTTGCTGGTGGGCGGCGCCGGGCTGTTCGGCACGCGCCGGGCGCTGACCCTGAGCCCGCTGCGCCTGCTCCGCGAAGGCTGATAGACTCCAGGGCCCGCCCAGCCACAGCCGGAACCCCATGAGCCGTTATCGCCCGCCGCGCACCGCCGGAACCCCGTTGATCACCCCCGAAGGCGAGGCGCGCCTGCGCGCCGAACTGCACGAACTGTGGAACGTGCGCCGCCCCCAGGTGACCCAGGCGGTGAGCGAGGCGGCCGCGCTCGGCGACCGCTCGGAGAACGCCGAGTACATCTACGGCAAGAAGATGCTGCGCGAGATCGACAGCCGCGTGCGCTTCCTGCGCAAGCGCCTGGAGAACCTCAAGGTGGTGCGCGACCGCCCGGGCGACCCGCACAAGGTCTACTTCGGCGCCTGGGTGACGCTGGAGGACGAGGACGGCGAACAGGCCCGCTACCGCATCGTCGGCCCGGACGAGCTGGACCTGCGCAGCAACCAGATCAGCATCGACTCGCCCCTGGCCCGCGCCCTGGTGGGCAAGGAGCTGGACGCCGAAGTCATGGTGCGCACGCCGGCGGGCGAGAAGCTCTGGTTCGTGGTCGAGATCGACTATCCCTGAGCGCTGCCCCGCGCAGCGCCTGCCGGCGCAATCGCGGACAAGGCCCTCTCCTACGGTCCCAGGAAGCACGGCTTTTCGTAGGATGGCGTTGAGCGAAGCGATACCCATCACCGCAACCGCATGGGTTTCGCAAGTGCTCAACCCATCCTACAAAGAGCACCTCGGCGCAAGACAGTTGCTCCTACGGGGGGAGGAATACCGTGCAACCTGTAGGAGCGGGCCCTGCCCGCGATTTCGCGCGCAGGGCGCGCTCCTACAGGTGAATGGTGCGGGTGGCGCTCACGTCACGACCGGGCGCCATGCTCGGGGCTGTCGTCCAGGGTGATGCCTTGCACTCCGATTTCCTTCTCCAGCGCCAGCAGGTACTGGCGCAGGGCCTGGCGGGTGGATTCTTCGCGCAGGCTGTGGCGGACGCGGGTGCTGACCTGGGCGTAGGGCAGCGGGAGGCTTTCCTGGCGTTGGTCGATGCTGACCAGGTGCCAGCCGTAGCGCGAGGCCAGGGGGCGGTCATGCAGGCCCAGGGGCAGGCGGTGCAGGGCCTGGTCGAGTTCGGCGACGGTCTGCCCGGCGCGCAGCCAGCCCAGGTCGCCGCCTTCTTCTTTCGACGGGCAGGCCGAGTGGCGTTGGGCGAGTTCGGTGAAGCGTTGCGGGTCGCGGTGCAGTTCGCGCAGCAGTTTTTCGCCCAGGTGATAGTGGGCGTCACGGGCGCTGGCGTCGTCCGGGGCGGCGGGCAGGAGGATGTGGCGGACCTTGATCCTGGCCGGCTCGGCGAAGCGTTCGCGGTGGGCTTCGAAGTAGCGCCGGCAGGCGTCCTCGTTTGGCTCGGGGACTTGCAGTTCGCGCTCCAGCAGCGCCGCCACGGCCTGGTCGGCGCCCTCCTCCGCCAGTTCGCCCGCGGGCAGCAGGCCGAGGCTGGCGGCCCTTTGCCCGAGCAGTTCGCGCACCACCAGGGCGCGGGCCGCCTGCAGTTGCGCCTCGGCCAGGGAGGCGGCCGGGTGGAAGGGGGTTTCCCGGGCGATGTCGGCTTCGCTGAGCCGGGCGCTGCCGACGCGGATGACCGCGGCGGGTTCGGCCGGCAGGTTCTCGACGGCGATCATTTGGGCCATGGCTTCGCTCCTCAGCCGCGCCGGCGGACGATCTGGTAGTTACGCCCGAAGTAGCCCAGGGGGATGCTCCAGACGTGCACCAGGCGTGTGAAGGGGAACAGCAGGATGATGGTCAGGCCGATGAAGATGTGGATCTTGAAGATCAGCGGCGTACCGATCAGGAAGCTGGCCGCATCACCGCGGAAGAACACGATGGACTGCGCCCAGCCGGCCAGGGCCAGCATCATTTCGCCGTCCAGGTGGTGCAGCGAGAAGAAGATGGTGATCAGCCCCAGGCTCGCCTGCAACAGCAGCAGGGCGATGATCAGGTTGTCCATGAAGCTGGACGAGGCGCGCACCCTGGGGTTGAACAACCGGCGCCAGAGCAGCATGCCGCCGCCGATCACGCAGAGCACCCCGGCCGCGCCGCCGAAGAGGATGGCCATGAGCTGCTTGTGGCCGGCGGAGAGGAACGGCTCGTAGACCCAGTGCGGCGTCAGCAGGCCGACCAGGTGGCCGAAGAAGATCGCCAGGATGCCGATGTGGAACAGGTTGCTGGCCAGACGCATGTGGCGGCTGGAGAGCAGCTGGCTGGAGCCGGTCTTCCAGGTGTACTGGCCGTAGTCGTAACGCAGCAGGCTGCCGAGCAGGAACACGGTGCCGGCCAGGTAGGGGTAGTAACCGTAGAGCAGGTGCAGAACGTAGTCTTCTAACATGGTGAGCCTCCGTTCATTGGCCGTCCGCCAGGGGGGACGGGGTGGCGGGCAGGACCTGGACGACCTGAGGCACCGCCTGGTACTTGCGCTCGGCCAGGCGCCGGCCCTCGGCGGACTGCAGGCTGCAGTCCTGGTCGGTCTCGGCGTTGAAGCGGACGATTTCCTCTTCCCACACCGCGTCCAGGGCCTGCGGGGTGTGATCCGGCGCTTCCCCCTCGACCGCCGGGCGCTGCTGCTGGATCAGCTCGCTGCGGCCGATCAGCGCCAGCAGCGCGTGGGGCACCAGCGCGTGGTCGGCGCCGCGCTCTTCCAGGCGCGCGGCGAGCAGCGCGAGGATGTGCTGGATGTCGCCCAGCCACTGGCCGATCTCGGCGTGGCTGCGGGTGGAGAGGTATTCGAGGAACAGCGGCAGGTGGTCGGGCAACTCGCGGGCGTCGAGCTGGAAGCCGGCGGCCTCGTACTCGGCCAGCAGGTCGACCATGGCCTGGCCGCGGTCGCGGGATTCGCCGTGGACGTGCTCGAACAGCAGCAGCGAGACCGAGCGGCCGCGGTCGAAGAGTTCGACGTAGGCTTCCTGCAGGTCCAGCAGGTCGCTCTGCGCCAGGCGTTGGCACCACTGGCCCAGGCGCTTGCGCAGGGGCTCGGGCAGGCGCATCTCGTCGTCGAGGATGGCGGCCAGTTCGCCGGCCGCCGCCTGCAGCTCGGCGCAGGGGTAGTCGAGCAGCCGGGCCAGCACGCGCAGGCTCAGCAGGCCCTGGGGCTGGCGCTCATCCATGGCGGCTGTCCTCGACCGGGTCGAAGGTCTGCACCGGCTTGACCAGGGTGGTGGTCTGCTTGCTGCCGCCGAACAGGCTGACCTCGCTGTTGCCGCCGTGGCAGCCGTTGCCGAAGCTGAAGCCGCAGCCGCTGCGCTCGGCGTAGGCGTCGGGCAGGGCCTCGCGGTGGCCGGTGGGGATGACGAAGCGGTCCTCGTAGTTGGCGATGGCCAGGTAGCGGTACATCTCTTCCACCTGGCGCTGGCTCAGGCCGACCTGCTGCAGCACTTCGCTGTCGAGGGTGCCGTCCACATGCTTGGCGCGCATGTACACGCGCATGGCCATCAGCCGCTTGAGGGCCAGCACCACCGGCGCCTCTTCGCCGGCGGTGAGCATGTTGGCCAGGTAGCGCACGGGGATGCGCAGCGATTCGATCTTCGGCAGCACGCCGTCGAATTCCACGTGGCCGGCCTCGGCGGCGGACTGGATGGGCGACAGCGGCGGCACATACCAGACCATCGGCAGCGTGCGGTATTCCGGGTGCAGCGGCAGCGCCAGCTGCCAGTCGATGGCCAGCTTGTACACGGGCGAGGCCTGGGCCGCGGCGATGACGCTGTCGGGCACGCCGTCCTTGCGCGCCTGCTCGATCACTTGCGGGTCGTGGGGGTCGAGGAAGATTTCGCACTGGCGGTGGTAGAGGTCGCGGTCATCGGCCGAGGCGGCCACTTCCTCGATGCGATCGGCATCGTAGAGCAGCACGCCGAGGTAGCGGATGCGGCCCACGCAGGTCTCCGAGCACACCGTCGGCTGGCCGGTCTCGATGCGCGGGTAGCAGAAGATGCACTTCTCGGATTTGCCGCTCTTCCAGTTGTAGTAGATCTTCTTGTACGGGCAGCCGCTGATGCACATGCGCCAGCCGCGGCACTTGTCCTGGTCGATCAGGACGATGCCGTCTTCCTCGCGCTTGTAGATGGCGCCGCTGGGGCACGAGGCCACGCACGCCGGGTTCAGGCAGTGCTCGCACAGGCGCGGCAGGTACATCATGAAGGTGTTTTCGAACTGCCCGTAGATGTCGGCCTGGACCTGCTCGAAGTTGATGTCCTTGCGCCGCTTGGCGAACTCGGTGCCCAGCAGTTCTTCCCAGTTCGGCCCCCACTCCACCTTGTCCATGCGCAGCCCGCTGATCAGCGAGCGCGGCCGCGCCACCGGCTGGTGCTCGCCCTGGGCGGCGCTGTGCAGGTGCTGGTAGTCGAAGGTGAAGGGTTCGTAGTAGTCGTCGATCTGCGGCAGGTCGGGGTTGGCGAAGATGTTCGCCAGCACCCGCCACTTGCCGCCGATGCGCGGATTGATGGAACCGTCGGCATTGCGCACCCAGCCGCCGTTCCATTTCTTCTGGTTCTCCCATTCCTTGGGGTAGCCGATGCCGGGCTTGGTCTCGACGTTGTTGTACCAGGCGTACTCGATGCCTTCGCGGCTAGTCCAGACGTTCTTGCAGGTGACCGAGCAGGTGTGGCAGCCGATGCACTTGTCGAGGTTGAGGACCATGCCGACCTGGGAACGGATCTTCATTTCACCGCCTCCTGCTGGTAGTCGTTGCCTTCGCCGTCGAGCCAGTCGATGCGCTTCATCTTGCGCACGATGACGAACTCGTCGCGGTTGGAGCCGACGGTGCCGTAGTAGTTGAAGCCGTAGGACAGCTGCGCGTAGCCGCCGATCATGTGGGTCGGCTTGGGACACACCCGCGTCACCGAGTTGTGGATGCCGCCGCGCGTGCCCGTCACTTCGGAGCCGGGCACGTTCAGGATGCGCTCCTGGGCGTGGTACATCATCGCCATGCCCGGGCGCACCCGCTGGCTGACCACCGCCCGCGCGGCGATGGCGCCGTTGGCGTTGTAGAGCTCGATCCAGTCGTTATCGACCACGCCGATGGCGCGCGCGTCGTCCTCGCTGATCCAGACGATGGGCCCGCCGCGCGACAGCGTCTGCATCAGCAGGTTGTCGCTGTAGGTGGAGTGGATGCCCCACTTCTGGTGCGGCGTCAGCCAGTTCAGGGCGATCTCCGGGTTGCCGTTGCCGCGCGGCTCGGCGACGCTGGCCGCGGCCTTGGTGTCGATGGGCGGACGGTAGACCATCAGGCTCTCGCCGAAGGCGCGCATCCAGGGGTGGTCCTGGTAGAACTGCTGGCGGCCGCTGAGGGTGCGCCAGGGGATCAGCTCATGCACGTTGGTGTAGCAGGCGTTGTAGCTCACGTGCTCGTCCTCCAGGCCCGACCAGGTGGGGCTGGAGATGATCTTGCGCGGCTGCGCCACCAGGTCGCGGAAGCGGATTTTCTCTTCCTGCTTGGGCCGCGCCAGGTGGGTGTGGTCGCGCCCGGTGATCTTCGACAGCGCGGCCCAGGCCTTGACCGCCACCTGGCCATTGGTTTCCGGGGCCAGGGTGAGGATCATCTCCGCTGCATCCACCGCCGAGGCCAGGCACGGGCGGCCGACGGAAGAACCTTCGTGCTTGCGGTAGTTGAGCTTGCCGAGCAGGTCGACCTCTTCCCGGGTCTGCCAGGCGATGCCCTTGCCGCCGTTGCCCAGGGTGTCCAGCAGCGGGCCGACGGAGCTGAAGCGCTCGTAGGTTTCCGGGTAGTTGCGCTTGACCTCGATCAGCGAGGGCATGGTCTTGCCGGGTATGGGCTCGCACTCGCCCTTCTTCCAGTCGCGCACTTCGGGCTGGGCCAGCTCGCCGGGGCTGTCGTGCTGCAGCGGCAGGGTCACCAGGTCCGTCTCCTCGCCCAGGTGGCCGACGCACAGGCGCGAGAAGGCGCGGGCGATGCCGTCGTAGATCTGCCAGTCGCTGCGCGCTTCCCAGGCCGGGTCGGTGGCGGCGGTCAGCGGGTGGATGAAGGGGTGCATGTCCGAGGTGTTGAGGTCGTCCTTCTCGTACCAGGTGGCGGTCGGCAGCACCACGTCGGAGTACAGGCAGGTGGTGGACATGCGGAAGTCGAGGGTCACCAGCAGGTCGAGCTTGCCCTCGATGGGCTCGTCCTTCCACAGCACTTCCTCGGGCTTCTGCTTGCCGGCCTCGCCCAGGTCCTTGCCGAGCACGCCGTTCTTCGTGCCCAGCAGGTACTTGAGCATGTACTCGTGGCCCTTACCCGAGCTGCCCAGCAGGTTGGAGCGCCAGACGAACAGGTTGCGCGGGTGGTTCTGCGGGTTGTCCGGATCTTCGCTGGCGAAGCGCAGCTGGCCGCTCCTGAGCTGTTCCACCACGTAGTCGGCGGTGCTCTTGCCGGCGGCCTGGGCCGCGGCGGCCAGGCGCAGCGGGTTGGTGCTCAGCTGCGGCGCCGAGGGCAACCAGCCCATGCGCTCGGCGCGCACGTTGAAGTCCACCAGGCTGCCGCCGAAGTCCTGCGGCCGGGCCAGGGGCGAGAGCAGTTCCTTCACCTCCAGCTTCTCGTAGCGCCACTGGCTGGAGTGGTTGTAGAAGAACGAGGTGCCGTTCATGTGCCGCGGCGGGCGGTGCCAGTCCAGGGCGAAGGCCAGGGGCGTCCAGCCGGTCTGCGGGCGCAGCTTCTCCTGGCCGACGTAGTGCGACCAGCCGCCGCCGCTCTGGCCGATGCAGCCGCAGAGGATCAGCATGTTGATCAGCCCGCGGTAGTTCATGTCCATGTGGTACCAGTGGTTCATCCCGGCGCCGACGATGATCATGGAGCGGCCGTGGGTCTTGTCGGCGTTCTCGGCGAACTCGCGGGCGATGCGGATCATCTGCGCCGCCGGCACCCCGGTGATCGCCTGCTGCCAGGCCGGGGTGTAGGGCTTGAGCTGGCCGTAGTCGCTGGCGCCGTCATCCTCGCCGGCGCCGCCCACGGTGGGCTGCAGGCCGCGGTCGATGCCGTAGTTGGCGGCCATCAGGTCGAACACGCTGGCCACCAGCGCCTCGCGGCCGTCGGCCAGTTGCAGGCGCTTGGCCGGCACGTGGTGGTAGAGCACGTCGCGCACGGGCACGTTGGGGAAGTGCTTGCGCTCGATGCCGCCGAAGTACGGGAAGGCCACCCGTGCCACCTCGTCGTGGCGCCCCAGCAGCGACAGCGCCAGGCGCACCTCGCGGCCCTCGGCGTCCACCGGTTCCAGGTTCCAGTGGCCGGACTCGCCCCAGCGGAAGCCGATGGAGCCGCGCGGCACCACCAGGCGCTCGCCCTCCTCGTCCCAGGCCACGGTCTTCCACTCGGGGTTGTTGGCCTGCGCCAGCTGGCCGGCGAAGTCGGCGGCGCGCAGCTGCTTGCCGGGGACCAGGCCGCCTTCGGCGCGCGGTTCCAGTTCCACCAGGATCGGCAGGTCGGTGTAGCGGCGCGCGTAGTCGGTGAAATAGCTCCGCGGGTTCTCCAGGTGGAATTCCTTGAAGATCACCTGGCCCATGGCGATGGCCAGGGCCGAGTCGGTGCCCTGCTTGGCGCTCATCCACTCGTCGCAGAGCTTGGAGATTTCCGCGTAGTCCGGGGTGATGGCCACGGTCTTGGTGCCCTTGTAGCGCACCTCGGTGAAGAAGTGCGCGTCGGGGGTGCGCGTCTGCGGCACGTTGCTGCCCCAGGCGATCAGGTAGCCGGAGTTGTACCAGTCGGCCGACTCGGGCACGTCGGTCTGCTCGCCCCACACCTGCGGGGACGCGGGCGGAAGGTCGCAGTACCAGTCGTAGAAGCTCAGGCATACCCCGCCGATCAGCGACAGGTAGCGGGTGCCCGAGGCGTAGCTGACCATGGACATGGCCGGGATCGGCGAGAAGCCGGCGACGCGGTCCGGGCCATAGGTCTTGATGGTGTAGACGTTGGCCGCGGCGACCAGCGTCTGCAGCTCATCCCAGTCGCTGCGCACGAAGCCGCCGCGGCCGCGGATGGACTTGTACTGCCTGGTCTTCTGCGGGTCTTCGACGATGCTCGCCCAGGCCTGCACCGGGTCGGCGTGGCTGGCCAGCGCCTCGCGCCACAGCTGGATCAGCGCCTTGCGCACCAGCGGGTACTTCAGCCGGTTGGCGCTGTACAGGTACCAGGAGTAGCTGGCCCCGCGCGGGCAGCCGCGCGGCTCGTGGTTGGGCAGGTCCGGGCGGGTGCGCGGGTAATCGGTCTGCTGGGTTTCCCAGGTCACCAGGCCGTTCTTCACGTAGATCTTCCAGCTGCACGAGCCGGTGCAGTTCACCCCGTGGGTGGAGCGGGCGATCTTGTCGAACTGCCAGCGCTGGCGGTAGCCGTCCTCCCAGGCGCGGCTCTCATCGCGGGTCTCGCCGTGGCCGCCGGCGAATTCCGGCGGGCGTTTGACCAGGTAGCGCAGGCGGTCGATGAAGTAACTCATGTCTGTCCTCCTTGCAGGGCAAAAGCCGCCCTGCGCGCGGGCCGGGCGACTAGCAGCGGACCTCGGCGTCGCGACGGGTGTAGTAGAACCAGGTCAGGGCGATGCACAGGGCGTAGAAGACGATGAAGCTGTAGAGCGCCCACTCGGGGCCGCCGCTGAGGTCGAACGAGCTGCCGAACGATTTCGGGATGAAGAAGCCGCCATAGGCGGCCACCGCCGAGATGAAGCCCACCGCGGCGGCGGACTCCTTCTCGCCCTGCAACGCCTGCTCGGCCGCCGGCAGTTGCGGGTTCAGCAGCGGCGCCTGGGCACGGAAGATCGCCGGGATCATCTGCGTGGTGCTGGCGTTGCCCACCCCGGAGAAGAAGAACAGCAGCAGGAACATGGCGAAGAAGCCCCAGAAGGCCCCCGGCTGCTCCTTGATGCCGATGAAGAACAGCACGCCGAACACGCAGGCCGCCATGGCGACGAACACCCAGAGGCTGATGCGGCCGCCGCCGAAGCGGTCGGCCAGGGAGCCGGAGAAGGCCCGGCTGAGGGCGCCGATCAGCGGGCCGAGGAAGGCCAGCTTGAGCACCTCGACCTGCGGGAACAGGCGCCCGGCCAGCAGCGGGAAGCCGGCGGAGAAGCCGATGAAGCTGCCGAAGGTGCCGGTGTAGAGCACGCTCATCAGCCAGGTGTGCTTGCGCTTGAAGATGGTCAGCTGGTCCTTGAACGAGGACTTGGCGCTGGCGATGTCGTTCATGCCGAACCAGGCGGCGAAGGCGGCGACGGCGATGAACGGCACCCAGACGAAGCCGGCGTTCTGCAGCCACAGCGGCGCGCCCCCGGCGCTGCGCTGCGGCTCGCCGCCCAGGGCGCCGAACACCCCGGCGGTGATCACCAGCGGCACCAGGAACTGCATGACGCTCACGCCCAGGTTGCCCAGCCCGGCGTTCAGCCCCATGGCGCCGCCCTTGGCCTGCCTGGGGAAGAAGAACGAGATGTTGGCCATGCTCGAGGAGAAGTTGCCGCCGCCCAGGCCGCACAGCAGGGCGAGGATCAGCATGATCAGGTAGGGCGTGTTCGGGTTCTGCACGGCGAAGCCGATCCACAGCGCCGGCAGCAGCAGCGAGGCGGTAGACAGCGCGGTCCAGCGCCGGCCACCGAAGATCGGCACCATGAAGCTGTAGAAAATGCGCAGGGTGGCGCCGGACAGCCCGGGCAGCGCGGCCAGCCAGAACAGCTGGTTGGCGCTGTAGTCGAAGCCGGCCAGGGGCAGCTTGGCCACCACCACCGACCAGACCATCCAGATGGCGAAGGCCAGCAGCAGGTTGGGAATGGAGATCCACAGGTTGCGCGTGGCGATGCGCTTGCCCTTGGCCTCCCAGAACGCGGCGTCCTCCGGGTGCCACTCCTGCAGCACGAAGCTGCTGGGGGTGGACAGCTCCGGCAGGTCGCGGCCCTCGCGCTGCTCGGCCCACTCCACGCGCTCGGCCATGCGGATCGCGTAGTGCATCCAGGCCAGGGCGCCTGCGGCGATCAGGAACAGCAGCATGAAGCAGCTCTGCCAGACGCCGACGACGTCGTTGAGCATGCCGAAGGTCAGCGGCAGCAGGAAGCCGCCAAGCCCGCCGACCATGCCCACCAGGCCGCCGACCACGCCGACGTGCTGCGGGTAGTAGCTGGGGATGTGCTTGAACACCGCCGCCTTGCCCAGCGACATGAAGAAGCCCAGCACCACGATGACCGGGATGAAGCCGGCCAGGCCCAGGTGCAGGGAGAACTCCAGGTCCCCGCGCACGCCGCTGACGATGTAGCGCGTCGGCGGGTAGCTGAGCAGGAAGGTGCACAGCACCGACACGCCGAGGGTCCAGTACATCACCCGGCGCGCGCCGTAGCGGTCGGACAGCCAGCCGCCAAGGATGCGGAACAGCGACGCCGGCACCGTGTACAGCGCGGCGATCACCCCGGCGCTGGCCAGGCTGACGCCGAACACCTGCATCAGGTAGTGCGGCAGCCACAGGGCCAGGGCGACGAAGGCACCGAAGACGAAGAAGTAGTACAGCGAGAAGCGCCAGACGCGCAGTTCCGTCAGCGGCGCCAGCTGCTCCGCCAGGGCAATGGGCTGCTGCTTGCGCGCCTGGCTCTGCGGGTCGGACTTGGCCAGCAGCATGAAGGCCACGCCCATGACCGCCAGCACCACGGCGTACACCAGCGCTGCGCCGCGCCAGCCCAGGGCCAGCAGCAGGAAGGGCGCGGCGAAGTTGGTGATGCCGGCGCCGACGTTGCCGGCGCCGAAGATGCCCAGCGCGGTGCCCTGGCGCCCCGGCTCGAACCAGGCCGAGGTGTAGGCGGTGCCGACGATGAAGCCGCCGCCGGCCAGGCCCACGCCCAGGGCCGCCAGCAGCAGGCTGTAGAAGTCCGTGGCGAAGGTCAGCAGGTACACGCACAGCGCCGAGGCCAGCATCACCAGGCCGAACACCCAGCGTCCGCCGTAGCGATCGGTCCACAGGCCGAGGAATATCCGCGAGATGGAGCCGGTCAGCACCGGCGTGGCCATCAGCAGGCCGAGCTGGGTGTCGGTCAGCCCGAACTCGTCCTTGATCTGCAAGCCGAGGATGGAGAACAGCGTCCACACGGCGAAGCAGAGGGTGAACGCCAATGTCGACAAGCCGAGGGCCCGGTATTGATCCCGGACAGGAGCGGTCGTAGCCATGCGCGCGCAGTCCCTGGCGAGCGCCTCGAACGGCGCTTGCTCTACAGGCCCGGGGGCGAGTCCCGATACCGGCGGCTACCGGTCCACAGCGAATAGCATCGCACTCAGGCCAATCACGGTTGATGTTGCTGCTTTCGTTATCGTGGCACCGCTTTGGTGCAAGAACTGAGCGTAGTCAGGTTCCGCGAGAATTCCAGAACGCTCGTCCAAAGGCGCCGCCGTTGAAGAGCGCGCCAGGTTCAACCTCGGAACGGCCGGCAAGGAAGGTGTGGCGGCGTATAACCGCGAACGGTTATACGCCCTACGTCCATGGTGGGCGTGGCGTAGGGCGGATAACGCTCCGCGTTATCCGCCGTTTGGCCTTGGCCACATCCCGCTCGCTGCCGGGCACGGAGCCGCCGTTGAAGAGCGCGCCGAGTTCAGCCGCGGAGTCGGTGTAACGGGCCAAGGAGGGTGGGCGTAATCGGGTGATGGGGTGAGGTGCTTGCCGGGGGCTTTGGTGGTGAGCCTTCAGAGCGCCCTCTCCCCAGCCCTCTCCCTGAAGGGAGAGGGCTGGGGAGAGGGAACAGAGGTTGGCTTCGCAGAGGAGTCACCGGGGAGCCTGTTCGCGAGCAAGCTCGCTCCTACCAACCCTGCAAACAAAAACGCCCGCGGATCACTCCGCGGGCGTTCTTTCATTCCAGCGCCACCCTCAATCCGGCAACGCAAAGGCCATCACGTAATCCCCCTGGCGAGTGCCCAGGGAGCCATGCCCGCCCGCCATGACCAGCACGTACTGCTTGCCGTCCTTGCCGGTGTAGGTCATCGGCGTGGTCTGGGCGCCGGCCGGCAGGCGGCCTTCCCAGAGGACCTTGCCGTCGCGCAGGTCGTAGGCGCGCAGGTACTGGTCCAGGGTGCCGCTGAGGAAGCCCAGGCCGCTGGCGGTGGTGATCGGGCCGCCGAGGCTGGGCACGCCCATGGTCAGCGGCAGCGGGACCGGCGAGCTGTCGCGCACGGTGCCGTTCTTGTGCTTCCAGATCACTTTGTGGGTCGTCAGGTCCACCGCCGCCACATAGCCCCAGGCCGGGGCCTGGCAAGGCAGGCCGACCGGCGACAGGAAGGGCGCCATGATCACGCCGTAGGGCGCGCCGGCGTTGGGCTGCACGCCTTCGGTCTCGCTCTTGCGGGCCGGGCCGCCGGCGACTTCCTCGCGGGGCACCAGCTTGGACTTGAAGGCCATGTAGTCGGGGTTGACGAACATGATCTGGCGCACCGGGTCGACCGACACGCCGCCCCAGTCGAACACCCCGAAGTTGCCCGGGAACACCAGCGAGCCCTGCAGCGACGGCGGGGTGTAGATGCCCTCGTAGCGCAGCGACCTGAAGTCCAGGCGGCAGAGCATCTGGTCGAACGGCGTCACGCCCCACATGTCCTTCTCGCGCAGGGTGGTGGGCATGAAGTTCAGCTCGGACATCGGCTGCGTCGGCGAGGTGTGGTCGCCTTCCACCGCGCCCTGCGGCACCGGGGTTTCGTTGATCGGCACGATGGCCTCGCCGTTGCGGCGGTCGAGCACGTAGATGCTGCCCTGCTTGGTCGAGGCCAGCAGCGCCGGCTTGATGCCGTCGGCGGTCTTCAGGTCGACCAGGGTCGGCTGGCCGCCGACGTCCATGTCCCACAGGTCGTGGTGGGTGAACTGGTGGGTCCAGCGCACCTTGCCGGTGGCCAGGTCCAGCGCGGTGACGCCGGCGCTGAACCTCTCCGCCTCGGGAGTGCGGTTGCCGCCCCACTGGTCGGGCATCTGGTTGCCCATGGGCAGGTAGACCAGGCCGAGCTTCTCGTCGACGCTGGCCACCGACCACATGTTCGGCGAGTTGCGGGTATAGGTTTTATCGGCGGCGATGGGCGCGGTGGCGTCCGGGTTGCCGCTGTCCCAGTTCCACACCAGGTGGCCGTCGCGCACGTCGTAGGCGCGGATCACCCCGGAAGGCTCGTCGGTGGAGACGTTGTCGGTGACGTGGCCGCCGATGATCACCAGGTCGCGGGTCACGGCCGGCGGCGAGGTGGAATAGTAGCCGCCGGCGGTGAAGCTGCCGATGTTGGCGCGCAGGTCGATCTCGCCCTTGTTGCCGAAGCCTTCGCAGACCTTGCCGGTGTCGGCGTCGAGGGCGATCAGGCGGGTATCGGCGGTGGGCACGAACAGGCGTTTCGGGCAGCTGCCGGCGGCCGGCGCCGGGCTGGCGACGGGGGTGCCGTCGGCGGCCTTGGCGGCGTAGGCGGCCTCGTCATGGTAGGCCACGCCGCGGCAGGTCATGTGCGCCCAGCCCTTGAAGTTGGCCGCGTTCTGCGTGCTCAGCTTGGGATCGAAGCGCCAGAGTTCCTTGCCGCTGTCCGGGTCCAGGGCGATCACCTGGCTGTGCGGGGTGCACACGTAGAGCTTGCCGTTGACCTTCAGCGGGGTGTTCTCCGCGGTGGTCTCGCCCGGGTCGTTCGGGCCGGGCAGGTCGCCGGTGCGGAAGGTCCAGGCCAGCTTCAGCTGGTGGACGTTGTCCGGGTTGATCTGCGTGAGCGGCGAGTAGCGGTCGCCGAAGGCGGTGCGCCCGTAGGCCTGCCAGTCGCCCTCGGGCTGCGCCGGGGCGGCGTTGGGCACGCCGGCGCTGGCGCGGTCGATGCGCCCTTCGATGCGGCCCGGGTTGGTGAACTGCGAGGCGATGGCGGTGGCGCCGGCCAGCACCACGGCCAGGCCCAGCAGCGCGGTGGCCTTGGGCGCGGGGCCTGCGCTCAGCAGCGGGCGGCGCAGCCAGGGCAGCAGCAGGACGATGCCGAGCACGAACCACAGCGCCAGGCGCGGCACCAGCTGCCACCAGTCCAGACCCACTTCGTACCAGGCCCACAGGGTGCTGCCCAGCAGGAACAGCGCGTACAGGCCGATGGCGGCGACGCGGCCGAGCAGCAGCAGCACGCCGGTGACGGCCAGCACCACGCCGGCCACCAGGTAGTAGAGCGAGCCGCCCAGGCTCAGCAGCTTGACGCCGCCGGCCAGCAGGGCCAGGCCCATCAGCAGCAACAATAGTCCGAGCAGGCTCGGCAGCAGGCGTGACCTGCCAAACGCACCGTCAGTGCTCATGCGTGTTCTCCTTCGGTCTTTCAGTGAGCGGGTACTGCTTGGGTTCAGAACTGGTATTCGAGGCCGGCGCCGGCGTACCAGGAGCGCCCCGGGGCGGCCTCGTAGTAGCGGCCGTTGCTGTCGCCGACGATGACCGAGCCGACGTACTGGCGGTCCAGCAGGTTGTCCAGGCGCACCAGTTGGTGGAACGTCCAGGGGCCGTAGCGCTGTTCGAAGCGGGTGCGCCAGTTGAACACCGCATAGCTGGGCGCCGGCTTGTCCTCGTTGCTGTCTTCAACATAGACCTTGCTGCGGTACTGCCCTTCGAAGCCCATGCTGATGTCCTGGCGCGGCTTCCACACCAACTCGCCGTAGAGGCTGCTGCCGGGCACGCCGGGCAGGTGGTTGCCCTTTTCGATGAGGTTGCCGCCCTCGACGAAGTCCTGGTCGTAGGTGGCCTCCAGGCGGGTGTAGGCGAGGGTCGCGTCCCATTGCTCGTTGAGCTGGCTCTGCACGCCCAGCTCGAAGCCGCGGCGCAGCGTCTTGCCGGCGTTCTGGTAGCTGGTGCGGCCGCCGGTGGAACTGGCGACGACGATCTCGTCGTCGGTGCGGATCTCGAAGATCGCCGCATTGACCCGTGTGTTGCCGCCGACCTTGGCCTTCAGGCCCAGTTCGTACTGGGTGCTGGTGGCCGGGTCGAGGCCGAAGTTGAAGCTTTCCACCAGGCCCGGGGCGTAGGCCATCTCGGCCTGGGTCGGCGTTTCGAAGCCCTTGCCGGCGCTGACATAGCCGTGCAGCTCGGGGGTGAAGGCGTACATCACCGACAGCGATGGGGTGTTCTCCTGGTACTTCTTCGAGCCGCTGGAGTCGCCGTTGGCCAGGTAGTGGTCGTCCACTTCCATCTTCATGGTACTGTGGCGCAGGCCGGCGTCGAAGGTCCAGTCGCCCAGCTCCCAGCGCGCCTGCACGTAGGGGTCGAGGCTGGTGGCGATGTCGTCCTCGTCGCGGCGCAGCTCGCCCTTCACGCCCAGCAGGTCGCCGCTGTAGTTCTGGTAGCCGTGGCGGTCGTCGCGGCTGCGGTCGTAGTCCACCCCGGTGGTGACGGTCAGTTCGCCGGGCACCCCATGCACCGGCTGGATCCAGCGCAGGGTGCCGCCGTGGAATTCGC
Source organism: Pseudomonas sp. R3.Fl (assembly GCF_023516765.1). NCBI lineage: Bacteria > Pseudomonadati > Pseudomonadota > Gammaproteobacteria > Pseudomonadales > Pseudomonadaceae > Pseudomonas > Pseudomonas sp. R3.Fl. The sequence continues at coordinate 1,372,574 of NZ_JAMGSO010000001.1, forward strand.
GGTCGAAGTCCACCACGCCGCCGCCGCGCTGGGTGTTGGAGACCACGCCCCTGGGGATCGACAGGTACTGGATGACGCTGCGCTGCCCGGCGTAGAGGTTGAACTGCAGGGTGGCGTCGCCGAAGTAGCGCTCGTAGTTCATGCCCACCTGCTGGTGGTCGATGCTCTTGCGCGTGTCGTAGGTCTCGGCCACCGACGCCACCGAGCGCGGGTCGTGCTTGTAGGCGTCCCAGGTCTGGCCCAGCGGGTCCTGGGTGTTGTTCTGCTCCAGGCTGCTGTAGATCAGCGCCAGGCGGCTGTCGTCGTCGGGCCTGAAGTTGAGCTTGGCGAAGGTCTGGTCGCGGCGCGCGGCGCTGTGGTCGCGGTAGCCGTCGGTGTCCATGCGCGAGGCGTCGAGGAGGAAGCCGGCCTTGTCGTTGCCGCCCTCGGCGTAGAGGTGGTTCTTGTTGAAGCCGTCGCTGCCGAAGGTGGTTTCGGCGCCCACCTTCGGCGGGCCGGAGCCGTCGCGGCTGAACATCTGGATGACCCCGCCGGCGTTGCTGCCGTAAATGGTCGAGGCCGGGCCGCGCAGCACCTCGATGCGCTCGGCCACGTCGAGGTTCAGCGTCGCCGCCTGGCCCTGGCCATCCGGCGTGCTGGCCGGGATGCCGTCGCTGAGCAGCTTCAGCCCGCGGATGCCGAAGGCCGAGCGAGCGCCATAGCCGCGTGAGGAAATCTGCAGGTCCTGGGCGTAGTTCTGGCGGTTCTGCACCACCAGGCCGGGCACCCGCGGCAGCACCTCGGAGAGGTTGACGCCGAGCTGGCCGTCGCCGATCTGCGGCTGCTGCACGGTGTCGATGGAGAACGGCAGGTCGAAGCTGGACACCGGCGCGTAGGTGCCGGTGACGACCATCGGGGCGAACACGTCGTCGGCGGGCACGGCGCTGTCCGCGGCAAGGGCGAAGGTGCCGGTGCCCAGGCCCCAGAGCAGCAGCGGCGGCTGCAGGCTGATGGCGAGGCTGAGCGGGCGAAAACGCAAGGGCATGCTGGGGTTCCTGCTCCCTGCCCCGGCGCTGGCCGGGGCCTTGGTGATGACTGGGCGGCTCAGAAGCTGGACTGGACCTTCAGGCCGGCGACCAGGGCGTTGTCCACCTCGTAGACGCCGCCGGGATGCTTGATGTACTGCAGGTTCGGCCGCACCGTCAGCCAGTTGGTCACGTGCACGCCGTAGTACAGCTCGGCGTCGTATTCGCTGTGCTGCACCGGCTGGAACAGCGGGTTGTCGTAGTCGTCGAGGCCGGCGACTTCGTTGAGCTGCTTCTGGTGCTTGGTCACATCGTCGTTGATGTGGATGCGCGCCACCGCCAGGCCGATGTCGTCCTTCGGCCGGGCATCGAACAGGCCTTTGTAGACCGCGCCCACCTGCTGGTAGTTGTCGATGCTGTTGGTCGCCTGGTCATGCACGGTGAAGTTGGCGAACAGGCTCAGGCCGCGCGCGGCGTCGCCGTCGTGCGCGGTGACCTGCTGCTGCGCCACCACCCACCAGCCGTGCTTGCTGCCGTGGGACTTGAAGGCATTGCCGGTCAGCGCCTGGGGCTGGCCGTTGACGTCCTCGTAGACGTCGTCGGCCTTGGCAGTGCTGTAGTAGTAGCCCAGGCGGTACTCGCCCGGCAGCCCGCCGACCTTCGGCGACCACACCAGCTCCACCGGCAGGATCGCGCCCTTGGTGCCGCTGCCGCTGAGCTTGAAGCCGTTGCCGGTCTCCAGGTTCGAGGGGTTCTGCTCGTAGGCGCCGACCTGCACGAAGAATTCCGGGCTCAGGTTGTACTTCACCCGCAGCGCCCACTGCGCCACCGGCCAGTTGTACCAGATGCCGCCCACCCAGTTGCCCACCTGCGAGCCGCAGAAGGCCAGGTTCTGGAAGTCGCAGGGGAAGCTGTTGAAGTCCTCGCCCTCGCCGAACTGGCCGACCTTGATGTCCAGGGCGTCGTCGAGGAAGGTCTGCTTGTACCACATCTGCGTCAGCCGCCAGGTCTGGCCGCGGCCCCAGACTTCCTGCACCGAGCTGAGCTGGCCGGCGCGCGGGTCGCTGAGGCGGTCGTTGGAGAGGTTGTTGCCATTGCGCTCGGTCACCGTCAGCTGGAACTCCGCGCCGTGCCAACCGAGGATCTTCTGCAGGTCCAGGTGGGTGCCCAGCGCCCACTGGTCGGTGTAGCGCGCGGTCTTGTCGTCGTTGTAGCCGCCGTGCAGGTTGCCCGCGGCCTCGCCGACGTAGTCCAGCTTGAAGTCGTAGCCCTTCTCCAGCAGCTCGCTGCGGGTGCCGCCCCAGTCCCCCAGGCCCCACTTCGAATCGGCGGAAAAAGCCTCGTCGCCATGGGCGCCGCCGGCCAGCAGGGCGAGCAGCCCCAGCCCCGGGGCGAGATTGCGGGCGGTGATCATGGGGGCTATTCCTCCTGGCAGCCTGAAGCGAAAAAGCGCCACCCGGCCCGCTCCCCAACGGGGCGCGAGCCGCATGGCCAAACGAAAACTGTAGAACAGGGGCCGACGCAGCGCTCTGGCGCGGCCATTCCCCCTGCCCCGGAAAACCTGCGCAGCCTTGAGACAGCGCTATCTTTTGCAGGTGAAAAAAATGCCCGGTCAAAGGCGACGCGCACGTTACTGCCCGCGCGGGCTAATGGCCAGACGCAGGGCTGGCAATATTATTTTTCATATCCCGTAATAATCCAGCCCGTTCGTGAAATATTTTCCTCAATAACCGCACAATACCCAGGGTAATGACGGCCCACAGGTTCGCGCCTGCGGGGCCCTGCGGCGACATGCAGCCTCCCGCGCGCAAAAGACAGCGCTGTCCAAGCACTTCCCCAAACCACCACCGGCACGGCGCTGGCAGCCCGCGCCCGGCTCCGCTACCTTGGCCGGGCCATCGACGAAGCGAGAATCCCCATGCCCCTTCCGCACGCCGCCCGAGGCCCCCATGGCCCGCGCTGACACGGCCAGCGCGCCCACGCCGCGCATCGACGAAGAGCTGACGCTGAAGAAACTGGAAGTCTTCCTGGCCTTCATGCGCACCGGCAACCTGGCCCGCGCCGCCGCCGAGCTGGGCACCAGCAACGTCAGCGTGCACCGAGCCATCCACTCCCTGGAAAGCGCCCTGCGCTGCCCGCTGTTCAAGCACGAGGGGCGCACGCTGACGCCGCTGGAAAGCGCCTTCGTGCTGGAGGAACGCGCGCAGAAGCTGGTGCAGGACGTGAACGAGACGGTGCGCCTGACCCGCGAGGCCGCCGGCTTCTCCGCCGAGCGCTTCAAGCTCGGCGCGCTCTATTCGCTGACGGTGAAGACCGTGCCGCAACTGATCATGGGCCTGAAGCTGCGGCGCAGCGAGCTGAACATCGACCTCATCCTCGGCTCCAACGTCGACCTGTTCTACCAGTTGAAGAACATGGAGCTGGACGCCATCCTGGTGTCGCTCAACGAGAGCGTGGCCGACCCCGACTGCGAGCAGTTGCCGCTGTTCTCCGACGACATCTTCCTCGCCGTGCCGGTGGATTCGCCCTATGCCGAGCAGGCCGAGATCGACCTGGCCAGCCTGAAGGACGCGCCCTTCGTCACCCTCGCCCAGGGCTTCGCCACCCACCAGGACGGCGTGCGGGTATTCCGCCAGGCCGGCTTCGAGCCGCACATCGCCATGCAGGTGAACGACATCTTCACCCTGCTCAGCATGGTCAGTTCCGGGGTGGGCTACGCGCTGCTGCCCAAGCGCATCGAGGCGGTGTACGAGAACCGCGTGAAGCTGATTCCGCTGCAGGCGCGCTACCGCCTGCAGCAACGCATCGGCGTGGTGTTCCTGCGCGCCAAGGAGCGCGACCCGAACCTGCTGGCGCTGCTCGCCGAATGCCGCATGTACGGCATGCGCCACGAGCAGGAAGCGGCGCGGGCGGGGGCCTGAGGCGCCCCGCCCGCTTTTCTCAGCCGGCCACTAGCTCAACCCACCAGGCCGCGCACGCAGAAGTACAGCAGCGACGGGCCGAGCAGACAGCCCAGGCCGGTGTGGAAGGTGGCGGTCAGCGCGCCGTAGGGCACCAGGCGCCGGTCGGTGGCGGCGAGCCCGGCGGTGACGCCGCTGACGGTGCCGGCCAGGCCGCCGAAGACCATCGCCGAGCGCGGGTTGTCCAGGCCCAGCAGGCGCGCCGAGACCGGGGTGAAGACCATCACCAGGATGGCCTTGATCAGCCCGGTGGCGATGGACAGCGCCATCACGTCGGAGCTGGCGCCCAGCGCCGCGCCGGTGACCGGGCCGACGATGTAGGTGACCGCGCCCGCGCCTATGGTGGTCATGCTCACCGCGTCGCGGTAGCCGAACGACCAGGCCACGATCACCCCGACGATGAACGGCAGGATGGTGCCCAGCAGCAGCGACACCACGCCGATCAGCCCGGCCTTGCGCGCCTCCGTGGCCTGCACCTCGAAGGCCGTGGCGACGATGGCAAAGTCGCGCAGCATGGCCCCGCCCATCAGGCCGATGCCGGAGAACAGCGAGAGGTCGGCCAGGCCCTTCTGCCCGCCGCTGAGGGTGCCGCCGACCCAGGCCAGCACCAGGCCGATGAGGATGGCGATGGCCGAGCCGTGGACGCGGCCGAAGGTCAGGTGGCGGGAAATCAGCACCGACACCCACATGATCACGCCCACCACCGCGAAGGCGGTGACCAGGCCGTTATGGATGAGCGCGTTCTCGACGATCTGCCACATCTCAGCGCCCTCCCACCGGGGCGGCGCCCAGGTCTTCGGCGCGGTCCTCGCGCGGCAGCGGCTCGCCGCGGTGGGTACGGCTGATCAGCGCGATGGTCGCGCCGCACACCAGCACCGAGCCGATCGCCGCGAGCAGCGCCACCGGGCCGCCGTGCAGGGCGGTGACCACGTTCTGCTGCGCGGCCATGGCGACTACCACGGGAATGTACATGGCGCCCCAGAAGCCCACGCCGAACTCGCATTCCTTGCTCAGCCCGCCGCGCTTGTGCATCGCCAGGCGGGCGAAGATCAGCAGCAGCATGGCGATGCCGACGCCGCCGACGTTGGATTGCACGCCGAGCAGCACGCCCAGCAGGTCTCCCAGGATCACGCCCGCGAGCGTGCAGGCAGACAGTAAAGCGACACCGTAGATGATCATTGTTGTTGTCCTCGGTTGGTCGTTGGGGTTGGGGATGTTGGGACCGGCTCAGGGGTCGCGGCGTTCCTCCTCGCGCAGCAGCGCGTCCAGGGTGTCCGCGCGGGCACCGTCGAAGGCGATGGCGGCGGCGCCGAAGCAGGGCTTGGCCAGGCCGCTGAGTATGCGCCCGGGCGGCAGCTCCAGGTGCAGGCGGGCGCCGCGCTCGTAGGCGCTGCGCAGGGTGGCGCGCCATTCCACGCGGCGCGCCATGTTCCCGGCCAGGTCGGCGGCCAGGGCCGCCGGCTCCATGACCAGGCGCGCCGTGCTGCTGCTCAGGTAGCGCAGCCGCGGGCGTTTCAGTTGCACGCCGGCGAAGGCTTCGGCCAGGCGCGCGGCGGGTTCGGCCAGCAGTTCGCAGTGCGACGGCACGCTGACCGCCAGGCGCTTCGCCGCGCTGGCGCCCTGGGCGCGGGCCAGTTCGGCGATGGCTTGCAGGGCCTCGTCGCTGCCGGCCACCACCAGTTGCCGTTCGGCGTTGATATTCGCCAGGTAGACCGGGCGTTCGGCGCTGTGCACCTGGGCCAGCAGCGGCTCCAGCTGCGCCTGCTCCAGGCCGAGGATGGCGCTCATGCCGTAGCCGCTGGGCCAGGCCCGCTGCATCAGCTCGCCGCGCAGGGCGACCAGGCGCAGCGCATCGGCATAGGCCAGGGCACCCGCGACCACGGCGGCCGGATAGGCGCCGATGGACAGCCCGGCCACCATCGCCGGCCGATGCCCGCGTGCGCCGAGCAGGCGTGCCGCGGCGACACCGGCGATCAGCAGGCACAGCTGCACGGCGCGGGTAGAGGCCAGGGCCTCGGCGTTTTCCAGGCTGGCCATGGGCTGGCCGAGCACGTCCGCCGCCTCTTCCAGGCAGGTGCGCACTTCCGGCTCGCCGGGCAACGCCGAGAGCATGCCGGGGTACTGCGCGCCCTGGCCGGGGAAGGCGAAGAAGTTGCTCATGCGGCCACCTCGGCACGCGCCCAGGGATCGGCCAGCAGCGCCGGCGCGTGGTCGCCCTTGACCATGACGCGGGCGCCCTCCCCGGCCCATTCGGCCAGGGCCAGGCCGCCGGCGGGGGTCTGCAGTTGCAGGTCGATGCGGCAGGCGGCCTGGTTCAGTTCGGCGAGCAGCGCGCGGGCCGCGTCGCGGGAAAACGGCTGCGGGGTGCGCAGCAGCAGGTCGAGGTCGCTGGCGTCGTGCAACACCGGCACGCCGGTGACCAGTTCGAAGCCGGCGCCGCCGGTGATGCCCCAGGCCAGGCCGCTGGCATCCAGCACTTCGCGCACTTGGCGCAGGGCCTGCCAGGTGGGCAGCTCGCGTTGCGGCACGACCTGGCGCAACGCTTCGGGCGTGGCGCAACGCTGCACCGCGGCTACCGACAACCAGCCGGCCCAGCGCTGGTCGCGGCTGTGTCCACGCAGGCCCACTGCCAGCCATCCATCCCGAGCCGGGGCGCGACGCACGGCGACAGGCCAACCGGCCGCCAGCACTTCGCTCGCCCAGGCCGGTGCATCCTCCGGCAAGTGTTCGGCGCCCATGCCCCAGAGCAGGTCGTGGGCGCGGAAAAGGTCAGGAGCGGGCCAGTCCCGGCGCGAGCCCCGCTGTGAGCTGTCGACGATGGCCATGGCCCGCTCCTGAGTTCTCACCACTGCTCGCGCAGCAGTTCGCGCACGCGGCTGGAGGCCGCGCGGTTGGCTGCGCCGAGGCGGCCGCGCAGGTCGCGCGGGGCACCGGCGATATCGTCCAGGGCGCGGCGCAGGCTGGCTTGCACCTGGGCCACGTCCGCTTCGCCGGGCGCGTCTATGGACGGCACTTCCAGGCTGTCCCACAGCAGGCCGAGCGAGGCGTAGCTGTCGATGTCGTAGGCCATCGGCGGCACCGTGGCGGCCAGCCGTTCCAGTTCCTCGACGCTGCGCAGGGTGATGCGCGCGGCGGCGGCCTTGCCCATGGCGTGGACCATCACCCCCGCATCACGCAACGCGATCAGCCGGTTGGCCTGGTAGCCATGGGCAAGGAAGGCGCCGGACATGGCCTTGCCCACCAGCAGGCCGATCACCGGGTGGCCGGCGAGGCGCGCGCGGGCGTAGGCGTCCACCGCAGCGGCCAAGGCCTGGTGGATGCCCAGGGCTTCCTCGCGGCGTCCGTAGGCCTGGCTGGGCACGTCGACTATCGCCACCAGGGCTCGCTTGAGCGGCGCATCACGGTCGGCCTCGATGGCCTCGTCCACCGCCGCAGCCAGGCGCCAGCCTTCGAGCAGGCCGACCTCGCCGTTGCAGGCGCGGGGGAAGGGATTCTGTGCATCGGCAATCACCGCCAGGTAGCGCAGCGGCTGGCCGTCCAGCTCAACGTCGGCCACCCGCAGCGAGAAGCCGTCCTGTGCCCGCGCGGGCTGTTCGCCGGCCAGCGCCTGGAACCAGGCCAGGCCACGGGAAGAAGGTGCTTGGCTCATTGCGCGTCTCCTTGGTTCAGGCCGGCGTAGAGGCGGCGCACGCCGGCGGCGTCGATCTGCTCGCTCGTATCGAGGCTTTCCAGGCGCGCCAGGAAGTCCCGCGCGCGGCGGCTGCGCGGGTGCGCCGGCAGGCCCTTGGCGAAGTAGTCGCGCACCGCCTGGTGAAGGGTCGCCAGGTCATCGGCCAGGCAGGCATCGGCCAGGCCGCTGGCGGCACGTTGCTCACCGCCGGTGAGGCTCCAGATGAACGGACGGTCGCGGGAGTCGTATTCCTCGATGCCGGCTTCCTGCTCGATCACCTGCGGGCCGTTGAGCCCCAGGCGCGCCTCGCGGGTGACCAGCACGTAGCTGCACAGCCCGGCGGCGATGGACATGCCGCCGAAGCAGCCGACCGGGCCTGCGACCAGCGCCACCACCGGCTGGTACTGCTGCAGGTCGACGATGGCCGCCTGGATTTCGGCGATGGCCGCCAGCCCCAGGTTGGCCTCCTGCAAACGCACGCCGCCGGTTTCCAGCAACAGCAGCGCGCGGGTGGGGATGCCCTGGCGGTTGTCCTCGGCGGCCAGTTCCAGGGCGCCGGCGATCTTCGCCCCGCTGACCTCGCCCATGCTGCCGCCCTGGAAGGCGCCTTCGATGGCGGCCACCACCGCCGGCTGGCCGTCCAGGGTGCCGCGGGCGATGACCACGCCGTCGTCGGCCTGGGGCACGATGCCCTGCCCTTCCAGCCAGGGCGACTGCACGCGGGCGAAGGGGTCGATGAGTTCGCGGAAGCTGCCGGCGTCCAGCAGTTCGCGGGCGCGCTGGCGGGCGGAGAGTTCGGTGAAGCTGCGCAGGGCCAGCAGTTGGGCGACGTCACTCATGGCCGGCCTCCTCCAGCGCCTGTTCCAGGCGCAGGCGCACCACCCCGGGGGTGGCGCCGAAGTCGTGGATGCAGATCTGCGCGGCCGGCGCCGGCACGGCGGCGAACAGCCGCTCGAAGAGTTGCCGCCAGCGCGGCGCGCTGCCGTTCACCGAGGTCACCACCTCGATCTTCAGGGCCCCGGCCGGGGCCGGTTGCAGCAGCACCTCCAGGTCGCCGGAACCGACGCAGCCCACCAGGGCGCGGCCGCGCACCGACGAAGTGGCGGGGTATTCGAAGGACAGGGTTTCCATGGTCAGAGGCTCCCGGCCCACCCGCCGAGCGCGGCGGGCAGGCGATCCAGAAAGAGACAGGCGGCGAGCAGGTCGGCGGCGCCGCCGGGAGATGCGTTGAGCGCCAACAGCGCACGGTCCAGCTCGCGCAGTTGGCGGCGCCCGGCCAGGCTGGCGCTGCCGCCGGCATCGAGCACCGCCCGCGCGCCGCCCTGCATGGCTTGCAGGCCGGCAGTGCCGGCGCGGTGCAGCACGCAGGTGTCGTCCAGCACGGCCATGATCGCCAGCAGCGCGTCGAGCCGGGCGTTCTGCTCGCCGGCGCCGGCCGCGCGGCTGCGCCTTAGTTGCGGCAAGCCGTGCAGCACCACGCGGGGGAAGCCCAGCTGGGCTTCCTCGCGGGCGCCGCCGACGCCGTAGCGCTGGCGCACCCTGGCGCCATGGCTGGGCAGTTGCGGTTGCGCGCGGTCGGCGAGCACGGCGATGCGCCCGGCGCGGGCGGCCACCGCTTCGGCCGCCAGCCGCGAAGTGTCGAGCGCGGCGGCGGCGCTCAGCAGGCCCAGGGCCCAGATGGCGCCGCGATGGGTGTTCACCCCCGCCGTGGTGCGCAGCATGTCCGCCTCGCCTTCGCGGCCGAGGCGGCCGAGGGTTTCGCGCAGCGGCAGGCCGATTTCGCCATGGGCCCGGGCGGCCTCGGCCATGGCCTGGAAGCACGGCCACAGGCTCAGCGCCGAGGCCTGCATCAGGCCCAGGTGCAGGTCGCTGTGGGCGCCGCTGCCGCGACGGTCCACCAACGCCGGCTTGGGCGACAGCTCGGCTTCGTCGATCAGCGCGTCCACCGCCAGGTCGGCCAGGCGCTCGCCCAGGCCGACGCGGGGTTCGAGTTCGTAGGCTTGGGCCATCACCAGCTCCTGAAGCGTGCCGGCGGCTCGTACAGGCCCCCGGACCAGTCGACCAGTTCGGCGATGCTCTTGGCCGCGAGCAGTTCGCGGCTGGCGTCGGCGCGGCGGATGCCCAGATCCTCGGGCAGCGCGATCAGCCCTTCGCGGCGCATGCGCTCGGTGTCCTGCCGGTCGTGGCGCAGGCCGATGGGGCTGATGCCGGCCACCGCGGCGATCATCGCCCGGCGTTCCTCCAGCGAGCGCGCCTTGTACAGGTAGGCGATGCCTTCCTCGGTGAGCACGTGGGTGACGTCGTCGCCGTAGATCATCACCGGCGCCAGCGGCATGTTCGCCTTGCGCGCCACGTCCACCGCGTCCAGTTGCTCGACGAAGGTGGGTTTGCCGCCGTCCTGGAAGGTCTCGACCATCTGCACCACCAGCTTCTTGCCGCGTTCCAGCAGGGCTTCGGGCTCGGGCCGCATGTCCAGCCAGGCCGGAGTGGAATGGCGCCGGCCGCGCGGGTCGTGGCCCATGTTCGGGGCGCCGCCGAAGCCGGCCAGGCGGCCGCGGGTGACGGTGGAGGAATGGCCGTCGCCGTCCACCTGCAGGGTGGCGCCGATGAACAGGTCCACCGCGTACTGCCCGGCCAGCTGGCAGAACATGCGGTTGGAGCGCAGCGAGCCGTCGCGGCCGGTGAAGAACACGTCCGGGCGCTGGGCGATGTAGCGCTCCATGCCCAGCTCGGTGCCGAAGCAGTGCACGCTTTCCACCCAGCCGCTCTCGATGGCCGGGATCAGCGTCGGGTGCGGGTTGAGCGTCCAGTGCCGGCAGATCCTGCCCTTCAGCCCCAGGGACTCGCCGTAGGTCGGCAGGATCAGCTCGATGGCCGCGGTGTTGAAGCCGATGCCGTGGTTCAGCGACTGCACGTTGTGCCGCTCGTAGATGCCGCGGATCGCCATCATCGCCATCAGCACGTGCACCGGCTTGATGTGGCGCGGGTCGCGGGTGAACAGCGGCTCGATGTAGAACGGCCGGTCGGCCTCCACCACGAAGTCGATCCAGCTGGCCGGGATGTCCACCCGCGGCAGGTCGCGCGGATCGTCGACGATGCGGTTGACCTGGGCGATGACGATGCCGTCGCTGAAGGCGGTGGGCTCCACCAGCGCCGGGGTGTCCTCGGTGCTGGGGCCGGTGTAGAGGTTGCCGTCGCGGTCGGCGATGAAGCCGGCCACCAGGGCGACGTTGGGGATCAGGTCCACCACCAGGCGCGAGTACAGCTCGATGTAGGTGTGGATGGCGCCGATCTCCAGCAGCCCGTCCTCCAGCAACTGGCCGATGCGCAGGCTCTGCGGGCCGGAGAAGGAGAAGTCGAGCTTGCGCGCGATGCCCAGCTCGAACAGGTCCAGGTGCTCGGGGCGGCCGACGCTGGGCATGATCATGTGCAGGTCGTGGACCTGGCCCGGGTCCACCCGGGCCAGGCTGCGCGAGAGGAAGTCGGCCTGCTTCTGGTTGTTGCCCTCCAGCACCACGCGGTCGCCCGGGGCGATCAGCGCCTCCAGGGCGCGCACCAGGTGCTCGCGCGGCAGCACCGCGCCATCGGCCAGGTGGCGCACCCGTTCGAGGCGTCGCGCTTTCTCGGCGCGCCGCCGCGACCACTGGGGCGGGGGGGATGTCTGGATCATCGGAACCTCCACGAACGCTGCTGTCGTGGACGCACCTTAGGGACCCGCCGCCCGCTGCATCAATCAAGCGCGGCGCACGATCGTTAACCTGAGCGTAACGTTTGACCCAGCCTGCCAGCGGTTCCGCGCCATGGAACCGCTGTGCATTGCCGCGCCGGCCCCGTCCGGATTCTGCTGGAAAGGCGACGGCGGCCCCGCTGCCGCCCCGGTACCTGCCTACAACAACCACAACCAGGAATCCGCGCCGTGCACATCCAAGCTCACCACCGCAAGCCTTCCCCGTTCCTCCTCGCCGCCCTGCTGGCCGCCCCCTTCGCGGCCCAGGCCGAAGGCTTCCCCGGCATCGGCCGCATCGCCTCGGGGTTCGGCTACTACAACATCGACAAGGGTTTCGACGACAAGGCCAGGGTCTACGGGACCCTCGACGTCTTCAGCGACTACCACGATTCCGGCCACCACTCCGGCTGGCGCCTGGAAGGCGGCGGCGCCTGGACCAACAAGCTGGGCCTGTACCTGCGCAAGGCGCTGGACGAGGACACGGTGCTGGAGGCCGACGTCGAGGAAGGCTTCAACCTCAACGGCCAGGCCCTGGACCAGCACTGGAAGCAGGTCGGCGCGCTACGCCTGGCGCTGGTGGCGCTGCGCACGCGCCACTACGGCAAGCTGGAGCTCGGCAAGACCTACAACATGAGCACGCCGACCTACGCCGACCCCTTCCTCGCCGTGTACGGCTCGCCCTACACCTTCCTCACCCTGCCGCCGCGCGGCAAGGGCGCCTACTACCTGGACGTGCGGCCCAAGCACACCCTCGCCTACACCACGCCGAGCTACCACGGCTTCAGCCTCGGCAGCGCCATGAGCTTCGGCTTCGACGACGCCGCCAGTTCCGGACGCACGGTGCGCGGCAAGGGCGTGAGCCTGCAGTACCGCGACAGCCGGCTGATCCTGCTCGGCTCCTACAACGACTACCTGAGCGACCCGTGGGACGACGGCGGGCGCAGCCGGCAGACGCACAACGTGTTCAAGAGCGCCTCGGCCTTCTACGACTTCGGCCCCTTCTCCTCCAACCTCACCTGGCAGCGCCAGGACGTGGACTACCACGGCACCCCGAGCATGACCGCCTGGACCCTCGGCTTCATGCTGCCGGTGGGCGAGCGCGACCTGGCGCGGCTGGTGGCCACCCGGCGCAACGTCGACAGCGGCGAGCAGGACGCCACCGGGGTGATGCTCGGCTACGACCACTTCCTGCGCCCGAACCTGGCGCTGTACGGCCGCGTGGCGCTGATCGACAACCAGCGCCAGGCCGCCGTGAGCTACGCCGGCATCCCCGTGGAGCAGACCGGCGACGACCCGTCCAGCGTGGCCATCGGCATCTACTACCACTTCTGAGCGCGCGCGGTTCCACAGGGTGGAACCAACGCGCATTGCCCCGCCACGGCGCCCGCGCTTTGCTGGTAGCCATCCGAGCCGGCGGCCCCGCCGCCGGCAACCACCAACAAGACCGGACTCCAGTCCGGCTACCCCGGGAGAGCCCCATATGCCCCTCCACGCTCACATCCTCGCCTGGCTGAACGACAGCGCCGACGAACTCAAGGCCCTGCGCCAGGACATCCACGCCCACCCCGAACTGGGCTTCGAAGAACGCCGCACCGCTGACCTTGTGGCCGACCTGCTCGGCCAGTGGGGCTACGAGGTGCACCGCGGCGTCGGCCGCACCGGCGTGGTCGGCGTGCTGCGCAACGGCGACTCGCCGCGGCGCCTGGGCCTGCGCGCCGACATGGACGCGCTGCCCATCGAGGAAGCCACCGGCCTGCCCTACAGCAGCTGCCATCACGGGCGCATGCACGCCTGCGGCCACGACGGCCACACCACGATGCTGCTCGGCGCGGCGCGCTACCTGGCCGCCACCCGCAACTTCCAGGGCAGCCTGACGCTGATCTTCCAGCCCGCCGAGGAAGGCCAGGGCGGCGCCCTGGCCATGCTGGAGGACGACCTGCTGCAGCGCTTCCCCTGCGACGCGCTGTTCGGCATGCACAACATGCCGGGGCTGGAAGCCGGCCACCTGTGCTTCCGCAACGGGCCGATGATGGCCTCCCAGGACCTGCTGGAAGTGCGCATCGAAGGCGTCGGCGGCCACGGCTCGATGCCGCACCTGAGCGTCGACCCGCTGGTGGCGGCGGCGAGCGTGGTGATGGCATTGCAGACCGTGGTGGGGCGCAACGTCGACCCGCAGCAGGCCGCGGTGGTCACCGTGGGCGCGCTGCAGGCCGGCGAGGCGGCCAACGTCATCCCGCAGCAGGCATTGCTGCGCCTGAGCCTGCGCGCGCTCGACGCCAAGGTGCGCGAACAGGTGCTGGAGCGGGTGCAGGCGATCATCCACAGCCAGGCGCAGAGCTACGGCTGCACGGCGCAGGTCGAGCACCGCCCAGCCTACCCGGTGCTGGTCAACACGGCGGCGGAAACCGCCTTCGCCCGCGAAGTCGGCCTCGAACTGGTGGGCGCCGACGAAGTGCGCGAGGCGCCCACGGTGATGGGCAGCGAGGACTTCGGCTGGATGCTCCAGCGCTGCCCCGGCAGCTACCTGTTCATCGGCAACGGCGCCGGGGCGATGGTGCACAACCCGGCCTACGACTTCAACGACGCCATCCTGGTGCGCGGCGCCGCCTACTGGGCGGCGCTGGCCGAGCGCTGGCTGCGCTCCTGAGCACCTTATCGAGCTGCCCTCCCCCTTTCCTGGAGCACCCCGTGATGCAGACCTCTTCCCGCGCCGTGTCGCGCAACCACCAGGTGGCAGCCGCCGTGATCGGCAACGCCCTCGAATGGTACGACTTCATCGTCTATGGTTTCCTCTCCAGCCTGATCGCCCGGCTGTTCTTCCCCGCCGAAAGCGCCTACGCCTCGCTGCTGATGGCCCTGGCCACCTTCGGCGTGGGCTTCTTCATGCGCCCGGTGGGCGGCGTGCTGCTGGGCATGTACGCCGACCGCAAGGGCCGCAAGGCGGCCATGCAATTGATCATCGCGCTGATGACCCTGGCCATCGCGCTGATCGCCTTCGCCCCGGACTACGCCGCCATCGGCGTCGGCGCGCCGGCGCTGATCGTCATCGCGCGCATGCTCCAGGGCTTCGCCACCGGCGGCGAATACGCCAGCGCCACGGCCTTCCTGGTGGAGTCGGCGCCGGCCAACCGCCGCGGCCTGTACGGCGCCTGGCAGCTGTTCGGCCAGTGCCTGGCGGTGTTCGCCGGCGCCGGCATGGGCGCGCTGGTCACCCACAACCTGTCGCCCGAGGCGCTGGACGCCTGGGGCTGGCGCGTGCCCTTCCTGCTCGGCCTGCTGATCGGCCCGGTGGGCCTGTGGATGCGCCGGCACATGGAAGAGACCGAGGACTTCGTCCGCGCCAGCAGCCAGGAAAAACCCGTCGGCCTGCGCCAGGTGCTGCGCGAGCACCGCCGCGCGGTGCTGGTGACCATGGGCTCGACCATCAACGGCACCGTGGCCTTCTACGTGGTGCTGGTGAACATGCCGACCTTCGCCCACACCCAACTGGGCCTGCCGCTGGACCAGGTGTTCATGGTGCAGATGCTGGCGGTGGCGCTGATGACCGTGATCATCCCCGTCGCCGGCGCCCTCTCCGACCGCTACGGCCGGCGCCCGGTGCTGTTCGCCGGCATGCTCGGCTTCACCCTGCTGATCTACCCGCTGTTCGCCTGGGTGGCCGGCGCGCCGAGCATCGGCAACCTGCTGGTGATGCAGCTGGTGCTGTGCAGCCTGATCGGCATCAGCTACGGCCCGGCGCCCACCGCCGTGGCCGAGCAGTTCCCCACCCGCGTGCGCTCCACCGGCCTGGCCCTGGCCTACAACGTCGCGGTGATGCTGTTCGGCGGCTTCGCCCCGTTCATCGTCGCCTGGCTGACAAAGGTCGGCGGCACCCCGGTGGCGCCGGCCTGGTACGTGCTGGCGGCCTCGCTGATCGGCCTGTTCGCCCTGGCCTTCCTCCGCGAAGGCGCGCCCGAGGCCCTGGCCCGGCGCCGCGCCCGCGCTACCCTTTCCGCCACTGCCCGGAGCCTGTGAATGACCGCCATGACCGCGCCCTACGCCACCCCGCTGCAGCAGGAAATCGTCGCCCTCGACGCGCTGCCGCTGTCGGAGGCGATCCGCAACCGCCAGCTCAGTTGCCGCGAGGTGATGCGGGCCTACCTGGAACAGATCGAACGCTACAACCCGCGGGTCAATGCGCTGGTCTCGCTGCGCCCTGAAGACGAACTGTTGCGCGAGGCCGACGAACACGACCGCCTGCTCGCCCAGGGCCGCTGGCTCGGCTGGCTGCACGGCATGCCCCAGGCGCCGAAGGACCTGGCGGCCTGCGCCGGGCTGGTCACCAGCATGGGCTCGCCGCTGTTCGCCAGGCAGGTGACCGGGCACGACGCCTACGTGGTGGAGCGCGCGCGCAAGGCCGGGGCGATCTTCGTCGGGCGCAGCAACGTGCCCGAGTTCGGCCTGGGCTCGCACACCTACAACGCCGTGTTCGGCATCACCGGCAACGCCTACGACCCGCGCCTGACGGCCGGCGGCAGCAGCGGCGGCGCCGCGGTGGCCCTGGCGTTGCGCATGCTGCCGGTGGCCGACGGCAGCGACATGATGGGCTCGCTGCGCAACCCGGCGGCGTTCAACAACGTCTACGGCCTGCGCCCGTCCCAGGGCCGCGTGCCCTTCGGCCCGTCCAATGAACTGTTCGTCCAGCAACTGGCCAGCGAGGGGCCCATGGGCCGCAGCGTGGCCGACGTCGCCGCGCTGCTGCGCACCCAGGCCGGCCATGCGCCCGGCGCGCCGCTTTCGCTGCGTGGCAGCGACGACCTCGCCGGACCGCTGGAGCGCGACTTCCGCGGCGCGCGCATTGGCTGGCTGGGCGACTTCGACGGCTACCTGCCCACCGAGCCGGGCCTGCTCGCGCTGTGCGAGGCGGGCCTGGCGGACTTCCGCGCCCTGGGCGCCGAGGTCGAGCCGTGCCGCCCGGACTACGACATGGCGCGCCTGTGGCGCTGCTGGCTGGTGCACCGCCAGTGGCTGGTGGCCGGCAGCCTGGCCCAGGCCTATGCCGAGCCGACGT
This sequence comes from Pseudomonas sp. R3.Fl, assembly GCF_023516765.1. Lineage (NCBI taxonomy): Bacteria > Pseudomonadati > Pseudomonadota > Gammaproteobacteria > Pseudomonadales > Pseudomonadaceae > Pseudomonas > Pseudomonas sp. R3.Fl. The sequence goes on from NZ_JAMGSO010000001.1 coordinate 1,388,985, forward strand.
TGCGCCGGCAACTCAAGCCGGAGGCGATCTGGGAAGTGGAGTCGGGCCTGGGCCTGGGCGCCGCCGACGTCTACCAGGCCTCGCTGGACCGCAGCGACTGGTACCGCGCCCTGCAGAAGCTGTTCGAGCGTTACGACTACCTGCTCCTGCCCAGTGCCCAGGTGTTCCCTTTCGATGCACAACTGGCATGGCCGGATGCCATCGCCGGCCGCCCGATGGACACCTACCACCGCTGGATGGAAGTGGTGATCGGCGCCACCCTCGCCGGGCTGCCGGCGATGAACGTGCCGGTGGGCTTCAACCCCGCCGGGCTGCCCATGGGCGTGCAGATCCTCGGCCCGGCGCAGGCGGACCTGGCCGTGCTGCAACTGGCCCACGCCCATGAACAACGGACGCGCTGGGTCGCCCGGCGGCCGCCGGCGCTGCTCGATGAACGCTGAGGCGCGGCGCCCGCTCGGGCATGGCACGCATCCTGCCTCCCCATTGCCGACGGCATTGGGTACATGGGGAACGGCGATGCAGGGGAAAGAGGAAGGCAGCACGGTGCGCTCGGTGGAGCGCGCCCTGGCGATCGTCGAACTGCTCGGCGAGCACGGCTCCCTGGGGCTGGAGGAACTGCACTACCTCACCGCCCTGCCCAAGGCCACCGTCTCGCGCCTGCTGCACACCCTGCAGGAGCAGGGCTGGCTGTACCGCGGCCTGTGCGACCGGCGCTACCGCCTGAGCTCGCGGCGGCTGTTCGGCGACGCCACCGAGCGCCAGAGCCGGCGCCTGGTGGAGGAAGCCGCGCCGCTGCTCAAGGCGCTGAGCGAGCGCACCGGGCTGGTGGCCGACCTGTCGTTCTTCGACGGCGCCGACCTGCGGGTGATGGAAAGCTCGGTGCCCGAGCGCCTGCGCAAGCGCTACCCGAGCAACCGCATGATCATCGGCCTCAAGGCCAGCCTGTTCCACTCGGCCATGGGCCAGGCCTGCCTCGCCGCGCTGGACGAGCAGCACGTGCGCAGCCTGGCCGAACGCCACGCGCTGCAGGACGAGGAGCTGCTGCAACTGCACGAGCGCGCGCACCATCGCGGCTTCGGCGAACGCACCGAAGGCCACTGGGAATACTCGGTGCGCCTGCCCTTCCTGATCCGCGCCATCGCCCTGCCGGTGCGCGCCGGCGAACGCCTGCTGGGCAGCGTCGCGCTGCACTGGCCACAGGACCAGGGCAGCGTCGAGCAGGTGCGCCGCCAGTACCTGGGCAGCCTCGGCGACACCATCGAGCAACTGCAGCGCAGCCTCGCCTGAGGCGCGCTCAGGGCGCGCCGAACATCGCCGTCCAGTAGATGCCGGCGTCGCTCTTCGGGTCCACCGCGTAGGCCGCGCCCAGCTCGCGGTACTGCGGGCTCATCAGGTTGGCGCAGTGCCCGGGGCTGGCCAGCCAGGCCTGCACCACGGCATTCGCGGTGCCCTGCCCGGCGGCGATGTTCTCGCCCACGGCGCCGGCGCTGTAGCCGCCCAGCTCGGCGCGGTCGCCGGGGGTGCGGCCGTCGCGATCCAGGTGGGAGAAATAGTTGCCGTTGGCCATGGAGCGGCTGTGCTCCTCGGCCACGCCGCCCAGCACGGCATTCCAGCCCAGCGGCGCAGCCTTGGCGAAGCCCTGCCCGCCACACTGGCGCGCCTGCCCCCGCGCGGCATTGACTGCCTGCAACAGCTTCTGCCCCTCGGCCTGCCAGTCGCCCAGCTTGCCCTGCAGCAGCGGCCGCGCCAGCACCACGCGCCAGTCGTTGCCCTGGCGGCTGACGCCGACCTCGATGAACTGCGGGTCGAGCAGCACCTGGCAGAAACTCTCCTGCAACGCCGCCATGGCCGCCTGCTCATCCTTCGGCCCGCTGAGGCTGAGCATGCGCGCGCTGCTCATGGGGTAGCCGGTGGCCTTGAGCGCCGACTGCCAGTCGGAAACGCCCGGCGCCAGCACCAGCCGCGCATCCTGCCCCAGCGGCGGCAGCGCCTCGCTGGCCCGGCCGGCGCAGGCCTGCGGCTGGCTGCGATAGAGGTTGATGGCTTCGAGCAGCGGCTCGGCCGCCACGGCATGGCCGGCGCCGGCCAGCAGCGCCAGGGACGGCAGGAGGCATCGCAGAACGGACGGCAAGACGCGCATGAAAGGCTCCCTTGGTGGACTGCCGGACATGATGCGCGATCCGGCGGGATTTCGCTGCCCCCTGCACACGCTCGGTCGCCCAGCGAAAAGATGGCACTTTCACATCACGAAACAATGATGGCAAAATGACGCCAATGAATCGCCATGTGCAGGGAAGCCAGGTTGCAGCAGTCGGTCAAAGCCTTCGTCTCGCGTTATGCCCGCCCGATCGTCTTCGGCCTGGCCGTCGCCTTCATCGCCCTGTGCGATCCCTTCGGCCTGGCCAGCTCCTCCAACGCCGCCTCGGCGCGCTGGCTGAACCGCCTGTTCGCCGAGCGCTACCCGGACAGCGGGCAGCACCAGGTGGTGGTGGTGCTGGTCGACGACGCCTACCTGCAACGCCACCAGGCCTACTGGCCGCTGCCCTACAACGAACAGAGCAAGCTGTTCAAGCGCCTGCTCGCCTACCAGCCCGGCGCGGTGTTCGTCGACCTGCTGTACAGCCATGACCACTCCCGGGCGGTGCCAGGCCAGCAACCGCTGATGGAAAGCCAGTTGCTGGCCAACGTGTTCGAGCGCTACCAGCGCCAGGGCATCCCCCTGCTGCTGGCCAATACGGGGTTGCCGCGCGGCGTGGACGGCGCGGTCAACGCACTGCCGCGCTTCGCCTCGGTCAGCCGCCCGGCCCTGGTGGCCTGGAGCGGCTTCGGCGACCAGTATCCGCTGGCCGCGCCGACTCCGCTGGGCACCTTGGAGACTCCTGCCCTGGGCCTGTACCGCGAATACTGCCGACGCCACGACTGCCCGACGCTGCCGGCCGACGCCGAGGCCGCCGCGCAACTGCCGGCCATGGCCCTGCAGTGGGGCCTGAAGCTCTCGCCGCAGCAGGAACATATCTCGACCATCGGGCATTGCAGCGCCCCGGGAGTGTTCCGGCAGATGCTCCAGGCGATGTTCTGGAAGCTCGGCAACTCGGCCCAGGCCACCTGCCCGTACAGCCTGACGCTGACCGCCAGCGACCTGGAAGCCACCGCCGACCAAGACCGCGCCCTGCTGCGCGAGTTGCTGCGCGGCAAGCTGGTGCTGGTCGGCGCCAGCATCGCCGGCACCGGCGACCTCACCCTGTCGCCGCTGCACGGCAAGATCCCCGGCGTGTACCTGCACGCCATGGCCCTGGACAACCTGATCGCCTGGGGCCCGCATTACTACCGCGACCCACCGGCACTGGCCGACTTCAGCCTGGGCTCGGTGAACCTGCTGGACCTGGCGCAGCTGGCCCTGCTCGGCCTGATCGCGCAGCTCAAGTTCCTCCAGGCGCGGCCCGCCGGACGCTGGCCGCACAGCCCCTGGCTGCGCTCGCCGATGACCGGCCTTGCGCTGATGACCTTGCTGCTGGCGGCGCTGAGCTATGCGCTGTACCGGCTGAACATGACCCCGGTGAACGTGCTCGGCATCCTCCTGCTGTCGCTTTCTCTGTTCACCGAGAAGATCCAGGAACGCCTTCAGCGCAACGCCTGAAGAGGCTTCGGAAACCGCCCTACTCAAGGAGTCCAGAGATGAGCAAAACCTCCCTATTCCTGCTTTGCGCCCTGTTCAGCCAGAGCCTGTTGGCCGCCAGCCAGGTGGTGGGCTACCTCGACGACACGGTGGAACTGCTCGACGACCAGGGCAAGGTGCAGCGCGCGGTGCCCAGCGCCAGCCTGCCGCGCCAGGCCCTGCCGGTGCTGCAGTACGACAAGGAGCTGGACCTGGTGGAGGTCGAGGTGAGCGGGCAGAAGGTCTGGCTGGACAGCATGGCAGTGCGCGTCGACCCGCCGCTGCACGTGGTCGACCTGCCCTGCGAGAAACTCACCCGCAGCCAGGCCGAGGACCAGCAGAACAACTCCACCATCGGCTTCGGCGCGGGGTGCAAGAAGTGAGGACGGCCCGCATGACGCCCGCCCTGCTGGCCCTGCCGCTGCTCGCCCTGCTGGCCGGCTGCCAGACCCTCGACGGTGCCCACAAGGCGGCGCTGAACCTGGTCGGCCCCTCCACCCAGTCGCGGGTGCAGGGCCACTACCTGGACCAGGCCGAGGTTCGCGAGTACTACCGGCTCGACCCGCAACGCGCCGGCCAGCAGCGCCTGAGCTTCGACGGCCGCACCCTGCCTGCCGGCGAGATCCGCCAGCAGAACCTGGTGCAGATCCCCGAGCTGCAGGCCTACCTGCAAGGCATCGTCGAGCGCCTGGCCAAGGGCTGGCCGGGCGAAGCGCCGAAACTGCAGGTGCGCATCACCGACAGCTACGCCTTCGGCCCCTCGGCCGACCCCTTCGGCACCATCTTCGTGCCGCTGGGCATGCTCGACAACGTCGAGAGCGAGGACGAGATCGCCGCCATGCTCGGCCACGAGATGAGCCACGTGCTGCTGCGCCATCACGACCGCCTGGCCGCGTTCCAGCAGCAGAAGGAACTGATGCTCAACGTCGCCACCACCGTGGTGGTCGCCGCGGTGGCTGCGGACACCGGCGTGGACCGCAGCAGCGGCAAGCTCAGGCTGATCAGCAAGGACCCGCTGGGCACCCAGAAGACCATCGGCAATACGCTGCTCTACACCGCACTGGCCAACAGCTTCTCGGACAACGTCTGGAGCACCGCCTGGGGCCGCACCCAGGAAGACCAGGCCGACCTGCTGGGCAGCGACCTGATGATCCGCGCCGGCTACGCGCCGCGCGCCGCCAGCGTCAGCCTGCAGCGCCTGGGCGATTTCCAGGGCAAGCAGGAACCGCTGCTCGGCGGCTTCCTCAAGGCGCGCCAGGGCGCTATGCAGGAGTCGCTGCAACAGTTCGACCTGAACCGCTTCAGCCGCGAGCTCAACACCCTGCTCGACCAGGGCCTGGGCACGGCCATCGCGGCTACCGGGCAATACTTCACCCGCTCGCACATGTCGCCCACCGACCGCGACGAGGAATTGCGCAAGTACCTGCAGCGCGAGTACCACCAACAGACCCGCGCGCGGGTCGACCGGCGCAGTTGGCCGAAGGTGCGTGACTCGGAGAAGGTGCGTGCCTCGCTGCAGGGCTACAAGGACGCCTACGCCGCCACCGCGGCGCTGGAACAGAAGCAACCGGCCCAGGCCCAGGCCTTCATCGCCCGCGCCCTGGCCTCGCCGGTGGGCAACCAACCCGGGGTGCGCCGCGCCGCCTTCAACGTCCACCTGGACCGCGGTGACGGCCGCGCGGCGCTGGCCGACCTGGAGTCGATCCAGGACTGGTCGCTGGCCGGGCCGTCGATCTACGACCTGATGATCAGCTATCACCTCAAGCGCAACGATCCACAGGCGGCATTGACGATGATCGACAAGGCCGAGCGCAACCTGGGTTCGGAAGAGCTGTTCATCACCGAGAAACTGCTGGCCAACCGTCAGCTCAAGGCCGACGACCAGGTGCAGTCCGTATTGCGCAAGTGCGAGCAATACCCCAGCCGCAAGGAAAGCTGCCGCAAGCTGGTGCCCAGCTCCGTCTGACGCACCAGGCGCCGCCGGTGGCCAGAGCCGCCGGCGGCGTCATCGCCCGCAGCCCGCGCATTGCCCCGGGCTATCTGCCGATTGCATAACCTGGAGCAATTCCCGGCGCCGATTCGTGAGTTAGAAACACAAATCAATTGCCGCGGGGCCGGTTTTTCCGCTTCCGCGGCCTGGCTATCCTGCCGGCCACTCACAGCTTTCGGAGCCTTTCCATGAAAAACATCCTCCTGCTCAATGGCGGCAAGCAGTTCGCCCATTCCAACGGCCAATACAACGCCACCCTGCACGAAGCAGCGCTGGCCCACCTCGACCACGCCGGCTTCGACGTGAAGGAAACCTTCATCGACGGCGGCTACGACATCCAGGAAGAGGTGCAGAAATTCCTCTGGGCCGACGTGGTGATCTACCAGATGCCCGGCTGGTGGATGGGCGCACCCTGGACCGTGAAGAAGTACGTCGACGAGGTCTTCACCGCCGGCCACGGCAGCCTCTACGCCAACGACGGCCGCACCCGCTCCGACGCCTCGCAGAAGTACGGCAGCGGTGGCCTGATCCATGGCAAGCGCTACATGCTCTCGCTGACCTGGAACGCCCCGCAGCAGGCCTTCGACGACCCCAGCGACTTCTTCGAGGGCAAGGGCGTGGATGCGGTCTACTTCCCCTTCCACAAGGCCAACCAGTTCCTCGGCATGCAGGCGCTGCCGACCTTCCTCTGCGTGGATGTGATGAAGCGGCCGAACATCGAGGCGGATGTGGAGCGTTATCGCAAGCATCTGGATGAGGTGTTCGGCAGGCAGTGAGGTTCGGCGTCACCCCGTAGGAGCGGACTCCGTCCGCGATAGCCGGAACCACCGGCGCGATTCGCGGATGAGATCCGCTCCTACGCCACCCCACCCGCGCCATTCCCCTGTAGGAGCGCGCCCTGCGCGCGAAATCGCGGGCAGGGCCCGCTCCTACATGAAGGGGCCCCCGCTTTTCGTAGGAGCGAGCTTGCTCGCGAACCTTTGTCATTCCCGCGAACGCGGGAACCCAGCTGCCTTGGCTTGGGCGTTTCTGCGCCGCTCCGAGTTTGCCCGACCTTCTTGTTTCGCCCCCTCGGGCGAGTCCCTTTTGTCAAACGGTGGAAGGCCACCCCCGCAAAAAGGAACCAAAAAGGCTTGCCCCGCATACGGGCCCGATAAAGCCGGGCTACCCTCACGAATTCCCCCGCCACGGAGGCCCGCCCCGAGGGTACGTCCCTGTAGCCCACGGGGCTCTCGCGACATCCATGTCGCATGACCTCCTGAGCGCGGGTTTCGCTCGGCCTTCTGAAGGGGCGTTTCGGAGTGCGCGGAGGTTTCTCTGGAAATCCAAAAGCAAGAGCGGCGCGCTTTTGCTTTTCGTAGGAGCGAGCTTGCTCGCGAACCCGCCAGTCACTGGGTTCCCGCGTTCGCGGGAATGACGGGGTGGGGTTCGGAGTAGCAGGATGACTCCGAACTCACCGCCCACTCCGAACAGCCCCCTCTCCCACTTGCGGGAGAGGGTTGGGGAGAGGGCGCTCTTAACCCCAACACCTCAGCCACCGACAAACCCCCGTTCGCGAGCAAGCTCGCTCCTACGAGAAGCCGGGCCACCTGGATGAGCGCGGCATTCTTCCGTGCCTGCGCCGCCCCGACAGAAACCCTCCGCACCGTACCGGCAAATGCGCTAGTCTCTGCCTCCCTCCCCTCTGCCTTTCAGGAGCATCACCATGGCCCGCGCTTCCGCCCGTCACATCCTGGTTTCCAGCGAAGCCAAGTGCAATGAACTCAAGGCCGCCATCGAAGGTGGCGCCGACTTCGCCGCCCTGGCCCGCGAGCATTCCACCTGCCCGTCCGGCCGCAGCGGCGGCGACCTGGGTTCCTTCCGCCCGGGCCAGATGGTCCGCGAATTCGACCAGGTGGTGTTCAGCGCGCCGCTGAACCAGGTCCAGGGCCCGGTGAAGACCCAGTTCGGCTACCACCTGGTGGAAGTCACCAGCCGCGAAGACTGATCCCTCCGCGCCGGGCGCGCCTCAGGGCAACAGCGCCCGGCTGCCTTGCCGGGCCACGCCCGGCTTCCGCACTCCGCGGCGCGCGGCGATGGCGCGTAGCAGCAGATAGCAGCCAGCCGCCAGCAGCAGCGAATCCAGCGCCGGCACCCAGGTCAGGGTGAACGGCCAGAACACCTGCAATGCCGCCGCCCCTACCCCGCAGCCCCAGGCGCCGAAGGCTTCCGGCCGCCAGCGGCGCGGGCTGCGCACGGTGCCCCGCAGGTTCAGGTAGTAGTTGCACAGGTACACCCCGCCCACCGGCGGCAGGGCCACGGCCAGCAGCGCCAGGTAATGCTGCAGGGCGTCGCCCAGGCCGGCCAGCCCCAATGTCGCGCCGACCAGCCCGGTGAACAGCGCCAGGCGCCGGCGCTGCACCTGCGGCGCCACGCTGGCGCACACCAGGGTCGCCGCGTAGAGGTTGTAGGCGTTGGTCGACCAGGCCGAGAGCAGGATGATCAGCATCGCCGGCAGGCCCAGGCCGAGGGCGAGCATGATCGCCACCAGTTGCCGCTCCCCGGTGGCCAGGCTGGGCAGCCCGGCCAGCGTCAGCACCAGCGGGAAGCCCAGGCCGAAGGCACAGAACACCGCCGCCAGCGCGCGGCCGGGCGACAGGGCGTGGCGGCAGATGTCCGGCAGCAGGATGCAGCCGATGACCACGCCGCCTACCACCAGCGACATGCCCTGCAGCACCGAGTAATCCCCGGCGCCACCGCCCGCGGGCGGCATGCCGTGGCCTTTCAGCGCCACCCAGCAGGCCCACAGCACCAGGCCCAGCTTCAGCGGCGTGGCCAGTTGCGACAGCCGGTCCAGGGCGCGGAAGCCGACCAGGTTGGTGAGCAGCATCAGCAGGCAGCCGACCAGGCTCCAGCCCAGCGCCGGCACGCCGGCCAGGAAGGCCGGCGCGGCCGCCGCCATGGCCTGGCCGAACAGGCCGGCGACCACGCCGAACCAGCCCAGCAGCGCCAGCGACAGCACTAGGTTGACGCAGCGCCCGCCCACGGCACCGAAGGCGTCGAGGATCAGCATGTAGGTGCTCAGCCGCGAATGCGCCCCGGCGTAGGCGGCGGGCAGCGCCAGCAGCAGGAGTACCGCGCCGCCGCCCAGGCAGGCCAGCAGCGCCTGCTGCCGGCCCAGGGCGTGGGCCAGTTCGGCGCCGGTGACGAAGCACGGCAGGGCGATCAGCGCGCCCATCAGGATCAGGCCGAGGCGCCAGGCGCCCAGGCCTTCGCCGTGTGGCAGGGCGCAGGTGGCAGGGTCGCCGTCGGGCTGCGCGCCAGGTAGCTCGTTCATGCCGGCGCCCTCCCCTGGTCATCGGCCAGGAAGGAGCGCCACGGCGAGTCCAGGCCGAAGCGCGCCGGGCCCACCACCGCCAGCGCCGCCTCGCTGAGCAGGCACGGCGGCGCGGCGTAGGCCAGCAGGCGCACGCGCATGCCGTAGCGCAGGTTCTCGGCGGTCAGCGGCTCGGCGCTCTCGCTGTCCAGCAGGCACAGCAGGTCGGGCACCACCGCCAGCACGCGCTCGCCCTGACGGGCGCGGAGGAACTCGTTCTGGATGTCGATGAGCACCGCTTCGCCGCTGCCGCTGGCCGGCTCCAGCAGCACCTGGCCCCAGTGGAAGCCGTCGCGGGTCTCGTGGCGCACGTCGGCGACCTTGCCGTCGAACAGCTCGCGGGCGCGGCGCCCCGGCTCCAGGCCGTCGAGGAAGCGCACCAGCCCGGCCACCGGGTCGGCGCTGCCGGCGCGCGCCTCGCGGATATGACGGCCGATGCGCAGGGCCTGGGTGATGCTGCCCGCTACCGCGAAGCGCTTCGCCTGGGCCCCGCTCAGCGGATAGAGCACGCCGTACAGGCTGCCGCCCAGGCTCGCGGCCAGGGCCCGGACCATGAGTTCCAGGCTCGGGTTGTCGACCGCGCTCAGGCGCGCCAGGTTGCCCAGGTCATCGCTGAACAGGGCCGGCGAAGCGCTGCAGCCGTGGATGCCGAAGGTGGTCATGTCGATGTGCGGGAAGGCCCGGCCGATGCCGTCGGCATCCACCAGCGGCAGGCCGCTCAGGGCCGCGGCGGCCAGCGGCAGCATGGCGTTGGCGCCGCCGACCTCGGCGCAGATCAGCGCGTCTATCGGCCGCGCGTAGAGCGCCTCGGCCTGCTGCAGCAGGTGCTGCAGGGCAACCTCGCTGAGCAGGTGTTCGACCAGCACGGTGGGCGCGCCTATCCCGGCGATGCTGACCACGAAGGCCTCGTCGGCGAGCTCGGCCAGCGGCAGCAGGCGCGGCTGCAGGCCACGCTGCAATTGGCGACGCAGGAACAGCTCGCCGACATGGGGGTCGCCCCCGCCGCCGGTGCCCAGCAGCACGGCGCCGCGCGCCAGGTCCTGGCTGGAAATGGTATCGAAGCAAGGCATGCTCGGGTCCTCTTCGGGAGTTCAGTGGGCGGCGGCCAGGGCCAGGTCGCCGACGGCGCGGACCTGCACGCGGGTGGCGCCGGCGCGCAGGTGCGTCATGGGCAGTTCGTTCAGTTCCACGACGCCGACGCTGGCAGGCTCGGCGCCGGCCTGCACGGCGGCGTCGATGGCCTCCTGGCGGGCCTGGCGCAGCACGCTTTCACGGTTGCCCGGGTGCATCTCGAACAAGCGGTCGACACGCCCGCTGACCTGGGCGATGGCCGCGCCGATGGCGTTGGCCACCTCCGCGCGGGCCGGGCGCAGCACCTGCGCGGTGCCCTGCAGGTGCATGGGCAGGAGGATGCTGCCGCCACCCACCAGCACCACCGGCAAGGGCGCGCTGCTGGTGCGCATGCGTTCCAGGGCGTGCTCCAGTGTCCCGCGGATGGCGGCCATGGCCTGTTCCACCTGGGCCGGTTCGAGATCGACGAGGCGCCGCGGGTCGCCGATGCCCTGCAGGCAGTGGGCAGCCACGGCGATGTCGGTCGCGCACAGCGCGTCGCCGCCGAACACCCGGGCCCGCTGGCGCAAGTGCAGGCCCAGGGACTCGGGGCCGAGCACCGGCCCATCCTCCGCCAGACGCACCAGGGTGCCGCCGCCGAGGGCGACGGACAGGGTGTCGGGCATGCGCAGGTTGCAACGCACCCCGCCCAGTTCCAGGGGGCCAGCGGTCTGCCGCGGGAAGCCCTGGACCAGGGCGCCGATGTCGCTGGTGGTGCCGCCGATGTCCAGCACCAGGGCGTCCTCGACGCCGGTGAGGAAGGCCGCGCCGCGCAGGCTGTTGGTCGGCCCCGCGGCGCAGGTGAGGATCGGGAAGCGCGTGGCCATCGACGGGGTGATCAGGGTGCCGTCGTTCTGGCTGATGAACAGTGGCGCGTTCAGTTCCAGGCGGCGGAAGGCCCGCATCAGGTCGCCGACCACCCGCTGCGCCAGCGGCTGCAGGCTGGCGTTGACGATGGCCGCGTTCTCCCGCTCCAGCAGGCCGATGCCGCCGACATCCGAAGACAGCGTCAGGTGCACCGCGTCACCCAGGACCTTCCGCAACACCGCCGCCGCTTCCTGCTCGATGTCCGGGCGCAGCGGGGCGAAGGTGGTGGACAGCACCAGCGCCTCGGCGCCGCGCTGGCGGATCGATGCGCCGATCCGTTCGAGCTGGCGCACATCCAGCGCGCTGTAGGTGCGGCCGTTGAACAGCGCGCCGCCGTCGGCCAGGAAGACCTGCCCATCGATCGCCTCGCACAGCTCCGCCGGCCAGCCCAGCAGCGGCGGCACGCCGTCGCCGCGCGGCAGGGCCAGGCGCACCACCGCGACCCGCGCCAGGTGCCGGCGTTCGAGGAAGGCGTTGAGCAGCTGGGTGGTGCCCAGCATCACCGCGGCCACCGCCGCCGGTTCCACCGCCGCCTCGCGCAGCAGTTCGTCGACCGCTGCCGCCACGCCGTCGCCGACCGCCGCGGTGGTGGGGCGCTTCAGGGCGCAGAGCACTTCGCGGCCGCGCATCAGCACGGCGTCGGTATTGGTGCCGCCGACATCGATGCCGATGCGCAGCGCAGGGGTGTCCTTGCGGACCATGGGCTCTCTCCTCAAAGCGAACGTGACCAGACGACATAGGCGGTATTGGCCGCCAGCGAATTGCGCGTGCTCAGCGGCGCCAGCGCCTTGAACTTCAGCGAGCCGGCGGCGCGCGGCAGGTCGTAGGCCAGCACCGGCCCCAGCGCGGTGGCGCGGTAGCGCCGGCCGTCCGGCTCGACGCGCGCGCCGTGCTGGCGGTCGTCATCGAGCTGGCGCGCGTGGTAGCCGGCCAGGCCCAGCTGCCAGCGGCCGATGCGCTGGCCGACGGCGAAGTTGAGGTTGGCCACGGTGCCGCTTTCGTAGTCGGTGGCACGGTTCCGGGAAGCGACGTTGACGAAGGCGTGCAGGCTCAGCTCCAGGCCCTCGCCCAGGGCGTTCGGCCCGCCGAGGTAGGTGAGCGCGGCGTTGGGCACGAAGAAGTAGACGTTGCGCCCGGAGGTATAGAGATCCGAGGTGTTGTAGCGGCCGCTGGGGAACACCATCGAGTACGCCAGCTTGAGCGTCGCCCCGGTGGGCCGCTGGCCGGGGGCGGCGTCGCCCAGGTAGCGGCTCCACATCAGCAGGTCCGCGTAGAGGTCGCCGAAGCCCTGGTAGTGCTGGGCCTCGCCGTTCAGCTCCATGCGCCCGCCGTTGACGCTGCCCTGCAGGCTGGAGGCCAGGGTGCCGCCGAAGACCTGCCCGGGGTAGACGTAGAGCAGGCCCAGGGCGGCCACCTGGGACGCCATGCGGCCTTCGAGCGCCGGGTCGCGCCCGCCGTCGTTGCCATGGAAGCGATCGCCGCTGGCGTAGCCGAGCACCAGCCCGCCGTACAGACCGGAGGTGGCCGGCAGCAGCGCCGCCCCCAGGTCGGTGCCGCCCACCGGCCCGCCGTAGCTGGCCCCCTCGGCGGCGAATGCGCAGGCCAGGGGCAGCGCCGCCTGGCCGAGGAGTACCGCGGTCGTTCTTCGAAGGTTCATTGCACGCCTCCTGCGCCCTGCCGGCGGAGCCATCGCGGCTCACGGCCTGGCGAAGCCTGCGGCCTCGCGGGCCGCGGATTGTCGTTGTCATGGGCTTAGCGCGCGGCGCAGTGCCGCCGCTGCCTGCCGGGCGCAGTATGCGAAGGCCCGGACGGCGCGAGCCGTCCCGGGATGAGGGAAGGTGGCGGGTAAATCGGGGGAGCGCTGCCCCCCGTCGCTACGGCGCTGGCGGGAGTGGCCTGGACGGCGTCCTGGCGTTCGGCCGCGCGGGATATGCGGACGCAGCCCACGGAGGAAGCTGGGGGAAGCAGCCGATCCCCCGGCGAAGGATCGAGGCCGCGCCCCGGTTTCCGTTCCGGCAGGCCGGAACGGCGCCCTGGCTCAGGGCAGGATGGCCCGGCGCCGCGCCATGGCCAGCGCCTCCCGGCGCCGGTGCACGCCCAGCTTGGCGTAGACCGACTTCAGGTGCTGCTTGACCGTCTCCGGGGAAATCCCCAGTTCGCGGGCGATGACCTTGGTGGTGCGGCCGCCGGCCAGGCCCATCAGCGCGTCCAGCTCGCGCCGGGTGAACAGGGCCTGGGCATCCAGGCGTGCGCGGAAGTGCCTTTCCCACAGTTCGATGCAGCGCGCGATCAGCGGCGCCTGGGCGTGGCCCTGGCGCCGTGACATCTCGCGCAGGTGGGTGATCACCTCGGCGCCCGCTTCGATGAAGCTCTGTACCGCGCCACCTTGGCCTAGCAATTCCAGCGCCTCGTCGAGCACCGCCGTTGGCTCGCCGGGCAGTTCACCGGCCAGCAGCGCATGGGCCTTGAGCGCCAGGGCGCGGCCGACGCCGGAGCGGTTGCGCCTATCACGGGCCAGGCGCTCGAAGGCCTCCGCCGTCAGCAGCGCCTCCGCCATCTGCCCCTGGGCCGCCTGCAGCCAGTAGTGGGCCTGGGCGATGGCGACCAGCTCGGCCCAGAACAGCGGGCGCCCGTCCAGGATCTCCTGCCAGAGCCTCGCCAGGTTGACCTCCAGCGCCAGTTCCAGGCCGGCCTCCACCTCGCCCTGGCGCAGGCGCAACTCCACCAGGCTCGCGGCCACCGCGCGGCGCAGCGGGTACTCCAGGGCCCGCCCGGCCCAGGCCGCCTCCAGGCTGGCCATGGCCTGGGCGCTGTCGCCGAGGAAGTAGGCCGCCCGCGCCGCGCCGATCAGGCCGCGCTCCCAGGCCTCGGCCATGGCGTTGCCCAGGCGCGAGGCGCAGTGCGCGAACGCCTGCCGCGCCTGCTCCAGTTCGCCACGCACGTAGTGGACATGGCCGAGCAGCGCATGCACCAGGTAGAAGAGCACCCGCGCCTGCGGGGAAGCTAGCGGCCCGTCCTTGGCCAGCAGGAGGGTCACCGCCTGCAGCACCTCGTCGAAGCGCGCCTGGGCGCTGTCGCTCAGGGCCCGGTAGACCAGCGACCAGGGCTGGTTCTCGCGGAAGCCCTCGCCGCGGTTGACCTCGATGAACTCCTCCAGGCGCAGGCGCGCTTCGTCTATGTTGCCGTAGCGCAGCAGCAGCATGATTTCGCTCGGCAGCACCAGGCACAGGTAGCGCGGGTCCTCGAAGAAGCGCGCGCGGGCATCGGCCATGGCCCGCGCCACCACCTCGCGGGAGGCGCCGTCGCCGGCCCGCTGCACGCAGCCGATGAGCATCATCGCCCGCACGTAGAGCAGGTCGGTGCGCGTCTCCGCGTCTTCCGGCGATGAGGTCACGCCACCGTAGGCGGCCTCCAGCCGCGACAGGTCGAGGCTGTCCTGCAGCGTCTCGCCGCTGAGCATGTGCAGGCAGATGAGCATCAGGCGCAGGCGCGGCTCGCGGCGCACCAGGGTCAGCGGCAGCAGTTCGAGCAGCGCCCGCGTGCGCGCCGTCCCCTCGCTGACCAGCAGGCGCACCGCGCCGGCCTCCAGGATAATCGACACGGCCTGGTAGTAGAGCCCCCCTTGCGAGGCGTGCTCGACGGCGCGGAACACCTGCTGGCGCTGGGCATGGAAGTCGGCCGCGCGCCCCTGCAGCAGGGCGAAGCGGTCCGGCTCGCGGCTTTCCAGGCGGCCGAGGAGGAATTCGCGCAGCAGCGGATGCAGGCGCACCCGCAGCGGCTGCTCGGGCACCACGATGGGCGCCAGGCGCGCGGCCTCGCGCAGCCAGTGCTCGGCGTCGTCGCGCCCGCGCAGGGCATTGGCGCTGGGCACGTCCACGCTGTCCAGGATGCTGCAGTCGAGCAGGAACCCGCTCAGTTCCACAGGCAGGCTGGCGAACACCTCCTCGGCGAGGTAATCGAAGATGCCGCCCAGCGAGGCGTACGGGTCGGTCTCCGGCGGCGCCTGGCCGTCGAGGTTGCCGTTGCAGCGCAGGCGCAGCAGTTGCAGGGCGAAGGGCCAGCCCTCGGTGTAGTTCGCCCAGTAGCGGGCGCGCGTCTCGCCCAGCTGCGCGCCGAGCAGTTGCTGCGTCTCCTCTTCGGTGAACCGCAGGTTGTCGGCCTCGACGACGCGCAGCAGCCCGGCCAATTGCAGTTGCGTGAGCGGCAGCGCCGGTTGCCGCCGGCTGCCCAGCAGCAGGCGGCAACCCGAAGGCAGGCGCCGGGCCAGGTCCTCCAGCAACCGCTCGACTTCGAGGTCCAGGGCCAGGTCCAACTGGTCGACGAACAGGTTGCAATTGCGCGGGCAGGCTTCGAGCAGGCCGAGCAGCGCGCCGAGGCCGGCATCCTCCGCCGGGCCCAGCCCACCCTGGTGCAGGCACTGCAGCAGGCTTTCGAGGAACAGTTCCGGCCGGCAGTCGCTCTCGCCGCAGTTCACCCAGAAGGTGTACTCGCCCCGCTCGGCCAGCAGCCGCTCGACCTGCGCCAGCAGGGTCGTCTTGCCGAAGCCCGCCGGGGCGCAGACCAGCACCAGGCGGGCGTCCCTCGGGGCGGCGCCGAGCAGCGCGTCGAACAGGCGCTGGCGGAGGAGTGAATCACTGATGTCGACGATCGGGGCGAAACGGCCATCGGCCAACGTACTCATGCTTGCAGTTCCCATACGTTCTCCAGGTGGCGCCGGCGCCCCGGGCATGGCGCGGATCACCGGCGGTGGTGCGGGCGGCCGGAAAGGGTTGTCTCCGTTGGTCGAGTGGGTATTGCGTATCTTTCGCATCCAGACACTAGCCAGGATGCGCTACGCACAGGTGGACCCGGCCGGCCGCCAGGGGATCGAGTCCTGTCGCGTGTCTGCACGGACCTGGCGGCCTTCCTGCCGCCTTCCGGCACGGCAGTATGGGAAGCTGCCGGCTACGGACAGCGGTAAAAACGGGGGAGTGCCTAACCGCAAATGGGGGATGGCGACGGTCATTGGCAGCACCAAGACGAAGCATTGAGAAATACCCGCGCAAGTCAGCCATCCACGTCCGCAAGCAACGAAGGATTTGGCTTTGTATTGCGTAGGTAATCGGCCAATCTGGCGCAGCCCCATCGACATCGCCGGGACGACCCAGGTCAAGAGATCGGCGCCGCCGGCACGCTAGGCTGCGCGCCACCCAACAGGCCACCGTCCGCCAGGCCGGCTAGGCTGAGAACATGCGCCCGCCCCACCCGGGCGCCCGCCCTTGCGAGGATTCCCCATGAGCGATGCCAGCGACAGCGCCCTGCCCGACGTCTTCAGCCAGCTGCACCAGCTGGCGCAGCACGCCGGTTCCGACATGTTCTTCAGCGTCGGCGCGGCGCCGCACATCAAGGTCGAGGGCGTCAGCCGCCCGGCCGGCGAGCGCCGCCTGCGCAGCGGCGAGGTCAAGCAGCTGGCCTACCAGTTGATGTCGCAGCAGCAGATCGCCGACTTCGAGCGCGACCTGGAGATGAACCTGGCGGTGGCGGTGCCCGGCAGCGGGCGCTTCCGCGTCAACGTCTACCTGCAGCGCGGCGAGGTGGCCATGGTGGTGCGGCTGATCAGGCAGGTCATCCCCGACGCCGCCAGCCTCGGCCTGCCGTCGATCCTGGAGAAGCTGGCGGTGCAGGACCGCGGCCTGATCCTGGTGGTGGGCGCGGCCGGCGCCGGCAAGTCCACCACCCTGGCGGCGATGCTCGACTTCCGCAACCGCCACCGCTCGGGGCACATCGTCTGCATCGAGGACCCCATCGAGTTCCTCCACAGCCACCAGCGCTCGATCATCGACCAGCGCGAAGTCGGCCTGGACACCCACAGCTTCGAGGACGCCCTGCGCAACGTGCTGCGCGAGGCGCCGGACGTGATCATGCTCGGCGAAATCCGCGACGCCGCGACCATGCAGCACGCCCTGCACTACGCCGAGACCGGCCACCTGTGCATGGCCACCCTGCACGGCACCAGCGCCCGCCACGCCATCGAGCGCATCGCCCGCTTCTTCCCCGACGAGGCCCGCCCGCAGGTGCTGGCCGACCTGTCGCAGAACCTCCTGGCGCTGGTCGGCCAGCGCCTGGTGCCGGGCACCACCCAGCGCCGCGTGGCGGCGGTGGAACTGGTGCTGGGCACGCCGCACATCCGCGGGCTGATCCAGCGCGACGAACTGCCGGAACTGCGCGGCGCCATCGAACGCGCCCTGGAACAAGGCATGCAGAGCTTCGACCAGAGCCTGTACCAACTGCTGGAAGCCGGCCGCATCAGCGTCGCCGACGCCCTGAAATTCGCCGACTCACGCACCGACCTGAGCCTGAAGATCAAGCTGGAGCGCGGTTTCGACGGCGACGAGGGCGGGAGTGCCTTCGGCATCTGAGCCCTGCCCTCCGCCAGCCATCGCCGGCCCTGCCGGCGCAATCGCGGATAGGATCCGCTCCTACGGTATTCCGTGCCTCACTGGGCGTAGGCGCAGCGCCTTTCGTAGGAGCGAGCTTGCTCGCGAACAGAGTCCGCAGCGGGGCTCATTCGCGAGCAAGCTCGCTCCTACGAAGAGCAGCTCGGCGCAGCGGGCAAGGTAGTTGTGCCTGTGGGGATCGAGCCGAACGCCGCGTGCTCCCTGCCCCGCTCAAGAAACATCCTCACGTATATCCGCCGCGGCGGGGAACCCCGCGGTTGCTAGGCTTCCCGGCTCACCTACGCCCCAGGAGGTAGCCGATGAACTTCACCCAAGGCCTTCAGAGCGCCCGCTTGCAGTTACGCCCCCTGTGCCTGGACGACGCCGACGCCTTGTTCTCGATGATGTCCGACCCGCAGGTGATGCGCTATTGGAACACCCCGCCCTGGACCGAGCCGGAACAAGCCGTGCATGGCATCCGTCGGGACATGGAGGCATTCGCCAGGGGGGAATATCTGACCTTGGCCATCACCCGCCGCCATGAGACCGAACTCATCGGCACCTGCATGCTGTTCAACATCGCCGAGGAGTCGAGAAGAGCCGAGCTGGGCTACTGCCTGGCCAGCGCCGCGCAAGGCCAGGGATTCATGAACGAGGCCCTGCGCAGCCTGCTCGACTACGCCTTTGGCGACCTGCGCCTGAACCGCCTGGAGGCGGACATCGACCCGCGTAACCTGGCCTCCGCCGCCATCCTGGAACGCCTGGGCTTCCGCCACGAGGGCCTGCTGCGGCAGCGCTGGATGGTCGCCGGCGAAGTGTCCGACTCGGCACTGTATGGGCTGCTCGCCGAGGACTGGGCCCAAACCCGAGCGCAATATCCATAGCGGACTCCATCCACGAACCGTGCGCAGGCCCGGCCTATTCGCGTGTACGCGTGCTCCCGGGCCCGGGATGCCCAACCAGGGGTGGCAATTTCAGGACTTTCGGCATACCTTGTATTTACAAGTGTAAATACGGGACATCCCATGCAGTTTGAATGGGACGAGGCCAAGAACCAGGCCAACATCCGCAAGCACGGCATCGATTTCCGCGATGTACCGGAAATCTTCCAGCACCCGCTGCTGGCCTTGCGCGATGACCGAATCGATTACGAGAAAGAGCGCTGGATCGCCATCGGCTGGCTCCGGCGGCTCGTCGGCGTGGTGGTCTATACCGAACGACGGGGCGAGGTGATCCGCATCATCTCGGCGCGCAAGGCCACACGCCAGGAGGTGAGGCGCTATGTCGAAAGCATCGAAGACTGATTGGAAGCGGCTGGTCGAACAGGGCGACGACGCCATCGACACCTCCGATATCCCCGAACTGGGCGACGACTTCTTCCGCCGCGCGCAATTGCGCGTCCCGGCCAAGCAGACCGTCACCATCCGCCTGGATGCGGATGTACTGGAGTGGTTCAAAGCCCAGGGCAGCGGCTATCAGACGCGCATCAACCAGTTGCTGCGGCTCTATATGGAAGCTCACCGGCAGTCCTAGGGATACACGGGCTCACTCCTACGAAGAGCGCCTCGGCACGGTGGGCAAGACAGTTGCTCCTGCAACCGCGTTTACCTGGAACCGTAGGGCGCATAACCGTTCGCGGTTATCCGCCGTTGCCCCGAACACCGCGGCCCAGCCATGTAGGATAGGTTGAGCTTGCGATACCCATCACCCATGGCCCGATGGGTATCGCTTCGCTCAACCCATCCTACGAAGAGCAGCTCGGCATGGGAGCGCGCGCCCGGTTCCTGAACGGCACGCCGGCCGTCTATGCTTGCCCACGCGGAGACGGCAAAATCGTCGGCTCCGCGCCCGTTCGCCATCGAGGGACCTTCATGGGCATGCGCCACCCGTTCTCCCGCCTCGCCGTCATCGGCCTGCCACTGTGCCTGGCCGGCTGCGCCAGCCATGACGCCGAGCAGCAGCACCAGCTGTACCGCAACGACATGCTCGAGGCGAAGCTGCTGATCGCCTCCGCCGATCCGGGCAACTACGCCCGCGCCAACGACCTGCTCGAACGCGCCCGCGAGGCCGACCAGCGCGGCGAGGTGGCCTTCTACGAGGCGCTGCTGAAGATCCGCCAGCAGGCCCCGGCGGACCAGGCCCTGCCCCTGCTGGAGCGCGCCGCCAAGGCCGGCCAGCCCTACGCCATCGCCCTGCTCTACCGCGTCTACAGCCAGCCCCTGCTCGGCCAGGATGCCGACGCGCTGAAGGCCGAGGAATACCGCAAGGCCTACGCCGAGCTGGACGTGGCCAAGAGCGGCTACCCGAACTTCGAGCGCGCCGGGCAGATCGTCGACCAGTTGCTCAGCCAGCAGCCGGCGCAGTGAGCCTCAGCCCTCCTCGGGGCTGCGCGTCTCGGCCTGTTCGAAGGTGCGCTCGCCGGGGTTCTTGCCGTGGGGCAGGTGGTGTTCGATCACCGCGTTGAGTTCGGCGCCCAGCAGCAGCACCGCGGCGGAGATGTAGAAGTACAGCAGCAGCACGATGATGGCGCCGACGCTGCCGTACATGGCGTTGTAGTCGGCGAAGTTCTTCACGTAGAAACCGAAGGCCAGGGACGCCGCCACCCAAGCCACCACCGCCAGCACCGAGCCGGGGGTGATGAAGCGGAACTTCTGCTTGACGTTGGGGGTGGCGTAGTAGATCACCGCCACCGCCATCATCATCAGCAGGACCATCACCGGCCAGCGCAGCAGCGACCAGAGCACCACCACGTAATCCTGCAGGCCGATGCGCTCGGCGATCCAGCCCATCACCTGCGGCCCGAGGATCATCAGCGCGGTCACCAGCATCAGCATCACCGCCAGGCCCAGGGTGTAGAGCAGCGACAGCGGCACGCGCTTCCACACCGGGCGCGCCTCGCGCACGTCGTAGGCGGCGTTGAGCGCGTTCATCAACGAGCGCACCGCCGCCGAGGACGACCAGAGCGCGACCACGATCCCCACCGAGAGCAGCCCGCCCTGGCGCTGCTGCAACTGGTCGATGATCGGGTTGACCTGCTCCAGGGCCTGGCCCGGCAGCACGTAGGCGGCCTGCTCGCGCAGCCAGTCGAAGAATTCCGGCAGGTGCAGGAAGCCCAGCAGGGCGATGAGGAACAGCAGGAACGGGAACAGCGAGAACAGCCCCTGGTAGGCCAGCGCCGCCGCGTAGGTGGGCATCTCGTCGTCGAGGAATTCCTTGACGGTCAGTTTCAGCAGTTGCCAGGGGCCCAGGCGCAGGCCCCGAAAATCCATGAATCGCATGCCTGGTTTCCTTCCTCCGCAGTCCGGCCGCGGCGCGGCTCCGTGTCGACGGTTGACCCGCCGGCACGGCTCAAGTTCGGTCCTTGCGGGCAAGCCTAGCCACTGGGCGCGGCCAGGGGAAGTTGCGCAGGCGGCGGGCAGGTGTGGGAAATGGCCTATACACTTCAGCGCAACCACAGCCGGAGGAACCCCGCATGCCCATCCCGATGCTCCGCCCCGCCCGCCGCCTCGGCGCCACCCTGCTGCTCGCCGGCGCTGCCTTCGCCAGCCTGCAACCCCAGGCCCGGGCGGAGGACGAAGCCACCTTCCTCAAGGAGTCGGCCGCCTTCTTCGAGCAGCAGAGCAAGCAGCTGCCGGTGCAGGTGGACCAGGTGACGCGCCTGGAGAACGTGCACCTGGACACCGACAGCAAGGTGCTGCACTACCGCTATGGCATTTCCAGCATGAAGGCCGAGGGCATGCAGGCCGATGCCCTGGACAAGTTCAAGGGCGAGCAGCGCACCCGCCTGGAACGCGCCACCTGCCAGCAGCCGGCGCTGCTGCAGCGCATCCGCGAGCACGGCATCCGCGTCGCCCACGACTACGACGGCAGCGACGGCAAGCCGCTGGCGAGCATCGAGATCGACCCGCAGAAACTCCAGTGCCAGGGATGAGCCGCACCGACTATCACCGCGAACACGCCGCCCGGGCCGAAGCCGAGGCCCGCCGGCTACTGGCCGAGCGCCAGGCCCTGGGCGGGCGCTGGCTGGCCTGGGTGGCCGGCGAACTCTACCGCCTGGGCCCGCCGCAGTACGCGGCCATGGTCCGCCGCGAGCTGGAGCGGCTCAGCGGCCAAGCCTGAAGCGCCCGGCAGGTCTATGCTGAAGAAGCACCGGCCCGCGCCTGCGGGCCGACGGAGCGCCGACCGCAGGGATGCCAGTCCTTCCCAGTCCACGAGGTAACGGTCATGAGCAAAGGTCTGAACGCCCACAAGGAAGGCAAGAAGAAGCCCCTGAAGACGGCCCACGAGAAACGCATGGCGAAAAAGCAGAAGAAATCCGGCAATGCGCTGCTCGGCAGTCACGGGCAGACGTCCTGAGTCCAACGGCTGCGGACGGCCGCTTGGGGGCGGTTGTCCGCGAATTACTCAGGGGGTCGGTGGATGGGTTGAGCTTGCGAAACCCATGCGGTTGCGGTGATGAGTATCGCTTCGCTCAACGCCATCCTACGAAAAGCAGTGCTCGCTCATGCGGTAGGAGCGGACCTTGTCCGTGATAACCGGACGTCCCGGCGCGATTCGCGGATGAGATCCGCTACGCAACCCCACCCGCGCCATTCCCCTGTAGGAGCGCGCTCTGCGCGCGAATCGCGGGCAGGGCCCGCTCCTACAACTCCAGGGAGGCACGGGCGTAGGAGCGGACTTTGTCCGCGATTGGATTCACCGGCCACGCCAAATGCCCAGGAGGCGGCCCCTCAATCATCCGCCTTCGGATCCAACCCCGGGAACAGCACTTCAGTAAAACCAAACTTACCGAAATCCGTGATCCGCGACGGATACAGCCGACCAATCAGATGGTCGCACTCATGCTGCACCACCCTGGCATGAAACCCCTCCACCGTGCGATCGACAGGTTGCCCCTGCGGATCCAGCCCCTGATAGCGAATACGCTTGTAGCGATTCACCGCCCCACGCAGGCCGGGCACCGACAGGCAGCCCTCCCAACCCTCCTCCATATCCTCGCCCAACGGCGTGATCACCGGATTGAGCAGGATGGTCGGCGGCACCGCCGGAGCATCCGGATATCGCTCACTGCGTTCGAAACCGAAAATCACCAGTTGCAGGTCCACGCCTATCTGCGGCGCGGCCAGGCCGACGCCGCCGGCGTGGTGCATGGTGTCGAACATGTCGTCGATCAGTTGCCGCAGTTCGGCGCTGCCGATCATCTGCGCCGGCACCGGCGGGGCGACGCGCAGCAAGCGCTCGTCGCCCATCTTGAGAATCTCGCGGATCATGCCCCTGGGCCCCTGGCTGGCGGTTGTGCGTGAGCTGGCATCCTCGCCCCTTGCCCGGCGCCTGGCAAGGCCCGCTACGCCCGTCGCCCCGGGGGGCCGGGAGCGTCCAGGGGCGTAAAATTCAAAGAGTGACACGCGGCCATCGGGCTGCGATCCGCGTGGAACTGCCGCGAACGCCGGAGCGTTCGCCGAGGGGGAGCCGGGGGACTGACCTGGAGGTGCTCCATGAACAGGCACTACTACATCAGCAACGACCTGGACGAGTTGGAGAACGTCGAGAGCGAGCTGAAGGCCAACGGCATCGCCGAGGAGCAGATGCACGTGCTCAGCGAGCAGGACGCGCAGCTCGACCAGCGCCACCTGCACGAAGTGCCGGAGGTGATGCGCAAGGACCTGGTGCGCGGCGGCAAGTACGGGCTGGGCATCGGCGTCGCCCTGGCGGTCCTGGTGCTGGCGCTGGGTTACTTCGGCGGCTGGAGCGAAAGCGCCGCCGGCTGGATTCCGGTGCTGTTCCTGGCGGCCGTGCTGCTGGGCTTCAGCCTGTGGGAAGGCAGCTTCTTCGGCCTGCAACGGCCCAGCGGCGACGTGCGGCGCTTCGCGCCTTCGCTGCAGGCCGGCCGGCATGTGTTCTTCGTCGACGTGCGGACCGACCAGGAGCCGCTGCTGGACATGGTCGTCGGCCACCACCCGCGCCTGGAAGTGGCCGGTTTCGGCGCGCCCATGCCGCGCTGGGTGCTGGCCTGGGAACAGGCCTGGCACCGCTTCAAACGCATGATGTAGCGACCGCGGCGGCCGGACCTGCCGCTGGATGATCGCGCCGAGGGCGGCCGCGGGGCTGCCGGGGGCAGCTGCGGCCCGGTGGAATCAGCGCAGCTCGATGCGGTCGTCGAGGATGGTGATCAGGCCCTGCTTGAACAGCCCGCCGATGGCCTTCTTGAAATTGCCCTTGCTCACGCCGAACTCGCGGCTGATCGCCTCCGGCGGGCTCTTGTCCGACAGCGCCAGGCTGCCGCCGGCCTCGCGCAGGGCGGCGAGGATGCGCTCGCCGAGGTCGTCGCGGGCGGCCTGGCCCACCGGCTGCAGGCTCAGGCTGATCTTGCCGTCGGCGCGCACTTCCTTGATGTAGCCCTTCTCGCGCATGCCGCTGCGGACGAACTTGAACAGCTCGTTCTTGTGGATGAGCCCCCAGTGCCTGCCGTCGATGATGGCCTTGAAGCCGAGGTCGGTGCGCTCCACCACCAGCAGGTCCACTTCCTGGCCCGCCTGGTAGTGCGCCGCGGTGTCGTCCAGGTAGCGGTCCAGGCGCGCAGTGGCGGTGATGCGGCGGGTGCGCTCGTCGATGTAGCAGTACACCACGCAGTAGTCGCCGACCTGCAGCGGGCGCTTCTCCTCCGAGTGCGGCAGCAGCAGGTCCTTGGGCAGGCCCCAGTCGAGGAACAGGCCAACGCGGCTGACCTCCACCACCTTCAGGCTGGCGAAGCCGCCGACCTGCACCTTAGGCTTCAGGGTGGTGGCGATGATGCGGTCTTCGCTGTCGAGGTAGATGAAGACGTTCAGCCACTCGCCCGGCTCGGTGGGCTCGTCCTTGGGGATGTAGCGCTTGGGCAGGAGGATTTCGCCGTGGGGGCCGCCGTCGAGGAACAGGCCGATCTCGGTGTGCTTGACCACCTGCAGGGAATTGAAACGGCCGATGGCTGCCATGTGCGGGACTCCGGGGAAAAGGCGCGCATTCTACACGCTCTGCACCTGGCCGAACTGCAATTCCGCCAGGCGTGCGTACAGCGGGTTGCCCGCCACCAGCTCGGCGTGAGTGCCCAGGGCCAGCAGGCGGCCCTGGTCGATCACGGCGATGCGGTCGGCATTGAGCACCGTGGCCAGGCGGTGGGCGATGACCAGGGTGGTGCGCCCGCTCATCAGTTGCGGCAGGGCCTGCTGGATCAGGTGCTCGCTCTCGGCGTCCAGCGCGCTGGTGGCTTCGTCGAGCAGCAGGATGGGCGCGTCCACCAGCAGCGCGCGGGCGATCGCCAGGCGCTGGCGCTGGCCGCCGGACAGGCCCACGCCGCCCTCGCCCAGGTGGGTGCGGTAGCCCTCGGGCAGGCGCTGGATGAAGTCGTCGGCATGGGCCGCGCGGGCCGCGGCGCGCAGCGCTTCGTCGCTGGCGTCGGGGCGGCCGTAGCGCAGGTTGTCGTCCACCGTGCCGTAGAACAGCGCCGGGTTCTGCGACACCAGGGCGAAGCAGCGGCGCAGGTCGGCGGGGTCGAGGCGGGTGATGGGCGTGCCGTCGATGCGGATCTCGCCCTGCTGCGGGTCGAAGAAGCGCAGCAGCAGGTCGAACAGGGTGGACTTGCCGGCGCCGGAGGGGCCGACCAGGGCCAGGGTCTCGCCGGGGCGCACGTCCAGGTCGATACCGTCGATGGCCCAGTGCTCCGGGCGCGATGGATAGGCGAAGCGCAGGCCACGCAACTCGATGCGCCCCTCGACGCGTTCGGGCAGGCGCAGCAGCCCTTCCTGCGGCGCGACTATCTGGTTGCGCGCGCGCAGCAGCTCGGCGATGCGCTCGGCCGCCCCGGCGGCGCGTTGCAGCTCGCCCAGCACCTCGCTGAGGGTGCCGAAGGCCATGCCGACGATCAGGCTGTAGAACACGAAGGCCGCCAGTTCGCCGGGGCTGATGCGCCCGGCGATCACGTCCATGCCGCCGACCCACAGCATCACCCCCACCGCGCCCAGCACCAGCAGGATGACCACGCTGACCAGCCAGGAACGCTGCAGGATGCGCTTGCGCGCGGTGCCGAAGGCGGCCTCCACCGTGCGGCCGAAGCGCGCGCGGTCCTGGGCCTGGTGGTTGTAGGCCTGCACCGTCTTGATCTGCCCGAGGGTCTCGCCGACGTAACTGCCGACGTCGGCCACGCGGTCCTGGCTCTGCCGCGACAGCTCGCGCACGCGGCGGCCGAACAGGAGGATGGGCGCGATCACCAGGGGCAGCGAGGCCACCACTATGCTGGTCAGCTTGGCGTTGGTGACGAACATCAGGATCACCCCGCCGGCCAGGGTCAGGGCATTGCGCAGGGCCATGGACAGCGACGAGCCGATCACCGTCTGCAGCAGCGTGGTGTCGGCGGTCAGCCGCGACTGGATTTCCAGGGCGCGGTTGCTCTCGTAGAAGCCCGGGTGCAGCTCGATCAGGTGGTCGAAGACGCGCTGGCGGATGTCGGCGACGAAGCGCTCGCCGATCCACGACACCAGGTAGAAACGCACGAAGGTGCCCAGCGCCAGGCCCAGCACCAGCAGGAAGAAAATGCCGATGGAACGGTTGAGCAGGTGCTCGGACTGGGTGACGAAACCCTGGTCCACCAGCAGGCGGATGCCCTGCCCCAGGGACAGGGTGATGGCCGCGGTGAACAGCAGCGCCAGCAGGGCGCCGAGGGCGCGCCAGCGGTAGGGGCCGAGGAAGGCCCGGGCCAGGCGCAGGGCATTGCGCTGGCGGGACGACAGCAGAGGCATGGAAGGCTCGTGGCGACCGGGAATCGACCGAGGTTAACACCCCGCCGCGGGCCCGGCGATGGCGCTGCAATGGCCCTTCGGTCGATTTTCACCCCGAAGGACGGTCATTTCCTGTACAATGGGCGGCCATTTCGCGAATGAACAGGTAATGGCAAGCATGTCCAGCAAAACCATCTCCCGCCAGAAGTCCGCCCCGAAACCCGCTGCGGCCGTGACCAGCCGCGAGGCCCTGGAAGCCCAGGTGGCCGCCTTCCTCAAGTCCGGCGGCGAGATCCAGCAAGTCGCCAAGGGCGTGACCGGCCAGCCCAACGGCGCCGCCAGCCGCCACATCAGCCTCGGCAAGAAGTAATCCCCCCGCTCCTCCCGTAGGCGCGAGCTTGCTCGCGGACCCCGCCGTTTCCGGCCCGGGCGTTCGCGAGCAAGAGCCCTGCGTACCCTCCCCCGCTTCTCCTACTTTCGCTCGACATCCTGCGATTTCTCCCGCCCGACTTGCATTCCGCCGCGCACCGCCAATGCTCTGAGGAACCCCACGAGGCTTTCCAAGGAGAGATGTCATGCTGCCATCGGCGGACCGGATACTGTCGCGCAACCTGCTGGACGTGTTGATACGCGCCGGTCTCATCCTGTTCCTGGCGGTGTTCTGCTTCCGCATTTTCCACCCCTTTCTCGACCTGATGCTCTGGGCGCTGATCCTCGCCGTCACCCTCTACCCGTTGCAGGGCATGCTGCAGCGCACCCTGGGCCAGCGGCCGGCCCTGGCGGCGACGCTGCTGGCGGTGGTCGGCCTGGCCCTGCTGCTGGTGCCGGTGGTGCTGATCGGCTTCTCCATCGCCGACTCGGTGGCGGACCTTGCGCACCGCTTCCAGGCCGGCGGCCTGCGCATCCCGACGCCGCCCGAGGCGGTGGCGGGCTGGCCGCTGGTGGGGCCCTACATCTACAACGCCTGGCAGCGGCTGGCCGAGGACTTCCTCGGCGCCGCCCAGCAGGCCGCGCCGCACCTGCAGGGCGTGGCCCGCACGGTGCTGGCCAAGGCCGCCGGCGTGGGCATGGAGCTGCTGCAGTTCCTCGGCGCCTTCCTGGTGGCCTGCGTGATCATGGCCTACGGCCCGCTGGGCGCGCGCACCGCCGAGGACATCGCGGTGCGCGTCTCCGGCCCCGAGCGCGGCCCGGAACTGTCCCGGCTGAGCACCGCGACCATCCGCGCGGTGGCCCAGGGCGTGGTCGGCGTGGCCTTCATCCAGACCCTGCTGCTGGGCCTGGGCTTCATCGTCATGGGCATCCCCGCCGCCGGCCTGCTGTCCCTCGGCGTGCTGCTGCTGGGCATCGTCCAGTTGCCGGTGGCGGTGATCTCGCTGCCGGCCATCGTCTACGTGTTCTGGAGCGGCGACTACGGCACCGTCAGCGCGGTGCTGTTCACTGTCTGGACGGTGCTGGCCGGGCTTTCCGACAACGTGCTCAAGCCGCTGATGCTCGGCCGCGGCGTCGCCGTGCCGATGCCGGTGATCCTCCTCGGCGCCCTGGGCGGGATGCTCACCGGCGGCATCATCGGCCTGTTCATCGGCCCGGTGGTGCTGGCCCTGGGCTTCCAGCTGTTCATGACCTGGGTGCGCGAGGGCGCCCGGCCGCCGGAGCCCGAGGACGTTTCGCCCTGAACCCGCGGCCCGGGAGTACAATGGCGGCCTTTCCCGCCGCCGACTCCCTGCCATGACCGAAACCACCCGCCTGTCCAAGCGCCTCGCCGAACTGCTGCCCTGCTCCCGCCGCGAGGCCGAGCTGTACATCGAGGGAGGCTGGGTCACGGTGGATGGCCAACCCGTCGACGAGCCGCATTTCCGCGTCGCCGGGCAGCGCGTCGAGCTGCTGCCCGGGGCCATCCCTGCACCGATTCCGCCGGCCACCCTGCTGCTGTACAAGCCGGCCGGCCACTCCGCCGAGCAGGCCCTGGGCCTGCTGGTGGCGGCCAATCGCTGGGAAGCCGACAGCGCCGAGCAACGTCCGCTGAGCAAGCACTTCGCCCGCCAGCAGAGCACCACGCCGCTGGACGACCAGGCCGGCGGGCTGCTGGTGTTCACCCAGAACTACGGCGTGCTGCACCGCCTGCAGGACGACGCAGCGACCATCGAGCACGAGTACCTGGTGGAAGTCGACGGCAGCCTCGACGACGCCGGCCTGGCGCGCCTGCGCCACGGCCTGCTGTACCAGGGCCGGCCGCTGCCGGCGCTGAAGGTCAGCTGGCAGAACGAGACGCGCCTGCGCTTCGCCGGCAAGGGCTTCCGCCCCGGGCAGATCGCCGACATGTGTCGCCAGGTCGGCCTGAAGGTCGTGGGCATCCGCCGCCTGCGCCTGGGCGGCGTGTCCATGGGCAAGATGGAACCGGGGCAGTGGCGCTACCTGCTGCCCAGCGAGCGCTTCTGACAGCTTCTAAAGCGGCTGGGCCAGGCCCCTGAGCACGGTCTTGAAGGTCTCTACCTGCTCGCTGCTGAAGCGCGAGAAGACCTTGGCCTGCTGTTCCTCGGCGATGCTCCACAGCGTCTCGGCCTGGTCGATGCCGGCGGCGGTCAGCGCGCAGCCGCCCTCGCCCACCTGCAGCAGGCCCTTGCGTTCGAGGTTGGCGCGGGCCTCCTCGATCTCCCGCAGCGGCATCGCCACCAGTTGCTGCAGCGCCGTGGTGTCCAGGGCGGCGTCCTTCTCCATCACCATCAGCATGCGCGCCTCGCTGGTGCGCAGGCCGCTGGCCAGTTGCCGCGGCTGGTAGTCGGCCTGGTAGCAGCGCAGCGCCTGGGTCATCAGGTAGTAGAGGTTGTGGTTCAGGCGGCCCTGGAAGGCGGTGCGCGGCACCCCGGCCTGGGCCTCGCGCAGGCGCGGGTGCGGCAGCACGCTGGAGTACACGCCCTGGTGGTAGAGCAGCGGCGCGCGGCCCAGGTCGTCGAAGGCCAGCACGCGGCCGATGAGGATCCAGTGGTCGCCGCCGTCGAGCTTCTGCTGCAGCTCGCACTGGAAGCGCGCCGCGCAGTCCGGCAGCAGCGGCGCGCCGCCGGCGCCCTGCTCGCAGGCCACGCCGGCGAACTTGTCGGCGCTGGGCCGGGCGAACTGGTTGGACAGGTCGATCTGGTCGGCGGCCAGCACGTTCACCGCGTAGTGGCTGGCCTTGTCGAACAGCGCCAGGCTGGTGGCGCGCTTGTCGATGCTCCAGAGCACCAGCGGCGGGTCGAGGGATACCGAGTTGAAGCTGTTGGCGGTCATGCCGACACGCTCGCCGTCGGCGGCCGCGGTCATTACGGTGACGCCGGTGGCGAAGTTGCCCAGGGCACGGCGGAAGGCACGCGGGTCCAGGCCCGCTTCATTGTTCTGGTTCATGGCGGTTCCTCCGCGCCGGCGCGGGGGCCGGCGGGATTGAAGAGATTCATCTGCGGTTGGCGCCCACTTGCAGGAGCGAGGGGGACGCCTAGTTCTTGCTCGCGAACGGATTCCGCAGCGGGGTCGGTTCGCGAGCAAGCTCGCTCCTACGAAGAGCGGTTCGGTGCGGCCCGCAGGATGGGTGTGGGCGTGGTGGCTCAGACCATGCTCGGATCAGGCTCCAGGCCCATCAGCTCGCGGCCGAGGATCTGCGCGCAGACGTCGTAGTCGGTGTAGGCGTGGGCGCCGGTCATGTGCGAGTCGCGGAACAGCCGCTGCATCTCGTTGCTCTCGAACCAGGCGGTGCCGCCGGCGGCCTCGAACAGGCGGTCCACGGCCTGGATGCACATCTTCACCGCGTAGGCCTGGTTGGTGCGCCAGAAGGCCAGGGTCTCGCGGCTGGGGTATTCGTGGCGCTCGCCGTGCTCGGCGTGGTCCTGCCAGGTCTTCTCGAGGAAGGCGCGGGCGGCGGCCACCTGGTGGGTGGACTCGGCCAGGCGCATCAGCGCCGGGGTGGCGGTGCCGACGCTGGCGCCGGTGTAGGCGCGCACGCGGTTGCGCGTCTTCTCCTTGAAGGCTTCCAGCATGCGCTCGGCGATGCCCAGGCCGATGGAGGCGAAGCCACTGGCGAAGTACGGGCGGTACGGGGTGTAGAAAATCTTGCTGTAGGGGTACAGGCCGAAGCCGGCGGAGCGGCCTTCCATCATGTCCTTGGCCGCCTGGATGCGGTGGTTGGGCACGAAGGCGTCCTTCACCACCAGGGTCTTGGTGCCGCTGCCCTTCATGCCGGCGGCGTACCAGTCGTCGCGGATCTCGTAGTCGCTGCGCGGCAGCACGGCGAAGCAGTACACCTGCTCACCCTCGGCGTTCTGCCGGCGGCAGCCGAGGATGGCCCATTCGGCGTGGTCGCTGCCGCTGCTCCAGCCCATCTCGCCGTTGAACAGGATGCCGCCCTCGACCTCCTGGATGCGCCCGAACGGCGCGATGCTGCTGCTGGCGGTGGCATCGGGGTTCTCGGCCCAGACCTCGTCCTGCAGTTGCTTGGAGAACATCGCCAACTGGTGGCTGTGGGTGCACAGCAGACTGAAGGCCCAGGCGGTGCTGGCGCAGGCGCCGGCCAGGGCAACCACGCAGTCGGCGAACTCGGGCAGGGAGATTTCCATGCCGCCATAGCACTTGGGCTGGAAGGCGCGGTGCATGCCGATGCCCTTGAGCAGGGCGATGTTCTCGGCGGGCGCGGTGCGCGCCTGTTCGGCCTTGGCGGCGTTGGCAGCAATGGCGGGCAGGACGGATTTCAGGTCTTCGAGCAGGGGGTTTGGCTTTTTCATCTTGGCGGCCCTTGATTGTTATTGGAGGCGCGCCGCCGTCGCGAAGTGCTTGGCGACGGGCGGCAGGGCTCTCGTGGCGAGAGTGGCAGGGCCGATTATGGGAGCCGCCCGGCGGGGCCTTGAATGCAACTTCCGCGGACTCGATTGCACTTTTCATGGGATTTAGCGGCCCCTGGAAGCGGCGAAACCGGCGCCGGGCCAGGCGCCGCGCGGCTTTCGTTAACATCTGAACGTTCTGACGGAATTTTTCCGTTATCATGGCGCCCTTCCCTCATTCGCCCTCCGCCCGAGCGAGCCGCCGATGTCCGCTTCCCGTTCCTGGCCGAACAGCCTGCGCGCGCTGCGCCACCGCAACTTCCGCCTGTACTTCGCCGGCCATGCGGTCTCAACCCTGGGCACCTGGGTCCAGCAGGTGGCGCTGGCCTGGCTGGTCTACCGGCTGACCGGCTCGGCGGCGCTGCTGGGCATCACCAGTTGCGTGGCGCTGCTGCCGCAGCTGTTCATCGGCCCCCTGGCCGGGGCCTGGATCGACCGCCACGACAAGCGCCGCCTGCTGCTCGCCAGCCAGAGCCTGATGGCCCTGCAGGCCGCGGCCCTGGCCGGGCTGACCGCCAGCGGGCTGATCACCCCGGCGCTGATCGTCGGCATGTCGGCGCTGCTCGGCGTGCTCAGCGCCTTCGACACGCCGCTGCGGCAGTCGCTGCTCAGCCGCTTCGTCGACGACCGTGCTGACCTGCCCAACGCCCTGGCGCTGAACGCCTCGCTGTTCACCTGCTCGCGCTTCGTCGGCCCGCCGCTGGCCGGGCTGCTGCTGGGGCTGACCAGCGAGAGCCTGTGCTTCGCCCTCAACGCCCTGTCCTACCTCGCGCTGGTGGCCGGCCTGCTGCGGGTGCGCCTGGCGCCGGGGGTGCGCGCCAGCGGCAGCATGGGCAGCGTGTTCCGCGAGGGCCTGGACTATGCCCTGCGTACTCCGAGCGTGCGCCGGCTGATGCTCGGCGTGTTGCTGGTCAACCTCACCGCCTCCAGCTACGCGGCGCTGCTGCCGGTCTTCGCCCGCGACGTCTTCGCCGGCGATGCGCGCACCCTCGGCTGGCTGTGGGGTGCCGCCGGCTTCGGCTCGCTGCTGTCGAGCCTGTTCCTGGCGCAGCACCAGGACCCGGCGCGGTTGCCGCGGATCATCCTGCTCTCCGCCCTGGCCAGCGCCGGCGCGCTGCTGGCGTTCGCCCTCAGCCGCGATCTGCCGCTGTCGCTGGCGGCCATGGCGGTGCTGGGTTTCGGCGTCACGGTGAACAACGTCGGCACCAACATCGTCATCCAGAGCAGCGCGCCGGAAGCGCTGCGCGGCCGCGTGGTGTCGATCTACACCGCCACCCGCTTCGGCTTCGACGCCATCGGCGGCCTGCTCGCCGGGCTGCTGGCGGCGCGCTACGGCGGGCCCTGGGCGATGGCCGCGGCCGGCGCCCTGCTGCTGGCCTACTGCGCCTGGCAGGGCCTGCGCCGCACGGCGCGGACGGAACAGCAGCCGGCCTAGCTCAGGCCGCTTCCGCCAAAGGTTGCGGAGCGTGCCGGCGGGCCAGGAGGAAGGCCAGCAGGCAGCCGATGCCGGCACCGCCGACCACCAGGCACATCGGCCAGGGGCTGCCATCGGAAAGCGCGCCGACCAGCGCGCTGCACGCCGTGCCCAGGGCGAACTGCCCGGTCACCGCCAGCCCGGCGGCGGCCCCGGCCTCGCGCGGGAACAGCGCCAGCAGGCTGGCCACGCAGTTGGCGCCGAGCAGGCCGGTGACGCTGACGTAGAGCAGCACGCCCAGCACCAGCGCCGGCAACCCGCCCCAGCCGGTGAAGCCGCAGACCAACAGCAGCAGCCCCGACAGCGCGGCCATGGCAGCGCCGCAGGCGAGCATCCGCTGCGGCCCGAGCCGTCCCACCAGGCGCGCATTGAGGCTGGTGGCCAGGATGATGCCGGCGATGTTCAGGCTGAACAGCCAGGCATAGGCCTGCGGGGACACGCCGAAATGCTCGATGTAGACGAAGGGCGAGGCGGTGATGAAGGCGAACATGCCGCCGAACGACAGGCCCATGCACAGCATGTAGCCCAGCGCCCTGGGCTGCAGGAGGATGCGCCCGTAGGCGCGGAACACCTGCGCCACCGACTGCCCGCGTTGCGCCGCCGGCAGGCTCTCGGGAATCCGCCACAGCACCGTGAGCAGGCAAAGCGCGGCGAAGGCGAAGAGCACGGCGAACACCGCGCGCCAGCCGGCGGCCTGGGCCAGCAGGCTGCCCAGCAGCGGCGCCACCAGGGTGGCGAGCATGGTCACCAGGTGCATCAGCGAAAGCACCCGCGCCGACTGCTGCAAGGGGAACAGGTCGCGCACTATGGCCCGCGCCAGCACCGAGGCCGCCGCCCCGCCGAGGGCCTGGAAGAAACGCCAGGCGATCAGCGCCGAAGCCGTGCCGGCGAACAGGCAGCCGAGGGTGGCCAGCAGGTACAGGCAGATGCCGCCCAGCAGCAGGCGCCGGCGGCCGAAGCGGTCCGACAGCGGCCCGTAGAACAGCATGCCCAGGCACAGGCCGGCGAGGAACAGGCTGATGGTCAGTTGCACCTCACTGGCGCCGGCGGCCAGGTCGCTGGCGATCAGCGGCAGGCTGGGGAGGTAGGTGTCAATGGACAGGGGCGCGAAGGCGACCAGCGCGGCCAGGGGCAGGATCAGGCGCTGGGGGTGGGCTGGGGTGGGCATGGGCGGGTCCGGGTGAGAGCGGAGTATAAAGTTAACAAGTTAACCAAAAGACCGGAAGCCACGGGTTTTCTGTCGGGGCAACGGGATGCTTTTCGTAGGAGCGAGCTTGCTCGCGAACAGCGGCGCCAGGTTCAGCAACGGAGCGGGATAGAAGTCCGTAACCCTCTCCCCAGCCCTCTCCCTGAAGGGAGAGGGGGCTTGTCCGTGCCGAGAAGATGACAGCTTCAGCTTGCAGCCACGGTGCTTGCCGGCTGACTCCAAACTACCCAAATGCACCGAACGGTCCCCTCTCCCTTCAGGGAGAGGGTTAGGGAGAGGGCGCTCTCAAACCCAGCCCCCATAGTCACCGACGAACCCCGTTCGCGAGCAAGCTCGCTCCTACGAAAAGCCAGCAGCACCCACCTACCGCCAGGCTTCTTCCTTGTCACCCGCCCTACGCTGCCGGTACTCCCCCGGCGCCATCCCGGCATTGCGGGCGAAGAAGCGGCTGAAGTAGGCCGGGTCCTTGAACCCCAGCTGGTAGCAGATCTCGTTCACCGAGCTGCCGCTGAACAGCAGCAGGCGCCGCGCCTCCTGCATCAGCCGTTCGTGGACCAGGCGCTTGGACGGCAGCCCGGCGACGCGCCGGCAGATGTCGTTCAGCCGCGCCTCGGTCACGCCGATGCGCTCGGCGTAGGCCGTCAGCGGCCAGTGCTCGGGGTAGTGCTGCTCGATCAGTTGGTTGAAGCGCTGGAACAGGCGCAGGTCCTCGCGGCGCATGGGCTGCGCCTTGAGCGAGCGGGCCGACAGGCGCAGCAGACTGACGAAGATCAACCGCACCAGGTCGGCCAGGGCCAGCTCGCGGCCGGGGCGTTCGCCGCGGAACTCCTCGCGCAGCAGCTCGAACAGGCCGTCGACCCGCGCCACCTCGCCGGCGAAGGTCTCGTCCAGCTGGTCGAAGGCCACGCACACCGGGCCGATGTCCGGCCCGGCGGCCAGGCCCTGCTCTGGCGCCAGCAGCGGCCAGAGCAGTTGCTGGCGCACGGTCAGCACGTGGCCGTCGGCGTCGTTCTCGGTGACGAAGGCATGGGGGATGGTTGGCGGGGTGAGGAAGAACAGCGGGCCCTGGCGGTGGTAGAGCTGCTCGTCGAGGTACACGCGCACCGAGCCGCTTTTGACGTAGTGCACCTGGAAGAAGCGGTCGTGGCGGTGCACCGGCATGTTGCGGCCGAAGAAGTCGGCCAGCTTGCCCAGCTCCTCGTAGTGCACCTCGGAATCGCTGTAGCGCAGGTCGTAGACCTGGCCGATGTCGATGTTGGGGATGGGTGCGCGGGCCATGGGGTTACCTGCCTGTGGGACTGTAGGGGCGAACTAGCTCCAGCGCCGGAATCGGCTCCATCATCCTCGCGAACGCGGGGATCCAGTGGCTTCCAGTGCGCGTCGCCACAGTCACTGGGTTCCCGCGTTCGCGGGAATGACGGTCAAGGTGAGGCGCTGGGGCGGGTTCGCGAGCAAGAACTAGGCGTCCCCCTCGCTCCTACAAAAAGAGCCTCAGGGCTTGATCTTCTTCAGCTCGTCGAGCAGCCCCAGCAATTGCTGCAGCTTGTCCTCGCCGAACTGTTCGAGGATACGCCGGTAGTTGTTCTCCATGTCGTCGCTCATGGCCACGAAGCACTGCTGGCCCTTTTCGCTCAGGCACACCAGCACGCGGCGCTGGTCGTGCTCGGACTTCCAGCGGCGCACCAGGCCGTCGCGCTCCATGCGCGCCAGCACGCCGGTCATGCTCGGCTTGAGGATGCAGGCCTGCTGCGCCAACTGGTAGATCTCCATCTCGCCCTGCTGGCGGAGGATGCGCACGATGCGCCATTGCTGCTCGGTCAGGTCGTGCTGGTTGAGCGAGGGGCGGAAGAAGGCCATGGCGGCCTCGCGGGCCTGCAGCAGGGTGAGGGTCAGGGACGGACGCGGCGTGGACATGTAGATGGGCTACTCGACTGAAAATAGGAAAGATTTTAACCAGCATAGCCCCTGCATAGGCAAACCCTGCGACGACCCGCGCGGCGCCCTGGCAGCGTCGGTCAAGGTCATGGCAGCGCCGGACAATCCCGGCGCCGGCGCGCCTGCTCCAATGCCTGCAGCGAAACCA
Organism: Pseudomonas sp. R3.Fl; assembly: GCF_023516765.1. Classification (NCBI taxonomy): domain Bacteria; kingdom Pseudomonadati; phylum Pseudomonadota; class Gammaproteobacteria; order Pseudomonadales; family Pseudomonadaceae; genus Pseudomonas; species Pseudomonas sp. R3.Fl. The sequence goes on from NZ_JAMGSO010000001.1 coordinate 1,424,733, forward strand.
GGCCCCGATGGACGAGGCTTGACCATAGTTAACATATTAACTATAACGCTAACATGTTAACGATACCTGGGTATCCACGGCCCGGGTGAAGCAGGAGAACGAAGCCATGCGTCGCGCTATCAGCGAAGCCGCAACGGGCACCCTGTTCGGCGTCGCGCTGAACTACCAGGGCCTGTTGCACAGCCGGCTGGAGGAATTCCAGCAGCCGCCCTACCAGAAGCCGCCGGTCAAGCCGGTGCTGTTCATCAAGACGCCGAACACCCGCAACGGCGACGGCCAGGCGGTGGTGTTCCCCGCTGGCGTCGAGCGCCTGCAGCCGGGCCCGGCCCTGGGCGTGGTGCTCGGCCGCGACGCCAGCCGCGTCAGCGAGGACGAGGCCATGGATTACGTGGCCGGCTACGTCATCGTCAACGAATTCAGCCTGCCGGAAGACAGCTACTACCGCCCGGCGGTCAAGGCCAAGTGCCGCGACGGCTTCTGCCCGCTGGGCAGCGAAGTGGTCGGCCGCGACGAGATCGCCGACCCGCACGCCCTGCCGCTGCGCCTGCTGGTCAACGGCGAAGTGCGCCAGCAGAACAGCACCGCCAACCTGGTGCGCAGCATTCCCAAACTGATCGCCGAGATCAGCGAGTTCATGACCCTGCACGCCGGCGACGTGCTCATCACCGGCACCCCCGAGGGCCGCGTCGACGTGCAACCGGGCGACGAGGTGGTGGTGGAGATCGAAGGTCTCGGCCGCCTGGTCAATCACGTCGTGGCGGAGGAAGCCTGAGATGAAACACGCACGCATCCGCTACCAGGGCGAAATCCACGCAGTGACCGTGGAAGCCGACAACGCCGTGCGCCTGGCCGATGGCCGCCTGCTCGGCGAGCACGAGGTGCAGTGGCTGCCGCCGGCCGAAGGGAGCATGTTCGCCCTCGGCCTGAACTACGCCGACCACGCCGCCGAACTGGCCTTCAAGGCGCCCACCGAGCCGCTGGCGTTCATCAAGTCCAAAGGCACCTACACCGGCCACAACCAGGTCACCTGGCGCCCGGACAACGTCGCCTACATGCACTACGAGTGCGAGCTGGTAGCGGTGATCGGCAAGCCGGCGCGCAACGTCAGGCGCGAGGACGCCCTCGCCTACCTGGCCGGCTACACCGTCTGCAACGACTACGCCATCCGCGACTACCTGGAGAACTACTACCGCCCCAACCTGCGGGTGAAGAACCGCGACGCCACCACCCCGGTCGGCCCGTGGATCGTCGACGCCGCCGACGTGGCCGATCCGTCGAAGCTGAAGCTGCGCACCTGGGTCAACGGCGAGCTGAAGCAGGAAGGCACCACCGCGGACATGATCTTCGACATCCCCTACCTGATCGAATACTTCTCCAGCTTCATGACCCTGCAGCCGGGCGACATGATCGCCACCGGCACGCCGGAAGGCCTGGCCGACGTGGTGCCGGGCGATGAAGTGGTGGTGGAAGTGGAAGGCGTCGGCCGCCTGGTCAACCGCATCGTCAGCGAGGCCGAGTTCTTCGCGAACCGCGCCCGTCCCTAATCGAGATAGAGAAACAAGCATGATCAAGCACTGGATCAACGGCCGCGAGGTCGAGAGCAAAGAAGTCTTCCAGACCATCAACCCGGCCACCACCGAAGTGATCGCCGAGGTCGCCAGCGGCGGCGCCGAGGAAATCGCCATGGCCGTGGCCGCGGCCAGGGAAGCCTTCCCGAAATGGGCCAACACCCCGGCCAGGGAACGCGCCAAGCTGATGCGCAAGCTGGGCGAGCTGATCGATGCGAACGTGCCCAACCTCGCCGAGCTGGAAACCCTCGACACCGGCCTGCCGATCCACCAGACGCGCAACGTGCTGATCCCCCGCGCCTCGCACAACTTCGAGTTCTTCGCCGAGGTCTGCACGCGCATGGACGGCCACAGCTACCCGGTGGACGACCAGATGCTCAACTACACCCTGTACCAGCCGGTGGGGGTGTGCGGCCTGGTCTCGCCGTGGAACGTGCCGTTCATGACCGCCACCTGGAAGACCGCGCCCTGCCTGGCCCTGGGCAACACCGCGGTGCTGAAGATGAGCGAGCTGTCGCCCCTGACCGCCAACGAGCTGGGCCGCCTGGCCCTGGAAGCCGGCATCCCGCCGGGCGTGCTCAACGTGGTGCAGGGCTACGGCGCCACCGCCGGCGACGCCCTGGTGCGCCACCCCGACGTGCGCGCCATCTCCTTCACCGGCGGCACCGCCACCGGGCGCAAGATCATGCAGACCGCCGGCCTGAAGAAGTACTCCATGGAGCTGGGCGGCAAGTCGCCAGTGCTGATCTTCGACGACGCCGACCTCGACCGCGCCCTGGACGCCGCGCTGTTCACCATCTTCTCGCTGAACGGCGAGCGCTGCACCGCCGGCAGCCGTATCTTCATCCAGGAGAGCGTGTACGAGCGCTTCGTCGAGGAGTTCGCCGCCCGCGCCAAGCGCCTGATCGTCGGCGACCCGCAGGACCCTAAGACCCAGGTCGGCTCGATGATCACCCAGCAGCACTACGACAAGGTCACCGGCTACATCCGCATCGGCATGGAAGAAGGCGCGCGCCTGGTCGCCGGCGGCCTGGAACGCCCGGCCAACCTGCCGGCGCACCTGGCCCGCGGGCAGTTCGTGCAGCCCACGGTGTTCGCCGACGTGGACAACCGCATGCGCATCGCCCAGGAAGAAATCTTCGGCCCGGTGGTCTGCCTGCTGAAGTTCAAGGACGAGGCCGAGGCCCTGCGCCTGGCCAACGACACCGAATACGGCCTGGCCTCCTACATCTGGACCCAGGACATCGGCAAGGCCCACCGCCTGGCGCGCGGCATCGAGGCCGGCATGGTATTCATCAACAGCCAGAACGTGCGCGACCTGCGCCAGCCGTTCGGCGGGGTGAAGGGCTCGGGCACCGGCCGCGAGGGCGGCGAGTACAGCTTCGAGGTCTTCGCCGAGATCAAGAACGTGTGCATTTCCATGGGCAGCCACCACATCCCCCGCTGGGGCGTGTAAAAAGGCGGCCCGATGAGAGCGGCCGCCCAGGCCGCCTGCATCGCCGGCGTGCAGCCACAATCACAAGAATCCGGGCGCCCCAGCGCAGGCGCCCCGCACCAGGAGAACCACCATGGGCAAACTCGCTCTGGCTGCCAAGATCACCCACGTTCCCTCGCTGTACCTCTCCGAACTGCCCGGCCCGCGCCAGGGTTGCCGCCAGGCGGCGATCGACGGCCACAAGGAGATCGGCCGCCGCTGCCGTGAGCTGGGGGTGGACACCATCGTGGTGTTCGACACCCACTGGCTGGTCAACGCCGGCTACCACATCAACTGCGCGCCGCACTTCCAGGGGCTGTACACCAGCAACGAGCTGCCGCACTTCATCGCCAACATGGAGTACGAGTTCCCCGGCAACCCCGAACTGGGCCGCATCCTCGCCGAGGGCTGCACCGCCATGGGCGTGGACGTGCTGGCCCACGACGCCACCACCCTCGGCCCGGAGTACGGCACCCTGGTGCCGATGCGCTACATGAACGCCGACCAGCACTTCAAGGTGGTCTCGGTCTCGGCGCTGTGCACCGTGCACTACCTCAACGACAGCGCGCGCCTGGGCTGGGCCATGCGCAAGGCGGTGGAAGAGCACTACGACGGCACCGTGGCCTTCCTCGCCAGCGGCTCGCTGACCCACCGCTTCGCCCAGAACGGCCAGGCCCCGGAATTCGCCGACAAGGTCTGGAGCCCGTTCCTGGAAACCCTCGACCACGAGGTGGTGCGGATGTGGCAGCGCGGCGACTGGCAGGCCTTCTGCGGCATGCTCCCGGAGTACGCGGCCAAGGGCCACGGCGAAGGCTTCATGCACGACACCGCCATGCTCCTCGGCGCGCTGGGCTGGTCGGACTACGACGGCAAGGCCGAGGTGGTCACGCCCTACTTCGGCTCCTCCGGCACCGGGCAGATCAACGCGGTGTTCCCGGTCACCCCGCAGGACGGTTCGGCGATCCCCGCCGCCCAGGCCTCCAACCCCGCCGGCAACCCGTCCGCCAGCCGCCTCTGAGGAGCCCGCCATGCCGCACTTCATCGCCGAGTACACGCACAACATCGAAGCCGAGGCCGACCTGCCCGGCCTGTTCGAGAAGGTCCACGCCTGCCTCGGCGCGAGCGGGGTGTTCCCGCTCGGCGGCATCCGCAGCCGCGCCGTGCGCCTGGACACCTGGCGCATGGCCGACGGCGCGCACGACTACGCCTTCGTCCACATGAGCCTGAAGGTGGGCGCCGGGCGCGACCTGGCCACCCGCAGGCAGGTCGCCGACGCGCTGTTCGAGGTGATCAAGGCGCACTTCGCCGACCTCCAGGCGCGCCGGCTGCTGGCGTTGTCCTTCGAGATGAGCGAGCTGAACGCCGAGCTCAACTACAAGCAGAACAACGTCCACGCCTTCCTCAACGGCCAGGCGGGCTGAAGCCCGCCGCGCCCCCGGCCACTCGCAGAACAAAGACAAGACCATGAGCACCGCCACCCTGCCCTCCGCCGCACAGCCCTCCGCCGACCTGCCCGCCGGCAGCGACGCCACCCACGCCCGCGTGGTCTGGCGCCTGATGCCGCTGCTGCTGATCTGCTACGTCTTCGCCCACCTGGACCGCATCAACATCGGCTTCGCCAAGCTGCAGATGAGCGCCGACCTGCACTTCAGCGACACCGTCTACGGCCTGGGCGCCGGGCTGTTCTTCGTCGCCTACGCGCTGTTCGGCGTGCCCAGCAACCTGATGCTGGAGCGCGTCGGCCCGCGCCGCTGGATCGCCTTCCTGATGGTCACCTGGGGCCTGCTGTCCACCGCCATGCTGCTGGTGCAGAGCGCGGCCGGCTTCTACAGCCTGCGCCTGCTGCTGGGCGTGGCCGAGGCCGGCTTCTTCCCCGGCATACTGGTCTACATCAACCGCTGGTTCCCGGCGCGCCGCCGCGCCGGCGTCACCGCGCTGTTCGCCATCGCCGTGCCCATGGCCGGGGTGATCGGCGGGCCGCTGTCCGGCGGCATCCTCGAGGGCTTCCACGACTTCCTCGGGCTGCGCGGCTGGCAGTGGATGTTCCTCATCGAAGGCCTGCCGGTGGTGCTGCTCGGCCTGCTGGTCTGGCGCCGCCTGCCGGAGAGCTTCGAACGCGTGGCCTGGCTCAGCGACGAGCAGAAGGCCGGCCTGCGCGCGGAGATGCAGGGCGAGGAACAGCGCAAGCAGATCACCTCCCTCGCCGGCATCTTCCGCGACCGCCAGGTCTGGCTGCTGGTGGCCATCTACTTCGCGGTGATGCTGGCGGTGAACACCCTGGCCTTCTGGATGCCCAGCCTGATCCACGGCGCAGGCATCGGCTCCGACGGCCGCGTCGGCCTGCTCAGCGCCCTGCCGTACCTCGCCGGCTGCGTGTTCATGATCGCCCTGGGGCGCTCCTCCGACCGCCGCCGCGAGCGCCGCTGGCACCTCGCCGTGCCGCTGCTGCTGGCCGCCGCCGGCCTGGCCCTGACGGGCCTGGCGCCGAGCAACGCGTGGCTGGTGCTGGCCGGGCTGGTGCTCGCCGGCATGGGCGCCAGCGCCGCGCTGCCGATGTTCTGGCAGCTGCCGCCGGCCTTCCTCGCCGACCGCGCCCAGGCCGCGGGCATCGCCCTGATCAGTTCCTTCGGCAGCATCGCCGCCTTCGCTGCGCCCTACTTCATCGGCTGGATGCGCGACACCACCCACAGCTCCAGCCTGGCCCTGTACCTGCTGGCCATCCTCATCGCCCTCGGCGCCGCCCTGGTCCTGCGTACCCCGGCCGCCGTGGTCAACCCCCGCTAAAGAGATATCGCCATGCTCGACTCCAGCCTCATCCAGGAAGCCGCCGCCCGCCTCGACGCCGCCGAGCGTTCGCGCCAGCAGGTGCGGCAGTTCTCCCTCGACTACCCGGACATCGCCATCGAGGACGCCTACGCCATCCAGCGCGCCTGGGTGGCTCAAAAGATAGCCAATGGCCGCGTGCTGAAAGGCCACAAGATCGGCCTGACCTCGCGGGCCATGCAGGTCTCGTCGAACATCACCGAGCCGGACTACGGCGCCCTGCTGGACGACATGTTCTTCGAGGAAGGCAGCGACATCCCCTTCGAGCGCTTCATCGTGCCGCGGGTGGAAGTGGAGCTGGCGTTCATCCTCGGCAAGCCGCTGAAGGGGCCGAACGTCACCCTGTTCGACGTGCTGGAGGCCACCGAGTGGGTGATCCCGGCGCTGGAGATCATCGACGCACGCATCCAGCAGGTGGACCCGCAGACGAAGGTCACCCGCAAGGTCTTCGACACCATCTCCGACAACGCCGCCAACGCCGGCGTGGTCATGGGCGGCCGCGCGGTGCGGCCGAGCGAGATCGACCTGCGCCGCGTGCCGGCGATCCTCTACCGCAACGGCGTGATCGAGGAATCCGGCGTCTCCGCCGCGGTGCTCAACCACCCGGCCAAGGGCGTGGCCTGGCTGGCCAACAAGCTGGCCCCCTACGACGTCACCCTGGAACCCGGCCAGGTGATCCTCGGCGGCTCCTTCACCCGCCCGGTGGCGGCGGCGCCCGGCGATACCTTCCACGTCGACTACGACCAGCTCGGCAGCATTTCTTGCCGGTTTGTATGAATGTGAGCTGGAAGTCAGAGCGGCTCTAGCCTCTAGCCTCTAGCCTCTAGCCTCTAGCCTCTAGCCTCTAGCCTCAGACTTCCGCCAAGGACCTCCCATGCACATCCCCCTCAATACGTTCAAACAACGCCTGCAATCCGGCGAAGCCCAGATCGGCCTCTGGCTCGGCCTGGCCGATCCCTACTGCGCCGAGCTGGCGGCCAACGCCGGCTTCGACTGGCTGCTGATCGACGGCGAGCACGCGCCCAACGACCTGCGCAGCCTGCTCGGCCAGTTGCAGGCGGTGGCGCCCTACCCGGTGCAGCCGATCATCCGCCCGGTGCTCGGCGACACGGCGCTGATCAAGCAACTGCTCGACATAGGCGCGCAGACGCTGCTGGTGCCCATGGTGGATTCCGCCGAGCAGGCCCGTGAGCTGGTGCGCGCCATGCGCTACCCGCCGTTCGGCGTGCGCGGCGTGGGCAGCGCCCTGGCCCGCGCCTCGCGCTGGAACAGCATCCCCGGCTATCTCGACGAGGCCGACGCGCAGATGTGCCTGCTGGTGCAGGTGGAGAACCTCGAAGGCCTGGCCAACCTCGACGCTATCGCTGCGGTGGACGGCGTCGACGGCGTGTTCATCGGCCCGGCCGACCTCAGCGCGGCCATGGGCCAGCGCGGCAACCCCGGGCACCCGGAAGTGCAGGCCGCCATCGAGGACGCCATCGCCCGCATCCAGCGTGCCGGCAAGGCCGCCGGCATCCTCAGCGCCGACGAGAAGCTGGCGCGGCGCTACCTGGAGCTGGGCGCCAGGTTCGTCGCCGTGGGCGTGGACACCAGCCTGCTGATGCGCTCGCTGCGCGAACTGGCCGGCAAGTTCAAGGGCGGCGCCCAGCCCCAGGCCCCGTCCGCCCCCTCGGTGTACTGAAGCCCCGCCGCCCGCCAGGCCCGCGCGGGAAGGCGCGGCTGGCGGGCGGCGCCCAGGCAAGGATTTTCTTGGCCCTTGCAAAGCCCCGCCCCCTTTCGGTCATGATCCGCCCCGCCACCTTCCCACTCGGAGTCCCCTCGATGACCGCACTCGTCCGCCAGCAGGCACACCTCACCCTGAACCTCGCCCAGCAGGCGCTGCAGGCCGCGCTCGCGCGCGCCGAGGAACTGGGCCTGCGGCTCAGCATCGCGCTGGTCGACGCCAGCGGCCTGCCGGTGCTCACCGCGCACATGGACGGCGCCGCGCAGCCGTGCCGCGAAATCGCCCTGAAGAAAGCCGGCACCGCCGCCGCCTTCGACAAACCCACCGGCGACTGGCAGGCCTACCTGGAACAGAGCGCGCCGACCGTGCGCCAGGGCCTGCCGCTGCAGACCGGGCTGGTGCTGTTCGGCGGCGGCGAGCCGCTGCGCCTGGGCGAGGTGGTCATCGGCGCGGTCGGCGTCTCCGGCGCCTCCGAGGCGCAGGACATGCTCTGCGCCCGCGCCGCCGTCGAGCGCGTGGAGCAACTGCTGGCCGGCTGAGCCGCCGCTGTCAGTCCCGGACAAGTGGCCGGGCAGCCAGGGTCAAGACAGGAATGGGCGCCGCGGCCCCTAATAGGGCCATCCGCGCGGCAGCGGCCGCGCCCTTTTCCCTCCGGTTCCAGGCTGCAGTCATGATCAACATCGAGACCCCCACCTACTACACCGCGACCAAGAAATACGACCTGTCCTTCCCCTCCCTGGAGGCGGACCTGGAGGCCGACGTCGTCGTGATCGGCGGCGGCTTCTCCGGCATCAACACCGCCCTGGAGCTGGCCGAGAAGGGCATCACCAACATCGTCGTGCTGGAGGCGCGCTACCTCGGCTTCGGCGGCACCGGGCGCAACGGCGGGCAGATCATGGCCGGCATCGGCCACGACCTGGAGAAGATCCGCAAGGACGTCGGCGAGGACGGCCTGCGGCAGATCTTCGAGATCAGCGACCTGGGCGCCGACATCATCAAGGGCCGCATCCAGAAGTACGGCATCGACGCCGACTTCTGCCACGGCTACGGCTACATGGGCTTCAACGCCCGCCAGGCGAAGACTCTGCGGGCCTGGGAGAAGGAGTTCAAGTCGCTGAACTCCACCCACGAGATCCGCTACCTGGACGGCTCCGAGGTGCGCCAGATCATCGGCTCCGACGCATACTCCAGCGCCCTGCTGCACATGGGCGGCGGCCACGTGCACTCGCTCAACCTGCTGCTCGGCGAGGCCAAGGCCCTGGCCAGCCACGGGGTGAAGATCTTCGAGTACAGCCCGGCGCTGGACGTGACCTACGGCGAGCGCATCACCGTGCGCACCGCCAAGGGCTCGGTGAAGGCCGGCAAGCTGCTCTGGGCCTGCGACAGCTTCCTCAACAAGCTGGAGCCGGAGCTGCACAAGAGCACCATCAACACCTATGCCTTCCAGATGATGACCGAGCCGCTGTCGGACGAACTCATCCAGCGCATCAGCCCGATCCGCGGCGCCTACAGCGACATCCGCCCGGTCATCGACTACTACCGCGTGACCCGCGAGAACCGCCTGCTGTTCGGCGCCGCCACGCCCTTCATCGAGCACATCCCGCGCGACCTCAAGGCCTGGAACCGGGCGCTGATGCTGAAGATCTTCCCCTACCTGGAAAACGTGAAGATCGACCTCGCCTGGGGCGGCCCCATGGCCTGCAGCCCCAACCTGTTCCCGCAGATCGGCGCCCTGCCCGGCCGCCCCAACGCCTTCTTCGTGCAGGGCTACTCCGGCTTCGGCGTCACCCCCAGCCACATCATCTGCAAGGTGCTGGCCGAGGGCATGAGCGAAGGCTCGGCGCGCTACGACCTGATCAGCTCGGTGCGACGCATCCGCGTCCACGGCAAGGACCAGTTCCGCCCGCTGCTGCTCAGCGCCGGCAAGACCTGGCACCAGGTGTCCGGCTACTGGTCCGGGCGCCGCTGAACCCGCTTTCCACTCACTTGCACAGGAGCAAGCACATGGCACTCACCCCCATCAGGCAAGGCATCACCCTCGACGAGCTGGACGCCTGGGGCACCGTGGCCGACCTCGGCTCGGAAATCCTCGAAGGCGAGGTCCGCGCCTTCGGCAAGATGACCGCCGGCGCCCCCACCGACCCGGTCAGCGCCGCCTACTTCGGCACCACCGGCGGCAAGTTCCGCATGACCTATCCCTTCAACGAGCAAGCCACGGTGGTCAGCGGCGAGGTGCGGCTGACCGACGAGGCCACCGGGCAGAGCCAGTTGTACAAGGCTGGGGATAGCTGGTTCGTGACCAAGGGCACGCAGGTGCTTTGGGAGGTGTTGGGGGAGGGGTTTGTGAAGCACTATTACGCGGTGGTTTGAGGGCTGATTCGGAAGCCTGAAGAGCCCCTCTCCCTAACCCTCTCCCTGAAGGGAGAGGGGACCGTTGGGCAGACGCTGATAGTTCGGCGTTAGCCGGCTAGTACAGTGATTACCGGCTGAAACCATTCCTTCTCTCGGCACAGACAAGCCCCCTCTCCCTTCAGGGAGAGGGCTGGGGAGAGGGAACCGCGCTAACCTGAAACACCTCCCCCCACCCCCACGCAGGACCCAGCCCATGCCCACCCCCGAACAGATCGGCCAACGCTGCCTGCACAGCTTCCACCAACTGGTCCCCGCCACCCGCGCCGCCTTCTACCGCATCGACGCCGACCTGCAGGCCTGCGACTTCCAGTTGCTCGGCATGGGCCGGCAGATGCACGCCGACTACCTCGACCACTACCACCGCCTCGACCCGCTGCGGCCCGGCGCCTGCCTGGCCACCGGCCTGCCGGTGGTGCCGCTGGCCGTGGGCATGGCGCAGCAGCCCGGCGACCAGCGCGAGCGCTACCACGGCTTCCTGCGCCGGCACGGGGTGATCGACGTGGTGGAAGTCATCGCCGCCGACCGCGGCCGCCCCCTGGCCGGGCTTTCGCTGCTGCGGCGCGTCGGCGAGGCGCCCTTCTCCAGCGACGAACTCGACCGCCTGCGAGCCCTGCAGGGGCTGCTGGAGCTGGCCGCCCAGGCGCTGCCCCGCAGCCACGACGCCCTCGCCCAGCTCACCCCGCGCGAGCGTGAGATCGCCCTGCTGCTGCGCGACGGCGCCAGCAACAAGGACCTGGCGCGCCAGCTCGGCCTGGGCCTGGCCACGGTGAAGACGCATCTTATCCACCTGTTCCGCAAGGCCGGCGTGGCCAGCCGCACCGAGCTGCTGGCGCGGCTGTTCCTGGATCAACCATCCGGTTGATGTTCCCCGCGCGCCCCGCCGCGCAGCATGGGGGCTCCACCAACACAGGAGTCCCACCCATGACCGCTTCTTCCGACTGGATCACCGTCGGCGCCCTCGCCGAGGGTTTCGCCCCCGAGGCCTTCATCCTGCCGCGCCTGGCCGACCTCGCCGGGCAGCGCCTGGAACTGCACTTCGCCAACGGCTGGCGCATCGAGCACCGGTTCGACGCCGAGACCACCCGCTGGCGCGCCGCCGACGGCCACTCCGCGGGCGAGGCGGCCTACCGCGCCACCTCGGTGCGCCCCGGCATCGTGCTGGTCGACTTCATCAAGCGCGAGGACGGCCAGGCCTGGTCGGTCAGCCTGGTGCTGGACCGCCACAGCCAGTCCTTCACCGCCGTGCTGGGCCAGCTGCCCGGCGCCGCCGAGACCGGCGAAGGCCTCTACGCCCGCGCCCTGGCCGGCAAGGACCTGACCGGCGTGCAGGTGCAGATCCTCCACGGCAGCCTCGACCGCCCCTGGCAGGAAGGCGCCTGCCCGCACGCGCCGAGCAGCGAACTGGTGGGCCTGCGCAACCGCTACCGCTACAGCCCCACCGAGGTCTACGAACACATCTACCTGAACGACGGCTTCTACACCTGGCAGTGCCTGGCCGGCGTCGAGGCCGGGCTGTGCGACACCGACCGCTGCCACTACTACAAGGTCGCCGAGCAGCTGTACCTGTTCGTCTGGCGCGAGAAGATCGTCCCCACCCTCGGCCTGGTGATGATCGACCTGCAGCAGCACCGCAGCGACGGCAAGATCTTCGGCTACGCCGGCAGCGGCTTCGACGAGCTGTCCAACTTCCCGGTCGCCTCCTACTGCGACGAACTCAACCGCACGGTGTACCCATGAGCGGCCGCGTCGTCGTCATCACCGGCGCCGGCACCGGCATAGGCGCGGCCTGCGCGCGGCGCTTCGCCGAAGCGGGCGACAAGGTGGTGCTGATCGGCCGCCGCCGCGAGGCCCTGGAGCAGGTCGCCGCCCAGTGCGGCGGCCTGGTGCTGGCCGGCGACGCCGCCGACGGCGAAACCTGGCAGGGCTTCATCCAGCGCATCGAGGCGGCCTTCGGCGGCATCGACGTGCTCGTCGCCTGCGCCGGCGGCCACGGCCTGGGCGCGGCCGGCGAGACCAGCGACCAGGCCTGGCGCGACGCCCTGCGCGGCAACCTCGACAGCGCCTTCGCCAGCGCCCGCGCCTGCCTGCCATCGCTGCTGGCGCGGCGCGGCAACATGGTGCTGGTGGGCTCCATCGCCTCCCTGGTGGCCGGGCCCGGCGTGTGCGGCTACACCGTCGCCAAGCACGCGCTGCTCGGGCTGATGCGCTCCCTGGCGCGGGACTATGGCCCGCGCGGCGTGCGCGTCAACGCCCTGTGCCCCGGCTGGGTGCGCACGCCCATGGCCGATGCCGAGATGCAGCCATTGATGCAGCACCATGGCGAAAACCTGGACGCCGCCTACGCGCGGGTCACCGCCGAGGTGCCGCTGCGCCGCCCGGCCATGGCGGACGAGATCGCCGGGCTGTGCCAGTTCCTCGCCAGCGAGGCGGCGGCCATCGTCACCGGCGCCTGCCTGGTGGCCGACGGCGGCGCCAGCGTGGTGGACCTGCCCACCCTCGCCTTCGAACGAATGGAGGACGGACCATGACGCGCTTCGACTTCAGCGGCCGGCGCGTGCTGGTCACCGGCGCGGCCCAGGGCATCGGCCGCCGTATCGCCGAAGATTTCGCCGCGGCCGGCGCCTCGCTGCTGTTGCTCGACCGCCAGGAGCAGGCCGTCGCAGCCCTGGCCAGCGAACTGCGCAACCAGGGCCGCGAGGCCCGGGCGCTGGCGGTGGACCTGGCCGATCCGCCGGCCATCGCCGCCGCCCTCGCCGAGCTCGATGGCCTGGACGTGCTGGTGCACAACGCCGCCTACTTCCCGCTGACCGAGTTCGCCGCCATCACCCCGCAGCTGCTGCAACGCACCCTGGCGGTGAACCTGGGCGCGCTGTTCTGGCTGACCCAGGCCGCCCTGCCGCTGTTCGCCGCGCGCGGCGGCGGCTGCGTGCTGGCCACCTCCTCGGTCACAGGCAACCGGGTGGCCTACCCGGGGCTGAGCCACTACGCGGCGTCCAAGGCCGGGGTCAACGGCTTCATCCGCAATGCCGCGCTGGAACTGGCGCCACGCAACATCCGCGTCAACGGCGTGGAGCCGGGGATGATCCACACCCCGGCCATGGCCAACCTGGGCGACGCAGCACTGGAAGCGCGCATCGCCGCCGGCATCCCCCTGGGCCGCCTCGGCCAGCCGGCGGACATCGCCAACGCCATGCTCTTCCTCGCCTCCGACGCCGCCGCCTACATCACCGGGCAGACGCTGGTGGTGGACGGCGGCGCCACCCTCCCGGAAAGCAGTGCCGCGCTGGTCTGAACCACCCGCCCATCCTGCATCTGCAGGATGGTGCGCGCGCGCCGCGATGCGGATACTCAGCCCCAGGCCCTGCCCTGTCGTCTCGACACCCGGCCGCTCACTGATGACTGACAACAACAACTAAAGTCGCAGCAGGGGAACCCCATGAGCAGCACCCTCGACCTGTCCTTCGGCGCCCGGCGCTTCAGCGAATTCAACGCCCTGGTCCTGGACCTCCAGCGCCTGGCCCAGGAATGCGCGCTGCCCGGCTTCCACGCCGCCGCCATGGGCCGCCTGCAGCAGTTGCTGGACTTCGACATGGCCTGGTGGGGCCGCGCGGCCCTGGTCGACGGCCTGCCGCTGGAGCACAGCAGCCACCTCTACCGGCTGCCGGACAGCTACCTGGAGGACTGGCAGGCGATCCGCCACCAGGACATCACCGTCAAGCGCGTCTACGCCACGCCCGGCCACGCGGTGCGCATCGACACCCGCGCCGCCGACTGCACCCCCGGCCTGCGCTGGCTGGCCGAGCACCACGGCTTCGGCGAATTCCTCTGCATCATCCACATCGACCCGCGCACCCAGCTCAGCCTGCACCTGAGCCTGTACCGCCGCGCCGGCGCGCGCCCCTTCGACGCCAGCGAGCGCTTCCTGGTGGACCAGCTGATGCCGCACCTGGTGGCCGCCGAAGGGGCCAACCAGATCCGCGCCCTGGTGGCCCTGCGCGAGCGCCTGGACGCGCCCAACCCGCTGGCCCTGGCGGTGTGCGACCGGCGCGGCCTGCTGCACTACGCCGAGCGCGGCTTCGTCGAGCTGCTGCTGCGCGAATGGCCGCGCTGGACCGGTCCGCGCCTGCCGGCGGAAGTCGACCCGGCCGCCGGCTACAGCGGCCAGCACCTGCAACTGCAGGCCACCGCCGTGCACGACCTGCTGCTGCTCAGCGCCCGCCTGTGCCCGGCCATGGCCCGCCTGAGCACCCGCGAGGCCGAGGTGGCGCAGCGCTTCGGCCTGGGCAGCACCTACAAGGAAATCGCCCGCGACCTGGGCCTGGCGCCGAACACCGTGCGCCACCACATCCGCAGCATCTACAGCAAGCTCGGCGTCAACGGCAAGGCCGGCATCGCCCAGCTGCTGCACCACCCGCCCGGCTGATAGCCGGCCGCATTTCCCCAACGCCTCCACATCCCGACGCCGCGCCCGCGCGCGGCGCCAGGGGAGGCTTTCGCCCGCCTCACCGACAGAAGAAGAAAACCACCATGAAGCTGCACCGAAGCCTTTCGCTCTGCGCCCTTGGCGCGCTGTACCTCGGCCCGGCCCAGGCCGCCGACCTCAACGCCCGCGACTTCTTTTCCGCCCCCGTGGGCACCAGCCTGGGGGTGACCTACCTGCCGCTGACGCGCTCCGACGACTACCACGGCGCGGCGGACAGCAGCGGCAAGGCCGACCTCAAGGTGAATGCCCTGGCCTACCGCCAGCTGTGGTTCAGCGACATCTGCGGGCGCCTGTGCACGCCGCAGTTCATCGTGCCCTACGCCGACATCGAGGCGCGCGGCCCCGGCGCCGCCGAGCGCAGCCGCGAGCGCGGGGTGGGCGACCCACAGGTGGGCGGCACGCTGTTCTTCATCGACGAGCCGCAGACGCGCACCTACAGCGGCCTGCTGGCCCTGGTCAGCCTGCCGCTGGGCGAATACCACGCCAAGGACCCGGGCGTGTCGCCCGGCGCCAACCGCTGGGCCCTGCACCTGAACTACAACTACACCCGCGGCGTGGGCGAGAACTGGGTGCTGGAGGCCAACCTGGAAGCCCAGCTCTACGGCAACAACGACGACTACCTCGGCGCCACCCTCGAACAGAAGCCGCTGTACCGCCTGCAGGCCTTCGCCTCCTACGACTTCACCCCCGCCACCTATGCCGCGCTGCGCCTGATCGCCGCCGACGGCGGCGCCCTGCGCCTGGGCGGCCACGACATCGACGACAGCCACCAACGCTACACCCAGGCCGGTTTCGAGGTCGGCCACTGGCTGGACAAGCGCAACCAGGTGCTGCTCGGCCTCACCCGCAATGTCTCCACCGCCAACGCGTATGCCCAGGACAACCTGCTGCTGCGCTTCGTCCATGCCTTCTGAGGTCGCCGCCATGACTGTTCCGCGCATTCCCTCGCCGGCCCTGCTGGCGGCCGTGGTGCTGTTCGCCGCCATCACCCCCGCGGTGCTGCTCACCGCCCCGGCCATCGCCAGCCAACTGGCCGCGCAACTGCACCTGGACCCGGCGCGCATCGGCGACCTGTTCGCCGTCGAGCTGGGCGCCATGAGCCTGGCCACCCTGCCCTCGCTGTTCTGGCTCAGGCGCGTGGACTGGCGCCTGGCCGGGCTGCTGGCGGCGCTGGGCTTCATCCTCGCCAACCTGGCCTCGGCGAACGCCGGCGGCTACCAGGCGCTGCTCGTGCTGCGCGCCCTCAGCGCCTTCTGCGGCGGCTCGCTGATGATCCTCTGCCTGTCCTGCGCCGCCGGCATGCCCAACCCCAGCCGCGCCTATGGCATCTGGGTGCTGGGCCAGCTGGTGCTCGGCGCCGTCGGCCTGGCCGTGCTGCCGCGCCTGTACCAGGCCTACGGCCTGGGCGCCGGCTACCTGGCCCTGGCCGCGCTGATGCTGCTGGCGCTGCCGCTGGTGCGCGCCCTGCCGAGCGGCGCCATGGCCGCCACCGGCCCGCGCAAGGCCGTCGAAGCGCCGCGCTGGAAGATCGCCGCCGCCATCCTCGGCCTGCTGGGTTTCTACGTCGCCCTGAGCGCGGTCTGGACCTTCGTCGGCGCCATCGGCGAACGCGCCGGGCTGGCCGCCACCCTGGGCGGCGAGGTGCTGGCCGTGGCCACCCTGGCCGGCATCGCCGGCGCCACCTGCGCCAGCCTGGCGGGCGAGCGCTGGCGCCGCGAGGGCCAGCTGGCCGCCGGCTTCGCGCTGATGGCCCTGGCCATCCTCCTGCTGCTCGGCGCCCCGGGCCTGGCGCGCTTCGCCCTGGCCGCGCTGCTGTTCAAGTTCACCTGGACCTACGCCCTGCCCTTCATCCTCGCCTGCCTCGCCGAGCTGGACGCCAGCGGCCGGCTGATGAGCCTGAGCAACCTGGTGATAGGCGCCGGCCTGGCCCTGGGCCCTGCCCTCGGCGGGCGGCTGATCGGCGCCGACGGCGACTTCCACGGCCTGCTGCTGGGCGCCGCCGCGCTCACCGCGCTGTCCCTGCCCCTGATCCTCGGCAGCCGCCCGCGCGCGGCGGCCGCCACTGCGCAACCCCTGTGAATCCCCTGTGAATCCCCGTGAATGGAGCCTTCCATGACCCGACGCACCGCGTTCTTCTTCGATGAACTGAGCCTCTGGCACAGCGCCAGCCAGCACGCCCTGTTCCTGCCCGTGGGCGGCTGGGTGCAGCCGCCGGCCGGCGGCGGCCATGCCGAGTCGCCGGAAAGCAAACGGCGCCTGAAGAACCTGATGGACGTTTCCGGCCTCACCCGCCAGCTGGACCTGCGCAGCGCCGAGCCGGCCAGCGAGCAGGACCTGCTGCGCGTCCACCCGGAGCACTACCTGCAGCGCTTCAAGGCCCTGAGCGACGCCGGCGGCGGCGAGCTGGGCGACCACGCGCCCATCGGCCCGGGCAGCTACGGGATCGCCCGGCTCTCCGCCGGCCTGGCCATGGCCGCGGTGGACTGCGTGCTGCGCGGCGAGGCGGACAACGCCTACTCGCTGTCGCGCCCGCCGGGCCACCACTGCCTGGCCGACCAGGCCATGGGCTTCTGCATGCTGGCCAACATCCCCATCGCCATCGAGGCGGCCAGGGCGCGGCACGGCATTGAGCGGGTGGCGGTGGTGGACTGGGACGTGCACCATGGCAACGGCACCCAGGCCATCTACGAGGAGCGCGGCGACGTGCTGAGCGTCTCGCTGCACCAGGAGAACTGCTTCCCGCCGGGCTACGGCGGCGTCGCCGATCGCGGCCGCGGCGCCGGCCTGGGCGCCAACCTGAACGTGCCGCTGCCCGCCGGCAGCGGCCACGACGCCTACCTGCAGGCGCTGGACGAAATCGTCCTGCCGGCCCTGCGGCGCTTCCGCCCGCAACTGATCATCGTCGCCTGCGGCTACGACGCCAACGCCGTGGACCCGCTGGCGCGCATGCTGCTGCACAGCGGCTCCTTCCGCGCCATGACCGCGCGCCTGCGCGAAGCCGCCGAGCAGCTCTGCGACGGGCGCCTGGTGCTGGTCCACGAGGGCGGCTACGCCGAAGCCTACGTGCCCTTCTGCGGCCTGGCGGTGCTGGAGGAACTGAGCGGCATCCGCACCGCGGTGGAAGACCCGCTGCTGGAGTTCCTCGGCCTGCAGCAGCCGGGCAGCGAGGTGGCGGCCTTCCTCCGCCAGCGCGTGCGGGACCTGGCGCGCCAGCTCGCCGACTGAGCCCGTCGGCGGCCGCCGCCCCGCGCCGGCCGCCGATCCGTTTGTCCAGGCGTCGAAGCAGGCACGGCACACCCGTGGTCCAATCGGGACAGGCCGGACGAACCTTGCCGGCCCGCCAAACGGAGGCCACGCCATGAGCACCCTGACCATCGAAGGCTGGTGCAAGACCAGCCCCGACGCCCAGCCCATGCCCATCGAGGACATCCACTTCTACCTCAGCGGCACCGACCGCCGGCACCTGGAAGATGCCGAGGAGGAGCTGCAGCGCAGCCACGAGCCCGAGCGCTGGGTGGACGTCGACATGAGCACCCTGGAGCTGAACCTGCCCGAGGACTACGGCCCGCTGTCCGACTGCCAGTTGCGCGTCTACCTGGACCGCGACGAGCGCGGCCACTTCCACCTGGTGGGCCACCGCGCCAGCGACGGCAGCCTGGTCTACAGCAACGCCGTGCTCATCGACCAGCTGCTCTGACTCAGGCCACGCTCAGGGCGCTGGCGCGGTAGTCCTTGGGCGAGCGCTCGAAGTGCTTCTTGAAGGCGCGGCTGAAGTGCGCCGAGTCGGTGAAGCCCCATTTGTAGGCGATGGTGGTGATCGACTCGCCGCGCAGGATGGGGTTGGCCAGGTCGTCGGCGCTGCGCTGCAGGCGCGCGCGCTGGATGTAGCGGCAGACGCTGTCGCCCTGCTCCTCGAACAGCCGGTACAGGTGGCGCACCGAGATGTTCAGGCGCTGCGCCAGGCCCTGGGGGTTCAGGCCCGGCTGGGTGAGGGATTCGTCGATGACCTTCTGCACGTAGCTGCGCAGGTTGCCGCCCTGCAGCGCCTCGCTGCCGGGCGTCTCGCCGTGGGCGCCGAGGGCCGTGGGCAGGAGCGCGATGAAGGCGTTCTCCAGGGCCTCGCTTTCGGCGCCGGCGGGGCTCGAGCCGGACTCGCGGCACAGCTGGTCCACCAGCAGGTGCAGCATGCGCCCGCTGGCGCAGGCGGCTGAGACCTTGCCGAACTTGCTGCGCCCGGGCAGCACCTTGTCCAGCGCCGCGCGCGGCAGGTGCAGGGAGGCGTGCTCGATGAGGCCGAAGGGGGTGATCTCGCAGCTGCCCACCGAATCCATCAACAGCAGCTCGCCGGGGGAAAGCTGGATGTCCACGCCGTTCTGGCTGACCTGGGAGAAGCCGCTGCGCTGGCTGATCAGGAAGCAGTGGCGGTCGTCGTCCTGGTCCGCATTGAGGCGCTTGCGGGCGATCAGCCCGGCATTGGTGCGCAGGTGCGCCATGGTCAGGCCGGAGTGCGATTGCGCGTGGATCTCGCCGATGAACAGCGAACGGCTGAAGGCCAGCTGCGTCTCGAATTGACCGCAGATGGAGCGCAGCGCCGCGCTCCAGCCTTCCAGCCCTACCTGGGCGGCATGATGGGCTTGCATACGCACCTCCGTGGGGTGGCGTTGTTGTTGTCGCGAAACAGTTAACATGTTATCGAAATGCCCGCAACGAATTTCTGACAGCCGTTTCCTATGCAGCTGGCATGCCAGTGGGCGTGGATAACCTGTAAATGAAAGCAGCGCGGCAAGCCGCGCTCAGAGTTCGCTTGCGAGGCGCCCCAGGTGGAACAGCGCGCGCAGCAGGTGGTCGCGCTGTTCGCGCTCCAGGCGCAGGTAGCGGCGGAAGCTGGGCAGGCGGTTGACCACCTCGCTGGCGGCCATGTGCTCCAGGCGGATGCGCCAGCGCCCGGCGTCGAACTCCAACTCCAGGCGCTTGAAGTCCAGCGGCGGCAGCGCCCGTTGCAGGTGCTCGTCGGCCGCCAGGCGCTCGGCCAGGCGCGCGCCCAGCGCCGGGTCGCCGGAACGCTGGCGGCATTCCACGCCCTGGCGCCGCAGCACACCCTGGTGGCGCAGTTCGAAGCGCGCCTCGCCGGAGTATGCCGCCGGCCCTTCGACGACGAACTCGGTGAGCACCAGGTGCATGAGGAACTGCGCCTGGGGCCGCTCGCGCAGCTCGAACACCAACCCGCCGTCCACCGTGCTGAAACGCCCGGCGCCGGGCTCCAGCGCTTCGAAGGCCAGGCCGCCGAGGTTGCGCCGGGCCTGCTCCAGGGTCACCCCCGGGCGGTAGCCCGAGGGCGGCCGGCGCAGCCAGTCAGACAGCCTTGGAAGCATGGCCGTAGAACTCGCTGGAATGGATGCCGGGTTCGGCGCGGAACTCCTTCTCCAGCACCTCTTCCACCGGCACCGGGCGGAACGGGTTGACCTTCTGCACCAGCAGGGTCCAGACCAGCGCGTAGGCGGCGGTCAGGCCGAGCATCACGGCGAAGGGCACGTAGATGTCGGCGGGGTTCATGCCCGGCGGGGTGATGTACCACATGCCGATGAGGATGCCGACGCTGGAGACGATCTGCGGCAGCGGGAACAGCGGCGAGCGGTAGGCCCGCGGCAGGTCCGGGCGGCGGATGCGCAGCAGCACCACGGAGAGGGTCACCAGCAGGTAGGCGGTGCTCCAGGCGCAGACCGCGGCCAACACCAGGTTCATGATGTGGTCGGTGTTGCCGCGCAGCCACAGGGCGTGCAGGCAGGGGATCAGCACCGCCACCAGGATGCACAGCACCGGCGTCTTGAAGCGCGGCTGCAGGTAGGCGAAGCACTTGGGCAGCGCGCCGTCCACGGCCATGCCGTACATGATCCGCGGCACGCCGGCCATCAGGGTGTTGATGGTGGCGGCGCCGGCGAACAGGAAGCCCACGCCCAGCCACAGCGGGCCGACCTGGCCCATCACCTGCTCGGCGAAGCGCGGGATGGCCATGGGCGTGTCCAGCAGGTGCACGCCGGCGGCCGGGTCGAGCAGCACGTTCTCCACCTGGCGCTTCATCGCCGCGCCGTAGATGAACATGCACGAGGCCACGCCGAACAGGCCCAGGGCCATGGCCCGCGGCATCACCTTGGCCGAGTTGCGCAAATCCGGCGCCAGCGGGGTGACGAACTCGCAGCCGACGAACATGAACATGGCCATGCCCACCAGCGAGAGGATGGTCTGCAGGTCGGTGCCCACCAGCGAGGCGCCGAACCAGCCGTCCAGCTGCACCGCCGGGGCGGCCAGCAGGCCGAGCACGCCGAACACCATCAGGGTGCTCCACATGCCGAAGGTCAGCACCACCTCGGCGCGGCCGAAGGCGTTGACGCCGAACACGTTGAGGATGCCGAACACCACCACGAAGCCCACGCCCAGCAGCCAGGAACCGCCGGCGGACTCGGCCAGGGTGTTGAGGTGCTCGAAGTTCACCAGCGCCATCACCCCGGAAAGGATGGTCTCGGCGGTGCCGGCGAAGACGTGGACGATCAGGTAGGCGGCGATGGTCCCGGTGATGGCGAAGAAGCGCCCCATGCCGCAGGAGATGTAGTCGTACACCGAGCCGCTGGTGGGCAGGATCGAGGCCGCCTCGGCGAAGGTGGTGGACTGCGCCAGCATCATCAGCACGGCGATCACCATGGCCGCGGCGAAGGCGCTGCCGCCGATGCCGAAGCCCATGGTGGCGGTGAGGATGACCGGGCTGGCCATGATCAGGCCGATGGTGCTGGCCAGGGCGGTGGGAAAACCGACAGTGCCGCGCTTGAGGTGCGCGTCGAGCTGCTGCTGGATGGACATGGTGGTGAGCCTCTAAGCAGATGTTCTGGTTTGTTGTGGCTTAGGCATGAAGGGGCGGCACGGTGGGGCCTGGCTGACACTCTGCGCCCGGCGCCTGCTGGCGTCTTGCCCAGGCTTGCCGGCGGACTTGTCCATGGCTGCCAGGGCGGCAGTGAGGGTCATGCCCGACTGGCAGGCTCGGACAAGCCGCCGGCGCGCGCCGCGGCTAGCCTGGGCCATCGACCATCGCAGCCCAGGAGTTGCCCATGTCCAGCCCGCTGATTCCGATCCTCCCGGAGGTGCAGGCCTACCTCGCCCGCCCCCACGCTTCCTTCATCGACGGCGAACAATGCGCGCCGCACGGCGACGCCCGCCGCACCCTGCGCAACCCCGCCGACGACAGCCCCCTGGCCGAAGTGCGCCTGGCCGACCTCGAGCAGGTCGACGCCTGCGTGCAGTCGGCCCACCGCGCCTTCCGTTCCGGCATCTGGAGCGGCCTGGCGCCGAGCGAGCGGGAACGCCTGCTGCTGCGCTTCGCCGAGCTGGTGGAGCGCCACACCGAGGAACTGGCGCAGCTGGAAAGCCTGGAACAGGGCAAGTCGATCCACATCGCCCGCGCCATCGAGGTCGGCGCCTCCCTCGGCTACATGCGCTACATGGCCGGCTGGGCCACCAAGATCGAGGGGCAGACGCTGGACGTCTCCATCCCGATGCCGGCCGGCGCGCGCTTTTCCGCCTACACCCGCCGCGAACCGGTGGGCGTGGTGGCCGGCATAGTGCCGTGGAACTTCCCGCTGATGATCGCCCTGTGGAAGGTCATGCCGGCCCTGGCCTGCGGCTGCGCCATCGTCATCAAGCCGGCCGACGAGACGCCGCTGACCGCCCTGCGCGTGGCCGAGCTGGCCATCGAGGCGGGCATCCCCGCCGGCGTCTTCAACGTCCTGCTCGGCGGCGCCGAGGCCGGCGCGGCGCTGGTGGCGCACCCGCTGCTGAACAAGGTGTCCTTCACCGGCTCCACCGCGGTGGGCAAGCTGGTGGGCGGCGCGGCCCTGCAGAACATGACGCGCTTCACCCTCGAACTGGGCGGCAAGAACCCCATGCTGGTGCTGCCCGACGCCGACCTGGACAAGGCCATCGCCGGCGCCATCGGCGGCGGCCTGCTGAACCAGGGCCAGGTCTGCGCGGCGGCCTCGCGGCTGTTCGTCCACGCCAGCCGCCACGCCGAGTTCGTCGAGCGCCTGGGCGAACAGGTGGGCAAGCTGAGCATCGGCCCGGGCCTCGACCCACAGGCCCAGGTCAACCCGCTGGTCTCGCGCCGCCAGCAGGACAGCGTGCTGCGCCACCTGGCCCTGGCCCGGGAACAGGGCGCGCGCTTCATCTGCGGTGGAGGCCGCCCGGACCTGCCCGGCTACTATGTCGAACCGACGGTGCTGGCCGGGGTGAACGCCGGCATGGCCTGCGCCCGCGAGGAAATCTTCGGCCCGGTGCTCTCGGTGCTGAGCTACGACGACCTCGACGCCGCCGTGGCGCAGATCAACGACAACCCCTACGGCCTGGCGGCGAGCATCTGGAGCAACGACCTGGGCCGGGTGATGGACCTGATCCCACGGATCGAGGCGGGCACGGTGTGGGTCAACAACCACGTGCCGGTGGACCCCAACCTGCCGTTCGGCGGCTACAAGCAGTCGGGGCTGGGACGGGAGTTCGGACGGGCGGCGATCGAGGGGTTCACGGAGGGGAAGTCGGTTTGTATTGCGTATTGAGGTGAGGGTTGGGGAGTTTGCCGGTGAGCCCAATCGCGGACGGAGTCCGCTCCTACATCCGTGCTTCCAGGAAGCGTAGGAGCGGACTCCGTCCGCGATAACCGGAACCACCGGCGCGATTCGCGGATGAGATCCCCGCCCACACCCCCCCACGTAGGAGCGCGCCCTGCGCGCGATATCGCGGGCAGGGCCCGCTCCTACAGGTTCGGGACGAACGCTCGGCTCAGAAACTCAACAACCACAGCGACAACCCCGGCACCAGCACCAGCAGCACGATGCGCAGCAGGTCGGAGGCGAGGAACGGCAGCACGCCCCTGGCGGTTTCCATGTAGGGCACGTCCTTCGCCAGCTTGTTGACGATGAACAGGTTCATCCCCAATGGCGGGTGGATCAGGCCGATCTCCACCACCATCAACGCCAGGATGCCGAACCAGATGGACTTCTCCCCCGCCGTCAGGTCGAAGAACTCCAGGCCCATGATCATCGGGTAGAAGATCGGGATGGTCAGCAGGATCATCGCCAGCGAGTCCATCACGCAGCCCAGCAGCAGGTAGATCAGCAGGATCACCGCCAGCACCAGCAACGGCGCCAGGCCGCTGTCGCGGACCCAGGTGGCCAGTTCCACCGGCATCTGCGTCAGCGCCAGGCCGGAGTTGAGCAGGTCGGCGCCCAGCAGCACCAGGAAGATCATTGCGCTGGCCTCGGCGGTGCCGGTCAGGCTCTTGCCCAGGCCGTCCCAGCGCATGCCGCCGCGCAGCGCCGCCAGCAGGCCGCAGGCCGCGGCGCCGATGGAAGCCGCCTCGGTGGGGTTGGCCCAGCCGCCGTAGATGCCGACGATCACCACCAGGAAGATCGCCAGGATCGGCAGGATCTGCACGAAGGCCGCCAGCCTTTCGCGGCCGCTGGCCTTGGGCGCCGGCTGGCAGGCGTTGGGATCGCGGGCGACCTGGATGCGGATCACCAGCATGTAGCCGAGCACCGCGACCAGCGCCGGCAGCATGGCGGCGACGAACAGCTTGGCGATGGATTCCTGGGTCAGCACCGCATAGATGATCAGCGGCACCGACGGCGGGATGAGGATGCCCAGGGTGCCGCCGGCGGCCACCGAGGCCGTGGCCAGGCGCCCGGAGTACTTGTGCCGCGCCAGCTCCGGCAGGGCCACCTGGCCCATGGTCGCCGCGGTGGCCAGGGACGAGCCGCAGATCGCCCCGAAGCCGGCGCAGGCGCCCACCGCCGACAGCGCCAGGCCCCCGCGCCAGTGGCCGATGAAGGCCGAGGCGCAGCGGAACAGCGCCTTCGACAGGCCGCCGTGGGTGGCGAACTGGCCCATCAGCACGAACAGCGGGATCACCGCCAGGTCGTAGTTGGACAGGCGCGCGTAGGCGAGGTTGTTGAGGGTGTAGAGCAAGGCGCCGAGGTCGCCCTGGTTGATCACCAGGAAGCACAGCGCGCCGGCCAGGAACATCGCCACGCCGACCTGCACGCGCAGCACCAGCATCGCCAGCAGGCCGGCGAACATCCACAGGCCCAGGGCCATTCCGCTCATCGTCCGGCTCCTTCTTCCAGCAGCGCCAGCAGGCTGCGGCACAGGGCGCACAGGCACAGCAGCGCCAGGCTCGGCACCACCAGCGCCAGGGGGATCCAGTGCGGCACCGCCAGCAGGGTGCTACTGTCCTCGTGGGCGTGGGCCTCCAGCACCTGCAGGCCGGTGCGCCAGGCCAGCACGGCGGCGACCGCGGCGAACAGCAGGTGCGCCACGGCATCGAGCCCGCGGCGCACGGCCAGGGGCATCCAGTTGGAGAACATCTCCACGCGGATGTGGCTGTTGCGTATCTCGCACAGCGGCAGGAAGGCGGCGATGGCCACCGCCGCGCCCATTTCCAGCAGCTCCATGTCACCGGTGACCGGCATCGACCACAGCTTGCGGCCGACGATGGACACCAGGGACATGCCCACCAGGGCCAGCAGCAGGGCGCCGCCAAAGTAGGCGAAGCCCTGCGCCAGGGATTCCAGCAGGCGCACCGGCAGGCCCTTGCCGCGGGCCGGCACGGCGCCTTCGAGGGACAGCATCTCGCTCATCGCGGCCACCCCTTACAGCTCGACGCCGGCGGCCCGGGACAGCTCGCGCAGCTGGTCGGCCAGTTGCCCGCCCGCCAGGCCCTTGCCCTCGGCGTCGGCCACCCACTCGGCGGTGACCTTGTCGCCGGCCTCGCGCAGGTTCTGGTAGGCCGCCGGCTCGAAGCTGGCCACGCTGTCCTTGGCGACCATGTCGCGGGCCCGCGCCAGTTCGTTCTCCCAGGCTTCGCCGAAGCGCTGCACCAGGGCGTCGCCGCTGTTGCGGTCGAGGATCGCCTTGAGATCGTCGGGCATGCGCTCGTAGCTGCGCGGGTTCATCAGCATGCCCAGCAAGGTGATGGAGAAGGTCGGGCGGCCTTCCGGCACGTCGGTATGGTGCTGCGTCACTTCGTCGAGCTTCAGCGCCGGGATCAGTTCCCAGCTGGCCAGGGCGCCGTCGATCACGCCCTTGGACAGCGACTCGGTGAGCTGCGCCGCCGGCATGCTCACCGGGGCGGCGCCCAGGCCGGTGGCCAGGCGTGCGCTCATGCGCGAGGAGGCGCGCAGCTTCAGGCCCTTGAAGTCTTCCAGGCTGTGCACGGCCTTGCCGGTGGTGTGCAGCTGCATGCCGCCGTCGCTGTGCAGGGCCAGCACGCGGTAGCCCTTGTAATCCTCCTGCAGGGCCTGCTGGTAGAACTGCCAGATGATCTTCGAAGCCTGCACGCCGTTGGCCGGCAGCATGAACGGCAGCTCCACCGCCTCGCTGCGCGGGAAGCGCCCGGGCGAGTAGCCGGGGGCGGTCCAGACGATGTCCACCACGCCGTTGCGCACCTGGTCCGGCAGTTGCCCCGGGGTGCCGCCGAGCTGCATGGAGGGGTAGATCTGGCACTGGATGCGCTGCTCCGACTCGCGGGCCAGGGTGTCGCACCAGGGCTGGATGACGTGCTGCTGGGCGTTGGAGCTGGCCGGGAGGAAGTGCGCGATCTTCAGCGTCACGCGCTCGGCCGCCACGGCCGGGGCCAGGCTGCCACAGGCGAGCAGCAGGGCCAGGAAGGAGGATTTCTTCATGCCGTTACCTCGGTGTTGTTCTTATCGTCGGGTGGACACCTGGCGGCGCCCGGGGGCTAGATTCAGGCACATAGTTAATATTTTAACAATACGTCCGGCGAATCAGGCGGCGGATTGCCATCCGGGCAAATGTGACAAAATGTTATGAGACGCCCCTGAAAGGCCTATGGACACCGGACTGAAGGCTTTCTCAAGCAGGCAACGGTGCGCGCTCCACGGAAAACAGCCGATCCGCGGGAGGAAAGTTCCGGGTTGCTTCGGCATATCGTTAACAAATTAATTATGTGGTACAACCTCTCCCCGCTCGCTCCCGCCGAGGAGCGAAGAACAAGAACAACAAGGGGAAGAGCATGTCCGCCACACACATTCAGAAGCGCATTCCGTTCCGCCTCGGCCTGTTGGCCACCGGCCTGCTGCCGCTGGCCGCCCAGGCCGATTTCATCGACGACAGCAGCGGCCGCCTGGACCTGCGCAACTTCTACCAGCTGCGCGACTACCGCCAGGACAACGCCGCGCAATCCCAGGCCGGCAACTGGTCCCAGGCCTTCGTCCTGCGCCTGCAGTCGGGCTTCACCGATGGCCCCATCGGCTTCGGCCTGGACGCCACCGGGCTGCTCGGCGTCAAGCTCGACTCCGGGCGCGGGCGCAGCGGCGACGGCACCCTGCCCTTCGGGCCGAACTCCCGCGAGCCGGTGGACGACTACAGCCACGCCGGGCTGACCGCCAAGCTGCGCTATTCGAAGACGCAGTTGAACATCGGCCTGCTGGAGCCGCAGCTGCCGGTGGTGTTCCGCGACGACGTGCGCCTGATGCCGCAGACCTTCGACGGCGCCCTGCTGACCTCCAACGAGATCGACGGGCTGACGCTCACCGCCGGCCAGCTGTGGAAGTCGCGCACCCGCGAGTCGGCGGGCAACGACGACATGTACATCATGGGCCGCAGCAAGGCCTTCGCCAGCGACGAGTTCAACCTCGCCGGCGCCAGCTACGCCTTCACCCCGAACCTGACCGCCAGCTACTTCTACGGCCAGCTCAAGGACATCTACCAGCAGCACTACTACGGCCTGGTGCACACCCTGCCGCTGGCCGAGGGCCTGTCGCTGCGCAGCGACCTGCGCTACTTCGACAGCGACGACGACGGCAAGGCCATCTCCGGCCCGGTGGACAACCGCAACCTGAGCATGATGTTCACCCTGCGCGCCGGCGCCCATGCCATCGGCGTGGCCTACCAGAAGATGATCGGCGACGACGGCTTCCCCACCCTCAACGGCTACACCCCGCCCTACTCGCACAACCTGATGACCATCCAGACCTTCACCCAGCCGGGGGAGAAGTCCTGGCAGCTGCGCTACGACTACGACTTCGCCTCCCTCGGCGTTCCCGGCCTGAGCTTCATGACGCGCTACACCCGCGGCGACGACATCCGCCGCGGCGCGGGCCTGGAGGACGGCCACGAGTACGAGCGCGACACCGACCTGGCCTACACCCTGCAGGACGGGCCGCTCAAGGGGCTGTCGCTGCGCTGGCGCAACGTGACTGCGCGCAGCAGCCACGGCGCGGACATGGACGAGAACCGCCTGATCGCCAACTACAGCATCCCCATCTGGTGAGTCTCAGGCGGCCGCCCGCCGCCGCGCGCGCGGATCGCCCGGCAGGTAGGCGCCGGTGACCAGGCGCCAGGCCTCGGAGGTGCGCTTGCCGGGTACCCCGTCGATCTTGACGAAGACGCCCGGGAAGCTGTTCAGCCAGGTCTGCAGTTCTTCCACCCGGCGCACCTCGGCCGGGTCCTCGGAGAGGCTCATGGAGTAGTTCACCAGCAGCGGCTGGGCGGCGCTCGGCTTGGGCTGGTCGACGAACTCCAGCAGGCCGCGCTCGGCCATGCGCCGCAGCAGCACCGCGGCGCCGCACTGCTTGGACTGGGCGCTATCGGACCAGGTGCCGTCCTGCACGTACTTGCCGCTCTGGTAGTGGTTGCAATAGCTCCACAGGTAGGGCGAGAGCACGTGGGGGTGGTACAGCCGGTAGCCGAAGCCGTTGTAGGCCTCCAGCTGGTAGAGGGTGCCAGCCAGGCTCCAGTCGGTGGCCGCGCCCAGGCGCTTCAGGCGCAGGGCGTCCTCGGCGCTTTCCTCCCAGGTGAACGGCGGCTTGCCCTCCTTCGGCCGCCCCGCCGGCACCTGCACGGTGCGCGCAGTCAGCGGGTCGCCGTTGTGCAGGTGGCGGTCGAAGCGCAGGCCGCTTTCCATGCAGTGCACCACGCCGATGAAGCCCCAGGGGATGCCCAGGGCCTTGCCGACCTCGGCGTAGCGCGGCTGGTTGTCCTCGATGCGTTCGACCAGCGCCTCCACCTCGGCGGCGCGCGCCGGGCGGATCTGGCAGCTGTTGAAGAGTTGTTCGTATTCGCCGCGCAGCGCGGCGGTCAGCAATACCTTGGCCATGGCAGCAATCCCGTGTTGTGGTCCGACTCCGTTCAGGTCGTACCACGGCACGCGCCACCGGCCCTCAAGTGAAAGTGAAGGCCGCCAGCGGCAGCCGTCAATGGCGGGCGACGAACGCGGTGCCTCACTCGTCGCGGCGCAGGTCCGGCGGGATCGGCACGTCGGGCATCGGCCCGGGGCGCTTGCCCTTGCCGGCGCGGAACTGCCTGAGCTGGTAGACGTAGGCCAGCACCTGGGCCACCGCCAGGTAGAGGCCGGCGGGAATCTCCTGGTCCAGCTCGGTGGAGTAGTAGACCGCACGGGCCAGGGCCGGCGACTCCAGCACCGTGACCTTGTGCTCCTGGGCCACCTCGCGGATTTTCAGGGCGAGGAAGTCGTTGCCCTTGGCCAGCAGGCGCGGCGCGCCGCCGGCCGCGGCGTCGTACTTCAGGGCCACGGCGAAGTGCGTCGGGTTGGTGATCACCACGTCGGCGTCGGGCACCGCCTGCATCATGCGCCGCTGCGCCATCTCGCGCTGCAGGCGGCGAACCTTGGCCTTGACCTCGGGCTTGCCCTCGGAGTCCTTGTACTCGTCGCGCACTTCCTGCTTGGTCATCAGCAGCTTCTGGCGGTTGTCCCAGAGCTGGTAGGGCACGTCCACGGCGGCGATCAGCAGCAGGCTGCAGGCCATCCAGAAGGCGCTCCAGCCCACCACCTTGACGCTTTCCACGATGGCCGTCTGCAGCGGCTGGTGCAGCAGCGCCAGCAGCGCCTCCTTGTCCGAGCGCAGCACCAGCACCGCCACCGTCAGCACCACGACGAACTTGATCAGCGCCTTGAACAGCTCCAGCACCGACTTGGCGGAAAACATCCGCTTGATCCCTTCCAGCGGGTTCATGCGGCTGAACTTGGGTGCCAGGGCCTCGCCGGAGAACAGCCAGCCGCCCAGGGAGATGGGCCCGAGCAGGGCGGCGCAGAGCAGCACCAGCAGGATCGGCCAGAGCCCCTCGGCGGCCCCGCGCGCGGCGGTGCCCAGCAGTTGCAGCATGCTCTCGCTGCGCATCGCCGTCTCGCGGGACATCTCGAAGCTGTTGCGCATCACCCCCATCAGCACCTCGGCCAGGTGCGCGCCGTAGACCAGCAGCGCGCCGGCCCCGGCCATCAGCACGGAGAGGGTGTTGAGCTCGCGGGAACGCGGCAGCTGGCCTTTCTTGCGGGCCTCGCGGCGACGTTTCTCCGTGGGTTCCTCTGTCTTGTCCTGGCCGCTCTCGCTTTCCGCCATCAGCGCGCTCCCACCAGTTCACGCAGCAGCGCCAGGGCCTCGCGGACGAGGTCCTGGTACTGCGAGAGGATTTCGGCGGTGCCGATCCAGACGATGATGAAGCCCATCACCAGGGTCAGCGGGAAGCCGATGGAGAAGATGTTCAGTTGCGGCGCGGCGCGGGTCATGGCGCCGAAGGCGAGGTTCACCACCAGCAGCGCGGTGACCGCCGGCAGGGCGATCAGCAGGCCGCCGCCGAGCACCCAGCCGAGCTTGCCGGCCACGGTGTACAGGTGCTCGCCCGACAGGCCCTGGCCCACCGGCAGGGTGACGAAGCTCTCGGCGATCACCTCCAGCACCACCAGGTGGCCGTTCATGGCCAGGAACAGCAGGGTCACCAGCAGGCTGAAGAACTGCCCCATCACCGGCACCGAGATGCCGTTGGCCGGGTCCACGGTGGAGGCGAAGCCCAGGCCCATCTGCATCGACAGCAGCTGCCCGGCGACCACGAAGACGTGGAAGAACAACTGCAGGGTGAAGCCGAGCATGGCGCCGATCAGCACCTGCTCGCCCACCAGCAGCATGGCGCGCAGGTTCAGGGCGTCGACCTGGGGCATCGGCGGCAGCGTCGGCACCAGCACCACGGCGATGGCCAGCGACAGGTACAGGCGCACCCGCGCCGGGACCATCTGGTTGCTGAAGATCGGCATGGTCATCAGCAGCGCGGCGATGCGGAACAGCGGCAGCACGAAGCTGCCGACCCAGGCGCCGATCTGCGCGTTGGTCAGCTCCAGCATCAGCCGATCAGCGTGGGGATGCTGGTGATCAGGCCCTGGGTGTACTCCATCAGCTCGCGCACCAGCCAGGGGCCGAGGACGATCAGGGTGCCGAGGGTCACCAGCAGGCGCGGCAGGAAGCTCAGGGTCTGCTCGTTGATCTGCGTGGCGGCCTGGAACATGGCCACCACCAGGCCCACCAGCAGGCTCGGCAGCACCAGGATGGCGACCATCATGGCGGTCAGCCAGAGTGCCTGGCGGAACAGGTCGACGGCGACTTCCGGGGTCATGGCGCGCCCTCCTCTCTAGTCAAACGGTGCCGAAGCTGCCGGCCAGGGTGCCGATGATCAGCGCCCAGCCGTCCACCAGGACGAACAGCATGATCTTGAACGGCAGCGAGATGATCAGCGGCGACAACATCATCATGCCCATCGCCATGAGCACGCTGGCCACCACCAGGTCGATGATCAGGAACGGGATGAAGATCATGAAGCCGATCTGGAACGCGGTCTTCAGTTCCGAGGTGACGAAGGCCGGGACCAGGATGGTCAGCGGCGTGGCGTCGGCGTTGGCGATGTCGGTGCGCTTGGACAGGCGCACGAACAGGTCCAGGTCCGACTGCCGCGTCTGCGCCAGCATGAACGACTTCAGCGGCACCTCGGCGCGGCTCAGCGCCTCCGGGGCCTGGATCTGCTCGTTCAGGTAGGGCTGCAGCGCGGTGCTGTTGACCTTGTCGAACACCGGCGCCATGACGAACAGGGTGAGGAACAGCGCAAGGCCGACGAGGATCTGGTTCGACGGCGTGGTCTGCAGGCCCAGCGCCTGGCGCAGGATGGCGAAGACGATGATGATCCGGGTGAAGCTGGTCATCAGCATGACGAACGCCGGGATGAAGCTCAGCGCCGTCATGATCAGCAGGATCTGCAGGCTGACCGAGTATTCCTGCTGGCCCTGCGGGTTGGTGGTCACGGTGATCGCCGAGACCTGCAGCGGGTCGGCGGCGAAGGCCTGGGGCGCGAGCAGCGCCAGCAGCACGGCCAGCAGCGGCAGGCAGCGGCGCAGCGCCTGGGCGAAGGCGGGGAAGCTCATTGCGGGCGGCCCTTGTCCTTGTTCAGCAGCTCCAGCAGGCGCTGGGCGAATTCCGGCGGCGCCGGCTGCTCGCCGGCCTCGACGCCGCGCACCGGCTCCTTGAGCACGTGCAGCGGGGTGATGCGCCCGGGGGTCAGGCCGAGGAGAATCTGCTCCTCGCCCACCTGCACCAGCAGCAGGCGGTCGCGCGGGCTCAGGGCCTGGCTGGCCACCAGCTTGATCGCCTGGTTGCCGCGCGGGCCGATCTGCTGCACCCGGCGCACCAGCCAGGCGAGCAGGAAGATCAGCGCCACCACCAGCACCAGGCCGAACAGCAGCTGCAGCAGCTGGGCCCCGGCGCTGCCGGTGATCAGGCTCGGCGAGGCGCTGGCGTGGACGATGGCCGGCGCCGGCGCGGCGGCCGGCTCCTCGGCGGCCTGGGCCAGGGACAGCAGCCCCGCCAGCGGCAGGGCGCAGAACAGCGCGAGCAGGCGGGCCATCATCAGCGCAGCTTCTTGATGCGTTCGCTGGGGCTGATCACGTCGGTCAGGCGGATGCCGAACTTCTCGTTCACCACCACCACCTCGCCGTGGGCGATCAGGGTGCCGTTGACCAGCACGTCCAGCGGCTCGCCGGCCAGGCGGTCCAGCTCGATCACCGAGCCCTGGTTGAGCTGCAGCAGGTTGCGGATGGTGATGTCGGTGTGGCCGACCTCCATGGAGATGGTCACCGGGATGTCGAGGATGACGTCCAGGTTCGGCCCTTCCAGGCCGGCGATGGTCGGCGCCCGCGGCGCCATGCCGAACTCTTCCATGGGCGCGCGCGGCGCCACCGGGGCGGCCGGCGCGGCGTTGCCGGCCATCATCGCGTCGATGTCGTCCTGGCTGGCGTCGCCCGCCTCGGACAGGGCCGCGGCCCATTCGTCCGCCAGGGCCTGCTCCTCGGGGGTCACTTTGTCTTCATCTGCCATTGTCGGGTCCTCTGGGGGGATGCGCTCAGCGCGGGCGCTCGAGCGGATCGAGAATCTGGAAGGCCAGGTTGCCCTTGTGCGAACCCAGCTTGACCTTGAAGGAAGGCACGCCGTTGGCGCGCATCACCATGAATTCGGGCATCTCCACCGGGATCACGTCGCCCGGCTGCATGTGCAGGATGTCGCGCAGGCGCAGCTGGCGGCGCACCACGGTGGCGTCCACCGGCACGTTGACGTCGAGGATGTCCTCGCGCAGGGCGTTCTGCCAGCGCTCGTCCTGGTCGTCGACGTCGGACTGGAAGCCGGCGTCGAGCATCTCGCGGATCGGCTCGATCATGGCGTAGGGCACGGTGATGTGCAGGTCGCCGCCGCCGCCGTCCAGCTCGATGTGGAAGGTGGAGACCACCACCACCTCGCTGGGGCTGACAATGTTGGCCATGGCCGGGTTCACTTCCGAGTTGACGTACTCGAAGGTGATCGGCAGCACCGCGCTCCAGGCCTCGGCCAGGTCGACGAAGGCCTGCTCGATGACCATGCGCACCACCCGCAGCTCGGTGGGGGTGAACTCGCGGCCCTCGATCTTGGCGTGGCGGCCGTCGCCGCCGAAGAAGTTGTCCACCAGCTTGAACACCAGCTTGGCGTCGAGGATGAACAGCGCGGTGCCGCGCAGCGGCTTCATCTTCACCAGGTTGAGGCTGGTGGGCACGTAGAGCGAATGCACGTACTCGCCGAACTTCATCACCTGCACGCCGCCCACGGCGACGTCGGCCGAGCGCCGCAGCAGGTTGAACATGCTGATGCGGGTGTAGCGGGCGAAGCGCTCGTTGATCATCTCCAGGGTCGGCATGCGACCGCGGACGATGCGGTCCTGGCTGGTCAGGTCGTAGGACTTGACCGCCGTGGGGTCGGAATCGACTTCGGTTTCCACCAGGCCGTCGTCGACGCCGTGCAGCAGCGCGTCGATTTCGTCCTGGGAGAGCAGATCTTGCACAGCCATGGCGGCTTACCTACTGGAGTACGAAATTGGTGAAAAGCACCTGTTCCACGGTCAACTGACCGGTGGCCTTCTTGGCCAGTTCCTGGATGCTGGCGGTCGCCTGCTGTCGCAGCATCTCCTTGCCCACCGGGGTGGTCAAGGTGTCGAAATTCTGGCTGGAGAACAGCATCACCAGTTGGTTGCGCACCAGCGGCATCTGTTCGCGCAGGGCGTCCAATTGGGCCTGGTCGCGGCCCATCAGGGCCACGGCGACCTGCAGGTAGCGCTGCCGTCCACCCTGGTTGAAGTTGACCACGAAGGACGGCGCCAACACCTCGTAGAGCGCCGGTTTCTTGCCGCTGCCGGCCTCGGCGGCCGGCGCCTCGGCCGGCTTGGCGCCGCGGCTGAGGAAGAACCAGGTGCCGCCCACCGACGCCCCGACCGCCAGCAGGAAGGCCAGGCCCAGGATGATGATGAGCTTGAGCCGGCCCTTGCCGGCGCCGCCCTCGGCGGGTGGAGTGGTCTGCTGATCGTTCTTAGCCATGCCAGAAATCCGTCACTTGCGCGGTCCGTTGCCTGTCTGAAAGGACAGGAGCAAGGGCTGTGCCAGGTCATGCCCGGCCGCCGCGGCGGATATTACAGGCTGCCGATGAGCGGAGCGAGGGGCGGTACAGGATTCACGTGAAGCGGCGTATAACCGCGAACGGTTATACGCCCTACGTCATGGTCAGGACTGGCGTAGGGCGGATAACGTTCGACGTTATCCGCCGTTTGGCCGCGGCACCCGGCGGCTCCGGGGTTGACCTTGGCGTTGGCTATGGCATCGGTGAAGCGGCGTATAACCGCGAACGGTTATACGCCCTACGTCATGGTCGGGCCTGGCGTAGGGCGGATAACGTTCGACGTTATCCGCCGTTTGGCCGCGGCACCCGGCGGCTCCGGGGTTGACCTTGGCGTTGGCTGTGGCCGCGGTGTATCGGCGTATAACCGCGAACGGTTATACGCCCTACGCGTAATAATCCACCATCCCCAACCCACCCAACTGCGGCCGCGCGCGGATTTCGCTGACGCCGCTGAGCACCGGCTCGTCATCGCCCTCCGCGCCCGCCGTGGCCGCGCCGCCGCGGGCGTTGCCCTGCTGCTGGCCCTGCCCCTGCCAACCGCGGGCCAGGGACTGGTCGGAGACGTTGACGTTGACCTGGTTCATGCCCTGCTGGCCGAGCATCTCGCGCAGGCGGTGCTGCTGGCTGTCCAGGGCCTCGCGCACGCCGGCGCTGGCGCTGGCGAAGGTCACCTGGGTCTGGTCGCTGGTCATGTGGATGCGCACCTCCAGGCGCCCGAGGTCGGCCGGCTCCATCTGGATGTCGGCGGACTTCAGGTTCTGGCTGGACATCCACATCACCCGGTCCACCACCTGGTCGGTCCAGCCGTTCTGCTGCATGGCCACCGGCTGGCCGGGCACCTGCGGGTTGACCGGGCGGCTGGTGAGCGCCTGCTGGGTGCCGTTGAGCGCCTGGGTCATGGCCTCCAGGCGATGGGCGAAGCTCTCGTTGCGCGTCTCGGTCTTGGGCTGTGCCACGTCGTCGGCCAACTGCCCGGCCAGTTCGCCGGCGGCATCGGTGGTCTTGGCCTCGGTCGAACCCTGGGCGTCCTTGAGGCCGGCCAGCAGGCTGGTCATGTCCAGCTTGGCGTCGCCCTTGCCCTGGTCGTCGGTCAGCTTGAGGTTGATTTCACCCTTGCCGCCGGTGGGCAGTTGCAGGGCCTGGGTCACCTCCTCGGCGCCCGCTTCCGGCAACAGGGCCACGCCCTGGGCCTGGTTGAGCTTCTGCAGGTCGCCATCGCTGTTGGCGGCATTGAGCTGGGCCTGGCCGAGCTGCGCGGCGCTGTCCTGCACCGGCGGCTGCGCGCCCATGGCCAGCGCCAGCAGCGGGTCGAGGCTGGGGTCGGGCGGCTGCTGGCCGTCGTCGTCGGTCGACGCCTGTTCCTGGGCCGGCAAGGGCTTGCCGCCATCGGCAACCTTTGGCTGCTCGCTGCCGGCTTCCGGCGCCTTGGCGCTGTCCTTGGCCGGCGCGTCGTCCTGCCCGCGCGGCTTGTCGCGGCTGGCCTTGGTTTGGGCCTGCGGGCGCTCCTTGGCGGCCGGCCGGCTCTCCTGGGCGTAGACGTCGGCGAAGCTGGAACCCTTGTCGTTGCTGGTGTTGGCCGAATCCTGCGCGGCCCTGGACGGGGATGTCCGGGGGCTCGCTGGCGGGCTCGGCGAAAGTAGGATGTCCGGGGCGACAGCCATCGGCGATCTCCGTTTTCGTTTGCGTCGATGACACGGAGATAGCAAGGGCCGGGCCAGTTTCCCGGATCGCTCGTCAGGAACGCTGCAGGCGCTGCTGGCGCAGGAGGATGCGGACGATGGCGAACTCGCGCTCGACCTGCTCGATCAGCCCGGCGGCCTTGGCCATGTCGCCTTGCCGGGCGGCGTCTTCCAGGCGCTTGCACAGCGCGGCCAGGGCCGGCGCGCCCATGTTCCCGCAACTGCCCTTGAAGCTGTGCGCGGCATGGCGCAGGGCCTGGCCGTCGAGTTCCGCCAGGGCCTCGTGGAGGTTGCGCAGGCGCTCCTCGGAATCCGCGACGAAGGTGTCCAGCAACAGCGGAAACTCTTCCGCCATCACCTCCCGCAAAGCCTTCAGTACGGCATCGTCGAGATGCACATCGGACATTCGCTCGCTCCCTGGCTACCCGTGGCCAGGGCCGGCGCACGGGAAGTGCCGGATTATGCCTGAGCGGACCAGAAAAACTCCACGGACACCGACTTGCCGTCCGCCGACCACTGGCAGCGGTCGGCCAGGCTGCGCACCAGGGTCAGGCCTCGGCCGCTGAAGGAACCCGGCGCGCACTGCGCCTGGGCCTGCAGCACGGCATTGACGTCGAAGCCGTTGCCGCTGTCCTCCACCCGCACCAGCAGGCGGCCGCCGTCGCCATGGGGGGCGAGGTCGATGTGGAAGCGCACGAAGCCGTGGTCGAGGCTTTCCAGGCGCCTGCGGCGTTCCTCGTAGTAGCGGGCGAAGCCCTGGGCGTCGCACTTCAGGCGCGACTCCAGGCCCATCACGCCGTGTTCCAGGGCATTGGAATAGAGCTCGGCGAGCACCGTGTACAGCGCCCCGCCGCGGGGGCGCAGGTCATGCACCTCCATCAGCAGCTGCAACAGGAACGGCAGGGGGTTGAAGTGACGCAGCGTAGGGGAGCGGAATTCGAAGCTGCAGGACCAGTCCTGGGTGCCGCCCAGCCCGCTCTCGGAGAAGGCCAGCGGCGGCCGCTGCAGGCTGGCATCGGGCACCAGGGCCACCTCCAGCATGCTCAGGTCGTCCTGGGCCTCGCCGCGGAAGCGCACCAGCGCCGCCTTCACCCCGTCGAACAGCCGCGAAGCGTCGCGCTGCTCCTCGAACACCTGGCGCAGGCGCTGCTCGCCGAACATCTCGCCCTGCGGGTTGCGCGCCTCCAGCACGCCGTCGGAGAACAGCAACACGCGGTCGCCGTCCTCCATGGGGAAGACTTCGCAAGCCTCGTCGAAGGCCGCCGGCTCCAGGATGCCCAGCGGCAGGTGGCGCGACACCAGGGGCTGCAGTTCGCGGCCCTGGCGGAACAGGTAGCCGTCGGGCAGGCCGCCGTTCCACACCTCCAGCAGGCCGCGCTGGAAGCTCAGGTTGAGCATGCTGGCGCAGCAGAACACCCCCACCGGCAGGATGCGCTTCAGCTTGGCGTTCATCTCGCGGAGGATGTCGGCGATCGGGTAGCCCTTGGCGGTCATGCCGTAGAACACCTCGGCCAACGGCATGGCGCCGATGGCCGCCGGCAGGCCGTGGCCGGTGAAGTCGCCGAGCAGCACGTGCATGCCGCCGGAGGGCTTGTAGGCGGCCAGCAGCAGGTCGCCGTTGAACAGCGCGAAGGGCGACTGCAGGTAGCGGATGTTCGGCGCGTTCAGGCAGCCGGAATGCGCCACCTTGTCGAACACCGCCTTGGCCACCCGCTGCTCGTTGAGCAGGTGCTCGTTGTGCCGGGCGATCAGGTCGCGTTGCGCCAGCACCTCGCGCTGC
Source organism: Pseudomonas sp. R3.Fl (assembly GCF_023516765.1). NCBI lineage: Bacteria > Pseudomonadati > Pseudomonadota > Gammaproteobacteria > Pseudomonadales > Pseudomonadaceae > Pseudomonas > Pseudomonas sp. R3.Fl. The sequence goes on from NZ_JAMGSO010000001.1 coordinate 1,462,480, forward strand.
AGGTGGTGCAGGCGGCCCATGGCGCGGATCTTGGCTTCGAGGATCACCCGGTTGTAGGGCTTGGAGAGGAAGTCGTCGCCGCCGGCCTCCAGGCTCTGCACCAGGGCCTCGGTCTCGGTCAGCGAGGTGAGGAAGATGATCGGCACCAGCTCCTCGCCGGCCTGGCGGCGAATCCGCCGGGCCGCCTCGAAGCCGTCCATCACCGGCATCAGGGCGTCCATCAGCACCAGCTGCGGGCGCTCCTGCTCGAACAGCGCCAGGGCCTCCAGGCCGTTGGCGGCGGTCAGCACGCGGTGGCCCTGGCGGCTGACGATGGTGGACAGCAGCAGGCGGTCGGCAGCGTTGTCGTCGGCGATCAGGACCGTGAGGAAGTTGGCCATGACCGCCACGGCTCAGGAAATGCGGAACAGTTGTTCGAAGTTGGAGATGGAGAGGATCTTGCGCACGTCCGGGCTGCAGTGCGCCAGGCTGATCTGCGCATGTTCGCCGCCGGCGTGGTCGCGCAGCAGCAGGAGCATGCCCAGCGCCGAGCTGTCCAGGTAGGTGGCGCCCTTGAGGTCGACGACGTAGCGCCGCGGGGTGGTCTCGACGCGCTCGTAGGCGTCGCGGAATTCCTGGTGCGCACCGAAGTCGAAGCGGCCCTGGACGACGATGGTCAGTTCCTGGCCGTCGGCCGAAGGTACGGATGTGATGGCCATGGAGGCCTCCCTGCTGAATGGACTGCGCATGCTGGGGAAGATTTAGCAGCTAGTCCGCGGCCCGGCAACCTCGGCGAGCGCCGGTACGCAAAGGTTCGCTCCGGCCGACAAATGGACCACCGGTCATTGCCCGGTCAAGGAATGGATTTACCCTGTAAAGGTGCGGAGGGGACCGCACCTGCCAAGGAGCATTTCGAAGATCAAGGGGGGAGCCATGATCATCCACCGTCTGCTGCTGGGCGCCTCGCTGTGCGCCAGCCTGGCCGCCAATGCCCAGGTCATGCAGCGCCAGCTCGGCGACTTCGACCTCAAGCTGGCCACCTCGCCGGCCCGCAGCATGGCCCAGGGCCTGGTCCAGCCCGGCGGCCTGGACAGCCTGCACGGCGGGCTCGACGCCAGCCACGACTCGGGCTGGTACTTCGGCGGCTGGGCCGCCAACCTGGAACCGGACAAGCCCACCGAAGTCGATTCCTACGCCGGCTTCAAGCGCCCGCTGGGCAATGGCCACCTCGGCTACGAGCTGGGCAGCATCCGCTACGTGCACCCGCAGCGGCCGGACCTGGACACCCAGGACGTCTACGGCGGCCTGTCGATCTTCGGCAGCCGCCTGGGCGCCGCCTACAGCAACAGCGCCGGGCGCAGCAGCGCCACCCTGTTCGCCGACCTGGGCCTGACGCCGCCGCTGGGCTTCGACCTGACGCTGAAATACGCCAGCTACAGCCTGGAAAACCCGGTGAGCGTGACCAATGGCTACGTCAGCGGCTTCAACGACTGGTCGGTGAACCTCAGCCGCCCCTGGCTGGGCCTGGACCTGAACTTCTCCTACAGCGGCAGCAGCCTGAGCGGGACGGACTGCAGCGCCTATTCGGGGCACAACGCCTACTGCGACAGCGCCGTGACCTTCAAGGCGTCGCGGTCGTTCTTCTGAGCCTGCGCGGATAATCGCGGACGGAGTCCGCTCCTACGGTTCCAGGAGACACGGGCGTAGGAGCAACTGTCTTGCCGGCTGCACCGAGACGCTTTTCGTAGGATGGGTTGAGCCTTGGCGAAACCCATGCGGTTGCGGTGATGGGTATCGCTTCGCTCAACACCATCCTACGAAAAGCCATGCTCGCTCATGCGGTAGGACCTTGTCCGCGATGGCCGGACGTATCGGCGCGATTCGCGGATGAGATCCGCTCCTGCGGGTTGCCCCATACGCCACAGCCATGTAGGAGCGCGCCCTGCGCGCGATTCGCGGGCAGGGCCCGCTCGATCACCGGGGAGGCATGGCATTTCCCTCGACCGCCTACAACCGCTCCCGATACTCCCCCGGCGTCACCCCGAACCAGCGACGGAAGGCGCGGAAGAAGTTGCTCGGCTCGGAGAACCCCAGCAGGTAGGCGATCTCCAGCAGCGTCATGTGCGGCGTCGCCAGGTACTGCTGGGCCAGCTCGCGGCGGGTGTCGTCGAGCAGTTGCTGGTAGCTGCTGCCCTCCTCCTGCAAGCGCCGCTGCAGAGTGCGCTCGGACAAGTGGAGGATTTCCGCCACCACCTCGCGCCGCGGCTCGCCCTGGGGCAGCAGGCGGCACAGCACCTGGCGCGTCTGGTGGCTGAAGCGGCTGCTGCCGAAGCGCGCCAGGTACTCGCCGGCGAAACGGTCATGCAGGCGCGCCAGTTCGGCGTTGGCCGTCGGCAGCGGCGCATTCATGTCCTCGTGGGAAAACAGCATGGCGCACTGCCCGTGGCCATGGCTGAGCGGCGCCTGGAACAGCGCCTGGTAGGGCGCCAGGTCGACCGGCGGTTCGCCCGCCAGGCGGACCTCCAGCGGGCGGATGTCGCGCCCGGTGATCCAGCGCACCAGGGCGATCATGCTGGCCAGCGAACTTTCCGCGCTCTGCCGTGGCGGCAGCAGGCGGTCGCCATGCACCTGCACGCTGAACAGGCAGCCCTCGGGCAGGCGGCGGAAACTCGCGTCCGCCCCCTCGGCGATGATCCGCTGGTAACGCTCCAGGCGCTCGAAGGCCTCGGCCAGGGTGCGGCTGGACATCATCGAATACCCCAGCACCGGAAACGCCGGGGTGTGCACGCGGGCGAAGTTGAGGGCGATGGCCGGATTGCCGCTGCGCTGCACGGCCAACTGCCACAGGCGCGTCATGTCGTCCTGGGGGAAACGCGCGTCCGGGTCGGCGAGGACGGCAAGGTCCAGGCCCAGCTCGGCGAACAGCTCGCGGCTGTCCAGCCCCTCCAGCTCGATGGCGAGGAGGATCCCACGAACCCAACTGGACAGGGTGGTACGCTCAGGCATCTCGGTTCTTCTTGTTGTCAGCGCGCGCAAGGAATGGCGGGGTTGGATACTAAACTGGCTGCAGGGGTCATCTGCAAGTCATCGGCCGCCTTCGTAGACTGCGGCCATCACAACAACAGGAGGTGCGCCATGACCACCCACACCGCCGAGCGTTTCCACAGCTTCGCCGAGTTCTACCCCTTCTACCTGCAGGAACACAGCAACCCCACCTGCCGCCGCCTGCACTACGTGGGCAGCCTGCTGGTGCTGGCGATCCTCGCCTACGCCATCGCCAGCGGCAACCTGCTGTGGCTCATCGCCCTGCCCTTCGCCGGCTACGGCTTCGCCTGGGTCGGCCACTTCGTCTTCGAAAAGAACCGCCCGGCCACCTTCAAGTACCCGCTGTGGTCGTTCATGGGCGACTGGGTGATGCTCAGGGATGCCTTTACGGGGCGGATTCGGTTCTGAGGTTGCTCTGCTGTAACAGATTGCTCTTAAAGAATTAGCGCTATTGCAAAGCAATAGCGCTTCGGGGTTTCTCTCACAAGCGACTTCAGAATTCCTATGAAACCACTGTCATGACGACAATATCAGCAGAGTCGGAGTCCAAGCCACTCACAAAATCACTGAAGTGAATGTGATCAGACATACACTCTGCCAGACCTTCTATCCTCTTAGCCGCTAAAACGAGCATATCAGCCAAGCTTCGAAGTTCTGACGATGTGGCAACGATAGAAACCTCTTGAAGCTCTTTCAGCACATCAGAGCCTTCGTACCCATATAATTTCACACGAATTTCCTATACGCACCCACCGAACCGCTCGCAAGGAATTATCCACAACCCTGCCGACCAAACTTATACTCAACCCAAAAAATTTAAACTTTCTTGAAAGACAATACAACAGCATAACTCCATTGAACATAGAGTTTAGAGCCATGCGGAGCAACACTATAGACAAGGCGCCACGATCCGTTCTCGAGTCGCAGCAACCCTGTCACATACATACTTATATAGCCTCTACAGCCAGACTTATTTTTAATTCAGAAAACTCCGAAATCAACGAGCCATCAAACTCAAACCCCATCCCTCCTGAGAGACTTACGCAATACTCAATACGTCCTCCTGTAGCCACAACCTCTCTGATTAATTCACCAGATCGCTGGAGCTCTTCATTTGCAGACTTTAATACAATAGAAAGGTCTTGAGAGGCATTATTGATCAAATCAAAACAACAGTAAGTCTCCTTATACACTCCGCTAAACGGGGTGCCTTTCGGAGTAGTACGCGACTCTCCACAACTCCACCGCCTCACTAGCCCCAACTTTATACCAGGATATATACCCTGAGCTGGAATGGTAGGATGCCATATTCTAAGGGATGCTTTTAGATGCTTCTTACTTATGGCAAGTAATCCTCAAATAGTCCATGATTTTCAGCTTCACCTTCACACCCCGGAAAAAACTCTTTACCTGGGCTATCCACTTCGCCTTCTAAAAGAACCGCTCAGCCACCTTCAAGCACCTGCTGTAAGCTTTCATAGGCAACCGGGTTTGGCACATTTACTCCAAACCCTAAACGAATTGAAACGAGAGCATCCCACCCAAAAGACAGAGCTCTGCCAACGTAGAAGGCGAAAAAAAACCTCCTTCCTGCTCCTCGGAACCTTTGACTGGTAAACCAAATCAACCTCAAGATATTCAGGCTTTATCTTTTCTTTGATTTCACGAATACGGCCCATACCTCCAAGATGAGTCCAAAGCGCTGGAATCATTTCGTCCATCCGACAAGAGTTCGGAAACGCCAATGAGAACCTGACAAACGATCGTTTCAGTCGGTTTTTACGGCAGGTCTAGCGAACTCACCACCGACACCTGTCTCCGATACCGCACTCCAAACATAAGCGCTACCTGTTTCGGACTGAGCTCAAACCCACGCATGCACAGGACTACTGATCTGGGGATCCTAGATATCGTGCCCTCGTCCGTACCGTCATAGAATGCAGGTTGCAATCAAAAATATGTAGAAGGCTACGGCTCAGATACACCAAGCCGTAGCCCTTTGATAGGTCACCCCCCTAAGCCAGGGTCGCTATGAGTCATGGTCAGCGAAGGACTCCAAATGACTCTCAGCCCCCCTGCACTCCTCCAGAACAGCCCTCCCAATAGCTACTACATACCCACCATAAGATGGCTCAACCTCCAGAGCCAGCAGGGTTCCTCTCTTGAGCTCCTCAATCTTTTTACTCACGAACAAAGGAATTTTTCCATTGCTCTCCACAGTTTCATCACCTATATCGTAAACATACTTTATCAGCGACATATATCGCCCTTCATTGCACATTTCTTCCTCACCGGAGAACACACGCAAAAAATTTATAACGTTGCCTTCTTTAAAGTCTGAGACACGCAGCCTCTCAAGGTCCTTGACGGTTATCTTTATGAGTTTCCCTCTGGAGAGCACACGAAGCTCAAAGACACCATTCTGCGAGGAAATAGATATTAAATTTCCATCATGAAAGTCACTGGACAGCACAATAACTTCCTATATCAATGGATGGACCCCATTGATTAGATTTTAACCTAAGATTCAGTTCCCAACTCCACCGCGCGCTCGACATGATATATGTCAATATCTATGGAGCCTCCTATACTTCCCACCCAAGAAATCAGGTCTTTGTCCAGCAATAATGGCGGTTCCTCGTCATAATAAATTGAACATGCGATCTGCACGGTACAACCTGACAGATTAGAGAACTCCTCAAACTTACACTCCTTCCCTTTGAGTCGCGCTATAAAGCTCCTGACATGAACGCCAACCTCTTTTTCCTTATCTTCTGTAGAATCCAGAATCAGACCATTATCCACTTCAATTATCGAGGCCTTACCTCTTACATCGCCTACCGTCCAAGACCTATCCCATTTAATATCCAACCGCTCACTAATCTGAGCCACACTTTGAAAAGAGCTCGAAACAACCAACCTAACATAACACTTCATACTTCCACCTAAATATCATTTATATTTATACCCGCCGAATCACCGGGACCATTACCAGCCTTTGGCTTTATTATTATATTTCCATCCTTATCTTTAAAAAGATCATACTTCGAGCCATTCTTCTTTGGCTTTAAATCATGAGGATCAATACCAGCATCTTTTAATTTTTCAATCTCACCAGGGGACAGCTTCTTGTCTGATGCATTACTATCCTCATCGGCAGACTCGTTAAATAAGCTATCGCCAATATACCAACCCAGTCCGGCACCTATGCCGGCACCAACGACACCTCCTACAACAGTTCCTATGCCGGGGCATATCGCTGTTCCAGCAGTTGCCCCCGCCTTTGCGCCAGGCGCTATAAGTACGCTTTGCCCTCTCGGATCGACGTATTTAAGTGGGTTCCCCAGTACATAACCATAGGTATTCAACCCACCCTCAAGCCCAATCGGATCACTCTCCACATACCGCCCGGTCTGCGGGTCGTAATCGCGGAAGTAGTTGTAGTGCAGGCCGCTCTCGGCGTCGTAGTACTGCCCCGGGAAGCGCAGGTTCACCACGGTGTTGTCCGGGCTGCTGGGCTGGCCGTTGCCGAAGGCGTCGGACTGCCATTGCCAGGCCAGGCGCTGGTCGTCGTCGCTGGCCAGCCGCGGGGTGTCGAGGTGGTCGCTGTGCAGGTAGAGCACGCGGGGGTTGCCCGGATGGCCCTGGTCGTCATAGGCCGTGCTCAGGGTGGCCAGGGGCAGGCGGTCGAGCCACAGGTAGTACTGTTCGCGGCGGGACTGGCCATTCCGGTCGTAGGCGGCTTCGCCGAGCAGTTGGCCGTCGGGGCCGTAGAGGTAGGTGGTGAAGCCTTGCGCGGTCAGCTTGGCGATGCGCTGGCCGTGGGCGTTGTAGCGGTACTGGGCGACTTCCTGGCCGTCGATCCGCACATTTGCCAGGCGGCCCTGGGCGTCGTAGCCGAGCAGGCGGCTGGCGCGGTCCTGGAGCAGGTTGCCGGCGGCATCGCTGGTCACCGTGTGGCCATTGAGGGCGGTGAGGCGGTTGCTGTCGCTGGCGTAGCGGTAGCTGTCCTGCAGGGATTCGCCGTCAGCCAGGCGCGTGGCGCTCTTCTCGGTGCGGTTGCCCACGGCGTCGTAGCCGTAGCGGCGCTCGGCCTGGCTGCTGCGTTCCGTGGTCAGGCGGTCCAGGGGGTCGTACTGGTAGTCCAGCGTGCCCCAGAGGCTGTGGGCCAGTTGGGTGATGTTGCCGTTGGCGTCGTGCCGGTAGTCGCTCTGCCAGGGGCCGATGCGCTGGCGGACCAGTTGGTAGTCCTGGTCGTACTCGCGGGCCAGGCTGATGCCGTTGGCCCAGCTCAGGCGTTGCAGGGGGCCGAAGGGCAGATAGGCGATATCGCTGGCCAGGACGAGGGGGGCCTGGCTGCCTACGCCCAGGGTGACGCTGCTCACCTGGCCGCCGGCATTGCGCGGGTAGCCGAGGGTATAGCCAGACGGATAGCCGATGCCAACCAGGCGGTCGGCGGCGTCGTACTGGAAGCTCAGGGACTCTTCCAATACCTGGCCGTTGATGCTCAGGCTGCGCGTCTGCTGCACCAGATTGCCGCGCGCGTCATAGCGATAGGCGAGACGGCCGCTGCCATCCTCGATGGCCGTCAGGCGGCCGATGCCGTGGTTGCCGTCGGCACTGCCGTCGTACTGGTAGCGCACGTCGAAGGCCGGGGTGGCCGGGTAGCGGCGTTCGCTCAGGCGGTTCAGGGCGTCGTAGCTGAACTCCACCACCACGCCACGCGCGTCGGTTTGGCGGATGACGTTACCGGCGGCGTCGTACTCGAAGTGGGTGGCGCCGCTGTCGGGGCTGATGCGCTGGATGAGGTTGCCCAGGCCGTCATACACATAGCGCGTCGTGACGCCGCGGGGATCGCTGACCTGGGTGAGGTTGTCCTGGGCGTCGTAGGTCAGGTGGGTGACGCCATCGAGCGCGTCGGTATGGCTGACCAGGCGATCGAGGGCGTCGAACGCCTGGGTGCTGGCGTACTGGCGCGGGTTGGTCCGGCCGGTTGGGTTGTCGTTGAGATCGTACTGGTAGCTGTGGGTCTGGCCAGCGGCGCCGACCGCGCGCAGCAGCCGGCCGAGTTCGTCGTACACCCACTGCTGCTGGCGTACCAGGCTGCCGCCGGCGTCCTTCAGCCGCTGCGCCGTGCGGTTGCCCTGGGCGTCGACGTCGTATTCCAGGCGCTCGCCGAGGTTGTTGGCGATGGCCACCAGGCGCCGCGCGTCGTCGTAGGTGTAGGCCAGCCAACTGCCGTCGCCGCGGGTCAGGCGGGTGATCTGCCCGACCGCGTCGTATTCGAAGCGGGTGGTGCTGCCGGCGCTGCTGATGAACGCCAGGCGGGCGTCGATGCCGCTGTAGGTCAGGGTGCTGACCACGCCGTTGGCGTCGGTAAGGGTGCCGGGGTTGCCGCGCTCGTCGTGGTCGGCCAGGCGGGTGACGTGGCCCAGGGCGTTGGTCACCGCGGTGAGGTTGCCCTTGGCGTCGTAGCTGTAGCGGGTGACGTCCTGCACGTCGGTGCGCGGGCCGTCGGCGCTTTCGATCAGGCCCAGGTCGTTGTAGGTGTAGGACCAGCTGCGCTCGGCGGCCTGGGCGGGGTGCCCAAGCAATATCGCCAGGGACAGGGCGCCGAATAATTTCGTTTTCATGTCAGCCTCCTTGCTCAAAGCGCTTCGGTGGTTTGCGCGATGACGCGACCACGGTTGTCGTACTGGTAGCGGGTGACCTGCCCCGGCTCGGTGACGCTCAGCGGCAGCGCGAAGGTCGGATGCCAGGTTGTGGTGATGGTGCGTGCCTGCGGCGTGCCGGCCGCTTCGGTGCGCGAGACTTCCAGGCCGCGCTCGTCGTACTGGTGGGTGGTCAGGTTGCCGTTCCAGTCGGTTCGGCTGGCCGGCAGCCCATTGGCCAGGTAGGTGACCTGCTGGCTGGCGGCCGGGCAGTGGGCGCTGGCTTCGCCGTCCCGGCGGGTGACCAGGCGGCGCTGGTCGAAGGTCTGGTAGTGGTAGAGCGTCGACTTGCCCAGCGGGTTGGTGATCCGCACGCGGTTGGCATCGAGATAGGCGAATTGCACGGTGCCGTTCTCGCCGGCATGGCTGCTGGAGGTGGCGCGCCCCTGGCCGTCATAGGTCCAGGTGGCGAAGCGCAGGCCGCGGGCGTCGGTGATCCCCGTGAGCAGGTGCGGGCGTTCGGCGACTTCGTAGTGGTAGTGCTGTTCTTCGTCGCCGCGCAGGACGCTGGCGAGGCGGCCACGCTCGTCGTAGCGGTAGCTGATGTTCCAGTTGCCGAACTGCAGGTTCGCCAGCCGTTCACCGGCATAGCCGAGGGTGATCTGGCGGCCGCCCGCATCGCTGATCCGGACCAGCCGGCCAGCCGCATCCCGGGCGAAATGCAGGCTGCTGCCGAGCACCGGGTCGAAGCGCTTCAACTGTCCGAGCGCATCGTAGGTTTCGACGCTGGCGTCGGCGCCAGTGAGGCTCCAGCCGCCCTGCTCGGGCAGTTCGACCAGCGTGAGTCGCTCGTCGGCGGAAGCCGTCCACTTGCCCGCCACGCGGGTGAAAGCGACTGCCCGGCCGTCGTCGCGATAGGCCTTGAGCCGGTCGGCGGTGAGCTTGGCGATGCGCTGGTTCCAGCCATGGTTCCAGCCGACGCCAAGGTCGCCGGCCTGGTTGCGGCTGCTCCAGTAATTGCGGCTGAACCCCAGCCGCGAACCGGGCACGCTCAGGTCGACCTCGATCTGCACCTTCTGCCCGGTGGCGCCAAGGATGGGATTGCTGTCATTGCATTCGTTGCTCTGGCATTGCGCGCAGCACTGGCCCCCTTCATCCAGCACGCCGCTGGGGCAAAGGTCCGGCCCGCCGGAAAGGTAGACGGAGGAGAAGTGGTAGGTGTCGGGAAGCCAGCGACCGAACAATTTGCGTTCGACCGTGAAGCGGCAGAAGGCTTCACCCCCGATGTCGGTGAGCGAATAGTTGTTGATGCGCCATTGCTGGCGGGGATTCTGCTCACGCTTCTGGAGCAGCAGGCGGATGCCCTCGCCCTGTTCGCAGGCCGCTTCGGCCGAGGGCCAGGCGGTCCTCGTCGCGTCGTGCCACTGGTATTCAGCCAGGCTGGCCTGGCTGGCTAACAAGGCTCCCAACCCTGGGAGCAGGCAATGCAGAACTAGACGGGGGCGCATGCTTGGGTCCTCCATGAACAGTGGAGGCCCCAGTCAAGCGATGGCGGCAGGCGAAGAACGTTAACGCCTAGCCACTCCTGAAATCAGAAAAACATCCCACCCCGATCGAGGACCCTGCCTACGCGCAGGACGCCCTCTCTGGCAGATGCATCTAGAGGCGCCGGATCAATAGCTCCCGCACCTTCGCCACTTCCTCCGCCGGCAGTTCCGCCCAGAGCACCGGCTTGCCGGCGATGAGCGCGCCCAGGGCGGCGCCGTCACGGTAGAGCACGCGGTTGCCGGCTACTGCGGGTACCTTGCTGCCCGGCAGCAGGGTGCCGGCGAGGTTGAGCGGGTCCACCGCCGAGAGCACCAGGTATTCGCCGTCCTTTTCGCGCCGGCGCACTTCGCGCAGCAGGCCGACGGCCTCGGGCAGGGCGAACTGTTCGCCGGTGAGGCCGGCGACGAAGCGTCCGCCGCGGATTTCCCCGCGGGCTTCCAGGCGATGGTAGACGCGCAGCAGGTCGCGCCAGGGCGGCAGCCAGTCGGCTTCGCGCTCCAGCACGCGCCAGCAGACCACGCCGTAGCGGCGCAGCAGGGTCATGGCCACGAGTTCCAGCACTTCCGCCTGCAGGCGCGGTGGCTGACCTTCGATCAGTTCGCTGCGCGGGCGGCGCAGCAGCGCCCAGCGGCCGGCGTCGACCATGCCGAACAGCGGGGTGCGCGCCCGGCGCTCCTGGCGGCTGCGCTTGGCCGCCGGCAACAGCAGCGCGCGCAGGCCGGCGAAGCTGTCGGCGTTCACCCGGCCCACCGCCACCAGTTCGCCCAGGGCCATTTCCAGTTCGCTGCGCAGCAGGTGCGCCTCGCTGGTGAGTTCGTCGAAGAAGAGTGCTCCTTGCTCCTGCAACGCCTGCAGCACCTTCTGCGCCTTCGAGGACAGCTCGGCCTCCGGCGCATCGGCGCAGAGCGCGCCCCACAGCGGCAACTGGCGGCGCGGCAGCAGGACGATGGGCGTGCTGCGCAGCGGCCCGGCGCCGCTGCGCCCGCGCGCCGTGCCGCGGCTGGGCAGGCGCGCCCAGACCAGGCGGCCGGCGCGGCACAGGTCGTCCAACCAGTTGATGCCGTAGTCGGCCACCCGCGCCGGCAGCAGGTCGCTTTCCCAGGCCCCGGCGGCGGCCTGGAAGCCTTCCAGCTGGCTGAGCACGCCGGCCAGGGCCTCGGCGCCGCGCGCCCGGGTGGTTCTGGAGACGCGCTGCCAGTCGAACAGGAAGCGCATGAAGTCGGCGCGCTCCACCGGCTCGATCTCGCGGCGCAGGCGGCGCACCGTGTAGCGGTGGATGCGTGCCAGCAGGTGGCGCTCGCACCACTCCTCGTCGTCGATGCCGGGGCTGAAGCGGCCGCGCAGCACGTAGCCCTCGCGCTCCAGGCCGGCCAGGGCGAAGGCGATGTCGGCAGGCGGCAGGCCGAGGTCCATGGCCAGTTGCGCCTGGGTGCGCGGACCGAAGCCGGTCAGGCGCGCGCGCAGCAGTTCCAGGCGCGCGTCTTCGGCGGACCAGCCTTCCTGCAACGCCAGCGGCAGGTCCAGCTCGGGCACCAGCCGTGCCTGTGGATAGACCGCCCGCAACTGGCTGAGGCGTTCGGCGGCCACCCAGAGGTCGGCCGCGCCGCTGCGCAGGCGCGTCGCCCGCCCGGCCTTGGCCAGGCGCCCGAGCAGCAGTTCCCAGCCCAGGTTGGCGCGGGCTTCCTCGGCGAGGATGCAGCCCAGGCCGGTCAGCGCCTCGTGCATCTCGTCGGCGTCGCGGGCCTCGGGCCAGGCTTCGGCGCGCACCGCGGCGATGGCCTCGGGATCGAGGGCGCCGAGGTCGTCGGCGGATTCCGGGTCGCTCCAGCGCCGGCTCAGCACGGCCTGGGTGCGGCGTTCTTCCAGCGGGGCGTCGTCGAGGTAGGCGTAGGGGCTGGCGCTCAGCACTTCCGCCGCCAGCGGCGAAGGCGCCGGCAGGTCGCGGGCGTGCAGCGCCACCTCGCCGGCCTCCATGCGCCGCAGCAGGGCCAGCCAACCCTCGCAGTCCATGGCTTCGTGCAGGCAGTCGTCGAGGGTCTGGGCCACCAGCGGGTGGTCGGGAATCTCGCGCTCGCCGACGATATTCTCCAGGCACGCCACCTGGTCGGGGAACACCGCCGCCAGCAGGTCCTCGCTGCGCATGCGCTGCAGTTGCGGCGCCACCTTGCGCCCGCCACGGAAGCGCGGCAGGGCCAGCGAAGTGGTGGCGTTCCAGCGCCAGCGCACGCCGAACAGCGGCGCGTCGAGCAGGGCCTGGATCAGCACGTGCTCGGCGCTCTTCGAATTCAGATAGCGCCACACCTCGTCCAGCGGGAAGCTGTGGCTGGTGGACAGCGAGAGGATGATGGCGTCCTCGGTGGCCGCCGCCTGCAGCTCGAAGTTGAAGGTGCGGCAGAAGCGCTTGCGCAGAGCCAGGCCCCAGGCGCGGTTGATACGGCTGCCGTAGGGCGAGTGCAGCACCAGTTGCATGCCGCCGGATTCGTCGAAGAAGCGCTCCAGCACCAGCGCCGACTGGCTCGGCAGCACACCAAGGGCGGCGCGGGCGCGGGCCAGGTATTCCACCAGTTGCCGGGCCGCGGCTTCCTGCAGGCCCAGCTCGTCCTCCAGCCAGCGCAGCGCCGGGGCCAGGGGGGCGTCGCTGCCCTGCCCTTCGGCGAGCAGGACGTCCAGGCGTTCGCGCAGGCGCGACACGCTCACCGACAACTCGTCGCTGCGCCCCGGCGCCTCGCCCAGCCAGAACGGGATGTTCGGCGGCAGGCCCTGGGCGTCCTCGACGCGCACCTTGCCCGGCTCCACGCGGAGGATGCGATAGGAGACGTTGCCCAGCTGGAACACGTCGCCGGCCAGGCTTTCCACGGCGAAGTCCTCGTTCACCGTGCCCACGGTCAGGCCCTGGGGCTCCAGCAGCACCTGGTAGTCGCCGGCGTCGGGAATGGTGCCGCCGGAGGTCACCGCGGTCAGCCGCGCGCCGCGCCGGCCACGCAGCAGGCCGTGGACGCCGTCGCGGTGCAGGTAGGCGCCGCGCTGGCCGTTGCGGCTGGCGTAGCCCTCGGCGAGCATGCGCAGCACGGCGTCGAAGCGCTCGCGCGGCAGGTCGGCGTAGGGCTGGGCGTGGCTCAGCAGCTGGAACAGCTCGTCCTCGCGCCATTCGCGGCAGGCCACTTCCGCGACTATCTGCTGGGCCAGCACGTCCAGCGGCGCGCGGGGGATCGCCAGGGCGTCCAGTTCATCGCGGCGCACGCTGTCGAGCAGCGCCACGCATTCGATCAGTTCGTCGCGGGAGGTGGGGAACAGCCGCCCTTTCGGCGTGCCGCCGACGCTGTGCCCGGAACGCCCGACGCGCTGCAGGAAAGAGGCGATGGAACGCGGCGAGGCGACCTGGCAGACCAGCTCGACGTCGCCGATGTCGATGCCCAGCTCCAGCGAGGCGGTGGCCACCAGCACCTTCAGGCGCCCGGCCTTGAGCCGCTGCTCGGCGCCCAGGCGCTGTTCCTTGGACAGGCTGCCGTGGTGCGCGGCGACCTTGTCTATCCCCAGGCGCTCGCCCAGGTGGCGGGTGATGCGCTCGGCCAGCCGGCGGGTGTTGACGAACACCAGGGTGGTGCGGTGTTCCTCGGCCAGCGCGGCGAGGCGGTCGTAGACGCTGTCCCAGACCTCGTGGGACATCACCGCCTCCAGCGGCGCCGGCGGCACTTCGATGCCCAGGTCGCGGGCGCGGCTGTAGCCGATGTCGACGATGCGGCAGTCGGCGTTGCCGCAGAGGAACCGCGCCACCGCCTCGATGGGCTTCTGCGTGGCGGACAGGCCGATGCGCACCAGCGGTTCGGCGCACAAGGCCTGCAGGCGCTCCAGCGACAGCGCCAGGTGGCTGCCGCGCTTGCTGCCGGCCAGGGCATGGATTTCGTCGACGATGACGCTGCGCGCACCGGCCAGCATCTGCCGCCCGGAGTCGGAGCCGAGCAGCACGTAGAGCGATTCCGGGGTGGTCACCAGGATGTGCGGCGGCCGCCGGCGCATGGCCTCGCGCTCGCCCTGGCTGGTGTCGCCGGTGCGCACCGCGCTGCGGATATCCACGGCCGGCAGGCCCTGGCGCTCAAGCTCGGCGCGGATGCCGGCCAGGGGTTCTTCCAGGTTGATGCGGATGTCGTTGGACAGCGCCTTGAGCGGCGAGACGTAGACCACGCAGGTGCGGTCCGGCAGCTCGCCGCCGTTGGCCAGGCCCTCGCGCACCAGTTGGTCGATGGCCGAGAGGAAGGCGGTGAGGGTCTTGCCGGAGCCGGTGGGCGCGGCCACCAGGGTCGAGCGCCCGGCGCGGATCGACGGCCAGGCCTACACCTGGGCCGGGGTCGGCGCGGCGAAATGGCGGGCGAACCAGGCGGCGACGGCGGGGTGGAAACCCTGCAGGACGTCGGCGGGCGTGGCGCTGCTGGCGAGTCGGTTCATGGGCACCAATATGGTGGCGGCGGGCATGGCCCTCAAGCACCGCCGATCGTGGCTGGCCTGACGCGGCGCAGGCATCGCGCGGCCAGGTCATGGGGGACCGAAGGAAACAGCCTTAGCACTCTACACAAACGACAGCGCCCCTCGGAGATCACCTACAAGCAGTACGGGCATGTCATAACAATTCCTCCCATTATCATCTCGGCGCATCACGAATCGCGCACTGACTCCCTTCCAGGACAGGGCGCCCGCCCCGCCCTGGAGGACATTTCGTTTGGCAATTTTCGGCAAGCTCTCCGACTTCCCGCTCGCGGAAGTCCTCTCGGTCATCGGCAAGCGCGCAGGCCAGCTGACGCTTGAAGAAGCGGACGGCAGGCGGCTCCGCCTGCGGCTGCAGAACGAACAGCTGCTCGGCCTGAGCCTCGAACAGCCGATCGGCGACCCGGGCGAGATCAAGCGCGTCCTGCAGTCGATCGGCAACGCCAGCTTTCACTTCGAACCCACTCCGCCCACGGAAGCGACACCCGGCCGGCATCTGCCCATCGACCAGGTGCTCGCCAGCCTGGCGCCGTCGTCCCGGGCGGAGCCGTCGGTGCATCCGGACACGCGCTTCGTGCTGATCCGCGGGCGCACAGTGACGCTGCCGGCCGAGCTCGACGCCTTCCTGGCCAGGGCCATGCCCCTGCTGACCGAGGGCTGCAGCGCGCGGCAACTGGCCCAGGCGCTGAACCTGGAAGTCCGCGAGACCTGCGCATTCCTGCAGCACCTGCGGGAGATCAAGAAAATCTGGCCGGTGCGCGCCCACGAGGGCGCCGGCGTATCGACCCGGCATGCCAATTCCACCCTCGCCAGCCGTCTGAAGAGGCTCTTCCGCCCATGAACCAGGACAGCGCACATCCGATCAAGGTCGTCGTCTCCGGGCCCGTGGGCTCGGGCAAGACCACCCTGATCCGCAACCTCTCGCAAATCCCCGTCGTCGACACCGAGGTGCCCAGCAGCGAAGCCATCGGCAAGGCGAACACCACGGTGGCGCTGGACTTCGGCCGGATCACCCTGGACGCCACCGACATCCATCTGTTCGGCACGCCCGGCCAGGAGCGCTTCAGCTTCATGTGGGAACTGCTCAGCGAAGGCGCCGACGGCCTGGTGCTGATGCTGGCCGCCGACCACCCGGAACAGTTCGGCCAGGCCCGCAGCATCCTCGAGGCGATCACCAGCGTGCAGCCGGTGCCCTTCATCGTCGCCCTCACCCACTGCGACGCCGACGACCAGGCCTGGGTGCCGGCCGAGGTCGCCGCCTACTTCGACCTGCAACCGCAGCGCGTCATCGCCACGGACGCCCGCGACCGGCAGAGCGCCTGCGATGTCCTGGTACAGCTGCTGGCCAACGACGCCCCATCACCCGACCCCCACCACGGAGAAACCCCATGACCCGACAAGAACGCCTGCAAGCCGAACTCGACCGCCTCCGGCAGTCGGTCCCCAGCATCCGCGGGGTGCTGCTCGGCAGCCTGGACGGCATGCCCATCGTCGACGCCATCAGCGACCATGGCATCGAGCCGGCGCGCATCGCAGCCATGGCCGCCGCCGCCCTGGGCGTGGGCCGGCGCATCGGCGAAACCCTCAAGAGCGGCGCGATGAAGGAGCTGAGCCTGCTGGCGGAGGACGGCCGGGTGTTCATCCACCTGGCCGGCGACAAGGCCTGCCTGGCGATCGTCGCCGCGCGCGACAGCAACGTGGGCCTGATCAACCTCGAAGTGGCGGACAGCCTCGCCACGCTCGACGGCATTCTCTGAGGAGCCCCCATGCACGCAGACCGCCTGTCCTGGGCCACCAAGGACGCCGCCATCGTTCATGAACTGATCGCCCTGCTGAACCTGTCCGACAGGGAATGCGCACTGCTCGCAGGCCTTGCCGAACAGGCGAAGGCCGCCAGCCCGGCGCTGATCGAGGACTTCTACCAACGCCTGCTGAGCCAGGAGGCCACCCGCGAGTTCATCACCGACCAGAAGCGCCTGGGGGAATCCCTGGCCACCTGGTTCTGCGAACTGTTCGGCGGCGTCTACGACGACACCTACGCGCTCAAGCGCCTGAACATCGGCCTGATCCACGTGCGCATCGGCCTGCCGGTGCGCTACCCGCTGGTCATGCTCGACCTGATCGCCCGCTACGGCGAAGAGGTGGCCGGCCAGGCCGGCGCCGAGGCGCTGACGGCCTTCCGCAAGGTCCTGGCGCTGGACGTGGCGACCTTCAACCAGGCCTACGAGAACAACCAGCTGCAGCACCTGGCCGACCTCACCGGCAACGAACGCCTGGCCCGCCGCCTGCTTTCCGGCAGCTGAGCCGGGCGCTACCCTTCGCGGATTCCCCCGACGGACCGCGAGACATGGCCGAGAAAGACCGCGACTGGTACTGGCAGAACCTGAAGAACCCCGGCCAGCCCGGCGAACCACCGCCGCGCCGGCGGCAGTGGCACCTACGCCGGGCGTTCAGGCATTTGCTGCAACTGGCCCTGCTGGTGGCGCTGGCGATCGGCGCCGGCGCCCTCTGGCAGAACCCTGCCAGCCGCCAGTGGGGCGAGGCGCGCTGGCACGCCCTGCTCGGCCGCCTGGGCCTGGAGCGCCCGGCCGACCAGGTCACGGCCCAGCCCATGAAGTACACCGACAGCTCACGGAGCCTGGCCGAGTGCATCAAGCCGGGGAACCTGATCGACGACGAGGTGCGCGCCTGCGTGAAGGGGCAGCGGGTAAAGACCTGGTGACATCATCCACCGGCGGGGGTCTATCGCGGACGAAGTCCGCTCCTACGCGATCCCCATCCACACCATTCCCATGTAGGAGCGCGCCCTGCGCGCGATTCGCGGGCAGGGTCCGCTCCTACAGGGAGGCACGGTGCAAAGAGGCAAACCGAGCGGATCTTATTCGCGATCCGGCTGGCGTGTGTCGGTGATCGCGGACGGAGTCCGCTCCTGCCATACCGGCGGGCACGGCTTCTCGTAGGATGGGTTGAGCTTGCGAAACCCATGCGGTTGTGGCGATGGGTATCGCTTCGCTCAACACCATCCTACGGCGGCACGGGACAACCCGTAGGGCGCACAACGCCTACGGCGTTATCCGCCGTTTGACCGACGTCACGGCCAACGGCGGATAACCGCGAACGGTTATCCGCCCTACGGTCGGGCACGGGTGTAGGAGCGGATTCATCCGCGATCGCGGACATGGCCCGCGACACCATGACGTCGAAGCAAAGGCCTGGATCGCCCTCTCCCCAACCCTCTCCCACAAGCGGGAGAGGGGGCTGTTCGGTGTGGGCGGATGGTCTGGAGTCGGCCGGGAATCCGGGTTCGCGAGCAAGCTCGCTCCTACAGGGGCGGAGCCCGGACCAGGCGCGGAGCCCCGATGTCAGGACTCCCCGCCCTGCCCCAACCCATGCTGGCGCAGCTTGTTGGCGATGGTGGTGTGCGAGACACCCAGACGCTTGCCCAGCAGCCGGCTGCTGGGGTGCTCGCGGTACAGGCGCTCCAGCACTGCGCGTTCGAAGCGGCCGACGATGGCGTCGAGGCCGCCTTCCAGGGAGAAGTCGCCCAGCGGGTGCGGCGCGCCGTAGTCCGGCAGGCGGATGTGCTCGACCTTGATGGTGCCGCCCTCGCACAGCGACACCGCCTGGAACAGCACGTTCTCCAACTGGCGCACGTTGCCCGGCCAGTGGTAGCGGCCCAGGCGGTCCATGGCCTGGGGCGCCAACTGCGGCAGCGGGCAGCCGATCTGCCGGCTGGCCTGGTCGAGGAAGTGCTCCACCAGCGGCGTCAGGCCGTCGAGGCATTCGCGCAGCGGCGGGATGTGCAGCGAGAGCACGTTGAGGCGGTGGTACAGGTCCTGGCGGAACTCGCCCTTGGCGCACAGTTCGGACAGGTCCACCTGGGTGGCGCAGATCACCCGCACGTCCAGGTACACCTCCTCGTCGCTGCCCACCCGGCGGAAGCAGCCGTCCTGCAGGAAGCGCAGCAGCTTGGCCTGCAGGCGCGGGCTCATCTCGCCGACGCCGTCGAGGAACAGGGTGCCGCCGGCGGTCAGCTCCAGCAGGCCGAGCTTGCCTTCCGGGCGCGCGCCCTCGAAGGCGCCGGGGCCGTAGCCGAACAGCTCGGTCTCGGCCATGGATTCCGGCAGCCCGGCGCAGTTCAGCGCCATGAACGGCGCCTGGCCGCGCGGGCTGGCCAGGTGGCAGGCGCGGGCCAGCAGTTCCTTGCCGGTGCCGGTCTCGCCCTCGATCAGCAGCGGCGCGTCCAGCGGCGCCATGCGCCTGGCCTCGCGCACCACCGCGGCCATCACCCGCGAGCTCTGGAAGATGCTGTCGAAGCCACGCAGCTCGTGCTTGCGCACGTTGTAGATGCGCTCACCCACGCGGTCGGCGCGGTGCAGGGTGAGCACGGCGCCGGCCAGGGCCTCGCTTTCGTCGTGTTCGGATTGCAGCGGGGCGATGTCGGCGAGGAACACGTCGCCCTTGATCTTCACCCGCAGGCCGTTGATCCGCGCCTTGTTGGCGCGCACCAGTTCCGGCAGGTCGAGGTCCTCGGCGTAGCGCGCCAGGGGAATGCCCGGCACCTCGTCGACGCGCACCCCGAGCAGCTGCGCGGCGGCGCGGTTGCCGGCGACTATCTGTCCGGCCATGTCGATGGACAGCACCGGGAAGTCCAGCGCCGCCAGCAGCGCGTTCAGCTCCAGATGGCGGCGCTCGCTGGGCATCAGGCCGACGCGCTTGACGCCGAACACCCCGGGAATGACCTCCAGCTTGGGCTTGAGCGACTGGAACTGCAGGTTGATCAGGTTCGGGCAGAGCAGGTA
This sequence comes from Pseudomonas sp. R3.Fl, assembly GCF_023516765.1. Classification (NCBI taxonomy): domain Bacteria; kingdom Pseudomonadati; phylum Pseudomonadota; class Gammaproteobacteria; order Pseudomonadales; family Pseudomonadaceae; genus Pseudomonas; species Pseudomonas sp. R3.Fl. The sequence goes on from NZ_JAMGSO010000001.1 coordinate 1,481,984, forward strand.
GATGGCGTTGCCCTGCTCGCCGCCGACCTCGCCGCGGTTGACGTTGATGCCGTAGTCGACCAGCAGGTTGAGGATGTCGCGCAGGATGCCGACGCGGTTCTGGCAGTGGACTTTGATACGCATGGCGAGCCCGGAGATTGTCGTTGTGCGGGGCGGTACCCGGCCGGGTTTCGCCGGCAAGGCGGAAATTTCCGTCAAGAATATGTGACAGCTGACGCCAGCAGCAAGCCGATGACTCGCGATTCGGCGAGATTCGTAATCTTTTCTTTACGGGCGAAGGGGATTTGCAGCGCTCGCCCAAGGCCCACGGGGGCTGCATGGGCACGCCGACGCGGCTATTGATGAGGCATCAAAACAACAAAGGCCTCGAAGCCGGAGGACCCATGAAGACAACGCAGTACGTGGCCCGCCAACCTGACGAAGACGGTTTCATCCACTACCCCGAAACCGAGCACCAGGTCTGGAACACCCTGATCACCCGCCAGCTCAAGGTGATCGAAGGCCGCGCCTGCCAGGAATACCTGGACGGCATCGAGCAGCTCGCCCTGCCCCACGAGCGCATCCCGCAACTGGGCGAGATCAACAAGGTGCTCCAGGCCACCACCGGCTGGCGCGTGGCCCGCGTCCCGGCGCTGATTCCCTTCCAGACCTTCTTCGAATTGCTGGCCAGCCAGCAGTTCCCGGTGGCCACCTTCATCCGCACCCCGGAAGAACTGGACTACCTGCAGGAACCGGACATCTTCCACGAGATCTTCGGCCACTGCCCGCTGCTGACCAACCCCTGGTTCGCCGAATTCACCCACACCTACGGCAAGCTCGGCCTGGCCGCCAGCAAGGAAGAACGCGTGTACCTGGCGCGGCTGTACTGGATGACCATCGAGTTCGGCCTGCTCGACACCCCGCAGGGCCGGCGCATCTACGGCGGCGGCATCCTCTCCTCGCCGAAGGAGACCGTCTACAGCCTCTCCGGCGAGCCCGAGCACCAGGCCTTCGACCCCGTGGAGGCCATGCGCACGCCCTACCGCATCGACATCCTGCAGCCGCTGTACTTCGTGCTGCCGGAACTCAAGCGCCTGTTCGAACTGGCCCACCAGGACATCATGGCGCTGGTCCGCCAGGCCATGCAGCTGGGCCTGCACGCGCCCAAGTTCCCGCCGAAGCAGGCAGCCTGAGCCCCGAGGCCTGCCCGACATCTTTTCGTAGGAGCGAGCTTGCTCGCGAACAAACGCAGTGCCATGCGGTTCGCGAGCAAGCTCGCTCCTACACTCCTAAGCTCAATGTCTTGCGTGACGAACCCTACAAGGAGAACCCCATGACCGCCCTCAACCAAGCCCATTGCGAAGCCTGCCGCGCCGACGCGCCCCACGTCTCCGACGAGGAACTGGCGACCCTGATCAAGCAGATCCCGGACTGGAACATCGAGGTCCGCGACGGCCACATGGAGCTGGAGCGCGTGTACCTGTTCAAGAACTTCCGCCACGCCCTGACCTTCACCAATGCCGTTGGCGCCATCGCCGAGGAAGAAGGCCACCACCCGGACCTGCTCACCCAGTGGGGCAAGGTCACCGTCACCTGGTGGAGCCACGAGCTCAAGGGCCTGCACCGCAACGACTTCATCATGGCCGCGCGCACCGACGAGCTGGCCAAGGTCGCCGAAGGCCGCAAATGAACCACTTCGCCCCCATCCCGCGCGTGCCGGGCGACCCCATCCTCGGCCTGCTCGACGCCTACCGCGCCGACCCCAACCCGGCCAGGCTGGACCTGGGCGTGGGCGTCTACAAGGACGCCCAGGGCCTGACGCCGATCCCCCGCGCGGTGAAGCTGGCCGAGCAGCGCCTGGTGGAGCACGAGACCACCAAGAGCTACGTCGGCGGCCACGGCGATGCGCTGTTCGCCGCGCGCCTGTGCGAACTGGTGCTGGGCAGCGACTCGCCGCTGCTGGCCAGCCAGCGCGCCGACGCCAGCCAGACGCCCGGCGGCACCGGCGCCCTGCGCCTGGCCGCGGACTTCATCGCCCGCTGCCTGCCCGGCCGCGGCATCTGGGTGAGCGACCCGACCTGGCCGATCCACGAGACGCTGTTCGCCGCCGCCGGCCTGAAGGTGCACCACTACCCCTACGTCGGCGCCGACAACCACCTCGACGTGGAAGGCATGCTCGCCACCCTGGAACAGGTGCCCCACGGCGACGTGGTGCTGCTGCACGCCTGCTGCCACAACCCCAGCGGCTTCGACCTGGCCTACAACGACTGGCAGAAAGTGCTGGAAGTGGTGCGCCGCCGCGAGCTGCTGCCGCTGATCGACTTCGCCTACCAGGGCTTCGGCGACGGCCTGGAGGAAGACGCCCGCGCCGTGCGGCTGTTCGCCGAGAGCCTGCCGGAATTGCTGGTGACCAGCTCCTGCTCGAAGAACTTCGGCCTCTACCGCGACCGCGTCGGCGCGCTGATCGTCTGCGCCGCCAACGCCGAGCAACTGGGCAACGTGCGCAGCCAGCTGGCCAGCCTGGCGCGCAATCTCTGGTCCACGCCGCCGGCCCATGGCGCCGAGGTGGTGGCGACCATTCTCGGCGACCGCGACCTCAAGCAAGTGTGGCTGGAGGAAGTGACCACCATGCGCACGCGCATCGCCGGGCTGCGCCTGGGCCTGGTCGAGGCGCTGCAGCCCCACGGCCTGGCCGAGCGTTTCGCGCACATCGCCATCCAGCGCGGCATGTTCTCCTACACCGGCCTGAGCCCGGACCAGGTGCGCCGCCTGCGCGAGGAACACAGCGTGTACCTGGTCGGCAGCGGCCGCGCCAACGTCGCCGGGCTGGACGCCAGCCGCCTGGGCGACCTGGCCAGGGCCATCGCCGCGGTCTGCGCCTGAAAACTATTTCCACCCTCGCTCGACCGGCCGCTGGCCGGTCTTTTTTTGCCCGCGTTCAGCGCGGCGACAGCGGCCCGGCCTGGCGCTTCCAGCGCCCCGGGGTGGTCCCGGTCCAGCGCTGGAAGGCCCGGCAGAAGCTGGCCGCCTCGGCATAACCCAGGCACTGGGCGACGCCGTTCAGGTCCATGCGCGACTCCAGCAGCAGGCGCTCGGCCAGGCGCAGGCGGATGCCGTCGCTCAGCGGCTGGAAGCGCTGCCCTTCGGCGGCCAGGCGGCGCTGCAGGGTGCGTTCGGAAAGCCCCAGGCGCTGCGCCACCTCGCGGCAGCCCGGCAGGCTCGCGGCATCGCGCACCAGCAGGCGCTGCACCGCCCGCGCGGTGGGCGTGGCGGCCAGGGGCAGCGCCAGTTCCTCGCAGAGCTTCTCGCACAGTTGCTCGCCGCTGCTGCGGCTGTCCGGGTTGGCCTGCGGCAGGCTGGCCTCCAGGTCGGCGCGGGCGAACAGCAGGGCATTGCGCGGGGCGCCGAAGCGCACCGGGTACGGCCAGGCGCGGGCGTAGGCGTCGAGGTCGGCCGGCGCCTCGGCGCGCAGCTCCAGCGCCAGCGGCTGCACCGGGCGCTGCAGCAGTTCGCCGGCCAGTTGCAGGCAGCCGGCGATGCCGCGCTCGACCACGAAGGCGCGGGCGTCCGGCGGCAGCACCTGGTCGTCGAAAATCATCCAGTGCCCGCGCGGCTCGGCCTCGCGGCTCACCGGGCAGAGCGTCAGGGCCAGGCTCTGGTAGCGGCCGAAGGTCTCGAAGGCTTCCCGCAGGCTGCGGCAGGCGAGCATGGTGAAGCCCAGCAGCCCCAGCGAAGTGAGGTGGTAGCGGCGCCCGGCGGCGAAGCCCAGGCCAGGACGAGCGCCCTGTTGCAGCAGGTTGCGGATCACCGCCAGCTCCTGCCAGGCCTGGATCTGCGCGTGGCGCCCAGACAGCTCGCGCGGCTCGATGGCGCTGCCCACCAGGCAGGCCTCCGCGGCCAGGCCCTCGCTGCGGGCGCAGTCGAGCAGGTGGCGCACGCCGGTGATGTCACGGGTCTGTCGCCAGTCCATGGGGCCTCCTGCAAGTAGCGGGAATCATCAATTTCTGGCGCCGATCATCATGGCGCAAGTGCGCCACGGCGACCATCCTCAACAGGCCGACAACACCAACAAGAGGGCACCCCATGTTCGAGTTCTTCTACGCCTTGCCGAGCCAGAACCGCGCCGCCGGCTACCGCCACTTCCAGATACTCCCGGCCACCGGCGCCATAGGCGCGGACGTCAGCGGCGTCGACCTGCGCAGCCTGGGCGAGGAAGGCTTCGCCGAGCTGCGCCAGGCGCTGCTGGCGCACAAGGTGCTGTTCATCCGCGGGCAGTCGCTGGGCGTCGAGGACCTGGAGGCGGTCACCCTGCGCTTCGGCGAGTTCGGCCGCGAGCCCTACGTGCAAGGCCTGCCCGACCATCCCCACGTGGTGCGGGTGGTCAAGGAGGCCGACGAGAAGACGCCGGTGGTGTTCGGCGGCGCCTGGCACAGCGACTGGTCGTTCCAGGAGCGCCCGCCGGCCTTCACCCTGCTCTACGGCCACGACATCCCGCCGTTCGGCGGCGACACCCTCTACGCCAACCTGGCGCTGGCCTACGAATGGCTGTCGCCCAAGCTGCGCGCGCAGCTGGAGAGCCTGGACGCCATCCACAGCCCGGAACGCGCCTACGGCGCCGAGGCCAAGCACAACGAGCTGATGGAGAACATGGCGGTGCGCTACGGCAACGCCGACGGCGAGACCCGCTCGCACCCGCTGGTGACGCGCCACCCGGAAACCGGCAAGAAAATACTCTTCGTCAACCCGGCCTACACCAGCGGCATCAAGGGCATGCGCCCGGCCGAGGCGCAGCCGCTGCTGGACTACCTCTATAGCATTGCCACCCAACCGGCCTTCACCTGCCGCATGCGCTGGAGCCAGGGCACCCTGGCGATCTGGGACAACCGCAGCACCTGGCACTACCCGGTGTCGGACTACCATGGGATGCGGCGTGAGATGTATCGGACTACGGTGGTGGGTGAGGTGCCGGCTCGGTGAGAGGCGCTGCTTCGCTGCTTCGCTGCTTCACTGCTTTTCTGCTTTTCTGCTTTTCTGCTTTTCTGCTTTTCTGCTTTTCGTAGGAGCGAGCTTGCTCGCGAAGGGTGTTTCCCGGTAGCTACGGTGTTTGCGGTGAACTCCGTACCCTCTCCCCAGCCCTCTCCCTGAAGGGAGAGGGGGCTTGTCCGTGCCTGGGGATAGGAATGGCTTCAACCTGCAACTTCGTTTCCGGCTAACGCCATGGTCTCCGTTTCTGCCCAACGGTCCCCTCTCCCTTCAGGGAGAGGGTTAGGGAGAGGGAACAGAGGTGGGCCCGGCAGCGGAGTCACCGGGGAGCTTGTTCGCGAGCAAGCTCGCTCCTACGAAAAGCCCATCTCACACCCCCGCATGCTCCCGCAACATCCCCCGCAGCAACTGCGCCGCCGGCGACAGATAGGCCCCCTCCCGCACCGCCAGGCCCATGGTCCGCGTCAAGGTGGTTTCCGCCAGCCTCACCTCGCGCAGCTGGCTCATCCCATGCAACCCGCCGTCCAGCGTTTCGCGGGCAACGAAGCTGAGCAGCCGGGTGCGGGCGATCAGGTTGGGCAGCATGGGAATGGCGTTGGTCTCGATCTGCACCCGCGGCGGCGGCAGGCCGTGGGCCTGGAAGGTGGCGTCCATCCAGCGCCGCGACGACACCCCGGGCGCCGGCAGCACCCAGCGGTAGCGGCACAGGTCGGCGATGGCCACCGGGCCGTCGAACAGCGGGTGCTCGCGGCTGGCCACCACCACCACCTGGTCCTGCAGCAGCGGCTCGCTGACCAGGTGCGCGTCGTCGAGGATGCGCGAACAGATCGCCATGTCCAGGCGCCCGCCGCGCAGGGCCTCGCGCAATACGTCGTCCTGGCCCAGGGACAGGCTGATGGTCACTTCCGGGGCGCGCTGCAAGAGTTCCTCCACCAGCGGCGGCAGCAGGTACTCGGCCATGGTCGCGGCGCAGCCCAGGCGGATGTTGCCCACCAGGCCGCTGGCGAAGTCGCGTACCTCGCGGCGCGTCTCCTCGATGTCCTGGCGCAGCTGGCGGGCGCGCTGCAGCATCAGCTCGCCGGCCGGGGTCAGGCGGATGCGCCGGCCCTCGCGCTGGAACAGGCTGGCGCCCAGGGACTGCTCCAGGCGCTGGATGCTCTTGGTCAGCGCCGGCTGGCTACGCCCCAGGCGGTCCGCCGCGCGGCCCAGGTGGCCGAGTTCGGCGATGGTTTCGAAGTAGGCGAGATCGCGCAGGTCCATGGCGGCCACCGATAGATTTCAGGAATGAATTCATGACTATTAGAAAATGGACTTGATGGATTGCGCTATCGATAATTTTCCCCGTTGTCCGCAGTCGGGAGCCTTCGCGTGTCCAGCCCTCAAGCCCAGAGCCTCAGCCGTATCCCCGCCAGCCTGCAGTGGCCGGCCCTGATCCTGGCGGCCGGCGGCGCCGGGCAGCTGCTCGCCTGGCTGGGCATCCCCGCCGCGCTGTTCCTCGGCCCCATGCTGGTGGCCATCGCCTTCGGCGTCGGCGGCGCCGGCATCCGCCTGCCGCGCCAGGCCTTCCGCCTCAGCCAGGGCTGCATCGGCCTGCTGGTGGCCCACGCCATCAACTGGTCGGTGCTGCAGGCCATGGCCGCGTCCTGGCCGCTGATGCTCTGCGCCACCCTGCTCACCCTGCTGCTCAGCGCCCTGGTCAGCTACGCCATGGTGCGTTTCGGCGGCATCCCCGGCAGCACCGCCGCCTGGGGCACCGCGCCCGGCGGCGCGGCGGCCATGGTGGCGATGGCCGAATCCCACGGCGCCGATCCGCGGGTGGTGGCGACCATGCAGTACGTGCGGGTGGTCTGCGTGGTCATGGCCGGCGCCCTGGTCGGCCGCCTGCTGGGCCTGGAAGGCGGCGGCTCGGCGGCCCACAGCACGCCGCTGAACGACGCCGGCCACCTGCCCGACCTGGTCAACTGCCTGCTGCTGATCTTCGTCGGCGTCAGCCTGGGCGCGCGCCTGCCGGCCGGCCCGTTGCTGGTGCCGCTGGTGGCCGGCGCCGCGCTGCAACTGGGCGGACTGCTGCAGATAACCCTGCCGCACTGGCTGCTGGTGCTGGCCTACGGAGTGATCGGCTGCTACATCGGCCTGCGCTTCGACCGCGACAGCCTGGCCTACGTCGGCCGCCACCTGCCGGCCATGCTGGTCAGCGCCCTCGGCCTGATCCTCGCCTGCGCGCTCTTCGCCTGGGCCCTGGCGGCCATCACCGGCATGGACTTCCTGTCCCTCTACCTGGCCACCAGCCCCGGCGGCCTGGACGCCATGGCGATCATCGCGGTGGATACCCACTCCGACGTCGGCCTGGTGCTGGCCATGCAGACCCTGCGGCTGTTCGTGGTGCTGTTCAGCGGCGTGTCCATCGCCCGCCTGGTTATCCGCCTGAGCCACGCCTGAAGCGCGGCGCCTTGTGCGCGCAGCCGGGGGCGTCCAAGATCGGAAGCCCTTCGACTTGGCCAAGGACAGCCCCCATGCACCGCCCCATCGCCTGGCACGTCACCCACTGGAGCGACGACCCCTTCAGCCTCGGCGCCTACAGCGCCCTGCTGCCCGGCGGCAAGCCCACGCACCGCGCCACCCTCGGCGCCTGCCTGGACGGCCGCCTGGTGCTCGCCGGCGAAGCCTGCAACCCGCGGGCGCCGGCCATGACCCACGGCGCCTGGGACGACGGCCTGCGCGCCGCCGAACTGGCCCTGCGCGCGGGCGCCCGCCGGGTGATCGTCATCGGCGCCGGATGCGCCGGCCTGGCCGCCGCGCGGCGCCTGCGCGAGCAAGGCGTCGACTGCGTGGTGCTGGAGGCCCGCGAGCGCATCGGCGGGCGCACCCACAGCATCCGCCTGGGCGAGGCCACCGTGGACGTCGGCGCCGCCTGGCTGCAGCAGTTCGCCGACAACGCCCTGGCCCATGAGGCGCTGGCGCTGGACCTGGCGCTGGTGGAAACCGACTTCGCCCGACCACTGGCCGCCGCCTGCGACGGTCCGCTGCCGGACATAGACGCGGCCTGGCAGGCTCTGCGCAACGGGCTGGACCGGCAACTGCCGCTGGCCGAGGCCGTCGAGCGCTACCTGGCCGACCTGGACACCGCGCAGGCCCGCGCCACAGGTTTCGCCATCGACGCCAACCTCGTCCTCGAAGCCTGCCTGCCGCTGGCGCAGCTCTCGGTGGACGCCCTGGACGAGGAAGGCGTCGGCAACGGCGACCGTTTCCTCCCCGGCGGCTATGGCCAGTTGATCGCGCACCTGGCGCAGGGCCTGGACATCCGCCTGGGCCAACCGGTGACGCACATCGATTGGTCGAGCGAGCAGGTGCGGGTGAACGACGAGCGCGGCGACTTCTGCATTTGCAGCGTGCCGCTGGGCGTGCTCAAGACGCTGCGCTTCACCCCGGCGCTGCCGGCGGCGCAGCAGGATGCCCTGGCCCACCTGGGCATGGGCCGCCTGGAGAAGGTGGTGCTGCAGTTCGAGCGGCGCTGGTGGCCACGCTCGCCCTCGGGCTACCTGCGCTGGTACGACAGCCCGGCCAGCTGGGGCGAATGGCTGGACCTCACCGACGCCGTGGGCGTGCCGACGGTGGCCGGGCTGATCGCCGCCGACGCCGTGGAGCGCCAGTTCGCCGGGCGCAGCGACGAGCAGATCGCCCTCGCAGCCCGCGATGCCCTGCAGGCCTGGGCCGTCGCGCTGGAAAGCGCGCGCTAGAGGCCTTCGAGGGTGACGTCCAGCAGGCGCTCGAGGTAGTCGGCGCCCAGTTCCTCGCTGGAGAACAGGATGCGGTAGACCAGCGGCGCCATCAGCCGGTCGACGATTCGGTCCACCGCGGGAAGCGCCTCGCCGCGTTTGGCTGCGCGAGCGAGGATGCATTCGAACTGGCCGCGGGCGATCTCCAGGCAGCGGCCGGAGCAGCCGCCGCCGGCGGCCAGCAGGTCGAGCACCACGGCGCGGCCGGGCACCGAGGCGGTTTCTTCCATGTACTGCTCGCCCCAGGCGCGCAGGTCGCCGCGCAGGCTGCCGGTGTCCGCCGGTTCGGCGTCCGGGCGGATGCGCTGCAGAGCGACGTCGCCCAGCAGTTCGTTGAGGTCGCCCCAGCGCCGGTAGATGGTCGAGGGCGTCACCCCTGCGCGGGAAGCGATCAGCGGCACCGTCAGTTCGCCGCGTTCGCGTTCCTCCAGCAGTTCCGTCACCGCCTTGTGCACCGAGGCCTGCACCCTCGCACTGCGGCCCCCCGGCCGCGCGCCCTGATTGATCGCCATAATCACCCTAACGCAAAGAATTTGCTTTTGTGCCGAAACAGGTCCAGCATCTCGCAAAAGCTAAATCTTAGCCTTTGCGAGGCCAACCATGACAGCCACCTTACCCAAAAGCACGAGCGAGCGCCGCCCCGGCCTGTCCCCGCGGGCTGCCAGCGTGTTGCTCGGCGCCATCCTCATGGGCTTTCTCGCCGCCGCCAGCGCGCCCACCCCGCTGTATGCGCTGTACCGCGAGACCTGGGGCTTCTCGCCCACGCTGCTGACGCTGGTGTTCAGCATCTACGCCGGCGGCCTGCTGTTGGCGCTGCTGGTGTTCGGCTCGCTGTCCGACCACCTCGGCCGCCGCCCGCTGATCCGCGCCGCGCTGCTCATCGAGTTGCTGGCGATGGCGGTGTTCCTGGCCGCAGACTCCGTCCAGGCGCTGATCCTGGCGCGCCTGCTGCAGGGCTTCGCCACCGGCCTTGCCACCAGCGTGCTGGGCGCCGCCCTGCTGGACTTCGACCGCGAGCGCGGCCCGCTGGTCAACAGTATCGCGCCCATGCTCGGCCTGGCCCTGGGCGCCCTGGGCAGCAGCGCCCTGGTGCAGTTCGCCGGCGAGCCGCTGCACCTGGTGTACCGGGTGTTGTTCGGCCTGTTCGCGCTCTGCCTGGTGCTGCTGTGGCGCCTGCCGGAGAGCGTCAGCCCGCAGCCGGGCGCGCTGGCTTCGCTGCGCCCGCGCATCCGCATCCCGCCCCAGGCGCGCCGCGCCTTCTGGAGCGTGGCGCCGCTCAATGCCAGCCTCTGGGCCCTGGGTGGGTTCTACCTGTCGCTGGGGCCGAGCCTGGCGCGCCAGGTCAGCGGCCTGCAGGCGCCGCTCACCGGCGGCGTGCTGGTGTTCCTGCTGACCGCCTGCGGCGCCCTGGCGATCTTCGCCCTGCGCCACGGCGCGGCGCCGCTCATCCTGCGGCGCGGCGGCCTGGCCCTGGTCGGCGGCCTGCTGCTGACCCTGCTGGGCATCGACAGCGGCAGCGCCTGGCTGTTCTTCCTCGGCACCGCGGTGGCCGGGCTGGGCTTCGGCGGCGGCTTCCTCGGCGCCCTGCGCGCGGTGGTGCCGCTGGCCCATGCCCACGAACGCGGCGGGTTGATGGCCGGCTTCTACGTGCTCAGCTACCTGGCCTTCAGCCTGCCGGCGGTGCTGGCGGGGGCCGCCACCCAGCGCTATGGCCTGGTCCCCACCACCAACGGCTATGCCGGCGTGCTCATCCTGCTGGCCACGCTGGTGCTGCTGTCCAGTTGGCGCAGCGCCAGGGCCACTGCACCGGTCATGTAGGATGGCGTTGAGCGCAGCGATACCCATCGATGGGAGTCGCTTCGCTCGTCCCATCCTACGAAGCCGGTAGCCCCTTTCAGTAATCCACCTTGCCGCGCCCGGCCTTGATCGCCCCGCGCTTGCTCTTGCCCTCCAGGCGGCGGGTCTTGGAGCCGAGGGTCGGCCGCGTCGGCTTGCGCTTCTTCTGCACCGTGGCCGCCGAGCGGATCAGCTCGGCCAGGCGCTCCAGCGCATCCTCGCGGTTCTGCTCCTGGGTGCGGTACTGCTGGGCCTTGATCACCACCACGCCGTCGCCGCTGATGCGCTGGTCGCTCAGCGCCAGCAGGCGCTCCTTGTAGAAATCCGGCAGCGACGAGGCGCGGATGTCGAAGCGCAGGTGCACCGCGCTGGACACCTTGTTGACGTTCTGCCCGCCGGCGCCCTGGGCGCGGATGGCACTCAGCTCGATTTCGGCGTCGGGGATCTGCACGGCGTTGGAGATGACGAGCATGGCGGGGAATTCGGACGGAGGGAAAGCACAGCATAACGCGCAATCGCCAGCAGGCACAGAACGCAGCCCGCCGCGGCGCAAGGCCGATTCCTGACTTGTGGATCAATTTTTGAATACACTTGTGTATACAAAAATCTCTTGCAATGAATCCAACAGACCTTTAGAACCGTCCCTGTCCGGCCGCGGGCAGTCACGCGGCAACCGGCCCCATAACAACAACAAGATCGAGGTGCAGCATGTTCCGCCCGGTATCATCCGTGCCGGCGCCCAGCGCCGTCCGCCAACACCCGCGTACGTCCCGCCGCCTGAGCACCGGCAGCCGTATCGCCCTGAGCGCCGCCCTGTTGGCCGGCCTCCCCCTGGACGCGGCCTTCGCCGACGACGACCGCTTCTTCGAGTGGACCAGCAACACGCTGGGCTTCCGCTACGGCCAGCAGTTCACCAACCCGAACAACCCGGACAAGTTCGCCAAGCGCATCTACAGCTTCAGCCACGCCGACGGCTACCGCTACGGCAGCAACTTCTTCCACCTGGACGTGTTCCTCTCCGACAGCCGCGACCCGCGCAAGGGCACCGACCACGGCGGTAGCGAGGTCTACGCGGTGTACCGCCACCAGTTGTACGCCTCGCGGGTGTTCGACGTGCCGCTGGGCAAGGGCCTGGTGAAGGACCATGCGCTGACCTTCGGCTTCGACGCCAGCCGCAACAACAACCTGGCCTCGGCGAAGAAGCGCGCCCTGGTGATCGGCCCGACGGTGAAGTTCAACGGCGCCGGCGTGCTCGACCTGAGCCTGATGTACTACCGCGAGAAGAACCACTTCGGCGTGCCCGGCGCAAAGCACCCGGACCACACCTTCGACGGCACCTACATGCTCAACCTGACCTGGCTGAAGCCCTTCCAACTCGGCGACCGCATGGCCAAGTTCCAGGGCTTCCTCAACCACGTCGGCGAGAAGGGCGAGGACTACAACGACAAGGACACCGCCGCCGAGACGCTGGTGCGCACCTCGCTGATGGTGGCGGCCCTGCCCGGCGCCAGGCGCCAGCCGAACCTCTGGCTCGGCGTGGGCTACGAGTACTGGCACAACAAGTTCGGCGTGGACGGCGGCACCGGCAGCCGCACCTCGACGCCGACGGTGAACCTGGAGTTCAGTTTCTGAGGTTCGGGCCTCGGTACGGGTACGGCCTCTCGTAGGAGCGAGCTTGCTCGCGAACACACTCCGCTGCAGGGCCCGTTCGCGAGCAAGCTCGCTCCTACGAAGAGCGGAAGAGCAACCCGGCGCTGTCTGTAGGATGGGTTGAGCGAAGCGATACCCATCAGCCCTCACCAATGAAAAAGCCCGGCACAGGCCGGGCTTTCTTCATCGCGACGAACTCAGCGCTCCTTGCAGGAAACCCCGTCGGCGGGCTCGCCGCCCTTCCAGTCCTTGTACAGGGTGGCTTCCTCGCCCTTGGTCCACCAGATGTACTGGCCGGCGGCGTACTTGGCGCCGGAGGCCGAGATGACGTTGCTGAACACCAGGTTGGCGCTGTCGCTCACCGGCACCACCGCCAGGTGGTTGTCGCCCTTGTTCAGGTACTGGACGCTGAACTTGCGGCCGTCGTCGCACTTGTAGTCGACGCTGCGCGAATCCAGCTTGGCGTCGCCCGGCAGGACCAGCGCGTCCACCGGCGGCGCCTTCTTCTCCTCGCCGCCGCAGGCGACCAGCAGCACGGGAACGGCGGCGGCCAGTAGCCAGAATGCTTTTTTCATGGGTGTCCCTCTGACGAAAAATGGCCAGGACACTCTAGCCAAGGTTCGCCGCCGGCGGCAACGCCGCGCGCCCCGGCGAAAAGTCGGGCGCGCGGCTCGCCCTCATTCGGCCAGGGCCAGCGCCGGCTGCGCGGCGCGCGAGCGCTTGAGGCGGTAGCAGGCGAACATCACCAGCAGCCACAGCGGGATCACGTACACCGAGACCTGGATGCCCGGGATCATCGCCATCACCCCGAGGATGAATAGCACGAAGGCCAGGCACAGCCAGTTGCCGTAGGGGTAGAAGATGGCGCGGAAGGCGGTGCGCACGCCATCGCGGTCCATGCGCTGGCGGAACTTCAGGTGCGCGTAGCTGATCATCGCCCAGTTGATCACCAGCGCCGCCACCACCAGCGACATCAGCAGCTCCAGCGCCTGGTGCGGGATCACGTAGTTGACCACCACCGCGAGGAAGGTCACCAGCGCCGACACCAGCAGCGCGCGCACCGGCACGCCGCGCTTGTCCACCTTCGCCAGGGCGCGGGGCGCGTCGCCCTGCTCGGCCAGGCCGACCAGCATGCGGCCGTTGCAGTAGGTGCCGCTGTTGTAGACCGACAGCGCCGCGGTGAGCACCACGAAGTTGAGGATGTGCGCGGCGGTGTCGCTGCCCAGCAGCGAGAACACTTTCACGAAGGGGCTGCCGCTGTAGTCGTCGCCGGCCGCGCTGATGCTCTGCAGCAGGCTGTCCCAGGGCGTCAGCGCGAGCAGCACGGCCAGGGCGCCGACGTAGAAGATCAGGATGCGCCAGAGCACCTGGTTGATCGCCTTGGGGATCACCGTCTTCGGCTGGTCGGCCTCGGCGGCGGTGAAGCCGAGCATCTCCAGGCCGCCGAAGGAGAACATGATGAAGGCCATGGCCATCACCAGCCCGCTGGCGCCGTTGGGGAAGAAGCCGCCGTGGCTCCACAGGTTGCTCACGCTCGCCTGCTCGCCGCCGTGGCCGGAGAACAGCAGCCAGCAACCGAGCAGGATCATGCCGACCACCGCGCTGACCTTGATCATCGCGAACCAGAACTCGGCCTCGCCGAACAGCTTGACGTTGGTCAGGTTGATGAGGTTGACCAGCACGAAGAACACCGCGGCGCTGGCCCAGGTGGGCACGTCCGGCCACCAGTAGTGCACGTACTTGCCCACCGCGGTGAGCTCGGACATGCCGACCAGGATGTACAGCACCCAGCAGTTCCAGCCGGAGAGGAAGCCGGCGAAACCGCCCCAGTACTTGTGGGCGAAGTGGCTGAAGGAGCCGGCCACCGGCTCTTCGACGATCATCTCGCCGAGCTGGCGCATGATCAGGAAGGCGATCACCCCGGCGATGGCGTAGCCGAGCAGCATGGACGGCCCGGCCGACTTGAGCACCCCGGCCGAGCCAAGGAACAGGCCGGTGCCGATGGCGCCGCCGAGGGCGATCAGCTGGATGTGGCGATTCTTCAGGCCGCGCTGCAACTGGCCTGCGTGCTGGGTATCACGCGTCATTGCGTCACCTTTTGTTGTTATCTGTGACGGATAGGGCCCCGCGGTTCGTGGCCGCGCGGCATGCAAGGCGCATCGCGCCGCGACGAATTGCCGCCGGGCACGGGGCAGGCGCCATATCAGCCGCTGCGGTCGCTGCGAACAAGTCCGCAACCCTTGTGGGAAAGCGCCCGGCCAACGTCGCGGGCGGCAGTTTTTCGTTACAGCCATGGCGGGCTGCGCAGTGCACCGGCGGCCGCGTAAAGCCTTCGTTACACAGCGGTTCACCAGCTTTCCAGGGCAGATGCAAGGCGCCCGCGCCGCCGCTACCATGCGCGGCATCGACCTTCGTTTTCCGGTGAGCCATGGCCCGCGCCGCCCCGCCCGACCTCAGCGATACCCAGGTGCCCCTGCGCGGCCTGGCGCGCAGCTACCCGCGCGGGCTGTACATCGAGCCCCACGAGCATGAGTGGGGCCAGGTGCTCTACGCCATGTCCGGGCTGATGTGGCTGGAAACCCCGCAGGAAGCCCTGCTGCTGCCGCCGCAGCGCGCCGTCTGGCTGCCGCCGGGCGTGCCCCACGGCATCCGCGTGGTCAGCGAGCTGCAGATGCGCAACATCTACCTGCGCCCGAGCCTGGCCGGAGTGCTGGAGGAGCGCGTGCAGGTATTCGAGGTGGACACCCTGCTGCGCGAGCTGATCCTGCGCCTGGTGGAACAGGAAAGGCAGCCCGACGCCGAGTACTACCGCGCCCTCTCCGACCTCTGCGTGCTGGAACTGCGCCGCGCCCGCAGCAGCCTGCCGCGCATCCCCCTGCCGGAAGACGACGACCGCCGTCTGCTAGCCCTGTGCCAGGCGGTGATGGCCAACCCCAGCACGGAAATCTCCGTGGAGCAGCACGCCGCCGACGTCGGCGCCAGCGTGCGCACCCTCGCCCGCCTGTTCCAGCGCAGCCTGGGCATGGGCTTCTCCGCCTGGCGCCGCCAGGTGCAACTGGCCACCGCCGTGGCCGCGCTGGCCGCCGGCACCCCGGTGAATCGCATCGCCCACGAGCTGGGCTATACGCCGGGGGCATTCAGCGAGATGTTCCGCCGCGAGCTGGGGGTGGTGCCTTCGGAGTGGGGGGCGGAAACCTGGTAGGAGCGCGCCCTGCGCGCGAATCGCGGGCAGGGCCCGCTCCTACAAGTGCAGGAGAAACACCATCGTAGGATGGGTTGAGCGAAGCGATACCCATCACCACGACCGCATGGGTTTCGCAAACTCAACCCATCCTACGAAAGCACCTCGGCGCAGTCGGCAAGACAGCCGTCCGACGCCCCAATCTGTCCGAAATTCCGAAGTCCTTGACCGATACCCGCCCGCCGTCCGCCCTAGACTGCCTCCACCCAGCCGAACGTCCCGGAGGCCCCATGAACTACCTGATCTCGCTGGCCATCGGCGTCGCCGTCGGCGTGCTCTACAACCTGCTCGACTTCCGCTCGCCGGCGCCGCCCCTGGTGGCGCTGGTCGGCCTGCTCGGCATGCAGCTGGGCGAGAGCCTGCTGCCGGTCGGCCGCGAGCTGGTGCTGCGCTGGTTCCACTGAAACCCTTCGACGGAGATTCCCATGCAAGCCCTGCAATTCGCCCGTACCGGCGACCTCGACGCGCTCCAGCGGGTCGAACTGGCCGATCCCGTTCCCGCCGCCGACGAGGTGCTGGTGGAGGTCCGCGCCGCCGGCCTCAACCCCAGCGACGTGAAGAACGTGCTCGGCCGCTTCCCGTACACCACCCTGCCCCGGGTGCCCGGCCGCGATTTCGCCGGGGTCGTGGTGAAAGGCCCGCAGGCGCTGCTCGGCCAGGCCGTGTGGGGTACCGGCAAGGAGCTCGGCTTCCTCCGCGACGGCAGCCATGCCGGCCTGCTGGCCCTGCCGGCGCGCGGCGTGGCGTTGATGCCCAAGAGCCTGGACTTCGCCCAGGCCGCCAGTTGCGGGGTGCCCTATACCACCGCCTGGGACGCCCTGGAGCGCAGCGGCGTGAAGGCCGGCACCCGGCTGCTGGTGATCGGCGCCGGCGCGGTCGGCTCGGCCGCGCTGGACCTGGCCCGCGCCCGCGGCGCCGAGGTGCTGGCCGGGGTGCGCCGCGCCGAACAGGCCGCCGAACTGCAGGCCCGCGGCATCGCCAGCCTGCTGCTGGAGCAGCCGGAGCGCCTGGCCGAGCAAGTGAATTCAACATTCCCCGGCGGCGCCGAGGTGATCTTCGACACCACCGGTTTCTGGCTGCCGGCAGCGGTCAGCGCCCTGGCCACCTTCGGCCGCATCGCCATCATCGCCGCGCCGGTGGACGGCCACGTGCAGTTGCCGGCGCTGGCGCTGTACCGCCGCGGGGGTTCGCTGGTGGGGGTCAATTCGCTGCTGTACGACAGCGTCGCCTGCGCGCGCATGCTGGAGCAGTTCGGCCGAGGCTTCGACGAAGGCCGCCTGCCGCTGCCCGGCGGGCTGCGCGAATCGCCGCTGAGCGAGGGCCTGCAGCGCTATCGCGAGGTGAACGAGGGCAGCAGCGACAAGCACATCCTGCTGCCCTGAGGCGGGCTTCAGCCGGCCACGCGCACCTGCGGGCGGCGCGAGGTGCCGGCCAGTTCCTGGGCCAGGCAGTGGTCCAGGAACAGCTCCATGTAGCGGAAGCTCTTGCAGATGGCCGCGCGCAGCTCGTCCCAGCGCCCGGCGGCGATTTCCTGGCCGCACAGGGTGCAGATGATCTCCAGCGCTTCCCAGGGATGGTCATCGTCGTAGTGCGCATGCAGGCGCAGCCACTTCATCGCGCTCTTGCGCAGTTCCGCCGGCAGTGTCTGCTCGTAGGCGTCGCTGGAGCAGACCAGCGCCGACCAGTCGCCGGTCACCCCTTCCACCGCGTAGTTGGTGGCCGCCATGGCCACCGCCAGGTCGTCCGAGGCGCTGCTGTGCCAGCACCAGTGGCCGAGGGCGTGCAACGCCTCGGGCACCTCCTGCACACGCAGCGCCGCCAGGCCCACGCCATAGGCCTCAGCCCAGCGCAGCCAGTGGTCGGCGTGGTTCAGTTCGACGCGGATGTTGCGCATCAGCCAGCGCCGCGCCATGTCCTCGCCGGGGGAACGGCCGAAGCGTGTCTTCAGCAGGTTCTGCGACATATAGAGGGGGAACTGCTCGACCACCGGCCAACCGCCGATGAGGTAGGTGCGCATGGTCGCGGCGCCCATCTGGCCGTCGCGCAGGCGGCGGTAGAACTCGTGCCCGGAGACCGCGCGGCGGGCGCCTTCGCAGGCGGCCACCAGGTCCTGTGCCCACTGCGGGTAGCTGGTCAGGTCCTTCAGCGACCCGACGCGGAGAAATGCTTCGTTCATGCTGGCCCATCCTTGTGCGTCGACGAAATCGACCGCCAGACTAGATGACGGGCCGCCGGCTGTCACCGTCCGGAGGTGGTGTCCGGCTCCACCAGGGCCGGCTCCGCCTGCCCGGAATAGTGACGGTTGAACGGCAGCGGGCGGCCCACGGCGTAACCCTGGGCATAATCGATACCGATTTCCCGCAGCGCCTCGAGGATTTCCTCCGACTCGACGAACTCCGCCACCGTGCGCTTGCCCATGACGTGGCCGATCTGGTTGATCACCTGGACCATGGCGCGGTCGATGGGGTCGTCGAGCATGTCCTTGATGAAGCTGCCATCGATCTTCAGGTAGTCCACCGGCAGGTGCTTGAGGTAGACGAAGGACGACATGCCGGCGCAGAAGTCGTCGAGGGAGAAGCGGTAGCCCTTGGCCTTGAGTTCGTGGATGAACTGGGTGGCGCTGACCAGGTTGGCGATGGCGCTGGTCTCGGTGACCTCGAAGCAGATGTTCTCCGGCGCCAGGCCGTAGGTCGGCTGCAGTTCGCGGAGCATCTGGATGAAGCTGGCGTCGCCAATGGTGGCGCCGGACAGGTTGATGGCGCAGGTGGCGATCGGCTCGCAGCCGGCCTCGCGGCGTTCGGCGAGGATCTCGAAGGCGCGGTTGGCCACCCAGCGGTCGATCAGCGGCATCAGGCCGTAGCGCTCGGCGGCCGGGATGAAGTCGTTGGGCGGCACCAGGCGGCCGTTCTCGTCCAGCACGCGCAGCAGCAGCTCGACATGCAGGCCCTCCTCGGCCTGCGGGTCGACCGCGCGGATGCGCTGGGCGAACAGGCGGAAGCGGTCCTCGTCCAGGGCCTGGCGGATGCGCTGAACCCAGGCCATCTCGCCGAAGCGCATGGACAGCTCGCTGTCGTCCGGGCTGAACACCTGGGCGCGGTTGCGGCCCTTCTCCTTGGCCAGGTAGCAGGCCATGTCGGCGCAGCGCAGCGCCTCCTCCACCGACACCAGCATGGCCGAGACGTGCACCACGCCGATGCTGACGGTGATGTTGAAGGGCCGCCGGTCCCAGACGAAGTGCAGGTTCTCGACGCCCTGGCGGAGGTTCTCGGCGATCTGCTCGGCGACGTCCGGCGGGCAGTTCTCCAGCAGTACGCCGAACTCGTCGCCGCCCAGGCGCGCCAGGGTGTCGCCCTCGCGCAGGCAGCTTTCGAGGACGCTGCAGGTCTGGCGCAGCAGCTCGTCGCCGGCGGCGTGCCCGCAGGTGTCGTTGACCAGCTTGAACTGGTCCAGGTCGAGGTACATCAGGCTGTGGCGGTCGTTGCGCTGCGCCGAGCGCTCCAGCGCCTGCTCCAGGCGGTACTCGAACTCGCGGCGGTTGCTCAGGCCGGTCAGGGAATCGTGGGTGGCCTGCCAGGACAGGCTTTCCATGTACTGCCGCTCGCGGGTCATGTCGTGCAGCACCAGCGCCGCGCCGACGATACGCCCGCCGACGCGGATCGGCGTGCCCACCAGGGTCACCACCACGCCGCTGCCGTCCAGGCGCTGCAGCAGCTTGCTGACTTCGCTGCCGGCCTCCACCTCGCCGCGCAGGACCTGCCCGACCAGGGCCAGGTCCTCTTCCTCGGAGGTCTCGTCGAGCATGCGCAGCAGCGACTTCAGCGGCAGGCCCACGGCCATCTCGCTGTCCCAGCCGATCATGCGTTCGGCGGCCGGGTTGAGGTAGGCGATGTGGGCGTTCTCGTCGATGGTGATGACCGCGTCGCCGATCGCCGCCAGGGTCGTCTGGGCCTTCTCGCGCTCGCTGTCCAGGGCGCTCTGGAAGGCGCGCTGGGCCAGCAGCAGGTTGCGCGTGCGCCAGGCCGCCAGGAGGATCAGGGCCAGGCCGCTGACGACGTTGGCCGCCAGCAGCAGGCGCATCACCGCCCGCGAGCCCTGGGCGAGCGCGGCGCTGAAGGCCATGGAGGCGGGGGTCACGCCTTCGTTGATGGCCTGGATGCGCTGGTCCCAGTAGCTGATGTCGCCGGGGCCGACCTGGCCGGCCTGGATGCGCTGGTGCATCTCTTCGGCGATGGCCTGGAGCTGGTCGAGGTAGCGGTCGCCCTCCTTCCAGTAGCGCACCGCCTCGTTGAAGTAGCTGAAGTCGTGGAAATAGCGGTAGAGGGTGATGATGGCGCCGACGTCGTCGGGATGGTTGCCGCCGGCGAGGATGCCTTTGCGCGCCAGTTCGTAGTCCGGCTGCGGGCTGTCCAGGGCGGTGCGCAGCAGGCGGTCGCCGAGGGGGATGGCGATGGCTTCCTGGTAGCGCCGGTAGTCGTCGGTGTCGCGCGTCTCGCCGTAGCGCTGCAGGTAGTGGATGGCGTCCTTCTGGCCCTTGGACCAGAGGCTCTCGCCGCCGACGTAGGCGCGCGCCCCCGAAATCAGGTAAAGGCTGCCTACGCCAAGCAATCCCTGCAGCAGGACCACGGCGATGAACGGCCATACCAGCTTCCACAGCCGGGAGTCATGGCGAATACGGCTCTGCCCAGTAGCACCCATGGATATTGTCGGATTCCTTTCGTGTCCTTACCGCTGCGGCAGCCCGCCGTAGCCGGACTGGAGCGCAACGGCCCCTCCTTACTCTTAGCGCATGGTAGCCATTCCACAAGGCGGGGGTACAGGGCCTGGGCCGAGGAAAATCTCAAAATTGTCCGACAATATGCCGCCGGCCGCCGCCTGCGTCGTTGCCAACCCCTGCGCCAGGGCCTTCGGCCAGCCGATGGGCGACAGTGGTGCACTTCGTCGGTGGTGGGCGTGTCGGCGCTGCAGGGCAATTCCGTTCGCGAATGCGAAGCGCAGCGATGCGGATTCAGGGTGACGCCGAGCGATCAGACCTCACCCCAGCCCTCTTCCGCTTGCGGGAGAGGGCTGGGGTGAGGGGGCGGGGTTCGCCGGTGTGTCGTTGCCGCCGGGGAGTGCCGTTCGCGAGCAAGCTCGCTCCTACATTCATTCTCCGGCATACACCACGCCCGTAGGATGGCGTTGAGCGAAGCGATACCCATCACCACCAACAGCGAAACAGGAATCAGCCCTGGCGGCCGCGCTCCAGCCAGCGTTCCAGCATCGGCGCCAGCTCTTCCAGCGGCTGGTAGCCATTGGTCAGCAGGGCCAGTTGGCCGTTGCGCTCGGCCAGCAGGGTGGGGAAGCCGGCGATGCCCAGGTCGCGGGCCCAGGAGAAGTCGGCCTGGGTCGTCAGGTGGTTTTCCTGGCTGTCGAACAGCTCGGCGAACTCGATGCGCGGCAGGCCGACGCTTTCGGCCAGCTGCGCCAGGGTCGCGGCCTCGGTGACGTCGCGTCCCTCGACGTAGAAGGCCTGCTGGATGGCCTTGACCAGCGACCAGGCGGCCTCCTCGTCCAGGCGCCGGGCAGCGACCACCGCGCGGCAGGCCGGCTCGGTGTCGTAGACGAAGCCTTCGGGCAGCGCGCCCTCGAAGCGGAACGGCTGTCCGGTGGCCAGGTGCACCGCCTGCCAGTGCTCGAGGATGTAACGCCGGGTGGCCGGCTCCAGGGCCGCGCCGTGGCCGGTGCGCAGCCCGCCCATGACCAGCGCCAGCGGTACGTCGGCGGCGCCCGCCTGCTCGATCAGCGCCTGGGCCACCGGGGCGAAGCCCCAGCACCAGGAGCACATGGGGTCCATCACGTAGAGCAGGCGGGCGTTGGCCAAGGATCAGTCCTCCAGGACGGCCTGCCGCGGGTCGCGGCCGATGGGGTGGGGCTGGTTGCGCAGCTTCGCCAGTTCGATCTGCTTCTGCCGCTCGCGGGCGCTGGCGCGGGTCTTCTCGCTCAGCGTGTCCCAGCAGTGCGGGCAGCTGATGCCCGGGGCGTAGTGCTCGCTGGCGCGGTCCTCGACGGAGATCGGGTTGCGGCAGGCGTGGCACTGGTCGTAGTCGCCCTCGGAGAGGTCATGGCGCACCGTCACCCGGTTGTCGAAGACGAAGCAGTCGCCGCGCCACAGGCTCTGTTCCTCGGGCACTTCCTCCAGGTACTTGAGGATGCCGCCCTTGAGGTGGAAGACCTCTTCGAAGCCCTCGCCGAGCATGTAGCTGGAGGCCTTCTCGCAGCGGATGCCGCCGGTGCAGAACATGGCGACCTTCTTGTGCTTCGCCGGGTCGTAGTGGGCCTTCACGTAATCGGGAAACTCGCGGAACGACTGGGTCTTGGGATCGACCGCGCCTTCGAAGGTGCCGATGGCCACTTCGTAGTCGTTGCGGGTGTCGATCAGCAGCACCTCGGGGTCGCTGATCAGCGCGTTCCAGTCCTGCGGCTCGATGTAGGTGCCGACGCGGCGGTTGGGATCGACGCCGGGCACGCCCAGGGTGACGATCTCTTTCTTCAGCTTGACCTTGGTGCGGTAGAACGGCTGCTCGTCGCAGTAGGATTCCTTGTGGTCGACGTCGGCCAGGCGCGGGTCCCGGCGCAGCCAGGCGAGCAATCCGTCGATGCCCTCGCGGGTGCCGGACACGGTGCCGTTGATGCCTTCCTCGGCGAGCAGCAGGGTGCCCTTGATGCCGTTGTCCAGCAGGGTCTGCAGCAGGGGTTCGCGCAGCGCGACGTAGTCCGGCAGGGAAACGAACTTGTACAGCGCCGCCACGACGATGGAGCGGGTCATGGGGTACATCCTCCAGTGGTCGCCCGCGTAAAGGGCGGACCGGGTCAGAAAAGACAACGCCGGCATCGGTTGCCGGCGTTGGCGCATTCTACCGCAACGACCGGGCAGCGTCAGTGGTCGTGCTTGCTGCCGCCGCGGCAGGTCGGCGAGTCGGGCGCGGCGCCCTGCCCGGCCCATTCCTCGGGGGTGTAGGTGTGCAGCGCGAGGGCGTGGAACTCGCCCATCAGCTCGCCGAGGGTGGCGTAGACCTTCTGGTGCCGCTTGACCGAATTCAGCCCGGCGAATACCGGGCTGACGATCACGGCCTTGTAGTGCGTTTCCTGGCCACGGCTGTGCATGTGGCTCTCGTCCAGCACCTGCAGGTGCTGCGGTTCGAGGCCGGCCAGGGCGGACTGGATACGTTCCTGCATGCTCATGTCGCTGTTTCCGTCACTTCTTCGCCGGGGCCTTCACGCCCAGTTCCTTGTCCATGTCGGCCAGCAGCTTGTTCACCGGGTCGACCGCGGTCTGCAGCTTGGCCTGGGTCAGCTGGGCGGACTGCGCGGTCAGGCGCGGCATCTTCTGCAGCACTTTCTGGCCCAGGGGCGAGGCGTAGAAGTCGTTCAGTTGCTTGAGCTCGGACTCGGTGAAGTTGTCGGTGTAGAGCTTGACCAGCTCCGGCTTGATCTTCTCCCAGCCCACCGCGCGGTCCAACTCGGCGTTGGCCTTGGCCTGGTAGCGGTCGAGCACCGCCTTCTTGCTGTCCGGCGCCTTCGCCTGGGCGAAGTGCTGGGAGAACATCTGCTGCACCTGGGCGTAGACCGGCACCGTGAGCTTGTCGGCGTGGACCTGCTTGAGGAATTTCTCGGCCTCGGCGGCGGAATCGGCCAGGGCCATGGTGCTGAAACCAACGAGGAGTGCAGCGGTGCAAATCTTGCGAAGGGCGGTCATGGGCAGTCCTTGAGTCTGTCTGGTGTGTCCCTTGGGACCCGCCATTCTGCGCCTAAGTTCTGAAAGCCCTCAAGCGGGAGCCGAGCAACGGCGTTTATGCCAGCCCAGTGGCAGAAATGGCTGAAAGTTACTGCCTACCCTTGTTCTGTCAGCGGCGAATCGGCATGCTGGGTCAGATTGTCACATGGATGTGTTCGATGACCTCCCAGGCCCGCCTCACGCTGCCTCCCGCCCTACCGATGTTGTGCGATGCGCGAGGCCACCTGGACCCGGGCGCCATCGGCTGGTCGTCGCGGCCGCTGCTGGATTGCGCCCTGCCCGGCCAGCGCGGCCGGCGCAAGCGCTGGAACCACTGGTGTCTGATCAGCCCGGGCTGGATGCTCTCGCTGACCATCGCCGACCTCGACTACCTCGGCTACGGCGCCCTCTACTTCCTCGACCTGAACACCGGCAAGGCCTATTCCCGCACCCAGATCTGCCCGCTGGGCCTGTGCTGCGAGTTGCCCGACCACCCCAACCAGAACCACGCCTTCCGCCACGAACGCCTCAACCTGGGCTTCGACGACCAAGGCGCGCGCCTGCGCATCCACGCCGACGCCGGCGACCTGGGCGGCCTGCCGCTGTCCCTGGCGCTGGACGTGCAGCGCCCGGCGCACCTGGACTCGGTCAACCTGGTGGTGCCCATGGGCGGCAACCACTTCCACGCCTGCAGCCGGCAGATGGGCCTGCCCTTCACCGGCGCCCTGCAACTGGGCGAGGAAACCTACCAGGCCCAGGCCGGGCAGAGCTTCGCCGCGCTGGACTTCGGCCGTGGCGTGTGGCCCTTCCGCAGCTTCTGGACGCGCGCCGCCTTCGCCGCGCCCGGCGGCATCGCCGGCAACTTCGGCTCAGGCTGGACCGACCACAGCGAACACAAGGAAAACGCCCTGTGGTTCGGCGGCGAGCTGCAGCGCCTGCGCGGCGAGGTGGACATCCGCCAGGCGCCCAACGACCCGCTCGCTCCCTGGCGCCTGAGCACCGCCGACCAGCGCGTCGACCTCGCCTTCACCCCGCTCAAGCTGCACGAGGCCTCGCCGCGCCTGGGCCTGCTCTATGCCCACACCAGCCAGTGGTTCGGCCACTACGACGGCTTCCTGCGCAGCGCCGCCGGCGAGCAGGTGCCGGTCAAGCGCGCCCTGGGCTGGATAGGCGCCACCCACGCACGCTGGTAGGCCCGCCGGCAAGCTATAAGCGCCATTGACGCAGCGCGGAACCCGAAAGCCGGCACAAGGCCTAAACTCCCTCAGATCATTCCGGGAGGACGCCTTCATGAAACGGACCGAAACCGACAGCCTGGGGCCCATCGAGGTCGACGAGCAGGCCTACTGGGGCGCGCAGACGCAGCGCTCGCTGGAGAACTTCGCCATCGGCGGGCAGCGCATGCCGCTGGCCGTGGTCTACGGCCTGACGCTGGTCAAGAAGGCCGCCGCGCGCGTCAACGTGCGCCTGGGCGAGCTGCCGGCAGAGATCGGCCAGCTGATCGAGCAGGCCGCCGACGAGATCCTCGCCGGCCAGCACGACGACCAGTTCCCGCTGGTGGTCTGGCAGACCGGCAGCGGCACCCAGAGCAACATGAACGTCAACGAGGTGATCGCCGGCCGCGCCAACGAACTGGCCGGCAACGCCCGCGGCGGCAAGGCCCCGGTGCACCCCAACGACCACGTCAACCGCGCGCAGAGTTCCAACGACAGCTTCCCCACCGCCATGCACCTGGCCGCCGCCCGGGCCGTGCACGAGGAGCTGCTGCCGGCCATCGCCGAGCTGGTCGGCGGCATCGCCGCGCAGTCGGCGCGCCACGCCGACCTGGTGAAGACCGGGCGCACTCACCTGATGGACGCCACGCCCATCACCTTCGGCCAGGAGCTGTCGGCCTTCGTCGCCCAACTCGACTACGCCGAGCGCGCCATCCGCGCCGCGCTGCCGGCGGTCTACGAACTGGCCCAGGGCGGCACCGCGGTGGGCACCGGGCTGAACGCCCCGGCGGGCTTCGCCGAGGACATCGCCGCGGAACTGGCCGGCCTCACCGGCCTGCCCTTCGTCTCGGCGCCGAACAAGTTCGCCGCCCTCGCCGGCCACGAGCCGCTGGTGACCCTCGCCGGCGCCCTGAAGACCCTCGCCGTGGCGCTGATGAAGATCGCCAACGACCTGCGCCTGCTCGGCTCCGGCCCGCGCGCCGGCATCGCCGAGGTGCGCCTGCCGGCCAACGAGCCGGGCAGCTCGATCATGCCCGGCAAGGTCAACCCGACGCAGTGCGAGGCGCTGTCGATGCTGGCCTGCCAGGTCATGGGCAACGACGCCGCCCTGACCTTCGCCGCCAGCCAGGGCCACCTGCAGCTGAACGTGTTCAAGCCGGTGATCATCCACAACCTGCTGGAGTCCATCCGCCTGCTGGCCGACGGTTGCCGCAACTTCAACAGCCACTGCATCGCCGGCCTGCAGCCGGACGCCGAGCGCATGGCCGAGCACCTGGAGCGCGGCCTGATGCTGGTCACCGCGCTGAACACCCACATCGGCTACGACAAGGCCGCGGAGATCGCCAAGAAGGCCTACAAGGAAGGCACCTCGCTGCGCGAGGCGGCACTGGAGCTGGGCTACCTGACGGACCAGCAGTTCGACGAATGGGTCCGCCCGCAGGACATGCTGGAGGCCGGGCAGCATGGTTGAATCCGGCAAATCCGGCGCCACGCCCCTGGAGGGCGACGGCAAGCGCATCCTGGTGATCCTCGGCACGCCCAAGGCCGACGGCTTCTGCCACGCCCTGGCCGACGCCTACCAGCACGGCGCGCGCAGCCGGGACCACGTGGTGCGTACCCTGAAGCTCGGCGAACTGCGCTTCGACCCGGTGCTGCGCGGCGGCTACGAGCGCAGCCAGGACCTGGAGCCGGACCTGCTCGAAGCCCAGCGCCAGGTGCACTGGGCCCAGCACCTGGCGTTCGTCTACCCGATCTGGTGGGGCGGCCTGCCGGCGCTGCTGCAGGGCTTCTTCGACCGGGTGTTCCTGCCCGGCTTCGCCTTCCGCTACCGCACCCCGCAGGACCGCGAGTGGGAACCGCTGCTGGGCGGGCGCAGCGCCGACCTGCTGGTGACCCACGACCAGACGCACTGGCGCTACCGCCTGCGCCAGGGCGCTCCGGCGCACCGCCAGATGGTGCGCTGCATCCTCGGCCCGTGCGGCATCGCCACCCGCCACCTGGAAGAGTTCAGCCCCATGCGCGGCGCCAGCGAGGAACAGCGCCAGGCCTGGCTCAAGCGCGCCGAGTCGCTGGGTTCGCAGGTGTGAGCACCGGGCGGGCCGACGGCCCGCCCACCATCCCATCTCCGGGAGCCGGGGCTTTTCCAGACGTTCCCTAAAGCCCCCTCCCACCCTCCTCGCCTAGCATCCCGGCCCTTGCCGCCATTCCTGGCGGCCCTTGGGTTCCTGGGAGGGAAACATGTTTCGCAAACTCGGTGCTGAACTCGTCGGCACCTTCTGGCTGGTCTTCGGCGGCTGCGGCAGCGCCGTGCTGGCCGCGCAATTCGGCAATGTCGGCATCGGCCTGCTCGGTGTATCGCTGGCCTTCGGCCTGACCGTGGTGACCATGGCCTACGCCGTGGGGCCGATCTCCGGCGGCCACTTCAACCCGGCGGTGAGCCTGGGGCTGTGCGTCGGCGGGCGCTTCCCCGCCCAGCACTTGCTGCCCTACATGCTGGCCCAGGTGGCCGGCGGCCTGCTCGCCGGCGCCGCGCTCTACTGCATCGCCAGCGGCGCCGCCGGCTTCGACCCGTCGAAGGGCTTCGCCGCCAACGGCTACGCCGAGCACTCGCCGGGCGGCTACAGCCTGCAGGCGGTGCTGCTGTGCGAAGTACTGATGAGCGCGGTCTTCCTGTTCATCATCATGGGCGCCACCGACCGCGACGCCCCGTCCGGCTTCGCGCCGCTGGCCATCGGCCTGGCCCTGGCGCTGATCCACCTGGTCAGCATCCCGGTCAGCAACACCTCTGTGAACCCGGCGCGCAGCCTGGGCGTGGCGCTCTTCACCGATCCCTGGGCGCTGCAGCAGCTGTGGGCATTCTGGGTCGCGCCGCTGGCCGGCGGGGTGCTGGGCGCCCTGGCCTGGCGGGTTATTCGCGGGCGTTGAGTGATTCGCGGATGGGGTCCGCTCCTACCAGGGGAATGACGTCGGCGTGCGGGCTTCCCCCTCACCCCAACCCTCTCCCGGAGGGAGAGGGGGCTAGTCCGTGCCGGGAGGAGGCCTGGTTTCAGCCGGCAATCCCTGTGCTAGCCGGCTAACGCCGCCACACCAACGCACTCCGAACGGTCCCCTCTCCCTCCGGGAGAGGGTTAGGGTGAGGGGCCGCAGGCCTGCCCGCTCGATTCCGTTCCCCACACGCTCCATGAGGCCATGCACCTGTAGGAGCGGGCCCTGCCCGCGATTCGCGCGCAGGGCGCGCTCCTACAGGGGAAAGCCCGCAGGCCTGCTCGCTCACCTCCCCCACCAAACACACCGCCCCGCAGGATGGGTGAAGCGAAGCGATACCCATCACCACCGCAACCTCAGAAGTACTGAGTCACACTGAACTTCGCATTGCGCCCCTGGCTGTACACGTTGTCCCCCGACAGCGCCGGGTGGTAGTCGCGGTTGAACAGGTTATCCACCGTAAGGTTCAGCTCGGTGTTCTCCAGGCCCAGGCGCCGCGGCTTCCAGCTGGCGAAGACACGCTGGGTGTCGTAGCTGTCGTTGGTCGTCTGGTCCCAGTAGCTGTCGCCCGCCACGGTGCCCATGCCGCCGGAGTACTTGTCGCTGGGCAGGCGGTCGGTCTGGCGGACGAACTCGCCCTGCCAGCCCATCTGCGCGTCCCAGTCGGGGAATTTCACGCCGAGGGTCGCCACCCACTTCGCCGGCGGCACGTCGCGGGCCCAGACGTTGGGGCCCCAGGGGTTGCTGTAGGCGCCGTCGTGCTTGCCTTCCACCCAGCTGTACGACAGCCCGGCGAACAGCCGCTCGCTGTCGTAGAAGCTCTCGATCTCGAAGCCCTTGTAGGTCGCCCCGGGCAGGTTGCGGTAATTGCTCAGCGGCAGCATGCCGGCGCAACTGCCGCCGATGCTGCCGTCGTCGATGGACTGTTGCTCGCAGGCCACGCTGCGGGTGCGGAAGATTTCGTCCTTGATCTTGTTCTGGAACAGCGTGGTGCGCACCTGCAGGTTGTCGCCGGCGACGAACAGGTCCGGCAGGTTGACGATGTTGCCCAGGCGCAGGGCGTGGATGCGCTCGGCGTCCAGGTCGCGGCTGGTGGCGCTGATGGTGCTGCTGTTCTGCACCTCGTACTGCTCGTCGATCACCGGCGCGCGCCAGGTGCGCGAGTAATCGGCGAAGAAGGCCACGCGCTCGGTGGCGGTCCAGAACAGCGACAGGCGCGGCGACCAGCCGCTGTAGGTCTGCGAGCTGTAGTCGTGGCCCTGGGCCGGGTTGTCGTAGAGCGGCGCATCGTTGGCCTTGCCGGCGTTGCGCACCTGGTCGAAGCGCAGCGACGGAGTGACGGTCACGCTGCCCCAGGTCAGCGCGTCCTGCACGTAGGCGCTGCGGGTGAGCTGCTTGCCGCTGGGCATGAAGGCCGGCTGGAAGTGCCCGTAGTTGTAGCGCGCGGTGTCGTAGGTGGAACCGGGGATGTACATCTGCGTGTCGCGGGTGTGCTTGTGCAGCTGCGCGCCGACGGTGAAGGCGTGTTGCAGCGGCCCGGTGTCGAACAGGCTGGTGTTGCGCAGCTCCAGCACCTTGTCGCGGTAGTCGGTGTCCATCTTCTGCCCGCCGGTGGCGACCTGGAAGAAGGCGTCAGGGTTGCGCTCGTCGGTCTGCTCGACGTGGGACTCGGAATACTGCAGCAGCAGGTCGAGCAGCGGGTTGTCGATGGGGTGGTACTGGTACTTGCCGGACCAGGTGGTGTCGGTGGTGTCGCGGTGCGCCAGCAGGCGCTTGAGCGCGGCCTCATAGCCGTATTTGTCGATGCTCGACTGGGTCGGCGGCGTCGGGTAGCTGGCCGAGGAGAACGGCGTCCAGCGCGTGCTTTCCGAACGGCTGTAGGAGAAGCCCAGGTCGTTGTCCGGGTTCGGGTGCAGGTTCAGCTTGAACAGCCCGGCGTCCAGGTCCTGGGCGCTGTTGGGCAGGCGCTGCGGGTTGATCGGGTAGCGCCCTTCCGGGTCGGGGATGTGCCCGGCCAGCTTGATGTCGCGGCCATCGCGCGCGGTGAGGTAGGCCAGGGCGTCGACCTTGCGGTCCTCGCTGCGGCCGTAGACGGCGCCGCTGTAGATCTTCTGCTGGTCGTTGGAGTGGTAGCCATACTTGAGCATGGCGCCGACGTCCTTGCCGTCGCGCAGCAGGTCGCCGGCATCCTTGGTCTCCATGTGCACGGTGCCGCCGAAGCCGCCGTTGCCGTTGAACACCGAGTGCGGGCCCTTCTCCACCTCGATGCGCTTGATCAGCTCCGGCTCGATGAACACGGTGCCCTGCTGGTAGCGCTCGAAGCCGCTCTTGGGCGCGCCGTCGAGGGTGAAGGGCACGTCCTCGGCGTCGCCCAGGCCCCAGATGTTGACGGTCTGCCCGCCGGGCTTGGGCGAGCCGCCCATGCTCACCCCGGGCAGGGTGTCGAGCAGGCTGGGGATGTTGTCGGCCTGGATGCGCTCGATGTCCTTGCGCGTCAGAGTCGAGCGCCCGACGCTGCTGGCGTCCACCGACTCGCCGGTGCCGACGATGGTCTGCGAGTCCAGTTGCAGGGCGTTGTCCTGGAAGGCGTCGACCTTGCCGCGGCGGCGCACCACGAAGCCCTCGCCCACCTCCACCAGCTCCAGCGAAGTGCCCTGCAGCAGGCGCTCCAGGGCTTCGCGCACGCCGTAGCGGCCCTGCACCGCCGGCGCCTGCAGGCCCTGCAACTGGGCCTCGTCGAACAGCACCTGGACCTGCGCCTGCTCGGCCAGTTGGCCCAGCGCCGCGCTCAGCGGTTGCGCCGGCAGCGCCAGCTGCAGGTCGGCGCCGCGGCTGTATTCGGCCAGCAGCAGGCCGCCGAGCAGCGCCGCGCAGGCCAGCGGGCGGGAAAGCGGAAGGGTGAAGCGAGACAACATGGCGAGTCCTCCCCGGGGACGATAGGGCCGCAAGATCGCGGCGAACGACGGGGAAGACGTGCAAACGCGAAAAACCCACACCTGCGAATGAAAATATTTCTTCTTTGACGTCAGCGCGGCAGGATCAGCGCACTGCCGTCGGCCTGCCGGCGCACCCGCACATCCGCCAGCGCCGGCAAGGCGGCGAGGAAGTCGTCCAGGCGGGCGATGCGCACGCTGCCGGACAAC
The DNA here is from genome assembly GCF_023516765.1 of Pseudomonas sp. R3.Fl. Lineage (NCBI taxonomy): Bacteria > Pseudomonadati > Pseudomonadota > Gammaproteobacteria > Pseudomonadales > Pseudomonadaceae > Pseudomonas > Pseudomonas sp. R3.Fl. Next base: position 1,512,544 of record NZ_JAMGSO010000001.1, read on the forward strand.
TGCCGCCGGGCCAGGCGCGGATCGCCCAGGCGGATGGGCGCGCTGCGGTAACGCGAGAGTTCCTCGACCAGTTCGCCCAGCGGCCGCTCGCGGAAGCGCAGCAGGCCGTCGCGCCAGTCGGCCACCCGGGCCGGGTCGATGCGTTCGACTTGCAGCGCGCCGTCGGCGGCCACCCGCGCCAGGTCGCCGCGCACCAGGGGTTGTTCCTGCGCGCGGTCCAGCCGCGGTTGCAGGGCCACCTTCCCATCGTTGACCGCCACTTGCAGGCCATCCTCCGCCAAGCGCAGGTCGAAGCGCGTGCCCACCACGCGCACGCGGCTGTCGCCGGCGCGCACGCGGAACGGCCGGGCGCTGTCGTGGGCCACTTCGAAATAGGCTTCGCCGCGCAGCAGCCGCACCTCGCGGTAAGCGCCGCTGAAGTCCACCCGCACCGCGGAGTCGCCGGCCAGGAACAGCCGCGAGCCGTCGGCCAGGCGCAGTTCGCGCTGCTCACCGGGGGCGCTGGCCTGGCTCAGTTGCGGGTCCACCAGCGGCCGCCCCCAGGGCATGGCGCCGAGCACCACGGCGGCCAACACTGCCGCGGCAGTCGCCAGGCCGCGCCAGTGCGGCATATGGCGGGCCGGCGCCAGGGCCGGGCGCGGCAGCAGGTCGAAGTCGTCCCACAGGCTTTCGATGGCGCGGTAGGCGCGCTCGTGCGCCGCGTCCTCGGCCAGCCACTGGCGCCAGGCCTGGCGCTCGCGCTCGTCGGCGCCGGCGCGCAGGCGGCTGAACCACTTGGCGGCCAGCTCGTCGATGATCCTTTGTCGCTCCTGCTGCGGGCTCATGCCTCGTCCTCTCCTTGCATCTGCCGCTTGCAATGCAGCAGGGCGGCGGCCACGTGCTTCTCCACCATGCTCAGGGATATCCCCATGCGCTGCGCCACCTCGGCCTGGGACAGGCCGTCGAACTTGTGCAGCACGAAGGCCTCGCGGCGGCGCGGCGGCAGGCTGTCCAGGGCCGCGGCCAGGTGGCGCAGGTAGCGCTGGCGTTCCAGTTGCAGCATGGGTTCGCGGCCCTCGCTGGCCGGCTCGGCGCTTTCCCGGGCGTCGCCCTCGGCGGCGGATGGGCGCCGGCCATCCTGGCGGCGCCAATGGTCGCGCAGCAGGTTACGGGCGATCTGGAAGAGGAAAGCGCGCGGCTGCCGCACCTGCTGGCGCGAGGCGGATTTCAGCCACTGGGCGAAGGTGTCCTGGGCCAGGTCCGCGGCATCGGCCGAACTGCCCAGGTTGCGATGCAGGAAGCGCAGCAACTCGCCGTGGAAAGCCTGGTAGGCCTGCGCCACCGAGTGGCGGAAGCCCTCATCCACGGCCTCGCCCCCGCTGCCTTGCGGCCCCGCCGGCCACCCTTCCCGCATTCACGATAACGTCCCCGCACCGGCTTCATCCGCGCCGGACCACTGCTGTAATTTCTCAAATGATAATACATATCATTCGCGAAATTAAAGGGACAACTCAGGACGACAGCGCCGCCCTCGCCCGCCGCGCCCGGTAGCTGCGCAGCAGCGACGGCGCCAGCGCGGTCAGCGCCGAACCGCACACCACCAGCAGCGCCCCCAGGTAGGCCAGGCCGTCGAGGCTTTCCGGCTGCAGGTGCTCGGGCCACAGGCTGGCCGCCACGGCCACGCTGGCGATGGTCACCAGGGGCGTCAGCGCCAGGGTCGCGCTGACCCGCGAGGCTTCCCAATGGGCCAGGGCCTCGGCGAAGGCGCCATAGGCCACCAGGGTGTTCAGGCAGCAGGCCAGCAGCAGCCAGACCTGCACGCCATCGAGCAGCAGCACCTGCTGCGGATGCGCCCAGGGGCTGAGCAGCAGAGCGCAGCCCAGGTAGATCACCATCATCACCTGCAGCGAGTTCCACTGCGTGAGCAACTGCTTCTGCGCCAGCCCGTAGAAGGTCCAGACGAAGGCCGCCAGCAGGACGACGAGCACGCCCAGGGTGTAGTCGCCCAGCGAGCCGAACAGCTCCCCGAGACGCTGGTTGAAGAACAGCGCGAAGCCGCCCAGCAGCACCAGCAGGCCCAGCCCCTGGCCGAGGCTGAAGCTCTCCTTGAAGACGAACAGGCTGCCGAGCAGCAGCAGGATCGGCGCGATCTGGATCACCAGCTGGGTGGTGCCCGGGGTGAGCATGCGCAGGCCGACCAGGTAGAACACGTAGTTGCCGGTCAGCCCCAGCACCGCCAGCAGCACCAGGCCGCCGCCGCGCCGGCCCAGCGGGCGGAAGCGCGGCAGCTGGCCGCGCACGGCCAGCCAGACGAACAGCACGCCACCGGCCACCACCAGGCGGTACCAGGTGACGGTGACCGGGTCCATCACCTTCAGGACTTCCTTCAGCTTGATCGGCAGGATGCCCCAGAGCACGGCGGTGACCAGGGAGAGGAACAGGCCGAATTGCCAGCGGCCGGAGGAAACGTGCATGGAGGACAGCCCTTCGCGTGTGCGGTCAGCCATGCTAAGCCAGCGTCGGTGGCGCTCGACAGGAACAGTTCGGCGATACAACTGTACCGGTCCGACGGCACACCCGGGCGCAGGCGGCCGGAAGCGCTACTGGAGCGCTACGAAAAATCCTCTTCCCAGCTGTACCTGTCGCATTCCCGGCGCAGCGTCCTAGACTCCCCTCTTCCCATAGGAGAACCCCATGCCGCTCAGCCTGCCCGCCCTCGAAGCCGCTGCCGCCATCGTCCACCGCAGCCTGCCGCCCACCCCGCAGATCCGCTGGCCCCTGCTGGTGGAAGCCCTGGGCTGCGAAGCCTGGGTCAAGCACGAGAACCACTCGCCGGTGGGCGCCTTCAAGCTGCGCGGCGGGCTGGTCTACTTCCACCACCTGGCGGCCCAGTCCCCCTGCCCGGCCGGGGTGATCAGCGCCACCCGCGGCAACCACGGCCAGTCCATCGCTTTCGCCGCGGCGCGCCTGGGCATGCCGGCGACCATAGTCGTGCCCCACGGCAACAGCCGCGAGAAGAACGCCGCCATGCGCGCCCTGGGCGCCAACCTGATCGAGCACGGCGAGGACTTCCAAGCCTCCCGCGAGTACGCCGGCGAACTGGCCGAGCGCGACGGCCTGCACCTGATTCCCTCCTTCCACCCCTGGCTGGTGGCCGGCGTGGCCAGCTACAGCCTGGAGCTGCTGCGCGCCCTGCCCGGCCTGGACGTGTGCTACGTGCCGGTGGGCATGGGCTCGGGCATCTGCGGGATGATCGCCGCGCGCGACGCCCTGGGCCTGAAGACGCGCATCGTCGGGGTGGTCTCCAGCCATGCGCCGGCCTACGCGCTGTCCTTCGCCGCCGGCGAGCCGGTGTTCCACGCCACCAGCACGCAACTGGCCGACGGCATGGCCTGCACCACGCCGGAGCCGAACGCGGTGGCGATGATCCGCGCCGGCGCCGACCACATCGTCCAGGTCAGCGACGCGGAAATCGGCGCGGCCATGCGCCTGCTGTTCACCGCCACCCACAACGTCGCCGAGGGCGCCGGCGCCGCGGCGCTGGCCGCCGCCCTGCAGGAGCGCGAGGCGCTGCGCGGGCTGAAGGTGGGCCTGGTGCTCAGCGGCGGCAACGTCGACCGCGAGGTCTACGCCCGCGAGCTGTCCGGCGGCTGACCGTCCCAGTGCGCGCCCGGCCCCTGCTCCGCCAGCCTGTCGCCGGGGTTGCGCAGCGGGCAGGTCTCCAGCGACAGGCAGCCGCAGCCGATGCAGCCGTTGAGCTGGTCGCGCAGCAGCACCAGCTTGGCGATGCGCTCGTCCAGATCGTCACGCCAGCGCGCTGAAAGCCGCGCCCAGTCGGCGGCCATGGGCGAACGCCCGCTGGGCAGGCTGGCCAGGGCCTCGGCGATCTCGTTCAGCGGGATGCCGACGCGCTGCGCGACCTTGATCACCGCCACCCGGCGCAGCACGTCGCGCGGGTAACGGCGCTGGTTGCCGGCATTGCGGGTGCTGTGGATCAGCCCCTTGGCCTCGTAGAAATGCAGCGCGGACACAGCCACGCCGGCGCGCCTGGCGAGTTCGCCGACGCTCAGTTCATGGGGTACGTGCAGGGCCTGGTGTTTTTTCGGCATGGCGAGCTTGACCTCAAGTTAAGTTGAGGTTTTACCCTCGCCAGCGTCTGCCTTCAAGCCCAGGAGCCCACCCATGATCATTCCCAGCGCCTACTGCAGCACCGACGCCGACCAGGCCGGAACCCCGGCGCATTTCGCCCTGCTGATCGACATCGAGGTGGCGCCGGCGCAACAGCCCGACATCGCCGAACGCCTGGAGCGCTACCTGGAACAATTGCGCGAACTGTTCCACCAGGCGCCGGGCTACCTGGGCGCGGAACTGCGCGCCAGCGAAGACGGCCAGCACCTGCTCGGCTGCGTGCACTGGCGCAGCCGCGAGGACTGGGAAGCCACCTGGGACTGCGGCGCCACGCGCAGCGAGCTGTTCAGCGACAGCCTGCTGCGGCTGGGGGCCAGGAGCATTCATTTCGACAGTTTCCTGGTGGCGGAGCGGTTGGCCTGAGGGGCGAAGCCGAGGCGCTCTTCGTAGGATGGGTTGAGCCTTGGCGAAACCCATGCGGCCGTGACGATGGGTATCGCTTCGCTCAACACCATCCTACGCTGGAATTTCCGCGGCCCATGGCCGCGAATCACGCTCAGGGCGCGCTCCTACAGGTGGGTCCGGAGGTGCTCTTCGTAGGAGCGAGCTTGCTCGCGAACAGACTCCGCTGCGAGGCTCATTCGCGAGCAAGCTCGCTCCTACGAAAAGCCTTGCTCGCCTGCGATGTAGCGATCTGGCCACAGCGACCGGGTAGAGCCGCTAGGGCACCGCCCAGCACCAACCCTCGGCACCGGCCTGCAGTCGGCCGTCCAGTTCCAGGGCGGCGAGGAAGGCCTCGTCGTGGGAGACCACCAGCAACGCGCCACGGTACTGCCGCAGCAACGCTTCCAGAGCCTCCAGGGCCGGGAGATCGAGGTGGTTGTCCGGCTCGTCGAGCAACAGCAATTGCGCCGGCTGTTCGGCGTACAGTTCGCAGGCCAGCGCCGCCTTGACCCGCTCGCCGCCGCTGAGCAGTGCCGTGGGCAGTTCGATGCGCGCGGCGCCCAGGCCCATCCGGGCCAGGCGCGTGCGCAGGTCGGAAGGCGCCATGCGGCGGTTGCGCTCCAGCAATGACTGCAACACCGAGCGATCCGCGCGCAGGCTGTGCAGATGTTGGTCCAGATAGGCCGTGCGCACCGTCGTCTCGCAGTAGCCGGCGAGCGGCGCCAGGTGGCCGGCCAAGACCTTGAGCAGGGTCGACTTGCCGCAGCCATTCGCCCCGGTCATGGCCAGCCGGCGAGGCCCGCAGAGCTGCAGGTCGAGCGGGGCACGGCAGGTGCCGAAGGGCAGGCGCAGCCCTTCCAGCACGAGCACTCTGCGTTGTGCTGGCAGCTCGCAGTCCGGTGCGTCCAGCAGCACCTCGGTGTCCTGGCGCACCCGGGCGAAGGCTTCGCGAACCTCCTCATCGAGTCGCTCGCGGCGCTCGCCGTGCTGGCTATGCAGCCTGGCGATGCTGGCCTGGCTTCGCTCCTTCTGGCGGTCCACCAGGATGGCCGCCTGATTGACCTCGCGGGCCTGATGCCGGCCCCTGGCCTGGCGGTGCTCCTGGCGCTCGCGCTGGGCCTGCATGGCGCGTTGCTGGCGTTCGCGCTCCAGCTTGCGCCGCTGCAATTCGCGCAGCGCGCCATCCCGCTCCAGGCGGTGCGCCTCGCGATAGGCGGAATAGCCTCCGGCGTAACTGCGCAGCCCATCCGCCGACAGTTCCAGGATGCGCTGCATGCCCTCCAGCAGCAGGCGGTCATGGCTGACCAGCAACAGGCCGCCGCGCCAGCGCTGCAACTGTTCGTGCAGGGCCTCGCGGGCGGGCCGGTCGAGGTGGTTGCTGGGTTCGTCGAGGATCAGGCAGTCGGCCCCGCTGAGCCAGGCACCGAGCAGCGCCACCCGCGTGGCTTCGCCACCGCTCAGGCGCGCCGCCGGGGTTTCCGCCTCCAGGTGGCCGAGGCCGCAGGCGGTCAGCTCCGCCTCCAGGCGCTGGCGAACGTCCCAGCGGCCGTCGAGCAGTTCGTAGTCCACCGCGTCCACACCACCGGCCTCGATACGCGCCAGGGCCTGCAAGGGAGCCGCCACGCCGGCAAGCTCCGCCACGCTGGCGGCGCCCACCGGGTGCTGCGCCAGGTAGTGCACGCGCCCCTGGCGCAGGCAACGCCCGGCGCTGGGCGCCAGCTCGCCGGCGAGGATGCGCGCGAGCAGCGACTTGCCCACGCCGTTGCGCCCCACCAGGCCGGTGCGGCGTTCGTCGAGGCTTTCGTCAATATCGCGGAAGAGGATTTCGCCAGTGGGCAACTGGCAGGTGACGCCTTGCAGCGCCAGGGTGAAGGGGCTCGTCATACCGACTCCAATTGGATGCCATGAATCCCCCAGGGCACACAGCCTGGGACGGAAACGGGCCGTGCGGGCACGGCAGCATCAATTGCGCATCGGACGAACACCTCGCGAAAGGAAATGAAGCGCGCACTATAAAGAGCGGCAGCCACGGCTGTCAGCCCCCGGCGAGACGAACGGAATCAGTGTGGGCGCTGGTGATTGCGCCTGAAGGTCTCCTCCCCCATCGCCGCGATGTGCCCGTCGATCAGTGCCTCGAATGGCCGCAGCAGCTCGGCGCGGAACTGCGCGCCAGCGATGAGGGCCGCTACCGGCTACGTGTGCTGGCGCAGCCGCGAGGACTGGGAAGCCACCTGGAACTGCGGCGCCACCCGCAGCCAGATGTCCAGCAGAACCGGGTTGTCCGCAGCGGAGCTGCTGGCGAATGAGCATGGGATCCCCCTGAAGATAGATCACAAGTCAGAAGACAATGCGTTCCTGACAATATTCTCCGACAAGCTCTCTGCCACCGTTTCTAGCCACGCAACACTTTTCTCATCTATTCGATTCATTTGGAGCAACACGGTCCTATCGGGCTCAACCCATAGGATACTGGTAATCTGCGAGCTACCTGACCCAACTGTCTTCCTGGCACTTTTTCCATTGACGTTGAAGTTCACCAATTCTCTGTAAAGAACCGAAGAACCACCTTGTTCCTTCAACGTTATCCCCCCTTGCTCCGCACACTGATAAACTCTGAGCAGACCATCCAACCCTTCGGCTCGACGAACCCCCACCGCCTGTGAAGAAATTTCTTTGCAAGCCTTCAGCGGCGACTCGGACACTCGAACAGCATTCATTGAGGTTTTCAAATCTCGCCCGGTGACATCCTCCCTATACCTATCAAGCCGACTCATTCTAGATGCTTCTGAAAAACCAGAATCCTTCCCTCGCCCCTCACCTTTTGCCGCATCTTCTATTATTTGCAAAAAACCCTGCGGCAACTTTGAGTCTTGAACAGAAGGAGCATCTGCCAACGCCCACTCGCCCTGCAGCAGGCCTGTTAGAAAAAAACCTATGAATAACGCAACAGAAAACCTCATTCACGCCCCCTAGAAACTACAATTCGTCGTTATCGTCTCACCGCAAAAGTCTATCTCGGGAGTCCCTGAACAAACGATATTGTTTCCCTGCATAGCCTGACAGTGTCTCTCGATATCCTCACAATCTTGGGAGGCATTAGCCGTAGTCACACCATGCAACCCATGGACTATCCAATCCCCCGTAATACCGCACCCCCAGCATATTGCCGCCGATCGCCAAGTAACCTCGGCAGGCGACTCTATATGCACGCTTTCGCCAGTGGTGTAGTTATATTGCATGGATTGCGTCTGCAGAAACCATTGATTCGGATTCGAAACATTCCAGGTAAACGACAAAGATTCATTATTCACACAATTCGCCCGAGATACCATTTCCAGATCCCAGCTCAATGCATGAGATAGAGGAACTCCGCAAAAAATCGACCAGAACAATGTAGCCAACCTCCACATAAGACCTCCTATCGATACCTATCTGGTTCGCCCCCTACAACACCCAACTAAGCTACCAGACACCCCAGTCGAAAACACCGCGATAGAAACGCATAAGCTCATCCATACCAAACCTCGCTCGCAAACCTATACCCCTGAGAAAAAAAGAAAAATCAACCAAGGATAAGCGAAGACCTCAAACATACGCCCAGGAGCAAAGGAAAACGCCTACAACCCAAGGAGAAAAAGCGCAATACAAACCACGCGAGCATCAACGAGACACGCTCAACCCATGAAAACAAAATTCACGATCCAACCTTCGGAATATGAAAACTCCTAAACAAACATAAAATTCAAGAATCGATAGGAAAGACTCGTGCTCTTATACACCCAGCCACCCAGACTATTAGTCAAGGTGTTTCGTTGCTGTTCCCGCTGCGGTCTACGGGACTATGCATTACGAGTCTCCGCCGCCCCTTGGAAATGCCCTAGCGAGACACCCACCACCAACTAGTAGTTGCTCCTGAAAGTCTCCGCCCCATCGTCGTGATCTGCCCGTCGATCAGCACCTCACACGGGTGCAGCAGCTCGGCGCGGACAGCCGCCATCTGCTCGGCTACGTGTGCTGGCGCAGCCGCAAGGACTGGGAAGCCACCTGAGACTGCGGCGCCACCCGCGGCGAGCTGTTCAGCGACATCCTGCTGCGGCTGGGGCCAACAGCATTCACTTCGACAGTTTCCTGGTGGCGGAGCGGCCGGCCTGACTGTTGGACCAATCACAGACGGAGCCCTACAAAGAGCACCTCGGCGCAGCCTTTAAGGCAGTTGCTCCAAGGTGCAGGAAAATGCCGCCGTAGGATGGGTAGAGCGGAGCGAAACCCATCACCCCGCCCACAAGCTGTCGTGAGAAATGGCGCCTCCCCGTAGGAACGGACTCCGTCCGCGATCCGGCCGCCAGGCCGGCTTCTCTCTACAGGCTCATGTGCAGCAGCGGAAACGGCCGGTCCTGGCCATCGGTCTCAGAGCGGCCGATGTCGTGGAACCCATAGCACCGGTAGAACCCTACCGCCTGCGAGTTCTGTTCGTTGACGTCGACGCTAAGCCGCCCGCGCAGTTCGCGCGCGTAGTCAAGCAAGCGCGTGCCTATGCCTTGCCCCCGCAATTCGGGGGCGATGAAGAGCATTTCCACGTGTGCCTGGTCCAGGCCGATGAAGCCCTGCGGGCGATCCTCATCATCGACGGCGACCCACACTTCCACCGCCGGCAGGTAGAGGTCGCGCACCTGGGGCAGCAGTTCGGCGATGTCGGCTTCGCTGATGAAGTCGTGGGTGGCGCGCACGGAGCGTAGCCAGATGTCCAGCAGGATCGGGTTGTCCGCGGCGAAGCGCTGGCGAATAAGCATGATTGCATCCTGTCTTGTAGGGCGCATAACACCTAAGGCGTTATCCGCCGTTTTCGTCGGGCTTCGGTGTATTGGCCGACGGCGGATAACCGCGAACGGTTATGCGCCCTACGATTCGTGCCGAGGCTTCAACTCGCGCTGGTGATTGCGCTGGAAAGTCTCCTCCCCCATCGCCGCGATCTGCCCGTCGATCAGCGCCTCGAACGGCCGCAGCAGCGCGTCGAAGGACTGCGGTGCATCCAGCGCGTTCAACGCATGCACCACCGCCTCGATGGTCGACAGCGCGCCCTCGGCCGGCGCCTTGCGCAGGCGGTAGCGCGAGGTCAGGCCCTCGGGCAGCACCACCCGCGGCAGGGCCGCCAGGTTGGGGTTGAGGTGCAGCAGCTTGCGCGCCTTGCGCCAGGTGCCGTCGGGCACCACCAGCAGGCGTGGCCGGGAGGCCGGGCGGGTAGCCAGTTCGGCGGGGGGGATGGCGTTTTCGCCGGGGAACAGCAGCCAGGCGTCCTCGCCGCTCAGGTCGAGGTCGCGGAAGTCCTCGCCCACCCGCAGTTCGGCGTTGGCCAGGCCGAGGGCCGCCAGGCGGGCGGTGTTCAGGGCGTGGCCGGCTTCGCTGGGGTGTTGCAGCAGGAGCACGCGGGTGCGGTTGTCCAGGCGCGGGATCAGCGCGCACAGGCAATGGCCGGCCGGGCGCAGGCAGCGTTCGCAGCGGGCGCGGCTCATGGCTTGCCCGGCTGCGTGCGCAGCAGGTCGCGGAAGTTCTGGATCAGCGGCTCGCGGGAGCGGCCGCGGCGCAGGATCAGCGAGAACGGCGCCTGGTAGCCGAAGGTGGCCGGCGACAACGCGCGCAGCCTGCCCTGCTCCACCCAGGAATGCGCGTAGTGCTCGGGCAGGTAGCCGATGTAGCCGCCGGAGAGGATGAGGATCAGCTGCGCTTCCATACTCTCCACCGTCGCCGCGCTGTGCTTGAAGCCGTGGCGCGCCAGTTCCGCCTGGCTCCAGTAGCCGCGGCCGACCATGCGCTGCTGGGTGATCAGCTCGGCGGGGATGCGCCGGCCGTCGAACAGCGGGTGGCGGTCGCTGCAGTACAGCCAGTGCTGCTCGCGGTACAGCGGCTGGTAGACCAGGCCGTTCATGCGGCTGAAGAAGGAGCCGATGGCCAGGTCCAGGCGGTTGTCCAGCACCGCCAGTTGCAGTTCGTAGGGGCTTTGTACCTGCAGGTGCAGGTGCACCGCCGGGTGCAGGCTGCTGAAGGAGCCGATGACGTCGGCCAGCGGCAGCGCCGGGTCGCTCACCGTGGAGTCGAGCACGCCGAGGTTGAGGGTGCCGCGCAGTTCGCCCTTCAAGGTCGCCGCGTAGCGCTCGAAGCCTTCCAGTTCGCCGAGGATGCGCAGGGTTTCCTGGTGGAACAGCTCGCCCTTGCTGGTCAGGCCGAAGCCGCCGCGGCCGCGGTGGCAGAGCACGATGCCCAACTGGTTCTCCAACTGGCTCATGTAGGTGCTGATGGCCGAGGTCGACAGGTTCAGCTCCTGCTGCGCCGAGGCGAAGCCCTGGTTGCGCACCACGCAGGCGAAAATCCGCAGAAGCTTGACGTCGGGCAGGGCGCTGGCGCTCATGAAGGGCTCCGCAATTCGAGGTGGAGGGGCTCCAGTTCAGCAGTCACTGGACTGGCAATCGGCCAGACCGTCCGTCGCCGCCCGGCCTGCAAGGCACATACGACGGGGCTGGCGCCGCGGGGGCTGCGACAGGGCAACGCAGTCTAGCCGTGGAAATAAGTTTAGAAAACTCTGAACTGATTATTTGTAGCCAGCGATTCTTCCCACTACCGGGCATGACCAGAATCCGGCCTCAGTATCAACAAGCCTGTTTCCACGAAAACAGCGAATCCCGTGAGGCCTACCCATGGACAAGAAACTCCACCAGCCCCTGGGCGGAAACGAAATGCCGCGCTTCGGCGGCATCGCCACCATGATGCGCCTGCCGCATATCCAGGCCCCCGAACAGCTCAACGAGCTCGACGCCGCCTTCGTCGGCGTGCCCCTGGACATCGGCACCTCCCTGCGCTCCGGCACCCGTTTCGGGCCCCGCGAGATCCGCGCCGAGTCGGTGATGATCCGTCCGTACAACATGGCCACCGGCGCCGCCCCGTTCGATTCGCTGAACATCGCCGACATCGGTGACGTGGCGATCAACACCTTCAACCTGCTGGAGGCCGTGCGCATCATCGAGGAGGCCTACGACAAGATCCTCGACCACGGCATCGTCCCGCTGACCCTCGGCGGCGACCACACCATCACCCTGCCGATCCTGCGTGCCATCCACAAGAAGCACGGCAAGGTCGGCCTGGTGCACATCGATGCCCACGCCGACGTCAACGACCACATGTTCGGCGAGAAGATCGCCCACGGCACCACCTTCCGCCGCGCCGTGGAAGAAGGCCTGCTGGATTGCGACCGCGTGGTGCAGATCGGCCTGCGCGCCCAGGGCTACACCGCCGAGGACTTCAACTGGAGCCGCAAGCAGGGCTTCCGCGTGGTCCAGGCCGAGGAGTGCTGGCACCAGTCGCTGGCACCGCTGATGGCCGAAGTGCGCGAGAAGGTCGGCGGCGGCCCGGTGTACCTGTCGTTCGACATCGACGGCATCGACCCGGCCTGGGCGCCGGGCACCGGCACCCCGGAAATCGGCGGCCTGACCACCATCCAGGCGATGGAGATCGTGCGCGGCTGCCAGGGCCTGGACATCATCGGCTGCGACCTGGTCGAGGTCTCCCCGCCCTACGACACCACCGGCAACACCTCGTTGCTCGGCGCCAATCTGCTGTACGAAATGCTCTGCATCCTCCCGGGCGTACAGCGCCGCTGAGTGACCCCAAATGCATAACGACGCCTGCGTAGCACAGGTGCTGGAGGCTGCCCGCGCGCTCGTGGCAGCCTTCGCGCGCACCGACACCGAGGCCTACTTCGCGGCCTTCAGCGAAGACGCCAGCTTCATCTTCCACAACTGGCCGCAGCCGCTGCGCACCCGCGCGGCCTACCGCGAGGTGTGGGAGAGCTGGTTGCGTGACGACGGCTTCGAGGTCCTCGACTGCCAGTCCAGCAACACCTTCGTCAGCCTGCAGGGCGAGGACGTGGCGATCTTCAGCCACGACGTCGCCACGCGGCTGCGCATCCAGGGAACGGAGAGCCTGAACCACGAGCGGGAGACCATCGTCTTCCGCCGTGAACAACAACAAGGCCGCTGGCTGGCCGTCCACGAGCACCTGTCGCCCACGCCCTGAGACAGGACTTTCCCGGGAGGAAGTCATGGATAACAAGAACAACCAACACGCAATCACCACCATCGAGACATTCGGCGTCGAGCAGATTCCCGACGCCGAGCGCAACGCCACGCCCACCGACCTGTTCCGCATGATCTTCGGCGGCGCCAACACCTTCGCCACCGCCGTGCTCGGCAGCTTCCCGGTGCTCTTCGGGCTGTCGTTCCAGGCCGGCGCCTGGGCCATCGTCCTGGGCGTGCTGGTCGGCGCGCTGATCCTCGCGCCCATGGGCCTGTTCGGCCCGATCAACGGCACCAACAACGCGGTCTCCTCCGGCGCGCACTTCGGCGTGCACGGGCGGATCGTCGGCTCCTTCCTGTCGCTGCTGACCGCCATCGCCTTCTTCTCGCTGTCGGTGTGGAGCTCGGGCGATGCCTTGGTCGGCGGCGCCAAGCGCCTGTTCGGCCTGCCGGAAACCGACCTCACCCTGGGCCTGGCCTACGGCCTGTTCGCGGTGCTGGTGCTGGTGGTGTGCATCTACGGCTTCCGCTTCATGCTGCTGGTCAACAAGATCGCCGTGTGGGCCGCCAGCCTGCTGTTCCTGCTGGGCGTGTTCGCCTTCGCCGGCCCCTTCGACGCCGGCTACGCCGGTAGCGTGCAGCTGGGCAGCGCGGGCTTCTGGGCCGCCTTCATCGGCGCCACCCTGCTGGCCATGAGCAACCCGGTGTCGTTCGGCGCCTTCCTCGGCGACTGGGCCCGCTACATCCCGCGCGAAACCTCGAAGCAGCGCATCATGCTGGCGGTGCTGCTGTCGCAGCTGGCCACGCTGATCCCGTTCTTCTTCGGCCTGGTCACCGCCACCATCGTCGCCGTGAAAGCGCCGGACTACATCGCCGCGAACAACTACGTCGGCGGCCTGCTGGCCATCTCGCCGAGCTGGTTCTTCCTGCCGGTGTGCCTGATCGCCACCATCGGCGGCATGTCCACCGGCACCACCTCGCTGTACGGCACCGGCCTGGACATGTCCAGCGTGTTCCCGCGCCTGCTCAACCGCGTGCAGGCCACCCTGTTCATCGGCCTGCTGTCGATCGCCTTCATCTTCATCGGCCGCTTCGCCGCCAATCTGGTGCAGAGCGTGTCCACCTTCGCCGTGCTGATCATCACCTGCACCAGCCCCTGGATGGTGATCATGATCCTCGGCCTGATCGTGCGCCGCGGCTTCTACCACGCCGACGACCTGCAGGTGTTCACCCGTGGCCAGCAAGGCGGCGCCTACTGGTTCCACCACGGCTGGAACTGGCGCGGCATGGGCGCCTGGATCCCCAGCGCGCTGGCCGGCCTGTGCTTCGTCAACCTGCCGGGCCAGTTCGTCGGCCCCCTGGGCGAGCTGGCCGGCGGCATCGACATCAGCCTGCCGGTGACCCTCGGCCTGGCCGCCCTGCTCTACCTGACGCTGCTGCGCACCTTCCCGGAATCCGCCGGGGTGTACGGCCCGCAAGGCCCGCGCTGGGTCGGCAGCCACGACCGCCCGGTGCTCGGCATCAACGAGCCGGCGGCCTGAATCCGCGCTTCCTGCCTGGAGCGCAGCGCCAACCGCAGTACCTGTGAGACGCCGACGGGCCGGTTACCACCGGTCCGCCGGCCTACCGCCCGCCAGCCGCGGGCGGCAACAATGACAATTCGAGTGTGAGGAGCCGATCATGGCCTTGGATATAATCGTCGTTCTGATCTATGCCGCCGGCATGCTGGTACTGGGCTGGTACGGCATGCGCCGGGCGAAGACCCACGAGGACTTCCTGGTAGCGGGACGCAACCTGGGCCCGTCGTTCTACATGGGCACCATGGCCGCCACCGTGCTCGGCGGCGCCTCCACCGTCGGCACCGTGCGCCTGGGTTACGTCCACGGCATCTCCGGCTTCTGGCTGTGCGCCGCGCTGGGCGCCGGCATCATCGCGCTGAACCTGTTCCTGGCCAAGCCGCTGCTGAAGCTGCGCATCTTCACCGTCACCCAGGTGCTGGAGCGCCGCTACAACCCCATGGCGCGCCAGGCCAGCGCGGTGATCATGTTCGCCTACGCCCTGATGATCGGCACCGTCTCCACCCTGGCCATCGGCACCGTCATGCAGGTGCTGTTCGGCCTGCCGTTCTGGATCTCGGTGCTGCTCGGCGGCGGCGTGGTGGTGGTCTACTCGACCATCGGCGGCATGTGGTCGCTGACCCTCACCGACATCGTCCAGTTCATCATCAAGACCGTCGGCCTGATGTTCCTGCTGCTGCCGATCTGCCTGTACCGCGTGGGCGGCTGGGACGAGCTGGTGGCCAAGCTGCCGGCCAGCGCCTTCAGCTTCCACACCATCGGCTACGACACCATCATCACCTACTTCCTGATCTACTTCTTCGGCATCCTCATCGGCCAGGACATCTGGCAGCGCGTGTTCACCGCGCGCAGCGAGGGCGTGGCCAAGTACGCCGGCACCGCCGCCGGCGTGTACTGCGTGATCTACGGCCTGGTCGGCGCGCTGATCGGCATGTGCGCCAAGGTCCTGCTGCCCAACCTGGACAACGTCAACAACGCCTTCGCCGCCATCGTCCAGGCCTCGCTGCCGGACGGCATCCGCGGCCTGGTGATCGCCGCAGCCCTGGCCGCGATGATGTCCACCGCCAGCGCCGGCCTGCTCGCCGCCTCCACCACCCTGACCGAGGACCTGCTGCCGAAACTGCGCGGCGGCAAGACTTCCAGCCTGGGCATCAACCGCCTGTTCACCGCCCTCACCGGCCTGGTGGTGCTGGCCATCGCCCTGGTGGTGAACGACGTGATCAGCGCCCTGACCCTGGCCTACAACCTGCTGGTGGGCGGCATGCTGATCCCGCTGATCGGCGCCATCTACTGGAAGCGCGCCACCACCGCCGGCGCCATCACCAGCATGACTCTGGGCTTCATCACCGCCCTGGTGTTCATGCTCAAGGATGGCTTCGACGCCAACACCCCGATCTACTACAGCCTGGCCATCGGCCTGGTCAGCTTCGTCGTGGTCAGCCTGCTGTCGCGCCGCCCGCAGGCGGCCGCCAGCGTCGCCTGACGCGTACGCTGCGATGAACAAGGGCGCGGCGAGTCGATCTCCGCGCCCTCTTCGTTTGAGAAACTTCCTCACCCACGAACAAAAGGAACTGCCATGACCACCTGCGGCGAATTCCTCGTCAAGCAACTCGAAGCCTGGGGCGTGGACACCGTCTTCGGCATCCCCGGCGTGCACACCGTCGAGCTCTACCGCGGCCTGCCGGGCAGCGCCATCCGCCACGTCACCCCGCGCCACGAGCAGGGCGCCGGCTTCATGGCCGACGGCTACGCGCGCGTCACCGGCAAGCCAGGCGTGTGCTTCATCATCACCGGCCCGGGCATGACCAACATCCTCACCGCCATGGGCCAGGCCTACGCCGACTCCATCCCGATGCTGGTGATCAGCAGCGTCAACGAGCGCTCGCGCCTGGCCCACGGCAACGGCTACCTGCACGAGCTGCCCGACCAGCGCGCCATGACCGCCGGCGTCAGCGCCTTCAGCCACACCCTGATGAGCGTCGAGGAGCTGCCGGCGGTGCTGGCCCGCGCCTTCGCCGTGTTCGACAGCGAGCGCCCGCGCCCGGTGCACATCGAGCTGCCGCTGGACATCATCACCGCCCCCGCCGAGCACATGCAGGTGCGCCCGCGCGTGCAACTGGCGCGCCCGGCCCCGGCGCGCTCGCCACTGCACGAAGCGGCGGCCAAGCTGGCCAAGGCGCAGAAGCCGCTGCTGCTGCTCGGCGGCGGTTGCGTCGCGGCGCAAGCCGAAGCCCGCGCCCTAGCCACCGCGCTGGACGCCCCCACCGCGCTGACCGTCAACGCCAAGGGCCTGCTGCAGCCGGAACACCCGCTGCTGGTCGGCAGCAACCAGTCGCTGGTGCCGGTGCGTGAACTGGCACTGGAGGCCGACGTGGTCCTGGCCATCGGCACCGAGCTGGGCGAGACCGACTACGACGTGGTGTTCGACGGCAACTTCCGCATCGGCGGCGAGCTGATCCGCATCGACATCGACCCGCAGCAGCTGATGCGCAACCAAGTCCCGAGCGTCGCCATCCAGGCCGACGCCCGCACCGCCATGCGCGCCCTGCTGGAACTGCTGCCGGCCCGCCAGGCCAGCGCCGCCAGCCCCGGCGCCCAGCGCGCGGCCAAGGTGCGCGCGCAGCTGGCCGAGGACTTCAGCGGCTGGGCGCACTACCGCACGCTGTTCGGCAAGATCCTCGAAGCGCTGCCGGACGCCCGCTTCGTCGGCGACTCCACCCAGACCGTATACAGCGGCAACCACCTGGTGGAACTGGACGGCGGCCGCCGCTGGTTCAACTCCGCCAGCGGCTACGGCACCCTCGGCTACGGCCTGCCGGCGGCCATCGGCGCCAAGCTCGGCGAACCGGGCCGCCCGGTGATCAGCCTGATGGGCGACGGCGGCCTGCAGTTCACCCTGCCGGAGCTGGCCAGCGCCGTGGAGGCCAGGGTGGGCATCATCGTGCTGCTGTGGAACAACCACGGCTACGGCGAGATCAAGCGCTACATGGAACGCCGCGACATCACCCCGCTGGGTGTGGATATCTACACGCCGGACTTCCTCGCCATCGCCCGCGGCTTCGGCTGCGAAGCGGAGCGGGCGCGGGATTACGAGCACCTGCAGGAGTTGCTGCGTAATGCGCCGAGCGATCGGCCGTTGATCGTGGAAGTGATGGAGGCGGCGCCGTTCGCGCCTTGAGGTGATGGAGTGAGGCGCGGCAACCCTCTCCCTTCAGGGAGAGGGAAAGGCCCCCCACCCGGCACCGCCCTCACAGGCATGCCACCCTGTAGGAGCGGGCCCTGCCCGCGAAATCGCGCGCAGGGCGCGCTCCTACACAAAGCACAAAGACACCAGGCCCCACCATGAAAATCGTCACCCGCGACCGCTGGTTCGAAGTCCGCCACTGCTACGACGGCGTCAGCCTGATCCACGAGCCCTGGGTGCGGCCCTTCTACCGCTGCAACATGTGGCACATCCAGGGCCGCGAGCGCGACCTGCTGGTGGACAGCGGCTCCGGCCTGGTCAGCCTGCGCGAGCAGTTGCCCTGGCTCACCGAGCGGCCGCTGCTGGCGGTGGCCAGCCATACCCACTTCGACCACATCGCCGGCCACCACGAATTCCCCGAACGCCTGTGCCACCCGGCCGAGGCCGACATCCTCGCCAGCCCCGACGGCGAGCGCACCCTGGCCACGGCCTTCGTCGGCGACGAGATGTTCGAAGCGCACCCGGACTGCCCGCTGTGCTACGCCGAGTACCGGGTGAAAGCGGCGCCGGCCACGCGCACCATCGATGAAGGCGATGTGCTCGACCTGGGCGACCGCGCGCTGGAGGTGCTGCATACCCCCGGCCATTCGCCGGGCGGCATCAGCCTGTGGGAAGCACGAACGCAGACGCTGTTCTCCGGCGACATCGTCTACGACGGCCCGCTGATCGAGGATGCCTACCACTCCAACCTGGACGACTACGCCCGCAGCCTGGAGCGCCTGCGCCAGCTACCGGTGCGCACCGTGCACGGCGGGCACTTCCCGAGCTTTTCCGGGGAACGCCTGCGGCAGATCATCGACGAATGGTTCGCGGCCCACGGCTGAAATACCGGGGCCCAACGCAATCTGCCCGCGTGAGCGGGCAGAAGGTGTGTCCAGCAGGTGCTTCAGGAGTCAGCGTCGGCGTTGCTGTGCATAACGCCGTTGCTCATCGCTTGGAATGGGAATGGGTTGCAGGCGCGGAGGCTCGATGAGGCCGAGCGTGACACCCAGTTTCCATGCCAGGGTTTGCAGCCAGAGTTTCATGGGATGCCTCCTTTGCGGTGGAAGGGTCGGGCGGCCCGCTTCCGGGCCGCCCTAAGAGTAGAGTAGCCCGGCGTCCCACTCTCCGCCCGTGCCACTCACTCCTTGCAACAAAGACTACGCGTCGGCCGGCCGCGATCCGCTGACCTGGATCAAGTTCAGGCACGCTTGCCACGCAATGCCCGGCGCACCCACGCCTCGCCGCTGACCAGGGAAATCCCCGCCAGCACCAGCGCCGCCCCGGCGATGAAGTTCCAGGCCAGCGGCTCGTGCAGCAACAGCACGCCGAAGGCGATGCCGAACAGCGGCGTCATGAAGGAGAACACCGCCAGGTTCGACGCCAGGTAGCGGCGCAGCAGCCAAAACCAGGCGAAATAGCTGAAGAAGGACACCACCACGCCCTGGAACAGCACGCTGCCCACGCCCAGCGCGGTGAAGCGCACGTTGCCGAACTCGCCCAGGGCCAGGGCGATGAAGGGCAGCAGCAGCGCGGCGGCGAACAACTGGTAGAACAGCGTCAGGCTGGTCGGCGCCTCCGACAGCCGCGTGCTGCGCACCACCACCGTGGTGGCGCCCCAGGAGGCCCCGGCGAGCACGCCGAAGAAATCCCCCAGCAGCATGCGGCTGTCCATGTGCTGCAGGTCGAAGCCGCCGCCGAAGCACAGGGCGATGCCGCCGAAGCACACCGCGATGCCCAGCCACTGCAGCGGCCGCAGGCGTTCGCTGGGCAGCAGGAAGTGCAGGCCCAGGGCGGAGAAGATCGGCGCCGTGTAGATGAACACCGCCATGTGCGAAGCGCTGGTGTACACCAGGCCCTGGGCGATGAACAGGAACTCCATGGCGAACAGCAGCCCGGCCAGCGCGCCGCCGGCCAGGGTGCCGACCGCGGCCTTCCAGTCGCCGCGCCAGAGCACCAGCAGGCCCACCAGCGTGGCGGCCAGCAGGTTGCGGCCGAAGGCCTGCATGATCGGCGCTATGTCGCCGGCGGCGAGCTTCACCGCCACCTGCTGCACGCCCCAGATCAGGCACAGCAGCAACATCGCCTGCAGGGCGAAGGCGTCGGCGCCCTTGCGCGGAGGTAGCGGCGTCATGCGCACCTCCGCGGTCCGGGCGAAGGAAGGGGGCAGCGGCAGCAAGGCAGTTTCATGGCAAGGCTCGGCAGTGAGCGGGCACCAAGACGTGAAAACGGCGGTACCCCAAGGGTGTACCGCCGATTATTCCAGCCAAACGACGAACGGCACCAGCGCAAATCCGACACCGTCGGCCGCCAGGGCGTCACTGCCCGGTCTTGACCTTGCTCCAGGTGCGGGTGCGGATGCGTTCCAGCTTCGGCGGCAGCATCTCCACCGAGTACAGCCTGGCCTGCACCTCGGCCGGCGGGTAGACGTTGGGGTTGTCGCGCAGGTCGGCGGAAATCAGTTGGTCCGCCGCCTGGTTGGGGTTGGCGTAGGCCACGTAGTCGGAGATCGGCGCCACCACTTCCGGGCGCAGCAGGTAGTTGAGGAAGGCGTGTGCCTGCTCGACGTTCTGCGCGTCCCTGGGGATGGTCAGCACGTCGAACCAGGCCGCGGTGCCTTCCTTGGGAATGCGGTATTCGATGTGGATGCCGTTGTTCGCTTCCTTGGCGCGGTTGGCCGCCTGCATGGCGCCGCCGGACCAGGCCATGGCCACGCAGACGTCGCCGTTGGCGAGGTCGGTGACGAACTTCGAGGAGCTGAAGTAGGTGATGTACGGGCGCAGGCTGCTGAGCAGCGCCTCGGCCTTGGCGTAGTCCTCGGGGTCGTGGCTGTTCGGCGACAGCCCCAGGTAATGCAGGGCCTCGGGGATCACCTCGGTGGGCGAGTCGAGGAAGGCCACGCCGCACTGCTTGAGCTTGGCGAGGTTCTCCGGCTTGAAGATCAGGTCCCAGGAATCCACCGGCGCGTCGGCGCCGAGGATGGCCTTCACCTTGTCGACGTTGTAGGCGACGCCGTTGGTGCCCCACATGTACGGCATGGCGTACTGGTTGCCCGGGTCCTTGCTCTCCAGCACCTTGAGCAGCGCCGGGTTGAGGTTCTTCCAGTTCGGCAGCTTGCTCTTGTCCAGCTTCTGGAACACGCCGGCCTTGAGGTAGTTGGGCAGGAAGCTGTCGCTGGGCACCACCAGGTCGTAGCCCGAATGCCCGGAGAGCAGCTTGGCCTCCAGCACCTCGTTGCTGTCGTAGACGTCGTACTTGGGCGCGATGCCGCTGTCCTTCTGGAAGCCCTTGAGGGTGTCCGGGCCGATGTAGTCGAACCAGTTGTAGATGCGCACCACTGGTTCGGCGCTGGCGATGCCGGCGGCGGCCAGCAGCGCGGCGCCGAGCAGGCCGCGGATGATCTTGTTGTTCTTGCGCATGACTCGCTCCTCGAAACGGCGCGCCCTTAGAGGGCGGCGCCTTCGTAACCCTGCAGGACGTTGACCGCGTTGACGCCGATGGCCTCGACCGCGTAGCCGCCTTCCATGATGAACAGCGTCGGCAGGCCGAGGGCGGCGATGCGCTCGCCCATGCGCAGGTAGTCCGGGGAGTCCAGCTTGAACTGGGAAATGGGGTCGTCCTTGTAGGTGTCCACGCCCAGGGACACCACCACCGCGTCCGGCGCGTAGGCGGCGATCTTCCGGCAAGCGTCCTCCAGAGCGGCGGACCAGCCGTCCCAGCCGGTGCCGTGGGCCAGCGGGTAGTTGTGGTTGAAGCCCTCACCCGCGCCTTCGCCGCGCTCGTCGGCGTGGCCGAGGAAGTACGGGTATTCCACCAGCGGGTCGCCGTGGATAGAGGCGAACAGCACGTCGCCACGGTTATAGAACAGCTCCTGGGTGCCGTTGCCGTGGTGGTAGTCGACGTCGAGGATGGCCACGCGCCGGGCGCCCTGGTCGAGGAAGGCCTGGGCGACCACGGAGGCGTTGTTGATGAAGCAGTAGCCGCCCATGAAGTCGCTGCCGGCGTGGTGGCCCGGCGGACGGCACAGGCCGAAGGCGGTGCGCGCGCCCTGGCGCATGTGATCCTGGGCGGTCAGCGCGACCTGGGCCGAGCTGTACACGGCCTGCCAGGTGCCGGCAGTGATCGGCGCCTCGGTGTCGAAGCTGTAGTGGCCCAGCTCGCCCATCAGGGCGGTGGGGATGGGGCCGTCGCGGCGCAGGCGGCGGCCCGGGAAGGTGGTGGAGACCAGGTCGCCGCTGTGGCCCTCGGCGGCCCAGCGGGCCCAGGCGCCCTTGAGGAAGGCAACGTACTTCGGATCGTGCACGCGGTGGATGGCATCCAGGCCGAAATCCTTCGGCGCGATGATCTCGCCGAGCTGCTGTGACTTCACCCGGGCCAGCACGGTGTCGGCGCGGCTGGGCATTTCGAAGCAGGGCTGGAGCTTGCCATCGACCAGTTCGGACTGGCCGAAATGCAGGCGGTGATCGTCGCTGTAGACGGTCAGCATGAGTAAAACCTCTCGGCTTTGTTGTTCTTGGTGGGGGGATTCTGCCCATTCGGGCGGCCTCGGCTGAACGGTGGCGGCGGCCAAAAGGGGATAGATATGGCCAACATTTATGGCCCTTTACTACAGTGAACCTGCGTATCCACGCCGGCTCGCTATGCTCTGGGGAATGGCTGCCGGCCCCATCGGTCGAACAGCATGCACCTGGCGAAGGAAGGAAGAAGAGATGTCGGGGGACCGCAAGATCCTGCTCCGTTGCCTGTTGATCCTGAACCTGTTCTGCGCCGGCTGGGCCCTGGCCGCGCCGGCCCCGGGCCTGCCCGCCGACGAGCTGCCGGCGCTGGCCGACGACGCTGGCCTGCCAACCCTGGCCGAGCGCCTGGAAAGCATCCGCCAGGGCGTCTCCGAGCAGGTCGGCGACGACGAGCTGGCGCGCCTGCGCCTGGCCACCCTGGAAGTGCAGAGGATGGCGGGCCAGCACGGCGACGAACTGCAGGCCCGCCTCGACCGCCTGTCCGACCAGCTCAACGTGCTCGGCCCGCCGGTAGAGGGCGAGGCCGCCGCCCTGGCCCTGCAGCGCACCGAGCTGAACCAGCAGAAGGCCGAGCTGCAGGCCCAGGCCACCCAGGCCGCGCAGATCCTGCGTTCGGCCCAGGACCTGGCCGCGCAGATCGTCAACCTGCGCCGCAGCCTGTTCAACTCGCAGATCGCCACCCGCTCCGCGCCGCCCTTCAGCCCCGTCTTCTGGTCCACCCTGACGCGCCCCACCGAGGACGACCTGGCGCGCCTGCGCAACCTGGGCGACAAGCTCACCGCCAGCCTGGAGGACACCTGGCATGGTGCGCGCCTGCCGCTGCTGGCCTGCCTGGTCGCCGCCGTGCTGCTGTGGATACCGGGCCGGCGCCTGCTGGAAAGGTTCGCCGGCTACCTGGCCAGCCACTTCATCCCCGAGGGCCGCCTGCGCCGCAGCAGCCTGGCCCTGGCCATCGCCCTGGCCAGCGTGGTCACCTTCGGCGGCGCCGCCGCGCTGGTCCACCAGGGCCTGGACTGGAACGAGGGCTTCGACAACGGCCTGGCCAACCTGGCCGGGCAGATGGTCACCCTGGCGGTGTTCAGCGCCTTCATCACCGGCCTGGGCCGCGCCCTGCTGATGGTCAGCCGGCCCTCCTGGCGCCTGCTGCCGATCCCGGACGCTGCCGCCAGGGCAGTGGCCCACTTCCCCGGGCTGCTGGCGATAGTGGCCATGCTGCTCGGCGCCCAGGACCGCATCAACAGCGCCATCGGCGCCAGCCTGGCGCTGACCGTGGCGGTCAACGGCCTCACCGCGCTGCTGATCGCCGTGCTCTTCGGCCTGGCCCTGCTGCGCCTGCGCCGCAGCGACGAGGAGGACGAGGAACACCCGCGCCCGGCGCTGGCCGGGGTGATCCACCTCATCGCCCTGCTGGTGGTGCTGCTGATCGTCCTGGCGCTGCTCAGCGGCTACCTGTCGCTGGCCTTCTACCTGGCCACCAAGCTGCTGTGGATCAGCGCCGTGGCGGCGACCGGCTACCTGATCACGGCCTTCTTCGGCGACCTCTGCGACACCCTGCTGTCACCGCGCCAGGACAGCGGCAAGACCCTCGCCCGCGCCCTCGGCCTGTCGCCGCAGCACCAGGCCCAGGCCGCCACCCTGCTGTCCGGGGTGGGCCGCACCCTGCTGGTGCTGATGACGCTGATGGTGATGCTCTCGCCCACCGCCAGCACCCCCGACGAACTGCTCGCCGGCGTCGAGCGCCTGGCCCAGGGCGGCCAGGCGCTGGGCAACCTGAACATCGTCCCGCAGGACATCCTGCTGGCCCTGCTCACCCTGCTCGGCGGGCTGTTCGCCCTGCGCCTGCTCAAGCGCTGGCTGGCCGAGCGGCTGCTGCCGGAAACCAGCATGGACGCCGGCATGCGCGCCTCGCTGGTGACTCTGGTCGGCTACCTCGGCTTCGTCCTGCTCGGCCTGCTGACGCTCTCGGCCCTGCGCATCAACCTGACCAGCCTGACCTGGGTGGTCAGCGCCCTGTCGGTGGGCATCGGCTTTGGCCTGCAGGCCATCGTGCAGAACTTCATCAGCGGCCTGATCCTGCTCACCGAGCGCCCGGTGAAGGTCGGCGACTGGGTCAGCCTCGGCGGCGTGGAGGGCGACATCCGCCGGATCAACGTGCGCGCCACGGAAATCCAGCAGTCGGACAACTCCACGGTGATAGTGCCCAACTCGCAACTGATCACCCAGAACGTACGCAACGTGACCATGGGTGGCGCGCTGGGCAGCGTCGGCATCAGCCTCACGCTGCCGCTGGACACCGACGTGCACAAGGTCCGCGAACTGCTGCTGGCGGCCTACGCCGAGCACCCGGCGATCCTGGAAACCCCCAGGCCCTCGGTGAGCTTCACCCAGCTCACCGAGCAAGGCCTGACGCTGGCGGCCAGCGGCAGCGTCAGCAGCCCACGGGGGGTCTCCAGCGCCCGGAGCGATCTGCTGTTCACCATCTTCGGCAGGTTGCGCGAGGAAGGCATCAGCCTGGTGGCGCCAAGGAGTTTGCGCCTGGTGGGGGGTGGCAAGGAACGGATCGAGGATGCCGCGAGCGATACCGGGGCGTAGGGCGGATAACGTTCGACGTTATCCGCCGCCTGACCTTGGCCACAGCCAACTCGAGGTCGAACACGAAGCGCCCCGTGTCGAGCGCCCAGGTCAGCCACGCGGTCGACTATGGGCGGGGTGTAACGGCGTACAACCGCGAACGGTTGTACGCCCTACGCTCACCCTCGCCTCGCCAACACCGCCGCCGCCCCCTGCGCCTTGCGCGAGTACCAGAACACCCGGCTCACCCCGCGCGTCACGGCCACATAAGCCAATCGCAAACTCTCATCCTGCATCGCCTGGTCATAGCTGTTGCGGAAGAACCCGCTGTGCGCATACAGCACGTTGCGCAACGGATGGCGCTCCGGCGGCGCGCAGTCGTCGATGATGATCGCCACCTCCGCCTGCAGGCCCTTGGCGCGATGGATGCTCATGGCCTTCACCGGCAGCTTGGCGTCGAGTTGCGCCTGGATCTGCTGCAGCGGCTCGTTGCGCCGGCTCAGCAGCATTACCGCGGTGCTCTCGCGGCTGCCGCGCTGGGCCACGTGCTCGCACTGGGCGCGGATGTCGGCCACCAGTCTGGGCAGGTCGCGAGCCAGGTCGAAGCGGGTTTCCACGCGCACGCCGTGGTCGCCCGGCTGCATCGGCTTGAAGGCGCGGCAGGTCTTGGCCTGCTTGAAGTTCACCTCGGCCAGCACCGACTCGGCATCGCGGATCACCGGCTCGATGCTGCGGTAGTTGGTCTCCAGCAGCAGCACCGTGCTCTGGCGGCTGCGGCCCTTGCTGGGGAAGTGCTTGTCGAAGTCCATGAACAGCTCCGGCGAGCTGCCGCGCCAGCCGTAGATCGACTGCCAGTCGTCGCCGATGGCCATCAGGCTCGGCGCCTTGCCGCTGCGCGCCAGGAAGCGGTGCAGGGCCTGCAGCCAGAGGACGATCTGCGGCGAGATGTCCTGGAACTCGTCGATCAGCAAGTGCGTCATCGGCTCGGCCGCTTCGAGCTTCGCCTCACCCTCGGCAAAGCGCTGGGTGAGCTGCTGGAAGGCGGCGTTGAAGGTGGTCAGGCGCTGGCGCTTGAGCAGGGCCAGGAAGAAGCTCCAGTAGATGGCCAGGGCTTCGAGGAAGATCTTCTCGCGGGTCGAGCAGTCCAGCTCGGCCACCTTCAGGTCCTGCGGGCGCAGGCCGAGGCTCTCCATGAAACCGGCCTGGGTGTGGAAGACTTCCACCAGCGGCGCCTCGACGAACTCGCCGGGCAGGCGGAACGGCTGGACAGGCGCCGGGCCCGGCACCTCCTCCGGCTTCTCCAGGCCCAGCAGGCGGTGCACCTTGGCGCGGAAGGCGCCGTTGACCGCGTAGCACTCCTCGTAGGCCTCCAGCAGCAGGCGCTGCTGCGCCGGGCGCAGGCGGCCGCCGGTGAGGGGGTTGTCCGGCTCGTCGGGGTTGCGCTCCTCCAGTTGCTCGAACCAGCGCTGCTTGCCCAGCAGCTCGCGGGCCTGCACGCCCATGGCCGAGTGGAAGGTGCGCACGCATTCGCGGGCGCGGGCCATGTCGAAGGGGTATTGCCAGAAGGCGAGCACGCGCACCAGTTGTTCGCGCAGCTGCGCGCAGGAGGCATTGGTGAAGGAGATCACCGTGACCTTGTCGGCCTCGATACCCAGGTGGCAGAGCATGAACACCAGGCGCAGCACCAGGGTGGTGGATTTGCCGGAGCCGGCGCCGGCGAAGATGCGCGCCAGCGGCTGGCGGCAGAGGATCATCGCCCACTGCTCGTCCGACGGCGGGCTGATCACGCCGGCGCTGACCGCCTGGCGCACCCGCTCGCGCATCGCCTCGACCTGCTCCGGGCGCACCGCCAGGGCGCGCGCCGGGTAGATGCCGGCGGGGCCTGCCGCCGCGGGCTTCGCCGAAGGTTTCTCGCCCGCCTCGGCCTTGGGTTTGCGCGGCGCGCGGGGCTTGGCCGCGGCGCCGTCCTTCTTCCGCGCCGTGGCGCGCGGCTTCTTCGCCGTCGGCGGCTGGGCGGCCTCGTTCTGCTCGCGCAGGTAGGCGGTGGTGCGCGGGAAATACCGCGCCAGGGATTCGGACAGCAGCAGTTTGTAGCGCCTTACGGCAGACAGCATCGGAAGGCTCCGGCCCTGGAGGATGTCGCTGAATGATAAGGGGTTTCAGTGACGATCCGACAGCGCCGGGCGCCTTGCGTTCGCCTCAGGCGCCGGTCCAGCGGCGCAACAGCACGCTGGCGTTGACGCCGCCGAAGCCGAAGCCGTTGGACAGTGCGTATTCCGTCTGCAGCGCCCGAGGCGCGCCACGCACCAGGTCGATGCCGGTGGCGGTTTCGTCCGGCTCGTCGAGGTTGAGGGTCGCCGGGGCCAACTGGTCGCGCAGGGCCAGCAGGGTGAAGATCGCCTCCAGCCCGCCGGCCGCGCCCAGCAGGTGGCCGGTGGCGGACTTGGTGGCGCTCACCGCCACCGAGCCGGTGTCGCCGAACACCGCGCGAATGGCCGCCAGCTCGCCCTTGTCGCCCACCGGCGTGGAAGTGGCGTGGGCGTTCAGGTGGCCGATCGACGCCGGGTCGATGCCGGCCTGGGCGATGGCCAATTGCATGGCCCGGCGCGCGCCGCTGCCGTCCTCGGGGCCGGCGGTCAGGTGGTAGGCATCGGCGCTGGTGCCGTAGCCGACCACCTCGGCCAACGGCTGCGCGCCGCGGGCCAGGGCGTGCTCCAGCGACTCGATCACCAGCAGCCCGGCGCCCTCGCCCATGACGAAGCCATCGCGCTGGCGGTCGAAGGGCCGCGAGGCCTGCTGCGGGCGGTCGTTGAAGCCACTGGACAGTGCCCGCGCCGCGGCGAAGCCGCCCAGGGCAACGCGGTCGATGGAAGCCTCGGCACCGCCGCACAGGGCGATGTCCGCCTCGCCGGCGCGGATCATCCGCGCGGCGTCGCCGATGGCCTGGACGCTGGCGGCGCAGGCGGTCACCGGCGCGCCGATCGGCCCCTTGAAGCCATGGCGGATGGACACGTGGCCGGCCGCCAGGTTGACCAGGAACGACGGGATGGTGAACGGCGACAGGCGCCGCGGCCCGCGCCCGTCGGTGGTGCGCACGGCGTCGGCGATGGCGCTGAAGCCGCCGATGCCCGAGCCGATCACCGTGGCCGTGCGCGTCTGCCCGCGCTCATCCTGGGGCGCCCAGCCGGCCTGGGCCAGGGCCTCCTCGGCGGCGGCCAGTGCGAAGAGGATGAAGCGGTGCATCTTCTTCTGCTCCTTGGCCGGCGCGGCGCGCTCGGCATCGAAGCCGGCCTCGGCGTCCACGGCGATGTCCGGCACCGGGCCGCCCACCTCGCAGGGCAGGTCGCGGACGAATTCGTCGGCCAGCCGGACGATGCCGGAGCGCCCCTGCAGCAGGCGCTGCCAGGCCTTCTCGGTGCCACATCCGAGGGGGCTGACCACCCCGGTCCCGGTTACCACGATGCGTTGTACAGCCATGATTTCACCTGCCTGAGGATGGCTTTGCCATCATTGAATTACGCTCAACATATAACATCCCGGGCGAGCCGACCATCCGTCGTCGCGCCCGGCGCGGCGGGGCGCGATCGACCACCCTTGCCCAGGCCCCGTATCCCTACAGAGGAGATTAGCCATGCGACTGGAAGGCTCCTGCCATTGCGGCGCCGTGACCTTCAGCCTGGAGAGCGCCCACCCCTATCCCTACCAGCGCTGCTACTGCTCGATCTGCCGCAAGACCCAGGGCGGCGGGGGCTACGCCATCAACCTCGGCGGCAACGCCGCCAGCCTCAAGGTGCGCGGGCGCAAGCACCTGCGCGTCTACCACGCCAAGCTGCGCGAGCCCGGCCAGCGCACCCGCACCAGCACTGCCGAGCGCAACTTCTGCGGCGAATGCGGCAGCGCCCTGTGGCTGTTCAGCCCGGAATGGCCGGAGCTGATCCACCCCTTCGCCTCGGCCATCGACACCCCGCTGCCGGTGCCGCCGGAACACACCCACCTGCTGCTGGACTCCAAGGCCCCCTGGGTGGAGGTGGAAAAGCACCCGCGCGACCTGTACTTCGACGGCTACCCGGAGGAATCCATCGCCGACTGGCACCGGCGCCTGGGCCTGGAGCGCTAGGCCTGCAGGCGGAACACCGCGAAGGCCGGCTCGGCGCTGGTCCAGTGCTCGCGCACCAGCCAGCCGCCGCGCTCGGCCAGCGCGCGGAAGTCGTCGATGGCGTACTTGTAGGAGTTCTCCGTGTGCAGGCGCTCGCCGGCGCGGAACAGGTACTCCATGCCGGCGATGCGCACGCGCTGCTCGACGCGGCTGACCAGGTGCATCTCGATGCGGCTGTGCTCGGGGTTCCAGAACGCCAGGTGGTCGAAGCGGTCGAGCTGGAAGTCGGCGCCCAGTTCGCGGTTGATGCGCTGCAGCAGGTTGAGGTTGAAGCGCGCGGTCACGCCCTCGGCATCGTTGTAGGCGGCCTCCAGCACCTTCACCTCCTTGCGCAGGTCGACCCCGACGATGAAGCTCGCGCCCGGTCCCAGCAGTTCGTGGGCGCCCTGGAGGAAGGCCAGGGCCTGCTCCGGGGCGAAGTTGCCGATGGTGGAGCCGGGGAAGAAGCCCAGCCGCGGGCCGTCGGCCAACGCCGGAGGCAACGCCTCAAGGCGGGTGAAGTCGGCACACAGGGGCTCGACGCGCAGCGCCGGGTAGTCGCGCTGCAGGCGCGCGGCGGCCTTGTCCAGGGCCGCCGGGCTGATGTCGATGGGCACGTAGCGGCGGATCTGCGGCGCCGCGTCCAGCAGCAGGCAGGTCTTCTCGCTGGCGCCGCTGCCGAACTCCACCAGGGTGCAATCGGCCGGGATGCGCTCGGCGAGGGCCGGGGCGATACGCTTGAGCAACGTGGTCTCGCTGCGCGTGGGGTAATACTCGCGGGTGCGGCAGATGGCCTCGAACAGCTCGGAGCCGGCGGCATCGTAGAAGTACTTGGGCGGCAGTTGCCGCGGCTGCAGCGAGAAGCCCGCCTCCAGGTCCTCGGCCAGTTCGCGGGCGCGCGGGTCCAGCGCGGCCTGTTCGGGCAGGTCGCGGGCCAGGCGCAGGCCGGCGAACATCCAGCGCTTCTCGGGGTGGAAGAAGTTGCGGTAGCTGGGCCGCGAA
Source organism: Pseudomonas sp. R3.Fl (assembly GCF_023516765.1). Lineage (NCBI taxonomy): Bacteria > Pseudomonadati > Pseudomonadota > Gammaproteobacteria > Pseudomonadales > Pseudomonadaceae > Pseudomonas > Pseudomonas sp. R3.Fl. The sequence goes on from NZ_JAMGSO010000001.1 coordinate 1,542,183, forward strand.
TGCCCGGCCGGGGTGATGCAGGCACCGCCGCGCAGGACCATCTGGCTGACCATGAACTTGCCGTTGTACTCGCCCACCGCCCCGGCGCCGGGGCGGAAGCCCGGGTACGGCGCGTAGGCGCTCTGCGTCCACTGCCAGGCGGCGTCGTAGAGCTGGCGCAGGCGGCCGTCGCGGGCGGCCACCTCCCATTCCATCTCGGTGGGCAGCCGCGCGCCGGCCCAGTTGGCGTAGGCGCTGGCCTCGTAGTAGCTGACGTGCAGCACCGGCGCGTCGAGGTCCAGCGGGCACAGGCCGGCCAGGCCGAACTCGTGCCAGCCGTCGTCCTGCCGTCGCCAGTACAGCGGCGCTTCCCAGCTCTCCTCCTGCACTTTGGCCCAGCCGTCGGACAACCAGAATTCCGCGCGCCGGTAACCGCCATCCTCGATGAACGCCAGCCACTGGCCATTGCTCACCAGCGACTCGGCGATCTCGAAGGGCGCCAGGAAGCAGCGGTGCGCCGGCGCCTCGTTGTCGAAGGCGAAACCCTGGCCATCATGGCCGATGCCCAGCAGCCCGCCCTGGATCGCCAGGAAGCGCTGCGGCCCGCAGGCCGGGGGCGCGTATCCGTCGCCATAGGCCGGCGCCAGCGGCGACAGGCTGAACAGGTGGAGGATGTCCATCAGCAGCAGTTCCTGGTGCTGCTCCTCGTGGGCCAGGCCCAGGCGCACCAGGGCTTCCAGTTCGGCATCGGCTTCCACGGCGAGCAGCGCCTGCATGTGCTCGTCGACGTGCAGCCGATAGTCGAGCACCCGGTGCAACGGCGGCCGCGTCAGCATTCCCCGCTGCGGCCGCGGCTGGCGCGCGCCCAGGGCCTCGTAGTAGGAATTGAACAGGTAGCCGAAGCTGGCATCGAACTCGACGTAACCGGCCAGCCGCGGCTTGAGCAGGAAGGTCTCGAAGAACCAGGTGGTGTGCGCGATGTGCCACTTGGCCGGGCTGGCGTCGGGCATCGACTGGGTGACCGCGTCCTCGGCGCTGAGGGGGGCGATCAGTTCCTCGCTGTGCCGCCGCACCTGGCGGTAGGCATCGAGCAGAGACGGGGCCTTGCTGGACATGGGGTGGTCCCCTTTTCCGTGGGCGGGTTCGGAACGCAGGCGGTCATTCGTTCTCGAGGTTGACCTTCTCCGGGTGGAAGGCACCGCTGCGGCGCACTCATCGGGTTCGAGCCACGGTCCCGGACAAAGGTTGCAACAGATTGTCGCCAGGGCCGCACCTTTTCAGGGTAGAAGCGCTCGCCGCGCCGGCCGGGAAAAACCGATGGGCGTGCCCGCTTGCCCCACCCCGCCCGGCTGGCCGATAGTCGCGCTTCGACAAGGAGGCAGCATGTTCAGCAGAAGACAGATCAACCGCGCCATGCTCCTGGCGCCCCTGGCCGGCCTGCTCGCCGGCACCGCGCGGGCATCCACGCTGGAGCGCCTGAAGCAACTGGAACGCGGCAGCGGCGGGCGCCTGGGCGTGGCCGTGCTCGACACCGGCAATGGCCGCCGCTTCGGCCTGCGCGAGGACGAACGCTTTCCGCTGTGCAGCACCTTCAAGCTGCTGCTCGCCGCCTGCGTCCTGGCCCGCGTGGATCGTGGCGAGGAGCAGTTGGCGCGGCGCATCGTCTACAGCCAGGCGGACCTGGTGGAATATTCGCCGGTCAGCGAACGCCACGTCGGCCAGCCGGGCATGAGCGTCGCCGAACTCTGCGAGGCGGCGATCACCCTGAGCGACAACGGCGCCGCCAACCTGCTGCTGGCCAGCCTAGGCGGCCCCGCCGGGCTGACCGACTGGCTGCGCAGCACGGGTGACGACATCAGCCGCCTGGACCGCAACGAACCCACCCTCAACCAGGCCCTCCCGGGCGACCCGCGCGACACCAGCACCCCACGGGCAATGGTCGCCACCCTGCAGCGCCTGCTGCTGGGCGACGTCCTGCAACCCGCCTCGCGCGACCAACTGAACGCCTGGCTGACAGCCAACAAGACCGGCGACAAACGTATCCGCGCAGGCCTGCCAACGGGCTGGAAAGTCGGCGACAAGACCGGCACCGGCGAGCGCGGCACCAGCAACGACGTGGCCATCCTCCGGCCACCGGGCCGCGCGCCAATCCTGGTGGCAGCCTACCTCACCGGCAGCCCGGCCCCGGCGGAAAAGCGCGATGCGGTGCTGGCGGAGGTTGGACGGCTGGCGGCGGGGTTGGTGTCGGACCCGGGCTGATATCGCGCTTGAATGGCCGGCGCTATCATTGCCGGCCATTCGTCAGGAGGAAATGAACATGTCCCAGGGACGGATCCGCGCGGTAGCCCTCTGCGTCTTTCACCATCAGGGGCGAATCCTGGTCAATCAGGCCTACGACCCGGTGAAGGAACAGCATTACTACCGCCCGCTGGGCGGCGGCATCGAGTTCGGCGAAAGCAGCGTCCAGGCCGTGGCGCGGGAGATTCGCGAGGAACTGGGCCTGGAAGTGCTCGAACCGCACCTGCTGGGCACACTGGAAAACCTCTTCACCTACGCCGTCAGGCCGGGCCACGAGATCGTCATGGTCTACGACGGCCGCTTCGCTGATGCCGAAACCTACCTGCGCACCGAACTGCCGGGCAACGAAAGCGACGGCCAGCCCTTCACCGCCGTCTGGCGCGGCATCGCCGACTTCGATGAAGGCACGCCGCTGTATCCCAATGGACTGGGGGAACTATTGCGCGCCCAGGGACTGTTCGGCGCCTGACAGCCTCGTCAAGCGCGCGCCTGGAACATCCGCTCGTCATACATGAAGTCGTAACTGTCCTCGACCCGCACCCGGCTCATCGCCGGGTGCCGCGGGTTGAGCAGGAGGTTCCACTCCAGCGGCAGCACCGCCGAGGGCACTATCAGGCCGAGCTGTTCGCCGGCCTGCAGCCACCGGGTGCCGTAGTCCATGCTCGGGCGGTCCGCCGGCAGGCTGTTCCAGCCTTCGGGCAGGTCCCGGGGATCGGGCTTGAGGTAGAGGTCGTCGCCTTCCGGGAGCCGGAAGGCGGTGATCTTCATCGGGAAGGTCGGCCGGCCGCTGGCGTGCACGAAGGTTTCCAGACAGCAGATGGCCGGCGTCAGGCCCAGGTAGACGACCGGTACGTCGCGGTGGTTCCAGCGCCCGCCGAGGATGGCCGCGCCCTGACCGCTCAGATCGCTGGCCCGAGCCGCCTTGGCGACGCGCCAGGCCCGCATCAGGCGACCCCACCCCACTCCAGCGCGTGCAGCACGCGGCGTACCTGGTTGGCGCCTATCTCGGTGTCGCAGAGGCTCAGCGGCGTCTGGCCGCCGAGGGCCTGGTTGGGGCGCTCCAGCCACTGGGCTGCGGCGTCCTTGTCCTCGAACACCTGCTCGGCCAGCACGGCCACCGAGGCCAGGCGGTCGAGGCGCTCCGAGGTGACTACGTCCAGCGCCTGATCGGCCTTCTTCTTGCGCTCGTAGGTGGACAGGGAGATGTTGAACAGCTCGACGAAGCCGGGGCCGCTGATGCGGAAGGTATCGCGCACCGATTCGACCCAGCGCCAGCTCAAGCCGTGGCGGATGTGCTGCAGCCGCTGGGCCTCGGTGAGGCTGGCATGGTCGTGCACCAGATGCCAGAACACCGGGGACGGCGAGTCGCTGCGACGACGATCTTCCGTCTTGATGGCCAACATGCGACCTCCTCAAATGATGAAAAACAAAACGTCAAATGAAGGCTACTCCTTTCCGGCAGATTTGCCCAGCCAGGATAAAGGGAGCGGGCGGGCGCACAGCATAATGAACAAAATATTGCACACTCCTTTTGAACAACTGACGTCCTGCCTGAAGCTCTTCCCGAGAAAACAAGGAAATTCTGTGCCATCGACTCATTGCCTGGGCCTATCGATTTGCCAATTTTCCTAAGCTCAGGCAATATACTGTGCACTATGTTGAACACAACGCTTTACCGCATCTCCACTTCCCGCCTGGTCGCCCGCGAGCGTCACTGGACCGGCGACCTCTAGCACCCTCCCCGAAGTCACGTCTTTGGTGACGATGCGCCCGAGCGTATCGCCGCTCGCTCAGCGTCACCTCCCCGTTCCGACTTTCCGCCTGGCCACGCGTCCGTTCGCGAGGGCAGCGGCTTGCCCAAGGGAGGGCTCGATCATGCGTTCCTGGATCTATCTGTTCGCCGCCATCGGTTTCGAAGTGGTCGGCACCACTTCGATGAAACTCACCACCACCCTGGCCCCGTTCTATGGCCACCTGCTGATGTACGCCATGGTCGGCCTGTCGTACTACTTCCTGTCGCTGGCCATCAAGCGCGTGCCGGTGGGCGTGGCCTACGCCCTCTGGGAAGGCATCGGCATAGTCCTCATCACCCTGGTCAGCGTCGCCTGGCTGGGCGAGAACCTGGCCCCGGAGAAGCTCCTGGGCCTGGCCGTGATGATCGCCGGCATCCTGCTGGTGAAGTCCGGCACCCGCAGCAAGCGCGAGCCGTCCACAGAGGAGGCTGTCACATGCTGAGCCTCGATTGGGTTCCGTTCGCCTGGCTGGCCCTGGCGATCGTGCTGGAAGTGATCGCCAACCTGCTGCTGAAGTACTCCGACGGCTTCCGCAGGCGCGCCCTGGGCGTCACCTCTATCCTCTGCGTGCTGGGCGCCTTCTCGGCCCTGGCGCAGGCGGTGAAGGACATAGAACTGTCGGTGGCCTACGCGGTGTGGGGCGGCTTCGGCATCCTCGCCACCGTGGCCATGGGCTGGGCGCTGTTCGGCCAGCGCCTGGTGTGGCGTGGCTGGCTCGGGTTGGGCTTGCTGGTGACGGGGATGGCGCTGCTGAAGCTGGCCTGAGGAAACGAAAGCGGGGCGCCGCATTGGCGCCCCGTTTTCATTTGGGAGTGACGGATACCTGTAGGAGCGGGCCCTGCCCGCGATTTCGCGCGCAGGGCGCGCTCCTACAAGGGCACGGCGTATGGGCAACCTGTAGGAGCAGGCCCTGCCTGCGATTCGCGCGCAAGGCGCGCTCCTACAAGGGCAGGGCGTATGGGCAACCTGTAGGAGCGGATCTCATCCGCGAATCGCGCCGGGATGGCCGGCTATCGCGGACAAGGTGCTCCTACGGTTGAACTACGTGCCTCACGGAAACCTGTTGTAGGAGCAGGCCCTGCCTGCGATTCGCGCGCAGGGCGCGCTCCTACAAGGGCACGGCGTATGGGTAACCTGTAGGAGCGAGCTTGCTCGCGAACCAACCCCGCTGCGGAGCCGTTCGCGAGCAAGCTCGCTCCTACGAAGAGCCCATCAGCGCTCGGCCACGCTCAGGCGTGTGGCGCCCTGTTCGCCACGCGCGCGGCGGCGGGTGACCAGCAGGCCGGAGCAGACGATGAGGATGCTCAGCAACGCGGTGGCGGTCACTTCCACGCGGTGGTCCGGGCGCAGCAGCATCAGCACCAGGACGCCGACGATGAACAGGATCACGCCCCAGGTCAGCCAGGGGAACAGCCACATGCGGTACTGCGGCACCTGGCCCTCGGCGTTCATGCGCTTGCGCATGCGCAGCTGGGAGATGGCGATCACCAGGTACACCAGCAGCGCGATGGCGCCGGAACTGGCCATGAGGAAGCCGAACACCTGGGCGGGCACCAGGTAGTTGGCGATCACCGTGGCGAAGGCCGCGGCGGTCGACAGCAGCACCGCCACCACCGGGGTGCCGGCGCGGCTGGTGATGCGCGCGGCGGCCGGGGCGTCGCCGCGGCTGCTCAGCGAGTAGAGCATGCGCGAGGCGGTGTACAGCGAGGAGTTCAGGCAGCTGGTCACCGAGGTCAGCACCACCACGTCGATCAGCGCCTTGGCGTGGGGCACGCCCAGCACTTCCAGCACGGTCACGTAGGAGCCGTCGGCAGCCAGGCGCGAATCGGTCCAGGGCACCAGGGCGACGACGATGAAGATCGACAGGATGTAGAACAGGGTGATCCGCCAGATCACCGAATTGGTGGCCTTGGAAATCTGCTTTTCGGCAGCGTCCGACTCGGCGGCGGCGATAGTCACCACTTCCGCGCCGAGGAACGAGAACATGGTGATCAGCATGGCGCTGAGCACCGCGCCGAAGCCGTTGGGCATGAAGCCGCCGTTGTCCCACAGGCGCGATACGCCGCTGACGCCGGTATCGGGCAGCAGGCCGAGGATGGCGCAGGCGCCGAGGACGATGAAGCCGACGATGGCGATCACCTTGACCAGCGCCAGCCAGAACTCGAACTCGCCGTAGTTCTTCACGCTGAACAGGTTGGTGACGGTGAGCAGCAGGGTGATGGCCAGGGACAGCACCCAGATGTCCAGCTGCGGCACCCAGCTGTTGATGATGGTGGCGGCGATGTTCGCCTCGATGGGGATCACCAGGACCCAGAACCACCAGTACAGCCAGCCGATGGTGTAGCCGGCCCACTTGCCGATGGCGCGGTCGGCGTAGGTGGAGAAGGAGCCGGTGTCGGGCGACGCCACGGCCATCTCGGCCAGCATGCGCATGACGATCACCACCAGGGCGCCGGCCAGCATGTACGCGAGGATGGCCGCCGGGCCCGCCTCGGCGATGGCGCGGCCGGAGCCGACGAACAGGCCGGCGCCGATCACGCCGGCGATGGACAGCATCGTCACATGCCGCGATTTCAACCCATGGCTCAGGTTGTTCTTGTTGAGCTGTTGCATGGTCTCACCTTGTAAAGCTGCGTCCCTGCGGCGGAAATGGCCCGGCCCACCCGTGCGTGGGCACGGGCGGGTACGGGGTCCGTCTTTGTTCTCTTCGGCGCGACCCCTTCAGGGAAAGGGGCCGCGGGGCACGCGGAGGAACCTCAGGCCAGCTCGTCGAAGCACTCGCCGATGATGCCCAGGCCACGCTGCAGGTCGGCGTCGCTGACGGTCAGCGGCACGAGGATGCGCAGGACGTTGTAGTAGGTGCCGCAGGACAGCAGCACCAGGCCCTTGTCGCGGGCCTTGGCGACGATCTTCGCGGTCAGCTCGGCGGCCGGGGTCTGGCCGTCGGCTTCGAACAGTTCCACCGCGACCATGGCGCCGAGGATGCGCACGTCGCCGACGCTGGCGTGGCGCTCGCCGATCTTGCGCAGGCCGGCGCCGAGGATTTCACCCACAGCCTGGGCGCGCTGCAGCAGGTTCTCTTCCTCGAAGGCCTCGATCACCGCCAGGGCGGCGGCGCAGGAGATCGGGTTGCCGGCGTAGGTGCCGCCCAGGCCACCCGGGGCCACCGCGTCCATCAGCTCAGCCTTGCCGGCAACGCCGGCCAGCGGGAAGCCGCCGGCGATGGATTTGGCGAAGGTGGTCAGGTCGGCGGCGACGCCCATCTGCTCCATGGCGAAGAAGGTGCCGGTGCGGCCGGCGCCGGTCTGCACTTCGTCGGCGATCAGCACGATGCCGTGTTCGTCGCACAGGGCGCGCAGGCGCTGCATGAAGTCCTTCGGCGCCGGGTTGAAGCCGCCCTCGCCCTGCACCGGCTCGAGGATGATCGCGGCGATGTCGCGCGGCTGCGCATCGTTCTTGAAGATGCGCTCGATGCTGGCGATGGCGTCGTCCACCGACACGCCGTGCAGCGCGTTCGGGTACTGCGCGCGGAACACACCGCCGGGCATCAGGCCCAGGCCGGCGGAGTACGGCACCACCTTGCCGGTCAGGGCCAGGGTGTAGTGGGTGCGGCCGTGGTAGGCGCCGGTGAAGGCGATCACGCCGCTGCGGCCGGTGGCGGCGCGGGCGATCTTGATGGCGTTCTCCACGGCTTCGGCGCCGGTGGTCACCAGCAGGGTCTTCTTCTCGAAGTCGCCGGGGATCATGCCGTTGATCTTCTCGGCCAGGGCCACGTAGCCCTCGTAGCCGAACACGTGGAAGCAGGTGTGGGTCAGCTTGGCCATCTGAGCCTGCACGGCGGCCATCACCTTCGGGTGCAGGTGGCCGGTGTTGAGCACGGCGATGCCGCCGGCGAAGTCCAGGTACTCGCGGCCTTCCACGTCCCAGATGGTGGCGTTCTCGGCGCGCTCGGCGTAGATCTGGTGGATCTGGCCGACGCCGCGCGGGATGGCGGCCATGCGCCGTTGTTGCAGGCTCTGGTTGCTGTTCATGCTGTCTCCAGGTCAGGAATGGGTAGGCGGACGCGCGTTACACGCCGATGCACAGGTATTTGATTTCCAGGTAGTCCTCGATGCCGTATTTGGAGCCTTCGCGGCCCAGGCCCGAGGCCTTGATGCCGCCGAAGGGGGCGACTTCGTTGGAGATGATCCCGGTGTTGATGCCGACGATGCCGTACTCCAGCGCCTCGCCGACGCGGAACACGCGGCCCAGGTCGCGGGCGTAGAAGTAGGCGGCCAGGCCGAACTCGGTGTCGTTGGACATGGCGATCACCTCGGCCTCGTCCTTGAAGCGGAACAGCGGCGCCAGCGGGCCGAAGGTCTCTTCCTTGGCCACGGCGGCGTCGTTCGGCACGTCGACCAGGATGGTCGGCTCGAAGAAGGTGCCGCCCAGGGCGTGGGGCTTGCCGCCGGCGACGACCTTGGCGCCCTTGCCCACGGCGTCGGCGATGTGTTCCTCGACCTTGGCCACGGCCTTGGCGTCGATCAGCGGGCCGGTGGTGATGCCCTGCTCCAGGCCGTTGCCGATGTTCAGCTTGGCCACGGCGACCTTCAGCTTCTCGACGAAGGCGTCGTACACGCCGTCCTGGATGTACAGGCGGTTGGCGCAGACGCAGGTCTGGCCGTTGTTGCGGTACTTGGAGACCAGCGCGCCGTCCACGGCGGCATCCAGGTCGGCGTCGTCGAAGACGATGAAGGGCGCGTTGCCGCCCAGCTCCAGGGAGACTTTCTTGATGTCCTTGGCGCACTCGGCCATCAGCTGGCGGCCGATTTCGGTGGAACCGGTGAAGGTCAGCTTGCGCACGATGGGGTTGCCGGTCAGCTCCCCGCCGACTTCGCCGGCGCTGCCGGTGACCACGCTGAACACGCCTTTCGGGATGCCGGCGCGCTCGGCCAGTTCGGCCAGAGCCAGGGCGGAATACGGCGTCTGCGAAGCGGGCTTGAGCACCATGGTGCAGCCGGCGGCCAGGGCCGGGCCGGCCTTGCGGGTGATCATCGCCGAGGGGAAGTTCCACGGCGTGATGGCCGCGGTAACGCCGATGGGCTGCTTGATCACCATCAGGCGCTTGTCCGGCTGATGGCCGGGAATCATGTCGCCGTAGACGCGCTTGGCCTCTTCGCCGAACCACTCGAGGAAGGAAGCGGCGTAGGCGATCTCGCCCCTGGCTTCGGTCAGCGGCTTGCCCTGTTCGAGGGTCATCAGGCGTGCCAGGTCGTCCTGGTTCTCGATCATCAGTTCGAACCAGCGGCGCAGCTTGTTGGCGCGCTCCTTGGCGGTCAGCGCGCGCCACGCCGGCAGGGCACGGTCGGCGGCCTCGATAGCGCGGCGCGTCTCGGCGGCGCCCATCTTCGGCACGCTGCCGAGGATCTCGTTGCTGGCCGGGTTGTTGACCTTGAGGGTCTGGCCGTTGTCGGCATCCACCCAGGCACCGTCGATGTAGGCCTGCTGGCGGAACAGGCTGGAGTCTTTGAGTTGCACGCGTTCTTCCTCGTTATCGGTGGCGGGCGGCTCAGCCGGCGGCCCGCAGGTTGTTGTCCGGGGTGGCGGCCTTGGCGAAGTCGCCGCCTTGGGCTGCGACCTGCTCGCGGACCTTCTCGACGATGTAGGCGCCGATCGGGATGGCCGAGGTGGCGGCCGGCGACGGCGCGTTGCAGACGTTGACGCTGCGCCTGGTATTCACGAAGAGGAAGTCGTCGATCAGCTTGCCGTCGCGCGACACGGCCTGGGCGCGCACGCCGGCCGGGTACTCGGTGAGGTCGCTCTTGACGATGCTCGGGCAGTACTTCTGCACTTCCTTGAGGTAGCCGCCCTTGAACAGCGAGTTCTTCATCTCGATCAGGCCCGGGCGCAGGTTCTTCGCCAGCACCTTGAGGATGCCCGGCGAAGTCAGTGTCTCGAACAGGTCGGAAAGGCTGACGTCGGTCTTGCGGTAGCCCTCGCGCTTCATCGCCAGCACCGCGTTGGGGCCGACGGTGACGGTGCCGTCGATCATCCGCGTCAGGTGCACGCCGAGGAACGGCATGGACGGGTCGGGGATCGGGTAGATCAGGTGGTTGACGATCTGGTTGTGCTGCTTGGGCAGCAGGTAGTACTCGCCGCGGAACGGGCAGATGATGAACTGCGGCTCCAGGCCCAGCATGCGCACGATGCGGTCGGCCATCAGGCCCGAGCAGGTGACCAGGTAGCGGCCGCGGAACTCGTTGTCGGTGGTGCGCACCACCACTTCCTCGGCGCGCTCGTCCAGCGCCGTCACCTCGGCGTTGTAGCGGATCTCGCCACCGGCGGCCTGGAACTCGCGGCCCATGGCGGCGGTGACTTCGGCGTAGCTGACGATGCCGCTGGAGGGCACGAAGATGCCGCCCATGCCGACGATGTTCGGCTCGCGCTCGCGCAGCTCGCCGGCGCTCAGCCAATGGCGCTCCAGGCCGTTGGCCGCGGTGCGCTCCCAGAGCGCCCGCATGCGCTCCATCTCCAGCTCGTTGGTGGCCACCAGCAGCTTGCCGCACTCATCAAAGCGGATGCCGTGCTTGTCGCAGAAGGCCTTGGTGGCCTTGTTGCCGGCCAGGCAGAACTTCGCCTTGAGGCTGCCGGGGGTGTAGTAGACGCCAGCGTGGATCACGCCGCTGTTGTGCCCGGTCTGGTGGCGCGCCGGGCCGGATTCCTTCTCCAGCAGGAGGATCTTCGCGTCCGGGTAGACCTGGGTGAGTTGCATCGCGGTGGACATGCCGACGATGCCGCCGCCGATGATGATGAAATCGTACACAGCCATTACCTCGCGCACTGGCTCAGCTGAAAAAGACCCACAGGAGCGGGCCGCCGGCGAAGACCGTGCGCGGACCTTCGCGGGCGAGCCCGCTCCTGTGGCAAGGGTGACGCTGTCGGAATTACTGGCCGCGCTGGTACAGCGGTTTCTGGTAGGCGATGTAGCCACGCTGGCGCATCAGCTCGCGGCGCAGGCCCTCGTGCGGGGTGAAGCGGTCGCGGCCGTGCAGCCAGAACAGGTTGTTGATCAGCAGGAAGCAGCCCTGGGGCACCGGCACCGAGAGCTTGGCCGGGCTGGTCTCCAGGGAGTCGGACAGGGCGTTCAGCCAGATGCCTTCCTCGAAGTCCTTGGGCTGCACGAACTGGTCGATGTAGCGCATGGTCGGGCGACCTTCGGCGTCGCAGTCGAACACCGAATGGAACACGTCCTCGCTGACCTTCTTGCTCGGCGGCGCGGTCCAGCGCATTTCGCGGCGGGCCAGCGGGTGGCGGTAGAACTCGTCCAGCTCGTTCCAGTCGTCCAGGTGCAGCAGCAGCGAGTTGCCGCCCTCCATGTTCTTCTCTTCGATCTTCATCATCAGCACGTAGTCGGTGATCTGATTGACGAAGGTGCCGTCGTTGTGCAGCTCCATCACGCGGTGCGGCTGGCGCAGGTAGCTGTCGGAGTTGTCGCTGTTGACCACCACGAAGCGGGCGTAGAACTGGCCGCTCATGGCGTCGTAGTTGGAACGGCCGATCAGGTGCGCGATGGCGGTGGAGAACTTCACCATGTCCTCGGCCTGGGCCACGTCATCCAGGCCCTCGGGCTTGACCAGCATGCCGCCGGTGCCACGGTCGAGGATGGTGTTCAGCAGCACCGGGCGCAGGGTGCCTTCGCACAGCTCGTCGAGGATCTGGGCGACGCGGAAACGCAGGAACGACTTGTACTCCAGGGCCTGCACCGGCCACTGCGCCACCGCCTTGACGAAGGCCTGCACGGTTTCACGGGCGAAGGTCAGTTCCAGCAGGCGCGGCGACTGCGCCGAAGGCGCGACCGAGTAGCCGCGGGTCTCCAGCGGCAGGGGCATGGCGAGGTCCTGGATGGAGGTGAAGGCGTTCATGGCGGTGTCCTGGCAATGATGGGGTGGCGCCGTCCGGCAATGACCTGGATCAGGCGGGCAGGAGAAAAATATCGTCACAAACTAAAAATGTCTACATTTTTATTTTTCGACGACAAATATGCGTCCTGTCTATTGTTTTTCGTCCATACGACATTTGGGTATGATCCAGCGCAAATCCCCACAGGAGCTGGATTTGGAAGCGATCGCCCCCCGTCAGAACTCGGCCGTCAGCGGTTACGAGTGGCTCAAGAAGGACATCATCCGCGGCGTCTTCAAACCCGGCGAAAAGCTGCTGATGAGCACCCTGAAGGAGCGCTACGACCTGGGCGTGGGTCCGCTGCGCGAGGCCCTGTCGCAACTGGTGGCGGAGCACCTGGTGGTGGCCATCAGCCAGAAGGGCTACCGCGTGGCGCCCATGTCGCTGGAAGAGATGCAGGACATCTACGACGCCCGCGCCAACCTGGAAGCGATGATCGTCGGCCTGGCCATCCAGCGCGGCGACGATGCCTGGGAGGCGCAGGTGCTGGCGAATTCGCACACCCTGGCCAAGGTGGTGGAGGTGAAGACCCGCGAGCAACGCCTGGACGTCTGGGACGAGCGGCACAAGGCCTTCCACACCGCCATCGCCCAGGGCTGCGGCTCCAAGCACCTGCTGCAGGCGCGCACCTACCTGTTCGACCAGGCCGAGCGCTACCGCCACCTGTGGCTGACGCACACGGTGTTCTCCGAACAGGCCCTGGAGCTCAAGCGCCAGGAGCACACCGCGCTGGTGGAGGCGATCCTCGCCCGGGATGCCGCCAAGGCCAGCGAGATGATGCGCAACCACCTGATGACGCCGGTGCCGATCATCGCGCAGATCATGCGCAACGGCGGCCTGGGTGATTCCGCCCGCTGACGCCGGGCGTCGGCCGGCGCCACCCGCCGCGGCCGCAGCGCTAGACTGAAACGACGCCCCGCCGAGGGGCCGCCCGCCCCGGGCCGGCAATGACGCGCGAACCGCGGCTGCCGGCACGCGCCCGTCCCGGGCCGGCGCCTGCCCTGCCCCGCTGTTCGCCTCGCGTACGGAGAACCGGCACCTCCCGCCATCCACCCGGAGCCCCCCGCCGCCGCGCGGGCGCCCGACAGCGGAGGAGTTGCCATGGACGAAGCCAAACTCAACGACTTCATGGGCCGCCTGGTCGCCGACATGGGCGGCGCGGCCATGCTGGCGAACGTCATCCTCGGCGACGAACTGGGCCTGTACCGGGCCATGGCCGACAACCAGCCGGTAAGCCCGCAGGCCCTGGCCGAGCGCACCGGCTGCAACCCGCGGCTACTGCGCGAATGGCTCAGCGCCCAGGCCGCCGCCGGCTACCTGGAGCACGAAGGCGGCAACTTCCGCCTGCCCGAGGAACAGGCCATGGCCCTGGCCATCGAGGACTCGCCGGTGTACGTGGCCGGCGGCGCCGGCGTGCTGGCTTCGCTGTACCAGGACAAGGACAAGCTGCTGGCCGCCATGCGCGGCGACGGCGCCCTGCCCTGGGGCGACCACCACCCCTGCCTGTTCCGCGGCACCGAGCGTTTCTTCCGCCCCGGCTACCGCGCGCATCTTGTAGAGGAGTGGCTGCCGGCGCTGGACGACGTGGTGGCCAAGCTGCAGAACGGCGCGCGGGTGGCCGACATCGGCTGCGGCCACGGCGCTTCCACGGTGATCATGGCCCAGGCCTTCCCGGCCTCGCGCTTCGCCGGCTTCGACTACCACGCGCCCTCGGTGGAAACCGCCAGCCAGCGCGCACGCGAGGCCGGCGTGGAAGACCGCGTGGACTTCTCCCAGGCCAGCGCCAAGGACTACCTGGGCGAGTACGACCTGATCTGCTACTTCGACTGCCTGCACGACATGGGCGACCCGGTGGGCGCCGCCCGCCACGCCCTGCGCCACCTGGCGCCGGACGGCACGGTGCTGCTGGTGGAGCCCTACGCCGGCGACCGCCTGGAAGACAACCTGACGCCCATCGGCAAGCTGTTCTACGCCGCCTCGACCTTCATCTGCACGCCCAACTCGCTGTCCCAGGAAGTGGGCCTGGGCCTCGGCGCCCAGGCGGGCGAGGCGCGTCTGCGCGCGGTGTTCGAGGAAGCCGGGTTCACCCGCTTCCGCCGGGCGGCGGAGACGCCGTTCAACCTGATCCTGGAGGCGCGGCCATGAGTGGTCGATCGTAGGAGCAACTGTCTTGCAGGCCGCGCCGGGCTGCTCTTCGTAGGAGCGAGCTTGCTCGCGAACAGATTCCGCTGCGGGGTTCCGTTCGCGAGCAAGCTCGCTCCTACGAGAAGCCGTGCCCGCCGGTACGTTCGGCTATCGCGGATAAGCCATTCCCGGCACCGTGCCTCCTGTAGGAGCGGGCCCTGCCCGCGATTCGCGCGCAGGGCGCGCTCCTACAAAGGAGCAGCATGCACCTACGCAACTCAGGCGCGGAAATGGCTCGGCGGCTGGCCGCTCCAGCGCTGGAAGGCGTGGCGCAGGCTGGCGGTTTCGCTGAAGCCGAGTTCCTCGGCGATGCGGTAGATGGGCATGTCGCCGCCCTGCAGCAGCTCCTTGGCGCGGGCGAAGCGCAGTTCGTCGAGCAGTTGCTGGTAGCTGGTCTGCTGTTGCTGCAGGTGCCGGCGCAGGCTGCGCGAGGAGCAGTTCAGGCGCCGCGCCAGTTCCTCCAGGCCCGGCGGCGACTGCAGGCGCTCGCCGAGGATGCCGCGGACCTTGTCCAACCAGGCGCGGCGGGCGGCCAGGTCGACGTTCTGCCGGCGGCACTGTTCGAGCATCTCGCGGTGGGTCACCGGGTCGGCCAGCGGCAGGCGGCGCTCCAGCCAGGCGGCGGGGAAGCCGAAGGCGCTGCGCGAAGCGCCGAAGCGCAAGCCGCAGGCGAAGCCTTCGGCGTAGGCGGCCTCGCGCTCGGGCGGGCCGGCATAGTCGAACTCCGCGCACAGCAACTCCAGGGGCTGGCCCAGCAGGTCGCCGCAGGTGACCTTCATCGAGCCCAGGCACAGTTCGGTGTTGAACGGCCGCAGGGCCTCGTCCTCGCTGTAGCCGGTGGCCACCAGCCAGGCCACCTCGCCTTCGACCTGCAGAGACAGGTGGAAGTAGGTGCCCAGCAGCACCGGGTAGCTCAGGCCGATGCGTAGCGCCTCGCCGAGGGTCGGCGCCGAAAGCAGCGCATAGCCCAGCAGGCCGTAGGCGGAAATCCGCGTGCGCAGGCCCAGGCGCAGGCCCAGGGCGGGTTCGGCGGCCAGGCGCTCGGCGTTGGCGAACACCTGCTGCTCCTGCCAGGGGCTGACCAGCCGGCGCAGGTCCACCAGGTCGGCGGCGGTGATGCCGCTGCCTTCGAGGATGCCGTCGCGCTCATGGCCTTCGGCTTCCAGCAGGGAAACCGTCAGGGTGGTCATGTGCAGGGAGTTGAGCCAGGTGTTGCGGGAGAAGCTGGTTCCGGTCATGTCTTGCCCATCGGTGCGCTGCGCCGTGCCCGCGATGTTACCGTCGCGGGCATGGGATTTGGCAAGGCAAAGGCGGCAATTGTAGGAGCGGGCCCTGCCCGCGATTCGCGCGCAGGGCGCGCTCCTACAGGGGAGCGCGATGGTTGGTGCAGCACAGCGGGCTCAACCGCGCGAAAGGAAGCGCATCCCCTCTTCCAGCCCGCGCAGGGTCAGCGGGTACATCTGGTCCTTCACCAGTTCGCGCACCAGGTTGGTGGAGGCGGTGTAGTTCCAGGTGTCCTTCGGGTACGGGTTGATCCAGATGAGCTTCTTGTACTTCTCCATGAAGCGCTGCATCCACACGTAGCCGGCTTCCTCGTTCCAGTGCTCGACGCTGCCGCCGGCCTGGGTGATCTCGTAGGGCGCCATGGCCGCGTCGCCGACGAACACCACCTTGTAGTCCGGCCCGTACTTGTGCAGCAGGTCGAAGGTGGCGGTGCGCTCGTTGCCGCGGCGCAGGTTGTTCTTCCACACCGACTCGTAGATGAAGTTGTGGAAGTAGAAATATTCCAGGTGCTTGAACTCGGTCTTGCAGGCCGAGAACAGCTCCTCGCAGACCTTCACGTGGGCGTCCATCGAGCCGCCGATGTCCAGCAGCAGCAGGAGCTTCACGGTGTTGCGCCGCTCCGGGCGCATCTGGATGTTGAGCAGCCCGGCGTCCTTGGCCGTGTGGTCGATGGTGCCGTCGATGTCCAGCTCTTCCGCCGCGCCTTCGCGGGCGAACTTGCGCAGGCGGCGCAGGGCGATCTTGATGTTGCGCGTGCCCAGTTCGACCTGGTCGTCGAGGTTCTTGTACTCGCGCTGGTCCCACACCTTGGCCGCCTTGCCCTGGCGCTTGCCGGCGTCGCCCACGCGGATGCCCTCGGGGTTGAAACCGCCGGAGCCGAACGGGCTGGTGCCGCCGGTGCCGATCCACTTGTTGCCGCCGGCGTGGCGTTCCTTCTGCTCCTCAAGGCGTTTCTTGAACTCCTCGATGAGCTTGTCCAGGCCGCCGAGGGACTGGATCTGCGCGCGCTCCTCGTCGGTCAGCAGGCGCTCGAACTCCTTGCGCAGCCATTCCTCGGGAATCAGCGCCTTGAGATGGTCGTCGAGCTTCTCCAGGCCCTTGAAGTAGGCGCCGAAGGCCCGGTCGAACTTATCGAAATGGCGCTCGTCCTTCACCATGATGGTGCGGGCGAGGTAGTAGAACTCGTCCATGTCGGCGAACACCACGCGGTGCTGGAGCGCGTTGATCAGGTCCAGCAGCTCGCGCACCGACACCGGCACCTTGGCCGCGCGCATTTCGTTGAACAGGTTGAGCAGCATGGCTGCGTCCTCTCGTGAAGCACATGCCCTGTAGGAGCGAGCTTGCTCGCGAACGAGCCCCCGTCGCGGAGTCTGTTCGCGAGCAAGCTCGCTCCTACGAAGAGCCGGTCAAATTCAGCGTGAAGCGCGGCGGCTCATGAACGCCAGGCGCTCGAGCAGCTGCACGTCCTGCTCGTTCTTCACCAGGGCGCCGGCCAGCGGCGGGATGGCCTTGGTCGGGTCACGCTCGCGCAGCACCGCCTCGCCGATGTCGTCGGCCATCAGCAGCTTCAGCCAGTCGACCAGTTCGCTGGTGGAGGGCTTCTTCTTCAGGCCCGGCACCTTGCGCACGTCGAAGAAGATGTCCAGCGCCTCGCTGACCAGCGAGGCCTTGATGCCCGGGTAGTGCACGTCGACGATCTTCTGCAGCGTCTCGCGGTCGGGGAAGGCGATGTAGTGGAAGAAGCAGCGGCGCAGGAAGGCGTCCGGCAACTCCTTCTCGTTGTTCGAGGTGATGATGATGATCGGCCGCTGCCTGGCCTTGATGGTCTCGTTGGTCTCGTAGACGTAGAACTCCATCTTGTCGAGTTCCTGCAGCAGGTCGTTGGGGAACTCGATGTCGGCCTTGTCGATCTCGTCGATCAGCAGGATGACGCGCTCGTCAGCCTCGAAGGCCTCCCAGAGCTTGCCCTTCTTGATGTAGTTGCGCACGTCGTGGACCTTGTCCACGCCCAGCTGCGAGTCGCGCAGGCGGCTCACCGCGTCGTACTCGTAGAGGCCCTGGTGGGCCTTGGTGGTGGACTTGATGTGCCAGGTGATCAGCTTGGCGCCGAAGGCTTCGGCCAGCTGCTCGGCGAGCATGGTCTTGCCGGTGCCCGGCTCGCCCTTCACCAGCAGCGGGCGCTGCAGGGTGATGGAGGCGTTGACCGCCAGCTTGAGGTCGTCGGTGGCGACGTAGGACTGGGTGCCTTCGAACTTCATCGGGGAATCCTCGAACGGTATCGGCCGGGCCTATGCCCGGGCTGTAGGAACTGGGAGACAGACTGCGACTATACCGCGCAGCTCCGTCGACTGTGAACGCAGGCATGGCATTCAGTCACTGAATGCGCAGCCACTCGTCCATTCGTCGAACGACGTCGACCGCGCACCACCCTCTCACCGACGCCGCTGCCCTGGAGCCGACCTTTCCGACGGTTTCGCAGCTTTACGGCCAGGGCGCCGGGGAATAGGCTGGTGGGTCAGCATCGATCCACAAGGACACCCATCATGAGCCGCATCTTCGCAGACAACGCGCAGTCCATCGGCAACACGCCGCTGGTCCAGATCAACCGCCTGGCCCCGCGCGGCGTCACCATCCTGGCCAAGATCGAGGGCCGCAACCCCGGCTACTCGGTGAAGTGCCGCATCGGCGCCAACATGATCTGGGATGCCGAATCCAGCGGCCGCCTGAAGCCGGGCATGACCATCGTCGAGCCGACCTCGGGCAACACCGGCATCGGCCTGGCCTTCGTCGCCGCCGCGCGCGGCTACAAGCTGGTGCTGACCATGCCCTCCTCCATGAGCCTGGAGCGGCGCAAGGTGCTCAAGGCCCTCGGCGCCGAGCTGGTCCTCACCGAGCCGGCCAAGGGCATGAAGGGCGCCATCGCCAAGGCCGAGGAGCTGGTGGCCAGCGACCCGGCCCAGTACTTCATGCCGGCGCAGTTCGACAACCCGGCCAACCCGGCGATCCACGAGAAGACCACCGGCCCGGAAATCTGGAACGACACCGACGGCGCGGTGGACGTGCTGGTGGCCGGCGTCGGCACCGGCGGCACCCTCACCGGCGTGTCGCGCTTCATCAAGAACACCAAGGGCAAGCCGATCCTCTCGGTGGCCGTGGAGCCGACCAGCTCGCCGGTGATCAGCCAGACTCTCGCCGGCGAAGAGGTCAAGCCCTCGCCGCACAAGATCCAGGGCATCGGCGCCGGCTTCGTGCCGAAGAACCTCGACCTGGCCATGGTCGACCGCGTCGAACTGGTCGGCGACGACGAGGCCCGCAGCATGGCCCTGCGCCTGATGCAGGAGGAAGGCGTGCTCTGCGGCATCTCCAGCGGCGCCGCCATGGTCGCCGCCGTGCGCCTGGCCGAGGAGCCGGCGATGCAGGGCAAGACCATAGTCGTCATCCTGCCCGACTCGGCCGAGCGCTACCTGTCGAGCATGCTCTTCGAAGGCGTGTTCGAAGAACAGGAAATGGTGCAGTAAGCCCCCGCGCCGCCCCACTGCGGGGCGGCGCCCCGCGCGGCGGCCCTTTGCCACTGTCTGCGGACCCGCGGGCAACCGCGCCCCCTCCAAATCCTCCGGCAATCCGGTTATTCCTTGAGCAGCCGCGGCCCCACCCCGGCCGCGCCACTACCGTTTGCCGTCAGGAAACAACAATGAAAACGACCGCACCGCTGTCCAGTGCCCTAGCGCTTTCCCTCACCCTGGGCGTCGCCGCCGGCGCCCAGGCCGAGTCCCTGAAGATCTACAACTGGTCCGACTACATCGCCCCCGACACCGTCGCCAACTTCAGCAAGGAAACCGGCATCCAGACCACCTACGACGTCTACGACAGCAACGAGACGCTGGACGGCAAGCTGATGACCGGCAAGTCCGGCTACGACATCGTGGCGCCCTCCAACCACTTCATGGCCAAGCAGATCCAGGCCGGCGCGCTGAAGAAGCTGGACAAGAGCCAGCTGCCCAACTGGAAGAACCTCAACCCGGTGCTGATGAAGGCCCTGGAGGTCAACGACCCGGGCAACCAGTACGGCTTCCCCTACCTGTGGGGCACCACCGGCATCGGCTACAACCCGGCCAAGGTCAAGGAAGTGCTGGGCGCAGACGCACCGGTCGATTCCTGGGACCTGTTCTTCAAGCCCGAGTACATGCAGAAGCTGGCCAAGTGCGGCGTGGCGGTACTGGACAACGGTCCCGAGCTGCTGCCCATCGCCCTGAACTACCTGGGCCTGCCGCACCACAGCCAGAACCCCGAGGACTACAAGAAGGCCGAGGAAGCGCTGCTCAAGGTGCGCCCGTACATCGCCTACTTCCACTCCTCGAAGTACGTCAGCGACCTGGCCAACGGCAACATCTGCGTGGCCGTCGGCTTCTCCGGCGACATCCTGCAGGCCGCCACCCGTGCCAAGGAAGCCAAGAACGGCATCGAGATCCACTACTCCACGCCCAAGGAAGGCTCGCCGCTGTGGTTCGACATGATCGCCATGCCGGCCGACGCGCCCGACGAGAAGGCCGCCTACGCCTTCATGAACTACCTGCTGCGCCCGGAGGTGATGGCCGGCATCAGCAACTACGTGCACTACGCCAACGGCAACCTGGCCTCCGAGCCGCTGGTGGACGCGGCGATCAAGGCCGACCCGGCGATCTACCCGCCGCAGGACAAGATGGCCAAGCTGTTCGCCCTGCAATCCATGCCGATGAAGATCGACCGCCTGCGCACGCGCATCTGGACCAACGTCAAGACCGGCAAGTAATCCCCTGCACGACGTACTGAACGAACGGGGGCGGCGACGCCCCCGCTTCCTGACCGGCCGGTCGGCCGTGTCGCTTTCGCCGCCCCCGGAGTCTGGCTAAGCTCGCTGCACATCCCATGAACGAGATGCGCCCCATGAGCCATGCCCAGATCGCGCAGACCATCCTCGACGGCTTCGACGTCTACCGCGAGCGCTTCAAGCAGATCACCGACGGCGCCCAGGCGCGCTTCGAGCAGGCGCAGTGGCAGGAGATCCAGCGGACCTCGGCCGAGCGCATCGACCTCTACGAGGAGAAGGTCGCCGAGACGGTGGCGCGGGTCGGCAGCAGGTTCAGCCCCGCGGAGTTGCTGGACGTGGAGCGCTGGCCACTGATCAAGAGCGCCTACATCGCCCTGATCGACCCGCGCAACGACGACGAGCTGGCGGAAACCTGGTTCAACTCGATCTTCTGTGGCCTGTTCAGCCACGACAACATCAGCGACGGCACCATGTTCGTGCACACCACGCGGCCGTCGCTGCGGCCCCATGCGCGCGACCCGCACACCCGCGTCTACCGGCCCCGGGGCAACCTGCGCCAGGCGCTGCAGCAGATATTCGCCGACTACCGCTTCCAGGTGCCCTACGAGGATGCCGAAGGCGACCTGGCGCGCCTGGACGCCCTGCTGCACAGCAACCTGCCGGACTGGGTGTGCAAGGACCCGGAGCTGGCCCTGGAGCTGATCGGCTCGGTGTTCTACCGCAACAAGGGCGCCTACCTGGTGGGCCGCCTGTTCACCCCCGACGAGCAGTGGCCGCTGGTGTTCCCGCTGATCCACCGCGAGGGCCGCGGCATCCGCTTCGACACCGTGATCACCGACGAGGCGGAGGTGTCGATCATCTTCTCCTTCACCCGCTCCTACTTCATGGTCGACGTGCCGGTGCCGGCGGAGCTGGTGGCCTTCCTCAAGCGCCTGCTGCCGGGCAAGCACATCGCCGAACTGTACACCTCCATCGGCTTCTACAAGCAGGGCAAGAGCGAGTTCTACCGCGCCCTGATCAACCACCTGGCGAGCACCGACGACCGCTTCGTCATGGCCCCCGGGGTGCGCGGCATGGTGATGAGCGTGTTCACCCTGCCCGGCTTCAACACCGTGTTCAAGATCATCAAGGACAACTTCAACCCGGCCAAGACCGTGGACCATGCCACCGTGGTGCAGAAGTACCAACTGGTGAAGAACCACGACCGCGTCGGCCGCCTGGCCGACACCCAGCAGTTCGCCGACTTCCGCTTCCCGGTGGCCAAGTTCGAGCCCGAGTGCCTGGCCGAACTGCTGCAGGTGGCGCCTTCCACCGTGGTGATGGAGGGCGACGTGGTGCTGATCCGCCATTGCTGGACCGAGCGCCGCATGACCCCGCTGAACCTCTACCTGGAGCACGCCACCGAGGCCCAGGTGCACGAGGCGCTGTACGACTACGGCCTGGCCATCAAGCAGCTGGCGGCGGCGAACATCTTTCCCGGCGACATGCTGCTGAAGAATTTCGGCGTCACCCGCCACGGCCGCGTGGTGTTCTATGACTACGACGAGATCAGCTACCTCACCGAGGTGAACTTCCGCCACATCCCGCCGCCGCGCTACGAGGAGGACGAGATGTCTTCCGAGCCCTGGTACTCGGTGGGGCCGATGGATGTGTTTCCCGAGGAGTTTCCGCGCTTCCTGTTCGTCGATCTGAAGCTGCGCCGGTTGTTCGCCAAGCTGCATGGCGATCTCTATGACGCGGATTACTGGAAGGGGCTGCAGGCGCAGATACGGGCGGGCAAGGTGATAGACGTGTTTCCTTATCGGCGTAATGAGTTGCCGGAGAAGGTGTTGGAGGAGTAGGAGCGAGCTTGCTCGCGAACCTTCTATTCCGTGCTCCGATCCTCACCCCCGTCATTCCCGCGAACGCGGGAACCCAGCTGCCTTCTTGTTTGGGTGTAGCGCGCCGCTCCGAGTGCTCGGATGTTTCTTGTTTCGCCCCCTCGGGCGAGTCCCTTTTGTCAAACGCCACAAAAGGAACCAAAAAGGCTTGCCCCAACATACGGGCCCGATAAAGCCGGGCTACCCTCACGAACTCCCCCGCCACGGAGGCCCGCCCCGAGGGTACGTCCCTGTAGCCCACGGGGCTCTCGCGACATCCATGTCGCATGACCTCCTGAGCGGGGGCTTCGCTCGGCCTTCTGAAGGGGCGTTCCGGTGCGCGCGGATGTCTCTCTGGAAGTCCAAGAGCAAACGCGCTTTTGCTTTTGCTTTTCGTAGGAGCGAGCTTGCTCGCGAACCGCCCGTCACTGGGTTCCCGCATTCGCGGGAATGACGAGGGGGAGATGGGCGTCTCAGGATAACTCCAAACTCCCCACCCCCTCCGAACAGCCCCCTCTCCCTTCAGGGAGAGGGCTGGGGAGAGGGCGCTCTTACCCCCAACACCGCAGCCACCGGTAACCACTGTTCGCGAGCAAGCTCGCTCCTACAAAAGCCGGAGCCCCCGCTCACCCCCGAAACGCCTGCCGATAGGCACTCGGCGACACCCCCAGCGCCGCACTGAAATGCTGCCGCAACGAAGCCACCGAACCAAACCCCGCCAGCGCCGCCACCTCCGGAATCGGCTGTTCGGTGGACTCCAGCAGCCGCTGCGCCAGGGCCATGCGTTCGCCGCGCAGCCAGTCGCCCAGGGTGCTGCCGGTGAGTTGGCGGAAGTGCCGGCTGAAGCTGCGCCGGCTCATCAGCGCGCGTTCGGCCAGGCTGTCCAGGTCGTGGGGCTGGTCGAGGCGTTCGCGTACCCAGTCGAGCAGGCCGGAGAGGCGGTTGTCCCGCGCCGTGGCCGGCAGCGGCTGTTCGATGAACTGGGCCTGGCCGCCCTGGCGGTGCGGCGCCACCACCAGGCGGCGGGCCTGCTGGTTGCTCAGGCCGGCGCCGCAGCGCTGGCGCAGCAGGTGCAGACAGCAGTCGATGCCGGCCACGGTGCCGGCGGAGGTGAGGATCGGGCCATCGTCGACGTAGAGCACGTCCGGCTCCACCCGCACCTGGGGATAACGCTGGGTGAAATAGTCTGCCCACAGCCAGTGGGTGGTGGCCCGGCGGCCATCGAGCAGACCAGCCTCGGCCAGCACGAAGGCGCCCAGGCACAGGCCCACCAGCTGCGCGCCGCGCGCATGCGCAGCCACCAGGGCGTCGAGCAGGGCCTGTGGCGGGCGTTCCGCCGGCTCGCGCCAGCTCGGCACTATCAGGGTATCGGCGGTTTCCAGCACCTCCAGGCCGTGGCGCGTGTCTATGGCGAAACCGGCCGTGGTGTTCAGCGGTCCCGGCTCGGCGGCGCAGACCTGCAGTTCGAAGCGCGTGCGCGAGCCGCCCGGGTCACCCTCGCCGAACACCAGGCAGGGCACCGAGAGGTGGAAGGGGCTGATCTGGTCGAAGGCCACCACGGCCACGCGATGGGTTTCCATGGGCATCATCCGGACAAGGCTTTGGCCCGATTCTAGCGAAAGCTGTCTTGCGGGCCACTCACGCCGACCGCCGGCCCCTGCGCAGAATGGCTCCATCCCCACTCCAGCGGAGACACCCAGCATGAGCAACGCCCCGAAACGCGCCCTGATCGTCATCGACGTGCAGAACGAGTACTTCAGCGGCAACCTGCGCATCGAATACCCGCCGGTCGGCGACTCGCTGCCGAACATCCTGCGCGCCATGGACGCCGCCCACGCCGCCGGCATCCCGGTGGTGGTGGTGCGCCACCAAGCGCCGGCCGGCGCGCCCATCTTCGCCCCCGGCAGCCACGGCGTGGAACTGCACCCGCAGGTGGCCGAGCGCCCCCGCGACCTGCTGCTGGACAAGAGCAAGGCCAGCGCCCTCAGCGGCACCGGGCTGGGCGACTGGCTGCGCGAGCGCGGCGTCGACACCCTGACACTCGTCGGCTACATGACGCACAACTGCGACGACTCCACCGCCCGCCAGGCCGCCCACGAAGGCTGGCAGGTGGAATTCCTCGACGACGCCAGCGGCTCGCTGCCCTACGCCAATAGCGCGGGCGCGGCCACTGCCGAGGAAATCCACCGGGTGTTCAGCGTGGTGCTGCATTCGTCGTTCGCCGCGGTGGCCAGCACCGCCGACTGGCTGGCGGCGGTGGAAAGCGGCAAGGCCCTGGAGCGCGACAACATCTACGCCTCCAACCAGCGGGCCATCAACGCCCGCGGTTAGGAAAACGGCGGATAACGTCGAACGTTATCCGCCCTACGCAAAGCTCACCCCTGGCGTAAGGCGTATAACCGTTCGCGGTTATATGCCGCCTGACCGCCCTCCCCGTCCCGCACGGAGTCCAACCGGCCCTCAGCTCCAATGCCGCCGCGCAACGTTGCGGTTGTCCCCCAATCCCGCCAGCGCGCCGACCGAAACGATCAGCAGCTCGACGATCCAGGCCAGCAGCAAACCGCCGCCCAGGGCCCAGCCGATGGCCTCCGGCGCCAGCACCACCTGGTAGCTGTAGCCGTCGAGGGTCTCCTGCAGCAGCTCGCGGTTCGGCGCGCTCAGCAGGTGCCAGGCGCGGGCGTACCAGGGGCCCTGCAAGGCCTGCCATTCGTTGTCGAACAGCTTGGCGCGGCGCAGCAGGCGCTCGACGTTGTCGCCGTCGCGCTGGAACACCGGGTCCGGGCTGCCGCGGTAGTGCGCCACCAGGGCGTCGAGGTCGCCCTGGAAGTACTGCCCGGCGGTGTTGCGATAGCCCTCCAGGGCCTGCAGAGATTCCTGGCGATGGGCATCGACGCGGATCGAATAGTCCTTGATGAAACCCGGCACCTGCACCCCGACCAGCAGGCCGAGGGCGAAAAGCACCAGGCGGATGTAACTGCGCAACATGGGAGTCCCCCTCTCAGACGCGGCCCTGGTCGAGAATCTCGCCGCGCCACCAGAGCATCCACTCGCCGCTCTGCTGCACCGACCAGTGCTCGTTGTCGGTCAGCGGCTCGGTGGCGATCACCGTGACCACGTCGTTGGGCGTGGTCTCGGACTGGAAGTCCACGGTCAGGTCGGCGTCCTTCAGCCGCGCCGGGCCGAAGGGCGCGCGGCGGGTAATGTACGCCAGCTTGCTGGAACAGAAGGTGAACAGCCAATCACCGTCGCTCAGCAGGCAGTTGAACACGCCCTTCTGCCGGTACTCGGCGCAGGCGGAGACCAGCGTCGGCAGCAACACCTCCACCGGCACCGGCTCGGGGAAGGCCCGGCGCACGCGGTTGAGCAGGTCGCAGAAGGCCGCCTCGCTGTCGGTGTCGCCCACCGGCCGGTACAGCCCCGGCGGCGGCGCGAAGTCGGCCAGCTGGCCGTTGTGCGCGAAGGTCCAGTAGCGCCCGCCCAGCTCGCGCACGAAGGGGTGGGTGTTGGACAGGCAGACCTTGCCGACGTTGGCCTGGCGGATGTGGCCGATCACCGTCTCGCTCTTGATCGGGTAGCGCTGCACCAGGCGCGCCACCTCCGACTCGACGCTGGCGCTCGGGTCCTGGAACAGGCGCACGCCGCGCCCCTCGTAGAAGGCGATGCCCCAGCCGTCGCGGTGCGGGCCGGTGCCGCCGCCGCGCTGCATCAGGCCGGTGAAGCTGAAGACGATGTCGGTGGGGACGTTGGCGCTCATGCCGAGCAGTTCGCACATGGTCAGCGCTCCTGTGGCAGGCGGTCGCCCGGCACGCGGTGGAAAGTGAAAAGGGAAATCAGGCGCCGGCCTGGCGTGAAGGTCTTGGGCTGCATCGGGCTCGTTCCGCTACGGCTATGCCGCCATGCTGAACGCCGGATGGGCGCCGCGCAAGGGCGGCGCCGGGGTCGCTCAGAGGCGCGGCTCGATGCGCATGCCGCGGTTGCCGTTGCGCTCGTCGGCGCGGCTGTCGTCCACGTCGGGCATCAACTGCGGCTGCATGAGCTGGCGCATGGTCGGCTCGTCCTCCGCCTCGGCGCGCTGGCGGCGGTTGCGCGCAGCGCGCTCGATGGGCCAGCGCACGGCGACGAAGATCAGGTACACGACGAAGGCCGCCAGCAGCACCAGGGCCAGGTCGGACACGGCGCGCCAGGCGTTGTTGCCGACCTTGAACAGCACGTCCAGGGCGGTGATGGCGATGGCCGGGGCGTATTCGTTGTTGGCCGGGTCGACCGGCGTCGGGGTGAACAACAGCACGAGCACGATCACCCGCAGCGGTTCGCGCAGCCAGCGCCACATCCAGCCGGTCATCAGGAACCAGACGACCAGGAGTCCGAAAGCGGCGAACAGGTAGACGCCCCAGGCGAGTTGATAATCGTGTTCGTTCATGCGCGTGCGTGCGATGGCGGCGGAAGGGGGCTTATGATAGCCGCTTTTCCCCACGGGTGCGCAGCCGGGTGTCACCCCTGCCCCGCCAAGGAGCCGCCATGACCGACCGCCAGCCCCCCGTCGCCCGCCGCGAAGCCGCCGCCGATCCCTACGCCTGGCTGCAGCACCGCGACAGCGCCGAAGTGCTCGACTACCTCAAGGCGGAGAACGCCTACCTCGAAACCGAACTGGCCGGCCAGGCCGAACTGCGCGAACAGCTGTTCCAGGAGATCAAGGGCCGCATCCGCGAGACCGACCTGTCGCTGCCCTCGCCCTGGGGCCCGTGGCTGTACTACCAGCGCACCACCGCCGGCGACGAGTACCCGCGCCACTACCGCTGCCCGCGCCCGGCCGACGACTCGCTGAGCGTGGACGAAAGCGCCGAGCAACTGCTGCTGGACCCCAACGAGCTCGCCGCCGGCGGCTTCCTCTCCCTCGGCGCCTTCAGCATCAGCCCCGACCACTCGCGCCTGGCCTACAGCCTGGACACCAGCGGCGACGAGATCTACCGCCTGTACGTCAAGGACCTGGCCAGCGGCGCCGTGGAAGAGCTGCCCTTCGACGACTGCGACGGCAGCATGACCTGGGCCAACGACAGCCGCACCCTGTTCTTCGGCGAGCTGGACGACACCCACCGCCCGCACAAGCTGTACCGCCACACCCTGGGCGAACCCGGCGCCGAGCAGGTGTTCAAGGAGCGCGACGGGCGCTTCTTCCTGCACTGCTACCGCGCCAGCTCCGAGCGCCAGCTGGTGCTGCTGCTGGGCAGCAAGACCACCAGCGAGGCCTGGGTGCTGGACGCCGAACAGCCGCGCGGAGAGTTCCGCTGCGTCTCCCCGCGCCAGGAAGATCACGAGTACCACGTCGACCACGGCCGTCTGGACAATGAGTGGACCTGGTTCATCCGCAGCAACCAGAGCGGCATCAACTTCGCCCTCTACAGCGCCAGCGAAGCGGCGCCCGACCGCGAGCACTGGCGCGAACTGATCGCCCACCGCGACAGCGTGATGCTCGAAGACATCACCCTCAACCAGGACGCCTTCACCCTCAGCCTGCGCGAGGGCGGCCTGCCGATCGTCGAGGTCCACGCCGCCGGCCAGGCGCCGCGCCGCGTGGAGCTGCCGGACGCGGCCTACAACCTGTACGTGCAGGACAGCCTGGAATTCCACAGCCCGGTCATCCGCCTGCGCTACGAGGCGCTCAACCGCCCGGCGCAGATCCGCCAGCTGGGCCTGCTCGACGGCGCCCAGCAGGTGCTCAAGGAAACCCCGGTGGAAGGCCCCTTCGACGCCGACGCCTACGAAAGCCGCCGGCTCTGGGCCGCCAGCGTCGACGGCGTGCAGGTGCCGATCAGCCTGGTGGCGCGCCGCGAGGTGCTGCAGGGCATCGCCGCCGGCCGCCCGGCGCCGCTGTACCTGTACGGCTACGGCGCCTACGGGGCGAGCCTCGATCCCTGGTTCTCCCACGCCCGCCTGAGCCTGCTGGAGCGCGGCTTCGTCTTCGCCATCGCCCACGTGCGCGGCGGCGGCGAGCTGGGCGAGGCCTGGTACCGCGCCGGCAAGCTGGCCAACAAGCAGAACAGCTTCAGCGACTTCATCGCCTGCGCCGAGCACCTCTGCGCCGAGGGCTACAGCACCCCGCAGCAGACCGTGATCAGCGGCGGCAGCGCCGGCGGCCTGCTGATGGGCGCGGTGCTCAACCAGCGCCCGCAGCAGTTCGCCGCGTGCATTGCCGAGGTGCCCTTCGTCGACGTGCTCAACACCATGCTCGACCCGGACCTGCCGCTGACCGTCACCGAGTACGACGAGTGGGGCAACCCGCAGGAGCACAAGGTGTACGAGCGCATCCGCGCCTACGCGCCCTACGAGAACGTCTGCGCCCAGGACTACCCGGCGCTGCTGGTGGTGGCCGGCTACAACGACAGCCGCGTGCAGTACTGGGAAGCGGCCAAGTGGGTGGCCAAGCTGCGCGCCAGCAAGACCGACGACAACCCGCTGCTGCTCAAGACCGACCTGGGCGCCGGCCACGGCGGCATGAGCGGGCGCTACCAGGGGCTCAAGGACGTGGCCCTGGAATACGCCTTCGTGCTCAAGGTGCTGGGCCTGCTGGAGGCGGCCTGATGCTCTACACCTGCCCGTGCTGCGGCCACTTCAGCTTCGCCGACGCGCCGGGCTCGTACGAAACCTGCCCGATCTGCTTCTGGGAAGACGACCTGCTGCAACTGTGCTTCCCCGACGCCCGCGGCGGCGCCAACGCGGTCAGCCTGATCGAGGCGCAGGTGAACTACGTGCAGTGGGGCGCCTGCGAAAGGCGCTTCCGCGAGCAGGTGCGGCCGCCGACCATCGAGGACGAGAAGGACGAACGCTGGTTCGCCCTATGGCAACGCCGAGCGGACTACCCGAGCCTGGACGAGGACAGCGGCGGCCCGCTGGTGGCTGGGGAGGAAGCCTGCTACTGGTTGCGACCGGTGCCGAGTGGGCGTTAGGCGATAGAGCCTGTCTGGCGCTGGGTCGGGGGTAGTGGGGAGAGGAGAGCCGGCTCGGTGTGTTGCTGTCTGCATCGTTTCCCCATTTAAGAGCGCCCTCTCCCCAGCCCTCTCCCTGTGAAGGGAGAGGGGGCTGTCCGGAGTGGTTTGTTGGTCCGGCGCCATCCTCCACCCCCGTCATTCCCGCGAACGCGGGAACCCAGTGGCTTTGAGGTTTGGTGTATCGCGCCGCACCGAGTCTGCGGAGATTTTTTGTTTCGCCCCCTCGGGCGAGTCCCTTTTGTCAAACGCCACAAAAGGAACCAAAAAGGCTTGCCCCAACATACGGGCCCGATGAAGCCGGGCTACCCTCACGAACTCCCCCGCCACGGAGGCCCGCCCCGAGGGTACGTCCCTGTAGCCCACGGGGCTCTCGCGACATCCATGTCGCATGACCTCCTGAGCGGGGGTTTCGTTCGGCCTTCTGAAGGGGCGTTTCGGTGCGCTCGGCTATTTCTCTGGAAGTCCAAGAGCAAACGCGCTTTTGCTTTTGCTTTTGCTTTTCGTAGGAGCGAGCTTGCTCGCGAACCCCGCAGTCACTGGGTTCCCGCGTTCGCGGGAATGACGGGATTGAAGGATGGTGCCTGACTCTTCGACTCCACTCCGAACGGCCCCCTCTCCCTTCAGGGAGAGGGCTGGGGAGAGGGCGCTCTTAAACCCAGCACCTACACCGCCGAGGAGCTCCATTCGCGAGCAAGCTCGCTCCTACGAAAATCAATCCCCGCCCAGCACCTCACCCCGCCCGGAAGATCAGATGCTCTTCCCAATCATCCTCAGCCACCACAGTCTCACTGAGCATCCGCCCCGACTGCGAAATCCGCTCATGATGCACCGCATCGGGATCACCACAGACCAGGTGATGCCACAACGGCAGGTCCTTGCCCTCGGCCACCAGGCGGTAACCGCAGGTCGGCGGCAGCCAGCGGAACTCGTCGGCCTGGGCCGGGGTGAGCTGGATGCAGTCGGGCACGCTGGCGCGGCGGTTGGCGTAGTCGGTGCAGCGGCAGGTCTTCAGGTCCAGCAGCTTGCAGGCGATGCGCGTGTAGTAGACGGTGCCGTCGTCCTCGTCCTCGAGCTTCTGCAGGCAGCACAGGCCGCAGCCGTCGCACAGCGACTCCCACTCCTGCTGATCGAGCTGTTCGAGGGTCTTGCGTTTCCAGAAGGGTTCGACTTTGGCGGCCATCGTTTTTCTAGGTAGGGCTTTTCACGGGGGCGCCAAGTCTATGCCCAGGCGCCGCGCCGGCCAAGCGCAGGTGACCACCGGAGCGCTTGCCAGGGGCCGCGCGGCTGGGTAGCTTTCCCCCACCATCAGGCCCGAGCGGGCCGCCGCTTCACCCACGATCCGCGATGCCCAGCCGTCCACGGCACCATCCCCCTTTGCCAGCAGGAGCCGCCATGAGCGCCAATCCCCGCGTTGCCGACTACCCCATCGACCCGCAGTTCATCAATCGCTGGTCGCCCCGCGCCTTCAGTGGCGAGAGCATCCCCGAGGAAACCCTGCTGGGCTTCCTCGAAGCCGCGCGCTGGGCGCCCTCCTCGTTCAACTCGCAGCCCTGGCGCTTCCTCTACGCGCGCCGCGACACGCCGAACTGGCAGCGCTACCTGGACCTGCTGGGCGAGTTCAACCGCGGCTGGGCGCAGAACGCCGCGGCGCTGGTGATAGTGCTGTCCAAGACCACCTTCGCCCCGCCCGGCTCCAGCGAGGAGAAACCGGCGCTCTGGCACACCTTCGACACCGGCGCGGCCTGGGGCTTCCTGGCCCTGCAGGCGAGCCTGGCCGGCTGGCACAGCCACGGCATGGCCGGCTTCGACCGCGAGGCCACCCGCGTCGAGCTGAAGGTGCCGGACGACCACGAGATCCACGCCGCCATCGCCATCGGCAAGCTCGGCGACAAGTCGATCCTCTCGGAAAGCCTGCAGGCGCGCGAAATCCCCAGCCCGCGCCGGCCGCTGGAGCAACTGGCCGCCGAGGGCGATTTCAGCCTGTGAGGGACAGGGCGCCCCGCGCGGGGCGCCCGCTTTCAATAGCCGCGGGTGAAGTCCACCTCGCCGCGCATGGGCTGCCCGGCCCAGAAGCGCGACAGGTTCTCGCGGAACAGTTCCACCATCGGCCCCGGCAGCGTCGGCGCGGCGGTGTGGCCGGTGAGCAGCAGGCGCGGCGCGCTCCAGAACGGGTGCTGCGGCGGCAGCGGCTCCTGGCGGCAGACGTCGATGACGGCGCCGGCCAGACGGTTGCTTTCCAGGGCGCTGACCAGGTCGGCATCGACCACCGCGACGCCACGCCCGGCGTTGATGAACAGCGCCGAGGGTTTCATCCGCTGGAACAGCGCCAGGTCGAAGATGTCCTGGGTATCCGGGGTGTCGGGCAGCAGGTTGACCACGTAGTCGGCAGTCTCCACCAGACGCGGCAACTCGGCCAGCGAACCCACCCGCTGGAACGGCTGCAGCGGCCGCGGCGTGCGCGCCACGCCGGTCAGCTCGACGCCGAAGGCCGCCAGCATGTGCGCCACGGCCAGGCCGATCTCGCCGGTGCCCACCAGCAGCACGTGGCGGCCACGCAGGCTGCCGGGGGCGCGGTCGTCCCACTGGCTGCCGACCTGGCTGGCCAGGCGGCCGAGGAACTGGCGCTCGTGGGCCAGCATGTAGGTCAGCAGGTATTCGCTCATCACCTGGCCGAAGATGCCCACCGCGCGGCTCAGCGCGTAGTCCTTGGGCAGGTCGTCGGCCAGCAGCGGGGTGATGCCGGCCCAAGTGGACTGCACCCAGACGGGGTGCACGCCCTTGCGCAGCAGTTGCGCCACAAGGTCGGGCTCGCCCAGCCACACGGGACATTCGGCGGCGGCCTCGACGAGGTTGTCGGGTTTGTCGCCGGACACCACGCTGAGGCTGGGCTCGGCAGCCATGGTCAGCGCGGCGTAGAGGGTGTGTTCGCGATCGAGGATGAGCAGGCGCATGGTCTAGATCGCACCGGGGTGGCAAGGCGTAGGCACGTTGATTGGCATTGTCGTTATCGTCCCTGCATGCAGCGGCGATTTTTTGCGAGTTGAACGAAGGGCCTGTAGACCGGCAGGAAGCCCAGGCGTTCCGCTTACTCAGGCAATTTCTGACGCAATAATGCTCTTGAGCCTACAACTTGCACAGCAATTTCGTACCAATTCGCGACAGCGACGACTTTTCGACGCTTACAACGGATCGTTCATGCGCAGCAACTCTTCCGGCAGGTGCTCGATGTATTCCTCCTCCACTGGAGGCATCTGCAGGTGGAAACCCTGCTTCTCGATGTTCTCCAGCACCTTGTGGATATCTTCGCGGGCCAGCTTGCGCTCGGGGCTGAGCACCAGGTCGAAGGCGTGCTGCGGCGCGCCGAACGCCGCCAGCAGCGCCTCGGGCACGCGGCTCAGGGCCTCGCGCTTGTCGACGTACAGGTACATCTCGTTCTTGCGCGGGCTCTTGTAGATGGAGCAGATGCGTTTCATGGTTTCTCCGGGGCGGCCAGGCAGTCCAGCAGAGCCTGGCCCATCAGTTCACGACGCCAGCCCTGCAGGGAATCGGGCAGGCGGTAGGGGCCATCGGGGTAGCCGCTCTTGAGCAGCGCCTCGAGAATCTTCTTGCGCAGCATCAGCTCCGGGGCCATGCCCTGGCGCTCGGCCTCGCGCTGGCCGACCTCGCGCAGTTGCTTGAGCAGCGGCGTCACCTCGCGCGGCAACGGCTCGGGCAGCGGCTCGGGCCATTGCTCGGCGGGCTGCGCGGCGGCGTGGGCGAGCAGCGCCAGCAGGGTGTCGCCGTCCTGGCGCACGGTGCGCGGGTGCATCTCGTCGATGCGCGACAGCGCCAGCTTGTCCTTCGGCTGCAGGCGCGCCAGCGGCCACAGCGTCTGCTCGCGCAGGATGCGGTTGCGCGGCTGGTTGCGCAGGCGCGCCTGCTCCTCGCGCCAGGCGCAGAGTTCACGCAGCACGGCGAGCTGCTGCGGGGCCAGCTTCCAGGCCAGCTTGACGTCGCGCCAGGCCTGGCGCGGGTCGCTGACGCGGGTCTGGTTGGCGACCAGGTCGGCGCCGTCGGCCAGCAGCCAGGCCAGCTTGTGCTCGGGCAGGCGCGGCGCCAGCTTCACGTAGACCTCGGCCAGGTGCTGCACGTCCTCGGCGGCGTAGCGCACCTGCATGTCGGTCAGCGGGCGCTGCAGCCAGTCCGAACGCGTCTCGTCCTTGGGCAGGTCCAGGCCGAGGATTTCCAGCACCAGCTTGGAGTAGCCCATGGAATGCGCCATGCCCAGGTAGGCGGCGGCCAGCTGGGTGTCGAACAGCGGCTGCGGCAGGCTGCCGGTCAGGCGCTGGAAGACTTCCAGGTCCTCGCCGCAGGCATGGAACACCTTGACCACCGAGGACGCCTCCAGCACCTCGGCGAAGGGCGACCAGTCGCGGATCAGCAGCGGGTCGATCAGCCACGCCCGCTCGCCGTCGCCGACCTGCACCAGGCCGGCTTCGGGGTAAAAGGTATCGACGCGCATGAACTCGGTATCGAGTGCCAGGTACGGCCGTTGTTTCCAGTCCCGGCATTGCTGCGCCAGGCTGGCATCGTCGCGGATCCACCGGATATCGAGGGCGCTCACGAACATCTCCTTGCTTCACGTGGAGCGCAGTATATCGGGCTGGATGATGTCCGAGCATTCCGCTTTTGCTTGCAAGGCTGTACAGATGCGAACGAAGGCTTATCTTTCCTGCCCCAGGAACCCCGACAAGAAGCCTTCATGATGAAGAAACTCGCAAGCCTGCTGGTACTGCTGATCGCCGCCGCCGCGGTCTACCTCGCCATCACCCCCAGCCCCATCGACCCCGTGGCCTGGAACCCGCCGCCGGCGCCGCCGATGACCGGCGTGCTGGAACCCAACGACACCCTGATGAAGGCCGAACTGCTCGGCCTGGGCCAGGTGAAGGGCCCGGAAGACACCGCGGTGGACGCCCAGGGCCGCGTCTACGCCGGCCTGGACGACGGCCGCGTGGTGCGCCTGGACAACGGCCAGGTCAGCACCTTCGCCGAGACCGGCGGCCGCCCGCTGGGCATGGACTTCGACGCCCAGGGCAACCTGATCGTCGCCGACGCCTGGAAGGGCCTGCTGAAGATCGACGCGCAGGGCAAGATCACGGTGCTCAGCACCGAGGCTGACGGCCTGCCCTTCGCCTTCGCCGACGACCTGGACATCGCCAGCGACGGGCGCATCTACTTCAGCGACGCCTCCAGCCGCTTCCACCAGCCCGACTACATCCTCGACTACCTGGAGACCCGCCCCCACGGCCGCCTGCTGCGCTACGACCCGGC
This sequence comes from Pseudomonas sp. R3.Fl, assembly GCF_023516765.1. NCBI lineage: Bacteria > Pseudomonadati > Pseudomonadota > Gammaproteobacteria > Pseudomonadales > Pseudomonadaceae > Pseudomonas > Pseudomonas sp. R3.Fl. Next base: position 1,576,621 of record NZ_JAMGSO010000001.1, read on the forward strand.
GAGCGGCAAGACCGAGGTGCTGCTCAAGGACCTGTACTTCGCCAACGGCGTGACGCTGTCGGCCAACGAGGACTTCGTGCTGGTCAACGAGACCTACCGCTACCGTATCGCCCGCTACTGGCTGAAAGGCCCGAAGGCCGGGCAGCAGGACATCTTCATCGACAACCTGCCGGGGCTGCCGGACAACCTCCAGGGCGACCGCAAGGGCACCTTCTGGGTGGCCCTGCCGACGCCGCGCAAGGCCGACGCCGACTTCATCCTCGGCCAGCCCTGGCTCAAGCGCCAGTTGACCAAGCTGCCGCGCGCGCTGCTGCCCAAGCCGGTGCCCTACGGCCTGGTCATCGCCGTGGACGAGAACGGCCAGATCGTGCGCAGCCTGCACGACACCAGCGGCCAGCACCTGCGCATGATCACCTCGGCCAAGCCGGTGGGCGACTACCTCTACTTCGGCAGCCTGGAAAACGACCGCATCGGCCGCCTGAAGATTCGCTGAAGCGCCTCAGCCCAGCGCCAGCGGCTCCTCGCGGGCCGCTTCGGCGCATTTCGCGGCGCCCGGCTCCAGCAGGTCCTGCATGCGCCCGCGCACCTCGCCCATCAGGGCGTCCAGGCCCTGCCCGTGGAAGGCCGCGGCGTCCACCGGGCGGCCCACCAGCAGGTCCACCGGCTGGCCCAGGTTGAGGTCGAAGGTGCGCGCCGGCAGCACCCGGTGGATGCCGCGGATGGCCACCGGGATGATCACCGCGTCGGTGTCCAGCGCCAGGCGGAAGCAGCCCTTCTTGAACGGCAGCAGGCGCCCGTCGTCCGAGCGGGTGCCTTCCGGCGCCGCCCACAGCACGATGCCGCTCTCCATCATTTGCCGCGCGCGCTGAAGGTCGGCGCGGGCGCGCTGGCTGTTGTGCCGGTCGATGGAGGGGAACTCGGCGGCGCGCATGGCCCGGCCGAGCACCGGGATGCGGTACAGCTCACTCTTGGCCAGCATGCGGATCGAGCCGGGCAGCGCGGCGAAGCTGGCCGGGATGTCGTAGTGGCTGGAGTGGTTGCAGAGGATCATGTAGCGCCGCCCGTCGCCGAAGTCCGGCAGGGCCCCGTGCACGCTCAGGCGCATGCGCACCAGGCGCAGCAGCATGCCGGACCATTGGCGGGTGTAGCGGTCCACGCGCTCGCGGCGCAGGCGGCCGATGGCGGCCAGGGACAGCACCAGCAGGCTGTAGTAGAGGGTGATCAGGCCGGTCGCCAGGGCGATGGCGCAGACGCGCGCCCGCGAGGCCGCCTGGGTCGCCGGTTGCAGACTGAACATGGGCGAAAACTCCATCGGATCGAAGAAAGCCGCCGCGAACCGGCGTTTTCCATTGCACAAGCCTTATGATGCGCGAGGAAACCGTCACGACACAGGAACCCGTACGATGTCACTCGCCCGCCTGCTCAGCCCGCAACAACTGGCAGCCCGCCTGGACGAACCCGGCCTGCTGATCCTCGACTGCCGCTTCGCCCTGGACGACCCGGGCTACGGCGCCCGCGTGTTCGCCGAGAACCACATTCCCGGCGCCCAGTACGCCGACCTCGAACGCGACCTCTCGGCCCCGGTGGTCAAGGGCGTGACCGGCCGCCACCCGCTGCCCGACGCCGACGCGCTGATCCAGCGCCTGCGCGCCTGGGGCCTGGACAACAGCGACGAGGTGGTGCTCTACGACGACGGTCCCGGCGCCTTCGCCGCCCGCGCCTGGTGGCTGCTGCTGTGGCTGGGCAAGCGCGACGGCGTGTACCTGCTCGACGGCGGCATGAACGCCTGGCGCGCCGCCGGCCTGCCGCTGACCACCGCCGAGCCGGCGGTGCCGACGGGCGCCTTCCACGGCGAGCCGGACAACGGCCTGCTGATCGACGCCGGCGAACTCTCGGCGCTGCTGGCCGACCCGCAGCTGCCGCTGATCGACGCCCGCGCCGAGCCGCGCTTCCGCGGCGAGGTGGAGCCCATCGACCCGGTCGCCGGGCACATTCCCGGCGCGCAGTGCGCGGCCTTCACCGACAACCTCGGCAGCGACGGCCGCTTCCTGCCGCCAGCGCAGTTGCACCAGCGCTTCGCCCACCTGCTGCGCGGCCGTCCGGCCCAGGAGCTGGTGGCCTACTGCGGTTCCGGCGTCACCGCTTGCCACAACCTGTTCGCCCTGAGCCTGGCCGGCTATCCCCTGGGCCGCCTCTACGCCGGCTCCTGGAGCGAGTGGATCACCGACCCGCGGCACCCGGTGGCCACCGGCGCCTGACGCCCCCGCCCCAGGCCGCGGCTGACGCGGCCTGGGGCTCCTTCCCCGGCACAGTAACCCGCTATCGACTAATCACATCGAGGAATATGCCTGCGCCGCAGAAAGTCAAAACAATTTAAAAACAGTCCTTTACAGCGGGTTTATCGCACTACACTTCAAATCGAGCGGCTAAGTCCGCTTACGGCGGGGCCCAGGAGAACATCAGAAGCTGCCAAGACGCCCAGCCCCGCCGTTCATTGAGGGACAAGACCATGGGAATCGCCGCCTGCGACCTGCGACAGCACGTCATCCGGCCCACCCTGCTGTACCTGGAACGTCACAGCGGGGAGGCCGAGGCGCTGTTGCTGGGAGCGGCGGCCTGTCAATCGGCGCTTGGCAGCAGCCTGGACAATGGCCGCGGACACGGCCTGTTCCGCATCGACGAATACCGCCACCAGCAGCTCTGGGACCGCTACCTGGCCCTGGACCCGAACCTCGCCAGCCGCGTGCGCGGCCTGGCCAGCCAGCACGCCTTCCTCGACGCCCCGCACCTGGAACTGACCGTGAACCTGCGCTACAGCACCGCCATCGCCTGGATGCTGGTGGAGGCCGAACGCCTGCCACTGCCCGCCCCCACCGATCACCTCGGCCAGGCCAGGGTCTGGCGGCGGGTCTTCCAGCCCCACGGCCACCTGCGTGATTTCCTCGACGCCTGGCAGGCGTACATAGGCGATCCACTGCTCGCCGCCTGATCGCGATCAATGACCGATCAGTCAACTTTCATTTACATACATTAACGAAGGGAAAACCTCGCACAAGGACGGCACTTTACGCGCAAATGCCCGATATAGAGCCCCCAGAGGTACTACCAAAGGCCTGGGAATCTTGGTAGCTTGCGCGCCGTTGACCACAGGAGTTGCTCTTACAATGAAAACAACATGGCTCAAAACCACTCTCGCACTGACGATTAGCGCTGCCTCTGCCCAGGCCCTGGCCAACGGCATCGCCATCAACGAACAAAGCGCCAGCGGCGCCGGCACCGCCTACGCGGGCCGTGCCTCCTCCGCGCTCGACGCCAGCACCATCTACGGCAACCCGGCCGGCCTGTCCAAGCTCAAGCGCACCGAAGTCAGCGGCGGCCTGGCCGTCGTCGACGCCAAGGACGACATCAGCCAGGCCCACGGTGGCGGCACCGGCACCAACAAGGGCGACTCCGTGCCCCTGGCCGCCGTTCCGTTCGGCTACTTCTCCACGCCGATCAACGAAGACTTCACCTTCGGCCTGGGCATCTACGTGCCCTACGGCATCATCAACGACTACGAAAGCAGCTTCCAGGGCCGCGCCCACGGCTCCTACAGCAAGGTCCAGGTGATCACCGTCCAGCCGACCATCGCCTACAAGTTCAACGATGTCGTGTCGGTCGGCTTCGGCCCCACCTTCAACCGCATCGACGGCAAGCTGGAGAACTACCTGGCCACCGCCGGCCTGGCCGGCGCCGCCAACGACACCAAGATCAGCATCAAGGGCGACGACACCGCCATCGGCTACAACGTCGGCGTGCTGGTCACCCCGACCGACAGCACCAGCCTGGGCCTGACCTACCACTCCAAGGTCGACTACCACCTGGGCGGCCACACCACCGTGTCCGGCTCGCCGCTGGGCCTGTTCGACTCGCGCATGGACGCCAAGCTGGACATCACCCTGCCGGAATCGGTGGACATGTCCATCACCCAGAAGCTGGACGACAAGTGGACCGTGTACGGCGGCACCACCTGGACGCGCTGGAGCCGCCTGAAGGAAATCAGCGTGCGCAACCAGGGCGCCCCGGTCGCCCAGTTCAACACCATCGGCGAAGAGCTGAACTGGCAGGACACCTGGTCGGTGGCCGTCGGCACCTCCTACCAGTTGACCCCGGAATGGGTGCTGCGTACCGGCTTCGCCTACGATCCGTCGCCGACCAGCAACGCGGACCGCAACGTGCGTATCCCGGTGGGCGATCGCAAGATCTTCACCCTGGGCGCCGGCTGGTCGCCGAACGCCGACCTGACCGTCGACGTGGCCTACGCCTACCTGTGGGAAAACACCGCAAGCGTGAACCAGCCTGACGGCCCGAGCGTCCTTGGCCTGAACGTGCAGCCGGCCTACAGCGCCAAGTATGACAACAGCGCTCACGGTTTGACTGCGCAGGTGACCTATCGCTTCTGATAGTTAGTCGCCAGCGCATGGGGAAAGCCGGGTAGATGTCCTGATGCTGTTCCCTTAAAAAGAATGCCGTTTCTCTCCATGGGGGAAACGGCATTTTTTCATTTGGGATGGGGCTGTGGCTTCGCTTGCGAATCCTGATCCCTCGCTCCGATCCTCACCCCCCTCATTCCCGCGAACGCGGGAACCCAGAGACGTCTTGTTTGGGTGTGTTTGCGCCGCTTCGGCGTGCTCGGATGTTTTTTGTTTCGCCCCCTCGGGCGAGTCCCTTTTGTCAAACGGTGGAAGGCCACCCCCGCAAAAAGGAACCAAAAAGGCTTGCCCCAACATACGGGCCCGATAAAGCCGGGCTACCCTCGCGAACTCCCCCGCCACGGAGGCCCGCCCCGAGGGTACGTCCCTGTAGCCCGCGGGGCTCTCGCGACATCCATGTCGCATGACCTCCTGAGCGCGGGTTTCGCTCGGCCTTCTGAAGGGGCACTCCGGTGCGCTCGGATGTTTCTCTGGAAATCCGTAGGGCGCATAACGCCTACGGCGTTATCCGCCGAATCGCGGACGGAGTCCGCTCCTACGGTTCCAGGAAGCACGGGCGTAGGAGCAACTGTCTTGCCGGCTGCGCCAAGGCGCTTTTCGTAGGATGGGTTGAGCCTTGGCGAAACCCATGCGGCCGGGGTGATGGGTATCGCTTCGCTCAACGCCATCCTACGGGTCTGGTGCTTGCCGGAGGGCGTAGGAGCGGACTTTGTCCGCGATTGGATTCACCGAGCGCGCCAGACGCCCCGGTGGCACGAACGGCCTTTCCATCTTCACGGCTGGCTAGCGATCGCCTTCTCGATAGCCGCCTGCAAGGCCGGATCATCCGGCTTGGTCAGGCTGGGGAACTGCGCCACCACCTTGCCCTGGCGGTCCACCACGTACTTGTAGAAGTTCCAGCGCGGCGCCTGGTCGGCCTGGCGCGCCAGCTCGCGGAACAGCGGGATGGCGTCGTCGCCGCGCACCGGCTGCACCTGGGTCATGTTGAAGGTCACGCCGTAGTTGCCGTAGCAGACCTGGGCGGTCTCGGCGGCGTCGTCGGCCTCCTGCTTGAAGTCGTCCGAGGGCACGCCCAGCACTTCCAGGCCCTGGCCCTTGTAGCGCTGGTAGATCGCCTCCAGGCCCTTGAACTGTGGGGTGAAGCCGCAGTGGCTGGCGGTGTTGACCACCAGCAGCGGCTTGCCGGCGTAGAGCCCGCAGAGGTCGAGGTCGACCTTCGAGCGCAGCTTCTGCAGGTGCCCCTGCTGCGCCAGCAGCGGCGGGCAGTCGGCAGCCTGGGCGGCCAGGGGCAGGCAGCACAGCAGGCCGAGGAACAGGTAGCGGGACATGGCGATTCTCCTTCTTCGATCGAAGGACGCTACTCCCCTGCCCCGCCCGCGGCAATCCTCAGAAGCAATGGCCCAGGCCGGCCTGCAACAACGCCAGGCCACCATGCCGCCAGCCCCACCAGGCCAGGCCCAGCAGCGCCGCGGCCAGCACGGCCGCGCCCAGGCGCAATAGCGGCCTCACGCTACCTCCGCGACGCCCAGGCGCGCCACCGGGCGCTCGCGCACCGGCCAGTTGAGCAGGCCGGCGAGCAGCGAGAGGAGAATGGCGATCCGCCAGACTAGGTCGTAGTTGCCGGTGTGGTCGTAGACGTAGCCGCCCAGCCAGCCGCCGAGGAAGGCACCGACCTGGTGGAACAGGAAAGTGATACCGCCGAGCATGGACAGGTTGCGCACGCCGAACAGAGTGGCCACGGTGCCGTTGGTCAGCGGCACCGTGGACAGCCACAGCAGGCCCATGGCGATGCCGAAGGCGTAGGCCGTCCACACCGTCAGCGGCGCCCAGAGGAAGGCCAGGATCACCAGGCCGCGGATCAGGTACAGCCCGGTCAGCAGCTTCGGCTTGCTGAAGAGCCCACCGAGCCAGCCGGCGATGTAGGTGCCGAACACATTGAACAGCCCCACCAGCGCCAGCACCGTGGTGCCGACGGTGGCCGGCAGGTGGCGGTCCACCAGGTAGGCCGGCAGGTGCACGCCGATGAACACCACCTGGAAGCCGCAGACGAAGAAGCCCAGCGACAGCAGCCAGAAACCGGAATGCCCGCAGGCCTCGCGCAGCGCTTCGCCCAGGGATTGTTCATGGGATTGCACCGGCAGCGGCTTGTCGCGCATCAGCCCGGCCAGCGGCACGATCAATGCCACCAGCAGGCCGAGTGCGAGCAGCGCCGCCGACCAGCCGAGCCAACCGATCAGGCCGAGGGTGCCGGGCAGCATGGCGAACTGGCCGAAGGAGCCGGCGGCGGCGGAAATGCCCATGGCCATGCTGCGCCGCTCCAGCGGCACGGCGCGACCGACGGCGCCGAGGATGACCGAGAAGGAGGTGCCGGACAGGCCGATGCCGATCAGCAGCCCGGCGGACAGCGACAGGCTGGCTGCCGAGTCCGAGTAGCCCATCATGACCAGGCCCAGGGCATACAGCAGGCCGCCCACCAGCACCGCGCGCGCCGCGCCGAAGCGGTCGGCCAGGGCCCCGGTGAAGGGCTGGGCGATGCCCCAGATGAGGTTCTGCAGGGCGATGGCGAAGGCGAACACCTCGCGGCCCCAGCCGAACTCGGCGCTCATCGGCGCGAGGAACAGGCCGAAGCCGTGGCGGACGCCCAGGGACAGGGCCAGGATCAGGGCGCCGGACAGCAGGATCCAGAAACCCGCACGCGACAGCTTGGACATTGTTCTTCTCGCTCCAACAGGGGTATATACCCGCATTCATCCATACGAACGCCCTTGGCAAGGCGTTCAATCGAGGGCTTCCAGCTCCCCCAGCAACGCCATCAGTTGCTCGCGGCGCTCCACCCCGAGGCGTTCGTACATCCGCCGCTGCGCCGCTTCCCAGGGCTGCGCGCCCTGCTCCAGGCGCTCGCGCCCGGCGGCGGTGAGCAGCACCAGGCGGTTGCGCTGGTCGCCGGCATCGCCCTGCAGCTCCACCAGGCCCTCGGCCTGCAGCGGGCGCAGGTTGCGCCCCAGGGTGCTGCGGTCCAGGCCCATGGCTTCGGCCAGCTCGGAAATGCTCGGTCGCTCCAGGCGCGCCAAGTGGCGCAGCAGGGAAAACTGCGCAACCGTCAGCCCGATGCCCTGCAGGGCATCGTCATAGACGCGGGTGACACCTCGGGCGGCGCGGCGCAACTGGGTGCAGAGGCATTGGGTGGTCAGCATGATACGTGTATATACCCGCGATACCCGCGAAGGTCAATCGCGGTCGATTGTCCGATCTGCCAGGTGCCGGCTGTTGCCGCTGCCAAGGCCAGGCCGGGTGCGCGGCCGTATAACTGCGCCACCGTCCTTCCGAGATCACCGCGATGCCCGTCTACAAAGCCCCGCTGCGCGACACCCGCTTCCTGCTCAACGAGGTCTTCGACTTCCCCGAGCACTACCGCAACCTGATCAACGGCGCCGAGGCCACGCCGGACATGGTCGACGCCATCCTCGGCGAATGCGCGAAGCTCTGCGAGGAAGTGATCGCCCCGCTCTACCACTCCGGCGACGAGGAAGGCTGCCACCTGGAGAACGGCGAGGTACGCACGCCCAAGGGCTTCAAGGAAGCCTACGACGCCTACGTGGCCGGCGGCTGGCAAGGCCTGTCGCACCCGGTGGAATACGGCGGCCAGGGCCTGCCGATGAGCCTGGGCGCGCTCAAGCAGGAAATGCTCGGCACCGCCAACTGGCCGTTCTCGATGTACCCGGGGCTGTCCCTGGGCGCCATGAACACCCTGATGCAGCACGGCACCGAAGAGCAGAAGCGCACCTACCTGACGCCCCTCACCGAAGGCCGCTGGGGCGGTACCATGTGCCTCACCGAACCGCAGTGCGGCACCGACCTCGGCCAGGTGAAGACCCGCGCCGAGCCCAACGCCGACGGCAGCTACGCCATCACCGGCACCAAGATCTTCATCTCCTCCGGCGAGCACGACCTCACCGAGAACATCGTGCACATCGTCCTCGCCCGCCTGCCCGACGCGCCCAGGGGCACCCGCGGCATCTCGCTGTTCATCGTGCCCAAGTTCCTGCCCGGCGAAGGCGGCGGCCTCGGCCCGCGCAACGGCGTGAGTTGCGGCGCGCTGGAGAAGAAGATGGGTATCAAGGCCTCGGCCACCTGCGTGATGAACTTCGACGAGGCCAGGGGCTTTCTCATCGGCCCGGCGAACAAGGGCCTGGAATGCATGTTCACCTTCATGAACAGCGCGCGCATCGGCACCGCCATCCAGGGCGTGGCCACCGCCGAACTGGCCTACCAGGGCGCCCTGGCCTACGCCCGCGAGCGCCGCTCGATGCGCGCGCTGTCCGGCACCAAGGAACCGGAACAGGTGGCCGACAGCCTGATGCACCACGGCGACGTGCGGCGCATGCTGCTGACGCAGAAGGCCGTGGCCGAGGGCGGCCGCACGCTGGTCTACCTGGCCACGCAGTACGCCGACAAGATGATCCAGGGCCTGCTGACCAGCGACAACGCCGAGTACGAACGCTGGGACGACAAGCTCGGCTTCCTCACCCCGATCCTCAAGGGCTGCCTCACCGAACTGGGCCTGGAGAGCGCCAACCTGGGCATGCAGGTGTTCGGCGGCCACGGCTACATCCGCGAGCACGGCATGGAACAGATCGTCCGCGACGCGCGCATCGCCACCCTCTACGAAGGCACCACAGGCATCCAGGCCCTCGACCTGCTCGGGCGCAAGGTGCTGCTGATGACCCAGGGCAAGGCGGTGCGCGACTTCACCAGGGTGGTGGCGAAATTCGCCACGGGGTTGCTCAAGGAAGAACCGGCCATGCGTGGACGTGCGCTGACGCTGCTGAAGCTGTGCGCGCAGTGGAACCTGCTGACCTTGCGCATCGCCCTGAGCGCCCGCAAGCAGCGTGACCTGGTGGGCACCGCCAGCCACGACTACCTGATGTTCTCCGGCTACGTCGCCCTGGCCTACGCCTGGGCGCTGCAGGAAGCCACGGCCCGCAAGCGCCTGCGCCAGGGCGGCAGCGAGTCGAGCGACTTCTACAAGGCCAAGATCGCCACCAGCGACTTCTACTTCGCCCGCCTGCTACCCCGCGCCAAGGGCCACGCGGCGGCCATGGCCAAGCCGGTGCGTTCGGTGATGGGGCTGAAGGCGGAGCATTTCGCCTTCGAGTGATCCGTAGGGCGTCTGCCAGGTCCCGGCAGTTGTTGTAGGAGCGAGCTTGCTCGCGAACGAGCCCCGCTGCGGAATCCGTTCGCGAGCAAGCTCGCTCCTACGAAAAGCCCTGGCGCAAACTACGCCGAGGCGCTCTTCGTATTGCGAAACCCATGCGGTCATGGCGATGGGTATCGCTTCGCTCAACCCATTCTACGGGGCTGTTCGGCGTGTGCGAGAAGTTCAGCGTCAACCTGTAGGAGCGCGCCCTGCGCGCGATCGCGGGCAGGGCCCGCGCGGGCTACGACTTACTCGATAGCCGGCTTCTTGCGCTTGAGCGGCGCCATGCCGTCGTTGCTGACCACCGACGAGGGCGCCGCCTTCGGCTTGTTCGCCGGCTTGCGCTTGGCGGCGGGCTTGGCCCCGGCCTTCTTGCCGGAATCGGTCTTTTTCTTCTTGGTGCCGGCGGCCTTGCCCGAGGCCTTGACCTTCTTCGGCCCCTTGTAGCTGCCCTTGAGCTCCTTGATGGTGCGCTGTTCGAAACGCACCTTGAGGTAGCGCTCGATGCTCGACATCAGGTTCCAGTCGCTGTGCGACACCAGCGAGATGGCCAGGCCGGCCTCGCCCGCGCGGCCGGTGCGGCCGATACGGTGCACGTACTCGTCGCCGCGGCGCGGCATGTCGAAGTTCAGCACCAGGTCCAGGCCCTCGACATCCAGGCCGCGGGCGGCCACGTCGGTGGCGACGAGGATTTTCACCGCGCCCTGCTTCAGGCGCTCGATGGCCAGCTTGCGGTCCTTCTGGTCCTTCTCGCCGTGCAGCACGAAGACCTTGTGCCCGGCGGCGATCAGCCGGCCGGTCAGGCGGTCGGCCTGGACGCGGGTGTTGGTGAAGACGATGGCCTTGTCGAAGGTCTCGTTCTCCAGCAGCCAGTGCAGAATGGCTTCCTTGTGGGCGTTGTCGTCGACCAGGATGACCTGCTGCGCGATGTCCTCGTTCAGCTCGCTGACGCGGTTCAGCTGCAGGCTTTCCGGCTCGCGCAGGACCTGCTCGACCATCGCGTGCAGGCCGCTGCCGGCGGTGGCGGAGAACAACAGGGTCTGGCGCTGCGCCGGGCAGGCGCCGGCAAGCTTGAGCACGTCCTCGGCGAAGCCCATGTCGAGCATGCGGTCGGCCTCGTCCAGCACCAGCACCTCGACGTCGCCCAGCGGCAGGTTGCCGGCGTTGAACTGCTCGTTCAGCCGGCCGGGGGTGCCGATGATGATCTCAGGGTTCTTGCGCAGGCGCGCGCCCTGCACCTTGAAGTCCTCGCCGCCGGTGATCAGGCAGGCCTTGATGAAGGTGAACTGGGCAAAGCGCTCGACTTCCTTGAGGGTCTGCTGGGCCAGCTCGCGGGTCGGCAGCAGGATCAGCGCGCGGGCGCCGCTCCTGGGTTTCTCCTCGCTGAGCAGGCGGTGCAGCAGCGGCAGCACGAAGGCGGCGGTCTTGCCGCTGCCGGTCTGCGCGGTCACGCGCAGGTCGCGGCCCTCCAGCGCCTTCGGGATGGCCGCGGCCTGGACGGCGGTCGGCTCGGTGAAGGACAGGGTTTCCAGCGCCTTGAGCAGGCGTTCGTGGAGGGCGAATTGGGCGAACAAGGCAGACCTCGGGAAGACGAAAGGACCAAATAGCTGCATAGCCTAACGGTTGCCGCGCCCGAAAGCAGGTTTTATTCGCCGGTCGCGATCCGCACGCCCCGTGTCGCCCTCGGGCAAGTCCACCGCGCAGGCCCGTCCCAGACTGGCCGCAGGACAGCCCGAGGAGTGTCGAGATGCCGCATCGCCCCACCGCCGCCGAGCGCCTCGAGCGCCTGCCGCTGAGCCCCTACCACCGGCTGATCTTCGTGATCATCGCCCTGGCGTTCTTCTTCGACTCCATGGACCTGGCGATGATGACCTTCCTGCTCGGCTCGATCAAAGCCGAGTTCGGCCTGTCCAGCGCCCAGGCCGGGCTGCTGGCCAGCTCCAGCTTCTTCGGCATGGTCCTGGGCGCGGCGCTGTCGGGGATGCTCGCCGACCGCTTCGGGCGCAAGCCGGTGTTCCAGTGGAGCATCGTGCTCTGGGGCCTGGCCAGCTACCTGTGCTCCACCGCCGGCGACGTGCAGAGCCTGACGCTGTACCGCGTGCTGCTGGGCATCGGCATGGGCATGGAATTCCCCATCGCCCAGTCGCTGCTCTCGGAGATGATCCCGGCCAGGGCCCGCGGCCGCTACATCGCCCTCATGGACGGCTTCTGGCCGCTGGGCTTCATCGCCGCCGGCTGCCTGTCCTACTTCGTGCTGCCGGCGGCCGGCTGGCGCAGCCTGTTCCTGCTGCTGGCCTTCCCGGCGCTGTTCGTCCTGGCCATCCGCTTCATGGTCCCGGAATCGCCGCGCTGGCTGGAACAGGCCGGGCTGGCGGACAAGGCCGAGCGCTCGCTGCAGCGCATCGAGGCGCGGGTGATGGCCTCGCTGAAGCTATCCAGCCTGCCCGAGCCGCAGGCCCTGGCGCGCCCCGAGCCGAGCCGCCCGGGCTTCTTCAGCGCCTTCGCCGAACTCTGGTCGCCGGCCTACCGCAGCCGCACCCTGACGGTCTGGAGCCTGTGGTTCTTCGCCCTGCTCGGCTTCTACGGGCTGACCTCCTGGCTCAGCGCGCTGCTGCAGCAATCCGGCTTCGCCGTGACGCAGTCGGTGTACTACACGGTGCTGATCTCCCTGGCCGGCATCCCCGGATTCCTCTGCGCCGCCTGGCTGGTGGAGCGCTGGGGCCGCAAGCCCAGCTGCGTGCTGATGCTCCTGGGCGGCGGCGCCATGGCCTATGCCTACGGCCAGACCGCGGTGTTCGGCGGCAGCCTGGCGCTGCTGATCGGCTTCGGCCTGGCCATGCAGTTCTTCCTGTTCGGCATGTGGGCGGTGCTCTACACCTATACCCCGGAGCTGTACCCCACCTCGGCGCGCGCCACCGGCTCGGGCTTCGCCTCGGCGGTGGGGCGCGTCGGCTCGCTGCTCGGGCCCACCGTCAGCGGCCTGGTCCTGCCGGTGGCCGGCCAGGGCGGCGTGTTCACCCTCGGCGCGCTGTGCTTCCTGGTCGCCGCGGCGGTGGTCTGGGGCTTCGGCATCGAGACCCGCGGGCGCACCCTGGAGGAGCTGGCGGGCTGAGGTTACATTTCGGAAATATCCTGCTCGGCCCTGCCGCTAGCCTGCCGTTACAATGCCGCGCTCATCCCGGCCACCGCGGCCGGGCCTTCGCGGCTACCCCGTAGCCTCCGCACCACGCGCCACCCCGCACTGGCGCCCCGATCCAAAGGATGTTTCCGGCCTATGGACCTTTCCTCTCCCCTCGCCACCCTCCAGGGCTACTGGGCCCTGCTCGACCAACACCCGCTGACCAGCGCCGCCCTCGGCCTCGTCATCCTCCTCGCAGTGGCCTGGATCGTCGGCCGCCTGGCCCGCTTCCTGGTCCGCCGCGCCGCCGACCTGCTGGCGCGCCAGCCGGCCCTGAGCTGGCTCGCCGACCTGCGCGACAACCGCGTGTTCCAGCGCCTGGCGCAGACCGTGCCATCGCTGGTGGTGCAGTTCGGCCTGGCGCTGATCCCCAACCTGGCCGGCAGGCCCGAGGCCTTCCTGCGCAACCTGGCCATGGCGGTCACCGCGCTGTTCCTGCTGCTGGCCCTGAGCGCCCTGCTCGACGCCCTGCTGGACATCTACGCGCGCACCGAACACGCCCGCACCCGCTCGATCAAGGGCTACGTGCAACTGGCCAAGCTGTTCCTCTTCGTCTTCGGCGGCATAGTGGTGGTGTCGATCCTCATCGACCGCTCGCCGATGCTGCTGCTCTCAGGCCTGGGCGCCATGTCCGCGGTCCTGCTGCTGGTCTACAAGGACACCCTGCTGAGCTTTGTCGCCAGCGTGCAGCTGACCAGCAACGACATGCTGCGCGTGGGCGACTGGATCGAGATGCCCCAGGTCGGCGCCGACGGCGACGTGGTGGACATCACCCTGCACACGGTGAAGGTGCAGAACTGGGACAAGACCATCGTCTCGGTGCCCACCTGGCGCCTGATGTCCGAGTCGTTCAAGAACTGGCGCGGCATGCAGCAGTCCGGCGGGCGGCGCATCAAGCGCAGCCTGTACCTCGACGCCAGCCAGGTGCGCTTCCTCGACGAAGCCGAGGCGCAGAAGCTGTCCGGCGTGCGCCTGCTGACCGACTACCTGCGGCGCAAGCAGGACGAGCTGAGCGAGTGGAACCAGGCCAACGCCGGCAACGTGCCGCTGTCGGCCAACCGCCGGCGGCTGACCAACATCGGCACCTTCCGCGCCTACGCCGAGGCCTACCTCAAGGCCCACCCGGACATCCACCCGCACATGACCTGCATGGTCCGCCAGCTGCAGCCCGGCGCCGAAGGCGTGCCCCTGGAGATCTACTGCTTCACCCGCACCACCGCGTGGCTGGACTACGAGCGCATCCAGGGCGACATCTTCGACTACCTGATGGCGGTGCTGCCGGAGTTCGGCCTGGGCGTCTACCAGCAACCCAGCGGCCAGGACCTGCGTGGCGGGCTGCAAGGTTTGCTGCCGGCGCCAGCGGGACGCGGCGAACGCCACCCAGCGCTGGACATGGAACAGGCCTGATCGGACGGGCGACAGCCCCCGGCCTGGCCGCCCGCCCGGGCCGGTGCCATGCTCAAGGCAGGCGCGCGCTTCCGCGCGCCTTTCCCGGAGAAACATCGTGTCCGCCACCCTCATCTATTACGTGGCCAGCAGCCTGGACGGCTACATCGCCCGCCCCGACGGCAGCGTCGACTGGCTGGACGCATTCGACGGCCATGACGACGACCATGGCTATTCAGCCTTCTACGCCAGCATCGACGGCCTGCTGATGGGCCGCGGCACCTACCTGCAATGCCTGGACTTCGGCGACTGGCCCTACCCGGACAAGCCGGCCATCGTCCTCACCCGCGCCAACCGCCTGCCGCTGGCCTCGCCCCAGGTGGAGCTGCAGCACTGCCCGCCCAGCGAGGCCCTGGCCAACCTCGAAGCCCGCGGCTGCCAGCGCATCTGGCTGGTGGGCGGCGGCAGCCTGGCCGGCAACTGCCTGGCGGCGGACTTGCTCGACGAGGTGATCGTCAGCATCATTCCGCACCTGCTCGGCGCCGGCATCCCACTGTTCGGCATCGGGCTCGAACGGCGCCTGCAGTTGCTGGAACAGCGCAGCTTCCCCAGCGGCATCGTGCAGGTGCGCTACCAGGTCCTCAAATGAGCCCCCGCATGCCCCAGACCACCCTCGACATCGCCGCTGCCTGCCTGCTCGACGACGCCGGCCGCCTGCTGCTGGTGCGCAAGCGCGGCACCCGCGCCTTCATGCTCCCCGGCGGCAAGCGCGAACCCGGCGAAAGCCCGCTGCAGGCGCTGCTGCGCGAGCTGCAGGAAGAACTCGGCCTGAACCTGCCGGCCAGCGCCCTGCGGCCGCTGGGCAACTTCCAGGCCGCCGCGGCCAACGAGGCCGACACCCGCGTCGACGCCCACGTCTTCGTCGCCAGCCTGCCGCACCCGGTGAGCGCCGCCGCCGAACTGGAAGAGCTGGCCTGGCTGGAAGACGGCCGCCATCCCGAGCCGCTGGCGCCGCTGCTGCGCGAAAAAGTTCTGCCGGCGCTGCGCGAACACCTCGCCAACTGACGAAAAACCTCAGAGGGCCTGCATTTCGTCGGGTTTTTCCCTGCGACATCAGGTCCCACTCCACGCCCTTCCCGCCCCCTTCCGGCCACCCTCGCGCGAACCTCGGCCATCTCCCGGCAACCCGCCTGGCATAGGGCTTTCGGCTATAAGGTCGGCGCCCGACCGGGCAGTCCGAACACATGTCACCGAATGCCCGCCGAGTCACACGGCGCTCCCCGGAAGCGACGGACGGTCAAAACACTGTCACGAAAAGTCGGTCAGAATGCGCGGAATTTTTTCGCGGACCAAAGGAAACCATCGCCCGCCGAAGAGCAACGGCGATCCAGCGGAGTCTGGGTTACATCCACAACCAGAAAGAAGACATGCCGAATGCGCAGTACCCTTTTGACATGCCTTTCCATAGGCTTGGCAGCCAGTTTGGCCGCCGTTGTAACCGGGGTGGAAGCTTCTCCACGGGCCACGCGTTCCTACGCGCCCGCTCCCCTCGAACTCCGTGTCCCGGTACAGGGCAAGGAGCTGCTGAGCATCGCCCAGCCGGCGAAGCAGCAGCCCAGTGACGCCCACCAGGTCACCCAGCGCGCCTTCAGCATGATCGGCACGCCCTACCGCTGGGGCGGCACCTCGCCCAAGGGTTTCGACTGCAGCGGCCTGGTCAAGTACGTGTTCCGCGACGTCGACGACGTCGAGCTGCCGCGCACCGCCCGGGCCATCTACCAGAGCAGCAACCCCAAGGTGGCGCGCCGCGACCTGCAGCCCGGCGACCTGGTGTTCTTCCGCATCCGCAGCCGCAACGTCGACCACGTGGGCATCTACGTCGGCAACGACCGCTTCGTCCATGCCCCGCGCCGCGGGCAGCGGGTGAAGGTGGCCAACCTCAACGACAAGTACTGGCAACGCCATTACCTGGCGGCCAAGCGCGTGCTGCCGGAGACCCTGGCCAAGGCCGACCTGCCGGGCAATCGCTTCGAGTAAGGGCCCGCGCCGCAAGAACAAAAACGCCGTTTTCCCGGGCAGGGAAAACGGCGTTTTTCATGGACGCGGGGCCAACGGCGGATAACCGCGAACGGTTATTCGCCCCACGGTTGGGCAGGGCTGTAGGAGCGGGCCCTGCCCGCGAATCGCGCGCAGGGCGCGCTCCTACATTGAAATGGCGTGGCTGAAAGCGTGCCTCATCACGCCCCACCACCCCGCCGCTCGCGCCGCGCCTGCTTGCGCAGCAGCCGCGCGCTGTCCCAGCCGGTGAGCAGGATGGCCAGCCAGATCGGCCCGTAGGTCCACAGCTGCTGCGGCTGGAACGCCTCGCCAAGGAACAGCACCGCCAGCAGGAACAGCAGCATCGGCTCGACATAGCTGAGGATGCCGAACAACCCCATGGGCAGCAGCCGGCTGGAGGCCATCATGGCGGCGAAGGCCAGGGCGCTGATCAACCCCAGCATCGGCAGCAGCGCCCACAGCCGCGGCGTCTCGGCGAACACCTGGAGGTCGCCGAAGTGCCAGATGGTCCACAGGGCGAAGGGCAGCAGCACCAGCATCTCGAAGACGAAGCCGGACAGCGCGTCCACGCCCATGCGCCGGCGCAGCATGAAATACGGTGGATAACCCAGGGCGGTGATCAGGCTGAACCAGGAGAAGGCGCGGGTCAGCCACAGCTCGTGGAGCACGCCGACCAGCGCGCAGGCCACAGCGATGCCCTGCAGCGGCGTCAGGCGCTCGCCGTAGAACAGCCGGCCGCAGAGCACCATGGTCAGCGGCAGCAGGAAGTAGCCCAGGGACAGCTGCAGGGTCTGGCCGACCATGGGCGCGTAGATGAACACGCCCCACTGCACCAGCATCATCGCCGCGCTCAGCGGGAAGCACAGCAGCAGCCAGCGCTCGCGCAGCAGGCGCCGGCCGGCATCGCGCAGCACGCCGCCCTGGCCGGTGAAGGCCACCAGCAGCAGGACCATGGGGATCGACCAGACCACCCGGTGCGCCACGATCTGGATGCTGTCCAGCGGCGCCAACCAGCGCAGGTAGCCCGGCAGCGTGACGAAGAGCACCGAGGCGGCCAGGGAGAGGGCGACGCCGCGACCGGAAATGTTCATGCCACGGCCCTCCGCGCCAGCCCCAGGCGGTTCACCCAGAGCGACGCCACTATCACCCCGCCGCCCAGGGCCAGGCGGGCCAGGTCGGCATGTTCGTTCCAGATCAGCAGGTTGATCAGCAACCCCACCGGCACGTGCAGGTTGTTCATCACCGCCAGGGTGCCGCCATCCACCAGCGTAGCCCCCTTGTTCCACCAGAACTGCCCGAGGGCGGTGGCCAGCAGGCCCATGAACAGCAGCACCAGCCACTGCACGTCGGTGGTCGGCAGCTTGGCCGGGTTGCCCAGCAGCGCCCAGCCGGGCAGCGCGACCAGCAGCGCGCCGACGAAGAAGTAGCCGAAGCGCCGGTACTGCGGGATGTCCGACGGGTAGCGCGCCACCAGGTGCTTGTACAGCACCTGGCCGGCGGCGAAGGTGGCGTTGGCCAGCTGCAGCAGCAGGAAGCCCTCGATGAAGTCGCCGCTGACGCCGTCGTAGCGGATGATCGCCGCGCCCAGCACGGCCACCGCCGCGGCCAGCAGCGCCCAGGCGTTGAAGCGGCGGTTCAGGGCGTCGTCGATCAGCGCCACGTGCAGCGGCGTGAGCACGGTGAACAGCAGCACCTCGGGCACCGTCAGCACCCGGAAGCTCTGGTACAGGCAGACGTAGGTGATGCCGAACTGCAGCGCGCCGACCAGCATCACCCCACCGATGAAGCGTGGCGCCACTCCGCGCCAGCGCGTCAGGGGCAGGAACACCGCGCCAGCCAGCAGCACCCGGGTGAGCACGGCGAAATAGCTGTCGACCTGGCCGGCGAGGTATTCACCGATCAGGCTGAAGGAAAACGCCCAGAGGACGGTTACGAAAAGCAGGTAAGGCATGACCGAACAGGCGCACCGAAAAGGGGCGTGGAAAATAGCGGTTTTGCCGGGGCGAAGAAAGGGCCTGGGTGCTCTCCGGCATGAACGGGAGGTTCAGCGTCGACCTGTAGGAGCGGGCCCTGCCCGCGATTCGCGCGCAGGGCGCGCTCCTACATGGGAACGACGTGGATAGGATTCATCCACGATCCCGCCGGCAGGGCCAGCGCCCCATGTCATCGCGGAGAACCTCGTTCGCGAGCAAGCTCGCTCCTACGAAAAGCGTCGGGCTCCTGTAGGAGCGAGCTTGCTCGCGAACCCCGCCAAAGAAAAAGCCCGATCGACATTCGCGGGGGAAGTGCGTCGACCGGGCGTCGCGCCCAGGAGCGACGGGCGCGCAAGTGGTAAGCCGGAATCTATGGTCAGGCCACCGCGGCCAGTTGCTCGCGGGCCTTGGCCAGGCCCTTCTCGGCGAACTCGGCGCCCATGTTCAGGCCCTCGGCGTGGACGAAGGTGACGTCGTGGATGCCGATGAAGGCCAGGGCCTGGCGCAGGTAGGGTTCCTGGTGGTCCAGCGGGCCGCCGGCGTACACGCCGCCGCGGCTGGTCAGGATGTAGGCGCGCTTGCCGCCGAGCAGGCCCTGGGGACCGGTCTCGGTGTACTTGAAGGTGACGCCGGCGCGTAGCACGTGGTCCAGCCAGGACTTCAGGGTGCTGGGGATGGCGAAGTTGTACATGGGCGCGGCCAGCACCAGCACGTCGGCGGCCAGCAGCTCCTCGGTGAGCAGGTTGGAACGCTGCAGCGCGGCCTGCTCGGCGGCGCTGTGCTGCTCGGCCGGCTTCATCCAGCCGCCCAGCAGGTCGGCGTCCAGGTGCGGCACCTGTTCCAGCGCCAGGTCGCGGACCTGGATCTCGTCGGCGGGGTGGGCGGCGCGCCAGTTGGCGATGAACTCGGCGGTCAGCTGGCGGGAGACCGAACCTTGTTGGCGGGCGCTGCTTTCGATTACCAGAACACGGGACATGGGCTTGACCTCCAGCGGTCGTTTGCGTCGATGGAGGTCAGCTTATGGAATGACTTATCGATAAAAAAGCAGAAATAATTGCTTCAAAATATCGATTTAGTTGATTTGTACCGCGTCTGCTCCTAGTCTGGAGAACATGCGCTGCCGGCTCAGGCCGGGTTGCAGGTCAGCTTGATGCGCAGCTTGATGATGGCGCGGCCGAAGCTGGCGGTGAGGTTGCTGGACTTGCCGGCGGCGAGCACCGTCTTGCGCACCTTGGGCGACTCCGGGCCGTTCTGGAACACCGCGCTGCAGGCGACGTCCTGCTTGCCGTAGTTCTGCAACAGCACGGCGCCCATGCTGTCGCCGATGTCCTGGGTCTGGACGTCGATCTCCGTGCCGTTGAGGGACTTCTCCACCTCGATCGGGTAGGCCAGGGCGGTCAACGGCAGCGACAGCAGCAACGCACAGCAGATTCTTTTCATGTGGCGGTCTCGCTCGGTTCAGGCAGAGCGCCAGATTAGACAAGAGGAGGCGAGGATGAAAGCGCCCCGCGTTACCCTGGATCAATGGCGCACGCTGCAGGCGGTGGTCGACCACGGCGGCTTCGCCCAGGCCGCCGAGGCCCTGCACCGCTCGCAGTCTTCCATCAGCTATACGGTGGCGCGCATGCAGGAGCAGCTCGGCGTGCCGCTGCTGCGCATCGACGGCCGCAAGGCGGTGCTCACCGAGGCCGGCGAGGTGCTGCTGCGGCGCTCGCGGCAACTGGTGAAGAGCGCCGGCCAGCTGGAGGAGCTGGCCCACCACATGGAGCAGGGCTGGGAGCCGGAAGTGCGCCTGGTGGTGGATGCCGCCTACCCCACCCTGCGGCTGGTCCGCGCGCTGTCCGCGTTCGTGCCGCAGAGTCGCGGCTGCCGCGTGCTGTTGCGCGAGGAGGTGCTTTCCGGCGTCGAAGAGGCGCTGCAGCAGGGCCATGCGGACCTGGCCATCAGCGGCCTGAACATCGCCGGCTACCTGGGCGCCGACCTGTGCACCGTGGAATTCGTCGCCGTGGCCAACCCGGACCATCCGCTGCACCGCCTGCAGCGCGAGCTGACGCACCAGGACCTGGAAACCCAGATGCAGGTGGTCATCCGCGACTCCGGCCGCCTGCAGCCGCGCGACGTCGGCTGGCTGGGCGCCGAGCAGCGCTGGACGGTGGGCAGCCTGGCCACCGCCGCCACCTTCGTCGGCAACGGCCTGGGCTTCGCCTGGCTGCCGCGGCACATGATCGAGCGCGAACTGCGCGACGGCTCGCTCAAGCCGCTGCCGCTGACCCAGGGCGTCACCCGCGAGAGCCGCTTCTATCTTTACCCGAACAAGGAAAAACCCCTGGGCCCGGCCACGCAGATCCTCGTCGAACTGCTGAAGACCTTCGCCAACGTGCCCCTGGACGCCCCTTTCGCCGCGCCACCGAGCGCCTGACCCGGAGAACCGCCGATGCCCTACCTGCACCACGACGGCCAGCGCCTGTACTTCGAGGACAGCGGCCAGGGCACGCCCGTGCTGCTGGTGCACGGCCTGGGCTCGAGCAGCCGCGACTGGGAGTACCAGGTGCCGGAACTGCTCCGGCGGCACCGGGTGATCGCCCTCGACGTGCGCGGCCACGGCCAGTCCGACAAGCCCCGCGAGCGCTACAGCATTACCGGCTTCGCCGAGGACGTGGCGGCGCTGATCGAGGAACTGCGCCTGGCCCCGGTGCACCTGGTGGGCATCAGCATGGGTGGGATGATCGGCTTCGAGCTGGCCACCCGCCGGCCGGAACTGCTCAAGAGCCTGACCATCGTCAACAGCGCCCCGGAAGTGAAGCCACGCACCCTGCGCGAATACCTGGAAGTGGCGCGCCGGCTGTTCCTCGCCCACGTGCTGGGCCTGGACACCGTGGGCAAGGCCCTCGGCAAGCTGCTGTTCCCCAAGCCGGAGCAGGCCGACCTGCGGCGCAAGATCGAGCAACGCTGGCCGCAGAACGACAAACGCGCTTACCTTTCCAGCCTGCACGCCATCATCGGCTGGGGTGTGCAGGAGCGCCTCGGGCGCATAACCTGTCCGACACTGGTGGTCAGCGCCGACCGCGACTACACCCCGGTGACGCTCAAGCAGGCCTACGTGGAGCGCCTGCCCAACGCGCGCCTGGTGGTGATCGAGGATTCGCGCCATGCCACCCCGCTGGACCAGCCGCAAGCCTTCAACAGCACCCTGCTCGACTTCCTCGAGCAGGTAGACCATTCCTAAAACATCTCAGGAAACATCCGCAAAATGACCCTGTTCAAACGCTTCCTGCTCGCCGCCTGTACCCTCGTCCTGGCCACCTCGGCGCTCGCCGCCGACCCGGCGAAACCCCACGTGCTGCTGTCCACCACCCTGGGCGAGATCGAGGTGGAACTCGACAGCGCCAAGGCGCCGATCAGCGTGAAGAACTTCCTCGGCTACGTCGACAGCGGCTTCTACAACGGCACCATCTTCCACCGGGTGATCCCCGGCTTCATGGTGCAGACCGGCGGCTTCACCGAGAAGATGCAGGAGAAGGACACCGGCGAGCCGATCAAGAACGAGGCCGACAACGGCCTGCTCAACGCCCGCGGCACCCTGGCCATGGCCCGCACCAGCGACGTGAACTCGGCCACCAGCCAGTTCTTCGTCAACCTGACCGACAACGACTTCCTCGACCACGGCCAGCGCGACTTCGGCTACGCCGTGTTCGGCAAGGTCGTGCGCGGCATGGGCGTGGTCGACATGATCGCCAAGGTGCCCACCACCAACCGCGGCATGTACCAGAACGTGCCAGCCGAGCCGGTGGTCATACTCTCCGCCAAGCGTCTCTGAGAATCCCCGATTCCCACGCTGACGGAGGCCTGAAACGGCGGGCCCAGGACGGGCCCGCGACAACCGAGAGACATCATGCTCTACCGCCGCTTCGAAAAGCTCATCGACCCCTTCCGCGACGCCCCCGAGCACATGCCGCCGGCCGACGTCTGGCGCTTCTACACCTACTACCTGCGCCAGGTCTGGCCGGTGTTCTCGATCCTGCTGGTGGTCGGCCTGATCGTCGCCCTGATCGAGGTGGCGCTGTTCAGCTACCTGGGGCGCATCGTCGACCTGGCGCAGAACACCGCGCCCACCGACTTCTTCCGCCTGCACGGCAACGAACTGGCCTGGATGGCCGTGGTGGCGCTGGTGCTGCGCCCGCTGTTCAACGCCCTGCACGACATGCTGGTGCACCAGAGCATCAACCCCAGCATGACCAACCTGATCCGCTGGCAGAACCACCGCTACGTGCTCAAGCAGAGCCTGGGCTTCTTCCAGAACGACTTCGCCGGGCGCATCGCCCAGCGCATCATGCAGACCGGCAACTCGCTGCGCGACTCGGCGGTGCAGGTGGTGGACGCCTTGTGGCACGTGGCGATCTACACCCTCAGCGCCCTGGTGCTGTTCGCCGAGGCCGACTGGCGGCTGATGATCCCCCTGGTGCTCTGGGTGATCGCCTACGTCGGCGCCCTCGCCTACTTCGTGCCGCAGGTGAAGCGCCGCTCGGTGGCCGCCTCGGACTCGCGCTCCAAGCTGATGGGGCGCATCGTCGACGGCTACACCAACATCACCACCCTCAAGCTGTTCGCCCACACCCGCCAGGAAGAGGACTACGCCCGCGAGGCCATCGCCGAGCAGACGCACAAGGCCCAGCGCGCCGGGCGCGTGGTGACCTCGATGGACGTCAGCATCACCATCATGAACGGCATCCTCATCGCCGGCACCACGGGCCTGGCCCTGTGGCTGTGGAGCCAGGAGCTGATCTCGGTGGGCGCCATCGCCCTGGCCACCAGCCTGGTGATCCGCATCAACAACATGTCCGGCTGGATCATGTGGGTGGTCGGCGGCATCTTCGAGAACATCGGCCAGGTGCAGGACGGCATGCAGACCATCGCCATCCCCCGCCAGGTGGTCGACGCGCCCGACGCCAAGCCGCTGGTGGTGGAACGCGGCGAGGTGCACTTCGACAAGGTGGACTTCAGCTACGGCAAGGGCAGCGGCCTGATCCAGGGCCTGGACCTAGTGGTGCGCCCGGGCGAGAAGATCGGCCTGGTCGGACCCTCCGGCGCCGGCAAGTCGACCCTGGTCAACCTGCTGCTGCGCCTGTATGACCTGGAAGGCGGGCGCATCCTGATCGACGACCAGGACATCGCCCACGTGACCCAGGAGAGCCTGCGCGCGCAGATCGGCATGGTCACCCAGGACACCTCGCTGCTGCACCGCTCGATCCGCGACAACCTGCTCTACGGCCGCCCCGGCGCCAGCGAGGAAGAACTGCAGGAGGCGGTGCGCAAGGCCCGCGCCAGCGAGTTCATCCCGCAGCTGTACGACGCCCAGGGCCGCACCGGCCTCGACGCCCACGTCGGCGAGCGCGGCGTGAAGCTCTCCGGCGGCCAGCGCCAACGCATCGCCATCGCCCGCGTGCTGCTCAAGGACGCGCCGATCCTGATCCTCGACGAAGCCACCTCGGCGCTGGATTCGGAAGTGGAATCGGCCATCCAGGAAAGCCTGGAAACGCTGATGCAAGGCAAGACAGTGATCGCCATCGCCCACCGCCTCTCCACCATCGCCCGCATGGACCGCCTGGTGGTGCTGGAACACGGCCGCATCGTCGAAAGCGGCAGCCACGCCGAACTGATCGAACACGGCGGCCTCTACGCCCGCCTGTGGCGCCACCAGACCGGCGGGTTCGTGGGGGTGGATTAACCCGCAATCCCCCCTGTAGGAGCGCGCCCTGCGCGCGATTTCGCGGGCAGGGCCCGCTCCTACAGGGCGGGCAGCGCATTCGGTAGCGGCCAGCGCTCTTTCCTCAGGGATTGGAAGCGATATTCAGTCCTTTCCCCTGAGGACTGAATATGGACGAGCAATCCCCGGGCCATTCGGCGCTGCGCAAAGGTCGGTTTTCCCAGCCTCATACGACCTACCTGGTTACGACCACCACATACGACCGCACCCCCATTTTTCGCTGCTTTCCTGCCGCCTGTGCGGCAGCGCGCTGCTTCGGCGACCCGAGGCTCCTCGACGACGGCCATATGCTGGCTTGGGTACTGATGCCCGACCATGCCCACTGGCTGCTCCAGATCGGTTCTGGGGCGAGCTTGAACAGTCTTGTGAACCGTCTGAAATCATGCAGTGCCCGGCACGTGAACCAGTGTCTGGGCAGGTCCGGAACACTATGGGCACGGGCGTATCATGATCGCGCACTGCGCCGAGACGAGGACCTGCGTGCCGCCGCACGCTACGTCGTCGCCAATCCCCTACGTGCCGGCCTGGTGGCCAAGGTTGGCGACTACCCCTTCTGGAACGCGGTCTGGCTGTAGGAGCGCGCCCTGCGCGCGAAATCGCGGGCAGGGCCCGCTCCTACAGGTTGACGCCGAATCTCCCGCCCAGCCCATTCGCAAAGCACCGCACCTTGTAGGAGCGCGCCCTGCGCGCGAATCGCGGGCAGGGCCCGCTCCTACAGGATTCCTGCGGCATATCGCCCTGTCCGTTAATGAAGCCTTAAGCCTCTATCCCGAACCCTGCGACAAGTCGCCGCATCACCCTGGTCGATGATCATTAGCAAGCACATCAATTTCTCGCGTGGGGTGGTTCGGTGGTCATATCTGTTCCACGCCCCGCCATGCGGTGGACGCCTGAAGCATCGCCCCCTGCCCGCCCCCGGACCCGCGGCCAGACATCGGATGCCAGTGCTCCAGGGCGAGGCTTCATCCCCTTCGCTATGAGGACCACCAGAATGAAGATTGCTTCTGTCGTATCGGCGGTGCTTTCCAGCCTCGCTCCCATGGTCTTCGCCCAGGACGCGATCAAGGAGCCGGGCGCCGACCTTCCGACGGTCGAATACCACTACGGCATGCCGCTGGACATCGACAAGGTGCTGCACCGTACCGACAACTCGCACAAGGTGGGCATGGTCCCCGCCTACCTCGTGTACCAGGACCACGAGGGCACCACGCACCGCGTGCGCTTCCTCGAATGGGGCGGCCAGGCGAGCCACGTCTGAGCCCCACCCGGTCTCGGTCCCTGGCCGACTTGGCCACCCCGCGAGCCTGTCGTAGCGGCCGGGGGCCGACCTTCTACCCGACTTCCTCCTACTCCGCCTGCCGGTAAGGCAGCGCCGCCCGCGCCTCCTCGGCGTAGGCGCGGATGCCGGCGCGTTCCTGGGCGAGGAAGTCATCCACCGCGGCGCGCAGGCCCGGGTGCCCCAGTTGGTGCCAGGAGCGCGTGAGCACCGGCTCGAAGCCGCGGATCAGCTTGTGCTCGCCCTGGGCGCCGGCGTCGAAGCGGCGCAGCCCGGCGGCCAGGGCGTAGTCCAGGCCCTGGTAGAAGCAGGTTTCGAAGTGCAGGCGGTCGTACTCCGCCAGGCAACCCCAGTAGCGCCCGTAGAGGGTGTCGCCATCCACCAGGCTGAAGGCCATGGCCACCGGCCGTCCGTTGCGGCGGGCGAAGACCACGCGGATCGCCTCGCCCATACGCTCGGCCAGCAGGCTGAAGAACTCCCGCGTCAGATACGGCGCCTGGCCGCGCACCTCGTAGGTGCTGGCGTAGCAGGCGTAGACGAAGTCCCAGTCGGCCTCGGCCAGCTCGGGCCCCTCCATCCAGCGGAACTCCATGCCCTGCCCCGCCACCTGCTCACGCTCCTTGCGCAGTTGCTTGCGCTTGCGCGAGGCCAGGGCGTCGAGGAAGTCCTGGAAATCCCGGTAGCCGCGATTGAACCAGTGATATTGGCAGCCCAGGCGTTCCAGCCAGCCGTCCTGCGCGGCGATCAACCCATCGGCGCGCGGATCGGTGAAGTTCACGTGCACGCCGGACCACACGCCTTCCGCAGTGCCCTCGGCCAGCACGCCCAGCAACTCGGCGATGCCCTCGTCCGTGCCGAGCAGGCGCGCACCGCTCACCGGTGAGAAGGGCACGCCCACCAGCAGCTTGGGGTAGTAGCGGATGCCGGCGCGCTGGCAGGCGTCCGCCCAGCCCCAGTCGAACACGTATTCGCCGTAGGAATGCGCCTTCACGTAGGCCGGCAGCGCCGCGCGCAGCCGCCCGGCGTCGTCGAGCAGCACATGGTGCGCCGGGCGCCAGCCGGTGCGCGCGGTGACGCCGCCGCTGTCCTCCAGGCTGGCGAGGAAGGCGTGGCGCAGGAACGGCTGGGCGTCCGGCAGCAGGGCGTCCCACTGGCCGGGCGCTAGGTCGCCGAGGCGGGAAAGTCTATGGATAGGCATGCCGACAGTCTGGCGCCGGGCGCGGCGGAAGAAAAGTGCCGCGGCGCCCTTCGTCGCCCCGTCCTTGCACGGCCGGCCTGCTGTTCTAAGGTGGGGATACGCGAAAGCACAGGCCCCGCCCCAAGCGGGACAGCCACGCCAGAGCGGCGCGGCGCCTGGCGCCGGCAATGGCGCAGGCGGCGCCCCCTGGCCCGACAGCGAGGTCCATGCCATGCAAACCCTGCAATGCACCCATCGCGACTACACCATCATCGCCCGCGTCTTCGAACACCCGGGGCTGCCCACGCCCTATGCCGGCGGCTGCCAGATCATCGCCCCGGACGGACGCAGCACACGGCGCCAGCCGCTGCCGACGAAGATGGCCTTCCTCGCCGATCTGGACGCCGCGCAGCACGCCTCCATCGCCCACGGCAAGTGGCTGGTGGACCAGAGCCTGGACAGCGACCGCGACCTGTTCCACTAGGCCTCAGTCGGCCAGGACCTCGGCCTCGACCACCCCGCCCGGCTCGCCGAGCGGCCGCTGCAGGGCCAGGAACTGTTGCGCCGAGAGCCGCCAGGACTGCCCGGCGGCCCACTCGGCGCAGGCCTGGCGGTCCAGCGCCAGGGCGCGCAGGCAGGCCTTGCCCAGGTCGGGATCGATGGCCCCGGTGACGCCCTCCTCCAGCACGTCCAGCGGGCCCGACACCGGGAAGGCAGCCACCGGCGTGCCGCAGGCCAGGGCCTCGTACATCACCAGGCCGAGGGTGTCGGTGCGCGAAGGGAACACCAGCACACTGGCCGCGCGATAGGCCTCAGCCAGCGCCTCGCCATGGCGGTAGCCGAGGAATTCCACCTGGGGATAACGCGCCTGCAGCTCGCCGCGTGACGGGCCGTCGCCCACCACCCGCTTGAGCCCGGGCAGGTCTAGGTCGAGGAAGGCTTCCAGGTTCTTCTCCGGCGCCAGGCGCCCGACATAGAGGAACACCGGGCCCTCGGCGGGTCCCGGTCCCGCCTGGAATTGCGTGGTATCCACGCCTTTGCGCCACAACTCCAGGGCCTGCACGCCCCAGTCGGTGAAGGCGCCACGCATGCGCTCGCTGCTCACCAGCACTGCTGCGCTGGGGGCGTGGAAGCGGCGCAGCATGGCATAGCCGAACGCCAGCGGCAGCCAGGGCCAGCGGTTGTTCAGGTATTCCGGGAAGCGCGTGTGGATCGCCGTGGTGAAGGCCAGGCCGCGGCGCAACAGCCAGCGCCGCGCGGCCCAGCCCAACGGGCCCTCGGTCGCGAGATGCACGCAGTCCGGGGCGAAGGCCTCGATGGCCGGGCCGACCTTCCACAGGTCCCAGGCCAGGGGGATTTCCGGGTAGCTCGGGCAGGGCCGGCTGCGGAACTCGGCCGGCGACAGCAGGCGCACCTGGTGCCCCATGGCTTCCAGTTCAGCGACCAGCGCGCGCAGGCTGGTCACCACGCCGTTCACCTGCGGCGCCCAGGCGTCGCTGACGATCAGCAGCCTCATGCCGCCGGCTCGGCGACGATGGCCTCGCTGGCGCCCTGGAGCTGCTCCTCGGCCAGGCGGTAGAGCTGGATGCTGCCGTCCCAGTGCTCGATCAGCGCCGTGCAGGACTCCACCCAGTCGCCGCAGTTGAGGTACTCCACCTCGCCGATCTGGCGGATCTCTGCGTGGTGGATGTGCCCGCAGACCACGCCGTTCAGCCCACGCTTGTGGACTTCATGGGCGATGGCTTCCTCGAAGTCGCTGATGAAGTTCACCGCGGTCTTCACCTTGTGCTTCAGGTACGCCGACAGCGACCAGTAACCGTAGCCGTAGCGGCTGCGCCAGTGGTTCAGCCAGCGGTTGAGGGTCAGGGTGAACTCGTAGGCCGAGTCGCCGAGGAACGCCAGCCAGCGGTGGTAACGGGTGATGACGTCGAACTGGTCGCCGTGGATCACCAGCAGGCGGCGGCCGTCGGCGGTGGTGTGCTCGATCTCGTCGACCAGGCGGATGTTGCCCAGCAGCAGCGTGGAATAGCGGCGCAGGAACTCGTCGTGGTTGCCGGTGACGTAGATCACCTCGGTGCCGCGCTTGCTCATGGTCAGCAGGCGGCGGATCACGTTGGTGTGCGCCTGCGGCCAGTAGATGCCGCCGCGCAGCTTCCAGCCGTCGATGATGTCGCCCACCAGGTAGATGCGCTCGGCGTGGTAGCGCTTGAGGAAGCCCGCCAGGTGCTCGGCCTGGCAGTCGCGCGTGCCCAGGTGGACGTCGGATATCCACAGGGTGCGCACCCGTTGTTTCTTGGTCGGCATCAGGCGTTGGGCGCTGGTCATGGGCGGCCTCCGGCGGGGTTTAGTCGATTTTCCGGCCCGGCGGTGACCCGCGCATGACGGCCGCGCGACAGTCCCGTGACAGCCTGCGCCGCGCTAGACTGTGGGCCTGCCCCCGGAGCCCGCCATGAGCCAGATCCTCTCCCTGCGCCGCTACAGCCACGAGCACCTCGCCCACAGCCACGACCACGCGCAGCTGGTCCTGGGGCTGTCCGGCGACCTGGAGTTCGAGGTCGGCGGCCTGGGCAGCCGCGTCACCCGCCAGCACTTCGCGGTGGTCCCGCGCGGCGCGCACCACGCCTGCGCCGCCCCCGGCGGCAGCCAGTGCCTGGTGTTCGACCTGGAAGACGAGGACCTGCTGCTGCGCGGCCTGGGCGAGCACGCACAGAGCATCCGCCGCCTGCTGGAACGCCCCGCCGCCCTGGCCCTGAACCCGGCCCAGGGGCAACTGGTGCACTGGCTGGCCGCCAGTCCCCTGCAGGACCCGGTGATCGCCCGCCAGGGCGCCCTGCTGCTGCTCGCCAGCCTGGCCGGCATGCACGCCGCCGAGGAGCCGACGCGCCTGCCGCTGGCCAGCCTGGACGCCTATGTCGACCGCCACGCCGGGCACCCGCTGCAGGTCGCCGACCTGGCGCGGCTGGCCGGGTTGTCGGCGGCGCGCTTCCACGCCCGCTTCCTCGCCGAGACCGGGCAGACGCCCATGGACTACGTGCGCCAGCGCCGCCTGCAACTGGGCCGCGAGCTGCTCTGCGCCACGCACCTGGCGGTGGGCGAGATCGCCGCGCGGGTCGGCTACGCCTCGCAGAGCGCCTTCACCGCCGCCCTGGTCCGCCAGTTCGGCAGCACGCCGCGGCAGATCCGCCGCGAGGCGCGCGACAATTCCCGCTAGCCGCGCGACAGACAAACGCCCCGCCACGCCCTAGACTGCCGCCCCATTATTGAGAAGATGAGCTGAGGAGATCAGCGATGTCGGCAGAGACCATCGAGTGGCAGGATTTCGAGCGCGTCGAACTGCGCGTGGGCACCATCGTCCACGCCGAACCCAACAGCAAGGCGCGCAAGCCGGCGTACATCCTGCAGGTCGACCTCGGCCCGCTGGGGCTGAAGACCTCCAGCGCGCAGATCACCGCGCACTATTCCCTCGACGAACTGCTCGGCCGCCAGGTCCTGTGCGTCTGCAACTTCGCCCCCAAGTCGATCGCCGGGGTGCGCTCGGAAGTGCTGGTCACCGGCGTCTACGACAGCGACGACAAAGTGGTGCTGGCCGGCTTCGACAAGCCGCTGCCCAACGGCGCGCGCCTGGCCTGAGGCCTTTCACCGCCGGGCGACTGGCTCATCAAGCACCTGCGGTCCTGCGATAGATAGAGAAGCAATGCGCGTTCCCCGACTGACACCCCGCTCGGCCCTGATCGGCCTGCACGTAGGCGCCCTGATGTTCGGCCTGAGCGGCATCTTCGGCAAACTCATCCTCGCCGCCCCGCTGGTGATCGTCTTCGGCCGCGCGCTGTTCGGCCTGGCGGCGCTGGGCGGCGCCTTCGCCGGGCACCTGGCGGCGCAGCCGCGGCCAAGCCTGCGCCAGGCCGCCGCGCTGGCCGGCAGCGGGCTGCTGCTGTGCGCGCACTGGCTGACCTTCTTTCTCGCTGTGAAGGTGGGCAACGTCGCCGTGGCCACCCTGGGTTTCGCCAGCTTCCCGGCCTTCACCGTGCTGCTGGAGGGGCTGCTGTTTCGCGAACGCATCCGCCGCGCCGAATACCTGGTGGTGGGGCTGGTGTGCCTGGGCCTGGTGCTGGTGACGCCGAACCTGGACTTCAGCCAGGGCGCCACCGCCGGGCTGTTCTGGGGCATAGTCTCGGGCCTGCTGTTCGCCCTGCTGTCGCTGGCCAACCGCGCCAGCGTGCGCGGGCTGGACCCGATCCTCTCGGCCTTCGCGCAGAACCTCACCATCGTCCTCTGCCTGGCGCCGCTGGCGCTGTTCGAACTGCCCGCGGTGCGGGCGCTGGACTGGCTGTGGCTGGTGTTGCTGGGGGTACTGTGCACGGGCGTGGCGCACAGCCTGTTCGTCGCCAGCCTGCAACTGATCAAGGCGCGCACCGCGGCGGTGATCTTCGCCCTGGAGCCGGTCTACGGCATTGCCTTCGCCGCCGTGCTGTTCGGCGAACAGCCGAGCCTGCGGATGCTGGCCGGTGGCGCGCTGATCATCTTCGCCACCTTCCTCAGTGCGCGTAGTGCGGCGTAGCGAGTGTCAGTTTTTTGGGTGGGTCCATGGTCTGGCTTGCATACCTGGCCCTCTTGCTCCGATTTCTACCTCGTCATTCCCGCGAACGCGGGAACCCAGAGACTTCTTCGGGGTTGGGCTGGGTGTAGCGCGCCGCTCCGAGTCTGCGGAGATTTTTTGTTTCGCCCCCTCGGGCGAGTCCCTTTTGTCAAACGCCACAAAAGGAACCAAAAAGGCTTGCCCCAACATACGGGCCCGATGGAGCCGGGCTACCCTCGCGAACTCCCCCGCCACGGAGGCCCGCCCCGAGGGTACGTCCCTGTAGCCCGCGGGGCTCTCGCGACATCCATGTCGCATGACCTCCTGAGCGCCGGTTTCGCTCGGCCTTCTGAAGGGGCGTTTCGGAGTGCGCGGATGTTTCTCTGGAAGACTCAAGAGCAAAAGCCAGAGCAGAGCTGCTTTTGCTCTTCGTAGGAGCGAGCTTGCTCGCGAACCCAAAGCCACTGGATTCCCGCGTTCGCGGGAATGACGAGGGGGAGATAGGCGTCTCAGGATGACTCCGAACTCTCCAACAGCTCAGGACAGCCCCTCTCCCTTCAGGGCGGGGCGCGCAGCCGAGGGCTGGGGAGAGGGCGCTCTTCTAAAGCACACTCCCGGAAACCATCCCCCCAGAAAAAATAAGAAGGCCGCCCCGCAGCATGCGTAACCCGACTCCTTGCCCTGGGGAGGGATTGCCAAGGACTCACCGCACGATTGCCTGCGAAGCGGCCTGTTCGGTCCGGCCCGGGGCCGGTTGTTTCAGTTGATGCTGTAGCCACGCCCGTTCAGGCAGGCACCCAACGCCCGCCGGTAGGTATCCGCCACGCCCGGCACCGGCGCCTGGCTGGCCGCGGCCGGGTCGAAGCCGCTCTGGCCCACGGCCCAGGTATGGCACTCGTAGCGGTCACGGCTCTGCTGGTCGGGCGTCTGCCCGCGCGCCGGGTAGGCGATCACGTCGTAGCTCACACCCGCCGGCGCCTGCTGCACCGCCGGCGGCGGCTCCACCACCACGTACTGGCGGCGGTCGGCGTTCCACAGGTAGTAGGTGCCCGCAGCGACGAAATAGAGCGCACTACCGATCCACAGCGACCGCGCGTAATCCGGCAGGCCGTGACCATGCCCGGGGCCCGGGCCCCAACCATGCCCCGGGCCGGGACCATAACCGGGCGGCCCGGCCACGGCGGCGGCCGACAGGCTCAGGGCCAAGGCAGCGGCGATCGACTTGAACACGGCTTGCGACGACATCTTGATTGCACCTCCGGACACGGGCGCCCAAGCACCCGCCTTTCATGGTGCCTATCATCGCTCGTCCGGGGCCTGACGGTTGTCAGCGCTTGGTAAAGACTGGGTAAAACAACCGATACATCGCCCACCGGCGCGGGCGATGCAGCCTATGGCGGGGCGGCTAGAGGGGCTCGCGGCTGGCGACGCCGTCCACCAGGCGGGCGATTCCCAGCGGGTTGGCGTCCTTGAGGGCGGGGGGTAGCAGTGCGTCGGGGTAGTTCTGGTAGCACACCGGGCGCAGGAAGCGGTCGATGGCCAGGGTGCCCACCGAGGTGCCGCGGGCGTCCGAGGTGGCCGGATAGGGGCCGCCGTGGACCATGGCGTCGCAGACTTCCACGCCGGTCGGGTAGCCGTTGAGCAGCAGGCGCCCGGCCTTGCGTTCGAGCAGGGGCACCAGGGCGGCGAAGCGCGAGAGGTCCTCCGGCTCGGCGATCAGGGTCGCGGTGAGCTGGCCGCGCAGCCCCTGCAGGGCACGCTGCAGTTCGGCAGCATCGGCCACTTCGACGACCACGGTGACCGGGCCGAAGACCTCCTCCTGGAGCAACTCGTCGCCTTCCACCAGCAGGCGCGCGTCGGCCTGGAACAGCTGTGGCAATGCCTGGCGACCCTGCTGCGGCTGGCCGGCCAGGTGGCGGATGCCGGCGTGCGCGTGCAGGGCGGCGATGCCGCGTTCGTAGCTCTTCAGGGTGCCGGCGTTGAGCATGGTCTGCGCCGGCTGGTCGGCCATGCGCCCGGCTAGGCTGGCGACGAAGGCGGAGAACTCGGCCGAGGCGATGCCGATCACCATGCCGGGGTTGGTGCAGAACTGCCCGCAGCCCAGCACCACCGAGGCGGCCAGGTCCGCAGCCACCTGCTCGCCGCGCGCCGCCAGCGCCGCCGGCAGCACCAGCACCGGGTTGATGCTGCTCATCTCGGCGAACACCGGGATCGGCTGCGGCCGGGCCGCGGCCAGGTCGCACAGCGCGCGGCCGCCCTTGAGCGAGCCGGTGAAGCCGACGGCCTGGATCGCCGGGTGCTTGACCAACTGTTCGCCGACGCCGCCGCCGTAGATCATGTTGAACACCCCGGCCGGCATGCCGGTGGCCTGCGCTGCGCGGACGATGGCCGAGGCGACGTGCTCGGCGGTCACCATGTGTCCGCTGTGGGCCTTGAACACCACCGGGCAACCGGCGGCCAGCGCCGCTGCGGTGTCGCCGCCGGCGGTGGAGAACGCCAGCGGGAAGTTGCTGGCGCCGAACACCGCCACCGGGCCGACGCCGATGCGGCACTGGCGCAGGTCCGGACGCGGCAGCGGCTGGCGTTCCGGCAGCGCGCGGTCGATGCGTGCGCCATGGTAGTCGCCGCGGCGCAGCACCTGGGCGAACAGGCGCAGCTGGTTGCTGGTGCGGGCGCGCTCGCCCTGGATACGCGCCGCCGGCAAGGCGGTCTCGCGGCAGACGATGGCGATGAAGTCCTCGCCCAGGGCATCCAGCTCGGCGGCGATGGCGTCGAGGAATTCGGCGCGGCGCGCATCGGGCAGCGCGCGGCAGGCCGGGAAGGCCGCTTCGGCGGCGAGCGCGGCGGCGTCCACCTCTTCCGGGGTGGCCTGGTGGAAGCTGTAGGGCAGCGCCTCGCCGGTGCTGGCGTCGAGGCTTTGCAGGGTCAGGTTGCCCTGGGCGGTGCGTGCGCCGCCGATGAAGTTGTGTCCGAACATGCTGGTCTCCTGCAAAAGATTGCCAGGCCTCGTGAGCCTGGCGCGGCCCCGGAGGGCGTGAGAAGTGGGGCGTGATGCCCGCTGGGAAGAGGCTGGCGGGCGCGGGTAGGCGCCCGTCGGTGACGGCGGATCAGGTGATGGCGCCGATCTGCCAGGGCACGAATTCGTTCTGGCCGTATCCGTGCAGTTCGCTCTTGCTGCGTTCGCCGGAAGCGATGCGTAGCATCAGGCGGAAGATGTGCTCGCCGCGCTCCTCGATGCTGGTGGAGCCGTCGGCGATGCCGCCGCAGTTGACGTCCATATCCTCCTCCTGGCGCTCCCACAGGCGCGAGTTGGTGGCCAGCTTGATCGACGGCGAGGGCGCGCAGCCGTAGGCCGAGCCACGCCCGGTGGTGAAGGCGATCAGGTTGGCGCCGCCGGCGACCTGGCCGGTGGCGGAGATCGGGTCGTAGCCGGGGGTGTCCATGAACACCAGGCCGTGGGCGCGCACCTGCTCGGCGTATTCGTAGACGTCCACCAGGTTGCTGGAGCCAGCCTTGGCCACCGCGCCCAGGGACTTCTCCAGGATGGTGGTCAGCCCGCCGGCCTTGTTGCCGGCCGAGGGGTTGTTGTTCAGCTCGGCGCCCATGCGTTCGCAGTAGGCTTCCCACCAGCGGATGCGGGCGATCAGCTTCTCGCCCACCTCGCGGCTCACCGCGCGGCGCGTCAACAGGTGTTCGGCGCCATAGATCTCCGGGGTTTCCGAGAGGATCGCGGTGCCGCCGGCGCTCACCAGGCGGTCCACCGCGTTGCCCAGCGCCGGGTTGGCGGTGATGCCCGAGTAGCCGTCGGAGCCGCCGCACTGCAGGCCCACGGTCAGGTAGCGCGCGCTGACCGGCTCGCGTTGCACGCGGTTGGCCATGGGCAGCAGGCTCTTCACCTGCTCGATGCCGCTGGCCACGGTCTTCGCCGTGCCGCCGCTGTCCTGGATGGTGAAGGTGCGCAGCTGCTCGCCGCTGCTCAGCCCCTGGGCCGCCAGCAGGTCGGGAATCTGGTTGGTCTCGCAGCCCAGGCCGATCATCAGCACCGCGGCGAAGTTCGGGTGTATCGCATAGCCGCCGAGGGTCCGGCGCAGCATGGCCAGGGCCTCGCCGCCTGGGTCGACGGCGCAGCCCACGCCGTGGGTCAGGGCCACCACGCCGTCGACGTTGGGGTAGTCGGCCAGCGCGGCGGGGTTGATGTCGCGGCGGAAGTGGTCGGCGATGGCCCGCGCCACCGTGGCCGAGCAGTTCACCGAGGTGAGGATGCCGATGTAGTTGCGCGTGGCGACGCAGCCATCGGCGCGACGGATGCCGAGGAAGCTCTCTTCACGCGACGGCACTGCGGCCACGGCGTCGACGCCGAAGGCGTAGTCGCGGGCGAAGTCGCCCATGGCCAGGTTGTGCACGTGGACGTGTTCGCCGGCCTCGATCGTCCGGCTGGCGAAGCCGATGATCTGGCCGTAGCGGCGCAGCGGCTGGCCCGCCTCGATGCGCCGGGTGGCGACCTTGTGCCCGGCGGGGATCGCCTCGCGCAGCTTCAGCCCCTCCCCTGCCAGCTCAAGGCCGGCGGGCAGGGCCAGGCGGGCGATCAGCACGTCGTCCAGCGGGTTCAGGCGGATCACGGCGTTGGCGGTGCTTGGCCCGCCGGTTCTGCTTATCAGTTCCATTACAGCAACCTCACATCGGCGGGCCGGCTCAGGCCAGCCCGCGCTCACGGTAGTCGATCAGGCTGGAGAACAGCACCAGGCCGAGGGCCATCACGACGAAGAAGATCAGGGCCAGGAAGTAGGAGCCGGTGAACTGCACGATCAGGCCGATGAGGATCGGCACTATCACCCCGACCATGTTGCCGCCGAAGTTCATGCTGCCGCCCAGCACGCCGGCGCGCGACTTGCCGCCGAGGATCGCCGGCAGGCACCAGTACATGCCGCACCAGCGGATGAAGAAGAGCGCGACGCAGAGCAGCGCGATGACCCCGGCGGCATCAGCGGTGTAGGCCACCAGCAGGATGCACAGCGAGGCGATCATGGCCGAGCCGGCGAACATGCTGCGCATCACCCGGTTCGGCGCGCCGCCGGCGGCCTTCCACTTGTCGGCCAACCAGCCGCCGACCAGTTCGCCGACGAAGCCGCACATGAAGATCAGGAAGGTCGCCCCGCCCATGGCCTTGATGTCGAGGCCGTGGGCCTGGTGCAGGTAGCTCGGCATCCAGGTCATCAGGCCGTAGAACACGCTGTTGTAGCACATGTACCCGCAGATCATGGCCAGCACCGAGCGGTCGCGGAGCATCTCGCGCAGCACCGCCTTGCGGCCCTGGCCATGCTCGCGGGAAGCGGCCTCGTTGGCCTCGCGGATGTGCCGCAGTTCCTCCTCGTTCACCCCGGGATGGTCGGCGGGGTTGTTGCGGATGTACCACCAGGCCCAGAGGCCGACCACCACGGTGCCGATGCCGGCGATGACGAAGGCGGTGCGCCAGGAGCCGAACCAGGAAATCAACCCGGCGATGATGATCGCGCCCAGGGCGGTGCCCAGCGGTGCGCCGCCGTCCACCAGGGTGGCACCGCGGCCGCGCTCGTTGGGCGTCAGCCAGGCGCCGTTGAGCTTGGCCCCGGCGGGCATGATCGGCGACTCGGCGACGCCCAGGCCGATGCGCGTGGCCAGCAGCAGTATCCAGTTGTGCGAGGCCGCGCCCAGGGCCTGGAAGCTGCCCCAGGCGACGGTGGCGATGCCGACGATGTTGCGCGCCTGGAAGCGGTCCAGGAGCATGCCGGCGGGAATCTGCATCAGCGCGTAGGACCAGAAGAACGAGCTGAGCAGCAGGCCTTCCAGGGCCGGGGTCAGGTTGAATTCCTGGGAGATAAGCGGCAGCGCCACCGACAGCGAGGCGCGGTCGATGTAGTTGATCGCCGCGAGCAGCAGCAGGAGCAGGAAGATCCGCCAGCGCACCGTGGTGGCCTGGGCCACGCGGGCGGGAGCGACATCGGCGTACAACGTCTGGGCGTTGGTGGTTTTCATGGCCGTCTCTTTCTTATGTTTGTTATGGGCACCCGCGCGGCCATGGCCGTGCGGGTGGACGTAGCGCGGCGGCGGAGCCCGGCCGGGGCTCCGCGCGTCGCTCAGAGCGGGACGACGCCGCCGGCGGCGAACACCGGCTCGACCTGCTCGATGGCATTGACCAGCGGCTCGCCGAACTCGGCCAGGCTGATCTCGAAGCGGTCGCCCGCCCGGGTGCGAACCCCGTCGGCGAAGGACAGCGTGGCAGTACCGAAGAAGTGCACGTGCACATCGCCGGGGCGGAGGAACTGGGCGTACTTGAAGTGGTGGTACTCCAGGTTCTCCAGGCTGTGGCACATGTTGTCCTCGCCGGAGAGGAAGGCCTTTTCCCAGACGACCTGGCCGTCGCGCAGGATACGGCTGCGGCCTTCGAGATGGCGCGGCAGCTCGCCGACCCGCAGCTCGGGCCCGTAAGAGCAGCTGCGCAGCTTGGAGTGCGCCAGGTACAGGTAGTTGCGGCGTTCCATCACATGGTCGGAGAACTCGTTGCCCAGGGCGAAGCCCAGGCGGTACGGCCGGCCATCGTCGCCGATCACGTAGAGGCCGGTGAGTTCGGGCTCCTCGCCAGCGTCCTCGGCGAATTCGGGGACGCGGAAGGCGCCGCCGGGCGGCACCACGATGCTGCCATCGCCCTTGTAGAACCACTCCGGCTGCACGCCCACCGAGCCGGGCGCCGGACGGCCACCCTCGATGCCCCAGCGGAAGATGCGCATGGTGTCGGTGAGGGCGCTGTCGTCCTCGTCCTTCTGCTGGTGCATCTTGTCGCGGGTGGAGGCGCTGCCCAGGTGGGTCAGCCCGGTGCCGCTGATCAGGCAGTGGGCGGGGTCCTCGTGGTCCAGCGGCGGCAATACCCGGCCGGCCTCCAGCAGTTGAGAGTAGGTCTCGGTGCAAGGCTCGCTACCGCGCGCCAGCACCTCGTCGACCAGGCTGCGGTCGGCGCGGATCGCCGCCAGGGCCAGTTCCCGGGTGCTGGAGCAGTCGCGCAGGGTCTCGACCTGTTGGCCTTCGACGACGCCGACCCGGCGGCAGCCCTGGTCGGTGAGGAATTGGATCAGTCTCATGATTCGGCTCGCATTGTTATCGTCCAACGGCCCTGCGCAGGAACCTCGTGGGAGCCACTGTAAATTCGCGGGTAAATGCTGCCTAATGAGAGCTGCTGATTGAGCGATAACTTTTCCTTATCCCCCATGCTGCCCTCGCTGACCACCATCGCCTCGCGCCTGCGCCTGAAGCAGCTGCGCCTGCTGATCGCCCTCGACGAACACGGCTCGCTGCACAAGGCCGCCGAAGCGGTGGCCATCACCCAGCCCGGCGCCACCAAGGCGCTGCACGAAATCGAGTCGACCCTCGGCGCGACGCTTTTCGAACGCACGCCCAAGGGCCTGCAGCCGAACGACCTGGGGCGCTGCGTGATCCGCTACGCGCGGCTGATCCATACCGACCTGGCGCACCTGCGCGAGGAAATGCTGGGCATCCTCCAGGGCCACGGCGGGCGGCTTTCGGTGGGGGTGATCATGGGCGCCGTGCCCATGCTGGTGGAGGGCCTGGCGCGGCTGCGGCACAAGCAGCCGGAGCTGTCGGTGGAAATAGTCGAGGACACCAGCGCGCGCCTGCTCAGCCTGCTCGACCAGGGCCGTCTGGACCTGGCCATCTGCCGCACCAGCGTCAGCCGGAGGCCGGACAACTACGAATGCCGGGCCCTGGAACAGGAAGGCCTGGCCCTGGTGGCCAACCCGCGCCACCCGCTGGCCGGGGCGGATTCGCTGGAGCTGGCCGACGTGGCCGCCTACCGCTGGGTGGTGTTCCCGGTGAACATGCCGATGCGCCTGCTGCTGGAGCGGGAATTCCGCGAAGCCGGGCTGCCTTTCCCGCCCTACCCCGTCGAGACCTCGTCCACTTTCACCACCCTGAGCCTGCTGCTGGAGGACGAGGCGCTGGTGGCGCTGATGCCGGTGGACGTGGCGCGCGTGGGCCTGGATGCAGGGCTCATCACCCGCCTGGCGCTGAACGTGAAGACGCGCAGCGAACCCTACGAAGTGGTCACTCGCAAGGGCGCCAGCCTGTCGGTGCCGGCACAGTTGCTGATCGACGAATTCGCCTGAATCAAGCCTGGTCCAGCAACCACCGGCAATAACGCTCCACCCCCTCCTCCACGCCCAGCATCGGCGCGCGGTAGCCGGCCTCGCGGAGGAAGGCGATGTCGGCGCAGGTGTAGCACTGGTACTTGCCGCGCAGGCTGTCGGGGAATTCGACGTATTCCAGTAGTCCCTGGGCGATGGCCTGCTGCAGGTCCAGCGGCTGTTGGTCCTGCTGCGCGCGCAGGCTGTTGATGACCGCCAGGGCCACGTCGTTGAACGGCTGGGCGCGGCCGCTGCCGAGGTTGAAGATGCCGCTGCGGCCGGGGTTGTCGAGGAAGTGCAGGTTGACCCGCGCCACGTCCTCCACCGAGACGAAGTCGCGCAGATGGCCGCCGGCCGGGTAGTCGCCATATTCGCCGAACAGGTGCACCTTGCCGCTGGCGCGGAACTGTTCGAAGCAGTGGAAGGCCACCGAGGCCATGCGTCCCTTGTGCTGTTCGCGCGGGCCGTAGACGTTGAAGTAGCGCAGCCCGACGACCTGGCTGTGCGCCTGCGGCAGGACGCGGCGCACGCGCTGGTCGAAGAGGAACTTGGAGTAGCCGTAGGCGTTCAGCGGCCGCTCGTACTCGCGCAGCTCGCGGAAGTCGCGCCCGCCACCGTAGACCGCCGCCGAGGAGGCGTAGAGGAAGGGCACGCCCAGTTTCAGGCTGGCCTCCAGCAGGTCGCAGCTGTAGCGGTAGTTGTTGTCCATCAGGTAGCGGCCGTCGCCTTCCAGGGTGCTGGAGCAGGCGCCCTGGTGGAACAGCGCGCGGACCACGCCGAAACCGCCGCGGGCGTAGCGTTCGACGAAGTCGCGCTTGTCCAGGTAATCGGCGATGTCGCAGTCGGCGAGGTTGCGGACCTTGTCGCCCTCGGTCAGGTCGTCGACCGCGATGATCTCGGTTT
This sequence comes from Pseudomonas sp. R3.Fl, assembly GCF_023516765.1. Classification (NCBI taxonomy): domain Bacteria; kingdom Pseudomonadati; phylum Pseudomonadota; class Gammaproteobacteria; order Pseudomonadales; family Pseudomonadaceae; genus Pseudomonas; species Pseudomonas sp. R3.Fl. The sequence goes on from NZ_JAMGSO010000001.1 coordinate 1,616,752, forward strand.
CACCACGCCGGTTCAGTGCCTTGACGAGATTGCTGCCGATGAAGCCGGCCGCCCCGGTGACGATGATGCTCATGTGGGAACACTCCCCTGGGGAGAATGAATTGCCCACAGGCTATTGCGCGCGCCGCCGGCGGCCTTTGATATAAGGCAGGAAAAGATAGCTCGCTAACGAAATACCCGACTCACGGCCGGTCGTTGTGTCCCAGGTCACGCTGCGGGTCGATGCGGTCGCGCACCCGCTGCTTGAGCACCTTGGCCTCGGGGAAGCCGCCGTCGGCCTTGCGCTCCCAGATCTGCTCGCCGTCGCAGGTGATGCGGAACACCCCGCCGGTGCCGGGCTCCAGGCTCACCCGGGCGAGGTCGTCGGCGAAGCTGCTGAGCAGTTCCTGGGCCAGCCAGGCGGCGCGCAGCAGCCACTGGCACTGGGTGCAATAGGTGATGACGATTTCCGCTCTGGGCTGGCTCATGGCGACCGGGCTCCTGCTCTGGGATGCCTATAATAGCCGCCTGGAAGCCCGATCGGACCCCGCCCCATGCGCCGCCTGCTGTTCGCCCTGCTGCTGCTCCTTCCGCTGTCCACCCTCGCCGCCGGGCACCCGCCGAAGATCGGCCTGGTGCTGTCCGGCGGCGCCGCCCGCGGCCTGGCCCACATCGGCGTGCTCAAGGCCCTGGACGAACAGGGCATTCACATCGACGCCATCGCCGGGACCAGCATGGGCGCGGTGGTCGGCGGGCTCTATGCCGCCGGCTACACGCCCAAGGAACTGGAGCGCATCGCCCTCGGCCTGGACTGGCAGCAGGCGCTGTCCGACTCGCCGCCGCGGGTGGACGTGCCCTTCCGGCGCAAGCAGGACGACCGCGACTTCCTAGTCAAGCAGAAGCTCAGCTTCCGCGACGACGGCTCCCTCGGCCTGCCCCTGGGCGCCATCCAGGGACAGAACCTGACCATGCTCCTGGAAAGCCTGCTGGTGCACACCAGCGGCACCCGCGACTTCGACAAGCTGGCCATCCCCTTCCGCGCCGTGGCCACCGACATCGCCACCGGCGAGAAGGTGGTGTTCGACCGTGGCCACCTGCCCCAGGCGATCCGCGCCAGCATGTCGATCCCGGCGGTGTTCGCCCCGGTGGAGGTCGACGGCAAGCTGCTGGTGGACGGCGGCATGGTCGACAACATCCCGGTGGACGTGGCGCGCAGGATGGGCGTCGACGTGGTCATCGTGGTCGACATCGGCAACCCGCTGCTCGAACGCAAGCAACTGACCACCGTGGTCGACATGCTCAACCAGTCGGTCACCCTGATGACGCGCAAGAACTCCGAGGCGCAGCTGGCCACCCTGAAGCCCGACGACGTGCTCATCCAGCCGCCGCTCAGCGGCTACAGCTCCACCGACTTCGGCCGCGTGCCGCAGCTGATCGACGCCGGCTACCGCGCCACCAGCATCCTCGCCACGCGCCTGGCGGCCCTGCGCAAACCCCGCGACCAGGAGGCCGTGGCCCTGGCCGAGGCGCGCACGCCGGACGAGCGCACCCCGGTGATCGGCAGTATCCGCGTGGAGAACGACTCCAAAGTCGGCGACGAGGTGATCCGCCACTACATCCGCCAGCCGCTGGGCCAGCCGCTGGACCTGGAGCGCCTGCAGAGCGACATGAGCACCCTCTACGGCCTGGACTACTTCGACCAGGTGCAGTACCGCGTGGTCCGCGAGAAAGGCGGCAACGCCCTGGTCATCCACGCCCTGGGCAAGCGCAGCGGCACCGACTACCTGCGCCTGGGCCTGAACCTGTCGGACGACCTGCGCGGCGACAGCACCTTCAACGTCGGCGCCAGCTACCGCGTCAACGGCATCAACCGCCTCGGCGCGGAATGGCTGACGCGCCTGCAGATCGGCGACCAGCAGGAACTCTACAGCGAGTTCTACCAGCCGCTGGACGCCGGCTCGCGCTACTTCGTGGCGCCCTACCTGTTCAACGAGGCGCGCAACGTCGAGGCCACCGACAACGACGACCCCATCGCCGAATACCGCCTGGAGCGCTACGGCTACGGCCTCAATCTCGGCCGGCAGATCGCCAACAACGGCGAGATCCGCCTGGGCGTGGCCCAGGCCTTTGGCAAGGCCGACGTGCGCGTGGGCCAGCAGGACCTGCCGGACTTCCACTTCAACGAAGGCTACGCCGAGCTGAAGTACTCCTTCGACACCATGGACAACGTCGACTTCCCCCGCGAGGGCGAGGACATCCAGGCCGGCTACCGCGAGCACACGCCGTCGCTGGGCGACGACGACCGCTACCGCCAGTGGGAACTGCGCCTGGACAAGGCGCTGAGCAGCGGGCCGAACACCTGGGTGCTCGGCGGCGGCTACGGGCGCACCCTGGACGACGCCGACGTGGTGGTATCGAGCTTCCTGCTCGGCGGCGCGCGCGAACTCTCCGGCTTCCGCCAGGACGCCCTGGCCGGGCAGAACTACAGCCTCGGCCGGGTGATCTACTACCGGCGCATGACCGAACGCTCGTTCCTGCCCCTGGACTTCCCCTTCTACCTCGGCGGCAGCCTGGAACGCGGGCGGGTGTGGAACAACGACAACAGCTACGACACCGGCTACATCAACGCCATGAGCATCATGCTCGGCTTCGAGACGCCGCTGGGGCCGCTGTCGTTCAGCTATGGGCTGAACGATGCCGATGAGCATGCGGTGTACCTGAACCTGGGGCGGAATTTCTGAGGGAAGCCCTGCGCGAATCGCGGATGAGATCCACTCCTACGCCGCCCCACCCGCACCATTCCCCTGTAGGAGCGCGCCCTGCGCGCGATATCGCGGGCAGGGCCCGCTCCTACAGGTCGCCGGGAGGCACGGTATTCCTTCCCCTGTAGGAGCGGACCTTGTCCGCGATAGCCGGACATCCCGGCGCGATTCGCGGATGAGATCCGCTCCTACCGTACGGGCGGGCACGGCTTCTCGTAGGAGCGAGCTTGCTCGCGAATGAGCCCCGCAGCGGAGTCTGTTCGCGAGCAAGCTCGCTCCTACGAAGAGCCCTCCGGCGTGACCTGCAAGACAGTTGCGCCTACCGCAGCCCCCTAACCCTCTCCCGGAGGGAGAGGGGACCGTTCGGCGTACGTTGGTGTTTCAGCGTTAGCCGGCCAGCACAGGGATTGCCGGCTGAAACCAGGCCTCCTCTCGGCACGGACTAGCCCCCTCTCCCTCCGGGAGAGGGCTGGGGTGAGGGGAAAGCCCGAGCGCCGAGCCTCACCGGCTTCAGGCAACAAAAAGCCCGGCACAAGGCCGGGCTCCAAGTGAATCGGGGATGCTTCAGGCAATCCGCGCCAGCAACTCGCGGGCTTCTTCCTGTTCCTGCTTGTCACCTTCCTGCAGCACCTGCTCGAGAATCCGGTAGGCCTCGTCGAGGTCGCCGCGGTCGATGCAGGCGCGGGCCCGGTCGAGGCTGGCCAGCAACTTGTCCTGCTCACCGCCGGCGCGGCTCGGCAGGCCGAAGGCGCCGGCCTGCTCGTCGTCCAGGTCGAACTCGGTGACCTCGGGCAGTTCGCGCAGGTTGCTGCGGAAGTCCTTCAGGAGGTCCTCGGTGTCGTCCTTGCCGCCCTTGGCCGGCGAGCCCTTGGGCGAATCGAAGGCGTCCAGGCTGTTCCAGTCCAGGTCCAGGGAGAGTTCGCCGAGGTTCAGGTCGGCGGTGTCGCCCAGCGGCGGCTGTGTCGGCGCGGGGTGCTCGCCGATGTCGCCCAGCTCCAGCCCGTCCCATTCGCCGAGGCCGTCGCTGATGGCCTGCTCGTCTTCGCGCTCGAGCATGGCGGGGTAGCGGGCCTTGAGCTGGTCGATCTGCTTCTGGTCGCCGCCCATCGCCTGCAGCGCCCGCTCCTGCTCGTGGAAGGCGGCCAGGTCGCCGAGCTCGGCGAGCACCAGCAGCAGCTTCAGGCGCAGGTCGCGGCGCTGCGGTTCGGCGGCGACGGACTTGGTCAGCATGTCGCGGGCCTGGCCAAAGCGGCCGTAGGCGATGTAGATGTTCGCCCCTTCCAGGCTGTCGCTGCTGGCGGCCGGCAAGCGGGCCAGGGAGGCTTCGTTGGCGCTGGCCAGGGGCGCGACGGCGGAAGCCACCACCGGCTTGGCCGGTGCTGCCGGGCCGGCCGGCGCCAGCGGCGGCAGGCTGGCGGCCTCGGGCTGCGCCAGGGGCGGCTCGTCGGTGCCGGGCTTGCGCCGGCGGTTGTAGACCAGGCCCAAGGCCAGCACCAGGGCTGCCAGGGCGGCCCACGGCCAGTAGCGGGTCAGGGATGCGTTTTCTTCGTCCTGCGCGACGGGCGCCTGGGACGCCGGCTTGGCGGCTTCCGCCGTCGGCGCGGGCGCGGGTGCAGCTACGGGGGCGGCAGGCGCGGCTTCAGACTCCGGGGCGCTGGCCGGCACGGCCGCTTGCTCGGCCTGGCGGCGGGCCAGTTCGGCCTGCAGGCTCTGCACCTGCTGGTCTCGGCTTTCCAGGGCCTTTTGCAGGGTGTCGAGCTGCTGTTGCAGGGTGTCCATGCGCTGGTTCAGGCGCTCGCGCTCGGCGGTCATGTCGGCCAGTTGCCCCTGGGCCTGGGCCACCGTCGCCTCGCTCGGCGCCGGCACGGCAGGCGCAGCGCTGCTCGGCGTGGCGACAGCGGTGCTCGTGGCAGCCGCAGGCGTTGCCTGGCCGGCGGGCAGCACCAGCTGGTAGCCGAGGCGCAGGCGATGCGGGTTGCCGCCGCTGAACGCCTGCGGGTTCAGTTGCTGCAGCTGGGTCATCAGTTCCTGGCGGGCGGCGCCCTTGGCGCCCAGGCGCCCGGAAATGCTCCACAGGGTGTCACCCGCGGCGGTGGTGTAGCGCCCCTCGCCCGCAGCGATGGGCGCGCTCGGAACGGGTGCCGGGCGCGCCGCCGCACTGCGTTTGGCCGGGCGGCTGGCCGCCGGGCCGCTGTCGGCGCCGCGCGTGGGAGTGCTCTGGGCATAGCTGCCACCGGCGTAGCCCGGCGGGTCGATCAGCAGTGTGTACTCGCGCAGCAGGCGGCCGTTGGGGCGCTCCAGCTCGAGGAGGAAATTCAGGTAGGGCTCGTGCACCGGCTGGGTGGAAACCACACGGATGTAGCCGCGGCCGTTACGGATCACCGGGGTGAAGCGCAGGTTCTGCAGGAAGGTGGTGCGGTCCACGCCCATGCGCTCGAAGGTCGCCATGTCGGCCAGGCGGGCGATGAGCTCGTCACTGCTCAGGTCACCGGGCTGCAGCAGCTCGATCTCCGCATCCAGCGGCTGGTTCAGCGCCGAATGCACGGTGATGTCCCCGAGCCCCAGCGCGTGGGCCTGGGAAGTCATGAGAGCCGAGAGTACGGCCATTGCCAGCGGCAAGCGAGTGAGTCGAGCCATAGGTCCCATCCCAGTTGTGTCCAGGTCTGCAGGCCATCCTTGACCTCGCTGTGCGATCGGTCGTGCTGTCCATGCAATATAGACGCCCATCCGGGACGTGGGTTGGCCCGGCAACGCCATAAAGGCTCATTGCCATCACGATTAGGCGCAGGCCCCGTCTAGGTCAAGACAATTCGTCGGAAATCCGGCGAAAGGCCTGGGTACCACTCCGAACGGATGACGGCCCCGTAGGGGCCGTCAGAAGTTTGGCAATTCTACTCGAAAAAGTGTGAAGAATCGCTCAGTTCTTTTCCAGGTTGGAGAGGATGCGGGAGAGGATTTTCTGACAGATTGCTATGTCCGACTCATCGATGCCGGCCAATACGTCATTGCGTACGCTGGCGGCGATGTTCTCGATGTCGGCGATCAGCACGTCGGCCTTGGGCGTCAGGCAGATGCGCTTGGCGCGGCGGTCCTCGGCCACTGCCTGGCGGCGCACCAGGCCCTGGGATTCGAGGCCGTCGAGCAGGCGCGCGAGGGTCGGGCCCTCGACGCCGACCGATTGCGCGAGCTCGCGCTGGGTGGGGATGCCGGAATTGCGCGCCAGGTGCAGGAGCACCAGCCAACGGGCCTGGGAAAGCCCCAGGTGGCTGAGGCGGCGGTCGAGTTCGGCGCGCCATGCACGCGAGGCCTGGGCCAGTTGGGTGCCGAAGTAGTGCTTGTCTTTATCTGTCATTGTGCTGCAGCAGTTTCAGGCTAATTGATTTGGCTAATTATTAGTCGGCTAATCAAGCCCGTACAATGACATTTTGTCGCAGGGCTTTACCCGTTCACCATTTGGCGTACTGGTCCTCGACGAAGCCCCAGAGGTCGTCGATGACCAGCGACGCGCGGCCATGGGGGCGCAGCTCGCCGCGGAAGCGCCCGAAGATCTGCTTGAAGTTGCTCGCCAGCAGGCCCAGGTTCAGGCGTTCGCGATGCAGGCCGTGGGCCTCGAAGGTGAGGTCCACCTGGCCATCGAAGGAGCGGATGCGCCAGGGGCCCAGCTCCCGGTCGCGGTCGAACTCGAAACGCACGCTGTCGACCTTGCACAGCTCGCCGTCGAGCCAGAAGCAGTTCTCGGTGAAGCTGGTCTCGTTGACGCCGCACGACAGGTTCAACCCCACCCGCCTCCCCTGCGCCTCGCCGGACAGGCAGGCCCAGTTCCAGAAGGTCTCGCGGCGCATGTAGCCGGCCGACCAGTCGTGGTGGGCGAAGGCGTCGATGGCGCGCAGGTCGAAGTCGCCCAGGGTGCTGCGCACCTGGCCCGCGCAGCGCACCCCGGCGACCTTGCGTGCGTATACCCAGCCGTTCACCGCCGCGGGCGTGCACAAGCTCATGGGCTGGAAGGCCGGCTCAGTCTCGTCGAAACAGGCGTCGATGCGCGTGCCGTCGTCCAGTTCCACCAGCAGGCGCTTGCGCAGCGGCCCGGCAGAATTCTCCAGGCGCAGCCGGTTGCGCCCCTGGCGCAGTTCGCAGGCGCCATCGTTCGGGCGCTGCGAGAAGCGCGTGCCCAGGCCCAGCGGGCATTTGAAGCGACGTTCGAGCATGCGCCCGCTGCGCGGCTCGTAGAGGTAGACGAAGCCGACGGCCACCAGGCTCAGTTCGGCCAGGGCGCAGCCGCCGATCAGTTGCGGGCTGATCAGGCCGAAGTACTGGAACTGGTGGAAGTTGCGCCACTTGCTCAGCGCGCCCAGCTTGCGCCCCATGGGCGAGCGGTAGTCGAAGTCGCGGTGGTTGACGTCCTGCGGGGTATCGGCGAACACCCCGTAGTGGGGCTGGCCGTTGGCCTGGATCAGTCGCTGCATGGCGGGCGCTCGGCTGCGGGGTCGGCGGCATCCTAGCACCGGCGTGCCAGCGGGCGCAGTCACCGGCGGCGCCAGGACGGGGGACCGAATGGGTCAGGCCACCACCTGGTTGCGGCCGAACGCCTTGGCCTCGTAGAGGGCGCGGTCGGCATGGGCGTAGATCGCCTGCAGGGCCAAAGGCATGTCGGGCTTCAGGCAGGAAACGCCGATGGACAGCGTCACCTCCGCGGCGGTGCTCGAACCCTCGTGGCTGATGCCCAGGCCCTGCACCGCCTGGCGCAACACCTCGGCGCGGTGCCGGGCCTCGTCCAGGTCGGTGCCATAGAGCAGCACGGCGAACTCCTCGCCGCCCAGGCGCACGGCCATGTCCAGCGGCCGCCGCGCGCTGGCCGCCAGGGCCTTGCCTATGCGGCGCAGCACCTCGTCGCCGGCCTGGTGGCCATAGCGGTCGTTGTAGGCCTTGAAGTGGTCGACGTCGCAGAGCAGCAGCGACAGTGGCGTGCCATCGCGCTGGGCCTGGCGCCACAGGCGCTCCAGCTGGCGGTCGAAGCTGCGCCGGTTGTGCAGGCCGGTGAGGGCGTCGTGGTCGGCCATCTGGCGCATCAGCCGGCTGACCAGGAAGTGCTCGCGGGACTTGTACTCCAGCAGGTAGCAGCCCACCGCGCCGACCAGGTTGCCCAGCAGCAGGAACACCAGGTTGTTCAGCAGCTTGGCCGGCGCCAGGCCGGCGTAGAGCTCGCAGCCCAGGTAGGCCAGGAGGATCAGCGAGGCCGAGCCCAGCGCCTCGGAGAAGCGCAGGCCGACCAGGAAGTAGGCGGCCATGCTGACCAGCAGCAGGCCTTCGTAGGGGTAGCCGGGGTCGACGCGGTGGGCGATGCCCACCACCACGGCGGCGCCGATGCCCACGGCGAGGATGCAGGCGAGGCTCAGCGGCACCACCAGGCGCACGAAGCGCCGCTGCAGGATCAGCCCGCCGCAGACAACCAGCAGCACCAGCACCGCGGCGCGCACGGCGAGCATGCTCCAGTGCTCCGGCCCCGGGATCAGCAGCAGGTCGATGGCCGCCAGCGCCAGCCAGGCCAGCACGGCGAAGCCGAGGGCGCTGCACTTGAGGGCGAAGTTGTCTTCCAGCAGGTAGGCGCGGTACTCGCCTTCCACGGGCGCGTCGAAGCGCAGGCGGCGGAAACCGCGGGCGAGCTGTTCGGCATAGGGGTTGGCGCGCACGTCGTCGAGCCAGGCATGTTGTGGCACGTCCGCCTCTTCTGGTGGAGGTCTTGGGCACACCTTAGCCCGTTGCGAAGCGCGTCACAAGTTTGTCGCCTCGAAACGCCACTTTTCTGTCAGCCATCAAAGCGCCAGCATGGCCAGCGCCGGTCTCAGACTTCCAGCTCGGCCTGCAGCGCGGCGCGCACGCAATGCAGCACGCCCTGCGGCACGCGGCCCTCGAAGCGCTCGGCCAGGGCCGCTACCGGCGGCAGCTCGCCGTCCTCTTCGAGGAAGGCATCCTGCACTTCGGCCAGCAGCTCCTCGGGCAGGTCCAGGGCCTGTTCCAGGCTCAGCTGCTGCGCGGCAATGGCCTCGGCCAACAGGTTGTAGACGTTCTTCTCGGTGCAATCGAGCTGGCGGGCGATCTGCGCCGGGGTCATGCCGGCGCGGGCCAGGCTGACCAGTTCGTGGCTGAGGTCGACCACCGGCGCCGGCGTGGACGGCGCCGCCTCGGACTCGGTGAGCACGTCGAGGAAGGCCTGGCCGTAGCGCTCCAGCTTGCGCGCGCCGACGCCGCTGACCTGGGCCATGGCGGTGAGCGTGGTCGGCTGGCTGCGCAGCATTTCCAGCAGGGTGGCGTCGGGGAAGATGACGTAGGGCGGCACCGAATGCTCCTGCGCCAGCTTGCGCCGCAGGGTGCGCAGCGCTTCCCACATCTCGCGCTCTTCCTGGCGCACCAGCTGGCTGGCCGGGCTGGCGCCGCCGGAGGACGGGGACTTGCTGCGCTGCGGCTTGGGATCGCGGCGCAGGGCCAGGGTCTCCTCGCCACGCAGCAGCGGGCGGCAGGCTTCGGTCAGGCGCAGGCCGTTGAAGCCGTCGACGTCCACGTCGGCGAAGCCACGGGCGACCAGTTGGCGGAACAGCGTGCGCCATTCCTCCTCGCCGCGCGCCTTGCCGATGCCGAACACCGCCAGGTGCTGGTGCCCGACGCTGCGTACCTTCTCGGTCTCCTTGCCGAGGAGGATGTCCACCAGATGGCCGACGCCATAGCGCTGGCCGCTGCGGTAGATCGCCGACAGGGCTTGGCGCGCGGGTTCGGTGGCGTCCCAGGTTTCCACCCCATCGACGCAGATGTCGCAATGCCCGCAAGGGTTGGGCATCACCTCGTCGAAGTAGGCCAGCAGCGCCTGGCGCCGGCAGCGGGTCTCCTCGCACAGCGCCAGCATGGCTTCGAGCTTGTGCCGTTCGACGCGCTTGTGGCGCTCGTCGCCCTCGGAGTTCTGCATCATCTGCCGCAGTAGCAATACGTCCTGCAGGCCGTAGGCCATCCAGGCGTCCGCCGGCAGGCCGTCGCGGCCGGCGCGGCCGGTTTCCTGGTAGTAGGCCTCCAGGCTCTTGGGCAGGTCGAGGTGGGCGACGAAGCGCACGTTGGGCTTGTCGATGCCCATGCCGAAAGCGATGGTCGCCACCATGATCAGGCCTTCCTCGTTGAGGAAGCGCTTCTGGTGGAAGGCGCGCAGCTCGTTGGACAGCCCGGCGTGGTACGGCAGCGCCGGGAAGCCCTGGTTGGAGAGGAAATCGGCGACCTCCTCGACCTTCTTGCGCGACAGGCAGTAGACGATGCCCGCGTCGCCGCGGCGTTCGGCGAGGAAGCCCAGCAGCTGCTTGCGCGGCTGTTCCTTGGGCACGATGCGGTAGAAGATGTTCGGCCGGTCGAAGCTGGAGAGGAACTGCTCGGCGTTCTGCAGGTGCAGGCGCTGGATCATTTCCTCGCGGGTGCGCATGTCCGCGGTGGCGGTCAGGGCGATGCGCGGCACGTCCGGGAACAGCTCGGCGAGCTGGCCCAGCTGCAGGTATTCCGGGCGGAAGTCATGGCCCCACTGCGACACGCAGTGCGCCTCGTCGATGGCGAACAGGCCGACGTTCAGGCGCTGCAGGAAGTCCAGCATGCGCGGCTGCACCAGACGCTCGGGGGCGAGGTAGAGCAGCTTGATCTCGCCGCGCTGCAGGCGCGCGGCGATGTCGCGCTGCGCCTCGGGGCTGAGCGAGGAATTCAGCGCGGCGACCGGCACGCCCAGCTCGTCGAGGGTGGCGACCTGGTCCTCCATCAGCGCGATCAGCGGCGAGACCACCACCGTCAGGCCCTCGCGCAGCAGCGCCGGGACCTGGAAGCACAGCGACTTGCCGCCGCCGGTGGGCATCAGCACCAGGGCGTCGCCGCCGCTGGCCACGCGTTCGATGATGCGCGCCTGGTTGCCACGGAAGGCGTCGTAGCCGAATACGTCTTTGAGGATGCGCTGGGCCTGGTCGAGCATGGGGGACTCCGTTTCGAGCCGGGCATTATACGCAAGCGGGGCGATGGGAGTGGGTCAGCCGTCGCAATGGATTGAAGGCGCTTGCTCTATTAGCGCGCCACCGGGGCGTCCGGCGAGGCCGGAGAATCCAATCGCGGACAAAGTCCGCTCCTACCGCATGAGCGAGCATGGCTTTTCGTAGGATGGCGTTGAGCGGAGCCATACCCATCAGCGCAACCGCATGGGTTTCGCAAGCTCAACCCATCCTACGAAAAACGCCTCGGCGCAGACAGTTGCTCCTACGCCCGTGCTTCCCTGTAACCGTAGGAGCGGACTCCGTCCGCGATTCGGCGGATAACGCCGTAAGGATTTCCAGAGAAACATCCGCGCACTCCGGAACGCCCCTTCAGAAGGCCGAGCGAAACCGGCGCTCAGGAGGTCATGCGACATGGATGTCGCGAGAGCCCCGCGGGCTACAGGGACGTACCCTCGGGGCGGGCCTCCGTGGCGGGGGAGTTCGTGAGGGGAGCCCGGCTTCATCGGGCCCGTATGTTGGGGCAAGCCTTTTTGGTTCCTTTTTGCGGGGGTGGCCTTCCACCGTTTGACAAAAGGGACTCGCCCGAGGGGGCGAAACAAAAAATCCCCGCAAACTCGGAGCGGCGCGCTACACCAAGCCCAACCCCGAAGAAGTCTCTGGGTTATTCCCCTTCGGGCCAGCGCAAGCGCTGTTCGCGATGGAGCCGCGTCCCGCATTCGCGGGAATGACGAGGGTGGGGATAGGAGCACAGGACCAAGGTTCGCGAGCAAGCTCGCTCCTACGAAAAGCAGAACCCCACGCCGGCCACCAAGCCCCGTGGCTGGCCCGCGGGCTGCGGAAAGACTACAATTCAGGCCCGCATCCCCGCCGAGGTAGTAACCGATGTCCTTCGCCGACCAACTGGCCCGCCTGCAAGCCTTTCTCGATGCCGACGACCTGCACGAGGAAGCCTTGGACTATGTCGCGGCCCACGGCTACCTGACCGCCTTGGCGATCTGCCCGGACCAGGTGCCCGACCGCGAGTGGATCGATGCGCTCTTCGCCGAGCCGCCGCACTACCGCAGCGACGCCGAGCGCGAGGAAATCGAAGGCTCCCTGCTGCTGCTCAAGGCGCACATCACCCGCCAGCTGGCCGGCGACGAGGAACTGGAGCTGCCCTGCGAGCCCTACCTGGGCGACGAACCGGACGATTCCGACATCCGCGGCTGGTGCATCGGCTTCATGGAAGGCGTGTTCCTGCGCGAGGCCGTGTGGTTCGAGCAGGCCGAGGAAGAAGTCAGCGAGCTGCTGCTGCCGATCATGGTCGGTTCCGGGCTGTTCGACGAGCAGCCGGAGTTCGACGAGATCGCCCGCGACCGCCACCTGGTGGACGACATGGTCGCGCAGATCCCCGAGCTGCTGACCAACCTGTTCCTGCTCTGCCAGGCCCCGGAAGAGAAACCGGCGCTGCTCAAGCCCCGCCAACACTGATCCGGCGCCTATGGCACCGCGGGAAATCCGCCGTAGCCGTCACGCCTGGGTGCGCTACCTGCTGCTGGCCGTCGGCTGGCTCAGCGTGGCGCTCGGCGTGGCCGGGATCTTCCTGCCGCTGCTGCCCACCACGCCCTTCCTGCTGCTCGCCGCGGCCTGCTTCATGCGCAGTTCGCAGCGCTTCTACGACTGGTTGGTGAGCCACCCCAGGCTGGGCCCCTGGATCAGCGACTACCTGGAAGGCAACGGCATCCCGCTCAAGGGCAAGCTCTACACGGTGGGGCTGATGTGGATCAGCATCGGCTTCTCCTGCTACCTGGTCCCGCACCTCTGGGCCCGGGTGTTCATGCTCAGCAGCGCTGTGCTGGTCAGCCTGTACATCCTGCTGAAGGTGAAGACCCGCCGCATCTGAGGCTCAGGCCGGCAGCGGCTCGCCTCCGCCCTCCCCGTCCGGCCCCGCTGGCGCCGGCACGGCGGCCACGCTGAAACCGAAGGTATTCACCCCCGCCTCGCTGCGCACGAAAACGCTGCCGCCGTGCATGCTCGCCACCGCCTTGACGATGGACAGGCCCAGGCCGTGGCTGCTCTGGCTGTTGGCCCGCGCCGCGTCGACGCGGTAGAAGCGCTCGAACAGCCGGGCGCGCTCCTCGTCGCCGATGGGCGTGCCGGGGTTGCTCACCTCCACCCGCGCGGCGCCGCCCTCGCCGCTCAGGCGCACCTCGATGCGCCCGCCCGGCGCGGTGTGCTGGGCGGCGTTGTACAGCAGGTTGGTCACCGCGCGCTGGAACAGGGCGCGCTCAACGCTGGCGCGGGCCTCGCCATGCAGCGCCACGCTGACGCCCTGCTCGTCGAAGATCACTTCGAGGAAGTCCAGGGTGTTGCCCACCTCGGCGCGCAGCGAGGTTTCCACCCGCTCGGCGGCCAGGCTGCCCTGGTCGACGCGGGCGAGGAACAGCATGTCGTTGACGATGGCGCGCAGGCGTTCCAGTTCTTCCAGGTTGGATTGCAACACCTCTTCGTAGTCCCGCGCGCCGCGCTCGCGGGACAGCGCCACCTGGCTCTGGCCGATCAGGTTGGCCAGGGGCGTGCGCAGTTCGTGGGCCACGTCGGCGTTGAACGACTCCAGGCGCAGGTAGGCCTGTTCCAGGCGGTCCAGCGCTTCGTTGAAGGCCTGGGCCAGGGCCGACAGCTCGGCCGGCAAGCGCTCCAGGCGCAGGCGCTGGGACAACTGCCGCGGGCTGATCTGCCGGGCCTCGTCGCTGAGCCGGTGCAGCGGCCGCAGGCCGACGCGGGCGATCCAGTGGCCGCACAGCGAGGCCAGGGCGATGCCCAGCGCCGACAGGCCGAACAGCGCCACCAGCGTGGCCTGGCGCGCCTGCTGGAAGGCCACGCTGTCGATGGCGGTGAGCAGCACCAGCGCCGGGCGCTCGCCGCTGGCCGGCAGGCGGCCGACGCGGGTGGACAGCGGCGAGCCGTGGTCCGGCAGCTCCAGTTCGCCGTAGCCGCTGCCGGCGGCCAGCAGGCGGCGCACCGGCTCGCTGGCCTGGCCGTAGCGCAGGCGGGCGTCGTCGCTGTCGATCCAGAAGCGGATCAGCTCGTACTCCTGGCTCAGGGTGTTCAGCTTGCCCTGCAGGTGCGGCCAGCGCTGCACCAGGTCGGGCTTGTCGAGCATGCGCGCGACCATGTTGAAGCGGGTGTCCAGCTCCGAGCGCTGCAGGCGTTCGATCTGCTGGTCGAGCACCCAGTACAGCGCCGAGCCGATGAGCAGGAACGCGCCCAGCGCGGCGACGGCGAACATGCCGGCCAGGCGGGTGGACAGCGACAGGCCCTTCATCCGCCGCCCCCTTGCCCGGCGCGGCTCTCCAGCACGTAGCCCATGCCGCGGATGGTATGCAGCAGCTTGGTCTCGAAGGGCCCGTCGAGCTTGGCGCGCAGGCGCTTGATGGCGACCTCGACGACGTTGGTGTCGGTGTCGAAGTTGATGTCCCAGACCAGCTCGGCGATGGCGGTCTTGGAGAGAATCTCGCCGCTGCGCTGGGCCAGCACGCAGAGCAGCGCGTATTCCTTGGCGGTCAGCTCCAGGCGCGTGGCGCCGCGGAACACGCGGCGGCTGACCAGGTCGATGGACAGGTCGGCGATGCGCATCTGCGTCGCGCTCTCCAGGTGCGCGCCGCGGCGGGTCAGGGCCTGCAGGCGGGCCACCAGTTCGAGGAAGGAGAACGGCTTGATCAGGTAGTCGTCGGCGCCCTCGCGCAGGCCGCGCACGCGGTCCTCCACGCGCTCGCGGGCGGTGAGCATGATCACCGGCGTCTGCCGCCGCTCGCGCAGGGCGCGCAGCACGCCGTAGCCGTCGATGCCAGGGAGCATCACGTCCAGCACTATCACGTCGTACTCGCCGTTGAGCGCCAGGTGGCGGCCGTCGATGCCGTCGGCCGCCACGTCCACGGTGAAGCCCTGCTCGCTGAGCCCGCGCTGCAGGTAGTCCGCGGTCTTGCTCTCGTCTTCGACTATCAGTACGCGCATGCCCGGCCTCCGTTCGCTGCGTGCGGCCATGCTAACCAGCCCCGCCTCATGCCGCACCTCCCAGGGCCACGGCGGCCGGCTTGCGGTGGAACAGGCGGTCCAGCGCCAGGTACACCACCGGCGTGCTGAACAGCGTCAGCGCCTGGCTCACCAGCAGCCCGCCGACCACTGCCACGCCCAGCGGCTGGCGCAGCTCCGAGCCGGTGCCGAAGCCGATCATCAGCGGGATGGCGCCCAGCAGCGCGGCCAGGGTGGTCATCATGATCGGGCGGAAGCGCGCCAGGCACGCCTCGCGGATCGCGTCATGGGGCGAGAGGCCGCGCTGGCGCTGGGCGGCCAGGGCGAAGTCGACCATCAGGATGCCGTTCTTCTTGACGATGCCGATCAGCAGCACCAGGCCGATCAGCGCCATCACCGAGAACTCCAGGCCCCAGCCCCAGAGCAGGAACACCGCGCCGATGCCGGCCGAGGGCAGCGTGGAAAGGATGGTCAGCGGGTGCACGAAGCTCTCGTAGAGCACGCCGAGGATCACGTACACGGCGAAGAGCGCGGCGAGGATCAGCAGCGGCTGGCTCGCCAGGGAGCTCTGGAAGGCCCGCGCGGCGCCCTGGAAGTCGCCGCCGATGCTGGCCGGCATGCCGATCTCCTGCTGCGCGCGCTGCACCAGGCGCACCGCTTCGCCCAGGGCCGTGCCCGGGGCCAGGTTGAAGGACAGGGTGGCCGCCGGGAACATGCCGTTGTGGTTGATCTGCAGCGGCCCCGAGCGCGCCGGGGCGACCCTGGCCACGGCGGCCAGCGGGACCATCTCGCCGCTCAGCGGCGAGCGCAGGTGGAACCAGGCCAGGCTCTCGGCGCGGCCGCGCTGGCGGGCGTCCAGTTCGAGGATGACCTTGTACTGGTTGACCTCGGTCTGGAATTCGCCGACCTGGCGCTGGCCGAAGGCGTCGTACAGCGTCTGGCTGATGTCCTCGGCGCTCAGGCCGAAGCGCGCCGCCGCCACCCGGTCGATCTGCAGGGCGGTGACGCTGGCGCCCACCTGCAGGTCGTTGGACACGTCGGCCAGCCCCGGCTCCTGCTTCAGCCGCTCGGTCAGGCGCTGCGCCCACAGCGCCAGCTCGGCGCTGTCGTTGCTGCGCAGGGCGTACTGGTACTGGGTGCGCACCGGGCCGGTGGCCAGGTTGATGTCCTGGGCCGAGCGCAGGTAGAGGACGATGCCGGGCACCCTGGCCAGCTTCGGCCGCAGGCGGTTGATGAACTCCTCCACCGAGACGTCGCGGTCGCCGCGGTTCTTCAGCACGATCCAGAAGCGCCCGTTGGCCAGGCTCTGGCTGCCGCCGGTGATGCCGATGGCATGGTTGTAGCTCTGCACCGCCGGGTCGGCGGCGACGATCTCGGCCAGTTGGCGGTGCTTCTCGGCCATGTCGGCGTAGGAGATGTCCTCGGCGGCCTGGGTGGTGCCGAACACGAAGGCGGTGTCCTGCAGCGGGAAGAAGCCTTTGGGGATGCCCGCGTAGCCGGCCACCGCCAGCGCGATGCACAGGCCGAAGCCGGCCAGCACCGTGCGCTGGTGCCGCAGCGACCAGTCCAGACCGCGGGCGTAGCGGGCCAGCAGCCATTCGGAAATGCCGCCGTGGCCGGCGTGCTTCGGCGCGCCCATGAAGCGCGAGGCGAGCATCGGCGCCACCGTCAGCGAGGCCAGCACCGAGAGCAGGATGGCCGCCGTGACGCTGACGGCGAACTCGCGGAACAGCCGGCCGACGATGCCGCCCATGAACAGCAGCGGGATGAACGCGGCGATCAGCGAGAAGCTGATGGAAACGACCGTGAAGCCGATCTCCGCAGAGCCGTCCAGGGCCGCCAGCACGCGGTCCTTGCCCTGCTCCAGGTGGCGGTGGATGTTCTCCACCACCACGATGACGTCGTCGACGATGAAGCCCACGGCGATGATCAGCGCCACCAGGGTCAGGTTGTTCAGGGTGAAGCCCAGCAGGTACATGGCGGAGAAGCTGGCGCTCAGCGACACCGCCAGCACCGTGGCGACGATCAGCGTCGCCGACAGCTGGCGCAGGAACAGGCCCATCACCAGCACCACCAGGCCCATGGTCAGCAGCAGCGTCAGCTCCACCTCGTGCAGCGAGGCGCGGATGGTGCGCGTGCGGTCGTTGAGCACCTCCACCTCGACGCCGGCCGGGAGCATCCCGCGCAGGCGCGGCAGGGCCGCCTGGATGGCGTCGGAGGTGGCGACTATGTTCGCCCCCGGCTGGCGCAGCACCACCAGGGCCACGCCGGGGCGGCCGTTGGGCCAGGCCTTGACGTAGTCGTCCTCCGGCGCCCTGACCACCCGCGCCAGGTCGCGCAGGAACACCGGGGCGCCGGCACGGTAGGCCACCACCAGATCGTCGTAGTCGGCTGGGCTGAACAGTTGGTCGTTGGCCGCCAGGGTGGACACCCGGCCGTCGCCGAAGAGCGCGCCCTTGGCCTGGTTGATGCTGGCCGACTGCAGCGCCTGGCGCAGGTCGGCGAGGGTCAGGCGGTAGGCGGCGAGCTTCTCCGGCTGCGCCTGGATGCGGATCGCCGGGCGCTGCTGGCCGACCACGAAAATCTGCCCCACTCCGGCTATCTGGCTCAGTTGGCGGGCCAGCAGCACTTCGGCGTAGTCGCTCAGCTCGATCAGCGGCAGCAGCTCGGAATTGACCCGCAGGATCATGATCGGGCTGTCCGCCGGGTTGACCTTGCGCCAGGTGGGCAGGTTCGGCAGGTCCGCCGGCAGGCGCCCGGAGGCGGCGTTGATGGCCGCCTGGACTTCCTGGGCGGCGACGTCGATGTCCTTCTCCAGCTCGAACTGCAGGGTCAGGGTGGTGGAGCCCAGGGCGCTGCTGGAGGTCATCTCGGCGATGCCGGGAATGGCGCTGAACTGCACCTCCAGCGGCGTGGCCACGGCCGAGGCCATGGTCTCCGGGCTGCCGCCGGGCAGCAGGGCGTTGACCTGGATGGTCGGGAAATCCACCTGCGGCAGCGGCGCCACGCCCAGGCGCAGGAAGGCCAGCAGGCCGAGCAGCAGCGAGGCGATGGTCAGCAGGCAAGTGGCGATGGGGTGGCGCACGCACCAGCCGGACATGCCGGCGCGCACGCTCACGGCTGGCTCCGGCGCAGGGCCAGGGCCGGCGCCTCGCCCAGCACTTCGACGCGGGCGCCGGGGACCAGCCGCGAATGGCCGTCGAGCACCACCGCCTCGCCGGCCTCCAGGCCTTCCACCAGGCTGCGCCCGTCGACCTCCTGCAGCACCCGCACCGGCACGACCTCGGCCTTGCCGTCCACCACCCGGTACACGAAGGCGCCTTCCAGGCCGCGGCGCACGGCGCGGCTGTCCAGCACCAGGCCGTCGCGCAGCACGCCGGTGCGCAGGTCCACGGCGACGAACTGGCCGGGCCAGAGCTTGCCGTCGGGGTTGTCGAACACCGCGCGCACGCGGATGGTGCCGGTGCTGCTGGCCACCTGGTTGTCGATGCTGCGCAGGCGGCCCTCGCCCAGCAACTGGCCGCCGTCGCGGCTGTAGGCGCTGACCAGGGTGTCGCCGCCGAGCAGCGGCTGCAGTCGCGGCAGGCTTTCCTGGGGCAGTGCGAAGACCACCGAGATGGGCGCTATCTGCGTCACGCTGAACAGGCTGCTGTCATCGTTGGTACGCAGCAGGTTGCCGACGTCGACGTTGCGGATGCCCACGCGGCCGGCCACCGGCGAGGTGATCCGGGTGTAGGACAGGCGCACGCGCTCGGCGTCGATGGTCGCCTGGTTGGCCCGCAGGGTGGCGCGCAGCTGCGCGGCCTGGGCCTCCTGCTGTTCGAGAATCTGCCGGGAGATGGAGCCGCGCTCGATCAGGGTGCGGTAGCGCTGCAGGTCCTGCTCGACGATGCGCAGTTGCGCCTGGTTGCTCTGCCGGGTGGCCTCGGCCTGCTCCAGGGCGGCGGCGATGGCGCGGTCGTCGATGGTCGCCAGCAACTGGCCGCGCTCGACCAGTTGCCCCTCCTCCACCAGCAAGGCGGTCAGCTGGCCCTCGACCTGCGGTCGCAGCAGCACGCTGTGCAGGGAAGTGACGGTGCCGACGCCGGCGAGGTTCTGCGCCAGGTCCTCGCGCGCCACCCGCACCAGGGTCACCGGCACCCCGGGCGCCGCGGCGGCGGCCCGCGGCTCGCCCTGGCGCGCGCCGAGCCCCCAGGCCAGGGCGCCCGCCAGCACCACGCCCAGCAGCCCCGCCGCCATCCCTATCCGCCTGCCTTGCGCCTGCATGCCGCCCTCCTCCTCGTCGCGGCCCGGCGGACCGCATCCTGCGTTTATAGGCCAGGCCGCGGGACTTCACCCTGACCCGAAGATGACAATGCTGTCAGTTTCGCCGCCATCGACAGCCGCCAGGCAGCGCCTAGACTTCACTCATTCCCCCTGGAGCCCCGGCGATGCGGCCACTGCAAGGAGCCCTCCGGCTGTTCGTCCGCCCGTCCGGGGCCGGCCTGGTGCTGCTCCTCGTCCTGGCCCTGGGCATCCAGGCGCAATGGGACTTCGACGCCATCCTGCGCAACGCCGAGCAACGCTGGGGCGACGTGGGCCCGGCGCGCCAGCGCATCCACGACTGGGGCGAGCTGCTGCAAAGCGCCCGGGGCCAGGACGAGGCCGGCAAGCTCAAGGCCGCCAACGACTTCTTCAACGCCAGCCTGGCGTTCCGCGACGACCGCAGCGTGTGGGGCCAGGAAGACTACTGGGCGACGCCCGTCGAGGCCCTGTACAAGGGCGCCGGCGACTGCGAGGACTACGCCATCGCCAAGTACGTCACCCTGCGCCAGCTCGGCATCCCCAGCGACAAGCTGCGCATCACCTACGTCAAGGCGCTGCGCCTGAACCAGGCGCACATGGTGCTGACCTGGTACGCCAGCCCCGACGCCGAGCCGCTGGTGCTCGACAACCTCATCCCGCAGATCCGCCCCGCCTCGCAGCGCCAGGACCTGCTCCCGGTCTACGCCTTCAACGCCGAGGGGCTGTGGTTGCCCGGCCCCGGCGGCGGCAAGCGCAGCGGCAGCAGCAAGCAGCTGTCGCGCTGGCAGGACCTGTTGACCAAGATGCGCGGCGAGGGGCTGATCCTCGACGAGACGCGCTAGGAGGCATGCATGTCGCTACTCAAGCAACTCTTCCTGGCCATCTGCCTGTTCCTGGTGGTGGCCTTCGCCGGCAGCTTCGCCACCAGCCTGGAGAGTTCCCGCGAGCAGCTCATAAGCCAGTTGCGCTCCCACGCCCAGGACGCCGCCACCGCCCTGGGGCTGTCGCTGACGCCCCACGTCGACGACCCGGCGATGATCGAGCTGATGGTCAGCTCGATCTTCGACAGCGGCTACTTCGCCAGCATCCGCGTGGTGCGCATCGCCGACGGCCAGGTGCTGGTAGAACGCAAGGCCGCCCCGGGCAACGGCGAGGTGCCCGGCTGGTTCGCCCGCCTGGTCAACCTCAAGGCCGAAGGCGGCGACGCCCTGATCATGCGCGGCTGGGAACAGGCGGCGCGGGTCGAGGTGGTCAGCCACCCGCAGTTCGCCCTGGCGCGGCTGTGGGACAGCGCCCTGGGCAGCCTGGCCTGGCTGCTCGGTTGCGGGGTGGTCAGCGCTATCCTCGGCGGCTGGCTGCTGCGCACCCAGTTGCGCCCGCTGGACCAGATGGTGCAGCAGGCCCGGGCCATCACCCGCCGCGAATTCCTCACCCTGCCCCGCGAGCCGCGCACCCCGGAACTGCGCCGGGTGGTGCAGGCGATGAACCAGATGGTCGAGAAGCTCAAGGCGCTGTTCGCCGAGGAGGCCTCGCGCAGCGAGAAGCTGCGCGAGGAGGCCTACCAGGACAGCCTCTCCGGCCTGGCCAACCGGCGCCTGTTCGACGCCCGCCTGGAAGCCCAGCTGACGCCCGGCGAGCAGAGCGCCGCCGGCTACCTGCTGCTGTTGCGCCTGAACGACCTGGCCGGGCTCAACCAGCGCCTGGGCGGCCAGCGCACCGACGCGCTGATCCGCGAAGTCGCCGGCCTGCTGCAGGGCGCCCTGGCCCAGCACGGCAAGCCCGACTGGCTGGCCGCGCGCAGCCGCGGCGGCGAGTTCACCCTGCTCGCCCCGGGGCTGGACGGCAGCGGCGCCGAACGCCTGGCCGAAGCCCTCAGCGACCAGCTGGAAAGCCTCCAGCGCACCGGCGCCAGCGACGTCCAGCCGGTGGCGCACCTGGGCCTGGCCGCGTTCCGCCCGGGGGAAGCGGCGGCCAGCGTCCTGGCCCGCGCCGATCAGGCCCTGGCCAGCGCCCAGGCCAATGCCGAACGGCCCTGGCAGCGCCTGGACGAATCCAATGGCCAGCCGGCCCAGGACAGCCACGCCTGGCACGCCTGGATCGACAGCGCGCTGCAAAAGAGCCAGCTGCAACTGTGGTTCCAGCCGGTACGCGCCTGCGCCGACGGCGCCCTGCTGCAGCAGAAGCTGCTGGCGCGCCTGCTCGACCCGCAGGGCCAGGCGGTGGCCGCCGGGCAGTTCCTGCCCTGGGTGGAGCGCTTCGGCTGGGCGGCGCGCCTGGACCGGGCCATGCTCGAACACGCCCTGGCCCACCTGGCCCAGCACCCCGAGCCCGTGGCGCTGAGCCTGTCGGCCGCCAGCGTGCGCGAGCCCAGGGCGCTGCGGCAACTGCTCGAAGCCATCAAGGCCAACCCGCAGCAGGCCGCCCTGCTGACCCTGGAGCTGGACGAACGCTACCTGCCGCCGCCGGCCGAACTGGAACAACTCGGCCAGGCCGTGCGCGAAACCGGCGCCAGCCTCGGCCTGCAGCATTTCGGCGGGCGCTTCAGCCTGATCGGCAACCTCACCCACCTGGGCCTGGCCTACCTGAAGCTCGACGGCAGCTACATCCGCGCCATCGACCAGGACCAGGCCAAGCGCCTGTTCATCGAGGCGGTGTTCCGCGCCACCAACAGCATCGACCTGCCGCTGATCGCGGAGATGGTGGAGGGTGAGGGGGAATTGCGGGTGTTGCGGGAGATGGGGATCAAGGGGGCGATGGGGCGGTTGGTCGGGGCGCCGGCGCCGTGGGACGAACAACCGTCCTGAATCAGTGCAGGAGGTGGCCCACGGCGCACAGGATCGAAGCTCCGAGCGCCAGGCTAGCAGGCGTCTGAACCCGTTGGCGGACAGCCCCGACTCAGCCCCGGCGCCTGGAAATGAACTCGCGCATCGATCGACTAGGCTCGCCGGTGTCGAAGGCGTCACCGAAGCACGGGATGCTGGAGTCGATGGCATCGCCCAGCGCGTACCCCTCCCAGTCATTCAGCAGACACTTCTGGGCAACCATCACCCCTGGCTGGATCTGCAGCAAGGGCTCCAGCACACGCTCCACCGCCTGGTCCAGTTCGGCGTCGTCGGCCAGGTCCGTGACCAGCCCCCACGCCAGGGCCGTCTGCGCGTCGATCGCTTCCGCCGACAGCATGAGCCAGCGCGCCCGCCCACTGCCAATCAGCGCAGGCAGCAAAGCCGCATGGATCACCGAAGGAATGCCCATCCTGACCTCCGGCATGGCGAAGCGAGCATTGCCCGCGGCCACTCGTATGTCGCAGGCCGCGGCGACTTCGAGCCCTCCTCCCAGGCACCAACCCTGGACTCTCGCCACCACGGGAACCCTGCACTGCCTCAAGGCAACGCACAGGTCGCGCAGGGAGGAAATGAAGCGCCTCCCCTCCTGCACGTCGAAATCCACCATTTCCTTTATGTCGGCGCCGCCGATGAAGGCCTTGCTACCCGATGTGCTCAAGACCACTACCCGAACGGCTTCGTTCGACGAGATGGCATTCAAGGCCGCGAGTACGTCGCTTACCACTTCGGTACCGAGAATGTTCAATGGGCCTGCATTCCTGATGCAGAGCACTGCAACGCCTCGTGAGTCGATGGAGAGGCTGACGTGATGGTTCATTGGCTGATTCCCTTTGCTGGTCATCAATCGCCGGCAACGATTCCGGCGTTCTTCAGCGCGTCGATCCGTGCCTTGTCGAAGCGCAGTTCGGAGAGTATTTCGCTGGTGTGCTCGCCAAGCATCGGCGGTGCCCTTCCGGCACTCACGTCCCCGGCCAGCAACGGATTCCTGACGCAGGGAATGTCGCCTGCGCGGGGATGCCGAAGCGTCTGGCGAACGAGGCGATGCCTGACCTGCGCATCATCGAATGCCTGTTGCAACGTATTGATGGGCCCCCAGGGAATACCGGCGCCATCGAGAACTTCCTTCCAGGCCGAGCGGGTCTTCCTCGCCAGGAGCACGGCGACCGCCTCGCGCAACGCCGGCCTGTTGCGCAGGCGCTGCTCGTTGCTGGCGAACCTGGCATCGCTGGCAAGACCAGGCTCGCCCGCCAGAGCACAGAACCTGGTGAACTGTTGATCATTGCCGATCGCCAGGATCAGATGGCCATCGGCGCAGGCGAATACTTCGTAGGGAGCCAGGTTCGCATGGGTGTTCCCCATGCGCTCGGGCACCCGCCCGGAAATCAGGTAGCCAAGGTTATGGTTCGCATTGATGGCGATGGCAACGTCTGAGAGGGCGAGATCGACGTACCGACCGCTGCCGGTGCGAGCCCGCTCGATCAACGCCGCCAGGACTGCGGCCGTTGCGTACATTCCGGTGCTCAGGTCGATGATGGATGCGCCGGTGCGCAACGGCCCCGCCCCGGGTTCCCCGTCGGGATGCCCGGTATAGCTCATGAGCCCGCCGAAGCCCTGGAAGATGTAGTCGTAGCCGGGGCGCCCCGCCATCGGCCCGGTCTGGCCGAAACCGGTGATCGACACGTAGATCAGGCCCGGATTGCCATCGCTCAGGCTTTCATAGTCGAGGCCATGCCTGGCCAGCGATCCGGACTTGTAGTTCTCGATCACGACGTCGGCCTGCCTGGCCAGTCGCCGGACCACCTCGGCCCCCTCGGGCCGGGAGAAATCGATGGCGATGGAACGCTTGCCCCTGTTGCAGCTGAGGAAATAGGCGGACAGCCGCTCCTCGCCATCGGCCACCTCAAGGTAATGAGGCCCCCAGTCCCTGCTGTCGTCCCCGCCCCAGGGGCTTTCCACCTTGATCACATCGGCGCCCAGGTCCGCAAGGTTCTGGGTACACCAGGGGCCAGCGAGAATTCTCGAAAGATCGAGAATGCGGATACCTTCCAATGCAGTATTCATTTTGCTCACCTGTGCAATGACTCAGTGGCCCGTGTGCTTTTCGGCAGGCACTCGCTCGCGAAACCCGAAGACGATCAACAGTCCGGCCAGGATCTGGATGGCGGAGACCAGGTACAGGCCGACCACCATGCTGCCCGTGGCCTCCTTGAGGATTCCGAGAATCCAGGACGACAAGAGCCCGGAAATCTGCCCGAGGCTGCTGATGATCGCGATGCCCGCCGCAGCCGTGGTACGGGAGAAATAGCTGGGAGGAATGCTCCAGAACACGACGAAGGCGGCGTACTGACCGATCCCCACCAGCGTCAGGAAAACAGTGGCCGCCACCCAGTTGTCATGCATCGACGCGAGCATCAGGGAACCGATAGCGGTGATGCCCACGCTGAACATGAAATGCCAACGCCTTTCTCCATGCCGGTCGGATCGGCGCCCCACGTAAACCATGGCGATAGCCCCCGCCAGGTTCGGGGCGATGGTCAGCAGGCCGATGGCGAACGCGTTCTCGACGCCGGACTGCTTGATGATGGCGGGCCCCCAGACATTGAGGACACTCAGCGCCCAGGGGCTGAAAAAGTAGGCGACCGAGGCGATGAAGACCTTGGGGTCGGTGAGCAACTTGAACAGCACGGCCTTGCCTCCATGCTGTTGCACCTTACCTTGCTGGTCCCGTTCCAGGTTGGCCAATACCCGTCGCTTTTCGTCCTCGCTCAGCCATTTGGCGTCCATCGGGCCATCGCTGAGGTAGAAGAACGCCACGAAACCGATAATGACGGCGGGCAGGCCTTCGAGCAGGAACATCCACTGCCAGGACTTCATGACCGTGGAGCCTTCGAACAAATCCAATATGCCGCCGGAAACAGGGCCGCCAATGACCCCGGCTATGCACAGTCCCAGCATCAGCAACGAGGTGACACGCCCACGTCTGTTGGCCGGGAACCAGTAGGTCAGGTACAGGATCAAGCCCGGGAAGAACCCGGCCTCGGCGGCGCCCAGCAGGATACGCGCGATATAGAATTGCTCGGGAGAACTCACGAAGGCCGTTCCGGCCGAAACCAGCCCCCAAAGCACCATGATCCTCATCAAGGTGGTTCGGGCCCCCAGCTTTTCCAGCAGAATATTGCTTGGAAGCTCGAAGACTATGTATCCAAGATAAAAGATTCCGGCCCCCAGGCCATAAGCGGCGTCGGACAGTCCGATATCATCCTTGAACCTCAGGTAGGCGAAGCTGACATTGGCCCGGTCGATATAACAGATGACGTAGGCCAATAGCAGAAAGGGGATCAGCCTCCAGGTAATCTTTCTGTACAGTAGTGCTTCTTCTGCTTCCGACGCCAGGTCCGCCGAAGTACTTCCTAAATTGCTTTTCGATAAAACTTCCAACTGGCTCATAGTGACTCCGTTCTTATTCTAATGTCACAGGAAAGAGCGCCACCCCGGTATGATTACGCGCGCTTGCGAAGCAGATATCTCTGCCTGCCGTGCAATACTTGCTCACTTCGCTGATTGACGATGCATGAGGCCATTTCCAGCACACCAGTCGTCCGGCCAGGAATCAGTTCGATAATTTCCAGCGAACTGTAGAGCGTGTCTCCCACATACACCGGCTTGAGAAACTCGCTGCTTTGCCCCAGGAATGCCTTCAGCGAATCTTCCACCATGTGCGGAAACAGCCCCGCGCCGGCGGCTGTCTGGATCGCGACCTGGAACCCGTGCGCCAGCATGTTCGGCATGCCGTGCGCCCGGCAGTATTCGATATCGTAATGAACCGGATGATTATCGCCGCTGGCCAATTGAAAGGCCGCGAAAAGCGCATCGGTCATCGTTCGGGACGGAAGAATGAAACGCTCGCCTATTTCGAAATCCTCGAAATAGCGTTGCGCACAGATCCGATGACTCTCGCAGGGAAGATCAGGGGAAGAATGCATGTATCGTAGCCCTATTATTTTTTAAATAGAAACATCTCAAGGTCGGTACGATCACAACGACATAATCAGACTAGAGGCCTGCCGGGTAGGAAAACAGTTGAAATATTCGAAGGGGGTGATCGGGATATTGGAAGGGTATGCTCAGACTTTAAAAACAGACTTGCCGAAACTTCCGATGATGGTGAGGATATATTCGGCCAGGCGCCCCCTACCGACGACTCAATGCAAACCCCGAGGTGCCCATGCGATACGAGTTGACCGATCTACGACTGTTTCTCGCCATTGCCGAATCGGAAAGCCTCTCGATCGGAGCATCCAGCCGCTTCCTCTCCGCACCGTCGGCCAGCTACCGGCTCAAGAATCTGGAGCAGGCCCTGGGAACCACATTGTTCTTGAGAAGCGCCAAGGGCATGGCGCTAACGCCAGCCGGGCGCGTATTCCTGGACCATGTGCGTGGCATCCTCACGTCGGTCCAGCATATGGAAGGTGACCTGTCGCGCTTCTCCAATAACATCAGGGGGCAAATACGAATTGTCGCCAATAGCAGTTGCCTGGCCGGCCTGACCGCGCCACTTAGCCGCTATCTGGTCGCACATCCCAATATCAATGTGGAACTGGAGGAGCGGCTGAGCGAAGACATCGTTCTTGCCGTTACGGAAAATACGGCAGACATAGGCCTGCTGGCAGGCGAGGTCGATGTGATGGCGCTCGAGTCCAAGCCATACGGGCAGGATGAACTGATATTGATCACTGCGGTTTTCCACCCCCTGGCCAACGCACAGCAGGTCAGCCTTGCCACCGCACTGGATTCCGACTTCATCTGCCTGGATCGCCGCAGCAGCAACTTCCTGTTCCTCTCCAAGCTGGCGGGAAAACTGGGGAAACGCATCAATGCCCGGGTGAACGTGCAGAACTTCCCCACGCTGCTTCAACTGGTCGAGGAAAACGTAGGTGTCTCCATTGTGCCCCGCAGCATTGCCAGCACAGCCATCAGTGAACATCGAATTGCCGGAGTCTCCCTGGAGGAATCCTGGCGACATCGCAAGCAGTGGTTGGTGGCGAATAGCTTTTCGAACCTTCCGCACTATGTCAGAAGCTTCATCTCATACATGACGTAACGCTCGGAACGCGGCTCGCAAGACCATACGAGCACTCCATCTTTTGCAGGCGCTTCCGCTGCCATTGGGCTGTCTCGTCGAACACGATCTCGAAGGCGCGCCTGGTCAGGGCCAAATCGGGACTGGCCGTGCCATTGGGGCCTGGCCTACCTGAAGCTCGACGGCAGCTACATCCGCGCCATCGACCAGGACCAGGCCAAGCGCCTGTTCATCGAGGCGGTGTTCCGCGCCACCAACAGCATCGACCTGCCGCTGATCGCGGAGATGGTGGAGAGCGAGGGGGAATTGCGGGTGTTGCGGGAGATGGGGATCAAGGGGGCGATGGGGCGGTTGATCGGGGCGCCGGCGCCGTGGGGTGAGGGGGGGTAGAGGTGGGATTGCGAGTCTTTATCCCGCGCTCCGATCCTCACCCCCGTCATTCCCGCGAACGCGGGAACCCAGAAGACTTCAGGTTGGGCTGGGCTTAAGAGCGCCCTCTCCCCAGCCCTCGGCTGCGCGCCCCGCCCTGAAGGGAGAGGGGGCTGTCCGTGTCGAGAGAAGAACTGGCACCAGTCGGAAATCACCGAGGCTGCCGGCTAACGCCATAACATCAAGCCCTGCCCAACGGTCCCCTCTCCCTTCAGGGAGAGGGTTAGGGAGAGGGGGCGGAGTTGAACCAGTGCGCAGATATCGCCGGCCAGTTCGCGAGGTTCGCGAGCAAGCTCGCTCCTACGAAGAGCATGTCCGCTCTTGCTCTGGGTTTTGGACTTCCAGAGAAACATCCGCACACTCCGAAACGCCCCTTCAGAAGGCCGAGCGAAACCCGCGCTCAGGAGGTCATGCGACATGGATGTCGCGAGAGCCCCGTGGGCTACAGGGACGTACCCTCGGGGCGGGCCTCCGTGGCGGGGGAGTTCGTGAGGGGAGCCCGGCTTTATCGGGCCCGTATGTCGGGGCAAGCCTTTTTGGTTCCTTTTGTGGCGTTTGACAAAAGGGACTCGCCCGAGGGGGCGAAACAAGAGACATCAACGCACTCGGAGCGGCGCGCTACACCGAGCCCAACCCCAAAAGTCTCTGGGTTCCCGCGTTCGCGGGAATGACGGGGTTGAAGGATGGCGCCTGACCGACGCGTCGCTCAGGACAGCCCCCTCTCCCTTACACAGGGAGAGGGCTGGGGAGAGGGCGCTTACCCCCAACACCGCAGCCACCGGTAACCACTGTTCGCGAGCAAGCTCGCTCCTACAAAAACCCCGAGCCTGCCTTCAGAACAACCGCTCATCCTCCTCCTCCACCAAAGCCCCCAACCCATCCAGCCCAGCGCGAGTGGTGGCGCGGTCTTCCAGCTTGCGCCGGGCCGCTTCGGGCAGGTCGGTGTAGCGGATCAGGCCGCGACCCACCAGCACGCCCACTAGGTCCTCGATCACCCGCACCAACTCCAGGTCCGAGCGCTGCAGGGACTGCAGGCGCGCGTCCAGGGCGCCGCTCATCCAGGCCAGCACCTCGGGGTCGTCGGCCGGGGCGCCCTGGCCGCCGGCGAAGGGTTCGCGTTCGACCCGCACCAGGCGGCCGTTCTCATCGCGCTGCACGTAGACCATCGCCGTCTCCTTCACTTGTCCTTATCGAACGCCGCCTCCAGCGCATCGTTGAGCGTGCGCAGCACCTTGACCCGGGCGAAGCGCTTGTCGTTGGCCTCCACCAGGGTCCAGGGCGCGATCTCGGTGCTGGTGCGATCCACCATGTCGCCCACCGCGTCGACGTACTGGTCCCACTTGTCGCGGTTGCGCCAGTCTTCCTCGGTGATCTTGTAGCGCTTGAAGGGAATGCTCTCGCGCTCCTTGAAGCGCTCGTACTGGGTGTCCTTGTCGATGGCCAGCCAGAACTTCACCACCACGATGCCGAACTCCACCAGTTGCTCCTCGAAGTCGTTGATCTCCGAGTAGGCGCGCAGCCAGTCGGCCGGCGGGCAGAAGCCCTCGACGCGCTCCACCAGCACCCGGCCGTACCAGGAACGGTCGAAGATGGTGAACTGCCGGCGCGCCGGCATGTGCCGCCAGAAGCGCCACAAGTAGGGCTGGGCGCGCTCCTCCTCGGTGGGCGCGGCGATGGGCACGATGTGGTACTGGCGCGGGTCCAGGGCGTCGGTGACGCGGCGGATGGCGCCGCCCTTGCCGGCGGCGTCGTTGCCCTCGAACACGGCCAGCAGCGAATGCTGGCGGAAGCGCTTGTCGCGGATCAGCGTGGCCAGGCGCGCCTGCTCCCGGGCCAGTTGCGTCTTGTACTGGTCCTTGCTCAGCGCCAGGCTCAGGTCGAGGCTGTCGAGCAGGCCGCGGTTGTCCAGGCTGGCCACCAACGGCGCGGCATGGGGCTGCCGGCGCGGCCGGTCCTTGACGTCGAGCGCCGCCTGCAGGCCTTCGAGGATGGTGCGGCCGACGGTCAGGCTGCGGTAGCGCTCGTCCGCGCCTTCGACGATGTACCATGGCGCGTAGTCGCGGCTGGTGCGGCGCAGCACGCGCTCGCCGTAGCGCACGAACTTGTCGTAGACCTCGCTCTGCAGCCAGTCGATCTCGCTCAGTTGCCAGGAGCGCTGGGGGTCATTCTCGAGGGTCTTCAGGCGTTCCTTGAGCTGCTTCTTGGACAGGTGGAACCAGAACTTGAAGATCAGCGCGCCCTCGTCGCAGAGCATGCGCTCGAAACGCTCGGCGGCGTCGATGGCGACGTCCAGGCGGCTGCTCTTGATATCGCCGTTGACCCGCGCATGGAGCATCTGGCTGTACCAGTTGCCGAAGAAGATCGCCGTGCGCCCCTTGGGCGGCAGGCGCCGCCAGAAGCGCCACTGCGGCGGGCGGGCGAGCTCCTCGTCGGTGGGCCAGAGGAAGCTTTCCACCTGGATCAGCCGCGGGTCCATCCACTCGTTGAGCAGCTTGACCGTCTCGCCCTTGCCGGCCCCCTCGATGCCGTTGATCAGGATGATCACCGGGAACCGCGCCTGCCGCTTGAGCTCGTACTGGGCCTCCAGCAAGGCTTCGCGCAGCTCTATGACTTCCCTTTCGTAGGTTTCCTTGTCGATGGAATGGCCGATCTCGGCGGACTCGAACATGCACTGCCTCCTGACTGCGGGTTGCATTGAAGGTAGCGGATGTGACGCAGGCTGTCTGCGCGGGGGATCGGCTAAAATGCGCGCTTCGCTTTCCTGCCGGTAGCCCCATGCCCGACCACCACAGCGCCCAGCTCGACTGGGACGACAACGGCCAGCCCCTGTCGCGCGCCTACGGCGACGTGTACTTCTCCCGCGCCTCGGGCCTGGCGGAAACCCACCACGTGTTCCTCGACGGCAACCAGTTGCCGCGACGCTTCGCCGCACTGCCGGCGGGCGGGCGCCTGTGCATCGGCGAGACCGGCTTCGGCACCGGCCTGAACTTCCTCTGCGCCTGGCGCCAGTTCGAGGCCCTGGCCCCGGCGGATGCGCGCCTGCACTTCGTCAGCGTGGAGAAGTACCCGCTGCGCCGCGACGACCTGGCGCGCGCCCTGGCCCTGTGGGATGAACTGCGGCCCTGGAGCGAGCAGCTGCTGGCGCAGTACCACGCCATCCATCCCGGCTTCCAGCGCCTGCTGTTCGACGGTGGCCGGGTGGTGCTCACCCTGCTGGTGGGCGACGTGCTGGAAACCCTGCCGGAGCTGGAAGCGCGTATCGACGCCTGGTTCCTCGACGGCTTCTCCCCGGCGAAGAACCCGGAGATGTGGACCGAGCCGCTGTTCGCCGAACTGGCGCGGCTGGCGGCCCCCGGCGCGACGCTGGCCACCTTCACCAGCGCCGGTTTCGTCCGCCGCGGGCTGATCGCCGCCGGCTTCGCCATGCAGCGGGTCAAGGGCTTCGGGCAGAAGCGCGAGATGCTGGTGGGCGAGTTCCAGGGCCAGCCGCAGGACGCCGCCAAGCCCTGGTATGCGCGCCCGCCGGCGCCCGTGGGCGAGCGCCGCGCGCTGGTCGTCGGCGGCGGCCTGGCCGGCTGCGCCACCGCCGCCAGCCTGGCTGTGCGCGGCTGGAAGGTAAGCCTGGTGGAACGCCATGGCGAACTGGCCGCGGAGGCCTCGGGCAACCCCCAGGGCGTGCTCTACCTCAAGCTCTCGGCCCACGGCACGGCGCTGTCGCGTCTGGTGGTGGCCGGCTTCGGCCATACCCGCCGGCTGCTGGAGCGTCTGCAACGCGGCCGCGACTGGGACGCCTGCGGCGTGCTGCAACTGGCCTTCGACGAAGCCGAGGGCAAGCGCCAGGCGAAGCTGGCCGAAGCCTTCCCCGAGGACCTGCTGCAGGCGCTCTCGCGGGAACAGGCCGAAGCCACCGCCGGCATCGCCCTGCCGGCCGGCGGGCTGTTCTTCCCCGAGGCCGGCTGGGCGCATCCGCCGGCGCTGTGCCGGGCCCTGGCCGAACACCCGAACATCGAGCTGCTGAGCGGCCACGAGGTGCGCCTGGAGCGCGACGGCGGGCAGTGGCACGCCTTCGATGGCGAACAGCGCCTGGCCTCGGCGCCGGTGGCGGTCCTGGCCACCGCCGCCGAGGTACGCGCCTTCCCCGGCGCGGCCAGCCTGCCGCTCAAACGCATCCGCGGGCAGATCAGCCGCCTGCCGGCCACCGAAGCAAGCGCGGCGCTGCGTACCGTGGTCTGCGCCGAGGGCTACGTCGCTCCGCCGCGCCTGGGCGAGCACACCCTGGGCGCCAGCTTCGACTTTCACAGCGACGACCTGCAGCCCACCGTCGCCGAACACCAGGGCAACCTGGAACTGCTGCGGGAAATCTCCCCGGACCTGCTGCAGCGCCTGGGCCCGCAGGACCCGGCAGCCCTCGAAGGCCGCGCCGCGTTCCGTTGCACAACGCCGGACTACCTGCCGCTGATCGGCCCGCTGGCCGCGCGCGAAGCCTTCGCCGAGGCCTATGCAGTACTGGCCAAGGACGCCCGCCAGGTACCCGAAGCGCCCTGCCCCTGGCTCGACGGCCTGTACCTGAACAGCGCCCACGGCTCCCGCGGGCTGATCAGCGCGCCGCTGTCCGGCGAACTGCTGGCGGCCTGGCTGGACGACGAACCACTACCCCTGCCCCGCGCCGTGGCCGAGGCTTGCCATCCCAATCGGTTCTTCCTGCGCGAGTTGGTTCGGGGGCTGAAGTCCTAGCCACACCTGGCGATGAGCCTGTCGCTGGCGGCGCCGAGGTGTTTTTCGTAGGAGCGAGCTTGCTCGCGAACAGTGGTTACCGGTGGCTGCGGTGTTGGGGGTAAGAGCGCCCTCTCCCCAGCCCTCGGCTGCGCGCCCCGCCCTGAAGGGAGAGGGGGCCGTTCGGAGTGAGCGGAAAGTTTGGAGTCAAACTGATACTCCTCACGCCCCCTCGTCATCGAGAGCCGGGCCACACCTGGCGAGGAACCTGTCGCTGGCGGCGCCGAGGTGTTTTTCGTAGGAGCGAGCTTGCTCGCGAACAGTGGTTACTGGGGACTTAGGTGTTGGGTTCAAGAGCGCCCTCTCCCCAGCCCTCTCCCTGAAGGGAGAGGGGGCTGTTCGGAGTGGCCTGTAAGTCAGGCACCATCCTTCAACCTCGTCATTCCCGCGAACGCGGGAACCCAGTGACTGCCGGGTTCGCGAGCAAGCTCGCTCCTACGAAAAGCAAAAGCAAAAGCGCGTTTGCTCTTGGGACTTCCAGAGAAATAGCCGAGCGCACCAGAACGCCCCTTCAGAAGGCCGAGCGAAACCCGCGCTCAGGAGGTCATGCGACATGGATGTCGCGAGAGCCCCGCGGGCTACAGGGACGTACCCTCGGGGCGGGCCTCCGTGGCGGGGGAATTCGTGAGGGTAGCCCGACTCTGTCGGGCCCGTATGTCGGGGCAAGCCTTTTTGGTTCCTTTTGTGGCGTTTGACAAAAGGGACTCGCCCGAGGGGGCGAAACAAGAAACATCAACGCACTCGGAGCGGCGCGCTACGCCGAGCCCAACCCCAAAAGTCTCTGGGTTCCCGCGTTCGCGGGAATGACGGGGGGTGGGGTTGGGCGCAAAGCAAAGGAGCAGGCTCCTACGCATCCCAACCTCCCAACCCCCATCACTCCTCTTCCTCCTCCTCCGGCAACTCGAACAACTCCGCCGCCCGCAGCAACCCCGCCAACACCGCATGCCGCTCCCACTCGGGCAACTCGGCAAAACGCACCAACACATATTCCGGCAACAACGGCGGCGCCGACTGCAGCGCATCGCGGCCGGCATCCTCCAACAGCAACCATTGCTTGCGCCGATCCTGCTCATCACGCCGGCGCGCCAGCAAACCACGGCTTTCCAGACGATCGAGCACCCCGGACAGCGAAGCCTGGGACAGGCTCACACGCTTGGCCAGGCGGCTGGCAGTGATCTCCCTCTCCACCAGCAACACCTGCAGGATCAGCAGTTGCAGCGGCGTCAGCCCGCCGAAGCGGCTCAGGCGCTTGGCGTGCACCTCGCTGCCCTGCTGCAGCCGCCGCAGGGCCTGGAACATGGACAGCGCATAGGCATCCTCCAAGGCATTTTTCCTTTCAACCATAATCAATCGTCCGTTCAAAAACCGCATTAATTCATAAAAAAATCATAGAACTACTTTCACATGAAAGAGTCTTTCTGTTAACACAAAAAAAGGGCCCCGGCCCGAACCCCATTCATCCCCAACGGAGAACCGGTAAGGAAAATGTGCGGCTTAGCAGGAGAACTACGCTTCGACAATCAACCGGCCGACCTCGCGGCGGTCGAACGCATCACCCACCACCTCGCCCCCCGCGGACCCGACGCCTGGGGCTTCCATAGCGAAGGACCAGTGGCCCTCGGCCACCGCCGGCTGAAGATCATGGACCTGGCCGAAGCCTCCGGCCAGCCAATGATCGACACCACCCTGGGCCTGTCCCTGGTGTTCAACGGCGCCATCTACAACTACCCCGAGCTGCGCAAGGAGCTGGAAGCCCTCGGCTACCGCTTCTTCTCCGGCGGCGACACCGAGGTGCTGCTCAAGGGCTACCACGCCTGGGGCAAGGAACTGTTGCCCAGGCTCAACGGCATGTTCGTCTTCGCCATCTGGGAGCGCGACGCCCGCCGGCTGTTCATCGCCCGCGACCGCCTGGGCATCAAGCCGCTGTACCTGGCCCGGGACGACAAGCGTCTGCGCTTCGCCTCCAGCCTGCCGGCGCTGCTGCAGGGCGGCGGCGTCGACACCAGCCTGGACGCCGAGGCGCTCAACCTCTACCTGAACTTCCACGCCGTGGTGCCCGCGCCGCGCACCCTCCTCAACGGCGTGCGCAAGCTGCCGCCGGCGACCTGGATGAGCATCGACGCCGACGGCCGCAGCGAGCAGCACTGCTGGTGGCGCCTGGAATACGGCTGCCGCGAGGACGAACGCGAACTGCGCCTGGAAGACTGGGAAGACCGCGTGCTGGACAGCCTGCGCGAAGCCGTGGGCATCCGCCAGCGCGCCGCCCGCGAGGTGGGCGTGCTGCTCTCCGGCGGGGTGGATTCCAGCCTGCTGGTCGGCCTGCTGCACGAGGCCGGGGTGGACGACCTGCTGACCTTCTCCATCGGCTTCGAGGATGCCGGCGGCGAGCGCGGCGACGAGTTCCACTACTCCGACCTCATCGCCCGCCGCTACGGCACGCGCCACCACCAGTTGCGCATCGGCGAGAACCAGGTGATCGAGCAGTTGCCGGCGGCCTTCCGCGCCATGAGCGAGCCCATGGTCAGCCACGACTGCATCGCCTTCTACCTGCTCGCCCGCGAAGTGTCGAAGCACTGCAAGGTGGTGCAGAGCGGCCAGGGCGCCGACGAGCTGTTCGCCGGCTATCACTGGTACCCGCCCATGGTCGACGCCGCCTCGCCGCTGCACGCCTACCGCGCGGCCTTCTTCGACCGCAGCCACGGCGAATACGAAGCCACGGTGCGCCCGGCCATGCGCGTGGAGGACGTGGCCCAGGCCTTCGTCGCCGAGCACTTCGCCATGCCCGGCGCCAGCGACGCGGTGGACAAGGCGCTGCGCCTGGACAGCACCATCATGCTGGTGGACGACCCGGTCAAGCGCGTCGACAACATGACCATGGCCTGGGGCCTGGAGGCCCGCGTGCCGTTCCTCGACTACCGCCTGGCCGAACTCTCGGCGCGCATCCCGGCGCGCTTCAAGCTCGGCGAAGGCGGCAAGCAGGTGCTCAAGGCCGCGGCGCGGCGGGTGATCCCGGCCGAGGTGATCGACCGGCCCAAGGGCTACTTCCCGGTGCCGGGGCTCAAGCATCTGCAGGGCAACACCCGCGCCTGGGTCAGCGAACTGCTGCTGGACCCGAGCCAGGACCGCGGCCTGTTCGAGCCGGCGCAGATCGACCGCCTGCTCGGCAGCCCGCAGGACGACCTCACCCCGTTGCGCGGCTCCAAGCTCTGGCAGCTGGCCGCCCTCAACCTCTGGCTGACCGAACAGGGACTCTGACCCAGCCAGCAGCGCGGGCCACCGGCACCGTACCGGCGGCCCGCCCTCCAGGGAGCGAACCATGAAAAGCCATTTCAACCTGCCCCATCCGCACAACCAGCGCCTGCTGCGCGGCCAGGTGCCGACCTACCAGCGCCTGCAGGCGCGCTTCGCCGAGGACCACGAGCGGCCCGGCTGCGAGCCTCACAGCCTGCACTGCGGCTGGGGCCGGCTGTTGATCGGGCACACCTTCGCCGAACCCGACGCGCTGGCCACGGAGCTGCTCAACGAGCGCCCCGGCGAACGCGACATCGCCCTCTACGTGGCGGCGCCGCAGCAGGTGCTGGCCCATGCGCCGCAGCAGCTGTTCCTCGACCCCTCCGACACCCTGCGCCTGTGGTTCACCGACTACCGCCCGGCGCGTCGCTCCTTCCGCGGCTTCCGCATCCGCCGGGTGCACGGCGAGGACGACTGGGCGGCGGTCAACCGCCTGTACCTGGCGCGCAGCATGCTGCCGGTGGACGCCGAGCGGCTCACCCCGCACTACCAGGGCGGGCCCACCTACTGGCTGGCCGAGGACAGCGAGACCGGCAATGCGGTCGGCGCGGTCATGGGCCTGAACCACGCCAAGGCCTTCCACGACCCGGAAGGCGGCTCCAGCCTCTGGTGCCTGGCGGTGGACCCGCAGTGCAGCCGGCCGGGCGTCGGCGAGGCCCTGGTGCGCCACCTGATCGAACACTTCATGAGCCGCGAACTGGCCTACCTCGACCTGTCGGTGCTGCACAGCAACAAGCAGGCGAAGGCGCTGTACCGCAAGCTCGGCTTCCGCGAACTGGCGACCTTCGCCATCAAGCGCAAGAACGGCATCAACCAGCCGCTGTTCCTCGGCCCCGGCCCCGAGCAGGGGCTGAACCCCTATGCCCGGATCATCGTCGACGAGGCTCATCGCCGCGGCATCGAAGTGCAGGTGCAGGACGCCGACGCCGGCCTCTTCAGCCTGACCCAGGGCGGCCGGCGCATCCGCTGCCGCGAGTCGCTGTGCGACCTGACCAGCGCAGTGAGCATGACTCTCTGCCAGGACAAGCGCCTGACCCACCGGGCGCTGGCCCGCGCCGGGCTGAAGCAGCCGCAGCAGCGCCTGGCCGGCAGCGCCGAGGACAACGCCGCGTTCCTCGCCGAGCACGGCGCGCTGGTGGTCAAGCCGGTGGATGGCGAGCAGGGCCAGGGCGTGGCGGTGAACCTGACGAAGATCGAAGAGGTCGAGGCGGCCATCGAGCACGCCCACCAGTTCGACGGCCGCGTGCTGCTGGAAAGCTACCACCCCGGCCAGGACCTGCGCGTGCTGGTGATCGGCTACGAAGTGGTGGCCGCCGCGGTGCGCCACCCGGCCACGGTGATCGGCGACGGCCGCCACAGCATCCGCCAGCTGATCGAGGCGCAGAGCCGCCGGCGCCAGGCCGCCACCGGCGGCGAGAGCCGCATCCCGCTGGACGGCGAGACCGAGCGCACCCTGCACGCCGCCGGCTTCGGCTACGACGACGTGCTGCCCGAGGGCCGCAGCCTGGCCGTGCGCGGCACCGCCAACCTGCACACCGGCGGCACCCTGGAAGACGTCACCGACAGGCTCCACCCGAGCCTGCGCGAGGCCGCCATCCGCGCCGCGCGGGCGCTGGAGATCCCGGTCACCGGGCTGGACCTGCTGGTGCCCGACGTGGAGGGCGAGGACTACGTGATCATCGAGGCCAACGAGCGCCCGGGCCTGGCCAACCACGAGCCGCAGCCCACCGCCGAGCGCTTCCTCGACCTGCTCTTCCCGCTCAGCCGCGAACCCCTGGACCGCGAGGTGCCCGCATGAGCCGACTGCCGCAACCGGACCTCAACTACCTGCAGCGGGTGCTGCTGGAGATGCTCGCCATCCCCAGCCCCACCGGCTTCACCGACACCATCGTGCGCTACGTCGCCGAGCGCCTGGAGGAGATCGGCATCCCCTTCGAGATGACCCGCCGCGGGACCATCCGCGCGACCCTCGCCGGCCGCCGCAACAGCCCGGACCGCGCGGTCTCGGCGCACCTGGACACCATCGGCGCCATCGTCCGCGAGATCAAGCCCAACGGCCGCCTGGCGCTGGCCCCGGTGGGCTGCTGGTCGAGCCGCTTCGCCGAGGGCAGCCGCGTCACCGTGTTCTGTGACAACGGCGTGCTGCGCGGCAGCGTGCTGCCGCTGATGGCCTCGGGGCACGCCTTCAACACCGCGGTGGACAGCCTGCCGATCAGCTGGGACCAC
This sequence comes from Pseudomonas sp. R3.Fl, assembly GCF_023516765.1. Lineage (NCBI taxonomy): Bacteria > Pseudomonadati > Pseudomonadota > Gammaproteobacteria > Pseudomonadales > Pseudomonadaceae > Pseudomonas > Pseudomonas sp. R3.Fl. The sequence goes on from NZ_JAMGSO010000001.1 coordinate 1,654,430, forward strand.
GTCGAGCTGCGCCTGGACGCCTACACCGTGAGCCCGGCCGACAGCGCCGCGCTGGGTGTGTCCATCGGCGACTTCGTGGCCTTCGACCCGCTGCCGGAGTTCACCGACAGCGGCCACATCAGCGCCCGCCACCTGGACGACAAGGCCGGCGTGGCGGCGCTGCTGGCGGCGCTCAAGGCCATCGTCGAAAGCGGCCAGGAACCGCCGATCGACTGCCACCCGCTGTTCACCATCACCGAGGAGATCGGTTCCGGCGCGGCGGGCGCCCTGCCCTGGGACGTCAGCGAGTTCGTCGGCATCGACATCGCCCCGGTGGCCGAGGGGCAGAACTCCAGCGAGCACGCGGTGAGCGTGGCCCTGCAGGACTCCGGCGGGCCCTACGACTACCACCTCTCGCGGCACCTGCTGCGCCTGGCCGAGCGCCACGAGGTGGCGGTGCGCCGCGACCTGTTCCGCTACTACCACAGCGACGCGCAGTCGGCGATCGAGGCCGGCCACGACATCCGCACCGCGCTGCTGGCCTTCGGCTGCGACGCCACCCACGGCTACGAGCGCACCCACATCGACAGCCTGGCCAACCTGGCGCGCCTGCTTTGCGCCTACCTGCTCAGCCCGCCGGTGTTCGACAGCGACGCCGAGCCCAAGGAAGGCGCCATCGAGCGCTTCAGCAAGCAACTGGAACACCCGGTGCACATGGAGAGCACCACCCACGTGCAACCGGTGGGCGAACTGCTGGACAACAGCAAGGACGATGAAAAGGGGCACCACTGAGGCGTTCCGCACTCGCCGGCGGGCCGGCGCGCGACTAGAATCGCCGCCAGTTCCGCCGAGTGCCCGCCCATGCTGATTCCCTACGACCTGCTCGAAGCCGATACCCTGAACAACCTGCTGGAAGACTTCGTCACCCGCGAAGGCACCGACAACGGCGACGACACGCCCCTGGCCACCCGCGTCGAACGCGCCCGCCACGCGCTCAGGCGCGGCGAGGCGGTGATCGTGTTCGATCCGGAGAGCCAGCAGTGTCAGTTGATGCTCAAGGTGGAAGTGCCGAAGGAGTGGCTGGAGAGCTGAGCGATACCCATCGCCACGGCCGCATGGGTTTCGCTTCGCTCAACCCATCCTACGGGGTGTGTGGTGGTGTAGGAGCGCGCCCTGCGCGCGATATCGCGGGCAGGGCCCGCTCCTACAGGGGTACGCCATGGCTGATGCCGCGTAGGAGCGAGCTTGCTCGCGAATGGCGCTTGTCGGGGACTTTAGGTGCTGGGCTTTAGAGCGCCCTCTCCCCAGCCCTCTCCCTGAAGGGAGAGGGCTGGGGAGAGGGTTGCAAGGGTTAGCTGAGCACCAGGAGCCAGGTTCGCGAGCAAGCTCGCTCCTACGAAAAGCCAGCCCCCATCAAGGCGCCAACTTCGGCCCCAGCAGCACCACGCTCGCCCCCACGATGCACAGCGCCACGCCCAGCCAATCGCTCCACAGCGGCCGGCTCTTCTCCACATAGGCCAACCAGAACAGCGACGCCGCCACGTAGATGCCGCCATAGGCCGCATAGGAGCGCCCGGCATAGGCCGCCTCGACGCGGGTCAGCAGCAGGGCGAAGCACAGCAGGCTGAACAGCCCGGGAATTATCCACAGGGGCGTGCGGTCCAGGCGCAGCCAGAGGAAGAAGGCGTAGCAGCCGGCGATCTCGCAGAACGCGGCCAGGAGGAACCACAGGTAGTTGAGCATCTCGCTTTCCTTGGCGGCTCAGCCGCGCAGGCCGCCTTCGCGCTCCCAGGCGCAGCGTACCCGCAGGTCGCCTTCCTGGGGGCTGTGGAAGCCGCGTTCGGATTCCCAGCGGAAGGTGTGGCAGCCGTTGAGTTCGGTTTCCAGGTGCACCACCGCGCTGGCCCAGTACAGGCGCTTGAGCAGCGCCTCGAACTGCTCCACCCACAGGTTCCACTCGTATTCGATGGCCGGGTAGCTGGCGCCGAAGTGGATCACCTGGGACTGGTACAGGCCGGCGCCTTCCTGCTCGCAGCGGCTGAACATCTCGCGGCCGAGGAACGGCCAGGCCTCGCCCATCGGCAGGCTGTCCAGCACCTTGCGGTTGGCCGCGCGGCGCAGGCGCCGCTCCATGGAGTCGCCGGGCCAGTCGCGGATGCAACCATAGACGATGGATTCGGACTGCAAGACGGTGAGACTCCCTCTGGACGACGCTGCCTTCTAGCACAGGCGCAGGCGCCACGGAAGCGCCGGGCAGCAATGTTGCGTGGCCTGGCCCGGAAAAGCAAAAGCCCCGCGATGGAGGCGGGGCTTTCACTGGGGTCCAACTTACATCGGCAGGCAGGCCGGTGAAGCAAAACTACGCTTTTGCACCGCCCTGGGCAAGCGCTGTTTTCGCTTGCACCGAAGCGGTGCGAAAACTCAGGCCAGGCTGCGCTGCTTGGCCTTCATCTTCTGCGCCATGCGCGTCATCTCGTCGTAGATCGCCTGCGGGTTCTGTTGCTTGACCTGCCAGGCCAGGCGGCCCTGCTCGTGGGGCAGGATCATGAAGCTGCCGCGCTCGACTTCCTGGTGGATGTAGTCGGCGATGTCGGCGGCGCTGATCGGCGAGCCTTCCAGCAGCTTGCCCACCTGGTTCTTCATGTCCGGGCTGGGGCCGCGGAAGGAGTCCAGCAGGTTGGTCTGGAAGAACGACGGGCAGACCACGTGGACCTTCACGTCCACCAGGCTCAGCTCGGCCAGCAGGCTTTCCGACAGGGCCACCACGCCGGCCTTGGCCACGTTGTAGTTGCTCATCGCCGGGCCCTGCATCAGCGCGGCCATGGAGGCGATGTTGACGATGCGCCCCTTGCTGCGCTCCAGCAGCGGCAGGAAGGCCTTGCAGCCCTTGACCACGCCCATCAGGTTGATGGAGATCTGCCAGTCCCAGTCTTCCAGCGACAGCTCCTCGAAGAAGCCGCCGGAGGCCACGCCGGCATTGTTGACGATGACGTCGATGCCGCCGAGCTTCTCGTCGCAGGCCTGGGCCAGCGCCGTCAGCTGGCTGTAGTCGCGCACGTCGCAGCGCTGGGTGAAGCCGTCGCCGCCGGCCTCGCGCACCAGGCGCAGGGTTTCGGCCAGGCCGTCGTCGTTGATGTCGGCCAGGGCCAGGCGCCAGCCTTCGCGGGCCCAGCGCAGGGCGATTTCGCGGCCCAGGCCGGAACCGGCGCCGGTGATCATCATGCGGTTTTGCATAGGGGGGTTGCCTTGTCTTGTCCGGGGAATTGTCCGGCAGTGTAGCCAAGGCCCCGCCCGCGCTGCGCTTTAATCAGGCTGCTGAATGGCGCCGGCAAACCGGCGCCACAGCCAGGTAAGGCGCAGCCTTCAGAACAATGGAAGCAGCAGACAGGAAAGCTTCCCGAGAACCAGTGCGACGCCCGCGAAGATCAGCACGAAGGCCGCGCAATTGACCTTCTCGCGGCGCAGGCCGGCGAACGAATGCACGCGGTAGCGCAACAGGAAGAAGCCCAGCGCCAGCAGCAGGGCCGGGGCGAAATAGACGAACTGCCAGTAGCGTTGCGGATCGCTCTCCCGCGCCAACCAGTCCGCCGCCGGCAGCGCCACCAGGCCACTGAGCAACTGGCCGAGCAGCCACAGGCTGCCCAGGGCGACCAGTACGACTCCGAGCATTCCCTTTCCCCCGTCCTGCAAAAGGCCATCATGGTAGGGCGTGGGAGGACGGCGGGCTGTGTCCTGGATCACTTTGCGCACCTTGCGCCAGCGGCGGACCGCGAAGGGTTCACGCTATACGTAGCCCAGCAGGAGCATGACCAGCAGCACCACCAGGACCACACCGAGGATCCCCGAGGGCCCGTAGCCCCAGCTGCGCGAATAGGGATACACCGGCAGGCCGCCGATGAGCAGAAGGATGAAGATGACCAGCAGAATGGTTCCCATGGAGCGCCTCCCGTAGGCAGTCGGACGGCACGCCAGCATTGCCGGCCCGCGTCCGCGGAACGGGCAGCGCACGGGCTGCCCACCTGCTATTGGGACTGGCGTCGCAACGCCGGGATTCAGTTTTTCTGCGCCGCGGGCTCAGTGCTGCAGGTCGGGCAGCGAGCCCTTGCGCAGGCGCAGGAACATCAGCGCCACGCTGCGCGCATCGCCCAGCGCGGTGTGGCGGCCTTCCACGGGAATGCCGAGGGTACGCGCCAGGGTGTCGAAGCGCAGGTCCAGGTGCAGGTCCGGGTAGCGCCGCGCCATCTTGCGCTGGTACAGCGCGGAGACCTCGATGCGCGGGTTGCCCAGGGCCTCGCCCAGGCGCTCGCGCAGGTGGCGGCGCAGCACGGCGACGTCGAACGACAGGTAGTAGCCCAGCAGCGGGCGGTCACCGATGAAGGCCAGCGTCCGGCGCAGCGCCTCGTCCAGCGGCAACTGGCCTTCGAGGTCGGCGCGGCGCAGCTTGTGGATGCGGATCGACTCGCCGTCGAGGCTGGCCGGCGGCTCCACCAGCAGCTCCAGGCGCTCGCCGAGCACCAGCTTGCCGCGGCGGATGAGCACCGCGCCTATGCTGAGGATGTCCGCCTTGCGCGGGTCGAGGCTGGTGGTCTCCAGGTCCAGGGAGACGATCTCCTCGGCCTCCTCCGGGGCGTGCAGGCACCAGTACAGCCGGCGGCGCCAGCCGGACCAGTGATGGTCGGGAATCTTCACCAGGGCGTTCATCGGCTCTCCAGGTGGAACTGCCGTTCCAGGCTCTGCTTGAACTTCTTCACCGCATGCAGTCCGAAGCGCAGCATATCGCGCTCGTGGCGACTCAGGCGGGCGACGTCCAGGCCCTGCTGGCGGCCATCGCGCTCGCCGGCCAGTTGCTGGGTCAGGCGCAGCTGCAGGAACAGCTCGAAGGCTTCGGCAAGGTTCTCCGCCAGGCCCTCGTCGAGCACGCCGTGCGCCTTCAGCGCGTCCAGCCGGGCCAGGCTGCCGCGCGCCTCCAGCCCTTCGCGCAGGGCCAGCACGCGGCAGCCGTGGACGATGGGGAAGATGCCGCCGCGCTTGATGTCCAGGTGTTCCTCGCGGGTCTTCAGCTGGCCGAGGAAGGTCAGCGGAGTGTCGAACTGCAGGGCCGCCACGGCGATGTCCGCCAGCCAGCGCTCGCCGTCCGCGGCGAAGCCCAGCAGGCCCTGGCGCAGGCCGTCGAACAGCTGGCGGTTGCCGGCCACCGGCCAGGCGTCGATGAGGATCGACAGGCGCAGCAGCTGTTCCGGGCGCCCTTCCAGGGCCGTGGTGTTCAGCTCGCGCTGCCAGGCGGCCAGCGGCTTGCACCACTGCGCGTGGCTGGCCATGACGCCGCCGGGGCACGGCGGATAGCCGCAGGCCAGCAGCGCATCGCTGAAGCGCTGCATCAGCGCCAGGGCCTGTTCCTGGGGGAAATCGTCGGCGAGGATCAGGGCGTTGTCCTGGTCGGTCTTGAGCAGTTGCTCGCCGCGGCCTTCGCTGCCCATCACCACCAGGCAGCAGCGGCTGCGCAGCGGCGCCGGTATCAAGAGTTCGAAGAGGCGTTCGAGCAATTGCTCGTTGAGCGCGCCGACCAGTTGCATGATGAAGCGCAGGCGGATGCCGTTGCCGGCCAGGGTGGCGATCAGGGTGTGCAGGGTCTCGGCGGCGCCGCGCAGCTCCTCCTCGGTCTCGGCGCGGGCGATGCGCAGCGCCAGGACGTGGGAGTGGGTGGAGAACAGGCTGAGCACCTGGGTCAGGTGCAGCAGGCCGACCACTTCGCCGTCCTCGTGCACCGCGACGCGCTCGATGCGCAGGCGCGTCATGAGGATCATGGCGTCGAACAGGAAATCGCCCAGCTCGATGCTGGCCAGCGGGCCGTGGGCGAGCGGGCCGATGGCCTCGTCCTCGGCGCGGCCGTCGCGGAAGTGCGCGCGCATCAGGTCGGTGCGGGTGACGATGCCCAGTTCGCCGCCGCTGCGCACCAGCAGGGCATCGGCGCCATGGCTGAGTTGCAGGCGCGCGGCGTCGCCCAGGGGCAGCCCGGCGTCCACTTCGATGGCCGGCAGCAGGTGTTCGCGGGCGATGCGGGTGAGGATGAATTCGGCCAGGTTCTGCCCGTCGCGCCGCGCCAATTGGCGCTTGGCCGCGAGGTCGGCCTGGAAGAAGCGGGCGAAGCCGGGGTTGTCGCTGCACAGCTGGTGGAAGGTGCTGGCCGGCAGTTCGTAGAGGATGCTCTCCTCCACCGCGCGGTAGTCGTGCTTGCTGCTGCCGGAGAACAGCCCGCGGATGTCGAACAGGTCGTCGCCGGCGTACTGGGCGAACAGCCGGTCATCTTCGCCGCGCTCCTCGACCACGCCCTTGAGCACGATGAACAGGCAGGGCACCGCGGCGCCGGCTTCGAGTACGGTCTCGCCACTGGTGTAGTAGGCGACGCTCAGGGCCTCGGCGAAGGCCTGGCGCTCGCTCACGCGCAGCTGATCGAACGGCGGCGCGGAGAAGTTGAAGCTCTCGGGCATCGCGAGCCCCTTGTGGCAGTGCGTAAAAGGCGAAGCCGGAGGCGAGCCTCCGGCTTCGTCAAGTCAGCCGCGAGGCATCAGTGGGCTACTGCGCCACTGGCGCCCAGGCCGGTCTGCGAGCGAATGAACTGCGGGAAGAAGCGTGCGCGCTCCTCGTCCGCCGCCGCCGACTTGTCGGTGATGGAGAAGAACCAGATGCCGATGAAGGCCACGGCCATGGAGAACAGCGCCGGGTATTCGAACGGGTAGATGGCTTTCTCGTGGCCGAGGATCTGCACCCAGATGGTCGGGCCGAGGATCATCAGCACCACCGCGGTGATCAGGCCCAGCCAGCCGCCGATCATGGCGCCGCGGGTGGTCAGCTTCTTCCAGTACATCGAGAGCAGCAGCACCGGGAAGTTGCAGCTGGCGGCGATGGAGAAGGCCAGGCCGACCATGAAGGCGATGTTCTGCTTCTCGAACAGGATGCCGAGGATGATCGCGACCACGCCCAGGGCGACGGTGGTGATCTTCGACACGCGCAGCTCGTCCTTCTCGTTGGCCTTGCCGCCCTTGAGCACGCTGGCGTACAGGTCGTGGGACACCGCCGAGGCACCGGCCAGGGTCAGGCCGGCGACCACCGCGAGGATGGTGGCGAAGGCCACCGCGGAGATGAAGCCGAGGAACAGGCTGCCGCCCACGGCGTCGGCCAGGTGCACGGCGGCCATGTTGTTGCCGCCGATCAGGGCGCCGGCGGCGTCCTTGAAGGCCGGGTTGGTGCTCACCAGCACGATGGCGCCGAAGCCGATGATGAAGGTCAGGATGTAGAAGTAGCCGATGAAGCCGGTGGCGAAGAACACCGACTTGCGGGCTTCCTTGGCGTCACTGACGGTGAAGAAGCGCATCAGGATGTGCGGCAGGCCGGCGGTGCCGAACATCAGCGCGAAGCCCAGGGAGAAGGCCGAGATCGGGTCCTTCACCAGGCCGCCGGGGCTCATGATGGCCTCGCCTTTGGGGTGCACCTTGATGGCTTCGGAGAACAGCGCGCTGATGTCGAAGTTGACGTGCTTGAGCACCATGATCGCCATGAAGGAGGCGCCGCACAGCAGCAGCACGGCCTTGATGATCTGTACCCAGGTGGTGGCCAGCATGCCGCCGAACAGCACGTAGAGCACCATCAGGATGCCGACCATGACCACGGCGACGTGGTAGTTCAAGCCGAACAGCAGTTCGATCAGCTTGCCGGCGCCGACCATCTGCGCGATCAGGTAGAAGGCCACCACCACCAGCGAGCCGCAGGCGGACAGGGTGCGGATGTTCTTCTGCTTGAGGCGGTAGGAGGCCACGTCGGCGAAGGTGTACTTGCCGAGGTTGCGCAGGCGCTCGGCGATCAGGAAGAGGATGATCGGCCAGCCCACGAGGAAGCCGATGGAGTAGATCAGGCCGTCGTAGCCGGAGGTGAACACCAGCGCGGAAATCCCCAGGAAGGACGCGGCGGACATGTAGTCGCCGGCGATCGCCAGGCCGTTCTGGAAGCCGGTGATGCTGCCGCCTGCGGTGTAGAAGTCGGCGGCCGACTTGCTGCGCTTGGAGGCCCAGTAGGTGATGCACAGGGTGAGGCCGACGAAGGCGACGAACATGATGATCGCCGAGACGTTGATCGGCTGGCGCTGCACGTCGCCGGTCAGGGCGTCGGCCCAGAGGGCGGGGGCGAAGGCGGCCAGGCCGAGGGCCGCGAACAGGCGGGCGATCATTGCTGGACCTCCTTGAGGACTTCCTGGTTCAGGCGGTCGAACTCGCCATTGGCGCGGCGCACGTAGATGCCGGTGAGGACGAAGGCGGACAGAATCAGCCCGACGCCGATGGGAATGCCCCAGGTCACCGAGGAATCGGGGCTCACCTTGGTGCCCAGCACTTGCGGTTCGAATGCGATCAGCAGGATGAAGGCCACGTACAGGCCCAGCATGATCAGTGAGAGCAGCCAGGCGAATCGCTCGCGTTTGGCCACCAGTTCCTTGAAGCGCGGATTGGTATCAATCCGCTGGTAGATGCTGTCGTTCATTTTGTTCTTGTCCTCACAGCGGGGGATGACGCGGATGTCGTCGATCCCCACTTTAGGACTCTGGTGCAAGGCCTCCAGACGACTTTAGTCGTAGCGGGCTGGGAGGGGCTTTCTAGAGCCTTCGGCGTGGGAGTGGCGGAGTCTTGGTGGGGATGTCTGTAGGAGCGAGCTTGCTCGCGAATGGGGTTTGTCGGTGGCTGCGGTGTTGGGGTTGAGAGCGCCCTCTCCCCAACCCTCTCCCTGAAGGGAGAGGGGGCTGTCCTGAGCGATGCGTCGGTCAGGCGCCATCCTCCCACCACCGTCATTCCCGCGAATGCGGGAACCCAGAGACTTTTTTGAGTTGGGGCTCGGTGTAGCGCGCCGCTCCGAGTCTGCGGAGATTTCTCGTTTCGCCCCCTCGGGCGAGTCCCTTTTGTCAAACGCCACAAAAGGAACCAAAAAGGCTTGCCCCGACATACGGGCCCGATAAAGCCGGGCTACCCTCACGAATTCCCCCGCCACGGAGGCCCGCCCCGAGGGTACGTCCCTGTAGCCCGCGGGGCTCTCGCGACATCCATGTCGCATGACCTCCTGAGCGCCGGTTTCGCTCGGCCTTCTGAAGGGGCGTTTCGGAGTGCGCGGAGGTTTCTCTGGAAATCCCAAAAGCAAAAGCCAGAGCGGACGTGCTTTTGCTTTTCGTAGGAGCGAGCTTGCTCGCGAACCTGGCCGTCACTGGGTTCCCGCGTTCGCGGGAATGACGGGGTAGGGTTAGGCGTTCCAGGATGACTCCAAACTCCCCACCCACTCCGAACAGCCCCCTCTCCCGCTTGCGGGAGAGGGTTGGGGAGAGGGCGCTCTTGACCCCAACACCACAACCACCGCCCCCCACTCCCCAAACAAAAAAGCCGCTCCCCCAAAAAGAGAAGCGGCTCTCCTCACAACCTCTACCAGCCCCAGCAGCAACCTACCGCCAGGCCAGGCAAAGCCCTACTGCGTCCACTCCTTCACCCGATCCGGGTTGCTGGCCACCCACTGCTTGGCAGCCTCCTCAGGCTTGGCGCCGTCCTGGATGGCGAGCATCACCTGGCCGATCTCCGCGCCGTCCTTCCACTGCAGTTTCTTCAGCAGCGCCCAGACTTCCGGGGCCTTCTTCTCCAGCGCCGGGTTGGCCACGCTGTCGACGTGCTCTTCCTCGCCGTAGACCTTCTTCGGATCATCGAGGAACTTCAGCTTCCACTTGGCGAACATCCAGTGCGGAATCCAGCCGGTCACCGCCACCGCCTTCTTGTCGTTCTCGGCGCGGGTCAGCTCGGCGATCATGCCGCTGCCGGAACTGGCTACCAGCTTGTAGTCCAGGCCGTAGTCCTTGATCGCCTGGTCGGTCTTGAGCATCACCCCGGCGCCGGCGTCGATGCCGACGATGCGGCTGCCGAAGTCGTCCTTCATCGCCTTGAGGTCTTCGATGCTGTTGGCCTTGACGTATTCCGGCACGATCAGGCCGATCTTCGCCCCCGGGTAGTTGACGCCCAGGTCGACCACCTGGCTCTTCATCTTCTCGTAGTAGGCGCCGTGGGTCACCGGCAGCCACGCCGAGAGCATGGCGTCGAGCTTGCCGCGGGCCACGCCCTGCCACATGATCCCGGCCGCCACCGGCATCAGCTTGACCGGGTAGCCGAGCTTCTCGCGGATCACCTCGGCGGCCACGTGGGTGGTCGCCACGCTGTCCGACCAGCCATCCACGTAGCCGATGGTGATCTCCGGCTTGGCCGCCGCACCGGCCAGGCCCGCTGCCGCCGACAGCACGAGCCCCGCACCCAGGCCCATCAGTCGTCGCATCATTCGCATAAGAGTCTCCCCTTGTTCTAGGTTCACCGGAACGAGCGCTCCGGGACGGTCTTGGCCGCCCCTCCATCATCGGCGCGAGGGGCTGGCGGGCTGCTCCGAGAACGACGCGCAACCTGCCGGTACGCGACAACGACTGTCCAATTGCGACAACCACGGAGCATTTACGACATGCTCGTGTCCCCCACTGATGCCAGAGAGCCATCCCGCGCTCGTCTGCACAGACGCCGGAGGCGGGGCATTGCTAAGATGCGCGACCTGCTCGCAAGCACCGCGCCCATGCCCAGATTCCAGCGCCATCCTTTTTCAGCCTACTGTCTCGGTCTGCTCCTGGCCACCCTGGCCCTTTGCGCCACCTGGTACCTGCAGGGCCGCGCCATCGTCCTGCCCGACGCGGCCGGCCCCACGCACAAACTGCAGTGCGCCTCCTACAGCCCCTTCGGCAAGGACCAGTCGCCCTTCGACCAGCCCTTCACCCTGCGCCCGGCGCAGATGGACGCCGACCTGGCACTGCTGGCGACGCGCTTCACCTGCGTGCGCACCTATTCCATGAGCGGCCTGGAGGGCATTCCCGAGCTGGCGCGCAAGCATGGCCTGAAGCTGATCCTCGGCGCCTGGATCAACGCCATCCCCGCCGACAGCGAACGCGAGGTGCAGAAGCTGATAGCGGCGGCCAACGCCTACCCCGACGTCGTCCAGGCGGTGATCGTCGGCAACGAGACGCTGCTGCGCCAGGAAGTCACCAGCAAGTACCTCGACGGCCTGCTGGCGCGGGTGAAAAGCCAGGTGCGCCAGCCGGTGTCCTATGCCGAGGTCTGGGAATACTGGCTCAAGCACCCGCAGCTGGCCGGCGGCGTCGACTTCATCACCCTGCACCTGCTGCCCTACTGGGACAACCAGCCCAGCGGCATCGACGGCGCCCTGGAGCACGTCGCGGACATCCGCCGGCGCTTCGACCAGGCCTTCCCCGGCAAGGCCATCCTGATCGGCGAGACCGGCTGGCCCAGCGAGGGCCGCCAGCGCCAGACCGCCCTGCCCAGCCGCGTCAACGAGGCGCGCTACATCCGCGACTTCGTGCGCCTGGCCGAGGAGCACGGCTGGCGCTACAACCTGATCGAGGCCTTCGACCAGCCGTGGAAGCGCCGTATCGAGGGCGCCGTGGGTGGCTACTGGGGCCTGTTCGACGCCGACCGGCAGGACAAGAACGTGCTCGCCGGGCCGGTTTCCAACCAGCCGGACTGGCCGCGCTGGCTGGCACTGTCGCTAGCCCTGTGGGGCGCCGCGCTGCTGCTCGGCGGTCGCCCGGCCCGCGCCCGAGACGCCCTGCTGCAGCCACTGGCTGCCGCCCTCGGCGCTGCCTGCGTCGGCCTGTGGGGCGCCCAGGCCCAGGTGATCTGCACCTTCCTCGACGAATGGCTGTGGGCGGCGTACCTGGTGCTGCTCAACCTGTTGGTGCTGGCACACCTCTCCCTGGCGCTGGGCGCCGGGGCCGGTTGGCGCGCGCGCCTGCTGGCCTGGCTGGAGACCCGCGGCGGCTGGTGGCTGCTGGCCAGCGGCTTCGCCGGCGCGGTGTGGATGCTGGCCCTGGTGTTCGACGCGCGCTACCGCAACTTCCCCAACGCGGCGCTGCTGTTCCCGGCGCTGGTCTACCTCTGCCGGCCGGCGACCGCGCCACGCCGCGAGGCCGGCCTGCTGGCGCTGCTGATCGCCGCGGGCATAGTCCCGCAACTCGTGCTGGAAGGGCTGGGCAACCGCCAGGCGCTGATCTGGGCGGGGATCGCCCTGCTGCTCGCCGGCGCCCTGTGGCGCGGCCTGCGCCAGGAAAGGTGCGTGGCGGCCGCAGCCTCGGCGCCGGCCGCCTGACTCAGGCCCGCGCCGGGCGCGGCTGGCGCACCAGGCGCAGCCCGGCCAGCACCACGGCGAACACCGCCATGCTCACGCTGTAGAACACCAGCGCCAGCAGGCCGACGAACAGCGCCAGGGCCGCCAGCCACCAGCCGATGCGCCCTGGCAGCAGAAAGGCCGGCACGGACGCCGCCAACGCCGCCTGGCCGAACACCCCGAAATGGATCAGCAGGCCCAGTCCGGAGCGCGCCTGGCACGCCCACAGCGCCGCATCGTCGGCGCACACGTCCACCCAGCTGCCGTTTTCCAGCAGGCCGAAGCGCACGCCATAGCAGGCGGCCAGCCAGAGCGCGACGAGGCAGAGCAGGATCAGCGATGAACGTGAAGGCATGGCGCCACTTCCACGGGCGAAGGGCGCCCAGCATAACCAGCGCGGGGGCCGATGCAAGAGGCGCAGCCCCCTGGCGTGGGCGGCTGCAGCAGCTGCGCATCCCGCACCGCCGAGGTTGCCAGCACCGGGCCGGCACGGCATGCTCGGCGGTCCGCTTCACCAGGAGATGAGCATGTCCCGCATCCAGCTGCGCCCCGCCCGCCCCGACGACGTCCCGCTGATCCTCGAACTGATCGCCGAGTTGGCCGAGTACGAACGCCTGTCCCACGAGAACAAGGCCGACGCCGGGCGCATGCACGAGCACCTGTTCGGCCCGCGCCCCTACGCCGAGGTGCTGATCGGCGAGGTGGACGGCGTCGGCGCCGGCTTCGCGCTGTTCTTCCACAACTACTCCACCTGGCTGAGCCAGCCCGGCATCTACCTCGAAGACCTCTACGTGCGCCCCAGCGCCCGTGGCGTGGGCCTGGGCAAGGCGCTGCTGACCGAACTGGCGCGCCTGGCGGTGGAACGCAAGTGCGGGCGCCTGGAGTGGTCGGTGCTGGACTGGAACGAACCGGCCATCGGCTTCTACCGCAGCCTGGGCGCCGTGCCCCTGGACGAGTGGACCGCCTACCGCCTGACCGGCGACGCCCTCGCCCGCCTCGGCCGGCGCGACTGAACGGCCGCCCAGGAGGATTCCGGACGCGTCCTACAGCACTTGTAGAACTTGCACTTGTCAGAGTGCTCGGTTTCACTGCATTTCGCGTCCTACTGAAAGGAATCCACCCCATGCCTCTGCTTACGCGCGTGGCTGCCCTGCTCGGCAGCCTCGTCATGGGCTTCGCAGGTCCGGCGCTCGCCAGGGATGTCGACCCGGCCAGCTACGGCTACCCCCTGGGCAACCCCTTCGAAGCGACCATCGCCACCACCCCGGCGGAGCTGCGCCCGCAGCTGCCGGACGACGCCGACATCGACCAGCACGACTACGCCCTGAAGCTGCGCCCGGAACGCGAGTTCCAGTTGCCGGACAACTTCTGGTCGGTGAAGAAGCTGCACTACCGCCTGGCCCGCCAGGACCACCCGGCGCCGCTGGTGTTCATCATCGCCGGCACCGGCGCCAGCTACCTCAGCAGCACCCCGGAATACCTCAAGCGCCTGTTCTACGGCGCCGGCTACCACGTGGTGCAGATTTCCTCGCCGACCAGCTGGGACTTCATGGCCGGCGCCTCGATGCGCGCCACCCCCGGCTACAGCCCCGACGACGCCGACGACCTGTACCGGGTGATGCAGGCGGTGCGCGCCCAGCACCCGAGCCTGCCGATCACCGGCTACTACCTCACCGGCTACAGCCTCGGCGCGCTGCACGCGGCCTTCGTCAGCCACCTCGACGAAACCCGCCGCAGCTTCAACTTCAAGCGCGTGCTGCTGCTCAACCCGCCGGTGAACCTCTACACCTCGGTGAGCAACCTCGACCGCCTGGTGCAGACCCAGGTCAAGGGCATCACCGACTCCAGGACCTACTACCAGCTGGTGCTCGGCAAGCTGACGCGCTACTTCCAGCAGAAGGGCTACATCGACCTCAACGATGCCTTCCTCTATGACTTCCAGCACTCCAGGCAGCACCTGACCAACGAAGAGATGGCCATGCTGATCGGCACGACCTTCCGCTTCTCCTCCGCCGACATCGCCTTCACCTCGGACCTGATCAACCAGCGCGGGCTGGTCACCCCGCCGCACTACCCGATCAACGAGGGCACCAGCCTGGAACCCTTCTTCAAGCGCGCGCTGCAATGCGACTTCGACTGCTACATGGTCGAGCAGCTGATCCCCATGTGGCGCAAGCGCCATGGCGGCGGCAGCCTGCCGCAGCTGATCCAGCAGACCAGCCTGTACGCCCTGCAGCAGTACCTGCACGAGACGCCGAAGATCGCCGTGATGCACAACGCCGACGACGTCATCCTCGGCCCCGGCGACATCGGCTTCCTGCGCCGCACCTTCGGCGACCGGCTGACGCTGTACCCGCTGGGCGGCCATTGCGGCAACCTCAACTACCGGGTCAACGCCCAGGACATGCTGGACTTCTTCCGCGGCCAGGACGCCACGCTGCAGGCCGCCGCCGACACAGGAAAGCGCTAGATGACCCGCCGATCCCCCTGGCTGCTGGCCCTGCTGCTGGGCAGCGCGCTGGCCCACGCCGACAATGCCTCCGACCTCGGCCCGGCGCCCGCCGTGCCGCCCTCAGCCGCCAAGCAGGTGCAGCTGGCGCCCGACGCCGACGGCTTCAAGCACCCGCTGGACGCGCTCAAGTTCAACCCCGGCCTGGACCAGCGCGAGTTCGAGCGCGCCACCCTGAGCGCGCTCAACGTCTACGACCCCTGGGAGTCGTGGAACCGCCGCGTCTACCACTTCAACTACCGCTTCGACGAGTGGGTGTTCCTGCCCGTGGTGCACGGCTACGAGTACGTCACCCCGCGCTTCGTGCGCAGCGGCGTGAGCAACTTCTTCAGCAACATCGCCGAGGTGCCGAGCCTGCTCAACAGCCTGCTGCAGTTCAAGGGCAAGCGGGCCATGAACACCACCGCGCGGCTGCTGTTCAACACCACCTTCGGCGTGCTCGGCCTGTGGGACCCGGCCACCCGCATGGGCCTGCCGCGGCAGCCCGAGGACTTCGGCCAGACCCTCGGCTTCTACGGCGTGCCCGCCGGCCCCTACCTGATGCTGCCGATCCTCGGCCCGTCCAACCTGCGCGACACCGGCGGGCTGGTCACCGACTTCGTCGCCGGCCAGCAGGTGGACTACCTGGGCGTGGCCAGCGCCAGCGGCGACTACTGGGAAATCCCCACCCTGGAGGTCATCGACCGGCGCTACAGCAACAGCTTCCGCTACGGGCAGATGAACACGCCCTTCGAGTACGAGAAGCTTCGCTACTTCTATACCGAGGCGCGCAAGCTGCAGATCGGCGAATGAGTGGGGCGGGCCGAATATCGACAAATTCGATATTCGGCCCGCAAAACTCGCAACCATTCATTCAATCAGCGCGACTACCATGGCCTCCATGCCTGAACGAGGAGGTCCCCCATGACCCAGTTGCGCAACCTGATCGACCTGCACATCGGCCGCCCCGCCTCCGACGGCGCCGGCGTGCGCCTGACCCGCGTGATCGGCGGCCCGGGCATCGAACGCTTCGATCCCTTCCTGATGCTCGACCAGTTCGACACGCAGAACCCCGACGACTACATCGGCGGCTTCCCCGACCACCCGCACCGCGGCTTCGAGACCGTGACCTACATGCTCGAAGGACGCATGCGCCACCGCGACCACCTGGGCAACGAAGGCCTGCTCAAGCCCGGCGGCGTGCAGTGGATGACCGCCGCCCACGGCATCATCCACAGCGAGATGCCCGAGCAGGAGCAAGGCGCCATGCGCGGCTTCCAGCTGTGGCTGAACCTGCCCGGCAAGAGCAAGCTCGGCCCGGCCGGCTACCGCGACATCGAGCCGCAAGACGTACCGCGCACCACCACCGCCAACGGCGTGGAAGTGACCGTGATCGCCGGGCGCTTCAACGACGGCCAGGTGCAGCTCGACGGCGCCGTGCAGCGCCCGGACACCGAACCGCACTACTACGACCTGAAGCTGCCGGCCGGCGCCGACATCGGCCTCAACCTGCCGGCCAGCCACCGCGCGCTGCTGTACGTCTACGAAGGCAGCCTGCAGGTGCAGGCCGAGCGCGGCGGCGAAGTCGGCACCAACCGCCTGGCGCGCCTGGGCGAAGGCGACGCGGTGAAACTGCACAGCGACACGGGCGCGCGAGTCCTGCTGCTGGCCGGCAAGCCGCTGAACGAGCCGATCGTGCAATACGGGCCCTTCGTGATGAACAGCCGCGAAGAGATCGAACAGGCCCTGCGCGATTACCGGGATGGCGTGCTGGCGGTCTGAACCGCCGGGGTCGCGGATGGATCTCCTACATGGTTACGGCGTGGGTGGGGCAGCGTAGGAGCGGATCTCATCCGCGAACCGCGCCGGTGGTTCCGGCTATCGCGGACAAGGTCCGCTCCTACGTTGCAGGCGAGCATGGCTTTTCGTAGGAGCGAGCTTGCTCGCGAACAAACGCCGTGCCATGCGGTTCGCGAGCAAGCTCGCTCCTACGAAGAGCGCTCCGGTGCGGCCTGCAAGGCAGTTACGTGTTTGCCTGAAGCGTAGGAGCGGGCTCCGTCCGAGATCCTCTCCACGCCCCTCCCCTACAGACAATGCTCCTCCAGCCCGAGAAAGCGCACCAGCTCCGCACGCTTGTCCATCGCATCCTTGTAGCCCAGGCGGATCAGCTCGTGGCAATAGCCGCGCTCGAACAGCAGGTAGCTCAACACCCCCGCCCCGCTCGCCCGAGTCGCGCCCGGGCCGCGCAGGAACAGGCGCACCGCCCAGGGCAGTTCCTTGCGGTGCTTGGCCGCGATCTCGTCCAGCGGTCGCGATGGCGACACCAGCAGCACTTCCACCTCGCGCAGCCCGGCCTCGTGGCAGCGGCGCTCCTGGGGCACCAGCGAGCCCAGGTAATTGACGCGCTGCAGCACCTCGATATCCCCTTCCAGGCTATCGATGAAGGTGCTGTTGAGCAGGTGGATGCCCATCTGTGCCAGGGTCGGCGGCCGCCCGCTGGCCAGGTCGGCGGCGCCCTCGTCAGGCCCGTTGTTCGTCGGGTTGCCGCTGACGCCGATCACCAGCACGCGGTTGGCGCCCAGGTGCAGCGCCGGGCTGATCGGCGCCTGCTGGCGGACCGCGCCGTCACCGTAAAACTCGCGCTTGATGCGCACCGGGGCGAACAGCAGCGGGATCGCCGAGCTGGCCAGCAGGTGCTCCAGGTGCAGCCGCGTCGGCACGCCGATGCGCCGGTGGCGCAGCCAGGGCTCGATGGTGGCGCGGCCCTGGTAGAAGGTCACCGCCTGCCCGGAGTCGTAGCCGAAGGCGGTCACCGCCACCGCGCGCAGCTTGCGTTGCTGCAGGGCGGCGCTGATGCCGGAAAAGTCCATCTCGCGGGCCAGCAGGTGGCGCAGCGGCGTGCTGTCGAGCAGCGCCACCGGCCGCCGCCGGCCCAGGCCCAGCAGGCTGTGGCCGAGGAAGCGCAGGGCCTGGCCGAGCACCCCGGTGAAGTCGGCGCGGTACACCTGGCCGGTGTGGAAGCCCTTCCACACCCGCGTCAGGCTGTGGATGGCCTCGCGGAAGGACAGCGCGCCGCAGGCCAGGCCAACCGCGTTGATGGCGCCGGCCGAGGTGCCGACGATGACCGGGAAGGGATTGGCCGCGCCCTCCGGCAGCAGCTCGGCGATGGCCGCCAGCACGCCCACCTGGTAGGCGGCGCGGGCGCCGCCGCCGGAGAGGATGAGGCCGGTGACGGCCTGGGGGGATGGGGGAACGGCAGATTCAGTCACGACCGGAGTCCTGGATGCGTCCTGCATTTGAGTATGCAGCGCCGCTCGCCGCGGTAAAGCCCGCCGCCGCATTCAGCGCTTGTCGTAGAGCTTCGGCGCGCCTTCCGGGCGGCTCTTGAAGCGGCGATGGGCCCAGAGGTACTGCTCGGGCTGCTGGCGGATCTCGGCTTCCACCCACTGGTTGATGCGCAGGCAGTCGGCCTCCTCGCTCTCGCCGGGGAAGTCCTGCAGCGGCGGGTGCACCACCAGGCGGTAGCCGGAGCCGTCGGCCAGGCGCGTCTGGGTGAAGGGCATGACCTGCGCACGGCCCAGGCGGGCGAACTTGGTGGTGGCGGTGACGGTGGCGGCCTGGATGCCGAACAGCGGCACGAACAGGCTCTGCTTGGCGCCGTAGTCCTGGTCCGGGGCGTACCAGATGGCGCGCCCGGCGCGCAGCACCTTGAGCATGGCGCGCACGTCCTCGCGCTCGATGGCGCTAGCGTCCAGGTTGTGCCGCTCGCGGCCGCGGCGCTGCACGTAGTCGAACACCGGGTTGTCGTGCTCGCGGTACATGCCATCGATGGTCTGCACCTGGCCCAGCAGCGCCGCGCCAATCTCCAGGGTGGTGAAGTGCATGGCCATGAGGATCACGCCCTTGCCTTCGGCCTGGGCCTGGCGCAGGTGCTCCAGACCTTCTATATGGGCGAGCTTCGCCAGCCGCGCCCGGGGCCACCACCAGCTCATGGCCATTTCGAAGAAGGCGATGCCGGTGGAGGCGAAGTTGGCCTTGAGCAGCCGGGTGCGCTCGGCGGCGGACAGCTCGGGGAAGCACAGCTCCAGGTTGCGCGCGGCGATCGCCCGGCGGCTGCCGACCACGCGGTACATCAGCACGCCCAGGCCGCGCCCCAGCGCCAGCAGCGCCGGATAGGGCAGCTGCACCACCAGCCACAGCGCGCCCAGGCCCAGCCACAGCGGCCAGTAGCGCGGATGGAGGAAGGCGGCACGAAAGCTGGGACGGTCCATGAACGATTCCGGGAATGACGGGCAAAGGCGGCATTCTACCGCGAGCGTCGCCTTTGCGCCGCCGCTGCGGTGCCACTATCGCACCTGGCCCCGCGCCAGGCTTGCGGCTGCCGGGAGGGTTCGCTATAAGTCGAGGCCATTTAGCGATGCAGTGCGACCATGAGCCAAGCCGACCTCCTCGACCAAGATCCCGTTTTCCAGCTCAAGGGCAGCATGCTCGCCGTCACCGTGCTGGAACTGGCGCACAACGACCTGTCGCGCCTGGACCGTCAGCTCGCCGACAAGGTCGCCCAGGCTCCCAACTTCTTCCGCGACACCCCGCTGGTGCTGGCCCTGGACAAGCTGCCCGGCGGCGAGGGCCAGCTCGACCTGCAGGGCGTGCTGGACATCTGCCGCCGCCACGGCCTGCGCACCCTGGCCATCCGCGCCAACCGCGAGGAAGACCTGCGCCTGGCGACCATGCTGGACATCCCGGTGCTGCCGCCCTCCGGCTCCCGCGACCGCCCGCTGGAACCCAGGGACGCCGCGGCGGCCCCGGCGAACGAAGGCATAGTGCGCCGCCCGCGCAGCGAGAAGCTGGCCGAACCGGTGGTCGAAAAAGCCATCGACAAGGCCGGCGACAAGACGGCGGACAAGGCGCCTGAAAAAGCCCCTGAAAAGACCTCTGAAAAGGCTGCCGAACCCGCCGCCCCGGCCGTCCGTCCGACTAAACTGGTGACCACCCCGGTACGCGGCGGCGTGCAGATCTACGCCGCCGGCGGCGACCTCATCGTGCTCGCCCCCGTGAGCCCCGGTGCGGAACTTCTGGCCGACGGCAACATCCACGTATACGGTCCGATGCGCGGTCGTGCCCTGGCCGGCGTCAAGGGCGACACCAGCGCGCGAATCTTCTGTCAGCAACTGGGCGCCGAACTGGTCTCGATCGCCGGGAATTACAAGGTGGCAGAAGACCTTAGGCGCAGTCCGCAATGGGGGCAGGCGGTACACGTCAGCCTGTCGGGAGACGTGTTGAACATCACCCGCCTTTAACGGATACTGCCGCGAATTTCAGGGACCAGAACTCTTCGTTTTTTCTTTGGGGTGAATCACCTTGGCCAAGATCCTCGTAGTCACTTCCGGTAAGGGTGGCGTCGGTAAAACCACCACCAGCGCCGCCATCGGCACCGGCCTGGCCCTGCGCGGCCACAAGACCGTCATCGTCGACTTCGACGTGGGCCTGCGTAACCTCGACCTGATCATGGGCTGCGAACGCCGCGTGGTTTATGACTTCGTCAACGTCATCAACGGCGAAGCCACGCTGACCCAGGCCCTCATCAAGGACAAGCGCCTCGAGAACCTGTTCGTCCTGGCCGCAAGCCAGACCCGTGACAAGGACGCCCTGACCCAGGAAGGCGTCGGCAAGGTCATGGAAGAACTCAAGCAGAACTTCGAATACATCATCTGCGACTCCCCGGCCGGCATCGAAAAGGGTGCCCACCTGGCCATGTACTTCGCCGACGAGGCGATCGTCGTGACCAACCCGGAAGTCTCCTCGGTGCGCGACTCCGACCGCATGCTCGGCCTGTTGGCCAGCAAGTCGGCGCGCTCCGAGAAGGGCGAGGAGCCGATCAAGGAACACCTGCTGCTGACCCGCTACAACCCCGAGCGCGTCACCAAGGGCGAGATGCTCGGCGTGGAAGACGTCGAGGAAATCCTGGCGATCCGCCTGCTGGGCGTGATCCCCGAGTCGCAGGCCGTGCTCAAGGCCTCGAACCAGGGCGTGCCGGTCATCCTCGACGAGCAGAGCGACGCCGGCCAGGCTTACAGCGACGCGGTCGACCGCCTGCTGGGCAAAGAGATGCCACATCGATTCCTCGATGTGCAGAAGAAAGGATTCCTGCAACGACTGTTCGGAGGACGTGAATGAGCCTTTTAGACTTCTTTCGCAGCCGGAAAGCGCCGAACAGCGCGTCCATCGCGAAGGAAAGACTCCAGATCATAGTCGCCCACGAGCGCGGCAACCGTTCGCAACCGGACTACCTCCCGCAGCTGCAGAAAGACCTGCTGGAAGTGATCCGCAAATACGTGCCGATCGACCAGGAACAGGTCCAGGTGGAACTGGCCAACCAGGGCAGCTGCTCGATCCTGGAACTCAACATCACTCTGCCGGAACGTTGATCGTTCCCGGAGTGAACTGCGGCGGCCTCGGCCGCCGCAGTCATTTCTAGCCGCTGTCGAGGCCCCATGCCGCTGTCGAACATCCAGATCGTCCACCAGGACGCCGCCCTGCTGGTGGTGAACAAGCCCACCCTGCTGCTCTCGGTGCCCGGCCGCGCCGAGGACAACAAGGACTGCCTGGTCACCCGCCTGCAGGAAAACGGCTACCCGGAGGCGCGCATCGTCCACCGCCTGGACTGGGAAACCTCCGGCCTGATGGTGCTGGCCCGCGACCCCGACAGCCACCGCGAGCTGTCCCGGCAGTTCCACGACCGCGAGACCGAAAAGGCCTACACCGCCCTGTGCTGGGGCGAGCCGGAACGGGACAGCGGGCGCATCGAACTGCCGCTGCGCTACGACCCGGAGAACAAGCCGCGGCACATCGTCGACCACGAGCACGGCCGCCACGCCCTGACCTTCTGGCGCGTGGTGGAACGCTGCGGCCAGTACGCAAGAGTCGAGCTGACGCCGATCACCGGCCGCTCGCACCAGCTGCGCGTGCACATGCTGTCCATCGGCCACCCGCTGCTCGGCGACCGCCTCTACGCCGAAGGCGAAGCCCTGGCCCTGCGCGACCGCCTGTGCCTGCACGCCAGCCTGCTGTGCCTGACCCACCCGCAGAGCGGCGAGCGCCTGCGCTTCGAGTCGCCTGCGCCGTTCTGAGCGGAAACCGCCATGGACCGGCAAGACTTCCACCAGGCAACCCGCGGCGTCCCACCCCATCCCTCGCTGCTGCAGGCGCTGGAGCACTGGCACGGAGTGCCCGGCCAGGCCCTGGATCTGGGTTGCGGCTCGGGACGCGATACCCATGAGCTGCTGCGCCAGGGTTGGCGGGTGCTGGCGATCGACAGCAACTCCGCCGGCCTGCGTCACCTGACGGAAGGTTTATCCACAGGCCAGGCCGAACGCCTGCGAACCCGCTGCGAACGCTTCCAGGACACCGCCCTGCCCAACGCGCAGCTGATCAACAGCAGCTTCGCCCTGCCCTTCTGCCCGCCTGCCGATTTTCCGCGCCTGTGGCAAGGCATCGAGGCTGCCCTGGAGCGTGGCGGGTTGTTCGCCGGGCACTTCTTCGGCGAGCGCGACCAGTGGCAGGGGCGCGACGGCATGAGCTTCCACACCCGCGAAGCCGCGCAAGCCCTTTTCCAGGGCTGGGAAACGCTGCGCTTCGAAGAACACGAGTGGCAAGGCAATACCGCCGTCGGTGGTACCAAGCACTGGCATATTTTCGCCGTGGTGGCACGGCGCCCGTAGGAGCGGACCTTGTCCGCAATAGCCGGCCGTCCCGGCGCGTTTCGCGGATGAGATCCGCTCCTACGCCGCCCCACCCGCGCCATTCCCCTGTAGGAGCGCGCCCTGCGCGCGAAATCGCGGGCAGGGCCCGCTCCTACAACTCACCATGAGACATGGTGCCCCCGTAGGAGCGGACCTTGTCCGCGATAGCCGGACGTCCCGGCGCGATTCGCGGATGAGATCCGCTCCTACACTACCCCACCTGCGCCATTCCCCTGTAGGAGCGCGCCTTGCGCGCGAATCACGGGCAGGGCGCGCTCCTACAACTCACCATGAGGCATGGCGTCCCCCGTAGGAGCGGACCTTGTCCGCGATAGCCGGACGATCCGGCGCGATTCGCGGATGAGATCCGCTCCTACGCCGCCCCACCCACGCCATTCCCCTGTAGGAGCGCGCCCTGCGCGCGAATCGCGGACGGAGTCCGCGATGAATCCCCGCCGGCATAGCCACAGCCCCGCCGCCCCCACCATTTGCGATAAACTTCCGCCCATCGTTGTCCGGAGTTTCCCATGCGTGCAGATCTCAACCAGGGCCTGATCGATTTCCTCGCGGCCTCGCCGACGCCTTTCCACGCCACCGCCAGCCTCGCCCGGCGCCTCGAGGAGGCCGGTTACCAGCGCCTCGACGAGCGCGACGCCTGGCGCACCGAGGCCGGTGGGCGCTACTACGTGACGCGCAACGACTCCTCGCTGATCGCCTTCAAGCTCGGCCGCAACGCCCCGCTGGAGCACGGCCTGCGCCTGGTCGGCGCACACACCGACAGCCCCTGCCTGCGCGTCAAGCCGAACCCGGAACTGGCCCGCAAGGGCTACTGGCAGCTGGGCGTCGAGGTCTACGGCGGCGCCCTGTTCGCGCCCTGGTTCGACCGCGACCTGTCCCTGGCCGGGCGCGTCACCTTCCGCCTGGCCGGCAAGGTGGAAAGCCGCCTGATCGACTTCCGCGCACCCATCGCGGTGATCCCCAACCTGGCCATCCACCTCAACCGCGAGGCCAACATGGGCTGGGCGATCAACGCGCAGACCGAACTGCCGCCGATCCTCGCCCAACTGGCCGCCGGCGAGACCCGCGACTTCCGCGACCTGCTCGGCGAACAGTTGCAGAACGAGCACGGCATCATCGCCGACGCCATCCTCGACTACGAACTGAGCTTCTACGACACCCAGCGCGCCGCGGTGGTGGGCCTGGGCGGCGAGTTCATCGCCGGCGCCCGCCTGGACAACCTGCTGTCCTGCTACGCCGGCCTGGAAGCCCTGCTGGACAGCGGCGACGAGCAGAGCGCGGTGCTGGTCTGCACCGACCACGAGGAAGTCGGCTCCTGCTCGGCCTGCGGCGCCGACGGCCCCTTCCTGGAGCAGGTGCTGCGCCGCCTGCTGCCCGACGGCGACGCCTTCGTGCGGGTGATCCAGCGCTCGCTGCTGGTCTCCGCCGACAACGCCCACGGCGTGCACCCCAACTATGCCGACAAGCACGACGGCAACCACGGCCCGCTGCTCAACGGCGGCCCGGTGATCAAGGTCAACAGCAACCAACGCTACGCCACCAGCAGCGAGACCGCCGGCTACTTCCGCCACCTGTGCCTGGAAAACGAAGTGCCGGTGCAGAGCTTCGTGACCCGCAGCGACATGGGCTGCGGCTCCACCATCGGCCCGATCACCGCCAGCCAGCTGGGCGTGCGCACCGTCGACATCGGCCTGCCGACCTTCGCCATGCACAGCATCCGCGAACTGGCCGGTAGCCACGACCTGCGCTACCTGGCCAAGGTGCTGGGGGCCTTCTACGGAAGCGCCGAGTTGCCTTGAGGAAAAAACCATGAGCCTGAAAGGCAGCTGCCTGTGCGGAGCCATCGGCTACGAGGTCGATGGCCTGGACATGCCGATCGCGCATTGCCACTGCCGTACCTGCCAGAAGGCCCATGCGGCGGCCTACGCCACTACCGCCGGGGTCCTGCGCGAACATTTCCGCTGGACCCGCGGGGAAGAACTGGTCGCCGCCTACGAATCCTCCCCCGGCAAGCTGCGGCGCTTCTGCCCGCGCTGCGGCAGCCAACTGGTCGCCGAGCGCGCCGGCCAGGCCCACGTCATCCTCCGGGTGGGCACCCTCGACGAAGATCCGGGCGCACGACCGGCCCGGCACATCTGGACTTCCCACGACCGTCCCTGGCTGACTGACGGTGCGGACGCTCCCGCCTATCCGGAGTGGAATCCGGAACGCAAGAGCTGACGTTCGCGTTGATTTTTGTAGGAGCGAGCTTGCTCGCGAACCCTTGACCTAGGCACTCGGGGATAAGTCCGCCCCTCTCCCTAACCCTCTCCCTGAAGGGAGAGGGGACCGTTCGGTGTGTTTGGATAGTTTGGAGTTAGCCGGCTAGCACAGAGATTGTCGGCTGAAACCAGGCCTCTTCTCGGCACGGACAAGCTCCCTCTCCCTTCAGGGCGGGGCGCGCAGCCGAGGGCTGGGGAGAGGGGGCGAAGGTCGGCCAAACGCATGAAGAGCCAGGTTCGCGAGCAAGCTCGCTCCTACGAAGAGCCCTCCCCTCAATCCGGCACTTCCACGCTCACATGAATGGCATCGTGCCGCCAGAACTCCAGGTCGCAGTCGATCACCCGGCCGTGCTGGTCGCGGTTGATGCGGGTGATGCGCAGCGCCGGGCTGCCCTCGGCCACCCGCAGGGCGCTGGCGGCTTCGCCGTGCAGGGCGGTGGGGACCATGTCGAAGCGCACGCGGCCGTAGCGGATGTCGTAGCGGCTGGCGTAGAGATCGGTCAGCGACTGGCGCAGGTCGTTGTCGAGGATGCCGGGGAAGTAGGCCGGGTTCAGGTAGTGCTCCACGTACAGCACCAGCCGCCCGTCCACCCTTCGTGCACGGCGGATCTGGTAGACACTGGACAGCGCCGGCAGCTCCAGGTGCGCGCAGATCGCCGGGCTGGCCGGCAGTTGGCGCGCCGACAGCACCTCGGTGGCCGGCACCCGCTGCTGGCCGGCGACCATCGCGTGGAAGTGGCTGCGCACCAGCGGGTTGTACAGCAGCCGCGGCGGCGAGACGAACCAGCCGCGGCGCTCCTCGCGGTAGATCAGGCCCTGGGCCTCCAGCTGCGTCAGCGCCTCGCGCAGGGTGATGCGCGTGGTGTCGAACAGCTCGCTCAGGCGCCGCTCCGCTGGCAGCTTGCCGCCGGCCGGCAGCAGGCCGCTGTCGATCTGTTCCAGCAGCGCCCGGCAGATCGCCGTCACCGTCGGTAGCGCCTCGTCGCGCATGCTGTTTCCCTCTTTTGGACTAGACCAGCCCCAACCTGGGGCACTTCACCGCAACCGGCGGCAGCTTCCACTGTAGGAATCGCCGGTGACCGTCCGGTGACAATGCCATGGCAAGCAGGCCCCATGCCAGCTCCCGGGCCCGGCATAGCCCCGTCGCATCAAGGTCTTGTGCATGGTCTAGGCTGTATCCGGGCGCCGCCTGCTGACCCCCATGCCGCCGCCCGGACACGAAATTGTCATGCCCGCTTCGTAGATTGGCCTGGGTCTTGCTGATCTAGACCAGCGACGCGCCGCGCCCTTGCCGGGGCGTGGGCCCGACTGCCAAACCCGATGACCGAAGGAGCACCGAATGAAACGCTTGCTTGCTTCACTGCTGGGAACCGCGATTGCCCTGGGCAGCGCGACCGCCATGGCCGCCGAGGCCGACCTGCAGGCGCTGGAACAGGCCGCGCGCAAGGAAGGCCAGGTGAACAGCGTGGGCATGCCCGACAGCTGGGCGAACTGGAAGGACACCTGGAAGGACCTGGAGAGCAAGTACGGGCTCAAGCACATGGACACCGACATGAGCTCGGCCCAGGAGCTGGCCAAGTTCAAGGCCGAGGGCGAGAACGCCAGCGCCGACATCGGCGACGTCGGCGCCGCCTTCGGCCCCATCGCCGTGCAACAGGACGTCAGCCAGCCCTACAAGCCGAGCACCTGGGACCAGGTCCCGGACTGGGCCAGGGACAAGGACGGCCACTGGGCCCTGGCCTACACCGGGACCATCGCCTTCATCGTCAACAAGCAACTGGTCAAGGACGTGCCGCGCAGTTGGGCCGATCTGCTCAAGGGCAAGTACAAGGTCACCATCGGTGACGTCAGCAGCGCGGCCCAGGCGGTCAACGGCGTGCTCGCCGCGGCCATCGCCAACGGCGGCGACGAGAAGAACATCAAGCCGGGCCTGGAGTTCTTCGCCCAGTTGGCCAAGCAGGGCCGCCTGTCGCTGACCAACCCGGTGATCAACACCCTGGAGAAAGGCGAGGTGGAAGTCGGCATCGTCTGGGACTTCAACGGCCTGAGCTACCGCGACCAGATCGACCCCAGCCGCTTCGAGGTGCTGATCCCCTCCGACGGCTCGGTGATCTCCGGCTACACCACCATCATCAACAAGTACGCCAAGCACCCCAACGCCGCCAAGCTGGCCCGCGAGTACATCTTCAGCGACGCCGGGCAGATCAACCTGGCCAAGGGCAACGCCCGGCCGATCCGCGCCGAGCACCTGCAACTGCCGGCCGAGGTCAAGGCCAAGCTGCTGCCCAACGAGCAGTACGCCAAGGCCCAGCCGATCAAGGACGGCCAGGCCTGGGAAGCGACCTCCAAGCGCCTGCCGCGCATGTGGCAGGAGAGCGTGATCATCAACATGCAGTAACGCGGCACCGCCCCCGGCCATGGCCGGGGGCGCCCGTTCCGGTTTCCCCGACACAGGCAGCTACGATGTCCCGTCCCGTCATCCTGGTCATTCTCGACGGCCTCAACTACGGCGTCGCCCATGACTGCATGGGCCACCTGCAGGCACTCTGCAACGCCGGCCGCGGCCGCCTCTACCGCCTGCAGTGCGAGCTGCCGTCGCTGTCGCGGCCGCTCTACGAATGCCTGCTCACCGGCGTCGCGCCGATCGACAGCGGCATCCTGCACAACCAGGTGTCGCGCCTGTCGAAGGAGCGCAGCCTGTTCCACTACGCCCGCGACGCCGGCCTGAGCACCGCGGCGGCGGCCTACCACTGGGTCAGCGAGCTGTACAACCGCTCGCCCTTCGACGCGGCCCGCGACCGCCACACCGAGGACGCGGCGCTGCCGATCCAGTTCGGCCACTTCTACTGGACCGACCACTACCCCGACTCGCACCTGCTGGCCGACGCCGAGCACCTGCGCCGCCGCCACAAGCCCGACGTGCTGCTGGCGCACCCGATGAACATCGACGACGCCGGCCACCGCCATGGCCTGAACAGTGCCCAGTACCGCAACGCCGCGCGCCAGGCCGACGTGCTGCTCTCGGAATACCTGCACCAGTGGCTGGCCGCCGGCTACCAGGTGATGGTCACCGCCGACCACGGCATGAACGACGACCATACCCACGGCGGCATCCTCCCCGAGGAGCGCGAGGTGCCGCTGTTCGTCTTCGGCGAGGCCTTTAGCCTCGACGACCAGGTGCGCCCGCGCCAGGTCGAGCTGTGCGGCAGCCTCTGCGAAATCCTCGGCGCGCCCCACGACAAGCCGGTCTGCCAAGGACTGCTGCGGCCATGAGCGCGAACCGCGGAAAGCGCCTGGCCCTGCTCTGCCTGCTGCCCTTCGCGCTGTTCTTCTTCGCCTTCCAGATCGCCCCGCTGCTGTGGGTGGCGATCAACAGCCTGCGCAGCGAGGACGCCTGGGGCCTGGGCAACTTCGCCGAGATATTCGCCTCGCCCTTCTACCTGCAAGCGATCCGCTACAGCCTGGAGATTTCCCTGTGGTCGAGCCTGATCGGCCTGGCCATCGCCGTGCTCGGCAGCTATTCGCTGCGCCAGGTGGACAGCCGCCTGCGCGACTTCGTCATGGCCTTCGCCAACATGACCAGCAACTTCGCCGGGGTGCCGCTGGCCTTCGCCTTCATCATCATCCTCGGCTTCAACGGCGCCATCACCCTGCTGCTCAAGCAGGCCGGGCTGATCGAGGACTTCAACCTCTATTCCAAGACCGGCCTGATCATCCTCTACACCTACTTCCAGATTCCCCTGGGGGTGATGCTGCTCTACCCGGCCTTCGATGCCCTGCGCGAGGACTGGCGCGAGTCGGCGGCGCTGCTGGGCGCCAACCACTGGCAGTTCTGGCGGCACATCGGCATCCCGGTGCTGACGCCGGCGCTGCTGGGCACCTTCGTCATCCTCCTGGCCAACGCCCTGGGCGCCTACGCCACCGTCTACTCGCTGACCACCGGCAACTTCAACGTGGTGCCGATCCGCATCGCCGGCCTGGTCTCCGGCGACGTCTTCCTCGACCCGAACATGGCCAGCGCCCTGGCGATGATCCTGGTCGGGCTGATGACCGTCATCACCCTGGCCCACCAGTGGCTGCTGCGGCGGAGCTACCATGTCCAGAAACGCTAGCCCGCTGTACCACCGGCTGGTGGTCTGGGCCCTGTTCCTGATCCTGCTGCTGCCGCTGGCCGCCACCCTGCTCTACTCCCTGGCCACCCAGTGGTCGGCGAGCGTGCTGCCCGACGGCCTGACGCTGAAGTGGTACCTGGCGCTGTGGACCGACCCGCGCTTCCTCACCGCCTTCGGCCAGTCGCTGCTGGTGTGCTTCGGCGCGCTGCTGCTGAGCGTGCTGCTGATCCTGCCGCTGATGTTCGTGGTGCACTACCACTTCCCGCGCCTGGACGCGCTGATGAACGTGCTCATCCTGCTGCCCTTCGCGGTGCCGCCGGTGGTCTCCTCGGTGGGCCTGCTGCAGCTGTATGCCGCAGGTCCCCTGGCGCTGACCGGCACGCCCTGGATCCTCATCGGCTGCTACTTCACCATCGCCCTGCCGTTCATGTACCGGGCCATCGGCAACAACCTGCAGGCGATCAACCTGCACGACCTGATGGACGCCGCCCAGTTGCTGGGCGCCAGCACCTGGCAGGCGGCCCTGCTGGTGGTGCTGCCGAACCTGCGCAAGGGCCTGATGGTGGCGCTGTTCCTGTCCTTCAGCTTCCTCATCGGCGAGTTCGTCTTCGCCAACCTGCTGGTCGGCACCCGCTACGAGACGCTGCAGGTCTTCCTCAATAACATGCGCAACAGCAGCGGCCACTACACCAGCGCGGTGGTGGTCTCCTACTTCCTCTTCATCCTGCTGCTGACCTGGGCCGCCAACCGCCTGAACAAGGACCGCACATGAGCTTCCTCAGCGTCGAACGCCTGGACAAGAGCTTCGGGGACACCCAGGTCTTCCAGGACATCGACTTCGCCGCCCGGCGCGGCGAGTTCGTCACCCTGCTCGGCCCCAGCGGCTGCGGCAAGTCCACCCTGCTGCGCTGCATCGCCGGGCTCACCGCGGTGGACAGCGGGCGCATCCTGGTCGACGGCCAGGACCTGGTGCCGCTGCCGCCGCAGAAGCGCGGCATCGCCATGGTGTTCCAGAGCTACGCGCTGTTCCCCAACATGACCGTGCAGCAGAACGTCGCCTTCGGCCTGCGCATGCACAAGGTGCCGGCCGCGGAGGCCGCCAGCCGGGTGGCCGAGGTGCTGGAGATGGTCGAACTGGGCCAGTACGCCGCGCGCTACCCGCACCAGCTCTCCGGCGGCCAGTGCCAGCGCGTGGCCCTGGCCCGCTCACTGGTCACCCGCCCGCGCCTGCTGCTGCTCGACGAGCCGCTGTCGGCGCTGGATGCGCGCATCCGCAAGCACCTGCGCGAGCAGATCCGGCGCATCCAGCAGGAGCTGCAGCTGACCACGGTGTTCGTCACCCACGACCAGGAGGAGGCGCTGACGCTGTCCGACCGCATCGTGCTGATGAATGCCGGGCGCATCGTCCAGAGCGGCGACGCGGAAACCCTCTACACCGCGCCGGCCGACGCCTTCGCCGCCGGCTTCATCGGCAACTACAACCTGCTCGACGCCGAGCAGGCCGGCCGCCTGCTCGGCCGGCCCTTCACCGGGCAGGTGGCGATCCGCCCGGAATCCCTGCGCCTGAGCCTGGACGCGGGCGACGGCATCGCCGCCCAGGTGCTGTCCCACAGCCTGCTGGGCAACGTCATCCGTTACCGGGTGCGGGCCAACGGCGTCGAACTCACGGTGGACGTGCTCAACCGCAGCGCGGAACGTCTCTATCCGGCCGGCAGCCAACTGGCGCTGGCGATCGATCATGAAAGCATCCGGGAGGTGGCCTGATGGCCCTGGTGATCTTCGACCTTGACGAAACCCTCATCGACGGCGACTGCGCCAGCCTGTGGAGCCGGCGCATGGCCGAGCTGGGCTGGGTCGACGGCGAATCCTTCATCCGCCGCGACGCCGAGCTGATGGCGCGCTATGCCCTGGGCGAACTGTCGATGGAGGCCTACATGGCCTTCAGCCTGGAGCCCATGGCCGGGCGCAGCGTCGAGGAAGTGGAGCGGGAGGTGGAGGCCTACGTCGAGGACGTCATCGAACCGCTGATCTACAACGACGCCTGCCGCACCCTGGCACGCCACCGCGCCGCCGGCGACAGCCCGCTGGTGATCTCCGCCTCCGGCGTGCACCTGGTGCAGCCGATCGCCGAGCGCATCGGTATCCAGGACGTGCTGGCCATCGACCTGGAGGTAGTGAATGGCCACTACACCGGCCGCACCCAGGGCGTGCTGACCTACCGCGACGGCAAGATCATCCGCCTGCTCGACTGGCTGGGCGGCGACGAAAACCCGCTGACCGCCGCGCACTTCTATTCCGACTCGCGCAACGACCTGTCGCTGCTGCACCGCGTCGGCAACCCGCACACGGTCAACCCCGACCCGGTGCTGCGCGGCGAGGCGGAAAAGCACGGCTGGGAAATCCTCGCCTGGCGCTGAGGACGCGCCTACAGAAGTACCGTCGTAGGATGGTGTTGAGCGAAGCGATACCCATCGCCACGACAGCATGGGTTTCGCAAGCTCAACCCATCCTACGAAGAGCACCTCTGCGCAAGACAGGTGCTCCTACACCTCCAGGAAAGCACGGTCGTAGGAGCGGACTCCGTCCGCGATATGCCGGAGCCGGCCCGTCGGCCGGATCGCGGATGAATCCGCTCCTACAGATTCAGGACAAACACCGTGCGGAACCGCCCGTCAGGCCAGGCTCTCGTCGACCAGCAGCACCACCTTGCCCTGCACCTGGTTGCTGGCCAGGGCCTCGAAGGCCTGCTCGGCGTCCTTGGCGGCGAACTGGCGTTCCAGCCGCGGCTGCAGCTGGCCGCTGGCGAACAGCGGCCAGACGCGGGTGCCCAGCTCGGCGATCAATTGCGCCTTGAAGTCGGCGTCGCGGCTGCGCAGCGTCGAGCCGGTCAGCTGGATGCGCTTGCCCAGCAGCAGCGCCAGGTCCAGCTCGGCCTTGCGTCCGCCCATCAGGCCGATGACCACCCAGCGGCCGTCCTGGCGCAGCACCTGCAGGTTGAGCGCCGCGTAGTTGGCGCCCACCGGGTCGAGGATCACGTCGAAGGGCGCGAAGTCGCGCAGCGACTCCAGGCCCTCGCCGCGCAGCACGCCGCCCTCGGCGCCGAGGGCCTCGCAGTAGGCCAGCCGGTCGGCGGAGCCGACGCTGACCCAGCAGGGGCTGCCGAAGGCCTTGCACAGCTGGATGGCGGCCGAGCCCACGCCGCTGGCGCCGGCGTGCAGCAGGACCTTCTCGCCCGGCTGCAGGCCCGCCAGCTGGAACAGGTTGAGCCAGGCCGTGGCGTACACCTCCGGCAATCCCGCCGCCTCGGCCAGCGACAGGCCGGTGGGCACCGGCAGCACGTGGCGGGCGTCGACCACCACTTCCTCGGCCATGCCGCCGCCGGCCAGCAGCGCGCAGACGCGGTCGCCCACCTGCCAGGTGGCGCCGGCGCCCACTTCGCTGATCACCCCGGCGCATTCCAGGCCGAGCACGTCGCTGGCCCCCGGCGGCGGCGGGTAGAGCCCGGCGCGCTGCAGCAGGTCGGCGCGGTTGAGTCCGGCGGCGGCCACGCGGATGCGCACCTGCCCAGCCCCGCAGGTCGGCGCGGCGCGCTCGGCCCACTCCACCCGCCCTTCGATACCTTGCAATGCGTTCACGCTACCTCCATAGTGCTTGCACGGCCCGCACCACGTCGGTCGGGCCTTTCTCTTCGCTCGTCGCGCCAGAGCCCAATCTCGACAAGCTTGGAACCCGGCGACGCCAGATACGGCCTAATATGCGTCATAACTCCGCACCCAGTCGATTAAGCATGAAGCGATTTCTGCCCCGCACCGCCCTGCTGTTGGTCCTCGGCGCCAGCGCCCTGTCCTCGTTCGCCGCGCCCTCCGCCGGCCAGAACTCCTGGGACGGCCTGCAGCCGGACCGTGACCAGGTGATCGCCAGCCTCAACATCGTCGAGTTGCTCAAGCGCCATCACTACAGCAAGCCGCCGCTCAACGACGACCGTTCGGCGAAGATCTACGACGCCTACATCAAGGCCCTGGACCCGTCGCGGATGTACTTCACCGCCGGCGACATCGCCCAGTTCACGCCCTGGCGCACCCAGTTCGACGACTTCCTCAAGAGCGGCGAGCTGGACCCCGGCTTCACCATCTACAAACGTCACCTGGACCGCCTCAAGGAGCGCCTGGACTTCGCCCTGGCGATGCTCGGCAAGGGCGTCGACAAGATCGACTTCAAGGTCGACGAGAGCCTGACCATCGACCGCGAGAACGCGCCCTGGGCCAAGAACAGCGCCGAGCTCGACGACCTCTGGCGCAAGAAGGTCAAGGACGAGGTGCTGCGCCTGAAGATCGCCGGCAAGGACGACAAGGCCATCCAGGAACAGCTGACCAAGCGCTACAAGAACCAGCTGATGCGCCTGGAGCAGACGCGCAGCGAAGACATCTTCCAGGCCTACATCAACGCCTTCGCGCAGACCTACGACCCGCACACCCAGTACCTGTCGCCGGACAGCGCGGAAAACTTCGACATCAACATGAGCCTCTCCCTGGAGGGCATCGGCGCGGTGCTGCAGAGCGATAACGACTACGTCAAGGTCGTGCGCCTGGTGCCGGCGGGCCCGGCGGAGAAGAGCAAGCAGATCGCCACCTCGGACAAGATCATCGGCGTCGCCCAGGGCAAGGGCGAGATGGTCGACGTGGTCGGCTGGCGCCTGGACGAGGTGGTCAAGCTGATCCGCGGGCCGAAGGGCTCGCAGGTGCGCCTGGAAGTGATTCCGTCCACCAACGCGCCGAACGACCAGACCAGCAAGATCGTCACCATCACCCGCGAGGCGGTGAAGCTCGAAGACCAGGCGGCGAAGAAGTCGGAAATCACCCTCGACCACGACGGCCGCAACTACAAGCTCGGCGTGATCGACGTGCCGGCCTTCTACCTGGACTTCAAGGCCTACCGCGCCGGCGACCCGAACTACAAGAGCACCACGCGCGACGTGAAGAAGCTCATCGGCGAGCTGCAGAAGGACAAGGTCGACGGCATCGTCATCGACCTGCGCAACAACGGCGGCGGCTCCCTGCAGGAAGCCACCGAGCTGACCGGCCTGTTCATCGACCAGGGCCCGACCGTGCTGGTGCGCAACAGCGACGGCCGCGTCGACGTGCTCAACGATGACGAGGGCCAGGCCTTCTACACCGGGCCGATGACCGTGCTGGTCAACCGCCTCTCGGCCTCGGCCTCGGAAATCTTCGCCGGCGCCATGCAGGACTACCACCGCGCGCTCATCGTCGGCGGCCAGACCTTCGGCAAGGGCACCGTGCAGACCATCCAGCCGCTCAACCACGGCGAGCTGAAGCTGACCCTGGCCAAGTTCTACCGCGTCTCCGGGCAGAGCACCCAGCACCAGGGCGTGATCCCGGACATCAGCTACCCGTCCATCGTCGACGACAAGGAAATCGGCGAGAGCGCCCTGCCCGACTCCATGCCCTGGGACACCATCCGCCCGGTGCTGTCGGCGCAGAGCGACCCCTTCAAGCCGTTCCTCGACCAGCTGAAGACTCAGCACGACGCGCGCACCGCGAACAATGCCGACTTCGTCTACGCCCGCCAGCGCCTGGCCCTGGCCCAAGAGCTGATGAAGGAGAAGACCGTCAGCCTGAACGAGGCCAAGCGCCGCGCCCAGCAGAGCAGCATCGAGGGCCGCCAGTTGGCCATGGAGAACGCACTGCGCAAATCCAAGGGCCAGGAGCCGCTGAAGGAACTCAAGCAGGAGGATGACAACGCCCTGCCGGACGACGACAAGACCAAGCCGCAGGACGACGCCTACCTCACCGAGTCCGGGCACATCCTGCTGGACTACCTGACGCTCAGCTCGGCGCTGGCCAAGCACTGAAAGCGCGGAGTCGTCACGAAACAGTCATGACTCAGTAGTGAAATGCGCAAGGGCCGGGAGACCGGCCCTTCGTCTTTTCACCCCACAGAGAACCGTCATGACCGTCACCGAGCAGTTGAGCGCGCTGGCCCAGATCATCGCTCACGGCGACCTGCATTGTCTGTTCCAACCCATAGTGTCGCTCTCCGAGCGGCGCCTGGTAGGCTACGAGGCCCTCACCCGCGGCCCCTCCAACAGCCCACTGCACTCCCCCCTCACGCTGTTCAGCACCGCGCGCCACGCCGGCCGCCTGAGCGAGCTGGACGTGCTCTGCCGGCGCCGCGCCTGCCAGCGCTTCCACGAGCTGGGGCTGGGCGGCAAGCTGTTCCTCAACGTCGCCCCCGAGTCACTGCTGGACCCCAGCCACCAGCCCGGCCGTACCCTGCAGTTGCTGCAGACCCTCGGCATAGCGCCGGGCGACGTGGTCATCGAGCTGACCGAGCAGGCGCCCATCGAGGACTTCGGCCTGCTCGACACCGCGCTGCACCACTACCGCGCCATGGGCTTCTGCATCGCCCTGGACGACCTAGGCGCCGGCTACTCCAGCCTGCGCCTGTGGTCGGAGCTGCGCCCGGACTACGTGAAGATCGACCGCCACTTCATCGACGGCATCCACCAGGACGGCGTCAAGCGCGAGTTCGTTGGCTCCATCCTGAAGATGGCCCACGCCTCCCGCGCCCAGGTGATAGCCGAGGGGATCGAATTGCCGGAGGAACTGGCGGTGCTCTCGGAGATGGGCGTCGACCTGGTCCAGGGCTACCTGATCGGCCGCCCGCAGGAACAGCCGGTGCGCGAGGTCCGCGGGCTGCTGCCGGACCTCGACCGCACGGACGCCCTGCACGGCGAGGAACAGGCCGACCTGCGCCCGCTGTTGCTGGAACAGCCGGCGGTGGGCCGCGATACACCGATCGCCGAGGTGCTCGAAGCATTCCGCGCCCAGGCCAACCTGAACGCCCTGGCGGTGCTCGACGAGCACCAGCAGCCGGTGGGCATCGTCCACCGCCATGCGCTCTCCGATGCCCTGCTCAAACCCTTCGGCACCGAGCTATACGCACGCAAGCCGATCAGCCGGCTGATGAACGAGGACTTCCTCGCGGTGGAGCGCAGCCAGTCGCTGCAGCAGGTCAGCCGCCTGCTCACCAGCCGCGCGCGGCAGCGCATCGAGGAAGACTTCATCATCACCCAGGGCGGCCGCTACCTCGGCCTGGGCCGGGTGATCGACGTGCTCAAGCTGATCACCGAACTGAAGATCCGCCAGGCGCGCTACGCCAACCCGCTGACCCTGCTGCCGGGCAACGTGCCCATCCAGCAGTGCCTGGGCCGCCTGCTGCAGCAGGAGCGCGAGGCGGCGGTGTGCTACGTCGACATCGACAGCTTCAAGCCCTTCAACGACCTCTACGGCTACGCCCGCGGCGACGAGGTGCTGCTGTGCCTGGCGCAGTGCCTGAGCGACCGGGTGGACCCCGGCTGCGACTTCGTCGGCCACATCGGCGGCGACGACTTCATGCTGGTATTCACATCCGGGGACTGGCGCAACCGCCTCAACCAGCTGCTGGAGGACTTCCAGGGCCAGTGCCGGCGCTTCTACAACCAGGAGCACCTGCAGGCCGGCTGCTTCGTCGCCTATAACCGCCGCGGCCAGCGCCAGGAGTTCCCGCTGCTGTCGCTGTCGGTGGGCGTGGTGCACCTCAAGCCCGGCGCCGGCGAGCGCCTGGACGCGGCGCAACTGGCGAGCATCGCCTCCGAGGCCAAGCGCCACGCCAAGGAAGTGCCGGGCTACAGCCGGCACGTCATCACGCTGGAATAGAAGCCGCTCAGAGTCCGAGACGCGCCGCCAGGGCCTGATAGCGTTCGGCTTGCTCGGCATCGGCGGCGAGGCCTTCGGCCCCGTCGCGATAGAGCTCGGCCAGGCGCCGCGCGGCCAGCGGATGACCGGCCTCGGCGGCCTGGGCCCAATGACGCGCCGCAGCGGTACCGTCCGGCTGCCGCTGCGCGCTGCCCTGCAGGGCCTGCACGCCCAGTTGGTAGGCAGCCTTGGCATCACCGCCGGCGGCCGCCAGGGCGAGCAGGCGCAGGCCCTCCTCGCGGGCGCCGAAGCCCTGGCCGCGGAACAGCAGCAGGTGGCCGTAGAAGCTCTGCGCAGCCACGTCGCCGAGATTGGCCATGCGCGAGAACTGCCCCTGCATCCACCGCCAGGCGCGCGGCTGGCGGACCAGCCAGGGCCAGCCCATCAGGCGTCGCGCCACGGCGTAGGACAGGCGGGCGCGCAGGCGCCAGACGAACTCGCGGCTCACGGCTCTTCCGGATAGTCGAATTCAAACACCCGCACCACCTCGGCGGCATGCCAGCCCGCCGCCGCCGGGCCGTCAGAAGCGCCGGAGAAGCGTCCCAGGCGCTCCACGCACTCGAAGAACCCGGTGCGCGGCAGGCGGCTGGCGCCCTGGCTGATCACCAGCGAGCTGCGCAGCGGCCGGCCGGCGCGGGCATCGAGCTGCGCCAGGTGTTCCAGGGCCGCGGTCAGGGTGGTCATCGCCGGAGTCGGCAGTTGCAGGCGCTCGATCAGCGCCCGGTAGGTCAGCAGGTGGCGCTGGCGGCGC
Organism: Pseudomonas sp. R3.Fl; assembly: GCF_023516765.1. NCBI lineage: Bacteria > Pseudomonadati > Pseudomonadota > Gammaproteobacteria > Pseudomonadales > Pseudomonadaceae > Pseudomonas > Pseudomonas sp. R3.Fl. The sequence continues at coordinate 1,691,766 of NZ_JAMGSO010000001.1, forward strand.
GCGTCTTCCAGCTCGTCCAGCAAGCCCTGCCAATGCTTGCGGCTGATATGCACGCTCAAGATGCCGACTCCGACTTCGCTCCCAGTGCGCGACGCAGGCCGTGCTCGATGGCTTCGCTGACCTCGCGCTCGCCGCTTTCGATCATCCCCAGGTAGGACGGGCTGATCCCCACCTCGCGGGCCACGCTCTCCAGGGACAGGCCACGCGCCTCGCGCAGTTCGCGCCAGGAGGCGGTCGGCGCCGCCACCGTGACGGCGCCCGCCGGGGGCTGGGCGGAGCGGGCGCCGGCAGCGGCCAGCAGCGCCTGGTAGTCGGCCCAGGGAAGCACGGCGTACTCCGCTTCGCCGTCTCGCGTGATCACTTGCACATTCATCGACAACACTCCTTGCATGCCGGCATTTCAACGGGCAATGACGGCAACCACTGGCGCCTGCCCAGCATTCCGACCTTTCACAGTATCGCCCATGAAACGCCGCTCGGCCTCATCGGGCGCATCATCGCGCTTGGCATCGCGACGCCGCGCACGGTTCGCGTGGACGGCAATTCAGCCGCGCGCCGGCCGCTCCGGCCCCGGCAGCAGCGCCAGGGACTGGCGCGTCTCGCGGCTCTGCGCGTCGCGCCAGAGCTTGAAGGCATCCAGCTCGGACTGCCAGTGGCGCACCACCCAGGCCAGCACCGCCAAGTCGTCCAGCAGGCCCACGCCGGGCAGCCAGTCGGGAATCATGTCCAGCGGCGAGAGGAAATACAGCAGCGCCGCCACCACGGCCAGCAGCGCCCTGGGGTTGAGCTGGCGATACTGCCCGCGCACGGTGGCCAGGGCGAGTTCCTGCAGCAGGCGCAGGTCGGCCTTGACCAGCTTCAGGCGCGTGCTCTTGCGCGCCACGGCGAACAGCAGCGCCGGTACCCGGCCCCGGGCAAGAAAGCGTTCGGCCAGGGCCAGATAACGGTCGAAACCGGCGGGTTTCTTCATCGGGCACCTCGTCCCGGCGGTGTCGCCGGGGAACGTTTGGGTTATCCACCTTTCCTGTGGATAACTCTGTTGAAAGTATCCGGTCTCCGCGCCGGAAAGCCCGTCGCCAGCGGCCTACAGACAGATCGGCGATTTTTTGTTCAGCTCGGGAAACCTTATAAAAATCATACAGTTGCGGCTATTCGATATCACCCTTCGCTGTCAAGCACCGGCCGTAACCACGGCTGCGACATATATGTGCATAAGGGTAACATCCCGCACCAGACTACGCCCTTTCCGACCGGCTGGTCAGCCGCGGGGCAGCGCCATCTTCCTGCAGAAACAGGAACGCCCCGCACGAGCGGGGCGTCCTCTTGGTACGAATGTACTCAGTTCTGCGCCGGGGCTTGCGGCTGCTCGCCGCCGGCCTGGTTGGCGTCCTTGATGCCCAGCAGTTCCAGGTCGAACACCAGCACCGAGTTGGCCGGAATGGTCGGGCTCGGGCTCTGCGAGCCGTAGGCCAGTTCGCTGGGGATGAACAGCTTGATCTTCTCGCCCACGTGCATCAGTTGCAGGGCTTCGACCCAGCCCGGGATCACGCCGTTGACCGGCAGGTCGATGGGGCTGCCGCGCTGGATGGAGCTGTCGAACACGGTGCCGTCGGTCAGCTTGCCCTCGTAGTGCACGGTGACCACGTCGGTGGCCTTGGGCTGCGGGCCGTCGGCCTTCTTCACCACTTCGTACTGCAGGCCGGACTTGGTGGTGACCACGCCTTCGCGCTTGCCGTTGTCCTCGAGGAACTTCTTGCCGGCCTTGAGGGTTTCCTCGCTCAGCTTGGCCATGCGCTCCTCGGAACGCTTCTGCAGGTCGGTGAACGCCTGGGTCAGCTCTTCATCGGTGACGCGCTGCGGCTTCTTGCCGATGGCATCTTCGATGCCCTGGGCGACGGCCTTGGAGTCCAGATCGTTCATGCCTTCCTGGGCCAGGCTCTTGCCCATGTTCAGGCCGATGCCGTAGGAAGCCTTCTGCGCCGACGTCTTGAGCTCCACATTGGCAGCCTGCTGATCGCAGCCCGCGAGAACCAGGCCGACCAGTGCGATCGCTGCCGCCAACCGATGTTGTTTCATGCTGATTCCTTGTCTGATTGCCATGCTGGCATTTCGATGAAACCGCGAGCTTATCAGGGCGCCGCGGCCAATGGCTATGGGCAATAGGAACCACTGCCGGGGGATAAGTTCCCACGGCAAACTTATAGAAAAATTAACAGGATAGGCGTTGCGAACGGCGTCGCACGCGGGCCTTTTCCGGAGCCGGAAAAGACAAAGCCCCCAGGCATTTCTGCCTGAGGGCTTGGAATATGGCGCAGCGGACGGGACTCGAACCCGCGACCCCCGGCGTGACAGGCCGGTATTCTAACCGACTGAACTACCGCTGCGTCGGACCTCGAGTTTGGTGGGTGATGACGGGATCGAACCGCCGACCCTCTGCTTGTAAGGCAGATGCTCTCCCAGCTGAGCTAATCACCCTTCACTCTCGAAGTGGGGCGCATTCTACGGAGGCATTCGCACCCTGGCAAGCCCCCGCGTGAAAATTTTTTTCTGCCGTTCCAAAGGCTTAGGAAAACGCCGGCGAAACGCCATGGGCTTGGCCTGGACCGCCGCTGTGGGAATAATGCAGTCCTTTGTGTCCGGGAGTTTGACCCTCATGTGGTTCCGTAACCTGCTCGTCTACCGCCTCACCCAGGATCTGCAGATCGATGCCGATGCCCTCGAGAAAGCCCTGGCCAGCAAGCCGGCGCGCCCCTGCGCCAGCCAGGAACTGACCACCTACGGGTTCACCGCGCCCTTCGGCAAGGGCCCCGACGCGCCCCTGGCCCACGTCAGCCAGGGCTTCTACCTGATCAGCGCGCGCAAGGAGGAACGCATCCTCCCCGGCAGCGTGGTGCGTGATGCGCTGAAGGACAAGGTGGACGAAATCGAGACCGCGCAGATGCGCAAGGTCTACAAGAAGGAGCGCGACCAGCTCAAGGACGAGATCGTCCAGAGCCTGCTGCCGCGCGCCTTCATCCGCCGCTCCTCGACCTTCGCGGCGATCGCCCCGGAGCTGGGCCTGATCCTGGTCGATACCGCCAGCGCGAAGAAGGCCGAGGACCTGCTCTCCACCCTGCGCGAGGCCCTCGGCTCGCTGCCGGTGCGCCCGCTCAGCGTCAAGGTCGCGCCCAGCGCCACCCTCACCGACTGGGTGAAGACCCAGGAGGCCGCCGGCGACTTCTTCGTGCTGGACGAGTGCGAACTGCGCGACACCCACGAGGACGGCGGCGTGGTGCGCTGCAAGCGCCAGGACCTGACCAGCGACGAGATCCAGCTGCACCTGTCCTCCGGCAAGCTGGTCACCCAGCTGGCGCTGGCCTGGTCGGACAAGCTCAGCTTCGTGCTCGACGACAAGCTGGCGATCAAGCGCCTGCGCTTCGAGGAACTGCTGCAGGAGCAGGCCGAGAAGGACGGCGGCGACGACGCCCTCGGCCAGCTCGACGCCAGCTTCATCCTGATGATGCTGACCTTCGGCCAGTTCCTGCCGGCGCTGTTCGAAGCACTTGGCGGCGAGGAAATCCCACAGGGCATTTAAGCCCATCCCGGCCGGCGCCCTATATGGCGCCGGCCCAACAATAACGACAAGGACCACCGTCCATGCGCGCCATCGCCTTGCTGAGCCGCTTCGTCGGCAACACCTTCGCCCTCTGGGTACTGCTGTTCGCCGTGCTGGCCTTCCTCGCGCCGCAGTGGTTCCGCCCGCTGGCGCCGGCGATCGTGCCGATGCTCGGCATCGTCATGTTCGGCATGGGCCTGACGCTGAAGCTGGAAGACTTCGCCGAAGTGGCGCGCCATCCCTGGCGCGTGTGCCTGGGCGTGGTCGCCCACTTCGTCATCATGCCCGGCGTGGCCTGGCTGCTGTGCCAGCTGCTGCACCTGCCGCCGGAGATCGCCGTGGGCGTGATCCTGGTCGGCTGCTGCCCCAGCGGCACCGCCTCCAACGTCATGACCTGGCTGGCTCGCGGCGACCTGGCGCTGTCGGTGGCTATCGCCGCGGTGACCACCCTACTCGCCCCGCTGCTGACCCCGGCGCTGATCTGGCTGCTGGCCTCGGCCTGGCTGCCGGTGTCCTTTGCCGAGCTGTTCTGGTCGATCCTCCAAGTGGTGCTGCTGCCCATCGCCCTCGGCGTGGTCGCCCAGCGCCTGTTCGGCGCACGGGTGGGCAAGGTGGTGGAAGTGCTGCCGCTGGTCTCGGTAGTGTGCATCGTGGTGATAGTCGCGGCGGTGGTGGCGGCCAGCCAGGCGAAGATCGCCGAGTCCGGCCTGCTGATCATGGCCGTGGTGATCCTGCACAACGGCTTCGGCTTCCTCCTCGGCTACCTCGCCGGGCGCGCCTTCGGCCTGCCCCTGGCACAGCGCAAGTCGCTGGCGCTGGAAGTCGGCATGCAGAACTCCGGGCTCGGCGCGGCCCTGGCCAGCGCGCATTTCTCGCCGCTGGCGGCGGTGCCCAGCGCGCTGTTCAGCGTCTGGCACAACATCTCCGGAGCCACCCTGTCGAGCTGGTTCCGCCGCCTGACGGACAAGCCCGAACAGGACGCCTGAAGCCTGCCGGCCCGGGCGCGACGCCGGCACAGGTTGCCGCCCGGGCCAAATTGTGCAAAATACTGCACATCGTGAGGACGACCTCACCACCGCCAGGTGCACCGACGGGGACGGCCCTGCCCATCAGTCATCCCGGAGGTCTCCCATGTCCTGGTTCATCCTTTTCCTCGCCGGCCTGTTCGAAGTGGCCTGGGCCGTCGGTCTGAAATACACCGAAGGTTTCACCCGCCTGTGGCCCAGCGTGCTGACCGCGCTGGCCATGGCCGCCAGCATCGGCCTGCTGGGCCTTGCCATGAAACACCTGCCGCTGGGCACCGCCTACGCCATCTGGACCGGCATCGGCGCGCTGGGCACGGTGACCCTCGGCATCCTGCTGTTCGGCGAATCCGTCGCCCCGCTGCGCCTGCTCAGCATCGCGCTGATCCTCTGCGGCCTGGTTGGGCTGAAGTTAAGCCATTGAAATCGGCACGTCCGTCCTGTCGCTTTCCCGGAAAAGTCCCGGTATGCTGCGGCAACTGTGCTTGCCAGGATCGTCACGGCTGATGACCTGAAGGCGGCGACGCTCTTCGTTCGGCCCGGCCCACACCTTGCAACTCAGAACAGGCGGCGGTAACGCCGTGCAGCAAACCACAACGTTCAAGGTGTAATTCCATGTCGAATCGTCAGACCGGCACCGTCAAATGGTTCAACGATGCCAAGGGCTTTGGCTTCATCACCCAGGAAAACGGTGGCGACCTGTTCGTTCACTTCCGTTCCATCCAGGGCAATGGCTTCAAGTCGCTGCAGGAAGGCCAGAAGGTCTCCTTCATCGTTGTAGAAGGCCAGAAAGGCCTGCAGGCGGACGAAGTTCAGGTCATCTGAACCTCGCACCCCTGTGAAAAAGCCCCGGCTCTGCCGGGGCTTTTTCGTTTCAGCGGGCGTTGCCGCGCAGGCCAGCCACCTGCGCCTGCAGGTATTGGCGCCCAGCCTCCTGCGGCGGCAGCGGCTGCCCCGCCACCAGACACACGCGCGACCAGAAGCGGCGGAAGAAGCCCTTGTCCGGGTCGCGGCTGAAGAAGCTGCCCCACAGGCCCTGCAGCGCCATGGGGATCACCGGTACCGGGGTTTCCTCGATGATCCGCTCCACCCCGCCGCGGAACTCGTTCATCTCGCCGTCGGCGGTCAGCTTGCCCTCGGGGAAGATGCACACCACCTCGCCGTCCTTCAGGTACTGCGCCACGCGGCGGAAGGCCTCCTCGTAGATGCGCTCGTCCTCGTGGCGCGCGGCGATGGGCACGGCGCCGGCGGTGCGGAAGATGAAGTTGAGCACCGGCAGGCGGAAGATCTTGTAGTACATCACGAAGCGCACCGGGCGGCGGATGGAGCCGGCGATGAGCAGCGCGTCGACGAAGGACACGTGGTTGCACACCAGCACCACCGGCCCCTCGTCGGGGATGGCCTCGAGGTTCTGGTGGTCGACGCGGTACATGGAGTGGCTGAGCAGCCAGACCAGGAAGCGCATGGTGAACTCGGGCACGATCTTGAAGATGTACACGTTCACCGCGACGTTCATCAGCGACAGCACCAGGAACAGCTGCGGGATGCTCAGCTTGGCCACCGACAGCAGCAGGATCGAGACGACGGCGGCGACCACCATGAACAGCGCGTTGAGGATGTTGTTCGCGGCGATTACCCGGGCCCGCTTGTCCTCCTCGGTGCGCGCCTGGATCAGGGCGTACAGCGGCACTATGTAGAAGCCGCCGAAGACGCCGATGCCGAGGATGTCGCCGAGCACCGCCCAGCTCTGCGGGTGCTCCAGCACTTCCAGCCAGGTGAACGGCGCGGCGCCGACGGGGAAGCCGCCGCTGTGCCACCACAGCAGGATGCCGAACAGGCTCAGGCCAATGGAGCCGAAGGGCACCAGGCCGATCTCCACCTTCTTGCCCGAGAGCTTCTCGCAGAGCATCGAGCCCAGGGCGATGCCCACCGAGAACACGGTGAGGATCAGCGTCACCACGCTCTCGTCGCCGTGCAGCAGCTCCTTGGCGTAGGTCGGGATCTGCGTCAGGTAGACGGCGCCGAGGAACCAGAACCAGGAGTTGCCCACCAGCGAGCGCGACACCGCCGGGCGCTGGCCGAGGCCCAGGCGCAGGATGGCCCAGGACTGCTTGAAGATGTTCCAGTCCAGCTGCAGTTGCGGCAGCGCGGCGGCGGCGCGGGGAATGCCGCGGCTGGCCAGGAAGCCGCAGATAGCCACCAGCACCACGGCGATTCCCACCGCCGGGGCGTAGGCCTGGCGCGACATCAGCACGCCGGCGCCGATGGTGCCGGCGAGGATGGCCAGGAAGGTGCCCATCTCCACCAGGGCGTTGCCGCCGACCAGTTCGTCGTCGCGCAGGTGCTGCGGCAGGATCGAGTACTTCACCGGGCCGAACAGCGCCGAATGGGTGCCCATGGCGAACAGGGCGAGGAACAGCAGCGGCAGGCTGCCGAACAGGAAGCCCGCGGCGCCGACCAGCATGATGACGATCTCTGCGGCCTTCAGGGCGCGCATCAGCGCGTCCTTGTTGAACTTCTCGCCGAACTGCCCGCCCAGGGCGGAGAACAGGAAGAACGGCAGGATGAACAGCAGGGCGCAGAGGTTGACCAGCAGATTGCGGTCACCGCCGACGCTCAGGTGGTAGAGGATCGCCAGGATCAGCGACTGCTTGAAGATGTTGTCGTTGAAGGCGCCGAGCAGCTGGGTGATGAAGAACGGCAAAAAGCGCCGGGTGCCCAGCAGGGCGAATTGCGAGTGTTGGCTCATCGTCCGTGTGTACCTGGTCAGGCGACCCCGAAAGCGGGCCGGGAGGACGCCGCGGCGTCCGTCGCAGATTTGACTGCAACTGCGATGCCTCTGGCCACATCCGCGGGCAAAAATTCCGAATTGCCTCTCGCATGGCCGGACAGGCCGGGGCGAAATCGCGGATGAGATCCGCTCCTACGCTGCCCCACCCACGCCATTCCATGTAGGAGTGCGCCCTGCGCGCGAAATCGCGGGCAGGGCCCGCTCCTACAGGTTGCACGGTATTCCTCCCCCCGAGCGGACCTTGTCCGCGATAGCCGGAACCCCCGGCGCGATTCGCGGATAGGATCCGCTCCTACGCCGCCCCACCCGCACCATTCCATGTAGGAGCGCGCCCTGCGCGCGATTTCGCGGGCAGGGCCCGCTCCTACAGGTTGCACGGTATTCCTCCCCCCGTAGGAGCGGACCTTGTCCGCGATAGCCGGAACCACCGGCGCGATTCGCGGATAAGATCCGCTCCTACGCCGCCCCACCCGCACCATTCCATGTAGGAGCACAGTATTCCTCCCCCGTAGGAGCGGACCTTGTCCGCGATAGCCGGAACCCCCGGCGCGATTCGCGGATAGGATCCGCTCCTACGCCGCCGCCGCACCATTCCATGTAGGAGCGCGCCCTGCGCGCGAATCGCGGGCAGGGCCCGCTCCTACAGGTTGCCGGGTGGCAGGCCGGAGCGCCCACAGGCCTGGCGGTATTCCCCCGGCGCCACGCCGTAGGCCTGCTTGAACTGGCGGCTCAGGTGGCTCTGGTCGGCGTAGCCCAGCTGCGCCGCCACCGAGGCCGGCGCGCAGCCGCCCTTGAGCAGGGCGCGGGCCTGCTCCAGGCGGCGTTGCTTGATCCAGGCGTGGGGCGGCAGGCCGGTGGACTTGCGGAACACCCGGGCGAAATGGAACGGCGACAGATTCACCGCCGCCGCCAGCTCTTCCAGCGACGGCGGCTCGACCAGCCGGGCGGCCAGCAGCTCGCGGGCGCGGGCCACCGCCTGGGGTTCCTGCCCGGCCGGGCGCGCCTCGGGCACCCGCGCGTGGCGCTGGAACAGCAACAGCAGCGCCTCGCGCCAGCAGGTCTGGCGCTCCAGGCTGCTGGCGTTGGACTCCAGCAGGCGGTGCACGTGCAGGAAGGCCCGGCTCAGCTCGGGATCGTGCAACACGCTGGCGTCGAAGGTCGGCAGGCCGCGGCCACCCAGCTCCAGCTCGTCGAGCACGCTGCCGACCTGCCCGATCTCCGGATAGAAACCACGGTACAGCCAGCCCGCCTCATGGGCCTTGGAGCCGGTGTGGACCTCATCGGGATTGATCAGCACCAGGCTACCGCTGGGCGCCAGGTGCTCGGCGCCACGGTGGCGGAAGCGCTGGGCGCCCTGCTCGATCAGCACCAGGGCGAAGCCTTCGTGGACATGGGGGGCAAAGCGCTGCTCGATGAAGCGCGCGTGCAGCAGCTCCAGGCCGCCCAGTTCCTGGGCCCGCCAGAAGCGCGTCTGCTCGCCATGGGCGCTGTCGAGGGGCATGCCGGGGCCTCAGCCGATGAAGCCGGCTTCCAGGGCGGCCTTCACCTGCGGCCACTCCAGGTCGGTGATGCTGTAGAGAACGCTGTCGTCCAGGCGCCCGCCGGCCAGGCGCCGGTGGTTGCGCAGCACGCCCTCGCGCACCGCGCCGAGCTTCTCGATGGCGCGCTGCGAGCGCAGGTTGCTGGCGGCGGTCTTCAGCTGCACGCGGACCATCTTCCAGTTGTCGAAGGCCTGGCGCAGCATCAGGTACTTGATGCTGGCGTTCAGCCCGGTGCCGTGCTGTGCCGCATCCAGCCAGGTGCCGCCGATCTCGCAGGCCGGCAGCGCCGGGAGGAAGTCCATGAAGCGGGTGGTGCCCACCAGTTGGTTGCCCAGGCGCACCACCAGCGGCAGGGCGCGGCCCTCGCGCTGCTCGGCGAGGCTGTTGCGGTACCAGTCCGGGCGCTGCGGCGCGCTCATGAACCTCAGCGCCTCGCGATTGGCCTCGGCCAGCGCCACCAGGTCCGGCACGTCGGCCTCGACCATGGGCTCCAGGCGCAGCGCACCGCGCTGCAGGGTGATGGGTGACGGTCTGAACATGGCCCCTCCTCGTACCTCGACTTTCCGCCGGCTCCTATCGGAACCCGGTGCCCGGCAATAGTGCCACAGCGGCGCCAGGGCGCGACGGACGGGCCCCGGGCGAAAAGGCCGGCAAAGCTACCAGCGCTTTCCCACTGCGGCAAGCGGCCTCTGAGACCTTGGTCGCAGGGGTTCTGACAGCATCGGACTTTGGTGCGAAACTGCATCCCAGCAGCTCCTGCGGGGGAGCGAGTCGATTTGTCGGAGTTCGCATGTCGTTGTCCAGTGGGCTGATCGCCACGGTCGCCCTTCTCTACATGGCCATCCTGTTCGCCATCGCCTTCTATGGCGACCGCCGCCGCGCGCCCCTGTCGCCGCGCCTGCGCGCCTGGGTCTACAGCCTGTCGCTGGCGGTGTACTGCACCAGCTGGACCTTCTTCGGCGCCGTCGGCCAGGCCGCCGGCCAGCTCTGGTCGTTCCTGCCGATCTACCTCGGCCCGGTGTTGCTGATGCTCTTCGCGCCCTGGGTGCTGCAGAAGATGATCATGATCAGCAAGCAGGAGAACATCACCTCCATCGCCGACTTCATCGCCGCGCGCTACGGCAAGTCCCAGGCCCTGGCGGTGGTGGTGGCGCTGATCTGCGTGGTCTGCGTGCTGCCCTACATCGCCCTGCAGCTCAAGGGCATCGTCCTGGGCGTGAACCTCCTGATCGGCGCCGGCGCCGACTCCGGCGGCAGCCGCGCCCAGGACACGGCGCTGATCGTCTCGCTGGTGCTGGCGCTGTTCACCATCGTCTTCGGCACCCGCAGCCTGGACGTCACCGAGCACCACCGCGGCATGGTGCTGGCCATCGCCTTCGAGTCGCTGGTCAAGCTCACCGCCTTCCTCGCCGTGGGCATCTTCGTCACCTTCGGCCTCTACGACGGCTTCGGCGACCTGTTCGACAGGGCCCGCGACGCCCCGCAACTGGCCGAATACTGGCAGGAGACCGTGCACTGGCCGGCCATGCTGCTGCAGACCGGCGTGGCCATGACCGCCATCATGTGCCTGCCGCGGCAGTTCCACGTGCTGGTGGTGGAGAACATCGAGCCGCGCGACCTCAACCTGGCGCGCTGGGTGTTCCCCGCCTACCTGGTGCTGGCCGCGCTGTTCGTGGTGCCCATCGCCCTGGCCGGGCAGATGCAGTTGCCGGCGGGGGTCATCCCCGACTCCTTCGTGATCAGCCTGCCGCTGGCCGAGGCGCACCCGGCGCTGGCGCTGCTGGCCTTCATCGGCGGCGCCTCGGCGGCCACCGGCATGGTCATCGTGGCCAGCGTGGCGCTGTCCACCATGGTCTCCAACGACATGCTGCTGCCCTGGCTGCTGCGCCGCAAGGGCACCGACGCCGAGCAGCCGTTCGAGGTGTTCCGCCACTGGCTGCTGACCGTGCGCCGGGTGAGCATCGCGCTGATCCTCCTGCTGGCCTACGTCAGCTACCGCCTGCTGGGCTCCACCGCGAGCCTGGCGACCATCGGCCAGATCGCCTTCGCCGCCATCGCCCAGCTGGGCCCGGCGATGATCGGCGCACTGTACTGGAAGCAAGCCAACCGCCGCGGCGTGTTCGCCGGCCTCGCCGCCGGCGCCGCGCTCTGGGCCTATACCCTGGTGCTGCCGGTGATCGCCCGCAGCCTGGGCTGGCCGCTGGAGCACTTCCCTGGGCTGACCTGGCTGGCCGCCCACCCCTTCGGCATCAACATCGAGCCGCTGACCCTCGGCGTGCTGCTCTCGCTGATCGGCAACTTCGCCCTGTTCGGCCTGGTCTCGGTGTTCTCCCGCACCCGCGTCTCCGAGCACTGGCAGGCCAGCCGCTTCATCGGCCAGGAAATCTCCCAGCGGCTCAGCTCGCGCTCGATGCTGGCGGTGCAGCTGGAAGACCTGCTGATGCTCGCCGCGCGCTTCGTCGGCGAGGAGCGCGCGCGGCAGAGCTTCATCCGCTTCGCCTACCGCCAGGGCAAGGGCTTCGTGCCCAGCCAGAACGCCAACGACGAGTGGATCGCCCACACCGAGCGCCTGCTCGCCGGCGTGCTCGGCGCCTCCTCGGCGCGCGCGGTGGTGAAGGCCGCCATCGAAGGCCGCGAGATGCAGGTGGAGGACGTGGTGAAGATCGCCGACGAAGCCTCCGAGGTGCTGCAGTTCAACCGTGCCCTGCTGCAGGGCGCCATCGAGAACATCACCCAGGGCATCAGCGTGGTCGACCAGTCGCTGCGCCTGGTGGCCTGGAACCACCGCTACATCGAGCTGTTCGACTATCCCGAGGGGCTGATCCACGTCGGCCGGCCGATCGCCGACATCATCCGCTACAACGCCGAGCGCGGCCTGTGCGGGCCCGGCGACCCCGACCTGCACGTGGCCAAGCGCCTGTACTGGATGCGCCAGGGCACCCCGCACACCTCCGAGCGGCTGTTCCCCAACGGCCGCGTCATCGAGCTGATCGGCAACCCCATGCCCGGCGGCGGCTTCGTCATGAGCTTCACCGACATCACCGCGTTCCGCGACGCCGAGCACGGCCTCAAGGAAGCCAACGAGAGCCTGGAGCAGCGCGTCGAGGAACGCACCCAGGAACTCTCCCAGCTGAACCAGGCGCTGACCGAGGCCAAGGGCACCGCCGAGGCCGCCAACCAGTCGAAGACGCGCTTCCTCGCCGCGGTCAGCCACGACCTGATGCAGCCGCTGAACGCCGCGCGGCTGTTCTCCGCGGCGCTGGCGCAGAGCGAACTGCCCGGCGAGTCCAGCGACCTGGTGCGCCACCTGGACTCCTCGCTGCGTTCGGCCGAGGACCTGATCACCGACCTGCTGGACATCTCGCGCCTGGAAAGCGGCCGCGTCAGCGCCGAGCGCGCGGCCTTCCCGCTCAGCGCCCTGCTCGACCCGCTGGGCGCCGAGTTCCGCGCCCTGGCCCAGGAACAGGGCATCGACTTCCACCTGCGCGGCAGCAAGCTGCGGGTGGACAGCGACATCAAGCTGCTGCGCCGGGTGCTGCAGAACTTCCTGACCAACGCCTTCCGCTACGCCAAGGGCCGCGTGCTACTGGGCGTGCGCCGCGAGGACGGGCACCTGCGCCTGGAGGTGTGGGACCGCGGCCCGGGCATCCCCGAGGACAAGCTCAGCGTGATCTTCGAGGAATTCAAGCGCCTGGACAGCCACCAGACCCGCGCCGAGAAGGGCCTGGGCCTGGGCCTGGCGATCGCCGACCGGCTGTGCAAGGTGCTCGGCCACCGCTTGCAGGTGCGCTCCTGGCCGGGCAAGGGCAGCGTGTTCAGCGTCAGCGTGCCGCTGGCGCGGCAACCGGCGCCGGCCGAGCTCAACGGCCACAAGGCCGAGGTGCCCACCGAGCTGAACGGCGCCCAGGTGCTGTGCGTGGACAACGAGGACAGCATCCTGGTCGGCATGAACAGCCTGCTCAGCCGCTGGGGCTGCCGCGTGCTCACCGCGCGCAGCAAGGCCGAGTGCGAGCAGTTGCTGGACAGCGACGCGCGCCCGGAACTGGCGCTGATCGACTACCACCTGGACAACGGCGAGACCGGCGCCGAACTGATGGCCTGGCTGCGCACGCGCCTGGGCGAACCGGTGCCCGGCGTGGTGATCAGCGCCGACGCCCGCCCCGAGCTGGTGGCGCAGATCCACGCCGCCGGCCTGGAATTCCTCGCCAAGCCGGTGAAACCGGCGGCGCTACGGGCACTGCTGAGCCGGCACCTGAGCTTGCGCTGACCGGACGTCGTAGGCGCATAACGCCTACGGCGTTATCCGCCGCCTGGCCTTGCTTGCCGGCGGCTCCTGGGTTGACCTTGGCGTTGGCTGTGACCCCGGCGTATCGGCGGATAACCGCGAACGGTTATCCGCCCTACGGTTCCGGGAGGCACGGTATTCCTCCCCCGTAGGAGCAGACCTTGTCCGCGATAGCCGGGACCACCGGCGCGATTCGCGGATGAGATCCGCTCCTACGCCACCCCAGCCACGCCATTCCCTTGTAGGAGCGCGCCCTGCGCGCGAATCACGGGCAGGGCCCGCTCCTACAGCCCATGGAGAGGCATGGCATTCCCTCGTAGGAGCACCTGTCTTGCCGGCCGCGTCGGGGCGCTCTTCGTAGGATCGAGGGGGACGCCTAGTTCTTGCTCGCGAATGAGCCCCGCAGCGGAGTCTGTTCGCGAGCGAGCTCGCTCCTACGAGAAGCCATGCCCACCGGAACCTTGTCCGCGATAGCCGGACGTCCCGCCGCGAATCACGAATGAAATCCCCCGCCTTGACCTGGAACACCCCCTCCACGCCGTCAGCTTCTAGACTCCCAGCATCCCCGCACGGAGCCGCCCCGCGATGCTGGACCACATGGAACTCGTCCTCGACCTCACCACCGCCCTGGCCATCGGCCTGCTGGTGGGCACCGAGCGCGGCTGGCGCGAGCGCGACTTCGAGGACATCCGCCAGGTCGCCGGCATCCGCACCTTCACCCTGGCCGGCCTGCTCGGCGGCTTGAGCGCGCTGCTGGCTGGGCACTTCGGCGTCTGGGCCTGGGCGGTGATGGCGCTGCTAGTGGGCCTGCTGGCCGTGGCCGGCTACCTGGCCGACGTGGGCCGCAGCGGCGACCAGGGCATGACCAGCGAGGTCGCCCTGCTCGCCACCTTCCTGCTGGGCAGCCTGGCAGTGGCCGACAGCCGCCTGCTGGCCGCCGGCGGCGGCGTGGTGGTGGCGCTGCTGCTGAGCCTGAAGGAATCCCTGCATGCGGCGCTGAAGCACCTGGAGGCCCGCGAACTCTCGGCGGCCTTCAAGCTGCTGTTCATCTCGGTGGTGATGCTGCCGGTGCTGCCCAACCAGGGCTACGGCCCCTGGCAGGTGTTCAACCCCTACGCCAGCTGGTGGATGGTGGTGCTGATCGCCGGCCTGGGCTTCGCCGCCTACGTCGCCGTGCGCCTCACCGGCACCCGCCACGGCCTGCTGATCACCGCGCTGCTCGGCGGCCTGGTGTCGTCCACGGCGATGACCCTCACCCTCGCCGGCATGCACGGGCAACGCCGCCTGCAACCGCTGCTGGCCGCCGGCCTGCTGGCCACCTCGGCGCTGATGTTCCCGCGGGTGGCCCTGGAGGTCGGCCTGGTCAACGCCGAGCTGCTGCCGGACCTGCTGCCGCCGCTGATCGTCGCCACCCTGATCTATGCCGGCGGCGCGCTGCTGTATTGGCAGCGCGCCAGCCGGGACGAGACGCCCGCCACCAGCGAACCGCCGCTGAAGAACCCCTTCGAACTGGGCCCGGCCTTGCGCTTCGCCGCCCTGCTGGCGCTGATCCTGTTCCTGGTCGAGGCCGGGCACCGCTACCTGGGCGACGTCGGCGTGTACCTGGTGGCGCTGCTCTCGGGCCTGGCCGACGTCGACGCCATCACCCTGTCCCTGGCCAGCAACGCCCTGGGCGGGTTGGGCGCCGAAGTGGCCGGGCACGGCATCGTCCTCGCCGTGGTCAGCAACAGCCTGGTCAAGGCCGCCCTGATCGCCCTGGTCGGCGGCGCCCGGCTGGCCCTGCGCTGCGTACCGGTGATGGTCGCCGGCCTCGCCGCGGGGGCGCTGACGCTGCTCTTCGTGTAGATCAGGCGAGCCAATGCAACGCCCGTAGGATGGGTGGAGCGAAGCGATACCCATCGCCATGACCGCATGGGTTTCGCAAGCTCAACCCATCCTACGAAAAGCACCTTGCAGAAGTGGCGTCAGCGCGGCTGCTCGAACTGGCGGAGGATCTCCTCCACCCGCTCACCGAGCATTTCGTTGGCCGACCGCTTCAGGCCCCGCGCCAGCTCCACCAGCACCACCTGCTCGGCCAGCGGACGCAGGCGCATGAACACCTCGGCCAGTTGCTCCAGGTCGGCCGCGCCAGGCAGCAGCTCGGCGCCGCGCTTGTCCACCAGGTGGGTGACCACCAGGCGCACGATGCCGGCGGCCAGGTGCTCGGTATCGCCGCGCAGCACCGCCAGGTGCTCCAGCAGCGCGGCCAGGGGAATGCCCGAGCGGTACAGCTCGACGCCGGCGTTGAACAACCGCGGGCTGGGGATGCTGATGCGCTCGCCGTCGAATTGCAGCAGACCCTGCTGCAGGGCGCGGTCGATGACCTCGTCGTCGAGTTCGTCGCCGAAGATCGCCTGCAGTTCGTCGAAGCCGATCTGCCCCGGCGTCTCCAGGTTCCAGGCGCCGAGGATGGCCTGGTCCAGGCCCAGCACGTGGTCGAGGTCGTGGCCGCGCTCCCAGCTTTCCAGCAGCTCCTTGATGTTCGACAGGCCGTAGCCGCGCTCCAGCAGGCCGCCGATCAGGCGCAGGCGGCGCAGGTGGCTGGCGAAGTACACGCCGCTGCGGCCGCGCCGCTCGGGCGGCGGCAGCAGGCCGCGGTCCTGGTAGGCGCGGATGTTGCGCACCGTACTGCCGGCCTCGCGGGCCAGCTCGTCGACGCTGAATTCGCGCTCGTCCTCCATCTCCGCCGGGCTTTGCTCGGGGCGCTGGAGCAGGCGCTGCAGAAGGCTCAGGGGCGTGCTCATGGCGGCGATCATAGCCAGCGCCCGGCGCCGGCCACAACCGCAAGGCATCGATACGCAAGCGCTTGCGAAGCCCGTCACAACGCCCAACCAAAGGCGGGACTTCATCGCCCCGCGCACCCTGCCCTTTCTGCCAAACCCGCATGGCGACTGGGCTGCGCGCCGCTGCCCGCATTGGTAACAGCGCCGCCGGGCATGGCGCGGGCGGGGCGAATGGGTCAGCATCCATCGTGACATCGACCAATGTCATGGTCGCTCCGTACAACAACAATGGCCTGGAGAACGTCATGCCCCGAGGCACCCCGTCCGCCCATCCGCTCCCGCCGCTGCCACGGGAGGCCGCATGAACGCCATGCTCGAGAACCCCGGCCTGCCGCCGGCCGAACGCCTCGACGTGCAATCCGGCGCGGTGCGCCTGGCGGTGTACCGCTGGGGCGATGCGAACAAGCCGATGCTGCTGTTCGTCCACGGCTACCCGGACAACCACGAGGTCTGGCTGCCGCTGATCGCCCGCCTGCTCGGCCGCTACCAGGTGGTGGCCTACGACGTGCGCGGCGCCGGCGCCTCGGACAAGCCGCGGCGCACCCGCGACTACCGCCTGGAACTGCTCAGTCAGGACCTGAAAGCCGTGCTCGACGCCGTCAGCCCCGAACGCGCGGTGCACCTGGTGGCCCACGACTGGGGCTCGATCCAGACCTGGGAGAGCGTCACCGACCCGGCGCTGCGCCAGCGCATCGCCTCCTACACCAGCATCTCCGGGCCCTGCCTGGACCACGTCGGCCACTGGATGCGCGACCGCCTGCGACGCAGGCGCCCGGCCGCGCTGCTGCAGGTGCTCAGCCAGCTGCTGCACTCCTGGTACATCTACTACTTCCACCTGCCGCTACTGCCGGCGCTGTCCTGGCGCCTGGGCGCCGCGCGCCTGTGGCCGCAATACCTGCGCAAGGTCGAGGGTATCCGCAACCCCGGGCGCAACCCGCACCAGGCCAGCGACGGCGAGCACGGCGTGAAGCTGTACCGGGCCAACTTCATCGGTTCGATCTTCAAGCCGCGCAAGCGCCATACCGAGGTGCCGGTGCAACTGGTGGTGCCGACCCGCGACCGCTACGTCGGCCAGCAGCTGTTCCAGCAGCTTTCGCTATGGGCGCCGCGACTGTGGCGCCGCGAGGTGGCCGCCGGGCACTGGCAACTGCTCGCCAAGCCGGAGCAGCTGGCCGGCTGGATCGACGAATTCGCCCTCCACATCGACGGCGGCGAGGCCAGCCAACCGCTGCAGCGCGCCCAGCAGAAACCCGGCGCCGGGCCCTTCGCCGGCAAGCTGGTGGTGGTCACCGGCGCCGGCGGCGGCATCGGCCGTTCCACGCTGCTGCGCTTCGCCGAACAGGGCGCCAGCGTGCTCGCCGCGGACATCGACCCGGCCGCCGCCGAAGCCAGCGCCGCCCAGGCCCGCAGCCACGGCGCCACGGCCTTCAGCTATTGCGTGGACGTCGGCGACAGCGCCGCCATGGAACGCTTCGCCACCTGGGTGAAAAGCAGCCTGGGCGTGCCCGACGTGGTGGTCAGCAACGCCGGCATCGGCCTGGCAGGCGCCATGCTCGACACCAGCGCCCAGGACTGGGAGCGCCTGCTGCGCGTCAACCTGTGGAGCGTCATCGACGGCTGCCGCCTGTTCGGCCGGCAGATGGTCGAGGCCGGCAAGCCCGGGCACCTGGTCAACGTCGCCTCCGGCGTGGCCTTCGCGCCCTCGCGCAACTACCCGGCCTACGCCACCAGCAAGGCGGCGGTGCTGATGCTCAGCGAATGCCTGCGCGCCGAACTGGCCGGGCACGGCATCGGCGTCAGCGCCGCCTGCCCCGGCTTCGTCGACACCGGCATCGTCCAGGCCACCCGCTTCGCCGGCCTCAGCGAGGAGCAACAGGCCCGCCGCCGGGCCAAGGTGCAGCGCTTCTACCGCCGGCGCCGGCTGAGCCCGGACAGGGTGGGCGAGAAGATCGTCCAGGCCGTGCAGCGCAACCTGCCGGTGGTCGCCGCCGGCGCCGAGGTGCACCTGGCGCGCTGGCAGTGGCGCCTGCTGCCCGGCCTGTCGCGCCTGTTCGCCCGTTTCGACCTGACTTCCCGAGGCCAACCATGACCGACCATCATCACCGCCTGGTGCAGCGCAAGGTGCAGTTCGACTACAGCACCTCGCCACTGCACTGGATCCCCGGGCAGGCCGAGGCCTCCCACGTCATCAACGTCATCCACATGATGCTGCCGGCTGGCGAGCTGTGGTTCTGCCGCCTGTACAACAAGGCCCTGCCCTTCGTGAAGGACGCGCGCATGCGCGACGACGTGCAGGGCTTCATCCGCCAGGAAGCGATGCACGCCCGCGCCCACTCCGGCGCCGTGGAGCGCTACCTGACGATGCACGGCATCGACTCCAGCCGCTACCTGAAGGCCATGGACTACCTGTTCGAACAGTTGCTCAGCGACACCCCGCTGGGGCTGCAGTTGTTCAACAGAACGCCCTGGCTGCGCCGCTGGTGGATCGGCCAGCGCTGCGCCATAGTCGCAGCGGTCGAGCACTTCACCTGCGTGCTGGGCAAGTGGGTGCTGGAAGCAGAGGCGCTGGACCGCGCCGGCTCCGATCCGGTGCTGCTGGACCTGTTCCGCTGGCACGGCGCCGAGGAAGTGGAGCACCGCAACGTCGCCCACGACCTGCACGTGCACCTGGGCGGCAGCTTCGTCAGCCGCCAGTTGTGGATGTTCGTGGTCTGGCCGCTGATCATCTGGCTGTTCACCTTCGGCACCCGCACCCTAGCCCGCCAGGACCCGAGCCTGGGCAGGCCACGGCCCTTCTGGCGCATCTGGCGCGACAGCGAAAAGCGCGGCCTGCTGCCGCGGCGAGCGTCGCTGGCCGGCAGCTTCCTGCGCTACTTCAAGCCCTGGTACCACCCGGACCACGAGGCCAATACCCAGGAGGCCCTGGACTACCTGGCGCGCTCGCCGGCGGCGAGTCGGGCGGCGCGGGGTTGAGGGGAGTTCCGGGTAAGAGAAAGAGCACCCTCTCCCTAACCCTCTCCCTGAAGGGAGAGGGGACCGTTCGGAGTGCTCAGGTATTTCGGCGTTGGCCGGCTAGCACAGAGGCTACCGGCTGAAACCAAGTCTTCTCTCGGCACGGACAAGCCCCCTCTCCCTTCAGGGCGGGGCGCGCAGCCGAGGGCTGGGGAGAGGGAACGGGGTCCACCTCAAGCACAACAGCCGCCGAGAAACACGGTTCGCGAGCAAGCTCGCTCCTACGAAAAGCGCGGCAACGTAGGACTATTTGTCCTCTTCCAGAACCTGCGGCTCATCGCCCAGCGCCCGCTCCAGCCAATCCCCCGGCAGGCTCTTGCTGGCCCGCGCCCCGAGCAGCTTGACCTGTTCCGCACGGCTGATCAGGTTGCCGCGGCCCTCGCAGAGCTTGTTGCGCGCCGCCGCGTAGGCCTTGTCCAGCTGCTGCAGGCGCGAGCCCATCTCGTCCAGGTCCTGGACGAAGAGCACGAACTTGTCGTACAGCGCGCCGGCGCGCTCGGCGATCTCGCGGGCGTTCTGCGTCTGCCGCTCCTGGCGCCAGAGGCTGTCGATCACCCGCAGGGTGGCCAGCAGGGTGGTCGGGCTGACGATCACGATGTTGCGCTCGAAGGCCTCCTGGAACAGGTTCGGCTCGGCCTGCAGGGCCACCGAGAAGGCCGCCTCCACCGGCATGAACAGCAGCACGAAATCCAGGCTGTGCAGGCCTTCCAGGCGCCGGTAGTCCTTGCCGGAGAGGCCCTTCACGTGGCTGCGCAGGGACAGCACGTGCTGTTTCAGCGCCTGCTGGCGGATCACCTCGTCGTCACTGGCGACGAACTGCTGGTAGGCCGTCAGGCTGACCTTGGCGTCCACCACCACCTGCTTGTCGCCGGGCAGGCGGATCAGCACGTCGGGCTGGAAGCGCTCGCCATCGGCGGCGCGCAGGCTCACCTGGGTCTCGTACTCGCGGCCCTTCTCCAGGCCGGCGTGTTCCAGCACGCGCTCCAGCACCAGCTCGCCCCAGTTGCCCTGGGTCTTCTGGCCCTTGAGCGCGCGGGTCAGGTTGGTCGCCTCCTCGCCCAGGCGCAGGTTGAGCTGCTGCAGGCGCTCCAGTTCCTTGCCCAGGGAGAAGCGCTCGCGGGCTTCCTGTTGATAACTCTCTTCCACGCGCTTCTCGAAGGCCTGGATGCGCTCCTTCAGCGGATCGAGCAACTGCCCCAGGCGTTGCTGGCTGGCCTCGGCGAAACGCTGCTCGCGCTCCTCGAAGATCTTCCCGGCCAGCTCGGCGAACTGCGCGCGTAGCTCGTCCCGCGCCGCCTGCAGGTCTCCCAGGCGCTGCTGGTGGCCCTCCTGCTGCTCACGCAGTTCGGCAGCCAGCGCGGCGCGTTCGGCGGACAGCCGGCGCAGTTCCTCCTCGCGGCCCTCGCGCTCGGCCTGCCAACTGCGCTCGGCCTGCTGCTGGCGCTCGCGCTCGGCGCGGCCCAGGTCCACCTCGCGGCGCAGGGCCGCGGCCTCGCCGGCCAGCTCGCCGTGGCGGCCGCTCAGGCGCTGGAAGGCTTCGCGCTCGGCCTCCAGTTGCGCGCCCAGGCCATCCTGGGCCAGTTGCGCGGTGGTCAGGCGTTCGCGCAACAGCGCCAGTTCGCTCTCCTGCCGCGCCGCGCGCTCGCGCAGGTGCCAGGCCAACCAGCCCAGCGGCAGCGTGGCGGCCAGCAGTCCGATCAGCAGGTTGGGCAAGTCGACGGGCATGGGCGCTCCAGGGCGGGTGGTCGCAGGAAAATTCGCGTCATGGTAGCAGCCGCGAATAGGAATTCAGTGCGGCTTTTGCCGTCAGGGCTCTTGACAACGCGGAAGGAAAGCAAGCGCTTGGGACAATCCACAGAAGCTGTGGATAACCACGTGGATAAGGTGATGAAAACGTCTTATACGCCTTGCCCGCTGGGGCTGCCGCTTAGATTGGTGCTTTTTTCACCAATAAATAAAGCCATTAAAAATCAATAATTTACAAACGCTCAACGAAAAATCAAGCGCTTACGGAGGAATGTTTCCGGCGCTTGACAACAGCCACCAACATTGTGCACAAGTCCGCGCCGGACAGGGGCGGACCGCCTCATTTCAGGGCAATCCGAAGGGATTTTCAGGCAAGCTTCAGCAGAGAATCAGACGCATTCGCGGGCTCTGCGCCGACGTTCCTGGCTAGGAATACTGCCCGCCCCGGCAACAGGCGCGACCTGGCCCAACGACTCCAGCACGCGCTCGTACATGCGTTGCGCGGTGGGCTTGTCGGGGTACTGGAAGAAGTACTGGTTGAGATAGACGCGCCACTGGCGGCGGTCATGGGGATGGGCTTCCAGGCGAATGTCCATGGCGCACTCCGTTGCTTGGCCAGCGCAATAAGCTAGCGCGTTCGCCCCACCCCGCGCGGGCAGGACGACGGACGGTCACGCCGGGTGCGGCAGGTCGCCCTCGACCAGGAATCCCGCGCGCGGGAACAGCCGCGGCGCCCCCGGCACCTGGGCATGCTTGAAGGCCACGTAGTCGGCGGTGGTCTCGCACAGCCAGGGCATGAGGTTGCGCGGGCGCTTGTCGACGAAGGCCGAAGGCACGAAGAGCGCGGCATTCAGCCCACCCTCCGGGCAGCGCGCCGAGCGGTATTCGAAGGCCTCCACCGCGGCAGCGCGCATGGCGCTGCCCAGCGCCTGGGTCAGGCGGTAGTCCCGCGGGTCCTGCAGGCGCGCGGCATAACCGTCGAAGGGCGGCGCCTGCAGGCGTATGCCCCGCTGCACCTGGAAACGCGCCTCGAAGGAAGCGTGCTCGGAAAGGATGCGCCCGCTGGGCGGCGGGCTGGCCATGCCCTCCCAGAGCACGAAGCGGTAATAGGCTGCCTCGGCCATGGCCGTCTCCAGCCGCAGCGCGGCGTAGAACAGGCTGGGCTCATGGCGCCGGCCGAAGCGCGAGCCCCAGCGCAGCGGCGGGTAGCGGAACGGCGTCTTCAGCAGGTAGTGCAGGGTTTCGGTGGACGGCGGCAGGTGCGGCTTGCTGGTCTCGATCAGCTCTTCCAGCAGGGCCTGTTCCTCCAGGGTATCCACCAGTTGCAGGGTCGCGACCTGCTCCTGGCTCTCCACCAGGCGCACCAGCTTGCCCCGCAGCGGGGCGATGGCCTGCTCGCCCCGGCATTCGCGCCACAGTTCGGCGCCGACGTCGAGGGCCATTCAGATCTTGCCCCGGATGGCGTCGAGGTACTCGACCACCTGCACCAGGCCCTGCACCTGCTCCATCCGCTGCAGCGGCACACCGCTCAGGTGGCGGTTGGGGGTGCGCAGGAAGTGGCGCATGTCCTCCAGGTTGCCGCCGAACAGGGCGAAGAGCGCGCGGTATACCCGCACCAGCAGCAGCGCCAGCTCGCCGGTCTTGCTGCCCACCCGCAGGCCGCCGCTCTTCCAGCGGCTCACCGCGCTGCGGTCGACGCCGACGATGGCGGCCAGCTCCTGCTGCGTCATGCCCAGTTGCTCACGGGCAGCCAGTACCGCCTTGGCCAGGACCAGATCGGCCGACGGAGTTTCCCGGATCAGTGCGCTCATGCCGTACCTCTTTCGTGCATTTGATGCAAACATACCATCAAATGTGAAAACCGCACAAAGCACTTCCCCTTTTCTGGCAGAGCGCCGGACGCGGTTCGGGCGGCCATGTATCAGCGCCCTGACGAAAGCGACGAATTCTTTACCGGACCTTTACTCCACATTGGCGTTTCTTGACTTGGACGCGCGGTCTCATGAAGTACCCGAACCGGCTGCGCCCGGCGCGGGATCGACCGCTAGCAGTGCGCGCCGCAATTGGCGGCCGCGCCAGGAGAACACCATGAAGAAGACCGTCGCCCTGCTCTGTGCCGCCCTGATGCTCGGCAGCCCGCTGGCGAGTTTCGCCCAGCAGGGCCCCGGCCCGGACCACGGCCCGAACCGCCCGGACAACCGCCCGCAGCAGCACCAGCAATACCAGCAGCAGAAAGGCCACCAGGGCGGCCACTACCAGGGTCGCCAGGGCCACGCCGACCCGCGCTACTACCGCGACCCGCACTTCCGCCCGCAGGCCGGTATGCCGGTGCCGCACCGCGAATGGCGCCGAGGCGTGGTGGTGCAGCCGGTCTACCGCAGCGACCGCTACTGGGTCACCGACTGGCGCGCCCGTCACCTCTATGCGCCGCCGCGTGATCATCGCTGGCTGTACGTCAACGGCGACTACGTGCTGGTGGCCATCGCCACCGGGGTGATCGTCAACATCCTGGCCGGCTATTGAGGCGCCTCAGGCGCTGGTGCTGAGCAAGGCACCGGCGCCACCGCCGCCATTGCGGATCGCTTCGGCCAGCGCCGCCGCCGTGGCCTGCATGGCGGCGCTGGTGCTGGCGATGCGGCTCTGCAGGGCCATGATGATCGCGGTGCGCTCGTTTTCCGAGGAATATTGCCGCTCCTGCGCGGCCGCCAGTTCCTGCTGCTCCTGCAGCAACTGCTTCTGCAGCTGCTGCAGGCGCTTCTGCAACTGCTCGACGGCAACGCTGGAGCTGCCGCCGCTTTCGGCGCCGGCGCCAGCCGCGCCCTGGCTTTCGGCCTTCGCGCCACGGGTGGTCACGGCGCCGTCATCCTGGGGGGCATCGGCCGCCGTGCCGCCATCGCCATTGGCAGCTATCCGCAATTGACCGGCGAAGGCCTGGCTGGAAGGCGTCAGGGAAAGGTTCATGCCCGAGGTTCCTTTTTCCGGGTGTTCTGCCGTTCTATCGACTGCCATAGGAAAAACTTGAAAGACCATTCGCCGATGCCAGGCAAAGGCCCTAGGATAGGCCCCTTCATGCCCAGGCAGCCGTCACCATGGACAAGCAACGCGCCCACCAGTTGATCCTCCAGCGCCTCGACGCCGACCTCGATGTCGCCGTCCGCGCCGCGCGCACCGCCCACGAGGCCGCCACCCACGAGGAAAACATCGCCGAGAACAAGTACGACACCCTCGGCCTGGAAGCGGCCTACCTGGCCGCCGGGCACTCGCGCCGGGTGGAGGAGATCCGCCAGGCGCTCGCCTCGTTCCAGGGCCTGGCGCTGCGCGACTTCGACGCCGAGCTGGGCATCCAGACCAGCGCCCTGGTCGAACTGGCAGACCATGAGGACCGCCGCCGCAGGCTGTTCCTGGGTCCAGACGCCGCCGGCCTGAAGATCGAACTGGACGGCCACGAGGTCCTGGTCATCACCCCGCGCTCGCCGCTGGGCGGCGCCCTGCTCGGCCGCCACCCCGGCGACGAGATCGAGGTCGGCCTGGGCTCGGCGCGCCAGGCCTACGAGATCGTCGCGGCGCTCTGAGCGCCCCGCCCGCAGACCGGCGAATCCCGGACTAAGCTGCATGGCCGTCAACCCGAAAAGGAGATGCCGCCATGCTGTTCAACTGGTCCGAATACGTTCCCGCGGTGAAGAAGGCCTTCGGCTCATTGGGTAAGAAACATCCGAAGATGATCGCCGCCTACCAGGCGCTGGATGCCGCCGCCGCGGATGGCGACGCGCTGGACGCCAAGACCCGCGAGCTGATCTCCCTGGCGGTGGCCATCACCACCCGCTGCGACGGCTGCATCGGCGTGCACGCCGAGGCCGCGCGCAAGGCCGGCGCCAGTGAGGCCGAAGTAGCCCAGGCGCTGGCCACGGCGATCGCCATGAACGCCGGCGCCGCCTACGTCTACTCGCTGCGCGCGCTGGAGGCCTTCGAACAGCCGCAGGGCTGAGGTTCAGGCGCGGCGCCGGGTGCCGCGCCCAGGCTTTCTCCGGCGGCGGAATTGGGTTATCCATTGCGTTTTCGCCCGACGATGAGCCGCCATGTCCTCGCCCAGCATCAGTCTCTGCAAACTCGCCCTCGGCATCGCCGCCGGCATCTGGCTGGGCTTCGTCGCCGTGGCCCTGAGCTGCGTCCTGCTCCTGCGCTTGTGGCCCGGCGCGCCCCTGCCGTTGCCCGCCGGCCTGTCGCCGGCGCCGGCCAGCGCTCCGGCGCCCACCCCGGATGCCAACGCGGCGATGTTCCAGCAGTACCTGGAGAACCAGCGCAAGGCCCAGGCCGAACAGAGCCGGCAACTCGAACAGAGCGAGCGGGAACAGCGCTTCAACAGCGCGCCCTGCCAGTTCTGGCGCCAGCAGTACCAGGCCGACCCCAGCGAGAAGAACCGGCTGAAGATGGACGGCTACTGCGGCTGAGGCTCGGCCCCCACCACCTGGTTGCGGCCCAGGCGCTTGGCCTGGTACAGCGCCCTGTCCGCATCGCTCAGCCAGGCGCTGGCATCCACCTGGTAGGGACTGTAGGAGGCTATGCCGATGCTCAGGCCGACGGACAGGTCCGTCGCCAGCTGGTAGTGCTTTTCCGCGAAGCTCTGGCGCAGGCGCTCCATAATCTCCACCGCCAGCGTCTGGGTGGTGCCGGGCAGGATCACGCAGAATTCGTCGCCGCCATAGCGCCCCGGGGTGTCGGTTTCACGCAGCGAGTGGGTGAGCAGGTGGCTGAGCTCGGTGATGACCATGTCGCCCAGCACATGGCCGAAGCGGTCGTTGATGCCCTTGAAGTGGTCGATGTCGATCAGCGCCACGCTGGCCCGGGTGTGCTGCTGGCGGCACTTCTGGAATTCGTTCTCCAGTTGGTCCATCCAGGAACCGTGGTTGAGCAGCCCGGTGAGGCTGTCGGTGCGGCTGACCGCGCGCAGCGCCTGCTTGTGCTCGGACAGGCGCCTGGCCAGGCTGTAGCTCACGCCGCCCACCGCCAGCGGGTAGACCACCAGCATCGGCAGGCAGGCATACACCTGCAGCGGCGTGGCCACGGCGGTGAAGGCGATGCCGAAGCACAGCCAGGCCAGCAGCACGCCCAGCAGTTGCGCCACGCTGCCCATCAGGAAGAAACGCAGGCCGCCGGCGGCGATGTTGTCCATCGCCATCATCGACAGGATGGTCACGCTCGGCAGCGGGTTGAGCTGCATGGCGCCGGCCCAGAAGCCGCCGAACAGCGAATCCAGCAACAGGTTGCGCCGCTCCGCCTGGTACGGCGCCCGCGACAGGCGCGCCAACTGGTAGGCCAGGTGCGGCCAGAGAAAGCCGTTGGCCACCAGCAGAGCCCAGGCCCAACCCGGCCGCTGCAACGGCTCCAGCGCCGCCGCCACGCAGAAGAAGCCGATGCCCAACCCGACCATGCGCGGCACGTAGATGCGCCTGGCGAAAGACAACCCCTTACCGACCACAGCCCCCATACATCATCCTGATCCAGGCATCCGATAGAGCAAGCTAGCAGATCGGCAGGAAAGCGCCTACGCGGATTGGCGGCAATTTGACATTATTCCCCACCCACGCCATCGCCCGGCCACAGCGCCAATCCCATGGCGGAACGAGGATGCAGGCCATCCCCCGCGGCCGGGTCCAATCCTTCTGCAAGCACGCCAACTCCTTACGGATATGCGTCGCCCCGATTGAGGCCCGCCCCCGCCTGGGGTATGAGAACTCCACCCCCGCCGCCATGGCACACAAGCCACAAGGATCGTCACCCATGCCCAATCCAAGAACGACAATCGCTGCCGCCCTGCTCGTCCTCGCCGCGCCCCTCCAGCTGGCACTGGCCGACACTGCGAAAACCGACACCTCCTCGCCCAACCTGCTGACCGCCGCCGTCGCCTGGCGGCAGACGGCCGCCGAATACCGCGCCCTCTACTACCAAGGCTTCAACCTGGCCAAGCTGCGCCTGGACCAGGCCCTGGCCGAACGCAAGCCCGGCGCCAGGCCACCGGCGATCATCAGCGACCTCGACGACACCATCCTCAGCAGCAACAGCTATTGGGGCGCCCTGCTCAGCCAGGGCAAGGACTTCTTCGACGACGCCCTCTGGGATCGCTGGGTGGCCGCCAACGGCCCCACCCTGACGCCCGGCGCGCTGGACTTCCTCGACTACGCCAAGTCCCGGGGCGTGGAAATCTTCTACGTCTCCAGCCGCGACCAGGGCGACAGGACCGACGAATACGCCCTGAACAACCTGCGCAACCTCAAGGTACCCTTCGCCGACAAGGAACACGTCACCATCCTGCGCGAAAGCTCCAACAAGGAACCCGCGCAGAAAGCCATCGCCGAACGCTACGACGTGCTGCTGATGCTGGGCGACAACCTCAACGACTTCAAACGCCGCTACTACGTCGACGACGCCAAGCAACGCGCCGCCCTGCTCGACGAGGACCGCGCCCAGTTCGGCGACCGCTTCATCCTCTTCCCCAACCCCACCGACGGCCACTGGATGAAAGCGATCTTCGGCGAATCGGAACCGGCCGACACCCCGGCCAATCGCGCCAAGTTCCGCGCCGCGGCGACTTCGGGGGCGTGGAAGGGGCAGGATTGAGGTAGACGCAGAAAGGACAAAGCTCCTGGAGCGCTGGGCGCTCCAGGAGCTTTGACTATCTGCAGGGCTTTGCCTGATCGCGGCGCCTACATTCCGCATAGAACTCCAGCGTCTAGAGCGCCCTCCCGTTCGGCTTGATCCCCATGGATGCGTAAGCTCCAGATTCGCAGCGTATGGAAGCCATCCCTAGACACGCTCCGGCAGCGAATAGGTGACCTTCTGCCCTTTCACCTTCACGAGGCCACGCTTGCACAGGAGCTGGTAAACGCGCTCAGCCTCGGCCAGTGGAGTGTCCTTGCCAAGCGTCGCTCGAATCGTGCTGGTCAGCGTCTTGACCGAAGCCGGCTTCGAAGCCTTCCGACGAACAAGGTCGGCCATGACGGTCTTCAGATGGGCATCGCTCTCAGAAGCAGGCTTGGAAGATGCCTGGCTGGCCGGCTTGGCATCGTTCGCGCTTGCCGCGCTGGCTGCCAGCGTCGCCTGCAGTGCAGGCAAATCCTTGAAGCAGGGCATGGCCTCGATGCTTTCGGAACGCATTGCGAAGATACCTTTGCCCTTCAGGTGCCTGAGCAGGGGATCGAAGCCCTTGTCGGCCGAAATCACGTGGAAGAAAGCCGTGGGATCCTCCAGGGCGAAGCGACCCAGGTAGTAAGCGATATGGAAGTCGAGGGCGTTGGGGCCGGCGGCTTCGAGCTGGATGTAGTCCGCCCGCTCACCCAGGCGCTGGATGGCGACGACCAGTTCGGTAGGCAGCCTGGAGTTGTTCGGGCCGAGAAAGACCCGCAGGCGAAAATGCGCGTCCTGCAGCAGGTCGAGCGACCGGACCGGAATGCTTTCGTAGTCGATCAGTACGTAGTTGGTACGCATCCGCTGCTTCCCGGGCATCCATGTTCCCGGCATTCTGCTGCAGTCATTGACGGAACGGAAGCAGGCTTGCGTCGGAGGTTTCGACTGCCCTGGCGCAGAAAAGACAAAGCCCCTGAAACGCTAGGCATTTCAGGGGCTTTGGCCATCTGTAATGGCGGAGAGATAGGGATTTGAACCCTAGGAGCCATTGCTGACTCAACGGATTTCGAATCCGTCCCGTTCGACCACTCCGGCATCTCTCCGTGCGGCGCGCATCATATCAGCTTGATTGGCGAACGCGAAGCCTTCTTTTGAGAAATTTTCGCGTGCTATCAGATGCTTGCGCGCCTGGAACAGGTCAGAGCGGTACGCCCAGGCGCTGCGCCACTTCCTCGTAGGCCTCGATCACGCCGCCCAGGCCCTGGCGGAAGCGGTCCTTGTCCATTTTCTTGCGGGTTTCCTTGTCCCACAGGCGGCAGCCGTCGGGGCTGAATTCGTCGCCAAGGACGATCTGGCCGTGGAACACGCCGAATTCCAGCTTGAAGTCCACCAGCAGCAGGCCGGCGTCGTCGAACAGCTTGCTCAGCACTTCGTTGACCTTGAAGGAGTAGGCCTTCATCTGCGCCAGCTGTTCCAGGGTCGCCCAGCCGAAAGCCTGGACGTGGGATTCGTTGATGAAGGGGTCGCCCAGGGCGTCGTTCTTCAGGAACAGTTCAAAGGTCGGCGGGTTGAGCTGCAGGCCCTCTTCCACGCCCAGGCGGCGCACCAGACTGCCGGCGGCGTAGTTACGCACCACGCACTCGACCGGGATCATCGCCAGCTTCTTCACCAGCACTTCGTTGTCGGCCAGCAGCTTGTCGAACTGGGTCGGGATGCCCGCCGCTTCCAGCTTCTGCATGATGAAGGCGTTGAACTTGTTGTTCACCATGCCCTTGCGGTCCAGCTGTTCGATGCGCTTGCCGTCGAACGCCGAGGTGTCGTTGCGGAACAGCAGGACGAGGCGGTCGGGGTCGTCGGTGGTGTAAACCGATTTGGCCTTGCCGCGATAGAGTTCTTCGCGTTTTTCCATGATGGGCTCCGCTTGCTAGGTTGGTAGGGGGTCAGGCGATTTCGCGCCAGTCCAGCCCCGAATGCTGATCGGCTACCTGCAGCCAGTCCGGGTCGCACCCGAGGGTGTCGACGAAACATTGCCGGGCCAGCTGCGGCGTGTTGTTCTTTTCGCTGAGGTGGGCCAGCACCAGGTGCTGCAGCCCTTCCCAGCCCAGTTCCGCGACGAACTCCGCGGACTGGCGGTTGTTCAGGTGTCCCCACTGGCCGCCCACGCGGACCTTCAGCGGGTAGGGATAGGGGCCGCGCGCCAGCATGTCGCTGTCGTGGTTGGCCTCCACTACCAGGGCATCCAGGCCACGATAGCATTCCAGCACCTCGGCGGTGACGCTGCCCAGGTCGGTGAGCTGGCCGAAACGCCGCCGGCCATCGGAAATCACGTATTGCAGGGGCTCGCGGGCATCGTGGGCCACGCCCACCGCGGTCACTTCCAGGTCCTTCAGCTCCAGGCGCTCGCCGGCCTTGAGCAGGCCCGCCGGCTGCAGCGGCTTGCGCAGCCCGCGCAGGGTGCCGTCGCTGAGGTACACGGGAATGCCGTAGTGCCGGGCCAGCAGCTCGACGCCGTGGACATGATCGGAATGCTCGTGGGTCACCAGGACGGCGTCCAGCTCGCCGGGGTGCACACCCAGGCGAGCCAGACGCTTGATGGTTTCACGCAGCGGAAAGCCGCAATCGATCAGTACCCGGGTGTCAGAACTGCTCACCAAGGCCGAATTGCCCCGGCTTCCGCTCCCCAGTACCGCGAAACGCATTGCGCATGCTCTCTTGAAGTTTTTCCAGGACGCTCTGCGCGACGTCGGTCGGCGCGGAGGTGTTGATGTCCTTGTCGAGGGTGACCTGCACCGTGTTGCTCACGGTGGTCAGGCGCACCTGGTAGCGCTGCGCCTTGGCGTCTTCCTCGGCCTTGGCCTTCTCTTCGCTGGCGCCGAACAGGCGGCTGAAGAAGCCGGGCTTCTTCGCTTCCTCGAGCTTCTTCGCGCCCTCGGCGACGTTCACGTAGTAAACGCCCAGGCTGCGGTTGAGGTCGTCGACGCGAATGTCGGCGCGCTCCAGGGCGCGGCCGACGCTGACCCAGGCGCGGTCGAAGTCGGAGTCGAGGGTCAGCATCGGGTTGCCGTTGCCGTCTTTCTCCAGCGTCACGCTGCCGGGGGTGTCGTAGGTGGAGTGCGCGGCCAGCAACGACACCGAACCGCCCTTCTCGGCGCTGGTGGACATGTTGGCGAGCATTTCGTCGAGCAGCGCGGCGTCCAGCGCCGGGACCACCGGCTTGCTCGGCCAGTCGGCGCTGGCGCTGCTGCCGGCCGGACGGGTTTCGCTGAGGACGTAGACTTCGCTGGTGTTGGTCTGCACGCCCGGCTCGATGCGCACGCGCACGCGCGCCTCGCTGCTGGGGTCGACGCCGGCGACGCGGCTGCCCAGGCGGCGGGCCAGGGGCGCGGAGAGCTGCGTCAGCGGCTGCCAGTTGGTGGAGAACTCGCCGGTCTGCGGGCGCTCGTCGGCGAAGGAGAAGCCGTTGTCCTGGAAGAACTGGTGGGCCACCGGCCAGACTTCCGCCGGCGGGCGCTGGGCGATCAGCCAGCGCGAGTCGCCGCTCTTCTGCAGGCTGTAGTCGCTGGAGCTGCCGGCGTTGGCCAGCGGCAGCGGGCGCGGCACTTCGAACTCACCGGCCTTCTCGTGGCTGTCGGCGATGTTCATGGGAATCGGCAGCAGCGGGTCGAGCTGCTTGCTCTGCAGCCCTTCGGGCACCTTCATCGGCCCGGTCTGCCGGGAATCCAGATAGTCGGTGCCGCGGTCACGGAAGTAGCCGTCCTTGCCCCACAGCCAGCCGCAGCCGGAGGTGTTGCCGATGACCAGGGCGAGCGCGGTCAGTCCTGCCAGTCGCTTCATGCGCGATGCTCCTCAGGCCAGCACGCCGGTCTGGCGCATGGCCTGACGCAGCGGCTCGTGGCAACGCGGGCTGAGCCAGGTCAGGGGCAGGCGGATGCCCTCGGGGATCAGGCCCATCTCGTGCAGGGCCCATTTCACCGGAATGGGGTTGGATTCGATGAACAGCGCCTTGTGCAGCGGCATCAGGCGGTCATTGATGGCGCGCGCGGCGGCGGCGTCACCGCGCATGGCGGCGGCGCACAGGTCGCTCATGGCGCGCGGGGCGACGTTGGCGGTCACCGAGATGTTGCCCTTGCCGCCCATCAGCATCAGCTCGACGGCGGTGGCGTCGTCGCCGGAGTAGACCAGGAAGTCCTTGCCGACGCGGTCGAGCACTTCCTTGCCGCGCTGCAGGTCGCCGGTGGCTTCCTTGATGCCGATGATGTTCGGCACCTTGGACAGGCGCTCGATGGTCTCCGGCAGCATGTCGCAGGCGGTGCGGCCGGGGACGTTGTAGAGGATCTGCGGGATGGCCACGGCTTCGGCGATGTGGCGGAAGTGCTGGTACAGGCCTTCCTGGGTCGGCTTGTTGTAGTACGGGGTGACCAGCAGGCAGGCGTCGGCGCCGCCGCTCTTGGCCGCCTCGGTCAGCTCGACCGCTTCGCGGGTGGAGTTGGCGCCGGTACCGGCGATCACCGGGATGCGGCCCTTGACCTGGTCGACCACGCGGCGGATGACCTCGAGGTGTTCGGCCACGTCGAGGGTCGCCGACTCACCGGTGGTGCCGACGGCGACTATGGCGTTGGTGCCTTCCTGCAGGTGGAAGTCCACCAGCTTGGCAAGGCTGTCCCAGTCCAGTCGACCCTGAGCATCGAAGGGGGTGACCAGCGCCACCATACTGCCCGCAATCATGCAACCGCTCCTGCCGGAAAAAGAAAGCCGTAATGGTACTGGTGCCACCTGCCTTGCACAAGCTGAGCGCGGCGGCCGGCGCACGCCGGACATTCCCCTGGCGGCCGCTTTTCGCTACCCTTTCCCCTTTGTCGACGCGGCCCTCTTGGCCGCCCATCCCAGGAAAGCTGCATGTCCGCCTCACACCCCCGTGAACAATTCCTGCTGATCAGTGCCCTGGGGCCCAACCCCATGGAGCTGACCAGCGTGCTCTGCCGCACCTGCGTGGACAACCGCTGCTCGGTCGTCAGCAGCCGCCTGACCCGCCACGGCGAGTTCAGCGCGCTGGTGCTCCAGGTGTCCGGCAGTTGGGACGCCCTGGCCCGCCTCGAAGGCGGCCTGCCGGCACTGGCCAAGCGCCATACCTTCACCCTCAGCGTCACCCGCAGCAACGCCCACGTCACCCGCGCCCAGGCCCTGCCCTACGTGGCGTACGTCAGCGCGGTGTACCGCCCGGACATCCTCAACGAGCTGTGCCAGTTCTTCATCGACCACAACATCGAGCTGGAGAACCTGACCTGCGACACCTACCAGGCGCCGCACACCAACACCAGCATGCTCAACGCCACCATCACCGTGACGCTGCCGGCCGGCACCCAGATCAGTTGGCTGCGCGACCAGTTCCTCGATTTCGCCGACGCCCTGAACCTGGACGCGCTGATCGAACCCTGGCGCCCGCAGCACCCGTAAGGCCCCAGTATTTCCAAGGAGAGCTCCATGGCCGTCGAACTCGACAAACCCGTCGCCGATTTCCAGGCCCCGGCCACCAGCGGCCAGCAGGTGCAACTCTCGGCCCTGAAGGGCCAGCAGGTGGTGCTGTACTTCTACCCCAAGGACAGCACCCCGGGCTGCACCACCGAAGGCCAGGGCTTCCGCGACAAGATCGAGGCCTTCGCCAAGGCCAATACCGTGGTCTTCGGCGTGTCCCGCGACGGCCTGAAGTCCCACGAGAACTTCAAGGCCAAGCAGTGCTTCCCCTTCGAGCTGATCAGCGACAAGGACGAGGCGCTGTGCCAGCTGTTCGACGTGATCAAGCTGAAGAAGCTCTACGGCAAGGAATACATGGGCGTGGACCGCAGCACCTTCCTGATCGACGCCAAGGGCGTGCTGCGTCGCGAGTGGCGCGGGGTCAAGGTGCCAGGCCATGTCGACGAGGTTCTTGCCGCTGCGCAGGAGCTGGCCAAGGCCTGAGCCGTCGCCTGCTGCCTGGGTTCAGCGAAGGCGCCTGATCCTGGCTCCGCCCCCTCACCCCAACCCTCTCCCGGAGGGAGAGGGGGCTGTTCGTGCCATGGGGGTGTCCGGCGTGGCCGGTGAATCCAATCGCGGACAAAGTCCGCTCCTACGCCCGCGCTTCCCTGGAACTATAGGAAGGCCGCTCCGAGGCGCTCTTCGTAGGATGGGTTGAGCTTGCGAAACCCATGCGGTTGCGCTGATGGGTATCGCTTCGCTCAACACCATCCTACGAAAAGCCATGCTCGCTCATGCGGTAGGAGCGGACTCTGTCCGCGATTCGGCGGATTTCCAGAGAAACATCCGAGCGCACTGAAACGCCCCTTCAGAAGGCCGAGCGAAGCCCCCGCTCAGGAGGTCATGCGACATGGATGTCGCGAGAGCCCCGTGGGCTACAGGGACGTACCCTCGGGGCGGGCCTCCGTGGCGGGGGAGTTCGTGAGGGTAGCCCGACTCCATCGGGCCCGTATGTCGGGGCAAGCGTTTTGGTTACTTTGGGGCGATTGCCAAAGTGACTCGCCCGAGGGGGCGAAACTAGAAATCTCCGCAGACTCGGAGCGGCGCGCTACACCGAGCCCCCAAGCCACTGGGTTCCCGCGTTCGCGGGAATGACGGGGTGTGAGGATGGCGCCTGACCAACAAGCCGCTCAGGACAGCCCCCTCTCCCTCCGGGAGAGGGTTGGGGTGAGGGGACGGAGCCAAGCTTGGGCTCCAAGGCATCTCTCAAGTATCAGCATCAAACTTTCAAGCAGCCTTTCTCGCTCACATCATCGGACTGACCTGGGGCTGCACCTCCGGCTGCCGCGGCCAGGCATCGAGCACCGCCTTGACCAGAGTGGCCAGAGGAATAGCGAAGAACACCCCCCAGAACCCCCACAGCCCGCCGAACAGCAGCACCGCACAGATGATCGCCACCGGATGCAGGTTCACCGCCTCGGAGAACAGCAGCGGCACCAGCACGTTGCCATCCAGCGCCTGGATGATCGCGTGGGCAGCCATCAGGTAGATGAACTGGTCGCTCCAGCCCCACTGGAACAGCGCGATCAGCGCCACCGGCACGGTCACCACCACCGCGCCTATGTAGGGCACCACCACCGACAGGCCGACCAGCAGGGCCAGCAGCGCTGCGTAGTTCAGCCCCAGGGCGACGAAAGCCACGTAGGTGACGCCGCCGGTGATGATGATCTCGATCACCTTGCCGCGGATGTAGTTGGCGATCTGCTTGTCCATCTCCGCCCACACCTGCTTCATCAGCCCGCGCTCGCGCGGCAGGTAGCTGCGGAACCAGTTGTAGAAGCGCCGGCGGTCCTTGAGGAAGAAGAACACCAGGATCGGCACCAGCACCAGGTAGATCATCACGTTGACCAGCACCGGCAGGCCCGACAGGGAGAAGGTCAGCGCCCACTGGCCGAGCTGGCCGAGTTCGTTGCGCGCGGTCTCGATCAGGCGCAGCACCTGCTCCTCGGTGACCATCGCCGGGTAGCGCTCGGGCAGCATCAGCAGCACCGACTGCCATTCGCCGAACATCCGCGGCAGCTCGTTGAGCAGGGTGAACAGCTGCTTCCAGATCAGCGGCACCAGCACCAGCAGGAACAGCGCGAGCATGCCCAGGAACAGCGCGTAGACCAGCCACAGGGCGAACAGCCGCGGTACCCGCAGGCGCTCCAGGTGGCCCTGCAGGCCCTTGATCAGGAAGGCGATGACCATGGCCGCGAGCACCGGCGCGAGCATGCTGCCGAAGGCCAGGATGACGGTGAAGCCAAGGGCCAGGATGACCGCCAGCACCACTGCTTCCTCGTCGGAAAAGTAGCGCTGCATCCAGCCTTGCAGAACTTTGAGCATCGGGGTTCCTGCGATCGATGAGGACGCCGTCCCGGGCGTCCGGGGGCGGGCTATTTCTTGCGCAACCAGTAGCGGTACAGGCCGTCTTCGACCTCTTCGCGCAGCAACTGGTGCCCGGCCAACTGGGCGAAGGCGCGGAAATCGCGCTGCGAGCCGGCATCGGTAGCCGTCACCTTGAGCACCTGGCCACTGGCCAGGCGGTTGAGCTCCAGCTTGGCCTTGAGCAGGGGCAAGGGACAATTGAGACCGCTGGCGTCCAGTTCCGCGTCACAAGGAATTTCGGCGGACGAGACAGGTGGCATGGCGAAGCACTCCGGAAGTGGGCGTCCAAGGATACCGAATCCGTTGGAAAAGCCGCCAGGGGCCGGCATGCACGCGGCCTTAAGCGATCCTTCAGGCGCGCGGCCTACAAGGGTTGGACGGCATCCGCACAGACGGCCGCCGGGCGCCGCCCCGACCTAGGCATGGGCGACGACCTGCGGCTAAAGTAGAGCCTTTCCCGGAACGAGCTCCCTGTACATGAAAGTACTGCGCCCCGCCCTGCTGTCGCTTGCCTGCCTGTTGGCCATGCCCACCCTGGCCGACGACCTGCCCGCCCTGGGCGACGCCAGCTCGTCCATCGTCTCGCCGGAACAGGAGTTCCAGCTCGGCCGCGCCTGGCTGAGCATGCTGCGCAACCAGGTCGACTCGATCAACGACACCCAGCTCAAGGACTTCGTCGAAAGCAGCGTCTACCGCCTGGCGGAAACCAGCGACCTGCAGGACCACCGCCTGGCCTTCATCCTGATCAAGGACCCGCAGATCAACGCCTTCGCCGCCCCCGGCGGCGTCATCGGCGTCAACGGCGGCCTGTTCCTCTACGCCCAGACCGAAGGCGAGTACGCCGCGGTGCTGGCCCACGAACTCGGCCACCTGATCCAGCGCCACTTCGCCCGCGGCCTGGAAGCGCAGAAGCAGATGCAGCTGCCGGTGATGGCGGCGATGCTCGCCGGGATCGTGGCCGCGGCGGCGGGCGCCGGGGATGCCGGCATCGCCGCCATCGCCTCGACCCAGGCGGCGGCGATCCAGAACCAGCTGCGCTTCTCCCGGCAGAACGAGCAGGAGGCCGACCGCGTCGGGGTGACCAACATGGTCCGCGCCGGCTACGACCCGCGCTCCATGCCGACCATGTTCGAGCGCCTGGCGCGGCAGTACCGCTACGACGCCAGGCCGCCGGAGTTCCTGCTCACCCACCCGGTGACCGATTCGCGTATCGCCGACACCCGCAACCGCGCCGAGCAGTACCCGCAGGGCGGCAAGGAAGACTCGCTGCGCTACCAGCAGATGCGCGCCCGCGTGCAGTTGCTCTTCGAGGAAACCCCGGGCATCGCCGGCAAGCGCTTCCGCGCCATGCTCGACGACAACCCCAAGCTCGACGCCGCGCGCTACGGCCTGGCGCTGTCGCAGATCCGCGTCGGCCAGCTCAACGACGCCCGCGCCACCCTCCAGCCGCTGCTGGCCAAGGCGCCCAACGACGTGGCCTACAACCTGGCCGAGGTCGACCTGGAGATCACCTCGAACAAGCTCGGCGACGCCCTCGCCCGGGTCCAGCGCCTGCTCGGCCAGTACCCCGGCAACTACCCGCTGGTCCAGGCCCAGGCCGACATCCTGCTCAAGCAGAACAAGGCCGCCGACGCCGAGAAGATCCTGATCAAGCTGACCCAGGACCGCCCGCTGGACCCGGACGTCTGGAGCCGCCTGGCCGACGCCCGCACCATCGACGGCAACGCCATCGGCGTGCACCAGGCCCGCGCCGAGTACCTGGCGCTGACCGGCGACTACCCCTCGGCCATCGAGCAGCTGGACTTCGCCAAGCGCCGCGCCGGTGGCAACTTCACCCTGGCGGCCAAGCTGGACGCACGCCAACAGGCGTTCCGCGAGCAGGAGAAGATCCTCAAGGAGATGATGCGCGGTTGACCGGATCGCGGTCGTAGAAGCGATTGCGGGCTCTTCGTAGGAGCGAGCTTGCTCGCGAACAGGCTCCGCTGCGGGGCTTATTCGCGAGCAAGCTCGCTCCTACGAGAAGCAATGCCCGCCGGCAGGGTAGGAGCGGACCTTGTCCGCGATAGCCGGACGTTCCGGCGCGATTCGCGGATGAGATCCGCTCCTACGCAACCCCACCCGCGCCATTCCCCTGTAGGAGCGCGCCCTGCGCGCGAATCGCGGGCAGGGCCCGCTCCTACAGTAAAAGAAAAGCCCGGCATCGCCGGGCTTTTTCATGTCCGCTGGAAGGCTCAGGCGTTGCCCGCCACCTTCAGCCTCGCCGCCTGGGTGAACTCCAGCATGCGCTTGAGCGGGCGGATGGCCCGCGGGATCAGCGCCGGGTCGACGAAGATCTCGCCGCTGCCTTCCTTCAGGCAGGCCAGGGTGCGCTCCAGGGTGTTCATGGCCATCCACGGGCAGTGCGCGCAGCTGCGGCAGGCCGCGCCGTTGCCGGCGGTGGGGGCCTCGATGAATTCCTTGTCCGGGCACAGCTGCTGCATCTTGTAGAAGATGCCGCGGTCGGTGGCGACGATGAAGCGCTTGTTCGGCAGGGTCTGCGCGGCCTTGATCAACTGGCTGGTGGAGCCCACCGCGTCGGCCAGCTCGACCACCGCCTCGGGCGACTCCGGGTGGACCAGGATGGCCGCGTCCGGGTACAGCGCCTTGAGGTCTTCCAGCTGCTTGGCCTTGAACTCCTCGTGGACGATGCAGGCGCCGTCCCAGAGCAGCATGTCGGCGCCGGTCTCGCGCTGGATGTAGCGGCCCAGGTGCTGGTCCGGGGCCCAGAGGATCGGCTCGCCGTTGTCCATCAGGTGCTCGACGATCTCCACCGCGCAGCTGGAGGTCACCACCCAGTCGGCGCGCGCCTTCACCGCCGCCGAGGTGTTGGCGTAGACCACCACGGTGCGTTCCGGGTGCTGGTCGCAGAAGGCCGAGAACTCCTCCACCGGGCAGCCCAGGTCCAGCGAGCAGGTGGCCTCGAGGGTCGGCATCAGCACGCGCTTCTCGGGGTTGAGGATCTTCGCCGTCTCGCCCATGAAGCGCACCCCGGCCACCACCACGGTCTGCGCCGGGTGCTGGTTGCCGAAGCGGGCCATCTCCAGGGAGTCGGAGACGCAACCGCCGGTCTCCTCGGCCAGGGCCTGGATCACCGGGTCGCAATAGTAGTGCGCCACCAGCACGGCGTTCTGCGCCTTCAGCTCGGCGGCGATGGCCGCGCGGTACTCGGCCTCTTCCTGGACGCTCAGCACACGGGGCTGCTTGGCGGCGAGGTGGGCCTGGACCAGGAGGCGTTCGGATATCTGCGTCATGTCTTCACTGCACCTGCGGGGGTACGACCAGCTGTGGGGGCGATTTTACATCGCCACGAAAGCGAGCGCGCGATCTTGCGGGGAAAGCCGCCGGGAGGCAAGCGCCGGCCGGCCGCGCCAACTTGTCGCATTCCATCAATAGCGGGCGGTTCCGCTCCCCTAGATTGCTCTACAGCGAGCCCCCATCCCGAGGGGCGCGGCCTGGAGGAAACCAGACATGCAATCCGTCGAGCAGATCAAGCAGGGCACCCGCGTCGAAGGCTGGGCCGAGCAGCGCCCGGAGGAAGCCTTCACCCTCCCCTCGCGCTATTTCTTCGACAAGGACATCTTCGCCGCCGAGCGCGACCGCATCTTCATGAGCGCCTGGCACCTGGCCGGGCACCGCAACGAGTTCGCCGAGCCCGGGCAGTTCGTGGTCTGCGACATCTTCGACCAGAGCGTGGTGGTGGCCTGCGGCAACGACGGCAAGGTCAACGCCTTCCACAACGTCTGCCAGCACCGCGGCAACCGCCTACTGGACGTGCGCCGCGGCGCCGATACCCGGGTGCTGCGCTGCGCCTACCACTCCTGGTGCTACGAGATGGACGGCAGCCTGCGCGGCGCGCCGCGCAGCGAACGGCTGATCGCCTTCGACAAGCAGCAGTTCAACATCCCGAAACTGCGCGTCGAGGAACTCGGCGGCTTCGTCTACTTCAACTTCGACGCCGAGGCGCCGTCGATGGCCGAGCTGTTCCCCGGCGCCGACCAGGAAATGCGCGAGGTCTTCCCCGACCTCGGGCGGATGCGCCTGATCGAGGAGCAGGACGTGATAGTCCCGGCCAACTGGAAAGTCATCATGGACAACTCCATCGAGGGCTACCACTTCAAGCTCTCCGGGCCCTGCCACATAGATCTGGCCAGGCTCATCGATTTCAAGGGCTACCGCTTGAGCAAACGCGACAACTGGTGGACCTACATCGCCCCGGCCAACCTCGCCGCCGAGGAAGCCTACGGGGTGCCGCTGAACGGCCCGCGCAACCCCGACGAACGCTTCTTCAACATCGGCCTGTGGCCGAACAACACCTTCTATACCTTCCCGTTCTCCGAGTTCCTCGGCACCTTCGTCATGATCCCGCTGGACGCCGAGCGCTCGCTGCTGCGCTTCGGCTACTACAGCCCCCACGAGACGGTGCCGGAGGTGTCCCACGCCTGCATGAAGTGGATGAACGAGGAACTCGGCCCGGAAGACATCGAACTCAACGTCAGCGTGCAGAAGGGCCTGCATTCCCTGGGCTACGACCAGGGCCGCTACATGATCGACGCCGAGCGCAGCAACGAGAGCGAGCACCTGGTGCACCACTTCCACAAGCTGGTGTTCGACGGCATCCGCTGAGGAGACAGGCCATGCTCGCCACGCAATACGACTACATCATCGTCGGCGCCGGCTCGGCCGGCTGCGTGCTGGCGCGGCGCCTGGGCGTGGACCCGGCGCTGCGCATCCTGGTGCTGGAGGCCGGCCCGGTGGACCGCAGCTGGACCATCGACATGCCCTCGGCGGTGGGCATAGTCGTCGGCGGCACCCGCTACAACTGGAGCTACGCCAGCGAGCCGGAGCCCTGGCTCGACGGCCGGCGCATCGGCACCCCGCGCGGGCGCACCCTGGGCGGCTCCTCGTCGATCAACGGCATGGTCTACGTCCGTGGCCACGCCCGCGACTACGACGGCTGGGCCGCGCGCGGCTGCGCAGGCTGGAGCTACCGCGAGGTGCTGCCCTACTTCCGCCGCGCGCAGAGCCATCGCGACGGCGCCGACGCCTACCGCGGCGGCGACGGGCCGCTGCACGTCACCCCCGGCGATACCTCGCCGCCGCTGTGCCAGGCCTTCCTCGACGCCGGCCAGGAGGCCGGCTACGGCTACAGCGCCGACCTCAACGGCCAGCGCCAGGAAGCCTTCGGCCCGGTGGACCGCACCACCCGCGACGGCAAGCGCTGGAGCACCGCCCGCGGCTACCTGGCCGAGGCCCTGGCCGGCGGCAACGTCACGGTGGCGACCTCGGCGCTGAGCCGGCGCATCCTCTTCGACGGCGCTGCGGCCTGCGGCGTGGAGTTCGAGATGGACGGCCAGCTGCGCCAGGTGCGGGCACGCCGCGAGGTGCTGCTGAGCGCCGGGGCGATCAACTCGCCGCAACTGCTGATGCTCTCCGGCATCGGCCCGGCCGAGGACCTGCAGCGCCTGGGCATCCGCCCGCTGCTCGACCTGCCCGGCGTCGGCCAGCGCCTCAACGACCACCCGGACACCGTGGTGCAGTACCGCTGCAAGCGCCCGGTGAGCATCTACCCCTGGACCCGCGCGCCGGGCAAATGGCTGGTGGGCGCGCGCTGGTTCGCCCGCCACGACGGCCTGGCGGCGAGCAACCACTTCGAGGTGGGCGCATTCATCCGCTCGCGGGCCGGCATCGAGCATCCCGACCTGCAACTGACCTTCATGCCCCTGGCGGTACAGCCGGGCAGCGTCGACCTGGTGCCCGACCACGCCTTCCAGGTGCACATCGACCTGATGCGCCCCACCAGCCTGGGCAGCGTCACGCTCGCCAGCGCCGACTCGCGCCAGGCGCCGCGCATCCTCTTCAACTACCTGAAGACCGCGCGCGACCGCGAGGACATGCGCGCCGGCGCCCGCCTGGTGCGCGAGGTGCTGGCGCAGCCGGCGATGCGCGCCTTCGCCGGCGAGGAACTGGTGCCCGGCGCCGACCAGCTCAGCGATGCGCAGCTCGACGCCTGGGCGCGGCGCGTCACAGAAACCGGCTACCACGCCAGCGGCACCTGCAAGATGGGCCCGGCCGGCGACGCCCAGGCGGTGGTCGACGCGCAACTGCGCGTGCACGGCCTGCGCGGGCTGCGGGTGGTGGACGCGTCGATCATGCCGGAGATCGTCAGCGGCAACACCAACGCGCCGACAGTGATGATCGCCGAGAAGGCCAGCGACCTGATCCTCGGCCGCGCGCCGCTGCCGCCCAGCGACGCGCCGGTGTGGCTGCACCCGCGCTGGCGCGAATGCCAGCGCTGACGCGGCCCTTGCCAAACCCGGCCGACTGCCTTTGCATAGAGGCCGTGGGCCTTTCCCCTCCACGAGGCGCCGGCCGAAGCAGCCGCCGCCCAGCACAGTGCCGGATGCAGCCATGACCCTCACCGAACGCGCCGACTGGCCGCCCCTCGCCCGCGAACCCCAGCGCATCGGCATCCTGCTATTGCCGTGCTTCTCCAACTTCGGCCTGGCGGCGCTGATCGAGCCGCTGTCGATCGCCAACTGGCTGGCCCAGCGCAAGCTGTTCGACTGGACCCTGCTGTCGCTCGACGGCAAGCCGGTGCCGGCCAGCAACGGCCTGCTCGCCGCCGCCCAGCAGGGCATCGGCGAGCCGGGCGAGTTCGACGTCTGCGCAGTGATCGCCAGCTTCGACGTGCACCGCCACGCCCGCGACGCCGCGCTCAAGGCCTGGCTCAAGCGCCAGGCGGCGTTCGGCGCGGTGCTGATGGGCATCGAGACCGGCAGCGAGCTGCTGGCCGCCGCCGGCGTGCTCGACGGCCACCCCGCCGCGGTGCACTGGGACAACCTGCAGGGCTTCCAGGAAAGCTACCCGCGCGTGCAGGCCCGCGCGCAGCTCTACTCGGTCGGCCGCAAGCGCCTGACCTGCGCCGGCGCCACCGCGGTGCTGGACATGATGCTGGGCTGGCTGGAAGGAGTGGCCGGCGCCGGCCTGGCCCGCGAGGTGGCGATGCACATGCTGGTGGAGCGGGTGCGCGAACCCCAGGTCGGCCAGGTGACCGGCTTCCAGCACCGCCTGCACGCCCAGGCCGGGCGCCTGGGGCGGGCCATCGCGCTGATGGAACAGCACCTGGAGGAGCCGCTGAGCTGCGAGGCGCTGGCCGCGCGCGTCGGCCTGTCGCGCCGCCAGCTGGAACGGCAGTTCATGCAGCACACCGGGCTGACGCCGCTGAAGTACTACCTGGCCCTGCGCCTGGCGCGGGCCCACAACCTGCTGCAGCAGACACGCATGAGCGTGGCCCAGGTCGCCGCCAGCGCCGGCTTCGGCTCGCTGGAGCACTTCTCCCGCGCCTATCGCGCGCGCTTCGGCTGCACGCCGAGCAGCGACCGCTCGCAAAGCCTGGAGGCACCGGTCATGCGCCAGCCCCTGGCGCATGACCATCTGCCGGCTCAGCTGCGGTAGTCCGGCTCCTCCTCATCGAGGATGCCCTGCAGCGCGGCGAAGTGGCGGCGGGCGAAGTCCGGGTAGTCCAGCCACTGCCGCGCGGTCTTGCGCGCCACCGCGTCGCTGGCGATGCGCAGCGGGCGGCCGCTGGCCAGCGCGGTGAGGTAGACCTCGCAGGCCCGCTCGAAGTAGTACAGGTCGTCGAAGGCCTGGGCCACGCTGGGCGCCGCCACCAGCACGCCGTGGTTGCCCATCAGCAGGATCGGCTTGTCGCCCAGTTGGCGGCTGACGCGCTCGGCCTCGTCGCCCAGGCCCATGCCGTCGAAGCCTTCGTCGATGGCCACGCGCTCGAAAAAGCGCATGGAGTTCTGCTCGATCGGCGGCAGCCGTGAATCGGCCAGGCAGGCCAGCGCGGTGGCGTACTTCGAATGCACGTGGAGGATGCAGCGGGCGTGCGGATGGCGCCGGTGCAGCGCGCCGTGCAGGGCCCAGGCGGTGATGTCGGGTGCGTCGGGGCGCTCCAGCGCCGATGGGTCGTCGGCATCCAG
This sequence comes from Pseudomonas sp. R3.Fl, assembly GCF_023516765.1. Classification (NCBI taxonomy): domain Bacteria; kingdom Pseudomonadati; phylum Pseudomonadota; class Gammaproteobacteria; order Pseudomonadales; family Pseudomonadaceae; genus Pseudomonas; species Pseudomonas sp. R3.Fl. The sequence goes on from NZ_JAMGSO010000001.1 coordinate 1,735,103, forward strand.
CAGCAACAGGTCACTGGCGCGGACGCGTGAGAAATGGCGGCCGTAGGGGTTGATCAGGAAGCGCCGGCCGTCCTCGGACACGGCCAGGCTGAAGTGGTTGGCGATGGCCTCGTGCAGGCCCAGGCGCGCGGCCCAGCGGAAGGCGCAGGCCAGCTCGGCGCGGGCCTGGGCATGGGCCTCGGGAAAGGCGATGGCTTCGGTGTGCATGGCGGCGGCTCCTCGACACGGGCGCACCCGGCGGGCGCGCATCCGTTGGCCCCGAGTCTAGGGAGCGGGGCGGCGTCGGCTTGACGCGATGCGACGGGCCCTGTCGCGAAGGCTCTGGAACGGGCGTCGGCACCCAGCCCTGCGGGCATATTTTTCATGCCGCAAAGGCATGAAGGCCTCCGCCGGATCGGCCAAGCCCTAGTGCCACGCCACCTGCAGCGATCCGCGCGAATCTATTATTCCTTAAGGAAATTTAAATAAGGCAAACAATTACTTTAATAGCTAAGGCGCTCCCTCAATCATCCAGCCCGTACCCGGCGCCTCCACGGTGCCGCGCTTTCGCCAGAAACCCGAGGAGATCGTCCATGGCCAACCCCCAGCCCGCCGTCGCGCAGGACCCGCTCCTGCGCCACGCGCCCGGTGGCGATATGGTCGAGCTGGGCCGGCCGCTGCGCCCGCCCCTGCAGCTGGTGCGCCACGTGCCGGCGAAACACAACGTGCTGGGCCGCCGCGAAGCGCTGCTGCTCGGCCTGCTGGTCCTGACCCTGCATGGCTCCGTGGCCTACTGGCTGAGCCAGCAGCCCACGCCCAAGCTGCCGGAGGTGCCGCCGCAGGTACCGCCCATGACCATCGAATTCAGCGCCCCCACCCCGCCGGTGGTGGAGCCGCCACCGCCCGAGCCGACGCCGCCGGTAGTGGAAGAACCGCCGCCGCCCGTGGTGGACGAGAACGCGGTGAAACCGCCGCCGCCCAAGCCGATCCCCAAGCCCAAGCCGAAACCCGTGGCCAAACCCAAGCCGGTGGAACAGCCGCCCGCGCCGCCCAAGGCGGAGACCCCGCCGGCACCGCCCGCGCGCCCTGCTCCGCCGGCGCCGGCCCCGGTCACGCCGCCCTCGGCCCACGCCGGCTACCTGCACAACCCGGCGCCGGAATACCCGGCCCTGGCGCAGCGCCGCGGCTGGGAAGGCACGGTGCTGCTGCGCGTCCACGTGCTGGCCAGCGGCGGCCCGAGCGAAATCCAGGTGCAGACCTCCAGCGGCCGCGAGGCCCTCGACCAGGCGGCGATCAAGGCCGTGCAGCGCTGGAAGTTCGTACCCGCCAAACGCGGCGACGTGGCCCAGGACGGCTGGGTCAGCGTGCCCATCGACTTCAAACTGAATTGATCTGCGACGAGTTCGCACAGGAGAGAACCCCATGAGTCTGCCCCTCAACCCCGTGGAATCCGTCGAAGGCGCGGTGATCTGGCTGCTGGCCGGCTTCTCCGTCCTCACCTGGAGCCTGGCCCTGGTCAAGGGCATCCAGTTCGGCCGGCAGAAATCCCAGGACCGCCGCTTCCAGAAGCAATTCTGGGGCGCCACCAGCCTCGAATCGGCCGGCGAGCAGTCCGCCGGCCAGCCCGGCGCCGGCGCCCGCGTGGCCCAGGCCGGCTTCGCCGCCATCCAGGTGCCGGACGGCAACCAGCATGACCTGGCCCAGTCGATCAACCACCAGGACCGCCTGGAACGCGCCCTGCGCCAGCAGATCCAGCGCGAACGGCGCTCCCTGGAATCGGGCCTGGCGGTGCTCGCCTCGATCGGCTCCACCTCGCCCTTCATCGGCCTGTTCGGCACCGTGTGGGGCATCATGGAAGCGCTCAAGGGCATCAGCGCCGCGGGCTCGGCGAGCCTGGAAACCGTGGCCGGCCCGATCGGCTCGGCGCTGATCGCCACCGGCGTGGGCATCGCCGTCGCCGTGCCCGCGGTGCTGGTCTACAACTACTTCCTGCGCCGCCTGAAGCTCACCGCGGCCGACCTCGACGACTTCGCCCACGACTTCTACAGCCTCGCGCAGAAGAGCGCCTTCCGCGTCATCGTGCACCCCGCCACGGCCCGCAAGCCGGTGGCCGGCGGCAAAAGCGTGAAGGAGGCGAGCTGACATGGCCTTCTCGACCCAGGACAGCGACGAGGTTCTTTCCGAGATCAACGTCACCCCGCTGGTGGACGTGATGCTGGTGCTGCTGGTGGTGTTCATCGTCACCGCGCCGCTGCTGACCAACGCCATCCCGATCAACCTGCCCAAGACCGAATCGGTGGCCCCGCCGGAGCAGAAGGACCCGCTGGTGGTCAGCATCGACGGCGCCGGCAAGTGGTTCATCAACAAGGACGAGATCCAGCCCGAGCTGCTGCAGGGCAGCCTGGAGGCGGCCAAGGCCAAGGAACCTGAACTGCGCGTGCAGTTGCAGGCCGACGAGGGCGTGAACTACGGCCAGGTGGCCAAGGCCATGGCCTCGATCGAAAAGGCCGGGATCACCAAGCTGTCGGTGATCACGGCGCGCTGAGAGGCTCGTTGCAAATACCCCATCGAAACATCCGTGCTTCCAGGTCGCTTTCTTCAACTCAGGCAGGGGAAAGCGGCCTTTTTTTATCTTCGAGAAAGAGCCCTGGGTATGCCGCGTTTCCCCGTAGGAGCGGACCTTGTCCGCGATAGCCGGACATCCCGGCGCGATTCGCGGATAAGATCCGCTCCTACCGTACAGGCAGGCACGGCTTCTCGTAGGAGCGAGCTTGCTCGCGAATGAGCCCCTCTGCGGAGTCTGTTCGCGAGCAAGCTCGCTCCTACGAAGAGCACCTCGGCGCTGGGACGGGAGTCCCGCCGTTCCCAACGACGAATCACCACGGATGGAGTCCCGGGAACGCCACGTTCCCCGTAGGAGCGGACCTTGTCCGCGATAGCCGGGCATTCCGGCGCAATTCGCGGATAAGATCCGCTCCTACCGTACGGGCAGGCACGGCTTCTCGTAGGAGCGAGCTTGCTCGCGAACACACTCCGCTGCGGAGGCTTATTCACGAGCCCCGTAGGATGGGTTGAGCGAAGCGATACCCATCACCATGGCCCGATGGGTATCGCAAGCTCAACCCATCCTACGAAAAGCACCTCGGCGCGGCCGACAAGACAGTTGCTCCTACAACTGTGCCTCCCTGGTACCGCGGACTACAAAACAAAAGCCCCGGGCATCGCTGCCCGGGGCTTTTTCGTCGCTCAGCGCATCACTTCACCAGGAACGGCGAAGCCCCTTCCACCACGCCGGTCTCGTTGACGTACTGCTTCCAGTGCTCGATCAACTCCGCCAGCTTGCCCGGCTGGGCCTCGGCCAGGTCGTGGATCTCGCCCGGATCCTTGCCCAGGTCGTACAGCTGCCAACTGGCCGGCCCCACCGGCGCGGGGATGTACACCGCCTTCCAGTCGCCCTGGCGGATGGCGCGCATGCCGAACAGCTCCCAGCCGGTCACGGTCTTCTCGTCGTGGGCGCGTTCGGTCTCGCCGGAGAGCCAGCCCAGCCAGGACTTGCCGCGCGGCTCGGCGACCTCGCGGCCGCGCCAGCGCTTGCCCGGGTGGCGCACGCCGGCCAGGTCGAGGAGTGTCGGGGTGATGTCCATGACGGTGGCGAACTGCTCGCTGATCACGCCCTGGCGCGCCAGCTGCGGGTAGCGCACGAAGGCCGGCACGCGGATGCCGCCCTCGGTGGTGAAGGCCTTGAACAGCCGCGACGGCGCAGTGGCCGCCTGGGCCCAGCGCGGGCCGTACCAGACGTAGGAATCGGCGCGGCCAATGTTGTCCAGGCTGTTGTCGTAGTGCTGGTCGAGGAAGCCCAGCAGGTCCGGGCCGAACTTCGGGAAGGCTTCCAGCAGCGCGCCCTCGGCACCGTTGTCGGACATGAACAGGACGAAGGTGTTGTCCAGCTCGCCCTGCCGGCGCAGGTAGTCGACCACCCGGCCGATGTTCCAGTCCATGCGCTCGACCATCGCCGCGTAGACCTCCATGGCCCGCGCCGACTTGGCCCGCTCCTCGTCGCTCAGCGTTTCCCACTCGCGGCTGATGGCGACCACCGGGTGCGCCTCGACGTCGTGCGCCACCAGACCCAGGTCCTTGAGCCGGGCCAGGCGCTCCTGACGCAATGCCTCGGGGCCGGCGTCGTAGCGGCCGCGGTACTTGTCCACCACCTCCTTGGGCGCCTGCAGCGGCCAGTGCGGCGCGGAGAACGGCAGGTAGGCGAAGAACGGCCGCGCCTGGTCGCGTTCCTTGAGGTACTGCAGCAGCTTGTCGCCGAAGGCGTCGGAGGAATAGAAGCCCTCGGGCAGTTGCTCGACGAACCGGTCGTCCTCGATGTAGAGCGCCGGCGTGCCCTTGAGGATGCGCGGCGTGCTTTCGTCGTAGGGCGGCTCGTAGCCGTAGTGGTTGGCGGCGCCGGGCAGCAGCGAGAAGGAACGCTCGAAGCCGCGCGCGTGGGGCGCCTGCTCGGCCTTCAGGCCCAGGTGCCACTTGCCGGCCATCAGCGTCTGGTAGCCGGCCTCGCGCAGCAGTTCGGGCAGCGCCACCACGCGGTCGTTGAGGTAGCCCTCGTAACCGGGCTTGCCTTCCAGCTCCGGCGTCAGCGCCTCGGCCATGGTGCCGATGCCGGCGATGTGATGGTCGGTACCGGTGAGCAGCATCGAGCGCGTCGGCGAGCAGGTCGGCGCGGTGTGGAAGTCGGTCAGGCGCAGGCCGGCGTGGGCCAGGGCGTCGAGGTTGGGCGTGGCGATCTCGCCGCCGAAGGCGCCGATGTCGGAGAAGCCGAGGTCGTCGGCGACTATCACCAGGAAGTTGGGGCGTTTGCTCATGTCGGGACTCGGAGAGTTGGGAGGTTTCATGTAGGAGCAACTGTCTTGCAGGCCGTGCCGGGGGCTCTTCGTAGGAGCGAGCTTGCTCGCGAATGAGCCCCGCAGCGGAGTCTGTTCGCGAGCAAGCTCGCTCCTACGAAAAGAAGAGGCGCCTCAGCAGGCGATGAACTCGAACGGCAGGTTCTCCACCCGCCTGGGCTGCGGCGCGAGGTAGTCGCCATCGCCGGTCAGCTCGTGCAGCAGTTCCTCGCGCAGGCGCAGGAAGTCGAAGCCGCCGCGCTCGCGCGGGTGCGCCAGGGGCACCTCGACGATGCGCTTGATGCGCCCCGGGCGCGGCGCCATCACCACCACGCGGTCGGCCAGGAACAGCGCCTCCTCCACGTCGTGGGTCACCAGCAGGGTGGTGATGCGCTCGCGCTCGCGGATGCGCAGCAGTTCTTCCTGCAACTGCTGGCGGGTCAGCGCGTCGAGGGCGCCGAAGGGTTCGTCCAGCAGCAGGATGCGCGGGCTGGCCACCAGGCCGCGGGCGATGGCCACGCGCTGGGCCATGCCACCGGAGAGCTGGTGCGGGTAGGCGCGGTTGAACGCGGACAGGCCGACCAGTTCGAGGTAGTCGGCAACCTTGCGCGCCCTGCCCTCCTCGCTCAGCGGCTCGTTGACCAGGCCCAGGGCGACGTTCTGCTCCACCGTCAGCCAGGGGAACAGCCGGTGCTCCTGGAACACGATGCCACGCTCGCCGCCGATGCCGTCGATGGCCCTGTCGCCGATGCGGATCTCGCCGCGGTACTCGCGGTCCAGGCCCACCAGCAGGCGCAGCAGGGTGGACTTGCCGCAGCCGCTGGCGCCGACGATGGCGATGAACTCGCCCTCGGCGATGTCCAGGTCGAAGCGCTGGATGGCCTCCAGTTGCCGGCCGTCCACCGGGAAGCTCTTGCCGACCTGGCGGAAGCTCACCAGGGGCGCGGAAGTGAAAGCGTTCATGCGTGTCTCCAGCGCGTGGCGCGCGCTTCGATGCGTTGTCCGAGGGCGCCGAGCAGGGCGCCGGTGAGGCCGACCAGGAGCATCCCGGCGCTGACCAGGTCCATGCGGAACAGCTGCTGGGCGCCGATCATCAGGCTGCCGATGCCGCCGTCCGAGGGCATGAAGTACTCGGCGCCGATGGCGCCCAGCCAGGCGTAGATCAGGCCCAGGCGCAGGCCGGCGAAGATCGACGGCGCCGCGCCCGGCAGCACCAGCCGGCGCAGGCGCTGCCAGGGCGACAGGCGCAGCGCTCGGGCGGCCTCGCCCAGTTGCGCCGGCAGGCTGGCGATGCCGCGCTGGGTGGCCAGCAGCAGCGGGAAGAAACTGGCCAGGGCGACGAACACCACCTTGGCCGCCTCGCCCAGGCCGAACCAGGCGGTGAGCAACGGCACCCAGGCGAAGATCGCCACCTGGCGCAGAGCCGAGAACGACGGGCCGAGCAGGCGCTCCGCCGGGCGCCACAGCCCCAGCGCCAGGCCCAGCAGGAAGCCGGCGCCGCCGCCCAGCAGCAGACCGAGCAGGGAACGCTGCAGGCTGGCCAGCAAGGCCGTCGGCAGGCTGCCGTCGAGCAGGCCGCGCCAGGTGGCCTCGACCACCGCGGCGGGGCTGGCGAGGATGGCCGGGTCGACCCACTGGCCAACGCTCGCCGCCTGCCACAAGCCGACCAGCGCCAGCGGCAACAGCCACGGCTGCAGGCGCTGCCAGCCCTGGCCGCGGACGCCACGGCGGAACTCGCCGGCGGCCTGCTGCGGCCAGTGCACCAGGCGCCGCTCCAGGGCCTGGATGCCCTGGTCCATGGCCGCGCCCACCAGGCCGACGACGAGGATGCAGACGAACACCACGTCGAGCATGAACAGTTGGCGGCTCTGCACCATCAGGTAGCCGATGCCCTCGCTGGAGGCCAGCAGCTCCACCGCCAGCAGCGAAGTCCAACCCTGGGCCAGGGCCAGGCGCACGCCGGTGAGGAAGGCCGGCAGCGCCGCCGGCAACAGCAGCCGGCGCACCAGCAGCGGCGGCGGCAGGCGCAGCACGGCCGCGGCCTCGCGCAGCCTGGGCTGGGCGTCGCGCACGCCGACCAAGGTATGCAGCGCCACCGGGACTATCACCGCCTTGACCAGCACCACCAGCTTGAGCAGTTCGCCGATGCCGAAGAACAGCATGAACAGCGGAATCCAGGCCAGCGTGGGGACCTGCGCCAGGGCCAGGAAGGTCGGCAGCACGAAGCGCTCGGCGCTGCGGCTGAAACCCAGCCAGGCGCCCAGCGCCGCGCCGCTGGCGATGCCGGCGAGCAGGCCCCAGAACAGCCGCTGCAGGCTGATCCACAGCTGCTGCCAGAGCTCGCCGGCGAACAGCTCGCGGGCGCTCTGCCAGACCAGCGCCGGCGCCGGCAGTATCTGCGCGGACATCCAGTGCTGGGCGGCGGCCAGCCACCAGAGAACAAACAGGCTCAGCGGCAACAGCCAGGGCAGCAAGCGTGGAGCGATCAGCGCCAGCCGCTGCGATGCGGCAGCGCTTGCGGTGGGGTACGCAAGCAAGGCGAGTGCCTTAGAAATATTCTTCATTGGAATATGAAAAAATCTATCAATGCATTTATGAGCTAAGAAACCCCATTTAAGGGAAGCCTCTCCTGCGCAGCCAATGCATTCGACGAATATTTTTTATGCCTTGCGTGCATTCGCCCGGCAGCGCGGATGTTGGCTGACTTATCTCCATAAATTATTAAAAAATAAATTTTTATTATTTTATTAATCATCCGCGACCTGCCTTAGTGCCTCTCCCATTCCCCCGCAGGAGGCAGGCGCCATGAAGGCCCTCACCCACCAGTTGCTGTCGCTCTTCGCCGCCCCGGTGCTCGTCGGGCTGCTCGGCGCTTATGCCCCGTTCACCAGCGCCGCCGAGGCGCCGAAGGAAATCCGCATCGCCGTGCCCGACGTGGGCGCCGGGCAGAACCATTCCGGCGGCGGCCTCGTCGACGTGCTCTACACCCGCAAGCTGCTGGAGAAGGAGTTCGCCAACGACGGCATCCAGATCAAGTGGACCTACTTCAAGGGCGCCGGCCCGGTGATCAACGAGGCCTTCGCCAACGGCCAGGTGGACTTCGCCTACCTCGGCGACCTGGCCGCCATCATCGGCAAGGCCAGCGGCCTGGACACCCGCCTGCTGGCCGCCACCGGGCGCGGCGTCAACCACTACCTGGGCGTGCAGCCGGGCTCGGGGATCAAGACCCTGGCCGACCTCAAGGGCAAGCGCGTGGGCATCTTCCGCGGCACCGCCAGCCAGCTGTCGTTCGACAACGCCCTGGCCAGCGTTGGCCTGAGCGAGAAGGACCTGAAGGTCATCAGCCTGGACTTCAACGCCGCCCTGGCGGCCCTCGCGGCCAAGCAGATCGACGCCACCTGGGGCCTGGCCGGCCTCTTCGCCCTACGCGAGAAGGGCCTGGCGGAAATCCCCCTGAGCACCCGCGACCTCGGCGGCGCCGGCACCCTGCAAGCCGTACTGGTAGGCAACGGCGCCTTCGTCGACGCCCACCCGGAAATCACCCAGCGCCTGCTCAAGGTGGAACTGCAGGCCCTGGCCTGGGCCGGCGCCGAAGCCAACCACGCGGCCTTCATCGACCTGGTGTCGAACCAGGCCGGCTACCCGCCGATCGTCCTGCAGACCGAATACAAGGATCGCCCGCTGGCCGAGGCCCTGTCGCCGCAACTGGACGCCGGCTTCCTCGGCCAGCTCGACGCCTCGATCCAGGCGGCCAGGCAGTACGGCCTGATCCGCCGCGACTTCAAGGCCGCCGAGTGGGCCAGGCCGGACTACCTGGCCGGCGCCGCGAAGCTGGCCGCGGCGCAGCCGGTGGCGCAGGTGCAGTGATTGAGGCCGTAGCAGCCTGCGAGCTCGATCGCGGATAACGCCAATCCACCGTAGGGCGTATAACCGTTCGCGGTTATACGCCGCCTCACCCAAGCCCCCAGCCCACGCCCAGGTCAACCCCGGCGCCGCCTGGAATCAAGGCCAAACGGCGGATAACGCGGAGCGTTATTCGCCCTACGCCATACCCACCGTACGCCCCTCTCCCCGCAAACCTTCACGCCACCGCACTCCGCTCTTCCTCGTCCAACTCCACCAACATCTCGATCAACGCCCGCGCCGCCGCCGAAAGGCGGTAGCCGGTACGGCTGACGATCCCGCAGCGCGCCTGCAGGCTGTCGATGTTGTGCGGCAGGTTGCGCAGGTGCAGGCGCGTCACCTCGCCGTTGGCCAGCGCATGGCGCAAACCATCCTCGCTGCCCACGCCGATGGCATCGGTCTGGCTGACGATGCGCACCAGCGAGCCCAGGTGCTCGCACTGGATGTTCGCCTGCAGGTCGCTCTTGCCGCTGAGGTTGGCCAGCAGCTTGCGGATGCCCGGCGGCATCCGCGCCGAGGCCAGCGGGTAGGCGAACAGATCGTTGGTGGACAGGCTCTCCTTGGCCAGCAGTGGATGCCCGGTGCGGCAGAAGAAGAAGCCCCGGCGCGGGCTCAGCGGCCGTGTCTGGAAGCCGGGGTCGGCCTCGAAGTGGCGGATGTCGGCGATGAAGAATTCGATCTCGTCGCGCAGCAGGCTGCGCGACAGGCGCTCCCAGTTGTCCACCTGGAAATCGATCTGCAGCCGCGGATGCCGCTGGATCAGCCGCGCCACCGCATCGGGCACCAGTTTCTGCGCTGGCGCCGGCCCGCAGCCGAAGTGCAGCTCGCCGGCGTCCAGCTTGTTCAGCTGGGTGATTTCCTGGGTCAGGTTGGCCGCGCCCTGCACCAGGCGCAGCGCGTGCTGCAGCACCACCTGGCCTTCCGGCGTGGGGCGCAGTTCCTTGCTGCCGCGGTCCACCAGTTGGCAGCCCAGCTCCTGCTCCAGGCCCTGGATGCTGCGGCTGAAGGCCGGCTGGGTGATGCCCATGGCATCGGCCGCGCGGACGAAACTGCGGTGTTCGGTGAGGGCGATGAAGTAACGCAGTTGGCGCAGATCCATGATGCTTTACCGGCATTGAAAATATTGGACAAAGGCATTTGCCGTCGGGGATGCGCTGGTTTTAAATGCAAGCTCTTATTCCGTCAACGAAGAATAAAACTTAAATTTATTCTTTTAAGAAATAAGAATATGCCCCTCGACCAGGAGCCCCCAATGGCTTTGCACCCTTTCGCCCCACGCCTGCTGCCGGCACGAATGCTTCCCTCTCGCGGCTGTAGCCGCTGAGCCCCGGCGTCGCCGGACGACGCCCACCGATTAGAAGAGAGCCGTTTCCGCCATGCCCCGCATGGCGCGGCCCCCTGTTGCCCGCGATCCGCCGGGCAGTGCCTGATGCAAGGAAAAGACGATGAGCCAGAGTGCTTCGCTGCAAACCCCGTTCACGCTGCGCCCCGGCCGAACCCGGCCCGGCGCCCCCGACTATGCCCTGGCCCTGCTGCTCGCCCTGGGCGGCGCGCTGCCGCTGCAGGCCGCCGAGCAGGACGAGGCCAGCGCCACGCCCGAGGCCGCCAGCACCGCCGACAAGGGCACCAGCACCCAGGCCACCGCCCTGGGCAAGGTCACGGTCACCGCCCGGCGCCGCGAGGAAGACTCGCAGAAGGTACCCACGCCGATCACCGTGCTCGACGGCGCCACCCTGGAGAACCAGCGCATCACCAAGGTGCAGGACCTGCAGCAGGTGCTGCCCAGCGTCAACGTCGCCTACATCCACGCCCGCCAGTCGAGCATCGCCGTGCGCGGCATCGGCAACAACCCGGCCAGCGACGGCCTGGAGGGCTCCGCCGGGGTCTACCTGGACAACGTCTACCTGGGCCGCCCGGGCATGGCGGTGTTCGACCTGCTGGACATCGAGCAGCTGGAGCTGTTGCGCGGCCCGCAAGGCACGCTGTTCGGCAAGAACACCACCGCCGGCGTGCTGAACATCAGCACCCGTGCGCCGACCTTCACCCCCGAGCGCACGGTGGAGGTCTCCGGCGGCCAGGAAGGCTACTTCCAGGGCCGCGGCACCGTCTCCGGGCCACTCACCGACGAACTGGCCGGGCGCGTTTCCGCCTACCGCACGCGCAGCGACGGCTACATCACCAACATCCACGACGACAACAAGCTCAACGGCGGCGAGCGCCAGGGCATCCGCGGCCAGCTGCTGTACAAGCCCAGCGAGGACTTCAGCCTGCGCTGGATCAGCGAATACAACGAGGAGGACTCCAGCAACGGCAGCATGGTGGTCTACGGCGCCGCCCCGCGCTTCTGGCAGCGCGCTGCGCTGGTCGGCGCCTCGCCGATCGCCGATCCGGACCGGCACAAGGTCAACATCGACAGCCGCCAGCACGTCAGCGTGCACCAGGGCGGCAGTTCGGTGGAGGCCAACTGGAAGCTGGCCAACGACTTCACCCTGACCTCCATCAGCGCCTACCGCTTCTGGAACTTCACCCCGGCCAACGACGAGCAGTTGAACGTCTCGGCGATCCGCAACACCGGGGTGGCGGTGCGCGACCGCCAGTTCTCCCAGGAAATCCGCCTGGCCTCGCCCACCGGCGGCGCCTTCGACTATGTGGTCGGCGCCTACGCGTTCAACCAGAACCTGGGCAACAAGACCTTCACCGACTACGGCCCCTTCGCCGACAGCTACCTGCTGGGCACCAACCTCAACGCCCTGAACGACACCTCCAGCAAGGCCAACGGCAAGATCGAGACGGACAGCTTCGCGCTCTTCTCCCAGGGTACCTGGCACCTCACCGACAAACTCGACTTCACCGCCGGCCTGCGCGGCACCTACGAGGAGAAGGACGCCAAGGTGAAGCGCTACGCGCCGGTGGGCGGTGCGCCCGTGAGCGGCGCCGGCGCGGTGGTGCGCAACGGCCAACTGGGCGCCTACGATTCCGGCGACCTCAGCGTCTACAGCTTCGCCCCCTCGGCACTGCTCAGCCTGAGCTACCAGTTCAGCGACGAGCTGCTGGGCTATGCCTCGCTGTCCCACGGCGAGAAGTCCGGCGGGGTGAACCTGGCGGTGGCCAGCGCGCCGAGCGCCGGCGCCGACTCGCTGCTGGTCGGCCCGGAACGCGCCAACGATGCCGAACTGGGGATCAAGTCGACGCTGCTCGACCGCCGCCTGCAGCTCAACGCCAACATTTTCTGGACCGGCATCCACGGCTACCAGGCCACCACCCTGTACCAGCCGGCCGGCTCCACCCAACTGGTGCAGGTGCTGTCCAACGCCGGCAGCGTGCGCTCCCGCGGCCTGGAGCTGGAGGCCACCGCGCTGCCGCTGCGCGGCCTGACGCTGAACTTCAACGGCTCCTACAACGACGTCAGCTACCTGTCGTTCAAGGACGCCCCGTGCCCGGCCGAGATCAGCACCCAGCCCGGCGCCCCGGCCAGCTGCGACCTCACCGGCAAGCGCGTGGTCGGCGCCTCGAAATGGATCGCCAACCTCAACGGCGAATACAAGTGGCAGTTGGCCAACCGCTTCGAGCCCTACGTCAACGCCAGCTATTCGTACCGCTCCGAGGCCGAGGGCACCCTGGACGATTCCGACCTTTCGAAGATCCCCGGCTACGGCCTGGCGAACTTCTCCGTGGGCGTGCGCCACGACTTGGGCGACGGCCAGCTGGACGCCTCGGTCTGGCTGAAGAACGCCTTCGACAAGGACTACTACCTGGCCGCCTTCGCTAGCATCAACGGCTCCTACACCGCCTCGGTGGGCCAGCCGCGCACCCTGGGCGCCTCGGTCCGCTACGACTTCTGATCCCACTCGCCGCCCCGCGCGGCTCCTTGCAGTACCACCTACAGCAATGAGGAACACGAGATGAGCAACGCAGCACAAGCCATTCGACCCGCCGTACAACTCGACATCCACCCGGTGGCCGGGCGCATCGGCGCCGAGATCCGCGGGGTGACGCTTTCCGGCCAGCTGGACACGGCCACGGTCGAGGCCATCCAGGCCGCCCTGGTGAAGCACAAGGTGATCTTCTTCCGCGGCCAGAGCCAGCTCGACGACCAGGGCCAGGAAGCCTTCGCCAAGCTGCTCGGCGAGCCGGTGGCGCACCCGACGGTGCCGGTGCGCGACGGCACCGAATACCTGCTCGAACTGGACGGCGCAGAAGGCCGCCGGGCCAACTCCTGGCACACCGACGTGACCTTCGTCGAGGCCTACCCGAAGGCCTCGATCCTGCGCAACGTGGTGGCCCCGCAGGCCGGCGGCGACACCATCTGGGCCAACACCGCGAGCGCCTACGACGACCTCAGCGACGAACTCAAGGCCCTGGCCGACAAGCTCTGGGCGGTGCACAGCAATGAATACGACTACGCCGCCATCAAACCCAACGCCGACCCGGCGCGCCTGGAGCAGTACCGCAAGGTGTTCACCTCCACCGTCTACGAGACCGAGCACCCGGTGGTGCGCGTGCACCCCGTCAGCGGCGAGCGCAACCTGCTGCTGGGGCACTTCGTGAAGCGCCTGAAGGGCCTGTCGCAGCACGACTCCCAGCACCTCTTCGCGGTACTGCAGAGCCACGTCACCCGCCTGGAAAACACCGTGCGCTGGCGCTGGCAGGCCGGCGACGTGGCCATCTGGGACAACCGCGCCACCCAGCACTACGCGGTGGACGACTACGGCACCCAGCCGCGCATCGTGCGGCGCGTGACGCTGGCCGGTGAGGTACCGGTGGGGGTGGATGGGCAGCGGAGTCGGACTGTCAGGAAAGCCTGAAAGCACAGCAAGAGCCCCTCTCCCTAACCCTCTCCCTGAAGGGAGAGGGGACCGTTCAGAGTACTCGGATATTTCAGAGTCAGCCGGCAGCACCGTTGGTTTCCGACTGAAAGCATTCCTTCTCTCGGCACGGACAAGCCCCCTCTCCCTTCAGGGCGGGGCGCGCAGCCGAGGGCTGGGGACAGGGCAACCCAAACCCGATACGGAGCACCCAAGCATGAGCCAATCCTCCGCCCTGAAGATCACCCCCGAACCCTTCACCATCATCCCCCTCGACGCCCCGCTGGGCGCCGAAGTCCGCGGCCTGGACGCACGCCAGCCGCTGACGCCCGAGCAGATCCTGGCGATCAAGCAGGCCCACCGCGACCACCACATCCTCATCTTCAGGAATCAGCAACTGGACGATCGGCAGTACCTGAACTTCGCCACCCTGTTCGGCGCGGTGTTCCAGCCGCCGGCGGACGTGCCGGTGCTGTCTTCCGGCGCCGATGGCAAGGCCCCGGACATCGTCAAGGTGGCCAACACCGGCGATGGCGAACTGGGCAACTTCGCCCTGCCCGCGCACATCGACCACCAGTGGACGCCGCTGCCCTCCTCCGGCTCCTTCCTCTACGCGCTGGAAGTGCCGAGCCAGGGCGGCGAAACCCTGTTCACCAACCTGGCGCTCGCCTACCAGAGCCTGGACGCAGCCACGCGCAAGGAAATCGACGACCTGCGGCTGGTCAGCTACAACCCCTTCGTGCGCCTGAAGAACGGCTATTCGGGCGGTTTCGTCACCTACCGCACCCCGGACATCGAGCCGATCCAGGGCACCGAGCACCCGCTGGTGCGCACCCATCCGGAAAGCGGCAAGCGCGTGCTCTACCTCAGCGTCCACACCGAAGTGGAAATCCCCGGCCATGAGCCGCAGCAGGGCAAGGCCCTGGTCGAGCGCCTGCGCGCCCACCTGCAGAAGCCGGAGCTGATCTACAGCCACAAATGGCAGGTCGGCGACATCGTCTGGTGGGACAACCAGGCCACCCTGCACGGCCGCAACGCCTTCCCGGCCAGCGAGCGGCGCCGCCTGAAGCGCATCAGCCTGGGCGGCAGCCGGCCGTTCTGAGTTTCCCGCGGGCAAAGAAAAAGCCCCTGGCCGATGGCCAGGGGCTTTGCGAAGTGGTGGGTCGTGTAGGATTCGAACCTACGACCAATTGGTTAAAAGCCAACTGCTCTACCGACTGAGCTAACGACCCAACGCGAGGCGTATAATACTGATTTCTAACGCAAAAACAACACCTTTACGAAAAATTTTTCAGAAATATCGCGTAGGGTCTGAAATTCCCGCCGCGGCGAAGCCTTCGGCGCGCAGACGGCAGCTGTCGCACTTGCCGCAGGCGCGGCCTGCGTCGTCCGCCTGGTAGCAGCTCACGGTGAGCGCGTAGTCCACGCCGCGGGCCACGCCGGCCTGGATGATCTGCGCCTTGGAGAGGAACTGCAGCGGCGCCTGGATGCGGAAGCCATCGCCTTCCACTCCCGCCTTGGTGGCCAGGTTGGCCATGCGCTCGAAGGCCTCGACGAACTCGGGGCGGCAGTCCGGGTAGCCGGAATAGTCCACGGCGTTGACGCCGATGAAGATGTCCCGCGCACCGAGCACCTCGGCCCAGCCCAGGGCCAGGGAAAGGAACACGGTGTTGCGCGCCGGCACGTAGGTCACCGGGATGCCCTCGCTGGGCGCCTCGGGCACGGCGATGCTGCTGTCGGTCAGCGCCGAGCCGCCGATGCCGTTGAGGTTCAGGCCGATGACCTTGTGCTCGACCACGCCCAATTGGCGGGCCACGCGCTCGGCGGCCTGGAGTTCGGCGCGGTGGCGCTGGCCATAGTCGAAGCTCATGCTGTAGCAGGCGTAGCCCTCGGCCTTGGCCATGGCTACCACGGTGGCGGAGTCGAGCCCGCCGGAGAGCAGGATGACGGCTTTCTTCTGAGTCATGTGGTTACCCTTCCCGTCCGCGTCTCAGCGGCCCGGTTCGTCGTTCCAGAGGATCTTGTGCAGTTGCATCTGGAAGCGCACCGGCAGGTTGTCGGCGACTATCCAGTCGGCCAGCTCGCGCGGCGCCAGCTGGTGATGACTCGGCGAGAACAGCACTTCGCCGGCGCGCTCGTCGAGGCGGTATTCGATCAGCTTGGACACCGCCCAGTCGTAGTCCTCGCGGGAGCAGAGGACGAACTTGACCTGGTCGTTGCCGGTGAGCTCGGCGATGTTCTCGTAGCGGTTGCGGCGCACCTCGCCGGAGCCCGGGGTCTTCAGGTCGAGCACCCGGCTGACGCGGCGGTCGGTGGCGGAGATGTCCAGCGCGCCGCTGGTCTCCAGGGATACCGAGTAACCGGCGTCGCACAGGCGCTGCAGCAGCGGCAGGCAGTTGGGCTGCGCCAGCGGCTCGCCGCCGGTGACGCAGACGTAGCGCGGCCGGTAGCCGGCGACGGTTTCGAGGATGCTGTCCAGGCTGCGGATCTCGCCGCCACTGAAGGCGTAGGCGGAGTCGCAGTACTGGCAACGCAGGGGGCAGCCGGTCAGGCGCACGAACACGGTCGGCAATCCGACGGTGCGCGCTTCCCCCTGCAACGAGTAGAAGATCTCGGTGATTCGCAGGGTCTGTTGCATATCAGCCACGGGCGTGACGGCTACACAGGCCATCCGCCTCCGTTGCGGTGTAATCGAACGAACGCCAGGCGTTCGGGAATTCCCGGGCGGGCAGACATCAGCCGAGCTGAAACCGCTCCGCGGCTCCGGGTGGCGGCGATTCTAACGGAAAACCAGGTGTTCGGCGCGCAGAGTCGTTCGTTCGGGTGTAACGGGCGGGCACGCTTTTCGTAGGGGCTAGGCTGTTCGTGCCACCGGGGCGTCCGGCGTGGCCGGTGAATCCAATCGCGGACAAAGTCCGCTCCTACGTCCGTGCTTCCCTGAACCGTAGGAGCAACTGTCTGCGTCGAGGAGCTTTTCGTAGGATGGGTTGAGCTTGCGATACCCATCGGGCCATGGTGATGGGTATCGCTTTGCTCAACCCATCCTACGGGACTCGTGCCACCGGGGCGTCTGGCGTGGCCGGTGAATCCAATCGCGGACAAAGTCCGCCCCTACGCCCGTGCTTCCCTGGAACCGTAGGAGCGGACTCCGTCCGCGATCCGGCGGATAACGCCGTAGGCGCTATGCGCCCTACGCAGAAACCTACGGGTGAGGATCAGAGCGCGGGATAAAGGTTCGCGAGCAAGCTCGCTCCTACAGGAGGAGCATGCCCGGCAGGAATGAAAAACGCCGTTTCCCCCTGCTGGAAGAAACGGCGTTTTCAGATGAACACGAGGCTTACTTGAGGCTCTTCAGGTCCCGCTGGGCCAACTGGGCGGCGGAGCTGCCCGGGTACTGGGCGACCACCTGCTGGAGAATGCCACGGGCCTTGTCGCTGTTGCCCAGACGGCGCTCCACGTCGGCCAGCTTGTACAGCGAGTCCGGCACCTTGGGGCTGCTCGGATAGGCCTGGCTGACCTTGGCGAAGGCCTGGCCGGCGCCCTGCAGGTCGCCCTTGGCCAGGTTCACCTCGCCCAGCCAGTACTGCGCGTTGCCGGCGTACTGGCTGCTGGGGTATTTGCGCAGGAAGGCGCCGAAGGCCTGGCTGGCCTTGTCGAAGTCCTTGGCCTTGATCAGGTCGAAAGCCGCGTCGTAGTAGAGCTTCTCTTTCGCCGGATCGCCCGGCTCGCTGCTCGCGGGCTGGGCCTGTTGCTGCTGGGCGGCAGCGGCGCCGGCCGCTGCGCCCGCACCGGCGGCGCTGCCGTCGGTGGAGGGGTTCTGGGCTGCCGGAGCGGAGGAAAGGCGGCGGTCGAGGTCCTGATAACGCTCGAGGCTTTCCTGCTTCAGCTGCTGGATCTGGTTCTGCTGTTCTTCGAGGGTGCCGCGCAGGCGGGCGATCTCGTCCTGCATCTGCTGCAGTTGCAGGAACAGCTGGGCTTGCCCGGAGACGGGAGCGGCCGCAGCCGCCCCGCCACCGGCATAAGCACCATCAGCACCTGCGGTGCCGTACCCCGCGGGCGGCGCGCTGGCGTAGCCGCCATCGTTACCATCCACCACCGGAACCGCGGCCGCCGCCATCAGCGGCAGGCCGCAGACCATCAAGGTCAGGAGTCGCAGGCGCATAGGGTCTTACTTCTTCAGCTCAACGCGACGGTTCTGAGCCCAGGACTGTTCGTCGTGGCCGGTGGCAACCGGACGCTCTTTACCGTAGGAAACCAGTTCCAGCTGAGCCGGGGACACGCCCTGCAGCACCAGGTAGCGCTGAACGGCCTTGGCGCGACGCTCACCCAGAGCCATGTTGTACTCGCGGGTGCCGCGTTCGTCGGTGTGGCCTTCCAGGACGACGTGCTGGCCGCTGCCTTTCAGGTCCTTGGCGTGTACGTCCAGAGCGCGCATGGCTTCCGGCTTCAGGTCGGAGCTGTCGTACTCGAAGTAGAAGGTGGTGATCGCACGCAGAGCGGCTTCGTCGCTCAGGCTGCCGTCAACGGCACCGCTGTTGGCGCCGTAGCCAGCGTTCGGGTCAACGCCGCCATTGGCGCCTTCACCAGTAGCATCGCCTTTCTTGGACGAGCAACCTACGGCTACAGCCATGGCGAGGGCGATAACGGCAAATTTGCCGAATTTCAGCATTTCCATCATGTAACTCCTAATGAACCCCAGTGTATAAGTTTGGAACAGTTGGCAACCGTCAGTTCAGGTAAGGGGACCAGGATGGCTCGCGCACGTCGCCCTGAGCGGTGGGTAGCGGTAACCGAACACGTCCGTTGATGCTGGCGAGCATCAACACGCCCCGGTCCTGCTGGCGGGTGGCGTATATTAGCATCGTGCCATTTGGCGCAACAGTGGGCGAATCGTTGAGCGTGGTGTTCGAAAGCACCCGCAGATTGCCGCGTTGCAGGTCCTGGGCGGCGATCTGGAAGTTGGTGAAACCTTCCTGGCGGTGGACCATCACCAGGGTCTTCTCGTCGGCCGAGAGTTTCGGGTTGGCGTTGTAGTTGCCGGTGAAGGTCACGCGGTCGGTGGCGCCGCTGTTGACGTTCATCTTGTAGATCTGCGGCTTGCCGCCACGGTCCGAGGTGAAGTACAGCGTCGAGCCGTCCTTGCCCCAGAAGGGCTCGGTGTCGATGGCCGCGTTGTTGGTCAGGCGGCGCAGCTGGCGCGAGCCCAGGTCCATCAGGTAGATCTCCGGGTTGCCGTCGCGCGACAGCACCAGGGCCAGGCGGTTGCCGTCCGGGGAGAACGCCGGGGCGCCGTTGAGGCCTTCGAAGTTGGTCAGCTGCTCGCGGCGGCCGGTATCCACGTACTGCATGAAGATGCGCGGGCGCTTCTGCTCGAAGGACACGTAGGCGATGCGCCGGCCGTCGGGCGAGAAGCGCGGCGAGAGGATCGGCTCGCGCGACTGCAGCAGGGTCACCGGGCGGGCGCCGTCATAGTCGGCGCGCTGCAGGGTGAAGCGGGTGTTGTCGGCGGAGAAGCGCTCGGCGGTCACGTAGAGCAGCTTGGTGGAGAAGGCGCCCTTGATGCCGGTGAGCTTCTCGAACGACTGGTCGGCGATGAAGTGCGACATGTCGCGCAGCTGCTCGACGCTGCCGCCGACGCTGCCGGTGACGATCTGCTGCTGGGTGGCGACGTTGAACAGGCCGTACTGCACCTGCAGGCGGCCGCCGGCCGGGGTGATGTTGCCGATCAGCACGTATTGCGCGCCCAGGGCCTGCCAGTCGCGGTAGATCACCTCGCTGGCCTGGGCCGGCAGGCTGATCATGTTCTGCCGCGGGATCGGCTCGAAGTAGCCGGAGTTGCGCAGGTCGTTGCCGATGATGTTGGCCATGTCGTCGGGCAGGACGTTGCCGCCCTGCCAGCCGAAGGGCACCACGGCGATCGGCACGGCGCGATCGGCGCCGCTGGTCACCAGAATGTTCTTCTCATCTGCCATCGCCACGCCTGCCACGCAGAGCAGGGCGACGAGCAATCCTCTGAAAATCTTGATCACAGCGTGAGGTCCTCAGGCGTGAAGGTCATCTTGAAGGAACGGTAGGGATTGAAGTCCTTGGGACTCAGGCCCTGCATTTCAGTAATGCGACCGACGTTCCTCACGGCATTCACCGCGGAACTGTCGAACGCCTTGTCGCCGCTGGAGCGGACGACGGTCGCATTGGTGATGGTGCCATCGGGCAGCATGTTGATCTGCACGGTAACACTCATGCCGTTACGGGCCGATGGCGGACGCGACCAGCCCTCGGATACCCGCGAGCGGATCAGGTCGTCGAAGTTGCCTGCCACCTCGTTGCCCTGTTCGTCGGCCAGGGCCTGCTGCCGCTGCGTGTCGTCGGACAGCAGTTCGGCCAGGGCCTGGGCCTTCTTGTCTTCCTGAGCCTTCTTCGCCGCAGCCTGGGCAGCGGCCTTCTTCTTCGCGGCGTCGGCGGCCGCCTTCTTCTTGGCGTCCTCCGCGGCGGCGAGTTTCTTGGCCTGCTCCTCGGCTTTCTTCCTGGCCTCTTCGGCAGCCTTCTTCTTGGCCTCCTCCGCGGCTTGTTTCTTGGCTTCTTCCTCGGCTTGCTTCTTGGCCTCTTCCTCGGCCTTCTTCTTGGCGATGTCGGCCTGCTGCTTCTGCGCCGCAGCCTTGGCCTCGGCCGCCTTCTTGGCGGCGTCTGCGGCCTTCTTCGCCTCGGCGGCCTTGGCTGCATCTGCAGCTTTCTCGGCCTCCGAAGCCTTTCGAGCCTCATCGGCTTTCTTTTGTTCCGCAGCTTTCGCTTCGGCTATGGCTTGCTGCTCGACCTTCTTTTGCTCCAGCTGTTCCTGTTCGTACTGCTTGGCAGAGGTCTTCTTCGCCTCCCCGGCGATCTTCTGGTTGGTCTGCTGCGTGGCCTGGCTCTTGGACTTGAGCTGGTAGAGCGTGGCCTGGACGATCGGACGCGCAGGCGGCAGCTCGGGCGTCATGGCCCAGCTGACGAAGAGCATCGCGAAAATCAGGACGTGCAGCGCTACCGCCAGTACGACCGGCCAGAAGTAGCTTTCCGATGGAGAGCGTTCGAGTTGGTGCATATCAGGTTCCGGGCGCCTCGGTGATCAGCCCGACGTTACCCACACCGGCCTTCTGCAATCCGCCCATGACAGCCATGACGGAGCCGTAGTCGACAGCCTTGTCGCCACGCACGAAGACCTGCACTTTCTTACCCTGACGGCTGTTCTCGGCCATGATGCCGGTGGCTGCGCTCACCAGCTGGTCGAGATTGATCGCGGTCTGACTGCCCTTGCCCTGGTCGGGATCGACTTCCGAACCCATGTTCCAGTAGTAGGTCTTGTCGGCCTTGATCGATATGGTCAGCACCCGCGAATCGTTGTCCTGCGGGAGCACTTCGCTGGAAACCTTGGGCAAATCGACCTTGACCCCCTGGTTCAGCATCGGTGCGGTCACCATGAAAATGACCAGCAGTACCAGCATCACGTCGATGTATGGCACCACGTTCATTTCCGCGACCGGCTTGCGTTTATGACGGACCCTTGCCATGTCGGCTTACCTCTCTGGTCAATCGTCGCTGGCGTGGACTTTGCGGTGCAGGATGGCCTGGAACTCGTCGGCGAAGGTGTAGTAGCGGCCGATCAGCATTTCCGAACGCGCGGCGAAGCGGTTATAGGCGATGACTGCGGGGATCGCTGCGAACAGGCCGATGGCGGTGGCGACCAGGGCCTCGGCGATGCCGGGGGCGACGGTGGCCAGGGTGGCCTGCTGCACGGCGGCCAGGCCGCGGAAGGAGTTCATGATGCCCCAGACGGTGCCGAACAGGCCGATGTACGGGCTGGTGGAACCGACGGTGGCGAGGAACGGCAGGCTGGTTTCCAGCTTCTCTTCCTCACGGGAGATGGCCACGCGCATGGAACGGGCCACGCCTTCCATCACCGCGTCCGGGTCGACGCCGGGCTGCTGGCGCAGGCGCGAGAATTCCTTGAAGCCGGCACGGAAGATCTGCTCCACGCCCGAGTCCGGGTCGGGGTTGCTGCCGGCCTGGCGGTACAGCTTGGACAGGTCGATGCCCGACCAGAAGCGTTCTTCGAAGCCATCCAGGGCTTTCTTGGCCGAGCGCATCATATTGCTGCGCTGGAAGATCATGATCCAAGAAGTGACCGAGGCGGCCACCAGGGTGAGCATGACCAGCTGCACCACGATACTGGCGTTGCTGATCAGGCTCCACATGGAGGTATGGTCGACGACGTTCGGTTCCACGTTATTCTCCTGCTGAAAGGGTGTCCGGAGTGCCGGCAAATGCCGCACGCAACACTTCGGGGATGGCGCGGGGCCTGAGGTTGTCGGCCCGTACGCACGCCACCAGGAAGCGGCCCTCGCATAGCAAGGCCGAATCCGACGCTCGACGAACCTGTTGACGGAAACGCAGGCTCGCGCGGTTCAACTCCTCGACCTCGGCGCTGACGACCAGTTCGTCGTCCAGGCGGGCCGGCGCGTGGTAGCGCGCTTCGGCCGAATGAACGACGAAAAGCAGGTTCTCACCTGCCAGCTGGGATTGGGCGAAGCCCAGAGCCCGCAGCCGCTCGGTGCGAGCCCGCTCCATGAACTTGAGGTAGTTGACGTAGTAGACGATGCCGCCTGCATCGGTGTCCTCGTAATAGACCCGGAATCGATGCTCGAACGGCTGACCCCCGTGTTGCGCGCGCATACTCTAGAACCAAGTTGGGGCTTTGCCAATCGGCAATCAGCCACAAATGCAATTAATTACCATCTTCAGGGGAGAAAAGATCCGGCATCGCCCCCTCACCCATCCGCTTCGGCAGTTTCAGGCCGAAATGCAGGTACGCATGCCGGGTGACGACCCGTCCCCGCGGCGTGCGCATGATATAGCCTTGCTGGATCAAATAGGGCTCCAGCACGTCTTCGATCGTATGTTTTTCTTCGCCGATGGCCGCGGCGATATTGTCCAGCCCCACCGGCCCGCCGTCGAACTTGTCGATCATGGTCAGCAGTAGACGCCGGTCCTGGTGGTCGAAGCCACGTTCGTCGACGTCCAGCAGGTTCAGCGCCTTGTCCGCCACCTCGCTGCTGATCGCCCCGCGGGCGCGCACCTCGGCGAAATCGCGCACGCGGCGCAGCAGGCGGTTGGCGATGCGCGGCGTGCCACGGGCGCGGCGGGCGATCTCGAAGGCCCCGGCCGGGTCCATGTCCAGGCCGAGGATGCCGGCCGAACGGGCGACGATGGTCGCCAGGTCGTCGACGCTGTAGAACTCCAGGCGCTGGACGATGCCGAAGCGGTCGCGCAGCGGGTTGGTCAGCATGCCGGCGCGGGTGGTGGCGCCGACCAGGGTGAAGGGCGGCAGGTCGAGCTTGATGGAGCGCGCCGCCGGCCCTTCGCCGATCATGATGTCGAGCTGGAAGTCTTCCATCGCCGGGTACAGCACCTCTTCGACGATGGGCGAGAGGCGGTGGATCTCGTCGACGAAAAGCACGTCGCCCGGCTCGAGATTCGTCAGCAGCGCGGCGAGATCACCCGGGCGCTCCAGCACCGGGCCGGAGGTGCTCTTGATGGCCACGCCCATCTCCTGGGCGATGATGTTCGCCAGGGTGGTCTTGCCCAGGCCCGGCGGGCCGAAGATCAGCGTGTGGTCCAGGGCCTCCTTGCGGCCGCGGGCGGCGCTGATGAACAGCTCCATCTGCTCGCGCACGCTGGGCTGGCCGATGTAGTCGGACAGGCTCAGCGGACGGATGGCACGGTCCAGCTGCTCCTCGCGCTCGCGAGGGCCGGCGGTGGCGGCCGAGATCAGGCGATCGGTCTCGATCATGCGCGGCTACCTAGACCATGCCCTTGAGCGAGCGGCGGATGAGTTCTTCGCTGGACAAATCTTTTTCCTCCACGGCGGCCACGGCGCGGCTCGCCTCCTGGGGTTTGAAGCCTAGCGCGATCAGCGCGCTGACGGCATCGGCCTCGGCGCTTGAGACTGTTGCGGCCAGTTTCGGTTCCGTCACCAGAGGGGCGATGGTCGGCATGTTCTCCCAGGCCTTGAAGCGGTCCTTGAGCTCCACCAGCAGGCGCTCGGCGGTCTTCTTGCCGACCCCGGGGATCTTCACCAGGGTGGAAGTATCCTGCGCCTGCACGCAACGCACCAGCTCATCCACTTCCAGGCCCGACATCAGGGCCAGGGCCAGCTTGGGGCCGACGCCGTTGAGGCGGATCAGCTCGCGGAACAGCTCGCGCTCGCGCTTCTCGGCGAAGCCGTAGAGCAGGTGGGCATCTTCGCGCACCACCAGGTGCGTGTGCAGGGTCACCGGCTCGCCGAGGGCGGGCAGGCGATAAAGGGTGGTCATCGGCACTTCCAGCTCGTAGCCGATGCCGTTGACGTCGAGGATCAGGTGCGGCGGCTGCTTTTCCGCCAGGGTGCCACGCAGGCGTCCAATCACGGCTCAGGGTCCTTGCAGGTTGTCGGTCAAAGGCGCAGGCGCCCGCCGCGGCGGCGCGCGGTGGACAGGCCATGGGGCACCAGGCTCTGCCGGGTGTGGGCGTGGCACAGGGCGATGGCCAGGGCGTCGGAGGCGTCGATCTGCGGTTTCTGCGTCAGTTTCAGCAGGTGCATGACCATCATCTGGACCTGCAGCTTGTCGGCCCCGCCGGTGCCGGCGATGGCCTGCTTGACCTGGCTGGCGGTGTATTCGGCGATCTCCAGCCCCTCCTCCGCCGCCGCGACTATGGCCGCGCCGCGGGCCTGGCCGAGCTTGAGCGCGGAGTCGGCGTTGCGCGCCATGAACACCTGCTCGATGCCCATCATGGTCGGGTGGTAGGTCTGGATGACCTCGCGCACGCCGCGGAAGACGATCTGCAGGCGTTCGTGCAGGGGGCCGCTGCCGGTACGGATGCAACCGGAAGCGATGTATTCGCAGCCACGACCGGTATCCTTCACCACGCCGAAGCCGGTGATACGCGAGCCGGGGTCGATGCCTAGGATCAGGGTCATATGCCGGAAACCAAAAGCCGGAAGCCGGAGCGGTCGAATCCGACGGCTCCGGCTTCCGGCGCGAGGCCCATGTCGGGGATGGCGTCAGCCAAGCTGCGCCATCACCTCTTCGGGGATGTCTGCGTTGGAGTAGACGTTCTGCACGTCGTCCAGGTCCTCGAGCATGTCGATCAGCTTGAGCACCTTCTGCGCGGTCTCCAGGTCCAGGGTCGCGGTGGTCGAGGGGATCATCGAGATCTCCGCCTCCTCGCCCTTGAAGCCGGCGGCGGTCAGCGCCTCGTTCACCGCGATGAAGTCGGCGAAGCTGGTGAAGACGTCGATGGAACCGTCGTCATTGGTCACCACGTCGTCGGCGCCGGCCTCCAGGGCCGCTTCCATCAGGGCATCCTCGTCGACGCCGGGGGCGAAGCTGATCTGCCCCTTGCGGTCGAACATGTAGGCCACCGAGCCATCGGTGCCGAGGTTGCCGCCGCACTTGCTGAAGGCGTGACGCACTTCCGCCGCGGTGCGGTTGCGGTTGTCGGTCATGGCCTCGACGATGATCGCCACGCCGCTGGGCGCGTAACCTTCGTAGGTCAGTTCTTCCATGTTGTCCGCGTCGTTCGAACCGGCGCCACGGGCGATGGCGCGATCGATGGTGTCGCGGGTCATGTTGGCAGTCAGCGCCTTGTCCACGGCCAGGCGCAGACGCGGGTTGTCAGCCGGGTTGCCGCCGCCCTGCTTGGCGGCGACCGTCAGTTCGCGGATCAGCTTGGTGAAGATCTTCCCGCGCTTGGCGTCCTGACGCTCCTTGCGGTGCTTGATGTTGGCCCATTTGGAATGACCAGCCATAACTCACTCCGTCTAGCTTGTTGCGGCGGCGGCGCAGGCTGTGCGCCGCCGCGGTTCATCTGGAATTACTCGGCGGCCTTCTGCTGCTCGCGCAGGCGGATGTGCAGCTCGCGCAGGGCCTTGCCGTCCACGGTGCCCGGAGCCTGGGTCATGACGTCGCCGGCGCTCTGGGTTTTCGGGAAGGCGATCACTTCGCGGATCGACGCGGCGCCGGTCATCAGCATCACCAGGCGGTCCAGGCCGAAGGCCAGGCCGCCGTGCGGTGGGGCACCGTACTTGAGGGCGTCGAGGAGGAAGCCGAACTTCTCTTCCTGCTCCGCATCATCGATGCCCAGCACGCGGAACACCGCCTGCTGCATGGACTTGTCGTGGATACGGATGGAACCACCGCCCAGCTCGGTGCCGTTGAGCACCATGTCGTAGGCGCGGGACAGCGCGGCGGCCGGGTTGGCCTCCAGCTCTTGCGGGCTGCACTTGGGCGAGGTGAACGGGTGGTGCAGCGAAGTCAGGCTGCCGTCCTCGTTCTCTTCGAACATCGGGAAGTCCACGACCCACATCGGCGCCCACTCCTTGGTGAGCAGCTTGAGGTCATGGCCGACCTTGATGCGCAGCGCGCCCAGGGCGTCACAGACGACTTTCGCCTTGTCGGCGCCGAAGAACACGATGTCGCCATCCACGGCGCCGACGCGATCGAGGATCACGTTGAGGTTGGCCTCGGGGATGAACTTGACGATCGGCGACTGCAGGCCCTCGACGCCCTTGGCGCGCTCGTTGACCTTGATGTAGGCCAGGCCCTTGGCGCCGTAGATGCCGACGAACTTGGTGTAGTCGTCGATCTGGCTACGCGGCATGGACGCGGCGCCCGGAACGCGCAGGGCAGCGACACGGCCTTTCGGATCGTTGGCCGGGCCGGAGAAGACCTTGAACTCGACTTCCTTGAGCTGGTCGGCGACGTCCACCAGTTCCAGCGGGATGCGCAGGTCCGGCTTGTCCGAGCCATAGCGGCGCATGGCCTCTTCGAAGGGCATGTGCGGGAATTCGTCGAACTCCACGTCCAGCACTTCCTTGAACAGCTGGCGCACCATCTTCTCGGTGATGGCGATGATGTCGCTCTCGTCGAGGAAGCTGGTCTCGATGTCGATCTGGGTGAATTCCGGCTGGCGGTCGGCGCGCAGGTCCTCGTCGCGGAAGCACTTGGCGATCTGGTAGTAGCGGTCGAAGCCGGCGACCATCAGCAGTTGCTTGAACAGCTGCGGCGACTGCGGCAGGGCGAAGAAGTGGCCCGGGTAGGTGCGGCTGGGCACCAGGTAGTCGCGTGCGCCCTCGGGGGTCGGGCGGCCGAGGATCGGCGTCTCGACGTCGAGGAAGCCGTTGTCGTCCAGGTAGCGGCGGATGCTGCTGGTGATGCGCGCGCGCAGCTTCAGCTTGGCGGCCATTTCCGGGCGGCGCAGGTCGATGAAGCGGTAGCGCAGGCGGGTTTCCTCGCCCACATCGGAATATTCGTCCAGCGGGAACGGCGGAGTCTCAGCCTGGTTCAGCACATCCAGTTCGTAGCCCAGCACCTCGATGGCGCCGGAGGCCATGTTCGAGTTGCGTGCGCCTTCCGGACGCATGCGCACCTTGCCGGTGACCTTGACCACGTACTCGCTGCGCACGCGGTCGGCCTTGGCGAAGGTCTCGGCGCGATCCGGGTCGAACACCACCTGGGCCAGGCCTTCGCGGTCACGGATGTCGAGGAAGATCACCCCGCCGTGGTCGCGGCGGCGGTGCACCCAACCGCAAAGCGTGACTTCCTGGCCGTCCAGGCTCTCGTTCAATTGGCCGCAATAGTGGCTGCGCATCATGGTGTGTTTCGCTTCTCGCAAGTCTTGGATTCGAGGGAACCGCTCATTCGCCGGCGGCACAGGCGCCCGAGCCGCAGCCCGTGGCGGGGCAGGCGGGCTCGGCGGACGCCAGGTTCTTCTTCGCGCCGGTCTTGAAGTCGGTTTCGTACCAGCCGCCGCCGCTCAGGCGGAAGCCGGGGGCGGAGACCATCTTCTTCAATTCCGGGGCCTGGCAGGCCGGGCAATCGACCAGCGGCGCATCGCTGAGCTTCCGCATGGCTTCCAGCTGATGGCCGCAGGAACGGCATTGGTATTCGTAAATCGGCATCGGGACACCTTGGCTGCTACATGGCCGCGGGCCCGCATCCCGCGGCAAAGGCGCGGATTATAGCCTGAAAAAACCATGACTTGCAGCCGCCCTCCAGCGGCCCCCGCGGCGGGCAGTCGATAGAAATCCGCTATCGGAAGCTTTGATTCAAACCAAAAGGCTCCCGTCAAAGCCCGTGCTAGCCTGACCGGGAATTTTCATCAAGAGGAAGACGCCATGGAAATCGACATCGGCATCGCCGAACAGGACCGCGCCGCCATCGCCGAGGGGCTCTCGCGCCTGCTGGCCGATACCTACACCCTCTACCTGAAGACCCACAACTTCCACTGGAACGTCACCGGTCCGATGTTCAATACCCTGCACCTGATGTTCGAGGGGCAGTACACCGAGCTGGCCCTGGCGGTGGACAGCATCGCCGAGCGCATCCGCGCCCTCGGTTTCCCGGCGCCGGGCACCTACGCCGCCTACGCCCGCCTCTCCTCTATAAAGGAAGAGCAGGACGTGCCGGACGCCCAGGAAATGATCCGCCTGCTGGTCCAGGGCCAGGAAGCCGTGGTGCGCACCGCGCGCAGCATCTTCCCGTTGGCCGACAAGGCAGCCGACGAGCCCACCGCCGACCTGCTGACGCAACGCATGCAGGTCCACGAGAAGACCGCGTGGATGCTGCGCAGCCTGCTCGCTCACTGACACCTCCCCGCCGGGCCCGGCATCATGCCGGGCCCCTCTGCTAGCCCCAGGCGCTAAGCGGTTGATTTGAGAAGGCTATCGGTTTGCTGTTAAATACCGCCCGTGCGCCTCGCGCATAGGCCGCCGGCCTCTTTCAGGTCATTTTCATCGCTGCGAACCAGACCGCACGACCGGCTGCTTCTCTTTACGCTTATCGCTCAAGGTGAATCCATAACCATGCTGAAAATCGTCCACCTGCTAACGGGCGTTGCCGCCCTCGTGTTGTCCTTCGCACCCTCGCTGCGCACCGATGCCATTCCCTACCTGCAGAACCCCGACGCCGTCTACCTGGCCCTGCTCGGCCTGACCGCCCTGCTGCTCACCCCCGCCAGCCAGCGGGTGCAACAGCTGCAGAGCCTGGTATCGGCGCTGATCGCCCTGGCCGTGGTCCTGCAGATTCTCATCCTGCTGGCGCCGCTGCCGTCCATCGGCGACCAGCCGGCCATCGTCCTGCCCCTGCTGATCCTGGCCGTCGCCGTGGTCCTGCAACTCGCCAGCAGCCTACAGAAGCGCCCCAGCGCCGGCGCAGCCCCCGAAGCCCCGATCAGCGACGAGAACCGCGAGACCGGCACCGTGAAGTGGTTCAACACTTCCAAGGGCTTCGGCTTCATCTCCCGCGACACCGGCGAGGACATCTTCGTGCACTTCCGCGCCATCCGTGGCGAAGGGCACCGTATCCTCATCGAGGGCCAGCGCGTGGAGTTCTCCGTGGTGCAACGCGACAAGGGCCTGCAAGCGGAGGATGTGATCGCCGCCCTGCCCGGCCGCCGCTGAGGAACGAGCCGAAGCGCCGATCGGCGCAATGCCGGTTGCTTGAGACAGATGCCGTTTCCCTCCAGGGGGAAACGGCATTTTTCATTCCCGCGGGACATGCTTTCCCTGTAGGAGCGAGCTTGCTCGCGAACGGTGGTTATCGGTGGTGTGGGTGTTGAGGTCAAGAGCGCCCTCTCCCCAACCCTCTCCCGCAAGCGGGAGAGGGGGCTGTCCTGAGTGGCTTGCCAGTCCGGCACCATCCTCCACCCCCGTCATTCCCGCGAACGCGGGAACCCAGAGACGGCCAGGGTTCGCGAGCAAGCTCGCTCCTACGAAAAGCAAAAGCGCGTCCGCTCTTGCTCTGGCTTTTGGATTTCCAGAGAAACATCCGCGCGCACCGGAACGCCCCTTCAGAAGGCCGAGCGAAACCCGCGCTCAGGAGGTCATGCGACATGGATGTCGCGAGAGCCCCGTGGGCTACAGGGACGTACCCTCGGGGCGGGCCTCCGTGGCGGGGGAATTCGCGAGGGTAGCCCGACTCTGTCGGGCCCGTATGCGGGGCAAGCCTTTTTGGTTCCTTTTTGCGGGGGTGGCCTTCCACCGTTTGACAAAAGGGACTCGCCCAGGGGGCGAAACAAGAAGGTCAGGCAGACTCGGTGCGGCGCAGAAACACCCAAGTCAGGGCAACTGGGCTCCCGCGTTCGCGGGAATGACGGGGGTGTGAGGATGGTGCCGGACTGGCAAGCCACTCAGGACAGCCCCTCTCCCGCTTGCGGGAGAGGGTTGGGGAGAGGGCGCTCTTGACCCCAACACCAACACCACCGGCAGGCACTAGCCCCCCATAAACAGCATCCCCCCACCACAACTCAATAATGCGGCGGCGGCACATCATCCTCAGCAATACCGACCTGTCCCTGCAGATCCTCCAGGCGCTTCAGTAGCACCTGCATCTGCAGGCGCAGACGCTCGATCAGCCGCTCCTGCTCATAGACCACGTCGCTCAGCGTCTGCAGAGCGTCATCCTGGAACGCCAGCCGGCTCTCCAGATCGGTTACCCGTTCCTCCAGGCTCATGGCATTCACTCCTCGAAACGAAAGGCGTCGCCCAGGGCCATGCGCAGCTTGCCACGCACCGCCAGCAACTCCTCGGGCGTGTAGGGGCGCGCCGGATGCCGGCCCCAGACGGGGCCCGGCCAGGCCGCGTCGTCGCGGCGGCGCACGATGACGTGCATGTGCAACTGGCTGACCACGTTGCCCAGGTTGGCGACGTTCATCTTGTCGGCCTTGAAAGTGTCCTTGAGCACTTCCGCCAGATGGGTCGCCTCGCGCCACAGCTCCTGCTGCTCGTCCGGCGCCAGTTGGAAGATCTCGCTGACATCGTCGCGGCGCGGCACGAGGATGAGCCAGGGATATTGCGCATCGTTCATCAGCAGCAGGCGGCTCAGGGGAAAGTCACCCAGCGCGATGGTGTCCTGCTGCAGGCGGGAATCCAAGACGAACATCTGACTTCTCCTGTTCGACCAGTCTTGAAATAGAAGCTTAGCCCCCTCGGGGGAGCGCTGGACGCGGAGGATACTAGAGGCAGGCGGGGAACGGCAGCCGTCCCGCGGCGGCGCGGCACCCTATTCGTGCACTGCGCCAAATCGGGGCACTTTCCGACAACAGGGAAGCAGGGGTATCTGCTGCCTACGGAAAGGAACCTGACAGGAAAACCCCGGCTTCTCGAGCGAACCTGCAACCCCGGGCGCCCGCCACGGGACTAGGACGGGCCGCAAATATTCCCGCAACATCTTGAAATCTGCGCGCCAACGGCATACACCGTGCAGCATCCGGAGCGATGGCGAAATCTTCGAGGGAGCGAATCGGGTTTTGAGCACGGATGTTGCTAGATGCTCGCCACCAGGAAGAACAACAAAAGCGCGGATCGCAACTGAGCAAAAAACAACCAGAAGATACGCGACATCACCAAGGGGAAATAAAACAAACAAGCGACTGTCAAGTCGTCGCAAAAGCAGATTCTCAAGATGAGACCTACTTGGAAGCGACACTTGTCATACATGTTTGCGACAGTGCCATAAAGAAACCGTTTGAAGTTTCCGGCAACTATCGCCAAGACAACACGCGTGCTATAAGTTAGCGCCGACAAGAAGAACGAGCCGTCACCGCGGCACATAGTGATGGCAAATAATTTCAAAACCAAAGGAGCAATCACGATGAAAGTGATGAAGTGGAGCGCCATTGCCCTGGCGATTTCTGCAGCCACCTCGCAACTGGCCATGGCCGAAGCCTTCGTCAGCGACCAAGCGGAATCCAAAGGCTTTGTCGAAGACAGCAGCCTGAACTTCCTGGTTCGCAACTACTACTTCAACCGTGACAATAAGAACGGTAACACCGACCAGCGCGACTGGACCCAGGGCTTCCTGGGTAACTTCAGTTCCGGCTTCACCCAAGGCACCGTCGGTTTCGGCGTCGATGCCTTCGGCTACCTGGGCCTGAAACTCGATGGCGGCAGCGGTTATGGCGGCACCGGCAACCTGCCGGTCCACGATGACGGCGACAAGGCCGACGACTACGGCAAGGCCGGCGCAGCCGTCAAAGTCCGTGTTTCCAAGACCGAGCTGAAATTCGGCGACATGCAGCCCACCGCGCCGGTATTCGCCGTTGGCGGCACCCGCCTGCTGCCGCAGACCGCTACCGGCTTCAGCCTGATGAGCAGCGAGATCGCAGGTCTGGACGTCGAGGCAGGTCACTACTACTCTGGTACCGGCCAGACCACCACCAACCGCGATGGTGACATCTGGGCCACCTATGCCGGCATCGACGCCAGCTCCGCCGACTTCGTCGGTGGCAAGTACGCCTTCAACGACAACTTCAGCGCATCGCTGTACGGCGCCAAGCTGGAAGACATCTGGAAGCAGTACTACGTCAACCTGAACTACACCCTGCCGATCGCCGATTCCCAGTCCCTGGGCTTCGACTTCAACTACTACAACACCAAGGATGAAGGCAGCGCGAAGGCTGGTGACATCAGCAACAACACCTTCTCCCTGGCCGCCGCCTACACCCTGAGCGCCCACACCTTCACCCTGGCCTTCCAGAAGGTGAACGGCAACACTCCGTTCGACTACATCGGTATCGGCGACAACAACGAAGCGGCGGACTCGATCTTCCTCGCCAACTCCGTTCAGTACTCCGACTTCAACGGCCCGGGCGAAAAATCCTGGCAGGCTCGCTACGACCTGAACATGGCCGAGTACGGCGTTCCTGGCCTGACCTTCATGACCCGCTACATCAACGGTAAGGACATCGACGGCACCAAGATCGATCCGACCAGCGCCTATGCGGCCTACGGCTACGGCGAAGACGGCAAGCACCACGAAACCGACCTGGAAGCCAAGTACGTCGTCCAGAGCGGCCCGGCGAAGGACCTGTCCTTCCGCATCCGTCAAGCCTGGCACCGTGCCAACAGCGACCAGGCCGAAGGCGACAACAACGAGTTCCGCCTGATCGTCGACTACCCGCTGTCCGTTCTGTAACCAGAGCGACCGCAGGTCAAGGAAAGCCCGGCCCCGCGCCGGGCTTTTCCTTTTCCGCGTTCCGCGGCATCCAGCTCCCCCGGCCGCGCCCTATACGGCGCCAGGCACGCACCGTACAATGCCCGCCTACCTCTGTCTCGCAATCGAATAACGGCCAACCATGCGTACCAGTCAGTACCTGCTGTCCACCCTGAAAGAAACCCCTGCCGATGCCGTGGTGATCAGCCACCAGTTGCTGCTGCGCGCCGGCATGATCCGCAAGCTGGCCTCGGGTCTCTACACCTGGCTGCCGATGGGCCTGCGGGTGCTGCGCAAGGCCGAGACCATCGTCCGCGAGGAAATGAACGCCGCCGGCGCCCTGGAAGTGCTGATGCCGGCCGTGCAGCCCGCCGAGCTGTGGCAGGAGTCCGGCCGCTGGCAGCAGTATGGCCCCGAGCTGCTGCGCCTGAAGGACCGCCACGACCGCGAGTTCTGCGTCGGCCCGACCCATGAAGAGGTCATCACCGATCTGGCGCGCAACGAGCTGTCCAGCTACAAGCAACTGCCGATCAACTTCTACCAGATCCAGACCAAGTTCCGTGACGAGATCCGTCCGCGCTTCGGCCTGATGCGCGGCCGCGAGTTCATCATGAAGGACGCCTACTCCTTCCACCTGAACCAGGAATCGCTGCAGCAGACCTACGACGGCATGTACGCGGCCTACTGCAAGGTCTTCACCCGCCTGGGCCTGGATTTCCGCCCCGTGCAGGCCGACAACGGCTCCATCGGCGGCAGCGGCTCCCACGAATTCCACGTGCTGGCCAACTCCGGCGAGGACGACATCGTCTTCAGCGACAGCTCCGACTACGCCGCCAACATCGAGAAGGCCGAGGCCGTACCGCGTGAAACCGCGCGCGGCGCCGCCACCGAGGAACTGCGCCTGGTCGACACCCCGGACACCAAGACCATCGCCGACCTGGTGGAGAAGTTCGACCTGCCCATCGAGAAGACCATCAAGACCCTGGTGGTCCGCGGCGCCGAGGAAGGCAAGCTGGTCGCCCTGGTGGTTCGCGGCGACCACGAGCTGAACGAGATCAAGGCCGCCAACCAGCCCCTGGTCGCCAGCCCCCTGCAGATGGCCAGCGAAGCCGAGATCAAGGCCGCCATCGGCGCCGCCCCCGGCTCCCTCGGCCCGCTGAACCTGCCGCTGCCCTGCATCGTCGACCGCTCGGTGGCCCTGATGAGCGACTTCGCCATCGGCGCCAACCTCGACGACAAGCACTACTTCGGCGTGAACTGGGAACGCGACCTGCCGCTGCCGGAAGTCGCCGACCTGCGCAACG
Organism: Pseudomonas sp. R3.Fl; assembly: GCF_023516765.1. Lineage (NCBI taxonomy): Bacteria > Pseudomonadati > Pseudomonadota > Gammaproteobacteria > Pseudomonadales > Pseudomonadaceae > Pseudomonas > Pseudomonas sp. R3.Fl. The sequence continues at coordinate 1,768,981 of NZ_JAMGSO010000001.1, forward strand.
TCGTCGCCGGCGACCCCAGCCCCGACGGCAAGGGCACCCTGGTGATCCGCCGCGGCATCGAGGTCGGCCACATCTTCCAGCTCGGCACCAAGTACAGCGAGGCGATGGGCCTTTCCGTGCTCAGCGAGCAAGGCAAGCCGGTCACCCTGATCATGGGCTGCTACGGCATCGGCGTCTCCCGCGTGGTCGCCGCCGCCATCGAGCAGAACAACGACGAGCGCGGCATCCTCTGGCCGGCCGCCCTGGCGCCCTTCCAGGTCGCCATCGTGCCGCTGAAGTACGAGACCGAAAGCGTGCGCGAGGCCACCGACAAGCTCTACGCCGAGCTGACCGCCGCCGGCTACGAAGTGCTGCTGGACGACCGCGACAAGAAGACCAGCCCCGGCGTGAAGTTCGCCGACATGGAGCTGATCGGCATCCCGCACCGCATCGTGGTCAGCGACCGCGGCCTGGGCGAAGGCACCCTGGAATACAAGGGCCGTCGCGACAGCGAGTCGCAGAACGTCGCCGTGGCCGATGTAATGGGCTTCCTCAAGGCGAAGATCGGCAACTGAGCAGCGTGATGTCCCGAAGTACCACCCGCCTCAAGGTTGCCGTCCTGTGCGGCAGCCTTGCCTTGAGCGGCTGCGCCAACCAGATGTCGCAGCGCAGCGAACACGAGGAGCGCGTCGAGCGCAAGCTGCTCGACCACAGCCTGCAGATAGACGTCGGCGAGCCCGGCGTCCTGCAACTGCCGCAGCGCCGCGTCCGCGTGCAGGAGCAGAAGACCTTCGAAGTCACCACCTTCGAGGTCACCCGCCGCTACGACCGCTACACGCCCTACCAGGGCTGGCGCGAGTTCTACGAAGTGCCGCTGGGCGCGCTGACCTTCGTCGCCGGCATCGGCGCCAACGTGGTCAACGTGTTCGCCTTGGGCAACCTGCCGGAAAGCGTCACCCGCGGCTGGATCAGCTACGGCATCGACGGCATGAACCCGTTCATGAACGTGCAATCCAACGGCCGCGCCGAGCAGAACCTGGCCAACATCGACGAACAGCGGCGCAACAGGCACACCGAGTATTCCAGCCTGCCCTGGGCCGAGCGCCCGGTGCAGGTGAGCGTCGGCAAGGAGACCCAGGAACTGCTGACCGACCGTCACGGCATCCTGCGCCTGAACCTGCTGGACAGCCCCTTCAGCGACGACGCCGTGTACCGCGCCGGCCGCCTGCAGCTGAGCGTGCGCGATGCCCAGGACAGCGCCCACGCCGAGGCCAGCCTGCTGGTCAGCCCGACGCTGCGGGGCAAGCTGCACGAAGCCCATGCGCTGATCTACGACGACCTTGAAGGCGAAGACGTGCAGCACTGGGTGCACCGCGTCAAGCGCCTGTCCGACCTCGGCCTGGAAGAGGAAGCCAGCGAGCTGGAACAGAGCCTGATCGAGCTGACGCGCAACGATCCGGAGCTGCAGAAGGAATTCCTCCAGCGCCTGCTGAGCGACGCCGGCCGCCTGGCCGCGGACCCCGGCGCCAGCAACTGAGCCCGGGCCGCTGCCGGGCTCAACGCCGCACGATGAAGCCGGTGATGCCCTGGGCCGGCATGTCCTGCAACGCCACGTCCGTCACCCGGGCCTTCTCCGGGCCCTGGTGCAACCACTCGCGCAGCGCGTGGACGGCGCTCTCCTCCCCTTCCATCAGCACCTCGACCCGCCCATCGGGCAGGTTGCGCACCCAGCCGTCGATGCCCAGCCGGTCGGCCTGCTCCTGGGTGCCCTGGCGGTAGTAGACGCCCTGCACGCGTCCACTGACGAAGCCGTGCATGCAGATTCTCGCCATCAGCGCTTCTCCTCCTGCAGGGCCAGCAGGCGTGCCTGTACGCCGCTGGCCGTCTGTTCGCCCAGCATGCGCTCGCGCACCTGGCCCTTGGCGTCGACGATGTAGGTCACCGGCAACGCCTCGCTGCGCGGCAGCTTGAAGCGCGGCGCCGGGTCGTCGGCCAGCACCGTGTAGCGGATCCCCAGGTCTTGCGCGGCCTTGCTCAGCTCGGCGTCACGCAGGCCATCGTAGTTGACCCCCAGCACCCGCACGCCCTTGTCCCGGCTGTCCTGCGCCAGGCGGTTGAGCTCGGGCACTTCCTTGCGGCATGGCACGCACCAGTCGGCCCAGTAATTGATGACTAGCCACTGGCCATCTAGGCTTGCTGTGGGTACCTTCTTTCCATACTGATCGACGCCGTAATCCGCCGAGCAGCCGGCCAGGATCAGGCCGGCCAACAGTCCACTGACAAAACGGAGCCGTACTCCCATGCCTTCAGTCCTCGTGTATGCGGGGTGGTCATGATGCTCTCTGCCCTGCGCCTGGAAGTGCCGGACATTCTCGAAGACAACGGCGACGCGGCGAGCAACCTGTCGGCAGGACTGCTGCAGGCCCGGCGGCTGCCCCTGCACGAAGGCCTGCAGCACTGCCTGGGCGTCCTCTTCAGGCTCAACCGTTGCGCACTGACCTTACTGGAAAGGCAGCGCGCGCTGCAAAGCCTCGCCGAAGAATATCGCCATTACACCCGGCTGATCCGCGCCGAGAAGACGCCGCCGGCCCTCTTCGTGCACCTGTGCGGCGAACTGGCCGCCGGCTTCAAGCGCCTGCTGCTGCAGATACTCAACGGCCACAAGCCCTCGCGCCCGCACCTGGCGTGGTGTCTGTACATGGCCGAGCACTTCCTCGCCCAGGCCCTGCTGCGCCATTACCAGCAGTACCAGCAGCCGCCGGGCTCGCTGTGGCGCGACAGCCACCTGCTGTACTGGATAGGCGAATACCAGCAGTGCCTGGACGAACCCATCGCCGCCGCCTTCGAACCCACCCCGGCCGACACTCTGCGGGGCCTGTACCAGCAATCCCTGCTGCTGGCGCTGAGCAACCCCTTCCACCTCACCGAAGGCGAGGCTCCGCACCTGTTCAGCGCCCTCGCGCCGCTGGCCGGCCTGGCCCGGCTGCAGGACTGGGACGACGAGGAAGAGGAGCAGGAAGGCTACCTGGTCGACCTCGGCGACGACCGCCCGTGCCTGGGCTTCGACCAGAAGCCCGAGGCACCGCCCGAGCAGTTGCGCCGCCTGGAACTGGGCGCGCTGCTGATCGCCCTGCACGACCCGGCGCCGCTGCGCCCGGCGGCCGAGAGCCTGCTGCTGGAACGTGTCCGCCCGCACTGGCTGGGCCACCAACCGCGCCGCCATACGCGCGCCGAGAAACATGCGAGCTGCCAGTTGGTGATCGGCCTGACGGCCATCCAGGCCCACCTGCTGGCCAGCGCCGCCGGCAGTTGCGAGGCGCAGATGGCCGACGCCAGCCCCGGCGGGGCGCGCATCGTCTGCCAGGGCAGCCAGGCACAGCGCCTGCCGGTCGGGCAACTGCTGCTGATCCTCGACAAGCCGGGCTCGCCGATCCTGGCGATGGTGCGCTGGCGCCATCTCAACGGCGACGGCCTGCACCTGGGCCTGCGCTTCCTCAAGGGCCTGCCGCGGCCGGCATGGCTGCGCCGCACACCTGACGCACAGCGTCACCCGGCGGTCCTGCAGAGCACTCCGGAACCGGGCAACGGCTGGTACCACGGCATCTGGCTGCCCCAGGGGCAATTCGTCGAGGGCGAGAACCTCTGGCTGCAGCTGGCCAGCTTCGACAACCAGACCATCCTCCCGCTGCCCGCGGCCAACCTGACCACGCCCCTGGTCAGCCGGCATCCGCTGCGGCTGGGCTGATGATGTCATTTGGGAAACAGGTCACAGCCAGGATCGCTAACACGCACGTTTTGTGGGCCTGTTGCTCCCTATAATGCCGGGGCTTGCGGAAGTTTTCCTTCCGCCAGGCCCTACATCCTGTCAGAACACGCGGGCGCCAAGTACGCCGGCCGAACCCATTCACGGAAGCGACATATGCAGCCCACGGATCAGATCGTCAGCCGGGTGCCCGAACATATAGTGGCCAATGCCAGGCCCCTCGGTACCAGCAACGGTGGGCGGGCTTGCGACTACAACGTCGCCGCCTGGCTGCAGGTGCCGGGCATGGCCCAGTTGCCGGTGACGCTGCTGGCCAGCTACGGCGACGGCGAGCGGCAGCATGAGGTGGTGATCGACCACGGCACCCTCAATGCCAGCGGACGCATACTGCTGTCCGGCATCGCGCGGCTGCCGTATCGCTACAGGATCGACAATCTGCAGATCAGACTGCGTTCGGCGGTGGGACTCTCGCGCCTGACGGTGGAAGAACTCTTCGTCCAGGCGGTGGAACAGATCGCCAGCGACCAGCGGATCAACGCCGGCCAGCTGTCGTAGCACTCAACCCAGCTGGCGGGCGGGTTCGCCGACGGGCTCGGCGGTGCTGGCAGCCTGCTCGTCGAGCGCGGCATGGACGCTGGGCAGCAGAGACTCCGGCCAGCTGCTGAACTGCAGACCGGTGATTCTATTCAGCCGCTCCAGGGCGCTCTGCGGGTCGCGCTGGTGCAGGTGTACAACTTTGTTCAGGTCTTTGTTCATGAAGATGCGGGCCTTCTCGGAACTTCGGGGGAACACCACTGTCCTGAACCGGCTATAGCCAGAAGCGTGCCAAACTTTCGAGGCCCGCGATTCCACGCATTTCTCTCCCCGCACTGCCACCGCCGACATTCCGTTTCGCCCTAAACTGACCTTTTACGTCACCTGGAATGTGACGGACTCAACCATTCTGCAAGACTGCCGCCGAACAGCACCTCGCGCTCCGCCTGATAGCGCTGCAGGGCCTCGCGCAGTGCCGGGTACCAGTCCTCCGCCAGATTGTCCGGCAGCGTCTCCAGGCAAGGCAGCGGCCAGGGGCAGCGGTTGAGCAGGCGATGCAGGCTGTAGCTGCCCAGGTCGCGGCAGAGCACCCAGGTATCGTCGCTGCCGCCCGAGCGGCAGACCATCTGCTCGCGCTCGAGGAAGGCCAGCATCTCCTCCCATTCGTCCTCCGGCAGCATCCAGCCGGCCCGGTGCAGGTGCGCCAGGCGTGTCGCCTCGCCCTGGCGCTGGCGCTCGTAGAACACCCGCAGCACACCCAGCAGCACCAGCAGCCGCGGCAACGCCCTGCGCCGCCACAGGCGCGTCGAGGACAGATTGCAGACCAGCTCGGCGCCGAACAGCACGATCAGCCAGGACAGGTAGATCCACAGCAGGAACAGCGGCACCGTGGCGAAGGCGCCGTAGATCAACTTGTAGCCGGGGAACAGGCCAACGTAGAGGCCGAACAGCGACTTGGCCGCCTCGAACAGGAAAGCCGTCAGGGCGCCGCCGGCCAGGGCGTGCAGCGGCGGCACGCGGGCGTTGGGCACCGCAGCGTAGATGAGGGTGAAGGCCGCCACGCTGAACAGCAACGGCATGAACTTCAGCAGCATGCCGGCGCCGGGCAGGGCATGGGGCCCGGACAGCAACGACAGCGAAGTGACATAGGTAGAAACCGCGAAGCCGGCGCCCAGCAGCAGCGGCCCCAGGCTGAGGATCGCCCAGTACAGCAGGAAGCGCGTCACCCCGCGGCGCGGCTTGCGCACCCGCCAGATCTCGTTGAACACCCGCTCGATGGTCACCAGCATGCTGAACGCGGTGACCGCCAGGAAGGCCACCCCCAGCCAGGTCAGGTGGCGCGCCTGGACGATGAAGGCGCGCAGGTAGGTTTCCACCGCCTCGCCGGTGGACGGCACGAAGTTGTGGAAGATGAACAGCTGGATGCGCTCGCCCATGCCTTCGAAGGCGGGAATGGCCGAGACGATGGCGAAGGTCACGGTCATCATCGGCACCACGGCGAACAGCGTAGTGTAGGTCAGCGCGGCGGCGTGGCTGCTGACGCGGTCGGCGCGGAAACGCTGGAGCAGATAACGCCAGAACTCGATCAGGCTCCGTAGGCGCGGGTGCATGCTGTGTCCTTAAGTCACGGGGCCGCCGGCCCGGCCGAACGCCGAAGGTTCAGCCAACCCTCGGGAGGCGGTTAGAATAGCCGCCACTTTAACGGCCCAGCGAGCCCATGGATATGAGCCAACTGACACTTTTCCACAACCCGCGCTGCTCCAAGTCCCGTGGTGCCCTCGAACTGCTCGAGGCGCGCGGCCTGGCCCCGACCATCGTGCGCTACCTGGAAACGCCGCCCAGCGCCGCCGAACTGCGGGCGCTGCTCGGCAAGCTGGGCATAGGCGCGCGCCAGCTGCTGCGCACCGGCGAAGAGGAATACAAGGCCCTGGGCCTGGACGACCCGCAGCTCAGCGACGCCCAGCTGATCGAGGCCATGGCCGCCCATCCGAAGCTGATCGAACGGCCCATCCTGGTGGCCGGCGACAAGGCGGTGATCGGCCGGCCGCCGGAGAAGGTGCTGGAGATCCTGCCTTGAGCGCGCCCTACATCCTGGTGCTCTACTACAGCCGCCACGGCGCCACCGCCGAGATGGCCCGGCAGATCGCCCGCGGCATCGAGCAGGGCGGCCTGGAGGCGCGCCTGCGCACGGTGCCGGCGGTGTCCACCGAGTGCGAGTCGGTGGCCCCGGACATGCCCGAGGAAGGCGCGCTCTATGCCACCCTCGACGACCTCAAGGACTGCGCCGGCCTGGCCATGGGCAGCCCGACGCGCTTCGGCAACATGGCTGCGCCGCTGAAGTACTTCCTCGACGGCACCAGCAGCCTGTGGCTGACCGGCGCCCTGGTCGGCAAGCCGGCGGCAGTGTTCACCTCCACCGCCAGCCTGCACGGCGGCCAGGAGACCACCCAGCTGTCCATGCTGCTGCCGCTGCTGCACCACGGCATGCTGGTCACCGGCATTCCCTACAGCGAACCGGCCCTGCTGGAGACCCGCGGCGGCGGCACGCCCTATGGCGCCAGCCACTTCGCCGGCGCCGACGGCAAGCGCGCCCTGGACGAACACGAGATCACCCTGTGCCGCGCGCTGGGCAAGCGCCTGGCCGAGGTCGCCGGCAAACTGGAGCGCTGAATGGCCCGCAAGAAGAAACCCCTGCCCTCCCTCGAGCACCTGCGCCCGCGCCTGGCCGCGAGCCGCGCGGTGAGCCTGGGCAGCCTGCTGGGCCTGGTCCTGCTGATCCTCACCTGGGGCCTGCTGTTCACCGACGCCCGCGGCGCGCCGGACTGGGTGCCGAAGGTGTGGACCGCGCTCAAGCTGCTGCCGCTGCTGATCATCGCCCCGGGCATGCTGATCGGCAGCGCCCGCGGCCACGCCTGGGCCTGCTACGTGGTCAACCTGTACTTCATCACCGGCGTGCTCAACACCTTCGAGCCGGGCCAGCGCATCTACGGCTGGGCCGAGGTGCTGCTCAGCGTGAGCCTGTTCTGCGCGGCGCTGCTGTACACCCGCTGGCGCTTCCAGTACGAGCGCAAGCTGGCGGGGGAGGATTAGACCCTGTAGGAGCGCGCCCTGCGCGCGATTCGCGGGCAGGGCCCGCTCCTACAGGTGGGTTCGGAGGCGGACCCATCGTAGGAGCGAGCTTGCTCGCGAACAGATTCCGCTGCGGGGCCCATTCGCGAGCAAGCTCGCTCCTACGAAAAGCACCTCGGCGCAACGTCGTAGGGCGAAGAGCGTACGGCTCCGGATAACTTGCAGCTTATGGCTTGCGGCTTGCAGCTCCCCCAAAGGGGCCTACCAACCCAGGGTTTCCTTGAGGAAGGGGATGGTCAGCTTGCGCTGGGCCTGCAGCGAGGCCTTGTCCAGCTCGTCCAGCAGGTCGAAGAGGAATTCCATGCTGCGCGCGCCGCGGGTGAGGATGAAGCGCCCGACTTCGTCGGTGAGGTGCAGGCCGCGGCGCGAAGCGCGCAGTTGCAGGGCGCGGAGCTTTTCCTCGTCGGTCAGCGGGTGCAGCTGGAAGATCAGCGAGAGGGTCAGCCGCGACTTCAGGTCAGGCAGCTTGACCGGCAGCTCGCGCGGCGGCATCGAGGCCGCCAGCAGCAGGCGCCGGCCGGCGTCGCGCAGGCGGTTGAACAGGTGGAACAGCGCCTCTTCCCACTCCGGCAGGCCGGCCAGGGCCTCGATGTCGTCGAGGCAGACCAGCTCCAGCTGTTCGAGGTCGTCGAAGATCGCCGGGCCGTATTGCACCAGCTCGGCCATCGGTAGGTACACCGAAGTCTCGCCGTACTGCTCGAAGCGCAGGCAGGCCGCCTGCAGCAGGTGGCTGCGCCCCACGCCCTCGACGCCCCACAGGTAGATGAGGCTCTCCGCCCAGCCGGCGTCGCAGTCGCACAGCCGCTCGACATACCCCAGCGCCGCGGCATTGGTGCCGGGGTAGAAGTTGGCGAAGGTGGCATCGTCGCGCAGACGGATGCCCAGGGGGAGCTGCATAGGTTGTTTCATGCCGGGCGGGGCTTTTCTTCGAAAACGCTTACAGTGAAGCCGTACGGATCAAAAGTGTAACCAAATCATCATTTTGGCGCATCCGAAAAGGCGCCGGAGGCGCAGCATACTGCGAATCCGGCGCCAGGCCCACCCACGGCGTCATTACCAGCGGAAGCGCATGACGTTGCTCGGCACCGCGGGCTGCGCCGGCAGCGGCTGGCCGTTGGCGTCCAGCGCCGGCTGGGCCGGCTCGGCCGGGGCCTCCTGCAGGTGCGCCAGACCCAGTTGGGCGCGCAGCTGGTCGGGGCTGGCGTTGAGGCGGTATTGCAGGTTGTCGCCCTGGGCCAGCAGCAGCTTCGCGCCCATCGGGTCGAGCAGTTTCTGCAACTGGGCATAACGTTCGAGGTTGGCGCCCTGCACCTGCAGGGTCAGGGCGCTAGCCGCGCCCGGCGCGCCGACGAAACGCGGCGCCAGGCGCTGGCTGACCGCCAGCATCACGGCATCGGCCAGGGCGTCCGGGCTGTCGCCCTGGGCCTGGCCCTGCTCGCGGGAGTCGCCCAGCCACAGGCGCCATTGCGCCTGCCACTTGCCGCCGTCTTCCTTGGCGTCGACCGCCAGCAGGCCGTCGGCGGAATAGCGCTCGGAGGCGGCGCGCAGCGCGTCGGGCTGCGCGGCGGTGATGTTCTGCGCGGTGCCCACGCCCTGCTCGGAGAGGTCGGCCATCGGCAGCAGCAGCGGCAGGCCGCGGCGCTGGGCGGCGCGATTGAGCGGCGCGGCGCCTTCCTGGCTGTCGCCCACCAGGCTGCTGCCGGCGGCGCTTTCGTTCAGCCACCAGGCCAGCAGGCTCGGGCGGTTGGCGCCCCAGACCGGCAGGCCGGCCTGGCGCAGGGCGTTGTTCACCGAGGTGGGGTCGAAGTCCACCACCAGGGCCAGCGGCGGGCCGTTCTCGTAGCCGTACTGGCTGATCAGTTGCTGCGGGTCCTTGAAGTAGCCGGCCAGCGCGCCGCTCTGGGCGGCGCGGGGGTCGCCGGTCAGGCGCAGCACCAGGGTCTGCAGCGCGCGGGACAGGCCGGCGCTGCGCTCGTCCGGCTGCTGCGAGGCCACCGGCTCATGCACCTGGTAGAGGTTGCCCAGCGCGGCGGCGAAGGACGGCAGGCTGAGCAACGACAGGCAGAGGATCAACAGGCGGGCGGTAAATCGCATGACAGGCTCTCGACGAACGGAATAAGGAAGGGAACGGCACCTGGCAAGCCCTTCCGGAAGGCCTATACCTTAAACAGCCCTCCGGTCAGCGGCAACAGCGCGAGATGGCCGCTGCCGGGCAAGCCTGATAAAATCCCGCGCCTCCCGCGAGGTCGCCGCGAATCCTTCGCGCCGCGGCCGGCAGACGAATCACTCCTTTCTACAGGCCTGGATACATGAGCAGCAAGCAACCCTCGTTGAGCTACAAGGACGCCGGTGTGGACATCGACGCCGGCGAAGCCCTCGTCGAACGCATCAAAGGCGTCGCCAAGCGCACCGCGCGTCCTGAAGTCATGGGCGGCCTGGGCGGCTTCGGCGCGCTCTGCGAGATCCCGGCCGGCTACAAGCAGCCGGTGCTGGTTTCCGGCACCGACGGCGTCGGCACCAAGCTGCGCCTGGCGCTGAACCTGAACAAGCACGACAGCATCGGCCAGGACCTGGTCGCCATGTGCGTCAACGACCTGGTGGTCTGCGGCGCCGAGCCGCTGTTCTTCCTCGACTACTACGCCACCGGCAAGCTCAACGTCGACGTCGCCGCCACCGTGGTGACCGGCATCGGCGCCGGTTGCGAACTGGCCGGCTGCTCGCTGGTCGGCGGTGAAACCGCCGAGATGCCCGGCATGTACGAGGGCGAGGACTACGACCTGGCCGGCTTCTGCGTCGGCGTGGTGGAAAAGGCCGAGATCATCGACGGCTCGAAGGTGGTCGCCGGCGACGCGCTGATTGCCCTGCCCTCCTCCGGCCCGCACTCCAACGGCTATTCGCTGATCCGCAAGATCATCGAAGTCTCCGGCGCCGACATCGAGGCCACCCAGCTCGACGGCAAGCCCCTGGCCGACCTGCTGATGGCGCCGACGCGCATCTACGTCAAGCCGCTGCTGCAACTGATCAAGCAGACCGGCGCGGTCAAGGCCATGGCCCACATCACCGGCGGCGGCCTGCTGGACAACATTCCGCGCGTGCTGCCGGACAACGCCCAGGCGGTCATCGATGTGGCCAGCTGGCAGCGCCCGGCGGTATTCGACTGGCTGCAGGAGAAGGGCAACGTCGACGAGCATGAGATGCACCGCGTGCTGAACTGCGGCGTGGGCATGGTCATCTGCGTCGCCCAGGACCAGGTCGAGGCCACCCTCGCCTCCCTGCGCGCTTCCGGCGAGCAGCCCTGGGTCATCGGCCGCATCGACGCCTGCGCTGCAGACGCCGAACGCGTGGTGCTGAACAACCTGAAAGGCCACTGATGTCCCATCCTTGCAATGTCGTGGTGCTGATTTCCGGCTCCGGCAGCAATCTGCAAGCACTGATCGACAGCCTGGCCGACGGCGCCACGCCGGCAACCATCCGCGCGGTGATTTCCAACCGAGCGGACGCCTACGGCCTGCAGCGCGCCGCCGCCGCGGGCATCGCCACCGAGGTCCTGGACCACAAGGGCTTCGCCGACCGCGAAGCCTTCGACGCCGAGCTGATCCGCCGCATCGACGCCCACGCCGCGGACCTGGTGGTCCTGGCCGGCTTCATGCGCATCCTCAGCCCGGCCTTCGTGCGCCACTACCACGGCCGCCTGCTGAACATCCACCCCTCGCTGTTGCCCAAGTACAAGGGCCTGCACACCCACCAGCGGGCGCTGGAGGCCGGTGACGCCGAGCACGGCTGCTCGGTGCATTTCGTCACCGAGGAACTCGATGGCGGCCCTCTGGTCGTACAGGCGGCAATCCCGGTAGAGTCGCAAGACACGCCGGAGACGCTCGCTGCGCGGGTGCACGCGCAGGAGCACCTGATCTACCCGCTGGCCATGCGCTGGTTCGCCGAAGGCCGTTTGCGCCTGGGCGAGCGAGGCGCCATGCTGGATGGCCAGGCGTTGCCGGCCACCGGCTACCCGTTCCGAACCTAGGAGATTCGCGATGCGTAGAGTCCTGCTGTTCCTGATGGCCCTGCTGACGTTGCCGGCGTATGCCGCCTCGTTCCAGATCAAGCCGTTCGAGGCCAGCTACACCGCGGACTGGAAGCAGATGCCGCTGAGCGGGACCGCGTCCCGCAGCCTCAAGCAAGGCGACGGCGGCAACTGGGAACTCGACTTCCAGGCCTCCATGCTGCTCGCCAGCCTGAAGGAGAGCAGTTCCTTCAAGGTCGAAGGCGATACCTACCTGCCGCAGACCTACCACTGGGCCCGCGAGGGCCTGGGCAAGAACAAGTCCACCGACCTGCAGTTCAACTGGGCGCAGAAACAGGTCACCGGCAGCGACCGCGGCGACGCCGTGCACCTGCCGCTGAACCGCGGCCAGCTCGACAAGTCCACCTACCAGCTGGTGCTGCAGCACGACGTCGCCGTCGGCAAGAAAAGCATGAGCTACCAGGTGATCGAGGGTACCGACACCGATACCTACGACTTCCGCGTGCTCGGCGAGGAGAAGGTCGCCACCCAGGCCGGCCAGATCGACGCCATCAAGGTCGAGCGCGTGCGCGACCCGACCAAGAGCAACCGCAAGACCGTCCTCTGGTTCGCCAAGGACTGGGACTACCTGCTCGTGCGCCTGTACCAGCAGGAGACCGACGGCAAGGAGTACCAGATCATGCTCAAGGCCGGCACCGTCGACGGCAAGCAGGTCAAGGGCTCGTAACCTCGGGCAGGATGAAAAAAGCCGGGCATTTGCCCGGCTTTTTCGTTTCCGCAAGTGTCACCACATGAGGTCGTCGGGCACCACGTAGTCCTTGTACGGATCATCATCATCCGGCTCGCCGCTGGGCTCGTTGAGCAGCACCACGCGGCGCTCGTCGCGCTCCTGGATGCGCAGCGCGGCATCGCGCGGGACTATCTCGTAGCGCCCGTCGTAGCTGACGATGGCCAGGCTGCCGCGGCTGAGCTTGTCGCGGATCAGGGCGTTCACCGCGATGCGCTTGACCTTCTTGGCGTCGACGAAGTTGTAGTAGTCGTCGCCCTCCATCCTGGGCAGGCGGGTGCCTTCGATCAGTTGCTTGATCTGCGCGGCGCGGGCCTTCTTCTCGGATTTCTCCTGCTGCTGGCGGTTCAGCTCCTGGTCTCGGGCCTGCTTCTCGGCCTGGGCCTGCAACGCGGCCTGGCGCTGGCTGTCGTCCTTCTCGGCCTGGCCCTTGTGCTCCAGGCGCTGCTGTTTCTGCTTCTGCTTGCTGGCCTGCTTGGCCTGCTTTTCGTTGACCAGCCCGGCTTTCAGCAGCTGGTCACGCAATGACATGCTCATTGGCTAACGACTCTCCGACAGCCTGCGAATATGACGCAGGACAATTCTGACGTGGCGGAAAATTCAGCGGCGACGCGCGCTGAGGGTATAATCCTCGGGCCTGTGTCGGCGTTGCGCAAGTGGCCGGCCGTTTTTCAGCCAAACAGGGCGGACTCGCCATCCCATGATCAAGCTCCTCGTCCTCGCGATCCTCGCCATCTTCCTCATCGCCATTCTCTACGTGCACCTGCGCGGCAAGGTACGCCTGCCGTTCCTGCGCCAGGTGGTCAACCACTCGGCCTGGTTCGCTCCGTACAACTCGCTGATGTACCTGAACTCCAGCGTACCCTCCAAGCCCTACCTGGACCGTGAGCGCTTCCCGGAACTCGACAAGCTGCGCGACAACTGGCAGATGATCCGCGAGGAAGCCGAGCAGCTGTTCGACGAGGGCTACATCCGCGACGCCCTGAACAACAACGAGGCGGGTTTCGGCTCCTTCTTCAAGAAGGGCTGGACGCGTTTCTACCTGACCTGGTACGACGGTCCCCTGCCCTCCGCGCAGCGCCTGTGCCCGAAGACCGTGGAGCTGGTCAGCAGCATCCCCAACGTCAAGGGCGCGATGTTCACCCGCCTGCCGCCGAACAGCCACCTGAACAAGCACCGCGACCCCTATGCCGGCTCCCTGCGCTACCACCTGGGCCTGGCCACGCCGAACTCGGACAGTTGCCGCATCTTCGTCGACGGCCAGCCCTACGCCTGGCGCGACGGCGAGGACGTGATGTTCGACGAGACCTTCGTGCACTGGGTGAAGAACGAGACGGACGAATCGCGCCTGATCCTCTTCTGCGACGTCGAGCGTCCGCTCAAGTCGCCGCTGCTGACGCGCATCAACCGCCGCGTCAGCGCCTTCCTCGGCCGCGCCACCGCGCCGCAGAACGTCGAGGGCGAGCGCGTCGGCGGGATCAACCAGGCCTACTCGGTGCTGATTCGTATCGGCAACGGAGTAGGTGGGCAGGTGAAGAAGTTCAAGCGGCGCTATCCCAAGGCCTATCGTATTGGTCGGCCGGTGTTGGCGGTGCTGGTGCTGGTGCTGCTGATTCGCTGGATGTTTGGGTGATGCGCTTTTCGTAGGAGCGAGCTTGCTCGCGAATGGGGTTTGCCGGGGGCTGCGGTGTTAGGGTTAAAGAGCGCCCTCTCCCCAGCCCTCTCCCTGTGTATGGACCGGAGACATGGTGAACAGGTGTTCGGAGACATGGTGAACACATCATGCTGAGGCATCGAAACGCATGAGGAGCGTGAGATGCCCTGGCAGGAGGTGTCCAAAATGCAGGTACGCGAGGAATTCGTTGCCTTGGCCAGCACGCCGGGTGCCAACCTCCGCCAGCTTTGCCGGCGCTTCGGAATCAGTCCGAATACCGGTTACAAATGGCTGAAGCGAGGTCAGGCGGGCGAGGGGCTGGAGGATCGCTCACGACGTCCAAAGCGCTCTCCGGGCCGTTCGCCGGAAGATCTCGAAGCGCACGTCGTGGCTCTGCGCCAGGAGCATCCGAGCTGGGGCGCACGCAAGTTGCGGCAACTCTTGCTCAATCAGGGGGTGGATGCTCCAGCGGTAAGCACTGTGCATGCGATCCTGCTCCGCCATGATTGCATTCAACCGGAGGCTGGCGAGCGCTGCCAGCCGTGGCAACGCTTCGAACATGTTGCTCCGAACGATCTGTGGCAGATGGACTTCAAGGGGCACTTTCCCCTCGCCAAAGGGCGTTGCCATGCCCTGACGATCCTTGATGACCACTCCCGCTATGCCCTATGCCTACAGGGTTGTAGCGATGAGCGACGGGAAACCGTGCAGGCACACCTCATTGCGACCTTCAGGCGCTATGGGCTACCGCGGCGTATGACCATGGACAATGGCAGCCCCTGGGGTGATACCGAAGCCCATTACACGGCCCTGGATGTCTGGTTGATGCGCCAGGGTATCCGGACCAGCCACTCCAGCCCTTACCACCCGCAAACCCAAGGCAAGGATGAGCGCTTCCACCGCACGCTCAAGGTCGAGTTGCTGCAAGGACGAGTTTTTGATGACCTGATCCACGCCCAGGCAGCGTTTGATCGTTGGCGCGGGCTTTACAATCAGCAGCGTCCGCACCAGGCACTGGACATGCAGGTTCCGCAACAGCGTTATCAACCGAGCCCGCTTGAATATCAGGAGCATCCACCCGCTCCGCAGTACGATGAGCTGGACCTGGTGCGCAAGGTCCAGGGCAAAGGTGAAATTTACTGTCAGGGGCGGCCGTACCAGGTAGGCAAGGCATTCATCGGTGAGTCGGTCGCTATACG
The DNA here is from genome assembly GCF_023516765.1 of Pseudomonas sp. R3.Fl. NCBI lineage: Bacteria > Pseudomonadati > Pseudomonadota > Gammaproteobacteria > Pseudomonadales > Pseudomonadaceae > Pseudomonas > Pseudomonas sp. R3.Fl. The sequence continues at coordinate 1,784,047 of NZ_JAMGSO010000001.1, forward strand.
GCCGACTACCGAAGAGGGACAGTACAACGTGTACTGGAGCACGCACCGTATTGCCAGGATCGACCTGCGCGAGCAGCTATGCATCGCTGGCAAACGGCTTCCCTAACCTGTTCACCCTGTCTCCGAACAGGTGTCTACCATGTCTCCGGTCCATACACCCTGAAGGGAGAGGGGGCTGTCCTGAGTGGCTTGTCGGTCAGGTGCCATCCTCCCACCCCCGTCATTCCCGCGAACGCGGGAACCCAGAGACTTGGGGGCTTGGTGTAGCGCGCCGCTCCGAGTGCGTTGATGTTTCTTGTTTCGCCCCCTCGGGCGAGTCCCTTTTGTCAAACGCCACAAAAGGAACCAAAAAGGCTTGCCCCAACATACGGGCCCGATGGAGCCGGGCTACCCTCACGAATTCCCCCGCCACGGAGGCCCGCCCCGAGGGTACGTCCCTGTAGCCCGCGGGGCTCTCGCGACATCCATGTCGCATGACCTCCTGAGCGCCGGTTTCGCTCGGCCTTCTGAAGGGGCGTTTCGGTGCGCTCGGAGGTTTCTCTGGAAGCCCCAAGAGCAAACGCGCTTTTGCTTTTGCTCTTCGTAGGAGCGAGCTTGCTCGCGAACCCGCCAGTCACTGGATTCCCGCGTTCGCGGGAATGACGGGGTGGGGTTCGGAGTAGCAGGATGACTCCGAACTCACCGCCCACTCCGAACAGCCCCCTCTCCCGCTTGCGGGAGAGGGTTGGGGAGAGGGCGCTCTTCCCCCTAACGCCCAAAGTCCCCAACACCCCCCATTCGCGAGCAAGCTCGCTCCTACAAAGAGCCAGCCCATGAAAAAGCCCCGCACAGCGGGGCTTTTTCGTAACTCCGGCGAAACTAACCACACCCCAGCGGGTTCTTCTCTTCCCGCTTGGCCTCGCCCCACAGCGCGTCCAGCTCTTCCAGGCCGCACTCCTCGGCCTTGCGGCCCTGGTCGCGCAGGGTGGTCTCGATGTAGCGGAAGCGCCTTTCAAACTTGCCGTTGGCCGCACGCAGTGCGGTTTCCGGGTCGACCTTCAGGTGCCGGGCCAGGTTGACCACCACGAACAGCAGGTCGCCGACCTCTTCCGCCTGGGCTTCGGCATCGCCGTCGGCCATGGCTTCCAGCACTTCGTCCAGCTCTTCGCGCAGCTTGTCCACCACCGGCAGGGCTTCCGGCCAGTCGAAGCCGACCTGGGCTGCGCGCTTCTGCAGCTTGGCCGCGCGGCTGAGGGCCGGCAGCGCCACCGGCACGTCGTCCAGCAGCGACAGTTGCACCGGCTCGGCGGCCTTGGCCGCGCGTTCCTCGGCCTTGAGTTCTTCCCAGCGCTGCTTCACCGCCGCTTCCGCCAGCTTCGCCGCGTCGGGTTCGCCGTACAGGTCGCCGTCGGGGAACACATGGGGATGGCGGCGGACCAGCTTGGCGGTGATGCCGTGGACCACCGCGTCGAAGTCGAAACGCTGCTCCTCGCGGGCCAGTTGGGCGTAGTAGACCACCTGGAACAACAGGTCGCCGGCCTCCTCGCGCAGGTGCTCGAAGTCGCCGCGCTCGATGGCGTCGGCGACCTCGTAGGCTTCCTCGATGGTGTAGGGGGCGATGCTCGCGTAGTCCTGCTTGAGGTCCCAGGGGCAGCCGTGCTGCGGGTCGCGCAGGCGCGCCATGAGGTACAGCAGGTCGTCGAGCTTATACATCCTTGCCACCCGCGCGGTCGCGCCGCGCCTCGATGATGTTGGGCAACTGCGAGATGCGCGCCAGCAGGCGGCCCAGGGAATCCAGGCCGGGGATCTCGATGGTCAGGCGCATGGTCGCGGTGTTGTCGTCCTTGTCCGAGCGGGTGTTCACCGCCAGCACGTTGATGCGCTCGTTGAGCAGCACCTGGGACACGTCGCGCAGCAGGCCGGAACGGTCGTAGGCGCGGATGACGATGTCCACCGGGTAGGTCTGCACCGGCACCGGGCCCCAGCTCACCTGGATCATCCGCTCCGGCTCGCGGCCGGCCAGTTGCAGCACGGTGGCGCAATCCTGGCGGTGGATGGTGACGCCGCGGCCGAGGGTGATGTAGCCGACGATCGGGTCGCCCGGCAGTGGCTGGCAGCAGCCGGCCATCTGCGTCAGCAGGTTGCCCACGCCCTGGATCTGGATGTCGCCGCGCTTGCCGTGGCCGAGGCGGCTGGGCTTGCGCGGGATGAGTTCGAGCTGCTCGTTGCCGCGCTCCGGCTCCACCAGCGCCTGGGCGTAGTTGACCACGTGGGCCAGGCGCAGGTCGCCGGCGCCTAGGGCCGCGAACAGGTCCTCGCCGGTCTTGTAGTTGGCCTTCTCGGCCAGCTTCTCGAAGTCCACCGGCGGCAGCGCCAGGCGCCCCAGTTCGCGTTCGAGCATGGCCTTGCCGGCGGCGACGTTCTGGTCGCGGGCCTGCAGCTTGAACCAGTGAACGATCTTCGCCCGCGCCCGCGAGGTGGTGACGTAGCCGAGGTTCTGGTTCAGCCAGTCGCGGCTCGGGCCGCTGTGCTTGCCGGTGATGATCTCCACCTGCTCGCCGGTCTGCAGGCTGTAGTTCAGCGGCACGATGCGCCCGTTGATCTTGGCGCCGCGGCAGTTGTGGCCCACCTCGGTGTGCACGCGGTAGGCGAAGTCCAGCGGCGTGGAGCCCTTGGGCAGGTCGATGGCGTGGCCGTCGGGGGTGAACACGTACACGCGGTCCGGCTCGATGTCCACGCGCAGCTGTTCGGCCAGGCCGCCGATGTCGCCCAGTTCCTCGTGCCACTCCAGGACCTGGCGCAGCCAGGAGATCTTCTCCTCGTAGTGGTTGGAGCCGGATTTGACGTCGGTGCCCTTGTAGCGCCAGTGCGCGCACACGCCCAGCTCGGCTTCCTCGTGCATGGCGTGGGTGCGGATCTGCACTTCCAGCACCTTGCCCTCGGGGCCGATCACCGCGGTGTGCAGCGAGCGGTAGCCGTTCTCCTTGGGGTTGGCGATGTAGTCGTCGAATTCCTTGGGAATGTGCCGCCACAGGGTGTGCACGATGCCCAGCGCGGTGTAGCAGTCGCGCATCTCCGGGACCAGCACGCGCACCGCGCGCACATCGTAGATCTGGCTGAAGTCCAGGCCCTTGCGCTGCATCTTCCGCCAGATCGAGTAGATGTGCTTGGCGCGGCCGGACAGGTCGGCCTTGATGCCGGTGGCGGCCAGGGCGTCCTTGAGCTGCTGCATCACGGTGGCGATGTACTGCTCGCGGTCCAGCCGGCGCTCGTGCAGCAGCTTGGCGATCTGCTTGTACTGGTCGGGCTCCAGGTAGCGGAAGGACAGGTCCTCCAGCTCCCACTTGATGTGGCCGATGCCCAGGCGGTGCGCCAGCGGCGCGTAGATGTCGAACACCTCGCGGGCGACGCGGTGGCGCTTCTCCTCGTCGGCGTTCTTCACCGCGCGGATGGCGCAGGTGCGCTCGGCCAGCTTGATCAGCGCGACGCGCACGTCGTCGACCATGGCCACCAGCATCTTGCGCAGGTTCTCGATCTGCGCCTGGGTGCCCAGCACCATGGACTGCCGCGGATTGAGGCTGGCGCTGATCGCCGCCATGCGCAGCACGCCCTCGATCAGCTTGGCCACCACCGGGCCGAAGCGCTGCTGCACTTCCTCAAGCTTCACCTTGCCCTCGCGGACGCCACGGTAGATCACCGCGGCCACCAGCGATTCCTGGTCCAGCTTGAGGTCGGCGAGGATCTCGGCGATCTCAAGGCCGGTCTGGAAGCTCGAAGTGCCATCGGCCCAGGCGGCTTCCACCTGGCTGACGGCCTTGTTCTCGGCCTCGCGGGCGAACTCGCAGGCCTCCAGCAGGACCTTGCGATCCAGCACCGGGACCAGGGTCTGGACGTGGTCCAGCCAGGCCTCGAGGTTGATGCTGCCGTCGGTGTTGACCGGCTGGTGCGCTCTCACCTGTACCATCTTGTCTACCCTTCCCCACGGTGTGCCGCGGCACACCGCTCGACTGCGCCGGCCTTTCTGGCGTGGGCCGGTCGGATTGCGCAGGTCGTCCTAACCTGCCTCGAACAGAGCCATCGCCTCCACATGCGCCGTCTGCGGGAACATGTCGAGGATTCCGGCACGCTTCAGGCGATAGCCCTGACGGGCCAGTTCGCCGGCGTCGCGCGCCAGGGTCGCCGGATTGCAGGACACATAGAGTACCCGCTCGGCGCCCAGGGCGCGCATGCCCCGTGCCATCTCGAGCGCGCCGTCACGCGGCGGGTCGAGCAGCACGGCGGAAAATCCCTTGGCCGCGTCCCCGGCGAACCAGCGCGCCGCGGACAGCGGCTGCGCCAGGTCGGCCTGATGGAACACGGCGTTGTCCAGGCCATTGGCCCGGGCGTTGGCCGCGGCGCGCGCGACCATGCTTTGCACGCCCTCCACGCCCACCACGCAGGCGACGCTTCGGGCCAGCGGCAGGGCGAAATTGCCCAGCCCACAGAACAGGTCTAGCACCCGTTCCGCTGGTGCGGGGGCCAACCAGTCGAGAGCCTGCGCGACCATGGCCGCGTTGACCGGCTCGTTGACCTGGACGAAGTCCCCCGGCCGGTAGGCCAGGGTCAGGTCCCAGGCGTCCAGGCGGTAGCCCAGGCGCCCTTCGCCGTCGTCCGGCGTCGGTTCGCCGTCGCCCTGCAGCCACAGCTGCACATCCCGTGCCGAACAGAAGGCCCGGAGGCGTTCGAGGTCGGCGGCGGGCAGAGGTTCGGTGTGGCGCAGCAGCAAGGCGCAGGCGGTGCCGTGGAACAGTTCGACGTGGCCGATGGCCCGCGGCCGCTGGAAGCCCTGCAGCAGAACCGGCAACTCACGGGCCAGCGCCTGCAGTTCGGGCACCAGCACCAGGCAGTCGTCGAAGGCGACGATGGCCTGGCTGGCGGCGGCGCGGAACCCCACTTCCAGGCGCTCGGCCTTGGCATCCCAGCGCACGGCGATGCGGGCCCGGCGGCGGTAACCGAATTCGGGGCCGGCCAGGGGCGCTGCCCAGGCTTCGGGGACGATGTCGCCGAAACGCTGCAACTGCTCGGCCAGGGTGCGCTGCTTGAGCGCCAATTGTTCGGCGTGGGGCAGGTGCTGCAGGGTGCAGCCGCCGCACTTGCCGGCCACCGTGCAGGGCGCGGCGCGGCGCTCCGGCGCGGCGGCCAGGATGCGTTCGCCGCGGGCGTCCACCACCTGGCTGCGCGCGGCCAGCACGCGGGCCTCGACCTCTTCCCCGGGCAGCGCGCCGGCGACAAACCAGGTGCGCCCTTCCAGGTGTGCGATGCCGCGGCCGTCGTGGGCCAGGCGCTCGATGCGCAGGCGCTGCTTCTTGCCCACCGGCACGCCAGCGTTGCGGGCGCCGCCGCTGGGCTGGAAACGCAGCCCGCTTCTTTGCTTGGCCATGTCAGCTGGGGTCGTAGATACCGGAGGACAGGTAGCGGTCGCCGCGGTCGCAGATGATCGCCACCAGCACCGCGTTCTCCAGCTCGCGGGACAGGCGCAGCATGGCCGCCACCGCGCCACCGGAGGACACCCCGCAGAAGATGCCCTCCTCGCGGGCCAGGCGGCGCATCACGTCTTCGGCCTCGCTCTGGTGCATGTCCACCACGCGGTCGACGCGGCTGGCGTCGAAGATCTTCGGCAGGTATTCCTGCGGCCAGCGGCGGATGCCGGGGATGGACGAGCCTTCCATCGGCTGCAGGCCGACGATCTGCACCGCCGGGTTCTGCTCCTTGAGGTAGCGCGACACGCCCATGATGGTGCCGGTGGTGCCCATGGAGCTGACGAAGTGGGTGATCTCGCCGTTGGTCTGGCGCCAGATCTCCGGACCGGTGCCCTGGTAGTGGGCCACCGGGTTGTCGCCGTTGGCGAACTGGTCCAGCACCTTGCCCTTGCCTTCGCGCTGCATCTGGTCGGCCAGGTCGCGGGCGCCTTCCATGCCCTGCTCCTTGCTCACCAGGATCAACTCGGCGCCGTAGGCGGTCATGGCCGCCTTGCGTTCGGCGGTGGAGTTGTCCGGCATGATCAGGATCATGCGGTAGCCCTTGATCGCCGCGGCCATGGCCAGGGCGATGCCGGTGTTGCCGGAGGTCGCCTCGATCAGGGTGTCGCCGGGGTGGATGTCGCCACGCAGCTCCGCGCGGGTGATCATCGACAGCGCCGGGCGGTCCTTCACGGAGCCGGCCGGGTTGTTGCCTTCGAGTTTCACCAGCAGGGTGTTGGAGGTTTCCCCGGGCAGGCGCTGCAGGCGCACCAGCGGAGTATTGCCGATGCACTCGGCGATGGTGGGGTACTGCACGGTCATGGAGTCGCTCGTCGTCAGCAAGGCCAATCTGAATAGCGGCCTATGATACCGGTAAACCGTCGCCGGCCATATCGGCAAGCGCAGCGAGTGGCATCGGCGGCAGCGCCCGCCCCTGCTCTGCGGCCGAGGAATCCTTACTCGGACGCAGGAATATCCGAGTAGGAAATCTCCGCAATTCAAACACTGCTCCGATGGGTTCCAGCGCCCATGGGCCGGGGGCTGCGGTGCGATTGGAGGCCCCTGCCGACATATGCGGTAACTTCCGCTAAGATGAAAATGATTTGCGTTAACCACAGGCTCCGCCGCCATCACGAGCAGTCAGGAGCCTACCGATGTCCATTCCTCTTTCCCGCACTTCCCTGGCCGGCGCCATCGCCCTGGCCATGGCCGGCCAGGCCCAGGGCAACGACACCCTGAGCCTGGGCGACACCGTGGTCACCGCCGCCGGCTACGAACAGAAAGTCACCGAGGCGCCAGCCAGCATCAGCGTGCTGACCCGCGAGGAACTGCAAGAGAAGCGCTACAGCAACCTGGCCGAGGCCCTGGAAGACGTCGAAGGCGTCGACATCGGCCAGAGCACCGGCAAGACCGGCGGCCTGAACATCAGCATCCGCGGCCTGCCCAGCGACTACACCCTGGTGCTGATCGACGGCCGCCGGCAGAACAGCGCCGGCAACATCACCCCCAACGGCTTCGGCGAGACCTCCACCAGCTTCATGCCGCCGCTCTCGGCCATCGAACGCATCGAGGTGATCCGCGGCCCCATGTCCACCCTCTACGGCTCCGACGCCATGGGTGGGGTGGTCAACATCATCACCCGCAAGGTGGCCCGCGAATGGGGCGCCAGCCTCAGCCTCGACCACACCGTCCAGGAGCACCGCGACTACGGCGACAGCAGCGGCACCAGCCTCTACGCCAGCGGCCCGCTGGTGGCCGAGCGGCTCGGCCTGAACCTGCGCGGCAGCTTCTTCGACCGCGGCGCCTCGGACCTGAGCTTCGACGACGGCGCCACCGTCAGCCGCCGCGGCGCCTCCCCGGTGGAAGGCCAGAACTACAACATCGGCAGCCGCCTGACCTTCACCCCCAACGCCGAGCACGACATCTCCCTGGACTTCGAGCGCGGCCGCCAGGTGTACAACAACGACGACTGCCAGCTGGGCAGCCTCGACGGCAAGGCCGGCGGCAGCGCCACCGACGGTTGCAGCCGCGACGCGCCGACACGCGCCAATGGCTACAAGGACGAACTGCGCTTCGAGCGCGACCAGTTCGCCCTCTCCCACACCGGCCGCCTGGGCTTCGGCACCCTGGACAGCAGCCTGACGCACAGCACCACCGAAACCATCGGGCGCACCATCCCCGGCACCGTCGGGCGGCCCTACAGCGGTTACCCGTCGATCGTCGGCGGCGACGACCGCACCCTCAAGTCCACCGACCTGGTGCTGGACAGCAAGCTGGTGATGCCCCTGGGCGACGCGCACATGTTCACCCTCGGCGGCCAGTACTGGGACGCGAAGGTCGAGGACGGCATCGCCGCCGAGGACTTCCGGCAGAGCTCCTGGGCGCTGTTCGCCGAGGACGAGTGGCGCCTGCGCCAGGACCTGGCGCTGACCCTCGGCGGCCGCTACGAGGACCACGAGGCCTTCGGCGGGCACTTCAGCCCGCGCGCCTACCTGGTGTGGAACACCACCGACAGCTGGACGCTCAAGGGCGGCGTCAGCCAGGGCTACAAGACGCCGACGCTGAACCAGTTGCACGACGGCATCAACGGCGTCAGCGGCCAGGGCCAGCTGCTCACCCTCGGCAGCCCCGACCTGGACCCGGAAACCAGCACCAACACCGAGTTCGGCGTCTACTACGACAACCTCGCCGACTTCAACGCCAACCTCACGCTGTTCCACACCCGCTTCAAGGACAAGATCGACAGCGGCACCCCGATCCCCAACTGCAACTGGCCGGACGCGCCGAACCAGTCCGGCTGCATCGACATGGGCAGCGGCTTCCTGCAGGAGAACTTCGCCCAGCAGGTGAACATCGGCAAGGCCCGCACCCAGGGCGTGGAACTGGCCGGACGCTGGGCCTTCGCCCCGGCCCTGAGCGCCTCGCTGAACTACACCTACACCGACAGCGAGCAGCTCAGCGGCGACGACAAGGGCGCCCCGCTGACCAACACCCCGCGGCACATGGCCAACCTGCGCCTGGACTGGCAGGCCAGCGAGCGCCTGAAGCTCTGGCTGAAGGGCGAGTACCACGGCGAGCGGGCGCGCTTCACCGCGCGCTACGCCAACCTCAACGCGACCAACCAGGCCATCGCCGACCAGTTGGGCGACCTCGACGCCTACCAGGTGTTCCACCTCGGCGGCTCGTTCAAGGCCACGCGCAACCTGACGCTGAACGCCACCCTGTACAACCTGTTCGACAAGGACTTCCTCGGCGGCGACGCCTACACCGCCGCCAACGGCACCACCGGCTGGGCCTCGCACTACATCCAGGGCGGCGCGGGAACCACCGGCACCCTCGAGGAAGGGCGCCGGCTGTGGCTGTCGGCGGTGATGGAGTTCTGACCGCCGCCGGTCGCCTGGCGCCGCGCGGCGTCAGGCGTCAAGCGGCCGGCAGGCGCAGGTGCATGCGCAGGCCGGGGTTGCCGCGCTCGGCCCAGAGCTCGCCGCCCTGCAGGCGGATGGCGCTGCGGGCGATGCTCAGGCCCAGGCCGAAGCCCTCGCCGGAACGCGCCGCGGAAAGGCGGGTGAAGGGCAGGAAGATGCGTTCCAGGTCGGCGGCTTCCACCCCCGGCCCCTGGTCGGCCAGGCAGAGGTGCCAGAAATCACCTTCGCGCTGACCGAGCAGGCGGATGCAGCCGCCCTCCGGGGAATGCCGGATGGCATTGCGCAGCAGGTTCTCCAGGGCCTGCGCCAGGCCATTGAGATGGCCGCGAACGACACAGTCCGCCGGCACCTCGCAGTGGAAGCGCGAAGGCGCCCAGCCGGACTCGAAGCCGGCGTCCTCCACCAGCAGTTCCCACAACGGCAGGATGGCGACGTCCTCCAGCGGCAGGCGCGGCCGCTCGGTGTCCATCCAGGCCAGTTCCAGGGTGTTGGCCACCAGCCGCTGCATGACTTCCACCTCGCGCTCCAGGCGCAGGCGCAGCGGGTCCTCGACCGCAGCGCTCTCGGCGGCGACGCGCAGGCGGCTGAGCGGCGTGCGCAGCTCGTGGGACAGGTCGCGCAGCAACTGGCGCTGGAACTCCACGTGGCCGCTCAGGCGCTGGGCCATGTGGTCGAAGGCGCGGCCCAGCTCGCCCAGCTCGTCGCGGCGGACGCTGACCTCGCGGGCGGCGCCCGAGCCCAGGTCGTCGGCGCGCAGCGCGTTGGCGTGCTCGCGCAGGCGCGCCAGCGGGTGGATCAACTGGCGGTAGAGCAGCCCGCACAGCAGCAGCGCCAGCGCGGCGGGCACCACCCCATGGGTGAAGATCCGCGCCAGCGTGGAGTAGCCGGCGGGCTTGAAGCGTTGCGGCAGCTGCAGCACCAGGCGGCCGTCGGCGGGGTGCTCGGGGAAGGGAATGCCGATATAGGGCAGGCTCCGGCTGCGGTTGCTCACCGGCCAGTCGAGGCCGCGCTGGAAGGTCAGGCGCGTGGCCTCCTCGATGCTCAGCGGCTGGCTGCCCAGGGGCTGCAGGCGGCCGTCCAGCGCCACCATCCAGGTCTGCTCGCTGGCCCGCATGCGTGCCAGCCAGTCGTCCACCGCGGCCTCGCCGCCGGCGTTCCAGGCCCGTTCCAGGTCGGCCGCGTAACCGCGGAGCACGGCCTGGGCCTGGGTATCGAGGAAATAGCCGCGGCGCTCGACCTGGCGGCCCCAGGTCCAGGACAGCCAGATCAGCACCAGGCAGAGCAGCACCACCGGCACCGCCAGGCGCCAGAACAGCGAATGGCGGCTGGGCAGTACCTGGCGGACGCGCCGCTCACTCGGCGCTAGCGAAAACATAGCCCTTGCCCCAGACCGCGCGCAGTTGATGGCGCGCATAACCGATGGACTGCAGCTTGCGGCGCAGGTGGCTGACGTGCATGTCCAGGCCACGGTCGTGGGCGGTGTAGCCACGGTTCAGCACGTGCTGGTAGAGGAACGGCTTGCTCAGTGTCTCGTCGACGTTGCCGAGGAAGGTTTCCAGCAGGCGCTGCTCGGTGGCGGTGAGCGCCGCGGTCTGGCCTTCCCAGACCACCTCGCAGGGTTCCTCGCGCAGCCGCAGCCCGGCGTCCGCGGGGCCGGCCGGCAGCAGGCTGCCGCGCTCCAGGGCGACGCGGCGGAGGATGGCGTCGATGCGCACGTTCAGTTCCGCCAGGCTGAAGGGCTTGGGCAGGTAGTCGTCGGCACCCTGGGAGAAGCCGGCGATGCGGTCCTGCTCGGCGCCCAGGGCGGACATCAGGATCACCGGCACGCGCTGCTCGCGGCGCAGCTGGCGCAGGGCCTCCAGGCCGCTGCAGCCGGGCAGCATGACGTCCAGCAGGACCAGGTCGAAGGCCTCGCTCAGCGCCTGGTCGAGCCCCTCGCGGCCGTCGCGGCACCAGGTCACGGCGAAGCCGCGCTGGCTCAGGTGACTGTGCAGGTGCGCGCCCAGGGTGGGGTCGTCCTCGATGGTCAGCAGGCGGGGTTGGCTGGTGGCGGTCGGCGTCATGACAAACAAGACTTATTCGCGAACGACAAGTATTCATGACGGCACCTGCCCAGGGCAAGCGCAGCCGTCCGGCGGTCAATGTTCGGGATTCCCGCCCGGCGACCCGCTAAACTGCCCCGAAACCGTTTGGGAGGACGCGCGTGTTCAAGGATCTCGGCATCAAGGGGCGGGTGCTGCTGCTCACCCTGCTGCCCACCAGCCTGCTGACGCTGGTGCTGGGCGGCTACTTCACCTGGGTGCAGCTGTCGGACATGCGCGTGCAACTGATCGAGCGCGGCCAGCTGATCGCCGAACAGCTCGCCCCGCTGTCGGCCTCCGCCCTGGACCATGGCGACCTGCCGCTGCTGGAGCGGATCGCCAACGAGGCCCTGGACCAGCCCGACGTGCGCGCGGTGACCTTCCTCAACCCCGAGCGCGTGCGCCTGGTGCATGCCGGGCCGAGCATCCTCACCCCCATGCCCAGCGGCGACGGCAGCCACCTGAGCCTGGTCAGCAGCCTGGACACCACGCACTTCCTGCTGCCGGTGCTGGGCCGCCACCGCAGCCTGTCCAGCACCCCGGAAGAGGACGCCAACCGCCTGCTCGGCTGGGTCGAGCTGGAACTCTCGCACCACGGCACCCTGCTGCGCGGCTACCGCAGCCTGTTCACCAGCCTGCTGCTGATCGTCACCGGCCTGGTGGTCACCGCCCTGCTCTCCCTGCGCATGAGCCGCGCCATCAGCGCGCCCCTGGGGCAGATCGCCCAGGGCGTCGCGCAGCTCAAGGAGGGCCGCCTGGAAACCCGCCTGCCGGCCCTCGGCAGCCACGAGCTGGACGAACTGGCGGGCGGCATCAACCGAATGGCCGAGGCCCTGCAGAGCGCCCAGGAAGAGATGCAGCACAACATCGACCAGGCCACCGAGGACGTACGGCAGAACCTGGAGACCATCGAGATCCAGAACATCGAGCTGGACCTGGCGCGCAAGGAGGCCCTGGAGGCCAGCCGCATCAAGTCCGAGTTCCTGGCCAACATGAGCCACGAAATCCGCACCCCGCTCAACGGCATCATCGGCTTCACCAACCTGCTGCAGAAAAGCGACCTCACCGTGCGCCAGCAGGACTACCTGGGCACCATCCAGAAGTCCGCCGAGAGTCTGCTGGGGATCATCAGCGAGATCCTCGACTTCTCCAAGATCGAGGCCGGCAAGCTGATCCTCGAGAACATCCCGCTCAACCTCCGCGAGCTGGTCCAGGACACCCTCACCATCCTCGCCCCGGCCGCCCACGAGAAGCGCCTGGAGCTGGTCAGCCTGATCTACCGCGACACCCCGCTGAACCTGGTGGGCGACCCGCTGCGCCTGAAGCAGGTGCTGACCAACCTGGTGAGCAACGCCATCAAGTTCACCCACGAAGGCACCATCGCCGTGCGCGCCATGCTCGAGGACGAGAACGACGAGCGCGCGCAGCTGCGCATCAGCGTGCGCGACACCGGCATCGGCCTGACCAATGCCGACCTGCGCGCGCTGTTCCAGGCCTTCAGCCAGGCCGACAACTCGCTGTCGCGGCAGGCCGGCGGCACCGGCCTGGGGCTGGTGATCTCCAAGCGCCTGATCGAGCAGATGGGCGGCGAGATAGGCGTCGACAGCAGCTCCGGCGAGGGCTCGGAATTCTGGATCAGCCTGAGCCTGCCCAAGGCCCGCGAGGACAGCGACGACAACCTGCCGGCGCCGCCCAGCGGCCACCACGTGGCGCTCTGCGAACCCCATGAGCTGACCCGCGCCGCGCTGCACCACCAACTGGAGGATTGCGGCCTGGAAGTGCATGAGTTCGAGGACCTCGACGCCCTGCGCGCGGCCCTGGACAAGCCCGCCGACGCCGGCAGCGCGCCGATCGAGCTGGCGGTGCTCGGCGTCAACCTCGCCGACAGCCAGCCGGACGTGCTGCGCCAGACCATCCGCGACTTCGAGTTCAAGGGCTGCAAGACCCTGGTGCTCTGCCCCACCGTCGACCAGTCGCAGTACAACGCCGTGCTGCCCGAGGGTCAGGTGCAGAGCAAGCCGGCCTGCACGCGCAAGTTGCAGCATGCCCTCGACCAGCTCCTGCACCTGCGCCCGGCGCGCAAGGACAAGCCCTCGCCGCGGGCCGAGCGCCAGGTGCCGCACCTGCTGTGCGTCGACGACAACCCGGCCAACCTGCTGCTGGTGCAGACGCTGCTCAGCGACCTGGGCGCGGAAGTCACCGCGGTGGACAACGGCCTGGCCGCGGTGGAAGCGGTGCAGCGCGAGCGCTTCGACCTGGTCTTCATGGACGTGCAGATGCCCGGCATGGACGGCCGCCAGGCCACCGAGGCGATCCGCCACTGGGAGGCCCAGCGCGAGGTCAGCCCGGTGCCCATCGTCGCCCTCACCGCCCACGCCCTGGCCAACGAGAAGCGCGCCCTGCTGCAGGGCGGCATGGACGACTACCTGACCAAGCCCATCGACGAGCGCCAGTTGGCCCAGGTGGTGCTCAAGTGGACCGGCCTGGCCCTGGCCGGCCGCGGCGTGGCGGCCCAGGGCGCGCGCTTCGCCGCCGACGGCCTGGCCGTGCTCGACCCCGAGGAAGGCCTGCGCCTGGCCGCCGGCAACGCCGACCTGGCCGCCGACATGCTGGCCATGCTGCTCGCCTCCCTGGCCGCCGACCGCCAGGCCATCCGCCTGGCCCGCGAGCGCAACGACCGCGCCACCCTGATCGAGCGCGTGCACCGCCTGCACGGCGCCACCCGCTACTGCGGCGTGCCGCAACTGCGCGCCGCCTGCCAGCGCACGGAAACCCTGCTCAAGCAGAACGACCCGCAGGCCGGCGCCGCGTTGGAGGACCTGGACCACGCCATCGGCGAACTGACCCGCGCCACCGAAAGCCACACCGGGCAGCGCACGCCCCACGACACCCATTGAGGCCGGCCATGCGCATCATCCTGTTCAGCAGCCAGAACTACGACCGCGAGAGCTTCCTCGCCGCCAACCCCGGGCACGGCTTCGAACTGCATTTCCAGCAGAGCCCGCTGCGCCCGGACACCGCCGCCCTGGCCATGGGCTTCGAGGTGGTCTGCCCGTTCGTCAACGACGACCTCTCGCGGCCGGTGCTGGAGCAACTGGCGGCCGGCGGCACGCGGCTGATCGCCCTGCGCTCGGCCGGCTACAACCACGTCGACCTGGCCGCCGCCCACGCCCTGGGCCTGACCGTGGTGCGGGTGCCGGCCTACTCGCCGCACGCGGTGGCCGAGCATGCCGTGGGGCTGGTCCTGGCCCTGTGCCGGCACCTGCACCGCGCCTACAACCGCACCCGCGAAGGCGACTTCTCGCTGCACGGCCTGACCGGCTTCGACCTGCACGGCAAGACCGTCGGCGTGGTCGGCAGCGGCCAGATCGGCCAGGTATTCGCGCAGATCATGCGCGGCTTCGGCTGCCAGGTGCTGGCCTACGATCCCTACCCCAGCCCGGCCATCGAGACCCTCGGCGGGCGTTTCGTCGGCCTCGACCAGGTGCTGGCCGAGTCCGACATCATCAGCCTGCACTGCCCGCTCAACGACGCCACCCGCCACCTGGTCAACGCCGACAGCCTGCAGCGCATGAAGCGCGGCGCCATGCTGATCAACACCGGCCGCGGCGCGCTGGTGGACACCCCGGCGCTGATCGAGGCGCTCAAGAGCGGCCAACTGGGCTACCTGGGGCTGGACGTCTACGAGGAGGAAGCGGAGATCTTCTTCGCCGACCGCTCCGACCTGCCGCTGCAGGACGACGTGCTGGCGCGCCTGCTGACCTTCCCCAACGTGATCATCACCGCGCACCAGGCCTTCCTCACCCGCGAGGCGCTGGCGGCCATCGCCGGGACCACGCTGGACAACATCGGCGCCTGGCGCCAAGGTGCCCCTGTCAACCTCGTCGAACCCTGAGCCCCGGGGCCGTGGCCACGCCGCCACGGTCGCGAGTCCGGGCCACTTCCCCTACTATGGGCGGACTTTCGGAGGACCCATGGCTCAACACGATTTCCGCTACAACCTGCTCAACCCGCAACACACGCTGAACGAATGCCGCGCGCTCGGGCCGGGCCTCTACCAGGTCACCGGCAACGGTGGCTCGATCCAGAACGGCGACACCCTGCTGGTCAGCCTCAAGGGCAGCCGCGACCTGAGCATGACGCTGACGGTGGACAAGGTGCGCCACCTGATCAACCCGCCGGGGCAATGGACCGCGGTGGCCAAGGGCCCGGTGTTCAAGGAACTGTCGATCCTCAACTGGCAGGTCAAGTGCGACGGCTGCGGGACCATGCTGGACTTCGAGTTCGCCGTCGACGCCAGCCTCGGCAAGCCCGCCCATGCCCCCGCCGCCACCGCGCGCATCGCCGAACTGGGCTGGACGGTGGACGGCGACCGCCACCTCTGCCCCGCCTGCCAGGCCCGGGGGACCCCATGAACAAGACGCTGACGACCCTGCTCGGCGCCCTGCTGCTGGCCGGATGCGCCCAGCACCCGACGGAACCGGAAAGCGACCAGGCCTACCGCGTGGAATGGATCGGCAAGCGCCCGCTGGTGGGCCGCAGCCACGTCAGCCTGACCTTCGACGGCCAGGGCCGCGCCTTCGGCAACGCCGGCTGCAACCACTGGTTCGCCAGCTACCAGCTGGACGGCGAAACGCTGAGCTTCGGCCAGCCCGGCAGCACCCGGCGGATGTGCGCGCCGGCGCTGATGGAGCAGGAGCAGCGGTTCTTCCAGGCGCTGGGCGAAGTGCAGCGTTGGGAAATCACCGACAAGGGCGAACTGCGCCTGCTCTCGGCCGACAGCCGCGCGCTGCGGATGTGGCCAGAGGATTGAGGCGCCCAGCGGCTCTTCGTAGGAGCGAGCTTGCTCGCGAACGAGGCTTCCGGGGACTCCGTCTCCAGGCCTGAGAGCACCCTCTCCCTAACCCTCTCCCTGAAGGGAGAGGGGACTGTTCGGTGTGCTTGGATACTCTCTAGAGTCAGCCGGCAGCACCGTTGGTTTCCGGCTGGAGCCATACCCTCTCTCGGCACGGACAAGCTCCCTCTCCCTTCAGGGCGGGGCGCGCAGCCGAGGGCTGGGGAGAGGGTGCGGAGTCAAGCCAAGGCACCGAAGCCACGAGCGAGCACCACCCTTGCTGGCACAATCGCGGATGAATCCGCTCCTACAGGGAAATGCCATACCTCACGGCAAACGCGTAGGGCGAATAACGCGAAGCGTTATCCGCCGTTCGGACGCGTCATTTAGCACCCGCATGACCATGGCGCTCGGAACCACGGCGTATAACCGCGAACGGTTATACGCCCTACCCCGCTTTTCGTAGGAGCGGACTCCGTCCGCGATGCTCTTCAGCCGCGGTAATACCGCTGCGGCACGAACGGCGTGCGCGCCACCTTCATCGGCACGCGCTTGCCGCGCACCATGGCGAAGACTTCGCTGTCCAGCGCCGCATGGGCGCTGGCCACGTAGCCCATGGCCACCGGCGCGCCCAGGCTCGGGCCGAAGCCGCCGCTGCTGACCTTGCCGATCACCGCGCCTTGCGCATCGACGATCTCCGCCCCTTCACGCACCGGCACGCGCTCCTGCGGCAGCAGGCCGACGCGCTTGCCAGCCACGCCTTCGCGCTGCTGGGCGAAGATGCGCTCGGCGCCGGGGAAGCCGCCGGCACGCTCGCCATCGGCGCGGCGCACCTTGGAGATGGCCCAGCCCAGGCTGGCCTCCACCGGGGTGGTAGCGCTGTCCATGTCGTGGCCGTACAGGCACAGGCCGGCCTCCAGGCGCAGCGAATCACGCGCGCCAAGGCCGATCGGTTGCACTTCTTCCTCGGCCAGCAGCGCGCGGGCCAGGGCTTCGGCCTGGGCCACGGGCACGGAAATCTCGTAGCCGTCCTCGCCGGTGTAGCCGGAGCGGCTGACGTTGCATTGCACGCCCAGCAGTTCGACGCTCGCCACCTGCATGAAGGTCAGGTCCTTCACCGCCGGGGCGAAGCGCGCCAGCACCTCGGCCGCGGCCGGGCCTTGCAGGGCCAGCAGCGCGTGGCTGTCGAACAGCGATTCGATCTCGCAGCGCGCGCCGATGTGCTGGCGCAGGTGCGCCAGGTCCTGGTCCTTGCAGGCGGCGTTGACCACCAGGAACAGGTGGTCGCCGGCGTTGGCCACCATCAGGTCGTCGAGGATGCCGCCCTCGGCGTTGGTGAACAGCGCGTAGCGCTGCTGGCCGACCGGCAGGTCGAGGATGTCCACCGGCACCAGGCTTTCCAGCGCAGCAGCGGCGTCGGCGCCGCGCAGGCGCAGCTGGCCCATGTGCGACACGTCGAACAGGCCGGCCTGGGCGCGGGTGTGCAGGTGCTCCTTGAGCACGCCCAGCGGGTATTGCACCGGCATCTCGTAGCCGGCGAAGGGAACCATCTTCGCACCCAGTTCCAGGTGCAGGTCGTACAGCGGCGTCTTGGCGAGGCTCATGGTGTCTCCTTGGCGAAAAAAAGGCCGCGTCGGCGCATCCGGCGCCAACCGCGGCCACGGCGCCCGCCGGAACGGGCGCGGGGACTTAAGGGTTCACGCGTCCTGGTAGTCGGCGATCGACGGGCAGGAGCAGGCCAGGTTGCGGTCGCCGTAGACGTTGTCCACACGGCCCACCGGCGGCCAGTACTTGCCGTCCACCAGGCTCGCCAGCGGGTACACCGCCTGCTCGCGGCTGTAGGAGTGCGACCAGTCGCCGACCAGCTCCGCCGCGGTGTGCGGGGCGTTCTTCAGCGGGTTGTCGTCCTTGTCCAGCTCGCCGCGTTCCACCGCGCGGATTTCCTCGCGGATGCGGATCATGGCGTCGCAGAAGCGGTCCAGCTCCTCTTTCGACTCGCTCTCGGTGGGCTCCACCATCAGCGTGCCGGCCACCGGGAAGGACATGGTCGGGGCGTGGAAGCCGAAGTCGATCAGGCGCTTGGCCACGTCGTCGACGTTGATCCCGCTGGTTTCCTTGAGCGGGCGCAGGTCAAGGATGCACTCGTGGGCCACCAGGCCGTTCTCACCGGTATAGAGCACCGGGTAATGCTCTTCCAGGCGGCGGGCGATGTAGTTGGCGCCGAGGATGGCCGCCTGGGACGCGCGCTTGAGACCGGCGCCGCCCATCATGCGGATGTACATCCAGGTGATCGGCAGGATGCTGGCGCTGCCGAAGGGCGCCGCGCTCACCGCGCCCTGCTTGCGCTCCAGCTGCTCGCCGTGGCCGGGCAGGAAGGGCGCCAGGTGCGCCTTCACGCCGATCGGGCCGACGCCCGGGCCGCCGCCGCCGTGGGGGATGCAGAAGGTCTTGTGCAGGTTCAGGTGCGAGACGTCGCCGCCGAACCTGCCCGGCGCGCACAGGCCGACCATGGCGTTCATGTTGGCGCCGTCGATGTACACCTGGCCGCCGTTGTCGTGGACGATGGCGCAGATGTCGCGCACCGCTTCCTCGAACACGCCGTGGGTCGACGGGTAGGTGATCATGATCGCCGCCAGGCGCTCACGGTGTTCCTCGGCCTTGGCCTTGAGGTCGGCCAGGTCGACGTTGCCGCGCGCATCGCAGGCGGTGACCACCACGCGCAGGCCGGCCATCTGGGCGGTGGCCGGGTTGGTGCCGTGGGCCGAGGACGGGATCAGGCAGATGTCGCGATGCCCTTCGCCACGGCTGGCGTGGTAGGCGCGGATGGCCAGCAGGCCGGCGTATTCGCCCTGGGAACCGGCGTTGGGCTGCAGCGACACGGCGTCGTAGCCGGTGGCGGCGCAGAGCATGGCCTCCAGTTCCTCGGTCATGGCCCGGTAGCCGGCGGCCTGCTCGGCCGGGGCGAAGGGGTGCAGGTTGCCGAACTCGGCCCAGGTGATCGGGATCATCTCGCTGGCGGCGTTCAGCTTCATGGTGCAGGAGCCCAGCGGGATCATGCTGCGGTCCAGCGCCAGGTCCTTGTCGGCCAGCTTGCGCAGGTAGCGCATCAGCTCGGTTTCGGAGTGGTAGCGGTTGAACACTTCGTGGCGCAGGAAGGCCGAGGTGCGCAGCAGTGCTTGCGGCAGCTGGTCGCCGACACTGGCGGCCAGGGCGGCGAAGTCCGGCAGCGCCTGGCCGGCGGCGAACACCGCCCACAGGGCTTCGACGGCGGCCTGCTCGCAGGTCTCATCGAGGGAAACGCCGACGCGGCCGTTGTCGATCACCCGCAGGTTGAGGCCGGCGGCCTGGGCGGCGGCGTGGACTTCGGCAGCCGGGCGCGCGGTAGCGACGCTCAGGGTGTCGAAGAAGTATTCCTGCTCGACCTTGTGGCCCAGCTGCGCCAGGCCGGCGGCGAGGATGGCGGTCAGCCGGTGCACGCGCCGGGCGATGTCGCTCAGGCCCTGCGGGCCGTGGTAGACGGCGTACATGCTGGCGATATTGGCCAGCAGCACCTGGGCGGTGCAGATGTTGCTGGTGGCCTTCTCGCGGCGGATGTGCTGCTCGCGGGTCTGCATGGCCAGGCGCAGCGCCGGGTTGCCGAAGCGGTCGATGGAGATGCCGACCAGGCGGCCCGGCATGTCGCGTTTAAACGCGTCGCGGGTGGCGAAGTAGGCCGCGTGCGGGCCGCCGAAGCCCAGCGGCACGCCGAAGCGCTGGGCGCTGCCCAGGACCACGTCGGCGCCGAATTCGCCCGGCGGGGTGAGCAGGGTCAGCGCCAGCAGGTCGGCGGCTACGCCCACCAGGGTGCCGGCGGCGTGGGCGCGCTCGATCAGCTCGCGGTAGTCGATGACCGCGCCGGTGCTGGCCGGGTATTGCAGCAGCACGCCGAAGTAGGCGGAAAAGTCCTGCAGCGCGGCCTCGTCACCGACCACCACTTCGATGCCCAGCGGCTCGGCGCGGGTGCGCAGCACGTCGAGGGTCTGCGGGTGGCAGTGCGCGGAGGCGAAGAAGGCCTGGGCGGCCTTGTTCTTCGACAGGCGCTTGCAGAAGGTCATGGCCTCGGCGGCGGCGGTGGCTTCGTCCAGCAGCGAGGCGTTGGCGATCTGCATGCCGGTGAGATCGCCGATCAGCGTCTGGAAGTTCAGCAGCGCTTCCAGGCGGCCCTGGGAGATTTCCGGCTGGTAGGGCGTGTAGGCGGTATACCAGGCCGGGTTTTCCAGGAGGTTGCGCAGGATCGGCGCCGGGGTGTGGCAGGGGTAGTAGCCTTGGCCGATGTGGTTGCGCAGCAGTTGGTTCTGCGCGGCGATGGCGCGCAGGTCGGCCAGGGCCTGGGCCTCGCCCTGCCCCGCGCTGCCGTCGAGCACGCTGGTGCCCTTGATGCTGTTGGGGATGACGCTGTCGGTCAGGGCGTCGAGGCTGGCGTAGCCGACCAGCTCGAGCATGGCCTGGGTGTCGGCCTCGCGCGGGCCGATGTGGCGGGCGATGAATTCGTTGCTGGTGCTCAGTTGGACCTTGCTCATGCGGGCTCCCCGGTTCAGGCGCGGGCGGACAGGTAGGCTTCGTAGCCGGCCTGGTCCATCAGGGTGTCGAGGGCGGCGGCGTCATCCAGGCGGATGCGGAAGAACCAGCCGTCGGCCAGCGGCGCCTGGTTGACCAGCTCCGGGCCGTCGATCAGCGCGGGGTTGACCTCGGTGACCTCGCCGGCCAGCGGCATGACGATGTTGCTGGCGGCCTTCACCGACTCCAGCACCGCCACTTCGGCGCCCTGTTCATGGCGGCCGAGCTCCGGCAGCTGGACGTAGACCACGTCGCCGAGGGCCTCCTGGGCATAGTCGGTGACGCCGACGGTCACTTCGCCGGAAGCTTCGAGGCGCAGCCATTCATGGTCGGGTGTGAAGCGCAGGGTGGTCATGGGTCGTCCTCTTGGTCTCGTCTGGAGCCGTCGGGTGGCTCGCGATTTTTCCCGGCACGAGAGCAAGGGTGATGCCAAAACCAATAAAGCACTTATAAATCAATCAGTTGATAAATATCGTCGCCAAGCGTGATCCAGCCATTGGAACGAAATCGTTCCATAAAAACCAGCCAGTCACCTGGTATTTGGCATATCGGAGCCCCGGCTGGCGCGGCGCCCGCCAGATGGAACGAAACCGCTCCACCGGAGTGAAAGCGTTCCACCCTCAGCGCTCGCCGATCCCGTACTTGCGCAGGCGCTGGCCGATGGCGGTGTGCGAGGTACGCAACCGCGCCGCCAACTGACGAGTGGACGGATAGGCCGCATAGAGGCGCTGCAACAGCGACTTCTCGAACTGCTGCACGGCCTCCTCCAGGCTGGTGACCTCCTCGTCGGCAGCCTGGCGGGTGTCCAGCTCGGTACCGGCCACTTCCAGGTCCTCGACGCCGATCACCTCGCCCTCGCCGATGGCCGCGGCGCGGAAGATCTTGTTCTGCAACTGGCGCACGTTGCCGGCCCAGCGGTTGCCCAGCAGCAGCGGGTGGGTTTCCGGCGCCAGGCGGCAGGGCGGGCGCTGGATCTGCGTGCAGGCCAGGCGCAGGAAGTGCTCGGCCAGCAGCAGGATGTCCTGGCCGCGCTCGCGCAGCGGCGGCACCTGCAGGTTGAGCACGTTGAGGCGGTAGTAGAGGTCTTCGCGGAAGCTGCCCTCGCCGACCATCTTCGCCAGGTTGCGGTGGGTGGCGCAGAGCACCCGCACGTTCACCCGCACCTCGCGCTCGCCGCCGATGCGGCGGAAACAGCCGTCGCTGAGGAAGCGCAGCAGCTTGGCCTGCAGGTAGGGCGACATCTCGCCCACTTCGTCGAGGAACACAGTGCCACGGTCGGCCAGCTCCAGCAGGCCCGGCTTGCCGCCGCGCTGGGCGCCGGTGAAGGCGCCGGAGGCATAGCCGAACAGCTCACTCTCGGCCAGGCTTTCCGGCAGCGCCGCGCAGTTCAGCGCCAGGAAGGGTTCCTCGCGGCGCGCGCTCAAGGCATGGCAGGCGCGCGCCACCAGCTCCTTGCCGGTGCCGGTCTCGCCCTGGATCAGCAGCGGCGCGTCAAGCCCGGCGACCTTGCGCACCCGTGCCTTGAGTTGCATCAGCGGTGCGGAGCGGCCGATCAGGCCCTGCAGGCCCTCGGCGTGGTCGTGGTGCAGCAGCGACAGGCGCTCGCCGATGCGGCTCGGCGGGTAGAGCGTCAGCAGGCCGCCGTCCAGCGCATCTCCGGTGCCGCGGATCGGCGTGGCGTCCAGCAACAGCGGCTGACCGCCCAGGCTGACCTCGTGCATCGGCAGGCGGAAGCCCTTCTCCACCAGGTGCTCGGCCAGGCCCGGCTCGTCGAACAGGGTGGACAGCGACTCGCCGGCCGGCTGGCGGCCGCACAGGTCGATCAACCGCGGGTTGGCGAGGAGCACCCGGGCCTGGGCGTCCACCGCCAGCACCGGGTCGCCCATGGCCGCCAGCAGCGCGTCCAGGTGCAGGCTGCGGCGCTGGCCGGGGAGCATGTCGACGATCTGTACCGAGAGCACGCCGCGCACCCGCAGCAACGCGCCGTGCAGTTCGTGGAGCACTTCCTGGCGCAGCTCGGGGGCATCTATATAGACGTTCGGCGGCACCATCTCCACCGCGTCCAGGTTCAGGTTGCGCGCGCCCAGCAGCGCCAGGACTTCCTGGGTGATGCCGACGCGGTCGGTGAAGGTGACGTGGATTCGCATGCTCGGGGCCCTGGCTACGCGCTGCGCATGATCGGACTTTTACCCGGCGCCGACAACGCTCAGAACCTGTCTACGAGCTCGCGAGCTAGAGCAGAACAAGGCAAAAACAGGGGAGGGAGCGCAGTTTAGTCCACTAAATGAGCATCACTCGCCTGTTTTTAACGCAGTTATGCCGACGCGCAGCAGATCGTAGGCAGGTTCTCAGAACAGGCTGAGTTGTTCAGCGCGGCCACGCAGGTCGACCAGGCGCACGCCCACGCCGATCAGCCGCACCGGCCGGGCGCCGCGCTGGAAGGCCTGGTTCAGCAGTTGCCGGTAGCTGTCCAGGTCGCGGCTGGCGTTGGCCTGCTCCAGGGTGGTCTGGGTGAAGTCGTGGAACTTCAGCTTGACGAAGGGCTTGCCCGGCCGGTAGCTGGCGTCCAGGCGCTGCATGCGCCGCTGCAGTTCGTCGAGCAGGCCGGGCAGCTCGGCCAGGCAGGCGTCGACGTCGGGCAGGTCGCGGTCGAAGGTGTTCTCCACGCTGATCGACTGGCGCCGGCTGTCCACCTGCACCGGGCGCTCGTCGATGCCACGGGCCAGGTTCCACAGGCGCTCGCCGAAGCCGCCGAACTCGCGCACCAGCGCCAGGCGCGACCAGTCGCGCAGTTGCCGGCAGTCCTGCACGCCCAGGCGCGCCAGCTTCTCGGCGGTGACCTTGCCCACGCCGTGGAGCTTCTTCACCGGCAGCTCGGCGACGAAGTCCTCGACCTGCTCCGGGGTGACCACGAACAGGCCGTTGGGCTTGCGCCAGTCACTGGCGATCTTGGCCAGGAACTTGTTCGGCGCCACCCCGGCGGACACCGTGATGCCCAGCGACGACCAGACTCGCCGGCGGATGTCCTGGGCGATCAGCGTGGCGCTGCCGGAGAACTGCTGGCAGTCGCTGACGTCGAGGTAGGCCTCGTCCAGGGACAGCGGTTCGATGAGGTCGGTGTAGTCGCGGAAGATCCCGTGGATTTCCCGCGACACGCCTTTATAGACGTCCATGCGCGGGCGCACGATGGTCAGGTCCGGGCACAGCTTGACCGCGGTGCGCATGGCCATGGCCGAGTGCAGGCCGTAGACGCGCGCCTCGTAGTTGCAGGTGGCGACCACCCCGCGCTTGTCCGGCGAGCCGCCCACGGCCAGCGGCTTGCCCGCAAGGCTCGGGTCGTCGCGCATCTCGATGGCGGCGTAGAAGCAATCGCAATCGATGTGGATGATCTTTCGCTGCCGGGAACTCAACGCGGAACCTGCTCGGAGGGGATAGCGCCGGAACTCGGAGGAGATGCCCCGTCCGTTCCTGCGCAT
The DNA here is from genome assembly GCF_023516765.1 of Pseudomonas sp. R3.Fl. Classification (NCBI taxonomy): domain Bacteria; kingdom Pseudomonadati; phylum Pseudomonadota; class Gammaproteobacteria; order Pseudomonadales; family Pseudomonadaceae; genus Pseudomonas; species Pseudomonas sp. R3.Fl. Next base: position 1,807,936 of record NZ_JAMGSO010000001.1, read on the forward strand.
TAGCTGAAGGCTTCCATGGTAATGCAAAACGGCGCGAACGCCTGCGCCGCCCGCCCGCTGTGGCCCCGCTTCGCTAAGCATCTGAAGAAAAACCAGTTTTTCTGAAAAAACGGTTGACAGGGTAGCCGTCCTGAGTAGAATGGCCGCCGCGGGATGGAGCAGTCTGGTAGCTCGTCGGGCTCATAACCCGAAGGTCGTTGGTTCAAATCCAGCTCCCGCAACCAACATAGAAAAAGGCCACTCTTCGGGAGTGGCCTTTTTCGTTTGCGCTCAATTTAAATAATTGATCGGAAAGCAGAAATCGATTGACAGGGTGTTCATCCCGAGTAGAATGGCCGGCGCGGGATGGAGCAGTCTGGTAGCTCGTCGGGCTCATAACCCGAAGGTCGTTGGTTCAAATCCAGCTCCCGCAACCAACATAGAAAAAAGCCACTCTGCGGAGTGGCTTTTTTCGTTACAGCGGAAAAAGACCGAGCCTGATCCAGGCCGCGGCCCCCCATAATTGCAGTCATTTGTTCCCATGGACTTGGGAATTCGCGCGGGTGCCCCCACCTGTCGCGCAACAGCCATTGAGGTGCCCGATGCGCGTCGACTCCACCGCGCCTGAGACTCCGGAAACTGCCAGCGCCCCTTCCCGCTCCCGCCTGTTCGAGCGGCTCGGCGCCCATCGCCAGGCCATCGGCGTCGGCGTCACCCTGTTGCTGTTCGCCCTGGCGCTGGTGGCCTGCTACCACCTGCTGCGCGACATCGATCCCTATTCCCTGCACGACGCCCTGCTGGACATCCCCGGCAACGCCCTGCTCGGCGCCCTGGCCGCCACCGTGGCCGGCTTCGTCTGCCTGCTCGGCTACGAATGGTCGGCCACCCGCTTCGCCGGGGTGAAGCTGCCGCTGCCGACGCTGCTCACCGGCGGCTTCAGCGCCTTCGCCATCGGCAACGCGGTGGGCCTGTCGATGCTCTCCGGCGGCTCGGTGCGCTACCGCCTTTATGCCCGCGCCGGGCTGAACGCCATGGAAGTGGCGCGCATGACGCTGTTCGCCAGCCTGTCCCTGGGCTGCGCGCTGCCGGTGCTGGCGGCCATGGCGGCGCTCAGCGACCTGCCCGACGCCGCCCTGGCGCTGAACCTGCCGCAGTGGCTGGTGGCGACCCTGGCGGTGGCCATCCTGGCCTTCTGCGTGCTGCTGGTGATCGGCATGGAGCGGCGCCGCGAGCCGGAGCAGCCGTCGCCGGACAGCCAACTGATCCGCATCGGCCGCCGCTCGGTGCGCCTGCCGGGCCTGCGCCTGTCGCTGCTGCAACTGCTGATCACCGCGCTGGACGTGGCCGCCGCCGCCACCGTGCTCTACCTGCTGCTGCCCGAGGCGCCACCGTTCGGCGCCTTCCTGCTGGTGTACATGATCGCCCTGGCCGCCGGCGTGCTCAGCCACGTGCCCGGTGGCGTCGGGGTGTTCGAGGCGATCCTGCTGGCCGCCTTCTCCGGGCAGATCGGCGCCGCGCCGCTGGCCGCCGCGCTGCTGATGTACCGCCTCATCTATGTGGTGCTGCCGCTGCTGCTGGCCTGCCTGCTGCTGTTGGTGGTCGAGGCGCGGCGCATGCTCCTGGCGCGCCAGGCCATGCGCGTGGCCTCCGGCCTGGCCGCGCCGGTGCTGGCGGTGCTGGTGTTCATTTCCGGCATCGTCCTGCTGTTCTCCGGCGCCACCCCGTCCATCGACACCCGCCTGGAGGAGCTGGACTTCCTGGTCCCGCACCGCCTGGTGGACGCTTCGCACTTCGCCGCCAGCCTGATCGGCGTGCTCTGCCTGCTGCTGGCCCAGGGCCTGCGCCGGCGCCTGTCGGCGGCCTGGGCGATCACCCTGGTGCTGCTGCTCAGCGGCGCGGTGCTGTCGCTGCTCAAGGGCGTGGACTGGGAGGAAGCGTCGATCCTCGGCGTCACCGCCCTGCTCCTGGCGATCTTCCGCCGCTCCTTTTACCGCCGCAGCCGGCTGATGGCAGTGCCCTTCTCGCCGCTGTACCTGGCCGCCGCCGGCTGCGTGCTGGCCAGCTCCATCTGGCTGTTCCTGTTCGCCTACCAGGACGTGCCCTACAGCCACGAGCTGTGGTGGCAGTTCGCCCTCGACGCCGACGCCCCGCGCGGCCTGCGCGCCCTGCTGGGCAGCTGCCTGCTGCTGGCCGCGGTGGGCCTGACCTGGCTGCTGCGCACCTCGCCGCCAGCGATCCACGAGCCGAGCGCCGAGGAACTGGACCACGCCGCCGCCATCCTCGCCCGCTCCGAGCAGCCCGACGGCGGCCTGGCGCTGTCCGGCGACAAGGCCCTGCTGTTCCACCCCAGCCAGGACGCCTTCCTCATGTACGCCCGCCGCGGCCGCAGCCTGGTGGCGCTGTACGACCCGATCGGCCCGACCCAGGCCCGCGCCGAGCTGATCTGGCAGTTCCGCGACCTTTGCGACCTGCACCACGCGCGCCCGGTGTTCTACCAGGTGCGCGCAGAGAACCTGCCGTTCTACATGGACATCGGCCTGACCGCCCTCAAGCTCGGCGAGGAAGCGCGCGTGGACCTGCAGCGCTTCGACCTGGAAGCCAAGGGCAAGGACATGAAGGACCTGCGCTACACCTGGAACCGCGGCCAGCGCGACGGCCTCTCGGTGGAATTCCATGAAGCCGGGCAGGCGCCGCTGGACGAGCTGCGGGCGATCTCCGACGCCTGGCTGGGCGGCAAGGCCACCCGCGAGAAGGGCTTCTCCCTGGGCCGCTTCACCCCCGAGTACCTGCGCTACTTCCGCGTCGCCGTGGTGCGCCACCAGGGCCGCGCGGTGGCCTTCGTCAACCTGCTGGAGACCGCCAGCCGCGAGCTGGCCAGCCTGGACCTGATGCGCGTGGTGCCAGACGCGCCGAAGATGACCATGGAATTCCTCATGCTCGGCCTGATCCTGCACTACAAGGAGCACGGCTACGCCCGCTTCAGCCTCGGCATGGTGCCGCTCTCGGGCCTGCAGCCGCGCCGCGGCGCGCCGCTGACGCAGCGCCTGGGCGCGCTGGTGTTCCACCGCGGCGAACAGTTCTACAACTTCCAGGGGCTGCGTCGCTTCAAGGACAAGTTCCAGCCCGACTGGGAACCCCGCTACCTGGCCGTGCCCGCCGGACTGGATCCGCTGGTGGCGCTGGCCGATACCGCCGCCCTGATCGCGGGCGGCCTGTCCGGACTGGTGAAACGCTGATATGTCGAAACGTCGCTGGCGCCTGTTGGCCATCGTCCTGCTGCTGATAGTCGCCGCTGCTGCCGCAGCCGTGGCGCTGTGGTTCCACCCGCTGTCCCAGGCGCGCCTGGAGCACGGCAAGTTGCCCGACGGCAGCCCGGTGAGCCTGGCCATTCCCGCCCGCCATCCGACCGCCACCGTGCTGTTGGCGGTGCCCCAGGACAACAAGCTGGACGACGCCCAGCTGCTGGCCCTGGCCCACGACAACGGCGCCCGGGTAGTGCAGTTCCTCTTCCCCGACAACGATTGCGTGGCCCAGCAGCACCGCGTGCAGGCCGCGCTGAACCTGCTCGACGCCCAGCCCACCCTGGTCGCCGGCGTGCACCAGGGCGGCGCCTGGGCCTGGCGCTGGCTGGCCGGGCAGAACAGCGACAAGGCCAAGGCCCTGTCGGTCGGCTTCGCCCTCGACAAGCCCGACTGCGCCGCGCCCAAGCTGCCCGAGAGCGCCCCCCACGGCCACTGGACCGCGGCCTGGAACGACAACCCGGACGACGAGACCGCGCGCTTCGCCCGCACCCAGCAGAACGCCGAGACCGTCATCGCCAACTACTACGACAGCCTGCCGGTGGTCCTCGACGACCAGCTCAAGCGCCTGATCCAGGGCAGCGGCGACGACTTCCCGGTGGTCGAGGTGCCGGCCGCCAAGCCCTCGCCCACCGTCACCCTGTTCTATTCCGGCGACGGCGGCTGGCGCGACCTGGACCGCGACGTCGCCGGACAGATGGCCGAACTGGGCTACCCGGTGGTGGGCATCGACGCGCTGCGCTACTTCTGGGAGCACAAGAGCCCCGAGCAGAGCGCCGCCGACCTCGCCCTGCTGATGCAGCACTACCGCGAGAAATGGGGCGCCACCCACTTCGTGCTGGCCGGCTACTCCTTCGGCGCCGACGTGCTGCCGGCCATCTACAACCGCCTGCCCGAGGCCGACAAGCAACAGGTCAGCGCCGTGCTGCTGCTGGCCCTGGCGCGCAGCGGGAGCTTCGAGATCGAAGTGCAGGGCTGGCTGGGCAAGGCCGGCCAGGAAGCCGCCACTGGCCCGGAACTGGCGCGCATGCCCGGGCCCAAGGTGCTCTGCGTGTACGGCATCGACGAGAAGGACGAGAGCGGCTGCACCCAGCCCCAGGCCATCGGCGAGAACCTCGAACTGCCCGGCGGGCACCACTTCGACGAGAACTACCCGGCCCTGGCCAAGCGCCTGGTGAACGCCATCCGCGCGCGCCAGGTGCCGCCGAACGAGTCCTGAGCCGAAGGCTGGCTTACACTTCAGGCATTGGCTGCGTCTTCAGCCCAGCTTCAGGCTGCGGACGCAAGCTGCCCCGACCCGCCGCCACGAGCGGGACAGCCTGAAGAGAAGGAGTTTCCATGAGCCAGCCCCCCTACCCGCGCCGCTACGGCAGCCTGTCCATCGCCCTGCACTGGCTGATGCTGGTGCTGATCGCCGGCGTCTACGCCTGTATCGAACTCAAGGGCAACTACCCCAAGGGCAGCGACACCCGCGCCCTGCTAAGCCAGTGGCACTTCATGCTCGGCCTGAGCGTGTTCTGCCTGGTCTGGCTGCGCCTGATCGGCCGTTTCATCTACCCCACCCCGCCGATCGTGCCCGCCCCGCCGGCCTGGCAGATGCTGCTGGCCAAGACCGTGCACGTGGCGCTTTACGCGATGATGATCGGCCTGCCGCTGGCCGGCTGGACCATCCTCAGCGCCGCCGGCAAGCCGATCCCCTTCTGGGGCCTGCAACTGCCGCCTCTGGTGGCGGAGAACCCGGACCTGGCCAAGCAGGTCAAGGCCGTGCACGAGACCGTCGGCAACATCGGCTACTTCCTGATCGGCCTGCACGCCGTCGCCGCGCTGTTCCACCACTTCATCAGCCGCGACAACACCCTGGTGCGCATGCTGCCCGGCGCCGGCGAGGCGCGGCCGGAGTAACCGTCATCCCGTCGCCTTGTAGGAGCGCGCCCTGCGCGCGAATCGCGGGCAGGGCCCGCTCCTACATGATGGGGCTCCGCTTTTCGTAGGAGCGAGCTTGCTCGCGAACAGACTTCTCTGCGGGGGCATTCGCGAGCAAGCTCGCTCCTACGAAGAGCACTTCGGCGCAGCCGGCAACAGAGTTCCCGGGAGGCACGGCCGTAGGAGCGGACTCCGTCCGCGATCGGCCGATCCCATGCACGGTCGATTGGCGAGCCCCCCCAGAAACGAAAAAGCGCGCCCGAAGGCGCGCTTTGTCCTCCCGGCAAGATCGGTCAGATCTCCACCTGCGTCCCCAGTTCGATCACCCGGTTCAGCGGCAGGTTGAAGTAGCGCAGGTTGCCGTTGGCGTTCTTCAGCAGGAAGGCGAACAGCCCCTCGCGCCAGCGCGCCATACCTATGCGCCGGGACGGGATGACCGTCTCGCGGCTGAGGAAGTAGGTGGTGCGCATGGGGCTGAAGTCCAGCTCGTTGAGGTGGCAGTACTTCAGCGCCGCCGGGATGTCCGGGTCCTCCATGAAGCCGAAGTGCAGCAGCACGCGGAAGAAGCCCTCGCCGTAGGCATCCACCTCGAAGCGGCGGTCGGTGGCGACCCGCGGGCTGTCTTCGTTGACCACCGTGAGCAGCACCACCTGCTCGTGCAGCACCTGGTTGTGCAGCAGGTTGTGCAACAGCGCGTGGGGAACGGCATCGGAGCGCGCGGTGAGGAACACGGCGGTGCCCTGCACGCGGTGCGGCGGCTGCGAGCGGATGCTGGCGATGAACAGCGGCAGCGGCAGCGAGCCTTCGTCCAGGCGCTCCACCAGCAACTGGCGGCCGCGCTTCCAGGTGGTCATCAGGATGAACAGGGCGATACCGGCCACCACCGGGAAGGCGCCGCCCTGCACCACCTTCGGCAGGTTGGCCGAGAAGAACAGCACGTCCACCAGCAGCATCATGCAGAAGAACGGAATGGCCAGCCACAGCGGCCACTTCCAGTGCAGCCAGAGCACCACGCCCATCAGCAGGGTGGTCACCAGCATGGTCCCGGTCACCGCCACGCCGTAGGCCGAGGCCAGCGCCGCGGAGGACTCGAAGCCCAGCACCAGCAGCACCACGCCGACCATCAGCGCCCAGTTCACCCCGGCGATGTAGATCTGCCCCTGCTCCTGGCTGGAGGTGTGCTGCACGAACATGCGCGGCACGAAGCCCAGCTGGATGGCCTGGCGGGTCAGCGAGAAGGCCCCGGAAATCACCGCCTGGGAGGCGATCACCGTAGCCACGGTGGACAGCGCCACCATCGGCAGCAGCGCCCAGGACGGCGCCAGCAGGTAGAAGGGGTTGCGCGCGGCCTCCGGGTTGTAGAGGATCATCGCGCCCTGGCCGAAGTAGTTCAGCACCAGGCCCGGCAGCACCAGGGCGAACCAGGCGCGGGAAATCGGCTTGCGGCCGAAGTGGCCCATGTCCGCGTACAACGCCTCGGCGCCGGTCAGCGCCAGCACGGTGGCGCCGAGGATGGCCACGCCGATGCCCGGGTGGACGATGAAGAAGTTCGCCGCCCAGTAGGGGTTCATCGCCTGCAGCACCACCGGGTGCTGGTAGATGCCGTACAGGCCGAGCGCGCCCAGCACCACGAACCAGATCACCATCACCGGGCCGAACAGGATGCCGATGCGCGCCGTGCCATGGCGCTGGATGAGGAACAGGCCGACCAGCACGATCAGCGCCAGCGGCACCACCCAGTGCTCCAGGCCGTCGAAGGCGATCTCCAGGCCCTCGATGGCCGAGAGCACCGAGATCGCCGGGGTGATCATGCTGTCGCCATAGAACAGCGAGGCGCCGAACAGGCCCAGCACCACCAGCACCGAACTCAGCCGCGGGTAATCGTGGGCGGCGCGGCGCGCCAGCGCGGTCAGCGCCATCACCCCGCCCTCGCCCTGGTTGTCGGCGCGCAGGACGAAGATCACGTACTTGATCGAGACCACCCAGACCAGCGACCAGAAGATCAGCGAGAGGATGCCGAGGATGGCGTCGTGCCCCACCTGCACGCCGTAGCCGCCGACGAAGACTTCCTTGAGCGTGTACAGCGGGCTGGTACCGATATCGCCGTAGCAGACGCCCACCGCGGCGACCATCATGCCCAGGGCGGAGCTTGAATGGTTTTCCTGCTGCTCCGCGGTTCCAGCGCTGGCGTTGGACATGTAACAAAATTCCTCTAGGAAAAATTCGGCGCATCCTGCGCCGACGGGCCCCGCGATGCAAGAGCCACGAAAACCTGATCTGAGTGACTATAGAAGGTGTTTGCCGCCCTTACCCTGTGTCCGGCGGCGCTTTCGCCGGCCGCTGCGGCAGCTTGTCTCACAGAGGCTGGTCAAGCGCGCGGGACGCCGCTAGAATTGCGCACTTTTTGATCAGAGGCGCCGCCAGCGCGCCCTTAGAGGTTAGCCGCCCATGTCCACCGCAACGCCCAAAGTCGGTTTCGTCAGCCTCGGTTGCCCCAAGGCAACGGTCGACTCCGAACGCATCCTCACCCAGCTGCGCATGGAGGGCTACGAGATCGTGCCCACCTACGAGGACGCCGACGTCGTTGTGGTGAACACCTGCGGCTTCATCGACAGCGCCAAGGCCGAATCCCTGGACGCCATCGGCGAGGCCATCGCCGAGAACGGCAAGGTCATCGTCACCGGCTGCATGGGCGTGGCCGAGGACAGCATCCGTGACGTGCACCCCAGCGTGCTGGCCGTGACCGGCCCGCAGCAGTACGAGCAGGTGGTCAGCGCCGTGCACGAGGTGGTGCCGCCCAAGGCCGAGCACAACCCGCTGATCGACCTGGTGCCGCCGCAGGGCATCAAGCTCACCCCGCGCCACTACGCCTACCTGAAGATTTCCGAGGGCTGCAACCACAGCTGCAGCTTCTGCATCATCCCGTCGATGCGCGGCAAGCTGGTCAGCCGCCCTGTGGGCGACGTGCTCAGCGAGGCCCAGCGCCTGGTCAAGGCCGGCGTCAAGGAACTGCTGGTGATCTCCCAGGACACCAGCGCCTACGGCGTGGACCTGAAGTACAAGCTGGACTTCTGGGACGGCCAGCCGGTGAAGACGCGCATGCTGGAGCTGTGCGAAGCGCTGTCGAGCATGGGCGTGTGGGTGCGCCTGCACTACGTCTACCCCTACCCCAACGTCGACGACGTGATCCCGCTGATGGCCCAGGGCAAGCTGCTGCCCTACCTGGACATCCCCTTCCAGCACGCCAGCCCGAAAGTGCTCAAGTCCATGAAGCGCCCGGCCTTCGAGGACAAGACCCTGGCGCGCATCAAGAAATGGCGCGAGCTCTGCCCCGAGTTGACCATCCGCTCGACCTTCATCGTCGGCTTCCCCGGCGAGACCGAGGAAGACTTCCAGTACCTGCTCGACTGGCTGACCGAAGCCCAGCTCGACCGCGTCGGCTGCTTCCAGTACTCCCCGGTGGAAGGCGCCCCGGCCAACGACCTGGGCCTGGAGCCGGTGCCCGATGACGTCAAGCAGGAACGCTGGGAGCGCTTCATGGCGCACCAGCAGGCGATTTCCGCCGCGCGCCTGCAACTGAAGGTGGGCAAGGAAATCGACGTGCTGATCGACGAGGTGGACGCCGAAGGCGCGGTGGGCCGTTCCTGGGCCGACGCTCCGGAGATCGACGGCGCCGTCTACATCGACACCTTCGACGTGAAGCCGGGCGACAAGGTGCGCGTGCGCATCACCGATGCCGACGAGTACGATCTCTGGGCCGAACTGGCCTGAGTCGCCGAAAGCCCCGCCTTGCGGGGCTTTTTCTTTCAACCGGGACACTACCGATGCTCAACAACGACATCCTGCGCAGCCTGCGCTACAGCCTCGACATCGCCGACCGCGAGGTCGCCGCCATCGCCGGCCTGGCCGGATTGACGCTGGACGAGGCAGAAGTCGCCGCGCTGCTGGCCCGCGAGGACGAACCCGGCTACCGCGAGTGTCCGGACGAGGTGCTGGCGCGCTTTCTCGACGGCCTGATCATCCACCGCCGCGGCCGCGACGACAGCCGGCCGCTGCCGCCGCTGGAGCTGCCGTTGACCAACAACCTGGTGTTGAAGAAGCTGCGGGTGGCTTTCGAACTGCGCGACCACGATCTGCTGGCGATTCTCGACGAGGCCGGGCTGGTGATGACCAAGGGGGAACTCAACGCGCTGTTCCGTGCTCCCGGTCACGGCAACTACCGTCCCTGTGGCGACCAGTTGCTGCGCAATTTCCTCAAGGGCCTGGCCCGGCGCTCCGATCTCTAACCTGTCATTCCCGCGAACGCGGGAACCCAGTGGCTTCTTGTTTGGGTGTGACGCGCCGCTCCGAGTTTGCGGAGATTTTTTGTTTCGCCCCCTCGGGCGAGTCACTTCTTTCAAACGCCAAAGAAGTAACCAAGAAGGCTTGCCCCAACATACGGGCCCGATAAAGCCGGGCTACCCTCACGAACTCCCCCGCCACGGAGGCCCGCCCCGAGGGTACGTCCCTGTATCCCGCGGGGCTCTCGCGACATCCATGTCGCATGACCTCCTGAGCGCCGGTTTCGCTCGGCCTTCTGAAGGGGCGTTCCGGTGCGCTCGGCTATTTCTCTGGAAGTCCCAAAGCAAAAGCCAGAGCAGGGCTGCTTTTGCTCTTCGTAGGAGCGAGCTTGCTCGCGAACCCCGCAGTCACTGGGTTCCCGCGTTCGCGGGAATGACGGGGGTGGAGGATGGTGCCGGACTGGCAAGCCACTCAGGACAGCCCCCTCTCCCTTCAGGGAGAGGGCTGGGGAGAGGGTTACGGACTTCGCCCCCACACCTCTGCCAATCCTGTACCCCGCCCCCTCCCTAACCCTCCCCCGCAAGCGGGAGAGGGAACCGTTCGGCGTGAAGCGCAATCACCAGCCTCCCTGAATCACAGTACGCAAATCATAGGGCGCGAATAGCAGGAGAACGGCTCCAGGGAGACACGGACGTAGGAGCGGACTCCGTCCGCGATTGGATTCCCCGGCCACACCGAATACCCCGACGGCACGGAGCGGAGCCAGGATTAGCCCCCCGCCAAACCGAAGCACCACCCAAATGAACAGCATCACCACCCTGCCGGCCTTTCCATTGACCCATCTATCCTTCCCTCGACCACTCCACCACGCCGGAAACACCACCATGCTCCTGCGCCTGGCCGCCGACGCCGTGGTGCTGCTGCACCTGGCCTTCATCCTCTTCGTCGTCCTCGGCGGCCCACTGGTGCTGCGCTGGCCGCGCCTGGCCTGGCTGCACCTGCCGGCCGCGGCCTGGGGCGTTACCGTGGAGTGGCTGCAGCTGGTCTGCCCATTGACGCCACTGGAAAACCACCTGCGCCGCGCCGCCGGCGAACAGGGCTACGCTGGCGGCTTCGTCGAGCACTACCTGATCCCGCTGATCTACCCGCCCGGCCTGACACCCGCCGTGCAACTGCTGCTGGGCACGCTGGTCGCGGCGCTCACCCTGGCCTGCTACGGCTGGCTGTTGCTGCGCAGGCGCCGGCGATGACGCAAGCGGCGGGGGTTTGCCGTGCCGATCGGGTAACATGGCGGCCCCTGCTCCACGCGCGTGCCGCCATGTCCTACTCCGTCTCCCCCATCGGCCATATCCGCTCCTGCTTCAAGGAGAAGTTCGCCATCCCGCGCCAACCGCAGCTGGCCCCGGCGGCGCGGGGCGTGCTGGAGCTGCTGCCACCATTCGACGGCGGCGAGGCGGTGGAAGGCCTGGAGCAGGTCAGCCACGTCTGGCTGCTGTTCCTCTTCCACCAGGCCCTGGAAGACAAGCCGCGGCTCAAGGTGCGCCCGCCGCGCCTGGGCGGCAACCGCTCCCTGGGGGTGTTCGCCACCCGCGCCACGCACCGGCCCAACGGCATCGGCCAGTCGGTGGTGCGCCTGGAGAAGGTCGAGCCCGGGCGCCTGTGGTTGTCCGGCATCGACCTGCTGGACGGCACCCCGGTGCTCGACATCAAGCCCTACGTGCCCTACGCCGACGCCGTGGCCGACGCGCGCAACGGCATCGCCGAGGCGCCGCCGGCGCCGATCCCGGTGCAGTGGAGCGACGCCGCCCTGGCCCAGGCCCGGGAGCAGGCCCTGCGCCTGGGCGAACCGGTAGTCGAGCTGGTCGAACAGTGCCTGGCCCAGGACCCACGCCCGGCCTACCAGCAACCCACTCCGGAACGCCGCTACGGCGCACGGTTGTGGGACCTGGACGTGCATTGGCATTACCCCGAGGCGGGGGTGATCCGGGTACTGGATGTGCAACCCGCGCTTCGCCGCCTCACCCCGTAGGGCGCATAACGCCTACGGCGTTATCCGCCGAATCGCGGACGGAGTCCGCTCCTACGGTTCCAGGAAGCACGGTCGTAGGAGCGGATTCATCCGCGATTGGATTTACCGGCCACGCCGGACCCTACGCACTCCTACGCACGGCATTTCCCCGTATCCGCCATGAACCAAAAAGCCCGCCGGGCGGCGGGCTTTTTCAGCGGGCTGCGCTTACTTCTCGACGAAGGCGCGCTCGATCAGGTAGTCGCCCGGCTCGCCCATGCGCGGGGAGATCTGCAGGCCGAAGCCATTCAGCACTTCGCTGGTCTCGTCCAGCATGCTCGGGCTGCCGCAGATCATGGCGCGGTCGTCCTGCGGGTTCATCGGCGGCAGGCCGATGTCGGCGAACAGCTTGCCGCTGCGCATCAGGTCGGTCTGGCGGCCCATGTTGCGGAACTCTTCACGGGTGACCAGGGGGTAGTAGATCAGCTTTTCTTTCACCATGTCGCCGAAGTACTCGTGCTCCGGCAGGACCTTGGTGATGAAGTCGGCGTAGGCCAGCTCGCTGACCCAGCGCACACCGTGGACCAGGATGACCTTGTCGAACTTCTCGTAGACTTCCGGGTCCTGGATCACGCTCAGGAACGGCGCCATGCCGGTGCCGGTGCTCAGCAGGTACAGGTGCTTGCCAGGCTTGAGGTCGTCCAGCACCAGGGTGCCGGTGGGCTTGCGGCTGACCATCAGCTCGTCGCCTTCCTTCAGGTGCTGCAGGCGCGAGGTCAGCGGGCCGTCCGGGACCTTGATGCTGAAGAACTCCAGGTGCTCCTCGTAGTTCGGGCTGGCGATGGAGTAGGCGCGCATCAGCGGGCGACCGTTGACCTCCAGGCCGATCATCACGAACTGGCCGGTCTTGAAGCGCAGGCCCGGGTTACGGGTGGTCTTGAAGCTGAAGAGGGTGTCGTTCCAGTGGTGCACGCTGAGAACGCGCTCGGTGTACAGGTTGCTCATCAAGGACTCCTAGAGATTCGTGGCGCACCCCAGCAGATCCCGGACGTAGCGCGATTGCGCGACATTTTATAGGGGGCGAGAATATCCGCAAAATAAATTATCTGGATATTGCTAATCCAAAACGCAGATAAGGGACGACTGGCGGCCGGCGCGCGCCAGCTTACGCCCCCTGCCGCCCCGCCAGGGGCGACCGAATGTCGCGCCCCTCGCCCGCCACGGAGCCAGCCGAACCGATGAAATTCACCCTGCGCCAGATGGAAGTCTTCGTCGCCGTGGCCCAGCAGGAAAGCGTGTCGCGCGCCGCCGAGGCACTCTCGCTGTCGCAGTCGGCCACCAGCACGGCCCTGGGCGAGCTGGAGCGGCAGTTCGACTGCAAGCTGTTCGACCGCGCCGGCAAGCGCCTGACCTTGAACGCCCTAGGCCGCCAGTTGCTGCCCCAGGCGGTGGCGCTGCTGGACCGCGGCAGCGAGATCGAGACGCTGCTCAACGGCAAGAGCGCCTTCGGCTCCCTGGACCTGGGCGCCACCCTGACCATCGGCAACTACCTGGCCACCCTGCTGATCGGCACCTTCATGCAGCGCCAGCCGGACTGCCGGGTGCGCCTGCACGTGCACAACACCGCCCACGTGGTGCAGCGCATCGCCCACTACGAGCTGGACCTGGGCCTGATCGAGGGCGACTGCCAGCACCCGGACATCGAGGTGCAACCGTGGATGGAGGACGAGCTGGTGGTGTTCTGCGCGCCGCAGCACCCGCTGGCCAACGCAGGCCCCGTGGACCTGCACCGGCTCAGCAGCGAGGCCTGGATCCTCCGCGAGCAGGGCTCGGGCACCCGCCTGACCTTCGACCAGGCCATGCGCCACCACATCGAGCCGCTGAACATCCGCCTGGAGCTGGAGCACACCGAGGCGATCAAGCGCGCCGTGGAGTCGGGCCTGGGCATCGGCTGCATCTCGCGCCTGGCCCTGCGCGACGCCTTCCGCCGCGGCAGCCTGGTGCCGGTGGATACCCCGCAGCTGGACCTGCGCCGGCAGTTCTATTTCATCTGGCACCGGCAGAAGTACCAGACCGCGACCATGCGCGAATTCCTCGACCTGTGCCGCAGCGAGACGGCGGGCATCAGCCGCAGCGACGAGATCGTGCTGCCGATGATTCCCTGAGGCGGGCCTGCCGAACGACCGTAGGAGCAATTGTCTATTGGGTTCCCGCGTTCGCGCACTGCTGTCCGGCACGCCTCATGCTATTAACAGTTGCCCCTGACGCAGGTTGATCTCGCGTATTCGCTCTTGCCGTCGTCGGTAACGTTCAGCCTCCAGGCCAGGACGCTGAAACAGCGTCGCCTGTACCTCCACCATCAGCATCCACAGGCTCTGCTGCGTTCCCGTCCTGCGTTGGTAAAGGCTCAGCAACAAGTAGCTGATCAGCGCACAGAGAATCTGGATGCGCACGGCATTCTCGCTACGGCCCAGGAAACGCCTGACCTTCAGGTGTTGCTTGATCCATTTGAAAAACAGCTCGATCCGCCAGCGATCCCGGTAGCGCTCGGCGATTTCTGCCGCCGGGCTACTCAGGTCGTTGGTCGCCAGGCTCAGAGGCGGCTCATCGCCTGGGCGGTTCACCAGGATCCGCCGCAGGGGCTGGGTGTAGTGATTACGCCGCCGGCCACCTGGGTTGCGGTTGGAGAAACTCACCTCTTCGTCTCGCAGGATCGTTTCCCGGTCTTGCTGGGGGATCTCGCGCTGAGCCAGGACCTTGAGCTGCACATTGGACTTGAATCGTGTGACGAAGCGGGCCTTCTGGGCATCCAGGCTCGCCCACCAGTTGAAGTCGTAATAACCCTTGTCAAACACGTAGGTGGCCTGCGGTTCGATGTTCAGCCTCCTGCCTTCATCAACGTCGTTGACGTTGGCTGCGCTGAAGCTGCAGTGCACCGGCGCAGCCGCCTGCTCGGCATACAGCACATGGACTTTCAGCCCCTGGGAGCGGGTTCGATTGGACAACGTCCATTCGTCGAAGCCAGGGCCCTTGAGGGGGATCGTGGTGGAATCCAGCAGGTACAGCAGCTCTTTCCCGTCACGGCGTAACTGCCGGCAGACGCCCGCCATCAGGTAGTGCGCTGCCTGGGCGAAGACCTCGGTATTACGGCGTTCGTTGGCGTCGGCCAGGGTGGAACGTCGGATCGGGCCCGTACCCAGGTGATAGTGCTGATGGGGGTGGCTGTTGAAGCTGGTTTCAAGCGCACGCAGGCTGCTCGCGCCTGCCAGGTGGGCGTACACCATGGCCACCAGGTGATCCCAACTGCCAAAGCGCTTGCTGTGCTTGTCGGCGTTTTGTTCGGCGACCAGTCGATCGAAGACGCCGCGAGGCAGCGCTTTTAGAACATCGTGAAAACGGCTTATCCTGAACATCTTGCGGGGCTGTGAGGTTGAGTTGGCGCTCAACGGTTTAACCCGTGCCTTCAGCCCCCGCAAGCCCTCCAGACTTTCCCCGATAAATATTCCGGACAGTAGTGCGCGTTCGCGGGAATGACGTTGGAAAACATGACTTTCATCCCGTCATTCCCGCGAACGCGGGAACCCAGAAAACAGCGTAGAACCTCGTCCGCGATAGCCGGAGATTGCGGCACGATTTGCGGATAAGATCCGCTCCTACGCTACCCCACCCACACCACTCCATGTAGGAGCGCGCCCTGCGCGCGAATCGCGGGCAGGGCCCGCTCCTACAGGTAACGGCGCAGGCTCAGCCGAGCAGGATCACCGCCCAGGTCACGGTGATGATGCTCAGCGCGACGAACTGCGCGGCGCTGCCCATGTCCTTGGCGTTCTTCGACAGCGGGTGGCGCTCCAGGGAGACGCGGTCGACTACCGCCTCCACCGCCGAGTTGAGCAGTTCGACGATCAGCGCCAGCAGGCACACGGCGATCATCAGCGCGCGCTCGCCGCGAGTGACGTCGCAGAAGAACGCCAGCGGGACGAGGATGACGTTGATCAGCACCAGTTGGCGAAAGGCCGCCTCGCCACGGAAGGCAGCGACGAAACCGGCCATGGAGTAGCCGGCGGCGTTGAGGATGCGCTTCAGGCCGGTCTGGCCCTTGAAGGGGGAAGAAGTCACGAAGGGCTCTCTGCGAAAAAAGACGCGGCACTCTAAACCAGGTGCCGTAGGAAAATGTGAAACAAAGGTCACGGGCGGCCGATCAGGCGCCCGGAACCGTTTCCATCTGTTGCAGCAACAGCGCCGCCTGGGTGCGGGTGCGCACGTTGAGCTTGCGGAAGATCGCCGTGACGTGGGCTTTGACGGTGGCCTCGGAGACGTTCAGCTCGAAGGCGATCTGCTTGTTCAGCAGGCCCTCGCAGACCATGGTCAGCACGCGGAACTGCTGCGGCGTCAGGCTCGCCAGGCCGGCGCTGGCGGCGCGCACTTCCTCGCTCAGCTCGGTCACCGCGTCGGCCTGCGGCGGCCACCAGACGTCACCGTCGAGCACCGTGCGCACCGCTTGCTGCAGGGTGGCCATCTCGCTGGACTTGGGGATGAAGCCGCTGGCGCCGAACTCGCGGGAGCGCTGCACCACGGCGGCGCCCTCCTGGGCCGAGATCATCACCACTGGGATCTGCGGGTACTGCCCACGCAGCAGCACCAGGCCGGAGAAGCCGTAGGCGCCGGGCATGTTCAGGTCCAGCAGGACCAGGTCCCAGTCGGCCTTCTCGTTGAGCCTGGCTTCCAGCTCGGCGATGCTCGCCGCCTCCACCAGTTTCGCTTCGGGGCCCAGGCCCAAGGTGAGGGCCTGGTGCAGGGCACTGCGGAACAGCGGATGATCGTCAGCGATCAGGATTTCATAGGAAGCCATGTAAGTTCCTTGATGGCCAGGCTCGATCCCGGCCGCGGATAACGGCGGGGCCAGCTTGGGAAAGGTCGTGACCTGATTGGCGCATTGTACGCAAATGCATCGGCCGATGCCTGCCGAGAATGCAGATGCGGGCGACTGCCAGCGCACCCGCTGACGGAATGGACAGCTTTTCAAAGTCCCCGGCTTGCGGCAGAGTTGCGCTCTTTTTTTGCCTGCCGAGAACACCATGAAGAGCCACGCCCTGCGCGCCGATATCCTGATGCTGGTCACCGCCATGATCTGGGGTGTGTCCTTCGTCGCGCAGCGCCTGGGGATGGACGCCATCGGGCCCTTCCTCTATACCGGCCTGCGCTTCGCCCTCGGCGCGCTGATGCTGCTGCCGCTGCTGGCCTGGTCGGCCAAGCGCGGCGCCCAGCCGTTCAACCGCGGCCTGCTGCTGGCGGGCCTTGCCATCGGCACCGCGCTGACCCTCGGCATCAACCTGCAGCAGGTCGGCCTGCTGTTCACCAGCGTGACCAACTCCGGCTTCATCACCGGCCTGTACGTGATCATCGTGCCGCTGCTCGGCCTGCTGCTCGGCCACCGCACCGGCACGGGCACCTGGCTCGGCGCGGCGCTGGCGGTGATCGGCATGGCCATGCTGAGCATCGGCCCGGGCTTCAAAGTGGCCTCCGGCGACTGGCTGCAGCTGACCGGCGCGCTGGTCTGGGGCTGCCACGTGTTGCTGGTGGGCCTGTTCGCCAGCCGCTACGACCCCATCCGCCTGGCCTTCCTGCAGTTCGTCACCTGCTCGGTGGTGAGCATGGCGCTGGCGCTGGTGTTCGAGGAAATCCACTGGGACGCCATCGTCCAGGCCGGCCCGGCGCTGCTCTACGGCGGCCTGCTCGGCGTCGGCACCGGCTTCACCCTGCAGGTGATCGCGCAGAAGCACGCCATCGCCTCCCATGCTGCGATCATCCTCTCGCTGGAAGCGGTATTCGCCGCCATCGCCGGGGCGATCTTCCTCGACGAGAGCCTGCACGCGCGCGGTTACTTCGGCTGCGCGCTGATGCTAGCCGGCATGCTGGTGGCCCAGCTGTGGCCGCAGAAGAAGGCCGCGACGGCCTGAATCCTAGAGCGCGGTGTAGGGCCGCAGGGTCTGGTGCGCCGGGCTCTGCTCGTCCAGGCCGCGCTGGTGCTTGGCGCCCAGGTAGCGCTCGCTGAACACGTCCAGGTAGGCATCCAGCGCGTCCCCCGCGCGCTGGTCGCCAGCCAGGCCCAGGCACAGTGCCGCCACTTCCGCGGTGCACAGGTGCTCGTCGAACTTGGAGCGGCGCAGGCGATAGCGCGACAGCGCGTCCGGGGTGATGCTCAGCACCGGGAAGCGGTCCAGGTAGGGGCTCTTGCGGAACATCTTGCGCGCCTCGTTCCAGGTAGCGTCCAGCAGGATGAACAGCGGGCGCTTGCCGGGCTGCGGCGCGACCTTCTCCACCACCCGCTCGGCGGCGACGAACTCCCCCGGGAACACCACGTAGGGCTGCCACTGCGTATCGTCCAGCAGCGCCAGCAGGGCCGGGTCGACCTCGATCCGCGACCAGCCGAAGGCCCAGGTGTCCGGCACCGTCTCGGCGATCAGCCAGCCGGTGTTGCTCGGCTTCAGCGGCTCGGTGTCGAACATCACCAGGCACATGCCGGCGTTGGCCTGCACCTGCGGCAGCCAGGCGCACATGCAGTAGTCCGGGCGCAGGCGGCAGCCGGCGCAGCGCGGCGAACGCGAGCCGCGGGCCACGAAGGGCTTCACGCAACGGGCCAGGCGCTCGGCGCGCAGGCGGGCGACGGCATGGTTCTTGGTAGCGGGATGGACGGGCGACATCGGCGACTCGGGAGGGCGATCACGGCGGGCGGCGATTGTAACAGAGCCCCTGCGCGCCAAGGCCGCTCGGCAGCCAGGCGGTTTTCAGGGACAATGGGGGATTTGCGGCGTCGGCGAACCGTGCCGGCGTCGCGCGGTCGAATACGCACCCGTTTCAGGAGAAGCCCATGCTGCGCCTAACCGCCCTCGCCCTCTGCCTCGTCCTGCCCGCGGCCCACGCCGCGTCGCTCAAGGACTTCGAACTGGCCAAGACACTGGAGAAAGTCGCCAAGGAAAGCAGCGAAGGCACTCCGCGCGCGATCAACGAGGACATCCTCGACCAGGGCTACACCGTCGAAGGCAACCAGTTGATCAACCACCTCAGCGTGCGCGCCAGCCACGCCGCGAAGATGCGCGCCAACCCCGAGAGCGTGCGCAGCCAGCTGGGCGACAGCGTGTGCAGCAACACCGGCTACCGCCAGTTGCTGGCCCAGGGCGCGGTGCTCACCTACGACTTCACCGAGTACCACAGCAACGCCCCGGTGGCCGTCGAGCGCTTCGATGCCGGCAGCTGCCGCATCAAGCTGCAGAAGTGAAGCCGGAGCCATGCTGGAATCGGAAAAGCTCAACCTGCTGAAGATCGCCCGCACGCCGATGCCCTTCGGCAAGTACCAGGGACGCATGCTGGTGGACCTGCCGGAGGAGTACCTGCTGTGGTTCCAGCGCAATGACAGCTTTCCCAAGGGCGAGCTGGGCCGCCTGATGCAGATAGTGCTGGAGCTGAAGGTCGAGGGCCTTGATTCTCTGGTGAAACCGCTGAAGCGCTAAGACGCCTCAGCGTTTCAGCGCAGGGCCCGCGGGTCCCCCTTGCCGGCCAGCGCCGCGACCTCCTCGGCGGTCAGCAGCGCGCTGCGCGGTACTTCCAGCAGGCGCGCGCAGGCTGCCAGCACATCGCCCCAGCAGGCCCGGTTGGCGAACAGCATGCCGGGCTCGTCGAGGGTCCCGCCGCGGTTGCGGTAGCCCAGCACCGAGCTGCGCAGTGCATCCGGCAGGATCGGCCACAGGTGCCCGCGCGCCACTTCCGGGCGCATGTGGGTGAGCAGCACGCGGCGCCCGTAGGCGTCCGGGAACAGTTGCTCGATCAGCGCCTCGTCGGCCACCGCCGCCAGTTCCCAGTTGTCCCTCGGCGCGCGGAAGCGCCCCGGCTCCTGCAGGTAGACCAGGCGGTACGGGTAGCCGGCCTCGGCCAGACGCTCCACGGCGCGACGCATCTCACCGAGCTGGTAGCTGCCGTTGGCGATCAGCAGCAGCGGATCGCTGCCGGGATGTTCTTCCACCACGATGGCGCCATCGCGCGCCAGTTGTTCCGCCTGGGCCCGGTCGAACAGGTTCGGCCGCTCGCGCTTGGGCGCTACTACGCAGGCGAGCTGCCCACGGCTGCGGTAAATCTGCGGCAGCAGCGCCAGCAGGCTGTTGTGGTCGGCGGGGAACAGCACCCGCACCATGTCGCTCATCTCGCCGAGCAGGCTCTCGCAGAAGGTGGTGTCCTGGTGCGACTGCTGGTTCTTGCCGTTCTCCCAGGTGTGCGATGTGGCCACCAGCGGCCAGCCGAGCCAACCCGCCGGGCGCCCCGCCTCCTTCTGCAGGCGGGCGAAGATCAACGCCTGGCGCACCGCGCCGAGCATCTTCACGCAGAACGCCTCGTAGCTGGCCACCAGGTTGAGCCCGCCCTGGTTGGCCAGGCAGGCGGAAACCACGGCCTCCTCGTTGAGTGCGGTAATGACCCGCCCGTCGACGGCCTCCAGCGCGCTCTCCGGCTGGCAGACGCGGTGCTTCAGCGCCTTGAGCACGCCGCCCAGGCGGTTGCTGGCCAGCTCGTCGGGGTTGCCGACGCGGGCCCGCAGGTCCGGGTTCGCCGCGCACAGTTCGCTGAAGAAGCGGTCCAGCGCCAGCATCGGCGAGCACTGGTCGTTGCGGTAGTGCAGCTCCGGCAGGCTGGGCTCGATGGGCCGGCGCACCGCCAGCGGATTGTCGCGCTCCAGCAGGCGCCCCTGGCGGCTCGCGGTGAACAGTGCGCAGGCGGCGTCCAGCTCCGCTTCCGGCACCCACAGCCGCGCCGCGTGCTGGTTGAACAGCTCACGGGCGTTCGCATCGTCGTGAGGATTGCCCGGCAGCGGCAGGTTGTGCGCGGCGTTGCTGCCGGCGCCGTAGAAGCCGAAGCCCTTGACCGTCTCGGCGATGCCGTAGGGAATCGGCAGCGGGTACTGCAGGATGCCGCTGTTCTTCTCGTGAACGCGATGGGCCAGGCGCTGCTCCATCTCCCAGAGCGCGCAGACGAAGGCGGCCGGGTCGCGGCCGTCGAAACTCAGCGGGTCGAAGCCGCAACCGCTCAGGTGGTGCTTGAAGCCCTCCAGACCCTCGCGGGTGCCCAGTTGGGTGCGCTGCTCGATGCGCCGGCCATTGGCGATCATCACCGGCAGGGCCACGCCGCAGTCCTCGGCGCGCCACCAGCGGGGCATCCAGTCGCTGCCGCGCTGCTCCTCGGCGGCGCCGTCGGAGAGGAAGGCCACCAGGGTCTCGCCGGGTAGCGGCAGGTGCGCGTACTGCAGTTCGGCGAAGCCCAGGTAGCCGCCTTCGGCGATGCCGCCGGCGGTATGCGGGTTGACGTGGCTGCCCAGGGGCGCGGCGACGCTGCCGTCCGGCGCCTGGGCGTAGCTGTAGAAGTCCTGCACCAGGCGCTCCAGGCCGGCGGCGTCGATACTGTAGCGCCGCGCCTGCTCGGGCTGCAGGTTGGCGGTCAGCACGTTGAGCGCCTCGATGGCCGCCACGCAGTGCCCCTGCCCCATCAGCCAGCCGCGGGTGGTGCCGGTCAGGCCATTGAGCGCCAGGTAGCCGGCATAGGCTGGCACCATGTTCAGGGCGCCGCCGGTGTGGCCCTCGGGGCTGGCCTTGAAGTCCTCGGCCTGCAGCGGCGTGCCGTCCAGGTGCACACGGCGCGCGTAGGTCATGTGCACCACCAGCCAGAGCCCGGCGCAGGTCAACCGGTCCAGCGCGCGGAACAGCCGGTAGACGCTGGGCAGGTCCGGCTGCAGGCCGGCTTGGACCAATTGATGAGCCACGCGGAAGACCGCAGCCTGGGTCAGCGCGCTATGCTCAAGCGGACCGTATCCGCTCAACCATTCGGCGAATGCCGGCTGCTCCGCCGCGTGCGCGGCCAGTTCGTCCGGACTGGGCAGTATCTGCGACATGCTCGACGTTCTCCCTGGGGCTATGGGGGAAGTCTAGGTCGCCGGATGGGAGCGGCGCTGACCTGTATCAACGCCATTTCGTTCCAGCTACGCGAGTCTGAAATACCGAATCCTGCTAAGGAGGCCCCATGGCCCTACTCACTTTCATCGGCGCGGCCCAGGAAGTCACCGGTTCCTGCTACCTGCTGGAAACCCGGGACGGCGTGCGCGTGCTGCTCGAGTGCGGCATGCGCCAGGGCCGCAGCAACGGCAAGAGCACCCGCGACAACGAGGCCAGCAACCGCACGCCCTTCCCCTTCGACCCGAAGAGCCTGAACGCGGTGGTCATCTCCCACGCCCACATCGACCACAGCGGCCTGCTGCCGCGCCTGGCGAAGGAGGGCTACAAGGGGCCGATCTACGCCACCGAGTCCTGCTGCGAACTGCTGGAACTGATGCTGATGGATTCGGCCAACATCCAGGAAAAGGACGCCGAGTGGGAGAGCAAGTGGCGCGCCCGCCTGAACAAGCCGGCGGTCACCCCGATCTACACCGTGGAAGACACCGAGAAGGCCCTGAAGCTGCGCCGCAGCGTCAGCTACGGCAGCACCGTGGAAGTGGCGCCCGGCATCCGCGTGACCTTCCACAACGCCGGGCACATCCTCGGCTCGGCCATCGTCGAGATCGAGATCCACGAACAGGGCCTGACGCGCCGCCTGGTGTTCTCCGGCGACCTGGGCAACACCTGCTCGCCGCTGATGCGCACGCCGACGCCGCTGAGCCGCGCCGACGTGGTGCTGCTGGAATCTACCTACGGCGACCGCGACCACCGCGACAACAACGAGACGCTGCTGGAACTGGCGGACATCCTCGAACAGGCGCAAAAGGACGGCGGCAACGTGCTGATCCCCGCCTTCGCCGTCGGCCGCACCCAGGACCTGCTGTTCTACCTCGGGCGCTTCTACCAGGAAGGCCGCCTGCCGCAGCAGATGGTCTTCCTCGACAGCCCCATGGCCGCGCGGGCCAACGACATCTACCTGCGCCACTCCGGCGAATTCTCCGATAGCGACCGCGAATACATCCGCGGCACCGGCACCGTGAAACTGTCCGAATGGCTGCCGCTGCTGCGCACCACGCAGACGCCGGAAGACTCCATGGCGATCAACCGCATCAAGAGCGGCGCCATCATCATCGCCGGCAGCGGCATGTGCACCGGCGGGCGCATCGTCCACCACTTCAAGCACAACCTCTGGCGCCAGGAGTGCCACATCGTCTTCCCCGGCTTCCAGGCCAAGGGCACCCTGGGCCGCACCATCGTCGACGGCGCCGAAAGCGTGCGTGTATTGCGCCAGCGCATCGCCGTGCGGGCGAAGGTCCACACCCTCGGCGGCTTCTCCGCCCATGCCGGACAATCGCAATTGATTCAGTGGGTTGGCCACTTCGAGAACAAACCCGAGCTATACCTGATACATGGCGAGCGGGAAAAGATGGATGCCCTGCAGGCCGCACTGCTCGAACGCCTCGACTGGAAAGCCAACATTCCCGAACAGGGGGACCGCATCGCAATCTGAAACAGGGTCATCGCCGACTGTCATCAGCGGCATGTCAGACTGGCGCACGCCTACGACAAGGGGTTGAAGAACAAGGAGTATCCCCATGCCCTATGAACCCGAGGACTACCTCTCCCGGCACTTCCAGACCAGCGGCACCGACCTGACGCAGAAGGTCGAGGAGCTGGCGGCCCTCGCCGCGCCGGGCGACAGCCCGAACCTGCCGCTGTACCGCGAGATGCTCTTCACCGTGGCGCGCATGGCCCAGGCCGACCGCAACCGCTGGGATGCCAAGATCATGCTGCAGACGCTGCGCGAGATGGAGCACGCCTTCGCCACCCTCGAGCAGTTCAAGCGCCGGCGCAAGGTCACGGTATTCGGCTCGGCGCGCACGCCCCCGAACCACCCGCTGTACGCCCTGGCCCGGGACCTGGGCCGCACCCTGGCGCGCTACGACCTGATGGTCGTCACCGGCGCCGGCGGCGGCATCATGGCCGCCGCCCACGAAGGCGCGGGGCTGGAGAACAGCCTGGGCTTCAACATCACCCTGCCCTTCGAGCAGCAGGCCAACCACACGGTGGCCGGTACCAACAACCTGCTGTCGTTCCACTTCTTCTTCCTGCGCAAGCTGTTCTTCGTCAAGGAAGCCGACGCCCTGGTGCTCTGCCCCGGCGGCTTCGGCACCCTGGACGAGGCGCTGGAAGTGCTGACGCTGATCCAGACCGGCAAGAGCCCGCTGGTGCCGGTGGTGCTGCTCGACCAACCCGGCGGGCATTACTGGGAGCAGGCGCTGCAGTTCATGCAGGAGCAACTGCTGGACAACCGCTACATCCTGCCCAGCGACATGCACCTGATGAAACTGGCCCGCTCGGTGGAGGACGCGGTCGGGGAGATCGCCCACTTCTACAGCAACTTCCACTCCAGCCGCTGGCTCAAGGACAACTTCGTCATCCGCCTCAACCACCGCCTCAGCGACAGCGCCATGCAGCGCCTGCACGAGGAATTCGGCAACCTCTGCCTGCACGACGGCTTCCACCAGCAGGCCTGCGGCGAACTGGAAAAGGACGAGCCGGAATTCACCCAGCTGACGCGCCTGGCCTTCGCCTTCAACGGCCGCGACCACGGCCGCCTGCGCGAGCTGGTGAACTTCATCAACGACAAGCAGAACTGGACCGAGGCTTGTCCCGTTCCTGCATAGGCCACTGCACCTGTAGGAGCGGGCCCTGCCCGCGATTCGCGCGCAGGGCGCGCTCCTACATGGAATGGCGTAGGTGATTCCGGCTATCGCGGACGGAGTCCGTTCCTACACCCACGCCCAACCGTAGGGCGTATAACCGTTCGCGGTTATACGCCGTTGGTCCGACGTGACACCGCACTGGCGCGTGATTCCGGGGGAAAACGGTGTGCGGAATGGCGTAGGGGCAACTGTCTTGCCAACCACGCCGAGGTGTTCTCTGTAGGAGCGAGCTTGCTCGCGAACAGACTCCGCAGCGGGATTTATTCGCGAGCAAGCTCGCTCCTACGAGAAGCCGTGCCCGCGTCTGTACAAACGGATCTTATCCGCAAACCACGCCGATACCGCCAGCTATCGCGGACAAGCGAACGTGGTATGTGAATGGCGTAGGAGCGGACTCCATCCGCGATCCAGCCGACAGGCCGGTCAACCAGCGCCAGCCCCGGGCTCAGTCGTCCCCGCCCCGCCCACTGAACAGGCGATTGATGGCTTCCATGGAAAAGCCCCGGTAGGCGAGGAAACGCCCCTGCTGGGCACGCTCGCGGGCGTCCTGGGGCAGGCGGGGGAACTTGCGGCGCCAGACATCCCGCATTTGCGCCTGCCAGTCGACATCCGCCTCGCCCAGGGCCTTTTCGATCTCGCCGCGGGGCAGGCCGCGCTGGCTCAGCTCCTCGCGAATTCGCAGGGGGCCATAGCCACTGCGCGCCTTGCTGGCGATGAAGGCTTCCAGGTAACGGGATTCGTTGAGCAGCCCTTCCTCGGCCAGGCGGTCGAGGACGGGCTCGATGAGCTCCGCAGGCGCGCCGCGCTGGCGCAGCTTGCGGACGAGTTCGGCGCGACCGTGCTCGCGTCGCGCCAGGAGGTCCATGGCGGCCCGCCGCACGGCGACGGGCGTGTCGAGCACGGTCGGCATCGGCGGGATCAGTAGTCGAGGTCGGCTTCAGCGGCCTCGGCAGCTTCGGCTGCAGCCAGCTCGGCCTTGGTCGGCGCCGGCTGGTTGTTCAGCAGTTGCTCGCGGATGGCCTTGTCCAGCACCGCGCAGATTTCCGCGTTCTCTTCCAGGTACTTGGCGGCGTTGGCCTTGCCCTGGCCGATCTTGCTGCCCTGGTAGCTGTACCAGGCGCCGGATTTCTCCACCAGGCCCAGTTGCACGCCCAGGTCGATGATCTCGCCGGTGCGGTAGATGCCCTTGCCGTAGAGGATCTGGAACTCGGCCTGGCGGAACGGCGGGGCGACCTTGTTCTTCACCACCTTGACGCGGGTTTCGCTGCCGACCACCTCGTCGCCTTCCTTCACCGCGCCGGTACGGCGGATGTCCAGGCGCACGGAGGCGTAGAACTTCAGGGCGTTACCACCGGTGGTGGTTTCCGGGTTGCCGAACATCACGCCGATCTTCATGCGGATCTGGTTGATGAAGATGACCAGGCAGTTGGCGTTCTTGATGTTGCCGGTGATCTTGCGCAGCGCCTGGGACATCAGGCGGGCCTGCAGGCCGACGTGGGCATCGCCCATCTCGCCTTCGATCTCGGCCTTGGGCACCAGCGCCGCCACGGAGTCGACGATGATCACGTCCACCGCGTTGGAGCGCACCAGCATGTCGGTGATTTCCAGGGCCTGCTCGCCGGTGTCCGGCTGCGAGACCAGCAGGTCGTCGACGTTGACGCCCAGCTTGCCGGCGTAGTCCGGGTCCAGCGCGTGCTCGGCGTCGACGAAGGCGCAGGTGGCGCCCTGGCGCTGGGCCTCGGCGATGACCGAGAGGGTCAGGGTGGTCTTGCCCGAGGATTCAGGGCCGTAGATCTCGACGATACGGCCCTTGGGCAGACCGCCGATGCCCAGGGCGATGTCCAGGCCGAGGGAGCCGGTGGAGATGGCCGGGATGGCCTGGCGCTCGTGGTCGCCCATGCGCATTACCGCGCCCTTGCCGAATTGGCGTTCGATCTGTCCCAGGGCCGCGGCCAGGGCGCGCTTCTTGTTGTCGTCCATTGAAGTCCTCGCGAAGTCAGGCGGCCGGGATGGGCCACGAACAACTGTATAAGTAGACAGTATTATTTCACAGGGCAAGGCGCGCGCCTACCCCCGAACGGGATTTTCCCCGACGGCCAGTCGCAACACCCCGTCCAGAGCGGCCGCCACCGCCTGCCGGCGCACCGCGAGGCGGTCGCCGGAAAAAAGAAAGCGCTGCGCGGAGCATTGTTCGCCATCGGCCCAGCACAACCAGACGGTTCCTACAGGCTTCTCTGGCGAACCACCGTCCGGACCGGCGATGCCGCTGACCGCAACAGTGAAACGCGCGCCACTGCGCGCCTGTGCGCCGCGGGCCATGGCCTCGACCACCTCCCGGCTGACCGCGCCGACCTGTGGGAAAAGTTCGTCAGGCACGCCCAGCTGCGTGGTCTTCTGCGCATTGGAATAGGTGACGTAGCCGGCATCGAACCAGGCCGAGCTGCCGGCGATCCGCGTGATCGCCTCGGCGATGCCGCCGCCGGTGCAGGACTCGGCGGTGCTGACCCGCGCGCCCAAGCGCTGCAACTGCGCGCCCAGGCGCGCGGCCAGGTCGGTGATGCCTTCGTCGCTGATGCTCATTGCGTACTCCGATGCTTAAGCCGCCAGGCCGGATACCGTACACTAGGCGCTTTTGCATATAGAAGACGGACCGCCCAAAGTCATGAGCCAAAGCGACCTTTCCGCGCATACTCCAATGATGCAGCAATACTGGAAGCTGAAGAGACAGCATCCGGAACAACTGCTGTTCTACCGCATGGGCGACTTCTACGAGCTGTTCTACGAGGACGCCAAGAAGGCCGCCAAGCTGCTCGACATCACCCTCACCACCCGCGGCCAGTCCGCCGGCACGCCGATTCCCATGGCCGGCATCCCCTTCCACGCCGTGGAGGGCTACCTGGCCAAGCTGGTCAAGCTGGGCGAGTCGGTGGCCATCTGCGAACAGATCGGCGACCCGGCCACCAGCAAGGGCCCGGTGGAACGCCAGGTGGTGCGTATCATCACCCCCGGCACGGTCAGCGACGAGGCGCTGCTCGACGAGCGCCGCGACAACCTGCTGGCCGCCTTGCTCGGCGACGAGCGGTTGTTCGGCCTGGCGGTGCTGGACATCACCAGCGGCCGCTTCAGCGTCCAGGAAATCCGCGGCTGGGAAACCCTGCTGGCCGAGCTGGAGCGCCTGAACCCCGCGGAACTGCTGATCCCCGACGACTGGCCCGCCGGCCTGCCGGCGGAGAAGCGCCGTGGCGTGCGGCGTCGCGCGCCCTGGGACTTCGACCGCGACTCGGCGTTCAAGAGCCTCTGCCAACAGTTCGCCACCCAGGACCTGAAGGGCTTCGGCTGCCAGGACCTGACCCTGGCCATCGGCGCCGCCGGCTGCCTGCTGGCCTACGCCAAGGAAACCCAGCGCACCGCCCTGCCGCACCTGCGCAGCCTGCGCCACGAGCGCCTGGACGACACCGTCATCCTCGACGGCGCCAGCCGCCGCAACCTGGAGCTGGACACCAACCTCTCCGGCGGCCGCGACAACACCCTGCAGTCGGTGGTGGACCGCTGCCAGACCGCCATGGGCAGCCGCCTGCTGACGCGCTGGCTGAACCGCCCGCTACGCGACCGCGCCGTGCTGGAAGCCCGCCAGGAATCCATCGCCTGCCTGCTGGAGCGCTACCGTTTCGAGAACCTTCAGCCACAGCTGAAGGAAATCGGCGATGTCGAGCGCATCCTCGCCCGTATCGGTCTGCGCAACGCCCGCCCGCGCGACCTGGCGCGCCTGCGCGACGCCCTGGCCGCCCTGCCGGAGCTGCAACGCGGCATGACCGAGCTGGAAGCTCCGCACCTGGGCGAACTGGCCGCCAGCATCCGCACCTACCCGGAACTGGCCGACCTGCTGGCGCGCGCGATCATCGACAACCCGCCGGCGGTGATCCGCGACGGCGGCGTCATCAAGCGCGGCTACGACGCCGAGCTGGACGAACTGCAGACGCTCAGCGAGAACGCCGGCCAGTACCTGATGGACCTAGAGATCCGCGAGAAGGAACGCACCGGGCTGTCGGGTCTGAAGGTCGGCTACAACCGCATCCATGGCTACTACATCGAGCTGCCGCGCATGCAGGCCGAGCAGGCGCCGGCCGATTACCAGCGGCGCCAGACGCTGAAGGGCGCCGAACGCTTCATCACCCCGGAGCTGAAGGCCTTCGAGGACAAGGCGCTGTCCGCCCAGAGCCGCGCCCTGGCCCGCGAGAAGCAGCTCTACGAGGAACTGGTGGAACTGCTGATCGCCCAGTTGGCGCCGCTGCAGGACACCGCCGCCGCCCTGGCCGAGCTGGACGTGCTGGCGAACCTGGCCGAGCGCGCGCTGAACCTCGACCTGAACCGCCCGCGCTTCGTCGAGGAGTCGGGCATCCTCATCGAGCAGGGCCGCCACCCGGTGGTGGAGCAGGTGCTGGATACGCCCTTCGTGGCCAACGACCTGAAGCTCGACGAAGACACCCGCATGCTGGTGATTACTGGCCCGAATATGGGCGGTAAATCTACCTATATGCGGCAAACGGCGCTGATCGTGCTGCTAGCGCACATCGGCAGTTTCGTCCCGGCGGCGCGCTGCGAGTTGTCGCTGGTGGACCGCATCTTCACCCGTATCGGCTCGTCCGACGACCTCGCCGGCGGCCGTTCCACCTTCATGGTGGAGATGAGCGAAACCGCCAACATCCTGCACAACGCCACCGACCGCAGCCTGGTGCTGATGGACGAAGTGGGCCGCGGCACCAGCACCTTCGACGGCCTGTCGCTGGCCTGGTCCGCCGCCGAGCACCTGGCGCACCTGCGCGCCTTCACCCTGTTCGCCACCCACTACTTCGAGCTGACCGTGCTGCCGGAGAGCGAACCGGTGGTGGCCAACGTGCACCTGAACGCCACCGAGCACAACGAGCGCATCGTCTTCCTGCACCACGTGCTGCCCGGCCCGGCGAGCCAGAGCTACGGTCTGGCGGTGGCGCAACTGGCCGGCGTGCCCGGCCCGGTGATCCTGCGCGCCCGCGAGCACCTGGCGCGCCTGGAAACCACCAGCCTGCCCCACGAGGCGCCGCGCCAGGAGGCGGGCCGGCCCGCTGCGCCGATGCAGAGCGACCTGTTCGCCAGCCTGCCGCACCCGCTGATCGACGAGCTTGCACGCATCAAACCCGATGACCTGACACCGCGCCAGGCGCTCGATTTGTTATATGCATGGAAGACGCGAATCTGACGGACAGCGGAACAAGCTGCTAGAATCGCGCGCGCTTAGCCGCCCGCCTGAGGAGAGAATTAGAAAATGACCTTCGTCGTCACCGACAACTGCATCAAGTGCAAATACACCGACTGCGTGGAAGTCTGCCCGGTGGACTGCTTCTACGAAGGCCCGAACTTCCTGGTGATTCACCCGGATGAGTGCATCGACTGCGCCCTGTGCGAACCGGAATGCCCGGCACAGGCGATCTTCTCCGAGGACGAGGTCCCGGAGAACATGCAGGAGTTCATCGAGCTGAACAAGGATCTGGCCGAGGTCTGGCCGAACATCACCGAGAAGAAGGACTCGTTGCCGGACGCGGAAGAGTGGGACGGCGTCGCCGACAAGCTCAAGCACCTGGAGCGCTGATCGCTTCCTCCAAGCTCCAAGGCCCGCCTCGCGCGGGCCTTGTGCCATCTGTGACGGCACTTTTTCGCGGGCAAAAAAAGGGGCGGGATGGCCCGCCCTTTTTTCCCTACCCCATCATCCTGATGAGTCGCATCCCGCGACGTCCTGACCGGCATCCTTGTCGGCCTGCGTCATTCCCTGTACGCAGGAGTGATATTAGCTTTCCGTACAAAAGCGGCAAGCGGCTGCGGGTCGCACCCCGGTAGGGCCAGGATTAGCGCAGTCGAAAATAAAGCCTTTTAAATTCAATTGGTTATTTATAAAGACTGAAGAAAAGGGCCCCTTGCCGGCAAGCCGAATCGTCAAAGGCTCACAGCACATGTAAGCGATGGCTTACAAAACCAAACTCAAAAACTGCTGTCTCGCCTGGCTCGAGCGGATGAAGTTGTTCGGGACACGTACCCGTTTGGGGCACCCGTGAAGTCCGGGACAAGGTGTTTTTCGTAGGATGGGTTGAGCTTGCGATACCCATCGCTGGTCCGGGGCCGGTCTTGCCGGTGGAGTCGCGGACGGAGTCCTAGCATGCCGGTGGGCATGGATTCTCGTAGGAGCGAGCTTGCTCGCGAACGGAGCTTCCCGGCGGTGTAGGTGCTGGGTTCAAGAGCGCCCTCTCCCCAGCCCTCTCCCGCAAGCGGGAGAGGGGGCTGTTCGGAGTGGGTGGGGAGTTTGGAGTCATCCTGAAACGCCTAACCCCACCTCGTCATTCCCGCGAACGCGGGAACCCAGTGACGGCCAGGGTTCGCGAGCAAGCTCGCTCCTACGAAAAGCAAAAGCGCGTTTGCTCTTGGACTTCCAGAGAAATAGCCGAACGCACCGAAACACCCCTTCAGAAGGCCGAGCGAAACCGGCGCTCAGGAGGTCATGCGACATGGATGTCGCGAGAGCCCCGCGGGCTACAGGGATGTACCCTCGGGGCGGGCCTCCGTGGCGGGGGAGTTCGTGAGGGTAGCCCGACTCTGTCGGGCCCGTATGCGGGCAAGCCTTTTTGGTTCCTTTTTGCGGGGGTGGCCTTCCACCGTTTGACAAAAGGGACTCGCCCGAGGGGGCGAAACGAGAGATATCAACGCACTCGGAGCGGCGCGCTACACCGAGCCCCAAGTCTCTGGGTTCCCGCGTTCGCGGGAATGACGGGGTTAGCTTGGGTGCAAGGGACCAAAGACTCTCTCCAAAGGGAGACCTCACCCGTAGGAGCGCGCCCTGCGCGCGAATCGCGGGCAGGGCCCGCTCCTACAAAATGGCGCAGGCGAAAAAAAGCCCGGAGCACTCCGGGCTTTTTCACTGCAGGCGGCGCCTACTGGAACAGCGCGTCACTCGACAGGCCGTTCTTCTCCAGGATCTCCCGCAGACGCTTGAGCGCCTCGACCTGGATCTGCCGCACCCGCTCGCGGGTCAGGCCGATTTCCTGGCCGACCTCTTCCAGGGTGCTGCTTTCGTGGCCGCGCAGGCCGAAACGGCGAATCACCACCTCGCGCTGCTTGTCGGTCAGCTCGGACAGCCACTGGTCGATGCTCTGACTCAGATCGTCATCCTGCAGCAGTTCACAGGGGTCGGTGGGACGATCGTCGGTCAGGGTGTCGAGCAGCGTCTTGTCCGAATCCGGGCCGAGGGACACATCCACCGAAGTCACCCGCTCGTTGAGGCCGAGCATGCGCTTGACCTCGTCGACCGGCTTCTCCAACAGGTTGGCGATTTCCTCGGGGGACGGCTCGTGGTCCAGCTTGTGCGTCAGCTCGCGGGCCGCGCGCAGGTAGACGTTGAGTTCCTTGACCACGTGGATCGGCAGGCGGATGGTGCGGGTCTGGTTCATGATGGCCCGTTCGATGGTCTGGCGAATCCACCACGTCGCGTAGGTAGAGAAGCGGAAACCCCGTTCCGGATCGAACTTCTCCACCGCCCGGATCAACCCCAGGTTGCCTTCCTCGATCAGGTCGAGCAGGGACAGGCCGCGGTTGACGTAGCGCCGGGCGATCTTCACCACCAGGCGCAGGTTGCTTTCGATCATGCGCCGACGCCCAGCGGGATCGCCCCTTTGCGCGAGCCGCGCGAAGTGGACCTCCTCCTCGGGAGTCAGCAGTGGGGAAAAACCGATTTCGTTGAGGTAGAGCTGGGTGGCATCCAGCGCCCGGCTGTAATCGATGTGCTTGTGCTGCTTCGATGACAGCGAACTGGCCTTGCCGGTGACCTGAAGTGAGACCTGCTCTTCGGCAAGTGACTCGTCGAATGTGATGGCGGGCTCCAGCAACAGCAGCTCGTCATCCACGTCAAACTCCGGCCCTTCTTTTTTGAGTGCCATGTCGTTATCCCTTGCTGAGTTCGACAACAAGCCCGGACGAATCCATATCCTTGGGACGTCCAAGCCCGCTCACCCACGCAGGATGCGGCGGTCGATCAACGAGGAGGCAGGTATTGCAAGGGGTCCACGGGTTTGCCCTGACGGCGAATCTCGAAGTGCAGCTTCACCCGGTCCGTGCCCGTGGAGCCCATCTCGGCAATGCTCTGCCCGACTTTGACCTGTTGCCCTTCCCGAACGAGCAGCCTGCGGTTGTGGCCGTAGGCACTCACGTAGGTATCGCTGTGCTTGATGATCACGAGTTCGCCGTAGCCCCGCAAACCACTACCGGCGTACACAACCGTGCCATTCGACGCAGCCAGGACAGGCTGGCCCAATTGCCCGGCTATATCAATCCCTTTATTCAAACTCCCGTTTGATGCAAAGCGGCCTATCAAAGTGCCACTGGTCGGCCACATCCAGCCCTCCACGCCCTTGCCGGAAGCCTGCGAAGGGGCGGTGCTGGCGGGGGGTGTCGAATTGCTGACGGTAGCCGCGGGCGCGGGCTTGGTCGGTGCCGGAGAACCGGCGGCGGGCTTGCCGACCACCACCGGCGCGACGGACGGTGTGGTTTTGGCGACGACGGGCTGTGCCGACGTGCTGGAGCCGGCACCGCCGAAACGAATGGCCTGCCCCGGGCGGATGGTGTAGGGCGGCGGGATGTTGTTGTGCGCGGCCAGGGCCTTCCAGTCCCAGCCGTAGCGGAAGGCGATCGAGTACAGGGTGTCGCCGCGGCGCACCACGTACTGCCCGCTGGTGGTCGTCGGCGTGCGGTCGGCCTGGTTGCGGTCGACCACCTTGACCTTGCCCCCGGAGGAGGATGCGCAGGCCGCGAGCAGGGAACAGAATGCTGCCGCCAGCAGCATGCGCACGCCGCTCCGAATCCAGATCCATTGCTTCTGGGCCGCGATAGGGCTCACCCCTTCCCCCTTATCCATCGAATATGTGCCCGGCATCTCGCCGTTATGCTCCCCCTGGCCGCGCGACGGCGCTCCCGCCGCCGCTCAGCCCAGGGGGCCGTTGAGCAGGGGAACGAAGCGCACCGAATCCAGCACGCGCCGGTCGAATCCGTCGCCGGTGCGCTCGATCAGCATCAGTTGCTGCACTTCGCCGCTGCCCACCGGGATCACCAGGCGCCCGCCCGGCGCCAGTTGGTCGAGCAGCGCCTGCGGGACCTCGGCGGCTGCCGCGGTGACGATGATACCGTTGTACGGTGCCAGCGCCGACCAGCCTTCCCAGCCATCCCCCCAGCGAAAGACAACATTTCTCAGGTTTAGCTCCGCAAGACGCTCCTTGGCGCGGTCCTGCAGGGCCTGAATCCGCTCGACGGAGAACACCCGCTCGACCAGTTGCGCCAGCACCGCGGTCTGGTAGCCGGAGCCGGTGCCGATCTCCAGCACCTTGTCCAGGGGGCCGGCGGCCAGCAGCAGCTCGGTCATCCGCGCCACCATGAAGGGTTGCGAGATGGTCTGATTGTGGCCGATGGGCAGCGCGGTGTCCTCGTAGGCGCGGTGCGACAGCGCCTCGTCGACGAACAGGTGGCGCGGCGTGCGGCGGATCACCTCGAGCACCCGGGCGTTGGACAGGCCTTCCTCGTACAGGCGCTGGATCAGCCGTTCGCGGGTGCGCTGGGAGGTCATGCCGATGCCGCGGCGACTCAGTTCATCGGCCATGGTCCAGCCCTCCGATCCAGTCCTGCAGTCCATTGAACGCCTCGCGGAAGGTTCGGTCCAGTTGCAGTGGCGTGACCGAGACATAGCCCTGCATCACCGCATGGAAGTCAGTGCCCTCGCCGCCATCCTCGACATCGCCCGCCGCCGCGATCCAGTAGCCTTCGCGCCCGCGCGGGTTGACCACCTTGACCGGCGCCGCGGCGCGCTTGCGGTGGCCCAGGCGGGTCAGCTGGACGCCGCGGATGCGTTCCAGCGGCAGATTCGGGATGTTGACGTTGAGCACGGTGCGCGGCGGCAGTTCGAGCCGCTCGTGGTTCTGCACCAGCAGGCGGGCGAAGTGCATGGCGCTGTAGAGGTTGTCCGGCTGGCGCGAGAGCAGCGAGAAGGCGAACGCCGGCCGCTCCAGGAAGCGGCCCTCGATGGCGGCGGCCACGGTGCCGGAATAGAGCACGTCATCGCCCAGGTTGGCGCCCAGGTTGATACCCGAGACGACCATGTCCGGCAAGGTGTCCAGCAGGCCGTTGAGGCCCAGGTGCACGCAGTCGGTCGGCGTACCGTCGACGCCGATGAATCCATTGCTCAGGCGCTGCGCGTGCAGCGGCCGGTCCAGGGTCAGCGAGCTGCTGGCGCCGCTGCGGTCCTGTTCGGGAGCGATCACCACGCATTCGGCATGTTCGCTCAGCGCGTCGTAAAGCGCGGCGATACCGGGCGCGTTCACCCCGTCGTCGTTGGCAATCAGTATGCGCATGGGTTTTCCGTCTGCCCTGCCGGTACCAGCTCGACCAGCTCGCGCACGACGACGGTGGCGAAGCAGCCTGCCGGCAGGACGAATTCCAGTTGCAGAATGTCAGGGGCCGGATAATGCCATGCCAGGGCCTGGATGGGGAGGCGCAGGATGCGCCGTTCGTGCGCCAGGTCAGCATTGCCCAGCCACTGGCAAAGCGCCACTTCCGCGGCGCCCACGGCATTTTCCAGCTCGCCGCTGGCGCCGCCGGCCGGCGAGGCGCCCTTGCCCCAGAGCGGCCCGGTGGGGTGCAGGTCGAGTTCGGCCAGGCGCGGATCGGCGCATTCCGCCTCGCCCGCCGGGAAGAAACTGCGGCTGTCGGTGAAGGCCAGCAGGGCGCCGACCTGGGCGCGGTTCCAGCTACCGTCCGTCACCCGCCGCGCCAGCACCTGGTTGAACAGGTAGCTGCGCCCGGCGGAGAGCAGGCGCGAACGCAGGTTGCGCTGCTCTGGCAGAATGCCGCGCTCGGCACAGCTGCGGGCGTCCACGACGTTGCCGCCGTCGAAGCCGAAGCGCTGGCTGCCGAAATAGTTGGGCACGCCCTCGGCGGCGATACGTCGCAGCCGCTCGTCGAGCGCCTGGTGCTCGCCTTGCAGTTGAGTCAGGCGCAGGGTGAAGCCGTTGGCCGCATGGGCGCCACGCTGCAGCTTGCGCTGGTGGCGGGTGCGCTTGAGGATGCGCAGGCTGTCGTCCTCGGCCGCGGCCAGGTCGGGGTCGGCCTTGCCCGGCAGGTGCAGGCTGAACCACTGGCGCGTCAGCGCCTGGCGATCCTTGAGCCCGGCATAGCTGATCAGCCGCTGCGACACTCCAGCCGCACGGGCCAGGCGGCGCGCGGCCTCCTCGGTGTTCAGCCCGCGCTTCTCCACCCACAGCCAGAGGTGTTCGCCTTCGCCGGACAGCGGGATGTCCAGCACCTCGTCGACCTGGAAGTCCTCGGCCACCGCCTTGAGCACCGCTTGCCCGCAGGGTTCGCCATGGGCGCGCGGGCCCAGCAGTTCCAGCTCGGTCATGGACGGACCAGCAGGGCGACGGCGTGCACCGCGATGCCTTCCTCGCGCCCGGTGAAGCCGAGCTTCTCGGTGGTGGTGGCCTTGACGTTGACCTGTTCGAGGTCGACCTGCAGGTCCTCGGCAATGCTGCCGCGCATGGCCTCGATGTGCGGCGCCATCTTCGGCGCCTGGGCGATGATGGTGGCGTCGACGTTGCCGATCACGTAGCCCTTCTCGTGCACCAGGGCCACCACGTGGCGCAGCAGCGCGCGGCTGTCGGCGCCCTTGAAGCGCGGGTCGGTGTCGGGGAAGTGCTTGCCGATGTCCCCCAGGGCGCAGGCGCCGAGCAGCGCGTCGCTCAGCGCGTGCAGCAGCACGTCGCCGTCGGAGTGGGCGATGAGCCCGAACTTGTGGGGGATGCGCACGCCGCCGAGGGTGATGAAGTCGCCCTCGCCGAAGCGGTGTACGTCGTAGCCATGGCCGATACGCATAGAAAAACGCCCTGAGTCAGTCAGGGCGTCGATTCTACCGGAAAGCCGCGACGCCTTCAGGACAGCGCCCGCGCATGGTGGCGCAGGTGGTCGTCGATGAAGCTGGCGATGAAGTAGTAGCTGTGGTCGTAGCCCGGGTGCAGGCGCAGCTCCAGCGGGTGCCCCGCCGCTTCCGCCGCCTGGCGCAGGGCCTCGGGCTTGAGCTGGGTGGCGAGGAAGTCGTCGCGCTCGCCCTGGTCGACCAGGATCGGTAGGCGCTCGCTCGCGCCGGCCAGCAGTTCGCAGGCATCCCACTCGGCCCAGGCGCTGCGCTCTTCGCCCAGGTAGCGGCCGAAGGCCTTCTGCCCCCAGGGGCAGTCGCTGGGATGAGCGATGGGCGCGAAGGCCGACAGCGACTGGTAGCGCCCCGGGTTGCGCAGCGCGCAGACCAGCGCGCCGTGGCCGCCCATGGAGTGCCCGGCGATGCCGCGGCGGGTGGAGACCGGGAAGTTGTCCTCGATCAGCGCCGGCAACTCGTGCACCACGTAGTCGTGCATACGGTAGTTGCGCGCCCAGGGTTCCTGGGTGGCGTTGAGGTAGAAGCCGGCGCCCAGGCCGAAGTCCCAGGCGCCTTGCGGGTCGCCCGGCACGTCCGGGCCGCGCGGGCTGGTGTCCGGCGCCACTATCACCAGGCCCAGTTCGGCGGCCAGACGCTGGGCGCCGGCCTTCTGCATGAAGTTCTCGTCGGTGCAGGTCAGCCCCGACAGCCAGTAGAGCACCGGCAGGCCGGCCTCGGGCTCGGCCTGGGGCGGCAGGTAGATGGCGAACACCATGTCGCAGCCGAGCGCCTGGGAGCGGTGGCGGTAGCGCTGGTGCCAGCCCTCGAAGCTCTTGGTGCTGGAGACGATTTCCATAAAAAGCTCCGTGTAAAGACGAGGAAAGCGCTGGAGGCTGGACGAAAAAGCGCTACGTATAGCCTTCAGCCTCCAGCGCTCTCGTCGGCTTTTCAGTAATGGATGACCGAGCGGATGCTCTTGCCTTCGTGCATCAGGTCGAAGGCCTCGTTGATCTTGTCCAGGCCCATGGTGTGGGTGATGAAGGTGTCCAGCGGGATTTCGCCCTTCTGCGCCTTCTCCACGTAGCTGGGCAGCTCGGTGCGGCCGCGCACGCCGCCGAACGCCGAACCGCGCCAGACGCGACCGGTGACCAGCTGGAACGGCCGGGTGCTGATTTCCTGGCCGGCCCCGGCGACGCCGATGATGGTCGACTCGCCCCAGCCCTTGTGGCAGCACTCCAGCGCCGCGCGCATCAGTTGCACGTTGCCGACGCACTCGAAGGAGTAGTCCACGCCGCCGTCGGTCATCTCGACGATGACGTCCTGGATCGGCTTCTGGTGGTCCTTCGGGTTGACGAAGTCGGTGGCGCCCAGTTCCTTGGCGATGTCGAACTTGGCCGGGTTGATGTCGACGGCGATGATCCGCGAGGCCTTGGCCATCTTGGCGCCGATGATGGCCGCAAGGCCGATGCCGCCCAGGCCGAAGATGGCCACGGTGGCGCCCTCTTCCACCTTGGCGGTGTTGAGCACGGCGCCGATGCCGGTGGTGACGCCGCAGCCGAGCAGGCAGACCTTCTCCAGCGGGGCGTCCTTGGGAATCTTGGCCAGGGAGATTTCCGGCAGCACGGTGTATTCGGAGAAGGTCGAGCAGCCCATGTAGTGGTAGATCGGCTGGCCGTTGTAGGAGAAGCGGCTGGTGCCGTCGGGCATCAGGCCCTTGCCCTGGGTGGCGCGCACGGCCTGGCAGAGATTGGTCTTGCCGGATTTGCAGAACTTGCACTCGCGGCATTCGGCGGTGTACAGCGGGATCACGTGGTCGCCGACCTGCAGCGAGGTCACGCCCTCGCCCACCGCTTCGACGATGCCGCCACCCTCGTGGCCGAGGATGCACGGGAAGACGCCTTCGGAATCCTGGCCGGACAGAGTGTAGGCATCGGTGTGGCAGACCCCGGTGGCGACGATGCGTACCAGCACCTCGCCCTTCTTCGGCGGCGCCACGTCCACCTCGACCACCTGCAGCGGCTGGTTGGGGGCGAAGGCGACGGCGGCACGGGACTTGATCATCTCGGAACTCCTGGCGGGTTGATGCATGGGCCTCCGCCTTCGGGGCGGAAGCGGCCGGCGATGGATGCCGGCGGAAACCGGGTGGCCCGGCGAAAAACGCGGGGCACAGCCTTGGAAGTGTAGAAAAGTGCCTGGAAAGAAATAATCAGGCAATAATCAAAACTTTATTGCCATACAGGGACAATCCAGATGAATCGCTGGGAAGGCCTCGACGAATTCGTCGCGGTGGCGGAAACCGGGCAGTTCACCGCCGCCGCCGAACGCCTGGGCGTGTCCTCCTCCCACGTCAGCCGGCAGATCGCCCGCCTGGAGGAACGCCTGCAGACCCGTCTGCTCTACCGCAGCACCCGCCGCGTGTCGCTGAGCGAAGCCGGGCAGACCTTCCTGCAGCACTGCCAGCGCCTGCAGGACGCCCGCGACGAGGCGCTGCGCGCGGTCAGCGACCTCTCCGCCGAGCCCAAGGGCCTGCTGCGCATGACCTGCGCGGTGGCCTACGGCGAGCGCTTCGTGGTGCCGCTGGTGAACGCCTTCATGGCCGACTACCCGCAGTTGCGGGTGGATATGGAGCTGTCCAACCGCCAGCTCGACCTGCTCCACGAAGGTTTCGACCTGGCCATCCGCCTCGGCCGCCTGAGCGACTCGCGCCTGGTGGCCACGCGCCTGGCGCCGCGAGTGATGTACCTGTGCGCCACGCCCGGCTACCTGGAGCGCCACGGCGCGCCGCGCTCGCCGGCGGAACTGGCGCAGCACAACTGCCTGGTGGGCAGCAGCGACATCTGGACCTTCCTGGAAGACAGCCGCGAGACGCAACACCGCGTGCAGGGCAACTGGCGCTGCAACAGCGGCCAGGCAGTGCTCGACGCCGCGCTGCGCGGCTTCGGCCTGTGCCAGTTGCCGGACTACTACGTGCTGGAGCACCTGCGCAGCGGGCGGCTGGTTTCCCTGCTGGAAGAACACCAGCCACCAAACACCGCAGTCTGGGCGCTGTACCCGCAGCAGCGGCACCTGTCGCCGAAGGTGCGGCAACTGGTGGATTTCCTCAAGGAAGGCCTGCAGCGGACGCATCCGGGGCTGTCCTGAAGCAGGGTGGTTTCCGGCGATTCGGTTAGAATTACCGGTTTACCACGCTACCCTGCCAAGGATGCCGTCATGTCCGCCCTCTCCGCCTTCCGCGAGCGCTACCTGCTGCGCTTCTGGTCACCCTTGCCGACCCTGGTCGCGCTCGGTGTCGCCTCCGCCTACTACTTCGCCCTGACCGGCACCTTCTGGGCCGTCACCGGGGAATTCACCCGCTGGGGCGGCCACGTGCTGTCCTGGTTCGGCGTGCCGGTGCAGGACTGGAGCTACTTCAAGATCATCGGCCTGCAGGGCACCCCGCTGGACCGCATCGATGGGGTGATGATCATCGGCATGTTCCTCGGCGCGCTGTGCTGCGCGCTCTGGGCCGGCAACGTCAGCCTGCGCTGGCCGACCAGCCGGCGGCGCCTGCTGCAGGGCCTGGTGGGCGGTATCATCGCCGGCTTCGGCGCGCGCCTGGCCATGGGCTGCAACCTGGCGGCGTTCTTCACCGGCATCCCGATGTTCTCGGTGCACGCCTGGGCCTTCATGCTCTCCACCGTGATCGGCGCCTGGTTCGGCGTGAAGCTGAGCCTGCTGCCGTTCCTGCGCACGCCGCTGAAGGTCACCGGCAAGGCCGCCAGCCTGCCCGACGCGGCGAGCCTAGCCCGCCGCGCGAAGGTGCAGTGGCGCCTGGGCCTGACGGTGCTGGCCGTGGCCGCGCTGTTCGCCGCCTGGCGCTTCGAGGTGTCGCTGGTACTGGGCCTGGCCACCCTGTTCGGCCTGCTGTTCGGCGGCCTGATCGAGCGCGCGCAGATCTGCTTCACCAGCGCCGCCCGCGACCTCTGGACCACCGGCCGGACCAAGGCCGCCTTCGGCATCCTGCTGGGCATGGCCGCGGCCTGCGTCGGCACCTTCGCGGCGATCCACCTGGGCGTGGCGCCGAAGACCTTCTGGATGGGCGCCAACGCGGTGATCGGCGGCGTGCTGTTCGGCATCGGCATCGTCCTCGCCGGCGGCTGCGAGACCGGCTGGATGTACCGCTCGATGGAAGGCCAGGTGCATTTCTGGGTGGTCGGCGTCGGCAACGTCATCGGCGGCACCCTGGTGGCGGTGTACTGGGACGCGCTGGGCAGCGCCCTGGCCCTGCCCTATCCCAAGCTCAACCTGCTGCAGATGTTCGGCCCCGGCGGCGGCCTGCTGCTGACCTTCGCCGGCCTTGCGCTGTGCATGCTGCTGGTACAACTGAACGCCAACCGCTTCACCCGTTCGAGGAAAACCGCCAATGAGCGCGAACAAGACGCCGA
The DNA here is from genome assembly GCF_023516765.1 of Pseudomonas sp. R3.Fl. NCBI lineage: Bacteria > Pseudomonadati > Pseudomonadota > Gammaproteobacteria > Pseudomonadales > Pseudomonadaceae > Pseudomonas > Pseudomonas sp. R3.Fl. The sequence continues at coordinate 1,848,512 of NZ_JAMGSO010000001.1, forward strand.
CGCTGTCGCTTGACCTGCGTGGCGAGCACTGCCCGTACAACGCCATCGCCACCCTGGAAACCCTGGAGACACTGAAGCCGGGCGACCTGCTGGAAGTGGTCACCGACTGCTCGCAGTCGGTGCACGGCATCCCCGAGGACACCAAGCGCCACGGTTATAACTGCCTGGCGGTGGAGCAGCATGGGGCGCTGTTCCGCTTTCTCATCGAGGTGCCGTTGTTGGGGTGAGCCTTGGCGATCCCCATGCGGGCGTGGTTTCTCGTAGGAGCGAGCTTGCTCGCGAACGGACTCCGCTGCGGGGCTCATTCGCGAGCAAGCTCGCTCCTACGAAAAGCACCCACACCGCTCCTACATTGTTTATTGGGTTCCCGCGTTCGCGGGAACCCAATAAACAATTGCTCCTACGCACAACCCCACCTTGTAGGAGCGCGCCCTGCGCGCGAAATCGCGGACAAGGCCCGCCTAGGCCGAATCGCCACGGCCGGTATTGCGGCCGTGGCGGTGCAGGAAATCGTGGATGTGCCCGGGGAAGCGCGAACCGACCCAGGCGAACACCAGGTACTTGAGCAGTTTGCCGGTGAAGATCGCCAGCAGCACGCCGGGATAGTGCAGCGGCACGTTGGACAGCACCACCAACGCCGGCGTCTGCGGCAGCGGCGAGATGGACACCAGGAACAGCGCCAGCAGGCCGTAACGGCGGGTCCAGTCCATCACCTGCGCCCAGCTCGGGTCCTGCAGCAATTGCGGGAAGTGGGCGTACAGGCTGGCCCAGCCCATGTGGTGCAGGACGATCACCAGCAGCAGCGCCCCCAGCGCGCTGCCCAGGGCGGCGCTCAGTGCTATGCCGCCCCAGCGCCGTGGCGCCACCAGGACCGCCGGCACCACCACGGAGGTGATCGGGTAGGCGGCGGTGCAGGTACCCAGCAGCGCCAGGCCCAGGCACAGCCAGGGCATGCGCCAGCCGTCGCCGGCCCAGCGCAGGATGCGGTGCAAGTCGCCTTCGAGCCTGGGCAGGAACCTCGCAAGGCGCTTCATGGTTTCAGCGTTTTCCGAAAGCCCGTTGCAGCCGCTGCAGGTCTTCCGGGGTGGTGACCTTGATGTTGTCGGCGCGGCCTTCGACCATCTTCGGCGCGTTGCCGGCCCACTCCATCGCAGAGGCCTCGTCGGTGATCGCCGCACCCGCCACCAGGGCATCGGCCAGGGCTCGGTGCAGGGCGCCCAAGTGGAACATCTGCGGCGTGTAGGCCTGCCAGACCACGCTGCGGTCGACGGTTTCCAGCACCCGGCCATCGGCGCCGACGCGCTTGAGCGTGTCCCGCGCCGGCACGCCGAGCAGGCCACCCACCGGGTCGTTGTCCAGTTCGCCGAGCAGCCGGTCGAGGTCGCCGCGGCTCAGGTTCGGCCGCGCCGCGTCGTGCACCAGCACCCAGTCGTCGCTGGCGGCGCCCTGTTCGTTGAGCAGCAGCAGGCCGTTGAGTACGGAATCCGCGCGCTCGCGGCCGCCGTCGGCACGCAGGATGCGCGGGTCGCCGGCACAGGGCAGGTTCGGCCACCAGGGATCGTCAGGCGCCAGGCAGACCACCAGGCCCTTGAGCATGGGGTGGCCGAGGAAGCAGTCGAGGGTGTGTTCGAGAATGCTGCGGCCGGCGAGGTCGAGGTATTGCTTGGGGCGGTCTGCACGCATCCGCGAACCGATGCCCGCGGCGGGGATCACGGCCCAGAAGGCCGGCAGGGAGACGTCGCGGAATTTCATTGCGCCAGCTGGTAGAGGGTTTCCTTGTCCTTGACCATGCCGAGTTCGTGGCGGGCACGCTCCTCGACCGTCTCGGTGCCTTTCTTCAGTTCCGCCACCTCGGCCTCGAGGATGCGGTTGCGCTCGAGCAGACGCTGGTTCTCGCCCTGCTGGTCGGCGATCTGCTTCTCCAGCTCGCGCACTTGCGCCAGGCTGCCGTCCCCTACCCACAGGCGATACTGCAGGCCGGCGAGGCCCAGGAGCAGGACGAGGAACAGCCAGTAGGGGCTGCGCAGCTTACTCAGACGCAATTGTGGACTCCATGTGCGAAGGGGTGGCTCGCGCCACCCCTTCACCGTACCAGACTAGCCTCAGCCGCGGAATTCCGCGCGGCCACGGTACGGCGCCTTGGCGCCCAGCTGCTCTTCGATGCGCAGCAGCTGGTTGTACTTGGACACGCGGTCGGAGCGGCACAGCGAACCGGTCTTGATCTGGCCGGCGGCGGTGCCCACGGCCAGGTCGGCGATGGTGCTGTCCTCGGTTTCACCGCTGCGGTGCGAGATCACCGCGGTGTAGCCGGCGGCCTTGGCCATCTGGATGGCTTCGAGGGTCTCGGTCAGCGAGCCGATCTGGTTGAACTTGATCAGGATGGAGTTGCCGATGCCCTTCTCGATGCCTTCCTTGAGGATCTTGGTGTTGGTCACGAACAGGTCGTCGCCGACCAGTTGCACCTTGCCGCCGATCTTGTCGGTGAGGACTTTCCAGCCGGCCCAGTCGGACTCGTCCATGCCGTCTTCGATGGAGATGATCGGGAAGCGCTCGGCCAGGCCGGCCAGGTAATCGGCGAAGCCGGCGGCGTCGAACACCTTGCCTTCGCCTTCGAGGTCGTACTTGCCGTCCTTGAAGAATTCGCTGGAAGCGCAGTCCAGGGCCAGGGTCACGTCGTCACCCAGCTTGTAGCCGGCGTTGGCCACGGCTTCGGCGATGGCGGCCAGGGCGTCTTCGTTGGAAGCCAGGTTCGGCGCGAAACCGCCTTCGTCGCCCACCGAGGTGCTCAGGCCACGGGCCTTCAGCACGGCCTTGAGGTGGTGGAAGATCTCGGCGCCCATGCGCAGCGCGTCGGCGAAGGTCTTGGCGCCTACCGGCTGGACCATGAACTCCTGGATATCGACGTTGTTGTCGGCATGCTCGCCGCCGTTGATGATGTTCATCATCGGCACCGGCATGGAGTACACGCCCGGGGTGCCGTTCAGGTCGGCGATGTGCGCGTACAGCGGCACGCCCTTGGCCTGCGCGGCGGCCTTGGCGGCGGCCAGGGACACGGCCAGGATGGCGTTGGCGCCCAGCTTGGCCTTGTTGTCGGTGCCGTCGAGTTCGATCATCGCCTGGTCCAGCGCCCTCTGCTCGACCGGGTCCTTGCCCAGCAGCAGGTCGCGGATCGGGCCGTTGATGTTGGCCACGGCCTTCAGCACGCCCTTGCCCAGGTAACGGCTCTTGTCGCCATCGCGCAGTTCGAGTGCCTCGCGGGAACCGGTGGAAGCACCGGACGGGGCGCAGGCGCTGCCGACGATGCCGTTGTCCAGGATCACGTCCGCTTCAACGGTCGGGTTGCCGCGGGAGTCCAGGACCTCACGGCCCTTGATGTCGACGATCTTTGCCATTCTTGATAACACTCCGAAGATAGATAAACGGGGCGGCTGGTGAGACTTAGGCGGTCTCGATGGTGGGGAAACTCTTCACCAGGTCGTCCAGCTGCTTGAGCTGGGACAGGAAAGGCTCGAGCTTGTTCAAGCGCAGGGCGCACGGGCCGTCGCACTTGGCGTGCTCGGGGTCCGGGTGGGCCTCGAGGAACAGGCCGGCCAGGCCCTGGCTCATGCCGGCCTTGGCCAGGTCGGTGACCTGGGCGCGGCGGCCGCCGGCGGAGTCGGCGCGGCCGCCCGGCATCTGCAGGGCGTGGGTCACGTCGAAGAATACCGGGTACTGGAACTGCTTCATGATGCCGAAGCCGAGCATGTCCACCACCAGGTTGTTGTAACCGAAGGAGGAGCCACGCTCGCAGAGGATCAGCTGGTCGTTACCGGCTTCCTCGCACTTGGTCAGGATGTGCTTCATCTCCTGGGGCGCAAGGAACTGGGCCTTCTTGATGTTGATCACCGCGCCGGTCCTGGCCATGGCCACGACCAGATCGGTCTGCCGGGAGAGGAACGCCGGCAGCTGGATGATGTCGCAGACCTCGGCCACCGGGGCGGCCTGGAAGGGCTCGTGGACATCGGTGATGACCGGCACCTTGAAGGTCTTCTTGATCTCTTCGAAGATCTTCAGCCCCTCTTCCATCCCCGGACCGCGGTACGAGTTGATGGACGAACGGTTGGCCTTGTCGAAGCTGGCCTTGAACACGTAGGGGATGCCGAGCTTCTCGGTGACCCGCACGTATTCCTCGCAGACCTGCATGGCCAGGTCGCGCGACTCCAGCACGTTCATGCCGCCGAACAGCACGAAGGGCAGATCGTTGCCGATCTGGATGTCGCCGACGCGGATGATCTTCTGGCTCATGCTCAGGCCTTCCCGGCTTGCTTCAGGGCGGCGTTGACGAAGCCGCTGAACAGCGGGTGGCCATCACGCGGGGTGGAGGTGAACTCCGGGTGGAACTGGCAGGCGACGAACCACGGATGGTCCGGGGACTCGACCACTTCCACCAGCGCGCCGTCGCCGGAGCGGCCGGAAATCTTCAGGCCGGCTTCCTGCAGTTGCGGCAGCAGGTTGTTGTTCACTTCGTAGCGGTGGCGGTGGCGCTCGACGATCACGTCCTTGCCGTAGCAGTCGTGCACCAGGGTGCCGGCTTCGAGCTGGCATTCCTGGGCGCCCAGGCGCATGGTGCCGCCCAGGTCGGAGGCCTCGGTGCGCACTTCGGTGGCGCCGGTGGAGTCCTGCCATTCGGTGATCAGGCCGACCACCGGGTGGCCGCTGGACTTGTCGAACTCGGTGGAGTTGGCATCCTTCCAGCCCAGCACGTTGCGGGCGTATTCGATGACCGCCACCTGCATGCCCAGGCAGATGCCCAGGTAGGGGACCTTGTTCTCGCGGGCGTACTGCACGGCGGTGATCTTGCCTTCCACGCCGCGCAGGCCGAAGCCGCCCGGGACCAGGATGGCGTCGGCGCCGTCGAGCAGGCCGGTGCCCTGCTGCTCGATGTCCTCGGAGTCGATGTAGCGCAGGTTGACCTTGGTGCGGCTCTGGATGCCGGCGTGGGTCATGGCCTCGATCAGCGACTTGTAGGCGTCGAGCAGTTCCATGTACTTGCCGACCATGGCGATGGTGACTTCACGCTCGGGGTTGAGCTTGGCGTCGACCACCCGGTCCCACTCGGACAGGTCGGCCGGGCCGCACTCCAGGCCGAAGCGCTCGACGACGATGTCGTCCAGGCCCTGGGCGTGCAGCACCGACGGGATGCGGTAGATGGTGTCGACGTCTTCCAGGGAGATGACCGCGCGCTCTTCGACGTTGGTGAACAGGGCGATCTTGCGGCGCGAGGAGACGTCCACCGGATGGTCGGAGCGGCAGACCAGCACGTCCGGCTGCAGGCCAATGGAGCGCAGCTCCTTGACGGAATGCTGGGTCGGCTTGGTCTTGGTCTCGCCGGCGGTGGCGATGTACGGGACCAGGGTCAGGTGCATCAGCATGGCGCGGCGCGAACCGATTTCCACGCGCAGTTGGCGGATCGCTTCGAGGAACGGCTGCGACTCGATGTCGCCGACGGTGCCGCCGACTTCCACCAGGGCCACGTCGGCATCGCCGGCGCCCTTGATGATGCGCCGCTTGATCTCGTCGGTGATGTGCGGGATCACCTGCACGGTGGCGCCCAGGTAGTCGCCGCGGCGCTCCTTGCGCAGCACGTCCATGTAGACGCGGCCGGTGGTGAAGTTGTTGTTCTGGGTCATGGTGGTGCGCACGAAGCGCTCGTAATGGCCCAGGTCGAGGTCGGTCTCGGCGCCATCGTGGGTGACGAACACCTCACCGTGCTGGAACGGGCTCATGGTGCCCGGATCGACGTTGATGTAGGGGTCCAGCTTGAGCATCGTGATCTTCAAGCCACGCGCTTCCAGAATGGCAGCCAAGGAAGCCGAGGCGATGCCTTTCCCCAATGAAGAAACAACACCACCCGTGACGAAGATGTAGCGCGTCATGAAAAGCCCTGAATGTCAGCGTTTAGGCGGCTGGGCCGCCGGGGAAGCGAATGAATGGGCCGCGGCCCAAACCGCGGCGCATGCCGCGCTCAATAGCGAACTCCCGCCGATTCCGTGGGAATCGACGGGAGCGGTACAAGACGGGAGCGTAGTCTACCGGAAAGGCCCTTTCAGCTCAAACCCGGGTCATTCGTCGGGGCTGTCCAGCACAGGCGCCAGCCCGTCTCGCCGGCCTGGCGCAGCGCCGGCAGGTTGGCCACGCCGAGCAGTTGCCCGCCGCGCCAGAGCAGCGGCAGCCGCGGCCGGACGAAGGCCGGCACGGCGCTTTCGTTGAGCAGCCGCTTGAGGTCGCGACGGCCGCGTTGGGCCAGCTTCAGTTGCTCGCCGCCACGCCGGCAGGTCACCCGCAGCGGCCCGACGGGCGGTGCACCTTCCAGGTGCAGAAGGCCATTGCCGGGCAGCGCCAGGGGTTGTGACGGGTCGTCCCAGGGCAGCTCGCAAGCCGGCGCCTGCAGCCAGGCGCCCGACAGCCACCAGAGCCGCCCACCGCTGCGCTGCAGCTCGCCGCCGCCCAGGCGCCAGACCGGCGCGGCATCCCCGGCGGCATCGCGCAGGGCCTGCCAGCCGGCCCAGTGGGCGCTGTCCGGCATCGGCGTTAAGGGCGCCAGCCAGTGGCGCAGGGCGTTGCGTTGGCGGCTTTCGCCAAGCGCCAGCAGCGGCGCCAGGGCCAGCGAGGGGACGGTCAGCCAGTCGAAGTCGTTGCCGGGCCGTGCCGCCGCCAGGTCCTGCTGCGCCAGTTCGGCCAGCAGCGCCTCGGCCTCGGCCAGGTGCGCGGCACTACGGGCGATGTTATCCACAGCCCGCGGCCAGCGCTCGGCGAGCAGCGGCAGCACGCGCTGGCGCAGGTAGTTGCGGGCGAAAGCGGTGTCGGTGTTGGACGGGTCTTCGATCCAGCGCAGGCCATGCTCGCGGGCGTAGGCTTCGAGTTCAGCGCGGGAGACGTCCAGCAAGGGCCTCAGCAGCATGCCTCGCCCCAGCGGTCGGGCTGCGGGAATGCCGGCCAGGCCACGCACGCCGGCGCCACGCAGCAGGCGGAACAGCAGGGTCTCGGCCTGGTCGTCGCGGTGCTGGGCGGCCAGCAGGCAGTCGCCCGTTTTCAGGTGTTTCGCAAAAGCCTCGTAGCGCGCGCGACGCGCGGCCTGCTCCACGCTCGCTCCCGCCGGCACCGTCACCCGTTCGACCAACAGAGGGACACCCAGCTCGCGGCAGAACACCTCGCAGTGCGCCGGCCAAGCGTCGGCCGCGGCCTGCAGGCCATGGTGGACGTGGATGGCGGACAGAGGCGGCAGGGATTCGGTCCTGGCCAGTTGCGCCAGCAGGTGCAGCAGCACAGTGGAGTCCAGCCCGCCGGAGAAGCCTACCCGCCATGCCGGGGCCTGGCGCCAGGGGGCCAGGGCGGAGAGCAGGCGGGATGCTAGGGGCATGAGGGTGGCTACAGGCTACAGGCTACAGGCTACAGGCTACAGGCTACAGGCTACAGGCGAAGAGCGTACGGCATGCTCTTCGTGGGAGCGAGCTTGCTCGCGAACGAGGTTCTTCCAGGGCTTCGGTGCCAGGCTTGAGAGCACCCTCTCCCTAACCCTCTCCCTGAAGGGAGAGGGAACCGTTCGGAGTGCACTGGTGTTTCAGCGTTAGCCGGCAGCTCCTGAGCTGCCGGCTAACGCAGTTGTCGACGCTAGCACGGAATAGCTCCCTCTCCCTTCAGGGAGAGGGCTGGGGAGAGGGAGCGGAGTCAATCCGAAACACAGTGGCTGTCGGTAAGCACCGTTGGCGAACAAACACCAGGCATCCCTCGCTCCCACAGTACCGGCCTGGGCTTTTCGCTCTTGCCTGCAGCCTGCCGCCTATAGCCTGCCGCCGCCCTCAGGCGATCCCGTAGCTCATCAGCCGCTCATAGCGACGCGCCAGCAGCTCCTGGGTGCTCAGGCCCTTGAGCATGCCCAGCTGCGACTTCAGCGCGTTGCGGATGCTTTCCGCTGCAGCGGCCGGGTCGCGGTGGGCGCTGCCCAGCGGTTCGGGGATCACGGTGTCGACGATGCCCAGGTCCTTCAGGCGCGCCGCGGTGATGCCCATGGCTTCGGCGGCTTCCGGGGCCTTTTCGGCGGTGCGCCAGAGGATCGAGGCGCAGCCTTCCGGGGAGATCACCGCGTAGGTGGAGTACTGCAGCATGTTCAGGTTGTCGCAGACGCCGATGGCCAGGGCGCCGCCGGAGCCGCCCTCGCCGATGACGGTGGCGATGATCGGCGTCTTCAGGCGCGCCATCACGCGCAGGTTCCAGGCGATGGCCTCGCTCTGGCCGCGCTCTTCGGCGTCGATGCCCGGGTAGGCGCCGGGGGTGTCGATGAAGGTCAGGATCGGCATCTTGAAGCGTTCGGCCATTTCCATCAGGCGGCAGGCCTTGCGGTAGCCCTCCGGACGCGGCATGCCGAAGTTGCGGCGCACCTTCTCGCGCACTTCGCGGCCCTTCTGGTGGCCGATGATCATCACCGGCTGATCGTCCAGGCGGGCGACGCCGCCGACGATGGCGGCGTCGTCGGCGAAGTGGCGGTCGCCGTGCAGTTCTTCGAATTCGCTGAAGATGTGCTCGATGTAGTCCAGGGTGTAGGGCCGGCGCGGGTGGCGCGCGAGTTGGGCGATCTGCCAGCTGCTCAGGTTGCCGAAGATGTTCTCGGTCAGCGCGCGGCTCTTGTCTTCCAGGCGGGCGATTTCATCGCTGATGTTGATGGAGTTGTCGTTGCCGACCAGACGCAGCTCTTCGATCTTGGCTTGCATGTCGGCGATCGGCTGTTCGAAATCGAGGAAGTTCGGGTTCATGGGCTATCCGTCGTGCTGAATGGCGGCAGGGCCTGGTCCGTATGGCGCCCTACCTTACGGTATCGGGCGCCCAGGGTCGAGACTGGCGGGCGGGCGGCGTTCGGCCACCGGCCACGCTAGCGGTAGTTGAGGAAGACGTTGTCGCGTCCGAACTGGTCACGCAATGCCTGAATCAGCGCATCGGCCGGGTCGATGCGCCAGTCTTCGCCGAACTGCAGCAGGGCGCGGGCGTCGCTGGAACTGTAGTCGACGGTGACCGGGCAGTTGCCGCGATGGCGGCCGCACAGCTCGGCCAGCCAGCGCAGGCGGTCGCCCTTGAGCGCGTCCGCCGCGACCTTCAGCCGCAGGCTCTCGGCCAGCGCGGTGCGCGCCTCCTCCAGGCCCATCACGCGCTTGGCGCGCAGGCGCAGGCCGCCGGAGAAGTCGTCCTGGCTGACCTCGCCCTCGATCACCACCATGGCGTCGGTCTGCAGCAGGCCCTGGTTGGCGGCGAAGGCCTCGGCGAACAGCGAGGCCTCGATGCGCCCGGAGCGGTCGTCGAGGGTGACGAAGCCCATCTTGTCGCCGCGCTTGTTCTTCATCACCCGCAGGTTGACGATCAGCCCGGCGACGGTCTGGGTGTCGCGCGCCGGCTTCAGTTCGACGATGCGCTGGCGGGCAAAGCGGCGCACCTCGCCTTCGTACTCGTCGATCGGGTGGCCGGTGAGGTACAGGCCAAGGGTATCCTTCTCGCCTTTCAGGCGTTCCTTGAGGGTCAGTTCCTTGGCCTTGCGGTGGTTGGCGTAGACGTCGGCCTCGGGCTCGGCGAACAGCCCGCCGAACAGGTCCATGTGGCCGCTGTCGTGGCTGCGCGAGGTCTGCTCGGCGGCCTTGATGGCTTCCTCCATGGACGCCAGCAGCACCGCGCGGTTGCGGTCGATGTCGGCCAGGTAGGCCTTGGGCTCTTCGTGGAAATACGGGCCCAGGCGGTCCAGCGCGCCGGCGCGGATCAGCGCATCGAGGGTGCGCTTGTTGATGCGCTTGAGGTCGATGCGGTCGCAGAAGTCGAACAGGTCCTTGAACGGCCCGCCCTCGGCGCGGCATTCGGTGATGGCTTCCACCGGGCCTTCGCCGACGCCCTTGATCGCGCCCAGGCCGTAGACGATCTGGTTGTCGTCGTCGACGGTGAAGCGGAATTCGGAGTTGTTCACGTCCGGGGCGACGATGCGCAGCTTCATGTGCCGGCATTCTTCGATCAGCGTCACCACCTTGTCGGTGTTCTGCATATCCGCGGTGAGTACCGCGGCCATGAAGGGCGCGGCCCAGTGCGTCTTCAGCCAGGCGGTCTGGTAGGAGACCAGGCCGTAGGCGGCCGAGTGCGACTTGTTGAAGCCATAGCCGGCGAACTTTTCCACCAGGTCGAAGATGTTACCCGCCAGGTCCTTGTCGATGCCGTTGTTGGCGCAGCCTTCGATGAAGCCGCCGCGCTGCTTGGCCATCTCCTCGGGCTTCTTCTTGCCCATGGCGCGGCGCAGCATGTCCGCGCCGCCGAGGGTGTAGCCGGCCATCACCTGGGCGATCTGCATCACCTGTTCCTGGTACAGGATGATGCCGTAGGTGGGCTTGAGCACCGGCTCCAGGCCCGGGTACTGGTAATCCGGGTGCGGGTAGGAGATTTCCTCGCGGCCGTGCTTACGGTTGATGAAGTCGTCCACCATGCCCGACTGCAGCGGGCCGGGGCGGAACAGCGCCACCAGGGCGATGAGGTCTTCCAGGCAGTCCGGCTTGAGCTTCTTGATCAGCTCCTTCATGCCGCGCGATTCCAGCTGGAACACCGCGGTGGTCTCGGCCTTCTGCAGCAGGTCGTAGGTCTTCTTGTCGTCCAGCGGGATGCGGTCGATGTCGACCAGGTTCTCGTCGCCGGCTTTCTGCTGTTTGCGATGGATGATCTCCATCGCCCACTTGATGATGGTCAGGGTGCGCAGGCCGAGGAAGTCGAACTTCACCAGGCCGGCGGCCTCCACGTCGTCCTTGTCGAACTGGGTCACCAGGCCGCCGCCCTCTTCGTCGCAGGCGATGGGCGAGAAGTCGGTGAGCTTGGTCGGCGCGATCACCACGCCGCCGGCGTGCTTGCCGGTGCCGCGGGTGACGCCTTCCAGCTTCAGGGCCATGTCCCAGATTTCCTGGGCTTCCTCGTCGGACTTGAGGAAGTCGCGGAGCATTTCCTCCTGCTCGAAGGCCTTGTCCAGGGTCATGCCGACTTCGAAGGGGATCATCTTCGACAGCTTGTCGGCCAGGCCGTAGGACTTGCCCTGCACCCGCGCCACGTCGCGCACCACCGCCTTGGCGGCCATGGAGCCGAAGGTGATGATCTGGCTCACCGCGTTGCGCCCGTAGGCGTCGGCCACGTAGTCGATCACCCGGTCACGGCCTTCCATGCAGAAGTCCACGTCGAAGTCGGGCATGGAGATACGTTCGGGGTTGAGGAAGCGCTCGAACAGCAGGTCGTAGGCCAGCGGGTCGAGGTCGGTGATCTTCAGCACGTAGGCAACCAGCGAGCCGGCACCCGAACCCCGGCCTGGCCCCACCGGCACGCCGTTGTTCTTGGCCCACTTGATGAAGTCCATCACGATCAGGAAGTAGCCGGGGAAGCCCATCTGGATGATGGTGCCCAACTCGAACTCCAGGCGGTCGACGTAGACCTGGCGCTTTTCCTCGTAGTTCGGCGTGTCCTTGGGCAGCAGCACCTCCAGGCGCTCCTCCAGCCCCTCGTAGGAGACATGGCGCAGGTAGTCGTTGATGTCCATGCCTTCGATGGGAATCGGGAAGTTGGGCAGGAAGTACTTGCCCAGCTGCACTTCGATGTTGCAGCGCTTGGCGATCTCGACGGTGTTTTCCAGGGCCTCGGGCAGGTCGCTGAACAGCTCGGCCATTTCCGCCGGCGATTTCAGGTACTGCTGGTCGGAGTAGTTGCGCGAGCGGCGCGGGTCGTCCAGGGCGCGGCCTTCGCCGATGCACACGCGGGTCTCGTGGGCCTCGAAGTCTTCCTGCCTGATGAAGCGCACGTCATTGGTGGCCACCAGCGGCGCGCCGCTGCGCTCGGCCAGCGCCACGGCGGCGTGCAGGTGTTCCTCGTCGTTGACCCGCGCGGTGCGCTGCACTTCCAGGTAGAAGCGGTCGGGGAAGACTTCCATCCACTCGGCCAGCAGCGAGTCGGCCAGCGCGTCCTCGCCGTCGAGCAGGGCGTGGCCGATCTCCCCTTCCTTGGCCGCGGACAGCGCGATCAGGCCTTCGGCGGCCTCTTTCACCCAGTCGCGCTCGATGATGATCTCGCCGTTGCGCTGGCCTTCCTGCCAGCCGCGGGAGATCAGCTCGGTGAGGTTGCGGTAGCCCTTGGCGTTCATCACCAGCAGGCTCAGGCGGCTGAGCGGGCCGTCGTCGTCGCGGCTGGCCAGCCAGATGTCGGCGCCGCAGATCGGCTTGATGCCGGCGCCCATGGCGGTCTTGTAGAACTTCACCAGCGAGCACATGTTGCTCTGGTCGGTGATCGCCACCGCCGGCATGCCGGCGCCGGCCACTGCCTTGCACAACGGTTTGACCCTGACCAGGCCGTCGACCAGGGAGTACTCGGAGTGCAGACGCAGGTGGACGAAGGAGGCGGTCATGGTGGTCCTATGCAACGCAGAAACGATAAGCGGCCGATTGTACCGGCCCGCTCCGCAAAGCTACAGGCTTCAGATCGCCACTGCCACCCTGCGGCGCTCAGAGGATGCCGGACGGGCTTTCCAGCAGCGCGCGCACCGGGGCGAAGGAGCGTCGGTGGATGGGCGTCGGGCCCAGGCGCTTGAGGGCTTCCAGGTGCACCGGGGTCGGGTAGCCCTTGTGCCCGCCGATGCCGTAGCCCGGGTAGAGGGCTTCCATTTCCTGCATCTCGCGGTCGCGGGAGACCTTGGCCAGGATGGAAGCGGCGGCGATGGCCGGCACCTTGGCATCGCCCTGCACCACCGGGGCCGCCGGCACCCTGAGTTTCGGGCAGCGGTTGCCGTCGATCAGCGCCAGTTTCGGGGTGACGCTCAGGCCCTCCACCGCGCGCTGCATGGCCAGCATGGTGGCGTGGAGGATGTTCAGCCGGTCGATCTCCTCGACCTCGGCGCGGGCGATGAACCAGGCCAGGGCCTTCTCGCGGATTTCGTCGAACAGCACCTCGCGGCGCGCCTCGCTGAGTTTCTTCGAGTCGTTCAGGCCGATGATCGGCCGCGCCGGGTCGAGGATCACCGCGGCGGTGACTACCGGGCCGCAGAGCGGGCCGCGGCCCACTTCGTCGACACCGGCCACCAGTTCCTCGACCAGGTCGAAATCCAGGCCCATCTGCATCAGCGTTTCTCCACCAGGGCGAGCACCGCTTCGGCGGCCTGCGCGGACGCATCCTGGCGCAGGGCGCGGTGGATGGCGTCGAAGGATTCGGTCTGCGCGCTGCCGTCGTCCAGCAGCGGCAACAGGTGTTGCGCCAGGGCCTCGGGGGTCGCCGCGTCCTGGATCAGCTCGGGGGCCAGCAGGCGCCCGGCGAGCAGGTTGGGCAGCGAGATGTAGGGGCTCTTCACCAGGCGCTTGAGGATGGCATAGGTCAGCGGCGCGACCTTGTAGGCCACGACCATCGGCCGCTTGTACAGCAGCGCTTCGAGGGTCGCTGTGCCGGAGGCGATCAGCACCGCGTCACAGGCAGCCAGGGCCTCGTGGGACTGTCCGTCGAGCAGTTGCAGCGGCAGTTGGCGGCCCTGCAGCATCTGCTCCAGTTGTGCGCGCCGCTCGGGGCTGGCGCAGGGCAGCACGAAGCGCAGGCCCGGGCGCTGCTGCAGCAGGCGTTCGGCGGTATCCAGGAACAGTGCGCCGAGCTTGCCCACCTCGCCACCGCGGCTGCCCGGCAGCAGCGCCACCACCTGGGCGTCGGCCGGCAGGCCGAGCTGCTCGCGCGCGGCGGCGCGGTCGGCTTCCAGGGGGATGGTGTTGGCCAGCGGATGGCCGACGAAGCGCACCGGCACGCCGTGCTCTTCGTAGAACTTCGCCTCGAAGGGGAACAGCGCCAGCATCAGGTCGCAGGCCTGCTTGATCTTCAGCACGCGCTTCTGCCGCCAGGCCCAGACCGAGGGGCTGACGTAGTGCACGGTGCGAATGCCGGCGCGGCGCAGTTGCAGCTCCAGCCCGAGGTTGAAGTCCGGTGCGTCGATGCCGATGAAGACGTCGGGGCGCGCGAGTATCAGGTTGCGGACCAGGTCCTTGCGCCGGCGCAGCAGCTCGCGCAGGCGGCCGAGGACCTCGACCAGGCCCATGACCGCCAGGCGCTCCATGGGGAATTCGGAAACCAGGCCCTGGGCCTGCATGCGCGCACCGCCCACGCCGATGAACTCGACCTCGGGGTGGCGTTCGCGCAGGGCCTGCATCAGGCCGGCGCCAAGGATGTCCCCCGAGGCCTCGCCCGCCACCAGGGCGACGCGCAGCTTGCCGGTGCCCGCAGCCATGGTCAGCGGGTGATGCCGCGGGTGGCGCTCTGGATGGAGTCGCAGAACACCGCGACTTCCGGGAACTGCGCGGCGGATTCGGCCAGCTCGGCGAGCGCCTCCTCCACGGTCAGGCCCTGGCGGTACACCACCTTGTAGGCCCGGCGCAGGGCGTGGATGGCCTCGGCACTGAAGCCGCGGCGGCGCATGCCCTCGAAGTTCATGCTGCGCGCCTCGGCGGGGTTGCCGAAGACGGTCACGTAGGCCGGCACGTCCTTGCCGATGGCGGTGCCCATGCCGGAGAAGCTGTGGGCGCCGATGCGGCAGAACTGGTGCACCAGGGTGTAGCCGGAGAGGATCGCCCAGTCGTCCACGTGCACGTGGCCAGCCAGCGCGGTGTTGTTGACCAGGATGCAGTGGTTGCCGATCACGCTGTCATGGCCGACGTGGACGTAGGCCATGAACAGATTGTGGTCGCCGATGGTGGTTTCCGAGCGGTCCTGGATGGTGCCGCGGTGGATGGTCACACCCTCGCGGATCACGTTGTGGTCGCCGATCACCAGGCGAGTCGGCTCGCCCTTGTACTTCAGGTCGGGAGTGTCCTCGCCGACGCTGGAGAACTGGAAAATCCGGTTGTGTCTGCCGATCTTCGTGGGGCCCTTGAGCACCACGTGCGGACCGATCACCGTACCTTCGCCGATTTCCACATCCGGCCCGACGATGGACCAGGGGCCCACCTCTACGTCGTCGGCCAGCTTTGCCCGCGGATCGATGATGGCGCGAGGATCGATCAAACTCATAGTTTGCGTTCCGCACAGATGATTTCGGCCGAGCACACCGGCTTGTCATCGACGGTGGCGTGGCAGTCGAACTTCCAGATGCCGCGCTTCACGCTGATGAACTGGGCATGCAGGTTCAACTGGTCGCCCGGCAGCACCGGCTGGCGGAAGCGCAGCTTGTCGGAGCCGACGAAGTAGTACAGGGTGCCGTCGGCCGGCTTCACATCGAGCATCTTGAAGCCGAGGATGCCGGCCGCCTGGGCCATGGCCTCGATGATCAGCACACCGGGCATGATCGGGTGCTGCGGGAAGTGGCCATTGAAGAACGGCTCGTTGATGCTGACATTCTTGTAGGCGCGAATGCGCTTGCCTTCGATGTCCAGCTCTACCACCCGGTCCACCAGCAGGAAGGGGTAGCGATGAGGCAGGTATTCGCGAATCTCGTTGATGTCCATCATGTTCAGGGGAGCCTGTTCAGAAAAGGGAAACGCCAAAAAATGCGTGACTCACGCATCAGATGGAGTGTCTCCGCTCGGGGTCACGGCGGCCAGGCGCTTTTCCAGCTGTTGCAGACGACGGGCCATGTCGTCCAACTGGCGAATACGGGCAGCGCTCTTCTTCCATTCAGCGGCGGGCTGCATGGCCGTGCCGGATGAGTAGGCGCCCGGCTCGGTGATCGAGCGGGTGACCATGGTCATGCCGGTGACGAAGACGTTGTCGCAGATCTCGATGTGTCCGACCAGGCCGACGCCGCCGGCGAGCATGCAATGCCTGCCGATCTTGGCGCTGCCGGAAATCCCGCAGCAGCCGGCCATGGCGGTGTGATCGCCGATCTGTACGTTGTGCGCGATCATGATCTGGTTGTCCAGCTTGACGCCGTTGCCAACCAGGGTATCGGACAGCGCACCACGGTCGATGGTGGTGTTGGCGCCGATCTCGACGTCGTCGCCAATGGTGACGCCGCCGATCTGCGCGATCTTCTGCCAGACGCCCTGCTGCTTGGCGAAGCCGAAGCCTTCGCCGCCGAGCACGGCGCCGGACTGGATGACCACGCGCTTGCCGATGCGCACGTCGTGGTAGAGGGTCACGCGCGGGGCCAGCCAACCGCCCTCGCCGATCACGCTGCGCGCGCCGACGAAGCAGTGGGCGCCGAGGGTGACGCCGGCGCCGATCTGCGCGCCGGCCTCGATCACCACGTAGGGGCCGATGCTGGCCGCGGGATCGACGCTGGCGCTGGCATCGACCACCGCGGTGGGATGGATGCCGGCAAGCGCCCTGGGCTTGGGATCGAACTGGTGCGACAACCCGGCGTAGGCCAGGTAGGGGTCGGGCACCACCAGCGCGTTGCCGGTGAAGCCTTCGGCGTCGGCGGCGGTGAGCAGCACCGCGCCGGCCCGGCTGTCGGCCAGGAACTTGCGGTACTGCGGGTTGGCCAGGAAACTCAGTTGCTCCGGGCCGGCATCCTGCAGGGTGGCCAGGCCGTGGATGACCACGGCCGGGTCGCCACGCAGCTCCGCCTGGAGCTGAGCGGCCAGTTCGGCGAGGGTATGGGACCGCGGGCTCATCATCAGCGCAGCTGGTTCATCCGCTCGATGACCTGGCGGGTGATGTCGTACTGGGGTTTGACGTCGACCACCGCGCCGCGCTCGACCACCAGGTCGTAGCCGCCCTTCTTGATGGTTTCCTCGACGGCCTGGTCCAGCTTCGGCTTGAGCTTCTTGAGCATTTCGCGGTCAGCGGAGGCCTTGGCTTCGTTCAGCTCCTTGGACTGGAACTGGAAGTCGCGGGCCTTCTGCTTGAAGTCGTCCTCGGCCTTGTCGCGCTCGGACTTGGACAGCTTGCTGCCGCCGTTGACCAGCTTGTCCTGCAGGGCCTTGGCGTCGCTTTCCAGGGCGCGCAGCTTGGTCAGTTGCGGGCCGAATTTCTTCTCGGCGTCGACGGCGTACTGCTTGGCCGCATCGGACTCGAGGAGCGCCATCTGGTAGTTGAGCACCGCGATCTTCATGTCGGCGAACGCGGGGCTCGCCATCAGGGCGGCGGTGATCAGGACGAACTGGGTCAACTTACGCACATTGCACTCCTGCACAAAGCTAGGTTGTCTATACAACAAGATGGCGAATCAGAAGGTCTGCCCCAGGGAGAACTGGAAGATCTGGGTTTCCGCGTTGTCCGGCTTCTTGATCGGGGTACCGAGGCTGAAGCTCAGCGGGCCGAGCGCGGTGATCCAGGTCAGACCGACACCCACGGACATGGCCATGTCGTTCAGCTTGATACCGTCGCAACCCTGGGTGGTGGACAGCGGGCAGTCGGAGTCGAACACGTTGCCCACGTCCCAGAACAGCACGGTACGCAGTTGGCTCTGGTCCTTGACGAAGGGCAGCGGGAACAGCAGTTCGGCGCCGCCGGTGATCATCACGTTACCACCGAAGGCCTGCGGATCCTGGTCCGGGTCAGTGTAGCGGCCACGGGCGTCGGGGCCACCCGACACGACGCTGGTCGCGGGGTCGGCGACGCTCGGCGTACTGCGCGGGCCGAGGGAGCTGTCCTTGAAGCCGCGCACCGAGTTGAAGCCGCCGGCGTAGTAGTTCTCGTAGAACGGCAGGCGATCGGTGGAGCCGTAGCCGTCGCCGTAGCCCAGCTCGGTGTGGAAGCGCATGGTGTAGGTGTCGGACAGCGGCGCGAAGATCTGGCCGCGATAGTCCAGCTTGTAGAACGACAGGTCGCTGCCGGGGATGGTCGATTCCAGCACCAGGCTTTGCGAGTGGCCGCGGGTGGCCAGCACGCCCTTGTTCAGGGTGGACTCGGACCAGCCGATGGAGGCCTTGAAGTTGGTGAAGTTGTCGCCTTCCTTCTCGAGGAAGTCGAAGATCTCGTCGACGGTGTAGGCGCCGGTGTCGATGGTGTCGCGCTGCACGGTCAGGCCGTAGGTCAGGCGCGAGGTCTCGCTGATCGGGTAGCCGATGCTGACGCCGGCGCCGAGGCTGTTCACCGAGTAGTCGGAGACGTCGACGTCGAGCTTGTCGTAGTCGGTCTTGCGGTAGAAGGCGTTGTAGCCCAGGCTCACGCCGTCGACGGTCCAGTAGGGGTCGACGAAGCCGAAGTTGTAGCGGGTCTGGTAGTCGGACTTGGTCAGGCCGATGCTGACCTTGTTGCCGGTACCCAGGAAGTTGTTCTGGCTGATCGAGCCGCCGAGGATCAGGCCGGCATCCTGGGCGAAGCCGATGCTGGCGGTGATGGAGCCGGAGGGCTGCTCTTCCACGCTGTAGTTGACGTCCACCTGGTCGTCGGTGCCCGGAACGGCCGGGGTCTCGACGTTGACCGTCTTGAAGTAGCCCAGGCGCTCCAGGCGCTGCTTGGACTGGTCGATCAGGTAGGTGGAAGCCCAGCCGCCTTCCATCTGGCGCATCTCGCGGCGCAGCACCTGGTCTTCGGTCTTGGTGTTGCCGCGGAAGTTGATGCGGTTGACGTAGGCGCGCTTGCCCGGGTCGACCACGTAGGTGATGGACACGGTCTTGTCGTCGTCATGGGCTTCCGGCACGCCGTTGACGTTGGCGAAGGTGTAGCCCTCGTTACCCAGGCGGCGGGTGATCAGGTCGGAGGTGGAGGTCATCACCTTGCGCGAGAACACCTGGCCCGGCTCGACCAGCATCAGCTTCTTGATTTCCTCTTCCGGCACCTTGAGGTCGCCGGTCAGCTTCACGTCGCGGACCTTGTACTTCTCACCCTCGTTGATGTTGACGGTGATGTAGACGTGCTTCTTGTCCGGCGTGATGGACACCTGGGTGGAAGCGATGTCCATGTGGATGTAGCCGCGGTCCAGGTAGTAGGAGCGCAGACGTTCCAGGTCGCCGGAGAGCTTCTCGCGGGAATACTTGTCGTCGTTCTTGAAGAAGGACAGCCAGTTGGTTTCCTTCAGCTCGAAGAGGCCGGTCAGGTCCTCGTCGGAGAACACGGTGTTGCCGACCACGTTGACGTGGGCGATGGCTGCGACCGTGCCTTCGTTGACAGTGATCTTCAGCGCCACGCGGTTGCGCGGCTGCGGAGTGACCTGGGTCTCGATGTTGGCCGAGTAGCGGCCCTGGGCCACGTACTGGCGCTGCAGCTCGTTGCGCACGCCTTCGAGGGTGGCGCGCTGGAAGATTTCGCCTTCGGCCAGGCCGGACTGCTTGAGGCCCTTCATCAGGTCTTCGGTGCTGATGGCCTTGTTGCCTTCGATCTCGATGCTGGAGATGGACGGGCGCTCGACCACGTCGATGACCAGTACGTTGCCATCGCGGCCGAGGTGGATATCCTGGAAGAAGCCGGTCTTGAACAGCGAGCGGGTCGCCTCGACCAGACGGCGGTCATCGATCTGGTCACCGACGTTCAGCGGCAGGGCGGCGAACACGCTACCCGCGGATACGCGCTGCAGGCCGTTGACGCGGATGTCGGAAACTGTGAAGGACTCTGCGTGAACCTGGGCGATCATCAACGCGGAAAGAGCCGCGGGTAACAGAAAGCGTTTCATGGAGTCCTTTTTTTCCAACTGACAAATAAAGAATCTGCCGCGTGAGGCGGCAGATCAGAAACCCAATGGCAGCTACAGTCGACTCAGATCGTTGACCAGGGCCAGCAACATGACCCCAACGACCAGGCTGATGCCGATCTGCATCCCCCAAGCCTGGACCCGCTCTGACAATGGGCGGCCACGCACCCACTCGACCAGGTAGAACAGCAGATGCCCGCCATCGAGGACGGGAATCGGCAACAGGTTGAGCACCCCCAAACTAATGCTCAGATAGGCGAGGAAATGCAGAAAATCCCCTACGCCGGACTGGGCCGAAGCGCCCGCCACTTTAGCAATGGTTATCGGCCCGCTCAAGTTTTTTACCGAGAGCTGGCCCAGCACCATTTTCTTTAGAGAATCCAGGGTTAGCAGACTCATCGACCAGGTTCGGGAGAGCGCTTCGCCCACCGCGGCGACCGGACCGAAGCTGACTTCGCGGAGCATTTCCGCCGGCCACTGGCCACCGGCCACACCGGCCCCCAGGTAACCGGCACGGGCCTTGCCCTCGCCTTTCGCCGCCAGTTTCAGGGTCAGCTCGCGCTCCTGGCCGTCGCGCAGCAGGGCAATGCTCACGGACTGCTCCGGACGAGCGCGTACCTTGTCGACCACCTGCTGCCAGTCGTCCACCGCCTGGCCGTCCACCCGCAGCAGCCGGTCGCCGATGGCCAGGCCCGCGGCCTTGCCGGGGCCCTGCGGGTCCAGCTCGGCGATCACCGGCGGCATGGCCGGGCGCCACGGCTGGATGCCCAGGCCGCCGATGGGATCGGGGTTGTCCGCGCTCTTCAGCCAGGCCTTGATCGGCAACTGGTGCAGGCTCTGCGCCGAGGAGCCCGGCTCGCGCACACTGACGCTCAGCTCGCCGGTCTCGCCCAGGCGCCGCACCAGGCGCAGGTTGACCGCCGCCCAGCCGTCCACCGGCTCGCCATCCACCGCCAGCACTTCCTGGCCGGCGGCCAGGCCGCCCAGCGCCGCCGGGCTGTCGGGCACGATGGAGCCGATGACCGGGCGCACCTGCTGGGTGCCCAGCATGGCGAGGATCCAGAAGAACAGGATGGCCAGCAGGAAGTTGGCCACAGGGCCGGCCGCGACTATGGCGATGCGCTGGAATACCGTCTTGCGGTTGAAGGCCTGGTCGAGCTGGTCGAGGGGCACCTCGCCCTCGCGCTCGTCGAGCATCTTCACGTAGCCGCCCAGGGGAATGGCGGCCACCACGAATTCGGTGCCGTGGCGGTCGTGCCAGCGCACCAGGGGCGTGCCGAAGCCCACCGAGAAGCGCAGCACCCTGACCCCACAGCGGCGCGCCACCCAGAAGTGACCGAACTCGTGGAATGTCACCAGGACGCCAAGGGCGATGATCAGCCCGACGACCATGTAAAGTGCGCTCATCTCTACCTCCAGGGCTCAGGGCCTAGCGACCACGCCCATGCAACCAGGCCTGCGCGGCTTCGCGCGCACGGCGGTCGGCCTCCAGCACCACGTCGAGGCTTTCGACCGGCGCGGCAGCCTCGCGGTTCAGCACCTCGTCGATGATAACCGCGATCTCGGTGAAACGGATGCGCCGTTCGAGGAATGCGGCCACCGCCACCTCGTTGGCGGCATTGAGCATCGCCGGCGCGCTGCCGCCCGCCTCGGCCGCCTGACGCGCCAGGCGCAGGCAGGGGAAGCGCTGTTCGTCGGGGGCCTGGAAGTCCAGGCGGGCGATGCCGAACAGATCCAGCGGCGACACCCCGGAGTCGATGCGCTCGGGCCAGGCCAGGGCGTGGGCGATGGGTGTGCGCATGTCGGGGTTGCCCAACTGGGCGAGCACCGAGCCATCCACGTAGTCGACCAGGGAATGGATCACGCTCTGCGGATGGATCACCACCTCCACCTTCGACGGCGGGGCATCGAACAGCCAGCAGGCCTCGATCAGTTCCAGGCCCTTGTTCATCATGCTGGCCGAGTCGACGGAAATCTTCCGCCCCATGGACCAGTTGGGGTGGGCACAGGCCTGCTCCGGGGAAACTTCTGACAGTTGATCCAGCGGCGTCTCGCGGAACGGGCCGCCGGAGGCGGTCAGCAGGATGCGTCGCACGCCGACCTGGCCCAGGCCCCGGGCGTAGTCACCGGGCATGCACTGGAAGATGGCATTGTGCTCGCTGTCGATCGGCAGCAGCACCGCGCCGTGGGCCTGCACTTCGTGCATGAACAGGGCGCCGGACATCACCAGCGCCTCCTTGTTGGCCAGCAGCACGCGCTTGCCGGCCTGCACCGCCGCCAGGGTCGGCTTGAGGCCGGCGGCGCCGACGATGGCCGCCATGACCACGTCCACGTCCGGATGGCCGGCGACTTCGCACAGCCCCGGCTCGCCCACCAGTACGCGAGTGGCCAGGCCTTCGGCCTGCAGGGCGCCCTGCAGATGGCGGGCCTGCTCGTCGCTGGCGACCACCGCGAAACGCGGCCGGTGGGCCAAACACAGGGCCTCCAGCTCGGCGAGACGGGAATGCCCGGTGATGGCGAAGACGCTGTAGCGCTGCGGATGCCGCGCGAGGACGTCCAGGGTGCTCAGGCCGATGGAGCCGGTGGCCCCCAGCACGCAGACTTGCTGCGGCGCGCTCATGGCGTGCCCCAACCGCTGGCCCAGAGCAGCACGGTGAAGACCGGGATGGCCGCGGTCAGGCTGTCGATGCGGTCGAGGACGCCGCCGTGGCCGGGCAGCAGGTTGCTGCTGTCCTTCAGGCCCGATTCGCGCTTGAACATGCTCTCGGTCAGGTCGCCGACCACCGACAGCGCCACCACCACGGCCGCGCAGGGCAGCGCCAGCAGCAGTTCGCGCACCGACCAGTCACGGTAGATGGCCACCGCGAAGGTGATCGCCAGGCTCAGCGCCAGGCCGCCGTAGAAGCCTTCCCAACTCTTGCCGGGGCTGACCCGCGGCGCCAGCTTGCGCTTGCCGAAGGCCTTACCGGAGAAATAGGCGCCGATGTCGGCGGCCCAGACCAGCACCATGACCGCGACTATCAGCCAGTTGGCCAGCGGCCACTGTTTGAGCACCACCAACCCCTGCCAGGCCGGCAGCAGGATCAGCAGGCCGATCAGCAGGCGGCGCCAGCGGCCGCCCCATCTGGAGGCGCTGTCCGGGTAGGTGAGCACCATCACGGTCGCCAGCAGCCACCAGAACACCGCCAGCAGCAGCACGGCGCCGGCCAGCTGCGGCAGCCAGTACAGCAGCAGCATGAGCAGCGCGACCACGCCGGCATAGCCGACGCGGGCCGGCTGCTCGTTGTAGCCGGCCAGGCGCGCCCATTCCCAGGCGCCGAGGGTCACCACCAGGCCGATGAACAGCGCGAAGGCGAGGCCATCGAGGAGGAAGAAACCACCCAGCGCGATGGGCAGCAGCACCAGCGCCGTGATGATCCGTTGTTTCAGCATGACGGGGGGGCCTCGGCCTGCACCTGCTCGCTGGTCTTGCCGAAGCGACGCTGGCGGGTGGCATAGTCGGCCAGCGCTTCGCGCATCGCCGCGCTCTTGAAGTCCGGCCAGTAGAGATCGGAGAAGTACAGCTCGGCGTAGGCCAGCTGCCACAACAGGAAGTTGCTGATGCGGTGCTCGCCGCCGGTGCGGATGCACAGGTCCGGCAACGGCTGGTCGCCGGTGGTCAGGCAACCTTGGATCAGCTCGGGGGTGATGTCGTCCGGCACCAGGTGCCCGGCCTGCACTTCGCGGGCCAGGCGCTGGGCGGCCTGGGTGATGTCCCACTGGCCGCCGTAGTTGGCCGCCACCTGCAGCAGCAGCCCCTTGTTGCCGGCGGTGAGGTTCTCCGCTTCGCGCATGGCGGCTTGCAGCTCCGGATGGAAGCGGCTGCGGTCGCCGATGATGCGCAGGCGGATGCCGTTCTCGTCGAGCTTGCGCACCTCGCGGCGCAGGGCCATGAGGAACAGCTCCATGAGCGCGCCGACCTCGTCGACCGGGCGCTGCCAGTTCTCGCTGGAGAAGGCGAACAACGTCAGGACCTCGACACCGGCCTCGGCGCAGGTCTTGACCACCGCACGCACCGCGCTGACGCCGGCCTTGTGCCCGGCAACGCCGGGCAGCAGGCGCTTCTTCGCCCAGCGGTTGTTGCCGTCCATGATGATGGCCACGTGACGTGGCACCGCGGCCACCTGCTTGGTCTTGTCCATGACTGCAACCTGGCCGTCAGACGGCCATCAGATCCGTTTCCTTGGCCTCGAGGGCCTTGTCGATCTCGGCGACGAACCTGTCGGTGAGCTTCTGCACTTCGTCCCCGGCGCGACGCTCTTCGTCCTCGCTGATTTCCTTTTCCTTCTGCAGGTCCTTGAGCTGGGCCAGGGCGTCGCGGCGGATGTTGCGCACGGAGACGCGGGCCTGCTCGGCCTCGGCGCGGGCCTGCTTGGTGAAGCCCTTGCGGGTTTCCTCGGTCAGGGCCGGCATGGGGACGCGGATGGTGGTGCCGGCGGTGGCCGGGTTCAGGCCCAGGTCGGAGGTCATGATGGCCTTCTCGACCGCCTGGATCATGCTCTTGTCGAACACGTTCAGGGCCAGGGTGCGGGAATCCTCGACGGTGACGTTGGCGACCTGGCGCAGCGGGGTGTCGGAGCCGTAGTAGGACACCATGACGCTGTCCAGGATGCTCGGGTGCGCACGGCCGGTGCGGATCTTGGCGAAGGCGTGACCCAGGGCCTCCAGGGCCTTGCCCATGCGCTCCTGCGCTTCTTTCTTGATCTCGTTGATCATGTCAATCCTCCTCGATCAGGGTGCCTTCGGCACCACCAACAACAATATTCAGCAGCGCGCCCGGCTTGTTCATGTTGAACACCCGCAGCGGCATTTTCTGGTCGCGGCACAGGCAGATGGCGGTCAGGTCCATCACGCCCAGCTTGCGGTCGAGCACTTCATCGTAGGTCAGGCGCTCGAACTTCTCGGCGTTCGGGTCCTTGAACGGATCGGCAGTGTACACACCATCGACCTTGGTCGCCTTCAGCACCACGTCGGCATCGATTTCGATGGCGCGCAGGCAGGCGGCCGAGTCGGTGGTGAAGAAGGGGTTGCCGGTACCGGCGGAGAAGATCACCACTTCGCCGCTGGCGAGGTGGCGCATGGCCTTGCGGCGGTCGTAGTGGTCGGTGACGCCGACCATGCTGATGGCCGACATGACGATGGCGGTGATGTTGGAGCGCTCCAGGGCGTCGCGCATGGCCAGGCCGTTCATCACGGTGGCCAGCATGCCCATGTGGTCGCCGGTGACGCGGTCCATGCCGGCCGCCGACAGGGCCGCGCCGCGGAACAGGTTGCCGCCGCCGATGACCAGGCCGACCTGCACGCCGATGCCGACCAGTTGGCCGATCTCCAGGGCCATGCGGTCCAGGACTTTCGGATCGATACCGAACTCTTCGCTGCCCATCAGGGCTTCGCCGCTCAGTTTTAGAAGAATGCGTTTATAGCGAGGTTGACGAGCGCTCAGCTGCTGAGCCATGACCTTTTTCTCCTGCGGCGATGTGGAATGCGGGGCGCCTGTCCGGGCGCCTGTCGGGGAAGCCTGGCCCTACCAGGCTAGCAGCGCCGCGAACCGACGAACGGTGCGAAGCCGCGGAGACCGCCCCGAATGGTCTCCCCACTTTGACGAAGAGGCCGCACGCGCGAGCGGGCAGCCTCTTCCGGGGCGACGGTGGAAACCGTCTTATTGCTTGGACGCAGCTACTTGAGCAGCAACCTCGGCAGCGAAGTCGGCCTCGGCCTTCTCGATGCCCTCGCCCACTTCGAAGCGCACGAAGGAGACGATCTCGGCGCCGGCTTTCTTGGCCAGTTCACCGACCTTGACTTCCGGATCCTTGACGAACGGCTGCTCGACCAGGCTGGCTTCGGCGAGGAACTTGTTGATGCGGCCCTTGACCATGTTCTCGACGATGTTTTCCGGCTTGCCGGCGATCTTGTCGGCGTTCAGCGCCAGGAAGATTTCCTTTTCCTTGGCCACGGCGTCTTCGGAAACCTGCGACGGGTCCAGGAACTGCGGGTTGCTGGCGGCGACGTGCATGGCGATGTCACGGGCCAGTTCAGCGTTGCCGCCTTTCAGGGTGACCAGTACGCCGATGCGGTGACCGTGCAGGTAGGCGCCGACCACGTCGCCTTCGGCGCGGGCCAGACGACGGATGTTGACGTTCTCGCCGCACTTGGCGACCAGGGCTTCACGGGCGGACTCCTGCTCGGCGATCAGCGGAGCGGCGTCGGTCAGCTTCTGCGCGAAAGCCTTGTCCAGGCTGGCGGCGACGAAGTTCTTGAAGTCGTCCTGCAGGGCCAGGAAGTCGGTCTGCGAGTTGACTTCGATGATGGTGGCGGCCTTGGCGTCGTCGGCCACTTTCACCGCGATGGAACCTTCGGCGGCGATGTTGCCGGCCTTCTTGGCAGCCTTGATGGCGCCCGAAGCGCGCATGTCGTCGATGGCCTTCTCGATGTCGCCTTCGGCGGCAACCAGGGCCTTCTTGCACTCCATCATGCCCTGGCCGGTGCGCTCGCGCAGTTCTTTAACCAATGCTGCAGTGATCTCTGCCATTTGCAAATCCTCTTGAGTTGGTTCTCAAAACCAGATCGCCCGGCGGGCCGGGCGGAATTCGGGAGTGGCAAAAAGGGGGCCAGGCCCCCTTTTTGCGCACCGCTGGACGTCTGGACGTCCCGGAATCAGCCTTCGGCGGATTCGGCCGGCGCTTCTTCGACGAACTCGTCGGCACCGCCCTGGGCGTTCTGACGGCCGCGCAGTACGGCTTCGGCCATCGAACCCAGGTAGAGTTGCACGGCGCGGATGGCGTCGTCGTTACCGGGGATGACGTAGTCGACGCCGTCCGGGCTGCTGTTGGTATCGACGATGCCGATGACCGGGATGCCCAGCTTGTTGGCTTCGGTGATGGCGATGCGCTCGTGGTCGACGTCGATCACGAACAGCGCGTCCGGCAGGCCGCCCATGTCCTTGATGCCGCCCAGGCTGCGATCCAGTTTTTCCAGATCACGGGTGCGCATCAGGGCTTCTTTCTTGGTCAGCTTGTCGAAGGTGCCGTCCTGCTGCTGGGTTTCCAGCTCGCGCAGGCGCTTGATCGACTGACGGATGGTCTTGTAGTTGGTGAGCATGCCGCCCAGCCAACGGTGGTCGACGTACGGCATGCCGCAACGGGCGGCTTCTTCGCGAACGATCTTGCCAGCGGAACGCTTGGTGCCGACGAACAGGATCTTGTTCTTGCCCGAGGCCAGGCGCTCAACGAAGGTCAGGGCATCGTTGAACAGCGGCAGGGTCTTTTCCAGGTTGATGATGTGGATCTTGTTGCGCGCGCCGAAAATGAACTTGCCCATTTTCGGGTTCCAGTAACGGGTCTGGTGGCCGAAGTGCACACCGGCCTTCAGCATATCGCGCATGTTGACTTGGGACATGATAGTTCCTCGATAAGTCGGGTTGGGCCTCCATGCATCCCAATGACCAACCCTCCGCACGTGGCGAGAAGGCACCCAGGTCATCGTGTCGATGCATGTGTGGGTTAGGCTCGAGCAGGCCATAGCCTGCAAAAGCGGGGCGCTTTATATCACACAAAGCCGCTGGAGGCTAGAAGCTGGAAGCCGGACGACAGGCGATCGACGCACCGCCGCTCTTCGCTCTTCGCTCTTCGCTCTTCGCTCTTCGCTCTTCGCTTTTCGCTTTTCGCTTTTCGTAGGAGCGAGCTTGCTCGCGAACGGCGTAGGCGCGAGTCCCGTTCGCGAGCAAGCTCGCTCCTACAAGAGCAGGCACTCCTCGCTCCAGCCTCCAGCCTCCAGCCTCCAGCCTCCAGCCTCCAGCCTCCAGCCTCCAGCCTCCAGCCTCCAGCCCCATAGAGCCTGCCGCCCGTGAAAATGGTAAGCTATCGCTTTTGCCGTCCGCCCCAGGAAATCCCAATGACCGTCACCATCAAGACGCCCGAAGACATCGAGAAAATGCGCATCGCCGGCCGCCTGGCCGCCGAGGTGCTGGAAATGATCGGCGAGCACGTCAAGCCCGGGGTCACCACCGACGAACTGGACCGCATCTGCCACGACTATATAGTCAACGTCCAGCAGGCCATCCCCGCGCCCCTGAACTACAAGGGCTTCCCCAAGTCCATCTGCACCTCGATCAACCACGTCGTCTGCCACGGCATCCCCAACGAGAAGCCGCTCAAGGAAGGCGACATCGTCAACATCGACATCACCGTCATCAAGGACGGCTACCACGGCGACACCAGCAAGATGTTCCTGGTGGGCAAGACCCCGGAGTGGGCCGACCGCCTGTGCCAGATCACCCAGGAATGCATGTACAAGGGCATTTCCGTGGTCAAGCCCGGCGCGCGCCTGGGCGACATCGGCGAGGTGATCCAGAAGTACGCCGAGAAGAACGGTTTCTCGGTGGTCCGCGAGTACTGCGGCCACGGCATCGGCAAGGTGTTCCACGAGGAGCCCCAGGTGCTGCACTACGGCCGCGCCGGCACCGGCCTGGAACTCAAGGAAGGGATGATCTTCACCATCGAGCCGATGATCAACCAGGGCCGCCCGGAAACCCGCCTGCTGGGCGACGGCTGGACCGCCATCACCAAGGACCGCAAGCTCTCCGCCCAGTGGGAGCACACCGTGCTGGTGACTGCCGACGGCTACGAAATCCTCACCCTGCGCAACGACGAGAGCTTCCCGCGCATCGGCGCGTAAGCGGCGTTTGCAATCTCGCCGACGGCTGGGTAGAACATAGAAATCCCGGCCCGGCACCCTCGCCGGGCCTGGCGCCACGCGCCCCAGGCCCGGACGATGACTTGCCCCTGCCCTCCCCCATCCCAGAATCAGGAAGGCCGCCATGCCGCAGGTGGATCCCGAGTTGTTCGACCCTGGGCAGTTCCAGGCGGAACTGGCCCTCAAATCCAGCCCCATCCCCGCCTTCAAGAAGGCCATCCGCCAGGCCAACGAGGTGCTGGACGCGCGCTTCAACGGCGGCCGTGACATCCGCCGGCTGATCGAGGACCGCGCCTGGTTCGTCGACCAGATCCTGCAGCAGGCCTGGCAGCGCTTCGCCTGGTGCGAGGACGCCGACATCGCCCTGGTGGCGGTGGGCGGCTACGGCCGCGGCGAGCTGCACCCGCACTCGGACATCGACATCCTGGTGCTGCTCGACAGCGAGGACCAGGAGGTCTTCCGCGAGCCCATCGAGGGCTTCCTCACCCTGCTCTGGGACATCGGCCTGGAAGTCGGCCAGAGCGTGCGCTCGGTGGCCGAATGCGCCGAGGAAGCGCGCGCCGACCTGACGGTGGTGACCAACCTGATGGAGTGCCGGACCATCTCCGGTCCCGACCACCTGCGCCAGCGCATGCTCGAAGCCACGGCCAGCAGCCAGATGTGGCCCAGCGGCCAGTTCTTCCTTGCCAAGCGCAAGGAACAGATCCACCGCCACACAAAATACAACGACACCGAATACAACCTGGAGCCCAACGTGAAGGGCTCGCCCGGCGGGCTGCGCGACATCCAGACCATCCTCTGGGTGGCCCGCCGCCACTTCGGCAGCCTCAACCTGCACGCGCTGGTCAAGGAAGGCTTCCTGGTGGAAAGCGAGTCCAGCGTGCTGGCCTCCTGCCAGGAATTCCTCTGGAAGGTCCGCTACGCCCTGCACATGCTCGCCGGGCGCGCCGAGGACCGCCTGCTGTTCGACCACCAGCGGCGCATCGCCGGGATGCTCGGCTACCAGGACAACGACGCCAAGCTGGCCGTCGAGCGCTTCATGCAGAAGTACTACCGGGTGGTGATGGCGGTCTCCGAGCTGAACGACCTGATCATGCAGCACTTCGAGGAAGTCATCCTGCGCGCCGGCGAAGGCGGCCAGGTGACGCCGCTGAACAGCCGCTTCCAGGTCCGCGACGGCTACCTGGAGGTGACCAACGCCAACGTCTTCAAGCGCACCCCCTTCGCCCTCCTGGAAATCTTCGTGCTGATGGCCCAGCACCCGGCGATCAAGGGCGTGCGCGCCGACACCATTCGCCTGCTGCGCGACAGCCGGCACCTGATCGACGACGACTTCCGCCACGACATCCGCAACACCAGCCTGTTCATCGAGCTGTTCAAGTGCCGCGAAGGCATCCATCGCAACCTGCGGCGGATGAACCGCTACGGCATCCTCGGCCGCTACCTGCCGGAGTTCGGCCTGATCATCGGGCAGATGCAGCACGACCTGTTCCACATCTATACGGTGGACGCCCACACCCTCAACCTGATCAAGCACCTGCGCAAGCTGCAGCGCCCGGACATGGCCGAGAAGTACCCGCTGGCCAGCAAGATCATGGAGCGCCTGCCCAAGCCGGAGCTGATCTACCTCGCCGGGCTCTACCACGACATCGCCAAGGGCCGTGGCGGCGACCATTCCGAGCTGGGCGCGGTGGACGCCGAGCTGTTCTGCCAGCGCCACCAGTTGCCGCAGTGGGACACCCAACTGGTCAGTTGGCTGGTGCAGAACCACCTGGTGATGTCCACCACCGCGCAGCGCAAGGACCTCTCCGACCCGCAGGTGATCTTCGACTTCGCCCAGTTGGTCGGCGACCAGACGCGCCTGGACTACCTCTACGTGCTCACCGTGGCCGACATCAACGCCACCAACCCGAGCCTGTGGAACTCCTGGCGCGCCAGCCTGCTGCGCCAGCTCTACACCGAGACCAAGCGCGCCCTGCGCCGCGGCCTGGAGAACCCGCTGGACCGCGAGGAGCAGATCCGCCAGACGCAGAGCGCGGCCATCGACATCCTGGTCCGCGACGGCATCGACCAGGACGACGCCGAGCAGCTCTGGAGCCAGCTGGGCGACGACTACTTCCTGCGCCACAGCGCCGCCGACGTGGCCTGGCATACCGAGGCCATCCTCCAGCACCCGGACGACGGCACGCCGCTGGTGCTGATCAAGGAAACCACCCAGCGCGAGTTCGAGGGCGGCACGCAGATCTTCATCTACGCCGCCGACCAGCACGACTTCTTCGCCGTGACCGTGGCGGCGATGGACCAGCTCAACCTGAACATCCAGGACGCGCGGATCATCACCTCCACCAGCCTGTTCACCCTCGACACCTACATAGTGCTCGACGCCGATGGCGGCTCGATCGGCGACAATCCCCAGCGCATCGCCGAAATCCGCCAGGGCCTGGTGGACGCGCTGAAGAACCCCGACGACTACCCGAACATCATCCAGCGCCGCGTGCCCCGGCAGCTCAAGCACTTCGCCTTCGCGCCGCTGGTGACCATTTCCACCGACGCCTCGCGCCAGGTCAGCGTGCTCGAGGTCATCGCCCCCGACCGCCCGGGCCTGCTGGCGCGCATCGGTGGGCTGTTCCTGGACTTCGACCTGTCGGTGCGCAACGCCAAGATCGCCACCCTCGGCGAGCGCGTGGAGGACGTGTTCTACGTCACCGACGCGCACAACCAGCCACTCTCCGACCCGGACCTGTGCAAGCGACTGCAGGCGGCCCTGGTCGAGCAGCTTTCACAGGCCAACGGCCAGGAAACCGTTCCGGTCCGCATCAGCATCTGACGAGCGATTCACATGAACCCAGACCTCGACCTGCTCCAGCCCTACCCCTTCGAGAAGCTCCGCGCCCTGCTCGCCGGCGCCCAGCCGCCGGCCGGGCTGCCGCACATTGCGCTGTCCATCGGCGAGCCCAAGCACCGCTCGCCGGAATTCGTCGCCAAGGCCCTGGCCGACAGCCTCGACCAACTGGCGGTGTACCCGACTACCCTGGGCCTGCCGGCGCTGCGCGAAACCATCGCCGCCTGGTGCGAGCGCCGCTTCGGCGTCCCCGCAGGCTGGCTGGACGCCGCCCGCCACGTGCTGCCGGTGAACGGCACCCGCGAGGCGCTGTTCGCCTTCACCCAGGCGGTAGTGGACCGCAGCAAGAACGGCCTGGTGATCAGCCCCAACCCCTTCTACCAGATCTACGAAGGCGCGGCCTTGCTGGCCGGCGCGCAACCGCACTACCTGGCCTGCCGCGCCGGGAACGGCTTCAATCCGGACTTCGACGCGGTGCCGGCGGACGTCTGGCAGCGCTGCCAGATCCTCTTCCTCTGCTCCCCGGGCAACCCCACCGGCGCGCTTGTCCCCCTCGCCGAATTGAAGAAGCTGATCGCCCTGGCCGACGAGCACGACTTCCTGATCGCCGCCGACGAGTGCTACAGCGAGCTGTACTTCGACGAGCAGAACCCGCCGCCCGGCCTGCTCAGCGCCTGCGTCGAACTGGGCCGCTCGGACTTCAAGCGCTGCGTGGTGTTCCACAGCCTGTCCAAGCGCTCCAACCTGCCGGGCCTGCGCTCGGGCTTCGTCGCCGGCGACGCCGAGGTGCTGAAGAAATTCCTCCTGTACCGCACCTACCACGGCTGCGCCATGCCGGTGCAGACCCAACTGGCCAGCATCGCCGCCTGGCAGGACGAAGACCACGTGCGCGCCAACCGCGACCTGTACCGCGAGAAGTTCGCCGCGGTGCTGGACATCCTCGCCGGCGTGCTCGACGTGCAGCGCCCGGACGGCAGCTTCTACCTGTGGGCGAAAACGCCCATCGCCGACACCGAGTTCTGCCGTGGCCTGTTCGACCAGCAGCACGTCACCGTGGTGCCGGGCTCCTATCTGTCCCGCGAAGTGAACGGCGAGAACCCCGGCGCCAACCGAGTGCGCATGGCCCTGGTCGCCCCGCTGGCGGAATGCGTGGAAGCGGCCGAACGCATCAAGCGTTTCGTCCAGGCCAGGTAACGCCCTCCCCGCCCCTGTAGGAGCGAGCTTGCTCGCGAACAGACTCCGCTGGGGGGTTCGTTCGCGAGCAAGGACTAGGCGTCCCCCTCGCTCCTACGAAGAGCCTCCTACGCCCAGATCAAACCCGGAGCCGCCTGTAGCCAAGGCCAAACGGCGGATAACGTCGAACGTTATCCGCCCTACACCAGGCCCGCCCGCGACGTAGGGCGTATAACCGTTCGCGGTTATACGCCGCCTCACCTGGGCCACAGCCCGCGCCGTGGTCAACCTCAGAGCCGCCTGTAGCGGCCCTACACCCACCGCCCCGCCTTGCTGGTCAGCCAGGCCTCCTGGGAGTCCAGGTCGCCGAGCACCTTGCGCATGGTCTCGTCGTCCACCAGGTTCTCCCGGCGCAGCTGATACAGCTCCAGGCGCTGGGTGCGCAGCGCCTTGATGCGCAGGGCCTGGTCGGCCAGTTCCAGGCTGCGCGCCCGCTCCCGCGCCTCGGCGCTGTCCGGAGCCGGATCGAGCTGCTGGCGGTACTCGGCCATCAACCGCGCCTTCACCTCCGCCAGCCGCGCGGCCTCCTCGGCATCCACCTTCTCGCCGGCCGGCATTTCCTCCTTCTCCAGCATGCGGATGGCCGCCACCGCGGTGCGCCGCCATACCGAGCGGTACTCCAGTTCGGACTGGTCGTTGCTGGCCACCGGCAGCCCCTTGAGCAAGGCCGGCAGGCCCAGGGTGGCCGCCAGCAGCGACACCAGGATCACCCCGGCGGCGATGAAGATGATCAGGTCGCGCTGCGGGAAGGCCTCGCCGCTGCCCAGCAGCAGCGGCACCGACAGCACGCCGGCCAGTGTCACCGCCCCGCGCACCCCGCCCAGCGCCGAGATCGCCGACAGCCGCAGCACCGGCTCGCCGGGCTTGCCGCCCAGCTCGATGCCCCACCAGCGCTCGAAGCGCAGAGACAGCTTCCAGTAGCACCAGACCCAGGCGAAACGCAGCAGGATCAGCACGGCGTACACCGCCAGCACGTAGAACAGCAGTTGCGAGGAACGCCACAGGCTGTCGCCGGCGTGGTGCGTCACCGACTTGAGGATGTCCGGCAGTTGCAGGCCCAGCAGCAGGAACACCACGCCGTTGAAGGCGAACTCCAGCATCGACCAGACGCTGCGGTTGAGCACGCGGGTATGGGTCTGCCGCGGCAGCAGGTCGGTCCAGCTCTGCATCATGCCCGCCGCCACCGCCGCGAGAATGCCGGAGACGCCCAGCTCCTCGGCGACCATGTAGACGGCGAAGGGCAACAGCAGCATGAGCACCACGTGGGTGGCCGGGTCGTCCCAGCCGCGGCGGATCATCCAGGCGCGGATGCGCCCCAGCAGCCAGCTCAGCACCACGCCGCAGGCCAGGCCGCCAATCGCCACCAGGAGGAAGCTCAGGCTGGCGTCGAGCAGCGAGAAGGCGCCGGTCATGGCCGCGGCCACCGCGAACTTGAAGGCCACCAGGCCCGAGGCGTCGTTCATCAGCGCCTCGCCCTGCAGCACGTGCATCAGCCGCCGCGGCAGGCGGTTCTGGGCGATCGCCGATACCGCCAGGGCGTCGGTGGGCGACAGCACCGCAGCCAGGGCGAAGGCGGCGGCCCAGGGAATCTCGGGAATCAGCAGATGGATGAAGGCGCCACCGCCAGCCACGGTGAACAGCACCAGGGCGAAGGCCATGGTCAGGATCGGCCAGCGCATCTGCCAGAACTCGCCCTTGGGCATGCGCCAGCCATCGGCGAACAACAGCGGCGGAATGAACAGGAACATGAACAGCTCCGGGTCCAGCGCCACGTGCAACCCCAGGCTGGGCCAGGCCAGGACCGCCCCCGAGGCGATCTGGATCAGCGGCAGCGGCAAGGGCAGCAGTTGCGCCAGCAGGCGCGTGCCCCCGACCACCAGCAGCAGGATGAGCACGGTATAAACGGTTTGCATCGACGATCTCCCAGTCGCCAGTTCGCGGCGCTCCATTTGAACATCCAGAGACGCTCTCCATCAGCCCCCGGGCGAGCAATAGACTATTGCAATCGCAAAAGAATCGTCCCGCCCTCCCCGCCCCCGCAAGTTCACGGGAAAATGGCATAATCCCGCGCTTGCCAAAGGAACGACGAGGAGCGCCGCCCATGACCCAGCGGACCATCTATGGAATCAAGGCCTGCGACACCATGAAGAAAGCCCGCACCTGGCTTGAGGAACACGGCGTCGACTATGCCTTCCACGACTACAAGACTAGCGGAATAGACCGCGCGCACCTTGAACAATGGTGCGCCGAGCATGGCTGGCAGACGGTCCTGAACCGCGCCGGCACCACCTTCCGCAAGCTCGACGAGGCGCAGAAAGCCGACCTCGACGAGTCCCGCGCGATCGAGCTGATGCTCGCCCAGCCGTCGATGATCAAGCGTCCGGTGCTGGACCTTGGCGACCGCACCCTGGTCGGCTTCAAGCCCGACGCCTACGCCGCCGCGCTGGCCTGATACTTTTTTTACCGTTTTTTCGAGGAACCACACATGTCCCAATCCCTCTTCAGCCTGGCCTTCGGCGTCGGCTCCCAGAACCGCCAGGACG
The DNA here is from genome assembly GCF_023516765.1 of Pseudomonas sp. R3.Fl. Taxonomy (NCBI): domain Bacteria; kingdom Pseudomonadati; phylum Pseudomonadota; class Gammaproteobacteria; order Pseudomonadales; family Pseudomonadaceae; genus Pseudomonas; species Pseudomonas sp. R3.Fl. Next base: position 1,883,427 of record NZ_JAMGSO010000001.1, read on the forward strand.
CCTGGCTGGAAGTCTTCTACGCGCAACCGCTGCTGAACCCGGCCGCCGAGCTGGTCGCCGCCGTCGCGCCGATCCTCGGTTACGAGAACGGCAACCAGGCCATTGCCTTCAGCAACCAGCAGGCCTACCAACTGGCCGACGCGCTGAAGACCATCGCCCCGGTCCAGGCCGCCCTGCTCAACCGCCTGGCCGAAAGCCAGAAGCCGCTGGTCGCCACCCTGCTGGCCGAAGACGCCGCCCCCGCCTCCACTCCCGAGGCCTACCTGAAGCTGCACCTGCTCTCGCACCGCCTGGTCAAGCCGCATGGCGTCAACCTGTCGGGCATCTTCCCGCTGCTGCCGAACGTGGCCTGGACCAACATCGGCGCCATCGACCTGGCCGAACTGGCCGAGCTGCAACTCGAAGCGCGCCTGAAGGGCAAGCTGCTGGAAGTCTTCTCGGTGGACAAGTTCCCGAAAATGACCGACTACGTGGTCCCGGCCGGCGTGCGCATCGCCGACACCGCCCGCGTGCGCCTGGGCGCCTACATCGGCGAAGGCACCACCGTGATGCACGAAGGCTTCGTCAACTTCAACGCCGGCACCCAAGGCCCGGGCATGATCGAAGGCCGCGTCTCCGCCGGCGTGTTCGTCGGCAAGGGTTCGGACCTGGGCGGCGGCTGCTCGACCATGGGCACCCTGTCCGGCGGCGGCAACATCGTCATCAGCGTCGGCGAAGGCTGCCTGATCGGCGCCAACGCCGGCATCGGCATCCCGCTGGGCGACCGCAACATCGTCGAAGCCGGCCTGTACGTCACCGCCGGCACCAAGGTGGCGCTGCTGGACGACCAGAACAACCTGGTCAAGGTGGTCAAGGGCCGCGACCTGGCCGGCCAGCCGGACCTGCTGTTCCGCCGCAACTCGCAGACCGGTGCGGTGGAGTGCAAGACCAACAAGACCGCCATCGAGCTGAACGAAGCGCTGCACGCGCATAACTGAAACGAGTAGCGGCAAGCTGCAAGCCCTAAGCTGCAAAAGGCACTTCGGCTTGCAGCTTGAGGCTTGCAGCTTATGGCTCTCCATTCCCCCTGGCGTTCCGCCTTCCCTGCCCTCGCCGCGCTGGCAGCCGAGGAGCAGACCTACCTCGACAGCGCCGCCACCGCGCAGAAGCCCCAGGCCATGCTCGACGCCCTGGCCGGCTACTACGCCAGCGGAGCGGCCAACGTCCATCGCGCCCAGCACCTTCCCGGCGAACGCGCCACCCGTGCCTTCGAGGCGACGCGCACACGCCTGGCGCAATGGCTGGACGCCGGCAGCCCGGAACAACTGGTGTTCACCCACGGCGCCACCGAGGCCCTGAACCTGCTGGCCTACGGCCTGGAGCCGCTGTTCGGCGAAGGCGACGAGATCGCCATCAGCGCCCTGGAGCACCACGCCAACCTGCTGCCCTGGCAGCAACTGGCGCTGCGCCGCGGAGCGAAACTGGTGGTGCTGCCGCTGGACGACCGCGGGGTCATCGACCTGGAGGCCGCCAGGCAGCTGATCGGCCCGAGCACCCGCCTGCTCGCCGTGAGCCAGTTGTCCAACGTGCTCGGCACCTGGCAGCCACTGCCGGAGCTGCTGGCCCTGGCCCGCGCGCAAGGCGCGCTGAGCGTGGTGGACGGCGCCCAGGGCGTGGTCCATGGCCGGCACAGCCTGTCCGCCCTGGGCTGCGACTTCTACGTGTTCTCCAGCCACAAGCTCTACGGCCCCGAGGGCCTGGGCCTGCTCTGGGGCCGCGCGGACGCGCTGGCGCGCCTGCGCCACTGGCAGTTCGGCGGCGAGATGGTGCAGAACGCCGACTACCAAAGCGCGCACTTCCGCCCGGCGCCGCTGGGCTTCGAAGCCGGCACTCCGGCCATAGGCGCAGTGATCGGCCTGGGCGCCAGCCTCGACTGGCTGGCCCGCCAGGACGCCGCGGAAATGGCCGCCCACGAGGCCCTGCTGCACGCCCAACTGCTGGCCGGGCTGCGCGCCCGCGACGGCGTGCGCCTGCTGGGCGAACCCCAGGCGGCGCTGGCCAGCTTCGTGGTGCGGGACGTACACAGCGCCGACCTCGCCCACCTGCTCACCGAACAGGGCGTGGCGGTGCGCGCCGGGCACCACTGTGCCATGCCGCTGCTCAAGCGCCTGGGCCTGCCCGGCGCCATCCGCGTGTCCCTGGGACTGTACAACGACGGCGCCGACCTGGAGCGCTTCTTCCGCGCCCTCGACGGCGCCCTGGAACTGCTGCGATGAGCCTGCCCGAAGCCGCCCGCCAGGCGCTGGAAGCCTTCGCCGGGCAAGCCTCCTGGGAACAGCGCGCGCGCCTGCTGATGCAATGGGGCGACAGGCTGGAGCCGCTGGACGAGTTGGAACGCAGCGAAACCAACCGCATCCATGGCTGCGAAAGCCTGGTCTGGCTGGTGGCCGAACAGCGCGATGGCGCCTGGCACTTCCGCGCCACCAGCGACGCGCGCCTGCTGCGCGGGCTGATCGCGCTGCTGTTGGTGCGGGTGCAGGGGTTGCCGGGGGAGGAACTGGCGCAACTGGACCTGGGGCAGTGGTTCAACGAACTAGGCCTGGGTCGTCAACTGTCCCCGTCACGCAGCAATGGCCTGAATGCGGTGCTCCAACGCATGCGCGAACTCATTTCGTAGGAGCGAGCTTGCTCGCGAGCAACGGAGTCAAGCTCAACTCCGGAGCGATATCGAAGTCCGCCCCCTCTCCCCAGCCCTCTCCCTGAAGGGAGAGGGTTAGGGAGAGGGAGCGGAGTAACAGCAGACACCTCGATAACAGGTGAGCACCGTTCGCGTTAAGAGGGATTTCCAGCCGCGCTACGCTCCGAAGGCCGCCGCGCCCCCGCCACCAACTTATCCACAGCCCTGGCCGCCGCAGCCATGCCAAAGGTGGCCGTAACCATCATCACCGCCCCGAAACCACCCGCGCAGTCCAGCTTCACCCCTTCCCCGACGAACCCCTTGGCCTGGCACACACTGCCATCCGGCTTCGGGTAGCGCAGTTGCTCGGTGGAGAACACGCAGGGCACGCTGTAATGCCGCCCCGGCGTGCGCGAGAAGTTGTAGTCGCGGCGCAGCAGCGAGCGCACCTTGGCCGCCAGCGGGTCGTTGAAGGTCTTGTTCAGGTCGGCCACCTGCACCTGCGTCGGGTCGACCTGGCCACCGGCGCCGCCGGTGGTGACGATCTGGATCTTGCGCCGCTTGCACCAGGCGATCAGCGCCGCCTTGGCCGGCACGCTGTCGATGCAGTCGATGACGAAGTCCATGTCAGTGGTGATGCAGTCGGCCATGCTCTCGCGGGTGACGAAGTCCGCCACCGCGTGGACCTTGCACGCCGGGTTGATGGCGCGGATGCGCTCGGCCATCACCGCCACCTTGGGCTTGCCCACGGCGCCTTCCAGGGCGTGGACCTGGCGGTTGGTGTTGGTCACGCAGACGTCGTCCAGGTCGAACAGGGAAATCTCGCCGACGCCGCTGCGCGCCAGCGCCTCGGCCGCCCAGGAGCCGACGCCGCCGATGCCGACCACCGCCACGTGGGCCGCGGCCAGGCGCTCCAGGCCCCGGGTGCCGTACAGGCGGGCGATGCCACCGAAACGCTGATCGTCCACTACCATCACAGTGTCTCCGCAAAAAACGCCCGGCATTCTATAGGAAGGCGGCCGCCAGGACCGGCCGAATTGACGCCCGGCAAGACCGGCGCCGGCTACCCGGGACATTCTACGCCGGCCCCGGAGCGCCGGACGGGAGCTATACACCCAGGGGGGTGCGGGGTAGGATGCGCGCCGACCCGTTCCCGGCCCCGAAACACCGACAGGAACCCGATCGCTCCATGCCATCACGCAAATTCGGCCTCAACCTGGTCGTGCTGGTCGCCCTGGCCGCCCTGCTCACCGGCGTCTGGGCCCTGTACAACCGCCCGGTGAGCGCGCCGGACTGGCCGGAAAGCATCTCCGGCTTCTCCTTCTCGCCCTTCCGCCTGGACCAGAGCCCGCAGAGCGGCCGCTTCCCCAGCGACGAGCAGATCCGCTCGGACCTGGAGCAGGTCTCGCGGATGACCGAGAACATCCGCACCTACTCGACCAAGGGCAGCCTTTCCGACATCCCCTTCCTCGCCGAGGAGTACGGGATGCGCGTCAGCCTGGGCATCTGGATCAGCGCCGACGAGGCCGAGAACGAGGCGGAGATCGCCCGCGGCATCGAGATCGCCAACCGCTCGCGCAGCGTGGTGCGGGTGATAGTCGGCAACGAGGCACTGTTCCGCCGCGAAGTCACCAAGGACCAGCTGATCGGCTACCTCGACCGCGTCCGCGCCGCGGTGAAGGTGCCGGTGACCACCGCCGAGCAGTGGCACATCTATGAGAAGTACCCGGAGCTGGCCCTGCACGTCGACCTGATCGCCGCCCACGTGCTGCCCTACTGGGAATTCGTACCCATGCAGGATTCGGTGCAGTTCGTCCTGGACCGTGCCCGCGACCTGCGCCTGAAGTTTCCGAAAAAGCCGCTGCTGCTGGCCGAGGTCGGCTGGCCCAGCAACGGCCGCATGCGCGGCGGCGCCACCGCCACCCAGGCCGACCAGGCCATCTACCTGCGCGAACTGACCAACGCGCTGAACAAGAAGGGCTACAACTACTTCGTGGTCGAGGCCTTCGACCAGCCGTGGAAATACACCGACGAAGGCTCGGTGGGCGCCTACTGGGGCGTGTTCAATGCCGCGCGCCAACCGAAGTTCAACTTCCAGGGCCCGGTGGTAGCCATTCCCAAGTGGCGCGTGCTGGCCATCGCCTCGGTGGTGCTGGCGCTGCTCACCTTCACCCTGCTGCTGATCGACAGCAGCGCCCTGCGCCAGCGCGGGCGGACCTTCCTCGCCGTGGTCTCGTTCGTCTGCGCGTCCATCCTGGTGTGGATCGGCTACGACTACAGCCAGCAGTACAGCACCTGGTTCAGCATCACCGTCGGCGTATTGCTGGGCATAGGCGCGCTGGGCGTGGTGATAGTGCTGTTCACCGAGGCCCACGAGCTGGCCGAGGCCGTGTGGACGCGCAAGCGCCGCCGCCTGTTCCTGCCGGTCACCGCGGCCGACGCCTACCGGCCCAAGGTCTCCATCCACGTGCCCTGCTACAACGAGCCGCCGGAGATGCTCAAGGAGACGCTGAACGCCCTGGCCAGGCTCGACTACCCGGACTTCGAGGTCCTGGTGATCGACAACAACACCAAGGACCCGGCCGTGTGGGAGCCGGTGCAGGCCCACTGCGAACTGCTCGGCCCGCGCTTCCGCTTCTTCCACGTGGCGCCCCTGGCCGGCTTCAAGGGCGGCGCGCTGAACTACGCACTGCAGTTCGTCGCGCCCGACGCCGAGGTGATCGCGGTGATCGACTCCGACTACTGCGTCGAGCCGGACTGGCTCAAGCACATGGTGCCGCACTTCGCCGACCCGCAGATCGCCGTGGTGCAGTCGCCGCAGGACTACCGCGACCAGCACGAGAGCGCCTTCAAGCGCCTGTGCTACGCCGAGTACAAGGGCTTCTTCCACATCGGCATGGTCACCCGCAACGACCGCGACGCGATCATCGAGCACGGCACCATGACCATGGTCCGGCGCCAGGTGCTGGACGAGCTGAAGTGGGCCGAATGGTGTATCACCGAAGACGCCGAGCTGGGCCTGCGGGTGTTCGAGCGCGGCCTCTCGGCGGCCTACTTCGAGCGCAGCTACGGCAAGGGCCTGATGCCCGACACCTTCATCGACTTCAAGAAGCAGCGCTTCCGCTGGGCCTATGGCGCCATCCAGATCATGAAGCGCCACACCGACGCCCTGCTGCGCGGCCGCGGCCCGGACGGCAGCAAGCTGACCGGCGGCCAGCGCTACCACTTCGTCGCCGGCTGGCTGCCGTGGATCGCCGACGGCATGAACATCTTCTTCACCCTCGGCGCGCTGCTCTGGTCGGCGGCGATGATCATCGTGCCCAAGCGCGTCGACCCGCCGCTGCTGATCTTCGCGATCCTGCCGCTGACGCTGTTCGCCTTCAAGGTCGGCAAGATCCTCTTCCTCTACCGCCGCACCGTGGGCGTGAACCTGCGCGACGCGCTGTTCGCCGCGCTGGCCGGGCTGTCGCTGTCGCACACCATCGCCAAGGCGGTGCTGTACGGCTTCGTCACCCGCTCCATCCCGTTCTTCCGCACGCCGAAGATGCGCTCCAGCCACGGCCTGCTGGTGGCCCTGGCGGAGGCCCGCGAGGAAGTCTTCATCATGCTCCTGCTGTGGGGCGCCGCGGCCGGCATCGTGCTGGTGCAAGGCGTGCCCAGCCCGGACCTGATGTTCTGGGTGGTGATGCTGCTGGTGCAGTCGCTGCCGTACCTGGCGGCGCTGATCATGGCCCTGCTCTCCTCGCTGCCGCGCCCGCGCGAGGAAGAAGCGCTGAGCGGTTCCGAGCAGGTGGGCTGAACGGCCAGGCGCTTTTCGTAGGATGGGTTGAGCCTTGGCGATACCCATGCGGTCATGGCGATGGGTATCGCTTCGCTCAACACCATCCTACGAAAAGCCATGCTCGCTCATACGGTAGGAGCGGACCTTGTCCGCGATAGCCGGACACCCCGGCGCGTTTCGCGGATGAGATCCGCTCCTACGCCATCCCCCGTACCCCGCTCCTACAGGTGGGCCCGGAGTCGGAGGCATCGTAGGAGCGAGCTTGCTCGCGAACGGACTCTTCGCCCCTACGCGCATCCTGCCAGGGAAACCGCTGCGACCAGACGACGCGCTGTCCCCGCGCTTTTGCTTTAAGATGTGCGCCTTTTCCGTTTCACCCTGGATGCCTTGCCCATGTCCCTGTCGCCGACCCTGGCCCTCGCCTGCGAGCTGATCCGCCGGCCCTCCGTCACCCCCGTCGATGCCGACTGCCAGCAGCTGATGATGCAGCGCCTGGCCGCCTGCGGCTTCGACCTGGAGCCGATGCGCATCGAAGAAGTGGACAACTTCTGGGCCCGCCGTGCCGGCCGTGACGGCGGCGAAGGCCCGGTGCTGTGCTTCGCCGGCCACACCGACGTGGTCCCCACCGGCCCCGAGCAGGCCTGGCAGCACCAGCCGTTCGACGCCCTGATCGACGCCGACGGCATGCTCTGTGGGCGCGGCGCAGCGGACATGAAGGGCAGCCTGGCGGCGATGATCATCGCCACCGAGCGCTTCGTCGCCGAGCACCCGGACCACCGCGGCAGCATCGCCTACCTGATCACCAGCGACGAGGAAGGCCCGGCGCAGCACGGCACCAAGGCCGTGGTCGAGCGCCTGCGCGCGCGCAACGAGCGCCTGGACTGGTGCATCGTCGGCGAACCGTCGAGCACCACCCTGGTCGGCGACGTGGTCAAGAACGGCCGCCGCGGTTCCCTCGGCGCCACCCTCAAGGTGCGTGGCGTGCAGGGCCACGTGGCCTACCCGCACCTGGCGAAGAACCCCATCCACCTGGCCGCCCCGGCCCTGGCCGAACTGGCCGCCGAGCACTGGGACGACGGCAACGCCTTCTTCCCGCCGACCAGCTTCCAGATCTCCAACATCAACGGCGGCACCGGCGCCACCAACGTCATCCCCGGCGAGCTGGTGGTGGTGTTCAACTTCCGCTTCTCCACCGAATCCATCCCGGAGGGGCTGCAGCAGCGCGTCGCCGCCATCCTCGACAAGCACGGCCTGGACTGGCACATCGACTGGGCGCTGTCCGGACTGCCGTTCCTCACCGAGCCGGGCGAGCTGCTCGACGCCGTGGCCGCCAGCATCCAGGCGGTCACCGGCCGGCAGACCACCCCCTCGACCTCCGGCGGCACCTCGGACGGGCGCTTCATCGCCACCCTGGGCACCCAGGTGGTCGAGCTGGGCCCGGTCAACGCCACCATCCACCAGGTCAACGAGCGGGTGCTGGCCAGCGACCTCGACCTGCTGAGCGAAATCTACTACCAGACCCTGGTGCGGCTGCTGGCATGAAAGACGTGAAGAAAGGCTTCTGCTTGGCCGCCACCCAACCCGACATCCCACCGCCGGTGCCGGCCCCGGAGCGGCGCTACGCCCTGCGCAGCTACCAGCTCAACCTGCGCCAGCGCAGCCTGCCACTGCTCACCGTGCTGAGCCCGCTGCGCACGGAGCGCAAGGACTGAGATGCTCACCTGCCCGATCTGCCAGGCGCCGCTGGAACACCTCGACAACAGCGTGAAGTGCCCCGCCGGGCACAGTTTCGACCGCGCGCGCCAGGGCTACCTGAACCTGCTGCCGGTGCAGCACAAGAAAAGCCGCGACCCGGGCGACAACGCCGCCATGGTCGAGGCCCGCCGCCAGTTCCTCGGCGCCGGCCACTACGCCCCTCTGGCCCGGCGCCTGGCCGAGCTTGCCGCCGAACGCGCGCCGGCGCGCTGGCTCGACATCGGCTGCGGCGAGGGCTACTACACGGCCCAGCTCGCCGAGGCCCTGCCCGCCAGCGACGGCTACGCCCTGGACATCTCCCGCGAGGCGGTGAAAGCCGCCTGCCGCCGCGCCCCGCAGTTGACCTGGATGGTCGCCAGCATGGCCCGGGTGCCGCTGGCAGACGCCAGTTGCCAATTGCTGGCCAGCGTGTTCAGCCCCATCGACTGGAACGAGGCCGCGCGCCTGCTGGCCCCCGGCGGCGGCGTGCTGCGCCTGGGCCCGGGCCGCGACCACCTGCTGGAACTGCGCCAGCGCCTGTACGACGAGGTGCGCGAGTACGTCGACGACAAGCACCTGGCCGACCTGCCGCCAAGCCTGGCCCTGGCCCATACGGAAAGCCTGAATTTCCGCCTGGCCCTGGACAGCCGCGAAGCCCGCGAAACCCTGCTGGCGATGACGCCCCACGGCTGGCGGGTCAACCCGCAGCGCCGCGAGCGCATCCTCGCCGAGCCCTTCGAGGTCACTGTGGCGGTGCGCTACGATTGGCTGGAACGCCAAAAACCCTGACGAGGACGCCCATGCGCCAACCGGATATCGAGATCTACCTGAAGGACGCCGACCAGGCCGCCGTCGGCGCCTGGCTGGCCGAGGCGCTGGGCCCCTGCAGCGAGTGGCGGCGCCAGGGCGAGACCTTCAAGTGCCTGGCCGACAGCCCGAACGGGATGATCCCGCTGACCTGGCTGCCGCAGGCGGTGGGCAAGTGGCACAGCCTGTTCATCGACAGCGACGCCACGCCCTGGGACGACGACCTGGCCTGCGCCAGGGCGGCCAACGCCGCGCTGGGCGTGGAGGTGCGCTGCGCACCGGGCAGCTGGAGCGAAGAACAGGGCGAGGAAGACGCCGACCGCTGGCTGAAGGTGACCGCCGAGGGCGTCGCCGAGATCACCTGGCGAACCGGCTGAAGCACGAAAACGACGCTGGCGCGATGCGCGGCGTCGTTGCTGAAGAGCCGGGTGCCAGGCGCCGGCTGGAAAACGAAGGCCCGTCTCGCGACGGGCCTTTGTCTTCGGGGGCTCAGACCTTGGAGACGTCTTCCGCCTGCAGGCCTTTCTGACCCTGGATCACCGAGAACTCCACTTTCTGGCCTTCAACCAGGGAGCGGTGACCTTCGCCACGAATGGCGCGGTAGTGGACGAAAACGTCCGGACCGCTGTCGCGTTGAATGAATCCATAACCCTTGGCGTCATTGAACCACTTGACGGTTCCGACCTCACGATCAGCCATTACCACACTCTCCAACTCGCTATTATTTTTGGGTGGCCCCCGGGAATGAGGACTGCAACGGCTCGACAGGCGGAAGGTTGTCCGCGTTGACCGTCCAGGGCCTTAGCCGCTGGATGGACAATTCGAATAACGCCCCAATGACGACCGCGCTCCCGAGTATATAAATCAAAAGTTACAGCTGGAAAGCACTTTTTCGCCTCAGTGCCAGCACCGTGGTCAATGCGGCCAAAGTGCCATTTTACGGGGCTTCCAGGGCCATCCTGGTGCACTTTGACGGTGTAACGGAGTTGTAAGTTTTGTCATTGCCGGCGTGCTGCAACGCACATTTCCGCACACGCGTGGCGAAAGTTGCCGACCGGAACTTCGCCCGGTCGGCCTTTGAAATACCTCAAGGTTTCTTCGCGGTGAAATCCGCCAGGTGCCGGGCCAGCGCCTCGTACTGATTGGTTTCGAGGCGGTAGGCCCAGCCCTGGCGCGCCTGGATCTGCCCGTCGGCGAAACCCTCGACGCGGTCCAGCAGCAGCCAGTTCTGCCCGCCCTGCTCCAGCACGCGCCCGCTCAGGCTGGCGCCATCGAGGGTCTTGAGCGCCAGGTCCAGCCGCGCCGGCCCCTTGAACTGCACCTGGTCCAGCGGCGCGGTCTCGCTGAAGGTCAGGGCACCGAAGGGCGTGGCCATGCCGTTGGCGATGGACTCGTAGGCCAGCTTGGCGTCCCTCGGCAACTGGCGTACCCGCAGGTTGGGCTCGCCGGCCTTGTCGCGGAACACCGTCAGGGTTTCCCCGCCGGGGTAGCTCACCGACACCTCGGCGACCTTCTCGAAGGGAATGCTGGTGATGCGCCGGTCCAGCCAGTCCAGCTCGTCGGGCGGCAGGCGCAGGTCCTTGTCGATCAGCCAGACCTGCTCGTCGCCGGGCTGGCGCACCAGGCGCCCGCCCTGCTGCGCGGCCTTGCCCACCAGCAGCTCCAGCGGCGCTCCGCCGCTGCGCTCAAGGCTCAGGCGCACGCCGGCGCCCTCGCCCTGGTCGGCGACGCCGAGCTGGGCGAAATTGCCCGGTTCGCGGGTCTTGGCCTCGACCTTGCGCGCCTGCGCCAGGTCATGCAGCAGGTCGCCGACCAGGCGCCCGGCCGCCGGATAGCCGGCCTTGGCCGGCATCACCCAGCGCCCGTCCTGGCGCGCCACGCGGATGTCCGGCTGGCCGGGGCGGCGCACCGTCACCGCACTCACCTGCTGCACGTCCAGGCCCGGGAAATAGCGCACCTCCGCTGGCGGCGCCAGGCGGGCCGGCTCGCGCTGCAGCCAGGCGAAGAGACCGCCGAGCGCCACCACCAGGACCACCAGCAGGATCAGACTCTTGCGTTGCATGGCCGTCTCCTCAGGCCTGGCGCCGGCGGCGCCACCACCACAGGGCGAGCACGCCCAGGGTCAGCAGCAGCGGCACGGCGGCGATGTTGACGATCTTCAGGGTGCGGCCGAGGGACTCGATATCCGCGTTGAGCTGGAACTGCACGTCGCGCAGCTCCTTGCGGATGCGCACGCGCTCCTGGATGAACTGCTGCATCGCGCTCTGCTGCTCCGGCGTCAGCTCCAGGGCCTTGCCCGGGTCGGGGTTCTGCAGCGCGGCGAGCTTCTGCTCGGTGTCGGCCAGGCGCTGCTTGAGCGCGTCGGCCTTCTCGCGGAAGCGCGTCTCGGCCTGGCGCTGCAGTTCGTCCACCACGGTGAACGGGCGGCTGAAGCGCCCGCGCGAGCGCACGCTGATCAGCGCGTCGGAGCCGGCCAGGTTGTCCAGCGCGTTGATCACGAAGCTGGCGTTGTCGGCCCAGGGCTGCGGCACGCGCTGGCCGAAGAAGTCCTGCACCTGCACCCACATGCGGTCGGTGAGCAGGTCGGTGTCGGCCACGGCGATGACGTTGATGCTGTCGGCGCTCTTCAAGCCGTCCTTGCGGCCCTCGATGCCATTGGGGAAGGCGCTCTGCGCCGGGCCCTGGATGCGCGCGGCCATGACGTAGCGCTGGCCGGTGGGCTTGAGCTGGGCCATCAGCTCGCCGGGGTCGCGCAGGGTGGCGAAGCGCTGGGCGTCGAAGGGCATCGCCTGCGCCGAGCTCTGGATCAGCGGGGTGAAGCGGGTCTTCGCGTCCTTGAGCGGCTCGAGGATGCCGGCGGTGGCCAAGGTCAGGTTCTCCAGCCCGGCGGTGGCCACGTCGTTGGCGTCCAGCGCCTTGGCGTCGAGGTTCAGCCAGGCCGGGTGATGCGCCGCGCGCTGGCCCTGGCCCATGCTCACCGACATGGCGTAGCTGGCGTCGCCGAGCACCTTGCCAGGCAACAATTGCACGCCCCAGGCCCTGAACAGCGGCTCGAGGTCGGAGGCCTGGTCGCCGGGGCCATCCAGCGCGGCCATGGGCGAGGACTTGTCGGCCTCGCTGAAGGGATCGACGAAGGCCAGCAGCTTGCCGCCGCGCAGCACGAACTGGTCGATGGCGTAGAGCGTCTGCTGCGGCAGGTGCTTGGGATGCACCAGCAGCAGCACGCTGACGTCGTCCGGGATGGCGTCGACGTCGGGCTTGAGGCTCTTCAGGTCGAACTGCTGGCGCACCTCGTCGAGCAGCATCCAGGGCGAGCTGGGCTGCTGCGTCTGCATGTCGAAGCCACCGGTCATCTGCAGGGTGCTGAGCACGCCCACCACCGGCCGCTTGGGGTGCGCCAGGGCGTTGACCAGGCGGCTGAGGTCGTACTCCAGGAATTCCTCGTGGTCCGGCTGGAAGAACGGGATCACCTGGATGTTGTCCAGGGCATCGGTGCCGGCCAGGCCGAAGTACAGGGTGTCGCCGCCCTGGTTCAGCGGCACCGCCTGCAGGCCGAACTCGGCGGCCTTGTCCTCCTCCTCGGAGAACGGCTGCGGGTCGATGACGTGCAGGCGGATCTTGCCGTCGGCCTCGCGCTCGTAGGCCTTGAGCAGTTCCTCCACGCGCTTGGCGTAGTTGCGCAGCGGGACCAGGTCCTTGCTGCCCTTGTCGGAGAAGAAGAAGTACAGGTTGATCGGCTCGCCAATGGAGCCCAGCACCTTCTTGGTGCCGTCGGAGATGGTGTAGAGCTTCTGCTGCGTCAGGTCCAGGCGCGCGCCGGTGAAGGCCAGCCCGGACACCAGGTTGAAAGCCAGGAACAGCAAGGCGATGACCAGCAGCCCGGCGGCGGAATACATCAGTTTCTTCATGCGGGCTTCCTCAATCGGCTTTCTTCAGGTCGACCACCACCGCCGTGGCGGCGAGCCAGGCGACGATCAGGCTGGCGAAGAACAGCAGGTCGCGCAGGTCGATGACGCCCTTGCTGATCGCATCGAAGCGCGTCAGGAAGCTCATCGAGGCCACCGCATCCAGCAGCCACTGCGGGGCCCAGGCGTTGAAGGCGTCGAGCACCAGGGGGAAGCCGCTGACGATGAACACGAAGCACATCACCACGGCGAGGATGAAGGCGATCACCTGGTTCTTCGCCAGCGCCGACATGCACGAGCCGATGGCCAGGTAGCCGCCGGCCAGCAACCAGCTGCCGAGGTAGCCGGCAAGGATGGCGCCGTTGTCCGGCTCGCCCAGGTAGTTGACCGTGAGCACCATGGGGAAAGTCAGCAGCAGCGCGATGCCGGCGAACACCCAGGCGGCGAGGAACTTGCCGGTGACCGCTTCGAAGCGGGTGATCGGCAGGGTCATCAGCAGCTCGATGGAGCCGGACTTGCGCTCCTCGGCCCACAGGCGCATGGCCAGCGCCGGGATGAGGAACAGGTAGAGCCAGGGGTGGAAGTTGAAGAAGGCCGTCAGGTCCGCCTGGTTACGCTCGTAGAAATTGCCCAGGTAGAAGGTGAAGACCCCGGACAGCACCAGGAAGATGACGATGAACACGTAGGCCAGCGGGGTGGCGAAGTAGCTCGCCAGCTCGCGCTTGAAGACCACCGGCAACTGCTTCATGCCGCCTCCCCCCTGGTCAGGCTGCGGAACACCTCGTCGAGGCGGCCGCGCTCCACGTCCAGTTCGCGGATGCGCCAGCCGCGCTCGGCGATCAGCGCATTCACCTGCGGGAAGATCACCTCGCCGGGCCTGGCCAGCAGCGTCAGGCTGTGCTCCAGCGGGTTTTCCTCCAAGGCCGCCACGCCCGGCAACGCGGCCAGGGCGGCACGGTCCAGCTCGCCGTCGGCGACCAGGGTCACCGCCTGGTGGTAGCGTGAGCGGCTTTCCAGCTCGAAGGGTGTGCCGTCGGCCAGCAGGCGGCCATTGGCGATCACTACCGCGCGGGTGCAGACCGCAGTGACCTCCTCGAGGATGTGGGTGGAGATGATGACGATGCGGTCGCGGGCCAGGCCGCGGATCAGCTCGCGGACCTGGTGCTTCTGGTTCGGGTCGAGGCCGTCGGTGGGCTCGTCGAGGATCAGCACCCGCGGGTCATGGAGGATCGCCTGGGCCACGCCGACGCGGCGCTTGAAGCCCTTGGAGAGGGTTTCGATGGACTGCTCGCGGACGGGCTCCAGCTCCAGTTGCTCGACCACCCGCGCCACCCGCTCGCGCTTCTGCGCGCTGCGGTAGCCACGCACCTCGGCGATGAATTCGAGGAAGCCGCGCACGCGCATGTCGCCGTAGCAGGGCGCGCCCTCTGGCAGGTAGCCGATCAGGCGCTGGGCCTGGAGGGTCTGCGTCTGGATGTCGAAACCGTGGATGCTCGCGGTGCCCGAGGTGGGCGCGAGAAACCCGGTGAGCATCTTCATGGTGGTGGACTTGCCGGCGCCGTTGGGGCCGAGAAAGCCCAGGACTTCCCCCGGTTGCACACTGAACGACAGGTCGTCCACCGCGGTGTGCTGCGCGAATCGCTTCGTGAGTCTGCTTATTTCGATCATTTCTCTCACCGTTGCGCCAAGAGCCCGCCGCGAACTCGGAACACACGGGGCAGACGAGCTCCCACAAAATGCCGCCGGGAATATATGAACCGACGGACGGCAGTGCAAGGTGAAGACTGTGACGAAAAAGTACACTGCCGTGCATGAAAATTTATTTAGGAATGCGGCCATATTCCTACACCGAAAGCGGCCGAGCGGAGGTCATAGCATGCTTCCAGGCTGCCGTCCCACCCTTTTGCCTGCCGTAGCGTTGCGGCACACTAGCGTCCGCTTGGTCGCCACCGAGCCCCGTTCAACTGCCTGCGAGCCCGTATGCCCCGTTACCCGTTCCGCCGCTTCGGTTTTGGCGTCCTGCGCCGCCTGCTCTACCTCTGGGTGCGCTCGGAAACCATCAACCAGTCGTCCCTGAGCCTGAAGATCGACCGCAGCAAACCGGTGCTCTACGTGCTGCAGCAGCCTTCGGTGAGCGACCTGGCGGTAGTCGACACGGAGTGCCGCAAGGCCGGGCTGCCGCGCCCGGTGATGCCGGTGGCGGTGGGCAGCAGCATCGAGCCGGCGGCCTTCTTCTACCTGACGCCGGAGCCCGACTGGCTCGGTCGCCAGGACAAGCGCGGCGCGCCGCCAGCGCTGGTGCGCATGCTCGCGGCCATCGGCCAGAACGGCGTGGACGACGCGCAGATCGTCCCGGTCAGCGTGTTCTGGGGGCAGTCGCCGGACAGCGAGAAGAGCGCCTGGAAGCTGCTGTTCGCCGACAACTGGGCGGTGACCGGGCGCCTGCGCAAGCTGGCGCGCATCCTCATCCTCGGGCGCAAGACGCGCGTGCAGTTCTCCGCGCCCATCCACCTGCGCGAGCTGGTCGACCAGGGCAAGGGCCAGGAGCGCACCCAGCGCATGGTCCAGCGCATCCTGCGGGTGCACTTCCGCAACCAGAAGACCGCGGTCATCGGCCCGGACCTCTCGCACCGCCGCACCCTGGTCAAGGGCCTGCTGCGCGCGCCCCTGGTGCGCCAGGCCATCCAGGAAGAGATCGAGACGCAGCACGTCTCCACGGAAAAGGCCGAGGCCCTGGCCCTGCGCTACGCCAACGAGATCGCCGCAGACGTGTCCTACCCGGTGATCCGCTTCCTCGAAGTCACCCTCACCTGGTTCTGGAACAAGCTCTACGAAGGCGTGCGGGTCAACCACATCGAGCGCGTGCAGGACGTCGCCCAGGGCCACGAGATCGTCTACGTGCCCTGCCACCGCAGCCACATCGACTACCTGCTGCTGTCCTACCTGCTGTTCCGCAACGGCCTGACGCCGCCGCACATCGCCGCCGGCATCAACCTCAACATGCCGGTGGTCGGCTCCATCCTGCGCCGCGGCGGGGCCTTCTTCATGCGCCGCAGCTTCAAGGGCAACCAGCTGTACACCGCGGTGTTCAACGAATACCTGCACACCCTGTTCAGCCGCGGCTTCTCCACCGAATACTTCGTCGAGGGCGGGCGCTCGCGCACCGGGCGCATGCTGCACCCGCGCACCGGCATGCTCGCCATCACCCTGCGCAGCTTCCTGCGCGACTCGCGCCGGCCGATCGTCTTCGTGCCGGTGTACATCGGCTATGAGCGCGTGCTCGAAGGCCGCACCTACCTGGGCGAGCTACGCGGTGCGGCGAAGAAGAAGGAATCCATCTTCGACCTGTTCAAGGTGGTGGGCGCGCTGCGCCAGCGCTTCGGCCAGGTGTGGGTGAACTTCGGCGAGCCGATCCACCTGGACAGCTTCCTCGAACAGCACGAACCCGGCTGGCGCAAGCAGGAACTCGGCCCGGAATACCGCCCGGCCTGGCTACCGGAAGCCACCAACCAGTTGGCCCGCGAAGTGGCACGCCACCTCAACGACGCAGCGGCGATCAACCCGGTCAACCTGGTGGCCCTGGCGCTGCTCTCCACCAGCCGCCTGGCCCTGGACGAACGCGCCCTGGAACGCGTGCTCGACCTGTACCTGGCGCTGCTGCGCAAGGTGCCCTACTCGCCCAGCGCCACCCTGCCCGACGGCGACGGCAAGGCGCTGATCGAATACGTGAAGAGCATGAACCTGCTCGCCGAACAGAAGGACGCCCTGGGCCGCATCCTCTACCTGGACGAGCAGAACGCCGTCCTCATGACCTACTACCGCAACAACGTCCTGCACGTATTCGCCCTGCCGGCGCTGATCGCCAGCTTCTTCCAGAGCAACGCGCGGATCAGCCGCGAACAGCTGCTCAACTACACCCGCGCGCTCTACCCCTTCCTGCAACAGGAACTGTTCATCCGCTGGGACCTGGAGCAGCTCGACGCCGTGATCGACCAATGGCTGGCCGCGCTGGTGGAGCAGAACCTGCTGAAACAGGACGGCGACGCCTACGTGCGCCCAGCCCCCAGCTCGCGCGAATACGTGCTGCTGACCTTGCTAGCCCGCGCCATCACCCAGACCCTGCAGCGCTTCTACATGGCCATCGCCCTGCTGCTCAACGCCGGCCAACGCCAGCTCAGCGCCGAGGAACTGGAGAACCTGTGCACCGTCATGGCCCAGCGCCTGTCCATCCTCCACGGCCTGAACGCCCCGGAGTTCTTCGACAAGACGCTGTTCCGCAACTTCATCCAGGCCCTGCTCGACCAACGCGTGCTGCGCAAGGACGAAGAAGGCAAGCTGAGCTACCACGAGAAACTGGGCGAAGTGGTCGAAGGCGCGGCCAAGCGCGTGTTGCCGGCGGAGATTCGGTTGTCGATTCGGCAGGTGGCACTCGAGCGTCCGCCCCAGGAAGACCCCCTCTCAACCCCCGCTCCCTGATCCCCCGCAATTCCCCGGGGGCCGCCAGACGACAAGCGGTCGGCCCCCGTCAAAACCCGCGCAGACATGGCAATCCGCCATGACTCAAAAAGCCTGAACCCCGTCACAGACAGGCCGTGAGCCTTGACTCAGGGTGTCTCGGATCTTACATTTCCCCGCTTTCATACATACACCTTTGTAGGATCAAGGAAAGCTCCCCGTGTTCAAAAGGATATTGGTCGTCTGCGTCGGTAACATATGCCGTAGTCCTACCGCAGAACATCTGCTGCGCCAGCGCCTGGCCGGCAGCGATATCCAGGTGAGCTCCGCCGGCCTCGGCGCCCTGGTCGACAAGCCCATCGAAAGCCACGCCCTCGCCATCCTCCAGCAACACGGCGAGCAGCCGCACGAGCACAGCGCCCGTCAACTGACCTCCAGCCTGCTGCGCGACTCCGACCTCGTCCTGGTCATGGAAAAACGCCACCTGCAGGGCGTCAGCCAGATCGCCCCCGAAGCCCGCGGCAAGACCTTCCTGCTCGGCAAGTGGCAGGACGATCGAGAAATCCCCGACCCCTACCGCCAGAGCACAGCCGTGTTCGAACACGCCTACGCGCTGATCGAACAGGGTGTCGACGCCTGGGCCAAACGCATTCGCCCGATCCGCTAAGCCCCACTGACGAAGAAGTAAAGAAGCACGCCCATGCAGCAGCAAGCCCCGGTAGCCATTCACGACAAAGACGATGACGAGATCGACCTGCTAGGTCTGCTCGGCACCCTGATCGACCACAAATGGCTGATCGCCGGCATCACCGCGGGCTTCATGGCCGTGGGTGTTGCTTATGCGCTGCTGGCGACGCCGATCTACCGATCGGATGCGATCGTGCAGGTGGAGCCGAAGAAGCCGACCATTCCGGGGTTGTCGGATATGGGAGATCTGCTGGGCGCGCAGTCCGAGGCTATTACCGAGATTCAGCTGCTGACTTCGCGCACTGTAATTGGTAAGGCAGTAGACAACCTAAAACTGAACATCGTAGTCGAACCATCCCGCTTTCCGATTATCGGCAACTTTATAGCGCGCCGCTTCCGCCCAGAAACACCTGATGAGGTGGCTCCGCCTCTGCTCGGTCTTGACCGCTTCGCCTGGGGCGGCGAGGAGCTGAAGGTTTTCCAGCTTGATGTTGCCGATAGCTTGTTGGAAAAGAATCTGACCCTGATCGCCGGCGAAAACGGCGCCTACACCCTCCTCGACGATGATGACAACGTGCTGGTCGAGGGCCAGACGGGGAAGACCTACGACCAGCATGGCGTAAAGATTCAGATAGAGTCGCTTCACGCCAATCCCGGCACGCATTTCAATGTAATGCGTGAGCGCCGACTGACCACCATCCTTCGCTATCAGGACAATTTGAACGTCAGTGAAACCGGCAAGGAATCGGGAGTCATCAGCCTATCGCTGGAGAATGACCAACCCGCTCGCGCCTTGGAAGTGCTGGATGAGATCAGCAAGTTATATGTCCGCCAGAACGTCGAGCGCGCCTCGGCAGAGGCGGCGTCCAGCCTGGAATTCCTGCGCGGGCAACTGCCAGACGTCCGTCGAGAGCTTGAGCGAGCCGAGGACGCCTTGAGTGCCTACCAGACCCGAGCCAAGTCAGCGGATATCAGCCTGGAAACCAAGGCGCTGCTCGACCAGATCGTCGCGCTGGATACCAACATCTCTGAGCTCAAGCTGCAACAGGCAGAGATGGACCGCAAATTCACCCGCCAACACCCGGCATACCAGGCTCTGCAGAAGCAGATCGGCGAGTTGACCTCCAAGCAGAACGGTCTGACCCACAAAGTAGAGGGATTGCCGGAAACGCAGCAGGAACTGCTGCGCTTGACGCGGGATGTCGAGGTCAGCACTGCAATTTATACCCAGCTGTTGAACAAGGCCCAAGAGCTGGATGTGATGCGTGCAGGAGCTGTGGGCAATGTTCGTATCATCGACACGGCAGATGTGGATATCACCAAACCAATCAAGCCCAAGAAGGCCATGATCGTTCTGGTAGCCACCTTCCTGGGGCTGTTCTTTGCGGTAGCGCTGGTGCTACTGCGTAAAGCACTCAACCGCGGAATTGAGACCCCGGACGCCATTGAGCAACTGGGCCTGCCGGTGTATGCCTCCATCCCATACAGCGTTCTGCAGAAGGCGGAAGAAGACAAACGCGACAAAGGTCGCGGCCGTGCAGCCAAAGCTGCGCCCCTGCTGGCGGTAAGCCACCCCACCGACCTGGCGGTAGAGTCGCTGCGTAGCCTGCGAACCAGTCTGCATTTCGCAATGCTGGAAGCAACCAACAACCGCTTGATGATCTCCGGCCCGAGCCCCGCGGTAGGCAAGACCTTCGTATCTTCGAACCTGGCAGCAGTCATTGCCCAGACCGGCCAGAAAGTTCTGCTGGTCGATGTCGATATGCGCAAAGGTTATCTACACAAAGTACTGAACAGCAGTGAAGACAACGGCCTTTCCGACGTACTGGTAAAACGCTGCGACTTCAGCGCAGCCGTGCGCAGTACTGAAATCGAAGGGCTCTACTTCGTTCCGCGCGGACAGATCCCGCCGAACCCTTCGGAATTGTTGATGCACCCGAACTTCACCGCCCTCCTGGATGAAGCCAGTAAACAGTTTGACCTAGTCATTCTGGATACCCCTCCCCTTCTGGCCGTAACTGACGCCGCCATCGTCGGCCGGCAATCGGGTACTAGCCTGATCGTTACCCGTTTTGGCCTTAACCCGGCACGTGAAATCGAACTCACCATTCGCCGATTCGCGCAGAACGGCATCGAGCTCAAAGGCGCCATCTTCAACGGTGTCGAGAAGCGGGCCTCGGCCTACTACGGCTATGGCGGATACGGTTACTACCATTACGAGTACAAATCCGACAAAGCCTAGAAATTCTAGTATGACGGGACCACGGACGGTCCCAGCTAACAATTCGTCATTGCCAAGCGAGCTCTGACAAATCGCAGGACAGTTGTCCTGCAAAGAGGTAAGCATGCCGGACGCAACCGGAAAGCGCTGGTATTTGATTCAGTGCAAGCCACGCCAGGATCGTAGAGCACTTGAGCATCTGGAGCGCCAGGGTTATCAATGCCTACTCCCCCTGCACTCAGTAGAACGCCTACAAAAAGGAAAGTTACAGCAGACCGAAGAACCATTGTTCCCCGGCTATCTTTTTATCCACCTGGATAAAGTCGACGACAACTGGCTTCCAATCCGTTCGACTCGCGGGATCAACCAAATCGTGAGCTTTGGTGATCGCCCCACACCTGTCCCCGATCAGGTCATAGGAAAATTATTCAACGCACCAACCGCGTTGTTGCCCGCATTGGTCAAAGGTGATCAGGTATTGATTGATGACGCCAATCTGAATCAGTTGGAAGCCATTTTTCTTTGTCGGAATGGCAACGAACGCGTTTTGATACTGCTGAATATATTACAGCGCGAGGTGACTATAAGCCTTCCCATCGAGAGATTGAGAAGGAAGGAGAGCTAGCAAAATACTGACAACTGGCCACCGCTGAGTATCAGGTGCTTCTGAGTTAGCAACCCTTCATATCCACAAAGACAATTCGTAAACCTTGAAAAATTCGCTCCTGTATGTAACTTTACAATCAGAGATCGAAACATGCGAAAGACTGATCACGAGGCAAGGGTCATGCGCCAGATTACGGTGCCCTTCCTCAACGCCTAGTTTGCCAAAAGCTCTATTGAGGCGTGCCACCACCGACTGCTGCGTTCTCAGGAAAAAAACCGAAAATCCTGGGGCGGTAGCGTATCAACTCAGCGCTGGACAGTGGTGAAACCCGCACCGAAACGCACCGGCAAAGACGGAACTTCTCCTCGGCGAAATATACCTCTTACGCCCGAGAAATCGAGCATGCTCTGGTCATCTTCTTCCCCAGCAGCCCGCCACGTACTGCGATAGCGAGTGATCGCTTGTTGGTTTTCGTGTTCCGAGCACAGCTCTCACATCGTTGTGGCCTGGTTTCTATTCAGCGGACGAACGAACCAGGTTTCGCATGCCAAGCCCATCATTCCCGCTGCGGCTTCTCACATCCAGGAAATCAGACGTCATCTACATGGACGTATGGAGTACTTCATGAGCATCAGAACCCTTTGTGTATTTGGTACGAGGCCAGAAGCCATTAAAATGGCCCCCTTGGCCTTAGGTTTAGCAAGTGACGAAAGATTCGAGGCCAAGGTCTGTGTCACTGGCCAGCATCGAGAAATGCTTGATCAGGTTCTGGCTCTGTTTGCCATTACTCCAGATTTTGACCTCAATATAATGAAGCCGAGGCAAGATCTCACCGATGTAACTACGGCCATTCTTCAAGGCATGAAGAGTATTTTTCAGGCCTACAAGCCAGATGTGGTACTGGTGCATGGCGACACCGCCACGACCTTTGCTACCAGCCTGGCTGCTTACTACCATCAAATTCCTGTGGCACACGTGGAAGCTGGCCTACGTACCGGCAATATCTATTCTCCTTGGCCGGAAGAGGCGAATCGAAAGCTTACCGGCAGTTTGACAAAACTACACTTCGCACCAACCGAGAACTCGCGAGAGAATCTTCTCAAAGAGAGCATAGATGCGAGCTCCATCGTCGTCACTGGCAACACCGTGATTGATGCGCTGCTCGATGTAGTCCAACGCCTGGACAAGGATCATGTGCTACAAGCGCAGGCGTCGAGGCCTCTCGAGCGCCTCAATCTGGACCGTAAGATCATTCTGGTTACAGGTCACCGCCGGGAGAGCTTCGGTGGTGGATTCGAGCGTATCTGCCAGGCACTGATGGAGGTTGCACAGCAGCACCCTGAGGTCGATATCGTCTATCCGGTACACTTAAATCCCAATGTACGCGAGCCGGTGAACCGACTACTCAGCGGCATTCCCAACATCCATCTGATCGAGCCGCTGGACTATCTGCCGTTTGTCTATCTGATGAGCCGCTCGCACATCATTCTTACCGACTCCGGTGGCATTCAGGAGGAAGCTCCTTCGCTAGGCAAGCCGGTACTCGTGATGCGTGATACCACCGAACGTCCAGAAGCCGTGGCGGCGGGCACGGTGAAACTGGTGGGTACCAATACGGTAAATATCGTCCGCGAACTGAACGCGCTCCTCCAGGATTCGTCTGCCTATCGGGCCATGAGCTACGCCCACAATCCCTATGGGGATGGCAAGGCCTGCCAGCGAATCATCGATGCACTCAGCGCGATCAACTAAGCCGCCACCTCCTCGTTCAAGACCTCCTGCCTCTTAAAGGACTGAAGATGCCTTATCAAACCATTTCCGTAGTGGGCCTCGGGTACATTGGCTTGCCAACCGCCGCTGTTTTCGCTTCGCGCAAGAAGCATGTAATAGGCGTGGACATAAACCAGCATGCCGTGGATACCATCAACCGCGGCGAGATCCACATCGTCGAGCCGGACTTGGACATGGTGGTCCATGCCGCTGTTGTCGAAGGTTACTTGCGCGCCACTACCTCTCCTGAGCCGGCGGATGCCTTCCTCATTGCCGTACCTACTCCCTTCAAAAGCAACCACGATCCCGACCTCAGCTACATAGAAACGGCCAGCAAAGCGATCGCTCCGGTGCTGAAGAAAGGCGATTTGGTAATCCTGGAGTCGACTTCCCCGGTCGGCGCAACCGAACAGATGTCGGCGTGGCTGGCCGAAGCGAGGCCAGATCTGAGCTTCCCTCAGAGCCACGGCGAGGATTCCGATATTCGCATCGCCCACTGCCCCGAGCGAGTTCTCCCAGGGCATGTACTGCGTGAACTTGTGCAGAATGACCGCGTAATCGGTGGCATGACCCCAAAGTGCTCGCTCGCTGCGGCATCTCTCTACAAGACTTTTGTCGAAGGCGAGTGCGTGATTACCAATGCACGTACGGCAGAGATGTGCAAGCTCACCGAGAACAGCTTCCGCGACGTGAATATTGCCTTCGCAAACGAACTGTCGGTCATCTGCGACAAACTAAACATTAACGTATGGGAGCTGATCAGTCTCGCCAACCGGCATCCGCGGGTAAATATTCTTCAGCCGGGCCCTGGGGTCGGTGGTCACTGCATCGCAGTAGATCCCTGGTTCATTGTCAGCAAGACGCCTGAACAGGCGAAATTGATTCGATGCGCTCGAGAAGTCAACGACCAGAAGCCTGAATGGGTCTTGGACAAAGTCCGCGCCGAAGTTGCGGAACACCTTGCCCAGAATCCGCAAAAGACAGCTCGCGAAGTAGCGGTCGCCTGCTTCGGGCTAGCGTTCAAGGCCAATATTGATGACCTTCGTGAAAGCCCTGCACTGGAGATAACAAACCAGCTCTCAAAACTTCATGAGGGTCCGGTCCTGGCAGTAGAGCCACACATCGAACGCCTGCCTGCTTCGCTCTCCAAGATCAGCCTTTGCGAAAAAGAAACTGCTGTCGCCGAGGCGGACGTCCTGGTTCTATTGGTAGACCACAATGACTTCAAGGGCCTGAATTTGGACGGCAAGCGCTTCATTGACACCCGTGGCATCTGGCTAGCCTGATTTTTCGACAAGAGCTACGATCTCGTTAATTCATATGAAACTCAACTATGCTTCGATAAAAAACAACTTCTTCGCACTTACCGCTAGGGCACTGGAGGGGTCGAAGGTGATCGTTGCAAGCATAATAGTCGCACACTTCTTCGCCCCCGAAGACTTCGGAAGATACTCCTATATAATAGGAATATCTTCCGTTATTGCTGTAATCGCCGAGTTTAGATTACAGAGCGTGATGACGAAGGAAATACTACAAAAGCCGAAGAACATTGGCGAAATACTTGGATCGGCGATGTCAGCTAATATAGGCTTCTCTGTCCTTGGCTTTCTGATCGCAGCCCTGTATCTGGCATTTGAAAGTGACAAGCTGATAGTTTTTTGCACCCTTATATACATGATATCCTTTTTCTACAAGACTCCTCGGGCATTCCGCGCTTACTTCATATCGACAGAGAAAAACCTGGTCATTGCAAAATGTGAAATTGCCGCATCACTCATTTCCTTTGCAATCATACTGACATTCGTAGCGCTCAAACTGAGTCTAGCCTGGGTAATTTTTGCCAGATCCTTAGACTTCTTGGTCAGCGGTATCCTACTGATGATTGCCTTCAAACTAGAGGCTAAAGGTAAGATAAATTTAAGCTCCAGATTCGCAACAGCAAAGTCCATGATAAAGCTTTCCGCCCCCCTGGTATTTTCGGGAGCAGCAATGCTCTTGCTGCAACGCATGGACTTGATCTTAGTACGTCAATTCCTCGGGGACCACGCTGCCGGTCTATATAGCAGTGCAGCCACAGCCATGGCACTTTTTTCAATCATCCCTCTGGTTATTTCCGAGACTCTAGCCCCTCGAATTTTCCATAAGGCCTCGGGCGTCCAGACACTCCAGGCTCAACAGCGCTTTTCGGATATTGTCGTGTTCACCGGCATGATTATGTCCCTATTCATGGCCGCTATTACACCGTTATTCATCCGATTGCTGTATGGCACGGAGTACCTAGGGGCGCATCAAGCCATGCTGATACTCTCAGCCTGCCCAGTCTTAATTGCCTTAGGCGCAGCCTCTGGTCAGATCATCGTTGCCGATGGTAATCAGAATCAGTCGTTCATCAAAAGTATTGTTGCATGTTCCATAAACCTGATCCTGAACCTGACGCTGATCCCTTCTCTGGGAATTAACGGAGCAGCGATCTCGACAGTTACCGGTCTGCTGATAGCCAACCTCATCAGCCACCGTTTCATGCCAATTTACAGGTATTTATTCATGATGCAGACGAGAAGCCTTTTCCCTTTGCATCTATTACGGAAAATAGCCTAAAGGATTAGACCATGAAGTTTGAAAGCCAGAACCTGAGGCCACTTAATAAATTTGGCGTGAACTGCATCGCCACAAACTACTTCAGATTCACCGAAGTGTCGGAGCTGGACAATCTGGCGAAAAGCAGATCACTCGACCAGCGCAACGTCCTGATACTAGGAGGAGGCAGTAACATACTCCTTCCCGAAAAATTCGATGGCGTGGTTTTACACCCCTGCAATGACAAGATCGAGCTTCTTGACCAGGACCTATCGAGCATCATTGTGCGCGCCCATGCTGGGCTCGAATGGGATCGCTTCGTTACCCACTGCGTGGGTAACGGCTGGGGTGGCCTGGAGAACCTCTCGCTGATACCTGGTAACGTAGGAGCAGCGCCAGTGCAGAATATTGGCGCATATGGAAGAGAGGCTTGCGAGCTCATCGAGCAGGTGACCTGCTATGACCTCGCCACTAATGAAGTGGTCATCTTGAGCAAGCAGAATTGCGAGTTCAGCTATCGGAACAGCATATTCAAGCGAAGGCCAGAACTGCTGGTGATCTCCGTCGACTTCAAGCTCCACAAACCTCGGACCGCCCTACTCAGAAGCCTGAAAGGCGACAAGAAATCAATAAGTGGCGTGGCCGCTGAATTCAAGAAAATCATTAGCCTCGTAACCAAGGATTTCAGGTTCGGGCCAAAAACGAAATGGCGGCCGCAAGTTTCATTCGACAATATCAGAACTCTGCTGGATATCGACCTCATCCCTATATCTCTCAAGCGTAGGCTAGTCTGCCTTATCAGGCGAAAGACGATGCCTGACCCAGCAAAGATAGGTAACGTTGGCTGTTTCTTCAAGAGCCCGATTGTGAAAAGCTCCATTGCAGACTCAATAAAGACTGCATATCCCAAGATCTCTCTCTATCCGGGTACGCCTGGCACCTACAAAGTATCTGCAGGAGATTTGATTCGAGAATGCGGCTGGGCAGGAAAGAAAATCGGCGATGTCAGTATAAATGCGCGACGCCCCTTGATCATTCTGAATCACGGGAATGCTAGCGCAAAAGAAATCCTGAACTTCTCAAAGAGTGTGCAAAGCGACGTTCAGAAGAAATTTAATATCACCATAGAGCCGGAAGTCGTCATAGTACAATGAGAAGAATATACACTATAACTTTCCAGAGTGCCCTTAACTATGGTGCGACGCTCCAGGCCTATGCGCTAGCTAAATTTCTGGAGAACGCCAGTTTTGAAGCAAAAATAATAAATTATATTCCGAGCTATTTCTTCCTTCAGCGCTACAGGCCAGCTAAGGGAATAAAAAAAACCATAGAGAAAATCTCGAAAATCAAGAGATTCAATAAATTTGCGAATGCGCACCTGCCGTTGACTGCAAAGAAATATTACTCCAGGAAATCCTTGAGCAGCATCAACGATGCTCATGCGATAATTTGTGGCAGCGACCAGATCTGGAACCCCGACCTAACCGGTGGAAAATCAGATAGAGCCTTTTTCTTGGACTTCCCCCCTCGCTCCACGAGAAAAATCGCTTTCGCAGCCAGCACTGGTAGTCGGCGCTTGCCCGACTTCATAGACCAAGTGAAAGAATCCCTATTGGAGTTTCACGCAATGGGGGTCAGGGAAGACTCACTGAACAGTGACCTAGCAACCCTTCTTCCCGAGATTGGAAGCCAGGTTGTTGTTGATCCTACACTTCTGATCCGCGACTACAGCGAGGTGATCGATTCATCGATCGTTCCAAAAGAGAAATATATAGCTACTTATGTAGTCGGCTCGGGGCCGATGCTGGCAAAATTTGATGACTACGTGAAGGAGCTAAAAAAGAAAACACACCTTCCCATATACCACCTTGGTTCCAAACCAATCCCCAGCGCAGATCACAACCTGCTCGACATAGGCCCAAGCGAATGGCTCACCTTTATTCAGTCGGCGGACTTCATTGCGACGAACTCATTCCACGGCACCGCCTTCTCTATAAACTTTGAAAAAGACTTCCTCTTCTTCCCGCACCTGATTGAAAATCTCAATGCCAGACAAACTACTTTATTGAGTCGGGTCGAACTTATGGACAGGCTTGTCGACTCGCCCAAGGCTCTGGCCGAACGAGATTTGACACCAATCGAATACAGTATCGTACGCCCCCGACTTAGCAAAATCATCAGTGACTCGCAAGATTTCCTCTTGAGGTCCATTGGCTAATAAATTCGCGAAAAGTCGGCACATATAATCATGACCATAAAAACCTCGACATGGGTGTTTCTTATATATCTGAGCTTCGCTCTCGACTCAGCGCTGAAGCTAGGTGGGACGGTACAACTCCACATCGGGATTGCCTGCGCAATCCTGACCAACCTGTTGGTCCTGACCAAACGACCATCAAGCCTAATCACACCGCTACGTAGAGAGAGCACACTCTTTCTATTTATTTTCTACAGCTTGGCTGCAGGAGCGATCATGTTCCAGCCGGGCTATATAAACATCACAATATACTTACTGGTCACCATCAACATTATAATTTTCGCAAACATCACCTACAAATACACCACGCGAAACTTTTTCTATTACTTCCAGGTCTTTATGATCGTTACTGGACTTATCCAGTACGGTCTCTACAAGTTTGGCGGGATGCAATTAAGCTTCATCAACGAGGAGCACTACGAGAAAGGGTATTCGGTATCCTTCCGCCTCCGTGGGTTCTTCATCGAGCCAAATTGGTACGCAATATCGCTGTCGTTCAACACCCTACTCCTTACCGGCAGCAACATTATGGGGTTCATAAAGAGGAGTCCTTATGTCGCGGCGGCGACCGCATTGGTCATGGTGTTGAATGGCTCACTGACCACCATCGGCATCCTCGCCGTCATCTATTCGATTCCGATTATCAAAAAGAATCCGCTGAAAGGAACACTCTATTCTGCACTGGCTCTTTCCGTACTCATCAGCGTTTTGAGCTATCGAAGCGCGATCAACCAAGACAAGAGCAACGATACCCTGCTCAACTATGCATCTCGCTGGATCCCGTTCACTAGGGTTATCGAATACCAAAGCAACCAAGATATCTCGGCAATCCTTTTCGGTCACGGTTTAGGCAGCTGGGGGACAACCGCCGTAAATAATCGGCTTTCGGCCTTGGTATACGAAGAAGACCCAGCAGCCCGGGATGGAAGTGAAATACCAGTCTTTATTTTTGAGCTGGGCCTATTCGGGCTGGCATTGTTACTGATCGACTTTATCGTCACCTACCTCCGCACCCCTAGCCAGCACATCCATATCCGCGGCGGACTGATATTATTCATTATTTGTCTGGCATTCTACCCAACTCTGAAGTTCTGGATGTACATGCCATATTATTTCTTTCTAAGAAGAGCAAGATATGAAAGCACACTCGCTCACTCGACTATTAGCCGAGGATATAAAAACCATACTCTTCTACAAAAAGCGCAGTAAGAAGTTAATACCTATCTTCTCCAGTATGCTTTCGCCGTCCTTCATTTGTACAACCTTGCACCGAATCTCCCATAGGCTCTATCTTTTCAAGATCCCCGTCCTTCCCCGACTGATTTGGTGGCTGAACTTCCTTCTATTCAAGGTTGATATCGACCAGCGCTGCAAGCTGTACGGCGGGCTGTATCTTCCGCACCCTATGGGAATAGTTATCGGAGAGCATGTTTCACTCAGGGGATACGCGAAGATAATGCAAGGGGTCACGATAGGAGGAAACCTTGGGAAAACATCCTGCAAAGGTGAGCGTATCCAGTACCAGCCCTTGATGGACGGTAGAATATTCATTGGCCCCAACTCGATCCTAGCGGGACCGATAACACTCAGCGGCAATATCTTTGTTTCGGCGAGCGCCATTGCATCGCAGGATGCCAGCAACTCCTTCATATATTCATCCAACAAATCCCGAAAACTAGATGAAGAACATGAAACAGAACTCTACACCTCATGAAATATGGCATCTCATCAACAACCCTGATCCCCGAAGAGGGGGAGCACAGAAGATTCTCGAGAAACTGGCTGCGCCAGGTGAAAAAATATTATCAAAACAACCACCGCCCCACCGTGCTCTAAAAATCCTGCCATCAACCATATTTTCACTAATCCAGATAACAATCAAGATAGCGAATAAAAAACCTGACCTTGCATATATTCACAGCCGCTGCTTCTTACCACTAACGTGGATTTTCAAAGCGGCAGGGACTAAAACGATATTTTACGCACACGCCAATTACAGAAGGCATTCCTGGCTCTACAAGGTCTTCCCCTGTGACCACTACGTAGCGGTATCGGGCGCTGTCCGGGACAGCATCCTCAAGCAGGCAATAGCGAAAAGTAAAGTTTCCACCATAGTAAACCCCTACATTGGCGGAAGCCGCATTGGGACCTGTTCCGCCCCTTCGGGAGCGGCATTGAAAATTGGCTTTGTAGGATCACTAAATATCTGGAAAGGAATACTAGACGCGATAAAGGCCATTTATGCAGTTTCCTCCCAGATTAATGGACGCCTAGTTTTCCAGATAATCGGCGACGGACCGCTGATGCAACAGGTCAAGGAGCTTGCCAGCACAACGCCAAAAAATGTCGAAGTCATTATCTCTGGCTATCAAGAGGCGCCATTCGAAGTCTTGAAGGATGCACAAGCCCTGTTAATTCCGTCGCTAGAAGAAGGCTTTGGCCTAGTGGCGATCGAAGGCATATATCAAGGTAAGATTGTTTTGCACAACGCAATTCCTTCGCTGAGTGAAATATGTGATAGCGACGCTCTCAGCTACTCGTTCAATATCAATGACAGCGCAACGCTTCTGGCAGCGATTAACCAGGCTCAAAATTTTCTTTCCACTTTGAACGATACAGACTTTATTCTTCGTCGCTCCGATGCGCTCATTAAAACCTATGGACTAGAAAGGTTCGTCCAAGAGCACAAAGAACTTAAAGCATACATACTTCACTGATGGGCAAGATCCGACTCAACCGTTTAGAAAAACCGAAGATGAAAAGAATTGAATTTCTTGGCTGTCCCATGGACACAATGACCATGGCCCAGACTGTCACCGAGCTGAAGAATAGAATACTTCAAGAACAATTTGTCCAGCATGTGGTCGTGAATGTCGCAAAAATAGTTTACATGCAAACGGACGAGCAACTTGCTCGATCTGTCAAGTCTTGTGACATCATAAACATCGATGGAATGGGAGTAGTTTGGGGTGCCCGCCTATTAGGCCATGAAGTTCCAGAACGAGTTGCGGGCGTCGACCTGTTCCACGAGCTTCTGCAAATGAGCGCAGCCAACAATCTTGGCGTTTATCTGCTAGGCGCCGAAGAGTCTGTGGTGTCCCGTACCGCTAGTGTCGTCCAGTCGCAGTACCCTGAACTGGTTATTTCCGGATTCCATCATGGGTATTTCTGGGATGACGAAAAGGCGATCGTAGAGAGAATTAAGGCTTCCGGGGCAAAGCTACTTTTCGTAGCCATAACCTCACCCAAGAAGGAAAACTTCATAAACCGCTGGCGTGATCAGTTGGGCGTGAACTTTGTAATGGGCGTGGGAGGTACCTTCGATGTTGTCGCGGGCAAGGTCAACCGTGCCCCTCTCTGGATGCAGAAAAACGGACTGGAATGGCTGTATCGGGTCATTCAGGAGCCGAGACGCATGTGGAAGCGATATTTAGTGACGAATTCGAAATTCACCATGATGCTAATGAGAGAAAAAATTCTAGGCCGCAAGAAACTACCACAGTAATTTCTATGGGCTTGCGTCCCAAGGTTACCGAACAAGGATTTTCGGGCCAAGAAATACACGCTGGCAACCAAAGGCACTCCTACCTGGCTGTTGACTTGATAGACACACCCTCGGCAACTCTTCCCTCTAAAACTCAAAATCATTGAGGACTCATCCAGGAGTCACAGCAAATGAACAGCATGGATCGCGGAATCCTTCGTCCACATCAGGCAAGCATTTCCGTCCTACAACGCTTACTTGATCTTTTGGTAATAAGCGCCTCAATGGCGGTTGCACTACATGGCACCGACACCCTCCTCGAAGATGCGGTAATAATTGCCATCCTTCTGGCACTGATCGTTTTCTATCTAGTTGCAGATTTTGGCCAACTATACGCCTCTTGGAGAGGGGAAAAGATTCGCGAGGAAATCAGAAAGGCCTGCAGTATATGGGCAGCCAGCTTTATTTTCGTTTTTCTTGCTGATTATCTCCTACTGGATCGTCCGTCGCTTAAAGATACTACCATGCTGACATGGTTCGTTTGTGCACTGACAGGCCTATGTGGTTATCGTATTGTCCTTCGCATCTCACTCAATACACTGAGGCGCAAAGGCTTCAATACTCGTTCGGTGGCAATAGCCGGAGCCGGCCCGCTAGGCCAACGTCTGGCGAGCAATATCGCAGGTGCGCCTTGGATGGGATTGGACTTGCTGGGATTTTTCGATGATCGTCGGCAGGAGCCTGTGCGCCTAGCCGGCAGCAGCATCAAATTGTCGGTCTCCGGAACCCTTGACGAATTGGTGAATCAAGCTCGTCTCGGCCATATTGACCGTGTCTACATCACTCTTCCGATGCGTAGCGAGGCGCGTATAAAATGGTTGGTCGAGCAACTCAGCGACACGACCGCATCCGTTTACATTGTTCCCGACGTATTCGTATTCGAATTGCTTCATGCACGCACCCAGAATATTAATGGAGTGCCAACGATAAGTATCTTCGATAGTCCAATGACCGGTGTAAACAGCGTAATAAAGCGCTTGGAAGATATTTTTCTTTCGGCTGTCATACTCTGCCTGATCGCAGTCCCAATGCTATTGATTGCAGCTGCAGTAAAATTCACTTCGCCGGGCCCGGTATTCTTCCGGCAAAAGCGTTATGGAGTCGACGGCAGGCCGATCGAAGTCTGGAAGTTCCGTAGCATGCGGGTCATGGAAAATGGAGTGAATGTTATCCAGGCAACCAAGGGCGACAGTCGGATCACTCCGGTGGGGGCCTTCCTGCGGCGGACCTCTCTTGACGAACTCCCACAATTCATCAATGTGCTGCTGGGTGATATGTCGATTGTCGGCCCACGTCCCCACGCCGTTGCCCATAACGAGGAATATCGTGGGCAGATAAGCAGCTACATGCTTCGCCACAAAGTCAAACCCGGCATTACCGGATGGGCCCAGGTCAATGGCTGGCGTGGAGAAACGGATACACTGGACAAGATGCGGAAGCGCGTCGAACACGATCTAGCCTACATTCACAATTGGTCCCTCTGGTGGGATCTGAAAATCGTTTTTCTCACAGTGTTTAAGGGATTCATCCACAAGAACGCCTATTGAGAGAACAGAAGGCCGAGAAGCTCCGGAACCTCTCCATTAACTAGACGGTAAATTCTGACAAGCCAGAAGCTTGGCCGGATTCAATCTCTGTGATGGCGCCGGGGCTTTTCCGCTTGCGCTGGCCTCGTGCCAGTCTTAACCTTCCTTCTTTCTGAAGGAACGACCCCACAAGGAGTCTTAACGTGAAAAAACTGCTGACGTTCGCCGCCCTGGCGACCCTGAGCACGTCGCTGCTGGCGGCGGAAGAGCCGGCAAACCCGCCGTCCTCCTCCGAGCCACTGACCCTGTCCACCCCGGTTGCCGGCGGTGTCACCGTAGGTGGCGCCATCGGTATCGGTGCTGCCGTAGTGGCAGCTGGCGTTGCCGCCTCCAACAGCGGTGGCGGCGGTGGCCATGACGGCACTCCGGGTACTACCGGCACCACTGGCACCACTGGTACCACCGGCACTGCTCGCTGATACCAGCCTGTAGCTGCCCTGCCCCTGCCGCCACTGTGTGGCGGCAGGGGCCCTTCCAGTATTTTCAATAACCCCCGTTCACAGCTCCCAGGACCTCTGGGCGTTGTCGTATCGACTTTCTGCGTAGTTCCTTCCCATGATTCGCTCTTTATCCGTTGCCGTCGCCGCCGCTATTTCGCTCCAGGGCTGCATGTTCGCCCCTGGCCAGAATATGGACACCAGCCGAATCGTTCGCGATGGCTCCGCCGAGAGCAGTCGTGTCGAACTGGTCCAGATCACCCCGAAGCTGTTGGCCGTGAGCGCCGCAACAGAAGTCGGAAACGAGGTACCAGCCGAACTGCTGGCCTATCGCCCACAGGACTACCGCATCGGCCCCAGCGATGTGCTGTACATCACCGTTTGGGATCATCCGGAACTCACTACCCCGTCAGGCTCGCAGCAGCAAATCGACGCGAACGGGCGCCTGGTTCGACCGGACGGTACTCTGTTCTATCCCTATATAGGAACCATCAGGGTTGCGGGCAGAACGATCGAGGAAGTTCGCAGTGAGATTTCCAACCGGCTGTCCCAATATGTGGAAAGCCCGCAAGTTGACCTGTCAATCATGCGCTTCGCCAGTCAGAAGGTGATATTGACGGGGGCCTTCGAGAAGGCCGGTCCGCAGGCCATTACCGCCACGCCCCTAGGCTTAATGGAGGCCATCGGCAATGCCGGAGTGAACTCCGAGACCGCCGATCTTGCCGGCCTTATCCTCAAGCGAGATGGCCGTGAATACGAGTTGAACCTTGACGTTGCTGGCGACCCGCAGAGCGACCTTTATAATCTTTACCTGAAAAGCGGCGATCAGATCTATTTGCCTTACAACGACCGTCGCAAGGTTTATTTGATGGGCGAAGTCACCAAGCCCGCTGCGATCAACTACAAGACCAAGCAGCTGAACTTGGCTGACGCTCTGGGTACCGTCGGTGGTCTCAATCAAACCACTGCCAACGGCAAAGCGGTTTACGTGATTCGCGGTGTCGAGGATCTTGAGCGCGAGCCAGCCAAAGTATTCCAATTGGATGCTCAGTCACCCACGGCTTTCATCCTTGCCCAGCGCTTCAATCTGGAGCCTCAGGATGTGATCTATGTAGGTCCTGCAGGTATCACCCGCTGGAACCGCTTTATCAGTCAACTGGTTCCTTCCGCCAGCATTGTGGGTACTGGTGCCAGAGTTAAGACCGACCTGAACGACAACTAAACTGAGCCCAGGTCGATCACAGTGAAACTCCTTCGATTCGCCGCCCTGGCCGGGGTGGCCTTGTCGCTATGCGCCTGCAACCCGCTGATGCGCGCCTCCTGGGATACCCTGCGCGCCGCGACCCAGGGGCCCCAACCTCTTGAGTTGAGCCAGACCCAAGTCGATGCGGTGCCCTATTACCAGATCAAGCTGCAGACCCAGGGCGGCGAAGCCGTCATGGCGCTCGTACGTCAGCAGGGCGACTTGCAGTACTGGCTGGCCTCCACCCATCAGGTGGTGCTAATGCGCGACGGGCTGGTGGTTCGCACCACAGGCTTCGGCGACAATCTGGCCGGTACCCGACTGGGTGCCAATTCGCCGTTCTATACCGGTTTGCACAAGCTGGCGGACGGACACAGCAGCGAACGCTGGATCGACATGGCCACCGGCTATCGGATGGGCATACCGCTGCACAGTCGCTTCCACAAGGTCGGCCTGGAGCGCGTGAACATCCTGGAGCACGAGTACGACCTGCTGCGCGTGGACGAAGAAATTCGCGCACCTTTGCTGGGTTTCAGCGCCACCAATAAGTATTGGGTGGACCCCAAGGACGGCTTCGTGATGCAGAGCCTGCAACAGGTCACCCCCGACCTGCAGGTGGCCATCACCCAACTGCGTCCGTACCGCAGAGGCGCCCAATGAAACTCAAGCGCCTTGTCCCGCTCCTGGCCTTGCTCGTTGCCAGCCAAGGGCATGCTGATAAAACCGTTCAGGTCATCGGCGACGCAGCTAGACCCGGCCCGGTAGCCGTCACCTCAACCTCGCGCCTGGGCGATGTATTCCGCACCGCCCAGGTCAATGCGGAAGGCTATTGGCTCGGTGCCTCCTGGCAGCAGCAATCCCTGGTGCCAGCCCAGAAAAGGCTGAAGGCCGGTATTCTCTTCGACTTGTCGCTACTACAACAGAAAGCATTGCTGGATCAGCAGCAGCCACTGGCCGAACTAGCGAAGCGTCTGTATACCCGGATCAGGGCTCTGCCCGTAACCGGGCGACGCAATCACCTGCTCGACCCTGTTGCCGTGGAAGTCACTGCAGCCGAGAACAGCCTGGTCCAGGCCGGCGATCGTTTCATTTTCCCGGCTCGCCCGAATTCAGTGCGAGTCGTCGGTGCCGTTTCGACGGATTGCCGACTGGCCTATGTCCCCATGCAACACGCACGCGATTACGTGAAAGCCTGCTCGCCTCTGGCAGAAGCGGACGATGACTACATCTACCTTATTCAACCGGACGGCCAAGTCACCCGCTTGGGGACTGCTCTGTGGAATCTTGAGGAGGGCCAACTGGTCGCCCCAGGCGCTACCGTGCTGGTACCGGTCGAGGTCGCGGGTCCAACCAGCGCCTTCCCGCAACTCAACGCAGAAATGTCCGAGTTCATCGCCACCCAACCGCTGTCCGAGGTGGCGCAATGAAGCTCCGCTATTCCCTTTGCCTGTTGTTGCCATGCGCCATGGCCCACGCGGAGCCACGCGACACCCGCAACGATTTTGGCACCATGGGGCTATTACAGACACCTACTGCTCGTATGGCACCTGCCGGCGACGTAGCCGTCACCGCCAACCGCGTGGAACCCTACTCGCGCTACAGTTTCTCGCTGCAACCCTTTGACTGGCTGGAAACCTCGTTCCGCTATACCGCCATCAGCAACCGCAAATATGGCGCGGACGACTTCAGCGGCAGCCAGAGCTACAAGGACAAGGCGGTCGATGCCAAATTCCGCCTGCTCCAAGAGAGCCACTGGGTTCCCGAAGTCGCGGTAGGTGCGTTGGATATCGGTGGT
This sequence comes from Pseudomonas sp. R3.Fl, assembly GCF_023516765.1. Classification (NCBI taxonomy): domain Bacteria; kingdom Pseudomonadati; phylum Pseudomonadota; class Gammaproteobacteria; order Pseudomonadales; family Pseudomonadaceae; genus Pseudomonas; species Pseudomonas sp. R3.Fl. The sequence continues at coordinate 1,919,489 of NZ_JAMGSO010000001.1, forward strand.
ACCGGCTTGTTCTCCAGCGAATACTTCGTCGGTAGCAAGCGCTTTGGCAACTTCGACGTCAGCCTAGGTATGGCCTGGGGCTATCTTGGCTATCGGGGCGATTTTGACAACCCCCTGGGCTGGATCGACGACAAGTACGACACTCGCCCAGTCCCCAAAGGAAATGTAAGCGACGCTGGCTCGTTCGATCTGAACAGCTATTTCCGTGGCTCCCCCGGCATCTTCGGCGGCGTGCTCTGGCAAACCCCCTGGGATCGCCTGGCGCTCAAGCTGGAATACGACGGCAACGACTACAAGCGCGAACCCCTGAATAACAACCAGGACCAAAGCTCCCCGATCAACCTCGGCTTCGTCTTCAAAGCCAGCGACTCGGTAGACCTGACCGCCGGCTGGGAGCGTGGCAACACAGCCATGTTCGGCATCACCCTGCACACCAACTTCGCTTCCCGCTCGGCGCCGGCCAAGACTTTCGACCCGCCGGCCGAACAACTGCCAGCCAAGGCACCGGACCTGCATCCGGACCAGGTCGACTGGGCGAACGTATCCAGGCGCCTGCAGAACAACGCCGGCTACAAGGTCGAGCGCATCACCCAACGCGACAAGGAAATCGTCGTCTACGGCGAGCAGACCCGCTACCTCTACCCGCCCAAGGCAGTGGGGCGCGCGGCGCGCATCCTCGACAACAGCGTGGATGACGACATCAAGTACTTCACCGTGGTGGACAAGCGCTACGACATGCCGGTCACCGAGACCAGCGTGCCGCGTGAGACCTTCCGCGAGGTGGTGAACAACGACCGCCCGCTGGACGACCTGCGCCGTGGCACCGAAAGCAACTGGCCGCTGCCGCACCAGGAGAAAGTGCTTTACACACAGAAGCCGGATCCGTTCAGCTACGGCCTCGGCCTGGGCTACAAGCAGAACGTCGGCGGCCCCGACGGCTTCCTGCTCTACCAGTTCACCGCGGACCTAAACGGCGAATACCGCTTCACCCCGAACACCTGGTGGAGCGGCTCGCTCAGCGCCAACCTGCTGAACAACTTCGACAAGTTCAAGTACGACGCGCCATCCAACCTGCCGCGCGTGCGCACCTACCTGCGCGAGTACTGGACCACCTCGGACGTGACCATGCCGACCTTCCAGTTGAACAAGGTCAAGCGCCTGGACGAGGACATGTACGGCATGGTCTACGGCGGCTACCTGGAGTCGATGTTCGCCGGCGTCGGTGGCGAGCTGCTGTATCGCCCGCTGGGCGAGCGCTGGGCCATCGGTGGCGACCTCAACTACGTACGCCAGCGCGATTTCGAGCAGGACTTCGGCCTGCGCGACTACAAGGTGCTCACCGGCCACGTCACCGGCTACCTGAAGACCGACTTCCAGGACGTGCTGGCCGCGGTCAGCGTGGGCCGCTACCTGGCCCGCGACTGGGGCACCACCATCGACCTGTCGCGCGAGTTCAGCAACGGCGTGCGCTTCGGTGGCTGGGTGACGCTCACCACCGCCTCCAAGGAAGAGTACGGCGAAGGTAGCTTCGACAAGGGCATCTATGTGTCCATCCCCTTCGACGAGATCATGAGCAGCTCGACCATGCGCCGCGCCAACCTGGCCTGGGCCCCGCTGACCCGTGACGGTGGCGCCCGCCTGGGCCGCAGCTACTCGCTGTATACCCTCACCGACGGACGCAACGTCGACATGTTCGACGGCAGCTTCAGCAAGATCACTGAGTAAGCCCCCAGCCCCGCCGCAACGGCGGGGCTGCTTGCTGCAGATCAGCGAAACCTCCGCTTACAACCCCTCTCGCAACCTTTGAGCCTAAGCGGTGTCGGATGACGCCCGTTCTATCCGGAAGGAATCCGTCGATGAAGCTCACCGCCCTCCCCCACCTGTTCATGACCGGCGTGCTTGCCGCCTGCGCTTCGAATTCGCCTTCGCAGAGCGCTTCGCTCAGTGGCGAGGTGTTCTACCTGCAGCGCATTGCGTTGCCGCCGGGGGCGCAGGTTTCGGTGAGCCTGCAGGATGTTTCCCTGGCCGATGCGCCGGCCGTGGAGCTGGCTTCGCAGACGCTGCCCGGCGGGCAGCAGGTGCCGGTGGCCTTCAAGCTCGATTACGACCCGCAGCGGGTCCAGCCCGGCCACAGCTATGCGGTCAGCGCGCGTATCGAGAATGCCGGGAAGCTGCTGTTCATCAGCACTGAGCGGCACAGCGTCAAGCTCGACGGCAGCGATCCTCAGCCGCTGCGCATCCGCGTCGACGCGGTGCGCTGATCCTTTCTCTTCCGAGCAGACTCCATTCACCCAGCGTCGCTAAGCAATGAGTAGCAACCTGTCTGCCATATTCCGAGACGAAGCAAAAAATAAACCAGCCCCCTACGGACAACCATCAGGTTGTCCGTAGGGGGCTGTTTTTTCATTCTGTCCTCCTGTCGAGTTTGCTTCATCGCGCGCGGTGCACTCACCAATGCCAGCTTGCTGACAATCAGAGATACCCTTGCTCCGCCAGCGATACACAGCCCTCGCCCCCGACGATGACGTGATCCAGCGTGCGCATGCCGACGAGCTCGAGTGCCTGCTTGAGTGTGGTCGTCAGCGCGTAGTCCGCCTGGCTAGGCTGCGGATCACCGGAGGGATGGTTGTGCACCAGAATCACGGCGGCGGCGTTGTACGACAGTGCGAACTTCACCACCTCGCGGGCGTATACGCAGGTGGTGTCGAGCGTGCCGCGAAAAAGCTCCTGGAAGCGGATAATCCGGTGCTTATTGTCCAGTAGCAGCAAGGCGAATACCTCCTGTTCATGGTCCTGCAAGAGAATCTGCAGATGGCTGAACACGGCCTTGGGATGCTGCAGGGGTTGCCCTTTTCTGAATCGCCGGCGGGCCAGTTGCTGGGCCATTGTCAAGATGTCGGCTTCGGTCAGAGGGGCCTCGGCGATGTACGTGCCGACGGATTCGCCGGTTTTGAACTTGGTGTTCATCGGGACTCCATGGGTGAGCGTTGAATACGGGGATAACGAGCGGCCTGGTCCGCTGAGGGCCAGGCGATGCTTGCGCTGAAGAAGCGCGTTGGGTGGGCTCAAGCCCGTGGCTGGTGTGAGCGTGCTGCCGAGTGATGGCGACGTGCGTGATAGGCCCGGACCTTCTCTCGCCAGTCGATGGAAAGCGCCTTCGTCATCTCGAGGTAGCTGAGGGGGCAGGAGTAATAGTAGGGCGCCATGGACTCGTCCATGGCCTTGTAGCCCCATGAGCCACCACTGCGCTGCAACAGGTCGCAGCGGATGTAACGCAGCGACTCGCCGGGGGCGAGACTCGGGTGAACCCCAGCCGCCTTCGCCGTTACTTCACTGACGGACCACAGCACGTTGCCGCGCAAGGTGTGCGCAATCACCCGCACACGGGCCTGGGCGGTATCTGTGGGGCGGATCAGCGCCTGGATGAGTTCGGAGCGGGTATGGGATGAGAAGAGCCAGCCCATGGGGTGTTTCTCCTGGAAATGGGCCGAGATTCATCCCCCTGGACGAACCTCGGCAGGTGGATGAAAGCGCTGCAGCGCGGGTGTAATGGAAGGATCACGGCACGGTGGCCGGGTAATCCGGTGGCGGGAGGATCGGTGGCGAACGTGACGCCGCGCTAGCGGTGAGATACGGGCTGTTCGTTGTACTTCGCGCCGCAGCGCAGGCAGAGACAGTCGTACTCCATGAACTGGAAACGACGCACGTCACGAATGAAATCGCGGGTGCTGTTCCAGTTCGCCGCCGCGCCGCAAACCCCATCGAGCATCAGGTTGAAGGCCTGTTCCAGCGGACTTTCGCAATGTCGGTCCGACGTGATCGGCTGCCGGGACGGCGAGTGTTGGATGCCACGCAGAAAGCCGTCCAGCGTGCCTATCAGCCGGGCCAGCGCTTTCGCGGCGTCCTTGGACAGCACCACGGACGAGTTACAAATCAGGCACCGTGTGATCATGGTGAGTACTCCTGGAGATTGAAATGAGCGATCGGCGAGCAGGCGCCGGAGTGGCTGCTGCTGATGCCGTGACGGGGCTAGCAGGAAATCCGCAGACCAAGTCGCTGAAGCAGCCGGTGGAACAGGATCAAGGCCAGCACGATGGCCAGTGCCAGCGGCCAGAAACGCAGCATGAGCACCAGCAGTGCCACCCCCCCGGCACAGCCGGCCAACACGCTGACGAACACGAACAGCAAGCCCAGGAAGCGCAGCAGGTTCATGGCGTGGCCCTCTTGGTCGAGGAGGTGAGGCAGATGGCCCGGGGTTTGTTGGCGCGAGCGTGCAACAGCGCACTCAGGGTGGTGCTCGGCCCGCTGGGAGGCTCTACGGCCGGGACCGCCTTCGGCGACTCGGCAGCCGGCTCCGGAGTCACCCCGTCGGCAAGGGGGCCGGTTTCGTCGTCACGGTCTTCGAAAGCCCCATTGGCCAGGCACCACCGTGCGGCGCTATCCAGCGCGGCCTGATCGAACCCCGCCGCCTGGCGCGCCTCGTCGAGCTCCCGGGCTTGCCGCAGGGCATCCTCCATCGACACCCCGCTGCGCAGGGTGATGTCGACATAGAAAATGGGAAGGCCATGGCTCTGTGAGGTGGACTTGCCGCGCAGGCACAGCTCCAGCGGCAGGCAGGCCAGGCGGTTGCCGGAAATCGCCTGCAGGTACTGCAGCCGGGCTGCCAGGGTACGAATGCTGTTGAAGCTGGAGGTGCGGAAGACGAAGCTGCCCAAGGGATCGTCGTCGCCGATGGCGACGTTGAGACGGCCATAGGGCTTGCAGGCTCCTCCCTTGGCCAGCGGGCAGCCATCGGGTGAAGGGCACGGATGCGCGAGGATGCCGTCCTGGCCACGGCGCTTGCAGGTCTCGCCATTGCCGACGCACAGCGGCCGCCCGGACTGCGGATCGAACAGGCAGTACTCGGCACGAAAGTTCAGCTCCGGCGCGTTGAACAGTAAGCGGATCGGAATGCTGCGAAGCGTGCCGTCCTGGGTGTTACGCAGTGTCTCGTCCAGGGGATGGGGTAGCCAGTCATCCCAGCACTGGATCTGCGAGGTAATCGTGAATTGATCGTCTTTCTCCGGCAAACGCTTGCCGTTCTTCTCGACGACCTTGCCGATGGAAATCCGCCCGAGCACCGGCGGGGTAATGGCCAAGCCTTTGAGCATGGTGGTTCTCCAGTGGATGAATAAAAAGGGCCATGTCGACACGGGGGAAGCGCCGGCATGGCCAATGAGGGAAATGAGGGAAATGAGGGAATCGAAATCAGGTGATCAGGAAGCGCCGGCTGCCAATCTTGGTGGTGGGATAGCGTGCCAGCAGGTAAGGTTTTTCCTTGAGCAGCCGCGGTACATCGAGCACCACGCTGTCCTTGGCCTTGCGCCAGGACACCGAGCCGTTGGCGAACAGCGCTCGACAGGCCTCCCCCATGGCCTGTTGCAGTTGTTGCTTCAGTTCGGCTTCGCGCTTCCCCTGAATCTCCAGGCTGGCGCGGACGGACTGCAACTCGTCGAAGGCTGCCGACAGCAGCGGCTCCTGGGTGAAGTCCAGGGTATGGCCCTGGTCCTCCGGGTACAGGCAGCGCAGGGCTTGCGCTGCTGACTCCGAGCCATCCGCCGGCGGTGGCGTATCGCTCTGCACGTAGCCCCAGAAGTCCCGTTCCAGCTCGATCAGTTGAGCGATGAGCGCATCATCGCGCTCGAGACGATGGACTTCCAGGTGCTGGCCACCGAGCAGTACCGCCACGTCGGCTGCCTGCTTACCGGTGACCGCCAACTGGTGCATCACCTGCAACTGCACGTACACCGGCACGCCGTCCTTCCAGGACAGTGCCCCATTGAGGCCGGCAGTCTTGCATTCGAGAATCTGTACGTCGCTGGCACCGATGACCTCGCGGTCGATGTTGGCCAGCATCCAGTTCAATTTCGGATCAGGGTGCTGCAACACGGCATTGACCCGGCGTACCCGGTTGCCGGTACGGCGGCGGTAGTGGGTGGCGACAATGGGCTCGAGCATGTTGCCCCAATAGGTCGGGCTTTCCTCATCCGTGGGATCGCTCTTGGGCAGCCCGGCATCACGGCCGGTCTTCTCCAGCCACAGCTCCAACTGCGACTTGTAGGGGTTGAGGCCGACCGCAGCCGCAGCGTCCGAACTGCCGATACCGTGCTTGCGTACGGCCAGCCAGTCCTCGCGGGACAGCTCTTTGGTGCCGACCAGGCGCAGGGCGGGACGTGGCCGGCTTCGGGGGGCGGGTGTGGCAGAGGCATGAGCCATGGGATGTTCCTCCGGACATAAAAAATGCCCGACCGGCAGAGCCGGTCGGGCGTTTAGGAAAGGGTGGCATTGAACGCGACGGGGATGTTCAGGCCACCAGCTTCAAGGCTGCATCCAGCGCACGTTGTTTGATGACGGCGCCCTGGCCGAACCAGGCCGAGTCCATGCGGTATTCCGTGCTGCGTGCTCGCCGCTGGTGATCGACGAACTCGGTGACCGCGTTGAGCAGACCCCAGGCGGTGCCGTTGGCTGACTCAAGGTTGCTGCCACGGCCTTGTCCCTGGTACAGGCTTTCCACCTTTTGCATGGCGCGAATGTTCGGCACGCCATTGGCCTGCTGGGTGTTGGAGGCGTGATCCCCTAGCACCGTGGTGAGGAAGCTCAACACCTCCTTGGACGTCACCTTGCGCCCGGCCAGGGTGCGCAGGCGGTACATGAAGTCGTCCCATTGCGAAACGGCGATGCCCAGTTGCTGCTTCACCTGCTGCGGATCGAAGCGGGTGTTGTGCGGTACCTTGATCGCGCGAGTAGCGCCATCGAGGGCGATGCTCAGGGTGTTGTTGCACACCACCCGCACCGTGGTCGGCGTGGCCGTGGTGGCCAGGGTGCCGTCGCAGGAGGTGGCCAACAGCAGATAGCCGTTGACCTGGTCGTTGCCCTTGATCGCGGCCCCTTGCCCGGTACGCGCCAGCGCCCAGAACTTGCGACCGCCCTTGAGCACGCCGGCGGTTTCCAGCTCATAGCCGGAGACCTGGGTAAGTTCGCGATAGAACTCCAGCACGTCGCGCGGCTGTACCACCTGGTAACGCTGAGAGACCACCGACAACGGCGCTTGGGTGTCGGAGCGATAAAGCACCTTCTGTTCGGGGAAGGCATGGATACTGCCCAGGTGACCGACCACGTCCGCTTTGAAATGGACCGGACTTTCCTGGATCTGCCAATCCATTCCCGCCTCACGTTGCCAGACTTCCAACGGTTGATGCGGGGACAGATGGCTACCCAGGCCGTGCCAGGGCGCGTCGCCAATGTAAGCCATGCGTTCGATGAGATGAGCCATGATGGGTTTCCTGTAAGCAAGAGCCGGCCTACAGCGCTGCGCACCGCGCAGCACCGGCAAAAGACATGAAGTGAACGTGAGGAAAACGGGAAGAACGAGAAGAGCGAGAAGAACGAGAAGAACGAAACCGATCAGGTCGGCAGGTTGAAGCGGTGTCCGCAGATCAGACAGAGGTTGTTGGCGAGCACATGGCGATCCAACTGATCACCGAGCTGGGCGCCTAGGGCGCAGCCGCCGACGCCACCGGCCAGACCGCCGAGCAGGGCGCCGGACAAAGAGCCGAGGGTGATGCCCAGCGGACCGGCCAGGGCACCGACCGCCGCGCCGGCTTGGCTGCCTGCCAGTGCAACGGACGCACCGCGCGCCGCGCCACCGACAGTGCCGATGACGGCACCGATCTTCAGGGCGGGGTGCAGGGATGCAATCTTGGGAGAGTGACAGCGAGGACACTGCAATGACATGAAAGAACCTCCAGGGTGGTTGGTTATGTCAGGGCAGTGATATAGGACTGAGATTTTTTGGAATGGGATCCCTTGCGGAATAATGACATCGATTATATCGACGATCGCTATTCCAAGTGTATTCAGTAAGAAACATAGCACGCGCCAGTGTGCGCCTAATCAACCCGAATGGCGTAGAAAGGGGCATGAGTCAGCCCGCGGCGTTGTTCCGGTATCCAATACTCCTGCTCTCTGAACAGGGGGAGTTCCTTGATCGTGACGATCTCACCATTCTTCAACTGAGGCTCTCCAGATGTCAGCAGAAGTGCTTCGCTGAATCGATAGAGGCTGCCTTCCTTTTTGATATGCCCCAGCTTGATCAGCAGTTCGAGGGTAGCCTCCAGTCGTTCGGCATTGGCTCGCCCTCGGAAACACGTGGGGCCACGTTGTTTTATCGTGGTAAGGGTGAAATGTGTCTGTATGCCAGGACGAAGACGGTTAGGCAGTGGTTCATAAGGCAGTGGTCTATTGTCGCGCAAGGCCTCTTTGTGCTTCGCTGCTTTTTTATTTCGAGCGTCCTCATCATTTCGAGGCTCCTCAGCGGCTATTCGCAACAAGAAGTTCACCAATACGTTCGCATCCGCCACAAGCGGCGGTTCGTTCGCCAAGTATTCGGTGAAGTGCTGAGAACAGAGCTGGGCAAACGTCCAGCAGAACGTGAGGGTGAAGGCATCAATCTCCCTGTCGCTGTCGAGGCCGTACTCGAAGGCATGCAGGATGGCGGCTAAACGGCTGACGTTTTCCAGCAACTTGGACGCATGGTCCTTGGCGTAATGGTACAGGCCGTTTTCCCGCATTTGCGCTTCGAGGTATCGACTGTGTTCGTACCAGAGCGCTGCGGCCGCTTCCGAAAAGCGCAGGATGTGACGCGTCTGGGGGACGCCGGTCTCCAAACGTTCACGCAGACGGGCATTGAAGGCCTGCTGGCGCGGCAGTTCAGACAGTGTGCGGGGCTCGCGGGAACCGGCCATCGGACGGGGCTTGGCGACCAGGAAACGGGCCAGAAAGCCGGTACCACGGGCCTCCTCGCCACGCCGCCCCATGAAGCGGGCGATCACACTGGGTTGGGCCATCAGCGCCAGCGTGAGACGAGCATTCTGGAGCGTGAAGCCTTCCCGGGAGATTCGGTCGACGATCACGCTGCTGCCATCCCACAGCGTGTTGAGCTTGTCGAGTTCGCCCAGCACCTTGCCACTGAAAATACTGTTGGCTTCGCTGGTCAGCATGCAGGCATTGGGCATGTTCTCGTGCAGCATCAGGACCAGCGCCTGGGGCGTGGTGTCCTCATAGAGGAACTTGCCCGAGCGGGGAGGACGGGGTTCGGTCCGGACATGCGCCTCATAGGCCTTTCGGGCCTTCTCTGCTTCTGTCTCGTCGTTTTGGCGGCGGAAGGTGACGTACTCGCGCTCCAGGTGGCGCATGTCCGTATACCACAGGCGGTGAACGACCCGGTGTTCCGCCATGTCGGCCTCGTTTTGCCGGTGCGCCGCATCATTCAGGGCATTGATGGTTCCGAAGAAATAGTTCTGCGTGGTGGTCTTGCGCTCACCCGAGTCCGCGATGGTCAGCAGCATCAGCGAGGTGGGGACCTGATGGCCGGTGGGCATCTGTACATCGACATGCCCCTGGCAAGCCGTAGCCATGGCGCCGAAGGCACACATCATGGCCATTTCTCGGGACACCTGCCGTTCCCGAGACGCCTCGGTCACCGCGGCCTCGAACAGGCTGTGCTCGCGGAAACAGGGCCAACCCTCGTGAAAAGTCAGGGGCTCGACAGCGGGAGGTATCGACACAACATCCTCTTCGTTTTTCATTTTTAGCTGCTAATTCTGCTAGAGCTAGCAAAAATAGCATGTGATTTAAGAAATTCTCCATCGCAAATAACGAACACCTCCCCTCTCGGCGTCCTCCCTGGGGGGGGGAGGCATCGAGCACGCGGAATGCACACGAAGGGGCGCCGTCCTGTAGACAGACGTTGACTCGCTGGCGGTTACCGTCCTGACCTCGTCACGGCAGTCAGACGGTTAACGCCTTGGGGGCAGGCAAAACAGTCCGCCCAGCGGTGGCCACTCTCTCGGGACTTGGCGACAGAGGCGTTCTCTCAGACGGCACGCTGCCGGGAATGGAGGTCATTTAAGAGCCGCCCGCGGAAACGTTCGGTGAACATTGTTCATGGCAACAACCGCCCCTTGAACCGTCCCCTTGGCCACTAAGATTACGTTCTTCGCTTTGTCTTATTTCTCAGATAACTCCCAGTGCATGATTGCAGAAGAGATCCCGACTGGACTGGATATTTTTCGCCAAGCAGCCTGGTAATACTGGGATTTATGGAGCTTGAGTAATGGGGTTTATTGATATACACCTGTAAACCAGGTATCTCTGTAAACCAGACATACCTTTAAATCAGGCGTGCCCGAGAATCAGGCATGCCTGTAAGCCAGGCTACTTGAAAATCAGATGCACCTGCACATCAGTTGTATGTAGGCTAGACAAGCCTCGGGCTTGCCGAGCTCTCTATCAACTCTCGATTGATATCAAGATGTTTATCGCCATCGACTAAGTGATGCTTTAGTTTGTCTCTCGCAAAGATCGCTCAATTGAAATACTGTGCCCACTACGCCTGGCCCACTACTCCCCCAGTTTTAAAATACCCACACCGTACTTGGTATGACTTAAACCAACCAGGTACACACCATGAGCAATCAAGCAGCGAAACACCTCTCCCAATCCGATATAGCTATCCAGATCGAGCGACTCGTGCATGCCGTGATCCGTCACGACGGTCCGGCATTTAGAATCAGCTATGACGCACAAGGCGATGAAGTCATCGAAAGGACCAGGCTCTCTCGGTACTTCGATCCTATTCGGCAGATGTATTACTTGGTAAATGACGATGCATACGCGCTGAATGAACACCTGATTGCTTTTCGGGAAGCTTGCCACGACATTGGGCTGGAATTCGGCATGGCAGGTATGACGTGCCTGAGCGCGAGCGAGGATCGCTACCTCTCGGAAGCTGAAACCCTGAACTGGCTCGTGGAACAAATCAGGGTGCAGGTCCGGAGCAAACAGTTTCAACGTGGCAAGCATGACCGCACCTATCGCGAGAAGCAGAACCGGCAAACGGTCACCGACTACGTAGAGCGGGTACTGGGTAGCCGTTCACGTACTCTCGTGGTGAGAGTGGACCTGTACTACCGGGAGGCGGCACGGGCTCGCCTGACGGTGGAGGACGTCTTCGAGGATCTGGACAGGCTGATCCGGGCTCGGGAATACGATCCGGTTTTCCAGCACGAGACGGGCTACATCTGCGCCGTGGAGCAGGGGGAGGACATGGGTTACCACCTCCATGCGGCGTTCTTCTTCGATGGCCGGGAGGTATTCAAGGACATCGCCAAGGCTGAAGCCATCGGTGAGCTTTGGGAGAGGATCACGGGTGGCTGGGGTTACTTCCACAGCTGCAACCATGACAAGGCACGGTACAAGGAGCGGCGTGGGGTAGGGATGATCAAGCGCGACGATGTCGTCGGGAGACAAAACGTCATCCACGCCTGCCACTACCTGACCGAAGAGGGGCAGTCGTTGCGGGTGAAGCCTGCTGGCGCTAGGGCGTTGCGCATTGGCCGTATTCATCGGGGCTACTAAGCGCGGTGTAATCGTCCCCCTTATCTCTACCGACCATGGTCGGCAGAGATCGAAATGACCGCTCAGCGACAGCTGTTGGAAAGACCATCTTTGCCATGTGTCGGTGACGATTGGCTTTTGCAGCTAGGCGTTCTAACCCTCCATTGTCTCCATGAGACTTCCCAGCCTTGTGCATGATTCGCAGTTGGGAAGATTACAAGCTGACTGCACGTAGAAGGCCGAAGTCGTGCAAGGTACTCCTTGCCGAGCGTGGTTGGGATAAGCTCATCGCTGCCCCCTATGAGATGTCGCTGCGGTATCGAGTCTAGCCGATCGCGATAGTCCAACGGATCCAGCGAGGCGCTGAGAGGCGAGAGCCCTTTCATTTGTGCCCAAAGCCGTGGGCTGAGGTTGCCCGCTAGAGTCTGGACCTGAGCAACGTCATTCCGCTGAGCCGCCAGCAGCAGTGCCAGTGCCCCCCTCCTGAATACCCCACCAGCTCAAACTCTCGATTGCCATAGCGCTGCTTCAGTTGGTCCAGAGCCTGGCTGAGGCTGGTAACGACTTCCTGGGAAAACCGCCGATTGGTCCAGAGCGAGGGTTCGCAGGCCGGCGCCATCACGAACTGGCAGGGCCGTGCCAGGTAGGCATTCGGCTTCGGATCATCTATTGCTAGCCGTGCCACCAACAGGCTGTGTGGGCTCGGATCCAGGCTGGGCTGTGTCGCCGTCGCCCAGGCATGGCCATCGCCCTCCAGGTAAACACGCAGGCGGGTGGTTGTCGCTGTGCCCTGCGGTGCCAGCATGGCGAGTGGGAACGGCTGTCCCGGAAGTATCTCCAGTTGCCGCCCATGCTCATCCGCCAACTGCTGCAGTGCCTCGCGAGGCGACTGGCAGCCGGTGAGGAGGGCGCCGAGCAGCAGCGCCGTGAGGACTCGAAGGGCTCGAAGAAAGCCGGCCCACAGAGGTGGGCCGGAAAGGGAGTGCTTCATCAGAAGTCGTAACGGACCTTGGCGGTGAAGGTGTCGGCGTTGAAGTCGGTCTTGCCGGTGTAGTCGTAGCTGACACCAACCGTGACCGCGCCCAGGTGGTAGTCCGCACCCACACCCGCTTCGTAGCTGTTACGCACGGCCTTGGCTCCTTGGCTCACGAAGGGCGTGCTACCCAGCACAAAGGTCGAGGTGCTCTGGGCTTCGTCCGCGGCGAAGTCATGGTAGGCCATCAGCTTGGCCTGCGGCTGCAGGTTGCCGTTACCGACCTGGAAGTCGCCCGCCACGCGCACACCGGCACCGAGCTCCGCCACTTCGTAGCGTTGGCTATCCACCTTGAGCGCTGCCGACGACCCTTTCTCGTGGTAGCCATCAATATCGACACGCGCATAGCGTGCGGCCAGGCGCGGCTCGACCAGGAACCGATCATTCAGGTGATAGGTGTAGCCACCGACCACATTGGCACCTAGCACCTGGCTGTCGTAATCGCCCTTGGCCGTGGTGCTGGCGATGCGACGCTTGCTCTCGTTGTCGTTGAGGCCATAGCTCAGGTTGGCGTCGACGAAGTAGTTACCCTGTTCGAAACCGCTGTACAGGGTCAGCGCGTTGCCATCCACATCGGTGGTATTCCCGCTGTCGCTGTTCACGCTGGTATGCAGGAAGCTGTAGGCCACGCCCAGGGTCAACTGGTCGGTGAGCTGGCCATCGGCGCCGAGGGCAATGCCGCGGCTGTAGGCATTGAAGCCGGCCACGCCATCGCGCAGATCCTGGTTGGCATCGCTGTACAACGCCTGGGCCCAGATACCGGTGTTCTGCAGCACATCGCCCGAGGATGCACCGCGTAGGCTGCTGGTGCGATTGCCGGTGACGTTGCTCATCAGCGTTTGCCCACTGGTGGCCGCTTGGGTTGCGCCACCGTTCACCTCGGGAGCGAGCTGCTCAGCCAGTTGCTTCAGTGCTGCTGGATCCTGCGAGGCATTCACATAGGCCTGGAACACTGGATCGTCGGGATTGCTCTGTGCCAGCCCGGCCACCACTTGGCTGAAGGCCGCGCCCGCATGTTGGGCGTTGGCCGAGCCACCGATCTGGCCGATCACGTCGCCCACCTCGTCCTGGCCCTTGGAGCTGACCTTGGCCAGGATTTGGTTGTCGCCGCTGCTGACGGTGTCGACGTTCAGCAGCGCCGAGCGGCTGGTCACGCTCACCCCATCATCCTGCAGGGTACCGGCCTGGATCAGGGTGTAGGTCGTACCCTGGGCCTTGAAGTCGTTGCCTTGGGCCGCCAGCTGGATCTGCGAACCCTTGGCAAACTCCGCGGTACCGGAGACCGCGACCACGGCTTTGCTCGGATCGGTCGCCGAACTCAGGTTGAGCCCCAGCGAGGAGTTGCCGGCCACGTCCAGGTTGCCCTGGATCGTGGTGTGCGGCTGACCGAATTCCAGGTGCGCCGGCGTGTTGCCCGCATCGCTGCCGACATCCAGCCAACCGGCGTCCTTCAGGCGGATGTTCGCGCCATCGGTACTGGCGTCGGTGCCATTGAAGGTCACGTCGCCGTTCACTTCGATGTTGGATAGGTCGATCAGGTTGCCAGTGATGCTGCCGGCATTCCACACCAGGTGTACGCCGCCACTGGCCTGGGAGGCATCGATGGCTTCGTCCTTGGCAATCAGGTTGCCGCTGTTCTGGATGACCAGGGTATTGCTGGCATTCGCGCCGTCGATGTCGAAGGCACCGACCTCGATGGCGGCATCGTCAGCCTGGAGGGTGCCGGTGTTAAGCACCTGCACCGGCGCGCTGGCAAAGCTCACACCGTCGAGACGCAACGCGGTTGCATCGTCACCGCTGGCCACGATGCTGCCGTGGTTCTCGATCCCGCCGAGGTCCACCTGATCCGGGCCACCCATGTCATCGTCATAGGTGGCGAGGACCGCCGTCGAGCCGGCACCGCTGACCTGGATCAGGCCGTTGTTGATCAGCTTGCCGCCGATGGTGCCGCCCTTGAGCTGGATGCCGGTGGCCTCGTCGCCATCGGCGAGGATCTTGCCGCTGGCGGCGTTGATCAGGTCGCCCTGCAACACCGACTGGCCGGCGAACTTGAGGCCGCGAATGCCATCGCCCTCGAGCACACCGCCGGCCACCTGCAGGGTGCCTTCATTGACCAGGTTGCCGTGGATGATGGCCGGATCGATGAGCAGGCCGGTGACGCCCGCGCCGTTCACCGTGATGCTGCCTTTGTTCTGCAGGTTGCCGAACACCTCGGTCGGCGCGCCGATGGGCGAGGGAGTGTCATCGTCTCCGGCGTAGGACAGGTCGACGCCGTTGAGGTCATCGCCCGTGGCCTGCACTTGGGCGTTGAGCACCAGGTCATGGTTGAAAGTGTCGCTGTAGAAACGAAGAGGCTGGTCGCTGCCCGTGAAGGCGCCGGTGACTTCGGTGCTGTCGGTGTAGGTGTTGCCTTCGCTATCCAGGCCGCTGTTGGTCAACGTCAGGGCGTGTGCAGCGAGGGGCAGGGCACTGGTGGAAATCGCCAGAGCGAGTAGGGTTTTGCGATACATCGGGGTCATGGGTTCAGGTCCTTGAGTGTGTGTTGCTGTGGTTCTTTTCTCTTCTGGGATGTGTCTCGACGGGCAGCTCCTGGGTTTTCAAAAAACAAAGAGGTCCCCGCTCCGCCCACGGCCAAGCGATGGCCGTGGGCGGAGTTGGGTATTCCGAATGGGGGTTAAGAGACGCTAGGGATTAGCGGTCGAAGCTGAA
This sequence comes from Pseudomonas sp. R3.Fl, assembly GCF_023516765.1. Classification (NCBI taxonomy): domain Bacteria; kingdom Pseudomonadati; phylum Pseudomonadota; class Gammaproteobacteria; order Pseudomonadales; family Pseudomonadaceae; genus Pseudomonas; species Pseudomonas sp. R3.Fl. The sequence goes on from NZ_JAMGSO010000001.1 coordinate 1,934,667, forward strand.
GTCGTAGTCGCCCTCGCTGGTGGAAATGGAAACCTCGACGACCTTCTGGCAGTAGCGGGAATCGACTTTCAGCACTTCGCCGAAGGCCATCTTGTGCGGCAGGTCTTCCCAGACGTAGCGCTTACAGTTCCCTCGGTTCACTTCCACGCTGTTGATGGTGACCTCGTTCTTCTTGGAGGTGATTTGGAGCTGGGGGCTGCCCCACATTTCGTTCTGTCCCAGTTCAACGGTGATAGGGGGCTTGGAGTCGCAACCGGTCAGCGCGGCGACGATCAGGAGCAGGGAGAGGTACTTCTTCATCGAAAGGATTCCTGTGAAAGAGCTTCGGACTACCAGGCGGAGCGGCAGAGGTTTTTCTTGCTGGTCAGGGGCTGGAGAACCTGGGGAAGGTTCTGGGTCGGAAGCGTCACCGTCCGGCCACCGGCGCTGAGCTGCAGGGTGTTGGCCTTGCGCAGCGCGGCCCAGAAGCCCGGGAAGCTGGAGCTGCAGGCTTCGCAGTCGGTGTAGAAGGGATTGCTGAAGGTGGTGCCGTCGACGATGACGTCGAAGCCATCCTTTTCGGAGGAGTAGCGCTTGCCGGCGAGGGTGGCGTAGGCGGAGACGGGGCTTTCGTCATCGTCCGGGCAGGTGATGTTCAACTGGTTGCCGTGGCCGTCGTCGACCAGGTGTTCTTCGACGCCTTGGGTATAGCTGGAAGTCCATTCGGAGGTGCCGGCAAAAACTGTGTTGGTGGCCAGCCAGCCGAGGAGAGAAGCCAGAAGCAGTTGCTTGTGCATGGGGACGATCCCTGTATCGAGTGAAGAAAGATCACCAATAAAGTCGAAAATCAACCTTTTGAGGTGATTTTCGACCTGTGGTGTTCTTCATGTCAATGAGGTGGTGCCCAACCATTCAGGTTGAATGGGAGAGGCATCATGGTTGGTACGGATCAGAAAGCACTGGCTGAAGCGGTAGGGCGGGCGATTGCCAAGCAGCGCATGCGCTGTGGGATGACGCAGGATGAAGTGGCGGAAGTCCTGGGTGTGGGGAATGAGGCGGTATCCCGCATCGAGCGCGGAATTGTCATGCCCAATATTGCTCGGCTGTTCGAGTTCGCGACGATCTTCAATTGCAACGCGATGGAACTGCTGAGCGAGGCCAGCTTGCGCCCGGATGACCAGGCCTCGCGGATCAGCGGATTGCTGAATACCCTGGAGGAGAGCGACCGTCAGTTGGTTATGGAGATGGTGGAGCGGTTGAGCAAGCGACTCTGTCGCGGGTAAAGGGTACACTTCTGCAAGGCGAGATTGGGCTAGGGGGCGGTATGTTTTTGTTATTCTGCCCCGCACAGCAGTAGCCGTCGTGCTCGCTGAGCTTAAAGCCGGATATCAGTATCAGCGTAGTTTCGCGTCGATATAGTGCGCTGATCCCTCCTCTTCCGGCCAGGTTCCGTTGCCGGCCCAGCCTCGCTAAGCTTGCCTCTTCTTCCTTCGCCGAGACGCTCGGCGAAGGTTCCGCCCTGCCCCACAAGGAATCCCGATGCTGCGTTTCACCGCCCTGCTGGCCGGCGCCCTGCTGTCCGCCAATGCCTTCGCCCTGTCCCTCGCCAACCTCAGCCAGACCGACGCCAGCGGCGGCCTCAAGGATGCCTTGAGCCAAGGCGCGCAGATCGCAGTCAAGCAGTTGGGCAAGCCCGGCGGCTTCACTAACGATCCGGCCGTGCGCATCGAGCTGCCGGGCAAGCTGGGCAAGGCCGCCAAGGTGATGAAGCAGTTCGGCATGGGCGCCCAGGTCGACCAGTTGGAAGCCAGCATGAACCAGGCCGCCGAGGCCGCCGTGCCGCAGGCCCAGGCGCTGCTGGTGGATGCGGTGAAGAAGATGACCGTGCAGGACGCCAAGGGCATCCTCGCCGGCGGCGACGATTCCGCCACCCAGTACCTGGAACGCAGCAGCCGCGATCAGCTGCGCCAGCGCTTCCTGCCGATCGTCAAGCAGGCCACCGACAAGGTCGGCCTGGCCAAGCAGTACAACGCCTTCGCCAGCCAGGCCGCGGCCTTTGGCGTGGTCGATGCCAAGGATGCGAACGTCGAGGGCTACGTTACCGAGCAGGCGTTGGATGGGCTGTTCAAGGTGATCGCCCAGCAGGAGAAGGGGATTCGGGAGAATCCGGCGGGGGCGGCTACCAGTTTGGCGAAGAAGGTTTTTGGGGCGCTCTGAGGCACGCGGAACTCGTAGGAGCGAGCTTGCTCGCGAAGGGTGTTTCTCGGTGGCTGCGGTATGGGGTTCAAGAGCACCCTCTCCCCAACCCTCTCCCTGAAGGGAGAGGGAGCTGTCCTGAGCAAACGGTGAATCTAGAGTCATCCTGAAACTCCTCACTTCCCCTCGTCATTCCCGCGAACGCGGGACGCGGCTCCATCGCGAACAGCGCTTGCGCTGGCCCGAAGGGGAATAACCCAGTGACTGGCGGGTTCGCGAGCAAGCTCGCTCCTACAGGGTGCTCCCGGACCGTAGGGCGTATAACCGTTCGCGGTTATCCGCCGTTGGCGTGAGACGCCACAGCTCTACGGGTCCAGAGCGGTACCGGCGGGGTGGCTCAGGGCGTTGTCCAGGTTCTGGTGGAACCACTGCAGCGCCACTTCGTAGGTGCCGTGCCACAGGCGTTCGCTGGCGCCGGCGCGGATGCCGTTCTGCACCCGCGTGGCCATGGCGAAGTCTTCTTCCAGGGCGGCGTAGAGGATTTCGTTGTTCTTCTCGAAATATCGCAGGGCCCTCTCCGTCTGCGGTTGTTCGGGCAGCAGCGTGTGGCTAAGTACCCGCGTCGCCAGCGGGCCGTCGGGGAACACACTGGAGAAGTCGATGTGGTCCGGCTCCACCAGCACCAGGGTATTCGGCCAGAGGAAATACAGCAGGTTGCCGTGGCGGCGCAGGTCCCATTGCGCTTGCGGTTGCCCTTGCAGCTCGCGCAGGTTGCGCTTCACGTAGTAGTTGCGGATGTGCCGGCCGAAGCGCTCGAAGCTGCCCAGGTTAGGCCAGAACAGGTGGTCGATGGTGGCCTGGTGGGCCTTGGCCACGTGGTAGTTCTCCAGGAAGGTGTCCACCGTCAGCTTCCAGTTCACCGGGCGGCGGATGTCGCGCGGGTCGAAGAGGACGTGGTGGTCGATGGCGAAGCTGTCGAAGTCGGCGCAGATCGTCTCGCCGAAGAAGCCGTCCAGGTCCAGCGCCGGCCCCGGCGACAGCCGCGCCCAGACCGCGCCGAAGCGTTCGGCCACCGGCAGCTCGGTGAGGTTCAGGCAGGCCCGGTCGATGCCTTCGAAACCGTAGCCGTGGGGAATGCCGCGCAGTTGTCCGTCCGGGTTGTAGGCCCAGGCGTGGTAGGGGCAGACGAACACGCGGTTGGGCCCTGCCGCCTCGCCTACCAGTTGCGTGCCGCGGTGCTTGCAGACGTTCAGGAAGGCCCGCAGCCGGCCCTGTTCGTCGCGGGTCAGCAGCAGCGGCACCATCAGCTCGCGGGTGAGGAATGCGCCCTTGGCGATCTCGCTGGAACGCGCCACCAGCACCGGCTCGCGCAGCAGCACCTCGTCACACTCGCGGCGGTAGCGCGCCTCGTCCAGGTAAGCGGACACCGGCAGCGACGACGGCTGTTCTGCGCCATCGGAAAGGCCCCGCTCGGCCAGGGCCAGGACCTTGCTCAACAGCGCCACCTGGGTTGCGTGCCGCATGGGGCTCTCCTTCTGCTCAGTTCGACAGGGGCGCCAGCGCGCCGCGGATGAAATGCCAGAGCTGCCGCGCCAGCTGCGCGGCTGGCGGCCGAGGTTGGCGCGCCAGGGCTTCCAGCAGGGCCTGGTGCAGGCCGCCGAGGATCATCGCCGCGACCAGTTGCGCGTCCAGTTGCGCGTTGAGCTGCCCTGCGGCCTGGCCGCGACGGATGTTGTCGGCGCCCTGGCGGATGTTCTCGGCGATGCGCCGGGCCTCCAGCGCCGCCACCTCGGGCTCGCGCGCCAGGCTCACCAGCACCAGCGGCGCCAGCGGTTCGGCGTAGACGAACTCCACCGCCCGCAGCACCCGCTGCTCCTCGCGCTCGCTCCAGTCCTGGGCCTGGGGCAATGGGTCGGCGACCATCACCTGGGCCTGGTAGCGGTCGTAGAAGTCCTCGGCCACCGCCGCCAGCAGCCCGGCGCGCGAGGCGAAGTAGCGGTAGATCAGCCCTACCGAGACGCCAGCGCGCTCGGCCACCCGCCCCACTTCCAGGCCGCCGCCGAACTCCAGCAGCTCGGTGCGCGCAGCCTCCAGCAGGCTGGCGCGGGTTCTCAGGGCTTTAGCCGAAAGATCGGGCATGGCGGGACTCGCGGGGCCGGATAGAAAAAGTGAATTCAGTTTACTTATTTCATCCAGCAAGCCAAGCCCCGATTACCACAAGAGCAGCCCGGCCATGAGCGTAATGCTGTTCACTTGAGCGATCGGTGGTGGTGCTCCAGCCTGGCTCCGCTCCCTCACCCCAACCCTCTCCCAAAGGGAGAGGGGGCTGTTCGGAGTGGGTGGGGAATTTGGAGTCATCCTGAAACGCCTATCTCCCCCTCGTCATTCCCGCGAACGCGGGAACCCAGTGGCTGCAGGGTTCGCGAGCAAGCTCGCTCCTACGAAGAGCAAAAGCAAAAGCGCGTTCGCTTTTGGACTTCCAGAGAAATAGCCGAGCGCACCGGAGCGCCCCTTCAGAAGGCCGAGCGAAACCGGCGCTCAGGAGGTCATGCGACATGGATGTCGCGAGAGCCCCGCGGGCTACAGGGACGTACCCTCGGGGCGGGCCTCCGTGGCGGGGGAGTTCGTGAGGGGAGCCCGGCTCCATCGGGCCAGTATGTCGGGGCAAGCCTTTTTGGTTCCTTTTGTGGCGTTTGACAAAAGGGACTCGCCCGAGGGGGCGAAACCAAAAACATCCGAGCACTCGGTGCGGCGCGCTACACCGAGCCCAACCCAAAAAGTCTCTGGATTCCCGCGTTCGCGGGAATGACGAGGGGTGAGGATCGGAGCGAGGAATCAGGACTCGCAAGCGAAGCCACAGCCCCTTCCATATGAAAAATGCCGTTTCCCCCATCCAGAGAAACGGCATCCTCTCTTAAGTGAACAGCATTAGGCCATGAGCGAACCCTGCGTGCTGTACCGCGTCGACGGACGCGTCGCCACCCTCACCCTCAACCGCCCCGAGCGCCTCAACGCCATAGACGACCGCATGCCCGCGGCCACAGCCCGGAAGGCGTACGCTTCAAGGCGCATTGCGAAGAGGTGGGCTTCGCCCAGGCGGTGCGCGAACGGGATTCGGGAGCACCGATTCCCTGAGCCGTAACGCCCCGCTCGTAGGGCGTATAACCGTTCGCGGTTATACGCCGCTACACCTTGATCGACAGTCAACACCATGGCCGAGCCCGAAGCGCCTCGCCATGGTGCTCCGAGGTCGATACCGAAGCAGCCTGGGGCCAAGGTCAATCGGCGTATGACCGCGAACGGTCATACGCCCTACGCAGGCTCCTGCTTCACCCTGAACCAAGCCGCGTAGAGCGCCGGCAGGAACAGCAGGGTCAGCGCCGTGGCGACGATCAGCCCACCCATGATGGCCACCGCCATGGGCCCGAAGAACGCGCTGCGCGACAGCGGGATCATCGCCAACACCGCCGCCAGCGCGGTCAGCACGATGGGGCGGAAGCGCCGCACCGTGGCCTCGATGATGGCGTGCCAGCGGTCCAGGCCGTGAGCGATGTCCTGCTCGATCTGGTCCACCAGGATCACCGAGTTGCGCATGATCATCCCGGCCAGGGCGATGGTGCCGAGCATGGCGACGAAGCCGAAGGGCTTGTGGAACACCAGCAGGAACAGGGTCACGCCGATCAGCCCCAGGGGCGCGGTGAGGAACACCATGGCCATGCGCGAGAAGCTGCGCAGCTGGATCATCAGCAGGGTCATCACCACCACCAGGAACAGCGGGATGCCGGCGTTCACCGAGTTCTGCCCCTTGGCCGAATCCTCCACCGTGCCGCCCACGTCCAGCAGGTAGCCGTCAGGCAGCTCGGCGCGGATCGGATCGAGGGTCGGGGAAATCTGCTTGACCAGGGTGGCCGGCAGCGAGTCGTCGTAGATGTCCGCGCGCACGGTCACCGTCGGCAGGCGGTTGCGCCGCCAGATGATGCCTTCCTCGAAGCCGTACTCCAGGGTCGCCACCTGCGACAGCGCCACGCTGCGGCCGTTGTTGGTGGGGATGGCCAGGCTCGGCAGCTGCGACAGGTCCTGGCGCTCGCGGGCGTCGCCGCGCAGGAGGATCTCGATCAGCTCGTTGTCCTCGCGGTAGTAGCTGACGGTGGAGCCGGTCAGCGAACTCTGCAGGAACTGCGAGACGTCCTGGGTGCTCACGCCCAGGGCGCGGGCGCGGTCCTGGTCGAGGTTGAGGCGGATGACCTTGCTCGGCTCCTCCCAGTCCAGATGCACGTTCACCACGTGGGGGTTCTCGCGCATCTTCTCCGCGACCTTGCGCGCCAGCGCGCGGACTTCCGGAATGTGCTCGCCGGACACCCGGAACTGCACCGGGTAGCCCACCGGCGGACCGTTCTCCAGGCGGCTGATGCGGCTGCGCACCGTGGGGAAGTCCTCGGCCATGCGCTGGATCAGCCACTGGCGCACCTCCTCGCGGCCCTTCAGGTCCTTGGCCAGCACCACGAACTGGGCGAAGCTCGCCGCCGGCAGTTGCTGGTCCAGCGGCAGGTAGAAGCGCGGCGAACCGGTGCCGACATAGGCCACGTAGTTCTCGATCCCGGGGTGGCTGGCGAGCAGCTTCTCCAGGCGCTTGACCTGCTCGGTGGTGGCAGCCAGCGAGTCGCCCTCGGCCAGCTTCAGGTCCACCAGCAGCTCCAGGCGCACCGACGGCGGGAAGAACTGCTGCGGTATCAGGCGGAAGGCGGCGATGGAGCCGACGAAGGCCAGCAGGGTCAGGACGATCACCGTCTTGTTGTGGCGCACGCACCACTCCACCAGGCGCCGGAAGTGCTGGTAGAAGCCCGTCGAGTAAGGGTCGTGGCCCTTGTCGCTGCCGCCGTGCTTTTCCGCATGGCGCTTGGCCAGATCCGGCAGCAGCTTGGCGCCCAGGTAGGGCACGAACATCACCGCGGCCACCCAGGACACCAGCAGCGCGATGGTCACCACCTGGAACAGCGAGCGGGTGTATTCGCCGGTGCCCGACTGCGCGGTGGCGATCGGCAGGAAGCCGGCGGCGGTCACCAGGGTGCCGGTGAGCATCGGGAAGGCGGTGCTGGTCCAGGCGAAGCTGGCCGCCTTGAGGCGGTCGTAGCCCTGCTCCATCTTCACCGCCATCATCTCCACGGCGATGATCGCGTCGTCCACCAGCAAGCCCAGCGCCAGCACCAGCGCGCCGAGGGAAATCTTGTGCAGGCCGATGTCGAAGTAGCGCATGCAGACGAAGGTCATCGCCAGCACCAGCGGGATCGACAGCGCCACCACCAGGCCGGTGCGCAGGCCCAGGGAGAAGAAGCTCACCAGCAGCACGATGACCAGCGCCTCGGCCAGCACCCGGACGAACTCGCCCACACCTTCACGCACGGCGGCCGGCTGGTCGGACACCTTGCGCAGCTCCATGCCCGCCGGCAGGTTCTGCTGCAGGCGGTGGAACTCGTTTTCCAGCGCCTTGCCCAGCACCAGGATGTCGCCGCCGTCCTTCATCGCCACGGCGATGCCGATGGCGTCCTCGCCCATGAAGCGCATGCGCGGCGCCGGCGGGTCGTTGAAGCCGCGGTGCACCTCGGCCACGTCGCCGATGCGGAAGGTGCGGTCGCCCACGCGGATGGGGAACTGGCGGATGTCCTCCACCGAATCGAAGCGCCCGGAAACCCGCAGCTGCACGCGGTCGCTGGCGGTCTCGAAGAAACCGGTGGCGCTCACCGCGTTCTGCTCCTCCAGGGCCTTCTGCACCGCCGCCAGGGGCAGGCCGAGGGTGGCCAGCTTGGTGTTCGACAGGTCGATCCAGATCTTCTCGTCCTGCAGGCCGACCAGCTCGACCTTGCCGACGTCCTTGATGCGCTGCAGCTGCAGCTGGATGCGGTCGGCGTAGTCTTTCAGCACCGCGTAGTCGAAGCCCTTGCCGGACAGCGCGTAGATGTTGCCAAAGGTGGTGCCGAACTCATCGTTGAAGAACGGCCCCTGGATGCCCTGCGGCAGGGTGTAGCGGATGTCGCTGACCTTCTTGCGGATCTGGTACCACAGCTCGGGGATGTCTTTGGACTTGAAGTCCTCGCGGGCGACGAAGGTCACCTGCGACTCGCCCGGGCGCGAGAAGGAGACGATGCGGTCGTAGTCGCCGGTCTCCATCAGCTTCTTCTCGATGCGCTCGGTGACCTGGCGCGAGACTTCCTCGGCGGTGGCGCCGGGCCAGTTGGTCTTGACCACCATGGCCTTGAAGGTGAAGGGCGGGTCCTCGCTCTGGCCGAGCTTGGTGTAGGACAGCGCCCCGGCGATGCCCAGCAGCAGCATCAGGAACAGCACGATCGGCCGGTTCTGCAACGCCCAGGCGGAAAGGTTGAAGCGCATCCTGCGTCACTCCTTCGCCAGCAGCTTGACCGAGCGGTTCTCGCGGTCGACCGGGCGTACCTGCTGGCCTTCGCGCAATACCTGGACGCCCGCGGCGACCACCCAGTCGTCGGGCTGCAGCCCTTCGAGCACCGGCACCCGGTCCTCGGTGTAGGGCCCGATGCGCACCGGCCGGCGGTGCAGGCTGGCATCCTTCGGGTCGACCACCCAGACGAACGGCTGGCCGCCCTCGGCGCTCACCGCCGCCAGCGGCACGGCCAGGGGCACGGCGCCCTCGCTGTGGATGTACACCCGGGCGCTCTGGCCCAGCTCGGCCGGCACCTTGGCATCGTCGAAGGCCACCCGCGCGGCGAAGGTGCGCGACTGCGGATCGGCGGCCGGCGACAGTTCGCGGATGTGGCCGCTGAAGCGCTTGTCCGGCTGCGACCACAGCTCGACGCTGACGCCCTCGCCGATGCGGAAGCGCTCGATGGCGTGTTCGGGGAAGCTGATCAGCACTTCGCGGTCGCCGTCGGCGGCCAAGGTGAAGACCGTCTGCCCGGCGGCCACCACCTGCCCCACTTCGACGCGCCGCGCCGAGATCACCCCGTCCTGCGGCGCGCGCAGCACGGCGTAGTCGGCCTGGTTGCGCGCCACGTCGTACTCGGCGCGCACCTGCTTCATGCGCGCCTCGCCGGCGCGGTAGGTGTTCTCGATGTTGTCGAACTGCGACTGGCTGACCAGCTTGCGTTCCAGCAGCACCTTGTAGCGCTGGTATTCCGAACGCACGGTCTGCAGGTTGGCCTCGGCGGCGGCGACCTGGGCGCGGTTGGCCTCCAGCTGCAGGCGCACGTCCTCGGGGTCGAGCTCGGCCAGCGGCTGGTCGCGGCGCACGCGCTCGCCGGTCTCCACCAGGCGCTTGGCCACCTTGCCGCCGATGCGGAACGCCAGCTCCGGCTCGTGGCGGGCACGCACCTCGCCCGGGTAGGCCTCGGTGACCGAACGCGCCAGCTGCGGCTGCACGACCATGGCCGGGCGCAGCGCCGGCTTGGCCGGCTCGCCGTTGCCGCAGGCGGCGAGGGTCAGGGAGAAGGCGAGAGGGACAGCGACGGACAAGGCATGGCGGAACATGATGTATGACCTTTCGCAAAACGCAGTTGAATTCTTATACTCGCCGGTATAGTAAGAATACAAAACCGACCAGTCCAGTATTTGAAGTGTAAAAAAAATGTCCCAGCCCACCCTCCCCACCGGCCCCGGCCGCCCCAAGGACCCGGCCAAGCGCCAGGCGATCCTCGAAGCCGCCAAGGAGCTGTTCGTCCGCAACGGCTACGACGGCAGCAGCATGGAAGCCATCGCCGCCGAGGCCGGGGTTTCCAAGCTCACCGTGTACAGCCATTTCACCGACAAGGAGACGCTGTTCTGCGAGGCGGTGCAGGCCAAGTGCGCCGAGCAGGTGCCGGAGCTGTTCCACGAACCGCCGGCCGACGCGCCGACGCAGGAGCTGCTGCTGAACATCGCGCGCGGCTTCAACCGCCTGATCAACAGCCCCGAGGCCATCGCCCTGAGCCGCCTGATGATCGCCCAGGGCGGGCAGAACCCGGCGCTGTCGCAGATGTTCTTCGACGCCGGCCCGCAACGCGTGCTGGACCAGATGCAGCGGCTGATCGCCCAGGCCCAGCGCAAGGGCGAACTGCGCGAGGGCGACGCACGCAACGCCGCCGAGCACTTCCTGATGCTGGTGCAGGGCTGCCTGCACTTCCGCCTGCTGATCGGCTGCGTCGAGCTGCCGCCGGTGGAGGAGAGCGAAAGGCATGTGCAGGAGGTGGTGGAGTTGTTTTTGCGGGCTTATCGGCCTTGAGGCCTATGCCGTGGGCGCTTCTCCTGTAGGAGCGAGCTTGCTCGCGAACGGTGCTCACCCGGGACCTCGATGTCAGTGCTTGACTCCGCTCCCTCTCCCTAACCCTCTCCCTGAAGGGAGAGGGGACCGTTCGGCATGCGCTGATGTTTCCGCGTTAGCCGGCTTGCAGCGAGTGGCCGGCTGACACCAAATCCTTTCTCGGCACGGACAAGCCCCCTCTCCCTTCAGGGAGAGGGCTGGGGAGAGGGGACGGCGTTCATCTCGAACACTGCTGCTACCGGCTGGCACCGTTCGCGAGCAAGAGCTAGGCGCCCCCCTCGCTCCTACGAAAAGCTCCCTGCTCAGGGCTTTAGGGACTTCAACGGATAGATGTCATACCGGCTCGACTTCCCTTCCAGGCTGTAGCTCGGCTTGGCGCCCTCGATGATCGGCGCCTTGCGCGGGCGCTTGACCACTACGCGGTGGCTGGCCAGGGCCAGAGCCGCCTGGAGCAGCGCCGGGGCGTCCATGTCGTCGCCCACCAGGGGGCGGAACAGGCGCATTTCCTTTTTCACCAGGGCGCTCTTGTCGCGGTGCGGGAACATCGGGTCGAGGTAGATCACCTGGGGCGCCTCACCCTGCCAGGCGCCCATCAGGTCGATGGCGTTGCCCTGGTGCAGTTGCATCCGCGCCACTATCGGCGCCACTTCCAGGTCGTGCGCCGCGCGGGCCAGGCCGTCTTCCAGCAGGGCGGCGATCAGAGGTTGGCGTTCGATCAGCTGCATCTCGCAGCCCAGGGTGGCGAGGACGAAGGCGTCGCGGCCCAGGCCGGCGGTAGCGTCGAGCACCTGCGGGCGCACACCCGGCTGCACACCCACCGCCTTGGCGATCATCTGTCCGCTGCCGCCGCCGAACTGGCGGCGGTGGGCGGCGGCGCCTTCGAGGAAGTCCACGCGCACCGGGCCCGGCGAGTCCGGGCCCAGTTGCAGCAGTTGCAGGCCCTGCTCGCCCAGTTGCAGGGCGAAGTCCGCCGCGCCCTCCTCCGCCAGTTCCAGGCCCAGACGCCGGGCCCATTGTCCGGCGGCTTCAAGGTAGTGGGGCTCCAGGGCCTGGACGATGATGCGGGGAGTGTCTGCGCTGGCGCTCATGCGGGTCGATCCGGTGCAAAAGCGCCGATTCTACCGCAGGCCCCGGCTCAGCGCCGGAACAGCGCGTTGAGGCGGGCGAAGGGCATGCCTTCCTGGGTCGCCTCCAGGCGCCCGCCGGCCAGTTCGCTGGCGGCGTGGAAGAAGGCGCCGTAGGCCACCCGCGCCAGCGACGAACCCAGGCTGACGCGCTTCACGCCCAACTCGGCCAGGTCGCTCAGCGACAGTTGCAGGGCCGGCGAGCCGACCAGCACGTTCACCGGCCGCGGCGCCACCGCGCGCACCACTGCGTCGATCTGCTCGCGGGTGGTCAGGCCCGGCGCGTAGAGCACGTCGGCGCCAGCCTCGGCGAAGGCCACCAGGCGGCGGATGGTGTCGTCCAGGTCATCGCGGCCGTGCAGCAGGTTCTCTGCGCGGGCCGCCAGGGTGAAGGGGAATTCCAGGGAGTGCGCGGCCTGCACCGCCGCGCGCATGCGTTCCACCGCCAGTTCGAAGGGGTAGATGGGATCGTCCGGGCGGCCGGTCGCGTCCTCGATGGAGCCGCCCACCAGACCGATGCTGGCGGCCAGGCGGATGGTCGCCACGCAGTCCTCGGGCGCGTCTCCGTAGCCGTTCTCCAGGTCGGCGGCCACCGGCAGCGGCGTCGCCTCGACGATGGCGCGGGCGTTGGCCAGGGCTTCCTCGCGGCTCACCTCGCCTTCGGCGTCGCAGCGGCCGAGAGCGAAGGCCAGGCCGGCGCTGGTGGTGGCCAGGGCCTCGAAGCCCAGGCCAGCGAGCATTTTCGCCGAGCCGGCGTCCCAGGGGTTGGGCAGGACGAACAGGCCGTCGCGGCGGTGCAGGGCCTGGAAGGCCAGGCCGCGTTCGCGTTGGGTGGTCATGGGGGCGCTCTCCGTGCGAATGGGAGCTTGCAGGTTAGCGCAACCGTGGCCTCAGAGCAGGCCCAGTTGCTCCACTTCCGGCTGCGGCAGTTGCAACGCCGGCAGGCCCGGCAGACGCTCGGCCAGCAGGGTGTGGAAACGCTGCGCCTGCTCGGCGGCGCGGTGGTTGTCCGGGGTGTGGAGGAACACGTGGGGCGTCAGGCCGTCCTCGATCCAGCCGGCCACCTTGTCCACCCAGGGCATCAGGTAGGCCTGGTTGGCGTCCAGGTCCGGCCCGCCGATGAAACGCACCTGCGGGCTGTCGCTGAAGGCTGCCGGGCGCACCGGAATCCTCGGTTTCTTCGACTGCGCATGGCGCACCGCCGGGTCGTCGGACTGGCAGGCGAACAGGGCCCGCGAATCCAGGCAGATACGTTCCACGCCGCGCTCGTGGAGCAGACGGTTGAGCAGCCGCTCCTCCTCGCCTTTCTCGAAGAACGCCGGATGGCGCACTTCCACGGCGATGCGCCGGGCGCCGAACTCGTCCAGCCAGGCGGCCAGCTCACCCAGGCGCTGCGGGCCGAAAGCGGCGGAAAGCTGCAGCCACAGCGGGCTCACCCGGCTGCCCAGCGGCGCCAGCAGGTCGAGGAAGTCGCGAGTGGCGCCGAACTGCTCGCGCAGGTCGCCTTCATGGCTGATGTCGCGGGGCAGCTTGGCGCAGAAGTGGAAGTCCGCCGGCATGGTCTGCGCCCAGCGCTGCGCCGTGTCGGCGCTGGGCCGGGCGTAGAAGGTGGTGTTGCCCTCCACCGCGTTGAACACCTGGCTGTAGAAGCCCAGGGTGTTGGCCGGGCGCAGGTCGGCGGGGTAGAAACTGCCACGCCAGGCGGGCTCGTTCCACGACGGGCAGCCCAGGTAGTACGGCAGGCCCATCAGGCGTAGAGGTCGATGCCCAGCACTTCCGGGGCGTCGTAGCCGCCCAGCGGCAGGTTGGCGGTGCTGCTGTAGCTGGCCAGGGCCTGGGCGGCGCGGTTGCTGACCGGGCGCTGGTAGGCCAGGACGTCGCTGAGGACGATGGGCAGGCTGCCGCTGCCGGCGTTGCCCGGCTCCACGTAGCGCGTCTGCGCCTGCTGCTCCAGACCCTGGCTGGCAGCCACGGAGGCCGGCTGCTCGCGACGCGCCTCGGCCTCGCGCATGACCTCGCGATAAGGCGTGACCGCGGTGCCGGGGCGGCTGCCGGAGTCGGGCGTGATGGAGTAGCTGGACAGGCCGTCGATGCGCATGTTCAGGGCTCAGCGGGTAAGGATTTCACTCTAGCGAGCGCTCCAGGGCTTGGCAATCGCCGGTCAGCCGGCCTTGGGCGTGGCCACGTTGTCGCGCAGGTAGACCGGCTGCGCCTGGTCCGCCGGCACGGCATCGCCGCGTTCCCAGGCAAACAGCGCCAGGTCCAGCAGGTCTTCGGCGTTGGGCAGCAGGCTGGCGTCCTCGGCCCGCACTTTCACCGCCAGGCGCTCACGGTAGCCCCAGCCGGTGCCGGCGCCGAACCAGTCGCCCTCGGCATCGCGCGGCAGCGCCACGCTTTCCGGCGGCAGCACCGCCTCGGCGCCGGCCAGGCGCATCTCGCCCTGCTCCAGGCGGTAGCAACCCCAGTAGACCTCGTCCATGCGCGCGTCGATGGCGGCCGCCACCTGGCTGGCGCCGTGCTCGCGGTGGGCGCGCTGGGCCAGCACGGCGAGGTCGGAGATCGGCAGCACCGGCTTGTCCAGGGCGAAGGCCAGGCCCTGCACCACGCCGATGGCGATGCGCACGCCGGTGAAGGCGCCGGGGCCGCGGCCGAAGGCGATGGCGTCCACCGCGGCCAGGGCGATGCCGGCCTCGTCGAGCAGCTCCTGCACCATCGGCAGCAGGCGCTTGGCGTGCAGCCGCGGGATCACCTCGTGGCGGCTGAAACGCCGGCCGTCGTGCAGCAGGGCGACGGAGCAGGCTTCGGTGGAGGTGTCCAGGGCCAGCAGGGTGGGCATCGGGGTTTTCCGGCAAGCTGAAAAAGGGCGGGCATTATAAACGCCAAAGGCCCGCAAGCGGGCCTCTGGTGCAGGTCGGGCGGCGACTCAGCTGAGCGCGGCCAGGACCTTGGCGGTGATCTGGTCCACCGAGCCGACGCCTTCGACGCGGCTGTACTTCGGGGTGCCTTCGACGGCGGCCAGCTTCTGGTAGAAGTCGACCAGCGGCTTGGTCTGGGTGTGGTAGACCGACAGGCGGTGACGCACGGTCTCTTCGCGGTCGTCGTCACGCTGGATCAGGTCTTCGCCGGTGACGTCGTCCTTGCCGGCGACTTTCGGCGGGTTGTGCTCGACGTGGTACACGCGGCCGGAAGCCGGGTGCACGCGGCGGCCAGCCATGCGGCTGACGATCTCTTCGTCGTCGACGGCGATCTCGACCACGTGGTCGATGCTCACGCCGGCTTCCTTCATGGCCTCGGCCTGGGGAATGGTGCGCGGGAAACCGTCGAACAGGAAGCCGTTGGCGCAATCGGGCTGGGCGATGCGCTCCTTGACCAGGTTGATGATCAGGTCATCCGAAACCAGGCCGCCGGCATCCATCACGCTCTTGGCCTGCAGGCCCAGCTCGGTGCCGGCCTTGACCGCTGCGCGCAGCATGTCCCCGGTGGAGATCTGCGGAATGCTGAACTTCTCGGTGATGAAGCGGGCCTGAGTACCTTTGCCGGCACCGGGCGCCCCGAGCAGAATCACACGCATCGATATGCTCCTTAGTCTTGTTGAAAGCGAAATCCCGGATCTGCCTTATGGGGCCTATCTGAACATGCTTGAAATGGCGCAGGAATACGCCGAAAGGCTGATCAAGATACACAGCGCACCCTGAGCGCACAAGCCACCGGAAAGTCGTGGCCGGGGCCGCTCAACCGGTGTTGCGCAGCCCCGCGGCGATGCCCGCCACCGTCACCAGCAGGGCCTGTTCCAGACCGCCGCAGGCCTCGCCTTCGCAGCGTCTGGAACGGGCCAGCAGCTCCGCCTGGAGCAGGTGCAGCGGGTCCAGGTAGATGTTGCGCACGGCGATCGATTCGCGGGTTTCGGTGGCCTGCGCCAGCAGGCGCTGCTGGCCGGTCAGGCCGAGCACCACGCGCAGCGCCTGCGACAATAGGTCGCGTAAATGCGCACCTAATGGTCGCAGTTCCGATTGCACCAGACGTTCGTCGTAGAGTTGGGCGATTTCGCCGTCGGCCTTGGCCAGGACCATCTCCAGCATGTCGATGCGCGCGCGGAAGAACGGCCACTGCTCGCGCATGCGCTGCAGCAGGGCGCCCTCGCCGCGGTCGATGGCATTGAACAGCGCGGTCTCCCAGCCCAGCCAGGCCGGCAGCATCAGCCGCGTCTGCGTCCAGGCGAAGATCCACGGGATGGCCCGCAGGCTCTCGATGCCGCCCTGGCGGCGCTTGGCCGGGCGGCTGCCCAGGGGCAGGCGGCCGAGTTCCTGTTCCGGCGTGGCCTCGCGGAAGTAGTCGACGAACTGCGACGTCTCGCGCACCACCTGGCGGTAGGCGGCCAGGGAATCGGCGGCCAGGCGCTGCATTTCATCGCGCCAGGCCGGCTCCGGCGCCGGTGGCGGCAGCAGCGTGGCCTCCAGCACCGCGGCCAGGTAGAGGTCGAGGTTCTGCCGGGCGATGCCGGGCAGGCCGAACTTGAAGCGGATCATCTCGCCCTGTTCGGTGGTGCGGAAGCGCCCGGCCACCGAGCCCGGCGGCTGCGAGAGGATGGCCGCGTGGGCCGGGCCGCCGCCGCGCCCGACGGTGCCGCCGCGGCCGTGGAACAGCAGCAGCTCGACGCCGTGGGCGCGGCAGATGTCCACCAGCGCTTCCTGGGCGCGGTACTGCGCCCAGGCCGCGGCCAGGGTGCCGGCGTCCTTGGCCGAGTCGGAGTAGCCGATCATCACTTCCTGCGGCCCGGCCAGGGCTTCGCGGTAGGCGTCCAGGCCGAGCAGGCGGTCGATGCAGGGGCCCGCGTTGTCCAGGTCGTCGAGGGTTTCGAAGAGTGGCACCACGCGCAACGGCCGGCGCAACCCGCATTCCTTGAGCAGCAGTTGCACCGCCAGCACGTCGGACGGCTGGCCGGCCATGGAGATGACGTAGGAGCCCAGCGAGGCCGCCGGCGCGGCAGCCGCCACGCGGCAGGTGGCCAGGACTTCGGCGGTGTCGGCGCTGGCCTGGTAGTCCGCCGGCAGCAGCGGGCGATGGTTGCCCAGCTCCTCCAGGAGGAATTCCTGGCGCACCGCCTCATCCCAATCCTGGTAGCGGCCCAGGCCCAGGTACTCGGTGATTTCGCTCAGGGCGGCGGTGTGGCGGCCGGAGTCCTGGCGGATGTCCAGGCGCGTCAGGAACAGGCCGAAGGTGGCGGCGCGGCGCAGGCTGTCGAGCAGCGCGCCGTCGGCGATCACGCCCATGCCGCAGGCGTGCAGCGAGCGGTGGCACAACTCCAGCGGCGCCAGCAGCTCGCGGTTGTCCTGCAGCACCGCCTCGGGTGCAACCTCGCCTTCGTTCAGCGCGCGCTGGGCCCAGGCCCGTGTGGCGCGCAGGCGTTCGCGCAGTTGCTTGAGCAGGGCGCGGTAGGGTTCGGCCACCTCGCCGGTTTCCGCCAGCAGCTCCTCGCTGGCCTGCTGCATGGACAGGTCGGCGGCCAGGCTGTCGACGTCGCGCAAGTAGAGGTCGGCGGCCATCCAGCGCGCCAGCAGCAGCACCTCACGGGTGACGGTGGCGGTGACGTTGGGGTTGCCGTCGCGGTCGCCGCCCATCCAGGAGGCGAAGCGGATGGGCGCGGCTTCCAGCGGCAGGCGCTGGCCGGTGCAGCTTTGCAGGGTTTCGTCGACGTGGCGGAGGAAGTCGGGCACGGCATGCCAGAGCGAATGCTCGATCACCGCGAAGCCCCACTTGGCCTCGTCCACCGGCGTTGGCCGGGTGCGGCGGATCTCGTCGGTGTGCCAGGCTTCGGCCACCAGCCGGCGCAGGCGCGTGTCCACCTGCTCGCGCTCCTCGGGGAGCAGGTCGGTGTGATCCTTGGCCGCCAGTTGCGCGGCCATGGCGTCGTATTTCTGGATCAGGGTGCGCCGCGCCACTTCGGTGGGGTGCGCGGTGAGCACCAGTTCGATGTCCAGCTGCGCCACCTGGCGCGCCAGTTCCGCCGGCTCCACCCCGGCCTTGCGCAGGCGTCCCAGCAGTTCGCCGAGCACGCGCTGCTCGAAGGGCTGCGGCTCCTTCGGCCCGCGGCGGCGGATGCGGTGGTACTGCTCGGCGATGTTGGCCAGGTTGAGGAACTGGTTGAAGGCCCGCGCCACCGGCAGCAGCTCGTCCTCGCCCAGGCCGTCGAGGGCCGCCGCCAGCTGCCGCGCGCCTTCGGCCGAACCGCGCCGCGCCGCCTTGGCGCCCTGGCGGATCAGCTCGACCTTGTCGAGGAAGGCCTGGCCGTACTGGCTGCGGATGGTCTGCCCGAGCAGTTCGCCCAGCAGGTGCACGTCCTCGCGCAGGCGCGCGTCGATATCCGCCATGGGGGTTCTCCGTGTCTGGATTCTCTTACAGTGCCGCCTGGCGACACTCACTGACAAGCGTGCGACGAACGCCCGCGATCCTGCTCCGACAGCGTCTAGGCTAGATGTGATCCCGAAGGATTCGGGAAATTCTTCCCGGCGGCTCCAAAAGGGCCGTCTTCCCCGCCGGCCACGAGCCGGCCCATGAGGTGAACATGAAGATCCGCGATCTGGTACGCCATTGGGAACAGAACGCCAGGGGGCGCATGACCAGCCACAGCTACAGCATCCCGCTGGACGTGGAAACCGCCGCGCGCCTGGCCGCGCTGCACGACATGTACCCCAAGCGCAGCGTCGAGGAACTGCTCGGCGAACTGGTCGGCTCGGCCCTGGAGGAACTGGAGGCGAGCTTCCCCTACGTGAAGGGGCAGAAAGTGGTGGCGCTGGACGAACAGGGCGACCCGCTCTACGAGGACGTCGGCCCTACCCCGCGCTTCCTGCAGCTGTCGCGCAAGTACCTGCATGAGCTGACGGGGCACAAGGAAGAGCCGAGCCATTCCTGACTGCTGTAGGAGCGGGCCCTGCCCGCGATTTCGCGCGCAGGGCGCGCTCCTACAGGGGTATGACGTGGCTGTCGCGGACGGAGCCCTACGGCGAGCAGAGCATCTGCCGCGTTCTCTCAATGCCGGCCATGCACCCCGGGCACGTGCAGGTGCCCGGCCTCGGCACAGGCCTCCGGCACCGCCGAAGGCTCCGCGGGCAGTTGCAGTTCACGGAGGATGCCGCAGTCCTCGCTGTTGCCGCTGCCGCTGCAGCGGGCGCGCAGGTCCTGCAGTTGCTGGCGCAGCGACTGCAGTTCGGCGATGCGCACTTCCACGTGGTGCAGGTGTTCGTCGATCAGCCGGTTGGCGGTGCCGCAGTCGGACTCGGGGCGGTCGCGCAGGCCGAGGAGGATGCGGATTTCCTCCTGGGTCATGTCCAGCGAGCGGCAGTGGCGGATGAACGACAGCCGCTCGACGTGGGCGTTGTCGTATTGCCGGTAGTTGCCGCCGGTACGCGCCGGCTCCGGCAGCAGGCCCTCGCGCTCGTAGTAGCGGATGGTCTCCACCGGGCAGCCGGTCAGTTTCGCCAGTTCACCGATCTTCATCGCCCTTCCCTCCCGGAACCGCTTGACTCTGTAGTTGCTACAGGGTGTGCAATCGCAAGCATACCGTCAAATGGGAAACGACCTGATGACCGACGCCAACAGCCGCCAGCCTGGATGCGGGCCCTGCTGCCACGACCACGCCCCCGCCGCCGTGCATCGCCATGAACACGACCATGGGCATGACCACCACCACGAGCGCCCACGCCACGCCGAACCGGCGCTGGGCGCCGCCGCGGCCGCCGCCACCGGCGAGTTGCGCTGGAGCAGCCTGCGCATCGAGGCCATGGACTGCCCCACCGAGGAGCGCCTGCTGCGCGACGCCCTGGGCAAGCTGCCGGCGGTGGAGCAGCTGGAATTCAACCTGATGCAGCGCCTGCTCAAGGTGCAGCACCGCTTCGACAGCCTGGAGCCGCTGCAGAAGCTGGTCGCCTCCCTGGGCATGGAGGCCGAGGCCGTGGAAGACGGCCAGCCGCTCGCCAGCGCGCCGGGCAGGCACAAGCCCTGGTGGCCGCTGGCCCTGGCCGGGGTGCTGGCGCTGGCCGCGGAAGTCTGCGAGTGGTTCGCCCTCGGCCCGCAGTGGCTGGTGGCAGCCCTGGCCGTGGCGGCCATCCTCGGCGCCGGACTGCCGACCTACCGCAAGGGCTGGATCGCCCTGAAGAACCGCGACCTGAACATCAACGCGCTGATGAGCATCGCCGTGACCGGCGCCATGCTCATCGGCCAGTGGCCGGAAGCGGCCATGGTCGCGGTGCTGTTCGCCATCGCCGAGCTGATCGAGGCGCGCTCCCTGGAACGTGCGCGCAGCGCTATCCGCGGCCTGCTGCAGTTGGCCCCGGAACAGGCCACGGTGCTGCGCGACGGGCAATGGCAGGACGTGCCGGCCAAGTCGGTGGCCGTGGGCGAGCGCGTGCGCGTGCGCCCCGGAGAACGCATCGCCCTCGACGGCGAGGTGGTCGACGGCCGCTCCAGCGTCAACCAGGCGCCCATCACCGGCGAGAGCCTGCCGGTGGAAAAGCAGGCCGGTGAACCCCTGTTCGCCGGCAGCATCAACGGCGAGGGCGCGCTGGAGTATGCGGTGAGCCGCGGCGCCGACGACAGCACCCTGGCGCGGATCATCCACGCCGTAGAGGAAGCCCAGGGCTCGCGGGCGCCGACGCAGCGCTTCGTCGATCAGTTCGCGCGCATCTACACGCCGGTGGTGATCCTCATCGCCATCGCCACCGCGCTCATCCCGCCACTGGCCTTCGGCGGCGCCTGGCTCGACTGGGTGTACCGCGCCCTGGTGCTGCTGGTGATCGCCTGCCCCTGCGCGCTGGTGATCTCCACCCCGGTGACCATCGTCAGCGGCCTGTCGGCGGCGGCGCGCACCGGCATCCTGATCAAGGGCGGGGTGTTCCTCGAACTGGGCCGCCAACTGCAATGGCTGGCCCTGGACAAGACCGGCACCATCACCGAAGGCCGTCCGACGCAGACCGACTTCCACGGCCTGCGCGGCGACGAGGCGCGTGCCCGGCTGCTGGCCGCGAGCCTGGCGGCACGTTCCGACCACCCGGTGTCCCAGGCCGTGGCCCGCGCCGCCGAGGCCGATGGGCTGGCGCTGTATGGCGTCGACGCACTGGAGGCCATCCCCGGCCGCGGCGTGAAGGGCGTGGTCGATGGCCACCTGCACCACCTGGGCAACCATCGCCTGGTGGAGGAGCTGGGGCTGTGCTCGGCGGCGCTGGAAGCACGCCTCGACGCCCTGGAGCAACAGGGCAAGACCGTCATCGTGCTGCTCGACGACGAAGGCCCGCTGGCGCTGTTCGCCGTGGCCGACGCGGTCAAGCAGACCAGCCGCGAGGCCCTCGTCGAGCTGCACGGCCTGGGCGTGAAGACACTGATGCTGACTGGCGACAACCCGCACACCGCGGCCGCCATCGCCGCCCAGGTGGGCATCGACCAGGCCCGCGGCAACCTGTTGCCCGAGGACAAGCTGCGCGAGGTCGAGCAGCACCAGGCCGGCGGCGCGCGGGTGGGTATGGTCGGCGACGGCATCAACGACGCCCCGGCCCTGGCCCGCGCCGACATCGGCTTCGCCATGGGCGCGGCGGGCACCGACACGGCCATCGAGACCGCCGGCGTGGCGCTGATGGACGACGATCTGCGCAAGCTGCCGCAGTTCATCCGCCTGTCGCGCCGCACCCACGCCGTGCTGGTGCAGAACATCAGCCTGGCGCTGGGCATCAAGGCTGTGTTCCTGGCCCTAACCCTGGCTGGCCTGGGCACCCTGTGGATGGCCGTGTTCGCCGACATGGGCGCCAGCCTGCTGGTGGTGTTCAACGGCCTGCGCCTGCTCCGCCTGCGCTTCTGAAAGCCGCGTCGCAGACATGGCCGCCCCGCCGGGCGGCCATTTTTTTTGAACCCTCGGACAAGTCCTCAAGTCCCCAGTAATACCTGGCCGCAACGGGACAACGCCGCAGCGCAGGGCTGCGAACGGCCGGGCCGGGCACCGCCCGCTGAGCATCCGCGTTCCCCAGACGAGAGGACTCGAACAATGGAACTGAAAACACCCCAACCCCGCCTCGCCTTCCTGCGCACGGGCCTGCTGGCCGGCCTCGGCGCCCTGGCCCTGGCCGGCTGCGCCGGCAACCCGCCGAGCGAACAGATGGCGGTCACCGAATCGGCGGTGAACGCCGCGGTCAGCGCCGGCGGCCCGCAGTACGCGCCGCTGGAGATGAAGACCGCCCAGGACAAGCTCGGCCAGGCGCGCATCGCCCTCAACGACAAGGAATACGAGCAGGCCAGGCGCCTGGCCCAGCAGGCCGAGTGGGACGCCCGCGTGGCCGAGCGCAAGTCGCAGGCGGTCAAGGCGCAGAACGCCGTCAAGGACGCCCAGCAGGGCGTGATGGAAATCCGCGAGGAAGGGCTGCAGAAGCTCCAGCAGCCACAGCAGTAGGCGCCCTTCCCCATTCCCCCCTCCGGATCATTAAGGACGACAGCCATGCGTAAACTCATCGCCCTCCCCGCCCTCCCCGCCCTCTCCAGCCTGGCGCTGCTGCTGGCCGCCTGCGCCCACGAGCCCAACACCAACCTGGAGAAGGCCCGCAGCGACTACTCCGCCCTGCAGGCGCAACCCCAGGCCACCCAGCTCGCGGCCCTGGAAACCAAGGACGCCGGCGACTGGCTGGCCAAGGCCGACAAGGCCTACCGCGACGGCGAGAAGCAGCAGGACGTGGACCAGTTGGCCTACCTCACGCAGCAACGCATCAACCTGGCCAACCAGACCATCGCCCTGAAGAGCGCCGAAGGGCAGCTGCAGAACGCCTCGGCGCAGCGCACCCAGGCCCGCCTGGACGTGCGCACCCAGCAGCTCAAGGAGCTTCAGGCGAAGCAGACCCAGCGCGGCACCCTGGTGACCTTCGGCGACGTGCTCTTCGACCTCGACCGCGCCGACCTCAAGCCCGAGGCCAGCCACAACATCCAGCAGTTGGCCAGCTACCTGCAGCAGAACCCCGAGCGCAAGGTGCTGGTCGAGGGCTACACCGACAGCAGCGGCTCGGCCGGCTACAACCAGGGCCTGTCCGAACGCCGCGCCGATTCGGTGCGCATGGCCCTGCTGGCCCAGGGCGTGGACCCGGCGCGGGTGACCACCCGCGGCTACGGCAAGGACTACCCGGTGGCGAGCAACGCCAGCTCCTCCGGCCGCGCGCAGAACCGCCGGGTGGAGGTGACCATCTCCAACGACGCCAAGCCGGTGGTGCCGCGGTCGTCGGTGGATAGCGATTACTGACGCGGCTATCCATATAGGAGCGCGCCCTGCGCGCGATTTCGCGGGCAGGGCCCGCTCCTACAGGTTACTTAGCCGGAACCACCGGCGCGCTTCGCGGATGAGATCCTAGGTTCCAGGATGCACGGCTTTTCGTAGGATGGCGTTGAGCGAAGCGATACCCATCACCACGGCAGCATGGGTATCGCAAGCTCAACCCATCCTACGAAGAGCACCTCGGCGCAAGACAGTTGCTCCTACGCCGCCCCACCCGCACCCTTCCCATGTAGGAGCGCGCCCTGCGCGCGATTTCGCGGGCAGGGCCCGCTCCTACAGGTTACTGTGCGGCACATATCCCACCGTAGGAGCGGACCTTGTCCGCGATAGCCGGAACCACCGGCGCGTTTCGCGGATGAGATCCGCTCCTACGCCGCCCCACCCGCACCATTCCCATGTAGGACGATTTCGCGGGCAGGGCCCACTCCTACGAAGAGCACCTCGGCGCAGTCGGCGCCTACGCGCCACCCCGCAACAGGCGCCGGTAGAGTTCGGCCATATCTTCGGCGAAAGGCACCAGCAACAGACGTTGCAGGCTGCTGCCGGCGGGCCGCAGGCGGCGCAGTTCGGCGATGGCGATGCTGGCTGCCGCTTCCAGGGGATAGCCGTAGATGCCGCAGCTGATCGCCGGGAAAGCTATTCCCTCCAGCTCATGCTGTTCCGCCAGCGCCAGGCTGTTGCGGTAGCAGGCGGCGAGCAGGTCCGGCTCGCCGTGGCCGCCGCCGCGCCAGACCGGGCCTACCGTGTGGATGACGTGGGCGGCGGGCAGGCGGAAGCCAGGGGTGATCTTGGCCTCGCCGGTCCTGCAGCCGCCCAGGTTGCGGCAGTGGTTCGCCAGTTCCGGGCCGGCGGCGCGGTGGATGGCGCCGTCCACGCCCCCGCTGCCGAGCAGCGAGCTGTTGGCGGCGTTGACGATGGCGTCGATGCGCAGGGTGGTGATGTCGCCTTGCCAGACGTGGATCTCGGGGTTGCTCATGGTCGCGCCCTCCAGGTTGCTCCCAGCCTAGCCCCGAAGCATGCCGTCAGCGGACTTCCTGCGGGGTTTCCTCGCCGGCGCAGCGCACGGCGTGCTTCTTGTTGTCCACCAGCACGCCGGAGAGGCCCTTCTGGGTGGTGTCGAACAGCACCAGCACGCCGTCGATGCATTGCGCGATCTGGTTGGCCGGCTCCAGCGAGAGCTTCACGTCCTGCCCGGGGATGCTCTTGAGCATGGTGAACTCGGCCAGCAGCAGGGCGTCCTGCTCCTTGGCGAAGTGCAGGTAGCCGTAGAACCAGAGCGTGCCGACACTGACGATGATGCTGCCGATGGCGGTGAGGATGTACGGGATCATGTTGCGGTCGGTGCTGGTGGTCATGGCTTGCCCTGGGACTGGCTGGCCGGCTCGGCCGGCGGATCGGTGTTGGGGACTTCGGCCAGGCGGCGCAGGCCGCTGAAGTGCTGCGGGTCGTCGAGGAAGCGCAGCATCACTTCGCGCCAGGTCGGTTCGCCGAAGGTTTCCACGTGCCCGCCGCGGGTCAGCTGGAAGACTTTCGGCGGCCGCGCCGCCTTGTACAGGCTCAGGCCGTTGTCCAGGGGCACGATGGTATCGTCGATGCTGTGAAAGAACAGCACGGGTGCGCCAGAAAGTCGCGGCATGGCGCGGATCGCGCTGTCGCCATCGGGCACGAACCAGGACAGCGGAATCTGCAGCGGCCAGGTCAGCCAGGCATTGCCCAGGGTGTAGCGGGCCACCTCGCGGTAGCTGGCGGGCACGCCGTCGAGCACCACGGCCTTGAGCTGTTTCACCCGCTCGGGATGCTGCGCCAGGTAATGCACGCCCATGGCGCCGCCCAGGCTCTGGCCGAGCAGGATCAGCGGCTTGCCCTGGGCTTCCGGGGCCTTGTCCAGCCAGGCGAAGGCCGCGTCTATGTCCTGGTACACCGCCGGCAGGCTGGGCTCGCCCTGGGAATGGCCATAGCCGCGGTAGTCGAGCATCAGCACCTGGTAACCCTGTTCCGGCAGCCAGAAGGTGCCGCCCAGGTGCCAGGCCATGTTGCCGCCGTTGCCGTGCAGGTGCAGCACCGTGCCCTTGACCGGCACCCCGGGCTTGGCCGGCAGCCACCAGCCGGCGAGCTTGACGCCGTCGGCGGTGGTGAGGGTGACGTCGCGGTAATTCAGCTTGGCCCGCGCCGGGGTGATGGCCACGTCGGGGCTGGGGTAGAACAGCAGCGAGCTGCAGCCGCCGAGCAGAAGCAGCAGGGACAGCGCAGCGGCCTTGAAGCGGTGGGTCATGGTCGGGTCATCCTTGGTACGGCTCTTCGTAGGAGCGAGCTTGCTCGCGAATGGGCCCCGCTGCGGAGTCGGTTCGCGAGCAAGCTCGCTCCTACGAAGAGCATTTCGGCGCGGTCCTAGAGGATATTCGCGTAGTCCGCCTCGATGCGGTCCAGGCTCAGGTGGTTGAGGAAGTTGGAGAAGCACATCCAGGCCGACAGCGCGTTGAGGTCGCGGAACTGCGGCGGCAGGTACTTCGGCGGCACCACCAGGCCCTCGTCCACCAGTTGGCGCAGGGTGCGCATGTCTTCCAGGGTGGCCTTGCCGCAGAACAGCAGCGGAATCTGCTCCAGCTTGCCCTTGCGCACGGCAAGCTGGATGTAGTTGTAGATGAGGATGAAGCCCTTCAGGTACGACAGGTCCTTGGTGAACGGCAGCCCGCCGGGCGTGGAGCCGCGGAACACCCGGCTGGCGTTCTGGTAGCTGCTTTCCTGGCTGTAGCCCTGCTCGCGGTAGAAGCCGAACACCTCGAGGAAGTCCGCGCCCTCCTCCGCCATGTGGATGGCGCGGGTGCGGTTGGTCAGCTTGCGCAGGCGCGTGGGGTAGGAGGCGAAGGCGATCACCTCCATGAGGATGGCCAGGCCTTCCTGGGTCACGGTGGAGGACGGCGGGCCCTTGGCCAGGAAGGTGCAGATCGGCTGGTTCTGCCCGTTCAGGGTGGTGCCCACGTGCACCAGGCCCTCGTGGACTTCCAGGGCGCGCACGTCGCGCTCGTTGAACATCGCGTCGGCGCGCACCTTGATGTAGTCGGCGCCGGCCGCGGCGTCGGCGACTATGCCGTCGGACTCGAACACGCGGATAGTGTCCTCGGCCTCGCCGAAGGTCTTGTTCAGGCGCTCCTGCAGCATGGCCACCGCTTCCTTGGCGGTGAGCGTCTTGGGTTCGTCCTTGAGGTCGCCGCGGTCGGCGATGTTGTTCAGATAGTCCGAGAGCATCAGGCCGAGGTCGGCCAGGGTCGGGTCACCGGCGTGGAAGGCGTCGGAGGCCGAGCCGTAGAGTTCCTGGGAGATCAGCCCGAAGTCCTGGGTGCCGCGCGCCTCCAGCATGCGGATGACCATGCGGTACTCGCGGCACATGCGCCGCATGATCTGCCCCACCGGGTTGAACTGGCCGAGCTGGCGGGTGATGTCGCGCTCCAGGTTCTGGAATTCCTGCTTCTTGGCGTTGCCGTCGAAGGCCAGCGGGCGGCCGTCGTAGTAGCCGCGGTCGACCTTGGGCGCATGCTTGCCGCGGCCCTTGAGGAAGTCCGCGCGCACGCTGTCGTCCCACTTGATGGCGTCGAGCACGCGGATCGGCGTCTGCGCCTCCACCAGGCGGTCGGACAGGCCGCGGATGATCTGCTGGTACTCGCTGGGCGTGCTTTTCTTGCGCCGCGGGTTCATGGGCGTTCTCCCGGAGTCACTCGCTGGAAGCGTAGCGCTTCGCTGAAGACTTCGGCGTTGGCGGGCTCGTCCAGGTAGGCCAGGACGTCGCCCAGGGGGCTGGCCACCAGGGCGCCGGCGCCCTGCTCGCTGTCCACCTTCTGGCCCTGCAGGGTGCCCTTGGCCATGGCCTGGAGGATCTGCTCGACGTCCAGCGAGTAGACCACCAGCTCGTCCTTGTCGGTGATCTCGAAGCCGGCCAGCACGTAGTTGCCGCCCTGGCTCTTGGGCAGTTCGGCGGACAGGTACCAGCGCTGGCCGTGGTGGACCACGGTGAAGGGCAGGTCCTCGGCGCTGTCGGTGTTGCCGCTGTCGTCGTAGTAGCTGAAGGCGCGGTACAGGCCCTCGCCGGTGCGGCTGATCTCGAGGAACTGTTCCTCGCCGTATTCGTCGATCCGCGACCACTGGCCGAGCAACTGCTTGGGCGCGGCCTCCTTCGCCGGGATCGGCTCCTTGAAGGTCACCAGGCAGCCGCCGAGCAGGAAGATGCTCAACAGCAGCAAGGCGCGCCAGGCTTTCATCGAAGTCTCCTCAGGGGCCGCGGGCGGCACGCCATATGGGGTCGTCGGCGGGCTTCAGAGGCCCAGCACCAGGTACAGGTAGCGGGTCAGGATGGCGCGCATTTCCACGGTGTCCAGGTGCTCCACGCCATCCAGCAGGCCCTGATACTCCATCTGCAGGATGATGGCCGTCAACACCTTGGCGTCCTGTTCCGGCTGCTGCGAGCCGAGCACCTCGAAGAAGTGCACCACGCCCAGGGAGAGGATGCGCCTGTGGCTCTGCGCCAGCTGTTCCAGGCGCGGGTTGAGCAGCGCCTCCTGGCGGAAGGCCTGCTCGGCCAGCAGGTGCTCGCGGCGCTCGGTGAGCTGCACGCGCACGTACTGGATGGCCAGTTCGGCGATGCGGTCGGCCAGTTCGCGGCGCGCCGGCGGGCTGCCGGTGAGGCCGGCGGCCATGGCCTGCAGGTCGCCCTCGACGCTGGCCCAGAAGGCTGACAAATCCTCGGCGCTGCGTTCGACGAAGAGCGCGAAGGTGTCGGTGATGAGGTCGTCGATGTCCTTGAAGTAGTAGGTGGTGGCCGATAAGGGCACGTCCGCCTCGGCCGCCACCGCCCGATGCCGCACGGCCCGCACGCCCTCGCGGACGATGATGCGCATGGCCGCGTCGAGGATAGCCTGGCGGCGCTGCTCGCTGCCCTGGCGGGCGGCCTTGCGGCCCTGGTACTGGACACTCTCGGCCACCGCACTGGCGGCCTGGGCAGCGCTGTCTCTGGAAACTGCTCGGGGCACGGTCTTTCCTCCGCTCGCGGGCGATGGCGCATTGTTCGGGCTTTTGCTTGGGGAATCAATTGGTGGCAAAGGCCGCCGAAGCGTTCGACGCAAGCGGCGAAGACGATCGCGGACGGAGTCCGCTCCTACGCCCGTGCTTCCCTGGGGCCGTAGAAGCAACTGGCGCTCTTCGTAGGATGGGTTGAGCCTTGGCGAAACCCATGCGGTCGTGGTGATGGGTATCGCTTCGCTCAACGCCATCCTACGCGGCGTTGTGTTTGCCGGTTCGCAGACACGAAAAAGCCGCCCGAAGGCGGCTTCTCCACTTGCTCCAGCGCTTACGCCTGCGGGCGCATGTGCGGGAACAGGATCACGTCGCGGATCGACGGCGAGTCGGTCAGCAGCATCACCAGGCGGTCGATGCCGATGCCTTCGCCGGCAGTGGGCGGCATGCCGTATTCCAGGGCGTTGATGAAGTCGGCGTCGTAGTGCATCGCCTCGTCGTCGCCGGCGTCCTTCTCCTTGACCTGCAGCATGAAGCGCTCGGCCTGGTCTTCTGCGTCGTTCAGCTCGGAGTAGGCGTTGGCGATCTCGCGGCCGCCGATGAACAGCTCGAAGCGGTCGGTGACGCTCGGGTCCTGGTCGTTGCGGCGGGCCAGCGGGGAGACTTCGAAGGGGTACTGGGTGATGAAGTGCGGCTGTTCCAGCTTGTGCTCCACCAGTTCCTCGAAAATCATCACCTGCAGCTTGCCCAGGCCTTCGTGGCCAAGGACCTTGGCGCCGGCCTTCTTGGCGATCTCGCGGGCCTTGTCGACATCCTGCAGGTCAGCCGCGGTGATGTCCGGGTTGTACTTGAGGATGGCGTCGAACACCGACAGGCGGGCGAACGGCTCGCCGAAGTGGAAGACCTTGTCGCCGTAGGGCACGTCGGTGGTGCCGAGCACCGCCTGGGCCAGCTCGCGGAACAGTTCCTCGGTCAGGTCCATGTTGTCTTCGTAGTCGGCGTAGGCCTGGTAGAACTCGAGCATGGTGAACTCGGGGTTGTGCCGGGTCGAGACGCCTTCGTTGCGGAAGTTGCGGTTGATCTCGAAGACCTTCTCGAAGCCGCCGACCACCAGGCGCTTGAGGTACAGCTCCGGGGCGATGCGCAGGAACATGGCCATGTCCAGCGCATTGTGGTGGGTGGCGAAGGGCTTGGCCGCGGCGCCGCCGGGGATGGTCTGCAGCATCGGGGTTTCCACTTCGAGGAAACCGCGCTCGGACAGGAAGCGGCGGATGTGGGCGATCACCTGGGAACGCACGCGGAAGGTGTGGCGGGTTTCCTCGTTGACGATCAGGTCGACGTAGCGCTGGCGGTAGCGCTGCTCGGTGTCGGTCAGGCCGTGGTGCTTGTCCGGCAGCGGGCGCAGCGACTTGGTCAGCAGGCGCACGCTGCTCATGTCGACGTACAGGTCGCCCTTGCCGGAGCGGGCCAGGGTGCCCTCGGCGCCGATGATGTCGCCCAGGTCCCAGGTCTTGATCTCGGCCAGGGTCTCTTCGGGCAGGGTCTTGCGGTTGACGTAGACCTGCAGGCGGTCGCTGCTGTCCTGCAGGACGATGAAGGCGCCACGGTTGAGCATGATGCGACCGGCGACCTTGACCGGGATGGCTGCGGCTTCCAGCTCTTCCTTGGTCTTGTCGGCGTACTGCTTCTGCAGGTCCGCGAAGTAGGCGTCGCGGCGGAAGTCGTTGGGGAAGGCGATGGCCTTGGCCTCGCGCACGGCGGCAAGCTTTTCCTTGCGCTGGGCGATCAGCTTGTTTTCTTCCTGTTGCAGCTCGTGCTGGTCGAGTTGTTGGTCGCTCATGGTCGTTCTATCTGCCTGGCGTCGATTCATTCAATTAGGGATAACAACTGTAGGAGCGAGCTTGCTCGCGAAGCTCTTCAATGGGTTCGCGAGCAAGCTCGCTCCTACGGGGTGCGGTCTACAGGCCCTGTTTAAGGCTGGCTTCCAGGTATTCGTTGAGGTCGCCGTCGAGCACCTTGTCGCAATCGCTGCGTTCCACGCCGGTACGCAGGTCCTTGATGCGCGACTGGTCGAGCACGTAGGAACGGATCTGGTGGCCCCAGCCGATATCGGACTTGGTGTCTTCCAGCGCCTGCGAGGCGGCGGTGCGTTTCTGCATCTCCTGCTCGTACAACCGGGCCCGCAGCATCTTCATGGCGGTGTCCTTGTTGGCGTGCTGGGAGCGTTCGTTCTGGCACGCCACCACGGTGTTGGTCGGCACGTGGGTGATACGCACCGCGGAGTCGGTGGTGTTCACGTGCTGGCCGCCGGCGCCGGACGAACGGTAGGTGTCGATGCGCAGGTCCGCCGGGTTGATCTCGATCTCGATGTTGTCATCGATTTCCGGCGAGACGAACACCGCGGTGAACGAGGTGTGGCGGCGGTTGCCGGAGTCGAACGGGCTCTTGCGCACCAGGCGGTGCACGCCGATCTCGGTGCGCAGCCAGCCGAAGGCGTACTCGCCCTTGATGTGCACGGTAGCGCCCTTGATGCCGGCGACCTCACCCTCGGACAGCTCGACGATCTCGGCGTCGAAGCCGTTCTTGTCGGCCCAGCGCAGGTACATGCGCAGCAGCATGTTGGCCCAGTCCTGGGCCTCGGTGCCGCCGGAGCCGGCCTGGATGTCCAGGTAGGCGTTGTTCGGGTCCATCTCGCCGCTGAACATGCGGCGGAATTCCAGCTTCTCGAGGATTTCGCGCAGGCGCTGGACTTCCGCTTCGACGTCGCCGACGGCGCCTTCGTCGTTCTCCTCGACCGCCATGTCGAGCAGGTCGCGGGAGTCGGCCAGGCCGCCGGTCAGCTCGTCGAGGGTCTCGACGATCTGCGCCAGCATGGCGCGCTCGCGGCCCAGGTTCTGGGCGTATTCGGGCTTGTTCCAGACCGCCGGGTCTTCCAGCTCGCGGTTTACTTCGATCAGACGATCATGTTTCAGATCGTAGTCAAAGATACCCCCGAATGGACTGGGTACGGTCGGAGAGGTCCTTGATGCTGTTGAGGATCGGTTGGATTTCCATGGCGGTCAGCACTCACGGGTAATGGCGTGGAAAAACCCGGAAGTATACCCGAGAAAGCCGCCCGTGGGCGGCTGTGCGTCAGCCGGTTGCGCCGCCGTCCACCCCCACCTGGTTGCGTCCGCCGTGCTTGGCGTTGTAGAGCGCGCGGTCGGCGTGTTCGATCAGCCGCAGGCAGCTTTCGCCCTGCCCCGGGGTGAGGGTCGCCACGCCGACGCTGACCGTCAGCACCGCGCCGGAATCCGGCTGCTCGTGGGCGATGCCCAGGGCCTGCACGGTCAGTCGCAGCTTTTCCGCCAGCAGCCGCGCGCCGCCCGGCGAGGTGCCCGGGAGGATGATGGCGAACTCCTCGCCGCCGTAGCGCGCCGGCAGGTCGGAGGAGCGCGCGCAGCTTTCGCGGATGGTCCCGGCGACGCGGCGCAGCGCCTCGTCGCCGGCGACGTGGCCGAAGGTATCGTTGTAGGCCTTGAAGTGGTCGACGTCGATCAGCAGCAGCGACAGCTGGCTCTGCTCGCGCAGGCCGCGGCGCCATTCCATTTCCAGGTACTCGTCGAAGTGCCGGCGGTTGGACAGCCCGGTGAGGCCGTCGGAGTTCATCAGCCGCTGCAGCACCAGGTTGGTCTCCAGCAGCTTCTGCTGGCTCTCGCGCAGGGCGCGGTAGGCCTCGTCGCGCTGTTGCAGGGCGAGGTAGGAGCGCGAGTGGTAGCGCACCCGCGCCACCAGTTCGATGGCGTCGGGCAGCTTGACCAGGTAGTCGTTGGCCCCGGCGGAGAAGGCGGCGCTCTTGACCTGCGGCTCCTCCTTGGTCGACAGGACGATGATCGGGATGTCACGCGTCTGCGGGTGGCGGCGGTACTGGCGCACCAGCTCCAGACCGTCGGTGTCGGGCATCACCAGGTCCTGCAGGATCACCGTCGGGCGGATCTGCAGGGCCTGCTCGATGGCCTGGGTGGCGTCGGAGCAGAAGTGGAAGTCGATGCCGCCGTCCTCGGCCAGGGCGCGGCGCACGGCCTCGCCGATCATGGCCTGGTCGTCGACCAGCAGGACCATGACCGCGGTGTCGTCCGGAGTGATCAAGGGGTTCTCGCTATGCTTGGGGTTCATCGTCGTCGTGGCGCCGCTGGCGCTGCCTCCGGAATGTCAGCCGTACAGTTCGCCCAGGCGCCGGGCGATGTCGCCCAGGGCTCGGATCTCGGTGGCGGCGCCGATCGCCGCGGCGGCCTTGGGCATGCCGTAGACGGCGCTGCTGGCCTGGTCCTGGGCCAGCGTCAGGAAGCCGCGCTCGCGCATGTGCTTCAGGCCCTGGGCGCCGTCGCGGCCCATGCCGGTGAGCAGCACGCCGGTGGCCTGGCCCACCCAGTTGTCGGCCACGCTGTCGAAGAACACGTCGATCGAGGGCCGGTAGATGTGCCCGCAGGGTTCGGCGGTGTAGGCCAATTCACCGTTGCGTTGCAGGCGGATGTGGTCGTTGGTGCCGGCCAGCAGCACGCAGCCGGGCTGCGGCACCTCGCCGTTGCGCGCCAGGCGCACCGGGATGCGCGCCTGGCTGGCCAGCCATTCGGCCATGCCGGCGGCGAACACTTCGTCCACGTGCTGCACCACCACCATGGCCGCGGAAAAGCTCGCCGGCAGCTTGCCCAGCAGCTCGGCCAAGGCCGCCGGGCCGCCGGCCGAAGCGCCCACGGCCACCAGGCGGCGGGCCTTGGCCGGGTTTTCGCGCACGGCGACCTCGCTGCGCGGCCGGGTATTGCCCGGGGCCGACAGCCAGGCCAGGTTCTGCAGCTTGCGCAGCAACGGGCGGGCCGCCTCCAGGGAGTCGCCGACGCCCAGCGCCGGGGTGTTCACCGCGTCCACCGCGCCGCAGCCCATGGCCTCGAACACCCGCGAGAGGTTCTGCTCCAGGTCCACGGTGACCACGATGATGGCGCAGGGCGAGGCGGCCATGATCCGCCGCGTGGCCTCCACGCCGTCCATCACCGGCATCAGCAGGTCCATCAGCACCACGTCGGGGGTCTGCGCGGCGCACATTTCCACGGCCTCGGCGCCGTTGCTGGCGACCCAGAGCACGCGGTGCGTGGGTTCGAAGGCCAAGGCCCGGCGCAACGCTTCCACCGCCAGCGGCATGTCGTTGACGATGCCAATTCTCATCCCTGCGCACCTCCGATCAGATCGACCACCGCATCCAGCAGGGCCTCGTCGTGGAAACTGGCCTTGGCCAGGTAGTAGTCGGCGCCGGCATCGAGCCCGCGGCGGCGGTCCTCCTCGCGGTCCTTGTAGGACACGACCATGACCGGCAGGGCTTGCAGGCGGGCGTCGCGGCGGATCAGCCCGACCAGTTCTATACCGTCCATGCGCGGCATGTCGATATCCGTGATGACCAGGTCGAAGCGCTCCGAACGCAGCGCGTTCCAACCGTCCATGCCATCCACCGCCACCGCCACGTCGTAGCCGCGGCCGGCCAGCAGCTTGCGCTCCAGCTCGCGCACGGTGAGCGAGTCGTCCACCACCAGCACGCGCTTGCGCAGCGCCGCGCCCTGGCGGTTGCCGGCGTCGATGCGCTCCAGGCGGCCGCTGGCCAGCAGCTTGTCCACCGAGCGCAGCATGTCCTCGACGTCGAGGATCAGCACCGGCGTGCCGTCGTCCAGCACGGCGCCGGCGGAAACGTCCTGGACCTTGCCCAGGCGCGCGTCCAGCGGCATCACCACCAGGGTGCGTTCGCCGATGAAGCGCTCCACCGCCACGCCGTACAGGTTGTCACGCTCGCGGATCAGCACCAGCGGGATGTCGCCCTCCGGCGCGCGGCCTTCCGGGCGCTGCAACAACTGGTGCGCGGCCACCAGGCCGACGTGCCGGCCCTCGTGCCAGAACTGCTGGCGGCCCTCGATCTGCACGATGTCTTGCGGCGCCAGGCTGCGCATGCGCTCGATGTGCGCCAGGGGGAAGGCATAGGCCTCGCCGCCGATCGCCACCACCAGGCTGCGCACCACCGAGAGGGTCAGCGGCACCTCGATGTGGAAGTGGCTGCCCTGCCCGCGCACCTGCTCCATGCGGATGCCGCCGCGCAGCTGGCGCACCATGTGCTGCACGGCGTCCAGGCCGACGCCGCGGCCGGAGACCTCGGTGACCTGCTCGCGCAGGCTGAAGCCGGGCAGGAAGAGGAAGGCCAGCAGTTCCTCCTCGGACAGCCGCGCAACCGTCTCCTCGGTGGACAGGCCACGGCGCACGATGCCTTCGCGCAAGCGCTGCAGGTCGACACCGGCGCCGTCGTCGCGCAGGTCCAACACCAGCATGCCGGCGTGGTGCCGCGCCAGCAGGCGGATCAGCCCCTGCTCCGGCTTGCCGGCCCGGCGCCGCGCGTCCGGCGTCTCGATGCCGTGGTCGACGGCGTTGCGCAGCAGGTGCGTCAGCGGCGCCTCGAGTTTTTCCAGGACCTCGCGGTCGACCTGGGTGGACACCCCGTCCACTTCCAGGCGCACCGACTTGCCCAGCTCGCGGCCAAGGTCGCGGACCATCCGCGCCTGGCCGCCGAGCACGTCGGCGAAGGGCCGCATGCGGCAGGCCAGGGCGCTGTCGTAGAGGGTCTGGGCGCGCTGCGAAGTGGTCCAGGCGAATTCGTCCAGCTCGGCCATCTGTTCGCCCAGCAGTTGCTGGCACTCTCCGACTAGACGCCGGGCATCGGCGAGGAAGGCCTGGGCCTGCGGGTCGAGGCTGGCGCCGGCGGCGTCTCGGGCGCCATCGAGTAGACGGCTGGCGGTGGCCTGCAGGCGCTTGAGGCGTTGCATCGAGGCCAGTTGCGGTTGCAGGCGCTGGGAATCGACCAGGGCCTTGCTGGAAAGGTCGAGCAATTGGTTCAGGCGCTCGGCGGTGACGCGCAGTACCCGGCCGGTGCCCTCCTCGCCCTTTTTCTCAGCCGCGGCGGGCACCGGCTCGGCGGTTTCGGCCGGCAGCACTGGCGGCGCGGCTGGCGGCGCTTCGGCGGCGACAGGTGCGGCGGGCTGCGCAGGCTCCGCGCCCAGCAGTGTCTCCAGGCGCTGCACCAGGCCGGGCACCGCCGCACGCGCCTCGGCAGCACGCTCGGCCTGGACGTCGGCGATGTGCAGCAGGATGTCGGTGCCGGCCAGCAGCGCGTCTATGTGCTCCGCGCCCAGCAGCAGGCGGCCGTCCTGGGCGGCCACCAGGCATTCCTCCATGACGTGGGCGACCTGCACGCCCTCGTCCAGGCCGACGATGCGCGCGGCGCCCTTGAGCGAATGCGCGGCGCGCATGCAGGCCTCCAGCTGCGCGGCCTGGCGCGGTTCGCGCTCCAGCGCCAGCAGGCCCTGGCCGAGCGCCTGGGCCTGGGCCTCGGCCTCCAGGCGGAAGAGTTCCAGCAGCGAGGCGTCCTTCATCTGCTCGGGGGTCATGCCAGGCTCCGGGCGGCGGCGGCAAGCAAGGCCTGGTGGTCGAGCAGGCGCACGCTGCGCTCGCGCCACTTCAGCACGTCGTGGGTGAAACGGCTGCCGGCCGCGGCGACGCGCGCCTGGCCCGGCGCCAGCGGGTGGATGCCATCCACCTCGTCCACCGGCGCCAGGACCGGCCCGCTGTCGGTGGCCAGCACCAGCATGCGCGGCAGGCGGCGGCCCTCGTCCTCGCGCGGGGCGGAAGGCGGCAGGCCGAGCAGTTCGGCCAGCGACAGGCAGGCGACCAGCGTGCCGTGCACGTTGGCCACGCCCAGCACGACCGGCGAGCGCTGGTGCGGCAGCGAATGCACCGGGCAGTTCGGCGCTACTTCCGCCAGCGCCAGGGTGCGCAGGGCCAGCCATTCCTCGCCGAGGCGGAAAAGCAGGTAGGCGTCGCCCGGCGGCGCCTGGTCCTCGACGCTGGCGCTCTGCTCGCCTTCGGCGCCCAGGGCGTAGCGGTCCAGCAGGCGCACGGCGGCGGCGGCGTGGACCGGGCAGTTGCGGCAGTGAATGTGTTCGGCCAGTTGCGGACAGGACTTGTCGCCGCGGATGCCGATGCGGTTCCAGCAGTCGTCCACCGCCTGTTCGGCGGCCTCCGGATGCAGGTGGTAGCGCTGTTCAGACATCGCGCTTCACTCCTCGCGCGGCGCGCTCCTGCAGGCGCCGCGCGCCTTCCTGGTCGCCGCGGGCGGCCAGCAGGGCGGCCAGTTGCAGCAGGCTTTCCTGGTGGTCGGGCTGCAGGTACAGCGCCTTGCGGTAGTAGCCCTGGGCCTGTTCGTCGCGGCCCTCGGCATCGGCCAGCAGGCCGAGCCAGTAATAGGCCTGGGCCGCCGGGCCGTGCTGGGCCAGGTACGCTTCGCAGGCGGCGCGGGCCTGGGCCGTCTGGCCCTGGTTGGCCAGCCGGGCGATTTCCGCCAGGCCCTGTTCGGCAGCGCGGGGCGGCGCCAGCGCCGGCCTGGCGGGTGGCGGCAGAGGTGCGCGACGCGCTGCCGGGCGCGGCGCCAAGGCAAGCGGCGGCGCAGGCGGGATGGCGGGGCGCGGCCTGGCCGCCGGCGCCTCGGGCTCCGCCGTCACGCGCAGGAAGGCGAAGGACTGCGGCACGCCCAGCGCGCGCAGCCCCGGGCGCGACGTCAGGCTGGCCTCGGCCGGGCCGATGAACAGCGCGCCGTCCTCGCGCACCAGGCGCAGCAGCACCTGCACGGCGTGCTCCTGGGTGTCGCGGTCGAAATAGATCAGCAGGTTGCGGCAGAACAGGAAGTCGTAGGGCGCCTCCTCGGCCAGCAGGCCGGGCGCCAGCAGGTTGCCGCGGCGCAGGCGCACGCGGCGGCGCACCCGCTCGTCGAGGCGGTAGTCGGGGCCCTCCGCGTGGAAGTAGCGGTCGCGGAAGCCCAGTTCGCTGCCGCGGAACGAGTTGCGCCCGTACACGCCATGAGCCGCGCGCTCCAGCGAGGCCGGGCTGACGTCCAGGGCGTCGATCTGGAAGGCCGCTTCCGGCAGCCCCGCGTCGAGCAGGGCCATGGCGATGGAGTACGGCTCCTCGCCGGTGGAACAGGGCAGGCTGAGCAGGCGCAGGGGCCGCGCGCCGGCCAGCTCCAGTTGCCGGCGCAGGGCCAGGCGGCCGAGGGCGGCGAAGGATTCGGGGTAGCGGAAGAACCAGGTCTCCGGGACTATCACCGCCTCGATCAGCGCCTGCTGTTCCTCGGCGGAGCCCTGCAGGCGCAGCCAATAGGCTTCCAGGTCGCCGCCGCTGCTGCGGTTGGCGCACTGGCGCACGGCGCGGGCGATGACCGCCTCGCCCACCGACTCCGCGTCCAGGCCGATGCGCGCCTTGAGCAACTGGCTGAAACGCTCGTCACTCATGGCCGCTCACCCTGGGCCAGGAGCAGTTCGCACACGTGCTCGGGCAGCAGTTCGTCCACCTGCACGCGCTGCAGCAGGCCCTCGGCGTCTTCCAGCACCGGCCCCAGGTAGCGCGCCTCGCCCGGCTCCAGGCCGTAGTCGCGGAAGGCCGCCGGGTCGCGGCGCAGGGTCTGGCTGGCCTGTTCCAGAATCAGCCCCAGGCGCCGCTGCGGGCCGCTGCCGGCGAAGCGGTAGTCCACCAGCACCAGGCGCGTGCTGGTGTGCCGCGGCGCCGGGCGACCGCAGGCGATCTGGCTAAGGTCGAGCACCGGCAGCAGTTCGCCGCGGTGGACGAACAGCCCGGCCACCCAGGCCGGTGCCTCGGGCACCTGCTTGAAGCGCCGCAGCGGCAGGACCTCGACGATCTCGTGCACGTCCAGCGCGTAGCGGTCGGCGCCCAGGCGGAACTGCAGGTACAGCCGCCCGCCGGCCTCAGACCTTGAAGCGCGAGACGCCATTGCGCAGTCCATTGGCCACAAGGTTCAGCTCGTCGATGGCGAAACCGGCCTGGCGCAGCGACTCCACGGTCTGCCCGGTGGCCTCGCCCAGCTGCACCAGGGCCTGGTTGATCTGCTCGGCGCCGGTGGCCTGCGCCTGCATGCCTTCGTTGACCATCTGCACCCGCGGCGCCAGGGCCTGCACCTGGTGGATGATCTGCGACAGCTGCTCGCCGACCTGGCCGACCTCGGCGATGCCGCGGCGCACTTCCTCGGAGAACTTGTCCATGCCCATCACCCCGGCGGACACCGCCGACTGGATCTCGCGGACCATCTGCTCGATGTCGTAGGTGGCCACGGCGGTCTGGTCGGCCAGGCGGCGCACCTCGGTGGCCACCACGGCGAAGCCGCGGCCGTACTCGCCAGCCTTCTCCGCCTCGATGGCGGCGTTGAGCGAGAGCAGGTTGGTCTGGTCGGCGACCTTGACGATGGTGGTGACCACCTGGTTGATGTTGCCGGCGCGCTCGTTGAGGATCGCAAGCTTGGCGTTGACCAGCTCGGCGGCGCCCATCACCTGGTGCATGGTCTCTTCCATGCGGGCCAGGCCCAGTTGGCCGGAGCCGGCCAGGGTGGAAGTCTGCTCGGCGGCGCTGGACACCTCGGTCATGGTGCGCACCAGATCGCGCGAGGTGGCGGCGATCTCCCGCGAGGTGGCGCCGATCTCGGTGGTGGTGGCGGCGGTTTCGGTGGCGGTGGCCTGCTGCTGCTTGGAGGTGGCGGCGATCTCGGTGACCGAGGTGGTGACCTGGATGGCCGAGCGCTGCGCCTGCGCCACCAGGGCCTTGAGCTCCTCGGCCATGCCGTTGAAGCCGCTCTCGATCACCCCGAACTCGTCGTTGCGCTCCAGCGCCAGGCGCGCGGTGAGGTCGCCGCCGCTCATGATCTCGAGGGTCTTCACCACCTTCTCCACCGGGCCGGTGATGGCGCGCATCAGCAGCAGGCCGAGGACGCCGGCGGCGAAAATCGCCAGCAGCAGCGAGACCAGCATGGTGACCTCGGCCACCTCCACCTGGTGGACGATGGCGATGGCCGCCGAATCGGCGATCTGTTTGTTCAGCGCGATCAGCTCGTTGAGCGTCTGCCGGCCCTTCTCCCAGGCCGGCAGCAGGTCGTGCAGCAGGGACTGGCGGGCGGCCTCGTGGTCCTTGTCGTAGAGGTCGAGCAGCTGCTCCAGCTGCGCCTGGAAGGCCACCGCCTGCTGCTTGTAGCGGGCCAGCAGCTCGCGGTCGGCCGACTCGTGCACGGTGGACTCGTAGGTGGCGATGCGCTGCAGCAGGGTCTCGTGCAGCTCGCGGAAGCCCTGGCGGCCGGCGGCATCCAGCGGCTTGCCGTCGCCCAGGCCGACCAGGGCCTGGGTGCGCAGCATGGTGTCGGTCCAGGAGGAACGCACCGTGGTCAGCGCATAGGTGCCCGGCATGGCGTCGGTGCTGACGCGGCGCGAATCACGCTCGACGGCGAGCAGGGTGATGTAGGAAACCACCACCATCAGCAACATGATCGCGATCACGACCGCGAAGCTGGCCAGGATACGTCGGCGGAGCGTCCAATTCTTCACAGTATTCCCCTGGTGATGGTCAGCTGTCTGACAGGTAAAACCTGCAGACGAAGGCGGATTGGCGTCAGCCTTCTTTTCAGTTCTAGCGGAAAATGCCGCATATATTATCCGCGCTAGCGAATTTTCGGCGTCATTATTCCGAAGTGCTACTACCCGACCATCCCCTCCCCCATCAGGCCGCGCGCAGGGGAATGAAGGCGCAGTCGTCGGCCAGCAGGGCGGCGATCATCGCCCCGGTTTCCTCCAGTTGGCGGGCCAGGTCATCGCTGGAGACATGCAGCTGCCAGTCCGCCGCGGAGCTGGCCGGCGTCTGCGCGCGCACCGCGTCCAGGGCCGCCAGGAAGGCCTTGCGCTGCGGCAGGTAGGCGGTGAAGCCGTCGCCCTTGAGCGCCGAGACGCTGATGCCCAGGCGCTCGCAGATGGCCGCCTTGGCGGCGATCTCCTCGCGGTCGGCCTGGCGCGAGCGCTCGACCAGCGCCGCCAGTTCGGTGTCCACCAGGCGTCCGCCGACGATCAGCTCCGGGCCCTCGTCCCAGACCTGCGGCGGGCAGTCCTTGGCCTCCGCGCGCAGCGGGATGTGCGGGTTGATCTCCATGGG
This sequence comes from Pseudomonas sp. R3.Fl, assembly GCF_023516765.1. Lineage (NCBI taxonomy): Bacteria > Pseudomonadati > Pseudomonadota > Gammaproteobacteria > Pseudomonadales > Pseudomonadaceae > Pseudomonas > Pseudomonas sp. R3.Fl. The sequence continues at coordinate 1,974,568 of NZ_JAMGSO010000001.1, forward strand.
ATAGATGCGGCACACCAGCGGCCGCCGCTCGTAGATGCCGCAGCGCATGTCGCTGCCCAGGTGGCGGCAGGCGCCCTGGTTGAAGGCGGCGAAGGTGATCGCCAGGTGCGCCTGGGTGCTGCCGCAGCGGACCGGCAGCGAGCGGCGCAGCACGTGTTCGCGCTGCCCCTCCGGCAGCCCGGCGCCGTCGTCCAGCACCGCTTCCAGCAGGACGATCAGGCTGCCGCCGTCGGCCACCCAGTCGCGGGATTCGTCGAGGGTCAGGGGTACGTGGTGGTCATGGCAGCACTTGCCGCAACCGTTGCAGGAAAAGCGCATGGGATTCGCTCCGTGGCCAGGGGGGTGACGGAAAACCGGCGTTTTCCGTGCCATGGCCGATGCGGAGCAGATTGTGTGCCAGGTGTTACACCGAGCCCGGACGGGCGAACACCAGCGCCTTGAGCGCCGCATCCTCATCGACGTCGGCGAACTCCGGCGGGTTGTCCAGGCGCTCGACGAAGGCCAGTTCCGGCGCCTCGGCCGCCATGCCCTGGATGAGGAAGGCCGGGCTCACGGACGGATCGTTGACGCAGGCCAGCACCCGGCCGCCGGGCGCCAGCAGCTCGGGCAGGCGGCGCAGGATGCGCGGGTAGTCCTTGCCGAGGGCGAAGCTGCCCTTCTGGAACGACGGCGGGTCGATGATCACCAGGTCGTAGGGCCCGGACTTCTTCACCTTGCCCCAGGACTTGAACAGCTCGTGGCCGAGGAACTCCACCCGCGACAGGTCGTGGCCGTTCAGCCGGTGGTTGTCGCGCCCGCGGCTCAGCGCGGCACGCGCCATGTCCAGGTTGACCACGTGCTCGGCGCCGCCGGCGATGGCGGCCACCGAGAAGCCGCAGGTGTAGGCGAACAGGTTGAGCACCCGCTGCCCGGCGGCCCGGGCCTGCACCCACTGGCGGCCCAGGCGCATGTCAAGGAACAGGCCGTTGTTCTGCTTGCGCCCCAGGTCCAGCAGGTAGCGCAGGCCGTTCTCGCTGACCACGCGCTCCTCCGGCACCTCGCCGAACAGGGCCTGCATGGTGCTGTCCGGGCGGTAGCGGTGCTGCAGCAGCAGTGCCTCGGCGCCACTGGCGCGCCATTGCGGCGACTCGCAAAGGCCCAGCAGCAGGCGCTCCAGCGCCGCCAGTTCGGCTTCGCCCGGCTCGCGGAACAGCGACACCAGCAGCACGCCCTGCAGCCAGTCCGCGGTCACATGCTCCAGCCCCGGCCAGCGCCGGCCGCGGCCATGGAACAGGCGGCGAACCTCGGCGGGCGGTGCCTCCAGGGCGGCCAGCAGCTGTTGCAGAAGTACGTCGAGGGCTTGTGCGTTCATGGCGTCGGGGCTGGAAAAAGGGGCGGCCATTCTGGACAGGATCGACGCAAAAGAGAACCGCCCGTAGCGCCTCAGCGGGTGACCTGGAAGCGCTCGGTCAGGCGCTGCAGGCGCCCGCTCAGCTCCTGCAGGCGCGAGCCCTCGCGCTCCAGGGACTGGGCATCGCTGTCGTTGTGCTCGGCCACACCCTGCACGTCCTGCAGGTGGAGGATGACCTCCTCGCTGACGGAACTCTGCTCCTGGGTGGCCACAGCGATGAGCTGGTTCATCTGGCTGATGCTGGCGATGCCCTCGGTCATGCGCAGGAGCAGTTCGCTGGTGCGCCGGCTGCGCGACACGCACTGCTCGACGTTCTCCCGGCTGCTCGACATGGCCTGGGCCGCGGCGCGACTGCCACTTTGCAGGCGGCCGATCACTTCCTGGATCTCGCGGGTGGACAGCGCGGTCTTCTGCGCCAGGTTGCGCACCTCGTCGGCCACCACGGCGAAGCCGCGGCCCTGCTCGCCGGCCCGCGCGGCCTCGATGGCGGCGTTGAGCGCCAGCAGGTTGGTCTGTTCGGCGATGCCGCGGATGACTTCCACCACCCGGCCGATCTGCTGGGCCTGGGCGTCCAGGTCCTGGACCTGGCGGTCGCTGTCGTCGATCTGGCTGGCGAGGCGGCCGATCTCCTCCAGGCTCTCGCGCATCAGCTCGCTGCCGTCGCGCGCCTCCTGGTTGATGCGCAGGGCGGTCTGCGCAGCCTCGCCGGCATTGGCCGCCACGCCCTCGATGGTGCTGCCCATCTGGCGCATGGCGCCGGACATGTGCGCGGTCTCGCCCAGTTGGCGCCGGGCGCCGTCGCGCAGCGTCTGGGTGGTGCTGGCCAGCTGCTGGGCCAGTTCGTTCAGCCCCAGGGCATCGCGCAGGACTACGGCGACCAGTTCGTCCAGCCGCGCGAGGAAGCGGTTGAGGCGCGAGTTCATGGCGCCGGACACCGGGCTGCGGTAGCTGAGGTCGACCACGTCGCTTTCGGTCAGGCGGCTGACCGAAGCCAGCAGGCCCATGGCGCCACGGGCCTCGGCGTGGGACTGGATGGCCAGGTAGACCAGGATCGAGCTTTCCAGCACCACGTAGAAAGCGTGCAGGAAGATGATCGGCCAGGTGCCCTGGGGCGCCACCCACAACCCGCTGCCGCCCTGCTGCAGAGCGAAGAAGGCCAGGTGGTGGACGGCGATGAAGCTGGCGGCGACCACGATGGGCAGCCAGTCGCGGTAGAACACCAGGATCGCCAGCAGCACGAAGATGCCGAAGTGCATCTCGATGATCCCGCCGCTCTGGTTGATCTGCAGGGCGGCGAAGGCCATGAAGGCGATGCCCATGCAGCAGCGCATCAGGCGCCGGCCGCCGATCAGCGGGTACAGGCCGTGCATGGCCGCCAGCGTGCCGCCGCCGATCAGCAGCGCCTGCCCCCAGGTGTCGTGCCAGGCGGCCAGAGCGAGCGAGTAGGCGAACATCAGCCAGAGCACGCCGAACATGATGCGGTCGGCCTTGCGGTAGTGGTTTTCCAGGGAGAAGGGGGAGTGAGGCATGACGAACAGGGTACCGGCGGGTGGAATGACCCCCACTTATCGGCCGCTACCGCCGCCAACCTTAGGCCGCTCGTCCAGAGGCGGCCGGGCGCGCGTCCGGCGCCCCGGGTAGAATGAGCGTCTGAAAGATTCTTCCCAGGGGTTACCGGTGGCAGCACAACACGGCTTCGTCCTCACCCGGCACTGGCGCGACACGCCCGCCGGCACCGAGGTGGAGTTCTGGCTGGCCACCGACGCCGGCCCGCGCCGGGTGCGCCTGCCGCCGCAGACCTCGGTGGCCTTCCTCCCCGCCGCCCAGCGCGAGGCGGCGCAGCGCCTGCTGCAGGGTGAGGCCGGTGTGGAACTGCGCCCGCTGCAGCTGCGCGACTTCGAGCAGCGCCCGGTGCTGGGCTTGTACTGCCGCCAGCACCGCCAGCTGATGGACCTGGACAAGCGCCTGCGCGCGGCCGGCATCGAAGTGCTGGAGGCCGACATCCGTCCGCCGGAGCGCTACCTGATGGAGCGCTTCATCACCGCCCCGGTGAGCTTCGATGGCGAGGCCGATGCCGAGGGCGTGCTGTGCGAGGCCGTGCTCAAGCCGGCGCCGGACTATCGGCCGCAGCTGAAGCTGGTGTCCCTGGACATCGAGACCGACATCCACGGCAACCTCTATTCCATCGCACTGGAAGGCTGCGGCCAGCGCCAGGTGTACATGCTTGGCCCGGCCAACGGCGACGCCAGCTGGCTGGACTTCGACCTGGCCTACCGCGACAGCCGCGGCGAACTGCTGGAAAGCCTCAACCAGTGGCTGGCCGAGCACGACCCCGACGCCATCATCGGCTGGAACCTGGTGCAGTTCGACCTGCGCGTGCTGCGCGAGCACGCCCAGCGCCTGAAGATCCCCCTGCGCCTGGGCCGCGACGGAGACGAGATGCACTGGCGCCAGCACGGCAGCGGCAGCAACCACTACTTCGCCGCGGCCGCCGGGCGGCTGATCATCGACGGCATCGAGGCGCTGCGCTCGGCCACCTGGAGCTTCCCCTCCTTCAGCCTGGAAAGCGTGGCGCAGACGCTGCTGGGCGAAGGCAAGGCGATCGACAACCCCTACGACCGCATGGCCGAGATCGACCGCAAGTTCGCCGAGGACAAACCGGCCCTGGCCCACTACAACCTCAAGGACTGCGAGCTGGTCACGCGCATCTTCGCCAAGACCGAGCTGCTGCACTTCCTGCTCGAACGCGCCAGCGTCACCGGCCTGCCCGCCGACCGCAGCGGCGGCTCGGTGGCGGCCTTCACCCACCTGTACCTGCCGGCCATGCACCGCCTCGGCTTCGTCGCCCCCAACCTCGGCGGCAAGCCGCCGGAGGCCAGCCCCGGCGGCTTCGTCATGGACTCGCGCCCTGGGCTGTACGAATCGGTGCTGGTGCTGGACTACAAGAGCCTGTACCCGTCGATCATCCGCAGCTTCCTGATCGACCCGGTGGGCCTGGTGGAAGGCCTGCGCCAGCCGGACGACGAGCACTCGGTGGAAGGCTTCCGCGGCGCCCGCTTCTCGCGCAATCGGCACTGCCTGCCGGCCATCGTCGAGCGCGTGTGGCAGGGCCGCGAGGCGGCCAAGCGCGAGGGCAACAAGCCGCTGTCCCAGGCGCTGAAGATCATCATGAACGCCTTCTACGGCGTGCTCGGCTCCAGCGGCTGCCGCTTCTTCGACCCGCGCCTGGCCTCGTCCATCACCATGCGCGGGCACCAGATCATGCGCCGCACCCGCGAGCTGATCGAAGCGCAGGGCCACCAGGTGATCTACGGCGACACCGACTCCACCTTCGTCTGGCTCGGCGGCGCCCACGCCGAAGCGGACGCCGAGCGCATCGGCCGCGCCCTGGTGCAACACATCAACCAGTGGTGGAAGGAAAATCTGCGCGAAACCTACGGCCTGGAAAGCGCCCTGGAGCTGCAGTACGAAACCCACTACCAGCGCTTCCTGATGCCCACCGTGCGCGGCGCCGAGGAAGGCAGCAAGAAGCGCTACGCCGGCCTGGTACGACGCGCCGATGGCAACGAGGAAATGGTCTTCAAGGGCCTGGAGACGGTGCGCACCGATTGGTCGCCGCTGGCCCAGCGCTTCCAGCAGGAGCTGTACGAACGCATCTTCCGCCGCCAGCCCTACCAGGACTACGTGCGCGACTACGTGCGCCGCACCCTGGCCGGCGAGCTGGACGACCTGCTGGTCTACCGCAAGCGCCTGCGCCGGCGCCTGGACGACTACGAACGCAACGTCCCGCCCCACGTGCGCGCAGCCCGCGCCGCCGACGACTACAACCAGAGCCAGGGCCGCCCGCGGCAATACCAGCACGGCGGCTGGATCAGCTACCTGATCACCACCGCCGGCCCCGAGCCCCTGGAAAACCGCCGCGCGGCCATCGACTACGAGCACTACCTGACGCGCCAGCTGCAACCGGTGGCCGACGCCATCCTGCCCTTCGTCGGCGATGACTTCGCGCGGCTGGTCGATCGGCAGATGGAGTTGTTCTGAACACACCTGCCGGCGATGGCCCCGGCTGGACGTAGGGCGCATAACGCCTACGGCGTTATCCGCCGAATCGCGGACAGAGTCCGCTCCTACAGGTTGACACCGAACTTTCCCGAGCGCGCCGGACAGCCCCCTCTCCCTTCAGGGAGAGGGTTGGGGAGAGGGAGCGGAGTCAACCTGAGACACAGTTGCCGCCGGAAAGCACCGTTCGCGAGCAAGCTCGCTCCTACGAAAAGCCCCCGGCAGCGCCAGGTTCAATCGGCATGGATGTCGTTATGCCGCGTCTCGCGCAGGAACAGCAGCGAGCACACCAGGCTCACGCCGGTGATCAGCACCGGATACCAGAGGCCGTAGAAGATGTTGCCGGTGTACACCACCAGGGCGAAGGAGATGGTCGGCAGCAGGCCGCCGAACCAGCCGTTGCCGATGTGGTACGGCAGCGACAGCGAGGTGTAGCGGATGCGCGTCGGGAACAGCTCGACCATCAGCGCCGCCAGCGGGCCGTAGCAGCAGGTGGCGATGAAGATCAGCGCCACGATGATGGCGATCACCATCGGCCGGTTCACCAGCGAGGCGTCGGCCTGGGTCGGGTAGCCGGCTTCCTTCACCGCGGCGCCCAGGGCGGCGGCGTCGAAGCCTTCGATGCGCTTCTCGCCCACGCTTACCACCAGCTCGCTGCCGGCCGGTGCGGCCTGGGTGCTGTAGGGCACGCCGCCCTTCACCAGCAGGGTCTTGGCCTTGTCGCAGGGGCTGTCGAATTTGGCCTTGCCCACCGGGTCGAACTGGAAGGTGCAGGTGGCCGGGTCGGCCATCACCACCACCGGCGCCTGGCGCGAGGCCTGGTCGATCTGCGGGTTGGCGTAGTGGGTCAGGGCCTTGAACAGCGGGAAGTAGAACACCGTCGCCAGTAGCAGGCCGACCACCAGCACCGGCTTGCGCCCGACCTTGTCGGACACCCAGCCGGCCAGCACGAACAGCGGCGCGCCTATCACCAGGGAGATGATCAGCAGCACGTTGGACAGCCCCGGGTCGACCTTGAGCACCTGGGTGAGGAAGAACATCACGTAGAACTGCGCGGCGTAGAAGGTCACCGCCTGGCCGGCGTTGATGCTGAACAGGGCGATCAGCACGATCTTCAGGTTGCTCCAGCGGGTGAAGGACTCCTTCAGCGGCGACTTGCTGATCTTGCCCTCGGCCTTCATCTTCAGGAATGCCGGCGACTCCTGCATGGACAGGCGAATCCAGGTGGAAATGCCCAGCAGCACGATGGAAATCAGGAACGGCAGGCGCCAGCCCCAGGTCTCGAAGGCCCCGCCGGTGGCCTGGCGGCAGCCCCAGATCACCAGCAGCGACAGCAGCAGGCCGGCGGTGGCGGTGCACTGGATCCAGCTGGTGTAGGCGCCGCGCTTGTTGGCCGGGGCGTGCTCGGCGACGTAGATGGCCGCGCCGCCGTATTCGCCGCCCAGGGCCAGGCCCTGCAGCAGGCGCAGAGCGATGAGGATGATCGGCGCGGCCACGCCGATGCTGGCGTAGGACGGCAGCAGGCCGACGCAGAAGGTCGACAGGCCCATCAGCAGGATGGTGGCTAGGAAGGTGTACTTGCGCCCGATCATGTCGCCCAGGCGGCCGAACACCAGGGCGCCGAAGGGCCGCACCAGGAAGCCGGCGGCGAAGGCCAGCAGGGCGAAGATGAAAGCGGTGGTGTCGTTGACGCCGGCGAAGAACTGCTTGCTGATGACCGCTGCCAGCGATCCGTAGAGGAAGAAGTCGTACCACTCGAACACGGTGCCGAGCGAGGAAGCGAAGATCACCTTGCGCTCTTCGCGGCTGCTGGAGCGCCCCCGTTCGAACGACTGGGGCTGTGCTAGATCGGTCATTACGGCTCTCCTGCCCCTCGTGGGGGCTCTTATTGTTGTTTCAGCCTCGACCGCCACGGCCCGGGGGCCGCGCGACGCTGTCTGCTGTCGAACCTCGTGTTCGTCCCGCCGGGGTGGCCGTCAGGACAGGGCCTTCTCCTCCCGACCGCTGATAGGGATGACCTCCGCCTGCCGCGAGGGTTCGGCCAGAATCATCCGCGCCGCCTTCTCGGCGATCACCAGCACCGGCGAGCAGCTGTTGCCGGAAGTCAGGCTGGGCATGATCGAAGCGTCGGCGATGCGCAGGCCGGGGATGCCGTGCACGCGCAGCTGGCTATCGACCACGGCATTCGGCCCGCTGCCCATGCGGCAGGTGCCGGCGGGGTGGAAGATGGTGGTGCCGATGTCCGCCGCGGCGCGGTGCAGGTCTTCCTCGCTGTGGAAGTCCGGGCCGGGCTTGTATTCCTCCGGGTGGAAGCGCGCCAGGGCCGGCGCGGCGGCGATGCGGCGGGTCAGGCGGATGGCGTCGGCGGCTACCTTGAGGTCTTCCGGGTGGCTCAGGTAGTTGGGCTGGATCAGCGGCTTGGCGCGCGGGTCGGTACTGCGGATGCGCACGCTGCCGCGGCTTTGCGGACGCAGGTCGCACACCGAGGCGGTGAAGGCCGGGAAGGCGTGCAGCGGCTCGCCGAAGCGCTCCAGCGACAGCGGCTGCACGTGGTATTCGAGGTTGGCCGAGGCCTGGCCGGGGTCGGACTTGGCGAAGGCGCCCAGTTGGCTCGGCGCCATGGACAGCGGGCCGCTGCGCTTGAACAGGTACTCCAGGCCCATGCCGACCTTGCCCCAGGGCGTGGCGGCGATGCGGTTCAGCGTGCGGGTGCCCTGGATGCGGTAGATCAGCCGCAGCTGCAGGTGGTCCTGCAGGTTCTCGCCGACGCCGGCCAGCTCGTGGCGCACACCGATGCCCAGTTGCTCCAGCAAGGGCCGCGGGCCGATGCCCGAACGCTGCAGCAGGGTCGGCGAGCCGATGGCGCCGGCGCACAGGATCACCTCGCGGCGCGCCCGCAGTTCGCGGCGGGCGCCCTGCCAGTCCACCACCAATCCTTTGGCGCGGCCGTCTTCGAGGATCAGTTGCTGCGCCTCGACATTCGTCAGCACCAGCAGGTTCGGGCGCTGCTCGACCGGGCGCAGGAAGGCCTTGGAAGCATTCCAGCGCACGCCGCCGCGCTGGTTCACCTGGAAGTAGCCGCAGCCTTCGTTGTCGCCGCCGTTGAAGTCGTCCACCGAAGCGATGCCGGTCTGCGCCGCCGCCTCGCGGAAGGCATCGAGGATTTCCCAGGACAGCCGCTGCTGCTCCACCCGCCATTCGCCGCCGCCGTGGTGGATGGCGCTGTCGCCGGCGAAGTGGTCCTCCATGCCGAGGAACAGCGGCAGCAGGTCGTTCCAGCCCCAGCCGGGGTTGCCCTCGGCGGCCCAGCCGTCGTAGTCGCGGGCCTGGCCGCGCATGTAGATCATGCCGTTGATCGACGAGCAGCCGCCGAGCACGCGGCCGCGGGGGTACTTGATGGCGCGGCCGTTGAGGCCGGGAACGGACTCGGTATCGAAGCACCAGTCGGTGCGCGGGTTGCCGATGCAGTAGAGGTAGCCGACGGGGATGTGGATCCAGGGGTAGTTGTCCGGGCCGCCGGCTTCGATCAGCAGCACACGGTTGGCCGGGTCGGCGGACAGCCGGTTGGCCAGCAGGCAACCGGCGGGGCCGGCCCCTACGATCAGGTAGTCGAAAGCGTCCAGTGCCTGGGGCATGGGCTGACCTCTTGTTGTTCTTATCGATGCGTCGCTTGAGGCTAGCCGCTCATTCGCGATAAAAAAACGAACATTTCGAGTCAGCTGCTGATCGTTTTCTAACAACGGAGCCCGCCATGTTCGACTGGAACGACCTGCGCTACTTCCTCGAACTGCACCGCAGCGGCCGCCTGCTGGCCACCGCGCGCAAGCTGAACACCACCCACGCCACCGTGGCCCGGCACATCGAAAACATCGAGCGCGACCTGGGCACCCAGCTGTTCGCCCAGCACACCGGCGGCTACCAGCTGACCCCGGCGGGCCTGGCGCTGCTCAGGCACGCCGAGGCCATGGAGAACACCGCCCTGCTCGCCCAGGAAGAAATGAGCCAGAGCATCAGCCCCCTGGGCCAGGTGCGCCTGGGCGTGACCGAGGGCCTGGGCACCATGTTCCTCGCCCCGCGCCTGGGCGAACTGATGCGCCAGTACCCGGGCCTCGAGCTGGAACTGGTGTCGGTGCCGCGCTTCGTCAGCATCACCAACCGCGAGGCGGACATCGCCATCACCCTGGAAAGGCCCAACGCCGACCTGGTGATCAGCCGCCGCCTGACGCGCTACCGCCTGAGCCTGTTCGCCAGCCCCGCCTACCTGGAAAAGGCCCCGCCCCTGCGCGACCGCGACGACCTGTGCAAGCACCAGTGGATCGGCTACGTGGACGACCTGCTGTTCAGCCAGGAACTGATGTTCCACCACAGCTTCTGCCGCCACCCCCAGGTGGTGTTCCGCAGCACCAGCGTGGTGGCCCAGCAACAAGCCGCCCAGGCCGGCGTCGGCCTGGCCATCCTCCCGCAGTTCATGGGCCTGCACGACCCGCTGCTGGTGCCGGTGCTGCCGGAGGAATTCATCGAGCGGGAGTACTGGATGTGTACGCGGCGGGAGTTGCACCGGTCGGTGCGACTGAGGTTGGTTTGGGATTTTCTGGTGGGGTTGTGTGAGCGGGAGCAGGGCGTGTTGATGGGGGAGCCGAAGACTGGAATGATAACAGGCCTCCCCGGAGGAACAAAGCTGGCGGAACATCAGCCGCAAGACTGATGTTCCGCCGATATTAAGCAGTTATTTCTTTCTAGACTTTCCAGCGTCGCTACGCTTCTCGCGAATCTGGCCGTCGTTGTTCCTGGAGCGTGGCTGCTCTCCACCGCCAGGTTTAGGGACGTTCACATTAGGGTTGATGGGTCTTCTATCGGTCATATCTTCCGCCTTAACAAGTTGTCTCTAGTACATCCATCAAACAGGCAGGTAATACCGCTGCTGGCCGAGGCCAAACCCAAGAATAGCCAATAGCCATCATCCTTCAACTATCCCAACCTGGGTCTTAACGCATTGCCGCCCTCAATCTAAAAACGTAAATTCCTCTCATGGTGCTGAACACACCCTCACGGCGGAATACATGCCCGTCAGCATGGAGCGTATCTGAAAGGACGCAACATCCATGTCTATTTCCATTTCCACGACGTCTGTCCAGCCCCAGCTCATTCCCACCCACTTCTACCGCCACAAACGCCGCCTCCGCGCCCTGCTGATCGAAGGCCAGCCCTGGTTCGTCGTGCACGACCTGGGCAAGTTGATGAATGCCTTTCTGCAGGATCGCCTGGCGCGCAATCTCGATCCGGATCAGTTGCGTCGCGCCATGCTGCGCAATGACAACGGCTTGGCCGAAGAGGTGGAGTTGCTGAGCGAGTCCGCGGTGTATGCCGTGCTGATTCTTTTCCACCATCCGGAGAACCGTGGCATTCGCCAATGGATCAGCAATTCGGTGGTGCCGAGCCTACGGGATGTGGCTGAGCCTGCGCTGGGTGAGGTGCCGCAGCGGCGGTTGCTGCGTTGGGAGCAACAGCAGTTGAGCGTGCTGGATTGGCAGGGGCAGGTTTGGGTGCCGTTGCCGGAGTTGGCGCAGACGATGCGCTTGGGCTGAGGTCGGCACTCCGTGGCCTGGGCGGTTGGACGCTTTTGTAGGAGCGAGCTTGCTCGCGAACAGAGTTTCCCGGTCATGTCGGTGCCAGGCATGAGAGCGCCCTCTCCCTAACCCTCTCCCTGAAGGGAGAGGGGACTGTTGGGCAGGGTTGGACATCATAGTGTTAGCCGGCCACGATAGTGGTTCCGGCTGAAGCCATCCTTCCCCACTGGCACGGACAAGCCCCCTCTCCCTTCAGGGCGGGGCGCGTAGCCGAGGGCTGGGGAGAGGGGACGGATTCAACTGAAAACACCAGAGTCGCCGGCGAGCCTCCTTCGCGAGCAAGCTCGCTCCTACCAGTGAGGTGCTGGCGATTTAGGTCTCTGCACTCAGAAGTTGTGTTCCGCTGTCGCAGACGGACTCCAGTCCAACTCTCGGAGAAACTGCCTGACCTCACGTCGCGAGCGCAGATGGATGATGCGCCGCCCCTGCCGGTGCGCATCCAGCAATTCCATCACCTTGGGGCGGCTGCGCTTGGGGTAGTTCCAGATCCAGTTCAGGAATGCCGGGTCGGGCAGTTGTTCGGGGCAGCCTTCGGCCATATCCGGGCGGACTCGGCCGCGGTAGCGGAAGCCGCGCCATAGGGCGCGCCACAGGCAGAGCAACGGTGGCAGGTCGAGGAAGATCACGGTGTCGCAGGCGGCAAGGCGCTGCGCCAGGGTGCCGGAGTAGTTGCCGTCCATCACCCAGCGCTCGCCCAGGCAGAGCGCCTGTACGCGAGCCTGCCAGTCCGGTTTTTCCGGCTCTTGCCAGCCGGGCTGCCAGTACAGCGCGTCCATGTGGATGACCGGTAGCGCCAGGCGCTGGCCAAGGGTGGCGGACAAGGTGCTCTTGCCGCTGCCACCGGAGCCGATGATCAGGATTCTTTGCACAGAACGCTCCCTGTTGGCCTGCTGCGGGCCGCGTATTGTGCGGCAACCCTGGCGTTGACGTTAAGTGAGTCCAGGCGAACTGCATCGCAGGCCGAACCGTGGCGCTCTTCGTAGGATGGGTGGAGCGAAGCGATACCCATCGCCCTGCCCGGCCGAGTGCCGGCCCTGTCAGCAGGATCGCGGATAAGATCCGCTCCTACGCTGCCACACCCGCGCCATTCCCATGTAGGAGCGCGCCCTGCGCGCGATTTCGCGGGCAGGGCCCGCTCCTACGAGGACGCATGGGCTTGGTCGGGGGGCTTACTCGGCGCGGGCGTGTTCGACCTTGTCCGAGGCGGACCAGATGCGGTAGCGGACTTCGATGTCTTTCGGCGCGTAGATCACGATCGGCAGCTTGCTGTTGTAGCGCAGCAGGAAGCCGTCGCCGACCACCGGTACGAAGTCCTTCTTGCTGGCACCTTGCGGGCAGGCCATCAGGGTGCTGGCCGGGCCGCCGACCTTGTCCAGGCGGTAGTAGGGGTAGCCCCAGCCCTCCAGGGTCTTTTCTTCCAGGCTGCCGCCCAGGCGTTGACGGTTGCAGTCGACGGTCAGGGTCTTGCCGGCCAGGACTTCGACCTTGAAGTTCTCTTCGTGAGCTTGCTGCGGCAGGTGGATGACCTGCCGCACGAAGCCGTCTTCGGCCTTGGGATAGGGCGCCACGTCTTCGAGTTTGGCGGCGTTGGCCAGGGTGGCGGTGGCGCTGAGCAGCAGCGCGGTGGAGAGGGTGAAACGGGTGAAGGGCATGACGCCTCCTTGCCGGTTGAAGGGCGAACGCAGGATACATTCGTCCGGATTGATTGCGTCCCTTCGACCATGTGCCTGTGCGAATGCGCGGCCCAGGGCCGCGCGAAGTTGTTTCAGGCTACTTCACCGCCGGTCTTGGCCTGCTGTTCCAGGTGCGCCTGCAGTTCCGGGTCGAGCTGCAGCTGGTAGGCCAGTTCGTCCAGGTAGTTGCGCTCGCTTTCCTGCTGGTCGTCCACCAGCATCACGCTGGCCAGGTACATCTCCGCGGCCTTGCCCGGGTCGCCTTGCGCGGCCTGAGCCACGTCGGCGGCTTCGAGGGGTTTCTGCACCTCGTTGTCGAGCCAGGCCTGCAGTTCCGGTTCGCCGGCGTGGCGAGAGATTTCGGCGTAGATCGCCTGCTTTTCCTTGTCGTCGATGCGGCCGTCGGCCTTGGCCGCGGCGATCAGGGCGATGAGGATGGCATGGCTGTGGGCTTCGGCTTCGTCGCCAGAGAGCTGGTCGACGGTGGTCGGCGCCTGTTGCGGCGCGGCGGCCGCCTGTTGTCGTTGCCAGTTCTGGTAGGCCTGGAAGGCCATCATGCCCAGGGAGGCGAGCATGGCGTAGTTGACCCCGCCGCCGCTGGAGCGGCCCTGGCTGGCCGGGGCGCCGCCGCCGAGCATGCTGCCCAGCACGCCGCCGAGGCCGCCCAGGCCTCCGGCCGCTGCGCCACCGCCGGCGGCTCCGCCGAGCAGGCCGCCAAGCAACCCGCCAAGGCCACCCAGGCCGCCTCCGCCGCCCTGTTGCGCCTGCGCGCCCTGGCCGGCCCGCAGCAGTTGTTCCAGCAGATCCGTGGTGTTCATGGCAGCGCCCTCGGCGTGGTTGCGGTCAGGCAACGATAGTCCCGGTGGCGGATTCCGCCAATGCCGTCCGGGACTATTCAGGGGCGCGCTGAGAATCAGGCCGGCAGTGCCTGCAGGGCCTTCTGCGCCTGGGCTTCCAGCTCGGCCTTGAGGCCCGGGTCGAGGCTCAGCTGGCGGGCCAGTTCGTCGAGGTAGGCGCGCTCCATGTAGTTCTCCTCGTCGACCATCAGCAGGCTGGCCAGGTACATCTCGGCGGCCATTTCCTCGCTCTGCGCGGCCCCCGCCACTTCCCGCGGGTCCAGCGGCTTGGCCAGTTCGCGGTCGAGCCAGCCCTGCAGTTCCAGGTCGCCGGTGAGCTTGGCGATCTCGCCGTCGATCAGTTGCCGCTCGCGGGCGTCGATGTGGCCGTCGGCCTTGGCCGCCGCCACCAGGGCGCGGAGGATGGCGTGGCTGTGGGCCTCGGCTTCCACCGGCGGCAGGCGGTCCACCGTCTGCGGCTCGCCGCGCGGCGCGCTGGCCTGCTGGCGCTGCCAGTTGCCGTAGGCCTTGTAGGCGATCACCCCGAGGGCGGCCAGGCCACCGTAGGTGACGACCTTGCCGCCCATCTTCCGCGCCTTCTTGCTGCCCAGCAGCAGGCCCAGCGCGCCGGCGGCCAGGGCGCCGCCACCGGCGCCGGAGAGCAGGCTGCCAAGGTCCAGGCCGCCCTTGCCCTGGGCCTGGCCGGGCTGGCCGCCGCTCTGGGCGAGGCCCTTGTTCTGCAGGAGTTCCTGGCCGGATTTGAGCAGTTGGTCGAGCAGGCCACGGGTGTTCATGGCGGTCTCCTGGGTCGGTTGAGGGAAACCTCGACTCTAGCGCCCGCTCCCGTGGGTACGCAGGCGCAGAGTGCTTCGGGATATTGCTGGGCCGGGCGAATCGCGGGCGGGGCCCGCTCCTACAGGTGCAGGAGAACGTCGTCGTAGGATGGGTTGAGCGAAACGACACCCATCGCCGCGGCTCGCGAATGATCCCCGCGGCGGAATCCGTTCGCGAGCAAGCTCGCTCCTACGAAGAGCAGGCAGGTTGGGCGGGTGCTTTCATTCGATTTAAAAGAATGCTCCTATAGATTTTCGATAAAGCACAAAAGCCATGGCCCGCCACCCATGATGACCCTGCGCCAGATCCGCCATTTCATCGCCGTCGCCGAGACCGGCTCGATCTCCGCCGCCGCCCAGGCGGTGTTCATTTCCCAGTCCACCCTGACCCTGGCCATCCAGCAACTGGAGGAGGAAATCGGCGTGCGCCTGTTCGAGCGCCACGCCAAGGGCATGACGCTCACCCACCAGGGCCACCAGTTCCTGCGCCAGGCACACCTGATCCTGGCCACGGTGGAGAACGCCAAGCGCAGCCTGCAGCAGAGCACCGACAAGGTCGCCGGCAGCCTGACCATCGGCGTGACCAGCCTGGTCGCCGGCTACTACCTGGCCGACCTGATCACCCGCTTCCAGCGCGCCTACCCCAACGTGCAGACGCGCGTGGTGGAGGACGAGCGGCCTTATATAGAGCACCTGCTGGTGAGCGGCGAGATCGACGTCGGCGTGCTGATCCTCTCCAACCTGGAGGACCGCCACGCCCTGCAGACCGAGGTGCTCACCCACTCGCCGCACCGCCTCTGGCTGCCAGCCCAGCACCCGCTGCTGGAGCGCGACAGCATCGGCCTGGCGGACGTCGCCGGGGAGCCGCTGATCCAGCTCAACGCCGACGAGATGGGCCTGCACACCCAGCGCATCTGGTCGCGCGCCGGGCTGGTGCCGCAGGTGACGCTGCGCACCGCCTCGGTGGAGGCCGTGCGGAGCCTGGTGGCCGCCGGCCTCGGCCTGTCGATCCAACCGGACATGACCTACCGCCCCTGGTCGCTCGAGGGCGACATCATCGAGGCGCGCCCGCTGGTGGACCTGGGCGAGCCGCTGGACGTCGGCCTGGCCTGGCGCCGCGGCACGGCGCGGCCGGCGCTGGTGGACCCGTTCCTCACCGTGGCCCGCGAACAGCCCAACGCCAAGCGGCCTTCCATCTAGCAGCATTCGATTTAATCGAATGCCACTTTCAGTATTTAGAATTTGTCGACCTCAGGTCCGGAATCTAGTCTCTGGCTTCATACAAAAGGGCCAGTTCCGGGCAACCCACCGGAGCAACCCATGGCCCCCGAAAACAAGACCGAGAAGAAAAGAGCCGCGAAGATGAACGCCCTGGCGAGCACCCCGACCCTGTACACCGAGCTGCTGATCGACGGTCAGCTGACGCCCAGCCAGGGCCTCGCCGAGGCGATCCTCAACCCCGCCAGCGGCGAAACCCTGGTCTCGGTCGCCGATGCCTCTCCCGAGCAGATCGAACAGGCCATCGACGCCGCCCAGCGCGCCTTCCCGGCCTGGTCGCGGACCACCCCGGCGCAGCGCTCCGCCGCGCTGCTGGCCATCGCCGACGCCATCGACAAGCGCGCCGACGCCCTCGCCCGCCTGGAAGCCCTGAACTGCGGCAAGCCGCTGCACCTGGCGCGGCAGGACGACATCCCCGCCACCGCCGACGTGTTCCGCTTCTTCGCCGGCGCCGTGCGCTGCCAGCAGGGCCAGTTGGCCGGCGAGTACGTGCCCGGGCACACCAGCATGGTGCGCCGCGACCCGGTGGGCGTGGTGGCCTCCATCGCGCCCTGGAACTACCCGCTGATGATGGCCGCATGGAAGATCGCCCCGGCCCTGGCCGCCGGCAACACCCTGGTGTTCAAGCCTTCCGAGCACACCCCGCTGTCGATCCTGGCGCTGGCCCCGGCGCTGGCGGACATCCTCCCGCCGGGCGTGCTCAACATCGTCTGCGGCGGCGGCGAGAACGTCGGCAGCCACCTGGTCGGCCACCCGCGGGTGCGCATGGTCTCGCTGACCGGCGATATCGTCACCGGGCAGAAGATTCTCCAGGCCGCCGCGCGCACCCTGAAGCGCACCCACCTGGAGCTGGGCGGCAAGGCGCCGGTCATCGTCTGCAACGACGCCGATATCGAGGCGGTCGTCCAGGGCGTGCGCACCCACGGCTACTACAACGCCGGGCAGGACTGCACCGCCGCCTGCCGCATCTACGCCCAGGCCGGCATCCACGACCGCCTGGTGGCCGAGCTGGGCGAGGCGGTGGCGAGCATCCGCTTCGCCCGCAAGCGCGATCAGGACAACGAGATCGGCCCGCTGATCAGCGCCCGCCAGCGCGACCGCGTGGCCAGCTTCGTCGAACGCGCCCTGGGCCAACCGCACATCGAGCGCGTGACCGGCGCCGCCGTGCACTCCGGCCCCGGCTTCTACTACCAGCCCACGCTGCTGGCCGGCTGCAAGCAGCAGGACGAGATCGTCCAGCGCGAGGTGTTCGGCCCGGTGGTCACGGTGACGCGCTTCGAGCAACTGGAACAGGCGGTGGACTGGGCCAACGACTCCGAATACGGCCTGGCCTCCTCGGTGTGGACGCAGAACCTGGACAAGGCCTTCCAGATCGCCAACCGCCTGCAGTACGGCTGCACCTGGATCAACACCCATTTCATGCTCGCCAGCGAGATGCCCCACGGCGGCCTCAAGCGCTCGGGCTACGGCAAGGACCTGTCCAGCGACTCGCTGCAGGACTACAGCGTGGTGCGCCACATCATGGCCCGCCACGGCGACCGCTTGGATTGAACGCCCCGGCGGGCCCGCCCGCCGGTACATAAGAAATGCCCCGGCGGTACGCCGCGCGAGGGCCGTTGCTCGATTGACACTGCCCCACCAATAGAGACAACAAACGAGGGAGACATCGCATGCGCAAGACAGCACTGTTCAGCGCCATCACCACCGCCCTGCTGGCCAGCGCCGGCGTACAGGCCGCCGACGCCATCAAGGCGGTCGGCGCCGGTGAAGGCCGCCTGGACATCATCGCCTGGCCGGGCTACATCGAACGCGGCCAATCCGACAAGGCCTACGACTGGGTCACCCAGTTCGAGAAGGACACCGGCTGCCAGGTCAACGTGAAGACCGCCGCCACCTCCGACGAAATGGTCAGCCTGATGGCCAAGGGCGGCTACGACCTGGTCACCGCCTCCGGCGACGCCTCGCTGCGGCTGATCTACGGCAAGCGCGTGCAGCCGATCAACCCCGAGCTGATCCCCAACTGGAAGAACGTCGACGCGCGCCTGAAGGACGCGCCCTGGTACACCGTCAACGGCAAGACCTACGGCACCCCGTACCAGTGGGGCCCGAACGTGCTGATGTACAACACCAAGGTCTTCCCCAAGGCGCCGGACAGCTGGAGCGTGGTGTTCCAGGCGCAGGACCTGCCCGACGGCAAGCCGAACAAGGGCCGCGTGCAGGCCTACGACGGCCCGATCTACATCGCCGACGCCGCGCTGTACCTGAAGAGCACCCAGCCGGAACTGAGCATCCAGGACCCGTACCAGCTGACCGAGGCGCAGTACAGCGCCGTGCTCGACCTGCTGCGCAAGCAGCATTCGCTGATCCACCGCTACTGGCACGACGCGACCGTGCAGATGAGCGACTTCAAGAACGAAGGCGTGGCCGCCTCCAGCTCCTGGCCGTACCAGGCCAACGCGCTGAAGGGCGAGAAGCAGCCGATCGCCACCGTGTTCCCGAAGGAAGGCGTCACCGGCTGGGCCGACACCACCATGCTGCACGCCGAGGCCGCGCACCCGAACTGCGCCTACAAGTGGATGAACTGGTCGCTGGAGCCCAAGGTGCAGGGCGACGTCGCCGCCTGGTTCGGCTCGGTGCCGGCCGCGCCGGAAGGCTGCAAGGCCAGCGAGCTGCTGGGCGCCGAAGGCTGCGCCACCAACGGCTTCGACCAGTTCGCCAGGATCGCCTTCTGGAAGACCCCGCAGGCCGAGGGCGGCAAGTTCGTGCCCTACAGCCGCTGGACCCAGGACTACATCGCGATCATGGGCGGCCGCTAAGCCAGCGCCGTAGGGACATTCGTAGGATGGGTTGAGCTCCGCGAAACCCATCACCCCGGAGCGATGCCACATCGATGGGTATCGCTTCGCTCAACCCATCCTACGTCCCGCTTTCCCGACATCCGTTTCTGATTCACCCGATTTTTCCGGGCAGGGCCTTCGCACGCCGAATTCCTGCCCCTGGAGCGTGCCCCATGACCACCCCCGCTGTTCAATTCACCCAGGTCTCCCGCCAGTTCGGCGAGGTGAAAGCCGTTGACCGGGTGTCCATCGACATCAAGGACGGCGAGTTCTTCTCCATGCTCGGCCCCTCGGGCTCGGGCAAGACCACCTGCCTGCGCCTGATCGCCGGTTTCGAACAGCCCTCCTCCGGCTCCATCCGCATCCATGGCCAGGAGGCCGCCGGCCTGCCGCCGTACCAGCGCGACGTGAATACCGTGTTCCAGGACTACGCGCTGTTCCCGCACATGAACGTGCTGGAGAACGTCGCCTACGGCCTGAAGGTGAAAGGCGTGGGCAAGGCCGAGCGCCTCAAGCGCGCCGAGGAAGCCCTGGGCATGGTCGCCCTCGGCGGCTACGGCAGCCGCAAGCCGGTGCAGCTCTCCGGCGGCCAGCGCCAGCGGGTGGCCCTGGCCCGCGCCCTGGTCAACCGCCCGCGCGTGCTGCTGCTGGACGAACCCCTGGGCGCGCTGGACCTGAAGCTGCGCGAGCAGATGCAGAGCGAGCTGAAGAAGCTGCAGCGCCAGCTGGGCATCACCTTCATCTTCGTCACCCACGACCAGAGCGAAGCGCTGTCGATGTCCGACCGCGTGGCGGTGTTCAACAAGGGCCGCATCGAGCAGGTCGACACCCCGCGCAACCTGTACATGCAGCCGGCCACGCCCTTCGTCGCCGAGTTCGTCGGCACCTCCAACGTGCTGCGCGGCGACCTCGCCCAGAGCCTCACCGGCAACACCCAGCCGTTCTCCATCCGCCCCGAGCACATCCGCTTCGCCAGCGGCGAGCGCGGCGCCGGCGACCTGGAGATCAGCGGCCTGCTGCACGACATCCAGTACCAGGGCGCCGCCACCCGCTACGAAATCCGCCTGGACAACGGCCAGAACCTCTGCCTGAGCCAGGCCAACAGCCAGTGGGACGCCGCCGCCGTGGCCCACCAGCCGGGGCAGCGCGTGACCGCGCGCTGGGCGCGCGAGGCCATGGTGGCGCTGAACGAGGGCGCCTGAGATGGAGCTGACGATGAACGCGCAGGCGCCCACGGCCGGCAACGGCCCGCTGCGGCGCCTGTCCAACCTGCTGTACCGCAAGCCGACGCTGTACCTCTCGCTGCTGCTGGTGCCGCCGCTGCTGTGGTTCGGCGCCATCTACCTGGGCTCGCTGCTGACCCTGATGTGGCAGGGCTTCTACACCTTCGACGACTTCACCATGACGGTGACGCCGGACCTGACCTGGGCCAACTTCGCCGCCCTGTTCACCCCGGCCAACTTCGACATCATCCAGCGCACCCTGGCGATGGCGGTCGCGGTGTCCATCGCCAGCGGCGTGGTGGCCTTCCCCATCGCCTACTACATGGCGCGCTACACCAGCGGCAAGACCAAGGCGTTCTTCTACATCGCGGTGATGATGCCGATGTGGGCCAGCTACATCGTCAAGGCCTACGCCTGGACCCTGCTGCTGGCCAAGGGCGGCGTGGCCATGTGGTTCGTGCACCACCTCGGCCTGCAATGGCTGCTGGACCTGCTGATGGACGTGCCCGGCGTGGGCGGCAACACCCTGTCCACCTCGAACCTGGGGCGCTTCCTGGTGTTCGTGTACATCTGGCTGCCGTTCATGATCCTGCCGATCCAGGCCTCCCTGGAGCGCCTGCCGCCGTCGCTGCTGCAAGCCTCGGCCGACCTTGGCGCGCATCCGCGGCAGACCTTCGCGCAGGTCATCCTGCCGCTGTCGATCCCGGGCATCGCCGCCGGCTCGATCTTCACCTTCAGCCTGACCCTCGGCGACTTCATCGTGCCGCAGCTGGTGGGCCCGCCGGGCTACTTCATCGGCAGCATGGTCTACGCCCAGCAGGGCGCGATCGGCAACATGCCGATGGCCGCCGCTTTCACCCTGGTGCCCATCGTGCTGATCGCCGTGTACCTGTCCATCGTCAAACGCCTGGGGGCCTTCGATGCACTCTGACAAAGCCTCCTGGGGTCTGAAAGCCGCCGCCTGGGGCGGGCTGGTGTTCCTGCACTTCCCGATCCTGATCATCTTCATGTACGCGTTCAACACCGAAGACGCCGCGTTCAGCTTCCCGCCACAGGGCTTCACCCTGCACTGGTTCAGCGTCGCCTTCGGCCGCCAGGACGTGCTGGAGTCGATCACCCTGTCGCTGAAGATCGCCTGCATCGCCACCCTGATCGCCATGCTCCTGGGCACCCTGGCCGCGGCCGCGCTGTACCGCCGCGACTTCTTCGGCAAGGAGGGCATCTCGCTGATGCTGATCCTGCCGATCGCCCTGCCCGGCATCATCACCGGCATCGCGCTGCTGTCGGCGTTCAAGACGCTGGGGATAGAACCGGGCTTCCTGACCATCGTCATCGGCCACGCGACCTTCTGCGTGGTGATCGTCTACAACAACGTGATCGCCCGTTTCCGCCGCACCTCCCACAGCCTCATCGAGGCCTCGATGGACCTGGGCGCCGACGGCTGGCAGACCTTCCGCTACGTGATCCTGCCGAACCTCGGCTCGGCCCTGCTGGCCGGCGGCATGCTGGCCTTCGCCCTGTCCTTCGACGAGATCATCGTCACCACCTTCACCGCCGGCCACGAACGCACCCTGCCGATCTGGCTGCTCAACCAACTGACGCGCCCGCGCGACGTGCCGGTGACCAACGTGGTGGCCATGTTGGTGATGCTGGTGACCATGCTGCCGATCCTCGGCGCCTACTACCTGACCAAGGGTGGCGAGGGCGTGGCGGGCAGCGGCAAATAGAACCCCCTCAGGACTGCCGCAAGCGGCGGGCCCACAAGAAAGACCAACGATTACGCCACAAGCTCCTGACCAAGAGGACTTAAAGAATGCAAACCAAACTGCTGATCAACGGCCAACTGGTCGCTGGCGAAGGCGAGAAGCTCGCCGTGCTCAACCCCTCCCTGGGCACCACCCTGGTGGAGATCGCCGAGGCCACCCCGGCCCAGGTCGACGCCGCCGTGCAGGCCGCCGACGCCGCCTTCGACGCCTGGTCGCAGACCGCGCCGAAGGACCGCTCGCTGCTGCTGCTGAAACTGGCCGACACCATCGACGCCCACGCCGAGGAACTGGCGCGCCTGGAATCCAACAACTGCGGCAAGCCCTACAGCGCCGCGCTGAACGACGAACTGCCGGCCATCGCCGACGTGTTCCGCTTCTTCGCCGGCGCCAGCCGCTGCCTGCAGGGTTCCGCCGCCGGCGAATACCTGCCCGGGCACACCTCGATGATCCGCCGCGACCCGATCGGCGTGGTCGCCTCCATCGCGCCCTGGAACTACCCGCTGATGATGGTCGCGTGGAAACTCGGCCCGGCCCTGGCCGCCGGCAACACCGTGGTGCTCAAGCCCTCCGAGCAGACCCCGCTGACCGCCCTGCGCCTGGCCGAACTGATGGCCGACATCTTCCCCGCCGGCGTGGTCAACCTGGTCTTCGGCCGCGGCCCGAGCGTCGGCGAGCCGCTGACCACCCACCCGAAGGTGCGCATGGTCTCGCTGACCGGCTCGGTCGCCACCGGCAGCCGCATCATCGCCGGCACCGCCGACACCGTGAAGCGCATGCACATGGAGCTGGGCGGCAAGGCCCCGGTAATCATCTTCGACGACGCCGACATCGACGCCGCCGTGGAAGGCATCCGCACCTTCGGCTTCTACAACGCCGGCCAGGACTGCACCGCTGCCTGCCGCATCTATGCGCAAAAGGGCATCTACGCCAAATTCGTGCAGAAACTGGGCGAAGCCGTCGCCAGCATCCGCTACGGCGAGCAGGACGACCCGGACACCGAACTGGGCCCGGTAATCACCGAGCAGCACCTGGAGCGCGTCATCGGCTTCGTCGAGCGTGCCCGCCAGCTGCCGCACATCGAGGTGGTCACCGGCGGCAAGCGCGCCGACCGCCCCGGCTTCTTCTTCGAGCCGACCGTGCTGGCCGGCGCCCGCCAGGACGACGAAGTGGTGCGCCGCGAGATCTTCGGCCCGGTGGTCTCGGTCACCGAGTTCGACGACGAAGCGCAGGCGCTGGCCTGGGCCAACGACTCCGACTACGGCCTGGCCAGCTCGGTGTGGACCAGCGACATCGGCCGCGCCCACCGCCTGGCGGCCCGCCTGCAGTACGGCTGCACCTGGGTCAACACTCACTTCATGCTGACCACCGAGATGCCCCATGGCGGCATGAAGCTTTCCGGCTACGGCAAGGACATGTCCATGTACGGGCTGGAGGACTACACCGCCGTTCGTCATGTGATGTTCAAACACTGAGGCAAGTCGCTGGGCCCCCGCGTTCGCGGGGGTGACGGGGTTAGCTAGCGCACGATCTCCCATCGTCATTCCCGCGAACGCGGGAACCCAGCGACTCCCCGGCACTCAGGGCCACCCGGCCCACAACCCGCGGGCGCGCCCGCAACGGAGGCAAGCATGCGTCACCTCGTCAGAGCGTTCTACCTGCTGTCGCTGTTCACCCTCGCCGGCCTGGCCCAGGCTGGCGAGACGCCGAAACAGATAGTCGACGCCTACATGGCCGCGTGGAACGCCCACGACGCCGAGAAGGCCGCCGGCTACCTGGCCAAGGACGCGGAGTACTTCGACGTCACCGTCGGCACCCCGCAGAAGGGCCGCGAGGCCGCGCGCGACAACGTGATCAAGGTCTTCGTCGGCGCCGTGCCGGACCTGAAGTGGAAGATGAACGGCAAGCCCATCGTCGACAAGGACGGCATCGCCTTCCAGTGGACCTTCAGCGGCACCAACACCGGCGCCTGGGACGCGCAGACGCCGGCGACCAACAAGCCGCTGTCGTTCGACGGTGTGAGCTACGTGAAGGTCAAGGATGGCAAGATCGTTTACCAGGGGGACTACTACGACGCCCTTGGGTTGCATAAGCAATTGGGGTGGTGAGGTTAACGTGGGGCTGTTGGTGCTATGCCCACCAGCCCTCTCCCCCCGTCCTGGCTGCGCGCCCCGCTCCGAAGGGAGAGGGAGCTATCCGTGCCTGCGGAAACGTGTGGTGCTAACCGGCGAGCATCGATATTGCGCTTCAAACCATAAGGCCCCCTCTCCCTTCAGGGAGAGGGTTGGGGAGAGGGAGCGGAGTCAATCCATCACGCCAACATCGCAGGAATGCACGGTTCGCGAGCAAGCTCGCTCCTACGAAAATACGAAAATACGCAAAGCCCCCGCCATCAAACCTCGATAATCACCTTCAACGCCTTGTTCTGCGCCGCCTTGCCGAAGGTCTCGTAGGCCTGGAGGATGTCGTCCAGGGCGAAGCGGTGGGTGATCAGCTGTTCGGGCTGCAGCTTGCCGGCCTGCACGCTCTTGAGCAGCATCGGCGTGGTCACCGCGTCCACCAGGCGGGTGCGCAGGGTGATGTTGTGCGACCACAGGCGCTCCAGGTGCAACTCCACCGGCACCCCGTGTACGCCCAACACGGCGATGTCGCCGCCGGGTGCGATCAATTCCTCGCACAGGCTGAAGGTGCTCGGCACGCCCACCGCTTCCACCGCGCTGTCCACGCCCAGGCCGTCGGTCAGCGCCTTCACCTTCTCCAGCAGCTGCGGATCGCCGGCATTGAAGCAGTCGGTGGCGCCGAAGCCCTTCGCCACTTCCAGGCGGTTGTCGTCCAGGTCGATCATGATGATCCGCGCCGGCGAGTAGAACTGCGCGGTGAGCAGCGCGGCCAGGCCCACCGGGCCGGCGCCGACGATGGCGACGTTGCCGCCGGGCTGCACGCGGCCGTTGAGCACGCCGCACTCGAAACCGGTGGGGAGGATGTCGCTGAGCATCACCATGGCCTCCTCGTCCACCTCGGCGGGCAGGTGGTAGAGGCTGGTGTCGGCGTGGGGGATGCGCACCTTCTCGGCCTGGGTGCCGTCGATCAGGTGGCCGAGGATCCAGCCGCCGGTGCGGCAGTGCGAGGTCATGCCCTTGCGGCAGAAGTCGCACTTGCCGCAGGCACTGATGCAGGAGATCAGCACGCGGTCGCCGGGCTTGAACTGGCTGACCGCCGCGCCGACCTTTTCGACCACCCCGACGCCCTCGTGGCCGAGGATGCGTCCGGGCCTGCAGGCCGGCACGTCGCCCTTGATGATGTGCAGGTCGGTGCCGCAGAGGGTGGTGCGGACCAGGCGCACCACGGCGTCGCCGGGCGCCTGCAGTTCGGGGTCGGGGCGCTCTTCCAGGGCGATGTCGCCGACACCGCGGTAGACCAGGGCTTTCATGGCCGGGCTCCTTTCGGGGAATGGTCAGGACAGGCTAGCCCCGCCCCGGCGACAGACAGCTGATCCCGATCAAAGGCTCATTCGGCGGTGGGCAGCTCGGTGATATGGATTTCCGTCAGCAGCGGCTCGGGCTTGAGCTGGCTGCGCTTGAGCAGCGGGCAGAAGCGCGCCAGGCTGCCGATCAGCTCCCACTGGGTTTCCAGGTCGCCGGCCAGGTGGGCGATGTCGTTCAGGGCGCGCTGGCCGACCTGCTGCAGGTGCGGGTCGGTGCTGCGGCCCAGCTCCAGGGAAAGCTGGCCGATCAGGGTGCTGAGGGCGGACATGTTGCGCGTCGCCAGGGCCAGGATGTTCGCCAGCAGGGCGATCTCCGACTCCGGCACGGCGGAGGGTGGGGTGCGTGCGTCCATGCGTGTACCAGTGGCAAGTGCGTCGTCCTGACGCGTTGCGGCGGAGCATAGCAGCAAAATGCCTGCATGCGATCCATTTCACATTCTGTTGTAAGAAAGCGCCGGCGCGCCGCCCGACGGACGGCGCGCCATGGCCTCAGGCTTCGCCCAGGGGCTTGCGCATCGGCGTGCCGCGATGGGCCGCGCGCAGGTACTGCGCCGGCCAGGGCACCTGCTGGCCGCCCAGCTCGTCGGCGGCGTTGAGCGGCCAGTAGGGCTCGCGCAGCAGCTCGCGGGCCAGCAGGATCAGGTCGGCCTGGCCGGTGCGCAGGATGTGCTCGGCCTGCACCGGCTCGGTGATCATGCCGACGGTGCTGCTGGCGATCTCGGCCTCCTTGCGCACCCGCTCGGCGAACTGCGTCTGGTAGCCCGGGCCCACCGGAATCTCGGCGTTCACCGCGGTGCCGCCGGAGGACACGTCGATCAGGTCGACGCCCAGGTCCTTCAGGCGCCGGGCCAGCGCCACCGTCTCGTCGGGGTTCCAGCCGTCCTCCACCCAGTCGGTGGCCGACAGGCGCACCAGCAGCGGCAGTTCCTCAGGCCACACCTCGCGCACCGCCTGGGTCACTTCCAGCAGGTAGCGGATGCGGTTCTCGAAGCAGCCGCCGTACTGGTCGCGGCGCTGGTTGGACAGCGGCGAGAGGAACTGATGCAGCAGGTAGCCGTGGGCCGCGTGCACCTCCACCACCTTGAAGCCCGCCGCCAGGGCGCGCTCGGCGGAGCGGACGAAAGCCTGGGTGACCTCGGCCATCTGCGCCTCGGTCAGCGCCGTGGGCGTGGTGTGCTTGGGGTCGAAGGCAATGGCCGACGGCGCCAGCGGCACCCAGCCGCCCTCGGCCACCGGCATGCTCCCCGGCCTGCCCAGCCAGGGCGCGTAGGTGCTGGCCTTGCGCCCGGCGTGGGCCAGCTGGATGCCGGCCACCGCCCCCTGGGACTCGATGAAGCGGGTGATGCGCCGCAGGGGCTCGACCTGCTCGTCCTTCCACAGGCCCAAGTCGCGGTCGGTGATGCGCCCTTCCGGAACCACCGCGGTGGCCTCCACCAGGACCAGGCCCGCGCCGCCCACGGCGCGGCTGCCCAGGTGCACCAGGTGCCAGTCGTTGGCCAGGCCGTCCTCGGCCGAGTACTGGCACATGGGGGAAACGCCGATGCGGTTGGGCAAGGTCAGTTGGCGCAGGGTCAGGGGCTCGAACAGCTGGCTCATGGCTACACTCCCTCAGGTTCTTTCAACGAATGATCGACACTTCAACTGTAGACCGGGTTGGCCGGCCGACACGTCAATCGTTCGTCCACGAACCCCTGGGCCCTAGGCCAACAGCTCTGTCTCCAGGCCGTAGCGGCGCTGCGCATCGCGACGCAGCACGCCGCTGGCATGCAGGCGCCGCAAGGTCTGGCGCACGCAGTTGGGCGAAATGGGCGCGGCTTCGTCCAGCAGGCGCTGGTGCAGCGCCGAAACGCTGTAGAAGCCGCCGGAGCAGAGCACGTCCAGTACCTTCAGGCGCGGCAGGCTGCAACGCAGGCCGGCGCGCTCGAGCAGCTTGCGCGCCGGGCGCAGTTCACGGCGCAGCGCCAGCGGCAGGACCTCGGGCCGGCCGTCGGCGGCCGCGTCGGGGAAGCGATGGTGGAGGGTCACGAAAGAGTCCTTTTCCGGGCCGCCATTGCGGCTTTCTCTAATGAAGACGAACGAGCGGGGCAAAACCGGCAACCGGAGCGATGAAATAATTTATTGCAAACCCACTGGCCGATTTCTCCGTCTCATCCGTCCTTATCCATAGAATCCCCGGCCAATGGCGGGGCCCCGGTGGCATCGCCGCCTCCTCCACTGCGTGAAGCCTGAAGTCCCCATGTCCAAGAAATCCCGTGCCAGGAACTGGTTCCTGATCCACAGCTGGCTGGCCTTGCCCATCTGGTTCTTCGTCTTCCTGGTGTGCATCACCGGCACCCTGGCCACCGTCAGCCAGGAGATCGTCTGGCTGGCCAACCCGGCCATCCGCGCCAACGCGCCGCCCGGCAACGCCCAGCGCCTGGGCTACGACGCCCTGCTGGCCGCGGTCCGGCGCCAGCAGCCGCAGGCCCATGTGCAGGGCCTGCGCGTGCCGAGCGAAGAGCACTTCGCCGTGGAGGCCCAGGTCAGCTACCCGGACGCGCGCAACGCCACCCTCTACGTCAACCCGTACAGCGGCGCCATCCAGGGCGAGGCGCCGCTGTTCGACTTCCGCAACTTCACCCGCGCCCTGCACGGCTGGTGGCTGGTGCCCTTCAGCCACGGCTACAGCTGGGGCTGGTACCTGGTGACGCTGCTGGGCCTGCCGATGCTGGCCTCGCTGGTCACCGGGCTGGTGGTCTACAAGCGCTTCTGGCGCGGCTTCCTCGCCCCGCGCCTGCGCCTGAACCAGGGCGCGCGCATCTTCTGGGGCGACTTCCACCGCCTGACCGGCATCTGGTCGATCTGGTTCATCGCGGTGATCGCCGTCAGCGGCACCTGGTTCCTGGTCCAGGCGGTGCTCTACGACAACGCCATTTCCATCTCCAGCGAGGGCGTGCCGGCCATCATCCAGCCCGAGCAGGTGCCGCCGGGCGTCGACGGCGGGCCGCCGCCGCGCATCGGCCTGGATCAGGCGGTGGCCGTCGCGCAGCGCGAGATTCCCGGCTTCGAGCCGCGCTACCTGGCGCTGCCGGGCGATGCCTTCGCGCCCATCGGCCTGCTCGGCCACGGCTGGTTCCCGCTGCTGTTCGAGCGCGCCAAGGTCAACCCCTACGATGGCAGCCTGGCCGCCACCCGGCGCCTGGGCGACCGCAGCGGCCTGGAGTTCTTCAGCGAATCCATGCGCCCGCTGCACGTGGGCGACTTCGGCGGGCTATGGGTGAAGCTGATCTGGTTCGCCTTCGGCCTGCTGCTCAGCCTGATGGTGCTCAGCGGCCTGCAGATCTGGAGCAAGCGCACCCTGCTGGCCACCGCCAAGCAGTTGAAGAAGCAACGCACCCCGCAGCGCACCGCGGCCCTCACGGAGTGAACGCCATGCCCGCCCGTCAACCTTCGCGCCTGCGCCGCCAGTGGCTGCGCTGGCGCTTCCACCTCAGCGCCCTGCTGGTGCTGATCCCCCTCGGCTACCTACCGGCGTTCCTCCACGACGCCCGCGTCGACCGCGGCCTCACCGGCCTGGGCGAACGCGAGGTCGGCGAACTGCAGGTCGGCCCCTGGCGCGCGCGCCTGGCCGAATGGGAAGTCGGCGATCCCGAGGACGAAGGCCGCGCCGGCCACCTCAAGGCCTTCACCCTGGCCTGGTGCCAGGGCTGCGAGCAGCGCATCCGCGCGGCCTACCTGCGCATCGGCCGGCCCTACAGCCTGAGCGCCCCCGGCGCGCTGCTCAGCGGCAGCCCGTACCAGCAGTTCACCGAGGTGGCGGTGCCGCCACGCGCCCGCGCCGACGACCAGCTGTGGCTGACCGTCGAAGCCTGGGACGGCAGCGTGCACCAGGCCAGCCTGCCCCTCGCCGAGGCCTCCCCGTCGCTGGTGGCCTGGCTCGACCGCCAAGGAGCGTCCCGATGAAAGCCCTGCTTCCCCTCCTCCTGCTGGGCCTCGCCCCGCAGGCAATGGCCCACGCGCCCTTCCTCGAATGCAAGGCCCTGGACGCCGAGCGCATCCGCTGCCTGGGCGGCTTCAGCGACGGCAGCCAGGCGCAGGGCGTGAAGCTGCGGGTCCTCGGCCATGACGGCCAGACGCTGCTGGAAGAACGCCTGGGCGCCGACTCCAGCCTGACCTTCCAGCGCCCGGCGGTGCCCTACTTCGTGCTCTTCGACGTCGGCCCCGGCTACCGCGCCGAGGTCGACTCCCGCGACATCGCCGGCCCCTGAGGCGGCCGGCTCAACCGCGGCGCAGGGCCCCGGGCGTGAGCCCCAGGTAGCGGCGCATCGCCGTGGTCAGGGCGCTCTGGCTGGAGAAGCCGCACTCTTCCGCCACCCGCACCAGCGCCAGGTCGGTTTCGCGCAGCAGGCGCGCGGCGGCGTCCAGGCGCTGCTTGAGCAGGTACTGGTGCGGCGTCAGGCCGACGCTGTCCTTGAACTGGGCGTGGAAATGGCTGGGGCTCAGGCAGGCCACCTGGGCCAGTTCGGCCACCGTGATGCGCCGCGCCAGGTGGCTGCGGATGTGCCCGTCCAGGCGCTGCATGTCCAGCGGGCCGGTGGCCGGCCGGGGTGTCTCGCCGAACAGGCGCAGATGCAGGGCGCGCAGCAGTACGCCGCCCAGCGCCCTGGCCAGCAGCGGGTCGCTGCCATAGCGCGCCAGTTCCGCGCCGGCGTAGCTGAGCAGGTTCTGGAAGTCGGCATCCAGCGTCGGGTAGCGCGGCGCCTCGAACAGCCGTGCCAGCAGCTCGCGGTCCTCGTCCGCCACGCCTGGCGCCTGCAGGTCGAGGATCAGCATGCGGTTGTCGCCCGTGCCGGCGAAGGCGTGCCGGGCGTCCCCCGGCACCAGGCAGGCGCGCATGCGGCAGACCTCGCCGCCGCGCCCGTCGACCTCGAACTCGGCGCGGCCGGCCAGGGCCATCACCAGTTGGTGATGTTCGTGGTCGTGGGCGTGGGACTGCTCGGGCAGGCGAGCGAGGCGTGCGTGCAACATCGGCAGGAGGCGTGCGTGGCTTTCCCGCACTCTAGCGAAGTTGCGCGGCCCTGCCCAGCCGCGCCGGTCAGCCGGCGTGGCGCCCGGCGTAGTCGCGGGCGAACTGCGCGGCGATGCGCCCGGAGCGCGAGCCACGGTGGGTGGCCCAACGGATCGCCTCGGCGCGGCTGGCCTCGATGTCCTCCTCGCCCAGGCCGTGGGACTGCAGCCAGCGCGCCACCGCCTCCAGGTATTCGTCCTGGCTGAAGGCATAGAAGGAAATCCACAGGCCAAAACGTTCGGACAGCGAGACCTTCTCTTCCACCGCCTCGCCCGGGTGCAGCTCGCCGTTCTCGCCGCGGGAGAAGGCCAGGTTGTCGGCGGCGCGCTCGGCCAGCAGGTGGCGGCGGTTGGAGGTGGCGTAGATCAGCACGTTGCCGGCCTGCCCCGCCACCGAGCCGTCGAGCACCGTCTTCAGGCCCTTGTAGCCGGTCTCGCCGTCCTCGAAGGAGAGGTCGTCGCAGAACAGGATGAAGCGCTCCGGGCGCTGGCGGACCAGCTCGATGATCTGCGGCAGGTCGCCCAGGTGCTCCTTGTCCACCTCGATCAGGCGCAGACCCTCGGCGTGGAAGGCGTGCAGGCAGGCCTTCACCAGCGAACTCTTGCCGGTGCCGCGGGCGCCGGTGAGCAGCACGTTGTTGGCCGGGCGGCCCTGGACGAACTGGCGGGTGTTGCGCTCGATCAGCGCCTTCTGCCGCTCGACGTTGCGCAGGTCGTCGAAGGCGATCAGCGCCGGCTCGCGCACCGGCGTCAGCTGCGCCTGGGCCACCCCGGCGTGGGGGCGGTATTCCCAGAGGTAGGCGATCACTCCCGGCTGCAGCGCCTGGGCCGGCTGCGGCGGCAGGTTGCGCTGCAGCAGGTCGGCGATGCGGGTGAGCTGTTCGGTGAGCGGTTGCAGGGCACTGGCGAAATCGGACATGGGAAAAACCGGGCGCGAGGGGATTGGCGAGCATGCTAGTAACGGGCGAGACTGGCCGTCTAACGCAAAACGGGCGATGAAATGCGAGAAGCGGACATTCCCTCCATCCACGGCGACCAGCACGCCACCGGCCCGGTGACCGCCGTCGCCCTGGACTACGCCGACGGCCACCAGGTGCCCAGCCACAGCCACCAGCGCGCGCAACTGCTCTATGCGGTGCGCGGGGTGCTGGTGGTGGGCACTGCCGGCGGCCTCTGGGTGGTGCCGGACAACCGCGGCCTGTGGATTCCCGCCGGCGTCGAGCACTGGACGCGGATGGTCGGCGAAGTACGCGTGCGCACCCTCTACATCGAGCCGGACAGCGCGCCGCACCTGCCCACCGCATGCACGGTGCTGGCCATCTCGCCGCTGCTGCGCGAGCTGATCCTGGCCGCCGTCGGCATCGCCGGCGAGGTTCCGGCGGACAGCCGCGACGGCCGCGTGCTGCGCCTGCTGCTCGACGAGCTGACCAGCGAGCCGGCGCTGCCCCTGCACCTGCCGCTGCCCAACGAGCCGCGCCTGCGCCGGCTGTGCCGGGACATGGGCCTGGAAGCCGGGCTCCAGGACTGGGCCGCGCGGGCCAAGGTCGACGCCAAGACGGTGCGCCGCTGGTTCCTGCGCGACACCGGGCTGACCTTCGGCCAGTGGCGCCAGCAGGCCCGGCTGCTGCGCGCCCTGGAGCTGCTGGGCAGCGGCGTCAGCGTGCTGGAGGCGGCGCTGGAGGTCGGCTACTCCACGCCCAGCGCCTTCAGCGCCATGTTCAGCCGCCAGTTCGGCCGCCCGCCCAGCGACTTCCTGCGCCCGCCGCGGGAAACCTCCGGCAACAGGCCGCGCTCGTCGGGGAATTGAAAGTCGCGGGCCGATTCCCCATCTAGACTGTCATGTTCAATCAGTCAGGTGCCTCATGAGCGACCAAGACGAGATTCACGATATCCACAGCGCCGAGGAGGTCACCGGGACCGGCCTGGTGCTGCCCGGCCAGAAGCTGCCGACCACCGTCTACGTCATCCCGATCCACAACCGCCCGTTCTTCCCCGCGCAGGTGCTGCCGGTGATCGTCAACGAAGAACCCTGGGCGGAAACCCTGGAGCTGGTGGCCAAGACCGACCACCACTGCCTGGCGCTGTTCTTCATGGACAACCCGCCGGACGACCCGCGCCACTTCGACCCGGACAGCCTGCCCGAGCACGGCACCCTGGTGCGCGTGCACCACGCCAGCCGCGAAGGCGGCAAGCTGCAGTTCGTCGCCCAGGGCCTGTCGCGGGTGCGCATCCGCGGCTGGATCAAGCGCCACCGCCCGCCGTTCCTGGTCGAGGTGGACTACCCGCACACGCCCAGCGACTCCAGCGACGAGGTCAAGGCCTACGGCATGGCGCTGATCAATGCGATCAAGGAGCTGCTGCCGCTCAACCCGCTGTACAGCGAGGAGCTGAAGAACTACCTGAACCGCTTCAACCCCAACGACCCCTCGCCGCTCACCGACTTCGCCGCGGCCCTGACCACCGCGCCCGGCAACGAGCTGCAGGAGGTGCTGGACACGGTGCCGATGCTCAAGCGCATGGAGAAGGTCCTGCCGCTGCTGCGCAAGGAGGTGGAAGTCGCACGCCTGCAGAAGGAACTGTCGGCCGAGGTCAACCGCAAGATCGGCGAGCGCCAGCGCGAGTTCTTCCTCAAGGAACAGCTCAAGACCATCCAGCAGGAGCTGGGCATCACCAAGGACGACAGGAGCGCCGACGCCGACGAGTTCCGCGCCCGCCTGGAAGGCAAGATCCTCCCCGAACAGGCGAAGAAGCGCATCGACGAGGAGCTGAACAAGCTGTCGATCCTGGAGACCGGCTCGCCGGAATACGCGGTCACCCGCAACTACCTGGACTGGGCCACCGCGGTGCCCTGGGGCGTGCTGGGCAAGGACAAGCTCAGCCTGCCCCACGCGCGCAAGGTGCTGGACAAGCACCACGCCGGCCTCGACGACGTCAAGGACCGCATCCTCGAATTCCTCGCCGTGGGCGCCTTCAAGGGCGAGATCGCCGGCTCCATCGTGCTGCTGGTGGGCCCGCCCGGGGTGGGCAAGACCAGCATCGGCAAGTCCATCGCCGAGAGCCTCGGCCGGCCGTTCTATCGCTTCAGCGTCGGCGGCATGCGCGACGAGGCGGAGATCAAGGGCCACCGCCGCACCTACATCGGCGCCCTGCCGGGCAAGCTGGTGCAGGCGCTGAAGGACGTCGAGGTGATGAACCCGGTGATCATGCTCGACGAGATCGACAAGCTCGGCGCCAGCTACCAGGGCGACCCGGCCTCGGCGCTGCTGGAGACGCTGGACCCGGAACAGAACGTGGAATTCCTCGACCACTACCTGGACCTGCGCCTGGACCTGTCCAAGGTGCTGTTCGTCTGCACGGCCAACACCCTGGACTCCATCCCCGGGCCGCTGCTCGACCGCATGGAAGTCATCCGCCTGTCCGGCTACATCGCCGAGGAGAAGCTGGCCATCGCCAAGCGCCACCTGTGGCCCAAGCAGCTGGAGAAGGCCGGGGTGCCGAAGGAGCGGCTGTCGATCAACGACGCCGCCCTGCGCGCGGTGATCGAGGGCTACGCCCGCGAGGCCGGGGTGCGGCAACTGGAGAAACAGCTCGGCAAGCTGGTGCGCAAGGCCGTGGTCAAGCTGCTGGAAGACCCCGAGGCCAAGCTGAAGATCGGCGCCAAGGACCTGGAGAGCTACCTCGGCATGCCGGTGTTCCGCACCGAGCAACTGCTCTCCGGCATCGGCGTCATCACCGGCCTGGCCTGGACCAGCATGGGCGGCGCCACCCTGCCCATTGAGGCGACGCGCATCCACACGCTGAACCGCGGCTTCAAGCTGACCGGGCAACTGGGTGACGTGATGAAGGAGTCGGCGGAAATCGCCTACAGCTACATCACCGCCAACCTGAAGAAGTACGGCGGCGACGCCAACTTCTTCGACCAGGCCTTCGTCCACCTGCACGTGCCCGAGGGCGCCACGCCCAAGGACGGCCCCAGCGCCGGCGTCACCATGGCCAGCGCCCTGCTGTCCCTGGCGCGCAACCAGGCGCCGAAGAAGGGCGTGGCCATGACCGGCGAGCTGACCCTCACCGGCCAGGTGCTGCCCATCGGCGGGGTGCGCGAAAAGGTGATCGCGGCGCGCCGGCAGAAGATCCACGAACTGATCCTGCCCGAAGCCAACCGCGGCGACTTCGAGGAATTGCCGGACTACCTCAAGGAAGACCTGACGGTGCACTTCGCCAAGCGCTACAGCGACGTGGCCAAGGTGCTGTTCCCGGCCTGAGGGCATAGGCATCCACCTGTAGGAGCAGGCCCTGCCTGCGATTTCGCGCGCAGGGCGCGCTCCTACAGGTTGCCCCGAGGCACGGCATCCCCCCGTAGGAGCGGACCTTGTCCGCGATGACTGGACGTCCCGGCGCAATTCGCGGATGAGATCCGCTCCTACGCCGCGCCACCTACACCATTCCCATGTAGGAGCGGGCCCTGCGCGCGAAATCGCAGGCAGGGCCCGCTCCTACAGGTTGCCCGAAGGTATGGCATTCCCCCGGAGCGGACCTTGTCCGCGATCGACGTGATTCGCGGATGAGATCCTGCGTTGCAGGCGAGCACGGCTTTTGTAGGAGCGAGCTTGCTCGCGAACGGACTCCGCTGCGGGGCATCAGGTTCGCGAGCAAGCTCGCTCCTACGAAGAGCATTTCGGCAATCCCGTTCCCTAGGGACGTATGGCCCCACCGCGCCGGACCTTTGCGATATCCTCCCGCCTGTCCGGACCGTCCGAGGAGTCGTCATGCCGTCGCCCCGCCCCCTGCTCGCCCTGCCCCTGCTGTTGCTCGCCGCCTGCGCCAGCCAACCCAAGCCCGTGGTCAGCCTGGAAGACGACAAGCCCTGCAAGCCCCTGGAACTGCACCAGGGCCAGGAACTGGTGCTGATGCTGCCGAGCAACCCCACCACCGGTTTCCGCTGGGAAGTGCGCAACCCCGCCAGCCACGTGCTGGCCAGCCTGGGCCCGGAGGTCTACAACAACCCCGAGGACAGCGGCCTGGTCGGCAGCGCCGGCGAGTCCACCTGGCGCTTCCGCGTCACCGCCAGCGGCGAGGACCACCTGCAACTGGCCTACCGCCGCCCCTGGGAGGCCGACGTCGCCCCCGAGCGCACCTTCGACTGCGCACTCAAGGCGTACTGAGCGCGGCGCCAAATACCACCCGATCTGACGCCCGCGGCCTGGGGCGGCGGCGATGGCTGCGGCACAGTCGACGCACCCTGCTGCGGAGAACTGACAGATGCGCTGGCTGCTCCCCCTGGCCGTCCTCGCCGGCCTCGCCTACCTGCTCGGCATCGCCCTCGACCTGCCCTGGCTGCGCATGCTCTGCAAGCCGCTGCCGATCATCGCCCTGCTGGGTTGGGTCGGCGCCTCGCCGGCAACCCCCTACCGCCGCTGGGTAGCCCTGGGACTGGCGCTGTCGCTGCTCGGCGACGTGCTGCTGGAATGGCCGCTGAATGCCTTCGTGCCCGGCCTGTGCGCCTTCCTCCTCGCTCACCTGGCCTACCTCGCCGCCTACCTGGGCGAGACGCGACGCCCCGCCCCGTTGGCCTTGGCCTGTGCCGCAGCGCTCGGCGGCGGCCTGTTCCTGCTGCTCGACCGCCAGGGCCTGGGCCCGCTGCGCCTGCCCATCGCGGCGTACAGCCTGGTGATCGCCTGCATGCTCTGGCGCGCCCTGGCCCGGCTGCCGCAGGCCTCGCCCAGCGCCCGCCTGGCCGCCGCCGGCGCGCTGCTGTTCGTGATTTCCGACGGCATGATCGGTATCAACCGCTTCGTCTCGCCCTTCGCCGGTTCCGGCTACGCCATCATGCTCAGCTACTGGCTCGGCCAACTGGGCATCGCCGCCTCGGTTAGTGCGCGCCATACGCCTCTGCCATACTCGCAGGCGAACCCCCTCGCCTGAGGACGACATGCTGCGCGCCACCCTCACCGCCCTGTGCTGCGCGGCAGCCCTGGGCGCCACCGCCGAGCCGCTGCGCCTGGGCGGCGACGACTGGTGCCCCTACCTGTGCCCGCAGACGCCGGAGAAACCCGGCTACCTGCTCGAAGGCCTGGGCCAGGCCCTGCCCGAGCCGCCGCAGTTCGAGAACCTGCCCTGGTCGCGGGCCCTGCAGATGGCCCGCGAAGGCCTGATCGACGGGGTGATCGGCGCCTACGCGGAGGAAAGCCAGGGGCTGCTGATCGGCCGCGAACCCATCGCCTGGGCCGACATGCATTTCTACACCCGCGCCGACAGCGACTGGCGCTACCGCGACCCAGCCTCCCTCGACGGGCTCGCCGTCGGCATGGCGCAGGGCTATTCCTACGGCGAGCAACTGGACGCCTGGCGCGACCGCAACCTGGACGACCACGAGCGGGTGCAGGTCCTCAGCGGCGAGCGCGTGCTCGAACGCAACCTGCAGAAGCTGCTGCTCGGCCGCGTCGACGTGGTGGTCGAGGACCGCCGCATCGTCGACCGCTACCTCCAGCGCCAGGGCCTCGCCGGGCAGGTCCGCAGCGCCGGCGAGCTGCCCAGCCCGCGGCCGATGTACGTGGCCCTGAGCCCGCACCTGAAGGACGCCGACGCACGCCTGGCGCAGCTCGACGAGGGCCTGCGCAGGCTGCGCGAAGGCGACGCCTGGGCACCGCTGATGCGCGAGTACCTGGTCTCCGTCGACTGACACATTCGCCCTGTAGAAAAGTCCGGCAGGCGCTGCCGTCATCGTCTATAGATCAAATACCAGGGAGTATCGAATGGAGAGGTTTCATGCGTGCTGAAGTCCGTTTGCTGGGGATGCTTGGAACCTGTCTGATGCTTGGCGCGTGCGGCAGCCTGCTGCCCAGCGAGCGCGCCGAAGTGCAGTCCCCCTTCATCGACTACCAGGACGCCGAGCACCGCTACGAACAGGTGGTGCCGGGCCGGACCACGCGCTCGCAACTGCTCAGCCTGGGCTTCGACCCGCTGACTCAGGGCAACGCCAAGATGCTCTCGTTCATCGACGTGCGCCTGCTCTTCGTGCAGCCGAACATCCCCATCGACTACCTGCCCGACGGCCTGGTGACCTGCCTGCAGGCCAAGGACCGCTGCATCGGCTATTCCTTCGACTTCAACAAGACCGACAGCCAGCGCATCGGCAGCTTCTGGGCCGACATGTTCAACTTCCGCAAGCGCCGCCAGGTCCAGGGCTGGTCGTTCCGCCCGGTGTTCGTGCTGATCGACGACGTGGTGGTGCACAAGGTCAGCAACGGCGAGCCGAACATCCGCCGCGTGGAAGACAAGAAGAACCCCCTGGGCCCGCTGCAGGGCGCCGGCGAGTACTTCTCCGACAAGCTCAAGTGAGGCGCCGGGCTCATCGCCCGGAGGTTGGGGCGCCGCGCCCCGCTCGGCTACAATGCGCACCCCGGCGCCCGAGACTGGCGCCGGCCGTCCGCATCACCCGTACCGAGGCCCCACCGCGTGAGCGAGTCTGACCGCATCTTCGCCCAACCCCAGGAACACGTCGCCGACTTCACCTTCAACGAGGACGTGGCGCGCGTCTTCCCGGACATGATCAAGCGCTCGGTGCCGGGCTACCCGACCATCGTCGAGAACATCGGCGTGCTCGGCGCGCGCTTCGCCCAGCCGCACAGCCTGATCTACGACCTGGGCTGCTCGCTGGGCGCGGTGACCCAGGCGCTGCGCCGCCACGTCAGGGCCGACGGCTGCCGGGTGCTGGGCGTGGACAACTCCGCCGCCATGCTGGCGCGCTGCCGCGAGTACCTCAGCGCCCAGGACGCCATGTACCAGGAACTGCTGCCGGCGGACCTGTTGGAGGCGGACATCCTGGCCATGGACTTCCAGCCCTGCTCGCTGGTGGCCATGAACTTCACCCTGCAGTTCATCGAGCCGGGCAAGCGCCTGGAGTTGCTGCAGCGCATCCGCCAGGCCTTGCTGCCCGGCGGCGCGCTCATCCTCTCGGAGAAGCTGCGCTTCAGCGATGCCGCCGAGCAGGAGCTGCTGAACGAGCTGCACCTGGACTTCAAGCGCGCCAACGGCTACAGCGAGCTGGAGATCGCCCAGAAGCGCACCGCCATCGAGAACGTGATGCGCCCGGACACCCTGGACGAGCACCGCGAGCGCCTGGCCCAGGCCGGTTTCTCCAAGGTGGTGCCGTGGTTCCAGTGCCTGAACTTCGCCTCGCTGGTCGCCCTGCCATGATCGAACGCTTCGCCCTCGACGGCCTGCGCCGGGAACTGGCCGGCACGCCCCTGCAAGCCTGGAGCGAATCCCTCGCCGCGCAGCTCGCGGCCAAGGTGGCAGACGGCCACGGCAACCTGGAGCGCTGGCTGGCCGCCGTCGACCAGTTGCCCGGACTGCGCGCCGAAAGCGTCGAGCTGGCCCGCCGCTTCGCCCTGGAAGGCCCTTGCGACGACACCACCCGCGCCGCGCTGAGGACCGCCTTGCAAGGGCTGATCCCCTGGCGCAAGGGGCCCTTCGACGTGTTCGGCGTGCACATCGATACCGAGTGGCGTTCGGACTGGAAATGGGAGCGCGTCTCGCCGCACCTGGACCTGGCCGGCAAGCGCATCCTCGACGTCGGCTGCGGCAACGGCTACTACCAGTGGCGCATGCTCGGCGCCGGTGCCCGCAGCGTGGTGGGCGTGGACCCGAACTGGCTGTTCTTCTGCCAGTTCCTGGCCATGAAGCGCTACCTGCCGGAGCTGCCCGCCTGGCACCTGCCGCTCGCCCTGGAGGAGCTGCCGGAGAAGCTGGAAGGCTTCGACAGCGTGTTCTCCATGGGCGTGCTCTACCACCGCCGCTCGCCCATCGACCACCTCTACGCGCTCAAGGACTGCCTGCGCCGCGGCGGCGAGCTGGTGCTGGAAACCCTGGTGGTGGAAGGCGACGTCACCACGGTGCTGGTGCCGGAGGACCGCTACGCGCAGATGCGCAACGTCTGGTTCCTGCCCTCGGTAGCGGCCCTGGAACTGTGGCTGCGCCGCGCCGGCTTCACGGATGTGCGCTGCGTCGACCAGAGCCGCACCACGGTGGAGGAACAGCGCTCCACCCAGTGGATGCGCTACCAGTCGCTGCCGGAGTTCCTCGACCCGCACGACCCCACCCGCACCCTCGAAGGCCTGCCGGCGCCGCTGCGCGCCACCCTGGTGGCGCGCAAGCCCTAGCGAATCGCGGGCAGGGGGAATGCCGTGGGTGGGGTTGCGTAGGAGCGGATCTCATCCGCGAATCGCGCCGGGACGTCCGGCTATCGCGGACAAGGTCCGCTCCTACGGTACGGGCAAGCTCGCTCCTACGAAGAGCACCTCGGCGCAGCCGGCAAGACAATTGCTCCCACGACTGGGTGTCCCAGGAAACGTAGGGCGTATAACCGTTCGCGGTTATACGCCGATACACCGCCGCCTCCGCCAACGCCGGAGCCGCGCCCGGAACCCCTAGGGCTCAGCGCTTGGCAGCCGCCACGATCAGCGCCTTCATCTCCGCCACCGCCTGCTTGAAGCCGACGAACAGCGCATGGGCCACCAGGGCGTGGCCGATGTTCAGTTCGTTGATCCCGGCGATCGCCGCCACCGCCTCTACGTTGTGGTAGTGCAGACCGTGGCCGGCGTTGACGATCAGCCCGTGGGACAGGCCGGCCTCCACGCCGTCGCGGATGCGCGCCAGTTCCAGTGCGGTTTCCGCCACGCCGTGGGCGTCGGCGTAGCGCCCGGTGTGCAGTTCGATGGCCGGCGCGCCGATGCGGGCGGAGGCCTCGATCTGCCGGGGGTCGGCGTCGATGAACAGCGACACCTCGCAGCCGGCGGCGGCCAGGCGCTGCACCGCGGCGTGGATGCGCGCCTCCTGGCCGGCCACGTCCAGGCCGCCTTCGGTGGTCAGTTCCTGGCGGGTTTCCGGGACCAGGCAGACGTGGGCCGGGCGGATCGCCTCGGCGAAGGCCAGCATCTCCTCGGTCACGCCCATCTCGAAGTTCATGCGCGTCTGCAGCACCTCGGCGAGCACGCGCACGTCGCGGTCCTGGATGTGCCGGCGGTCCTCGCGCAGGTGCACGGTGATGCCGTCGGCGCCGGCTTCCTCGGCGTCCAGCGCCGCTTTCACCGGGTCCGGGTAGCGGGTGCCGCGGGCCTGGCGCAGGGTCGCGACGTGGTCGATGTTGACGCCGAGGAGGATGCGGTTGGCTTCAGTCACGGGGAGGTTCCTTGCGATTCATGAAGAGTTCGCGGCTGACCAGCGGTCGGCCGCCGAGGTGCGGCGCCAGGGCCTGGCGCATCAGGCGCTTGGCCGCGGCCAGGGCGCCGGGGGCGCTCCAGTCGGCCTCCGCCATGGCCAGCAGGTCGGCGCCGTGGAACAGGCCCGGCTGGAAGCCGCCCACCGGCTCCAGGCCGGCGTCGGGCAGCAGGCGGTAGAGGCCGCCGGGGACGATATCTTGTCCGACAATATCGCGATCGAGGGCGAAACCATAGCCCAGCTCGTCCAGCAGCCGCCATTCGAAAGCACGCAGCAAGGGCTCCAGTGGGCGTCCGGCGGCCAGCGCCGGCAGGGTCGCGCGATAGTGCTCGAACAACTCGGGATGGGCGACTTCCGCCGGCAGCACGCGGATCAGCAATTCGTTCAGATACAAGCCGCTGAACAGCGCCTCGCCCGCCAGCAGGTTGGGGATGCCGGCGGCTTCCAGGCGGCTGACGTTCTTCAGCTCGCCGCGGCCGCGGAATTCCGCCTCCAGCGGCACGAACGGCCGCGCCAGCGCCCCGGACTTGCCACGCGCGCCGCGCAATACAGCGCGCAGGCGGCCTTCGGGGGTGAAGAAGTCCACCAGCGCGCTGGTTTCCTTGTACGGGCGGCTGTGCAGGATGAAGGTCGGCAGGGGAACGCTGACGAGGCTCATGCGCGGGTGCGGCCTTCAGGCGGCCCGTTGGAGCGGGCCGCGCGGGTGGGTGTCAGAGGTCGCCGTAGCCGAGCGAGCGCAGGGCGCGTTCGTCGTCGGACCAGCCGCCCTTCACCTTGACCCAGAGGTTGAGCATGACCTTGGAGTCGAACAGCACTTCCATGTCCTTGCGCGCGCTCTGGCCGATGCTTTTGATGCGCTCGCCCTTGTCGCCGATGATGATCTTCTTCTGCCCTTCGCGTTCCACCAGGATCAGCGCGTGGATGTGCAGCACGGCGCCCTCCTGCTTGAACTCCTCGATCTCCACGGTGATCTGGTAGGGCAGCTCGGCGCCGAGCTGGCGCATGATCTTCTCGCGCACCAGTTCGGCGGCGAGGAAGCGGCTGCTGCGGTCGGTGATCTGGTCTTCGGGGAAGAAGTGCTCGCTTTCCGGCAGGCGCTCGGCCACCAGTTTTTCCAGCAGGTCGAGGTTCTGCCCGTGCTGGGCGGAGATCGGCACCACTTCGGCCTTGGGCAGCAGCTCGGTGAGCCATTGCAGATGCGGCAGCAGCTCTGCCTTGTCTTCCAGGCGGTCGACCTTGTTCACCGCGATCAGCACCGGGCAGCTGACGTGCTGCACGCGGTCCAGGACCATCTGGTCCTCGTCGGTCCAGCGCAGGCGGTCGACGACGAAGATCACCACGTCGACGTCCTTCAGCGCGGCGCTGGCGGAGCGGTTCATGTAGCGGTTCAGCGCCTTGTCGTTGTCCTTGTGCAGGCCGGGGGTGTCGACGTACACCGCCTGCACCGCGCCTTCGGTCTTGATGCCGAGCAGGGTGTGGCGGGTGGTCTGCGGCTTGCGCGAGGTGATGGCCAGCTTCTGCCCGAGGATGTGGTTGAGCAGCGTCGACTTGCCCACGTTGGGGCGGCCGACGATGGCGACGTAGCCGCAGCGGCTGATGTCGTCGTGTTGTTCAGTCATGGCCATTCTCCACGCCCAGGGCCACCAGCGCGGCGGCGGCGGCCACCTGCTCGGCGATGCGGCGGCTGCCGCCGTGCCCGTGGGTCTTGTCGTTCAGCAGGGCCACTTCGCACTCGACGAAGAAGGTCCGGCAATGCGGTTCGCCCTGGATGTCCACCACGTCGTAGCGCGGCAGCTCGCAGGCGCGCGACTGCAGGAACTCCTGCAGGCGCGTCTTGGGGTCCTTGTTGGTGTCCACCGGGGTCAGCTCGCGCAGTTGCGGGCCGAGCCAGGCGAGGATGCGCTCGCGCGCGGAATCCATGCCGGTGTCCAGGTAGATGGCGCCGATCAGCGCTTCCATGGCGTCGGCGAGGATCGACTCGCGGCGGAAACCGCCGCTCTTGAGCTCACCCGAGCCCAGGCGCAGGTAGTCGCCCAGTTCGAAGCCACGGGCCAGCAGGGCCAGGGTCTCGCCCTTGACCAGCCGTGCGCGCAGGCGCGACAGCTGGCCCTCGCGGGCCTGCGGGAAGTGGCTGAACAGGGCTTCGCCGATGACGAAGTTGAGGATGGCGTCACCGAGGAACTCCAGGCGCTCGTTGTTGCGCCCGGCGAAGCTGCGATGGGTCAGGGCCAGGACCATCAGGTCCTGGTCCTTGAAGGTGTAGCCGAGCTTGCGCTCGAGTCGATCCAGGGTATTGCTCACGGCGTTCTTACACGGAATTCTTTGTCGAAGTGGACCACCAGGTCGAGGTTCTCGATCAGCGGCTCGCGTTTTTCATACTTCAGGTGCGCGCGGAACTCGTTGTTGTCCTGCTCCACGGTCAGCGCGTCCTCGAGCTTCAGGTCGCGGATGTTGTTGATGGTCAGCGCCTTGTCCACGTAAGAGTAGAACTCCGGGACGCTGCGCACATCCGCCGCCTTGTCGGTTTCCACCGATTTGATGGCCTTCTCGATGGCGTAGTAGTCGAGGTAGTGCGGAATGATCTTGAACGCGGTACTGGCCAGGAAGGCCACAATGGCCAGCACCACCAGCCAACCCAGCAACGACATCCCCTTCTGCGAACCTGCGTACTTCATGCTGACCTCATGTCGGTATGGTTCTCATCCCCCGCCACCGGCGGTTCCAAGTGCAAGCGGGGCAGACCCGCTCCCCGCGTGCCGCCCCGCCCTTCGTTCTAGCACCGACCGGCGGCCGGCGCTCGACGCATCTCACATTCAGTGAATCACGCCGACCCGCGAGAAGTTCGGCAGGTTGCGCAGTTTCGGGTCCGGCCAGCTCATCCACACGGCGAAGGCCTTGCCGACGATGTTGCGGTCCGGAACCATGCCCAGCAGCTCCTTCGGAATCTTCGGATCGTTCCAGTAGCGGCTGTCGTTGGAGTTGTCGCGGTTGTCGCCCATCATGAAGTAGTGCTCGGCGGGTACCGTCCACTCCTTGCCGGGCTCCACGCGGTAGCGCGTCATTTCCTTGCGGATCAGGTGCTCGGCCTCGCCCAGCTTCTCCTGGTAGAGGGTCACGCTGCCCAGGCTGCCCGGCTCCTCGCCGATCAGTTGCTCGGCCACCAGCTGGTCGTTGACGTACAGGCGCTTGTCGCTGGTGTAGCGCACGCGGTCACCCGGCACGCCGACCACGCGCTTGATGTAGTTGATGTTCGGGTCGCTGGGGTAGCGGAACACCATGACGTCGCCGCGCTGCGGGTCGCCGACCGGGATCACCTTGGCGTCCAGCACCGGCAGGCGGATGCCGTAGGCGAACTTGTTGACCAGGATGAAGTCGCCGACCTCGAGGGTGGGCTTCATCGAGCCGGAGGGGATCTGGAACGGCTCGACCAGGAAGGATCGCAGCACCAGCACGATGAACAGCACCGGGAAGAAGGACTTGCCGTACTCGATCAGCACGGGTTCCTTGTTCAGCTTGTCCAGCACTTCCGGATCGGGCTCGGTGACCGAGCCCTGGTAGGCGGAAATGGCGGCCCGGCGGCGCGGTGCGAAGAGCACCAGGTCGACCAGGGCCAGGGCGCCGCACAAGGCGACGGCGATCACCAGCAACAGCGGGAAATTCAGCGTCATAGAATCTAACTGTCCACTTTGAGCACGGCGAGGAAGGCTTCCTGGGGAATCTCCACGCTACCGACCTGCTTCATCCTTTTCTTACCGGCCTTCTGCTTCTCCAGCAGCTTGCGCTTACGGCTCACGTCACCACCGTAGCACTTGGCCAGCACGTTCTTCCTGAGCGCCTTGACCGTCGAACGGGCGATGATCTGCCCGCCGATGGCCGCCTGAATCGCGACGTCGAACATCTGACGCGGGATCAGTTCCTTCATCTTCTCCACCAGTTGGCGCCCCTTGTAGGGAGCGTTGTCGCGGTGGACGATCAGGGCGAGGGCGTCCACCTTCTCGCCGTTGATCAGCACGTCGAGACGGACCAGGTTGGCCGGCTCGAAGCGGTCGAAGCTATAGTCCAGCGAGGCGTAGCCGCGGCTGGTCGACTTCAGACGGTCGAAGAAGTCCAGCACCACTTCGTTCATCGGCAGGTCGTAGATCACCTGGACCTGGCCGCTGAGGAAGTGCATGTCACGCTGCACACCGCGTTTCTCGATGCACAGGGTGATGACGTTGCCCAGGTGCTCCTGAGGCACAAGGATGGTGGCCCGGCAGATGGGCTCGCGCATCTCGTCGATGGACGAAAGGTCGGGCAGCTTGGACGGGTTGTCGACATAGAGGATGTCGCCGTTCTTCTGCACGATCTCGAAGATTACGGTGGGCGCCGTGGTGATCAGGTCCAGGTCGTATTCGCGCTCCAGGCGCTCCTGGATGATCTCCATGTGCAACATGCCGAGGAAGCCGATGCGGAAGCCGAAGCCCAGGGCCTCGGAGCTTTCCGGCTCGTACTGCAGGGCGGCGTCGTTCAGCGTCAGCTTCTGCAGGGCTTCGCGGAAGTCCTCGAAGTCGTCGGAGCTGACCGGGAACAGGCCGGCGTAGACCTGCGGCTTGATACGCTTGAAG
Source organism: Pseudomonas sp. R3.Fl (assembly GCF_023516765.1). Lineage (NCBI taxonomy): Bacteria > Pseudomonadati > Pseudomonadota > Gammaproteobacteria > Pseudomonadales > Pseudomonadaceae > Pseudomonas > Pseudomonas sp. R3.Fl. The sequence continues at coordinate 2,019,439 of NZ_JAMGSO010000001.1, forward strand.
CCGGGCAGCACGGCCACGTCGGGGGTGGTGCTGAGGGTCAGGGTGTCACCCACGGGCGCGCCGTGGATGTCCTTGATGCCGGCGATGATGAAGCCCACTTCGCCGGCCTTGAGGTCCGGCGTCTCGGTGTGCTTCGGCGAGAACACGCCGACGCTGTCCACCTGGTGCAGCTTGCCGGTGGACTTCACCAGGATCTTGTCGCCCTTCTTGACGCGGCCGTGCTTGACGCGCACCAGCGAGACCACGCCCAGGTAGTTGTCGAACCAGGAGTCGATGATCAGCGCCTGCAGCGGCGCCTCGATCTCGCCCTCGGGCGCCGGGATGGTCTGCACCAGGCGCTCGAGCACCTCGTCCACGCCCATGCCGCTCTTCGCCGAGCAGGCCACGGCGTCGGTGGCGTCGATGCCGATGATGCTCTCGATCTCGTCCTTCACCCGGTCCGGGTCGGCCTGCGGCAGGTCCATCTTGTTCAGCACGGGCATGACTTCCAGGCCCTGCTCGATGGCGGTGTAGCAGTTGGCCACCGACTGCGCCTCGACGCCCTGGCCGGCATCCACCACCAGCAGCGCGCCTTCGCAGGCGGCCAGGGAGCGGCTGACTTCGTAGGTGAAGTCGACGTGGCCGGGGGTGTCGATGAAGTTCAGCTGATAGGTCTTACCGTCCTTCGCCTTGTAGTGCAGGGTGACGCTGTGGGCCTTGATGGTGATGCCCCGCTCGCGCTCCAGGTCCATGGAGTCGAGGACCTGCGCTTCCATCTCGCGGTCGGACAGACCACCGCACATCTGGATGAAGCGGTCGGCCAGGGTCGACTTGCCATGGTCGATGTGGGCGATGATGGAGAAATTGCGGATATGACTCAGGTCACTCACGGCTTGACACACTCGGAAGGCTGAAGGCGGCGATCCGCCGAAAAATAGCCGGGGAGTTTACCTGAATCCGCAGCCAGGCGTCACCCTGCGCCGCAGCGCTGCCGACGCCCAGCGGCCGCCATCCAGTACGTTCGTACGATGCGCCCGCATCCAACGTAGGATTTTCCCACCCCGTCCACGGCCCTAGTGTCCTCCGTGCAGCCGCACGCCGACCAGGGCCGCCCTCCCCACCGAGCGATTGCGCGCCTGGCCCAGGCGCGGCGGAGCGATTCGGCCGCGCCGCCCCATAACGCCAACAAGAACCAGGAAGCACTGCCATGCCCAGACGCCACCCCTTCGGCCCGAGCGCCCTCGCCCTGCTCGTGGCCCATGCCGCCGGCCTCGCCCTGCCCGCCCGGGCCGCGGACGGCGAGCAGCCCCTGTCGCTCGGGCAGAGCGAGGTGATCAGCAGCCTGCCGCTGCCCTCGCTGGGCGTCTCCCGCGACCAGATCGCCGCGCCGGTGCAGACCTTCAGCGGCGAGGACATGCAGAAAAGCCAGGCGCTCGACCTGGCCGACTACCTCAAGCGGCGCAGCGCCGGGGTCTACGTCAACGAGATCCAGAACAACCCGCTGCAACCGGACATCAACTACCGCGGCTTCACCGCCTCGCCGCTGCTCGGCACGCCTCAGGGGCTGTCGCTGTACCTCGATGGCGTGCGCATGAACCAGCCGTTCGGCGACGTCGTCAGCTGGGACCTGATCCCCGACAACGCCATCGCCGGCGCGCAACTGATGCCCGGCAGCAACCCGCTGTTCGGCCTCAACACCCTGGGCGGCGCGCTTTCGGTGCAGACAAAGAACGGCCGCGACAACCCCGGCGGCGCCGTCCAGGCCACCCTGGGCTCCTACGGGCGCAGGATCGGCGAGGCCGAGTACGGCGGCAGCGAGGGGCAATGGGACTGGTTCTTCGCCGGCACCCACTTCGAGGAAGACGGCTGGCGCGACCACTCCGACTCCGACGCGCAGCAGCTGTTCGGCAAGCTCGGCTGGCAGGGCGAAGCCACCGACCTGAAGCTGACCTACAGCTTCGCCGACAGCGACCTCAACGGTAACGGCATGGTCCCCGAGAGCTTCCTACGCCGCGACCGCGACAGCGTGTACACCTACCCGGACAACACGCAGAACACCGCCAACTTCCTCAACCTGCAGTGGAACCACGACTACAGCGACGACCTGAGCGCTTCCGGCAACCTCTACTACCGCCACATCAAGACTGACACCTTCAACGGCGACATCAACGACGAGTCCCTGCCCGAGGGCATCGGCGAAGCCGGGCAGAACATCCTGCCGACGGCCGGCAGCTACACCACCGCGGCGAACCTGGCGGCCTGCGTCGCGCAGTTCGAGCCGGGCGGCGAACCCGGCGAAAAATGCACCGGAATGATCAACCGCACCCGCACCACCCAGAGCAACATCGGCCTGTTCGAGCAGTTCTCGCTGCGCAACCGCCTGTTCGGCAAGGAAAACCTGCTGTCCCTGGGCGGCGGCTTCGACTACAGCCAGGTACGCTTCCGGCAGTCGGCCGAATACGGCGCGCTCACCGCCGACCGCGGCATCGTCGGCACGGGCGTCTACGCCGAAGCCGGCAACGCCTTCAACCTGGACGGCGAACTGGACGACCGCGCCGCACGCCTGAAGGGCAACACCCGCACCTGGAGCCTCTACGGCAGCGACACCCTGAGCCTGGCCCCGACGCTCGATCTCACGCTGTCCGGGCGCTACAACGACATCTCGGTGCGTAACCACGACCAACTGTCCCACTACGAACTCGACGGCGACGCCCTGGGCGATACCGTCGACGAGAACGCCTCGCTCAGCGGCAAGCACAGCTTCAACCGCTTCAACCCGGCCATCGGCCTGACCTTCCGTCCAACGCCCAGCCTGACCACCTACGTCGGCTACAGCGAAGGCAGCCGGGCCCCGACCACCATCGAGCTGGGCTGCGCCAACCCCGAGTCGCCCTGCCGCCTGCCCAACTCCATGGCTGGCGATCCGCCGCTGGAACAGGTGGTGACGCGCACCTGGGAAGCCGGCCTGCGCGGCCTGATCGGAAACAACGTGCAGTGGAACGCCGGGCTGTTCAGCGCGCGCAACAGCAACGACATCATGTTCGTGTCCTCCAGCACCAGCGGCAGCGGCTACTTCGCGAACTTCGGCGAAACCCGCCGGCGCGGCATCGAAACCGGCATCTCCGGGAATTGGGGCGACTGGGCGCTGGCCGCCAACTACACCTTCATCGACGCCACCTATCGCTCGGGCGAAACCTTCCTGGGCGAGGCCAACAGCAGCGCGGAGGACGGCAACATCAGCGTGAAGTCCGGCGACCGCATTCCGCTGATCCCGCGCAACATCCTCAAGCTGTCGGCCGACTATGCGGTGACCGAGCGCCTGAGCATCGGCGCCGATGCCATCAGCGTCTCCAGCTCCTACGTGCGCGGCAACGAGAACAACGACCACCAGAGTGGCGGCCTGTACCAGGGTGGCGGCGAGATCGGCGGCTATACCGTGTTCAACCTCAACGGCGCCTACCAGCTCACTCCGGCCTGGCGCGTCTTCGCCCAAGTCAACAACCTGTTCGACCGTGAGTACGCCACGGCCGGCATGCTTGGCGCCAATCCGTTCGACGACAATGGCGTGATGCGTACCGATGGTGCTGCCGGCAATGGCGCAGTCAATGGCAGGCGGAGCAATTCCGTGGGTGAGACCTTCGTTGCTCCGGGGGCGCCGCGTACCGCCTGGTTGGGGGTGCGCTGGGCGTTCCGCTGAGCTGCGCTGAACGCACTTAAAAAAACGCCGTTTCCTGAGGGGGAAACGGCGTTTTTCATTTGGCCTTCAGAGGTATTCCGGTGCGCCCGGAGGTTTCTGCGTGCGGCGTTATCCGCCGAATCGCGGACAGAGCCCGCTCCTACGCTTCCAGGAAGCACGGCTTTTCGTAGGATGGCGTTGAGCGAAGCGATACCCATCAGCGCAACCGCATGGGTTTCGCAAGCTCAACCCATCCTACGAAAAGCACCTCGACGCAGACAGTTGCTCCTACGGTTCAGGGAAGCACGTCGTAGGAGCGGACTCCGTCCGCGATTGGATTCATCGGCCACACCGGATGCCCCGGTGGCACGACCCTTTTCCGGCCTACCTACCCGCCAGTCATTCCCCCAGCTTGAAGGTAATGAAGCTGGCACGCCCCTGGCGCAGAACGCGCATGGACACCGACTTGCCCTTCGGCAGCGCCTTGGCGATGTCGGAGAAGGCCTTGGCGGAATCCACCGTGCGGTTGTTCAGGTGGGTGATGACGTCGCCCGGACGCAGGCCGATCATCGCTGCCGGGCCGTCCTGGACGTCCTTGATCACCACGCCGCCCTTGATGTCCAGCGACTTGCGCTGTTCGGCGGTGAGGTCGGCGACGGTCACGCCCATGCGGTTGCTGCTGCGCTCGGCGCCCTGCCCTTCGACGGCGGCGACTTCGTCGTCCTCGTCCGGCAGGTTGCCGATGGTCATGTTCAGGGTCTTGCGCGAGCCATCGCGGAACACGTCCAGGGCCGCCTTGTCGCCCGGCTTCATGCCGCCGACCAGGTGCGGCAGGTCAGCCGACTCGTTGATGGTCTGGCCGTTCAGACTGAGGATCACGTCGCCGACCTGCAGGCCGCCCTTGGCCGCCGGGCCGTCCTGCACCAGCTGGGCCACCAGGGCGCCGGCCGGCTTGTCCAGGCCGAGGGATTCGGCGAGGTCCTTGCTGACCTCCTGGATCACCACGCCCAGCCAGCCGCGGCTGACCTTGCCGCCTTTCTTCAGTTGGTCGGCCACGTTCATGGCGACGTCGATCGGGATGGCGAAGGACAGGCCCATGAAACCGCCGGAGCGGGTGAAGATCTGCGAGTTGATGCCGACCACCTCGCCCTGCAGGTTCAGCAGCGGGCCGCCGGAGTTGCCCGGGTTGATGGCCACGTCGGTCTGGATGAAGGGCACGTAGTTCTCGTTCGGCAGGCTGCGGCCCTTGGCGCTGACGATACCGGCGGTCACCGAGTGGTCGAAGCCGAACGGCGAGCCGATGGCCAGCACCCACTCACCGACCTTGAGCTTGTCGGAATCGCCCAGCTTGAGGGTCGGCAGGCCCTTGGCGTCGATCTTCAGCAGGGCCACGTCGCTGCGCGGGTCCGCGCCGATCAGCTTGGCCTTGTGCTCGCTGCGGTCGGACAGGCGCACGACGATCTCGTCGGCGTCGGCGACCACGTGGTTGTTGGTCAGGACGTAGCCATCATCGGAAATGATGAACCCCGAACCCAGGGATTGCGCCTCGCGCTGCGCCCCACGCGGCGGGCGTTGGCCACGCGGCATGCTGCGCTCGATGAAGTCGCGGAACATCGGCGGCAGGCCTTCCAGGTCGGGCATCTGCCCGCTGGCGACCTGGTCCGGCACCTTCTGGGTGGTACTGATGTTCACTACGGCCGGCGAAGCCTTCTCCACCAGCGGGGTGAAATCCGGCAATTCGGCGCGGGCGACCACAGACAGGCTCAAGGCCAGCAGGGCGACCATCGCGGCCATACTGCGTTTCAGGGTTTGCATGGACTACTGCTCCCGTATTCAAAGGGAAGTGGACTTAGGCGGGGCCCTCGGCCCCTGTGACCAGCGTACGCAGCACAACCGGCTGCAACGCCGGGTCATCCGAATGGCGCCGGGCATGGCGCCGTACCCACAGCCAGGTCACGAGGAAACCCGCGAGGCCGGCCAGGATCAACCAGGGCTCGGCGAGGCCGGCGCACCACGCGAGCAGCGTAGCGGCGAACAGGCCGAGCAGGGGGAATAGATAGAACATCAGGGCGCATTTCAACAAGAGGTCCTCGCGTATGCCGAGCACCACCTCGTCACCCACCCCGAGCGGGAAAGCAGAAAGGGCGCGGACTTCGCCGCGCCCCGCAGAGGAGCCCAATTGCTGCAACAACCCCTGGCCGCATCCGGCCTTGGCGCTGCAGGCTGAGCAGGTGCTCTGGCGCAGCGTCTGGACCCGCACCGCTGCGGTTTCGACGCCGATCACCCGCCCCCGCTCTTCGATCACTGCGCGGCAGCTCCCTGGGCGGGCGCCTGCGGCCGCACCGACATGGCGATGCGTTCGGCGGTCCCGGTGGGAATCTCGCCGACAACGGTGACCATCATGCCGCCATCTTCGGTATTGAGGCGTTTGGACACCACCGAGGTCGGCCCCAGCTGGGTGCGCGCGTCGTCGATCCTGGCGCCGTGCAGCGGCTCGATGAAGATCGAGAAACGCGCCAGGCCATCGCCATAGTCCATGCTGACGACGCGATCGTCCGACACCGGACTGCGGCGCTCATAGGTGTTGTTCAGGGTGAAACCCGGTGGCACCCATTCCGAGCGCCAGCTGCTGGCGACCGAGGCGTCCGGCTTGCCCGCGGGGACCGCCTGGCAGGCCTCGGAAGGCTGCAGGCCGCTGTCGTCCGGCGCCGCGGTGCTGAACTGGGTGAACTGCAGGCGTTCGAGCGCCTGGCCCTTGTCGTTGAGCAGCAGCGATTTCAGCGGCAAGCCGGTTTCCTGGTCCAGGTGTAGCTCGAAGCCGTAGCGGTACTGGTCGCGGGGGATCAGCCCGATCACCGTGGCCGCGCGCCCGGCGATGCGGGACTGGCCGACCACGCGGATGTCGTACCAGGAAGCCAGGTCGTCCGAGGCCAGCTTGCGCACCGGCCACAGCTGCCCGGCACCCAGTTGCCCGGCCATGCCGCCGGCGATGCACTGGGTCACGCCATCGCGCTTGACCACTTCCTGGCGCGGGCCGTCCAGTTGCAGCCAGTGCTCGCGCACCGAGCCGTCGGGCTCGACCAGACGCCAGACCTCATGGGTGGAGAAGATGCCGTTGCGCTCGTAGACGAAGGTGCCCTGGAAGCTTTGTCGCTGCTGGCCCTCGGTCAGCCGCTTGACCCACGCCTGAACATCGGCGGCCTGTACCGGCATTGCCAGCAGACCGCCCAGGAAGAACAACAGGAAGGTGGCGCGCATGACGCTCCTTAAAGGGGTTTCAGCGACTTTCCAGGCTGGCGGCTCGCGCGTAAGGCAGGGCGCTGTCGGCACCGTTCACCGCCGACTGCTGGGCATGCTGGCGGAGATATCCCGGAAGACGCTGTTCGTGCCAGGTGGTGGGGCTGCCCGAGCCACCAGTGATGACCTGCGGTGCGTCCTCGTCCTGGTTGTAGCCGGCCAGTACCGCCGGGCCCTGCACCTGCGGCAGAGTGATCTGCGGCGTGGCGCCTTGCTGGGCCAGGCTCGGAGCAACGCTATCATTCTGATGGTATAGACGAACACCCGCCAGCACGGCCAGTGTCACCGACGCGGCAACCGCCACGCGCCCGACGTTGCGCCACGGATTGCGCCGCGGCTGGGCCGGGGCGGCCTCCTCGGCCAGCGCAGCCGATACCGCCGCGGCGATATCCAGCTTGGGCAGCACCGGCTCGCGGTGCATCACCGACCGGGCCAGTTGATAGCGCGACCAGGTGGCACGCATTTCCGCGTCTTCACCGCAGGCTGCGAGTACCCGGCGCAGTTCGAGTTCGTCCGCTTCGTTATCCATCAGCGCGGACAGCGACTCCTGCAGGGCTTCACGACTCATGGCGTACCTCTCTTGGCTGTTCCGCCGTATTCAGGGCTGTTCATCATGCAGCAACGGCTGCAAGGCTTTGTCTATCGCTTCCCGCGCACGGAAGATCCGTGAGCGGACCGTACCCACCGGGCATTGCATCACGGTGGCGATATCCTCGTAGCTCAATCCCTCGAATTCGCGCAGGGTCAATGCCGTGCGCAGGTCCTCTGGCAGTTGCTGGATGGTGCGATGGACCGTTTCCTCGATCTCGTCCCGCAACATTGCCCGTTCCGGTGATTCGATGTCCTTCAGGGCGTGGTCGCCATCGAAGAACTCCGCATCCTCGGCTGTCACATCGCTGTCCGGAGGCCGCCGACCGCGCGCCACCAGGTGGTTCTTCGCGGTATTGATGGCGATCCGGTACAACCAGGTATAAAAGGCACTGTCACCGCGGAAGTTGCCCAAGGCGCGATACGCCTTGATGAAAGCCTCCTGCGCAACGTCCTGGGCTTCCTGGGCGTCGTGCACGAACCGCACGATCAACCCGAGGATCTTGTGCTGGTACTTCAGCACCAGCAGATCGAAAGCCCGTTTGTCTCCGCGCTGTACCCGTTCAACCAGTTGCTGATCCTGTTCCTGGGTTAGCATGCATGCTCCTCAACAAGCCCGGAGGAGCTGCGAGCACCCAGCAGAATCGCTCTGCCAAGATAGACTCGGATGTCTTGCAAAAGTTCTCCCCTCCAAGCGTACGCCGCACAGTTTTTTTGTCGCTTCACCGCGACCCGGCCGGACCCATTGTCCAAGCCTTTGAAAATCCACTGCAATCGGCGAACAACCACAGCCTTCTCGCTCTTCGGGAACCCCGCCGCAAGAAGGTTTCGGACATTCACCGTTAGAACCGGAAAGACTGAAATAGTTCCGCCTGCCGCCCCTGGCGCATGAACGCCGGGGCTTGCGCCAGAAATACGGCGGCAGGCACAGGGCCGCTATTGTGCCGATCCCCCCTTCTATATACTAGGCCGCCACCAATCGGAATCCGGGCATGAGCGAGCACTTTCATCACGACGTCCTTGTGATCGGCAGCGGGGCCGCGGGCCTCAGCCTGGCCCTGACATTGCCGCAGCACCTGCGCATCGCCGTGCTGAGCAAGGGGGAACTGTCCCAGGGCTCGACCTTCTGGGCCCAGGGCGGGGTCGCCGCGGTGCTGGACGACACCGACACCGTCGAGTCCCACGTGCAGGACACCCTGGACGCCGGCGCAGGCCTGTGCCGGGAAGACGCCGTGCGCTTCACCGTCGAGCACAGCCGCGAGGCCATCCAGTGGCTGATCGACCAGGGCGTGCCCTTCACCCGCGACAGCGAGGCGGGCCGCGAGGACCGCGGCTTCGAATTCCACCTCACCCGCGAGGGCGGGCACAGCCACCGGCGCATCATCCACGCCGCCGACGCCACCGGCGCGGCCATCTTCAACACCCTGCTGGAACAGGCCCGGCAGCGCCCGAACATCGAGCTGCTGGCGCAGCGCGTGGCAGTCGACCTGATCACCGAACGCAAGCTCGGCCTGCCCGGCCAGCGCTGCCTCGGCGCCTACGTGCTGAACCGCGACAGCGGCGAGGTGGACACCTTCTCCGCGCGCTTCACCGTGCTCGCCTGCGGCGGCGCCAGCAAGGTCTACCTCTATACCAGCAACCCGGACGGCAACTCCGGCGACGGCATCGCCATGGCCTGGCGCGCCGGCTGCCGCGTCGGCAACCTGGAATTCAACCAGTTCCACCCCACCTGCCTGTACCACCCGCAGGCCAAGAGCTTCCTCATCACCGAGGCGCTGCGCGGCGAAGGCGCCTACCTGCGCCTGCCCAACGGCGAGCGTTTCATGAAGCGCTTCGACCCGCGCGCCGAACTGGCCCCGCGGGACATAGTCGCGCGCGCCATCGACCACGAGATGAAGCGCCTGGGCGTGGACTGCGTGTACCTGGACATCAGCCACAAGCCGGCCGAGTTCATCAAGGAACACTTCCCCACGGTGTACGAACGCTGCCTGACCTTCGGCATCGACATCACCCGCGAGCCCATCCCGGTGGTGCCGGCCGCCCACTACACCTGCGGCGGCGTGCTGGTGGACGAGCACGGCCACACCGACGTGCCGCACCTCTACGCCATCGGCGAAACCAGCTTCACCGGCCTGCACGGGGCCAATCGCATGGCCAGCAACTCGCTGCTGGAGTGCTTCGTCTACGCCCGCTCCGCCGCCGCCGACATCCAGGCGCGCCTGGAAAGCACCCCGGCCACCCCGGCCCTGCCGAGCTGGGACGCAAGCCAGGTCACCGACTCGGACGAAGACGTGATCATCGCGCACAACTGGGACGAACTGCGGCGCTTCATGTGGGACTACGTCGGCATCGTGCGCACCACCAAGCGCCTGCAGCGCGCCCAGCACCGCGTGCAGATGCTGCTCAGCGAGATCGACGAGTTCTACAGCAACTACAAGGTCAGCCGCGACCTGATCGAATTGCGCAACCTCGCCGTGGTCGCCGACCTGATCATCCGCTCGGCCATGCAGCGCCACGAAAGCCGCGGCCTGCACTACACCCTGGACTACCCGGGGCTGCTGCCCGAGGCGCGCGACACCATCCTCAGCCCCCGCTAGCCCGCCCCGCCCGCCACCGCGGGCGGCCTGCGCAACGGCCAACCGGCAGCCCCGACAGCAAAGCGAGACCGCCATGAAACCGACCGACCGCCAGCGCGCCATCCTCGACCTCGTTCGCCACCGCGACACCAGCGTGGAAGAACTGGGCGCCGCCCTGGGCGTTTCGGAGGCCACCGTGCGCCGCGACCTCAGCCTGCTGGCCCAACAGCGGCGGCTGGTGCGGACCCACGGCGGCGCCACCGCGCTGATCGGCACCCACGAGCCGGAAGCCAGCCTGGAGCAGCGCAACGCCAGCCATCGAGAGGAAAAGATGGCCATCGCCCGGGCCGCGGCCGCGCACATCCGCGAGGGCGACAGCATCTTCCTCGACAGCGGCACCACCTGCGCGGCGCTGGCAGCGCATCTGCGCGCATTGCAGAACGTGCACGTCATCACCAACAACCTGCTGGCGCTCACCGCGCTGGCCAATGCCCCCGGCGTGCGGATCACCCTGATCGGCGGCGACCTGCGCAGCACCGGCATGAGCACCTTCGGCCCGCTGGCGGAACTGTCGCTGAGCCGGCTGAGCTTCGACCGCGCCTTCCTCGGTGCCGACGGCGTCGTCGCCGGGCTCGGCCTCTGCGAAGCCAGCGCCCAGCAGGCCTACCTCAAGGAATGCGTGATCAGGCGGGCGGCCGAGGTGTACATACTGGCCGACGCCGAGAAGCTGGGCCGCGCGCGCCAGCAGCACTGGACGCCGCTGGAGCGGGAATGGCGCCTGATCACCTCGACGCCGGACGAGAGGACGCTCGAACCCTTCCGCCAGTTGCCCATGGCCACCGTCGAACTGGCGCCGACCAGTTCCTCCGCCCGCTGAAGCGGGCCCCCTTCCCTCGCTCCGCCCAGCCTCCAGCCGCCTCCCTCCGCAGCCTGCCGGCCGTCCCTTCTTGATCGAAATGCGCAAAACCATGATTGACTTGCGCAGAACATGTCCTTTAAATCGCATCCTGATGATCGAATCAATCAAATACATGAGCGATTCGATCAAATCCCCCTACAACAAGTCGAACAAGAACGAACAGGTACCTGCCCATGATCCAGATCCCGATCAAGCGCACGATCGAGCGTATTCCCGGCGGCATGATGATCGTCCCGCTGCTGCTCGGTTCGCTGGTGGCCACCTTCGCGCCGGACACGCCGAAATTCTTCGGCTCCTTCACCAACGCCCTGTTCACCGGCGCGCTGCCCATACTCGCGGTGTTCTACGTCTGCATGGGCGCGAGCATCAACGTCCGCACCACGCCCTACCTGCTGAAGAAAGGCGGCGCGCTGTTCGCGACCAAGGTCGGCACGGCGATGCTCCTCGGCATCCTGCTCGGCCAGTTCCTGGGGGAACAACCCATCTCGGCCGGCTTCTTCGCCGGCCTGTCCACACTGGCCGTGGTGGCGGCGATGAACGACACCAACGGCGGCCTGTACATGGCGCTGATGGGCCAGTACGGCCGCCCCGAGGACGTCGGCGCCTATTCGGTGATGTCCTTGGAGTCCGGCCCCTTCCTGACCATGCTCACCCTGGGCGTCGCCGGGCTCTCGGCGTTCCCCTGGCCGACCTTGCTGGGGGCGATACTGCCGCTGCTGCTGGGCATCCTCATCGGCAACCTCGACCGTGAAATGCGCGAATTCCTCGGCAAGGCGGTGCCGGTGCTGATCCCCTTCTTCGCCCTCGCCCTGGGCGCCAGCCTGGACCTGCACAAGGTCTGGCAGGCCGGCGTGCTCGGCCTTCTGATGGGCGTGGCGGTGGTGGTGCTGACCGGCATCCCGCTGTACTTCGCCGACCGCCTGACCGGTGGCACTGGCGTCGCCGGCGCCGCGGCGGCCACCACGGCGGGCAATGCCGCGGCCGTGCCGGCCCTGGTCGCCGCCGCCAACCCGGTCTACGCCCCGGCCGCCGCCAGCGCCACCATGCTCGTCGCCTCCTGCGTGGTGGTCACCGCCATCCTCACGCCCGTACTGGTCTCCACCCTGGCCAAGCGCGTCAGGCAGCGGGCCGAAAGCGCCGAGCAGCGCACCTCGATGGCGCCGGAGTCGCCCCGATGAACATGCTGATCATCGCCGACGACCTGTCCGGCGCGGCGGACTGCGCCGTGGGCTTCGCCAGCCGCGGCTGGCGAAGCCTGGTGATGCTCGACGCCCGGCCGACGCAGGCGCAGGTCGAGGTCATCGCCGTGGATACCGACAGCCGCCGCCTGGACGCCACACAGGCCGCGCAGCGCAGCGTCGCAGCCTTCCATGCCCTGGCCAGGCCGGGCCAGCGGCTGTACAAGAAGATCGACTCGACCCTGCGCGGCAACTGGGCCGCGGAAGTCGCCGCGCTGCATCCCCTGGCGGGCCTGGCGCTGGTCGCCCCCGCCTTTCCGGAAATGGGCCGCACGGTGCGCGACGGTCAGGTGCTGGTGCACGGCGCGCCGCTGGAAAGCACCGACACCTGGCGCCTGGAACATGCCGATGCGCCGGCCGACATGGCCAGGATGCTCGGCGCCGCCGGGCTGCGCGTCGAACACTGCGCTCTGGAACAACTGCGCCGGTCGGCGGGGCAAGTGGCCCGGATCATCCAGTCGGCCATGGAGCGCGGCGTCCAGGCCCTGATCTTCGACGCCGAGACGGCCGAGGACCTGCGCCTGCTGGCCCGGGAAACAGCGCAGCCGGAACTCCGGGCGTTCTGGGTCGGCTCCGGGGGCCTGGCAAGGCAGATAACCGAAACGCCTGCGCCCTCCTCTTCGCAGGCAATCCCCGCCGAGGCCGGGCTTCCCCCATCGCAACTGGCGACCGTAGTGCTGGCCGGCAGCCTTTCCGCCGTCGCCGACCGGCAATGCGAGGAACTGCAACGGCGCAGCGACATCCTCCAGCTCAGCCTGCCGCCGGCCGTGCTGCGCCAGGGCTGCGAGCATGCCGACTGGCCGGACTGGCAAGCGCAGGTGGGCGCGCTGCTCGAACAAGGCCGCGACCTGCTGCTGCGCATCGGCCGCGACGAACGCCCCGATCCCGCCGAAGGCGCCCTGCTTTCGGCCAACCTCGCCGCCCTGCTCAAGCCGCATTTCCATCAGGTCGGCGGCCTGGTCGCCACCGGTGGCGAAACCGCGCGGGCAATGCTCGGCGCGGTCGGCATCGACGGCCTGCAGCTGGTCGGCGAGATCGAGGCCGGCAGCGTCCTCAGCCATCCCCTGGCCCCGGCGGGCGGCCACCGGCCCGGCATCGTCACCAAGGCCGGCGCCTTCGGCAGCCCCGAAGCCCTCTATCGCGCGTGGCGCCACCTGCGCGACGCGCAACAGTCCCCCTCCTGAATTCAGAGTGTCCCAGCAATGAACGACTATCTTCCCGTAATCGGCATCACCATGGGCGACGCGGCCGGCGTCGGACCGGAGATCATCGTCAAGAGCCTGGCCAGCGCCGGGCTCCACCGATTCTGCCGCCCCCTGGTGATCGGCGATGCGCAGCGCCTGGAGAAGGCCGACCGGCTGCTCGGCGGGCTGGCCCGGGTACGGCGCATCGAGGATGCCGACGACGCCCGCTTCGAGCCGGGCGTGATCGACTGTATCGACCTCGGGCTCATCCCCGACGACCTGCCCTTCGGCGTGCTCTCCCCCGTGGCGGGTGATGCGGCCTACCAGTACATCGCCCGCGCGGTGGACCTGGCCAAGGCCGGGAAGATCGACGCCATCTGCACCGCCCCGCTGAACAAGGAGGCCCTGCACGCCGGCGGCCACAAGTTTCCCGGCCACACCGAGCTGCTCGCCCACCTGACCAATGTCGACGAAGTGTCCATGATGCTGGTGGCCCCCAAGCTGCGCGTCATCCACGTCACCACCCACATCGGCATCATCGACGCCATACGCCGCATCGAGCCCGGCCTGGTGCAACGCACCATCGAGCGCGGCCACGAGACCCTGGTGCGCTCCGGCATCCCGCAGCCGCGCATCGGCGTCTGCGGCATCAACCCGCACGCCGGGGAAAACGGCCTGTTCGGCTACGGCGAAGAGGAAGAGAAGATCATCCCCGCCGTCAGCCTGCTGCAGGCGCGGGGCCTGGACGTCACCGGCCCGCTGCCGGCCGACACCCTGTTCTACCGAGCCGGCCGCGGCGACTTCGACCTGGTGGTGGCCATGTACCACGACCAGGGCCACGGCCCGGTGAAGGTCCTCGGGCTGGAAGCCGGGGTGAACGTCACGGTCGGCCTGGATGTGGTGCGCACCTCGGTGGACCACGGGACCGCCTTCGACATCGCCGGCAAGGGCATCGCCGACGAACGCAGCCTGCTGGAAGCGCTACGTCAGGGCGCGGAACTGGCGAACAGGCCGCGCTGAAGCTACTGCGGCGCCACCCAGCGGCCCCGGCTGAAGCGCAGCCTTACGCGCAGACGGCGGTGGGCCTGCGCCGCCAGGCTGTCGGCCGGCAGGCACAGGCCGCGGCTCAGGCGCTGGCCCGGCAGGCGGAAGCGCAGCACGATCAGCGCCGGCAGCGCGAGGCTGTCGGCGCGTAGTTGCACCGCCTGCCAACCGTCGGCCGGGCTCCACAGCTGCCAGCCATCGGCGTCGTGGCGCAGAGCGCGGTAGGCGTGGCGGCTGCGCAGCAGGACCTGGCGCGGCAGCACCCACAGGGCATGGATCAGGCAGAGCAGCAGGCCGGCGGCCTGCCAGAAGGCGGGAATGGCGGCCAGATACAGCGCCGCCACGGCGAGCGCCAGGCTCGCCAGGTAGGCCGCCAGCAGCCGCTCGGACGGCCGCCAGTGGCACTCGAAGGGCTCACTTCGGTTGGACACGGTCCAGGATCATGCGCACGATGTGGCGCAGGTCGGCGTCTTCCGGCTCGCCGCGCTGCATGAACCAGCCGAACATGTCCTGGTCCTCGCATTCCAGCAGCATGCGGAAGCGCGCCTGGTTCTCGGCGTCCAGGCCCGGGTAGACCTCCTCCACGAAGGGCACCAGCAGCACGTCCAGCTCCAGCATGCCGCGGCGGCTGTGCCAGAAGAGTCGTTTCAGTTCGGTTTCGTCGGTCATCTGCGGGTCCTCGGCGCTACATCGGAAACCCCACGGTGCGGCGCCTGCCGGATTCCGTGAAGCGAGCGGCATTATACGCATGCCCTCGCCCGGCGGCACCCGCTGACAAGCGCAGGCCCCGGCTCTATGATGAGAAGCCTAACTTTCTTCCAGCGACCCGCAATGGCCGATTCCGCGTTCTACACCGCCCTGACCCACGAAGGAGTCCTCGCCGTCCGTGGCGTGGACGCCGCCAAGTTCCTGCAGGGCCAGCTGACCTGCAACCTCAATTACCTCGACGCCACGACTTCCAGCCTGGGCGGCCGCTGCACGCCCAAGGGGCGCATGACCTCCAGCTTCCGCATCGTCGCCGAGGGCGACGGCCACCTGCTGGCGCTGGCCGCCGAGCTGCTGGAAGGTCAACTGGCCGACCTGAAGAAGTACGCCGTGTTCTCCAAGGCCAGCCTGAGCGACGACAGCGCCGCCTGGCTCCGCTTCGGCCTGAGCGGCGGCGACGCCGTGCTCGCCGGCCTCGGCCTGGAACTGCCCGCCGAAGCCGACCGCGTGGCGCGCAACGGTGATTTGCTGGCCATCAACCTGGGCCATGGCCGCGCCGAACTCTGGGTGCCGGCGGCCCGCGCCGGCGAAGTGCGCGAGGCGCTCGACGCCGGCCTGGACGAAGGCACCCTCAACGACTGGCTGCTGGGCCAGGTGCGCGCCGGCGTCGGCCAGGTCTTCGGCGCCACCCGCGAGCTGTTCATCCCGCAGATGATCAATCTGCAGGCGGTCGGCGGCGTGAGCTTCAAGAAAGGCTGCTACACCGGCCAGGAAATCGTCGCGCGCATGCAGTACCTCGGCCGCCTCAAGCGCCGCCTGCACCGCCTGGCGCTGGACGCCGCCGAGCTGCCCGAGCCGGGCGCCGCGCTGTTCTCGCCGGTGCACGGCAGCAGCGTCGGCGAAGTGGTGCTGGCCGCCCGCGCCGCCGAAGGCATCGAGCTGCTGGCGGTGCTGCAGGACGACGCCGTGGCCGACGGCCGCGTGCGCCTCGGCCAGGCCGAGGACGGCCCGGCCCTGTGCCTGCTGACGCTGCCCTACGTTCTCGACAGCGACCGCGAAATCCAGCGCTGACCGAATCGCCTGCCGGGTGGGGAGCCCGGCGTCCCTCAAGGAAACGCCATGAGCAAGCTTGCCGAAAAAGTACAACAGGAACTGCTGCGGGCCATCGACAACGACGAACTGGTGCTGCCCACCCTGCCCGAGGTGGCGCTGCGGGTCCGCGAGGCGGCGGAGGACCCGGACGTCAGCATCCATGACCTGGCCCGGGTGATCGGCAACGACGCCGCGCTCACCGCGCGCATCATCAAGGTGGTGAACAGCCCGCTGCTGCGCACCAACAAGGAAATCACCGACCTGCAGATGGCCATCGGCCGCCTGGGCATCAACTACACCAGCAACCTGGCCACGGGCCTGGCCATGGAGCAGATGTTCCAGGCCACCTCCGACGTGGTCGACCGCAAGATGCGCGAGGTGTGGAACAAGAGCGTCGAGGTCGCCGGCATCTGCCACGCGCTGTGCCGCCACTACACCCGGCTGATGCCCGACCAGGCGACCCTCGCCGGCCTGGTGCACCAGATCGGCGTGCTGCCGATCCTCACCTACGCCGAGGAGAACAGCGAACTGCTGGCCGACTCCATCAGCCTCAACCACGTGATCGAGCGCATCCACCCGATCATCGGCGACCGCATCCTCAAGGCCTGGGAATTCCCCGCGCCCATCGCCGAAGTGCCCGGCCACTACCTGGACTTCACCCGCGACTCCGCCAAGGCCGACTACGTGGACATCGTCCAGGTCGCCACCCTGCAGAGCTACCTGGGCAGCCAGCATCCCTTCACCGAGCTGGACTGGAGCGGCATCCCGTCCTTCGCCAAGCTGGGCATCGACCCGCAGGCCAACCTCAACGAGGACGAGGACCTGTCGGCCGCCATGGAGGCGGCGATGGGGATGTTGCAGTAGGTCACCGGTCCGGCGTTGGCGCAGGGCTCTTCGTAGGAGCGAGCTTGCTCGCGAATAGCGCTTGCCGGCGGGCTTCGGTGTCTGGATTAACTCCGCGCCCTCTCCCCAGCCCTCTCCCTTCAGGGAGAGGGCTGGGGAGAGGGCGCTCTTCGGAGCTACACCAAACCTTTCCGGTAGAACACCCTTCGCGAGCAAGCTCGCTCCTACGAAAATCGCCTAGCCGCCCCTCGCCTCTTCCACCAGAAAACTCACCCGCACCAACAACCCACCCAACTCGCCATGGGCCAGCTCGATGCGCGCCCGGTGCGCCGCGCAGATCTCCCCAACGATCGCCAACCCCAGCCCGGTGCCCTCCTGGCGCTTGCGGTAGAAGCGGCCGAAGACCTTGTCGCGCTCCTCCGCCGGGATGCCCGGGCCGTCGTCCTCGATCTCCAGCACGGCCGGCGGCTCGACGCGGATCACTACATTGCCGGCGGCATGGGCCAGGGCGTTGCCCACCAGGTTGTCGAGCAGTTCGTGGAGCAGCGTCGGGTCGCCCTTGATCCACACCGGCCGCTCGGCCTCCAGGGCCAGGGCCACGCCGCGCGCGTGGGCCAATGGCGCCAGCACCATGCCCTGCTCGCGGGCCAGGGCGCCCAGCTCGATGGCCTCGCCGCCGCCCTCGGCGATGGCCCGGGCGCCGCTTTCCACCCGCGCCAGGGACAGCAGCTGGTTGGCCAGCCCGGTGACGCGGTCGGTGTACTGCACCGCTTCTTCCAGCGTCTCGCGCCAGCGTTGCGGCTCCTGCTCGCGCAGGCCCAGCTCCAGCCGCGCCTTGAGCGCCGCCAGCGGCGTGCGCAGTTCGTGGGAGGCTTCGGCGATGAACTGCGACTGGCGCTCGAACAGGCTGCGCAGGCGCACGGTGAAATGGTTCAGCGCCGCCACCAACGGGCGCAGTTCGCGCTGCACCGCCACCGGCGGCAGGGGCCGCAGGTCGTCCGCCTGGCGCTCCTCCACCGCCGCGCGCAGGCGGTCGAGCGGGCGCAGGCCGGCGCTCACCGCGTACCAGACCATGACCAGCGCGGCCAACGCCGACAGCGCCAGGTTGAGCAGGGTGTCGGTGAGCAGCTCGCGGGCCAGGCGCTCGCGCGCGCCTAGTGTCTCGGCCACGCGGATTTCGGCCATGCCGTTGACCGTCGGCTGGCTGACCGGCTGCAGCAGGCTGACCACGCGCACGCCCTGGCCCTGGTATTCGCTGTCGTAGAAGCGCGCCAGCGCCGGGTAGTCGTCGGTGCGCAGAGTTCCAGGCGGCGGCGGCGGCAGGTTCTCGTAGCCGGAGATGGACTGCCCGCGGGTGTCGATCACCTGGTAGAAGATGCGCCCGGCGCTGTCGTAGGCGAAGCTGTCCAGGGCCACGTAGGGCACGTTGGCGCGCAAACTGCCGTCGCTGTCGTAAAGGCCGTCGGCGATGTCCCGCGCCGAGGCCAGCAGGGTGCGGTCGTAGGCGATGTCCGAGGCATGGCGGGCACGCTGGTAGGTGGCCAGGCTGCCCAGCAGGAGCAGCACCAGCAGCAATCCGCCCAGGCGCCACAGCAGGCGCCAGCGCAGGCTGCCGGAACCAGGCAGGGCCAGGCGCCGGAGCACCTCAGGCATCCACGGCCTCGAGCAGGTAGCCCAGGCCGCGGAAGGTGACGATGCGCACCGCGTCGCCCTCCAGCTTCTTGCGCAGGCGGTGCACGTAGATTTCGATGGCATCGGCGCTGGCGTCCTGGTCCAGGCCGAACACCTGGGCGGCCAGTTGCTCCTTGCTCAGCACCCGTCCGGGGCGGGCGATCAGCGCTTCCAGCACGGCCTGCTCGCGGGAGGTCAGGGTCAGCGCCTCGCCGGCCAGGGTGAAGCGCCGCGCGCCCAGGTCGTAGACCAGCTCGCCGCAGCGCTGCTGCTGTTCGCCGCCGAGCACGCTGCGCCGCAGCAGGGCCTTCACCCGCGCTTCCAGCTCGCTCAGTTCGAAGGGCTTGGCCAGGTAATCGTCGGCGCCGAGGTTGAGGCCATGGACGCGGTCCTTGACCTCGCCGCGGGCGGTCAGCATCAGCACCGGCAGGGTCTTGCCGCGGCCGCGCAGGCGCGCCAGCACCTCGAAGCCGTCCAGGCGCGGCAGGCCGACGTCGAGAATGGCCAGGGCGTATTCCTCGCTGGCCAGGGCCAGGTCGGCGGCCACCCCGTCGCGCAGCAGGTCCACCGTCCAGCCCGCGCCCTTGAGCGCCTGCTGCACGCTGTCGCCCAGTTGCGGATGGTCTTCGACCAGAAGGATGCGCACGGCGGTATTCCTCGCTCGGATGTGGACAGGTGCACGCAGTTTACCCGCCCACGGGCGCCTGTGAACGGCTGAAAGCCTGGTGAAAGGCAGCGGCGCTAGGATCGCCCGTCAGACGACGAAGATCGTCCCCAAATCGGCTGGCGGCGTGGCGCCATCCACACAAGAACAAGAAATGGAGTCCACCGATGCTGACTGTCCAGCACCCGGCCCGTGGGGCCAATCCCGTCCTGTTCCGTGTTTTTCCCGCCGGTTTCGGCGCGGCCCTGGCCCTTGGCGGCCTGGCCGGGGAAGCCGACGCCTCCGGCTTCATCGAAGACAGCAGCCTGAAGCTGCAGACGCAGAACATCTACTTCAACCGCGACTTCCGCGACGGCGCCGGCCAGTCCAAGCGCGAGGAGTGGGCGCAAGGTTTCATCCTCGACTTCCAGTCCGGCTACACCGACGGCACCGTCGGCGTCGGCCTGGATGCCCTGGGCATGCTCGGCCTGAAGCTCGACTCCAGCCCCGACCGCACCGGCAGCGGCCTGCTGCCCACCCACGACGACGGCCGCGCCGCGGACGAGTACAGCAAGCTCGGGCTGACCGCCAAGTTCAAGGTCTCGCAGACCGAACTCAAGCTCGGCAGCCTGATCCCCGACCTGCCCACCCTGCAGCCCAACGACAGCCGCCTGTTCCCGCAGATATTCGAGGGCGGCCTGCTGGAGTCCCGCGACCTGCCCGGCCTGACCTTCACCGGCGGGCGCCTGGAAAAGGCCATCGACCGCGACTCCACCGACGCCCAGGACCTGGCGCTGAACAACAAGAACAAGCGCTTCACCGGCAGCGTCGCCGGCGAGCACTACGACCTGGCCGGCGGCGACTACAAGTTCGACGACCACTTCACCGGCCGCTACCACTACGCCGAGCTGGACGAGGTGTACCGCCAGCACTTCATCGGCCTGCTCAGCCGCCACAAGCTGGGCGACGGCAAGCTGACCACCGACTGGCGCCTGGCGATCAGCGACGACGACGGCGCCGCCCGCGGCGGCAGGATCGACAACCGCGCCTTCAACGCCATGCTCGGCTACGCCATCGGCGCCAACAAGTTCAGCGTTGGCTGGCAGCAGATGGACGGCGACAGCGCCTTCCCCTACATCGACGGCAGCAACCCCTACCTGGTGAACTTCGTCCAGGTCGGCGACTTCGCCGAGACCAAGGAACGCTCCTGGCAGCTGCGCCACGACTTCGACTTCGCCGTGTTCGGCCTGCCCGGCCTGACCCTGATGAACCGCTACCTCAAGGGCGACAACGCCGAGATCAACGGGCGCACCGGCGAAGGCCGCGAGTGGGAACGCAACACCGACCTCAAGTACGTGGTGCAGAGCGGCCCGCTGAAGGACTTCGGCGTGCGCCTGCGCAACGCCACCTACCGTTCCAACTTCGCCCGCAACGCCGACGAAACCCGCGTCTACCTCACCTATTCCCTGGCGATCTGGTAAACAACAACAAGAAGAGGCCCCGATAATGACCAAGCTCCGCACCCTCCCCCTGCTCCTCGCCGCCGGCGCTCTGTTCACCGCCGCCGTCGCCCACGCCGAGCCCAAGCGCCCGGAATGCATCGCCCCGGCCGCCCCCGGCGGCGGCTTCGACCTGACCTGCAAGCTGGCGCAGAGCGCCCTGCTGGACGAGAAGCTGCTGTCCAGCCCGATGCGCGTCACCTACATGCCCGGCGGCGTCGGCGCGGTGGCCTACAACGCCGTGGTCGCCCAGCGCCCGGCCGACGGCAACAGCATCACCGCCTTCTCCAGCGGTTCGCTGCTGAACCTGGCCCAGGGCAAGTTCGGCCGCTACGACGAGAACGCGGTGAAGTGGCTGGCGGCCATCGGCACCAGCTACGGCGCCATCGCCGTGCGCGACGACTCGCCCTACAAGAACCTCGCCGACCTGGTGGCCGCGCTCAAGGCAGACCCGGGCAAGGTGGTGATCGGCTCCGGCGGCACCGTCGGCAGCCAGGACTGGATGCAGACCGCGCTGATCGCCAAGGCCGCCGGCATCGATCCGAAGCGGCTGCGCTACGTCGCCCTGGAAGGCGGCGGCGAGATCGCCACGGCGCTGCTCGGCGGGCACATCCAGGTGGGCAGCACCGACATCTCCGACTCCATGCCGCACATCCGCGCCGGCAAGATGCGCCTGCTCGCGGTGTTCTCCGAGGAGCGCCTGCAGGACGAGGGCATGGCCGACATCCCCACCGCCAGGGAGCAGGGTTTCGACATCGTCTGGCCGGTGGTGCGCGGCTTCTACGTCGGGCCCAAGGTCAGCGACGAGGACTACCAGTTCTGGAAGGCCTCGTTCGACAAGCTGCTGGCCTCGGAGGACTTCGCCAAGCTGCGCGACCAGCGCGAGCTGTTCCCCTTCGCCATGACCGGGCCCGAGCTGGACAGCTACGTCAAGCAGCAGGTCGCCCGCTACCGCCAGATGGCCCATGACTTCGGCCTGATCCAGTAAGCCGCGAGGTTCCCGACATGCACGCCCCCCACTCGCTGCCGCAGCGGCTGTTCGCCGGTGCCTGGCTGCTGGCCTGCCTCGGCCTGGCCGCCGTGGCCTGGAACTACCAGGCGCCCTTCTCCTACGAACCGGTGGGCCCGCGCGCCTACCCGCTGCTGTGCCTGGCGCTGATGGCGATCGGCCTGGCCTGGCTGATCCTGCGGCCCACGCCGGTGCGCCACGACGACGAGCAGCCGCTGGAAGGCGCGCTGCTGCGCAAGGTGGTGGCGTGCATCGGCCTGCTGCTGGTCTACGCCGGGCTCTTCGAGCCGCTGGGCTTCATCCTCGCCAGCGCCCTGGTGGGCAGCTTCATCGCCCTGCTCTACGGCGGCAAGCCGGCCGTCAGCGTGCTCACCTGCACGCTGCTGAGCATCGGCCTGTACCTGCTCTTCGACCGCACCCTGGACGTCCCGCTGCCGCGGGGCGTGCTCGACTTCCTGCCCTTCTGAGGACACCGTCATGGATACCCTGAGCTATCTCGGGCAGGGCTTCGGCGTCGCCCTGAGCCCCTACAACCTCGTCACCGCGCTGATCGGTACGCTGATCGGCACCGTGGTCGGCCTGCTCCCGGGCCTGGGCCCGATCAACGGCGTGGCCCTGCTGATCCCGGTGGCCTTCGCCCTCGGCCTGCCGCCGGAGTCGGCGCTGATCCTGCTGGCCGCGGTGTACCTGGGCTGCGAATACGGCGGGCGGATTTCCTCGATCCTGCTGAACATCCCCGGCGAGGCCTCCACCGTGATGACCACCCTCGACGGCTACCCCATGGCGCGCAACGGCCTGGCCGGCGTGGCCCTGTCGCTGTCGGCCTGGAGCTCGTTCATCGGCGCCTTCATCGCCACCTGCGGCATGGTGCTGTTCGCCCCGCTGCTGGCGAAATGGGCGATCGCCTTCGGCCCGGCGGAATACTTCGTGCTGATGGTCTTCGCCATAGTCGCGCTCGGCGGCCTGGCCGGCGACCGGCCGCTGAAGACGCTGCTGGCGGCGCTGCTCGGGCTGTTCCTGTCCAGCGTGGGCATCGACGCCAACAGCGGCGTGTACCGCTTCACCTTCGAGAGCATCCACGTGGCCGACGGCATCCAGTTCGTGGTGCTGGTGCTGGGCCTGTTCTCGGTCAGCGAGATCCTCCTGCTGCTGGAGAAGACCCACCACGGGCACAAGGCCGTGGAAGCCAGCGGGCGCATGCTGTTCAACCTCAAGGAGGCGGCCTCGGTGTTCGTCGTCAACCTGCGCTGCGGCCTGCTCGGCTTCATCATGGGCGTGCTGCCCGGCGCCGGCGCCACCCTGGCCAGCGCCGTGGCCTACATGACCGAGAAGCGCTACGCCGGCACCAGCGGCAAGTTCGGCCAGGGCGACATGCGCGGCCTGGCCGCCCCGGAAACCGCCATCGGCGCTTCCGCCTGCGGCGCCCTGGTGCCCATGCTGACCCTCGGCGTACCCGGCTCGGGCACCACCGCGGTGATGATCGGCGCGCTCAGCCTGTACAACATCACCCCCGGCCCGCTGCTGTTCCAGGAGCAGCCGACCATCGTCTGGGGCCTGATCGCCTCGCTGTTCATCGCCAACCTGATGCTGATCATCCTCAACGTGCCGATGGTACGGGTGTTCACCCGCATCCTCTCGGTGCCGAACTGGGCGCTGGTGCCGGGCATCGCGATCATCACCGCGATCGGTGTGTACGCCGTGCATGCCACCACCTTCGACCTGTTCCTGATGGTCGGCATCGGCATCCTCGGCTACATCCTGCGCAAGCTCGACTTCCCGCTCTCGCCGCTGCTGCTGGGCTTCATCCTCGGCGGGCTGATGGAACAGAACCTGCGCCGCGCGCTGTCGATCTCCAACGGCGAGCTGGGCATCCTCTGGTCCAGCCCCATCGCCATCGGCACCTGGACCCTGGTCGCGCTCATGCTCGTGCTGCCGCTGTACCGCGCCTGGCGCCGCCGCCTGGCCCGGCGCAACGCGGAGCTGGCCGGCGCCTGAGCCCGGAAGACCAACCACGCTCGCCGCGTTCTCTCCTGCGGCGATTTCAGACCCGCCTTGCGCGGGTCTCTTTTTGCCTGGGGTGGGCGCTGGTAAAACCCTGCGATGGGTATCGCTTCGCTCAACCCATCCTACGAGGGACTGCAGGTGCGCCAGGGCGCTTTCGCAGGATGGGTTGAGCTTGCGATACCCATCGGCCGGCGAGCTCAGCGCGGCGCCAGGTGCACCACCATCAACTGCACGCTCTCGTTGCCGCGGTATTCGTTGACGTCCAGCTTGTAGGCCACTTCCGCCCAGCGCACCGTCGGGTTCGGCCAGACCTCGCGGTCGACGTTGAAGGCGATGCCGTCCAGCTGCAGCGAGCCGCACTCGGTCTTGAGCACCAGCTTCAGGTGGCGCTCGCCGACGATGCGCTGCTGGACGATCTGGAACACCCCGTGGAACAGCGGCTCGGGGAAGTGCTGGCCCCAGGGGCCGGCCTGGCGCAGGGCGCGGGCCAGCTCCAGGTGGAACTCGGTCAGGCTCAACTGGCCGTCGGAGAGGATGCGCCCGGTGAGGTCGTCCTCGCTGAGCTGGCGGCGCACCTCGGCGTCGAAGGCCGCGGCGAAGGCGCCGAAGTGCCCTTGCGCCAGCGACAGCCCGGCGGCCATGGCATGCCCGCCGAACTTGCTGATCAGCCCCGGGTGGCGCGCGGCCACGGCGTCCAGCGCATCGCGGATGTGCAGGCCCGGCACCGAGCGCGCCGAACCCTTGAGGCTGCCGTCGCCGGCGTCGGCGAAGGCGATGGTCGGGCGGTGGTAGCGCTCCTTCAGGCGCGAGGCGAGGATGCCGATCACACCCTGGTGCCAGTCCGGGTCGAACAGGCACAGGCCGAAGGGCATTTCCTCCACCGGCAGCTCCTTGAGCTGGGCCAGGGCCTCGCGCTGCATGCCCTGCTCGATGGCCTTGCGGTCCTGGTTGAGCTGGTCGAGCTGCACCGCCATGTCGCGGGCCAGGGCCTCGTCCTCGCAGAGCAGGCATTCGATGCCCAGGGACATGTCGTCCAGGCGCCCGGCGGCGTTCAGCCGCGGGCCGAGGATGAAGCCCAGGTCGGTGGAAGTGATGCGCCGGGCGTCACGCCCGGCCACTTCCAGCAGCGCGCGCAGGCCCGGGCGGGCGCGGCCGGCGCGGATGCGCGCCAGGCCCTGGTGCACCAGGATGCGGTTGTTGGCGTCCAACGGCACCACGTCGGCGACGCTGCCCAGGGCCACCAGGTCGAGCAGTTCGGCCAGGTTCGGCTCCGGCGTGCCGCTGCGGGCGAACCAGTCCAGCTCGCGCAGGCGCGCGCGCAGGGCGAGCATCACGTAGAAGATCACGCCGACCCCGGCCATGGCCTTGCTGGGGAATTCGCAGCCCGGCTGGTTGGGGTTGACGATGGCGTCCGCCGCCGGCAGTTCCGGGCCCGGCAAGTGGTGGTCGGTGACCAGCACGCGCAGCCCGGCGGCCTTGGCCGCGGCCACGCCGTCGATGCTGGAGATGCCGTTGTCCACGGTGACCAGCAGCTCCGGGCGTTTCTCCAGGGCGACCGCGACTATCTCAGGGGTCAGCCCGTAGCCGTATTCGAAGCGGTTCGGCACCAGGTAGTCGACCCAGGCCGCGCCGAGCAGGCGCAGGGCCAGCACGCCGACGCTGCTGGCGGTGGCGCCGTCGGCGTCGAAGTCGCCGACGTAGAGGATGCGCTGGCGCTTCTCCAGGGCGTCGACCAGCAGTTCGACGGCGGCGTCGATGCCCTTGAGCTGGCGGTACGGGATCAACCGCGCCAGGCCCTTGTCCAGCTCCTCGGCGGACTTCACGCCACGGGCGGCGTACAGGCGGGTCAGCAGTGGCGGCAGGTCGCCGAGGTCGGGCAGGGTTTCCGGCAACGGGCGGGGGTCGATGCGCATCAGAGCTTTCCAATCCTTCCATTTCAGCCTGACCTTGCGCCTTGCGAGCTAGAGCACGGCTAGGCGAAAACAGGCACGGGCGCGGAGTTTACCGAGTGTAAATGAGCAAGCCCGGGCCTGTTTTCAACGCAGCCGGGCCGACGCGCAGCTAGCGCAACTCAGCGTTCGCCCATCAGCCATTCGAGTTGCAGTTCATGCTGGCCGTTCTCATCGGTGACGAAGATCGTCCCCTCGCTGATCATCACCGTCCAGTTGATCGAGCGCGGCAGGTCGCGGGCCAGTTCCTCCAGGGGTTCCTGGGGCACGGCGGCGACATTCAGGTTCTTTAGGTGGCGCACGCCGTCGAGGACCTTGGTGGTCCACACCCGCAGGTTGCCGTAGGCCAGCAGCGACAGGCGCTCGCAGCGGCGCGAGCACCACACCAGGCGCTCGCTGTCCGGCTGGCCGACCTCGATCCAGTGCAGGATGCGGTCGTCCAGGCTCTTCTCCCACAGCGACGGTTCCTCGACGTCCGACAGGCCGCGACCGAAGGCCAGTTGCTCGTTGTACCAGAGCACGAAGGCGATCAGGCGGACCGCCAGGCGCTCCTCGGTTTCCGAGGGGTGGCGGGCGACGGTGAAGCGCAGCGTCTCGTAGACGCCGCGGTCCAGGTCGGTGAGGCTGATGTCGGCCTTGTAGGGGGTGGCGGAGAGGGCCATGGTCTATCCCAGCGATGCGAAGGCGGCAAGTCTACCCCGATTGCGCCGGCCCTGCCGCCTCCGTCGCGCTCAGCGGTGACCGCGGCCCTCGCGGCCGGAGCCCGGCGCCGACAGCTCGATGCGGTTGCGGCCCTTGGCCTTGGCCAGGTACAGCGCCTGGTCGGCCAGCGACAGCAGGCGCGCCAGCTCGTAGCCGCCCTCCTCGCTGGTGGCCACGCCGATGCTGACGCTGAGCAGGCCATCCGCGACGAACGGCACCTCGGCGAACTCCCGGCGGATGCGTTCGGCCACCTGGCAGGCGGCTTCGGTGCCGGCGCCGATCAGCAGGCAGGCGAACTCTTCGCCGCCGATGCGCCCGAACACGTCCTGGCGGCGCATGCGCGAGGCGGTGATGCGGCTGAACTCCTGCAGGGCGCGGTCGCCCACCGGGTGGCCGTAGGCGTCGTTGAGGCGCTTGAAGTTGTCCAGGTCGCAGACCAGCAGCGCCACCGGCTCGCCGCGTTCGGCGCACAGGCGCAGCAGGCGCTCGCCGGAATCCATGAAGGCGCGGCGGTTGCCGATGCCGGTCAGGGGGTCGCTCAGGGCCGCCGAGCGGAACTTCAGCTCGGCGCGGTCCTTGACCATGGTCAGGGTGGTGAAGGCCAGGCCGACGGCGACCATCATGGTCTCGAACACCAGCAGGGTGAACAGGGTGGTGTAGGTGCCGGCGGGCACGACCGGCGCCTCGCCGCGGTCGACGAAGATGCGCAGGGTGTAGAAGCCGGCGTGGAACAGCAGCAGGGCCAGGGTCGGGCGCAACGGCACTTCCAGGCGCTGGCGGCTGCGCCACAGCTCGGCGGCGGCGAGCAGGCAGTAGACCACGGTCAGCGCCGAATGGACCTGGATGCGCAAGACCATCGACTGCAGGAAGGCCGGCCACAGGCACAGCAGCAGCCAGAGCACGGCGCCCGCGGCCACGCCGGGCCAGTAGGGCGCGCGCCCGGCGAACACCCGCATGCTGGTCCACAGCAGCGCGCAGGAAAGCGCCACCACCATGTTGCCGGCGACGATGGCCAGCAGCTCCAGGCCGAAGCTGCGCAGGGCGATGAGGAAGGTGGACAGCGCCCCGAGCAGGAGCATGGCGGCCATGTAGCCGAGGGTCGGCTCGCGGCGCCCGCCGTACCAGGCGAAGAACATCAGCACGCCGACCAGGGCGAGGATGTACAGGTCCACCAGCAGCAGGGTGGGCAGGCTCAGCGACATGCGCCCTCCTTCGGCATCCCGTGCGCAGGCGACCTGGAGTCGACGGAAGGAGAAAGATCAACGGCGCCCATGAACGGATACCCGGCCGGCCTGAAAAGGGTGTGGGAATGTTCCCTACTCTACGCGTCCGGCGTCGATCGCGGAACGCCTTCACAACCGATCGGTCAGCTTTGCCCGCGCCGCCGCCCCGGCCATGGCTTGCGGCGGGCCGGCGACGGCCCTAGAGTCGCCCCACTGCCCGACTGACGGAAACCCTCGATGAACGCCACCGCCAAACCCCTCGCCGGCCTCAAGGTCGTGGAACTCGGCACCCTGATCGCCGGCCCCTTCGCCGCGCGCCTGTGCGCGGAGTTCGGCGCCGACGTGACCAAGATCGAGTCGCCCGACGGCGGCGACCCGCTGCGCAAGTGGCGCAAGCTCTACGAGGGCACCTCGCTGTGGTGGTTCGTGCAGGCGCGCAACAAGCGCTCGCTGACGCTCAACCTCAAGCAGGAAGCCGGCCGCGAGGTGCTGAAGAAGCTGCTGGCCGAGGCCGACATCCTCATCGAGAACTTCCGCCCCGGCGTGCTGGAGAAGCTCGGCCTGGGCTGGGACGTGCTCCACGCGCTGAACCCCAGGCTGGTGATGGTGCGCCTGTCCGGCTTCGGCCAGAGCGGCCCCTACAAGGACCAGCCGGGCTTCGGCGCGGTGGGCGAATCCATGGGCGGGCTGCGCTACATCACCGGCTTCGAGGACCGCCCGCCGGTGCGCACCGGCATCTCCATCGGCGACTCCATCGCCGCCCTGTGGGGCGTCATCGGCGCGCTCATGGCCCTGCGCCATCGCGAAGTCAACGGCGGCCAGGGCCAGGTGGTGGACGTAGCGCTGTACGAGGCGGTGTTCGCCATGATGGAGTCGATGGTCCCGGAGTTCGACGTGTTCGGCTTCATCCGCGAGCGCAGCGGCAACATCATGCCCGGCATCACCCCGTCCTCGGTGCACACTACGGCCGACGGCAAGCACGTGCAGATCGCCGCCAACGGCGACGCCATCTTCCGCCGCTTCATGCTCGCCATCGGCCGCCAGGACCTGGCCGACGACCCGCAGCTGGCCGGCAACGACGGCCGCGATGCGCGGCGCGACGAGCTGTACGGGGTGATCGACCGCTGGGCCCGCTCGCTGCCGCAGGAAGAGGTGCTGAAGGTGCTGAACGAGGCCGAGGTGCCGGCCAGCCGCATCTATTCCGCCGAGGACATGTTCGCCGATCCGCAGTTCCTCGCCCGCGAGATGTTCCTCTCGGCGAAGCTGCCGGACGGCAAGGCCTTCAAGATGCCCGGCATAGTGCCCAAGCTCTCGGAAACCCCCGGCTCGGCCGAATGGATAGGCCCGAAGCTGGGCGAGCACAACGACGCGATCCTGGCGGAGTTAGGCTACGACGCCGGACAGATCGCCGCGCTACGGCGGGATGGGGCGGTCTGATAGCGGTGAGCACACTGCTCTTGTAGGAGCGAGCTTGCTCGCGAACTGGAGTCACCGGTGACTTCGACGCCATGGCTTGGCTCCGCCCCTCTCCCCAACCCTCTCCCCTCAGGGAGAGGGTTGGGGAGAGGGGCTCTTAACCCCTAACACCTACGTCCCCGGCAACCCCCATTCGCGAGCAAGCTCGCTCCTACGAAAAGAACGGAATCACCCGGCTGATCCACGCGGGAAAATCCACTACCTGATCCTTTCGGCGCCTATTCCGGGCGCCCCGCAGAGGAGAAGGCTCCATGGAGATGAACCAGCACTGCCTGGACACGCTGCGCAAGCTGGCCCAGGGCATCGACCCGCGTAGCGGCCTGCCGCTTCCCGAGGAGGATGCCTGCCAGGCGCCGGAGGTGATCCGCGCACTGTTCCAGGCCATCCAGGCCCTCGAAGCCCAGAGCAAGGTACGCCCGCCGCCGGAGCAGGCCGGCAAGCCCTGGAGCGAGGAAGAGGAACAGGCCCTGCTGCAGCGCTTCGACGAGGGCGAACCCATCACCGCCATCGCCCGCGCCCATGGCCGCACCACCGGGGCCATCCGCGCCCGCCTGGTGCAGTGCGGGCGCCTGTAGAAACACGAATGCCGCCGTCCCGGGCCGGGGCGGCGGCATTCGCGATGGAACCGGCGGGGCTCAGGTGTCGTAGCTGAGCACCTGGGCGGCGCGCTGGCGCAGAGCGTGGATCACGTCATTGCAGATGCGCCCCTCCTGCACCGCCAGGTCGCGGCTGATGGCCTCCAGCGCCTCCTGGCTGCTGCGCTCGTCGGCCAGCTGTTCGCCACTGAGGACGCGACGCAGGACGACCTCGCCTTCGGAAGTGCTCAGGCTCAGCACCCGGCCACCGTCCGGACGCGCGGGGCCGAGATCGTGGGCGTACTGGCTGAAGATGGCTGCGAGCAGGGGCTCGAGTCGGTCCATGGGGTTCTCCTGGGATACAACGGATACGTCAGGAAAAGACCTCTATCTGAAGGAAAAAGTTCAATAACCTCAGATATTTGCCCCGAAAACGAAAAAGCCCGCCAAGGTGGCGGGCTCTTCCTGCGGCCGGTTTAGAGCGGCTTGCCGCGGTTGCCGTGGGCGCTGACGAAGGCCTGGACCTTGGCCAGTTCGTTGGGCAGCACGGTGCAGCGTTCCTCGCGCTGGAACAGGTCGGCCAGGTGCGCCGGCAGCGCCGGGGCCGCCTCGATGCCGGCCTTCTCCACCGCTTCCGGGAATTTCACCGGGTGCGCGGTGCCCAGGGTGACCATGGGGATGGCCAGGCTGCGGCGGCATTCGCGGGCGGCGCGCACGCCGATGGCGGTGTGCGGGTCGAGCAGTTCGCCGCACTCGGCGTAGACCTCGGCGATGGTCTGGCAGGTCTGCTCGTCGTCCACCGCCAGGGAGTCGAACAGGCGGCGCGCCTCGGTCCAGCGGTCATCCTCGACGGACAGCTTGCCGGTGGCCTTGAAGCCGTCCATCAGCTCGGCGATGGCCTTGCCGTTGCGGCCGTGCAGGTCGAACAGCAGGCGCTCGAAGTTGGACGAGACCATGATGTCCATGGACGGCGACAGCGACGCGTGCAGGGTGTCCTTGTCGTAGCGGTTGCCGGACATGAAGCGGTGCAGGATGTCGTTGCGGTTGGTCGCCACGATCAGCTGGCTGATCGGCAGGCCCATGTTGCGCGCCAGGTAGCCGGCGAAGATGTCGCCGAAGTTGCCGGTGGGCACCGAGAAGGCCACCGAACGGGCCGGCGCGCCGAGCTGGATGGCGGCATGGAAGTAGTAGACGATCTGGGCCATGATCCGCGCCCAGTTGATCGAGTTGACCGCCACCAGGCGGGTGCCTTTCAGGAAGCCCTGGTCGGCGAAGCTGGCCTTGACCATCTCCTGGCAGTCGTCGAAGTTGCCTTCGATGGCGATGTTGTGGATGTTTTCGCCGAGGATGGTCGTCATCTGCCGGCGCTGTACCTCGGACACGCGGTTGTGCGGGTGCATGATGAAGATGTCGACGTTCTCGCAGGCCTTGCAGCCTTCGATGGCCGCCGAGCCGGTGTCGCCGGAGGTGGCGCCCATGATCACCACGCGCTCGCCGCGCTTGGTCAGCACGTGGTCGAGCAGGCGGCCGAGCAATTGCAGGGCGAAGTCCTTGAAGGCCAGGGTCGGGCCGTGGAACAGCTCCAGCACCCACTCGTTGCCGTTCAGCTGGCGCAGCGGCGCCACGGCGTTGTGGGCGAAGACGCCGTAGGTCTCCTCGAGGATCTTCTTGAAGTCGGCGTCCGAGATGCTGCCGGCGACGAACGGGCGCATCACCCGGAAGGCCAGCTCGTGGTACGGCAGGCCGGCCCAGGAGGCGATTTCCTCGACGGTGAAACGCGGCAGGTTTTCCGGCACGTACAGGCCGCCGTCGCTGGCCAGGCCAGCCAGCAGCACGTCTTCGAAGTTCAGCGCGGGCGCCTGGCCGCGGGTACTGATGTAGCGCATGTTAGAAACCTTTCTTGAAAACCGATAAAAGCGCTGGAGGCTTGAGGCTGGACGTAGAAGCCTTCTCGTCCAGCCTTCAGCCTATAGCCTTACGCGAGCTGCTCTACACGAATGCGTACGACGTTGCCGACCACGTCATCCAGCGCTTCCAGCGCGGCGATGGCTTCGATGATGCGGGACTCGAGCACGCGGTGGGTAACCAGGATCATCGGCACCAGACCGTCATGCTCTTCGACTTCCATCTGCATGATCGATTCGATGTTGATGCCGCGCTCGGAGAGGATGGTCGCCACCTGGGCCAGTACGCCCGGGTGGTCCTTGGCCTGGATGCGCAGGTAGTAGGCGCTTTCGCAGGCTTCGATCGGCAGGATCGGGTGGTCGGAGAGCGCGTCCGGCTGGAAGGCCAGGTGCGGCACGCGGTTCTCCGGGTCGGTGGTGAGCACGCGGACCACGTCGACCAGGTCGGCGACCACCGAGGACGCGGTGGGCTCCATGCCGGCTCCGGCGCCGTAGAACAGCGTGGAACCGGCGGCGTCGCCGTTGACCATGACCGCGTTCATCACGCCGTTCACATTGGCGATCAGGCGGTCGGCCGGGATCAGCGTCGGGTGCACGCGCAGCTCGATGCCGGCGTCGGTGCGGCGGGCCACGCCCAGGTGCTTGATGCGGTAGCCCAGGGCCTCGGCGTAGTTCACGTCGGCGGTGGTCAGCTTGGTGATGCCCTCGGTGTAGGCCTTGTCGAACTGCAGCGGGATGCCGAAGGCGATGGACGCCAGGATGGTCAGCTTGTGCGCGGCGTCGATGCCCTCGACGTCGAAGGTCGGGTCGGCTTCGGCGTAGCCCAGCGCCTGGGCTTCCTTGAGCACGTCGGCGAAGGCGCGGCCTTTCTCGCGCATCTCGGTGAGGATGAAGTTGCCGGTGCCGTTGATGATGCCGGCCAGCCAGTTGATGCGGTTGGCCGCCAGGCCCTCGCGGATCGCCTTGATCACCGGGATGCCGCCGGCCACCGCGGCCTCGAAGGCGACGATCACGCCCTTTTCGCGGGCCTTGGCGAAGATTTCGTTGCCGTGCACGGCGATCAGCGCCTTGTTCGCGGTGACCACGTGCTTGCCGTTCTCGATGGCCTTGAGCACCAGCTCGTGGGCCAGGGTGTAGCCGCCGATCAGCTCGATGACCACGTCGATTTCCGGGTTGTTCGCCACGTCGAAAATGTCGGCAGTGATGGGGGTGCTGCCGGTTTCGCATTTCGGATTGGGGCGACGGGCGGCAATCTGCGCAACCTCGATACCACGCCCGGCACGGCGGGCAATCTCCTCGGCGTTGCGTTTGAGTACATTGAAGGTACCGCCACCGACGGTC
Organism: Pseudomonas sp. R3.Fl; assembly: GCF_023516765.1. Taxonomy (NCBI): domain Bacteria; kingdom Pseudomonadati; phylum Pseudomonadota; class Gammaproteobacteria; order Pseudomonadales; family Pseudomonadaceae; genus Pseudomonas; species Pseudomonas sp. R3.Fl. The sequence goes on from NZ_JAMGSO010000001.1 coordinate 2,052,576, forward strand.
CCCAACCCACAGATTCCCACTTTCACCGGTTTCACGCTGAAACTCCCCATCATCGCGGCAAACGGGGTACGTCCCGGCCCGCGGCGCATGCGCGGCGAGAGCGGGGACGTACCGTACGAAGGCCGGGCGAACGCCCGGCCTCATGGTTAAAGGAACCGCACATTACGAAGCGGCTCCCTATTAGTCAAATCAGGCGCAGGGCCCGATTCACTTGGTGTCCAGCACCAGCTTGGCGATTTCGCCGGCGCTCTGGTAACCCGGCAGCATCTGGCCGCTTTCGAGGATGATCGCCGGGGTGCCCTGCACGCCGACCATCTGGCCCAGCTGGAACTGCTTGTCCACCGGGTTGGGGCACTGCGCGGCCTTGATTTCCTTGCCGTGGAACATCTCGGTCATGGCCGCCGCGCGGTCCTTGGAGCACCACACCGCCTGCAGTTGCTGGTCACCCGGGGACTTCGGCCCCTGGCGCGGGAAGGCCAGGTAGCGCACCTCGATGCCGCGCTTGTTCAGCTCCGGCACCTCGGCGTGCAGCTTCTGGCAGTACGGGCAGGTGGTGTCGGTGAACACGGTGATGTGCGCCTTGGCCTTGCCCTGGGCGGGGAACACCACCATGTCGCTGGCCGGCAGCGCATTGATGGTCTTGGCCACGCCGGCCGCCTCGGCGACCTCGGTGATGTTGGTGGCCGCGCCGTCCTTCACCTGGTAGATGTTGCCCTGCACCACGAAGTTGCCGTCGACGCTGGCGTAGAGCACCCGGCCGCCCTTGAGCTGGACCTGGTACAGGCCCTGCACGGGGCTGGCGCTGATGGTTTCGATGGGCAGGTCGGGCTGCAGCGACTGCAGGGTCTTGCGGATGGTCTGGTCGGGCTCGGCGGCCAGGACGAGGGTGCTGGCGAGGCCCAGGGCCGCGGCAGCCAGGAAACGGGACAGACGCATGGAAAACTCCTGTGGATGAACCTCGCAGCCTACCACAGCAGAGCCTGCGGACCGAACCGCGAGCTTGTAGCACGAGGCTTCAGGGCGCGCCGTTGGTCGATCGGCGTCCCTTATCTCGTAGGGCGTATAACCGTTCGCGGTTATACGCCGCTTCACCCATGCCCTCCCCGGCTCCGGCTTCAGAACGAGGACCCTTCCAGCTCGACATCGAGCGGCAGGCAACCAGGGCCAAACGGCGCCTTGTCGCAGGGGCGGATCTCATCCGCGGGACGGCTCCCCGTAGGATGGGTAGAGCGAAGCGATACCCATCAGCACGAGCGCATGGGTTTCGTAAACTCAACCCATCCTACGAAAGGCACCTCGGCGCTGGGCCCTGCCCTGTAGGAGCGAGCTTGCTCGCGAACCGATTCCGCTGCGGGGTTGGTTCGTGAGCAAGCTCGCTCCTACGAAAAGCCCTCTTCAGCCACGAGGGTGGTGCTGCGCGTGCAGCTCCTGCAGGCGCGCGCGCGCGATGTGGGTGTAGATCTGCGTGGTCGACAGGTCGCTGTGGCCCAGCAGCATCTGCACCACGCGCAGGTCGGCGCCATGGTTGAGCAGATGGGTGGCGAAGGCGTGGCGCAGGGTGTGCGGCGACAGCGACTTGCCGATGCCGGCGACCTTGGCGTGGTGCTTGATGCGGTACCAGAAGGTCTGGCGGGTCATCTGCTCGCCGCGCAGGCTGGGGAAGAGCACGTCGCTGGGGCGGCCGCCGAGCAGGTCGTCGCGGGCGTTGCGCAGGTAGCGTTCGAGCCAGACGATGGCTTCCTCGCCCAGCGGCACCAGGCGCTCCTTGCTGCCCTTGCCGAACACCCGCACCACGCCCTGGCGCAGGTTGAGCTGCTCCAGTGTCAGGCCGACCAGCTCGCTGACGCGCAGGCCGCAGGCGTAGAGCACTTCCAGCATGGCGCGGTCACGCAGACCCAGCGGGTCCTCGGTCTCCGGCGCGGCCAGCAACGCCTCGACGTCAGCCTCGGACAGCGACTTGGGCAGCGGCTTGCCCAGTTGCGGCAGCTCCACCTGCAGGGTCGGGTCCTCGGCGATGAGCCCCTCGCGCAGGCAGTAACGGTAGAAACCGCGCACGCCGGAGAGGAAGCGCGCAGTGGAGCGGGCCTTGTAGCCCTGGGCCAGGCGCCAGGCCAGGTGGTCGAGGATCAGCTCGCGGCCGGCGCGCTCCAGGCTCACGTCCTGCTCCCCCAACCAGCCGTTGAACAGCGCCAGGTCGCTGCCGTAGGCCAGGCGGGTGTTGTCGGCAAGGCCCTTTTCCAGCCAGAGGGCGTCGAGGAAGCGGTCGATCAGCGGGTGCGCAACGGGATTCACGGCGGTTTTCGGATTCTAAAGCGGACGGGGCGCAGCTAGTCTTCCACAGGCAGGCCGTCCGCGGCCAGCCATCCCCTCGTCAAGGAATCCTCCGCATGGATGAAACCCGAGTTCTGCTTTCCCTCGGCGGCATCGGCGCCGGCGCCCTGCTCTGCCAGTGGCTGGCCTGGCGCCTGCGCCTGCCGGCGATCCTCTTCCTGCTGCTGTCCGGCATCCTCGCCGGGCCCCTGCTCGGCCTGCTCGACCCGCAGGCGCTGTTCGGCCCCCTGCTGTTCCCCCTGGTCTCGCTGTCGGTGGCGCTGATCCTCTTCGAAGGCAGCCTCACCCTGCACTTCAGCGAGTGGCGCGAGATCGGCAAGGTGGTGCAGCGCATGGTCACCTGGGGCGCGCTGCTGACCTGGGGCGTGATCGCCTTGGCGGTGCACTGGCTGCTGGACTTCAGCTGGGAGATGGCGCTGCTGTTCGGCACCCTCACCCTGGTCACCGGCCCCACGGTGATAGTGCCGATGCTGCGGGTGGTGCGGCCGAAGGCAACCATCGCCAACATCCTGCGCTGGGAGGGCATCGTCATCGACCCCATAGGCGCGCTGCTGGCGGTGGTGGTCTACAGCTTCATCGCCGCCAGCGACACCGGCAGCGGCTGGCGCCACAGTCTTGGCGCCTTCGCCGGGGTGATCGCCTGCGGCAGCGCCTTCGGCATCCTCGGCGGCCTGGCCCTGGGCCAGGTGCTGCGCCGCCAGTGGCTGCCGGACTACCTGCACAACCTGGCCGCGCTGTCGGCGGTGCTGGGCATCTTCATCGGCGCCAACCTCACGGTGCACGAGTCCGGCCTGCTGGCGGTGACGCTGATGGGCATGTGCCTGGCCAACATGAAGGGCGTGGACGTGCGGCAGATCCTGCACTTCAAGGAGAACCTCAGCGTGCTACTGATCTCCGGCCTGTTCATCGTCCTCGCCGCGCGCCTGGACCTGTCCGCCCTGCTCGGCCTGGGCCCGGCGGCGCTGCTGGTGCTGGCGCTGATCCAGTTCGTCGCCCGCCCGCTGAACGTGCTGGTGAGCAGCGCCGGCTCGTCGCTGAACTGGCGCGAACGGGCGCTGCTGGCCTGGATCGCCCCGCGCGGGATAGTCGCGGCGGCGGTCTCGGCGATCTTCGCCATCCGCCTGCAGGAGGCCGGCCACGAGCAGGCCCAGTTGCTGGTGCCGCTGACCTTCCTGGTGATCATCGGCACCGTGGTCCTGCAGAGCGCCACCGCGCGGCCCCTGGCGCGCCTGCTGAAAGTGGCGGAGCCGGCGCCCAGCGGCTTCCTCATCGTCGGCGCCAACCCGGTGGCGCGGGCCATCGGCACGGCGCTGAAGAACGCCGGCAGCCGCGTGCTGCTCACCGACTCCAGCTGGGAGAACATCCGCGCCGCGCGCATGGACAACCTGCCCACCTACTTCGGCAACCCCACCTCGCAGCATGCCGAGGCGCACCTGGACCTAGTCGGCCTCGGCCACCTGCTGGCCCTGTCGCCCTCCGGCGAGCTGAACACCCTGGCCTGCATGCGCTTCCGCCACGAGTTCGGCGCGCGCCTCTTCAGCCTGACCAGCGGCCAGGAGAGCCGGCGCACCGACAAGCACCGCGCCAGCGACCAGCACCGCGGGCACAACCTGAGCCCGCGCGAGCTGAGCTACCCGCAGTTCGCCGGCCTGCTGTCCCGCGGCGCCGAAGTGCGCAGCACCCTGCTCAGCGAGAGCTTCGGCTGGGAGCAGTACCAGGCGCTGTACGGCAACGCCGCCACCCTGCTGTTCGCCCGCGATCCCTCGGGCTGGATGCACGTGGCCAGCAGCACCCGGCCGCTGAACCCCGCGGAGAGCTGGCTGGTGATAGCGCTGATCGAGGAAGGCGCCCACGCGGCCGGCAAGGAGGACGACCGACAGTCGGAATGATCCGGGATCGGCTGGCGAATCGTCCGTCAGCCTATCCTAAGATGGGTGACAGGGCGGGGTGTCGGAAGCAATGATTGCACCACGCCATCATTCTTTCAGTTCCACGGTCCACAACCATGCCCAACACCCAGAATTCCCGCCTCGGCCAGATTCTCGTCAGCAAGGGCCTGATCAGCGCCGCCCAACTGGACCAGGCGATCCAGTTGCAATTGCGCAACGGCCTGCGCCTGGGGGAAACCCTGATCGCCCAGGGCTGGGTCAGCGAACGCCAGGTCAGGCAGGCGCTGAAGAAGCAGAACAACCTGCGCCTAGCCGCCACCCTGGTGGCGGCCCTGCTCGGCCCCTTCCAGCTGGCCAGCGCGGACATCCAGCGCCAACAGGCCCCGGCGATCAGCCAGAGCCACCAGCAGCGCGGGCTGAAGCCGCTGAGCGACAGCGAAATGAGCAGCATCAATGCCCAGGGTTTCGATGAAACCCTGCAGAGCCTGTTCGTCAGCGCCGAGGCCGGCGACGGCGTGGGCACCATGAAGCAGCTGGCGCGCCTGGTGCTGCCGGTGGTGGACAGCCTGCAGGCCGAGACCTCGATGAAGGACGTGGTCTACGACACCGAACACATGGCCTCCAGCCTCAACCCCGACGGCTCGATCAGCCTGCGCCTGCCCAGCTCCATCGGCGAGATGCGCTTCGACAACATCCGCGTCGCCGGCGCCCCGCAGAGCCAGAGCATGGGCAGCCTGAGCCTGCAGGACATCGACCTGTCCCAGGCCTCGCTGCACGTCAGCATGCGGCCCTGAGGCGACCGGGAAGCCCGCTCCTACCATACCGGCGGGCACGGCTTTTCGTAGGAGCGAGCTTGCTCGCGAACAAACGCGGTGCCATGCGGTTCGCGAGCAAGCTCGCTCCTACGAAGAGCATCTCGGCGCAGCCGGCAAGACAGTCGCTCCGAGGAGGGCGCCCTACGGCTCCACGCCCTGCGCGCGAAATCGCGGGCAGGGCCCGCCCCTACAGGCGTCCCCGGCAAATCCCAGGCATGAAAAAAGCAGCCCGAGGGCTGCTTTTTTCCGGATCGACTGGGAGTCGTGGACTCAGACCAGTTTTTCCTTGATGCGCGCTGCCTTGCCGGACAGTTCGCGGAGGTAGTACAGCTTGGCCTTGCGCACGTCGCCGCGACGCTTGACGCTGACGCTGTCGACCAGCGGGCTGTAGGTCTGGAAGGTACGCTCTACGCCTACGCCGTTGGAGATCTTGCGAACGGTGAACGCGCTGTTCAGGCCGCGGTTGCGCTTGCCGATCACGACGCCTTCGAAGGCCTGCAGACGCTGACGGTCGCCTTCCTTCACTTTCACCTGGACGATTACGGTGTCGCCGGGGGCGAACGCCGGAATCTCTTTGTTCATCTGTTCAGCTTCGATCTGCTGAATGATCTTGTTGGTCATCTCAGTGCTCCTAAGACAAGCGCTCGGCGCTCGCCATCGATACGTTAACTATCGTCCCGCTGGCGGATGTATTCCTCCAGCAGCTTCTTCTCTTCTCCAGAAAGCGAGCGGCAATCCAGAAGATCGGCACGTCGTTCCCAGGTCCTTCCTAGGGACTGCTGCAAACGCCAGCGCCGGATGTGTTCGTGGTTGCCGCTTAGCAGCACCTCGGGAACACGTTTGTCTGCGTACACCTCGGGTCGGGTGTAGTGCGGACAGTCGAGCAGGCCGTCGGTGAACGAGTCCTCCTCGGCGGAGTCCACGTGGCCCAATGCACCGGGCAACAACCGTGTGACCGCGTCGATCAGCACCATGGCCGGAAGCTCACCCCCGGACAGGACATAATCGCCAATCGACCATTCCTCATCCACGTGCTCTTCGATGAAGCGCTCGTCGATGCCTTCGTAACGCCCGGCTATGAGGATCAACCGCTCCTCGTTCGCCAGTTCCTTCACGGCCGCCTGCGTCAGTTTGCGACCCTGCGGCGACAGGTAGATCACCTTCGCCGGTCCGCCTGCGGCTTGCCGGGCATCGCCCAGTGCGCCTTCCAGCGGCTTGATCTTCATCACCATGCCCGGACCACCGCCGAAGGGCCGGTCGTCCACCGTCTGGTGACGGTCATCAGTGTTGTTGCGTGGGTTGAAACACTCGAGCCGGATCAGCTCCTGTTTCACCGCACGGCTGGTGATGCCGTAGTCACTGATGGCGCGGAACATCTCCGGAAAGATGCTGATGACTCCGATCCACATGGGTTGAAACTCCTACCCTGCGGGTCAGAAATCCGCGTCCCAGTCCACCCTGATCTCGCCAGCCGCCAGGTCCACCGATTGCACGCATTGCTCCGTATAGGGCAACAGGCGCTCGCGGTCATCCAGGCTGCCCGCACAGGGCTTGACCACCATCACGTCGTTGGCGCCGGTCTCCAGCATGTGGTCGAGTATCCCGAACAGTTGCCCGTTCGTGTCGATCACCTTGAGACCTTCCAACTGGCTCCAGTAGAACTCGCCGTCGTCCAGCTCCGGGAGCTCGCTGCGCGGTACCAGGATCTCGAAATCCGCATAGGTGCGGGCGACTTCGCGATCATCCAGTCCCTTCAGCTTCGCCACCAGGACATTGCCCTGCACGCGGCCACTGACCAGTTCAGCCTGTCGAACCTCGGTGCCACGCCGTAGCGTCCAGCGCCGGTAGTCCAGCAGGTTGTCCAACGGGTCGGTAAAGGAATACACCTTCACCTCGCCACGAATGCCATGCACGGAAACTATCTTGCCGAGTACGATCATTTCCTCGGCCGCAGGCATCGTGTTCATCGACTTCAGGCAGCCTTGGCGGCTTCCTTGATCAGCTGGGCAACGCGCTCGGACGGTTGGGCGCCCTGGCTCAGCCAGTAGTTCAGACGCTCCTGGTTGACCGAGAGCTTGACTTCGGCGCCAGTGGCGACAGGGTTGAAGAAACCGACGCGCTCGACGAAACGGCCGTCGCGAGCGTTGCGGCTGTTGGTCACGGTCAGGTGATAGAACGGGCGCTTCTTGGAGCCGCCACGAGCCAGACGAATGGTTACCATGCGTACATTGTTCCTATGGTTTGCTTGCAAAAAAGAAATGCAGCCCCCGGGCACGGAGCCCGAAAGGCCGCATATTCTATGAGCTAAAGCCCCGCGCCGCAAGCCGCAGCACGTCGGCCCGCCAGCCGGGCGGGCCCGTGGGGTCACATCTTCGGCATGCCGCCGGGGAACATGCTGCCCATGCCGCGCATCATCTTGGCCATGCCGCCCTTGGCGGTGACCTTCTTCATCATCTTCTGCATCTGCTTGTGCTGCTTGATGAGGCGGCCGACGTCCTGCACCTGGGTACCCGAACCCATGGCGATGCGGCGCTTGCGCGAGCCGCTGATCACTTCCGGGTCGCGGCGCTCGGCGGGGGTCATGGAGTTGATGATCGCCTCCATCTGCTTGAACTGCTTCTCCGCCGCGCCCTGGGCGTTGCCCATCTGCGCCAGGTTGACGCCGCCCATCATCGGCAGCTTGTCCATCAGGCTGCCCAGGCCGCCCATGTTCTTCATCTGCTGCAGTTGGTCGCGGAAGTCTTCGAGGTCGAAGCCCTTGCCCTTCTTGATCTTCTTCGCGAGCTTCTCGGCCTTCTCGCGGTCCATGTTCTGCTCGGCCTGCTCGATCAGGCTGAGCACGTCGCCCATGCCGAGGATGCGCGAGGCCACGCGGTCCGGGTGGAAGGGGTCGAGCGCTTCGCTCTTCTCGCCCATGCCGAGGAACTTGATCGGCTTGCCGGTGATGGCGCGCACCGAGAGCGCGGCGCCGCCGCGGGCGTCGCCGTCGACCTTGGTCAGCACCACGCCGGTCAGCGGCAGGGCGTCGTTGAAGGCCTTGGCGGTGTTGGCGGCGTCCTGGCCGGTCATGGCGTCGACCACGAACAGGGTTTCCACCGGCTGGATCGCCGCGTGGACCTGCTTGATCTCGTCCATCATCTCGGTGTCGACGTGCAGGCGACCGGCGGTATCCACGATCACCACGTCGATGAACTTCAGCTTCGCCTCGCGGATCGCCGCCTCGGCGATGGCCACCGGCTTCTGGCTGGTGTCCGAGGGGAAGAAGGTCACGCCGATGTCGTTGGCCAGGGTTTCCAGCTGCTTGATCGCCGCCGGGCGGTAGACGTCCGCCGAAACCACCAGCACGGACTTCTTCTTGCGCTCCTTGAGGAAGCGCGCCAGCTTGCCGGCGGTGGTGGTCTTGCCCGCGCCCTGCAGGCCGGCCATGAGGATGACCGCCGGCGGCGCGGCGTTGAGCGCCAGGTCCTCGTTGGCCGCGCCCATCAGCTCGACCAGCTCGGCCTGCACGATCTTCACGAAGGCCTGGCCCGGGGTCAGGCTCTTGGACACCTCGGTGCCGACCGCGCGCTCCTTGATGCGGTTGACGAAGTCCTTGACCACCGGCAGGGCCACGTCGGCCTCGAGCAGGGCCATCCGCACCTCGCGGAGCGTATCCTTGATGTTGTCCTCGGTCAGCTTGGCTTTGCCGGTGACCTGGCGCAGCGTTTGCGAGAGGCGGTCTGTAAGGTTTTCGAACATGCGCGTTCCTATCGGGCCGGGAGCGGCCGGGGTGGGCGTGGCAGCAAGCGCGGGATTATAACCAACTGCGAAGGCCGCAGACACCGCCGATGATCCCGCCGCAGCGAGAAAGCGAAGCGTTCCCGGCTGCTTTCTAGGCATGGGCGTTCTGTGCCAAACTCGGCACCTTTCGAAGGATTCGCCCAAGACGCTATGCACCCTCTGCTGCCCAGCCTGCTCGCCGCCCTCCTCTACCTGGGCGCCACGGCCTACCACGGTGTCTGCCTGGCGCGCCGCGCCGCGCCGAACAAACCCCTGTTGCTGGTGCTCGGCCTGGCCGCGCTGGTCGCCCAGTGCCTGGGCCTGACGCCGCAACTGCTGACCGACGCCGGGCTGGTGCTGGACTTCTTCAACGCCGCCAACCTGATCGCCGCGGCGGTGATCGCCCTGACCCTGCTGGCCTGCCTGCGCATCCCGGTGGAGAACCTGCTGCTGTTCCTCTTCCCGCTGGGCATGCTGACCGCCGCGCTGTCGGTGCTGGTGCCCCACGGCACCCTGGAGCCGATCAACGAGCAGCCGGGCATCCTCGCGCACATCCTGCTCTCGGTGCTGGCCTACGGCCTGCTCACCATCGCGGTGTTCCAGGCCCTGCTGCTGCTGGTGCAGGACCATCGCCTGAAGCACAAGCACCCGGCCGGGCTGATCCGCAACTTCCCGCCGCTGCAGACCATGGAAAGCCTGCTGTTCGGCTTCCTCTGGGGCGGCTGGGTGCTGCTCTCGCTGTCGCTGGTGTCCGGCTGGCTGTTCCTCGACAACCTGTTCACCCAGCACCTGGCGCACAAGACCATCCTCTCCTGCTTCGCCTGGGTGGTCTTCGCCGTGCTGCTGTGGGGCCGCCACCAGCTCGGCTGGCGCGGGCACAAGGCGATCCGCTGGACCCTGGCCGGCTTCTGCCTGTTGATGCTGGCCTACTTCGGCAGCAAGCTGGTCAAGGAATTCATCCTGCACATCTGAGCCCGGCGGCGCCTGGGCGCCACGGAACGCTGAGGGAACCCGACGCATGGGCGACATCCACCCCGGCTACCTGATCGGCCTGCTGGTCGTCCTGCTGCTGTGCTCGGCGTTCTTCTCCAGCGTCGAGACCGGCGTGCTCAGCCTGGACCGCTACCGCCTGCGCCACCAGGCCAAGCAGGGCAACCGCGCGGCGCGGCGTACCAGCTGGCTGCTGCTGCGCACCGACCGCCTGCTGGGCACCATCCTCATCGGCAACAACCTGGTCAACGTCATCGCCTCGTCCCTGGCCACCCTGCTGGCCCTGCGCCTGTGGGGCGACTTCGCGGTGGCGCCCACCGCCCTGGCGCTGACCCTGGTGCTGCTGATCTTCGGCGAGATCACCCCCAAGACCTACGCCACCCTGCGCCCGGAACGCGTGGCCTTCCCCGCCAGCCTGCCGCTGCTGTGGCTGCAGCGCCTGTTCAGCCCGCTGCTGTGGCTGATGAACGGGGTGAGCAACGGCATCCTGCGGCTGTGCGGCCTGGACCCGGCGCAGCGCCGCAGCCGGCCGCTGAACAACGACGAGCTGCGCAGCGTGGTCAGCGAATCCAGCGAGAAGCTCAGCGCCAACCGCCAGGACATGCTGCTGAGCATCCTCGACCTGGAAAAGATCACCGTGAACGACCTCATGGTGCCGCGCAACGAGGTGCAGGGCATCGACCTGGACGATGACGTGGAAAGCATCATCAGCCAGTTGCGCAACACCACCCACACGCGCCTGCCGGTGTTCCGCAACGACATCAACCAGGTCGAGGGCATCGTCCACATGCGCCAGATCGCCCGCCTGCTGACGCACAACCAGTTGACCAAGGACAGCCTGCGCGCGGCCTGCCTGGAGCCCTACTTCATTCCCGAGAGCACGCCGCTGGCCACCCAGCTGATCAACTTCCAGAAGCAGAAGCGGCGCATCGGCATCGTCGTCGACGAGTACGGCGAGGTGATCGGCATCATCACCCTGGAAGACATCCTCGAAGAGATCGTCGGCGAATTCAGCAACGCCGACGCCCTGCGCAACCCGGACATCCACCCCCAGGCCGACGGCACCTACGTGATCGACGGCTCGGCGAACATCCGCGAGCTCAACCGCGCCCTGGGCTGGCAGTTGCCCAGCGAGGGCCCGAAGACCCTCAACGGCCTGGTCACCGAGGCCCTGGAGCAGATCCCCGACTGCCCGGTGTGCCTGCGCATCGGCCCCTACCGCCTGGAAATCCTGCAGTCCGGCGAGAACCGCGTGAAGAGCGTGCGCGTCTGGCTCACCGGGCGCGCCGCCGCGCCGGCGCCGGGCAGCGCCGACGGGCTTGCCTGAGCGGCCGGCCCGCGCCCTATAATCGCCCCCTGCTTACCCAGCATCCCGCGCCAGGGCCTGCGCTACCCGCGCAACGCCCGGCGCCAGTCGACCGCCCGCCAGCCCGAGCCCGGCCCCGCGCCTGCGCCCGGCGAAGCACCCGGCCTCGCCCCGACCCGCCGCGAGGTTCCCGCCCCTGCCCTACCCGGGTGGCGCTTCCCGCCTCGCGCACGGGCGCAGCCTCCATCGCCGCCGGACACGTCCGCAGAGCCGTGCCGGCCATGACTGACAGGGATATCCCATGACCACCGCCAGCCTTGCCGCTGCCGCCGAACAGCAACCCGCCAACTCCACCGCGCGGGTCGCGGTCGCCAGCTTCATCGGCACCGCCATCGAGTTCTACGACTTCTACGTCTACGCCACCGCCGCCGCCCTGGTGATCGGCCCGGTGTTCTTCCCGCAGACCTCGGGCACGGCGCAGATGCTCAGCGCCTTCATCACCTTCGGCATCGCCTTCCTCGCCCGGCCGCTGGGCTCGGCGCTGTTCGGCCACTTTGGCGACCGCATCGGGCGCAAGTCGACGCTGGTCGCCTCGCTGCTGCTGATGGGCCTGTCCACCACCCTGATCGGCCTGCTGCCGGGCTACGACAGCATCGGCGCCTGGGCCCCGGCGCTGCTCTGCCTGCTGCGCTTCGGCCAGGGCCTGGGGCTGGGCGGGGAATGGGGCGGCGCCGCGCTGCTGGCCACGGAGAACGCGCCCAAGCACCGCCGCGCCTGGTTCGGCATGTTCCCGCAGATGGGCCCGTCGATCGGCTTCCTCGCCGCCAACGGCCTGTTCCTCGGCCTGGCCATGACCCTCAGCGAGGAGCAGTTCCGCGCCTGGGGCTGGCGCATTCCCTTCATCCTCAGCGCACTGCTGGTGATCGTCGGCCTCTACGTGCGCCTGAAGCTGTCGGAAACCCCGGTGTTCGCCAAGGCCATGGAACGCCAGGAGCGCTCCAGCCTGCCGATCGCCGAGCTGTTCGCCCAGCACTGGCGCCCGGTGCTGCTGGGCGCGCTGGCCATGGTGGTGTGCTACGCGCTCTTCTATATCTCCACCGTGTTTTCGCTGAGCTACGGGGTGACCAGCCTGGGCTACAGCCGCGAGCAGTTCCTCGGCCTGCTGTGCTTCGCCGTGCTGTTCATGGCCGCGGCCACGCCGATCTCCGCCTGGCTGAGCGACCGCTACGGGCGCCGCCCGGTACTGATCGTCGGCTGCATCGCCGCCATCCTCTCCGGCTTCACCATGCAGCCGCTGCTGAGCCAGGGCTCGTCGGTGGAAGTAGCGATCTTCCTGGCCCTGGAGCTGTTCCTCATGGGAGTGACCTTCGCCCCCATGGGCGCCCTGCTGCCGGAACTCTTCCCTACCCGCGTGCGCTACACCGGCGCCTCGGCGGCCTACAACCTGGGCGGCATCCTCGGCGCCTCGGTGGCGCCCTACATCGCCCAGAAGCTGGTGGGCATGGGCGGGCTGAGCTGGGTCGGCGGCTACGTGTCGGTGGCGGCGGCGCTGAGCCTGATCGCGGTGCTGTGCCTGCACGAGACGCGGGAGCGGGAGCTCTGATAGCGCCATCGCGACCGGGGTTGTCACTCCAGCCCCGTAGGATGGGTTGAGCGAAGCGATACCCATCGCCGTGACAGCATGGGTTTCGCAAACTCAACCCATCCTACGAAAGGCAACTCAGCGCAGACCATAGCGCCATCGGCGTACAACCGCGAACGGTTGTACGCCCTACGGTTTCTACGCCGCATCAGCCATGGCATATCCATGTAGGAGCGCCGGGATGCTCTTCGTAGGAGCGAGCTTGCTCGCGAACAGACTCCGCAGCGGGGCTCATTCGCGAGCAAGCTCGCTCCTACGAGAAGCTGTGCTCGCCTGCAACGTAGCGGGCCCTGCCCGCGATCCGGCCTCAGCCGCGTTCCACGGCCACCAACCACTCCGCCAGGCGCTCGCCCCACACCTGGTAGCCCAGCGCCGACGGGTGATAGCCATCGATGGCGAGATACTGCGGCTGCATCTCCAGCCCCACCGCGCAATAGCCGGCCCCTTCGGCCGTAGCCAGTGCCAACAGTTGGCGGTCCAGCAAGGCTGCACGCCAGCCCAGCAACTGCCGCAGCAGCCAGGGCAAGGCGCGGAAATGCCGCAGCGGCGGCACCGCCGTGCACACCACCCGCGCGCCAGCGGCCTGGAAATGCCCGATCAGACGGGCGATGGATGCCTGCCAGCGCTCGGTGGAACTGAAATGCGTGGTGTCGTTGACGCCGAAGACCAGCGCCACCAGGTCATAACCCCCGTCGGCCAGCGGCAACAGGCGCTCGCAGGCCTGCGACGCGGTAATGCCGTTCTCCCCCAGCGCCCGCCAGGCCACCGGCCGTTGCAGGCGCGCCGCCAGGGCCGCAGAGAGGCGCCCGGCCAGGGCGAAGTCCAGGCAGGAGGCGCCGACGCCGGCGACGGTCGACTCGCCCAGCAACAGCAGCCTCAACGGCTCGCCGGGGAGTTCGGCGCCGGCCAGCCCCTCGCGGGAACCGGCCGCCGGCGCCAGGCGCAAAGCCGTGCGCCGGGTGCGCACGGCCATCGGCAGGGCCAGCGGCAGCAACGGCAGCGCCGCCGCCCACCAGGCCAGCCCCGCCAGGCGGTTCACAGCTCGATGACCACCGCCTCGGCCGAACGGGTGGCCTTGGCCCGCGCCTCCTCGATGGATTCGGCGCGCGCCAGAGCCACGCCCATGCGCCGCTGGCCGGAGACTTCCGGCTTGCCGAACAGGCGCAGGCCGCTGTCCGGCTCGGTCAGCGCGGCGCCCAGGTTGCCGAAGCTGACCTGCTGCGACTCGCCGTCCACCAGGATCACCGCCGAGGCCGAGGGCCCGAACTGGCGGATCGCCGGGATCGGCAGGCCGAGGATGGCCCGCGCGTGCAGGGCGAACTCGGAGAGGTCCTGGGAGATCAGGGTGACCAGGCCGGTGTCGTGGGGGCGCGGCGAGACTTCGCTGAACCACACCTGGTCGCCCTTGACGAACAACTCCACGCCGAACAGGCCGCGGCCGCCCAATGCCTCGGTGACCGCCTTGGCCACGCGCTCGGACTCGGCCAGGGCCTTCGGGCTCATGGCCTGGGGCTGCCAGGATTCGTGGTAGTCGCCCTTGACCTGGCGGTGGCCGATGGGCGCGCAGAAGGTGGTGCCGCCGATGTGGCGCACGGTGAGCAGGGTGATCTCGTAGTCGAAGTCGATGAAGCCCTCGACGATCACCCGGCCCTTGCCGGCGCGGCCGCCTTCCTGGGCGTAGTCCCAGGCAGCCTTGAGGTCGGCGTCGGACTTGAGCACGCTCTGGCCCTTGCCCGAGGAGCTCATGATCGGCTTGACCACGCAGGGGTATCCCACCGCCGCGACACCGGCGACGTAGTCCTCGTAGGAGTCGGCGAAGTGGTACGGCGAGGTCGGCAGGCCCAGCTCCTCGGCGGCCAGGCGGCGGATGCCCTCGCGGTTCATGGTCAGCTGCGCGGCGCGGGCGCTGGGCACCACGGTGTAGCCCTCGGCCTCCAGCTCGACCAGGGTGGCGGTGGCGATGGCCTCGATCTCCGGGACTATGTAGTGCGGCTTCTCCTGCTCGATCACCGCGCGCAGGGCGGCGCCATCGAGCATGCTCAGCACGTGGCTGCGGTGCGCCACCTGCATGGCCGGGGCGTTGGCGTAGCGGTCGCAGGCGATCACTTCGCAGCCCAGGCGTTGCAGTTCGATCACCACTTCCTTGCCCAGCTCGCCGGAGCCACAGAGCAGTACGCGGGTCGCCGTGGGCGACAGGGGGGTTCCAATACGGGGCATTGCGTGCAACCTCGGGAAGGGTATGTTCTGTCGGCGCGCTAGAGCAGCACGCCCTGTTCACGGGCGCGCTCATGACACAGGCGCAGCACCTCGCGGCGCTCGTCGTTGTCCATGCGGCCCCAGCGGGTGATTTCGTCGGCCGTGCGCTGGCAGCCTATGCACAGGTCCTGATCGTCCAGGGTGCAGACGTAGACGCAGGGCGAGGCCACCGGGCGCTCCTGGCTCATTCTTCCTGCTCGGCCAGGCCGCGGGCGTAGCGCTGGGCGTTGTGCACGTAGTGGGCGGCGCTGGCTTCGAGCATCTTCTTCTGCTGCTCGCTCAGCTCGCGCACCACCTTGCCGGGCGAGCCCATGACCAGCGAGCCGTCGGGGATCACCTTGCCCTCGGGGATCAGCGAATTGGCGCCGATGATGCAGTACTTGCCGATCTTCGCGCCGTTGAGCACCACGGCGTTGATGCCGATCAGGCTGTAGTCGTCCACCGTGCAGCCGTGCAGCATGACGTTGTGGCCAATGGTCACGCCCTTGCCGATGTTCAGCGGGAAGCCCATGTCGGTGTGCATCACGGTGCCGTCCTGGACGTTGCTGTTCTCGCCGATGTGGATCAGCTCGTTGTCGCCACGCAGCACGGCGTTGAACCAGACGCTGGCGCCGGCGTCCAGGCGCACCTTGCCGATCACCGCGGCGTTCGGGGCGATCCAGCTGTCGGGGTGGGTTTCGACTCGGGCGTCGCCCAGGCGGTATTTCATCGGTAGCTCCTCAGGCATCTCGTTGTTGTACGCGCCGCTCAGCTGAGCTTGATGAATTGTGGCGGCGCTCGGTGCAGGTCGATGCGGTCATCGAACAGCAGGTTGACCAGCTCGACGACCATGATCGCCGACAGGCCCCAGATCTTGTATTCGCCGAAGCGGTAGCTGGGCACGTACCAACTGCGCCCGAAGTAGTCGATGCGGTGGGTCATTTCCCGCGGGTCGCCGCGGAAGAACTCCAGCGGCACCTTGAACACCGCGGCGATCTCGCCGTCGTTGGGGGTGTACTCGACGAAGTCCGGGACGAAACCGACGAACGGCGTCACCTTGATGCCATGGCGCGAGACCAGGGTGCTCAGCGGCCCGACCACCTCCACCAGGCTCGGCGGCAGGGCGATCTCCTCCTCGGCCTCGCGCAGGGCGGTGTGGATCAGGTCGACGTCCTCGGGGTCGCGGCGCCCGCCGGGGAAGGCCACCTCGCCGCTGTGGGTCGACAGGCCGGTGGCGCGCAGGGTCAGCACCAGCTCCTCGCTGGGGGTGATGGGCAGCAGCACCGCCGCTTCGGGGAAGCGCTGCTCGCTGTTCAGGTCCTGGGGGGTGTGCGCCGTGATACGCCGGCGCAGCTCGTCCAGCATGCGGACATCCTGCGTGTAAGCCATTCTCTCAATTGTGGAATCATGGCATGAAAGACGGCCTCGCCCCAAGCCCCACCCCCTTGCTGCGCGGGCCTTCCGGCGAGCAAGATGGACGTATCGATTCCCAGGGAAAGTGCATGAAATTCTGCAGTCAGTGCGGCGCCAGCGTGAGCCTGCGCATCCCCAGCGGCGACAACCGGCCACGCTACGTCTGCGACCAGTGCCATACGGTGCATTACCAGAACCCGCGCATCGTCGCCGGCTGCCTGCCGGTGTGGGAGGGGCGCATCCTCCTGTGCCGCCGCGCCATCGCCCCGCGCCAGGGCTTCTGGACGCTGCCGGCGGGCTTCATGGAGAACGGCGAGACCCTCGAGCAGGCCGCCGCCCGCGAGACGCTGGAGGAAGCCTGCGCCCGCGTGCGCCAGTTGCAGCTCTATACCCTGTTCGACCTGCCGCACATCAGCCAGGTGTACATGTTCTTCCGCGCCGAGCTGGCCGACCTGGACTTCGCCGCCGGCGAGGAAAGCCTGGAGGTGGGCCTGTTCGAGGAATCGGCGATTCCCTGGTCGGAGCTGGCTTTCCCCACCGTGGGCCGTACCTTAGAATGCTACTTCAGCGACCGGCAGAGGCAGGACTTCCCGGTGCGCAACGAGGCCATAGCACCCATGCCGGGCCACTATAAGAAGACCTGAACACTTTGCAGGGCCGTGCATCGCGGCGCTTTATCGAACATCCGGGGGATCGTCTTTCCATGCGCTGGCTGCTTGCCTTTCTGTGCCTGACCTTTGCCGCCTTGTCGCAGGCCAATGCGACGCCGACCCTGGAAGGCCGCATCGACAAGGTGCTGGTGCTCAAGTCCGAGCACAAGCTGCACCTGCTGAGCAACGGCAAGATCCTCAAGAGCTACCGCATCTCCCTGGGCAAGAGCCCGCGCGGCACCAAGCTGGCCGAGGGCGACAACCGCACGCCGGAGGGCTTCTACTGGATCGACTGGCGCAAGACCAGCGACAAGTTCAACCTCTCCATGCACATCTCCTACCCCAACGCCCGCGACGTGGTGCGCGCCCGCGAGAAGGGCCTGTCGCCCGGCGGCATGATCATGATCCACGGCACCCCGCTGAGCGACGAGTACCCGGAGTGGTACTTCTCCACCCTGGACTGGACCAACGGCTGCATCGCCATGACCAACCCGGACATGCAGGAGGTCTGGAGCCTGGTCAAGGACGGCACGCTGATCGAGATCCGCCCCTGAGGCGGCAATGAAAAAAGGCGCCTTCGGGCGCCTTTTTCATTTTGCGGTGGCTAGAAGACCATGTCCGACAGCCGCCACACCTCGAAGGCCGGCGTCTCGTAGGGGTGCGCGGCCTTCAGCGCCTTGACCGAGTCGTGGATCAGCTCGTCGGCCACCACCATCTCTACCTTCCATTCGGCCACCTGCTCGACGAGGCCGGTCGAGCCGAGGAAGGGGTTGCTGCCCTGCAGCGGGCGGAACTGGCCCTGGCCGAGGGACTGCCAGCAGCAGCTGTCGTAAGCACCGATGCGTCCTGCACCTGCGGCGAACACCGCTTTCTTCACCGTCTCCAGGTGAGTCTCGGGAACATAGAAGCAGAGTTTGTACATCGGACGCTCCGTGGCGGAAAACTGGACCGGGTGGGGAGTCGAGGAGCGAATGCTGCCACAGATGATGGCGTTTTGCCTCCAATGACTCAGCGGTCATGCTCGGCAAATATCGACAGCGCGATTGCCTTCACGTTCTAAGGGAAAATTCCCAAGATTTTTAAAACGTGATGGAGCGCAGATTCAGTCGGAATCACTTTCCGATAAAGCGCCGCCAGCGCCCAGCCCAACCTTTGGTGGGGTCCGATTCGCTGCACCGCGATGCTCGTAGGAGCAACTGTCTTGCCGGCTGCGCCGAGGCGCTCTTCGTAGGAGCGAGCTTGCTCGCGAACAGACTCCGCAGCGGGGCTCATTCGCGAGCAAGCTCGCTCCTACAAAAGCCGTGCTCGCCTGCAACGCAGGATCTCATCCGCGAATCACGTCGATCGCGGACAAGGTCCGCTCCTACACTGTTTTCTGGGTTATTCCCCTTCGGGCCAGCGCAAGCGCTGTTCGCGATGGAGCCGCGTCCCGCGTTCGCGGGAATGACGGGGTAAGAATCGTGTTTTCCGACGTCATTCCCGCGAACGCGGGAACCCAATAGACAGTTACGCGTACGATGGCGCCTCCCTGGAGCGGACCTTGTCCGCGATAGCTGGTCATCCCGGCGCAATTGCGCTCAGCGCCGCGAATGGTCCCGGCGCAGTTCGGCCAGGCGGGCGGCCAGCAGATCCAGGCCGGTGTCGCGGTCTTCCGGCAGGCGGCGCACTGTCGCCTGGGTCAGGCGCATCTGGCGGATGAAGCGCCGGCAGTGGCGGCACAGCAGCAGGTGGCGGCGCACCGCGAGTTTCTCGCGCAGGCCGAGCTGGCTGTCCAGCAGGTCGCTGGAGAGGGCCACCAGTTCCTTGCAGGTCAGCATTGGCCGGTCTCCTCGAAATGCTCCAGGGTGGCGAACAGCTTCAGCCGCCCGCGGTGCAGCAACACCCGGACATTGGAGAGGGAAAGCGACAGAAGATTACAGATCTCCTGCAATTCCAGGCCCTGGCGCTCGCGCAGCAGGACCACGCTGCGCTGCATGTCCGACAGGCTCAGCAGGGTCTTTTCCAGGCATTCGCGCAGTTCGTCCTCGGCCAGCAGGGCCTCGGGCGAGTCCGAATGCCAGGCCAGGGGCGCGGCGCTCCAGTGGCCGTCGGCGGCGAAGCGGCTGTCGTCGATGCTGCCGTGGGGCGCCGGCATGTCGTCCAGGGAGACTTCCCGGCGCACCTGGCGCAGCTTGCTCTTGGCGGTGTTGGCGGTAACGGTCAGCAGCCAGGTCTTGAGGCTGGAGCGCCCCTGGAAGCCGTCCAGGTGACGCACCACGGCGAGCCAGGCGTCCTGCACCACCTCGTCGGCGTGGGGGCTGCCGACGATGGCCAAAGCCACGGCGCGCATGGCGCCCTGGTAGGCCGCGACCATCTCGCGGAAGGCCGCGTCCTCGCCGGCGCGCAGGCGCGCCAGCAGTTCGCCGTCGGCTTCGCCCACCCGGTCAGCGCTTGCGCAGGATCACGCTGCCGATGGAGTAGCCGGCGCCGAAGGAGCTGAGCACGCCGATGGAACCGGCGGGCAGGTCCTCGTGGTACTTGTGCAGGGCGATCACCGAGCCGGCCGAGCTGGTGTTGGCGTAGCTGTCGAGGATCACCGGCGCCTCGTGGGCCTCGGCGTCGCGGCCGAGCAGCTTGCGGGTGATCAGCAGGTTCATGTTGAGGTTGGCCTGGTGCAGCCAGAAGCGCTTGACGTCGCCGACCGGGATGTCGTTCTGCGCCAGGTGCTCGCCGATCAGCTCGGCGACCATGGGGCAGACGTCCTTGAACACCTTGCGGCCTTCCTGGACGAACAGCTTGTCGCGCTGGCCGATGCCCTCTTCCGCGGCGCGGTTGAGGAAGCCGAAGTTGTTGCGGATGTTGTTGGAGAACTGCGTCAGCAGCTTGGTGCTGACAATGTCGAACTGCTGCTTGCCGATGGCCTGGTCGGCGCGCTCGACGATCACCGCGGTGGCCGCGTCGCCGAAGATGAAGTGGCTGTCGCGGTCGCGGAAGTTCAGGTGGCCGGTGCAGATTTCCGGGTTGACCATCAGGATGGCGCGGGCCTGGCCCAGTTGCACGGCGTTGGCCGCGGCCTGCAGGCCGAAGGTGGCCGAGGAGCAGGCGACGTTCATGTCGAAGCCGAAGCCCTGGATGCCGAGGGCGGCCTGGACCTCGATGGCCACCGCCGGGTAGGCGCGCTGCAGGTTGGAGCAGGCGACGATGACGCCGTCGATGTCCGCCGCGCTGCGGCCGGCGCGCTGCAGCGCCTCCTTGGCGGCGTGCACGGCCATCTCGCAGAGGATGCCCCAGTCGTCGTTGCTGCGCTCGGGGATGCGCGGGACCATGCGCTGCGGGTCGAGGATGCCTTGCTTGTCGACCACGAAGCGGCTCTTGATGCCGGAGGCCTTCTCGATGAACGCCGAGCTGGATTCGCTCAGCGCTTCCAGTTCGCCCTTGGCGATGGCTTCGGCGTGCTGGTCGTTGTACTGGCGGACGTAGGCATTGAAGGACTCCACCAGTTCATCGTTGGAAATGCTGAACGGCGGGGTATAGAGACCGGTTCCGCTGATCACGACTTTATGCACGGTCAATCCTCTTCTCAATCTGGCTGCCGGCCCCGGCAGCATGGTTAGGCATCGATGTGCCCGCCCGCGGGCCGGCACTGCAAAAGGGGTTCGGCCCGCGTGGGCCTGAGGGCACGGCCTGATGACCAGGCAGTGTGCCATCGAAGGTGGCGCGCTGGCATCTTCCACCGCCCAACGGCGACGGCGCTGCGCGGCGCTCGAATAACCGCCGATTATGCGGCAAATCGCCGGGAAATGCCGCTACCGCGGCGCAGTTTTCCAGCATACAGACCTTGTACCGGCCGGTGATTGAAATTCCCGAAAGCCGCTATAGCCAGGCCATCCAGGCGAGTTGGCGGAAGCGCCCTGCGCTCTTGCGCAAATGCCCTTGGGGCGAGTGCCCGCATGCCACCGGGCAGGTGCGCTGAACCCCGGCGGGAAAACCGCTGTCGAGGAAAGGGGCGCCCGCCGGCGCCCCTTTTCATTGGCAAGCACAGAGGTAGCAATGCTGGTTTCCCTTCAGGCGCTGCGGGCCCTGGCCGCCTGGCTGGTGGTGTTCCATCACTTCATGCAGGTGTTCTTCGATTTTCGCGCCGACAGCCTCGGCGGGCGCCTGCTGTCCACCCGCGGCCAGGTCGGGGTGGACATCTTCTTCGTCCTCAGCGGCTTCGTCATCCAGCTGTCCTGCGCCGGGCGCCAGGTGCCCGGCCTGACCTTCCTGGCCCAGCGGCTGGCACGCATCGCCCCGGCCTACTGGCTGTACACCGCCATCACCGCGCTGATCCTCTACGCCTTCGGCAACCTGATGCCGGTCTACGGCGTGGCCCTGCCGCAGTTGCTGCTGTCGCTGCTGTTCCTGCCCAGCCAGAACCCCGGCGGCTTCGGCTTCTACCCGATCCTGCCGGTGGGCTGGACGCTGAACTTCGAGATGCTCTTCTACCTGCTGTTCGCCCTCTCCTTCGCCGTGGGCGAACGCTGGCGCCCCTGGCTGGTGGGCGCGCTGCTAGCGCTGGTCAGCGGCGTGCTGGCGAAGGCGCCGTGGCTGAGCAATTTCTACCGCAACCCCATCGTCTGCGAATTCCTCTTCGGCCTGCTGCTGGCCGAGCTGTACCGCCGCGGCCTGCTGCGCCTGCGGGCATCGCTGGCACTACCGCTGGCGCTGGGCGCGGTGCTGGTGCTGCTGCACTTCCCCGCCGACCATCCCTGGCGCCCGCTGACCTGGGGCCTGCCCAGCGCGGTGCTGGTGGCCGCCTGCGTGGCGCTGGAGCCATGGTTCGCCGGCTGCCGCCCGCTCAAGGCGCTGGGCGACTGGAGCTATTCGGTGTACCTGGTCCACGTGATAGTGCTGTGGCTGGCCAGCTACTGGCTGCACCAGCGCCTGGGCCTCGGTCCGTACCAGACGCTGGCGCTGTGCCTGCCGGCGATCCTGCTGCTGTCCTGGCTGAGCTACGAATGGGTGGAACTGCGCCTGGGCCGGCGCCTGAAGCAGGCCTGGGCGCCGCGCCCGGTGCCGGCCTAGCCGTCGCCGCAGACCAGGCGGTTGCGCCCCTGGGCCTTGCCGCGGTACAGGCGGTGGTCGCAGCAACGGTACAGGGCCTCGGCGTCGTCGCCGTCCACCGGCCACTCGGCCAGGCCGAAGGTGGCCGACAGCGGGATGACATGGCCGCGGTACAGCAGCGGGTTGGCCGCCAGATCCGTGCGCAGGCGCTCCACCAGCGGCGCGGCGTCGAAGCGGACGGTGTTGCGCAGCAGCAGGGCGAACTCCTCGCCGCCCAGGCGGCCGATCATGTCGCCGGCGCGCAGGTGCAGGCGCAGCCGGGCGCAGAGGTATTGCAGGGCCTTGTCGCCGGCGTCGTGGCCCCAGCGGTCGTTGACGTCCTTGAAGTGGTCCACGTCCAGCAGCACCAGCACCCAGCGCTGGCCGTTGCCGCGGGAATCCTCCAGGCAACGCAGCACCGCGCGCTGGAACGCCTCGCGGCTGGCCACGCCGGTCAGCGCGTCGCTCAGCGCCAGGCGCTGCAGCAACTGCTGGGCCTGGGCGCGGCGGGTTTCGTAGATGTGCACGAAGGCCATGATCAGCAGGCCGCAGAGGATGGCGTTGCCCAGGTCGATCATCCCCGGGGCGTCCAGGCGCAGCGGGTGCTGGCGCAGGTAGAGCAGCGCGGCCACGCCGACGAAGGGCACCGAGAGCAGGAAGCCGCGCCAGGCGCCCAGCAGCAGGTAGGCCATCACCGGCATCAGGTAGAGCCAGACGAAGGCCGTGGCCGAGGCCTGCGGCATGATGATGATGTAGACCAGGAAGCAGAAGGTGGGCAGCAGGTAGGC
This sequence comes from Pseudomonas sp. R3.Fl, assembly GCF_023516765.1. Taxonomy (NCBI): domain Bacteria; kingdom Pseudomonadati; phylum Pseudomonadota; class Gammaproteobacteria; order Pseudomonadales; family Pseudomonadaceae; genus Pseudomonas; species Pseudomonas sp. R3.Fl. The sequence continues at coordinate 2,075,455 of NZ_JAMGSO010000001.1, forward strand.
GTAGATCCACGGCGTCAGGTCGCGCACCCGCGCCAGGCGCGAGGTGGCCCAGAGCAGCAGCGCGCAGACCAGCGCCTCCAGGCCCGCCAGCAGGTAGTTGCCGTTGAGGCACTGGAGCACCGAGAAGATTCCCAGGGTCAGCCCGGTGCAGAAGAAGATCAGGCGCATCAGCAGGCGCTGGTCGGCCAGGTCCAGTCCGCTGGTGCTGGCCGCCGGCTCCCCCGGCGCATTGGCTTTGGCCTTGTCGTGCATGGCTACCTTTCCCTGGCCCCGCCCGGCATGGCGGAGCGCTGGACGAAACGACCGCCCATCCGCGTGGATGGAGTCTAGCCAGTCCGCCCGCCCGGCATGACAGCCGGTCGTCGCCCGCCGGACGGTGCAAGCATGGCGACCAACGCCGCCACGCTGAATTCACGGCAGCTTCATCGCCGCTGCGCTAGCCTTCGAGGAACCCCAACCACGGAGGGCGCCCATGCGCGTACTGATCGCTTCGCTGTCCCTGCTGGCCCTGGCCGGCTGCTCGTCCTACCAGGCCAAGGAAACCGGCCCGGTGCCCGCCGACCGTTTGCTGGGCTTCCAGCAAGAGGCCCAGGGCGACGCCAAGGTCGAGGTCGAGCGCGACCTGGGCTTCCTCGGCGGCGGCTGCATGGTCGCCTTCAAGATCGACCGCCAGTTGGCCGCGCGCATCGCCGTGGGCGAGACCGCCAGCTTCCAGCTGCCGCCCGGCCAGCACATCGTCGGCATCGGCGCCGACGAACAGGGCGAGGGCCTGTGCAGCAAGGGCCTGCTGCGCCGCGAACTGCTGGTGGACCTCGCCGCCGGCGAGACCGCGCAGTTCCGCATCCTCAGCGACGCCAACAAAGGCTTCGACATCCTCCCGGCCCAGCGTTGATGCCCGGGCGGGGCCACGGCCCCGCCCTTCCCCGGCTTACCCGTTGATGCGTCGCACCAGGCGCGCCTGCAGTTGCTCCAGCTCGGCCGGGTCGGCCTTCTGCGCAGCGTGGATGCCCAGGCCCTGGCCGGCGTAGCGCGGCACTATGTGCACGTGGATATGGAACACCGTCTGCCCGGCGGGCGCGCCGTTGAACTGGGCCACCTGCACGCCGTCGGGGTTCAGCTCCTCGACTATCACGCGGGTCAGGCGCTGCACCACGCCCATCACCTTGCACAGCGCATCGGGGTCGACTTCGAGGATGTTGCGCGCGGCGCTGCGCTTGGGCACCACCAGCGCATGGCCGTGGGACTGCGGGAAGAGGTCGAGGAAGGCGAGCACGTCGTCGTCCTCGTACAGCTTGTAGCAGGGGGCGTCGCCGCGAATGATCTGGGCGAAGATGTTCTGCGCATCGTAGGTGCCTTGCAGGCTCATGGCGCTGTCCTTGAGCGGTGGATCGGAGACGGCACCATACCGGCTCGCGGCGCCGCTGGCACCTCCCCCCTGCGCGATCGGCGGCGTATGCTGGGCGTTCGACTTTCAGACCGGAGTTCCCATGCCTTCGCTCGCCGACTTCCCGATCACCCGCAAATGGCCCGCCACCCGCCCCGACGTCCTGCAGCTGTACTCGCTGCCCACGCCCAACGGGGTGAAGGTCTCGATCATGCTGGAGGAAACCGGCCTGGCCTACGAGCCGCACCTGGTCAGCTTCGAGCGCAACGACCAGTTCAGCCCGGAATTCCTCTCGCTGAACCCGAACAACAAGATTCCCGCCATCCTCGACCCCAACGGCCCCGGCGGCCAGCCGCTGGCGCTGTTCGAGTCCGGCGCCATCCTCATCTACCTGGCCGACAAGACCGGCCAACTGCTGCCCAAGGACCCGGCGCGACGCTACGAGGCGATCCAGTGGCTGATGTTCCAGATGGGCGGCATCGGGCCGATGTTCGGCCAGTTGGGCTTCTTCAATAAGTTCGCCGGCCGCGAGATCGAGGACAAGCGGCCGCTGAACCGCTACGTGGAGGAGTCCCGGCGGCTGCTCGGCGTGCTCGACCAGCACCTGGAAGGCCGCGACTGGGTGATGGGCCAGGAGTACGGCATTGCCGACATCGCCATTTTCCCCTGGGTGCGCAACCTGGTGGGCTTCTACGAAGCGGGTGACCTGGTGCAGTTCGAGCGCTTCGGCAATGTGAAGCGGGTGCTGGAGGCGTTCCTGGCGCGGCCGGCGGTGCAGCGGGGGTTGGGGATTCCGGAGCGGGGTTGAGCGGTACGCCTGTAGGGGCGACTATCTTGCCGGCCGCGCCGAGGCGCTTTTCGTAGGATGGGTTGAGCTTGCGAAACCCATGCGGTTGCGGTGATGGGTATCGCTTCGCTCAACACCATCCTACGAAAAGCCATGCTCGCTTATCCGCGATGTTCTGTGCGCAGGCTCGGCCCATCGCGGACGGAGTCCGCTCCTACCAAAAGCGATCAGCCCTGCGTCAGGCCTCGACCTGGCCCCACTGCTTGCTCAGCCGCTTGTCCGACACCGGCACCTTGGTCCCCAGTTGCTGGGCGAACAGCGATACGCGGTATTCCTCCAGCATCCAGCGGTACAGCACCAGTTCCGGGTCGCGCTTGCCTTCCTGGGCGTGCTTGGCCTGGCGGGCCTTGTACTGGTCCCAGTAGCCGGCCATCTCGCCGCTCCACACGCGGTCGCGCTGGACTTGCCCTGCGACCTTGTCCAGGCGCTGTTCCACGGCCTTGAGGTAGCGCGGGTATTCCTTCAGCCATTCCAGCGGGGTGTCGCGAACGAAGCCGGGATAGACCAGGTTGGCCAGTTGCCCCTTCACGTCGTTGAGCGGCACCGTCATGGCCAGGTCGACCTTGCCCTTGAAGCGCTTCTGCAGGCCGTGCCAGAGCTTGAGGATGTCCAGCACCAGGCGGGCGATGCGTTCGGCGTGTTCGGTCCAGGCGCCGCGTTTTTTCTCCGCCAGCGAAGCCAGGGCCGCGCCGTCTCGGGGCAGGCTGGCCTCGCCTTCGAGGATGCAGGCGTCCAGGCTGGCCAGGAGGATGTCTTCCACCAGCGCCTCGACGCGGCCCAGTTCGCGGTACAGCAGGCCCATCTCGGTCTGGCCCGGCAGCTTGCCACGCAGGAACTTGGCCGGCTCGGCCAGTTGCTGCAGCAGCAGGCGCTGCAGGGCGCGGCGGTGCTGGTACTCGGCCTCGGCCTGGGTCGGGAAGCGGTTTTCCTTGACCACCCCGCCCTCTTCCACCAGCGCCGGGTAGACCGTCATCGACAGCCCGGCGATCTTCTGCTGGGCCTTTTCCGCCACCTCGGCGAAGCCCTTGGCTTCCACCGGCTTCTGCGGCTTGTCGGCCTGGGGGATGGCCAGGGCGGCCTGGCTGGCTTCGGCGAAGCGCGCGGTGAGTTCGGCGAGGTCGCGGCCTTCGCCGAGGAACTTGCCGCGGGCGTCCACCACCTCGATGTTCATGCGCAGGTGGCTTTCCACCAGCGCGGCGGCCTCGGCCCAGGCTTCCTCGGCCACGCGGCTGCCGGTCATGCGTTGCAGCTCGCGGCCCAGGGCCCCGGGCAGCGCGCCTTCGGCGAAGGTCATCTTGCCCAGCGCGGCGCGGACGAAGTCCGGCACCGGCACGAAGTTCTTGCGGATGGCCTTGGGCAGGTTGCGCACCAGGGCCACGCACTTGGCTTCCAGCAGGCCCGGCACCAGCCATTCCAGGCGCTCGGCGGGCAGTTGCGGCAGCAGCGGCGCCGGTACGCGCAGGGTCACGCCGTCGCGCGGGTGGCCCGGCTCGAAGTGGTAGGTCAGCGGCAGCTGCAGCTCGCCCAGGCGCAGGCGGTCCGGGTAGAGGCCGGCGGTGACTTCGCTGGCATCGCGGGCCAGCACGTCTTCCTCGCGCATGATCAGCAGGTCGGGCTGCTGCTTGTGCTCGCGCTCGTACCACTTCTCGAAGCTGGCGGTCTGGTAGATGTCCGCCGGCAGACGCGCGTCGTAGTAGGCGAACAGGGTTTCCTCGTCGGCGAGGATGTCGCGGCGGCGCGCCTTAGCTTCCAGCTCGTCGAGCTTCTCCAGCAACTGGCGGTTGGCGGCAAGGCACCTGGCGCGGCTGTTGATCTCGCCGCGCACCAGGGCCTCGCGGATGAACAGCTCACGGGCCACCGGCGGGTCGATGGGGCCGTAGTGCACGGCGCGGCGGCCGACGATGATCAGCCCGTAGAGGGTCACTTGCTCGTAGGCCACCACCTGGCCGCGCTTCTTCTCCCAGTGCGGCTCCAGGTGGTTCTTCTTCACCAGGTGCGCGGCCAGGGGCTCCAGCCAGTCCGGCTCGATCTTGGCGACCATACGGGCGAACAGCTTGGTGGTCTCCACCAGTTCGGCGGCCATGATCCACTGCGGCTTCTTGCGCCCGATGACGCTGGAGGGGTGGACCCAGAAGCGCCGCTGGCGCGCGCCCAGGTAGTCGCCGTCCTCGGACTTCTGGCCGATCTGGCTGAGCAGGCCGGAGAGGATGGCCTTGTGCACGGCGGCGTAGTCGATGTCGCGCTTGGGCTGCTCCCCGTCTTTGTAGGAGCGAGCTTGCTCGCGAACGCTCTTTGCGTCTTTGCCGGCCTGGGGTTTCGGAGCGTTGGGTTGTTCGCGAGCAATGACTGAGGCGCCCCCCTCGCTCCTACGAGAAGCATCGCCCTTGCCGAAGGGGAGTTTGAGTTCGCGGCAGATCAGGGTGAGCTGGCGGTGCGCGTCGCGCCATTCGCGCAGGCGCAGATAGTTGAGGAAGTTCTTCCGGCACCATGCGCGCAGGGCGTTGGAGCCCAGGGCCTGGCGCTGTTCCTCGAAGCCGCGCCAGAGGTTGATCAGCGCGGCGAAGTCCGAATCCGGGTCCTTCCACTGCGCATGGGCCTGGTCGGCGGCCTGCTGGCGTTCGATCGGGCGTTCGCGCGGGTCTTGCACGGAGAGCGCGCTGGCCACCGTCAGCACTTCGTTCAGGCTGCCCTGGTGGGCCGCTTCCAGCAGCATGCGGCCCAGCCGCGGGTCCACCGGCAGACGCGCCAGCTGGCGGCCCAGCGGCGTCAGCTGACCCTCGCGGTTCACCGCCGAGAGTTCCTGCAGCAGGGTGAAGCCGTCCTTGATCGCCTTGCCGTCCGGCGGCTCGATGAAGGGGAAGGCCTCGATGTCGCCCAGGCGCAGGTGGAGCATCTGCAGGATCACCGCCGCCAGGTTGGTACGGAGGATCTCCGGGTCGGTGAAGGCCGGCCGGCCGTTGAAGTCGTCTTCGCTGTACAGACGCACGCAGATGCCCGGCTCGACCCGCCCGCAGCGGCCCTTGCGCTGGTTGGCGCTGGCCTGGGACACGGCCTCGATGGGCAGGCGCTGGACCTTGGCGCGGTAGCTGTAGCGGCTGATGCGCGCGGTGCCGCTGTCGATCACGTAGCGGATGCCCGGCACCGTCAGCGAGGTCTCGGCGACGTTGGTGGCCAGCACTATCTTGCGCCCCGGCATGGGCGCGAAGATCTTCTGCTGCTCCGCCGGGGTCAGCCGCGCGTACAGCGGCAGCACTTCGGTGTGGCGCAGGTTGGCCTTGCGCAGCATGTCCGCGGCGTCGCGGATTTCCCGTTCGCCGGGGAGGAACACCAGCACGTCGCCGGGGCGCTTGCCGACTTCGCGCTCGTGGGCGGCGATTTCGTCCAGGGCGCGGAGGATGCCCTCGTCCACCGAAAGGTCGTCGAACAGCGCTTCACCGTCCTCGTCCACTTCGGCGGCCAGCGGGCGGTACCAGGTGTCCACCGGGTAGGTGCGCCCGGAAACCTCGACGATCGGCGCATCCCCGAAGTGCTTCGAGAAGCGCTCCAGGTCGATGGTCGCCGAGGTGATGATCAGCTTCAGGTCCGGCCGGCGCGGCAGCAGGGTCTTGAGGAAGCCGAGCAGGAAGTCGATGTTCAGGCTGCGCTCGTGGGCCTCGTCGACGATGATGGTGTCGTAGCGCTCCAGGTAGCGGTCGTGCTGGGTCTCGGCGAGCAGGATGCCGTCGGTCATCAGCTTGACCAGGGTGCTGTCGTCGCTCTGGTCCTCGAAGCGCACCTGGTAGCCCACCAGCGAACCCAGCGGTGTGCCGATCTCCTCGGCCACCCGCGTGGCGACGCTGCGCGCGGCCAGGCGGCGCGGCTGGGTGTGGCCGATCAGGCCGTGGCTGCCGCGGCCCAGCTCCAGGCAGATCTTCGGCAGCTGGGTGGTCTTGCCCGAGCCGGTCTCGCCGGCGATCACCACCACCTGGCTCTTGAGCAGCGCGGCCTTGATCTCGTCGCGCTTGGCGGCGATCGGCAGGCTGTCGTCGTAGCGGATCGCCGGGACGCTGGCGCGGCGCGCCTCGACCTTGGCGCAGGAAGCCTGGAAGCGCTCCACCCACTGCGCCAGCTTGCCGTCGTCGGGGTGCTTGCGCAGTTCGTGGAACTGCCGGCGCAGGCGGTGGCGGTCGCGGATCAACGCGTGGTCGAGGCGTTGCAGGAGCTGTTCGGGGCTGGGCGTTACGTCGGTCATCGGCTGAGCTGGCGTCTGTGCCGGAGGCGGCCGCGCGCCTGGCGGCGGCCGCTTCCGGAAAGGGGCAAAGGCGCGATTGTCGCAGAGTAACGCCCCGCGTCGCCACGCCCAGTGCGTGGCGGCGGGGTTTCAGGCGCGAATCAGATGCGGAACTGGCCGACCATCTGGCGCAGGCGCTCGCCCAGGCCGCTCAGCTCACTGGCAGTGCGCGCGCCCTGCACGGCGTCCTCGGCCACCCGGTCCACGCCGTCGGCGATCTGGTGCACGCTGCGGTTGATCTCCTCGGCCACCGCGGTCTGTTCCTCGGCGGCGCTGGCGATCTGCGCGTTCATCGAGTTGATGGTGCCGATCAGGTTGGCCATGGCGTCCAGCGACTGCCCGGCCTGGTCGGCCTGGCTGCGGGTGCGCCCGGCCATCTCGCTGGCGCGCTGCATGGCCTGCACGGAACCGGCGGTGGTGGCCTGCAGGCGGTCGATCATCTGCTGGATCTCGCCGGTGCTCTGCTGGGTGCGGCTGGCCAGCGCGCGCACTTCGTCGGCGACCACCGCGAAGCCGCGCCCGGCCTCGCCGGCCCGCGCCGCCTCGATGGCGGCATTGAGCGCCAGCAGGTTGGTCTGCTCGGCGATGGAGCGGATCACCTCCAGCACGCCGACGATGCCGCGCACGTCCTGGCTGAGGGTGTCCAGGGCCTCGCTGCTGCTGCTCACCTCGCCGGCCAGGTCGTTGATCTGCGCCACGCACAGGTCCACCTCGCGCTTGGCCGCCTGGCCCTCGCGGTCGGTGTCGCGGGCGGCATCGGCGGCGCGCTGGGCGCTGCGCGCCACTTCCTGGGCAGCGGCGGTCATTTCGTTGATCGCCGTGGCCACCTGGTCGGTCTCGCTGCGCTGGCCGGCCATCGCCTGCTCCGAGCGCTGCGCCTGCTGGGCGACGTTGCCGACCAGCCCGGACAGTTGCCCGGTGGTGCCGGCCACCTGTTGCACCAGGGTGTGGATCTTCTCGACGAAGCGGTTGAACGACTGCGCCAGCTCGCCCAGTTCGTCGCGGCTTTCCACCGGCAGGCGGTGGGTCAGGTTGCCGTCGCCGGCGGCCATGTCGTCGAGGTTGGCCTTGACGCGCAGCAGCGGGCGGACGATGGCGTTGCCGGTGGGCACCGCCACCAGGGCGATGATCACCAGCAGCGCCAGGGCCGAGCCGATCATCAGCGTCAGCAGGCTGTTGATCTGCCCGTGCAGATGTTCGCGGGCCTTGGCCACGTCTTCCTCGATGTCGTCCAGGTTCAGCGAGGTGCCGAACACCAGGTTCCACTTCGGCAGGTACTGCGCGTAGCCGATCTTCGGCACGACGGCGCTGTTGCCCGGGCGGGTGAAGCTGTAGTGCACGTAGTGGCTGTCGTCCTGGCCGGCACGCACCAGCTCGCGGATGGCGTAGACGCCGTTGGGGTCGCGGAAGCTGCTGAAGTCTTCGCCGATGCGCTCTTCGCTGGTGCCCTGGAAGACGCGCACCGAGCGGGTGTCGTAGCCCCAGAAGTAGCCGCCGTTGCCGTAGGCAAGGCGCTTGAGCAGCGCCACCCCGGCCTCGCGCGCCGCCGCGTCGCCCTCGGCCGCGGCCTGGTACTGCGGGCCGACCGCCGCCAGGGCGACGTCGACGAACTGCTTGAGCTGGACCTGGCGGTCGTCGATCAGGCTCTGGCGGATCTGTTCTTCCTGCTGGCCGGACAGCCGCTGCAGGGCCACCAGGGCCACGGCGCAGAGCACCAGGGTGAGGATCAGGATCGGGAGTAGCGCCAGGCTCAGGACCTTGGCGCGCAGGCGCAGGGAGGGAATCACGGTGGCAGCCTCCATAGGCAGGGGCGACGGCATCAAAAAACCCGCCGTGGGGCGGGTTTCTTGTTATCGGCTCAGGCCTGGGCCTTCTTTAGCTCCTGGTCGCGCAATTCGCGACGGAGGATCTTGCCGACGTTGGTGGTCGGCAGGCTCTCGCGGAACTCCACGTACTTCGGACGCTTGTACCCGGTCAGGTTGTCGTGCATGTGCTTGACCACCTGCTCCTTGGTCAGGGTCACGCCCGGGCGCGGCACCACGAACACCTTGATCACCTCGCCGGAGCGCTCGTCCGGCACGCCGATGGCGGCGCACTGCAGCACGCCCGGCAGGGTGGCGAGGACGTCTTCCAGCTCGTTGGGGTACACGTTGAAGCCGCTGACCAGGATCATGTCCTTCTTGCGGTCGACGATGCGCATGTAGCCGTCTTCCTGGATGATCGCCACGTCGCCGGTGCGCAGCCAGCCGTCCGCGTCGAGGATCTCGTCGGTGGCTTCCTGGCGCTGCCAGTAGCCCTTCATCACCTGCGGGCCCTTGACACACAGCTCGCCGCGCTCGCCCAGGGGCAGCTCGTTGCCGGCGTCGTCGATGACCTTGCACAGGGTCGACGGAACCGGGATGCCGATGGTGCCGATCTGGATGTTCTGGAACGGGTTCACCGACACCACCGGGCTGGTCTCGGTCATGCCATAGCCTTCGCAGATGGAGCAGCCGGTGACTTCCTTCCAGCGCTCGGCCGCGGCCTGTTGCAGGGCCATGCCGCCGGAGAGCGTCAGCTTCAGGCTGGAGAAGTCCAGCTTGCGGAACGCCTCGTTGTTGCACAGGCCGACGAACAGGGTGTTCAGGCCGACGAAGCCGGTGAACTTCCACTGCGCCAGCTCCTTGGAGAAGGCGTTCAGGTCGCGCGGGTTGGTCACCAGGATGTTGTGGTTGCCGGTGAGCATCATCGCCATGCAATGGAAGGTGAAGGCGTAGATGTGGTACAGCGGCAGCGGCGCGATGAGGATCTCGCAGCCTTCGTTGAGGTTGGCGCCCATCAGTGCCTTGCACTGCAGCATGTTGGCCACCAGGTTGCGGTGCGTCAGCATGGCGCCCTTGGCCACCCCGGTGGTGCCGCCGGTGTACTGCAGCACGGCGACGTCGTCGGCCTTCGGCGAGGCCTCGCGCACGCTCTTGCCGCGGCCCTTGGCCAGGGCGTCGTTGAGCTTGACGGCGTTGCCGATGTGGTAGGCCGGGACCATCTTCTTGACGTACTTGACCACCGCGTTGACCAGCAGGCGCTTGAGCGGCGGCAGCAGGTCGGCGACCTCGGTGATGAGCACGTGGCGGATGCCGGTGCGCGGCAGCACTTCCTCGGCCAGGTGGGCCATGTTGGCCAGGCACACCAGCGCCTTGGCGCCGGAGTCGTTGAACTGGTGTTCCATCTCCCGCGCGGTGTACAGCGGGTTGGTGTTGACCACGATGAGGCCGGCGCGCATGGCGCCGAACACCACGATGGGGTATTGCAGGACGTTGGGCAGTTGCACCGCGATGCGGTCGCCCGGCTGCAGGTCGGTGCTGTTCTGCAGGTAGGCGGCGAAATCACCGGAGAGGCGGTACAGCTCGCCGTAGGTCAGGGTCTTGCCAAGGTTGCTGAAGGCAGGCTTGTTGGCAAAGCGTTGGCAGGACTCCTTGAGCACCGCGAGAATGTTCGGGTACTGGTCGGCATTGATCTCGGCAGCGATACCTGCTGGGTATTTGTCCTTCCAGAAATTGTCGATCATGGAAGCCCACTCCTAAGCAACAGCTTATCTTTACCGCGTATGCGGTTCTTTGTTGTGTTTGTGCCGCTTTCCCTTGAGTCGGGGAGCGAAAAGCGGGCCGAGAGTAGCAGCTTTGCCAAAACCCGACCAGCACCAAACACAGCCTACCCAGTCATAAAAATGACCAAAAGCAGGCAAATCGGTCACAACCCGTCTATCGGTCGGAAAAGCCCGTGCCAGAAGGGCTGCGGCCTTGTTGGATTGTCTGACAAAGACGCTGCCAGGGAAAGTGAGACGAAAAAAACGGAGGCGGGTCGTCGGACCGGCCTCCGTTCAGAGGGTTGTTGCGGCCGAACCGGTCAGGCGCTCTCGCGCAGCTCGCGGCGCAGGATCTTGCCCACCGGGGTCATCGGCAGGGCCTCCTTGAGGACGATCTGCTTGGGAACCTTGTAGCCGGTGAAGTTCTCCTTGCAGTAGGCCTTCAGCTCCTCCACCGTCAGACCCGGCTCACGGGCCACGACGAAGAGTTTGACGGCCTCGCCGGAACGTTCGTCCGGCACCCCGACCGCGGCGCAGTTGGCCACCTTCGGGTGGGCCATGACCACATCCTCGATCTCGTTGGGGTAGACGTTGAAGCCGGAAACGATGATCAGGTCCTTCTTGCGGTCGACGATGCGCACGAAACCATCTTCGTCGATCACCGCGATGTCGCCGGTGCGCAGCCAGCCCTCGGCGTCCAGCACCTCCTCGGTGGCCTCCGGGCGCTGCCAGTAGCCCTTCATCACCTGCGGGCCCTTCACGCACAGCTCGCCGCGTTCGCCCACGGGCTGCTCGTTGCCCTCGTCGTCGATCACCTTGAGCGCGGTGCCCGGCACCGGGATGCCCACGGTGCCCAGGCGCGCCAGCTCGCCGTAGGGGTTGGTGGAGACCACCGGCGAGGTCTCGGTGAGGCCATAGCCCTCGACCACGGTGCAGCCGGTGGCGGCCTTCCAGCGCTCGGCGGTGGCCGAAACCAGCGCGGTGCCGCCGGAGTTGGTGACCTTGAGGTTGGAGAAGTCCAGGTCCTTGAACTCCGGGTGCTCCATCAGCGCCACGAACAGCGTGTTCAGCCCCAGCAGCGAGGAGAAGCGCCACTTCTTCAGCTCCTTGATGAAGCCGGGGATGTCCCGCGGGTTGCTGATCAGCACGTTGTGGTTGCCGTTGTGCATCATGCACATGCAATTCGCGGTGAAGGCATAGATGTGGTACAGCGGCAGCGGCGCGATCATCACCTCGCCGCCCTCGTTCATCAGCGGGCGGCCGTCGGGGCCGTGCTGCGACAGGCAGGCGTCCACCTGCAGCATGTTCGCCACCAGGTTGCCGTGGGTGAGCATGGCGCCCTTGGCCACGCCGGTGGTGCCGCCGGTGTACTGCAGTACGGCGATGTCCTCCAGGCCGACCTTGACCGGTTGCAGCGCATGGCCGCGGCCCTGGCGCAATACCTCCTTGAAGGGCACCGCCTGGGGCAGCTGGTAGTCCGGGACCATCTTCTTCACGTGCTTGACCGCGGCGTTGACCAGCAGGCCCTTGAGCGCCGGCTGCAGGTCGCCCATCTGCGCCTCGATCAGGTATTCGATGCCGGTGTCCGGCAGCACTTCCTGCACCAGCTTGCCGAACAGGTTGACGTAGACCAGCGCCCGCGCCCCCGAGTCCTTGAACTGGTGGCGCATCTCGCGGGCGGTGTACAGCGGGTTGGTGTTGACCACCACCAGGCCGGCGCGCAGGGCGCCGAACACGGCGATGGGGTATTGCAGGACGTTGGGCATCTGCACGGCGATGCGCTCGCCGGGCTTGAGGTCGGTGTTGCGCTGCAGGTAGGCGGCGAAGGCGGCGGACAGGCGGTCCAGCTCGGCGTAGGTGAGGGTCACGCCCATGTTGCTGAACACCGGGCGGTCGGCGAAGCGCTTGCAGGAGCGCTCGAACACTTCCACCACCGACTTGTAGGCGCCCAGGTCGAGCTGGCTGGGCACGCCGGCGGGACGTTTGTCGTTCCAGAATTCCGCTTGCATTGGCTGTTGTCCTCTTTATTACCTGCAAGGCTGTTCCCGGCCGGCTCCCTCGGGCATCCGGCGCTGGGGCATCCGTCGCAAAGTAGCAGTTGCCCGCTGGAGCGCAAATAGTCCGGCCGTTCCCATTTACCTCGTGAATCTTGCGCCACCGCTGGCGGGATGCTGCGCGGCGCCGGGCACTGCTAGAATGCCGCCACCCCGAGCCGGCACAAGGATTGCCCATGCCGTACGCCGCCTACTGGCTGACCGCCAGCGACCAGACCCCGCTGTACACCCACCATTGGGCCGCCGAGGCGCCGAGGGGCGTGGTGATGCTCTCCCACGGCATGGCCGAGCACGCCGGGCGCTACGCCCGCCTGGGCGAGGCGCTGAACGCCGCCGGCTGGGCGCTGTTCGCCATCGACCAGCGCGGCCACGGCCGCACCGCCGAGCACGGCGACCTGGGCCACTACGCCGACCAGGGCGGCTGGGGCAAGGTGGTGGGCGACCTGCTCAGCCTCAACCGCCACGTGCGCGAGCAGCACCCCGGCCTGCCGGTGGTCCTGCTCGGCCACAGCATGGGCAGCTACATCGCCACCGCCTACCTGCTGCAGCACAGCGCCACGCTGCAAGGCGCGGTGCTCTCCGGCTCCAACTACCAGAGCATCGCGCTGTACCGCGCCGCGCGCCTGGTGGCCCGCTTCGAGCGCTGGCGCCAGGGCCCGCTGGGGCGCAGCGCGCTGATCGAGTTCCTCTCCTTCGGCTCGTTCAACAAGGCCTTCAAGCCCAACCGCACGGAATTCGACTGGCTCAGCCGCGACACCCGCGAGGTGGACAAGTACATCAGCGACCCGCTGTGCGGCTTCCGCTGCAGCAACCAGCTGTGGCTGGACCTGCTCGGCGGCCTGGAGGACATCACCCCGGTGCAGCACCTGGCGCGCATCGACAAGGCCCTGCCGCTGCTGATCATCGGCGGCGAGCGCGACCCGGTCAGCCAGGGCAAGCGCCTGCGCGACCTAGCCGCGGCGCTGGGCCGCGCCGGACTGCGCGACGTGCAGACGCAGATCTACCCCGAGGCCCGCCACGAGTTGTTCAACGAGACCAACCGCGACGAGGTCACCCGCAACCTGATCGCCTGGCTGGACGGAATCCTTTCCGCCGGTCCCGGCGCGAACCACGAGGAAAAGCCATGACCCAGGTGCAGAACGTTCCCTATGCCGAGCTCGAAGTCGGGCAGAAGGCCAGCTTCCAGCGCCCGGTCGGCGAGCGCGACATCCAGCTCTTCGCCGAAGTCTCCGGCGACCGCAACCCGGTCCACCTGGACGCCGACTACGCCGCCACCACCCTGTTCAAGGAGCGCATCGCCCACGGCATGCTCAGCGGCGCGCTGATCAGCGCCGCCATCGCCACCACCCTGCCCGGCCCGGGCACCATCTACCTGGGCCAGAGCCTGCGCTTCACCCGCCCGGTGAAGATCGGCGACGTGCTCGACGTGGAGCTGGAAGTGCTGGAAAAACTGCCGAAGAACCGCGTGCGCATCGGCACCCGCGTGCTCAACCAGAACGGCGAGGCGGTGGTGGAAGGCGAAGCCGAGGTGCTGGCGCCGAAGCAGAAGCTGGACATCGAACTGCCGGCGCTGCCGCCGATCACCATCGGCTGATCCGCGCCCACAAAAAAACGCCGCTTTCCCCCGAGGGGGAAGCGGCGTTTTTTATTCATTGCCTCGAAGCCGACTGCGCCGAGATGCTCTTCGTAGGATGGGTTGAGCCTGCGAAACCCATGCGGTCGTGGCGATGGGTATCGCTTCGCTCAACCCATCCTACGATGGCGTGTCTCCTCGCCATCGTGCGACCTGCGCGGGCGGAGCCCTACCATACCGGCGGGCACTGCTTCTGGCTTCTCGTAGGAGCGAGCTTGCTCGCGAACCGCATGGCAGCGTGTTCGTTCGCGAGCAAGCTCGCTCCTACGAAGAGCATTCCGGCGTAGCCTGCAAGAGTGGGAAGCACGGATGCAGGAGCGGACTCCGTCCGCGATGAAAAATCGCAGGCAAAAAAACGGGCGACCGAAGTCGCCCCAAGTGCCTTGCGTGCTCTGTGATCGGGAAGGAGATCAGCCCTTCTTGTGGCTGTCCTTCCAGATGAAATATCCGACTCCACCGCAGAACAGGACCATCAGACCAACGGTGACAATGCCGGCGAGAACCACTTCGTCGATGAACATGATGCTGGCCTCCTGAATCCCTGTGCGTTTTGAAGATGGGCTCAGGTTAGCGTCGGCCGGGGGCGCGATATTGACCTGGATCAATGGCCGCAAAGCCCCGGTTCACGGGGCTTCGGATAACTGATCCAGATCAAGTTCGAGGCGGGGTGGGCTGCGGTGTATGGCCGCGCGGGGCGGCTTCGGGCGGGGTTTTCGCAGGCGGGCGGGACGGGTTCAGCACTTCTTCGGCTTGCCCTTGCCCTTCTTGCGTGCCTTGCCCAGCGGCAGGGCCTGCTCGAAGGCCTTGCGCACTTCCTGCAGGCGCTTCTCGTGGACGTCGTGGATGCGCTTGTCGCGCTCGGCGTTGAAGTCGATCAGCTTGTCGTCGTTGCTCATGATCAGGCATGCACCAGGCGGAAAGTCAGGTTCAGGCGGGGGGCGACCGGGCGCCGCGTCTTGGCCACCTGATGCTGCCAATAATGCTGTGTTGCGCCGGACATGACCAGCAGGCTGCCGGAATCCAGCGCCAGGGAGTGCTCGATGGCCGTGCGGCCCTTGCGGCGCAGGTCGAAGCGCCGCGTGCCGCCGAGGTTCAGCGAGGCCACCAGCGGGTTGCGGCCCAGCTCCGGCTCGTCGTCGCTGTGCCAGCCCATGGAATCCTGGCCGTCGCGGTAATAGTTGAGCAGCACGCCGTTCAGGCGCTGGCCGGCCTCGGCCTGCACGCGCTCGCGGATTTCCGCCAGCAGCGGCGTCCATGGCAGCGGCCGGTGCACCAGCCCGGAGTAACGGTAGCTGGCCTCGGCATCGCCGTACCAGGCCACCAGGCGCGGCACCGGGTAGTCGCGGCCGTGCAGGTGCACGCTGGGCCGCTCCCAGGGAGTATTCTCGACCAGTTCGGCGAACCAGGCCTTGGCGCAGGCTTCATCGCACCAGTGCGGGATCAGGCGCAGCTCGGCGTGTTCTAGGTGGATGGGCGCGTCGGCGAAGAGCATGGTGGTGACGGGAGGCGGGTCGGAAAGGACAGCTTACTACGCGGCGCGCTCAGACCTCGATGTCGATCCACACGCCCTTGCGCGGCGCCTCGCCCAGGCCGTCGTCGGCGGGCTCCTCCGGCGCCTCGGGCTCAGCCTCCTCGCCCTGCGCCTGCTGCCGGCGCCGCTGGTGCTGCGGGTACTCTTCCTCCGGCGTCATTTCCGCCGGGCGGCGCTCCAGGCCCACGGCGGCATCGCCCGTGGCAGGGACCACCGGCGCCACCGGGGCGACGTCCGGGCGCGAGCGCGCCGGGTCCTGCTGCGCGGTGACCGGCAGTACGTCGCTGGGGATCGGCGGGATCATGGCTGTCGCTGGCTCCTCGCGGGCTTCAGGTTGTCGGCTGGCGGCGGCAGGCGCCGGGGCCGTCGCTACACTTCACGGAACAATCCGCATCCATCCCGGTCCTGGCCGGCGGCGCGGAGCCGGCGCAGGTCCATCGCCCCCCCAAGGCGGCGATGCCACCCGGCCGCTGCGTGCGAACGGGCGTCGCTGAAAGCCGCGTGTTCCGTTACCATAGCCGGCTTTTTGCGGGAGGTGTCCATGGCGCAGTATCAACCGGGTCAACGCTGGATCAGCGACAGTGAAGCAGAATTGGGGCTGGGCACCATCCTGGCGCTCGACGGACGGCTGCTCACCGTGCTCTATCCGGCCACCGGGGATACCCGCCAGTACGCCGAACGCAACGCCCCGCTGACCCGCGTGCGCTTCGCCCCGGGCGACGAGGTGACGCACTTCGAAGGCTGGAAGATGACCGTCCGCGAGGTCGAGGAGGTCGACGGCCTGCTGGTCTACCACGGCATCAACTCGCACAACGACGCCAAGATACTCCCGGAAACCCAGCTGTCCAACTTCATCCAGTTCCGCCTGGCCAGCGACCGCCTGTTCGCCGGGCAGATCGACCCCATGCCCTGGTTCGCCCTGCGCTACCACACCCTGGAACACCGCACCCGCCTGCTGCAATCCTCCCTCTGGGGCCTGGGCGGCGCCCGCGCCCAGCCCATCGCGCACCAGTTGCACATCGCCCGCGAGGTCGCCGACCGCATCGCCCCGCGCGTCCTGCTGGCCGACGAAGTGGGCCTGGGCAAGACCATCGAGGCCGGCCTGGTGATCCATCGCCAGCTGCTCTCCGGGCGCGCCAGCCGCGTGCTCATCCTGGTGCCGGAGAACCTGCAGCACCAGTGGCTGGTGGAGATGCGCCGGCGCTTCAACCTGGAAGTGGCGCTGTTCGACCGCGAGCGCTTCGCCGAAAGCGACGCCAGCAACCCCTTCGAGGACAGCCAGCTGGCCCTGGTGGCCCTGGAGTGGATCCGCGCCGACGAGCGCGCCCAGGACGCCCTGTGCGCCGCCGGCTGGGACCTGCTGGTGGTCGACGAGGCCCACCACCTGGTCTGGCACCCGGAGCAGGCCAGCCGCGAGTACCAGCTGGTGGAAACCCTGGCGCAGATCATCCCCGGCGTGCTGCTGCTCACCGCCACCCCGGAACAGCTGGGCCTGGACAGCCACTTCGCGCGCCTGCGCCTGCTCGACCCGGACCGCTTCCATGACCTGGAGGCCTTCCGCCGCGAGAGCAGCCAGTACCGCCCGGTCGCCGAGGCGGTGCAGGAACTGATCGACCAGGGCCGCCTGTCCCCCGCCGCGCGCGAGGCCATCCATGGCTTCCTCGGCGCAGCCGGCGACGAGCTGCTGGCCAGCGTCGAGGGCGGCGACGACGATGCCCGCGCGCGCCTGGTCCGCGAGCTGCTGGACCGCCACGGCACCGGCCGCGTGCTGTTCCGCAATACCCGCGCCGCGGTGCAGGGCTTCCCTGAGCGCCAGCTGCACAGCTACCCGCTGCCGAACCCGGTGGAATACATGGAGCTGCCGGTCGGCGAACACCCGGACCTGTACCCGGAAGTGAGCTTCCAGGCGCAAGTCGACGACAACACCGACGAGAACGCCCGCTGGTGGCGCTTCGACCCCCGCGTGGAATGGCTGATCGACACCCTGAAGATGCTCAAGCAGTTCAAGGTGCTGGTGATCTGCGCCCACGCCGAGACCGCCCTGGACCTGGAAGACGCCCTGCGCCTGCGCTCGGGCATCCCGGCCACGGTGTTCCACGAGGGCATGAGCATCCTCGAGCGCGACCGCGCCGCGGCCTACTTCGCCGACGAGGAATTCGGCGCCCAGGTGCTGATCTGCTCGGAAATCGGCAGCGAAGGCCGCAACTTCCAGTTCGCCCACCACCTGGTGCTGTTCGACCTGCCGGCCCACCCGGACCAGCTGGAACAGCGCATCGGCCGCCTGGACCGCATCGGCCAGCGGCACACCATCCAGATCCACGTGCCGCACCTGGAGAACAGCCCGCAGGAACGCCTGTTCCAGTGGTACCACCAGGCGCTCAACGCCTTCCTCGCCACCTGCCCCACCGGCAACGCCCTGCAGCACCGCTACGGCCCGCGTCTGGTGGAACTGCTCGAAGGCAGCGACGACGATGCCTTCGCCGCCCTGCTCGAAGAAGGCCAGGCCGCGCGCCTGGCCCTGGAAGCGGAAATGCACAGCGGCCGCGACCGCCTGCTGGAGCTGAATTCCGGCGGCGCCGGCGAGGGCGAGGCGCTGGTGGAAGAGATCGAGGAACAGGACGACCAGTTCGCCCTGCCGATCTACATGGAGAAGCTGTTCGACACCTACGGCATCGACAGCGAGGACCACTCCGAGAACGCGCTGATCCTCAAGCCCAGCGAGAAGATGCTCGACGCCAGCTTCCCCCTGGGCGACGACGAGGGCGTGACCGTCACCTACGACCGCGCCCAGGCCCTGGCCCGCGAGGACATGCAGTTCCTCACCTGGGAACACCCCATGGTGCAGGGCGGCATGGACCTGGTGCTGTCCGGCTCGCTGGGCAACACCTCGGTGGCGATCATCAAGAACAAGGCGCTCAAGCCCGGCACCGTGCTGCTGGAGATGCTCTTCGTCAGCGAGGCGGTGGCCCCGCGCAAGCTGCAGCTGGGGCGCTTCCTGCCGCCGGTGGCGCTGCGCTGCCTGCTCGACGCCAACGGCAACGACCTGGCCGCCCGGGTGGCCTTCGAAACGCTGCACGAGCAGCTGGAAAGCGTGCCGCGCGCCAGCGCCAACAAGTTCGTCCAGGCCCAGCGCGACGTGCTGGCCAAGCAGTTCGCCATCGGCGAGGCCAGGATCGCCCCGCGCCACGCCGAGCGCGTGGAGAAGGCCCGCCAGCAACTGGTGGCGAGCCTGGACGAGGAACTGGCGCGTCTGACCGCGCTCAGGCAGGTCAACCCCAGCGTGCGCGACAGCGAACTGGAAGCCCTGCGCACCCAGCGCGACGAGAGCGTCGCCCTGCTGGACAAGGCCTCGCTGCGCCTGGAGGCGATCCGCGTACTGGTCGCCGGCTGATCCGCGCCACGCCCAAGAGGCCGCCCCGGGAAACCGCGGCGGCCTTTTTCATGCCTGCCCAATTGGCGTCCCCCTGTAGGAGCGGACCTTGTCCGCGATAGCCGGACGATCCGGCGCGATTCGCGGATGAGATCCGCTCCTACGCTGCCCCACCCTCGCCATTCCCATGTAGGAGCGCGCCCTGCGCGCGAAATCGCGGGCAGGGCCCGCTCCTACAGGTTGCAGGGGAGCACAGCGTGCCTCCCCCGTAGGAGCGGACCTTGTCCGCGATAGCCGGGCGATCCGGCGCGATTCGCGGATGAGATCCGCTCCTACGCTGCCCCACCCACACCATTCCCATGTAGGAGCGCGCCCTGCGCGCGAAATCGCGGGCAGGGCCCGCTCCTATAGGTTGCAGGGGAGCACAACGTGCCTCCCCCGTAGGAGCGGACCTTGTCCGCGATAGCCGGGCGATCCGGCGCGATTCGCGGATGAGATCCGCTCCTACGCTGCCCCACCCTCACCATTCCCATGTAGGAGCGCGCCCTGCGCGCGAAACCGCGGACGAAGTCCGCTCGCGCGGAGCCCCTTCCGCCGGCACATCCGCCCTCACGGTCTACTATTGACGCTGCGCAAGGGAATCCACCCCGGGGAGAGCTAGAGTTTTCCCACCAAGCCACTCATTGAGGGATACATCATGTACGAGCGCATTCTGGTAGCAGTGGACGGCAGCCCGGTTTCCGACCGCGCGCTGGGCGAGGCGGTCAAGCTGGCGCAACTGACGGGCGGCGAGCTGCGCGTCATCACCATCGTCGACAGCCCGCTGCGCCACCTGCCCGACTATGCCGTCTACTACAACCCCGAGCCGCTGCGCGAAGCCGCGCTGAAGGCCGCCGACGACGTGCTGGCCAAGGCCCGCGAGCAGGTGGGCGACAAGGTCAAGGCAAAGTTCGACCGCGTGTGCCAGGAGCGCGCCAGCGAGGAAATCGCCGAACGCATCGAGCTGGAGGCCGAGGACGCCAAGGCCGACGTGATCGTCATGGGCACCCACGGCCGCCGCGGCGTGCGCCGGCTGATGCTGGGCAGCGTGGCCGAGGGCCTGCTGCGCGTCAGCAACCGCCCGGTGCTGCTGGTTCGCGACAAGTAACGGCAACCCACGAAACGAAAAAGGCCGTGCGGGTCACCCCGCACGGCCTTTTTTTCACCTGGAGCCCCCACCCTGTAGGAGCGAGCTTGCTCGCGAACGAGCCCCGCTGCGGACTCTGTTCGCGAGCAAGCTCGCTCCTACGAAAAGCAGAAGGCTACGGCATCGGCGTCATTCGCCCGCCGCCACAGCGTTGCCGCGGCAGGAGTGGAAGATGTCCAGGCCCGGCTGGTACAGGCTGGTGCGCACGTCCAGCAGGCCGAGCACCGAGTGGAACAGGTTGTCGTGGCTCAGGTCCTGCTCGTCGCGCTTGCCGGCCAGGCAGCCGCGGTCGA
The DNA here is from genome assembly GCF_023516765.1 of Pseudomonas sp. R3.Fl. Lineage (NCBI taxonomy): Bacteria > Pseudomonadati > Pseudomonadota > Gammaproteobacteria > Pseudomonadales > Pseudomonadaceae > Pseudomonas > Pseudomonas sp. R3.Fl. The sequence goes on from NZ_JAMGSO010000001.1 coordinate 2,095,585, forward strand.
TGCCCAGGTCGCGCAGGGTCGAGGGGCCGAACCACATCACCATGGGCACGTGGACCTGCGCCGCCGGGGCGATGGCGTAGGGCGCGGCGTGCAGGTACACGCCGTTCTCGCCCAGCGACTCGCCGTGGTCGGAGACGTAGAGCATCGAGGTGTCGTACCTGTCGCTGTTCTTCTTCAGCAGATCGATCACCTTCGACAGGAAGAAGTCGGTATAGAGGATGGTGTTGTCGTAGACGTTCACCAGCTCGTCCTTCGAACAGCTGCCCAGCTGGTTGGTGCGGCACACCGGCTTGAAGCGCTCCATGTCCGCCGGGTAGCGGTCGTAGTACTCCGGGCCGTGGCTGCCGTCGGCGTGCAGGACGATGATGGCGTTGTCCTTCAGGCCGTCGATGTATGCCTGCAGGTCCTGCAGCAGGGCCTCGTCCAGGCAGCGGTTGCCGTCGCAGAACGGGCCGGGCTGGTTCTTCGGGATGTCGCGGTGCGGCACGCGCAGGCAGGTGCCCTTGCAGTCGCTGTTGTTGTCCAGCCAGATCACCTGCAGGCCGGCGCGCTGCAGCACGTCCAGCAGGCTCTCGTAGGTCTTGCCCTTCTTGTCGCTGTAGTCCTCGCGGGGGAACTTGGAGAACATGCAGGGCACCGACACCGCGGTGGAGGTGCCGCAGGAATGCACCTGGGTGAAGTTGAGGATATCCAGCTTCGCCAGCTCCGGGTTGGTTTCGCGGGCGTAGCCGTTGAGCGAGAAGTGGTCGGCCCGCGCGGTCTCGCCGACGACGAAGACGAACAGCGACTTCTTCGCCCGCTGCGCGGCCTTGGCGCTCTGCACCGCGTCCTCGCCGATCTTCTGCACCACCAGGTCGGCCTTCTTGATGCCCAGGCGCTGCTTGCCGTACTTGCTCACGGCGTAGATGTAGTTGGTCGGGTTGATGAAGTGGGTCAGCTTGTCTTCCTCGCGGAAGATCGGCGCGTAGGTGGAATAGAAGCCGCCCACCATCACCGCCACTGCGGCCACGCAGGCGAACGCCACCAGCACCTTGTTCAGCAGCCCGCGCAGGAACGGCTTGTAAGCCACCGGCAGCGCCCAGACCAGCGCCGAGGGCAGCGCCCCGAGCAGCAGCAGGTAGGCCACCAGGCGGCCGCTGAACAGCGCCTCGGCCTCGCCCGGGTTGGTCTCGAAGACGTTCTGCACCATCACCGTGTCGATGGCGATGCCGTAGCTGTTCATGAAGTAGGCGGCCGCCGCCGAGCACAACGCCACCAGGGTCAGTGCCGGCTTGAGCAGCGGACGGAACGACACCAGGGTCAGCAGCAGGCTGAAGGCGGCCCAGAGGAAGACGCCGAAGGAGGCGAAGAAGGCGATGCGGTACGCCCCCTGCAACGGCACCAGGCCGTCCAGGGCCTTCCAGGTGGCGAGGTTGTAGAACAGCACCAGGGCCAGGGAAAACAGCAGCACCAGGCGGTTGGAACTGATCGTGGGTAACAGGCGGCGGTTGCCCTCGGACATCGAGGCACTCCTTGACTGGGCGCAGCGGAAGAACGGCATCGCCCACCGTCACGGCGGGCGCGCCGAATCTACTGATCAGTTAGTCAAAAAAGTGTCAAATTTGCCACTGAATCGATACAACGTTTGTCGGCTCAGGCCGATTTCAGACGTTCCCGCCAAGCCGGCAACCAGCCCAGGCCAGCGCTGGTGGCGCCAGCCGGGCGGTATTCGGCGCCCAGCCAGCCGGCGTAGCCCTGGGCCCGCAGGGCCGCCAGCGCCGGCTCGAAGTCCAGTTCGCCGCTACCCGGCTCGCCGCGCCCGGGGGCGTCGGCGAACTGCACGTGGCCGATATGCCCTTGCAGCTGGCGCACGCAATCCGCCAGGTCCAGGCCCATGCGCGCCATGTGGTAGAAGTCCAGCTGCGCTGCCAGGTTCGGGTGGCCGACGCGCGCCAGCAGGTCCAGCAGGTGCTGCGGGGTGTTGAGCAGGAAGCCGGGCATGTCGTGCAGGTTGATCGCCTCCATCAGCACCGCAATGCCGCGCCCGGCGAAGGCCTCGGCGGTCTGCCGCAGGTGTTCGGCCAGCAGCGCCAGCGCCTGCTCGCGTTCGACGCCCTCGGCCAGGCGCCCGGCCAGCACGTTGATCTTCTGCGGCCGCGCCACCTCGGCGTAGTCCAGGGCCTGGCGCAGCCCGGCGGCGAACTGCGCCTCGCGCCCCGGCACCGCGGCCAGCCCGGCGCCGCCCTGCATCAGGTCGCCGGCCGGCAGGTTGAACAGCACCAGCGGCATGCCACTGCGTTGCAGCTCGGCCTGCAATGCCGCGGCCGGCACCTCGTAGGGAAACTGGATCTCCACCCCGGCGAAACCGGCCTCGGCGGCGGCGCGCACGCGCTCGATCAGCGGCAGCTCGGTGAACAATAGGGACAGGTTGGCGCAGATCGGCATGGCGGCATTCCTCAATCGCGGGGTTGGCGGTACTGCTCAACCAGGGTGGCCGGGTCGTGCGCCAGGTGGCCCTGGCTGCCGTGCAGGCGCATCAGTTGCGCGGCCAGGCCGCTCATGGGCGTGGCCGAGCCCTGCTCGCGGGACAGCTTCACCGCGGTGTCCAGGTCCTTGAGCAGGGTGCGCACGTGCCACTTGATCGGCTCGAAGCGGCTCTCGGCCATCTGCGGGGCGAGGATCTGCAAGGGCTTGGAATCGGCGAAACCGCCGGCCAGGGCCGGGGCGATCAGGCTGGCGTCGACCCCGGCGCTCTCCGCCAGGGCCACCACTTCGGCGATCACCAGGGCGTTGCAGGCGACGATCATCTGGTTGCACACCTTGGTCACCTGGCCGGCGCCGACCTCGCCCATGCGCGTCAGGCGCTGGCCGAGGTGGGCGAGAACGGGGCGGACGCGCTCGATGTCCTCCACCCGGCCGCCGGCCATGATCGCCAGGCTGCCGGCCTCGGCGCCCGGCGTGCCGCCGGAAACCGGCGCATCGATCCAGCGCATGCCGCTGCGCGCCTCCAGCTCGGCGGCCATCTCGCGGGTGGCGGCCGGTTCCAGGCTGGAGAAGTCCACCAGCAACTGCCCGGGCTTCGCCCCCTCGACGATGCCACCGGGGCCGAACACCACCTCGCGCACGGCGGCGGTGTCGGCCAGGCACAGCATGACGATCTCGGCATCCGCGCACAGCTGCGCGGGGCTCTGCGCGGCGCGGGCGCCCTCCCCGGCCAGCAGCTCGCGCTTGGCGGCGGAGCGGTTCCACACGGTCAACGGGTAGCCGGCGGCCAGCAGGCGGCGGCTCATGGGCACGCCCATCAGGCCGAGGCCGGCGAAGGCGATGGAGGGCAAGGCAGACATGGATGGCTCCTGTCGGGCAAAATAGCGGGCACGGGGACGGCCATCTTAACCGTCCACCGCCGCCTTCGCCGAGCCTGCGAGCCCGCCGCCGTGGTCATTTCCACGCGCACCGGCAGACCGCCACTATACTTCCCAGGCTTTTTCCGCTATTGAACCGGAGACTGCTCCCATGCTGAAACGCACCCTGGCGCTCGCCGCCTGTTTTGCGCTGTCCCTTTCCGCCAGCTTCACCCAAGCCGAAACCCTGAAGGAACTGAAGGTCTCGGCGATCCCCGACGAAGCCCCCACCGAGCTGCTGCGCAAGTTCAAGCCGCTGGGCGAATACCTGCAGGAACGCCTGGGCATGCCGGTGAAGTTCATCCCGGTGTCCGACTATGCCGGCGTGGTCGAGGCCCTGGCCGCCGACCGCCTGGACATGGCCTGGCTGGGCGGCTTCACCTTCGTCCAGGCGCGGCTGAAGACCGGCAACGCCATCCCCCTGGTGCAGCGCGAGCAGGACCAGCAGTTCACCAGCAAATTCATCAGCGCCGACCCGCACGTGAAGTCGCTGCAGGACCTCAAGGGCAAGACCTTCGCCTTCGGCTCGGTGTCCTCCACCTCCGGCAGCCTGATGCCGCGCTACTTCATGCAGAAGGACGGCATCGTGCCCGAGCAGTTCTTCTCCCGCGTGGCCTACTCCGGCGCCCACGACGCCACCGTGGCCTGGGTCCAGGCCGGCAAGGTGGACGCCGGCGTGCTCAACGCCTCGGTGTGGCAGAAGCTGGTGGACGCCGGCAAGGTCGACACCGACAAGGTGAAGGTCTTCGCCACCACCCCGACCTACTACGACTACAACTGGACGGTGCGCGGCAACCTCGACCCGGCCCTGGCCGAGAAGATCAAGCAGGCCTTCCTCGACCTCGACCCGAGCAAGCCGCGCGACAAGGCCATCCTCGACCTGCAGGCGGCCAGCCGCTTCATCGAGACCAAGCCCGAGAACTACAAGGGCATCGAGGAGTCGGCCCGCGCCGCCGGCCTGTTGAAGTGAGCCTGCGCCTGACCGGCGTGGAGCACCAGCACGCCAACGGCCAGCGCGCCCTCGCCGGCATCGACCTGAGCGTCGAGGCCGGCGAGCGGGTGGCGATCATCGGCCCCTCGGGCGCCGGCAAGACCACCCTGCTGCGCGTGCTGGCCACCGCCCTGAAGCCCAGCCACGGCGAGATCGAACTGCTCGGCAGCCAGCCCTGGCGCCTGGGCGCCCGGGCCCGCCAGCGCCTGCGCGCGCGCATCGGCCTGATCCACCAGGCGCCGCCGCTGCCGCCGCGCCAGCGGGTGGTCAACGCCGTGCTGGCCGGGCGCCTCGGCCAGTGGCCGCTGTGGAAGAGCCTGGCCAGCCTGCTCTACCCGCTGGACATCGACGGCGCCCGCGAGGCCCTGCGCAGCCTGGACCTGGCCGACAAACTGTTCCAGCGCTGCGACCAGCTTTCCGGCGGCCAGCTGCAGCGCGTCGGCATCGCCCGCGCGCTGTACCAGCAGCCGCAACTGCTGCTGGCCGACGAGCCGGTCTCGGCGATGGACCCGGTGCTCGCCGGGCACACTCTCGACCTGCTCACCCGCGAGGCCGCCAACCGTGGCCTGACGCTGCTGGCCAGCCTGCATGCGGTGGACCTGGCCCTGGCGCACTTCCCGCGCGTCGTCGGCATCCGCGACGGGCGCATCGCCTTCGACAAGCCGGCCGCCAGCGTCAGCCCGGACGACCTGCAGCAGCTCTACGCCAACGAACAGCTGAGCCTGGATGCCCCGGCGCCGGTCGAGCCCCTGCACGTGGTGCAGATCCCGCGATGCTGAAACCCCGCGACCCCGCCGCCCTGCCGCGGCTGCTGCTGACCGCCCTGGCGCTGCTGTTGCTGTGGCCCGGCCTGCGCCTGAGCGAACTGGACATCCCCGGCCTGTTCAGCGGCGACAACGCGCGCACCATGGCCGGCTTCCTCGCCGGCTTCTGGCCGCCGGCCCACGACGCCGAATTCCTCGCCATCCTCGGCCGCGCCACCCTGGAAACCCTGGCCATCGCCACCGCCGGCATGGCCCTGGCCTGGCTCATCGCCTTCCCCGCGGCGCTGCTGGCCACCCGCGCGCTGTCGCTGTCCGCCCTGCCCCGCGGCGGCCTGCCTGCCTGGTGGGCGCGGGCCCTGCGCTGGCCGGTGCGGCTGCTGCTGATCGTGCTGCGCAGCATCCCGGAGATCGTCTGGGCGCTGCTGTTCGTCCGTGCCGTCGGCCTGGGCCCCACAGCCGGCGTCATGGCCATCGCCATCACCTACGGCGGCATGCTCGGCAAGGTCTACGCGGAAATCTTCGAATCGGTGGACCCGCGCCCCACCCGCGCGCTGCTGCTGGGCGGCGGCTCGCGGCTGGGCGCCTTCGCCTACGGCCTGCTGCCCCAGGCGGCCAGCGAGATGATCTCCTACACCGTGTACCGCTGGGAGTGCGCCATCCGCGCCTCGGTGGTCATGGGCTTCGTCGGTGCCGGCGGGCTCGGCCAGCAGGTCGACCTGTCGCTGCGCATGTTCGCCGGCGGCGAGGTGGCCAGCATCCTGCTGACCTTCCTGCTGCTGGTGCTGGGCGCCGACCAGCTCAGCCGCTTCCTGCGCCGGAGGCTGGAATGAACCGCGCCCGCGCCGGACTGCTGCGCGCCATCGGCTGGAGCCTGGCGATCCTGCTCGCGGTGGCGGCCTCCTTCATCTATCTGCAAGTCGACAGCGATGGCCTGCTCAGCGGCGAAGGCCTGCGGCAGATGCTCGGCTACGCCCGCGACTTCTTCCCGCCGGACCTGTCCGCCACGCACCTGAGCGCGGTGGCCCGCGGCGCTCTGGAAACCCTGGCCATGTCGGCCCTGGGCACATTGCTCGCGGCGCTGCTGGGCATGCTCTTCGCGCTACCGGCCGCCGGCCGCTTCGGCGCCGCCGCGCAGAGCCTGGCGCGCTTCGTCCTCAACGCCCTGCGCGCGGTGCCGGAACTGGTGTGGGGCGCGCTCATGGTGCTGGCCGCGGGCCTGGGCCCCAACGCCGGCACCCTGGCCCTGGCCCTGCACACCGGCGGCGTGCTCGGCCGGCTGTTCGCCGAGGCCCTGGAAAACACCCCGGCCGAACCCGCCGAGGCCCTGCGCCTGGGCGGCAGCGGGCGGGTCGCCGCCTTCGCCTACGGCACCCTGCCGGCGGTCTGGCCGCAACTGGTGGCTTACATCCTCTACCGCTGGGAGAACAACATCCGCATGGCCAGCGTGCTCGGCTTCGTCGGCGCCGGCGGCCTGGGGCAGATGCTCTACTTCAGTCTCAGCCTGTTCCAGCAGGCCCAGGCGGCCACGGTGATCCTCGCCATGCTGGTGCTGGTGCTGGGCGTCGACAGCCTAAGCGCCTGGGCGCGGCAGCGGTGGGTCAGTGCCTGAGGGCGTAGGGCGGAACACCGGAGCCGAATAACAATGGCGGATAATGCCGTACGGATTTCCAGAGAAGTTTAGGTGCTGGGTTCAAGAGCGCCCTCACCCCAGCCCTCTCCCGCAAGCGGGAGAGGGGGCTGTCCTGAGCGAAGGGAGAATCCTGAGTCATCCTGAAACACCTGCCCCCCACCTCGTCATTCCCGCGAACGCGGGAATCCAGTGACGGCTGGGTTCGCGAGCAAGCTCGCTCCTACGAAGAGCAAAAGCAAAAGCGCGTTTGCTCTTGGGACTTCCAGAGAAATAGCCGAGCGCACCGGAACGCCCCTTCAGAAGGCCGAGCGAAACCCGCGCTCAGGAGGTCATGCGACATGGATGTCGCGAGAGCCCCGCGGGCTACAGGGACGTACCCTCGGGGCGGGCCTCCGTGGCGGGGGAATTCGCGAGGGTAGCCCGGCTCCATCGGGCCCGTATGTTGGGGCAAGCCTTTTTGGTTCCTTTTTGCGGGGGTGGCCTTCCACCGTTTGACAAAAGGGACTCGCCCGAGGGGGCGAAACGAGAGACATCAACGCACTCGGTGCGGCGCGCTACACCGAGCCCAACCCCAAAAGTCTCTGGGTTCCCGCGTTCGCGAGAATGACGGGGTGGAGATCGGAGCACAGAGCCGAGGTCCCCCGCTCCGCAAACCAAGCCATAGCCCACCCCACATGAAAATGCCGTTTCCCCCAGCCAGAGAAACGGCATCCTCTTTTAAGTAAACAGCAGCATCACGGCACCCGCCGGGCTTCCGCGTATCAGGGCTCACTCACCGCCATGGAGCACCTTGTCCAAGTCCACCGGATCCCCCGGATGGGTCCCCAGCTTGACGCGGATGTCCTCGAACATCGCATCGTATTCCTTGTGGATGCGCACGATCGGCCCGAAGCGCGGGTGCAGGCCATGCTTCTGCGCAATGCGGGTAGCATCGCTGGCGAAGTTGAAGGCCTGGTCCTTCGGCATGTCGAACTCTTCCTTGAAGGCATTACCGTCGATGCTGCCGTCCATGGTGAAGTGGACATAGGCACCCTTCTCGGCGTCGTGGCGAATCTCGTAGTACAGGTGGATATCCAGCGCCTGCTGGTCAAGGCCCGGCAGGGCGTGGAGATGCAGGTGACCAGGCTCGAACATGACGTGACTCCTTGCAGTGGTCCCGCAAGTCTAGCTCGCCTGCGGGCAACGCAAGCCGCCCCGGGTCAATGCAGGCGGTTTTTTTCCGCACGCTCCTGAACCAGCACCCAGGGCGCCACCACCACCGCCCACAGCTGCGGGTCGCGTTCGAGGAAGTCGCGGGCGCGGGCCTCGTCGACCCGCGCCAGGTCGCCGCTGGCCAGCCAGGCGGCGACCTTCTGGCGGTCGTCCTCGGCCACGGCCTGCGCGGCCTCCACCAGGTCGACGGCCTCGCCCACCAGCAGCAGGGCGCCGCGGGCGAAGAACGGCTGCAGCTCCTGCCAGGAAATCATCGCGGTCTCGCCGAGCAGCTTGGCATAGAGGGTGCTAGTTTGTTCAGTCATGGTGCTCACCGGGAAATCAGGCGGCGCCATGATACCGCCCGGTCGGCGCCAGGCAAGTTTCCCGGGAGCCGCGGGGGCGGATGGGACCAAAGGAGGGTACTGGCACAACGCCGTTTTTCTATACGTTTATTGCGACTTTGCGACATGGGGCGAAACGCCCCGCCGCCAGCGGCTTTTCAAGCGGCGAAGCGGCACTCTACACTGTACCGGTACAGTTGCCGGCGGCTTCCCCCGGGCGCAAAGCCCGTCGAACCGCGGCCACGAACCACAAGAACGAAAACACAAGAAAGAGTGGAGCATTATGAAAAAGGGTACCCAACGTCTTTCCAAACTGTTGACCGCCATGGCCCTGGCCGGCGTCGCCAGCTATTCGATGGCCGCCGATACCATCAAGATCGCCCTGGCCGGTCCGGTGACCGGTGCGGTCGCCCAGTACGGGGAGATGGAGTTCGTCGGCGCCAAGATGGCCATCGAGCAGATCAACAAGGCCGGCGGCGTCGACGGCAAGCAGCTCGAAGGCGTGGTCTACGATGACGCCTGCGATCCGAAGCAGGCCGTGGCAGTCGCCAACAAGATCGTCAACGATGGCGTCAAGTTCGTCGTCGGCCACCTGTGCTCCAGCTCCACTCAGCCGGCCTCGGACATCTACGAGGACGAAGGCATCCTGATGATCTCCCCGGCCTCCACCAGCCCGGACATCACCAGCCGCGGCTACAAGCTGATCTTCCGTACCATCGGCCTGGACAACATGCAGGGCCCGACCGCCGGCAAGTTCATCGCCGAGCACGTCAAGCCGAAGATCGTCGCGGTCATCCACGACAAGCAGCAGTACGGCGAAGGCATCGCCACCGCGGTCAAGAAGACCCTGGAAGACGCCGGCGTGAAAGTCGCCCTGTTCGAAGGCATCAACGCCGGCGACAAGGACTTCTCCTCGCTGATCGCCAAGCTCAAGCAGGCCAAGGTCGACTTCATCTACTACGGCGGCTACCACCCGGAACTGGGCCTGCTGCTGCGCCAGACTTCCGAGAAAGGCCTGAAAGTCGGCTTCATGGGCCCGGAAGGCGTCGGCAACAAGGAAATCTCCGCCATCGCCGGCCCGGCTTCCGAAGGCCTCTACGTGACCCTGCCGAAGTCCTTCGACCAGGATCCGAAGAACCAGGCCCTGGTCGCCGCCTTCAAGGCCAAGAACCAGGACCCGAGCGGCCCGTTCGTGTTCCCGGCCTACGCCGCCGTGCAGGTCATCGCCGACAGCATCAAGAAAGCCGGCAGCGAAGACACCGAAAAGGTCGCCGCCGCCCTGCGCAGCAACACCTTCGATACGCCCACCGGTGCCCTGGCCTTCGACGAGAAGGGCGACCTGAAGAACTTCAACTTCGTGGTCTACCAGTGGCACAAGGACGGCACCAAGACCGAAGTCAAATAAGGTCTGCCGCCTGAGGTCCAAAGCCCACTGCACCCGCAGTGGGCTTTGTTTATTCCGCGTATTCCGGGGGTCCGTCGCGCCACAAGCGCCGCTTCACGCGACGCCCGAGGAGTTAGGTGATGCCTGAGCTCTATCACTACCTGCAACAGCTGGTCAACGGCCTTACCGTTGGCAGCACCTATGCCCTGATCGCCATCGGCTACACCATGGTCTACGGCATCATCGGCATGATCAACTTCGCCCATGGCGAGGTTTACATGATCGGCTCGTACGTAGCCTTCATCGTGATCACCGGCCTGGCCATGATGGGGATCGTCAGCCTGCCGATCGTCATCTTCTGCACCTTCGCCGCTGCCATCATCGTCACCAGCGCCTATGGCTACAGCATCGAACGGATCGCCTACCGCCCGCTGCGCGGCAGCAACCGGCTGATCCCGCTGATCTCCGCCATCGGCATGTCGATCTTCCTGCAGAACGAGGTCCTGCTCGCCCAGGATTCCAAGGACAAGGCCATCCCCAACCTGCTGCCGGGGAACTTCGTCTTCGGCGATCCCAGCTACGGGGTGACCGTCTCGTACATGCAGGTGCTGATCTTCATCGTCACCCTGCTGGCCATGTACGGCCTCAGCCTGTTCATCTCCCGTTCCCGCCTGGGCCGCGCCTGCCGCGCCTGCGCCGAGGACATCAAGATGGCCAACCTGCTGGGGATCAACACCAACAACATCATCGCCCTGACCTTCGTCATCGGCGCCAGCCTCGCGGCCGTAGCCGCGGTCCTGCTGGGCCTGCAGTACGGCGTGATCAACCCGAACATCGGCTTCCTCGCCGGCATCAAGGCGTTCACCGCCGCGGTGCTCGGCGGCATCGGCAGCATTCCGGGCGCCATGCTCGGCGGCCTGGTGCTGGGCGTCGCCGAAGCCTTCGGCGCCGACGTGTTCGGCGACCAGTACAAGGACGTGGTGGCCTTCAGCCTGCTGGTCCTCGTGCTGCTGTTCCGCCCCACCGGTCTGCTCGGTCGTCCGGAGGTGGAGAAGGTATGAACAAGCGACTCAAGACGGCCTTCTTCAGCGCCCTGCTGGTGCTGGCGGTGGCCTACCCGATCCTCGGCCTGAAACTCAGCGTCATCGGCATCGGCCTGCAGCTGGAAGGCGTCAGCCCCAGCACCCTGTGGACCATCGCCGCGTGCGCCGTGGCCATGTTCGTCTGGCAGCTGGTGCGCGACCGCTTCAGCTTCAGCCGTGGCCGCACCCTGCACCTGGGCGAGAACAACTTCCTGTACCGCTCGCTGACGCAGCCCTCGGTGCAGCGCAAGGTGATCATCGTGATGATCCTGGTCGCCCTGGCCTGGCCCTTCTGGGGCTCGCGCGGCGCGGTGGACATCGCCACCCTGGTGCTGATCTACGTGCTGCTGGGCCTGGGCCTGAACATCGTGGTGGGCCTCGCCGGCCTGCTCGACCTCGGCTACGTCGGCTTCTACGCCGTGGGCGCCTACAGCTACGCGCTGCTCTCGCACTACTACGGCCTGGGCTTCTGGACCTGCCTGCCGATCGCCGGGGCGATGGCCGCGCTGTTCGGCTTCCTGCTCGGTTTCCCGGTGCTGCGCCTGCGCGGCGACTACCTGGCGATCGTGACCCTGGGCTTCGGCGAGATCATCCGCGTCCTGCTGCGCAACCTCACCGGCCTGACCGGCGGCCCCAACGGCATCAGCAACATCGAGAAACCGACCCTGCTCGGCCTGACCTTCGAGCGCCGCGCCCCCGAGGGCATGCAGACCTTCCACGAGTTCTTCGGCATCGCCTACAACTCCAACTACAAGGTCGTGTTCCTCTACCTGGTGGCGCTGCTGCTGGTGCTGCTGGTGCTGTTCGTCATCAACCGCCTGCTGCGCATGCCCCTGGGCCGCGCCTGGGAAGCGCTGCGCGAGGACGAGATCGCCTGCCGCGCGCTGGGCCTGAACCCGACCATGATCAAGCTCTCGGCCTTCACCCTCGGCGCCTGCTTCGCCGGTTTCGCCGGCAGCTTCTTCGCCGCGCGCCAGGGCCTGGTGACCCCGGAGTCGTTCACCTTCATCGAGTCGGCCACCATCCTCGCCATCGTCGTCCTCGGCGGCATGGGCTCGCAGCTGGGCGTGATCCTCGCCGCCGTGGTGATGATCCTGCTGCCCGAACTGATGCGCGAGTTCAGCGAATACCGCATGTTGATGTTCGGCGCCATCATGGTGCTGATGATGATCTGGCGTCCGCAGGGCCTGCTGCCGATGCAGCGCCCGCACCTGGAGTTGCGTAAATGAGTCGACCGATTCTTGAAGTATCCGGCCTGACCATGCGCTTCGGTGGCCTGCTGGCCGTCAACAGCGTCGCGCTCAAGGTCGAGGAAAAGCAGGTGGTCTCGATGATCGGCCCCAACGGCGCCGGCAAGACCACCGTGTTCAACTGCCTGACCGGCTTCTACCAGCCCACCGGCGGGCAGATCCTGCTGCGCGGCGAGCCGATCCAGGGCCTGCCGGGCCACAAGATCGCCCACCGCGGCGTGGTGCGCACCTTCCAGAACGTCCGCCTGTTCAAGGAAATGACCGCGGTGGAGAACCTGCTGGTGGCCCAGCACCGCCACATCAACACCAACTTCTTCGCCGGCCTGCTGAAGACTCCCGGGTTCCGCCGCGCCGAGGCCGAGGCGCTGGACTACGCGGCGCACTGGCTGGAAGTGGTCAACCTCAAGGACGTCGCCAACCGCCCGGCCGGCACCCTGGCCTACGGCCAGCAGCGCCGCCTGGAGATCGCCCGCTGCATGATGACGCGCCCGCAGATCCTCATGCTCGACGAGCCGGCCGCCGGCCTCAACCCGCGCGAGACCGAGGACCTCAAGGCGCTGATCGCCATGCTGCGCGCCGAGCACGGCGTGACCGTGCTGCTGATCGAGCACGACATGAAGCTGGTGATGAGCATTTCCGACCACATCTACGTGATCAACCAGGGCACGCCCCTGGCCGACGGTACCCCGGAGCAGATCCGCGACAACCCGGACGTGATCAAAGCCTATCTGGGGGAGGCCTGAGCCATGCTGAAGTTCGACAAGGTCTCCACCTTCTACGGCAAGATCCAAGCCCTGCACGAGGTCAGCCTGGAAGTGCAGCAGGGCGAGATCGTCACCCTGATCGGCGCCAACGGCGCCGGCAAGTCGACCCTGCTGATGACCCTCTGCGGCTCGCCGCGGGCGGCCTCCGGCAGCATCAAGTACCTCGGCGAGGAACTGGTCGGCCAGGAGTCTTCGCACATCATGCGCAAGAGCATCGCGGTGGTCCCCGAAGGCCGCCGGGTGTTCGCCCGCCTGACCGTCGAGGAAAACCTGGCCATGGGCGGCTTCTTCACCAGCAAGGGCGACTACCAGGAGCAGATGGACCGCGTCCTGGGCCTGTTCCCGCGCCTGAAGGAACGCTTCAGCCAGCGCGGCGGCACCATGTCCGGCGGCGAGCAGCAGATGCTCGCCATCGGCCGCGCGCTGATGAGCAAGCCCAAGCTGCTGCTGCTCGACGAACCGTCCCTGGGCCTGGCGCCAATCATCATCCAGCAGATCTTCGACATCATCGAACAGCTGCGCAGCGAAGGCGTGACCGTCTTCCTCGTCGAGCAGAACGCCAACCAGGCGCTGAAGCTCGCCGACCGCGGCTACGTGCTGGAGAACGGCCACATCGTGATGCAGGACACCGGCGCCAACCTGCTGGTCAACCCCAAGGTGCGCGACGCCTACCTGGGCGGTTGAGCCTCTTGCGGCAAAAGAAAACGGCCCTTCGGGGCCGTTTTTCTTTGGCGCTTCGTAGGATGGTCGAGCCTTGGCGATGGGTATCGCTCCGCTCAACCCATCCTACGGTCGACGCCAGGTATATCCCATTGACATATCCCTCGCTATCCTTACCATGAATCCTCCCCTTTCCCCATCCCGGAGGCCGAGCATGGAACAAGGCGCCGTATTCCAGAGCAACCGCAGCCAGGCCGTGCGCCTGCCCAAGGCCGTCGCGCTGCCTGAAGACGTGAAGCGCGTAGACGTCGTGGCCATCGGCCGAACCCGCATCCTCACCCCGGCCGGAGAGAGCTGGGACAGCTGGTTCGACGGCGAGAACGTCAGCGCCGACTTCATGAGCGAGCGCGAGCAACCGGCGGAACAGGAACGCGAGGGGTTCTGATGCTGAAGTTCATGCTCGATACCAACATCTGCATCTTCACCATCAAGAACAAGCCGCAAGTCGTTCGCGAGGCCTTCAACCAGCATCATGGGCAGTTGGCGATCAGTTCGGTGACGCTGATGGAACTGATATACGGCGCCGAGAAGTCCTCCATGCCGGAACACAACCTGGGCATCGTCGAAGGTTTCGCCGCCCGCCTGGAAGTGCTCGACTACGACGGCAACGCGGCGGCCCACACCGGACAACTGCGCGCCGAGCTGGCGCGAATCGGCAAGCCCATCGGCCCCTACGACCAGATGATCGCCGGGCACGCCCGTTCCCGCGGGCTGATCCTGGTCAGCAACAACCTGCGCGAATTCGAGCGGGTGCCGGGGCTGCGCCTGGAGGACTGGACCGTAGCCCCATCGCCTTAGGTGCCGCTGCGGAATCTGTTCGCGAGCATGCTCGCTCCTACGAAAAGCCGTGCACGCCTGTAGCGTAGGAGCAGGCCCTGCCTGCGAATCGCGCGCAGGGCGCGCTCCTACATTGGACTGCGCCCTCTGCAGACCTGCGAAAACGGCAGGATGAAACCTCCCTCCCCGATCGCACGGACAGCCCCCTCTCCCGCTTGCGGGAGAGGGTTGGGGAGAGGGAGCGGCGTCAATCCGAAACACAGTTGCCGCCGGTAAACACCGTTCGCGAGTAGGAGCGCGCCCTGCGCGCGAAATCGCGGGCAGGGCCCGCTCCTACATTGGCATGGCATGGCGGATAGCCGCAGGAATGCACGGTCGTAGGAGCGGACCTTGTCCGCGATAGCCGGAACCACCGGCGCGATTCGCGGATGAGATCCGCTCCTACGCTGCCCCACCCGCGCCATTCCCATGAGGGATTCAACCCGCCGCCCGCGCCTCGTCCTCTTCGCGCTGGGCGAGGAACTCCAGCATCTTCTGGCTGCCATCGGTGAGGTCGGCGCAGATGGCTGCGCGCGCCGCGGCGCCATCGCCTTTCTGCAGCGCGTGCAGCACTTCCCAGTGGTGCTCCACCGCCATGCGTTCGTTGAAGCTGCCGTAGGTCCGCGCGATCAGCGGCCCGGTGCGCATCCACAGGCTGTCGAGGAAGCCCTTGAGCAGCGGCATGCCGGCGATCTCGGCGAGGGCGAAGTGGAAGGCCTGGTTGAGCTTGAGCGCCGCCACCAGGTCGTCGGCGTGGATGGCCGCGAGGTTGTCGCGGATGTTCTTCTCCAGCATCGCCAGTTGCGCGGGCGTGACACGGCTGGCCGCGGTCTCGGCGGCCAGGCCCTCCAGGGCCACGCGGATGCTGCGGATTTCCAGGTACTGCTCGCGGCTCAGCACCGGCACGCGGATGTCCCTTGGCGTGCGCAGCACCAGGGCCTGCTCCTTGGCCAGTTGCAGGATGGCGTCGCGCACCGGCGTCACGCTGGTGCCCAGCTGCTGCGCCAGGTCGCGGATGCGCAGGCGGTCGTCGGGCTGGAAGCGTCCGGTGATCAGCGCCTCGCGCAGCAGCGCATAGACGCCGCTGCCCAGGTAGGCGTGGTTGAGGCCGTCGATGGGATAGTTCATGGGCTCCTCGTGCTATTCCGGGCGCGATGATGCGGTGGCCGCCGGCGAATTGCCAGCTACCCGCTCAGACGTGCTGGCCGCCATTGACGTGGATTTCCGCGCCGTTCACGTACGAAGCCCCCTGGGTGCACAGGAAGTGGATCAGCGAGGCCACCTCCTCCGGCTTGCCCAGGCGGTGCATGGGGATGTCGCGCTCGACGATCAGTTCGGTGCCCGACGACAGGATCGAGGTATCGATTTCCCCCGGCGCGATGGCGTTCACCCGCACGCCGTGGCGGCCGAAGTCGTAGGCCATCTCGCGGGTCAGCGCCGCCAGCGCGGCCTTGGACGAGGCGTAGGCGACGCCGGCGAAAGGGTGCACCCGCGAGCCGGCGATGGAGGTGACGTTGATGATGCTGCCCTGGGCCGCCTTCAGCTCCTCGAACAGCCCGCGGGCCAGCAGCGCGGTGGAGAACAGGTTGACGTTGAACACCTTCAGCCAGGTGCCGTAGTCGCTCTCCAGCACGCCCATGCGCTGCCCTTCCGGGCCCTTGGGCGAGATGCCGGCGTTGTTCACCAGGGCGTCCAGGCGCCCGCCGAGCTTCTCGCGGATGGCTGGCAGGGCGGCCTCGACGCTGGCGATGTCCTCGAGGTCGAGGTGGATGTGGTTGAGCAGCCCCTCGGCCCAGGGGCATTCGGCCACCCAGTCCTGGCGCGAGGCGGTGAACACGCGCCAGCCGGCGGCGTTGAAGTGTTTCACGGTGGCGTGGCCGATGCCGCGGCTGGCGCCGGTGAGCAGCAGGGTCCTGGGTTCGCTCATGTGCGTGTCCATCCATTCGGGCTTGCGGAGTGCGTTCGATGATGACGCAATCGGCTGCCGAATAAAATATGATGCATCATATTTTCTTTATGCTTTAATGGCCGCCAGCCCCACAAGCACGACAAGAACCGGAGTCCCCGCGCATGCCGCTGACCGCCCTCGCCCACGATCCCCTGCTGGAAGCCGCGCCCGCCCAGGTCACGCCGGACCAGGCCGCGGCCATCGCCCGCGACTGCTTCGGCCTGGAAGGCCCGCTGCAACGCCTGGCCGGGGAGCGCGACCTGAACTTCCAGATCGGCGCCCACGACAGCGCCAGCCGCCTGCTCAAGCTGTCCCACCCGCTGGAGGACCCGCAGGTGGTGGACTTCCACAACCGCGCCCTGCTGCGCGTCCAGCAGGCCGACCCGGGCCTGCCGGTGCAGCGCGTCTACCCGGCCCTCGACGGCCAGTACCAGACCTGGGTGGAAGTGGACGGCCAGCGCATGCTGGCGCGGCTGATGTCCTTCGTCGAAGGCCTGCCGCTGCACCGCGTGCCCCAGCGCTCGCCGGCGCTGCGGCGCAACCTGGGCGAAGCCCTGGCGCGCCTGGACCTGGCCCTGCACGGCTACCAGCACCCGGCCTCCGGCCACGAACTGCTCTGGGACCTGCAGCACGCCCAGCGCCTGCGCCCGCTGCTGCGGCACATCGACGACGACGAGCTGTGCGCCCTGGTCGAGCGCGCCCTGGACAACTTCGAGGAACACGCCCTGCCGCGCCTGCCGACGCTGCGCGCCCAGGTGATCCACAACGACCTCAACCCACACAACGTGATAGTCGACGCCGCGCACCCCGAGCGACTGCGCAACATCCTCGACTTCGGCGACATGGTCCACGCCCCGCTGGTCAACGACCTCGGCGTGGCCGCCGCCTACCAGCTGGGCAGCGAGGGCGACGTGCTCGCCCCGGCCCTGGAATTCATCGCCGCCTATCACGCGCGCAACCCGTTGCAGGAAGCCGAGCAGGACATCCTCTGCGACCTCATGGCCACCCGCCTGGTGCTCACCCTGGGCATCACCGCCTGGCGCGCCAGCCTGCACCCGGAGAACCGCGACTACATCCTGCGCAACGCCCGCCAGGCCCGCGCCAGCCTGCAGGGCCTGGCCGGGCTGTCCCGATCCGAGGCGCGCGAACGCATCGCCCGCGCCTGCCACGAGGAGTCCCCCGCATGACCATGACCAATGGCTACAGCCCGGCCGACGCCGAGCGCCTGAGCGACAAGGAACGCAGCCTGATCGAGCGCCGCGAGCGCCTGCTCGGCCCGGCCTACCGGCTGTTCTACGAACGCCCGCTGCACACGGTGCGCGGCGAGGGCGTGTGGCTCTACGACGAGCGGGGCCGGCGCTACCTCGACGCCTACAACAACGTCGCCTCGGTCGGCCACTGCCACCCGCGGGTGGTCGAGGCCATCGCCCGCCAGGCGGCGGTGCTGAACACCCACACGCGCTACCTGCAGGAAGGCATCCTCGACTACGCCGAGGACCTGCTGTCCACCTTCCCCGCCGAACTCGGCCAGGTGATGTTCACCTGCACCGGCAGCGAGGCCAACGACCTGGCCCTGCGCATCGCCCGCCACCACACCGGCGGCAGCGGGGTGATCGTCACCCGCTTCGCCTACCACGGCGTCACCGGCGACATTTCCGAACTCTCGCCGGCGCTGGGCAGCGGCATCACCCTGCCCGCCCACGCTCGCACCGTGCGCGCGCCGGACGCCTACCGCCTGGGCGCGGAGAACGTCGCCCGCCTGCTCGCCGAGGACGTGCGCGCCGCCATCGCCGACCTGCGCGCCAACGGCATCGAGCCCGCCGCGCTGCTGGTGGACGGCATCTTCGCCAGCGACGGCGTGTTCGCAGGCCCCACCGGCGTCCTCGCCGAGGCGGTGGCCGCGGCCCGCAGCGAAGGCCTGCTCTACATCGCCGACGAAGTGCAAAGCGGCTTCGCCCGTACCGGCGAACGCATGTGGGGCTTCCAGCGCCACGGTGTGCAGCCGGACCTGGTCACCCTGGGCAAGCCCATGGGCAACGGCCAGCCGATCGCCGGCGTGGTGGCGCGCCCCGAGGTGCTGGAAAGCTTCGGCCGCAGCGTGCGCTACTTCAACACCTTCGGCGGCAACCCGGTGAGCTGCGCCGCCGGCCAGGCGGTACTCGACGTGATCCGCGACGAAGGCCTGCAACAACGTTCGGAACGGCTCGGCAACTACCTGCGCGAAGGCTTCCAGCGCCTGGCCCAGCGCCACGAGCTGATCGGCGACGTGCGCGGCGCCGGGCTGTTCCTCGGCGTGGAGCTGGTCGCCTACCGCGCCAGCAAGGCCCCGGCCGCCGCGCAGACGCGCCGGGTGGTCAACGCCATGCGCGAGCGCGGCGTGCTGATCAGCGCCGCCGGCCCGCAGGAGAACATCCTCAAGATCCGCCCGCTGCTGGCCTTCGAGCAGGAGCACGCCGACCTGCTGATCGACACCCTGGACGCCGCCCTGGCCGAAACCGCCGGCTGAGCGGGGTGCGCCGTTACAGGTTCACGCCCAGGTTGATCATCCCGGCCGAGTTGCCCAGTACCACGAACTCACTGGCGAAACGGCCGACCTGGGCGCCGACCGAGGGGATGACGGCCGGCGCCACGCCGTAGCGGTTGAGCGGGATCTTGTCGCGGTACTTGCCGTGGTAGCCCTGGATGGCGCCGCCGGTGACCTTGAAGTAGAACGGCGAGTCATCCAGGTCGAAACGCTTGCCGGCGTAGACGTAGTTGGAGCGCTGGCGGAACGAATTGCGGAAGGTCGCGCCGCCCCACACCCAGCCATCGGCGCGGTTGCGCTCGACGCCGATCAGGTCCTGGTGATTGTTGTGTTGCGGGTCGTGGTTCCAGTGCCGGGTGAACACGCTGGTCTGCAGGTACCAGGAATCGCCCTCGCCGGCCCAGGCGACGGGTGCCGCCAGCAGCGCCACCAGCAGGATCAGTGCCTTGTTCATGACGGTGCCTCCTGCACGGCGGCCTCAGAGCGTCACGCGGCTGGCGCCGTTGACACTCATGATGCGGACGCGGTCGCCAACGCGGAAACGCTGGCCGGCATCCACCGCCTGGACGTAGGCGCGGGACATGCCGTCGTCCTCGCGGACCACGATTTCCACGCCCTGGGTACGCGTCAGGCCCTCTTCCACCGCCGAGCCGGCGGCACCCCCAGCGACGCCACCGAGGACGGTGGCGATGGCGGCACCACGGCCACCCCCGATGCCGCTGCCGGCGATACCGCCAACGGCGGCACCGGCCAGGGTGCCGATCGGCGTCCTGGTGCCTTCGATCTGCACCGCGCGCAGGGATTCGATGGTGCCCATGCGCACGCTCTGCACCGCGCGGGCATCGGCGCGGGAATAGCTGCTGCCGGACAGGTTCGAGGCACAGCCGGACAGCACCAGGGCGCTGCCGACGAAGGCGGCGAGCAGCAGGGAGCGGGAGGCTTTCGGGGTCGGGGTTTTCATGCTCGGGTCCTCGCGGACGGTCACTAAGGGAATGGACAAAGCCTATTCCCTCGTCACTGAACACCCCCTGAACTCCAGCTGAACCCGCACTGAACGAAGCTGAACGAAGCCGTTTTCAGCCCTGCAATTGCAGCAGACGCTGGCGGGCGCGCTCGAACCAGGCCAGCAGGTAGTCCACCAGCAGTTGCGTGCGCCGCGGCAGCCCGCCCTGGTAGGGGTGCACCAGGAACACCGGCGTGCTGCGCGTCTGGTAGTCGCGCAGCAGCCAGCGCAGGCGGCCGTCGGCCAGTTCGTCCTGGAGCATGTAGGACGGCAGCCGGGCGATGCCGACGCCGGCCAGCGCCGCCTTCTTCAGCAGGGTGTAGTGGTTGCTCGCCAGCACCCCGCCGACCTCCACGCGGAACAGCTCGTGCTGGCGCTGGTACAGCCACGGGCCAGGGCCCGGGTAGTGGGTGTTGAGCAGGCAATTGTGCCCGGCCAGGTCCGCCGGCCGCTGCGGCTCACCGTGGGCGGCGAGGTATGCCGGGGTGGCGCAGGTCAGTTCCTGCAGGGCGAACAGCGGATGCGCCACCAGGCGCTCGTCGCCGCCGACGCCGGAGCGGATCGCCAGGTCGAAGCCGTCGGCCACCAGGTCGCGGCGCTCGTTGGCCAGGTCCAGTTCCAGGCGGATGCCCGGATGGCTGCGGGAGAACTCCACCAGCCAGGCGTCGAAGAAGGTCTCGCCGAGGGACACCGGCACACTCATGCGCACCGTGCCACGCGCCTCCTCCTGCAACCGCGCCACCGCCTGCCGCGCCCGCGCCGCCTGGGCGTTGAGCGCCTGGACCTCGGGCAGCAGGGCCTGGCCGGCGGCGGTCAGCGCCAAGCTTCTCGTCGTGCGGTGCAGCAGGGTCACGCCCAGGGCCTGCTCCAGGGCGCTGATGCGCTTGGACAACTGCCCCTTGCTGCAACCCAGGCGCTCGGCGGCGCGGGTGAAGCTGCCGCATTCCAGCAGCACGGCGAAGGCCGAGAGGTCTTCCAGTTCGCCCATGATTGTTTCCCCACGAAAACAGCAGGTTGCCGATTACCCCGGTTATCTCAACAAAATACGTCCCTAGACTGGCTCCGTCACCCACTCACTCCCGGAGTCAGCATGAAGATCATCCTCGTCGGCGCCAGCGGCACCCTCGGCCAGGCCGTGGCCAGCGAACTGGGCCAGCGCCATGAGATCGTCCGCGTCGGCCGCAGCAGCGGCGACCTGCGGGTGGACATCACCGACAGCACCTCGATCCGCGCCCTGTTCGAGCAGGTGGGCCCCTTCGACGCCCTGGTCAGCGCCGCCGGCAAGGTGCACTTCGCCCCGCTCGCCGAGATGGGCGAAGCCGAGTACGCCGTCGGCCTGAAGGACAAGCTGATGGGCCAGGTCAACCTGGTGCTGATCGGCAGCCGCTACGCCAACGACGGCGCCTCCTTCACCCTGACCACCGGCATCCTCAGCGAGGAGCCGATCCGCCAGGGCAGCTCGGCAACCCTGGTCAACGCCGCGGTGGAAGGCTTCGTGCGCAGCGCCGCGATAGAACTGCCGCGCGGGCAGCGGGTCAATGCGGTGAGCCCGAACGTGCTGGTGGAATCGATGGCGGGCTACGGGCCGTTCTTCCGCGGCTTCAAGCCGGTGCCGGCGGCGGATGCGGCGCTGGGGTTCGCGCGGAGTGTGGAGGGGGCGGAGACGGGGCGGGTCTACAAGGTTTGGTGAGTGTGGGGCGGGGGCTACTTGCTACTTGTAGGAGCGAGGGGGACGCCTAGTTCTTGCTCGCGAATCCTCAAGAGCGCCCTCTCCCTAACTCTCTCCCTGAAGGGAGAGGGGACCGTTGGGCAGACACGGATGTTCTGGAGTTAGCCGGTAACACCGAAAGCTACCGGCTGAAACCTGACCCTCTCTCGGCACGGACAAGCCCCCTCTCCCTTCAGGGCGGGGCGCGCAGCCGAGGGTTGGGGAGAGGGGACGGCGTCAACCCCAGACACCGAAGCCACCGGATAACTCCGTTCGCGAGCAAGAACTAGGCGTCCCCCTCGCTCCTACGAAAAGCCAACCCCCTCACTCCTTCTTCCCCGCATAGCACACCGGCGAACTCCCCTCCCCCACCCTTTCCATCTCATCCTCGAGAAACTCCGCCAACACCCGCGCATTGTTGTGCTCGGTATCCTTCGCGCCATAGAGCAGCGTCAGGTCGCCCTTGCCAGCGATCCCCAGCAGCTTCCACCAGTGCTCCGGGTGCGCCGCCAGTTCGGCGTGGTAGGCGCGGCGGAATTCCTCGAACAGGCCGGGATCGTGGTGGAAGCGCTGGCGCAGCTCGGTGGACGGCGCCACGTCCTTGAGCCATTCGTCCATGTGCAGCTCCTCCTTGCTGATGCCCCTGGGCCAGAGCCGGTCCACCAGGACCCGGTAGCCGTCCTCCGCGGCCGGGGCCTCGTAGGCGCGCTTGTAGCGAATCATCGGATGCCTCCTTTTGCGACTGTCCCTACCACTGTAGCCCTTGAGCAGGTGCCATTGGCTCGGTAACGTGGGCGCATTTTTCCGGGAGCCCTATCTCATGCGCCAAGCCCGTCTCTTCCTCTATGCCCTGCTGCCCCTGTTCGCCGCCTGCCAGGTGTGGAAGCCCGAGCCCACCCGCCAGGACGCGCCGACGCGGGTACAGGGCGAGGTCACCCGCGAGGATGGCGGCCTGGTGCTGCGACCGTGCAACGAGCAGCGCCGCTTCAACCTGGTGGACGGCGCCGACAGCGCCGTGGCCCGCGAGTCCCGCGACCTGTTCGCCGACGGCGCCGGCAAGCTGTTCATCGACGCCCGCGGCGCCTACTCCGGCGGCCAGGCCAGCAACACCGACGGCAAGTTCGAGGTGCGCTCGCTGTACCGCCTGCAGAACGAGGGCCACGGCTGCGACGACCCCAACTTCAGGCAGACCATCGTCCAGGCCGGCGGCAACGAGCCGGGCTGGAGCGTGATGGTCAACGCCCAGGGCCTGCTGCTGCAGCGCCCGGGGCAGCCGGACCAGGTGCTGCCCTACGTGGTGGAAAGCGTGCCCGGCGGCAGCAGCAGCTATTCCACCGAGGCCAACGGCGAGAAGCTGGAGCTGTGGGTGGCCCCGGCGCGCTGCGTCAACAGCATGAGCGGCGCGGTGAACAACCTCACCGCCGAGCTGCGCCTGGACGACAAGGTCATGCGCGGTTGCGCCTACCCCGGCGCCGCCTACCCGGAATAAGCCGGCCCGTCACAACCCCAGCGCCGGCAACGCCTCCGGCAGTGCGCTGCCCTGCTCCACGCAGGCGCGCACCGCGTCGATCAGCGGCTCCAGCTGGAAGCCCTGCTGGATCAACCACAGCGGGTCGTAGTAGCTGGTCGCGTAGCGTTCGCCGCCGTCGCAGAGGATCGCCACGATCGAGCCGGACTCGCCGCGATCGAGCATGCTCCGCGCCGCCAGCAGCGCGCCCACCAGGTTGGTCCCGCTGGAGCCGCCGACGCGCCGGCCCAGGCGCTGCGCCAGGTAGTGCATGGCCGCCAGCGACCAGGCATCGGGCACCTTGACCATGGCGTCGAGCACCGCCGGCAGGAAGGAAGCCTCCACCCGCGGCCGGCCAATGCCCTCGATGCGCGAGCCGCAGTCCAGGGTCAGGCTGCGGTCGCCGGTGCGGTAGGCATCGAAGAACACCGAGCGCTCGGCGTCGGCGCAGAGCACGCGGGTCTGGTGCCGACGGTAGCGGGCGAAGCGCCCGAGGGTGGCCAGGGTGCCGCCGGTGCCGGGGCTGGAGACCAGCCAGGCCGGCTCGGGAAAGCGCTCGTGGCGCAGCTGCTGGAAGATCGATTCGGCGATGTTGTTGTTCGCCCGCCAGTCGGTGGCGCGCTCGGCGTAGGTGAACTGGTCCATGAAGTGCCCGCCGCTCTCGCGGGCCAGGCGCTCGGACTCGGCGTAGATCTGCGTGGGGTCGTCCACCAGGTGGCTGCGGCCGCCGTAGAAGGCGATCTGGGCGATCTTCTCCTTCGAGGTGCTGGCCGGCACCACGGCGATGAAGGGCAGCCCCAGCAGGCGCGCGAAGTAGGCCTCGGAGATCGCCGTGGAACCGCTGGAAGCCTCGATCACCGGCGCCCCCGGCTTCAGCCAGCCGTTGCACAGCGCGTAGAGGAACAGCGAGCGCGCCAGGCGGTGCTTGAGGCTGCCGGTGGGGTGGCTGGATTCGTCCTTGAAGTACAGGTCGATGCCGGGCAGGCCGGGCGCTTCCAGGGGGATCAGGTGGGTGTCGGCGCTGCGCTGGAAGTCCGCCTCGATGATTCGGATGGCTTCGCGGGTCCAGTCACGGATGTCGATGGACATGGGGCGGTTCCTCGTTCGGTCAGTCGAGCACCCCGGCGGGCGCGGGCGTGGCGCTGCGCCACTGGCTGAGGGCGACGCCGGCGAACACCAGGCCGGCGGCCAGCAGCTGCTGGCCGTTCAGGCGCTCGCCCAGCAGCAGCCAGGCGAATACCAGGGTGAACACCGGGATCAGGTTGATGAAGCCGGTGGCCTGGCTCGCCGGCAGCCGGCTGACGCCGAAGTTGTACAGGCCGTAGGCACCGACGGTGACCACGCTGCCCAGGTACACCAGGGCGAACAATCCCTGGCCGCTGGGCGCCGGCGGCACGCCGGAGCTGAGGGCGGCCAGGGGCAGGAAGAACACCGAGCCGATGAAGGCCTGCATGGCGGTCAGGATGAAGGGCGAGTAGCGCGCCGACAGGTGCTTGAGCAACAGGGTGTAGCCGGTGGCGCAGACCATCGCCAGCAGTTCGAAGAAGTTGCCCAGCAGCGGCTGCGGCGCATGCTGGTCGGGCTCGCCGGCGAGGGTCAGCCAGAGCGCGCCGAGCACCGCCAGGGCGAAGCCGGCCCAGGTGTTGCGGGCGATGCGCTCGTGCAGCAGGAGGAAGGCGCCGACCGCCACCAGCAACGGCAGCAGCGCGGTGATCATCCCGGCCTGGGCGGCGCTGGTGTACTGCAGGGCGAAGGACTCGCAGACGAAGTACAGGCACGGCTCGCACACCGCCAGGCCCACCAGGTACTTCCAGTCGCCCGCCTGGTAGTCCATCCGCCCGCGCCAGCGCCAGGCGGCGAGGAAGATCAGGCTGCCGATGGCCATGCGGGCGAAGATCACCCACATCGCCGGCCATTCGGCGAAGGCCAGTTTCAGCGCGATGAAGGAACTGCCCCACAGCGCCATGGCCAGGACCAGGCATGCCAGGGCGAAGGGCCGGGACTGCTGCACGGGACGCTCCAGGAAATGAATCCCCGCAGTATAGAAGCGCGCCGCGGGTGGCCGACAGGCACAGCGCCGGGGGAAAACTGTAATGGCCGCCTGCGCCAGCGTCTCTCCCACCCGTAGGAGCGGACTCCGTCCGCGATTTCGCGCGCAGGGCGCGCTCCTACAGGGAATGACGTGGGTGGGGCAGCGTAGGAGCGGATCTCATCCGCGAACCGCGCCGCTCCAACCGTACGGGCAGGCACGGCTTCTCGTAGGAGCGAGCTTGCTCGCGAACAGGCTACGCAGCGGGGTTTGTTCGCGAGCAAGAACTAGGCGTCCCCCTCGATCCTACGAAGAGCACCTCGGCGCAGTTGGCAAGATAGTGCTCCTACGCCGGAAGCTACTCCCAAGGCTCCCCGCGGGTACGCGGGGTGCGCGGCAGGCGCGCCTGCATGGCGGCCTTGGCCAGCAGGTGGGCGCTGACCGGCGCGGTGATGAACAGGAACAGGGTGATCAGCACCTCGTGCAGGCTCACGCCGTTGCCGCTGGTGCTGAAGTACAGCAGCGAGCCCAGCGCCACGCCGCCCACGCCGAGGGTCGAGGCCTTGGTCGGCGCGTGCAGGCGCGTGTAGAAGTCCGGCAGGCGGTACAGGCCCACGGCGCCGAGCAGGGCGAACAGGCTGCCGCCCAGCAACAGCGCGCTGACGAGAATTTCCACGAACAGGCTCATTCGATGATGTCTCCACGCAGCAGGAACTTGCACAGCGCCACGGTGCTGACGAAGCCCATCACCGCGATCAGCAGCGCCGCCTCGAAGTACAGGCCGCTGCCGCTCCACAGGCCGTACAGCAGGATCAGCGCGATGGCCTCCACCGACAGGGTGTCCAGCGCCAGGATACGGTCGGCCGCGCTCGGCCCGCGCACCAGGCGCGCCACCGTCAGCAGCAGGGCCAGGGCGATCAGCGCCAGGCACAGCGGGATCACGTAGGCGAGCATTCGAACACCTCCTTCAGCGGCGCCTCGTAGCGCGCCTTGATGTCCGCCACCAGGGCCTGCGCGTCGGGCACGTCCAGGCCGTGCACCAGCAGGCTGCGGCGGTCGGCGCTGAGGTCGGCGGAGACGGTGCCGGGGGTCAGGGTGATGACGCTGGCGAGGATGGCGATGGGCAAATCCTCGCGCAGTTCCAGCGGCACCTCGACGAAGCCCGGCTGCAGCTTGCCGGTGGGCCCGAGCACCAGGCGCGCGACCTGCAGGTTGGCCATGACGATGTCGTACAGCACCAGGCCGATGAAGCGCAGCAGCAGGCCCGGGCGGCGGATGCGCAGCGGCGCCAGCAGCATGTCGCGGCACAGCAGCGGCAAGGCCAGGCCGAGCACGGCGCCGAGCAGCCAGTGGCCGAAGGAGAAGTCATCGACCAGCAGCACCCAGCCCAGCAACAGGCACAGGCTGAGCAGCGGATGCGGCAGCAGGCGGCGGATCATGCGCCACCTCCGGCCAGGATCGCCCGGCGATACAGGTCGACGTCCAGCAACTGCTCGGCGGTGGCCTGCAGGTAGGCCTGCAGCGGCTTGGCGAACAGCACCAGGAGCACGGCCGCAGCCAGCAGCGCCACCGCCGCCAGCAGGCGCAGCGGGTCACGCTCGGCGTTGCCGAGGACGGTGCGCCCGGTGTTCCAGAACAACGCGCTGCCGGCGCGGCTGAGGGTCACGGTGACCAGCAGGCCGCTGCCCAGCACCACCGCCCACAGCGCCAGCGCCTCGCCGCCGCTGGCCGAACGCAGGATCAGCAGCTTGGCGAAGAAGCCGGAGAACGGCGGCAGCCCGGCCACCGCGATGGCGCCGACGAAGAACAGCGCGCCCAGCAGCTGCGGCTGCAGCAGTGCCGGGCCCTGCACCAGCAGGCCGGCCTTGTCGCCGCGCTGGCGGGCGATCAGGTCGGCGAGCAGGAACAGCCCACCCACCACCCAGGTGCTGTGCAGCAGGTAGAACAGCAGCGCCGCCAGGGACTGCGCCGAGCCCAGCGCCAGCACCGCCAGCTGGGTGCCGGCGGAAATCACCACCAGGTACGCCAGCAGGCCCTGCAGACGGGTAGCTGCCAACGCCCCGAAGGTGCCGACCAGGATGCCTGCCAGGGCCAGCGGCCACAGCCAGGCCTGGGCCAGGTTGGCCAGCTCGCCGGCATGGTCGCCGAAGACCAGCGTGTACACCCGCAGGATCGAGTAGATGCCCACCTTGGTCATGATCGAGAACAGCGCCGCCACCGGCGCACTGGCCTCGGCATAGGCCCGCGGCAGCCAGAAGTACAGCGGCAGCAACGCCGCCTTGAGGCCAAACACCACCAGCAACAGCAGCGCCGCGGCGCGCACCAGCGGCGCGTCGGCCGCCCCCAACTGGGCCACGCGATCCGCCATGTCGGCCATGTTCAGAGTGCCGGTCACGCCATAGAGCACGCCCACGGCGATCAGGAAGAACGCCGAGCCCACCAGGTTGAGCACCACGTAGTGCACCCCGGCGCGCACCCGCCCTGCCCCGCCGCCGTGCAGCAGCAGCGCGTAGGAGGCGATCAGCAGGATCTCGAAGAACACGAACAGGTTGAACAGATCGCCCGTGAGGAAGGCGCCGTTGAGGCCCAGCAGCTGGAACTGGAACAGCGCATGGAAGTGTTTGCCACGGCGGTCGTCGCCACGCAGCGCATAGACCAGGGCGAAGCTGGCCAGCACCGCGTTGGCCAGCAGCATCAGCGCGCTCAGGCGGTCGAGCACGAGGATGATGCCGAACGGCGGCTGCCAGTTGCCCAGGGCGTAGAACTGCACCTGGCCGCCGGCGGCCTGTTGCAGCAGCAGCGCGGCCAGCGGCAGCAGCGCCAGGGTGGCCAGCAGCGAGATACCCCGCGCGGCGCGCGAGGCGTGGCCGGCGAGCAGCAGCAGGCAGCCGGCGAACAGCGGCAACAGGACTGGCGCAATCAGCAGGTGATTCATTCGCCCTCCTCCCGCGCCTTGCCGTCGACGTGGTCGTCACCGGTCTCGGCCAGGCCACGCAGGGCCAGGACGATGACGAAGGCGGTCATGGCGAAGCCGATGACGATGGCGGTCAGCACCAGCGCCTGCGGGATCGGGTCGCCGGGGTTGGCCACCTGGCCCAGCACCGCCGGCTCGCCGGCCAGGCGGCCCATGGCGAAGAGGAACAGGTTCACCGCGTAGGAGATCAGGGTCAGGCCCAGCACCACCGGGAAGGTGCGTGCCCGCAGCAGCAGGTACACGCCACTGGCGGTGAGCAGGCCGAGGGTGATGGCGAACAGCGCTTCCATCAGCGGGCCTCCTTGGCCGGCGCCGGCTGCGGCGGCGCGTTCAGCTCGCCGAGGCCGGCGAGGATCAGCAGGGTCGCGCCCACCACGGTGAGGTAGACGCCCAGGTCGAAGAGCATGGCCGTGGCCAGCTCGAACTCGCCCACCAGCGGCAGCTGGAAGTGGCCGAAGGACGAGGTCAGGAAGGGATAGCCGAAGGCCCAGCTGCCCAGGCCGGTGAGGCCGGCGACGAATACGCCCAGGCCGGCCGTGTGCGAGTAGTTCAGCGGCAAGCGGGTATGCACCCAGCGGCTGCCGCAGGCGACGTACTGGAGGATCAGCGCCACCGCGGTGACCAGCCCGGCGATGAAGCCGCCGCCCGGCAGGTTGTGCCCGCGCAGGAAGATGAACACCGCCACCAGCAGGGCCAGCGGCAGCAGCAGCCGGGCCAGGGTGGCGAGGATCGGCGGGTGGGCGTCGGCCGACCAGGCCAGGCCCTCGGCGTCGCGGGCGCGGCGCGGCAGGCGCAGGCCGTCGAGCAGGGCGAAGATGCCCACCGCGGCGATGGCCAGCACGCTGATCTCGCCCAGGGTGTCGAAGCCGCGGAAGTCGACCAGGATGACGTTCACCACGTTGTGCCCGCCGCCGCCGGAAACGCTGTGCTGCAGGTAGTAGCCGGCGATGCTGTCGTAGGGCCGGCTGAACACCGCGTAGGCCAGCAGCGCCACCATCACCCCGCAGGCCAGCGCCACCAGGAAGTCGCGCAGGCCGCGCAGGCTGCTGCTTTCCTTCGGCGTGCGCTGCGGCAGGTAGTAGAGCGCGAGCATCAGCAGCACCATGGTCACCACTTCCACCGCCAGTTGCGTCAGCGCCAGGTCCGGCGCGGCGAAGCGGGCGAAGGCCAGGGCCACCAACAGCCCGGCGATGCTCAGCAGCACCAGCGCCACCAGGCGCTGGCGGTGGAACACGACGGTCAGCGGCCCGGCCAGGGCCAGCAGCGCCAGGCACAGGGCAGTGACGGCGTCGACCTCGACGAAGGCGCGGCTGCCGGCGAGCGCGGGCAGGCCCGCCAGGCCGGCGCAGACCACCACCACGGCCGCCAGCAGCAGCCAGAGCACGTAACGTTGCAGCGAACCGTTCTCCAGCAGCCCGGTCAGCCCACGGGCGAAGCGCGCCAGGCGTTGTACCTGCGCCTCGAACACCTCCTTGGCGTCCACCGCCGGCAGGCCGGCGAACCAGGCGAACAGCGGCCGCCGCTGCAGGTACAGGGCGATGCCGCCGACCAGCGCGATCAGGCTCATCGCCAGCGGCGCGTTGAAGCCGTGCCAGATCGCCAGGCTGTAGGCCGGCAGCGCGCCGTTCAGGCTCGCCGAGGCGGCCGCCGACAGCAGCGGCGCCACCGTCCAGGCCGGGGCCATGCCCACCAGCAGGCACAGGCCCACCAGCACCTCCACCGGCACCTTCATGTAGCGCGGCGGCTCGTGGGGCGTCTTCGGCAGGTCGACCGGCTCGCCGTTGAAGAACACGTCGTGGATGAAGCGCACCGAATAGGCCACCGAGAACAGCGTGGCCACGGTGGCGAGGGTCGGGATCAGCCAGTTGAAGGCGCCGGCCATGTTCTGCGAGAGGGTCTCGCCGAAGAACATCTCCTTGCTGAGGAAGCCGTTGAGCAGCGGCACCCCGGCCATGGACGCGGAAGCCACCATCGCCAGCACCGCGGTGTGCGGCATGTACTTCCACAGGCCGTTGATGCGGCGCATGTCGCGGCTGCCGGTCTCGTGGTCGATGATGCCGGCGGCCATGAACAGCGAGGCCTTGAAGGTGGCGTGGTTGATGATGTGGAAGATCGCCGCGACGTTGGCCATGGGCGAATCCAGGCCGAACAGCAGGGTGATCAGGCCCAGGTGGCTGATGGTCGAGTAGGCCAGCAGGCCCTTGAGGTCGTTCTGGAACAGCGCCAGGAAGGCGCCCAGCAGCAGCGTCGCCAGACCTGTCAGGCCGACCAGGTAGAACCACAGGTCGTTGCCGGCCAGCGCCGGGTACAGGCGCGCCAGCAGGAACACGCCGGCTTTCACCATGGTCGCCGAGTGCAGGTAGGCCGACACCGGCGTGGGCGCCGCCATGGCGTGGGGCAGCCAGAAGTGGAAGGGGAACTGCGCCGACTTGGTGAACACGCCCAGCAGCACCAGCACCAGGATCAGCGGGAACAGCGCGCTGGCCTGCAGCACCTGGCGCGCGGCGAGCACGTCGCTCAGCTCGAAGCTGCCCACCACCTGGCCGATCAGCAGGATGCCGGCGAGCAGCGCCAGGCCCCCGCCGCCGGTGACCGCCAGGGCCATGCGCGCGCCGCGGCGGGCGTCGGAGCGGTGGCTCCAGAAGCCGATGAGCAGGAACGACGACAGGCTGGTGAGCTCCCAGAACACCAGCATCAGCAGCAGGTTCTCGCTGAGCACAACGCCGAGCATGGAACCCATGAACAGCAGCAGGAAACCGTAGAAGCGCCCGGTGGGCTCGCGCTCGGAGAGGTAGTAGCGGGCGTAGAGGATCACCAGCAGGCCGATGCCGAGGATCAGCAGGGCGAACAGGAAGCCCAGGCCGTCCAGGCGCAGGCTGAGGTTCAGGCCCAGCTCCGGCAGCCAGTCGTAGCGCGCCAGCAGCCGCTCGCCGCCGAGCACGCCGCGCTGGCCGAACAGAAGCCCCAGGCCCAGCAGTGGCGCGACGGCCGCCGCCGCGGCGCAGGCGTTGCGGCCCAGGCGCTCGAACAGCGCCGGCAGGCAACAGCCCAGGAAAGGCAGCGCGATCAACAGCGCCAGCATCATCACCTTCTCCTTAATCCTTCAGACATGGCTGACTTACCAGGAAAGCCATGGAACCGGGCGATTATCCATATCTATCGAATGCGCGTCTTGGATAGAACTATTACGAAAGGCTGGGCACGGGAAAAAGCGCTACCCGGAAACGATAGCGCGCGACACCGGAAACCGGTGTCGCGCGCCAGGAAAGGCTGCCGCCCGGGTGGGCGGAGCGGGCCGATCAGTGGGAAACGCGGCTGGTGCCGTTGACGGTCAGGATGCGCACGCGCTCGCCGACGCGGAAGATGGCGCCCTGGTCGACTTCCTGCACGTAGGCGCGGGAGCTGCCGTCGTCTTCGCGGACGGTGATCTCCACGCCCTGGGTGCGCGTCAGGCCCTCTTCGGTGGCCGCGCCCAGCAGGCCGCCGGCCACGGCGCCGATGATGGCGGTCACGTAGCTGCCCTTGCCGCCACCGATGGCGCTGCCGCCGATGCCGCCCACGGCGGCGCCCGCCGCGGCGCCGATCGGCGTCTTGGTGCCCTCGATCTTCACCGGACGCAGGGCTTCGATGGTGCCCCAGCGCACGTTCTGCACGGTGCGGGCCTCGTCACGGCTGTAGGTGTCGCCGGTCAGGCTGGACTGGCAGCCGCCGAGGGCCAGGGCCACTGCAGTGAAACCGGCGAGCAGGAAGGCGGATTTACGCATACGGGAACCTCCGGATAGATATGTGAATATTAGACTCTGCCGCGCCACTTGCTGTCACGCCGGCCAGGTCAAAGTTTTCGTTCGATTCAGCCGCCGTACAGCTTCTTCCGACAGCTGCGGCAAAAGCGCGCGTTCATTCCCCCATCCCGCCTGGGGTAAGGTCAGCATCCCCACGAGGAAGGCCCATGGACTACTTCATCATCGTCGTCACCACCGCCGCCGGCCTGTACTTCCACTGGTGGCTGTTCGTGCGCATCCGCCGCTGGATGGACCGCGACCTGGCGCTGTCGCTGGCCGGCGACGACCCGCACAAGCGCGAGTACCTGCTGCAGTGCCTGCAACTGGCCCGCGACGAAGGCGTGTCGCGCAGCGAGCTACCGGCCTGGCTGCAGCGCGCCGCCGACGACTACCGCGCCGGCTGAGCCAGGCTCCACAGGCGCGCCAGTTCCTCGGCGCGCGCCTCCAGCTCGCCCGCGGCGCCGGCCATGGCATCGGCCAGGCTGATCGGCCCCGGGACCAGGCTGAAGGCCGCGGCGATGCCCGCCTCGTGCAAGCGACCATAGCCTTTGCCCAGGCTGCCGGCCAGGGCGATCAACGGAACCCCGGCCTCCCGTGCCAGCCGAGCCACGCCGATGGGCGTCTTGCCGTGCAGGCTCTGCTCGTCCAGGCGGCCCTCGCCGGTGATCGCCAGGTCCGCGCCCCGCAGCGCCTCGGCCAGGCCGGAAACCTCGGCCACCAGCTCCACGCCGGGACGGAAGCGCGCCCTGAGGAAGGCCCGCGCGGCGAAGCCCAGGCCACCCGCCGCGCCCACACCGGGGAACAGGCTGTGATCCTGGCCGAGGGTGCGCGCGGCGACTTCGGCGTAGCGCGCCAACGCGGCATCGAGCTGGCGGACCTGCTCGGGGCTGGCGCCCTTCTGCGGGCCGAACACCGCCGAGGCGCCATGCTCGCCGCACAGCGGATTGTTCACGTCGGCGGCGACTTCCACTTCGACCCCGGCCAGGCGCGGGTCCAGGCCAGCCAGGTCGATCGCGTGCAGTCCGGCCAGCGCCGCGCCGCCGTCGCCCAGGGGCTCGCCGCGTTCGTCGAGGAAGCGTACGCCCAGGGCTTGCAGCAGGCCCATGCCGCCATCGTTGGTGGCGCTGCCGCCGAGCCCGAGGATGATCTTGCGCGCGCCGGCGTCCAGCGCCGCGCGGATCAGCTCGCCGGTGCCGTAGCTGGTGGTGCGGGTGGCGTCGCGCAGCTGCGGGTCGACCCAGTGCAGACCGCTGGCGGCGGCCATCTCGATCACCGCGGCGCCCTCCTCCAGCCAGCCCCAGTGGGCCCGCACCGGCGACCCCAACGGCCCGCGCACCGCGCATTCGCGGCGCTCGCCGCCGGTGGCCGCCAGCACCGCATCCACGGTGCCCTCGCCGCCGTCGGCCATGGGCCGCAGCAGGATCTCGTCGAGCGGCCGCGCCCGCGACCAGCCCTGGGCGATGGCGGCGGCGACCTCGGGGGCGGACAGGCTTTCCTTGAAGGAATCGGGGGCGATGACGAGTTTCATGGGCGGGTCCGGTGTCGGTATGTAGGGGGCATCCTACAACGCCGTGCAGCGGAGGAAAGGGTTGGCGTAGGGCGGATAACCGTTCACGGTTATCCGCCGCCTGACCTTGGCCGTATCCCACTCGGACTCATGCCGGGAACCGGGGCGGACTGCGGGTTCAGCTCGGCCATGGTGTCGATGCTGGGATGGGTGTAACGGCGTACAACCGCGAACGGTTGTACGCCCTACGCCTGTAGGAGCAACTGTCTTGCAGGCCGCGCCGGAACGCTCTTCGTAGGATCGAGGGGGACGCCTAGTTCTTGCTCGCGAACAGACTCAGCTGCGGGGCTCATTCGCGAGCAAGCTCGCTCCTACGAGAAGCCGTGCCCGCCCGGCCCTGCCCGCGAATCGCGCGCAGGGCGCGCTCCTACATAGAAGGACGCGGAGCTTTGTACGAGCCGCCGTAGGATGGCGTTGAGCGAAGCGATACCCATCACCATGACCGCATGGGTTTCGCAAGCTCAACCCATCCTACGAAAAGCACCGTGCGGGGCTTCAGGGCGCCAGGCGCTCGCGCTGCCAGGCGCCGTCGACCAGGCGGTAGTTCAGGCGGTCGTGCAGGCGGCTCGGGCGACCCTGCCAGAATTCGATACGCTGCGGCAGCAGGCGGTAGCCGCCCCAGTGGTCCGGGCAGTGCGGGGCGATATCCATGAAGCGCTTCTCGGTTTCCGCCAGCAGCCGTTCCAGCTCCTCGCGGCTGCCGATCACCCGGCTCTGCGGCGAAGCCCAGGCGCCCAGGCGGCTGCCCAGCGGGCGCACGCGGTAGTAGGCGTCGGACTCTTCCGACGAGACCTTCTCCACCCGGCCTTCGATGCGCACCTGGCGCTCCAGGGCCGGCCAGAAGAAGGTCATGGCCGCGCGCGGGTTGGCCGCCAGTTGGTCGCCCTTGGCGCTGTCGTAGTTGCTGAAGAAGGTGAAGCCGCGGTCATCCAGCCCCTTGAGCAGGAGCACGCGGCAGTGCGGTTGGCCGTCGGTGTCCACCGTGGCCAGGGTCATGGCGTTGGGTTCGACCGGCAACTGCTCGGTCTTCACCGCGTCCTCGAACCATTGCTGGAACAGCACGAAGGGCTCCGCGGGCGCCAAGGTCTCGCAGAGTCCGTCCCGGGTGTATTCGCGGCGCATGTCGGCCAGGGTCTGGGCCATCGTCGTCTCCTCGAAAAAGCCAGTGCATTAGCTTAACCAGTGGCAGGCGAGATTGCTTGACCGGCGACAAGCGCCGCGCTGCTTCAGTTGCTCTGGGCCAGGGCCAGCAGACCGCCGCGCGGGGTCAGCATGACTTCGACGCGGCGGTTCTTGGCGCGGCCGGCCTTGGTCTTGTCGTCGGCGATCGGCTGCGCGTCGCCCACGCCCTTGTAGCGCAGGCGGTCGTTGCCCAGGCCGCTCAGGCGGAAGATCGCGGCGATGGCCACGGCGCGCTGCTGGCTGACCTTGTCGTTGGCCGCCTTGTCGCCGCTGCTGTCGCTGTGGCCGAGGATGAACACGCCGGCCTGCGGGTCCTTCTCGACGATCTTGGCGACGTTGGCCAGCGGCGCCAGGGTGATCGGCAGCAGCAGTTCCTGGCGCTTGGGATTGAAGGAGCCGTCCACCGGCGCGGTCAGCACCAGGGCGTTGTCGCGGCGTTCGACGCTGAACTTGCTGCCGGCCACGGCGGCGCGCACGGCGGCTTCATGCTGGTCCAGCCAGGCCTTGGTGTCCTGGGCGCTGGGCGCGGCCACCGGGTTGTCGGCCTTGGCCTGGGCCGAGGCGGAATCGCCGAAGGGCCACCACCAGTGGCCACCGGCGGACTTGTCGGTGGCCGCGTCCACCTGGGCCACCACCGGCTTGGGCACCGCGGCGGGAGCCTTGGTCTCGGCCTGGGCACTGGCTTCGGTGTTACCGAACGGCCACCACCAGTGGCTGCCGCCATCGGCCTTGGCCTGGCTGGGCGCCGGCGCGGCGGCGTCCTGGGACTGGAAGTGGCTGCAGGCACCGAGGGTGACGCAGAGGGTCAGGGTGGAAAGCTTGAGCAGTCTCATGGGCGGAATTCCATTGGACGGTCTTGGGCAACAGGGACGGACACAAGTTAATGTCGCGAATCAAGATTCGAACATAACTTACTAAGGGAAATGGGTATTTTGCTCTTCAACTGACGAGCGGTGGAACCCCGGCCGTATCAGCGGGGGGAAAACCGCGACGAAACCCGGCGCGGTTTCCCCATGAAGTCGCCATTCGAGCGGAGCCGCGGCGGAAGGTTCCGCCGCTTCGTCGGCCTGGCGCTGCGCGGCATCTGGCCCGGGGCGCCTACAGGCAGTCGCCGGCGATGCGCGCCAGCTTCTGGGCGCGCGGGTCCATCAGCACGTAGGGGCCGAGGGTGTTGGTGACGAAGCCGAAGGCCAGGCTGCGCTCGGGGTCGGCGAAGCCCACCGAGCCACCGGCGCCGGGGTGGCCGAAGGCCT
The DNA here is from genome assembly GCF_023516765.1 of Pseudomonas sp. R3.Fl. Taxonomy (NCBI): domain Bacteria; kingdom Pseudomonadati; phylum Pseudomonadota; class Gammaproteobacteria; order Pseudomonadales; family Pseudomonadaceae; genus Pseudomonas; species Pseudomonas sp. R3.Fl. Next base: position 2,131,378 of record NZ_JAMGSO010000001.1, read on the forward strand.
GCGGGCCGAGGCCGTAGGTGGCGTTGGCCAGTTCCGGCTGGTCGAGCATGCAGCCCAGGCCGAAGCGGGTGCCGGTGAGCAGGGTGCGGTCCTCGCCGCGGGCGTGCTCGCAGGTCAGCTCGGCGAGCAGCGCGGCATCCAGCAGCTTGCCCTGCAGCAGGCCGTCGTAGAAACCGGCCAGGGCGCGGGCATTGCCGTGGCCGTTGGCGGCCGGCTGCTGCATGCGCCGCCACTCGGGCTTGTTGGTGCTGGTGAGGATCGACGGCGGGTTGGTGAAGGCGCGGGTAGTCAGCGCGTTCGGCTCGCTCATCATTGTGCGCAGCAGGCGCTGCGCAGCGGCGTCGCCGAGGTTGCCCTTGGCCCGGGCGATGTGCGCCACGCGCGGGAACTCGGCGTCGTCCAGGCCGATGTGGAAGTCCAGCCCCAGGGGCTTGGCGGTGCGCTCGACGATGGCGGTGCCGGGCTCGCGGCCATCCACCCGGCGGATCACCTCGCCGATCAGCCAGCCGTAGGTGATGGGCGCGTAGCCATGCTCGCTGCCCGGCGTCCACCAGGGCGTTTCGGCGGCCAGCGCGGCGGTCATGGCCTGCCAGTCGTACAGCGCCTCGGCGGGCAACATCTGGTGCAGCGCCGGCAGCCCGGCGCGATGGCAGAGCAACTGGCGCAGCGTGATGGCCTGCTTGCCGGCGGCGGCGAACTCCGGCCAGTAGCGCGCCACCGGGGCGTCCAGCTCCAGGCGGCCCTCGCCCACCAGTTGCAGGGCGGCCACGGCGGCGAAGGTCTTGGTGCAGGAGAACAGGTTGAGGATGGTGTCGGCCTGCCAGGCCTGGCCTTCGTCCTTGCCGGCGTTGCCGGCCCAGAGGTCCACCAGGGTCTCGCCGCCGACCTGGATGCACAGCGCGGCGCCTCGTTCCTGCGGGTCCTCGAAGAGCGCGGCGAAGGCGTCGGCTACGGGGGTGAAGCGGCTGTCGCAATGGCCTTGCAGGGTCATGGGGCACTCCGGGCTGGGGACGAAAGGCGCATTCTTCCAGCACCCCGCCGGCTTGTGAACCCGACCTGGGTAGGGCCGCGGCCATCATGGCCGCGGCGAATGCCGTTCTATTGCGCGGCCGGCACGTCCTGTGCGGCGCTGGCGGTGGCGTCCGGGTCGACCCGCGGGGTGGGCGCCTCGGGCGCTGCCTTGGCGGCGGCGCGGGCCTCGTCCAGCATGGCCTTCATCACCTGCTGGTTGCCCTTGCGCACCGCGTCGATGAAGCCGGCGAACGGCAGGTCGGTGATGCCGACCAGGCCGATGTGGCCGTTCTCGCCGTCGAGCAGGCGGCCGCTGGCGGGCTGGTCGAGGTACTGGAACCAGTGCGCGCCGACGATCTGCGGGTCCTTCACCGCGGCGGCGAGGAACTGCTGGTAGCGCTCGCCGCGCTGCTGCTCGTTGTACACCTCGGAAACCCCGCCCCAGAACGGCCCGCGGTCGCGCGAGCCGAAGTGGAACTCGCTGATCAGCACCGGCTTGTCGAGGCTGCGCACGTAGGCGGCGTCGTAGCCCTGCTGCGGCGTCGGCGCGTAGAGGTTGAAGCTCAGCAGGTCGCAATACTGCGCGCAGGAGGCCAGGGCCTCGGGGGTGTTCACCGCGAAGCGCCCGCCCAGCAGCAGGTGGTTGGGGTCGTGCCAGCTGAGGGAGTCGCGCAGGGTCTTGAAGTACTGGTCGGCGTACAGGCGCAGGAAGGCGCTGTAGTCCTGTTCGATGGCCGGATGTTCGGCCTGCACCGCGGGGGCCTGGTAGCCCGGCGCGTCCAGGTCTTCCCAGGCGCCCAGCTCGACACCCCAGGCTTCGGCCAGGGCCTCGTGCTCGTGGTACTTGTCCTTCAGTTGCTTGATGAAGGCGCGCTTGGCCGGGCTGTCGGTGGACAGCGCCAGGGTGCCGAAGGCCAGCGCGTAGCGGTTGCGCGGCTCGCTGCCCTGTCCGGCCCAGGCCAGTTCGTTGTCGGCGTAGTAGCCGAGCAGCCACGGGTCTTCGCGGTGGTCGCGGGTGGCGATAGCGATGGCGCGCTCGGCGGCCATGGCGAATTTCGGGTCGAAGGGGTCGGGCATGGCGCCCCACCAGTCGTAGCCGGTGCTGACCGTGGCGTAGTCGCCGCCGATGGCCAGCGGCAGGCTGTAGGGTATCCGCGAGGCGCCGGCGAAAGCCGGCTGGCTCCAGTTGCCCAGGCCGTTGAAGCCCCAGGCATCGAGGCGCGCCAGGGTGCGCTCCAGCCAGGCGTCGGCGGCCGGCTGGCCGCTCAGCCCGCCCGTGGCGCGGTAGCGGTTGGCGGCGTAGAAGTCGTACCAGCGGCCGTGGCCGAAGGCCCTGCCCTGCTGGGCGCCGACGCCGTCGCGGTCGTCGCTCTGGCCGTAGAAGTCGGCCAGCGGCTCACCCTCGGCGGGCAGCTCGGCGAACATGTATTCGCGGCCTTCGACGTAGGTCTGGCTGCTTTCGCTGTTCACCGTGTTCACGCCCAGGGACCAGTACGGGTGCCCATCCGGCGTCACCAGCCACCAGCGGCCGTTGCGCTTCTCCGTGCGGAAGAAGCCGGTGGCCTGGAAGTCCGGGCCTTCCAGCAGGCCGCCGAAGGTGTCGGTGGGCTGCGCCTGGGCCTGCCATTTCTTCAGTTGCTCGCCTTCGGCCTTCCAGGCGTTGGCCAGTTGCTCGATGCTCTTGACCTTCTCCGGCCAGTCGCTGCGGGTGGACTGGCCATAGGCGTCGATGATGCCGGTGTAGGCCTTGCGCAGCTCGTCGCCGCCGGAACGGGTGCCGAAGCGGCCGACGAGGATGTCCTGGGCCGCCTTCGGGGCGTTCAGGTAGATGCGCACCGCGCCGACCTTGTTGCGCTGCAGCTCGCCGGTGACCACCGGGGCGATGAGCACGCGCTGGCCGTCGAGGCTCATCGGCATCGGCACCCCGGCGCGCATGCCGAACAGCTGCGGCGCGGTGGCCTGCAGCGGCACCAGTAGGGTCTGCGCCGGCCCGGCGGGCAGTGCGATGCTGGCGTGCAGGCCGGGCGTGCCGTCGAGGTTGTCGATGTCGATCTCCAGGGTCAGCGCCCAGTCCATGGCGCTCTGGATGCGCAGACTCATGGCGTCGGCCCGCGACCAGTCCCAGCTGCCGCCGGCGGGCTTGAGGGTGAGTGTGGGGCGCGCCGCCGGATGGAACTTCACCCGCCGCAGGATCTCACCCTCGGGCGTGGCCTCGGCGGTGGAGCTGGGCAGGTCGGCGTCCTGCAGGCCGACGCTGACCACCGCCATCGGCTTGACGAAGTTGAACAGGGTGTCGTCGCTGAGCGCGGCCCACAGCGGGGCGCAGGCGAGGCTCAGGCTGAACAGCAGGGGCAGATGCCAACGGGATGAACGCATGCAACCTTGTCCTTGGGGCAGCGCCGGGCGCCACCGGGGTTTGCGACCTGGGACGGCGCGCCGTCCCCTGTTACGGGTGCCGCACGCCTCAGGCGATCTCGCGGCGGAACGGCGGCAGGGCGTTGAGGATGGCCTTGCCGTAGCGCTGCGTCACCACCCGGCGGTCCAGCAGGCTGATGGTGCCGCGGTCCTGCTCGGTGCGCAGCAGCCGCCCGCAGGCCTGCACCAGGCGCAGCGAGGCGTCGGGCACGGCGATCTCCATGAAGGGGTTGCCGCCGCGCGCCTCGATCCACTCCGAGAGCGCCGCCTCCACCGGGTCGTCCGGCACCGCGAAGGGAATCTTGGCGATCACCACGTGCTCGCAGTAGGCCCCCGGCAGGTCGACACCCTCGGCGAAGCTGGCCAGGCCGAAGAGCACGCTGGGCTCGCCGTCGTCGACCCGCGACTTGTGCTTGTTGAGCGTCTCCAGCTTGGACAGGTTGCCCTGGATCAGCACGCGCTTGCGCCAGTCGCGCTCCAGGCCGTCGAACACGTCCTGCATCTGCCGCCGCGAGGCGAACAGCACCAGGGTGCCCCGCGCGCCTTCGACCATGGCCGGCAGCTCGCGGACGATGGCCGCTGTGTGGGCGGCGGCGTCGCGCGGGTCGGCCTTCAGGTCCGGCACCCGCAGCAGGCCGGCATCGGCGTGGTGGAAGGGGCTGGGCACCACGGCGGTGACCGCCGCGCGCGGCAGGCCGGCGCGCATGCGGTAGCGGTCGAAGGTGCCCAGGGCGGTCAGGGTGGCGGAGGTCACCAGCACGCCGTAGGCCACGTTCCACAGGTTGCGGCGCAGGGTCTCGGCAGCGAGGATCGGGCTGGCGTTGGCCTCGATGTCGTAGAAGCTGCCGCTCTCGGCGAGGGTCAGCCAGCGCGCCATGGGCGGGCTGTCCTGTGGGTCCTCGCAGGTGAAGGCGGTCCACAGTTCCCAGTTGCCCTGGGCGCGCGACAGCAGGCTGCCGAACAGCGGGTACCACTCCTCGGCCTGGTAGCTGGCGACGCCGGCGGTGCCCTCGCCGTCCATGGCCTGCTTGAGCAGGTCGGTGAGGCGGGTGAAGAGGTCGGTGAGCTTGGCGAAGCCCTTCTTCAGCTCGATGCCCATCTCGCGGATGTGCTCGGGCACCACCCCGCCCTCGAAGCGGTGGCGCGGGCGCTCGCGGCCTTCCATGTCCTCGCCGGCGCGGAAGTCGCCGATCTCCTCGCAGGCGGTGAACATGAACTGCTGCTGGGTGCGCAGCTCGCGGGCCAGTTCCGGCACCTGCTCGATCAGCCGGCCGAGGTCGCCGGGCAGCGGGTTCTGCGCCAGCAGCTTGGTCAGGTTCTTCTCCACCTGCCCCAGCCAGTCGGCGGTGGCGCGCAGGCGGGTGAAGTGGGCGAAGTGGCCGATGGCCTTGTCCGGCAGGTGGTGGCCTTCGTCGAAGACGTAGAGGGTCTCACGCGGGTCCGGCAGGATGGCGCCGCCGCCCAGGGCCAGGTCGGCCAGCACCAGGTCGTGGTTGGTGACGATGACGTCGACCTTGGTCATGCCCTCGCGCGCCTTGTAGAAGGCGCACTGCTGGAAGTTCGGGCAATGCCGGTTGGTGCACTGGCTGTGGTCGGTGGTCAGCTGCGCCCAATGGGCGTCCTCGATGGCCTCGGGCCAGGAGTCGCGGTCGCCGTCCCAGCGGTTGCCGGCCAGGCGCTCGATCATCTGGTTGAACAGCTTGGTGCCGCTCTCGTCGACGTCGATGCGGAAGCCTTCTTCCTCGAACAGCTGGGCGGTGGCGTTCTGCGCCTGGCCTTCCTGCAGCAGGTGGTCGAGCTTGGACAGGCACAGGTAGCGGCCGCGGCCCTTGGCCAGGGCGAAGCTGAAGGCCAGGCCACTGTTGCGCAGCAGGTCGGGCAGGTCCTTGTGGACGATCTGCTCCTGCAGCGCCACGGTGGCGGTGGCGATCACCAGGCGCTTGCCGGCGGCCTTGGCGCAGGCAATGGCGGCCAGGCTGTAGGCCACGGTCTTGCCGGTGCCGGTGCCGGCCTCCACGGCCACCACCGCGGCCTCGCCGGTGCGATGGCCTTCCTCGTCGGTCTCGATGGTGCCCAGGACCTTGGCCACTTCGGCGATCATCAGGCGCTGGCCGTAGCGCGGCTTGAGTTCCTTGGCTTCCAGGAAGCGCGTGTAGGCGCCCTGGATGGTGGCCTTGAGTTCGTTGCTGAGCATGGAATTCCCGGGCATGCGGGATACATCCCGATGCTGGATAAATTTTCAGTGGTTCGATTGGGCGGCTATGATAGCGCGCTTATTTTCAACCGCCAGCGGAGATCGCCGAATGACCGCCTTTGCCCCCGTCTACGCCCTGCACGTCCTGGCCGCCCTGGTCTGGGTCGGAGGGATGTTCTTCGCCTGGATGATCCTGCGGCCTGCGGCCGTCGCCGCGCTGGATGCGCCGGCGCGGCTGAAGCTGTGGGCCGAGGTGTTCCGGCGCTTCTTCGTCTGGGTCTGGGTGGCGGTGCTGGTGCTGCCGGTGACTGGTATCGGCATGTTGCAGCTGAGTTTCAACGGCGTGGCCGGCGCGCCGCGCTACGTGCAGGTGATGATGGGGCTGTACGTGGCGATGCTGGCGCTGTTCCTGCGGGTGCAGGCGCTGCAGCTGCCGGAGCTGCGCCGCGCCATCGAGGCGTCCGACTGGCCCGCCGGCGGCGCGGTGCTGGGGCGCGTCCGCCGCACCGTGGGCGGCAACCTGCTGCTGGGCTTGGCGCTGGTGGCGATAGTCGCCGCGCGCCCGCACTGGTAAGCGCTGGCGCGGGCCGCGGGGCCCGCGCCGGCTTCAGTCAGAAACGCACGATGTCCAGACGGCCCTGGGCGCCGCTGGGGCCGGGCTTGCCGGTGTTGCCGTCGTGGCCGGCCTTGCCACCGTCCACCGAGTACAGCAGGCAGCCCTTCTCGCCGCTGCGCGCGCCGGCCTTGCCCGGCTGGCCCGGGGCACCGCCGGCGCCGCCTTCCAGGCGCACCTTGAGCGACTCCACGGGGAATTGCTGGGGCACCTCCAGGCGCACCACGCCGCCGGCGCCGCCAGTCTGGCCGTCGCCAGCGTCCTGGCCGTCGCCGCCCTGCTCCGCGCCGCCCCACAGGCAACCGCCGCTGCGCGCGTTGGCGCCGTCGAGGCCGTCGTAGCCCGGCGCGCCGACGCCGCCGCGCACGTCGACCATCAGGTTCTCCACCTGCACGTCCTGCAGGCGCAGGGTCAGGGTCCGGCCGGCGCTGGCCGGACGATGGAAGCTGCCGGAAGCGCCCTGGGCGGCGATCACGCTGCCATCGGCGAGGTGCCCGCGGGCCACCTCGATGCGCAGCGGCTGCTCGCCGGGGAACACGCCCAGGCGGGCATTCTTCTGCAGGTCGAGTTCGTCGATGTGCAGCACCTTCACCCGCGACGGGATCAGCAGCGCGCCGCCCTCCGCCACGCGGACACGCTCCAGGCTCAGGGACTCGCCCTTCACCGGCAGGCGCAGCACGGTATTGGCCTCCACCTGCACGGAAGCCGCGCTGGCGGCCTCGATCGGCGCCAGCAGCATCAGACCCAGCAGCAGCTTACGCATGGCTGCCCTCCTTGGCCGGCGCCGGCAGCGAGAGGAAATGGAAGATGCCGAACAGCAGGACCTGGATGCGGTCCAGCCAGGGGGACGAACGCCCCTTCAGGCGTGCGCCGAGCGCCAGCAGTTCAAGGATGTGGATCAGCAGGATGAGGCCCCCGGCGACCTTCAGCAGGGTCGCGAACGGATGGGCGAAGGGATGCAGCAGATTGGCCAGCACCGCCAGCCAGAACAACAGGGCAACCAGCTTGCCCAGCCCCACAAAAGCCTTCATGTAGATGCTCCCCCGGTTTCTTGTGCCGGCACCATACTCCGGAGGCGGTGACGATTTCCATAGGCGGCGGAAACACGAAAGGGGCGCAAAGGCCCCTTTCGCTTCAGCACACGCCGGGCGTCACTGGCGCTTGATCAGGATTTCCACGCGACGGTTTTCCGCGCGGCCTTCCTTGGTCTTGTTGTCGGCGACCGGTTTGCTTTCGCCGTAGCCTTCCACCGACTTGATGCTGCTGGCAGGCACGCCGGCATCCACCAGGTAGTTGGCCACCGCGTGGGCGCGGCGATCGGACAGTTTCTGGTTGTAGGCGTCGGTGCCGACGCTGTCGGTGTGGCCGGAGATATCCAGCGTGGTGGTGGAGGCTTCCTCTTTCAGGCGGGTGGCGATGGTGTCGAGCTTGTCCTTGTCACGGTTGTCGATCTTCGACGAGTCGAAGGCGAAGTGCAGGTCCCTGACAACGATGGTCTCTTCCTTCGGCAGCGGTGCCGGAGCCGGTTCGGGAGCCGGTGCGGGCGGCGGCGCCTCGACCACCTTCTCGCCTTCGCCATGCACCCAGCAGTAGGACGCGCCGAGCACGCCGCCGATCAACGCGCCCCAGCCCGCCCAGGCACTGCTTTCGATGGAGCCCAGGCCAGCGCCCCCTACACCACCGACCAATGCGCAGGTCGGCCAGTCGGACTTCTGCAACCCTGCGCAACCGGTGAGCAGCGTGCTTACCAGCAGCAGGGGTAAAGCGGTCCTTTTGATGCTCATATATCAGTCTCTCCTGTGAGATGGGTCTGAACCGACAATTACCGAGTAAAGACGGCGATGCACGAATACGCCAGCACTAGGCCATGAAGGGGTTCACAGGCTAGTCTCTGCGCATTCCGAACGAGAGTTTCCGCACACCGATGATTTCCGATCGCACGCCCCAGCAGGCGCTGGCCGCCCTGCTCGACCGCTACGCCCCGCAACGCCTGCTGCTGGTAGGCGCCAGCGGCATTCCCGCCGTGGAAGCCTTCCGCCAGGCCCACCCCGATTGCCAGGTGCACGGCGCCGCCGCGGGCGAGCTGCCGGCGGAACTGGCGGCGCAGCGTTACGACCTGGCGCTGCTGGCCGACTGCCTGGAACACCTGGAGCGGCGCGCGGCGCTGCAACTGGTCGGCGGCATCCGCAACCTCAACAGCAGCCGCGTCGCCGTGCTGGTCGACCTGGCCGAGGCCGGCGTCGCCGAAACCGACTTCTACGCCCTGGGCATGCAGGCCAGCGAACGCTTCCAGCGCGACGATCAGACACTCACGCTGTTCACCTACGATCTGCGTGAATACAAGCAGGTCCCGGATTGGCTGAACGCCAAGTTCTGGGCCAACCCGGAAAACTTCGGCAAGTACTGGTGGTGACCATGACCGAGCCCTGCTGCCCCTGTGGAAGCGGCCTGTCCCTGGCGGACTGCTGCGGCCGCCTGCACGCCGGCCAGCCGGCGCCCACCGCCGAGGCGCTGATGCGTTCGCGCTACAGCGCCTACGCCCTGGGCCTGGTGGACTACCTGCGCGACACCACGCTGCCGGCCCAGCAGCCCGGCCTGGACCTGGAGGCCATCCGCGCCTGGAGCCTGGGCAGCACCTGGCTGGGCCTGGAGGTGGAAAGCCACGAGGTGCTCGGCGGCACGCCCGAGCATGCCCGCGTCACCTTCACCGCGCGCTGGCACGACGCCAACGGCGAGCACAGCCACCGCGAATGCTCCGGCTTCGTCCAGCGCGACGGCCGCTGGTATTTCCTCGACCCGACGGTGCCGCTCAAGCTGGGCCGCAACGATCCCTGCCCGTGCGGCGCCGGCGGCAAGCTGAAGAAATGCTGCGGGCCGTGGATCGGTTGACACGGCGGACGCACCGGGGCGTGCCTCGTAGGATGGGTTGAGCGAAGCGATACCCATCGGGCCATGGTGATGGGTATCGCAACAACCCATCCTACGTCAGAGCTTCTCTTGCACCTGTAGCCAGGGCTTTCCGGCGGGCGTGGATAGCGAAGGATTCGTTCCCACCTAAAGAGGGACACCGCATGCACCCATTGGGTGCATCGGGCCCATCGGCTAGAATGCGCGCTTTTTCGCGGGCCCCTCGCCATGCTGCTGACCGTCCTCTACATCATCGCCATCACCGCCGAAGCCATGACCGGCGCGCTTTCGGCCGGGCGCCGCAGCATGGACCTGTTCGGCGTGGTGCTGGTGGCCTGCGTCACCGCCCTGGGCGGCGGCTCGATGCGCGACATGCTGCTGGGGCACTACCCGCTGACCTGGGTGCGCCACCCGGAATACCTGGCGCTCACCGCCGGCGCCGCGCTGGTCACGGTGTTCATCGCGCCGCTGATGCGCCACCTGCGCTCGCTGTTCCTGGTGCTCGACGCCATCGGCCTGGTGGCCTTCACCCTGATCGGCTGCCAGGTCGGCCTGGAGATGGGCCACAGCCTGCTGATCGCCGCGGTCAGCGGGGTGATCACCGGGGTGTTCGGCGGCATCCTGCGCGACATCTTCTGCAACGACGTGCCACTGATCTTCCGCCGCGAGCTGTACGCCAGTGTGTCCTTCGCCAGCGCCTGGTGCTACCTGATCTGCATCCAGCTGGCGCTGCCCAACGAGCAGGCCATGCTGATCACCCTGTTCGCCGGCTTCCTGTTCCGCCTGCTGGCGATCCGTTTCCACTGGGAAATGCCCAAGTTCGTCTACAAGGACGATCCCCAGCAGAACGGCTGAGCGCTCAGTCGGCCAGCTTCAGATGGCTGGTGTCGGGCGCCGGCGCGGCGGGGTCCGCCTTTGCCTGGCCCATGTCGCTGCCCACCGGGGCCAGGCTGAACTGGCTGAGGTCAACCTGCGGCGCACGCGGCTCGGCCTTGTCGTCCTGCAGGTCGGCGCCCACCGGGGCCAGGCCGAAGTCCGGCGCGTCCACCTCGGCGAAGGCCGCCATGTACTCGTCGCGCGGGGCTACCTTCAGCCGTCCCGGCGTAGCCGCAGCCGGTGCCGGGGTAGGAGCGGGTTCGGCGGCGGGCGGCGGGGCCAGTTCGATCTCCTCCACCGCGGGGGCCATGTCCACCACCTCGACGCGCGCGCCGGCCCGTTCCAGAGCGGCGCGGTACTTGTCGGCGGCGGCGGCGTCGAGGTTATTCTTCAGCACCAGGCGGCGGCCGGAAAACAGCAGGGCGATGCGTTGCGCATCGGCCTGGAACAGCTTGGCCAGGTTGGCCTTCACCGCTTCCGGATCGGCGCCTGGAAGCGTCTGACCGGAAAAGACGATTTCGAAACGGCTCATCCATCACACTCCTGTGTTCTCCCGTCTGCCGACGGGCGGCCCAGTATGGGACAACTTCTTTTAACGCAACAACAACTTGCGGCCAAGCAGCCGCTTGGTACACTGGGGCGTCTTGGGGGATTGAAATGAATTATCAGGCGCAAACGATAAGAATTATCAGCCTAGTCTGGATTTTCGCGCTCCTCTCCGGTTGCAGCTGGATGACCGGTAGCTTCGAAAGCCCCGACGTGAAGCTGATGAAAGTGGACGTGGTGAAAGCCCGCCTGCTAGAGCAACAGTTCACACTGCACTTCCGTATCGACAACCCGAACGACTTCAGCCTGCCGGTGCGCGGCCTGGCCTACAAGGTCAAGCTGAACGACGTCGACCTGGCCGAAGGCGAATCCAGCGTCTGGTTCACCGTGCCCGCCAACGGCCGGCAGTTCTTCGAGGTGCCGGTGCAGACCAACCTCTGGCGGCACATGAAGTACATCGTCAAGCTGCTGGAAGACCCGGACAAGCCGATCCGCTACAGCCTCGAAGGCGACGTGAAGACCGGCCTGCTGTTCGGCCGCACCGTGCATATCGCGCGCAATGGCGAGATAATCCCCGGCGATTTCATCCCGGAGTGAGGCACCCATGAGCCAGGAACCCCATGTACATGGTCCCGACTGCAACCACGACCATGATCATGACCATCATCACCACGTGCACGGCCCGCACTGCAATCACAGCCACGAGCCGGTGCGTAATCCGCTGAAGGACGTTGGCCGCAACGATCCGTGCCCTTGCGGCAGCGGCGCCAAGTTCAAAAAGTGCCACGGCGCTTGAGGCGGGTGGGCTAGGTGAGAACGCCGTTTCTTCCGTGAGGGGAAACGGCGTTTTCGTTTCCGGCGGGCACAAAAGCCCCTGTAGGAGCGAGCTTGCTCGCGAACGGGGTTTACCGGTGGCTGGGGTGTTGGGGGTAAGAGCACCCTCTCCCTGAAGGGAGAGGGGCTGTCCTGAGCGGTGCGTCGATCAGGCTCCATCCTCCCACCCCTAACCTCACCCCCGTCATTCCCGCGAACGCGGGAACCCAGTTGCCTTCTTGTTTGGGTGTTTCTGCGCCGCTCCGAGTCTGCGGAGATTTTTTGTTTCGCCCCCTCGGGCGAGTCCCTTTTGTCAAACGCCACAAAAGGAACCAAAAAGGCTTGCCCCAACATACGGGCCCGATGGAGCCGGGCTACCCTCACGAACTCCCCCGCCACGGAGGCCCGCCCCGAGGGTACGTCCCTGTAGCCCACGGGGCTCTCGCGACATCCATGTCGCATGACCTCCTGAGCGCCGGTTTCGCTCGGCCTTCTGAAGGGGCGTTTCGGAGTGCACGGATGTTTCTCTGGAAATCCAAAAGCAAACGCGCTTTTGCTTTTGCTTTTCGTAGGAGCGAGCTTGCTCGCGAACCCAACCACCCGTCACTGGGTTCCCGCGTTCGCGGGAATGACGGGGGTGAGGTAAGGCGTATCAGGACGACTCAGGATTCTCCCCCCACTCCGAACAGCCCCCTCTCCCGCTTGCGGGAGAGGGTTGGGGAGAGGGCGCTCTTGAACCCAGCACCCGAAGTTCTCTGGAAATCCGTAGGGCGCATAATGCCTACGGCGTTATCCGCACGAATCGCGGACAGAGTCCGCTCCTATAGTTCCAGGGAAGCACGGGCGTAGGAGCGGACTCCGTCCGCGATTGGACTCGCCGGCCACGCCGGACGCCCTGGCGGCACGAACACCCATCGCGAGCATCCCCGCGCCCACCCTCCCGAACCACCCACACCCCGCGAATTCCCTGCCCCCGCGGCTTGCGCGAAGGTGCGCGGCTCTCTAACGTAGCGGCTTTCCGCAAGCCCCTGTGCAGGAGCACGCTTCCATGGCCTCGCGAGCCTTCCGCCCGCTTCCCCGACTCGGCCTCGCCGCCACCCTCAGCGCCGCCGTCAGCCTGACTGGCTGTCAGACCTGGCTGAACGACCGCTATGCCGACAGCCTGCCGCCCACCTCCGGCGTGCAGCCGATCAAGGGCCTGGCCGAGAGCGTGTCGGTGCGCCGCAATGCCCTGGGCATGCCGCTGATCGAGACCAGCACCTTCCACGACGCGCTCTTCGCCATGGGCTACGTGCATGCCAGCGACCGCATCAGCCAGATGGTCGGCCTGCGCCTGATGGCCCAGGGGCGGCTGTCGGAGATGGTCGGGCCGGGCGCCCTGGAGATCGACCGTTTCATGCGCACGGTCAACCTCAGGCAGGCCGCCAATGCCCTCTATGCCGGCTCCTCGCCGCGCCTGAAGCGCTTCTTCGAGACCTATGCGCGCGGCGTCAACGCCTACCTGTTCCGCTACCGCGACAAGCTGCCGATGGACATCGCCGAGTCCGGCTACCGTCCGGAATACTGGAAGCCCGAGGATTCGGCGCTGGTCTTCGCCCTGCTCAACTTCGGCCTGGCGGTGAACCTGCAGGAAGAACTGGATTCCCTGGTGCTCGCGCAGAAGGTCGGCGCCGAGAAGCTCGCCTGGCTCACGCCCATCTACCCCGACGAGGAACTGCCCTTCGCCGAGGCCGACAAGCTCAAGGGCCTGAACCTCGCCGGGCAGATTCCCGGCCTGGCCGAGGTCGGTGGCGCCGCCGAGGCCGTGGCCGGGCTGCAGATGCTCGGCGTGGCCGCCTCCAACAACTGGGCCATCGCCCCGCAGCGCAGCCGCAGCGGCAAGAGCCTGCTGGCCAACGACACCCACCTGCCGCTGTCGATGCCGTCGATCTGGAACTTCATGCAGATCCGCTCGCCGAAGTACAGCGCCGCGGGCGTCACCATCGCCGGCGTGCCCGGTGTGGTGGCCGGCTTCAACGGCAAGCTGGCCTGGGGCATGACCATGGTCATGGGCGACAACCAGGACGTCTTCCTCGAACAAGTACGGCGCCAGGGCGGCAAGCTCTACTACCTGGCCGACGGCCAGTGGAAGCCGGCCAGCGAGCGCGTCGAGACCTTCTTCATCAAGGGCCAGCGCCCGGTGCGCGAGACCATCTACGAAACCCGCCACGGCCCGCTGCTCAACAGCGCCCTGCTCGGCGCGAAGAAGAACGACCTGCAGCCACTGCCGCTGTCCAGCGGCTACGGCCTGGCCTACCAGAGCATCCAGGCGGTGTCGGACAAGAGCCTGGACGCCTTCTTCGACCTGTCCCGGGCCAAGAGCGTCGAGCAGGCCTTCGACGCCACCCGCGAAGTCCGCGCCATGCCGCTGAACATCGTGTTCGCCGACGAGAAGCACATCGGCTGGCAGGTCACCGGGCGCTTCCCCAACCGCAAGGACGGCCGCGGCCTGCTGCCCTCCCCCGGCTGGGACGGGCGCTACGACTGGGACGGCTATGCCGACCCGATCCTCCACCCCTCCGACCAAGACCCGCAGCAGGGCTGGCTGGGCACCGCCAACAACCGCACCGTGCAGCCCGGCTACGGCGCGCAGTTGTCCAGCTCCTGGTACTACCCCGAACGCGCCGAGCGCATCGCCCAGCTGGCCAACGCCAGCAACCGCCACGACGCGCGCAGCATGATCGCCATGCAGTACGACCAGACCACGCCCTTCGCCGCCAAGCTGCAGGGCATGCTCGACGCGCCCGGCATGGCCGCGCCGCTGAAGCAGGCGATCCAGGCGCTGCCCGAGGGCCAGCGCGAGCGCGCCCGCGAGGCCCTGGACCGGCTGATGGCCTTCGACGGCAAGCTCTCCGCCAGCTCCGCCGACGCCGCCCTCTACGAAGCCTTCCTGCAGGAAAGCGCGAAGCAGATCTTCCTCGACGAACTGGGCCCGGAAGACAGCCCGGCCTGGAAGGCCTTCGTGCAGAACGCCGACCTCTCCTACTCGGCCCAGGCCGACCACCTGCTGGGCCGCGACGACAGCCCCTTCTGGGATGACGTGAATACACCGCAGAAGGAAGACAAGCCGGCCATCCTCGCGCGCAGCCTGGCCGCCGCCACCGCCTTCTGCGAGCAGAAGCTCGGCGCCGACCGCCATGCCTGGCAGTGGGGCAAGCTGCACACCTACAACTGGGTCAGCGACAGCACCAAGATGACGCCCTACCTGGACGCCGGCCAGCGCGCCAGCCTGGGCGCGATCAAGGGCTACCTGGACCGCGGCCCCTACCCGGCCGGCGGCGACCACAGCACGCTGAACGTTTCCGCCTACAACTGGGGCCAGAACTTCGACACCTGGCTGATCCCGGCCATGCGCATCGTCGTCGACTTCGGCCAGAGCGAGCCGATGCTCGGGCTCAACAGCAGCGGCCAGTCCGGCAACCCGGCCAGCCCACACTACGCCGACGGCATCGACGCCTGGCTGAAGGGCGACTACATGAGCTTCCCGTTCCAGAGCCAGAACCTCGACCGCGTCTACGGCAGCAAGCGCCTGACCCTCGTCCCGCAGAAATGAGCGCGCGGCGCGGAACTTCCGCCGCGCCGGCAGGTCGGATCTGTCGACTTACTCCATGATCATCTTCAAGGCACCCTCGGGTGCCTTTCTTTTTTGCTGCCTGCGCCACAATCGGCGCACCAGGCTGTTACCGAAAACCCCGCCCCTTCGCCCCGTCTTGGGGCATCCCTTCCCCGACCGGCTGCTATACCTGTCGTAGGAACGCGCCCGTCGTCCGTCTCCTACCGCCGAGGCCCGTGGTTGCGCCCCTGGTTCGAAACTTGCTGTCACATTGATGTTATGCCTTTGGTTCCACTGCTTGAATCAACCACCAAGGATTCCAACCGATGAAAAAAGCATGGCTGACCCTCTCCGCCCTGGTGCTGCTGGCTGGCGCCGGAGCCTTGCAGGCCAAGGAATGGAAAGAAATCCGCTTCGCCACCGACCCGTCCTACGCGCCCTTCGAGTCCAAGGCGCCGGACGGCAGCCTGGTCGGCTTCGACATCGACCTGGGCAACGCCATCTGCGAGCACCTGAAGGTCAAGTGCGTGTGGATGGCCAACGACTTCGACGGCATGATCCCAGGCCTGAAGGCTCGCAAGTTCGATGGCGTGATCTCCTCGATGACCGTCACCGAGGCGCGCCAGAAGGAAATCGACTTCAGCGACAAGCTGTTCACCAGCCCCACCGCGATGATCAGCAAGAAGGGCTCGGGCCTGGAAGCCACCGCCGAATCGCTCAAGGGCAAGACCGTCGGCGTCGAGCAGGGCACCATCCAGGAAACCTTCGCCAAGGCCAAGCTGGAGCCGGCCGGGGTCAACGTGAAGAGCTACCAGAACCAGGACCAGGTCTACGCCGACCTGGTGTCCGGGCGCCTGGACGTGTCGCTGCAGGACATGCTGCAGGCCGAGCAGGGCTTCCTCACCACCGACCAGGGCAAGGGCTTCGAGATCAGCAAGCCGGTGCATGACCCGCTGATGCCGGCCGACATCGCCATCGGCATCAAGAAGGGCAACAACGAACTGCGCGAGATGATCAACAAGGGCATCAAGGCGATCCACGCCGACGGCACCTACGACAAGCTGCAGAAGAAATACTTCGGCGACATCGACATCTACAACGACTGACCCGCGCCACCGCACCCGGCTGCCTTGGCGGCTGCCGGGGGCGGTCTATTCTGCTGATAACGCCGCACAAGGAGTTGCCTGCGCATGCTCCAGGACTTCTTCCGTACCCTGGCCGAGAACATGAGCCTCAAGGGTTACGGCTCCATCCTCCTCGACGGCACCTGGATGACCGTCAAGCTGTCGATCTGCTCGCTGCTGCTGTCGGTGGCGCTCGGCCTGCTGGGCGCCACGGCCAAGCTGTCCGGCTCGAAGCTGCTGCGCTTCCCCGCCACCTGCTACACCACGCTGATCCGCGGCGTGCCCGACCTGGTGCTGATGCTGCTGATCTTCTACAGCCTGCAGACCTGGCTGGCGGACCTGACCGACTACATGGACTGGGACTACATCGAGATCGACCCCTTCAGCGCCGGCATCATCACCCTCGGCTTCATCTACGGCGCCTACTTCACCGAGACCTTCCGCGGTGCCATCCTCGCCGTGCCGCGCGGCCAATTGGAGGCGGCCAGCGCCTACGGCCTGACGCGCCTGCAGCGCTTCCGCTTCGTGCTCTTCCCACAGATGATGCGCTTCGCCCTGCCGGGGGTGGGCAACAACTGGATGGTGCTGATCAAGTCCACCGCGCTGGTCTCCATCATCGGCCTCTCCGACGTGGTGCGCGCCGCCCAGGACGCCGGCAAGAGCAGCTACCGCCTGCTGTTCTTCCTGCTGGTGGCGGCGGCCATCTACCTGCTCTTCACCACCGTCTCCAACATCGTGCTCAACGCCCTTGAGCGCCGCTACGCCATCGGCGTGCGCGAGGCCCTGCGATGATCGAGTTGCTGCAGCAGTACGGCAAGGCCTTCCTCTGGAGCGACGGCTACCACATCACCGGCCTGGCCATGACGCTCTGGCTGCTGACGGTGTCCATCGCCTTCGGCTTCACCTTCGCCATTCCCCTGTCCATCGCCCGCGTCTCGCGCAACCCGCTGCTGCGCTGGCCGGTGCAGTTCTACACCTACGTGTTCCGCGGCACGCCGCTCTACATCCAGCTGCTGGTCTGCTACACCGGCATCTACAGCGTGGCGGCGGTGCGCGAGCAGCCGATCCTCGACGCCTTCTTCCGCAACGGCCTGAACTGCACGCTGCTGGCCTTCGCCCTGAACACCTGCGCCTACACCACCGAGATCTTCGCCGGGGCCATCCGCAACATCGCCCACGGCGAGGTCGAGGCGGCGCACGCCTACGGCCTGAGCGGCTGGCGCCTGTACCGCTACGTGATCATGCCCTCGGCGCTGCGCCGCGCGCTGCCCTACTACAGCAACGAGGTGATCCTCATGCTGCACTCCACCACCGTGGCCTTCACCGCCACGGTGCCGGACATCATGAAGATCGCCCGCGACGCCAACGCCGCCACCTTCCTCTCCTTCCAGTCCTTCGGCATAGCCGCGGCGCTGTACCTGGTGACCTCCTTCACCCTGGTCGGCCTGTTCCGCCTCGCCGAACGCCGCTGGCTGGCCTTCCTCGGCCCCAGCCATGGCTGAACCCATCCCGGCCGCGCGGCGGTCGTAACCTGAGGACTCCATGACCACACTGAAGATCGAAGGCCTGTACAAGCGCTACGGCGACAACGAAGTGCTCAAGGGCGTGTCCCTGGAGACCCGCACCGGCGACGTGGTGAGCATGATCGGTGCCAGCGGCTCGGGCAAAAGCACTTTCCTGCGCTGCATCAACTTCCTCGAACAGCCCGACGAAGGCCGCATGAGCCTGGATGGCGAGGAAATCCGCATGGTCGCCAGCCCCGGCGGCATGCGCGTGGCCGACGCGGCGCAGTTGCAGCGCATCCGCACGCGCCTGGCCATGGTGTTCCAGCACTTCAACCTGTGGAGCCACATGACGGTGCTGGAGAACGTCACCCTGGCCCCGCGCCGCGTCCTGGGCGTCGAGCGCAAGGAAGCCGAGGAACGCGCGCGCAGCTACCTGGCCAAGGTCGGCCTGCCGACCCAGGTGGAGGACAAGTACCCGGCCTTCCTCTCCGGCGGCCAGCAGCAGCGCGTGGCCATCGCCCGCGCGCTGGCCATGGAGCCGGAGATCATGCTGTTCGACGAACCCACCTCGGCGCTGGACCCGGAACTGGTGGGCGAGGTGCTCAAGGTGATCAAGGCCCTGGCCGAGGAAGGCCGCACCATGATCCTGGTGACCCACGAAATGGCCTTCGCCCGCGAGGTCTCCAGCCAGGTGCTGTTCCTCCACCAGGGCCGCGTCGAGGAACAGGGTCCGCCGCAGGAGGTGCTGGGTCAGCCGAAGAGCGAGCGGTTAAGGCAGTTTCTCAGTGGGAATTTGAAGTAGGGGTGGTGCCAGGCTCAGCGCTGGCATGTTATCGAAGTCCGCTCCCCTCACCCCAGCCCTCTCCCGGAGGGAGAGGGGGCTTGTCCTGAGCGGACTGAAGGTCAGGAGTCAGCCGGCAACTTGCAGGCTTGCAGGGAGCGATGTAGCCCCGCTTCACACCGAACGGTCCCCTGGGAGGGTTAGGGTGGGGGAGCGGAGCCAAGCCCAACGCCGACGTGTCGTCGAAGTCCGTCCCCCTCACCCCAGCCCTCTCCCGGAGGGAGAGGGGGCCTGTCCTGAGCAAGCTGAAGGTCAAGAGTCAGCCGGCAACGCCGTAGGCTCGCAGGGAGCTCCGTAGCCCCGCTTCACACCGAACGGTCCCCTCTCCCGCTTGCGGGGGAGGGTTAGGGTGGGGGGGCGGAGCCAAGTCCAGCGCCGGAGTGTCGTCGGAGTCCATCCCCCTCACCCCGGCCCTCTCCCAGAGGGAGAGGGGGCCTGTCCTGAGCGGGCTGACGGTCAGGAGTCAGCCGGCAACGCCGTAGTCTCGCAGGGAGCGCCGTAGCCCCGCTTCACGCCGAACGGTCCCCTCTCCCGCTTGCGGGGGAGGGTTAGGGAGGGGGAACGGGGCCAAGTCCCAGCGCCGGAGTGTCGTCGAAGTCCGTCCCCTCTCCCCAGCCCTCTCCCTGAAGGGAGAGGGGGCTTGTCCTGAGCAGACTGAAGGTCAAGAGTCAGCCGACAACAAAAAACCGGGCCAAAGCCCGGTTTCTCGCATCCGCCTAAAGCCTCAAGCCTTGGGCAGCGTCACACCAGTCTGCCCCTGGTACTTGCCCCCACGGTCCTTGTACGACACCTCGCAGGCCTCATCCGACTGCAGGAACAGCATCTGCGCCACGCCCTCGTGGGCGTAGATCTTCGCCGGCAGGTTGGTGGTGTTGGAGAATTCCAGGGTCACGTGGCCTTCCCACTCCGGCTCCAGCGGGGTGACGTTGACGATGATGCCGCAGCGCGCGTAGGTGCTCTTGCCCAGGCAGATGGTCAGCACGTCGCGAGGGATGCGGAAGTACTCCACGGTGCGCGCCAGGGCGAAGGAGTTCGGCGGGATGATGCAGACGTCGCTGTTGATGTCGACGAAGCTCTTCTCGTCGAAGTTCTTCGGGTCCACCACCGCCGAGTGGATGTTGGTGAATACCTTGAACTCGGCCGCGCAGCGCACGTCGTAGCCGTAGCTGGAGACGCCGTAGGAGATCACCCGGCTGTCGTCGGCGCCGCGGATCTGGCGCTCGACGAAGGGCTCGATCATCCCGTGCTCCAGGGCCATGCGGCGAATCCACTTGTCCGATTTGATGCTCATGGCGGGCGTCCCGTAGCTGCTGAAAAAGAAACGCGAATCTTACCGGCAGGCGCGCCGCCCGGCAAAGGGGCGCGCCGGGCGGCTCAGTCCTCGCTGATCGAGATGCTCGGCATCGCCGGCGCGTCCTTCTCGCTCAGGGCGATGCGCGCGCCCACGCAGCGGGCCATTTCCTGGTAGATCATCGCCAGTTGGCTTTCCGGGTCGGCGATCACCGTCGGCTTGCCGCCGTCGGCCTGCATGCGGATGGCCATGGACAGCGGCAGCGAGGCCAGCAGCTCGACGCCGTACTGCGCCGCCAGCTTCTCGCCGCCGCCCTCGCCGAACAGGTGCTCCGCATGGCCACAGTTGGAGCAGATGTGCACCGCCATGTTCTCCACCACGCCCAGCACCGGGATGTTGACCTTGCGGAACATCTCCACGCCCTTCTTCGCATCGAGCAGGGCCAGGTCCTGCGGGGTGGTGACGATCACCGCGCCGGCCACCGGGACCTTCTGCGCCAGGGTCAGCTGGATGTCGCCGGTACCCGGCGGCATGTCGATCACCAGGTAATCCAGGTCGTTCCAGGCGGTCTGGGTGATCAGTTGCAGCAGCGCGCCGGAAACCATCGGCCCGCGCCACACCACCGGGGTGTTGTCGTCGGTGAGGAAGGCCATGGACATGACCTCCACGCCATGGGCCTCCAGCGGCACGAACCACTTCTGCTCGCGCACCTTCGGCCGGGTGCCCTCGGGGATGCCGAACATGATGCCCTGGCTGGGGCCGTAGATGTCGGCGTCGAGGATGCCCACCTTCGCGCCTTCGCGGGCCAGCGCCAGGGCCAGGTTGGCGGCGGTGGTGGACTTGCCCACGCCGCCCTTGCCGGAGGCCACGGCGATGATGTTCTTCACGTTGCTCATGCCCGGCACCTGGGCCTGGGCCTTGTGCGCGGCGATCTTCACGTCCACCTTCACCTGGGCCGAGTCCACGCCGTCGAGGGCTTCCAGGGCCATCTGCACGGTCTGCGCCAGGCCATTCCTGAACAGGCCGCAGGCGTAGCCCAGCTCCAGGCCCAGGGCGATGCGCCCGCCCTGGATGTCGAGGTCGCGCAGGTAGCCGGCGTCGAGCAGGTTCTGGCCGGTGTGCGGGTCGGTGATCTGGCGGAGGACGGCCTCCACCGTGGCGCGGGTGACGACGCTCATGGGTTCTCCCGAAAAAAGGCTGAGCACGGTAGGCGGACATTCTAACAGCAGCTTCAGGCTTCAGGCTTCAGGCTTCAGGCCGCAGGCTTCAGGCGAACAGCAGGCACCGATTGCTCTTCGCTCCTACCTGTAGCCTATAGCCTGCCGCCTGCAGCCTGTTATAGTTACCGACTTCCCTCGATTTACCCCAATGGCCTGAGCATCATGTCCGAAAACCGCCAGATCCTCGTCACCAGCGCCCTGCCCTACGCCAACGGCTCCATTCACCTGGGCCACATGCTGGAATACATCCAGACCGACATCTGGGTGCGTTTCCAGAAGATGCGTGGCAACCAGGCGGTGTACGTCTGCGCGGACGACGCCCACGGCTCGGCCATCATGCTGCGCGCCGAGCGCGAGGGCATCACCTCGGAGCAACTGATCGACGCCGTGCGCGCCGAGCACATGACCGACTTCGCCGACTTCCTGGTGGACTTCGACAACTACTACTCGACCCACTCGGAAGAGAACCGCGAGCTGTCCTCGGCCATCTACCTGAAGCTGCGCGATGCCGGGCACATCGCCACGCGCCCGGTGACCCAGTACTTCGACCCGGAAAAGCAGATGTTCCTGGCCGACCGCTTCATCAAGGGCACCTGCCCGAAGTGCGGCACCGCCGACCAGTACGGCGACAACTGCGAAGCCTGCGGCGCCACCTACTCGCCCACCGAGCTGAAGGACCCGAAGTCGGCCATCTCCGGCGCCACCCCGGTGCTCAAGGAGTCGCTGCACTACTTCTTCAAGCTCCCGGACTTCGACGCCATGCTCAAGCAGTGGACGCGCAGCGGCGCGCTGCAGGAGTCGGTGGCCAACAAGATCGCCGAGTGGCTGGACGCCGGCCTGCAGGAATGGGACATCTCCCGTGACGCGCCCTACTTCGGCTTCGAGATTCCCGAAGCCCCGGGCAAGTACTTCTACGTCTGGCTGGACGCGCCCATCGGCTACATGGCCAGCTTCAAGAACCTCTGCGCGCGCCGCCCGGAGCTGGACTTCGACGCCTTCTGGAACAAGGATTCCAAGGCCGAGCTGTACCACTTCATCGGCAAGGACATCGTCAACTTCCACGCGCTGTTCTGGCCGGCCATGCTCGAAGGCGCCGGCTACCGCAAGCCCACCGCGCTGAACGTGCACGGCTACCTGACCGTCAACGGGCAGAAGATGTCCAAGTCCCGCGGCACCTTCGTCAAGGCGCGCACCTACCTGGACCACCTGGACCCGGAATACCTGCGCTACTACTACGCCTCCAAGCTCGGCCGCGGCGTCGACGACCTCGACCTGAACCTCGAGGACTTCGTGCAGAAGGTCAACTCCGACCTGGTCGGCAAGGTGGTCAACATCGCCAGCCGTTGCGCCGGCTTCATCCACAAGGGCAACGCCGGCGTGCTGGTCGACGCCGACCCGGCGCCGGAACTGGTAGAAGCCTTCAAGGCCGCCGCGCCGAGCATCGCCGCCGCCTATGAAGCCCGCGACTTCGGCCGCGCCATGCGCGAAATCATGGCCCTGGCCGACCAGGCCAACGCCTGGATCGCCGACAAGGCGCCCTGGGCGCTGAACAAGCAGGAAGGCAAGCAGGCCGAGGTCCAGGCCATCTGCGCCCTGGGCGTGAACCTGTTCCGCCAGCTGGTGATCTTCCTCAAGCCCGTGCTGCCGAAGCTGGCCGAGGCCGCCGAAGCCTTCCTCAACGTCGCCCCGCTGAAGTGGAGCGACCACGAGCAACTGCTGGCCAACCACCAGCTGAACCCGTTCAACCCGCTGATGACCCGTATCGAGCCCGCGAAAATCGAAGCCATGATCGAAGCCTCCAAGGAAGACCTCGCCGCCGCCAACCAGCCCAAGGGCAATGGCGAACTGGTGAAGGACCCGCTGGCCGCGGAAATCAACTTCGACGCCTTCGCCGCCGTCGACCTGCGCATCGCGCTGATCGAGAAGTGCGAGTTCGTCGAGGGCGCCGACAAGCTGCTGCGCCTGTCCCTGGACATCGGCGACGAGAAGCGCAACGTGTTCTCCGGCATCAAGAGCGCCTACCCGGACCCGAGCAAGCTCGAAGGCCGCCTGACCCTGTACGTGGCCAACCTGGCCCCGCGCAAGATGAAGTTCGGCGTCTCCGAAGGCATGGTCCTGGCCGCCGGCCCCGGCGGCGAGGAAATCTATCTGCTCAGCCCGGACAGCGGCGCCAAGCCGGGCCAGCGCGTGAAGTAAGCGGCAAACACCGAACGCGACGCCGGCCCCAGGGCCGGCGTCGTCGTTTCTGCCTTGCCCGGGC
Organism: Pseudomonas sp. R3.Fl; assembly: GCF_023516765.1. Classification (NCBI taxonomy): domain Bacteria; kingdom Pseudomonadati; phylum Pseudomonadota; class Gammaproteobacteria; order Pseudomonadales; family Pseudomonadaceae; genus Pseudomonas; species Pseudomonas sp. R3.Fl. The sequence goes on from NZ_JAMGSO010000001.1 coordinate 2,154,586, forward strand.
ACAGCCATGCGCATAACCTATGCGCATCCGTCTCGGAGGTTCCCATGCACACGACCTACGATCCCCAAGCCCCGAAGAAAGCCACCAACCTCAGCCTGAACAGCGACCTGCTCAAGCAGGCCCGCGAGCTGGACGTGAACCTCTCGGCGGTGCTGGAGGAAGCGCTGGCCGACGTGGTGCGCGAACGCCTGCGGCAACGCTGGCTGGAACAGAACCGCCAGGCGATAGACGCCTACAATCAGCATGTGGACGGCGCCGGCGTGTTCGCCGACGACCTGCGGAGCTTCTGATGCCGCAGTTCGACCTGTACCGCAACCCCAGCCCGCGCAGCCGCGGGGACATCCCGCTGCTGCTGGACGTGCAGAGCGACCTGCTCGCCTCGCTGAACACCCGCGTGGTGATCCCGCTCAGCCGCGGCAAGGGCCTGGCCGGCATCGACCGGCTGATGCCCGAGGTGACGGTGGAGGGCGAGAAACTGCTACTGCTCACCCCGCAGATGGCCGGCGTGGCACGCCGCGAGCTGGGCGAGCCGGTGGGCAGCCTGGCACACCTGCGGTTGGACATCATCGCCGCCATCGACCTGCTGATCACGGGAATCTGAGCATGCCCAAGCTCACCCAAGGCGCCCAGCCATGACCGAACTCGCCCTGATCCTGGTCAGCGCCATCCTGGTCAACAACTTCGTGCTGGTGCAGTTCCTCGGCCTGTGCCCGTTCATGGGCGTGTCGCGCAAGATCGAGACGGCCATCGGCCTGGCCCTGGCCACCACCTTCGTGCTGACCCTGGCCTCGATCTGCAGCTACATCCTGCAGCGCTACGTGCTACGCCCGCTGGACCTGGAGTACCTGCGCACCATCGGCTTCATCCTGGTGATCGCCGTGGTGGTGCAGTTCACCGAACTGCTGGTGAAGAAGAGCAGCCCGCTGCTGTACCGCGTGCTGGGCATCTTCCTGCCGCTGATCACCACCAACTGCATCGTCCTCGGCGTGGCCCTGCTCAACGCCAACAAGCCCGAGTACGGTTTCCTGCAATCCAGCGTGCAGGGCTTCGGCGCCGGGCTGGGCTTCTCCCTGGTGCTGGTGCTGTTCGCCGCCCTGCGCGAGCGCATCGCCATCGCCGACGTACCCAAGCCGTTCCAGGGCGCGGCCATCGGCATGATCACCGCCGGGCTGATGTCCCTGGCCTTCATGGGCTTCACCGGGCTGATCAAGCTATGAGCGCCGTGCTGCTCGCGGTCGGTGTGCTGCTGGCCCTGTGCCTGGCCAGCGGCGCCCTGCTCGGCTACGCGGCGGTGCGCTATCGCGTCGAGGGCGACCCGGTGGCCGAACAGGTCAACGCCCTGCTGCCGCAGACCCAGTGCGGGCAATGCGGCTATGCCGGCTGCAAGCCCTACGCCGAGGCCATCGCCCAGGGCGACGCGATCAACAAGTGCCCGCCCGGCGGCAGCGCCACCATCGCCGCCCTGGCCGACCTGCTCGACGTCGAGGCGCCGCCCCTGGACGCCCCGGCGGAAACCCCGCCGCGCGTGGCCTTCATCCGCGAGGCCGAGTGCATCGGCTGCACCAAGTGCATCCAGGCCTGCCCGGTGGACGCCATCGTCGGCGCCGCGCGGCAGATGCACACGGTGATCGCAGCCGAATGCACCGGCTGCGATCTGTGCGTCGAGCCCTGCCCGGTGGACTGCATCGACATGCTCGACCTGGAAGTCGGCGTGCGCGACTGGAAATGGCCGCTGCCCGATGCCCGGCTGATCGCCAGCGACCGGGAGCAGGCCGCATGAACGCCAAGGCCTGGGACTTCCCCGGCGGCCTGCATCTGCCGACCAACAAGGCGCAATCCACCGCCGGCCCCATCGTCCAGGCACCACTGCCCAGCCGGCTGATCCTGCCGCTGCAGCAACACACCGGCGCGCCGGCCCTGCCCTGCGTGGACGTCGGCGAGCGCGTGCTCAAGGGCCAGATGATCGCCAGCCCCGGCAGCGCCATCAGCGCCGCCGTGCATGCGCCGACCTCCGGCACGGTGGTGGCGATCGGCGAGCAGCCTTATCCACATCCCTCCGGCCTACTGGCCGAAGCCATCGTCATCGACGCCGATGGACTGGACGAATGGGCGCCCTTGCAGCCCTGCCCCGACTACCGACAGGAAAGCCCCGCCGCGCTGCTGGAACGCATCCGCCAGGCCGGCATCGCGGGGCTCGGCGGCGCCGGCTTCCCCACTGCCGCCAAGCTGGCCGCCCGCGCCGCCGAGGACCTGCACACCCTGGTGATCAACGGCGCCGAGTGCGAGCCCTACATCAGCGCCGACGACATGCTGATGCGCGAACGCGCCGCCGAACTGGTGGAAGGCATCGAGATTCTCATCCACCTGCTGCAACCGCAGCAGGTGCTGCTCGGCCTCGAGGACGACAAGCCCCAGGCCATCGAGGCCCTGCGCCAGGCCATCGGCGAGCGCGCCATCGAACTGCGGGTGGTCCCCACCAAGTACCCCTCCGGCGGCGAACGCCAGCTGATCCAGCTGCTCAGCGGCCGCGAAGTGCCCAGCGGCGGCCTGCCGGCGGACATCGGCATGGTCTGCGTCAACGTCGGCACCGCCGTGGCGCTGCGTGATGCGCTGATCCTCGGCCGCCCGCTGATCTCACGCATCACTACCCTGACCGGCGCCGCCCTGGCGCGGCCGATGAACGTCGAGGTACTGCTCGGCACGCCGGTCGGCGAACTGCTGGAATTCGCCGGGCTGGACCGCGGCCGGCTCGGCCGCCTGCTCATGGGCGGCCCGCTGATGGGCATCACCCTCGGCGACCTGCAGGCCCCGCTGATCAAGACCGCCAACTGCCTGCTGGCCGCCAGCGCCGAGGAGCTGCCGACACCGCCCGCCGCCCTGCCGTGCATCCGCTGCGGCGACTGCGCCCGGGCCTGCCCGGCCAGCCTGCTGCCGCAGCAGCTGTACTTCTTCGCCCAGGGCGACGACCACGAGCAGTTGCAGGCCTACAACCTGTTCGACTGCATCGAGTGCGGCGCCTGCGCCTACGTCTGCCCCTCCAGCATCCCGTTGGTGCAGTACTACCGCGCGGCCAAGGCGGACATCCGCGAACTGCAGTTGAAACAGCAGAAGGCCGAGCATTCGCGCCTGCGCTTCGAGCACCGCCAGGAACGCCTGCGCCGCGAGGAGCAACGCAAGGCCGAGGAACGCCAGGCCCGCCTGGAACGCGCCGCCCGCGCCCGCGAAGCCCAGGCCGCCGCGCCGCTGGTGGAAGCGCCGCAGTCGGCCATCGAACGGGTGAAATCGGAGAAGGCCGTGGGCAACGCCGGCGCCGACCTCAAGCGGCTGAAGATCGAAGCCAGCATGGCCCGCGTCGCCCTGCAGAAGGCCGAGAAGCAGCTGGCCGCCCACGACACCGAACAATTGCGCGCCCAGGTCGAGACGCTGCGCCAGGCCGCCGAGCAGGCCCGCCTGGCCCTGGAGACTGCCGAAGCCGAACCAGCCCCCGCCGCTCCCAAGCCAGCAATCGGCGACGAAGCGGCCCTGAAGAAGGCGAAGATCGACGCTGCCATGGCCCGCGCCCAATTGAAGAAGTCCGAGAAAGCCTTCGGCGAAGCGCCCGACGAACAGCAGCAGGCCACCCTCGCCCAGCTGCGCGAAGCCGCCGAACAGGCCGAGCGCCACCTGGCGCAATTGCAGGCAGCGCCCGAACCCAAGGCGGAGCCCGCCGGCGACGGCATGGCGAACCTGAAGAAAGCCAAGATCGCCCTGGTCAGCCGCCGCGCCGAGCTGAGGAAAGCCGAGCAGGACGGCGCCGGCGATGCCGAACTGGCCCTGCTGCGCGAAGCCCTGGCCGAGGCCGAGCGCCAGTTGCACGCCGCCGAGGACGCCAGCGGCAAGCCGGCGCCGGACCTGCAACGCATCGACAAGCGCCCGGTGGACGCCGCCACCCGCGCCCTCAAGACCGAACTGGCCTACGCCCGCGCCGACCTCAAGAAGCTCGAACGCGAAGGCGCCGACGAAGCCCGCCTGGCCGCCGCGCGCGAGCGTTTGGCAGCGGCGGAAAACGCGCTGGCCGCGCGCGATACGGAGTGACCCATGGCCCTGCCGCGTTTTTCCTCGCCCCACGCCACCGGCGCCAATCGCACGCAGAAGGTCATGCTGCAAGTGCTCGCCGCGCTGGCCCCGGGCGCCCTGGCGCTGATCGCCCTGTACGGCGTCGGCACCCTGTTCAACCTGCTCTGGTGCTCCGCCGTGGCCCTGGGCACCGAGGCGCTGATGCTGCACCTGCGCAAGCGCCCGCTGGCGGTGTTCCTCAAGGACGGCAGCGCCCTGGTCACCGCCGTGCTCCTGGCCCTGGCCCTGCCGCCCTACGCGCCCTGGTGGCTGAGCCTACTGGCCAGCGCCTTCGCCCTGGTGTTCGGCAAGCACCTGTACGGCGGCCTCGGGCAGAACCCGTTCAACCCGGCGATGCTCGGCTACGTGGTGGTGCTGGTGTCCTTCCCCCTGGAAATGACGCGCTGGCCCAGCCCGGACGCCGGCCTCGGCCTGGTCGACGGCCTGTCGCGCATCCTCGGCCTGGGCGCGCCGCCGCCGGACGCCTGGGCCGGCGCCACCGCGCTGGACGTGCTGAAGAACAACCACAGCCTGACCATCGACGAGCTGCTGACGCAGAGCGCGGCCTTCGGCCACGTCGGCGGGCGCGGCGTGGAGCTGGTCAACCTGGCCTTCCTCGCCGGCGGCCTGTTCCTGCTCTGGCGCAAGCTGTTCACCTGGCACGCGCCGGTGGGCATGCTCGGCGGCCTGTTCGTCATGAGCCTGCTGTTCTGGAACGGCTCGGGCTCGGATTCCCACGGCTCGCCGCTGTTCCACCTGTTCAGCGGCGCGGCCATGCTCGGCGCGTTCTTCATCGTCACCGACCCGGTTTCCGGCGCCACCAGCAACCGCGGGCGCCTGGTGTTCGGCCTCGGCGTGGGCATCGTCACCTACGTGATCCGCGCCTGGGGCGGCTACCCCGACGGCGTGGCCTTCGCCGTGCTGCTGATGAACCTGGCGGCGCCGACCATCGACTACTACACCCGCCCGCGCACCTACGGGCACAAGAAGCCCAAGCGCGGCTTCAAGCTGGGGGAATGAGATGGCCGACAGCCGCCGTTCCATGCTGAAGAACGCCCTGCTGCTGGGGGCCTTCGCGGTGCTCTGCGTCGGCCTGGTGGCGGTGGTTCACCAGTTCACCCAGGCGCGCATCGAGCAGGCCCAGCGCGAGGCGCGCGGGCGCCTGCTGCTGGAACTGCTGCCGCCGGGAAGCTACGACAACCACCCGCTGGACGCCCCCGTCGAAGTCTTCGAGCCCAAGCTGCTGGGCAAGCCGCAGCCGGCCCAGGCCTTCGTCGCCCGCCTGCAGGGCCGCGCCACCGGCGTCATACTCCCGGCCACCGCGCCGGACGGCTACAGCGGCGCCATCGAACTGCTGGTGGGAGTCAGCGCCGAAGGCCGCCTGCTCGGCGTGCGCGTGGTGGCGCACAAGGAAACCCCGGGCCTGGGCGACAAGATCGAGCCGGGCAAGAGCGACTGGCTGCACGGCTTCGACGGCCGTTCCCTGGCCGACCCGGACGAGGCCGGCTGGAAGGTGAAGAAGGACGGCGGCCGGTTCGACCAGTTCGCCGGCGCCACCGTCACCCCGCGCGCCGTGGTCAAGGCCACGCACAAGGCGCTGCAGTATTTCGATGCGCACAAGGCCGCGCTGCTGGCGCCGGCGGCCGGAGGCGAACAACATGAATAGCTACCGCGAGATCGCCCGCCAGGGCCTGTGGCGGAACAACCCCGGGCTGGTCCAGCTGCTGGGCCTGTGCCCGCTGCTGGGCACCAGCAACTCCATGGTCAACGCCCTCGGCCTGGGCCTGGCGACCATCTTCGTGCTGGCCTGCTCCAACGCCGCCATCTCCGCGACGCGGCGCTGGGTCGGCGCGGCGGTGCGACTGCCGGTGTTCGTGCTGATCATCGCCGCGCTGACCACCTGCATTGAACTGCTGATGCAGGCCTGGACCTACGAGCTGTACCAGATCCTCGGCATCTTCATCCCGCTGATCACCACCAACTGCGTGATCCTCGGCCGCGCCGAAGCCTTCGCCGCGCGCAACGGCGTCGCCCGCGCGGCCTTCGACGGCCTGATGACCGGCGCCGGCTTCGCCCTGGTGCTGCTGGTGCTGGGCACCTTGCGCGAACTCATCGGCCACGGCACCCTGCTGGCCGACATGAACCTGCTGTTCGGTCCGGCCGCCGCCGGCTGGAAGTTGCAGATAGCCGATTACCAGGGCTTCCTGCTCGCCGTGCTGCCGCCCGGCGCCTTCCTCCTGCTGGGCCTGCTGATAGCCCTGAAGAACCGTATCGATGAAAGCCTGGCGGAACGCGCCAAGGCGCAGGCGGGCAACGTACCCGCCGCAGAGCGCCAGCGCGTCCGCGTGACCGGAGTGATCGAATGAATGCCGCCAAGCGCGCGGAGATTTTCCGCCGTCTGCAAGAAGACAACCCCGACCCCAAGACCGAGCTGGCCTACGATTCGCCCTTCGAGTTGCTCATCGCGGTGATCCTCTCCGCCCAGGCCACCGACGTCGGGGTGAACAAGGCCACCGCCAAGCTCTACCCGGTGGCCAACACCCCCGAAGCCATCTACGCCCTGGGCGTGGACGGGCTGTCGGAGTACATCAAGACCATCGGCCTGTACAACAGCAAGGCGAAGAACGTCATCGAGACCTGCCGCATCCTCATCGAGAAGCACGGCAGCAAGGTGCCGGAGAACCGCGAGGACCTGGAGGCCCTGCCCGGCGTCGGGCGCAAGACCGCCAACGTGGTGCTCAACACCGCCTTCCGCCAGTTGGCCATGGCGGTGGACACGCACATCTTCCGCGTCGCCAACCGCACCAACATCGCGCCGGGGAAGAACGTCCTGGAGGTGGAACGCAAGCTGCTCAAGTTCGTGCCCAGGGAATACCTGTTGGACGCCCACCACTGGCTGATCCTGCATGGCCGCTACGTCTGCAAGGCGCGCAAGCCGCAGTGTGGCAGCTGCCGCATCGAGGACCTGTGCGAGTACAAGCACAAGACTTCCGACGATTGAGTGCTATCGTCAAAAGCATCGCCGCTCATTGAAAAAATCTTTTTTACCGCCCCGAGCTTTGTCGCTATAAGGGGCGCCAAGCACACCCCGCACGTTGGAGTGATCGTTATGGCCGATAAAGAAGATCTCGAGCTCGAAGACGAAGTGAGCACCGACGATGCCGACGACAGCGTCGAAGCTGCCGCCGAAGTCGCCAAGACCAACCTCACCAAGCGCCGCATCATCGACAACTACCTCGAAGAGCGCCGCCTGCAGCGCCAGCTGTCGGACTACGATTTCGACCTCTGAGCCTTGCGCCCAAGCTGAAAAAAGCCCCGCACTTGGCGGGGCTTCGTTTTTTTCGGTTCTCACCTCCGGCACGCACGGATGCATGCCTGCGCTCATCGGAAAACCACATTGTCATCGGCCAGCGCGATGCGCCCTCCATACAGCGCCTGCAAGCGCAGCAGCAGGTCACTGCGCGCCTCCCCGTGCGTCAGCGCGTGGGTGCCGATCAGCAGCCTGGGCTGCACCTTGGCCATCAGCGCCGCCAATTGGGTTTCCGTGGTGTGGGCATCGAGCATGTAGTCGCGCCACTCGCCGGGAAGCTTCGCGGTGCCCGCCGAGCTCATGACTTCGCTGATGACGATGTCGCTGCCCGCGAGCTTCTCTTCCAGCGCCGGCGTCAGGCGGTACGAATAGTCGCCGGTGATGGATATCACCAGGTCCGGCGTTTCCACCCTGTACCCGTAGGTCCTGCCGGGGTCCCAACTACCATGGACGACCTGGAAGGCGGAAACGCGAACGTGCTCATCGGAGAAGACCGGGCCAGGGGCTGAAAACTCCTTGGTTTCCACGGTGATGCCCGCCTTGTTCTTCGTTCTCGTCGAAGCCAGGCGATAGTCTATCCACTGCTTGTTCCCCTCCAGCACGCCGCGCACCAGCGCCTCCGTGCCCGGCGGGCCATGGACCCGGGCCGGCCCCTGGCGACCATAGATCCAGAAGCGCAGGAGAAACGCCGGCACGTCGAGAACATGGTCGCTATCCAGGTGCGTCAGGAACAGCTTGTCCATGTAGCCGGCCCCCGGATACCCGGTAGGCATCTTCCACGGTGGGAAGACCTTGCCGTCGCCGTACCTGGACAGGTTGTTCATGCTGCCGTGCCCTGCGTCGAACACGTAGACGCTGTCCCTGACCACGATCGCGATCGACTGCCCCGCCTTGTTCGGCTCGAGGATGGGGCTTCCCGTCCCCAGGAAGACGATCCGCGTCTGGTATTCCCTGCCCGTCCCCATCGCTCGACCCAGGTCGACGGTGCGGTAGAGGGGAGCCTCATCCTTCGACGCAGCGACGCCCGGCAAACCGAGGACACAGAGCGACAGCAACAACAGGATCAGCTTGTTGTTCATAGCCCCTCCTCAGAAGCCCTTGTGGATATTGGCGATCACCCGGGTGCCCTGGCCCCGGTTCCTGGCATCGAACTCCTCGTACCAGGCCACTCCGAAGCCCAGCCGCGCCTGGCGATGGAAATAGGAAAAAGCCGGTCCGAGCGCCGAGACGGACTCCTTCGAACGGCTGACCCTGCGCCCGTCGAGGCGATCGTCGCTCAGCTGTTCCAGCCTGTAGCCCGCCAGGCCCAACCTGAGGCGCTCCGACAGCAGATAGCCGCTCGACAGGCTCAGGTTCATGGCGGTGCCGGGCTGCGCGCTGCGGGCTCGACCGCCGACCGGATCGTCGTTGCGGTCGCTCCAGACGTATCCGAGGTTGAAGCTGTGGCTCCAGCGCCCACTGAAGTAGGTGCCGGCGAACATGGGGTTCAGGTAGAGGTAGTTGCTCCCGACATTGACGTACCGCTTGTCGTCGTATGCGCCGGTCGGCAGCGTCAGCGCCAGGATCGACTGCAGGGTGAGCCGTCCGGAACCCAGCGGCATGTCGCGCCAGGTCAGTTTCACCGGCCGCAGGGTGATGTCCCCCACGCCGGAATCGCGCCCCTTGGCTCCGCCCTCGACATCGATGTCCGAGTGGATGACAGGCACCCTGACGGTGAAACCGTACTCGGCGCCAAATATCTTCCATGGGGTATTGAGCGCGTACTGAAAGATACTGGTGCTTATCCGGTTGTTCTTCTCCCCGGGTGTTTCATCGCCTTCGCCGTCCTTTATGTTTTCGACTGAATAGAAGTTCTGTTGGAACATCAGGTGATGCCCCGGCCTCGCCAGTCCCTCGGAGAAAAAACCACCGCCGAGATTGACCGGCGGCAGTTTCACCGGATCGATGTTCTTTGCCAGAACGGGCTGCTGCAACATACAGCCCAGGATGCCCAAGGCCAGAAGTGACGCTTTCATTTCCATTCCTTTTTCTTGTTATTCGCTACCTTCGGGCAAAGCCGTCCCTTGACCGCGATCGTCACGTCGACGAGCAGCGCACAGGAGGCTCAGGAACCGAAATGGCTATTCAATGGAGCGCCACTGGCAGCGCTCCCCCGGCTCGTCCCTGAGCAAGGCTCTGACTCAGCTATTTCCCCCGCGAAACAATGTTTCCCTGAGAAAATTGCAGGAGGCATGCCAGCTCATGGAGAAGGAAGGGAAATGCCTGTTTCAGGCATTAAACCTTTGGAATCAGCCGGTTGAATGGAAACTCGCCAAGGACCGATATGCCGGCCGGTTTTCGATGTTTCACTACCGAATAAGCGGATGAAGGGATAGGCAGGGTGAGGCGATCATGCCCACGCCCCTGCCGGTGCGCGGCTCATTCGGTAACACCCGGCGCCTGGCCGGAGGGACCAGGCGGTTCGAACATGGCGTCGGAGGCGGTCGCCTCCAGGAACGACCTCAGTCCTTGCGCTGCGGCGACAGCAGCTCGATCTTGTAGCCATCCGGGTCCTCGACGAAGGCCAGGATGCTGGTGCCGTGCTTCATCGGGCCCGGCTCGCGGGTGATCTTGCCGCCGCGCGAGCGGATGTCCTCGCAGGCCTTGTAGACGTCGTCCACTTCCAGGGCGATGTGGCCGTAGCCGGTGCCCAGCTCGTACTTGTCCACGCCCCAGTTGTAGGTCAGCTCGATGACGCTGTTCTCGTCCTCGGCGCCGTAGCCGACGAAGGCCAGGGTGAACTGGCCGTCCGGGTAGTCCTTGCGGCGCAGCAGGGTCATGCCCAGGACTTCGGTGTAGAAGGCGATGGACTTGTCCATATCGCCGACGCGCAGCATGGTATGCAGCAGTCTCATGGGGGTCGTTCTCCTCATCCGGCCCGTTTCGGGCGCATAAAAGCAAACCCCGGCTCGTGGCCGGGGCTTGTCTGGCTCAGGCTGGCAAGCTTATCAGAACAGCTTGCGGCCCTTGTTCGCGGCGATGCGCATGCGCAGCGCGTTGAGCTTGATGAAGCCCGCGGCGTCGGCCTGGTTGTAGGCGCCGCCGTCTTCCTCGAAGGTCGCGATGTTGGCGTCGAACAGCGAGTCGTCGGACTTGCGGCCGACCACGATGACGTTGCCCTTGTACAGCTTCAGGCGCACCACGCCGTTCACGTACTCCTGGGAGGCGTCGATCATCTGCTGCAGCATCTCGCGCTCCGGGCTCCACCAGTAGCCGGTGTAGATCAGCTTGGCGTAGCGCGGCATCAGCTCGTCCTTCAGGTGAGCGACTTCGCGGTCCAGGGTGATCGACTCGATGGCGCGGTGGGCCCTGAGCATGATGGTGCCGCCGGGGGTCTCGTAGCAGCCGCGGGACTTCATGCCGACATAGCGGTTCTCGACGATGTCGAGGCGGCCGATGCCGTTGGCGCCGCCGATGCGGTTCAGCTCGGTCAGCACCTGCGCCGGGGTCATTTCCTTGCCGTCGATGGCGACGATGTCGCCCTTGCGGTAGGTCAGCTCGATGTAGGTCGCAGCGTCAGGGGCCTTCTCCGGGGAGACGGTCCACTTCCACATGTCCTCTTCGTGCTCGGTCCAGGTGTCCTCCAGCACGCCGCCTTCATAGGAGATGTGCAGCAGGTTGGCGTCCATGGAGTACGGCGACTTCTTCTTGCCGTGGCGCTCGATCGGGATGCCGTGGGTCTCGGCGTAGTCCATCAGCTTCTCGCGGGACAGCAGGTCCCACTCGCGCCAGGGGGCGATGACCTTGACGCCCGGCTTGAGCGCATAGGCGCCCAGCTCGAAGCGCACCTGGTCGTTGCCCTTGCCGGTGGCGCCGTGGGAGATGGCGTCGGCGCCGGTCTCGTTGGCGATCTCGATCAGGCGCTTGGCGATCAGCGGACGGGCGATGGAAGTACCCAGCAGGTACTCGCCTTCATAAATGGTGTTGGCGCGGAACATCGGGAAGACGAAGTCGCGGACGAACTCTTCTCGCAGGTCCTCGATGTAGATTTCCTTCACACCCAGGGCCTTGGCCTTGGCGCGGGCTGGCTCGACCTCTTCGCCCTGGCCGAGATCGGCAGTGAAGGTCACCACTTCGCAGTTATAAGTATCCTGCAGCCACTTGAGAATCACCGAGGTATCCAGGCCACCGGAATACGCCAGGACTACCTTCTTCACGTCCGCCATGCCATCACTCCACGGGGGGTTGTCACGAAAACCCCCGATTCTACTGCTGCGTTTCAGGAAATTACAGAGGCGCGACAGCTTTTGACGACAAAGCGACAGATTCTATCGTGAGTGCGACTAGGCGCCACGGGCTGGCGACTGGCCCGGCGGCGCCGAAGCCGGGGCGTTGCCGGCCGGGGCCTTGGCCTGCGGGGCCGCGGGCGCGGGGGCTGGCGGCACGGGCGGCATCGTGTTGGGCGCGGCGGTGGGCGCCAGCGGGGTTTCCGGCACTGCCTCGCGGGACAGGTGCAAGGTCACCCGGCGGTTGCGCGCGCGGTTGGCCTCGGAATTGTTCTTCACCAGCGGGTAGCGTTCGCCGTAGAAGCGCACGGTGATCTGCTCCTCGGGCACGCCGTGAGCCTTGAGGTATTCCATCACCGCCACCGCTCGGCGCCGCGAGATGTCACGGTTGCTCAGGCGGTTGCCGCTGTTGTCGGAATGGCCGTCCAGCTCGATGCGGTTCACCGTCGGGTCGGCCTTGAGGTACTGCAGGACGATGTCCAGCTTGGCGCGGGCCACGGCATCCAGGGCGTCGCCGCCACCGGGGAAGCCGACCTGCGCCTGGCGCACCTGCTCGAAGTTCACCGGCAGCATCTTCGTCGAGCAATCCTGCAGCTGCGCGTAGCCGTCGGCGAAGCGCGCCGGCAGCAGGCGCACCCGCAGGTCCTGGCCGCCCGTCGCGCGCAGGCGCACCTCGGGGCTGCGCCCTTCCAGCACGCCGTCGAGCAGGCGCCCGGCCTGCTGCTGGCTGCTGGTGAAGGGCACATCGCCGGCGACCAGGGCCACCGAGCCCAGGTTGATGTCGCCCTGGGTCGGCCGCCACGGCGGTGCCGCCGCCAGGAGCGTCGCCGAACCGCCGCCGGCCCAGTTGCGCTGTGGCTTTAAGCGGAAGGTCGGCTGCTCGCCGGCGCGCCAGACGAACTCGCCGACGCCGAAGCCGTCCACCTGTTGCGACAGGCGGCACTCGAACTGGTCGCCCGCCGCCGTCCAGCGCGCGTTCTCCAGGCGCGTCTGGAAGGTCAGCCCCCAGGCCGGCAGGCTGGCGCACAGGCCGAGCAGGAGAAAGTAGGAATGGCGCACGGACGGCTCCGGGTAATGCTGGAAAGTACCCAGGAGATATCGGACGGTCCCGGCGAAACTTGATAGCGAGTGCCGGCCGCGGGCTTTTCCGGTAGCATTTCCCCACTTCAATTCCGCTGCAAATCGTCCTCTGGTATCCCCATGTCCGACCGCCTGACCCTGCTGCGCCCCGACGACTGGCACATCCACCTGCGCGACGGCGACGCCCTCGCCCAGACCGTCGGCGATGCCGCGCGCACCTTCGGCCGCGCCATCATCATGCCCAACCTGGTGCCGCCGGTACGCAACGCCGGCGAAGCCGACGCCTACCGCCAGCGCATCCTCGCCGCGCGCCCGGCCGGCAGCCGCTTCGAACCGCTGATGGTGCTCTACCTCACCGACCGCACCAGCGCCGAGGACGTGCGCAACGCCAAGGCCAGCGGCTTCGTCCACGCGGCCAAGCTGTACCCGGCCGGTGCCACCACCAACTCCGATTCCGGCGTGACCAGCATCGACAACATCTTCCACGTGCTCGAGGCCATGGCCGAAGTCGGCCTGCCGCTGCTGGTGCACGGCGAGGTGACCCGCGCCGAGGTAGACGTGTTCGACCGCGAGAAGCGCTTCATCGACGAGCACCTGGCCCGCGTGGTCGAGCGCTTCCCGACGCTCAAGGTGGTGTTCGAGCACATCACCACCGGCGATGCGGCGCAGTTCGTCCTGGCCGCCCCGGCCAACGTCGGCGCCACCATCACCGCCCACCACCTGCTGTACAACCGCAACCACATGCTGGTCGGCGGCATCCGCCCGCACTTCTATTGCCTGCCGATCCTCAAGCGCAACGTGCATCAGGAAGCCCTGCTCGACGCCGCCACCAGCGGCAATCCGAAGTTCTTCCTCGGCACCGACTCGGCGCCCCACGCCCGCCACGCCAAGGAAGCGGCCTGCGGCTGCGCCGGCTGCTACACCGCCTACGCCGCCATCGAGCTGTACGCCGAGGCCTTCGAGCAGCGCAACGCCCTGGACAAGCTGGAAGCCTTCGCCAGCTTCCACGGCCCGGACTTCTACGGCCTGCCGCGCAACGCCGACAGCATCACCCTGGTCCGCGAGGAATGGCAGGCGCCCGCCAGCCTGCCCTTCGGCGACCATGAGGTGGTGCCCCTGCGCGCCGGCGAAAAACTGCGCTGGCGCCTGCTGGAGGCCGGCGCATGAGCGAGGAGCATTACGAAGAAGAGTTCGACGGCAACTTTCCCCCCGGCCCGCGCCACCCCATGGCGCGCCGCTTCCGCGGCTACCTGCCGGTGGTGGTGGACGTCGAGACCGGCGGCTTCAACTGCGCCACCGACGCCCTGCTGGAAATCGCCGCGGTGACCATCGGCATGGACGAGAACGGCTACCTGTTCCCGGAACATACCCATTTCTTCCGCGTCGAGCCCTTCGAAGGCGCCAACATCGAGCCGGCGGCCCTGGAGTTCACCGGCATCAAGCTCGACCACCCGCTGCGCATGGCGGTGGCCGAGGAGCAGGCGCTCACCGAGATCTTCCGTGGCGTGCGCAAGTCGCTGAAGGCCAACGGCTGCAAGCGGGCGATCCTGGTCGGCCACAACAGCAGCTTCGACCTGGGCTTCCTCAACGCCGCGGTGAACCGCACCGGGCTCAAGCGCAACCCGTTCCACCCCTTCTCCAGCTTCGACACCGCCACCCTCGCCGGCCTGGCCTACGGCCAGACGGTCCTGGCCAAGGCCTGCCAGGCCGCCGGCATGGAATTCGACAACCGCGAGGCGCACTCGGCACGCTACGACACCGAGAAGACCGCGGAGCTGTTCTGCGGGATCGTCAACCGCTGGAAGGAATGTGGTGGGTGGATGGAGGATGAGGACTGATTCTGGTTCTTGGCCCTCTGCTATGAAAAAGCCCCGCCGGTGCGGGGCTTTTTTATTGGATCGATGCCTGGGGCTGTTCGTGCCACCGGGGCGTCCGGCGTGGCCGGTGAACCCCATCGCGGACGGAGTCCGCTCCTACGCCCGTACCTCCCTGAACCTCAGGCTTATGCCGAGGTGCTCTTCGTAGGATGGGTTGAGCTTGCGATACCCATGCTGCCGTGGTGATGGGTATCGCTTCGCTCAACGCCATCCTACGAAAAACCGTGCTTCCTGGAACCGTAGGAGCGGACTCCGTCCGCGATTGGGCCCTTCCCCCCGAAAGACCGTTCGTCGACACGCCAAAAAGTCTCCCCTCAACTTTTGACAATCATTCTCATTAACATTAGTATCGACGCCAACAACCCCACACCAGTAGTGCCATCCATGTACGTCTGCCTCTGCCAAGGTGTTACCGATACCCAGATCCGCGACGCGATCTATGAAGGATGCTGCAGTTACCGCGAAGTGCGTGAAAGCACCGGCGTTGGCACTCAGTGCGGCAAGTGCGCCTGCCTCGCCAAGCAGGTGGTGCGCGAGACCCTCGGCGACCTGCAGGGCGCGCAAACGATGAACTACTCGCTGGCCTATGCCGCCAGTTGAGCGATGCCGATTCGGCATACGCCAGAAGAACCGGGCCCAGGCCCGGTTTTTTTATGCCCGTAATTCAAGGATTTAGCGTCTAACTGCGGAATGAAAACATTCGTATTCATATTCCTTTTTATAACTAAATCAATAGCTTACGTTTGACATCCGGTTATAAGAGAGCGAAAATTCCAGTCCTACCCACTCCACACGGCAGGACTCGGCATGAAAGGCGACAAGAAAGTCATCCAGCATCTGAACAAGGTCCTCGGTAACGAGCTGATCGCCATCAACCAATACTTCCTGCACTCGCGCATGTGGAACGACTGGGGCCTGAAGCGCCTCGGCGCCCACGAGTACCACGAGTCGATCGACGAGATGAAGCATGCGGACAAGCTCATCGAACGCATCCTCTTCCTCGAGGGCCTGCCCAACCTGCAGGACCTGGGCAAGCTGCTGGTCGGCGAGAACACCCAGGAAATGCTGCAGTGCGACCTGAACCTGGAACTCAAGGCCGCGAAGGACCTGCGCGACGCCATCGTGCATTGCGAAAGCGTGCATGACTACGTCAGCCGCGACCTGCTCAAGAACATCCTCGAGTCCGAGGAAGAGCACATCGACTACCTGGAGACCCAGCTCGGCCTGATCCAGAAGGTCGGTCTGGAGAACTACCTGCAGTCGCACATGCACGAAGACGACTGACGGTTGCGGGCGCCGCCTTACGCGGCGCCCCCCGTTCTTCCCTACCCCGCCTGCTGCGGGCGGCGCACCAGGTGTGCCCAGAACAGCAGCCCCGCGCACAGCCCCACCACCACCAGCAATGCCAGGTGCAGGCCGATGTGCTCGGCCAGGATGCCGATCAGCGGCGGCCCCAGCAGCAACCCGCCATAACCGAACGACGCCACCGCGGCGACCCCGCTCGATGCCTCCACGCCCGGCCGGTTGCCGGCCGCGCCGATGAGGATCGGCACCACCACCGACAGGCCCAGGCCGACCAGGGCGAAGCCCGCCACCGACAGCTCGGCGCGGCCGCCGAACAGCGCCAGCAGCATGCCGGCGATGGCCAGCAGGCTGAGCCCGCGCACCAGGGCGACGTCGGCGACGTGCAGGCGCAGGCGGTCACCGAACAGCCGGCCGATCACCATGGTCGCCGAGAAGGCGGCGAAGCCCAGCGCTGCCATCCGCTCCGAAGCGCCCAGCACGCTGTGCAGCAGTAGCGCGCTCCAATCTGCCACCGCGCCTTCGGAGACGAAGGCGCAGAGCGTCAGCAGCCCCAGGCCGACCAGCGCCGCCGGCGGCAGCCGGAGCCCCCGCCGGCGCGGTTGTGCATCGGCCTGAGGTTCGCTGCGCCCTTCCAGCAGACGCCGGCCGAACAGCGGCAGGGCCAGTAGCGTCAGCACGGCGAGCAGGCTGAAATGCCGGAACGGCGTGAGGTCTGCCAGCAAGGCCGCGCCCAGCGCGCCGATCAGGCCGCCGAGGCTGTACATGCCATGCAGGCTGGACAGGCAGGGCCGGCCCAGCAGGCGCTCCACCTCCACCGCCTGGGTGTTCATCGCCACGTCCAGGGTGGCGAAGGTCAGCCCTACCAGCAGCAGCGCCAGGGCCAGCGCCCACCAGCTCTGGCACAGCCCCAGCAGCGGGAACACCAGCAGCAGCGCCGCGGCGCTGGCCAGGGTCACCCGCCGGCTACCGAGGCGCCGCACCAACGTGCCGGCGAAGGAGAACGCCAGCAATGCGCCGAGTCCGGCGCCCAGCAGCGCCTGGCCCAGGCCCTGTTCGTCGACGCCGGTGAGGCTCTTCAGCGCCGGGATGCGCCCCATGACGCTGCCATGCACCAGCCCGCCGGCGCCGAAGCAGAAGGCGCAGGCCCAACGGGCCGCGCGGGCCCTCTTGCGGTCGTCCATCGGTTCGAATCCTTTCTCCGCACAAATGAAAAACCCCGCGCTGGCGCGGGGTTCTTCGCTACGACGGCTATGCCGTCGATCAGGCTTCGGCGTTGCCGACGGCCTGCTTGATCAGCGGCTGCAGTTCGCCCTTTTCGAACATCTCGACGAGGATGTCGCTGCCCCCGACCAGTTCGCCCCCCACCCACAGCTGCGGGAAGGTCGGCCAGTTGGCGTACTTCGGCAGGTTGGCGCGGATTTCCGGGTTCTGCAGGATGTCGACGTAGGCGAATTTCTCGCCGCAGGCCATCAGCACCTGCGCGGCGCGGGCGGAGAAACCGCACTGCGGAGCGTTCGGCGAACCTTTCATGTACAGCAGGATGGGGTTGTTGGCGATCTGCTCTTTGATGGTATCGATGATGTCCATTGGCTAACCTCGGCTGAACTTCGCTACTGCCCGGCAATGCAGCCGGTACTTTGCCGACAGTGTACCGGAAAGCCGAGCACAGCGCTCGGCTTTGCCGCACGCCTCAGGCCGCCTCCACCTCCACCGGCACGCCGTTGAGCGCGGCGTTGCCGGACAGCGCGTCGAGGTGGCGCTCGTCGGTCAGGTCGTTGGCGCTGGCGCCGCCCTGCCCGCTGGCGATGGCCAGTTGCACGCCGGGGCGCGCATGGCCCCAGCCGTGGGGCAGGCTGACCACGCCAGCCATCACCTCGTCGCTGGCCGCCACCTCGATCTCGACGCTGCCCACCCGCGAACGCACCCGCACCCGCTGGCCATCCACCAGGCCGCGGCTGGCCAGGTCCTGGGGGTGCATCAGCAACTGGTGGCGCGGCTTGCCCTTCACCAGGCGGTGGTAGTTGTGCATCCAGGAGTTGTTGCTGCGCACGTGACGGCGGCCGATCAGCAGCAACTGTCCCTCGGCCGGCGCCGGGGTGTCGGCGAAGCGCCCGAGGTCGGCGAGGAACAACGCCGGCGCGGCTTCCACCTGCCGGCTGGGGGTCTTCAGGCGCGCCGCCAGGTTCGGCCGCAGCGGGCCAAGATCCAGGCCATGGGGATGCTCGCGCAGGCGCGCCAGGCTGAGCTTGTGCTCGCTGGCATCGCCATAGGGACCGAAGCGCAGGCCCATGTCGATCATCTGTTCCGGCGCCACGGTCGGCTTCAGCTCGGTGCCCTGGCGCGCGGCATAGGCCTTGGCCAGGCCGACGAAGATTTCCCAGTCGTGCAGCGCGCCGGCGGGCCTGGGCAGCACCGCCTCGTTGAAGCGGGTGACGTTGCGCACCGCGAAGACATTGAAGGTGCTGTCGTAGTGCTCGTGCTCCAGCGGCGCGGTGGGCGGCAGGATGAGATCGGCGTAGCGCGTGGTCTCGTTGATGTAGAGGTCGATGGCGAGCATGAACTCCAGGCCGTCGAGGGCTTGCTCCAGGCGCCGCCCGTTGGGGGTGGAGAGCACCGGGTTGCCGGCCACGGTGACCAGCGCGCGGACCTGGCCCTCGCCCTCGGTGAGCATTTCCTCGGCCAGCGCTGCCACTGGCAGTTCACCGCCGTACTCCGGCAAGCCCGACACCCGGCTGCGCCAGCGGCCGAAGGCACCACCGGAAGTGCTCGCCACCAGGTCCACGGCCGGCGTGGTGCAGAGACTGCCGCCGACGCGGTCGAGGTTGCCGGTGACCAGGTTGATCAGTTGCACCAGCCATTGGCAGAGGGTGCCGAAGCGCTGGGTGGAAACGCCCATGCGCCCGTAGCACACCGCCTTGTCGGCGGCGGCGAAGTCCCGGGCCAGCTCGCGGATGCTCGCCGCCGGCACGCCGCAGCGCTGCGCCATGGCCTCGACGCCGAAGGGCGCCAGCGCCGTGCGCACCTCCTCCAGCCCGGCCACCGGCAGGTGTCTGGCGCGCCCCAGGTTCTCACTGAACAACACGTCGAGGATGCCCAGCAGCAGCGCCGCGTCCTGCCCCGGGCGGATGAACAGGTGCTGGTCGGCCAGCGCCGCGGTCTCGGTGCGCCGCGGGTCCACCACCACCAGGCGGCCGCCGCGGGCCTTCAGGGCCTTGAGGCGTTTCTCCACGTCCGGCACGGTCATGATGCTGCCGTTGGAAGCCAGCGGGTTGCCGCCGAGGATCAGCATGAAGTCGGTGTGGTCGATGTCCGGGATGGGGATCAGCAGGCCGTGGCCGAACATCTGCTGACTGACCAGGTGGTGCGGCAGCTGGTCCACGGAGGTGGCCGAGTAGCGGTTGCGCGTCTTCAACTGGCCGAGGAAGTAGTTGCTGTGGGTCATCAGCCCGTAGTTGTGCACGCTGGGGTTGCCCTGGTACACGGCCACCGCGTCGTTGCCGTGGCGCTCGCGGATCTCGGCCAGGCGCGCGGCGACCAGCTCGAAGGCCTCGTCCCAGGCGATCTGCTGCCACTCGCCGCCGACCCGCCGCATCGGCTGGCGCAGGCGGTCGGGGTCGTTCTGGATGTCTTGCAGGGCCACTGCCTTGGGGCAGATGTGGCCGCGGCTGAAACTGTCCCGCGCATCGCCCTTGATCGACAGGATGCGCTGCTCCTCGGTTTCGATGGTCAGGCCGCAGATGGCCTCGCACAGGTGGCACGCACGGTGGTGGAGGGTCTTGCTCATGGCTCGCCTCTTGTTGTTGCGCCGGCCTTCATGGGCCGGTCGTTACCAGAGCGAGCACTATGGAACGGCGCCGCGGCGAACGCCACAAGCCTAAGTGCAGTGAATCGGGGGGTATAGACGTGAATCGGGCCGGCACGGGGCCGGCCCTCCACCAGGGGACGACGGTCGGCAGAGGGGGGATGCCGACCGTGCTGGCATCAGCGGATGCCGGCGATGTTGCCTTTGTTGCCGGTGACCTTGACGTCGACCTTCTTGAACACGAAGTAGTCCTGTACCGACACTTCGTAGCGCGGCGCGACGATCAGGTCGGCGCCGGAGCTCTTCACGGCCTTGAAGGCCGCGGCGGACTTGACGCTGGACACCGGGTCGAAGGACAGCAGCGAGCCGCCGTCGGTGCCGCCGTAGGCCACGCCGTCGGCGAACTGGTTGTCACCGCCGAACTTGAGGAAGCCGAACAGGATGTTCACCGAGGATTGGCCGGTGATCGGCTCGCCGACGCGGACGTCGGCCTTGAGGTCGGTGCTCACCACGCCATCCATGGGCGCCGACGGCTGGTTGACGTTGTAGCTGGTGCAACCGCTGGCGGTCACGATCACCGCTGCCAGGGCGGTGCTCATCCATAGTTTCTTCATTGAAAACTTCTCCTAATGGCTTGTGCCGCCGGACTCGGCGGCGGCGAAAAGCTATCAAGGGAGACGCGGGCGTTTATGTAGTCCCGCTCGCCAGACCCAATAGGACCTTTCCGTTCGTTTCCGAAATGTTCCGAAACCCGCCGCCACCGGGCCCGGCGGGGCTCTCAGCGGCAAACTTGCGTGGATGCGTAATTTCCTTATAGGATCGCGTCTTCCCCCTAAATTTCCGCTGCATGCGGTCAGGCCGCAGGTTCAGTCCGTTTTTTCTCGAAAAGCCGGCCAGACCCTCGGTCGCAACTCTGAGAATAAGCAGTAGGTACTGAATCATGAGCGCAAGGCACTTCCTCTCGATGCTGGATTACACGACCGACGAACTCCTCGGTCTGATCCGCCGCGGCAGCGAGCTGAAGGACCTGCGCGACCGAGGCGTGCTCTACGAGCCACTGAAGAACCGCGTGCTGGGCATGATCTTCGAGAAGGCCTCGACCCGTACGCGGATCTCCTTCGAAGCCGGCATGATCCAGCTCGGCGGCCAGGCGATCTTCCTCTCCCCGCGCGACACCCAGCTGGGCCGCGGCGAACCCATCGCCGACGCGGCGAAGGTGATGTCGCGCATGGTCGACGCGGTGATGATCCGCACCTTCGCCCACAGCACCCTCACCGAGTTCGCCGCCAACTCGCGGGTGCCGGTGATCAACGGCCTGTCCGACGACCTGCACCCCTGCCAGCTGCTGGCCGACATGCAGACCTTCCACGAGCACCGCGGCAGCATCGCCGGCAAGACGGTGGCCTGGATCGGCGACGGCAACAACATGTGCAACAGCTACATCGAGGCGGCCATCCGCTTCGACTTCCAGCTGCGCGTGGCCTGCCCCGAGGGCTACGAGCCCAGCGCCGCGCTGCAGGAACTGGCCGGCGAGCGCGTGCGCGTGGTCCGTGACCCGCGCGAAGCGGTGGCCGGCGCGCATCTGGTGAGCACCGACGTCTGGGCCTCCATGGGCCAGGAAGACGAAGCCCAGGCGCGCCTGCGCACCTTCCGCCCCTACCAGGTGAGCCGCGAGCTGCTCGACGGCGCCGCCGCGGACGTGCTGTTCATGCACTGCCTGCCGGCGCACCGTGGCGAGGAGATCAGCGAGGACCTGCTGGACGACCCGCGCTCGGTGGCCTGGGACCAGGCGGAGAACCGCCTGCATGCGCAGAAGGCGCTGCTCGAACTGCTGGTCGAACACGCCCACTACGCCTGACCTTCACCCAGCCGCACGGCCCCGGCCCGCCGTGCGGCACGGGGTCGCCGCGTTCGCGCCGGCGAGTAATTCTCATTCGCCACGTGTAAACTCTCTGCCTCCGCTTCTTTCTCCACGGCCCGATCCATGACCCGACCGCTGTTGCTCGAACTCAGAAACCTCTCCTGTGGCTATGGGCAGCAGCGCGTGGTGCAGGACGTCAGCCTGCACCTGAACGCCGGCGACATCGGCTGCCTGCTGGGCCCCTCCGGTTGCGGCAAGACCACCACCCTGCGCGCCATCGCCGGGTTCGAGCCGGTGCAGGAAGGCGAGATCCACCTGGCCGGCGAGGCCATCTCGCGCCCCGGCTTCACCCTGGCGCCGGAGAAGCGCCGCATCGGCATGGTGTTCCAGGACTACGCGCTGTTCCCGCACCTGACGGTGGAGGACAACGTCGCCTTCGGCATCCGCAAGCACCCCGAAGGCCGGCGCATCGTCACCGAGCTGCTGGAGCTGGTGAAGCTCGACAAGCTCGGCCGGCGCTACCCCCACGAGCTGTCCGGCGGCCAGCAGCAGCGCGTGGCCCTGGCCCGCGCGCTGGCCCCCGAGCCGCTGCTGCTGCTGCTCGACGAGCCCTTCTCCAACCTCGACGTGGAGCTGCGCCGCAAGCTCAGCCACGAGGTCCGCGAAATCCTCAAGGCGCGCGGCACCAGCGCCGTGCTGGTGACCCACGACCAGGAAGAGGCCTTCGCCGTCAGCGACCAGGTCGGCGTGTTCAAGCACGGCCACCTGGAGCAGTGGGACACCCCCTTCAACCTCTACCACGAGCCGCAGACGCCCTTCGTCGCCAGCTTCATCGGCCAGGGCTATTTCATCCGCGGGCAGATGCTCGACCCGGACAGCGTGCAGACCGAACTGGGCGTGCTGCGCGGCAACCGCGCCTACAGCCTGCCCCAGGGCAGCGCGGTGGACGTGCTGCTGCGCCCGGACGACCTGGTCTACGCCCCCCAGGGCACCCTGAAGGCGCGCATCGTCGGCAAGTCGTTCCTCGGCGCGGCGACCCTGTACCGCCTGCAACTGGCCACCGGCACCCTGCTGGAATCGATCTTCCCCAGCCATGCCGATCACCAGCCGGGCGAGGAAGTCGGCATCGGCGTGGCCGCCGACCACCTGGTGCTGTTCCAGGCCGAGGGCAGCGTGGCGCTGGACTCGCCGCGCTGACGCCGCCCCGGAGGGAGAGGGGCTGTTCGTGCCACCGGGACGTCCGGCGTGGCCGGTGAATCCCATCGCGGACGGAGTCCGCTCCTACGGTTCCAGGAAGCACGGCTTTTCGTAGGATGGCGTTGAGCGAAGCGATACCCATCCTACGGGGCTTCCCTGGAACTGTAGGACTCCGTCCGCGATAGCCGGAGCCACCAGCGCGATTCGCGGATGAGATCCGCTCCTACGCTGCCCCATCCACGCCATTCCCATGTAGGAGCGCGCCCTGCGCGCGAATCGCGGGCAGGGCCCGCTCCTACAGGTTGCCGGGAAGCACGGTATGCCTCCCCCGTAGCGGACCTTGTCCGCGATAGCCGGACGATCCGGCGCGATTCGCGGATGAGATCCGCTCCTACGCTGCCCCACCCACGCCATTTCCATGTAGGAGCGCGCCCTGCGCGCGATTTCGCGGGCAGGGCCTCCTACAGGTTGCCGGAAAGCACGGCATGCCTCCCCCGTAGGAGCGGACTCTGTCCGCGATTCGGCGGATAACGCCGTAGTGATCAGCATTACGCCGCGGCTCAGGCCTTCTCCGCCTGCCCCGCCTCGACGATGGCCAGCACCGCCGCTTCGTCCACCACATCCATCTGCTCCGGCCGCAGGAAGCGCTCGCCGTACTCGCGGTACACGCCGCTGGCCACGAACAGCCGGAACAGCCCCGCGTCCACATGGCGGTCGCGGGCCATGCAGGCGAGGATCTTCAGCGACTCGGACAGCGTCTTCGGCGCCTTGTAGGGGCGGTCGGCGGCAGTCAGCGCCTCGAAGATGTCGGCAATAGCCATGATCCGCTCGGGAATGCTCATCGCCTCGCCCGACAACCGCCGCGGGTAGCCGGTGCCGTCCATCTTCTCGTGGTGGTTGGCGGCGATGGTCGGCACCCGGCGCAGGTGCCGGGGCAACGGCAGCGCGCTGAGCATCATCAGCGTCTGGACGATGTGCTCGTTGATCTTGAAGCGCTCCTCGTCGGTCAGGGTGCCGCGGCGGATGCCCAGGTTGTACAGCTCGCCGTAGTGGCTGGCGAAGGCCGGCAGGCGCATGTCGAAGCCCCAGGTGTTGCGCGGATCGTCCTTGGCCACCGGCGGCTTGCGTTCGCCCCAGGGCACCTGGTGCGCGGGCTTGTCGGCCAGCAGGCGTTCCTCCACCGGCAGCGGCTCGACCGGCGTCGCGGCCAGGCGCTCGGCCTCGTCGTGGGAGATGCCGATACGGTCGTCGAAGTGCCGCCACCAGCGGCGCTCGCCGATGCGCGCCAGGCGCTCGATGTCCTCGTCCTTCATGAACTCGCCGCCGACGTTGGCCTGGGCGACGAAGGCGAAGTCCTCGCGTAGCGCCTGCTGCTCGGCATCGCGCCGCTCGCGCAGGGCTGCCTCCTCGCCGCCCTCGGCGCGGCCACGCCAGTAGCGGATGTCGGCGTCGCGCCAGAGCACCTCGAAGCGCATGCGGACTTCGTGCAGGCGGTTGTACAGGGTCTCCAGCTTGGTGGCCTTGTCCACCACGTACTCGGGGCTGGTGATCTTGCCGCAGTCGTGCAGCCAGGCGGCGATCTGGAATTCGTAGCGCTCGGCGTCGCTCATGGCGAAGGCCGCGTAGGGCCCGTCGTGGTCGTCGATGGCCTTCTGCAGCAGCATGTCGGCCAGTTGCGGCACCCGCTCGCAATGGCCGCCGGTGTAGGGGCTCTTGGCGTCGATGGCGTCGGCCAGCAGCTTGATGATGGCGTCCAGCAGGCGCTGCTGCGCCTCGATCAGCTGGCGCGTCTCGATGGCCACGGCGGCGGCGCCGGACAGCTCCTCGACGAAGCGCTTGAACGGCCGCCGCGGCGTGCGCCGGCGCTCGCCCTCCTCCTGCAGCTGCAGCACCAGGATGCCCAGCAGTTCCTCGCTGCGGTTGCGCAGCG
The DNA here is from genome assembly GCF_023516765.1 of Pseudomonas sp. R3.Fl. Classification (NCBI taxonomy): domain Bacteria; kingdom Pseudomonadati; phylum Pseudomonadota; class Gammaproteobacteria; order Pseudomonadales; family Pseudomonadaceae; genus Pseudomonas; species Pseudomonas sp. R3.Fl. Next base: position 2,179,308 of record NZ_JAMGSO010000001.1, read on the forward strand.
GCACCTCCATGTGCCGGCCGCGGCCGCTCAGGGCCTGGTCCAGCAGGCTGGCCAGCTGTGCCTCGTCGAAGCCCTCGATGAGCAGTGACTGCGGGTAGTGCTCGCCGTTCACCGCGCAGGCCTGCACCAGGCGATTGTCCTGTTCCTGCAGCAGGTACACCGCGCCGCCCTGCACGCCGGTAGCCACCACCAGGCGCGACAGCACCTCGGCGAGCATGCTGTCCAGGCGCGTCTCGCGGCTCAGGCTGAGGGTGATCCCCTGGAAGTTGTGGATGGTCCGCGACATGCCGCCGAGCACCCGGCTCAGCTCGCGCACCTCGCGGATCTTCGAGTCGACGCCCACCGGCCGGGCGAAGTCGAAGGCCGCCAGCGCCCCCACCTGGTCGGCCAGGGCCCGCAGCGGGCGGGCGATGCGCCGGCCGATCAGCCAGCCGAGCAGCAGCAGGGCCAGCAGCAGCGCGCCGCTCCAGGCGGCCTGGTGCAACAGCATCTGCCGCGCGCCGGCCAGCAGTTCGTCGGCCGGGATGCCGATCAGCACCCGCGCCTGGCCGCTGGCGAAGTTCACCAGCGGCACCCAGATGCCGTACCAGTCCTGCCCCGCCACCTGGTAGCGCTGCGGCGTGCCGGGCGGGCCGCCAAGGTCCACCAGGCGTTCCAGGCTGGGCACACCGAGTTCGTCGAGGTGGGCCAGGCGCACCTCGCCGCCCTGGTGCAGCAGCAAACGCTCCAGGTCCGGGTAGGCGATCACCGTGTTCTGCTCACCGAGCACCGCCAGCTCGGTGTTGGCGGTCTGGCGCAGGCCGCCCATCTCGGTGGCCAGGTCGTCCACCGAGGCGTCCATGCCGATCACCGCCGCGCCGTCGACGCTGCGCAGGGCCAGGGTCAGGCCGATCTCCTGGGTGGTGAAGAACACGTAGGGCTGCGTCAGCACCGTGCCCTTGCCGGCGTAGGCGTCCTTGTACCAGGGGCGCTGGCGCGGGTCGTAGCGGTAGTCGGGGCGTTCCTGGCGCTGCAGCAGTTGCAGGCGCGCGTCGTAGAAGCGCCACTCGCCGACCAGCGCGCCCTGCTCGCCGAGGGTCTGGCTCTGCACCAGGTAGAAGGTCTTCTCCGGGGCCTTGAGCGCCTGGCGCGCCTTGGCCGTGCGCAGGGCGCGGATCAGCAGGAACTCGCCGTTCGGGTAGCCGATGTAGAGCGCGCTGAGGGTGCGGTTGGCGCGCAGGTTCTCGGCCAGCATCGGCAGGCGCTCCAGGCGCGCCGGCAGGTTGTCGGTCTGCGAGATGCCGTCGTAGCTGAGCAGGCGCAGGGTGTTCTGCGCCGGGTCGAGCAACCGGCGGATGCGCTCGTTGACCGTCACCCCGAGCTGCGCCGCGGATTCCCCAGCCGCCGTCACCAACGCCCCTTCCACGCCCCGGTAGCCCTGCACCAGCAGGGACACGGCCAGCACCAGCATGCTCAGAATGATGGCGCCGGTCACCAGGACCTGCAGGGGGATGCCGCGCTTGTCTGCCCTCATGGTGCCTCGTCCTGTCCGCCTTGCCCGTCGGGGGTCGGCCGGTAGCCGTTGTCGAGAAGCGCCGCAGCGACGTCCAGCGGCGCGTTGCGCAGGAAGATGCGGACCAGCGAGCCGTCCAGCCGCAGGTCCTCGAACAGGCGCTGCCACTGCGCGCTCTGCGCCGCGCTGAAACGCCCGCGGGCCAGCACCAGGCTGCGCGGCACGCCGGGCCCGCGGGCCACGTCGATGCCGCGGAAGCGGTGGCGCAGCGCCGGCTCGTGGAGCAGCCCGGACAGGCTCAGTTCGTGGCCGATCAGCCCGTCCACCTCGCCGCCCAGCAGGGCGTTGAAGCAGGCCGTCTCGTCGACGTATTCGCGCACCCGCCCCTCGCTGCGCAGGATGCGCAGCATGGCGTCCAGGTAGGGGCCGTGGTTGTAGCCGGCGACCGCGCCCAGGCGCACGCCCGGCAGCGCGTGGAAGTCGTCCAGGCTGTGCAGGTCGGCGGACAGGTCCAGCGGCACGATCAGCCGTTCGCGCAGGCGCAGGTAGGGCACGAAGTAGGCGTAGCGGCGCTGCTCGACGGTGGCCACGGCGCTGGTGGCCATGTCCAGTTCGCCGCGCTGCAGGGCCGTCCAGATCTGCGCCCGCGGCCGCACCGAGACCTCGAAGGCGCAGCCGGTGCGGCGCGCCAGTTCCGCCACCAAGTCGGCGTCCAGGCCCTTGCCGTCGTGGTAGAATACCTGGTTGCGGTAGAACGCCAGGCGCACCGGTTGCGCGCAGCCGTAGAGGTCATCCGCGGCCGCGGGCGGACCCGCGCAGGCCAGCACGGCGAAAACCAGCCCGGTTCGCAAAACAGGGTGCACGACCATGAATCCGACCCATCCGTTGTGTCGGCCAGGGAGGAGCGCAACGACCTCTTCCGCGGCAGGAGAGTTAGTTAGAAAGAGCTGTAGGAAAGTGTAATAGGACGCTGGCCTTTTGCCGGAAAAACGCAGTTCGTCGGATTCCACCCCGGCGGCGGCGGGAAAACGCCCGGCACAGGCTTGCGGCGGGCGAACCGTCCTGCTTAACTCTGCCCCATGCGTGACTCATCGGTCACGCATCACGTCCAAGAAGATTTTTTCCGCTCGGCACTTCCCGGCCCAGCCTTTCCTACCTGCCTCGAAAGCCCCGTGCACGGCCCTCCCGAAGAGGTTCGGCGCTTCGCTTTTGCACTTATAAGTTTTTGAAAATAAAAGAAATATGAACTTTCGCCGAGTGACATGAAGCTGTCACCTCGAGGCGTTTTCCTTCTGCCTGGTAGTTCTCTCGTACCCAATCGTGGGTGCATCCATTCGAGCTGCGTATGGAGGAAGCGACATGAGGCCGGAAACCGCCGTCGTCGAAATTCTGCAACACCGGGTCTACACGGAGTTCCACGCCAACAGGGAAGCACGCCAGACCATCATCCTGGTCAACGGCTCGCTGGCTACTACCGCCTCCTTTGCGCAAACGGTGAAATACCTGCAACCGCACTTCAACGTGGTCTGCTACGACCAGCCCTATGCCGGCGGGTCCAAGGCGCACAACGACTGCCGCGAATTCATCAGCAAGGAGTACGAGGCGCAGCTGCTGCTCGGGCTGATCGAGCACTACCGCGCCGACGTGGTGATGTCCTTCTCCTGGGGCGGGGTGGCCACCCTGCTGGCCCTGGCGCAGCGACCCAGCCGCATCCGCAAGGCGGTGATCAGCTCCTTCTCGCCGCTGCTCAACGCCTCGATGCTCGACTACCTGCACCGCGGCCTGGACTACCTGGGCGCCTGCGACCGGCCGAACGTCGCCAGCCTGGTCAACGAGACCATCGGCCGCTACCTGCCGCAGTTGTTCAAGCGCTACAACTTCCGCCACGTCGCCGGCCTGGACGAGCACGAGTACCGGCAGATGCATTTCCACATCTGCCAGGTGCTCAAGCTCAGCGCCGAGAGCTACATGGAGAAGTTCGCCGCCATCGACATCCCGCTGCTGTTCCTCAACGGCGAGCTGGACCTCTACACCACGCCGGCCGAGGCCAAGCTGTTCCAGCAGTTGATCCGCGATTGCGAGTTCCGCACCATCCGCAATGCCGGGCACTTCATCGATGTCGAGCACAAGCAGGGCTGGCACGACACCCGCGATGCCCTGCTCGGCTTCCTGAAGCCGCAGCGCCAGCCGATCAGCCTGTCCCTGGGCAACGGCTACCTGCCCAACCAGCAGGGCATTCCGGTGGCCGCCCTGGCCGGCTGAACGCCCCGTTCCCGTCGTCCGGCTCCCGCCTCCCCGGCGGGTGGCCGAGGCCTTCCCGCAGCCGTGATGGCAATCCGCAGGGCTCGCGGCCTCGCTCCCCACGCACTACTATCCGCTTAAGCCCCACCCTCACCGGGCCGCCCTTGCGGCCATATCGGGGCAGGACACCGCCACCGCGCGGTCGAGTACCCAGGTGCCCTCCCGGGCATCCGCACCAATGGAAGCTGTAATGTCCCCCAGACCCACCATCAATGCCTCGGTCAGCCCCAAGGGCACCCTCGAAACCCTGTCCCAGCGCGAAGTCCAGCAACTCAGCGAAGCCGGCTCGGGCAGCGTCTACCAACTGTTCCGCCAGTGCGCCCTGGCCATCCTCAACACCGGCGCGCGCATCGACAACGCCAAGACCATCCTCGACGCCTACCGCGACTTCGAGGTGCGCATCCACCAGCAGGACCGCGGCGTGCGCCTGGAACTGGTCAACGCGCCGGCCGACGCCTTCGTCGACGGCGAGATGATCGCCGGCACCCGCGAGATGCTCTTCAGCGCCCTGCGCGACATCGTCTACACCGCCAACGAGCTGGACAACCAGCGCGTCGACCTGCACACCTCCCAGGGCATCACCGACTACGTCTTCCACCTGCTGCGCAACGCGCGCACCCTGCGCCCGGGCGTGGAGCCGAAGATAGTCGTGTGCTGGGGCGGCCACTCCATCAGCACCGAGGAGTACAAGTACACCAAGAAGGTCGGCCACGAGCTGGGCCTGCGCAACCTGGACGTCTGCACCGGCTGCGGCCCGGGCGTGATGAAGGGGCCGATGAAGGGCGCCACCATCGGCCATGCCAAGCAGCGCCACCACGGCGGCCGCTACCTGGGCCTGACGGAGCCGGGGATCATCGCCGCCGAGGCGCCCAACCCCATCGTCAACGAACTGGTGATCCTGCCGGACATCGAGAAGCGCCTGGAGGCCTTCGTCCGCGTCGGCCACGGCATCATCATCTTCCCCGGCGGCGTCGGCACGGCGGAGGAATTCCTCTACCTGCTGGGCATCCTCATGCATCCGGACAACCAGGACCTGCCCTTCCCCCTGGTGCTCACCGGGCCGCGCAGCGCCTCGGCCTACTTCGAGCAGCTGCACGCCTTCGTCGGCGCCACCCTGGGCGAGGCGGCGCAGCGGCGCTACCAGATCATCATCGACAACCCCGCCGAAGTGGCGCGGCACATGGCCCAGGGCCTGAAGGAGGTCAAGCAGTTCCGCCGCGAGCGCAACGACGCTTTCCACTTCAACTGGCTGCTGAAGATCGACGTCGGCTTCCAGCGCCCCTTCGACCCCACCCACGAACACATGGCCGCCCTGCAGCTGAGCACCGACCTGCCGGCCCACGAACTGGCCGCCAACCTGCGCCGGGCGTTCTCCGGGATAGTCGCGGGCAACGTCAAGGAAAAGGGCGTGCGCGCCATCGAGGAATTCGGCCCCTACGAAATCCACGGCGAACCCGCGCTGATGCGACGCCTGGATGAACTGCTGCATGCGTTCGTCAAGCAGCACCGGATGAAGCTGCCGGGTGGGGCGGCGTATGAGCCGTGCTATCGGGTGGTGGAGGGCTGACCTGCGCCATTCCTGTAGGAGCGCGCCTTGCGCGCGAATCGCGGGCAGGGCCCGCTCCTACGGGAGCCGCTATTGCGCTCGGGTATTGGCCAGCTTTTCGTAGGAGCGAGCTTGCTCGCGAACGAGGTAACCGGCGGCTCCGCTGCCATGCCAACCTCCGCGCCCTCTCCCTAACCCTCTCCCTGAAGGGAGAGGGGACCGTTGGGCAGATACGGATGTTCTGGAGTTAGCCGGCAACACCGAAAGCTACCGGCTGAAACCTGGCCTTCTCTCGGCACGTACAAGCCCCCTCTCCCTTCAGGGCGGGGCGCGCAGCCGAGGGCTGGGGAGAGGGGCGGCGCCCACCCAACACACCGAAACCACCGGCAAGCACCCCACAAAGAACACCCTCACTCCCCCTGCAAATTCGCCTCCACCCGCGCCAACAACCCCTGCAACTGCTCCCGCTCCTGCGCACTGAACCCCCGCACCGCCACCTCCGACAAATGCCGGCCCTGCCCTTCCACCTCGGCGTAAACCGCCTGACCCGCAGCGCTCAAGCTCAGGCACACGCTGCGCTTGTCCAGCACATCGGCGCTGCCCTCCAGCAAACCACGGTTGCGCAGGCCCTGGATCAGCCGGGCGATCTGCGCCTTGTCGCGGCCGCTGTGTTCCACCAGTTGGCGCTGGGTGGCGCCCGGGCGGCGGGCGAAGAAGGCCAGCACCTTGAATTCCATGTGCGTCAGGTCGTGGGGGCCGTCGCGCAGTTCGCGGTATTGCCGCGAACGGTACAGGTGCATGACGGCATGGATGGTTTCGAGAACGTCGTCGGCTTTCATGGCTATACGGTTGACTTTATCAACTAATGATTCTTATGATCGTTGATATTATCAACCATAGCCCAAGAGGGCCACCCATGACCCAAGCCACCCAACAACGCCGCGTGCAACGCGTCCGCCACGAACTGCGCATGCGCGAAGTGAAGGTCGCCCGCCGCGAACAGCTCAGCCCGCACTTCGTCAGCCTCACCTTCGCCGGCGAGGCCCTGGCCGATTTCGTTTCCGCCGGCTTCGACGACCACGTCAAGTTCATGTTCGAGGACGACGACGGCAGCATCGTGCGCCGCGACTACACCCCGCGCCGCTTCGACGCCTCGGCCCGCGAGCTGACCGTCGAGTTCGCCCTGCACGGCCACGGCAAGGCCTGCCAGTGGGCCGAGCACGCCCAGGTCGGCGACAACGCGGTGATCGGCGGCCCGCGCGGCTCGATGATCGTTCCGCTGGACTTCGACTGGCACCTGTTCGTCGCCGACGCCACCGGCCTGCCCGCCGTGCACCGGCGCCTGGAGGAGATGCCGGCCGGCACCCGCGCCATCGTCCTGCTGCAGGTCGAGGCGGCCGATCGTCGCCAGTTCGCCAGCGCCGCCGACCTTCAATTGCACTGGTTCGATGACGGCGAAACCCTGCTGGCCGCCGTCGAGGCCCTGCACCTGCCCGCCGGCGAAGGCTTCGCCTGGGGCGCCGGCGAGGCCGCGGCCATGGTCCGCGTACGCAACCTGCTGCTGGAGAAGGGCCAGGCGAAGGAAGCCATGCGCGTCGCCGCCTACTGGCGCCAGGGTGAATCCGACTACCACGAAGAACTCAGCCAGTGAAACCCGCCCGCCAGGCGTCGCCGGCCCCGGCAACGCCTGCGCAAGCACCTCATAAACAAAACCGATACCCGCTTAAGGATTTCCCAGAGGCAAGCCCCGCCCCTTGAGCCTTACAGTCGCCCCACGCCGAAAAACGGCGAGGTGATTCCTGCCGGTCATCATCGTTTTCGAAGCCTGTTGGAATTTTCACCACTACAAGAACAAAAGGTGAACGCGAATGCTCAAGCAAAACCCCGGTGGCATGGAGACCGTCGATGTCAAAGACTGGATCGACAGCCGCCCGATCTCGGCCTACCAGTGGCTGATCCTGTCCCTGTGCTTCCTCATCGTCCTGTTCGACGGCTTCGACGTCGCCGTGATGGGCTTCATCGCCCCGTCGCTGATGCAGGAGTGGGGCCTGTCCCGCGCCGCCTTCGGCCCGGTGATGAGCGCCGGGATGATCGGCCTGGCCATCGGCGCGCTGACCGCCGGCCCCTACGCCGACCGCCTCGGCCGCAAGAAGGTGCTGCTGATCGCGGTGACCGGTTTCAGCCTGCTCAGCCTGGCCTGCGCCTTCGCCCGCAGCCCCTACGAACTGGCCTTCCTGCGCCTGCTCACCGGCGTCGCCCTGGGCGCAGCCATGCCCAACAGCACCACGCTGCTGGCCGAGTACCTGCCCGAGCGCAGCCGCTCACTGCTGATCACCATCATGTTCACCGGCTTCAACATGGGCTCGGGCCTGGGCGGCTTCCTCGCCGCCTGGCTGATCCCGCACCACGGCTGGCAGGCGGTGCTGCTCGCCGGCGGCCTGCTGCCGCTGGCCCTGCTGCCCTTCCTGCTGTGGCTGCTGCCCGAGTCCGCGCGCTTCATGGCTGCGCGCAAGGCCCCGGCCGAGCAGATCGCCGCCGCCCTGGCCAGGCTCGGCGGGCGCTTCGCCGAAGGCACCCGCTTCACCGTCAGCGAGCCGCCGGTGCGGCACAAGACGCCGGTGCGCCAGCTGTTCGACGGGCGCTTCCGCCTGGGCACCCTGGCGCTGTGGGCCACCTACTTCATGGGCCTGCTGGTGATTTACCTGACCATGGGCTGGCTGCCCACCCTGCTGCGCGACGGCGGCCTGTCCATCGAACGCGCCGCCACCATCACCGGGCTGTTCCAGATCGGCGGCACCGTCGGCGCCATCGTGGTCGGCTGGATCATGGACCGGCGCAACCCCAACCGCGTCATCGCCATCGCCTACGCCCTGGGCGGCCTGTGCATCGTCAGCCTCGGCGCGCTGAGCCTGGAATCCAGCCTGCTGGTGGTCGGCGTGACCGCCGCCGGCTTCTGCATGAGCGGCGCGCAGACCGGCCTCAACGCCTTCGCCCCGGGCTACTACCCCACCGAGTTCCGCGCCACCGGGGTAAGCTGGATGCTCGGCATCGGCCGCTTCGGCGCCATCTTCGGCTCGCTCATCGGCGGCGCGGTGCTCAGCCTCGGCCTGGGCCTGCCGCTGCTGTTCACCTTCCTCGGCCTGCCGGCGTTCGTCGCGGCCCTGGCGATCCTGGCCAACGGCCACGCCCGGCGCCGCGCGAGCCAGGCGCTGGCCGCGCAGTAACCTGAACCAGAGGACCCCGTCATGGCACGCATCATTGGTGGCCTAGCCGTCTCCCACACCCCGACCATCGGCTTCGCCGTCGACCACGACAAGCAGGAGGAAGCGGCCTGGGCGCCGATCTTCAAGAGCTTCGAACCGATCCGCGCCTGGCTCCAGGAACAGCGCCCGGACGTGCTCTTCTACATCTTCAACGACCACGTCACCTCGTTCTTCTTCGACCACTACAGCGCCTTCACCCTCGGCGTCGACGACCGCTACGGCGTCGCCGACGAGGGCGGCAACCCGCGCGAGCTGCCGCCGGTGGGCGGCCACGCGGCGCTGTCGCGGCACATCGGGCAAAGCCTGATGGCCGACGAGTTCGACATGAGCTTCTTCCGCGACAAGCCGCTGGACCACGGCTTCTTCTCGCCGATGTCGGCGCTGCTGCCCTGCGCAGACGGCTGGCCGCTGCAGATAGTCCCGCTGCAGGTCGGCGTGCTGCAGTTGCCGATCCCCAGCGCGCGGCGCTGCTACAAGCTCGGCCAGGCCCTGCGCCGCGCCATCGAGAGCTACCCGGAAGACCTCAAGGTCGCCATCGTCGCCACCGGCGGCGTGTCGCACCAGGTCCACGGCGAGCGCTGCGGCTTCAACAACCCGGAGTGGGACGCGCAGTTCATCGAGCTGCTGGTCAACGACCCCGAGCGCCTGACCGAAATGACCGTCGCCGAATACGCCACCCTCGGCGGCATGGAGGGCGCCGAGGTGATCACCTGGCTGATCATGCGCGGCGCGCTGTCCGCCAGCGTCGACAAGCTGCACCAGGACTACTACCTGCCGTCCATGACCGGCATCGCCACCCTGCTGCTGCAGAACCGCGACCAGCGCCTGCCGGCCCCGGCCATCGAGCGCCACCGCCAGCACATGCAGCACCAGCTGGCCGGCGCCGAGCAGTTGGAAGGCACCTACCCCTACACCCTGGAGCGCAGCGCCAAGGGCTACCGGCTGAACAAGTTCCTGCACCGCATGATCGAGCCGCAGTGGCGCCAGCGCTTCCTCGCCGAACCCGAGGCGCTGTACGAAGAAGCCGACCTCAGCGAGGAAGAGCGCGACCTGCTGCGCCGCCGCGACTGGCGCGGTCTGATCCACTACGGGGTGATCTTCTTCGTGCTGGAGAAACTCGGCGCCGTGCTCGGCGTCTCCAACCTGGACATCTACGCCGCCATGCGCGGCCAGAGCCTGGAAGACTTCATGAAGACGCGCAACCAGCAGGTGCGCTACTCGGTGGCCGGCAAGGCCCCGCGCTAACCCCGCTCCCCCGCCCAGCTTCACCGCCCACCAGCGACGCCATCGTGCCGCTGGCCGGCGACGCTTTGCCCAAGAAACGGAGAACAACAACAATGATCCGCCCGACCAAGCACCGTCTCGTCTGCACCCTGGCCCTGGCCTCGGCCCTGCCGCTGGAGGCCCTGGCCGAAGGCTTCCTCGACGACGCCAAGTCCAGCCTGACCCTGCGCAACTTCTACATGAACCGCGACTACACCGGCGATGCCGCCCAGGGCAAGGCCGAGGAATGGACGCAGAGCTTCATCCTCGACTTCAAGTCCGGCTTCACCCAGGGCACCGTCGGCCTGGGCCTGGACGTGCTCGGCCTGTACAGCGTCAAGCTCGATGGCGGCAAGGGCACCGCCGGCACCCAGTTGCTGCCGGTGCACGACGATGGCCGCCCGGCCGACGACTTCGGCCGCCTGGCGGTGGCCGGCAAGGCGCGAGTATCGAAGACCGAACTGAAAGTCGGCGAATGGGCGCCGGCGCTGCCGATCCTGCGTTCCGACGACGGCCGTTCGCTGACACAGACCTTCCAGGGCGCGCAACTCACCTCGAAGGAAATCGCCGGCCTGACCCTCTACGGCGGCGAGTTCCGCCAGAACAGCCCGCGCAACGACGCCAGCATGGAGGACATGAGCCTGTTCAACCGCACGGCCTACACCTCCGACCGCTTCGACTTCGTCGGCGGTGAATACCGCTTCAACCACGAGCGCACCCTGGTCGGCCTGTGGAACGCCGAACTGAAGGACATCTACCAACAGCAGTACCTGCAGGTGCAGCACATCCAGCCGCTCGGCGACTGGGTGCTGGGCGCCAATCTCGGCTACTTCTGGGGCCAGGAAGACGGCAGCGCCAAGGCCGGCGACCTGGACAACCGCACCGCCTCGGGGATGTTCTCGGCGAAGGTCGGCGGCAACACCTTCTACGTCGGGCTGCAGAAGGTCATGGGCGACGACGAATGGTTCCGCGTCAACGGCGCCAGCGGCGGCACCCTGGCCAACGACGCCTTCGGCTCCAGCTTCGAGAGCGCCAGGGAACACTCCTGGCAACTGCGCCACGACTACGACTTCGCGGCCCTGGGCGTGCCCGGCCTGACCCTGATGAACCGCTACATCCACGGCGACAACGTGCACAACGCCAGCACCGACGACGGCACCGAATGGGCCCGCGAGAGCGAGCTGGCCTACACCGTGCAGTCCGGGCCGCTGAAGACGCTGAACGTGAAGTGGCGCAACTCCAACATGCGCCGCGACTGGGGGCGCACGAACAGCTTCGACGAGAACCGGTTGATCGTGAGTTATCCGCTGAGCCTGCTGTAGGCCCCACGCCGAGGCGCTTTCGTAGGATGGGTTGAGCTTGCGAAACCCATGCGGCCATGGCGATGGGTATCGCTTCGCTCAACCCATCCTACGACTGCCCCACCCGCGCCATTCCCTTGTAGGAGCGCGCCCTGCGCGCGATTTCGCGGGCAGGGCCCGCTCCTACAGGTTTCCGTGAGGCATGGCATTCTCCCCCGTAGGAGCGGACCTTGTCCGCGATAGCCGGAACCTCCGGCGCGATTCGCGGATGAGATCCGCTCCTACGCTACGCCACCCGCACCATTCCCCTGTAGGAGCGCGCCCTGCGCGCGAATCGCGGGCAGGGCCCGCTCCTACAGGGTGTAGGGCCCTGTCCCCTGGACCACCTCGCGGATGCTCTGCATCAACGCCGCCGACACCGGCGAATGCAGGCAGCCGCTGCGGCAGGTCAGGCCGATGGCGCGGGTGGTCTGTTGCAGCTGCACCGGCAGGCGGCACAGCTCGCCGGAGGCTATCTCGTGTTCCAGCTGGTGCGCCGACACCGCCGCGAGCATGTCCGAGCGCAGCAGCAGGCCGCGGATGGTCGCCAGGTCGCCGCTCTCCACCACCGGCCAGGGCGCGGCCATGCCCGAGGCGGCAAAGCAGGCGTCGAGCAGGCCCCGAGCAGGGGAGCCCGCGCGCGGCAATACCCAGCGCGCCCGCTGCAGTTCCGCCAGCTCGCGGGTGCCTTCCAGCAGCGGGTGGCCACGGCGCGCCAGCAGCACCATCTCCTCGGTGAGCAGCGCCTCGCCGGCCAGGTCGCTGGCGTAGTCCGCCGAGCGCAGGGCGCCGAAGACGAAGTCCAGGTCGCCGGCGCGCAGCTCGGTGGCCAGCAGGTCGAACGGGCTTTCGTTGGTGATCACCCGTACGCCGGGATGCTCGGCGGTGAGGCGGACGATGGCCTCGGGCAGGATGCGCGTGCGCCCCAGCGGCAACGCGCCGACATGCACCACGCCCTGCAGGCTGCCGCGCATGGCGCTGAGGTCGGTCTCGATGTGGCGCAGCTCGTTGAGCGCGCGGCGGATCGGAAAGAGGATCTCGTGGCTCGCCCGCGTCGGTTGCAGGCCGCGCGGGGTGCGTTCGAACAATGGCCGGCCGCAGCCGCCCTCCAGCACCTTGAGCGCCGAACTGACCGCCGGCTGGCTGAGGCCGAAGTGGCTGGCCACGGTCTGCATGTGGCGCGTCTCGCAGAGCTTGACGAAGACCTCCAGGCGCCGCCCCTGGAACAGGTACAGCGGCTCTACCGGCGCCGCGCCCAGCACCCTGGGCACGCTCTCCAGCTCGGCCAGCACGCGGCGCGCGCGGGGCAGCACGCAGTCGCCGTAGTCGGTCAGGCGCATGCCGTTGGCGTGGCGCTCGAACAGCGGCGCGTCGAGCCGCGCCTCCAGCTCGGAGATGGCGCGGGTGACCACCGACTGCGCGCGGAACAGCGCCTCCGAGGCCCGCGACACGCTGCCCAGGTCCGCCACGCGGACGAAGGCGCGAACCTGCATCAGGTTCGGCAGCTCGAAGTCGCTCATATCCCCTCCCGGCGCGCAGCCCTACTCCGACGGGACTATGCCCAGCCCTCCCGACAAGCGCAATAAGCAGAACGCATACCTCCAACAACTGAACGCATTAGTCCGCCGTGGCCCTCGGTGACATCCTCGACACATTCCCAACCGGAGCCCACCCACATGAACGCAGCACAAAAATCCGCCCTGGTGGTCAGCGCCCATTCCGCCGATTTCGTCTGGCGCGCCGGTGGCGCCATCGCCCTGCACGCCGAGCAGGGCTACGCCGTGCACATCGTCTGCCTGTCCTTCGGCGAGCGCGGCGAATCCGCCAAGCTGTGGCGCAAGGGCGAGATGACCGAAGAGAAGGTCAAGGCCGCGCGCCGCGAGGAAGCCCTGGCCGCCGCCGAAATCCTCGGCGCCAGCGTCGAGTTCTTCGACATCGGCGACTACCCGATGCGCGCCGACCAGGACACCCTGTTCCGCCTGGCCGACGTGTTCCGCCGCGTGCAGCCGGAATTCGTCCTCAGCCACTCGCTGAAGGACCCGTACAACTACGACCACCCGCTGGCCATGAACCTCGCCCAGGAGGCGCGCATCATCGCCCAGGCCGAAGGCTACAAGCCGGGCGAGAAGATCGTCGGCGCGCCGCCCGTATACGCCTTCGAACCGCACCAGCCGGAGCAGTGCGAATGGCGCCCGGACACCTTCCTCGACATCACCGGCGTGTGGGACAAAAAGTACGCCGCCATCCAGTGCATGGCCGGCCAGGAACACCTGTGGGAGTACTACACCCGCGTCGCCCTGCAGCGCGGCGTGCAGGCCAAGCGCAACGTCGGCATCACCAGCGCGCGCAACATCGTCTACGCCGAAGGCTTCCAGAGCATCTTCCCGCGCGTGACGGAGAACCTGGCATGAGCGCGCTGATCGGCAAGACCGGCATCGTGGTGCGCAACATCCCCCGCGCAGCGCCGGAAGTGATCGACGAACTCGGCCGCCTCGGCGTGGCCACCGTGCACGAGGCCCAGGGCCGCAAGGGCCTGCTGAACACCGGCATCCGCCCGATCCAGCAGGGCGTGGCGGTGGCCGGCAGCGCGGTGACCGTGCTGGTGGCGCCGGGCGACAACTGGATGCTCCATGTCGCCGTCGAGCAGTGCCGCCCCGGCGACCTGCTGGTGGTGGCGCCCAGCTCGCCGTGCAGCGACGGCTACTTCGGCGACCTGCTCGCCACCTCGCTCAAGGCCCGCGGCGTGCGCGGCCTGGTCATAGACGCCGGCATCCGCGACAGCCACACCCTGCGCGAGATGGGCTTTGCGGTCTGGTCCAGGGCCATCAACGCCCAGGGCACGGTGAAGGAAGTGCTCGGCTCGGTGAACCTGCCGCTGCTGTGCGCCGGGCAACTGGTGAACGCCGGCGACATCGTCGTCGCCGACGACGACGGCGTGGTCGTGGTGCGCCACGGCGAAGCGGCCCAGGTGCTGGAAGCCGCACGCAAGCGCGCCGATTTGGAAGAACAGAAGCGCCTGCGCCTGGCCGCCGGCGAACTCGGCCTGGACATCTACGAGATGCGCCCACGCCTGGCCGCCAAGGGCCTGCGCTACGTGGACAGCCTCGACGAACTGGGAGGCTGAACATGAGCCAGACCCGCATCCCCTGCCTGCTCATGCGCGGCGGCACCTCCAAGGGCGCCTACTTCCTCAGCACCGACCTGCCCGCCGACGCCGGGTTGCGCGAGCGCGTGCTGCTGGCGGTGATGGGCTCGCCGGACAAGCGCCAGATCGACGGCCTCGGCGGCGCCGATCCGCTGACCAGCAAGGTCGCCATCGTCCAGGCCTCGCGCCGCGAGGACGCCGACGTCGACTACCTGTTCGCCCAGGTGCTGGTGGACGAGGCGCGGGTGGACTACGGGCAGAACTGCGGCAACATCCTCGCCGGCGTCGGCCCCTTCGCCATCGAGCGCGGCCTGGTGCCGGTGCGCGGCGCCAGCACGGCGGTGCGCATCTTCATGGAGAACACCGGGCAGATCGCCGTGGCGCACGTCCCCACGCCCGATGGCGAGGTGGAATACGCCGGCGACACGCGCATCGACGGCGTGCCCGGCAGCGCCGCGCCGCTGGTGGTGGAGTTCGCCGACGTGGCCGGCTCCAGCTGCGGTGCCCTGCTGCCCACCGGCAATGCCCGCGACAGCTTCGACGGCATCGAGGTCACCTGCATCGACAACGGCATGCCGGTGGTGCTGCTGCGCGCCGAGGACCTGGGCCGCAGCGGCTGCGAGAGCCGCGAGGAACTGGACGCCGACGCCGAACTGAAGGCGCGCCTGGAATCCATCCGCCTGCAGGCCGGCCCGCACATGAACCTGGGCGACGTCGGCCAGCGCAACGTGCCGAAGATGTGCCTGGTCTCGGCGCCGCGCCAGGGCGGGGCGATCAACACCCGCTCGTTCATCCCGCACCGCTGCCACGCCTCCATCGGCGTGTTCGGCGCAGTGAGCGTGGCCAGCGCCTGCCTGGTGCAAGGCTCGGTGGCGCAGGACGTCGCTCGCGCTCGCGCTGGCGAAGGCGAGGTGCGGCGCCTGGCGGTGGAACATCCCAGCGGCGAATTCAGCGTGGAAATCCGCCTGCGCGACGGCCAGGTGGCCGGCTGCGGCCTGGTGCGCACCGCGCGCCTGCTGTTCGACGGCCAGGTGTGCATTCCTCGCGCGCTGTGGGCCGGCCACTGACCCGGGCGAACCGCGCGGCGCTCTGCCGCGCGGCTTTGACATAAATCATCGCAGTTGTAAAAAAACGGTAAATGCGAGTGATTCCAACTCGCTTCTGTCGTATCTATGGGCGTTTCCCAACCGCCCGCCATCTTCGGCGCCTCAGGAAAACCTCCATGCAAGCCCGAGCCCTTCCCCTCTCCCGCCGCCTACTGGCCTGCGCGGCCGCCGCCGTCACCAGCGCCTTCCTGCTCCTGCTGCCCAGCGGCGCCAGCGCCGCCACCCTGGACACCGCCTTCGGCCCGGTGCAGGTCAAGGACCACCCGCAGCGCGTGGTGGCCCTGGGCGAGAACACCCTCGACGCCGCCCTCGCCCTGGGCGTGCAGCCCCTGGGCGCGCTGGCCAGCCGCGGCGGCAGCGATATTCCCGAATACCTCAAGGCCAAGGCCGGCAAGCTGCCGCTGGTGGGCACCGTGCGCGAGGTCAACCTGGAAGCCGTGCTCAAGCTGCGCCCGGACCTGATCCTCGCCAGCCCCGGCCTGACCCGCGAGCAGTACGCCAAGCTCAGCCTGATGGCGCCCACCGTGGTGCCCAAGGGCGGCGCCCTGGAGGACTGGCGCGCGGCCTTCCGCTCCTACGCCGCGGCCCTGGACAGGAACGCCGAGGCCGAGCAGCGCCTGCAGGAACTCGACCAGCGCATCGCCGGGCTGCGCCCGCGCCTGCCGGCCAACACCAGCCTCAGCGTGGTGCGCTGGAACCCGCAGGGGCCGATCATGATGTCCAGCCACCTGTTCGCCGGCCAGTTGCTCGACCAGCTGGGCCTGCAGCCCAACCCGCTGGCGGCGCAGCAGACCCAGCGCCCGCACACCGACATCCTCAGCCTGGAGAACCTGTCCAAGGCCGATGCCGACTGGATCTTCCTCGCCACCCTCAACCCCGACGGCGAGAAGGCCCTGGCCGAAGCCCGCCAGCAACCGGCCTTCACCCGCCTGAAAGCGGTGCGGGCCGGGCACCTGGCCAGCGTCGACGGGCAGATCTGGAGCAGCAGCTCCGGCTACCTGGCCGCCCAGCAGGTGCTGGATGACGTGGAGAAGGCGCTGGCCAACTGATGCTGCCCGCGCGCCTGCCCCAGCCGCTGGCCCTCGGGCTGGCGGCTTCGCTTCTGTTGCTGCTGTGCCTGTCCAGCCTGCTGTTGGGCGCCGGCGACGCCGGCCCGTGGGCCAGCCTGCAAGCCCTGTTCGGCGGCGCCGACGAAGACACCCGCTTCGTCGTCGGCGTGCTGCGCCTGGCGCGCACCGAGCTGGCCCTGCTGGTGGGCGTGGCCCTGGGCGCCGCCGGCCTGCTGCTGCAATCGGTGACGCGCAACCCGCTGGCCGAGCCCGGCCTGCTGGGCGTCAGCGCCGGCTCGGCCTTCGCCGTGACCCTGGCGATCAACCTCGGCGCCACCGCCGCCGGCCTCAACCTGGCGGTGGCCGTGCTCGGCGCCCTGGGCGGCTGCCTGCTGGTGCTGGCAGTGTCGCGCCTGCGCGGGGTGGGCGACGACCCGGTGCGCCTGGTGCTGGCCGGGGTGGCCTTCTCCGGCCTGCTCACCGCGCTCAGCAGCCTGGTGCTGCTGTGGGACCAGCGCACCGCCGACGAGGTGCGCTTCTGGGTGGTCGGCAGCCTCGCCGGCCGCCCGCTGGATACCCTGCACTGGAGCCTGCCGGGACTGCTGCTCGGCCTGCTGGTGGCGCTGCCGCTGGTCCGCCCGCTGGCCGCCCTGGCCCTGGGCGAACGCGTCGCCAGCGGCCTCGGCCACCACCCGCAGCGGGTGCGCCTGGCCACCCTGCTGGCGGTGGCGCTGCTGGTGGGCACGGCCAATGCCGCCGCCGGCCCCATCGCCTTCCTCGGTCTGATCGTACCCTTCATCGCCCGCCGCCTGGTGGGCAGCGACATCCGCAGCTGCTTCGGCCTGTGCCTGCTGCTGGGGCCCTGCGTACTGCTGCTGGCCGACATAATCGCGCGCCTGCTGGTGCGCCCCTACGAGATGCCGGTAGGGGTGGTCACCGCCTTCGTCGGCGCGCCCATCCTCATCGCCGTGGTGCGCTCGCACCGCCTGCCGACGCTGCAACGCCAATGAACGCGCCCTCTCCCCACGGCTACGGCCTGCTGCGCCTGGGCCGGCTGTCGCTGCTCTGGCACCGCCGCAGCCTCATGGTCGGCCTGGCGTTGCTGGCGGCGCTGGCCGCCGCCTTCGTGTTCTGCCTGAGCGGCGACGGCCTCGGCGCCGGCCAGGCCATCGCCGCCCTGCTCGGCGGCCAGGGCGACCCCTTCCAGCAACTGCTGGTGCGCGAACTGCGCCTGCCGCGCCTGCTCGCCGGCCTGCTCAGCGGCGCGGCCCTGGGCGCCGCCGGCTGCCTGATGCAGACCCTGGCGCGCAACCGCCTGGCCACCCCGGGCATGGTCGGCCTGGACAACGGCGCCACCGCCTTCGCCGTGGCCTCCATAGTCGCGGTGCCGACCAGCCTGGCGCCCTCGGCCCTGGCCCTGACCGGCGCCGCCAGCGCCGCCGCGCTGACCTTCCTGCTCGCCGCCGGGGCCGGCGCCCGCGGCTATCGCTTCATCGTCGTCGGCCTGGGCATAGGCGCGCTGTTCGGCGCCCTGACCAACCTGATGCTGGCCCGCGCCGACATAGACGCGGCCAACGCCGCCTATCCCTGGACCGTCGGCAGCCTCAACGCCCGCCCGCCGCTGGCCGTGTGGCTGCTGGCCGGCGGCCTGGCCCTGGGCCTGCCGGCGGCGCGCCTGCTGACGCGGCCACTGACGACGATGCGCTTCTCCGACAGCGTGGCCATCGGCCTGGGCGTGCGCCTGGGCGCCATGCGCATCGCCACCCTGGCGCTGAGCGTGGCCCTCACCGGGCTGGCCGTGGCGGTGGCCGGGCCGGTCGGCCTGGTGGCGCTGATCGCCCCCGAGGCAGCGCGCTACCTGGGCGGCCAGCACGGCGTGCCGGTGCTCAACGCGGCCCTGGCCGGCGCCCTGCTGACGCTGCTGGCCGACTGGCTGGGACGCACCCTGCTAGCGCCCATCGAAATCCCCGTGGGCATCGTCATGGCGGTGATAGGCGCGCCCTACCTGCTGTGGATCATCCTGCGCCAACCCTCCGGGAGACAGCCATGAACCCGAACCCCGTCGCCCCGCTGGAAACCCGCGGCCTGTGCATGGCCTACGGCAAGCGGCCGATCATCGAAGGCCTGAACCTGCGCCTGCCGGCCGGCCAGGTCACCGCCATCGTCGGCCCCAACGGCTGCGGCAAATCCACCCTGCTGGCGGGCCTGGCGCGCCTGCAGAAGCCCAGCGGCGGCGCCGTGCTGCTCGACGGCAAGGCCATCGCCAGCCTGCCGTCGAAGGAAGTGGCGCGGCGCCTGGCGCTGCTGCCCCAGGACGCCAGCGCCCCGGACGGCCTCACCGTGGCCGAGCTGATCCGCTTCGGCCGCCAGCCGCACCAGGGCCTGTTCCAGCAATGGAGCGCCGAGGACCAGAAGGTGGTGGACGCCGCCCTGGCCGCCGCCGACCTCGGCGAGCTGGCCGAGCGGCCGCTGGAATCCATGTCCGGCGGCCAGCGCCAGCGCGCCTGGATCGCCATGGCCATCGCCCAGGACACCCCGCTGCTGCTGCTCGACGAACCCACCTCGGCGCTGGACCTGGGCCACCAGATCGAGGTCTTCGAACTGATCCGCCACCTGGCCGAAGCCGGCAAGACGGTGGTGATGGTGGTCCACGACCTGTCCAGCGCCTGCCGCTACGCCGACCACCTGGTGGCGATGAAGGGCGGCCAGGTGCTGGCCGAAGGCGCGCCGGCCAGGGTGGTGACGGCGGAGCTGGTGGAAGCGCTGTATGGCGTGCGCTGTACGCTGCTGAGCGATCCCTACAGCGGCACGCCGCTGATCGTTGGGGCCAGCCGGGTGCGAGCTTGCTTTTCGTAGGAGCGAGCTTGCTCGCGAATGGGGCTTCGGCGCCAAGACTGAGAGCACCCTCTCCCTAACCCTCTCCCTGAAGGGAGAGGGGACCGTTCGGAGTGCTTGGATATTCCTGAGTCAGCCGGCAGTACCGAAAGCTGCCAGCTGAAACCATTCCTCCTCTCGGCACGGACAAGTCCCCTCTCCCTTCAGGGAGAGGGGGCCGTTGGGCAGACACGGATGTTCTGGAGTCAGCCGGCAGCACCGTTGGTTTCCGACTGAAGCCATTCCTCCTCTCGGCACGGACAAGCCCCCTCTCCCTTCAGGGAGAGGGCTGGGGAGAGGGGACCGGCTTCGACATCGCTCCGGAGCAAGACTTGACGCCATTGTTCGCGAGCAAGCTCGCTCCTACGAAAAGCACCATCCCATTCCCCCCAAGCACCTCAGATGCGACGAAATGCCAGCACCCAGCCATTGCCCCGCCCCCACCGCCAGTGGGATCATTTGCAATTGCTTTTTGTTCTCATCCATGGCTGATCACGTGTCACCGCAACTACTCCTCGTGGAAGACGACGCCCACCTGCGCCCGGACCTGGAACGCCACTTCCTGGCCCGCGGCTTCGCCGTGCGCGCCTGCGAGAACGGCACCCAGGGCCTGGCCGCGCTGCGCGAGGGCCGCTTCGACCTGGTGCTGCTGGACATCATGCTGCCCGGCGTCGACGGCCTCAGCCTGCTCGACGAACTGCGCCGCCGGCAGACCGTGCCGGTGATGCTGATGTCCGCCCTGGGCGCCGAGCAGGACCGCATCAGCGGCTTCACCCGCGGCGCCGACGACTACCTGCCCAAGCCCTTCAGCCTGGCCGAGCTGGACGCCCGGGTGGACGCCCTGCTGCGCCGCGTGGCCCTCGACCGGCGCCCGGCCGAGGCCCCCCGGGACGGCGAGCTGACCCTCGACGAGGAGGCCCGCGACGTCACCCACCAGGGCCGCGCCGCCGGCCTCACCGGCTCCGAATACCGCCTGCTGGCGACCCTGCGCGCGCACCCCGGCGAAGCGCTGAGCAAGGCCTTCCTCTACCAGAGCGTGCTGCACCGCGCCTACACCCGCCTGGACCGCGGCCTGGACGTGCACGTCTGCAACCTGCGCCGCAAGCTCGCCGCCATCGGCGCGCAGCACCTGCAGATCCAGGCGGTGCGCGGCCAGGGCTACGTGCTGGTCGAGACGGACGGTGCCTGATGCGCCGCCACCCGCTGCTGTGGAAGCTGGCCCTGCTGCAGGTGGGCTTCTGCCTGACGCTGACCTGGCTGCTCTGGAACTGGGGCCTGTCGGTGGAACGCAGCACCTACTTCCTCGACGAAGCCGACCGCCTCTACCTCGCACGCTACGCCCTGCAGGCCGAGCAGGCCTGGCGCCAGGGCGGCGCGGCCGGCGCCGAAGCCTTCCGCCGCCAGCTGGAACGCGAGGAAGACACCTGGGTCGCCCTGGTCGGCCCGCGCCTGGAAAGCCTCGGCACCACGCCGCTGAGCGCCGAGGAAGCCAGCCACCTGACCTTCATGCGCAAGCTCGACTGGCCCATGAGCCGGCGCCTGCAGGATGAACTGCCCTACGTCAGCATCGAGTTCCCCGAACACCCTGAGGACGGCCGCCTGGTCATCCAGCTGCCCGAGCGCCTGCTGCCCAGCGGCCTGACGCCCTGGACCCACGTCATCACCCACGGCGTGGCGCCGACCCTGCTGGCCCTGCTGCTCGGCCTGGCCCTGTACCGCCACCTGGTGGTGCCGCTCAACCGCCTGCGCGACCGCGCCGACGCCCTGCGCGCCGACGACCTCGACAGCCCCGGCCTGCCGCTGCAGGAGCGCCGCGACGAACTGGGCGAACTGGCCCAGGCCTTCGAACACATGGCCGCGCGCCTGCGCCAGAGCCTGGCCCAGCAGCGCCTGCTGCTGCGCACCCTGTCCCACGAACTGCGCACGCCCCTGGCACGGCTGCGCATCGCCCATGACAGCGAGCTGCCGCCGGAGCAGTTGCGCCAGCGCCTGGGCCGCGAAGTGGCCGACATGCAGCGGCTGCTGGAAGACACCCTCGACCTGGCCTGGATGGACACCGAGCGCCCGCAACTGCCCACCGAACCGGTGCTGGTGCTCTCGGTGTGGGAAGCCCTGCGCGAGGACGCCTGCTTCGAAAGCGGCTGGGAGCCCGCGCGCCTGCCCTGCTCGCTGGGCACCGAATGCAGCGTGCAGGTACACCTGGACAGCCTGGCCCAGGCCCTGGAGAACCTGCTGCGCAACGCCATCCGCCACTCGCCGGCGGGCGGCCGCGTCAGCCTCGACGGCTGGCGCGAAGGCCGGCACTGGCACCTGTGCCTGCGCGACCAAGGCCCCGGCGTGGCCGAGGCCGACCTTGAGCGCATCTTCGAGCCCTACCAGCGCCTGGAAGGCAGCGGCGCCGGCTTCGGCCTGGGCCTGGCCATCGCCCGCCGCGCCATCGAGCTGCAGGGCGGCCGCCTGTGGGCCACCAACGCCCACCCCGGCCTGTGCCTGCACCTGCTGTTGCCGGCGGCCTGGAAGTGTTTAGAAAGTTAATGCGCTTTACTCGCAATTGTTAGTGATTATCATCTTCGATCTCTCGCCTTCAGGCTGAACTTCCGGAGATCGAAGATGTCGTCCCGTGCCCAACCCCTAGTCCCCTTCCTGCTGCTGTCCAGCTGCCTGCTGGCCAGCGCCGTCCATGCCGCCAGCCAGGACGAGCAGCCCGTCGAACTGGACAGCCAGACCGTGGTCGCCACCGCCCAGGAAGAAACCAAGCAGGCCCCGGGCGTGTCGGTCATCACCGCCGAGGACATCGCCAAGCGCCCGCCGGCCAACGACCTCTCGCAGATCATCCGCACCATGCCGGGGGTCAACCTGACCGGCAACTCCACCAGCGGCCAGCGCGGCAACAACCGGCAGATCGACATCCGCGGCATGGGCCCGGAGAACACCCTGATCCTGGTCGACGGCAAGCCGGTCAGCAGCCGCAGCTCGGTGCGCTACGGCTGGCGCGGCGAGCGCGACACCCGCGGCGACACCAACTGGGTGCCGGCCGACCAGGTCGAGCGCATCGAAGTCATCCGCGGCCCGGCGGCGGCGCGCTACGGCTCCGGCGCCATGGGCGGGGTGGTGAACATCATCACCAAGCAGGCGGCCAAGCAAACCCACGGCAACCTCACCGTCTACCAGAACTTCCCGCAGCACGGCGACGAAGGCGCCAGCAAGCGCGTGAGCTTCGGCCTCAACGGCCCGCTGACCGATACCCTCAGCTACCGCGTCTACGGCAACCTGGCCAAGACCGACGCCGACGACTGGGACATCAACGCCGGCCACGAATCGGCGCGCACCGGCAACCAGGCCGGCACCCTCCCCGCCGGCCGCGAAGGCGTGCGCAACAAGGACATCAACGGCCAGTTGAGCTGGAAGCTGGCGCCCAACCAGAGCCTCGAGTTCGAGAGCGGCTTCAGCCGCCAGGGCAACATCTACACCGGCGACACCCAGAACACCAACAGCAACGCCAACGTGAAGAGCATGCTGGGTCACGAGACCAACATCATGTACCGCGAGAACTACTCGGTCACCCACCGCGGCGACTGGGACTTCGGCAGCTCGATGGCCTACCTGCAGTACGAGAAGACGCGCAACAGCCGCATCAACGAAGGCCTGGCCGGCGGCACCGAGGGCATCTTCAGCAACACCGACTTCTACACCTCGACCCTGCGCGACCTGACCGCCCACGGCGAAGTCAACCTGCCGCTGCACGCCTGGCGCGACCAAACCCTGACCCTGGGCAGCGAGTGGAACCAGCAGAAGCTCGACGACCCCAGCGCCAACACCCAGACCACCACCGAGGGCGGCTCGGTCGCAGGCCTCACCAGCGCCGGCCGCGACACCACCTCGCAGGCGCAGATCTTCTCGCTGTTCGCCGAGGACAACATCGAGATCCTCCCCGGCACCATGCTCACCCCGGCGCTGCGCTTCGACCACCACAGCATCGTCGGCGACAACTGGAGCCCGTCGCTCAACCTGTCCCACGCGCTGAGCGACACCCTCACCCTGAAGGCCGGCATCGCCCGCGCCTACAAGGCGCCGAACCTCTACCAGCTCAACCCCGACTACCTGCTCTACAGCCGCGGCCAGGGCTGCTACGGGCAGAGCACCAGTTGCTACCTGCAGGGCAACGAGAACCTCAAGGCCGAGACCAGCGTCAACAAGGAACTGGGCATCGAGTTCAAGGACGACGGCTGGGTCGCCGGGCTGACCTACTTCCGCAACGACTACAAGAACAAGATCGACTCCGGCCTGACCCCGGTGGGCAGCGCGACCGGCGGCACCGGCAGCTACGCCAACGCCTCGATCTACCAGTGGGAGAACGTGCCCAAGGCGCTGGTCGAGGGCCTGGAAGGCACCCTGAGCGTCCCGCTGGCCGCGCAGCTGACCTGGAACAACAACTTCACCTACATGCTGCAGTCGAAGAACAAGGAAACCGGCGACGTGCTCTCGGTGACGCCGAAGTACACCCTCAACTCCATGCTCGACTGGCAGGCCAGCGACGACCTCTCGCTGCAACTGAGCGTGGCCTGGTACGGCAAGCAGAAGCCGAAGAAGTACGACTACCAGGGCAACCGCGTGACCGGCAGCGCCAACGACCAGCTCTCGCCCTACGCGCTGACCGGCGCCAGCGGCACCTACAAGATCAGCAAGAACCTCAGCCTCACCGCCGGCGTCGACAACATCTTCGACAAGCGCCTGTACCGCGCCGGCAACGCCCAGGGCGTGACCAACATCGCCGGCGCCGGCGCCGCCACCTACAACGAACCCGGCCGCACCCTCTACACCAGCCTGACCGCGTCCTTCTGAGGACCACCCGGCCCCCGCTCCCGGCGGGGGCCGGCAGACGAGATCGCCTGATGAAAACCACCACCCTGCCCCTGGTCCTGGCGCTGGCACTGGCCGCGCCGGCCCCGGCGGCCCTGGCGCAACCGGCGCCGGACCAGAAGATGGACACCACCTTGCTGCAACGCCAGGACCTGGCCTACCGCTTCACCCAACTGGAACTCGACTCCGCCGACGGCCAGCGCCACTACCGCCTGTGGGTCGGCAAGCCCGAACGTCCGGCGCCCGCCGCCGGCTACCCGGTGCTGTGGATGCTCGACGGCAACGCCGCCCTCGGCGCGCTCGATGCCGCCAGCCTGGAAAAGCTCGCCAGCGGCCAGGCGCCGCTGCTGGTCGCGGTCGGCTACCAGACCGAGCAGCGCATCGAACGCAACGCCCGCACCTACGACTACACCCCGCCGCTGCCCGGCGAGGCCAGGCAACTCGACCCGCTGACCGGCCAGCCCAGCGGCGGCGTCGACGCCTTCCTCGACCTGCTGCGCCAACGCATGCGCCCCATGGTCGCCGCCGTCGCCCCCATCGACGCCAGCCGGCAGACCCTCTGGGGCCACTCCTACGGCGGCCTGGCCGTGCTCCACGCCCTGTTCACCCGCCCCGGCGAGTTCAGCGCCTACGCCGCCGCCAGCCCCTCGCTGTGGTGGCACGACGGCGCCATCGTCCGCGAAGCCGCCGGCCTGCAACAACGCCTGGGCGAAAGCCGCCCGCGCCTGCTGCTGATGCGCGGCGGCGACGAACCGGGCAACCCGCGCGGCCCGCTGAAAGGCGACGCCGAACGCCCGGCCCGCGAACTGAGCGCCGACCTGGCCAAGGTGCCGGGCCTGCAGGTGCAGTACCAGCGGTTCGATGGTCTGGGGCATGGGCCCATGTTGCCGGCGTCGCTGCGGTATCTGCTGGAGCATTACCCGTAACCGAGGCGCGCCGGGGAGCAAGGTCAAACGGCGGATAACCGCGAACGGTTATCCGCCCTACGCCAGGCCCATCTCCGTAGGGCATACAACCGTTCGCGGGAATGACGATGTGCAAGGATGACACCTGACCCCCAGCCCACTCAGGACAGCCCCCTCTCCCTTCAGGGAGAGGGTTGGGGAGAGGGCGTTCTTATCCCCCAACACCTACGCCGCCGGTAACCACTGTTCGCGAGCAAGCTCGCTCCTACGAAAAGCCGAAAAGCCCAAAAGCCCAAAAGCCCAAAAGCCAAAGCCATCCCCTACGCTCTTTCCCCCTTTTTCACACTGGCAATGAAGTTTGCGGCAGGAGCACAATCCAAGGTTCGCCCCTCCCCAGGAAGCCCCCGGATGCCCGACAGCCTGCATGCGGCCCTGCGCCACTTCGTTTCCACCCTGCGCCACGACCCGGCCTTCCGCTCCCTGCGCCTGGTGCAGCGGCACAGCCTCGATTGCGGCGTGACCCGCGACCAGCCCGACCCGGTGCGCCACGGCCTCGACCAGGGCGCCATGCTCTGCGCCGAGGTCGATGGCGTGGAAGCCTTCGCCGCCACCAGCGACCTCGGCGAACAGGGCCTGCGCCAGGCCTTCGAGCGCGCCCGCCAGCTCGCCGCCGGCATCGCCGCCCGTGCTCTGCCGCGCCCGGCCCAGACCGGCGCCGACCTCGGCCGCCAGCGGCGTAGCAGCCCGAACCTCGACACCCCGCTGCCGGACCTGGCGCAATGGCTGGACCTGCTGCGCGCGGAATGCGCCGCGGTGCCGCGCGAGGAACGCATCGTCGACTGGTCCGCCAGCCTGCGCGTGGTGCGCGAGCGGCAGCTGTACCTGGACCGCCACGGCAGCGACCTGCTGCACGAGACCCAGCGCCTCTACCCCTGGCTCTCGGTGACCGCCTTCGACGGCCGGCAGAGCCAGACGCGCACCTTCGACGTGGCGCGCCAGGGCGGCGCCGAGGTGGTGCTGCACAGCGGCTTCGCCGGCGCCGCCGCGCGCGTCGCCGACGAGGCCCTGCAACTGCTGCTGGCGCCCAACACCCCGGAAGGCACCCGCGACCTGCTGCTGATGCCCGACCAGATGATCCTGCAGATCCACGAATCCATCGGCCACCCGCTGGAGCTGGACCGCATCCTCGGCGACGAGCGCAACTACGCCGGCACCAGCTTCGTCACGCCGGACATGTTCGGCCATTACCAGTACGGCTCGCCGCTGCTCAACGTCAGCTTCGCCCCGGACGTGCCCGACGAACTGGCCAGCTACGCCTACGACGACGAAGGCACCCCCGCCGAGCGCCGGCTGCTGATCGCCGGCGGCATCCTTCAGCGCCCCCTGGGCGGCGCCCTGTCCCAGGCCCGCAGCCAGCTCGCCGGGGTGGCCAACAGCCGCGCCAGCAGCTGGAACCGCGCGCCCATCGACCGCATGGCCAACCTCAACGTCGAGCCCGGCGACCAGAGCCTGGCGCAACTGATCGGCGGCATCGAAAAAGGCATCCTCATGGCCACCAACCGCTCCTGGTCCATCGACGACGCGCGCAACAAATTCCAGTTCGGCTGCGAATGGGGCCAGCTGATCGAAAACGGCGAACTCGCCGGCGTGGTGCGCAACCCCAACTACCGCGGCATCTCCGCGCAGTTCTGGCGCAGCCTGGGCGCGGTGGGCGACGCCTCCACCTTCAGCGTGCTGGGCACCGCCAACTGCGGCAAGGGCGAGCCCAACCAGGCGATCACCGTCGGCCACGCCTCGCCGGCCTGCGTGTTCAAGGACGTCACCGTGTTCGGAGGGCAGGCCTGATGCAACTGCGACTGTCCCCCGACCACCTGCGCGAACTCGCCGACTGGCTCAAGGGCCGGCTGCGCGGCGACGAGGAATTCAGCCTGTGGCTCGCCGCCGAGGACTCCGACTTCGTGCGCTTCAACCACGCCCGGGTGCGCCAGGCCACCCGCGTGCTGCAGATCGAGGCGCAGCTGCGGCTGATCCGCGGCGCGCGCCACGCCAGCCTGGAACTGAGCCTGACCGGCAGCGCGGAGGAAGACCGCCAGCGCCTGCAGCAAGGCCTGGAACAACTGCGCGGCACCCTGGAAGTGGTCCCGGAAGACCCGTACCTGCTGCTGGAGGACGAGCCCTGGACCCGCGTCCAGGAAGCCCCCGGCCGCTTGCCGGAAGTCCGCGAGGTGATCGACCAGGTGGACGCCCGGGCGCAAGGCCTGGACCTGGTCGGCATCTACGCCGGCGGCCCGCTGTACCGCGGCTTCGCCAACACCCGCGGCAGCTTCGGCTGGCACGCCGCCGGCAGCGCCAGCCTGGACTGGAGCCTGTTCGCCAGCAACGGCGAGGCGGTGAAGACCACCTACGCCGCGCGTGACTGGGATGCCGCCGCCCTGGGCCAGGCCTTCGTCCGCGCCCGCGAGCAGCTGGACTACCTGCAACGCCCACGGCGCACGCTGCAACCCGGCGCCTACCGCGCCTACCTGGCGCCGGCGGCGCTGGAGGAAATCATCTCGCTGCTGTGCTGGGGCGGCTTCTCCGCCCGCGAACTGGCCACCCGCCAGAGCCCGCTGCTGTCGCTGCACCTGGGCCATGCCAGCCTGTCGCCGCAGGTCAGCCTGGAGGAAGCGGCCAGCGCCGGCCTGGAACCGCTGTTCGACAGCGACGGCTTCCTGCGCCGCGACCAGGCGCTGATCGAGGGCGGGCGCATGGTCGGCCAACTGGTCAGCCCGCGCTCGGCGAAGGAATTCAACCTGCCCGCCTACGGCGCCAACAGCCACGAGACGCCGCAGTCCCTGGTCATGGCCGCCGGCGAACTGCCCGAGGACGAAGTGCTGGCGCGCCTGGGCACCGGCCTGTACATCGGCAACCTCTGGTACCTGAACTACTCGGACCTGGCCGCCGCGCGCATCACCGGCATGACGCGCTTCGCCAGCTTCTGGGTGGAAGACGGCCGGATAGTCGCGCCCCTGGCCAGCATGCGCTTCGACAACAGCCTCTACAGCCTGCTCGGCGAACACCTGCAGGCGCTGACCCAAGAACGCTCGCTGCGCATCGACACCAACACCTACGGACGCCGCAGCGCAGCCACCCAGCTACTGCCAGGCGCGCTGGTGGAGCGTTTCACGCTGACGCTGTAGGGCGTACAACCGTTCGCGGTTGTACGCCGTTACACCCATCTCGACGCTGGCTTCCTGGTCAAGCCCGGAGCGCTCGGAAACGGGAGCTTCGGGTTCGAATCCGGCGCACCCCGGGACCAAGGTCAAACGGCGGATAACCGCGAACGGTTATCCGCCCTACGCCAAGCCCACCCGGTGATGCAGGACGTACGACCGTTCACGGGGATGACAATGCGTAAGGATGGCACCTGACCTCCAGCCCGCAGAGGACAGCCCCCTCTCCCTTCAGGGCGGGGCGCGCAGCCGAGGGTTGGGGAGAGGGCGCTCTTACCCCCAGCACCTACGCCACCGGTAACCCCTGTTCGCGAGCAAGCTCGCTCCTACGAAAAGCCAAAGCCGCTCCCAGGGCCGCAAGGCCCAACGCCGTTACCAGTCGCAGTAGCAGCCGGTGGCGAGGGTGCTGGGGGACTTCACCTGGCGGCCTTCGACCAGCGCCTGGATCACCGGCTCGATGAAGCTGTTGGCCGAAGTGCAGGTGGCGCCTTCGCTGTAGGGGCCGAAGTAGGCCAGCTTGCCGTCGCGGTCCCACACCGCCACCGAGGGGCTGGCGGCGATGGGCGGCGGCGAGGGGAATTCCGGCAGCGGCTTCAGGCCCCACAGCTCACTGGCCAGGCGGCCCTGGGTGCCGGGCTTGCGGTAGGCGTAGAAGTCCACGCCCTGGGGTTCGAAGCGCTTGATCAGCGAGGCCAGGTGCTGCTGGTTGGCGACGTTGCACGGGCATTCCGGGTCCCAGAAATGCACCACGCGGATATGCCCCGGGCCGGCCAGTTGCGCCGGCAGTTGCAGCGCCTGGCCATCGAACAGCTGGGTGGTATCGGGATAGCTGCGCAGGTAGCGGCCTTGGAACGACCAGAAGGCGGCGAACAGGATGCCGAGCCAGGCCACGATGAGCACGCCCGCGAGAACGACTTTGCGATTGAGCGACATGATGCGGAAGGGGTGGACGGGAGGGCCGCTAGCTTGCCACGTCCAGCCGCCAGGGCAAGCCTTTCCTGACCGGCAGGCTGCGGCCGCAGGACGCAGTCAGGCCAGGTAGCGGCGGAACCAGGCCAGCGTGCGGTCCCAGGCGAGCTTCGCCGCGGCCTCGTCGTAGCGCGGTGTGGAATCGTTGTGGAAGCCGTGGTTCACGCCGGGGTAGATGTACGCCTCGTACGTCTTGCCCGCAGCCTTCAGCGCCTGCTCGTAGGCCGGCCAGCCCTCGTTGATGCGCGTGTCCAGTTCGGCGTAGTGCAGCAGCAGCGGCGCCTGGATCCGCGGCACGTCCTCGCTGCGCGGCTGGCGCCCGTAGAAAGGCACCGCCGCGGCCGGCTCCGGGTAGGCCACCGCCGCCGCATTGGCCACCCCGCCGCCATAGCAGAAGCCGGTGATGCCGACCTTGCCGGTGCCGCCCTCGTAGCGCATCAGCCACTCCAGGCCGGCGAAGAAATCGTTCATCAGCTTCTCGGGGTCGACCTTGGCCTGCAGCTCGCGGCCCTTGTCGTCATTGCCCGGATAGCCGCCAACGGAACTCAGCCCGTCCGGCGCCAGGGCGATGAACCCGGCCTTGGCCAGCCGCCGCGCCACGTCCTCGATGTAGGGGTTGAGCCCGCGGTTCTCATGCACCACCAGCACCGCTGGCAGCTTGCCCACGGGATTGGCCGGCCGCACCAGGTAGGCGCGCACCTTGCCGTTGCCCTTGGGCGAGTCGTAGGCGATGTACTCGGGGACGATGTCCGGATCGGTGAACGGCACCTGCTCGGCCAGCGCATAGTCCGGGCTCAGCGCCTCCACCAGGGCAGCCGCGCCGACGGTCACCAGCGAAGCGCGCTGAAGGAACTCGCGGCGGTTGATCAGGCCGTGGGCGTAGTGGTCGTACAGCTCCAGCAGCTCGGGCGGGAAATCGCGGGCGGTGAGGCGTTGCATGGCGGGTTCCTCGGCGATCGACGGATAGACCTAGAGCCTAGACCAGAAGCACCCAGGTCCGTCGCTCCCCTGAATCAGACCGTCGCATCGTCCGGGCAGGCCGATGCCGATAGCGCCGCAGGAACGGTCCGAATCGAATCCACCTCAGCCCGCCATCGGCAAGCGCGATGGATACTCCACCTTCCCTGCACCTGCCCCCCATCGATGCACGGCTTGTAAAGCGCATAATTCAGCGCATAATCGAGCATATTTAAATGAGCCGAATTAATCGGCCATAGATATACACCGATGGGAGGCCAGGAAATGGCAGCACTTATGGACCGCGCTGATCAGGCGGTGTCCGTCACGAGTATGGCGAGGAGCTTCAGCGCGAAGCTGCGGGACGTGGCAACTCGGAAAACCGAGAAGCTCATCGTTTTCAAGGACAACGAACCCGCAGCGGTCATCCTCAACGTCGAGGCCTATCAGGAACTGCTCGACGAACTGGAAGACCTGCGCGTGGAACGCGTCGCCCGTGACCGCCTGGACAGCTTCGATGCAAGCAAGGCGATCAGCCACGAGGACATGGTGGCTCGCTTCGCCGACTGAAGAAGGCCGCGAGCCGCATGGCATGGAAAGTCATCTATCACGAAGCTGTCACGGACGACCTGTTGCGCCTGGGCAGGGTCGAGGCGCAACGAATCCTCAAGGCCATCCAGCAACGCATCGTCGACGGTGAACCCGACAAGCTGGGCAAGGCACTGGCGGGAAGCCTCGCCGGCTGCCGAAGAATCAGGGTGGGCAATACCCGCATCGTCTACCGCGTGGATGGCCCGCGCATCGAAGTGCTGATCATCGCGGTGGGTGCTCGCCGCGACAACGAAATCTACGACCTCGCCAACAAGCGACGCTGAAGCCCTACCCACTGGCGCATCGGCATCCGTCACCCCACCTTCGCCACACCCCGCGCCGGTGTTAGCATGCGCGCCCCATGCGCCTGACCGATTTCGACCAACGCCTCGCCGACCTCGGCGCCCTGCCCCTCCATCGCGGGCGGATGCTGCGTGCCTGGCTGCAGGGCCGGGCGCTGGATGCCGGGACCAAGCGCCAGGCCAGCGAGGACTTCCTGCCGCTGGCGGTGCGCAACGCCGTACCGGAGCTGGCCGCGCAGCTGGAAGGCCTGGCGCGCCTGCACTCCCGCCACCCCGCCGGGGACGGCTCCGAGCGCCTGCTGGTGAGCCTGGCCGACGGGCAGATGGTGGAGAGCGTGCTGCTGCCGCGCGATGGGCTGTGCGTGTCCAGCCAGGTCGGCTGCGCGGTGGGTTGCCGCTTCTGCATGACCGGCCGCAGCGGCCTGCTGCGCCAGGTCAGCGCCGCCGAGATGGTCGCCCAGGTGGTGCTGGCGCGGCGCCTGCGTCGGGTGAAGAAGGTGGTGTTCATGGGCATGGGCGAGCCGGCGCACAACCTCGACAACGTGCTGGAGGCCATCGACGTCCTCGGCGGCGACGGCGGCATCGGCCACAAGCACCTGGTGTTCTCCACGGTGGGCGACCCGCGGGTGTTCGAGCGCCTGCCGCAACAGCGGGTGAAGCCGGCCCTGGCCCTGTCGCTGCACACCACCCGCGCGGACCTGCGCGAACACCTGCTGCCCAAGGCGCCGAAGCTCACCCCGGACGAACTGGTGGAACTGGGCGAGGCCTATGCCCGCCAGGTCGGCTACCCCATCCAGTACCAGTGGACGCTGCTCAAGGGCGTGAACGATGGCCAGGATGAATTGGACGGCATCCTGCGCCTGCTCAAGGGCAAGTTCGCGGTGCTCAACCTGATCCCCTTCAACGCCCTGGAAGGCGACGCCTACCAGCGCCCGGACGGCGAGCGCATCGTCGAGATCGTGCGCTACCTGCACAGTCGGGGGGTGCTGACCAAGGTGCGCAACAGCGCGGGGCAGGATGTGGAGGGTGGTTGCGGGCAGTTGCGGGCGCGGGTGGTGGAGTTGGTGGATACCAGCCGGCTGAGCATCGCGCCGAGGCGCTCTTCGTAGGAGCGAGCTTGCTCGCGAAGGGAGTTTCCCGGTGACTGTGGTGTTGGGGGTAAGAGCGCCCTCTCCCCAACCCTCTCCCTGAAGGGAGAGGGGGCCGTTCGGAGCGAATGGTGAATCCAGAGTTACCCGTAGGAGCGGATCTTATCCGCGATAACCGGAACCACCGGCGCGGTTCGCGGATGAGATCCGCTCCTACGCTGCTCCACCCGCGCCATTCCCCTGTAGGAGCGCGCCCTGCGCGCGATTTCGCGGGCAGGGCCCGCTCCTACAGGTTGCTGGGGAGCACGGTATTCCTCCCCCGTAGGAGCGGATCTTATCCGCGATAACCGGAACCATCGGCGCGGTTCGCGGAAGGGATCCGCTCCTACGCTGCCCCACCCGCGCCATTCCCCTGTAGGAGCGCGCCCTGCGCGCGAAATCGCGGGCAGGGCCCGCTCCTACAGGTTGCTGGGGAGCACGGTATTCCTCCCCCGTAGGAGCGGATCTTATCCGCGATAACCGGAACCACCGGCGCGGTTCGCGGATGAGATCCGCTCCTACGCTGCCCCACCTGCGCCATTCCCCTGTAGGAGCGCGCCCTGCGCGCGAAATCGCGGGCAGGGCCCGCTCCTACAGGTTGCCGGGAAGCACGGCATTCCTCCCAAGGAGCGGATCTTATCCGCGATAACCGGAACCACCGGCGCGGTTCGCGGATGGGATCCGCTCCTACGCTGCCCCGCCCGCGCCATTCCCCTGTAGGAGCGCGCCCTGCGCGCGATATCGCGGGCAGGGCCCGCTCCTACAGGTTGCTGGGGAGCACGGTATTCCTCCCCCGTAGGAGCGGACCTTGTCCGCGATGACCGGAACCACCGGCTCGGTTCGCGGATGAGATCCGCTCCTACGCTGCCCCACCCGCGCCATTCCCCTGTAGGAGCGAGCTTGCTCGCGAACAAACCCGGTGCCATGCGGTTCGCGAGCAAGCTCGCTCCTACGAAGAGCACCTCGGCGCAGCCGGCACCTACGGGGCGGCGTCCTCGGCGGCGGTGCGTGGCGCCAGGGCCTGGCGGGCGTGCTCGACCCAGTCGTGTTCGCTGGCGAAGTCGGTCGAGTAGTCGGCCAGGCCCATGCTCAGCGAGAGCGGCGGCAGCGAGGCTTCGTCGAAGTTGCCGAACAGTTGGGCGATGCGCTCGACGCAGGCCCGGGCGCCGGCGCCGTGGGTCTGGCGGAACAGCACCAGGTATTCGTCTGGGTGCTTGCGGCTGACGTGGTCGGTGTTGCGCACCTCGGCCTTGATCAGGTGGCCCAGGCGCACGCTGAGGGCTTCGGCGGTGAGGTTGCCGTAGCGCAGGCGCAGGCGGGCGTGGTCGTCGATGCGGATCAGCGCCAGGGTCGCCCGCGGCCCGCCGCGCCGGCAGCGGCCGAATTCCTGGGCCAGGCGGTGCAGCCAGACGTCGTAGGACAGCAGCAGCTGCTGGTCGAAGCAGTCCACCAGGGAGAAGGCGCGGCGCTGGGCGTGCAGGCGGCGCGCCAGGCTGTAGCTGGTCCAGCCCACCGCCAGCGGGTAGAAGAACAGCATCGGCAGGCAGGCCCAGATCACCCGCCTGGGCGTCTCCAGGTCCACTTGGTAGCCGGTCAGCAAGCCCATCGCCAGGATGCCCGCCGCGTTGGCCAGCAGGCCCTTGAGCATGAAGCCGGGGCCGTTGGCCGCCACGTTGTGCATGGTGACCATCGACAGCAGCAGCGCCGAGGGCAGCAGGCTGAAGTGCATGAGCGCCACCCAGCCGCCGGCGAACAGCGAATCCAGCAGCAGGTTGCGCAGTTCGGCCCGGTAGGGCTCGGCGGCGCGCACGGCGATGAAGCGGGCCAGACCCGGCCAGAGGAAGCCGTTGACCAGCATCCAGGCCCAGAGCGCGGGGTGGCCGGGATAGACGAGCACCGCGATGAACACGAAGCTGAGACCGCAGCCCAGGCTGCGTGGCGCGTGGATGCGCCTGGCGAAGGCGATACCGGCGGAAGTACTGCTTTCCATTTCCATACATCAATCCAGAGACGGCCTTCGGCGAAGGGTCGACAGGCGGCATCGGCAATGGCGCCTGTAAATTGCCAGCATGTCTGACGTGCCTTTCCCGCTGGGCGCGTTATGCTTCCCCATTGGGTGAAAGCGTCAGCCTTCCGTCCACATAGCGGCGACGTTCACCCGCAAGACCGGCAATGTCAAAAAAACGCCATTGCCATGAACAGTGATGACTTGCCCCTCGCCAGGCGGGTGGCAAGCGTTGACGAATCGATCAGGAATGGAAGCCACCGCCTCCCTGCCGGACATGGTCCCTGGCCATTACCGCAAGCGCGCAGCTCTAGCGGCTGCTGCGAATCGAGAAGGGCCGTGCCGTCCCCTGGCTGCCAGGCGCAGCAAAGCAGGACGAGCACGGGCGGCCGCACGGCTGGCCAACCTTAAAATACGAACGTATTCTAATGCAGAAGAGGCCTGATGAGTAAGCGCCCCGTCATTGATAGAGGCAAGGTCCTGGATGCCGCCGAAGGCCTGGTCATGCGCGAAGGCGTTGCGGCGCTGTCCATTGGCGAGGTGGCCAAGGCCGCCGGGATCAGCAAGGGTGGCGTGCAATCCTGCTTCGGCACCAAGGATGGGCTGATCGAGGCCATGTTCAACCGATGGAAAGCGGAGTTCGAGGTGGCTGTACGCGACAACACCCCAGACGAAGCGGAACCGCTCGACAACCTGCGCGCCCATGTGCAACTGCTGGCCGCCAGCGACGAGGCCCTGGGCAAGCGCGCCGCGGCGGTGCTGGCGGCGATGCTCAGCCGTGAGGAGCTGCGCCAGCGCTCCAGCGACTGGTACCGCCCTCTGCTGATCCAGGACGGCGGCGACGACGAGCGCAGCCGCAACGCCCGCCTGGCCTTCCTCGCCGCCAAGGGCGCCTTCCTGCTGCGCTCCTTCGGCCTGATGGAGATGAGCGAGGCGGAATGGCAGGCGATCTTCCGCGAGATCGACACGCTGCTCCCGCCAGGGGAATGAACGCTCGATGACCGGGGAGGCGCAGGCCTTCCCTTCCCGCAGTGCACCCGCCGCCCGAGAACCCACGCCGATAGTCCACCGGGATAACCCCGGGAAAGTCGCGCCTATTCAATAACTAGACGAAGCAACTAGTTCCATGTGGATATATCCAAGTTATCCACCCACTTCCATAATTCAAAAGTCGAGCCCTATGCAAAACCAGAAGAACGACTCATCCTTCATTCAAGGAATGCCATGCAAGCGAAAGTTCAATACGAGGACTCCGGTCTGCTCTGGATGTATGGTCATCTCAGAAGAATAGGCTGCAGCTTCCCCACCGCCCTGTACCGCAGCACGCGCTTCAAGCTGCTGGGCGATACCGGTGACTTCAGAAGCGCGGTCAGCTGGCAGAAGATCCGCTTCTCCAGGGCCCGGGCCGGCTAGCCCAGCGCGCAACCCCGCCCTCTCCGCGCAGCCGCTACGCTCCCAGCCGCGCGCCCCTGAGCAACACCTGGCCGCCCCCGTTGCAGGGACAGCCTCCCGCCTTTTCTACCTCATTCGTCTTCAGGATTGCGCCGCCTACGGGCGGAGTTTCTCAATACGCGGAGAAACTCAAGGACAATAACAACAAGCACGCCAGCAAGGATCGCCAACAGCATACCAATGCCCTCGCTATATCATCGTCGCAATCAATCGTTCTTCGAATGATGAAAAACAAAGTATGCCCCAGGGGCAACTTTGCCCAACATCGGAATCTATTTCTACATCGCAAGAAAAAACCGGCGAACTTCTTCGCCGGCAATCATCACCCCGGAACTTTCAGCCTTCCGCCAGGGGCAGGCGGATGACGAACAGCGCCCCCGTTTCGGCGTTGCTCACGCGCAGGCTGCCGCCCATGTTGCGGATCAGGTCGTGGCTCACCGACAGCCCCAGCCCGGTGCCCTGCCCCACCGGCTTGGTGGTGAAGAAGGGTTCGAAGATGCGTTCCAGCAGTGCCGGCTCGATGCCTCCGGCGCTGTCGCACACGTGCAGTTCCAGCCACCCGGGCTCGGCGCAAGGGTGCTGGCCCAGGCGGATCCACCTGTCGCCCTCGCGCTTTTCCAGCAAGGCGTCGCGGGCGTTGGCCAGCAGGTTCACCAGCACCTGTTCCAGCTGGTCGGCGAAGCCCATGACCTTCGGCCGCGCCTGGGGCGCCTCCAGCTCCAGGGTGATGCCCTGCTGGGTCATGCTCTCGCCCAGCAGCAGCACCACCGCCTCGCAGCAGGCCTGGGGATCGAACGGGGCCATGTCCAGGTCGGACTTGCGGCTGAACACCCCCATGTGGTTGACCACGCGGGTCAGCCGGTCGACCTGGGCATCCACCCGCTTGAGCTTCTCGCCCAGGTACTGCGGGTCGTCCAGGCGCTGCCAGGCGTTGAACAGCGCCAGGCGCATGACGTGCAGGGGCTGCTTCATCTCGTGGGCCATGCCGCTGACCATCTGCCCCAGGGCGGCCATCTTGGCGCCCTGGGCGA
The DNA here is from genome assembly GCF_023516765.1 of Pseudomonas sp. R3.Fl. Classification (NCBI taxonomy): domain Bacteria; kingdom Pseudomonadati; phylum Pseudomonadota; class Gammaproteobacteria; order Pseudomonadales; family Pseudomonadaceae; genus Pseudomonas; species Pseudomonas sp. R3.Fl. Next base: position 2,216,098 of record NZ_JAMGSO010000001.1, read on the forward strand.
GCTGTTGCTGGGAATGGCGCACCGAGGTGTTGTCGCGGGCGACCGCCTGGACTTCGCGCAGCCGGCCCTGGTCGTCGAACAGCAGGCGGTCGCTCCAGATCAGCCAGCGACACTCCCGGCCGGGCAGGTTGAAGCGCAGCTCCCAGGATTCCTCGACGCCGCCGCCGGCCCCTTCGACCAGGCGGGCGCGCAGGGCGCTGCAATCGCGCTCGGACAGCCAGTAGTCCAGGCGCCGCCCCAGCAGCGCCTGTACCGGCTCGCCGAGGAAGCTGGCGAAGGTGTGGTTGACGAAGGTCAGCACCAGGCTGGCCGAATAGCGGCAGATCAGCGCCGGCGAGTCCTCCACCAGCATCCGGTAGCGCTCCTCGCTCTCGGCGATGCGCTGCGCGGCCTGGTGCCGCTCGGTCACGTCCAGCCACAGGCCCACCACTTCCCGCGGCAGGCCCTGGGCGTCGCGCAGCAGCTTGGCCTCGTCGTACAGCCAGTGCCATTGCCCGGCGCCGTCGCGCAGGCGGTACTCGGCATTGACGCGCCCTTCGCGCAGCAGCGTGCGGCCGCGCTCGAAGAAGCTGCCCAGGTCGTCCGGGTGCACGCGTTCGGCCAGGGCCTGCCAGCTGTTCGCCTGCAGGTCCAGGCCCAGCAGGTTGCCGGCGCTTTCGCTGTAGAACTCCGGAATCAGCTGGCCGTCTTCCACGCGCTGCACGTAGATCACCACCGGCGCCTTGTCGATCAGGTTGCGCAGGCGCGCATGGGTGGCCTCGGCCTGCTGCGCCTGCTGGCGGGCCTCGCTGACGTCGAGCAGCACGCCGTCGAGGAAGCCGTGCTCGCTGCCGCCCTGCCAGCGCCCCTGCAGGTGCAGCCAGCGGCGGATGCGGGTCCAGGAATCCGGGCAGAGGCGCAGGTCCTGCGCCAGCTCCCCGCCGGGGCCCAGTTGGCGCAGGCGTATCAGCAGTTCGTCGGCATCGGCGGGATGCAGCCGCTGCAGCAGTTCCTCCCGCGACAGCCGCGTCTGCCCCTCGGGCAATTCCAGGATGGCCGCCACCGCGGCGGAGAACTGGAAGCCTTCGCGCGCCGCGTCGTAGCGCCAGTAGCCGCCCTGCACCCTGCTCTCCAGCAGGTTCAGCCGGTGCAGGGCATCGCGCAGGCGCTTGCGTTCGAGGCGGCCGAAGACCTGCAGCGCCAGTTGTTCGGCCAGGCACTGCCAGTCGCCGGGCGACAGTCCCGCGCGGCCTTCGTCGAGGCCGTCCGGTTCGCCGATCAGCCAGGCGCCCTGCCCGCCCTGCGGCGTCGCCGGCACCACCCGCAGGCGTTCGCAGCACAGTTGCTTCAGCAACGCCGAGCCGGGCCCGCCGGCGCCGAGCAGGGTGCTGTCGGCCAGGGCGGCGAGCCCGCAATCCGGCAGGGCCAGGCCTTCGCGCAGCAGGCTGTGGGCGCCGGGGCGGACGTAGCAGGCGAACACCCGCCCGCCGCCGCCCGGCTCCGCCAGGACCAGCGCCATGGATTGCAGCGCGAAGCTGTTGGCCATGACCTCCAGCACTTCGCCCAGCGCGCCCGGCAGCTCGGCCAGGGCGACGTGGCTGAGCCGGGAGAGCAACTGCTTGATCACGTTGAAGCACTGCATCTGCGACTTTTCCCGGTCGCTCTGCCAGTTCAGGTCGGAGATGTCGGTGCCCAGCAGCAGGCAGCCGCGGCCGGCCAGCGGGCTGACCTGCATGCGGAAGACCAGCGGCTGCTGGTCGAGGCTGCGCAGGGCCAGGTCCACCTGGCGGCTCTGGCGCAACTCCGGCGCCGGGCTGGCGGGCCGGGACCTGCGCTCCAGGTAGTCGCCCAGGCGCGCCGTGCCGGCATGTGTCGGCTGCGCCAGGCAGCGGGCACGGCGCCCGCCCAGGCGGCACACACGGTCCTCGGCATCCAGCTCGATGCACAGGTCCCAGTGCGCCTGGCTCCATTGCCAGAACGGCTCGTCCAGGCTGCTCTGCGTCTCTTGCGTCAGCGCATCGCCACCGGGCGCCGGGGCGGCCTTGTCGTTGGAGTGGCCACGGAACAGTCCTCGCATCGTCGACCTCACAGCAGCAGGCTGGCCTGGGCCTGCAGCACCGCGGGCAGCCGCGGCACCGGGCCGATGCCCGGCAGCGTCAGCACCGGCACCAGCGGGGTGGCGTCGGCGGGGTAGCGCACGCAGACGGTGATGCGCGTGTAGCGCCCCTCGGCCACCGGCGCGGCCACGTACTTGCCGTCGCTGCAGCCGGTGTACCAGCGGCTCGGCATCCAGCCCAGGCGGCTCGACACGGCCTGGGCCACAGTGTCCTGCAGGGCCGCCTGGTACTGCTGCGAGCCCAGCGAGTCGTTCACCGACAGCGCCACCCGCGCGCCGGCGGCCGCGGCGTCGTTGAACGACTGCAGCACCAGCATGGGGATGCCATACGCCAGCACGCCGTACATCACGGTGAAGAACAGGATGAAGGCGGCGGCGAACTCGATGGTCACGGCGCCGCGCTGGCGGCTCGGGTGTTTCTGCTGCATGGGTTCCCCCGGGTAGAGTCGTGGTTGCCTGGCGACGGCCGTGGCCTAGATCAGGAGTTGGGCGCCCGGGGTGCGCAGGTCGATGATGCGCACGTCGAGGGTGCCGGTCTGGATGCCCAGCAGTTGCAGCAGCGGGTCGATCAACTGGCTGCCCAGGCTGGCGAACACCGAGGCCAGCGCCTGGGTCAGCAGGCTGGTCAGGTCGCCGAGCGAACCGACCAGGCCGCCGACCACGCCATCGAGCAGTTTCCCCAGCGGGCAGAGGAGCCAGCCGACCAGGGGCGCCTTGCACAGCAGGCCCTGGGTGTTCAGTTCGACGGACAGGCTCAGGTTCCGCGACAGGCTGGCGATGCCCGCCGCCAGCGAGGCGCCCAGGGGGCTCTGCACGCGCTGCACGGCACTGGGCAGGTCGACCGGCGAGGCGATGTCGAAGGCCAGCGGTTGTTCCCCGGGGGCGGCCAGCGCCACGTCGCCCTTGCGGGTATTCACCGACACGCTGGCCAGGTAGGCGTTGCCGTTGCCCAGCAGCTTCACGCTCAGGTCGTTGAGCGCCACCGCCGCCACGCCGGGCTGCGCCTTGACGTTGACCTGCGAGGCCCGCTGGGCGCCGCCGCAGGCGATGCTGTCCAGCGCGGCGTAGCCCTGGGCCACGCTGGCGCCCAGGTCGACATGGGCGTTGACCAGCCCGAGCCTGAGCAGGTCCACGTCGGCCACTACGTTCAGGGCCACCTGCACCGAGCTGGCGCGGGTCCGCCACTGCCCGCCGGCGTCCTTGCCGGGGTAGCCGACGGCGATGGTCGGCGGGCTGATCACCGTGAGCTTCACCGTCAGGCTGGTCAGCCCCGGCACGTTCAGCGTCAGGCCGGGAATCGCCAGCGCATGCTGCTTGTTGGCCACCAGCGCGGTGGTCATCAGCAGGTCCAGCAGGTTGACGTCGGCGCCCAGGGCCGCGTTGCGCGCGCTGTCCGGGGCGATGACGCTGATGATCTGCCCCAGGCTGAGGTTCGCCGAGGGCACCTTGATGCTGGCCAGGGCGCTGCGCAGCAGGGCGAGGTTGACGCCGGCGACCTGCGAGGCGTCGGCGGCGTCGATGGCGGCCTGGAGCAGTTGCGCCACGCTGACGTCGGCGTCCAGCAGGCTGTCCACCGAGCCGAGGTCGAGGTCGACGCCGGCCAGCTGCAGCTGCTCGCCCAGGGCGAGCAGGTTGACGTTGGCCCCGGCGATGCCCTGGTAGGTCACCAGGTCGAGGTTCAGCCGGGTGCCCAGCAGGCCGCCGAGCAAGGCGTTGAGCAGAGGTGAATTGCTGCTGTCCAGGCGCAGCAGGCCGCTGCCCGCCGACAGCGCGGCCATGGCCTGGCGCCGGGCCACCGCCTGGGCCTGGAGGGTGACGCTGGTGGGCGTGCCGGCGCCGAACACCGAGGCGACGTTCAGCACCAGGCTCGAAGGCACCGTGCGGCTGGCGACGACCTGCACCGAGTCGTTCCAGCTGCTATTGGCGGCTTGGAACACGCGCCGCTGGCCGCTGCCGTCGAAGACCACGTCGCCCAGGCTTGCGACCAGCCGGCCGTCGTCGGCGAAGCCGTTGCGCCGCGCGCTGGTGATCGCCAGCGCCTGCACGTCGGCGTTCGCCTGGGTAGCGCACATGCCGCTCTGGGTGGCGCTCTCCAGCGCCGCCATGTCTGCCACCCGCTGCAGCTTGCGCTGCTCCAGGTACAGGCGCCCGGTGTCCACCACCAGGGCCATGCAGATCAGCACCAACAGCAGGGTGACTGCCGCCAGCACACCGATAGCGCCGCGCTGCCGCTTGCCGAACATGGACATCTCCTTGACGTCGGGGATCACTTCTTGCCGGTGTTGAAGCCCTGGTTCTCGTCCAGCAGGTACTCGGGGATCGGGTGGCTGTAGCTGTCCAGGTAGCGCCGGTAGGCGCGGTCGCGCTCGGCCGCGGTGGCGGCCTGGCGGTTGGCCGAGGCCTGCTGGCCGCTGCGCTGCAGTTGCAGCCAGTGGTCGACTTCCCACTGGTCGCGGGCACTGCTGCCCGCTTGCGGCCGCGCCGACTCGGTGGCGCCAAGGCTCAGGGGGGCGGCCAGCAGAAGGCCGCTGAGGATGATCCGTTTCATAGCTAGTCTCCGTTTCCATCGCGGGCCCTGGCCGCCTTGCGGCCGGGCGCCCGCCGTCGATTACCTGATCTGCTGTTCCACCAGCGGCTGCGGCAGGGGCTGCGCCTGCACGCGGACCTGGGCCACGCTGGCGCCATCCGCCGCCGGCACGGCTGGCAGCGCCGCTGCCACTTGAGCCGCCCGCGGCGCCGGCGCGCCGCCCCTGAGCGCATCGGCGCGCTGGCGGGCCTGGCGCACCTGCTCGTCGGAAAGCCGCGCCTTCTCGGCCAGCGCCGTGGCCTGGGCGGTCTTGCCTTCCAGCAGCAACAGGCTGAGCAGGTTGCTGGCCGGCAGCTTGTCGTCGCCGTCCAGTTCCAGGGCAGTGAGGAATTCGAAGCGCGCGCCTTCGCGGTCGCCCTTGCGCAGCAGCACCACGCCCAGGTCGTTGCGCACCAGCCGGTCGGTGGGCTGCAGATGCGCCGCCACGCGCAGTTCGCGCTCGGCCTCGGCGATGCGCCCCTCGCGCAGGGCGATCTGGCCCAGGCCGTGGTGCGCCTCGCCGGCCTTGCAGGTGCCGAGCAGGGCCTGGTACTCGGCCCTGGCCTGCGGGCTGCCGATGCGGCGCAGAGCCACGGCCTTGCTTTCGCGCACGTCCAGCGACTGCGCCGGCAGCGTCTGCAGGTGCGCCAGGGCGGCGTGCAGGCGGCCCTCGCGCAGCATGCCGCGGGCCATGTCCAGCTGCAGTTCCTGGTCCTGGCTCAGGCGGCTGCCGCAGCTCTGGCCGAGGGCCGGGAAGCTCTCCGCCAGGTTGCCGCGCAGGTCGTCCGGCAGGTTGGCGCAGCCGCCCAGCGCCAGGCCGATCAGGCCCAGCAAGCACAACGTCCTCATCACATTCCCCCCAGTGCCTTGGTGATGGCCATGAACCCCGGCCCGGCCAGGATGATCAGCAGCGCCGGGAACAGCAGGGTGATCATCACCAGGCTCATCTTCGCCGCCAGCTTGCTGATCCGTTCCTGCAGCGAGGTCAGCCGGCGGTCCTCGAACAGGGCCTTGAGCGTCGCCAGCGAGGCCCGCGCGCTGCCGCCCTGGCGCAGCATCTGGCGCAGCACGCCGCAGCAGTCGGCGAGCTCGGCCACCTGCAGGCGCCTGGCCAGCTGGTCCAGCTCGTCGGCCAGGTCCAGGCCGCTGTCGGCGTGGGCCAGCACCAGGTCCAGTTCCTGGGTCAGCAGCGGCACGATGTTGCGGCCCTCCAGCTGCACCACCCGCAGCGCCTGTTCCACCGTCAGGCCGGTGTCGAAGAGGATGCGGACCAGCTGGATGAAGACGATGACTTCCTCGGCCAGGCGCCGGCAGCGCTTGTCCGCCAGGTGCGCCAGCACGCGCTTGGGCAGCAGGAAGCCGAGGCCGGCGGCGAAGGCCAGCGGCAGCAGCAGGTCGTCCAGGGCGTCGCCCCGCAGCAGGCCGGCCAGCGCCACCAGGGCGCAGGCCAGCAGCGGCGAGGCCAGCTGCGCGGCCTGGTACAGGCTGCGCGGCAGGTTGCCGTTCCAGCCGGCGCGGGCCAGCAGGTCGCGCACCTCCTGGTCGCCCGGCTGCAGGCGCCGCCCCAGCGGGCCGTCGCCGAGCCGTTCGATGGCCCGGGCGCTCCAGCGCGCGGCGTCCTCGCCGCCCTGCGCGGCGGCGCCCAGGCGTTGTTCGATCAGGTGCTGCTCGCGGTTGGCCGCGCGGCTCTGCGACACCAGCAGGGCCAGCGCCGCGCCGAACAGCAGCAGGGCCAGGAGTACGTACCAGGTTGCGTCCATGTCCGTCTCCTACACGCTCTTGAGCATGCGCCACAGCGTGACGCAGCCGACCGCCTGCAGCCCCAGCGAGGTCAGCAGCAGCGTGCGGCCGAAGCCGTCGGTCCACATGGCCATCAGGTAGCCGGGGTTGCTGGCCAGGATGTACATGCCCAGGCCCAGCGGCAGCACCGCCAGCACCAGGGCGCTGAAGCGCGTCTCGCCGGTCATGGCGCGCAGCTGGCGGCCGATCTTCTCGCGCTCGTGGATGACCTTGATGATGTTGTCCAGCAGGTCCGTGGTGTTGCCGCCGTAGCGGTAGTTGACCGTCACGCCCAGGGCGAGGATGTGCAACTCTTCCACGTCGTAGAGTTCGGCGATGTCCTGCAGCGCCTCGGGCAGGCTGATGCCCAGCTGCACGTGGCTGCTGGCGCGGGCGAAGATCGAGCGCAGCGGGTCGTCGGCCGCCACCACCGCCTGCTCGATGGCGTCACCCAGGGTGCGTCCGGCCTGCAGGCTGCGCACCACCTGGTCGAGGAAGGCCGGCATCTGCCGGATCATCTTCTGCAGGCGGCGCTGGTACAGCAGGCCGAGCAGGCCGTTGAACAGCAGCAGCACCAGCGGCACGGCCAGCAGCACGCCGAACACGTTCAGCAGGCGCCAGCCCGGCACGGCCAGCACCAGCATCGCCAGCCCCGCCCCGACCAGCCAGGGGCGCATGTGCACGATGCCGGCGCGGCGCATGCGCCGCACCAGCCAGTGCTGGGTGCGCGGCCGCGCCGCGGCGAGGTCGCCCAGGGCCTGGCCGGGCACCAGGCGGCGCACCACCTGTTCGTTGTTGCGCGCGCGCAGGCCCAGGCCGAGCAGCAGCACGGCCAGGCCCACCAGCGCCAGGCTGGCCACCGCCAGCAACAGCGCCCCGGCGCTCATGCCGCCACCTGGCGCAGCTTCAGCCCCGACGGCACGCCGGTGCGCACGAACCTGCCGCTGGCGCGCCGGTCCAGGCTGAACAGCGAGTTGGTGACGTAGATGCCGTCGCGCACCTCCAGCACTTCCAGCACTTCGCTGATGCAGCGCCGGCCGTTGGCCTGGCGGGTGATCTGCACCACGATGTCCAGCGCCGCGCAGATCATCTGCCGCAGCGTCTGCTCGGGCAGCTTGTGCCCGGCCAGGCCCACCAGCATTTCCATGCGCAGCAGCGAGTCCATCGCCGAGTTGGCGTGCACCGTGCTCATCGAGCCGTCGTGGCCGGTGTTCATCGCCTGCAGCACGTCGAGTACCTCCACCCCGCGGATTTCGCCGAGGATGATGCGGTCCGGGCGCATGCGCAGGGCGTTGCGGATCAGGTCGCGGGCGGTCACCTCGCCGTAGCCCTCGGCGTTCGGCGGGCGCGTCTCCAGGCGCACCACGTGGTCGTGGCCCAGCTGCAGCTCGGCGGTGTCCTCGATGGTGACGATGCGCTCGCGCGCGTCGATGAAGCCGCTCAGCACGTTTAGCAGCGTGGTCTTGCCGGTGCCGGTGCCACCGCTGATGAGGATGTTGCAGCGGTTCTCCACGGCCTGGCGGAGGAACCCCAGCAGCGCCTCGTCGACGCTCTGGTAGGCCAGCAGGTCGGCGCTCTGCAGCAGCTCCTTGCTGAACTTGCGGATGGAGATGCACGGGCCGTCCAGGGCCACCGGCGGGATGATGGCGTTGACCCGGCTGCCGTCGGGCAGGCGCGCGTCGACCATCGGGCTGGATTCGTCCAGGCGCCGCCCCAGGGGCGCCAGGATGCGCTGGATGACGCGGTACACGTGGTGGTCGTCGATGAAGCGCAGGTCGCTCTGGTACAGGCGGCCGCGCTGCTCGATGAAAACGCGGTCGGGGCCGTTGACCAGGATTTCGCTGATGTCCGGGTCGCGCAGCAGCACTTCCAGCGGGCCGAAGCCGGTCAGCTCGTCCACCACTTCCTCGGCCAGGCGGTCCAGCTCGTAGCGGGAGATCGCCAGCTGGCGCCGCGCAGCGTATTCGCCGACCTTCTCGGCGACGTACTGGGCCACCGCCGGGCGCGCGCCTTCCAGCAGGTTCACGCCGTCTTCGTCGATCTCGTCGATGATGTAGCGGTGCAAGCGCATCTTCAGCAGCTGCATTTCCTGCTCGTGCGCGCCGAGGCTGCTGGCGTAGCTCATGGACGCGCGCCCCGGAAGCGGCCGAACCAGGGGAAGCGCCGCCGCGCCTGGCCGCCCACCGCGCCGAGCGGCTCGGCCAGGGCGCGCAGCTTGAGCGCCAGGGGGTCGCGCGGGGCCACCTCGAACAGGCTGCGCCCGAGGTTCTTCGCCCGCAGGCGCGCCTCGGCCGAGGCCGGCAACACGCCGAAGAGTTCCAGGCCGAACATGCGGCACAGGGCCTGCTCGTCCGGCGGCACCGCGGGCAGGTAGCGCTCCACCAGCAGTTCGATGCGCGGCAGCGCCTGGCTGTTCTCGCGCAGGCGGCGCAGGCTTTCCAGGCCCTTCCGGCACGAGGGCACGCTCTGGTCCACCAGCCACAGCACGCGGCTGGCCTGCTGCAGCAACTGGCGGGCGAGCTCGCCTTCGGGCATGGCGGTGAAGTTGATCAGCACGTGGCTGAAGGCGCCGCGCAGGTTGCCCAGCAGCAGGTACAGCTCGGCGGTGGTCATGCGCTCCAGCACCCCGGGCTCGTCGGTCAGGCTGAGCAGGCGCAGACCGGAGTCGTGGCGGCTGAAGGCGCTGTCGATCAGCGTCTGGTCGAGGCGGCGCAGGTTGCGCATGGCGTCGGCGAAGGTGAAGGGCGCGTCCATGCCGAGGATGGCCAGGGCCTCGCCGGCCGGCTGGCCGATGTCCACCAGCAGCACCCGGTTGCCCTCCCGGGCTTGCAACGCCAACGCCAGGTGCAGGGCGACGAAGGCGCCGTCGGCGTCCGGCCGGGCGCTGGCCAGGGCGAACAGCTCGCCCTGCTGCACGGCGCTCACCGGCACGCTGGGCAGGCGCCCGCCCAGGCGCCGGACCAGCCCGCCCAGTTCGCTGGCGCGGGCGCCGTAGGTGACGAAGTCGCGGGCGCCGGCGCGCATGGCCGCCAGCACCAATTGGTTGTCCAGGCCATCGCCCACGGCCACCACCGCCAGCATCGGCCGCGCCGACACCAGGCCCTCGATCAGGGCGCCGTGGACCATCAGGTTGGCCTTGTTCAGGCTGATGAAGAGCACGCCGGCGCCGGTCACTTCCAGCAGCGCCAGCAGCTCCTCCAGGGTGCCGCTGGTGGCGGCGACCACCTGGCCGGCGCTGGCCAGGCTGCTCTGCAGCCACTCCAGCTCGCCGGCATGCTGGGTCAGCGCGACGAAGGTCTGGGCGAGGTTGCGGCTTTGCGCGGCGGGCACGCGGCTGCCGCTGCGGCCCAACGGATCGCCGGCCATCACTGGGACATCCCGCTGGCCGAAGCGCGGCCGTCGTACTGGCCGTTCTCCAGGAAGTAGAACTCGCCGAAGCCGGGGTCGTACTTGCGCAGGCCCTCGCCGGGCAGCTTGGGCAGCGCGGCATTGGCCGCCAGCGGCTGGACCAGGTGCGGGGTGACCACCATCAGCAGTTCGCGATCGTCCTTGTCCAGCTGCGAGGAGCGGAAGAACGCGCCCAGCACCGGCAGGTTGCCCAGGCCGGGGAACTTGTCGACGTTGCTCACCGTGTTGCTGCTGATCAGGCCGCTGATCACGAAGCTCTCGCCGTCGGCGAGGATCACGCTGGTGTCGGTGCGCCGCACGTTGAGCGCCGGCACCGCGATGCCGTTGGTCTGGATGCCGGCGGAGAAGTCCAGCTCGCTGACCTCCGGCGCCACCTTCAGGGCGATGCGCCCGGTGGACATCACCGTCGGCGTCAAGGTCAGGCGCACGCCGTATTCCTTGTACTCGATGGTGATGTTGTTGTTATCGCCGTTGGGCACCGGGATGGGGAACTCGCCGCCGGCCAGGAAGGACGCGCTCTGCCCGCTGGTGGCCACCAGGCTGGGGCGCGCCAGGGTGTAGGCGAAGCCGCTGCCTTCGAGCATGTTGAGGAAGCCCAGCACCTTGCTGCTGCCGCCGCCCCAGATGACGTTGAAGCCGCTGTCGCTGGTGCCGAAGTTGCCCGTCACACCGCCGTCGGAGCCCACGCTGATGCCGCTCAGGCTGCCCGGCGCGCCGAGCATGAACAGGTTGGAGCCGCGCCGCACCAGCGAGGTGCTGGCCTGCTTGAGCTTGCTGCGGCTGACCTCGACGAAGCGGATGTCGGTCTGCACCTGGCTGGCCAGGTTGGCGGCGGCAACGGCGTCGCTGGTCGCGCCCACGTCGCGGATCGAACGCCCGGCCACCTGCACCTGGGCCCGCAGCGGGTCGCCCGGGCAGCCGGTCCAGACCAGCAGGCTGGTCTCGCCCTGGGCCTTGCCGGTGACCAGGAAGTTGCGCTTGTCCAGCAGCTGCACGTCGGCGATCTGCGGGTCGCCAATGGCCAGGCGCTTGATCGGCAGCGGCAGTTGCTGGTCCTGCTGGACGCCCTGCTGCAGCGCCAGCACCAGCTTCTGCGGCAGTTGCGCCAGCCCTTCGCAGGCCTTGGGCGCGGCCTGCGCCGAACCCAGCAGCGCCCATGCCATGACGCCCGCCAGGCAAACGCCCACCCCACCAGCCGGACGCCGGTATCCCATATTGCAAGCCATCCTAACTACTCCCTCTCCCTGCTTCAGGGGCTGATTCAAGGCGCCTCGTGGGCGACCGTGCCGCCGCGGTAGACCGTCACGCCCGCAGCGGCCCGCGGCCGGGCCGGGCTGCGCGGAACCGCCGCGGCCACCGGCTGGCGGCGGCCGAGCAGTTGCTCCAGGGTGATGGACTCGGTGTTCGCGGCGCTCAGGGCGGTGTGCTGGTAGCTGCCCTGCTGCTCTTTCTCGTAGAGCTTCTCGTCCTTGCTGCGTACCGCCAGGCGCAACGAGCCGGCCTGGCTGGCCAGCATCAGCCGCGCGGTGGCGTTCGCCGGCACCGCCAACACCGCGGTGCGAGCCACCTTGCGTTCCTTGTCCTTGCCGTCGTCGGCATTGCGCGCCTGGCCGTCGCCGCCCACGGCGATCTGCTCGCCATAGGTCAGGACGCGCACGCCCGGCAGCACCAGCTGGGCGCGGACGTCGCGCTGGATGCCCTGCTGGTCGGCGACGTAGAGCACCACGTCGACGTAGTCGCCCGGCAGCACGAAGCCGCCGCCGCCGACCACGTCGTCCACGGCGATGGCCATGGCCCGCTCGTCCGCGCGGATGGTCCGCGCCAGCGGCCCGCCGGGTTCGAGCACGGCGCCGGAGAGGATGCTGCCGGCCGCCACCGGCACCCACACGCGCTGGCCGAGCAAGGCCTCGACCTGGGTGTAGCTGCCCGCCGGCGCGGTCTGCAGGTATTCCAGGCGCAGATCGTCCTTGCCCAGCAGCGCCAGCGCCGGCAGGTCGCGGGTGACCACCACCACGGGGGTGCGCTGCAGCTTGTCCGGATCGGTGGGGAGCACGGTGGGAACGGGTTCGCTGGCGACCACCGGCGCCTCGGGCCTGCCGATGGACAACCCCAGGTAACCGACCACCACCGCCCCCAGTAACAGAAGCCCGGCAAACGCCATCAACAATTTACTTTTCATGATGATTATTTCGTTGCAGCCAGCGGAAAGCACATTCGGGAAGCAAGTATCGAAAGCAGACTCGTCGATCTCGCGAGAAGGCCGGCAAGCTACCTTGATGCCCCGATAAATAAAACGACCAAAAGCTACTAGGCCCTTCCTACTAGTTGTAAAAAGTTACTCCCCATAAAAGAATCGGAAGATATACCCGCAACGGAGGCACCATGAACTTCAAGTTGAAAATCCAGAAACTCGTCTCTTCCGCAAAGGCATTCGCCAAGGACAAGGAAGGGGCCACCGCGATCGAGTACGCGGTCATCGCCGGCCTGATCTCCGTGGCCATCATCGCCACCCTGAAGATCCTCGGTCCCAAGCTGGTCTCGGTCTTCCAGCAGATCTCCGACGCGCTCTGATTTCTCGCCGCGGCAATCGCACCGCCCCACTTCATATCCGCAATTGAAGTGGGGCAAATTCATGAATATCCGCGCGCGCACTGGGCAGCTTTAATCAATAAAACCTGCCCAGCGGAAATCAAAAAGGAAACAGGCGAACACCACTCTCCGCAGAACTTCGGTAAAAGCGATGCTGACCCGTTCGGAACTTCCCCTGATATTGCTCGTTGACGATGACCCGGACGCACTGGCTTTGACGGCAGAGTTGCTCGAAAGCCTGTTCAATATAAAAACCGCAGGCTCCGGCCACGAAGCCCTAGGCACGCTGGAGGAAACGCCCCTGCCGGACATCGTCATCGCCGACCTGGGCATGCCGGGCATGAACGGGCATCAGTTGTGCGAAGCGATCAAGTCCGACGCCCGCACCCGCGACATCACCATCATCTTCCTCACCGGCGAGGACACCACAGAAGCCGAGCTGGAGGGGTTCGAACTGGGCGCGGCCGATTTCATCCCCAAGCCGGTGGAACCCCGCACCTTCGTCAGCCGGATCAGGTCGCACATGCGCAGGAAGCTGGAGCGCGACAGGCTCCAGGACCTGAGCGAATACCTGGAACTGCGCTCGCGAAACCTCAAGCAATCCAGCTGAACCGCCAGGGCCCGGCGCCTGCGCAACAAGGTCTGAACACAGTGGCTACAACAAGAAAAGCGAACCTGCACGGGCACCAGGCACTCATCCTCGACGACGAGCCCGACATCGTCGAAGAGGTCGTCGACCTGCTGAACTGCGCCGGCTACCCCTGCCTGGGCGCGCACACCGCGGAACAGGCCCTGGCGCTGTTCCAGGCCAACCCCGGCGTCGACATGCTGATCCTCGACTTCGACCTGCAGGACAGCCTGGGCCCGCGGGTGCTGGAGCGCATGCAGGCGCTGGCCGGCAGCGAAAGGTTGTTCGAGGCCATCACCATCAGCGGGCGGGCCGGCAAGGACGAACTGATCGACGTGCTGCGCAGCGGCTTCTGCGACTTCCTCGCCAAGCCGCTGAACCCCGAGCACCTGCTGGCCGCGCTGGAGAAGCTGGCCGAGAAGCTGGAGGAACGGGCCCGCGACCGGCAGCGGGTCATCCGCGCGGAGTCGCGCCTGGACGTTCTGACCGAGAGCCTGAAGTCCCTGGCCAGCGATGCGAAGAAGGCCATCAACTACGCGAGCACTGCGTCCAGGCCCACCAGGGGCGAGCCCTCGAAGGACGACGAGGCCCTGTTGAACACGCCGGAAGACCAGTTGGCCAACCCCTTCTTCGCCAAGCTCTCCCTGCGCCAGCTCGACGTGGTCAGGCTGATCGGCAAAGGCCTGAGCAACTACCAGATCGCCTGCAAGCTGGGCATCAGCGAGCATACGGTGAAGCTCTACGTCTCCCAGTCGCTGCGCCTCACCGGGCTGAGCAACCGCACGCAGCTGGCGCTCAAGTCATCGCCCAGGCGCAAGGCGAACCACGACCTGTAGGCGCCCGCTTATTGCGGATTACCTCAGCGCCCCCCTGGCATCCAAGCCTCCAGGCGCGCCGGAGGAGGCGGCCAGCAGCATGGCCAGCTGGGTGCGGTTGCTGACCCGCAGCAGCTTGAATATCTGGGTGATGTAGAGCTTCACCGTGTTCTCGGAAATGCCCAGCTCATGGGCCACCCGGTAGTTCGAATAGCCCTTGCAGATCAACTGCGCGACTTCCTGCTGGCGTTGCGTCAGGTTGAAGAACAGCGGGCTGCTGATGTCGACCTTGTCCGGAGCGGCGCGCTCGTCATCGTCCAGGTCGAAGACGTTCGGGCCGCCGTGGACGTCCATCTTGATCGCGCTGACGTCCTGGAACAGCGAGTTCAGCGACTCCGCGATATGCTCCAGCCGGCCGTTGAGGTGAAGGATCCTGCGTTGCCGGCGGATGCTCTGCAGCAGCTTGCTCTCCACCCGCTCCACCGACTCGATCAGCTCCTGCGGCGCCACCGGCTTCATCAGGAAGTCCGAGGCCCCGGCGCGCATCGCCTCGACCACCTTGTCGCTTTCGCCGTACCCGGTGAGGACGATGACTTCGAAGATGTAGTCGTCGCCCACCGCGCCGTGGATTTCCTTGATGGCGTCCAGGCCCCATTCGCTGCCCAGGTTCAGGTCGCACACCAGGATGCGCAACTTGGCGTTCTTCTTGAACAGCGCGACCGCCTCGGCGATGGAACTGCAACCGACCGAGGAGAAACCGACGCTCTCCAGCACTTCGGAAAGCTCCGATGCGACCAGCGGCTCATCGTCGATGACGAGCACCTCGAACGCCCGGTGTTGTTTGTTTTTCATTTGACTCCCCACACTCGACCCCCTAAGCCCGCAAGCCGCCAGGGCCTTTCCTTTCCAAAAATAAAACGCGGGACTTCACGGGTTGCTTCCCAGTAACCCCATCATTTCTTCCATGGAGTCCAAGTCCCCTGTTTCTGCCAGTTCTCGCAAGTACACCGCCAACTCCCCAGAGGCATCGGCGAGTGTTCGACTCCATTCGATGAGGTCGGTGATGGCGCCCGCTTCCACGAGCGCCTGAAGTTGTTGCCGCTGCCCTCGGCTCAAGGATTCCAACTGTTCGGCCGGCGCTTGCTGACGGCGGTCAGGCTTTTCGGTCACGCCGGCCAGGCCGCCGCGCAGGCGCAGCAACTGGGCCAGGGTCACGCCCAGGTCGGCCAGGCTGATGGGCTTAACCAGGCTGGCGTCGAACGGCAGGCCGCCCGCCTGGCCGAGGGACTGCATGGTCTGCTGGGTGGCGGACATCAGCACCACCGGCAGCCCGGGCCAGCGCTCGCGCAGCGCCAGCAGGAGTTCGCCGCCGTTGCAGCGCGGCATCAGGTAGTCGGTCAGGACCAGGTCCGGCCGCTGCCCGCCCGGGCCCATCAGGCGCTCCAGGCAGTCCTGCCCGTCGACGGCGGCCTCGACGCGGAAGCGGCTGGCCTCGAGCAGGTCCACCAGCATGTCGCGGATGTCGGCGTTGTCCTCGACGACCCACACCAGCTGCCCCTCGCCGCGCACCGGCAGGCTCTTCATCGGCAGGTCGAACAGCTGCGGCTGGGCCATGTCCTGCTCGGTGCCGACGGCCAGGGTCAGCTCGAAGGAAACCCGGGTGCCTTCGCCGGGCGCGCTCTGCACCGTCACCCGCCCGCCCATGAGCTGGACCCAGTGCTCGACGATGGCCAGGCCGAGCCCGGCGCCTTCCACGCCGGTGGCGTCGCAGCGGAAGAACGGGGTGAAGAGCTTGGGCAGGTCCTGCTCGGGGATGCCGCAGCCGGTGTCGCTGACGCAGAAGCGCAGCTGCGCCAGGCCCGCCTTGGGCGGCTGCCCGGCGGCCTGCACCTGCAGGGCGATGCGCCCGTCGCGGGTGAACTTGGCGGCGTTGTCCAGCAGGTTGGTCAGCACCTGGCGCAGGCGCTTGGCATCCAGTTGCAGCACCGTGGGAATGTCGCCGCACAGCGTCAGGCGGAAGGCGTTGCGGTTGCGCTGGGCGAGGATGTGCGCGTCCATCGCCACCGCGTCGAGCAGGCCGTGGATGTACACCGGCTGGATGTCCAGGCGGTCGCTGGAAACGCCGCGGGCGTGGTCGATCAGGTCGTTGATCAGGGTCAGCATGTGGCCGGCGCTGCGCAGGATGACACCGGCCTTGCGGGTGCTGCGCCCGCCCTCCTCCTGCAGCAGCTGGGCGTAGCCGATGATGGAGGTCAGCGGCGAGCGCAGGTCGTGGCTGACGCGCCCGAGGAAGTCGATCTTCGCCTGGTTGGCGTCCTTGGCCTTCACCAGCGCGGCCTGCAGCTCCGCGGTGCGCCGGGATACCGCCTCTTCCAGCTGCGCCTTCTGCCGGCGTTCGCTCTGCAGGCTCTCGGTTTCCAGGCGTTGCTTGCGCATCTGCTGCTGCAGGGTGAACAGGCCGATGATGCCGATGATGATGCTCAGCCTGAGCATCACCACGTCCACGCTGAACTGCCCGCTGTAGCCCAGGTTGAGCAGGTAGCGAAGGATGAACCAGGAACTTTCCGCCCAGCTCAGCAGGAACAGCCCCGCCAGCACCTGCCGGCAGAAGTCGCCGCGCAGCCGCAGCGAGAACAGCGACAGCGGCCAGCAGGCCAGGAGGCAGAAGCTCAGCGACAGGTTCAGCGTGCGCGCCAGGTTGTTCGGCAGCAGCGGCAGGGCGACGGCCAGCGCCAGGCAGGCGAACACGCCGGCCAGGTACAGGCGCCGCCATGCGCCCTGCCCGGCCAGGCCGAGCAGGCGCCGGGCGGCGACCAGGAAGCCGACCAGGGAAACCAGCCAGAAGGCGATGCGCATGCCCGGGCCGTGGATGAACTGCCCGCTGAACAGGTGGAAGGCCAGGTAGCCCTCCTTTTCCGCCTCCAGGGCGTAGGCCGCGCCCAGCCACACGGCGAGCATGGCGAAGCTCCAGTCCAGGCGCAGCAACAGCAGCACGGTCAGGGTGAGCACGCAGCCGAACAGCATCGCATGGGTCAGTTGCTCGACGTTGTCCTGGGCCAGCACGGCGCCCATGTCCCACAGGTTCAGGGCCAGGCCCGGGCGGCTCTCGCTGCGCACCCGCAGCAGCAGCTCGCGGCTCTCCCCCGGGGCCAGCGCCACCGGCAGCAGGTTGCGCCGGCTGTGCAGCGAACGCTCGGCCAGGGGCACCGACAGGCCGATGCGCCAGTGCCCGTCGACGCGCCCGCCGGCCGCGTCCAGGCGGTACAGGTCGACCTCGCCGACGCGCCAGGGCGCCACTTCCAGCCAGCGCTCCCAGGCGAGGGCGTCGGGGTTTTCCAGCCGCAGGCGCAGCCAGAGCGTCGACTCCCGCCGCGGCGCCGCCAGGCTGCTGGCATCGGCCGGCCGCCAGTCGGCCTGGCGCCAGGCTTGCTCGGGCGTCAGCGCCTGGCCGGGGGCCTCCTCGAACACCTGGGCGCTGCGGGTCAGGTCGATGTAGGGCGCCTGCAGGTCGCCGCGGTTGAGGAACAGCGACACGCCCATGACCAGCAGCAGCGCCAGGCTCCCCAGCAGGGCCGTGAAGGCGGCGCGCGGGTCAGGGCGCATCGCCGGGCTCCAGGTCCAGGCGCGACTGGCGGAACTGGCTGGGCGAGAGGCCATAGCGCTCGCGGAAGGCGGTGGAGAAGTTGGCCCCGCTGGTGAAACCCACCTCCAATGCGATGGCCTGGATCGGCAGGCCGGTGCCGCTGAGCAGCACGCAGGCCTCCTTCATGCGCTCCTCGCGCAGGTACTCGAAGACCGTCACGCCCACGCACTGGCGGAAGGCCTCGTTCAGGCGCTTGCTGTTGGTGCCCACGGCCTCGGCCAGCTCCTGCAGTTCCGGGGTGTGCGACAGGGTGCGCAGCAGTACCTGGCGGGCCGACTGGAAGAGGATGCTGTCAAGGTTGCCGGCGTGGCTGGGCGGCATGGGCGAGGCCTGCCGGTCGGTGCCCCAGCGGCGCAGGTGGATGGCCAGGCGCAGGCGGATTTCTTCGAGGTTGAAGGGCTTGGTGATGTAGTCGACGGCGCCCACCAGCAGCCCCTGGACGCGCTCCTCGGGGGTGTTCGCCCCGCTCAGGAACACCACCGGGATGTCCCGCGTATGGGTGTTCGCCTGCATCATCCGGCAGCAGGTCAGGCCGTCCCACACGGGCATCAGCACGTCCATCAGCACCAGGTCCGGGTTGATCATCTGGACTTTCTTGAAGGCGTCCTGGCCGTTGCTCGCCAGGTAGATGCGGCAGCCCTGCTGCTGCAGGTATTCGGCGAGCAGGCGACGCTCGCTCTCCAGATCATCGACGACCAGGATGCGCTGCCCCTCCAGCGCATCGGGAATAAAGCTCGGCATTCCGATGAGTTCCTACACGTCAGTCCCCGCCCGACCGTTACTTTGCCATTACAGAGGGAATTTTCCGTATACGACGAAAATATTTTGCCTGCTGGCAAAGGGCCACAGCACTCCAGCAGAAGCGCTACTTCCTGGCGCCGAGATAATGGCACCGAACGAAGGAGAGGCCCCTTGGCCCGTAGGTACCCCATGCCAGCAGAGTGCGTGACTGTCTCGCCCGCCCGCCCCGGCCGGCGTTCCCCGGAGGGCTGCCGCAGCCCGGCGCCGCCGCCACGGAGCCTGCCCCATGCTTAAGCGGATTCGCACCGACCAGGTTCGCCTGGGCATGTTCATCCAGTCGCTGGAGGGCAGCTGGCTGTCCCACCCCTTCTGGAAGACCCGCTTCATGCTGGAGAACCCCGGCGACCTGCGCGCCCTGCAGAACAGCGGCGTGCAATGGCTGTGGATCGACGACGCCCGCGGCCTGGGCGTCACCGACGCCGTCGCGCCGGCGGCGCAGGGCCCCGGCGCGGCGCCCGCCACAGGCATCGCCGAGCCGGTCGTGGCGCTTGTCGGCGAGGCGCCGCCGGCCATCTATCCGAACGAGTTCTTCGAAGCCGCGCGCATCCTCGAACGCTCCAAGCTGACGCTGATGGAACTGTTCCGCGAGGCGCGCATGGGCCGGGCGATCGACCTGGACCTGTGCCTGCCGCTGGTGGAGGACATCTGCGCCTCGCTGGCCCGCGACGCCTCGGCGCTGATCAGCCTGGCGCGGCTGAAGAACAAGGACGAATACACCTACATGCACTCGGTGACGGTGTGCGCGCTGATGGTCACCCTGGCCCGCCAGCTCGGCCTGGACGTCGAGGCCCAGCGCGAGGCCGGCCTGGCCGGGATGCTCCACGACATCGGCAAGATGGCCATGCCGCCGGCGATCCTCAACAAGCCCGGCAAGCTCGACGAGGCCGAGCTCGCCATCATGCGCACCCACCCCGAACGCGGCCACGAGATGCTGCGCCAGCACACCCGGCTGTCGCCCCAGGTGCTGGACGTCTGCCTGCACCACCACGAACGCTACGACGGCACCGGCTACCCGCACCGCCTGGCCGGCAACCAGATCAGCCTGCTGGCGCGCATGGCGGCGATCTGCGACGTCTACGACGCCATCACCTCGGACCGCCCGTACAAGTGCGCCTGGGAAGCCGCCGGCTCCCTGGCGCGCATGGCCAGCTGGGAGGGGCATTTCGACCCGCAGTTGTTCCAGGCCTTCGTCAAGACCATCGGCATCTACCCCATCGGCAGCCTGGTACGCCTGGAGTCCGGGCACCTCGGGGTGGTGGTGCAGCAGAACCCGGAGAACCTGACGCGCCCGCAGGTGCAGGTGTTCTTCTGTTCCCACCGGCGCCAGGCCATCGCCAAGGAACTGCGCGACCTGGCCGACGTGCGCATCTACGACCGCATCGTCCAGCGCGAGGACCCGCTGCGCTGGGGCTTCAGGAACCTGGAGCGGCTCTGGCTGCCCGAGGGCCTGGTGCCGCCCGGGATGGTGCCGAGCCGGGGCCACGACGACGGGCACGACTGAGGGCGTGCCCAGGCCCCGGCGGCGTTCGGGGCTCAGACGTGGAAGCGGCCGACCAGCGCCTGCAGCTCGCCGCCCAGCCGCGCCAGCTCCACGCTGGAAGCGGCGACCTGCTCGCTGGCCGCGGCAGTCTGCTCGGACACGTCGCGCACGCTGACCACGCTGCGGCTGATCTCCTCGGCCACGGCGCTCTGTTCCTCCGCCGCCGTGGCGATCTGCTGGTTCATCGCCTGGATGCTGGACACCGTGCGGGTGATGCTGCCCAGCGACTCGCCGGCCTGGCGGCTGAGGGCCACGCTGCTGGCGGTCAGCTCGCGGCTGCCGAGCATGGCGCTGGAGACCTGGCGGGTGCCGTTCTGCAGGCCGGCGACCAGGGCTTCGATCTCCTCGGTGGACTGCCGGGTGCGCAAGGCCAGGCCGCGCACCTCGTCGGCCACCACGGCAAAACCACGGCCGGCCTCCCCGGCGCGGGCCGCCTCGATGGCGGCGTTGAGGGCCAACAGGTTGGTCTGCTCGGCCACCGACTTGATCACGTCCATCACCTTGCCGATCTTCTCGCTCTCCTGCTCCAGGCGCTGCATGGCGTCGGCCGAACGTTCCACCTCCCGGGCCAGGCGCTCGATGCGCTCCACCGCCTGGTTCACCACGCGGTCGCCGTCGTGGGCCTCGCGGTCGGCGGCGGAGGCGGCCTGGGAAGCCTGCTCGGCGTTGCGCGCCACTTCCTGCACGGTGGCGGACATCTCGTGCATGGCGGTGGCCACCTGGTCGGTCTCGACCTTCTGGCTATTGGCGCCGGCGCTGGTCTGCTCGGTGACCGCCGAAAGCTGCTCGGCGGCGCTGGCGATCTGCGTCACGCCATCGCGGATGCCGCCGATCAGGTCGCGCAGGTTCCAGCTCATGCGCTGCATGCTCTGCTGCAGGCTGCCCAGCTCGTCGCGGCGGCGGACCTGGATGTTCTGCGACAGGTCGCCCGAGGCGATGCGCTCGACCACCTGCATGGTGTCGTGCAGCGGCCGGGTGATGCGGCGGGTGATGAACCAGGCGGCCAGGGCGCTGGCCAGTATCGCCAGCAAGGCCACGCTGGCCTGGGCCATGCGGCTGAAGGCCGCCACCTCGTCGCGCAGTTCGATCTGCTGACGGGTCAGCGTCTGGGTGATCTCGCGGGTCTGCTCGGCGACCTTGACCAGCACCTGGCGGGCCTGTTCCACCATGGCGGTGGCGGCCCGGTAGGCCTCGATGCACTTGGCGTAGCTCTGCTGGTCCGCCGCCACCGCCATCAGCTCGGCGGGGGGCTGTGCGCCGAAGACCTTGGCCTGGCGCGGGAAGTTTTCCATGGCCAGACGCATCTGTTCGTTCAGCAGCCGCTCGGATTCCGGCCCGGGGTGGGCCACGTAGCCCGCCGCGCGGTAGCGGACCAGCAGCAGGTCCTGCATCAGCTGCGTGCCGGCCTGGTAGTAGGCGAAGCGGCGCTCGTCGTGTTCGTCCAGGCCCGCCGCCAGCGCTTGCAGGGCGCTGAGCGCCTTGAAGGCCCGCTCGGCGCGCTCGGCCATCTCGTCGCGAACGGCGCTGGCCGCATGGTTGGCGGCCTGCAGCTTGCCAAGGGCCTGGCGGTAGTCGCCGACCAGTTCGCCCTGTTGCTGCTCCAGGGCGAGCAGGTCCGCGCGGGCGAACAGCTTGCGCGCGCGCATCGCCGCCTGCTGGCGCTCGAAGTCATCCAGCGCCGCGCCCAGTCGCTGCTCGCTGGCCGCCTTGGCGCCGTCCAGCAAATAGTCCTGCAGCGACAGGCGCAGTTCCGCCAGCGATTCGTTGAGCGCGCCGTAGACCTCCTGGGCCCGGCTGCGCTCCAGCAGGCTCTCGCGGCTGATCCAGTCGCCCACCGCGAGCAGCGCGGTGAGGCACAGGACCAGGCCGAAGCCCAGCCCCAGCTTGTAGGTGACGCCGAGGTTGTCAAACCAGTTGCGCATGGCGCGAGTCGCTCCCGTTCCGGGGCCCCCGGCACCCGGC
This sequence comes from Pseudomonas sp. R3.Fl, assembly GCF_023516765.1. Classification (NCBI taxonomy): domain Bacteria; kingdom Pseudomonadati; phylum Pseudomonadota; class Gammaproteobacteria; order Pseudomonadales; family Pseudomonadaceae; genus Pseudomonas; species Pseudomonas sp. R3.Fl. Next base: position 2,237,924 of record NZ_JAMGSO010000001.1, read on the forward strand.
GTGCGCGGAACGGGCCAGTGGATCCAGCTGTGCGAAACGGCCCCGCCGGCGATTGCCGGCGGGGCCCGTTGCGGTTGCTAGAAGTTGTTGGCGAGGTCGATGCCGGACTTGCCCGGCGAGAGGATGTTGTTCGGGTCCAGGGCGCGCTTGATGGCGTGCTCCACCCGGCGCTTGACCGGGCCGTAGATCTGCGCCACGCGGTCCTGGAAGGCGGTGTTCACGCGGTACACGGCGTAACCCTCCTTGGCGAACTCGTCCAGCAGCTCGGCGAAGCAGTCGTGGGCGCGCTGGGTCTCCTCGGGGTCGGTGCGGTCGTAGAGCACGTCGATCACGTGGTGCATGTCGCGCCAGCCGACGATGAACTCGCCGGTGTAGTCCAGGCCGTGCTTGTTGAGGATGCGCTTGGCCAGCACCTTCTGCTTGTCGCACTCGCTGCCGCGGGCCTGGCTGACCGGGGCGAACCACATCGAGCCACCGCCGCCGCGCCAGTTGTACAGGCCGAATTCCTGCAGGTTGGGCACGCCGCTCATCAGCTCGGCGCGGTACTTGAACGGCTGGGTGTCGCCGGCCTGTTCCTGGGTGACGATGCGGCCCTTGCCGGACTTCTTCACGGTCTCGGTGACGATCTTCCAGTTCACTTCCACCTGCTCGGGGGTGCCGTACAGCGCCGCGTAGACGTTCCACTGGCCCAGGCCCTTGTCCTTGACGACCTGCTGGATCACCGAGTCGGGCGTCGCGCCCTTCTCCTTGATGTAGTCCGAGCGGCGCACGCTGATGCCGGCGGCCTCCCACAGCGCGTTGGCGATCACCACCGCGTTGGGGATGATCTGGGCGATGCGCAGCGGACGGATCATCTCGACGATGTCGGCGATGTCGGCCTCGTCGTCGTAGACGATGCTGAAGGGCTTGAACACCGGCGGCTTGGGCATCAACCAGAAGCCCATCTTGGTGCAGATGCCGTAGTTGGCCTGGGTGAACATGCCGTCCAGGGTCGGACCGTAGCCCCACTTGAACACCTGCCAGGCCTTGTCGCCGGGCACCCCGCCCATGCCGGTGCGGTAGACGTCGCCGTTGGCCAGCACCACTTCCATGCCGCACTGCATGAGGAAGTGCTCGCCGTAGGGGGTGTAGCCCACGCCGCGGTCCATGGTGTTGCCCACCGGGCCGGCGATGGCCGAGGGCGCGGAGAACGACAGCATCAGCGGCAGATTATTTTCCTGCAGGTAGTCGTAGAGCTGGCCGTAGGTGACGCCGGGCTCGACCAGGGCGGTGCACAGCTCCGGGTCGATGTGGATGATCTTGTTCATCTTCTTCAGGTCGAGGATGACCTGGCCGCGTTGCGCCGGGGCCGCCGAGCCGTAGCCGAAGTTGCGCCCGGTGGAGATGGTCCACAGCGGGATCTTGAACTCGTTGCAGATCTTCACCACGCCCTGCACCTGCTCGACGCTGGTGGCGGTGACGGCGGCGGAAGGCGCGTGCTCGGCGTTGTCCACCGGCATCATGATCTTGCCGTAGGGGATCAGCTGGTCGTCCTTGACCAGGACGTTGTCCTCGCCCAGCAGCTTGCGGAACTTGGCCAGCGCCTGCTGGAAGTGGTTCGCGTCGACTCCGCGCGGGAGCACGGCCTTGTTGGTTGCGTCAGTCATGGGAGGTGCTCCTTCAAGCCTGGATCGAGAACGAAACGAAATGCCCGGCCAGCGGGCTCAGGCGGCCGGCCACCAGCGGCGCGGGCGCCGGCGGCTGCGCGCCGAGCGAGGCCAGGCCGTAGCCGAGGGTGGCGGCCCATTGCTCGGCGTTGCCGGCGCTGCGGCCGGCTGCGCCCAGGCGCAGGGGCTGGCGGCTGCCCAGCGGGCACTGCTCGCGCAGGTCGAAGCCGGCGCCGCAGGCGTCCAGCTGCAGGCCCAGTTGCAGGGCGTGGCCATGGGCGGCGTCCGCGGTGATCAGCCGGTGCCGCGAGGCGCGCGCATCGGCGCTGTGCTCACCGAGCCACTGCACGCGGGCGCCGGCGCTGCGCGCCAGGTCCACCACCAGCGCGGCGCTGGCGTCGTCCAGCAGGCCGACGATGCGCTGCGGCCGTCCGGCCTCCAGGCGCTGTTGCAGTTCACGGACGAAAGCCAGGCTGGCATCGCTGCGCAGCAGCTCGGCCCGGGCCGCGGCCGGGTTGGCGGCGATGCCCTGGAGGAAGGCCGAGCCGGCTACGGCCGGGCTGATGAGCACCAGCGTCGGCTGTGCCGCGGCGCTGCCGGCGACGCCACGCGCCAGGGCCAGGCCGGAGCCGCCCATGGCGATGCCCGCCAGCCCGCCCAGGGCCATGCCCTTGAGCAGGGAACGACGTTCGAGATTCATGGCGCGCTCCTCAGGGCTTGGCCGCCGGCGCGGGCGCCTGCGAGATGTAGTCGGCGACCTGTTGCAGCGCCTTGTCGTCGATGAAGGACGCGGGCCAGGCCGGCATCGCCCGCAGGCCGTTGCGCGCCACCGCGACTATGTAGGGCGACGGCAGCTGGCGCCCCTTCAGCTCCGGCCCGATGCCGGTCTCGTGGCAGCGGCCGCAGACTTTCTCGTAGACGTTGGCGCCGCCTTTCCACACGCCGTCGCCGTCGGCGAAGGCGCTACCGGCCAGCACGAGCAAGGGCACGCAAAGGCAAGCAGCGAAGGTCCGTTTCACAGCCGGGCTGTCGAAGGATAAGGACATTTCGTACTCCATCTTGTTATTGGATTGGTGGGACCGCCGGCCGCTCAGAAGGGATAGGGCCGCGGCGAGTGCTGCAGGGTGATCCAGTGGTCGGTGGTGAATTCCTCGATCGCCCAGTCGCCGTTGAAGCGGCCCAGGCCGGAGTTCTTCTCGCCGCCGAAGGGCGCGTTGGGTTCGTCGTTGACCGGCATGTCGTTGACGTGGGTCATGCCCGCGTGGATGCGCTGGGCGAACTGCACGCCGCGCTCCAGGCTCGACGTGAACACCGCGCTGGACAGGCCGTATTCGCTGCCGTTGGCCAGCTCCAGCGCATGCTCGGCGTCGCGCGCGGCCTGGATGCCCACCAGCGGGCCGAAGATTTCCTCGCGGGCGATCTCCATGCCGGCGTGCACGTCGCCGAACACGTGGGGCGGCATGACGTTGCCCTGGGGCTCGCCGCCGACCAGCAGCCGCGCGCCCTCGTCGAGGGCCTTGGCGACCTTCTCGCGCAGGCCCTGCAGCTGGCGGTCGTTGATCACCGGGCCGACCACGGTTTCCGGCTTGCGCGGGTCGCCATAGGGCAGCGCCTGGACGCGCTCGACGAAGCGCCGGGTGAAGGCCTCCAGCGCCGGCTGCTCGACGATGATGCGGTTGATCGCCATGCAGATCTGCCCCTGGTGGAGGAACTTGCCCACCACCGCGGCGTTCACCGCCTGCTCGATGTCGGCGTCGGCCAGGACCACGAAGGGGCTGTTGCCGCCCAGCTCCAGGGCCACGTGCTTGAGGTGCGCGCCGCCGCTGGCGATGCGGCCGATGTTGCGCCCGACCTGGGTCGAGCCGGTGAAGGAGATGAAGGCCGGCACCGGGTGCTCGACGAAGGCGTCGCCGATCTCGCTGCCGGCGCCGACCACCACGCTGAGCACGCCGGCCGGCAGCCCGGCCTCCTCGAACACGCGCGCCAGCAGCAGGCCGCCGGACACCGGGGTGTCGCTGGCCGGCTTGACCACCACCGCGTTGCCCAGGGCCAGGGCCGGCGCCAGCGAACGCTGGGTCAGGTGCAGCGGGAAGTTCCACGGGCTGATCACCCCGACCACCCCGAGCGGCACGCGGTACACGCGGCTTTCCTTGCCCGGCACGTTGGAGGCGACGATGCGCCCGTGCACGCGGTTCGGCAGGCTGGCCGCCTCCAGGGTGATGGCGCGCGCCGCGCCCCATTCGATCTGCGCCTTGAGCAGGGTGCTGCCGGATTCGCGGACCAGCCAGTCGATGATCTCCTCGCGGCGCGCATCGAGGATGCGCACCGCTTCGAGCATCACCCGGGCGCGTTCGGCGGGCGCGCTGGCGGCCCACGCCACCTGGGCCTCGGCGGCCTTGGCATAGGCGGCGTCAAGGTCGGCGCGGTCGGCCAGGGCCAGGCGCAGCAGGCTCTGCCCAGTGTAGGGGTCGAGGACCTCCATGTGCCGGCCGCTGCCGCCGGCGCGCCAGGCGCCGGCGATCGGCTGCAGGTCGAGGTTCTGGTAGGGCTGGGGTCTGGTGCTCATCGTTGCTGGTGCCTCTTGTCTGGACGAGGGACGGCCGCCGCCGGCCTGGGCGAAGGCCACGGAAACAGGGAAACGGGCTGGGCGAAGGTCAGTCGCCGGGGCGGGCCGGGCGGCGCCGGGCAAGGGCGGGATGGGCTAGTGCACGGGCATGGCGGAAAGCGCGGAGGATGTTCATGTCGAAATCACCGGTTTCTTGTTATGGATTTTTCAGTTGCAAGTGTTTCGGCATTAACAACTATCGTGCCAGTTGCGCTATCCGTAAAAATATCCTTTAAAAACAAATAGTTGTGATTTTATCGGAAGACTTCTACGGCGCCTTTCGCGCTGGCGGCGCGGCGGCCGCGGAATTTTGTGCAGAGAAAATCGCGGCGCTGGAGAAAGCTCGACGGACGCGGCCAAAAACGGGATTTCGTGCGGTTATCGTACGTTTTGCGCTCGCCGCCCCTCCCCCTCGGACTGGAATCCGATTGACCGCCGTGGCCGGGCCGGCATACTCCCCAGACCAGCCTGCGTCTTCTTGAACTGCCTTATGACTATTACAAATCCGGGCAAACACGGGCGCGCGGTGGACGAAGAGTTCTTCCGGCACATGCTCAGCCGGCAGAAACGCCTGATCGTCGACCGCGCCTGCCAATTCGATCCACGGGGCCTGCCTTCTGCCGAGCAACTGGCCGAGACCGTGGCCTTCTCTCCCCAGGACGGCAGCATCTGGCTGTGCGGCCAGCGCATGATGCTGCTGCAGGGCTCCGCCTTCGGCGCCATCCGCCGCGAACTGATCGAGGCCCAGGGGCTGGACAAGGCCCGCGGCCTGCTCACCCGCATCGGCTGGCAGGCCGGCGCGCGCGACGCGGCGCAGGTCAGCGAGCAGTGGCCCGAGGGCGACCACGCCAGCCTGTACAGCGCCGGGCCGCGCCTGCACATGCTCGAAGGGATGGTCAACGTCGAGCCGATCAACTTCGAGATCGACACCAGCATCGGCCACTTCTACTCCGAGTTCTTCTGGCACAACTCGCTGGAGGCCGACGAACACATCGCCACCTACGGCCTGGGCAGCGAGCCCTCGTGCTGGATGGGCATCGGCTACGCCAGCGGCTATGCCTCGTCGCTGCTCGGGCGCCTGGTGGTGTTCCGCGAGGTGGAGTGCCGCGCCATGGGCCACCACGCCTGCCGCATCATCGGCAAGCCGGCGGAGGAATGGGACGACATCGACGCCGACCTGGCCCACCTGGACGCCAGCGACTTCCTCGGCCGCAGCACCTACGGCAGCAGCCAGGCGACCACGGTCGCCACGCTGCCCAGCCCCGACGAAGACCAGCCGATGGTCGGCATCTCCGCCGCCTTCATGGCCGCCAGCCAGCTGCTGCAGCGCGTGGCGCCGACCCAGGCGACGGTGCTGCTGACCGGGGAATCGGGCGTGGGCAAGGAACTCTTCGCCCGCACCCTGCACCAGGCCAGCAAGCGCAGCCAGGGGCCGCTGGTGGCGCTGAACTGCGCGACCCTGCCGGAGAACCTGGTGGAGGCCGAGCTGTTCGGCGTCGAGCGCGGGGCCTTCACCGGCGCCGAGCGCTCGCGGCCCGGGCGCTTCGAAAGGGCCAACGGCGGCACCCTGTTCCTCGACGAGATCGCCACCCTCAGCCTGGCCGCGCAGAGCAAGATCCTGCGCGTGCTGCAGGAGGGCGAGCTGGAGCGGGTCGGCGGCACCACGGCGATCCGCGTGGACGTGCGGGTGGTCGCGGCCACCAACCTCGACCTGCGCCGCGAGGTGGAGGCCGGGCGCTTCCGCGAGGACCTGTTCTACCGCCTGAACGTCTTCCCCATCCACCTGCCGCCGCTGCGCGAGCGCCGGGAAGACATCCCGCTGCTGATGAGCTACTTCCTGCGCAAGTTCAGCCTGCGCCACGGCCGGCAACTGGCGGGCTTCAGCACACGCCTGGTCAACGCGTTGCTGACCTACCGCTTCCCGGGCAACATCCGCGAGCTGCAGAACCTCATCGAACGCGGCGTCATCGCCGCCGCCGATGGCGAGGTGATGGATGTCATCCACCTGGCCGAAGGCGGCGCCGCACCGATCGCCGCGCCCATAGGGCTGACGGCGGAAGGCCGGCTGACGCGCCCCCTGGCCGAAGCCGGCGGCGAACAGCCCGAGCAGGCGCCAGCGACGCCCGAAGCAGCGCCCGGCAAGGCCGTGGAAGAACCCGAACTGGCCAGCCTGCTCGCCTTCGTCTCCGGCCGCAACCCGACCCTCGGCATCTCCCTGGAAGACGTGGAAAGACGCCTGGTGCAGGTGGCGATGGAACGCACCGGCGGCAACATCACCGCCGCCGCGCAGATGCTCGGCATGAGCCGCGCCCAGGTCAGCTACCGGTTGAAGGGGCGCTGAGGCCGCAACTGTCTTGCGAACTGCGCCGAGGCGCTTTTCGTAGGATGGGTTGAGCTTGCGATACCCATCGGGCCAGGGTGATGGGTATCGCTTCGCTCAACCCATCCTACGGGCGTTGTGTTTGCCGGAGAGTGTAGGAGCGGGCCCTGCCCGCGATTCGCGCGCAGGGCGCGCTCCTACAGGGGAATGGCGCAGGTGGGGCAGCGTAGGAGCGGATCTCATCCGCGAATCGCGCCGATGGTTCCGGCTATCGCGGAGAAGCTCCGCTCCTACCGCATGGGCGAGCATGGCCTTTCGTAGGATGGTGTTGAGCGAAGCGATACCCATCACCACGACCGCATGGGTATCGCAGGCTCAACCCATCCTACGGGGCGTCATGTTTACCGAGCGGACCTTGTCCGCGATTCGCGCGCAGGGCGCGCTCCTACAGGGGAATGGCGTAGGCGGGGCAGCGTAGGAGCGGATCTCATCCGCGAATCGCGCCGGTGGTTCCGGCTATCGCGGAGAAGCTCCGCTCCTACGGTTCAGGCAGGCACGGCTTCTCGTAGGAGCGAGCTTGCTCGCGAATGAGCCCCGCTGCGGAATCTGTTCGCGAGCAAGCTCGCTCCTACGAAGAACCCCCGCCCCTTCAAAGCGGCGTAGTGAACTTGAACCAGAACGTCTGCCCATCCGGGCGGTTGCGCACGCCCGTATCGTCCTGCCACTTGGCGCTGAAGAACCAGCCGTCCTTGCTCGCATACTGCACCGCCGGGCCGATGGAGAAGGTCCGCCCGCGGGAGTCCTCGACGGTATGGCCATCGAGCTTGTCGTCGCTGATCTGCTGGTAGGCGTGGCCGCCGACGCCGAGCACCCAGCCGTTGCCCATGCCCCAGCCGAGGGTGTAATCGGCGTGCAGTTCGCGCCCGGACTGGTAGTCGGTGGCGCGGTTCTCGAAGTTGTAGTCGTGCATCAGGCGGATGTCGGCGTTGGGCCCCGCCGGGTCCACGTAGGTCATCGCCAGCACCGCCTGCACGGTGTAGTAGTGGGTGCCCAGGTTGATGATGTCGTCCTTGTCGTAGCTGCCGGTGGGCAGCACGAAGTCGACGCCGGTGGCGACGTGGAACTTCTCGCTCGGGTGGAAGCCGATCACCGGCCCCAGGTGGGCGTCGCCGATGCCGCGCTTGTGGTCGTGGGGGCCATTCTTGATGTTCAGGCGCATGTCGGTGAGCGGCAGCAGGGCATGGAAGCCGAGGTCGCCGCCCAGCACCTTCTGCTCCGTCACCCAGACGAAACGCGGCACCAGGGTGGAGACCCGCAGGTCGATGTCAGCGGCCTTGTGGCCGCCGTTGTCGCGCAACGTATCGGCCAGGTAGTTGCCCGCGAACAGCTGGGCGTAGGTGCCAGGCGGTGGAAGGATGCCCATCCCGTAGATCTCGATGCCCATGGGCCAGGAGGAGGTGCCGCCCTCCGTGGCGAGGGCCGAGGTGGCGGCGCCGGCCAGGAGCATGGCGCAGGCGAGGCGGGATACGCGAAGGCGAACGGATTGATCGAACATGGGAGTGCCGGCCTTTTGTTGTTATCGGATTGGCGCGCGGCCACTTGCGTGCCGCGCCGGCGACCCCCAATCAATTACCATGCCACGAGTTAAATACTTAAAAATCAATTAGTTATAAATATTCAGCGGACAAGCCAAGCGAATACTCTTAAGAAAATTCCACTCCTCGCGGAAAAGTCTCCAGCCCTGCCCTCCCGCCGTAGATCGGCCATCCGCACGATCCCTGAAAAGTCCAGGTTATCTGTTGGATAGTGCCTTCTGCAGCAGAACCCTCCCACCAAAAATGCAGGCGCCAATAACAACAACCGAACCGCGATCTGGAGACATGGTGATGGGCATATTCGACTGGAAACACTGGCTGGTCCTGCTGCTGGTGGCGCTGCTGGTATTCGGCAGCAAGCGGGTGAAACACCTGGGCAGCGACCTCGGCGAAGCCATCAAGGGCTTCCGCCGCTCGGTCAACGCCGAAGACGAGCCGGCGGCGCAGAAGCTGGCCGGCGAAGAAGCCGCCGCCGAGCCCCGGCGACTGCAGGAAAGCGCCCGCCAGCAAGCCTGAAAGCCCACAACCTGTAGGAGCGGGCCCTGCCCGCGAAATCGCGCGCAGGGCGCGCTCCTACAAGGGAATGGCGCAGGTGGAGCAGCGTAGGAGCGGATCTCATCCGCGAAGCGCGCCGATACGTCCGGCTATCGCGGAGAAGCTCCGCTCCTACGGGAAAAACACCACGCATTCCCGCACGGGCCCTGCCCGCGATTTCGCGCGCAGGGCGCGCTCCTACAGGGGAATGGCGCAGGTGGGGCAGCGTAGGAGCGGATCTCATCCGCGAAGCGCGCCGATACATCCGGCTATCGCGGAGAAGCTCCGCTCCTACGGGAAAAACACCACGCATTCCCGCACGGGCCCTGCCCGCGATTTCGCGCGCAGGGCGCGCTCCTACATGGGAATGGCGTAGGTGGGGCAGCGTAGGAGCGAGCTTGCTCGCGAACCGCATGGCACCGCGCTTGTTCGCGAGCAAGCTCGCTCCTACAAGAGCACCTCGGCCAAGCGCCCCACCGCCTGCTCGAACGCTGCCTTCATCTCCTCGACCACCGCATCGGTATGGGCGAAGGACAGGTACAACCGGCCATAGGGCGACGGCATCAGCAACAGGCCCGCGCGGCGCAGTTCCAGATGCAGCGCCTTGCTGAAGCCGGGATTGGCGATGCGCGCGGCTTCGTCGAAATCCCGCGACGCCCGCTCTGCCGGCCAGAGGCCGAAGACGTTGCCGTAGCCGCTGGTGGACAGGGGCATGCCATGTTCGCGGAACAGCCGCTCGATCCAGCTGCGAAGCGCCTCGCCACGCGCCATCAGCGCGGCGTAGTCGGCGTCTTCGAGCTGCGCCAGCGTTGCCTGCACCGCCGCGCAGGCCATGGGGTTGCCGCTGAAGGTGCCGCCGCGCAGTACCCGGCCTTCCTCGAAGCCGGCCAGGATGTGCGCCTTGCCCAGCACCGCCGAGACCGGCACGCCGTTGCCGATGGCCTTGCCGACGCTGGCCAGGTCCGGGTCCAGCCCCTCGTACAGGCTGCTCAGCCCGGCGTGACGGCGGAAGCCCATCAGCACCTCGTCGCTGATCACCAGCGCGCCATGGGCGTGGGCCACGCGCTGCACGTGCGCCAGGTAGCCGGGCGCGGCCATGATGCAGCCGGCGTTGGCCAGCATGGGTTCGAGCAGCACGGCGGCGATGTCGCTGTGCTCGGCGAACAGCCGCTCGACGTCGTCGAAGTCGTTGTAGCGCAGCAGCGTCATGCGCTCGCTCGCCGGGCGCTCGCCAGGGGCGAAGGTGGCTTCGGCGGAGCCGACGTTGCCCAGGGTCACCTCGTCGAACCAGCCGTCGAAGCCGGCGGCCATCTTGGCGATGCGCGGCCGGCCGGTGTAGGCGCGCGCCGCGCGGCAGGCCAGGTGCACCGCCTCGCTGCCGGAGTTGGTGAAGATCACCTTGTCGAGCGCGCCGCCGTGGCGCGCCAGGCAGTCGGCGGCGGCATGCTCGCGCACGTGGGCCCAGGACGGCGCGGCGGCGTCCTGCAAGGCGGCTCCCACCGCCTCGATCACCGCCGGCTCGGAATGGCCGAGCAGCACCGCGCCGAAGCCCAGCGCGGTATCGATGTAGCGCCGCCCCTGGGCGTCCCAGAGATAGGCCCCCCTGCCCCGCTGGATGAACAGCTTCTCGCCGTCCAGGTCGGGAAGAATGCGCGCGGCGCTGGATACGTCACCCACCAGATGGGCCATGGTCTACTCCTGCATCGCGCCCGCCGTGCGGGCGCCTCGTGAATGGGTCGTAACGGCCTGCCCTAGGACAGGCTCCAGGGAGCCTCCCGCAGGCGCTGCTCGAGGAAGTCGCGGAAGACCTTGATCCTCGGGCTCAGGTGCCTGCGGTTGGCATAGATCAGGTACACCGGCTCGCGCAGGTCGCTGGGGTATTCCTCCAGCACCTGCACCAGGCGGCCGGCGCGGATGTCGGCGCCGATATGGAAGTCGGCCAGGCGCACGATGCCGGCGCCGGCCAGGGCCATGTCACGCAGCAGGTCGCCCTGGGCGAAGGTCGCCGCGGGCGTCACCGGCACGTTCAGGCGCTCCGGGCCTGCGCGGAAGCTCCAGCGGTTCCACGGGCTGTCGAAGCTGAACTGGAAGCAGCGGTGGCGCAGCAACTCCTGCGGGTGGCGGGGCGTGCCGCAGCGCGCCAGGTAGGCCGGGGCGGCGCAGGTGATCCACTGCGTCTCGCCCAGGCGCCGGGTCACCCGGCTGGAGTCCGGCAGCACGCCGCTGTGGATGGCCAGGTCCAGGCCCTGCTCGAACTGGTCGACGTACTGCGCGCCGACCTGGATCTCCACCTGCAGCGCCGGGTAGCGGTCGAGGAACTCCGGCAGCCAGGGCGCTATCTGGTGCTTGGCGAAGGTGGTCATGGTGTGGATGCGCAGGGTGCCGCTGACCCGCGTAGGCAGCGCTTCGGCCAGCGAATCCGCCTCGGCCATCGCCTCCACCACGGCGCGGGCGCTGCGCAGGTAGGCGGCGCCCTCCTCGGTCAGCGTCAGGCTCCGCGTACCGCGCTGGAACAGGCGCACCTGCAGGCGATCCTCCAGGCGGCTGATCAGCTTGCTGACCGCCGAAGGCGTCATCTCGTGGGCGCGCGCCGCGGCGGAGAAATTGCCGTGTTCGACCGCCCAGATGAAGGCCAGCAGTTGCGAATAGTTGTCCATGTCCGGTCCTCGATGCGTCGTGGCGGCGAGCATAGCGCCCGCCGTTCCGGCCTGCTTCAGCGGATGAAACGCTCGACGTAGTCCTCACCCAGGCCGATGGACGCATAGTGCCGGCGCGCTGCCTCCAGCTTGGTGAAGACGTCCTCGTAGCCCACCGCCACGCCCTGCGGATCGACGTAGGTGTAGCCGCCCTGGACGTGGAACCAGGTGATCATTTCCTCGACGTCCTCGGGCACGAACAGGGTGTGGGTCTCGCCCGGCGGCTCGAAGGCGAAGGAGCCCTGTTCGGCGATCCAGTCGTGCTCCAGGTACCACCAGCGGCCCTTGAGCACCAGCGCGTGCACGCCGCCGGTATGGCGATGGCGCGACAGCACGCCGCTCTGGCGCACGCGCAGCAGGTTGATGTAGTAGCCGCCGCTCACGCTCAGCAGCAGCGGCTTGAAGGAGACGCTGGCGGTCACCGGGACCCACAGCTGGTCGTCCTCCAGCCACTGGTCCAGCACGCCGGGCAGGACCATGTCCGGCGCCATGAACGGCACCTGCGGCAGTTGGTAGGGAATCGCCAGTTCGTCCGGCTTCATCGCGATGCTCATCGATCACTCTCTATCAGGCAGTTGGGGAAGGTCACGGCGGGCTCGGCGAGCCCCGCCACGGGCAGGTTAGGTGTGCGCCGGCGGCGGAAAAACCGGGCCGCCGGCACAGGCGTTGTGAAGCGGCGTCACAGCGCCGCCAGTTCGCCGAAGCCGCCCTGCGCGCGCTGCGCGGAGAGCTGCGGCTGGCGCTTCTGCAGGTACAGGCCGATGCCCGCCAGCACGGCGCTCAGGCCCAGGGTGGTGAGCAGCTCGCCGCGGTGGCCGGGGAACACCGACATGATCGCCAGGATGCCGACGATCAGCGCGATGGTCGCCAGGGTCAGCCAGGGGAAGGCCCACATCTCCACCGCCAGGGGCTCGCCGCTGGCGCGCAGCTTGCGGCGCATGCACAGCTGGGTGATGGCGATCACCAGGTACATCAGCAGGGCGATGGCGCCGCTGGAGGCGAGCAGGAAGTCGAACACCTCCTTGGGCAGCAGGTAGTTCGCGCCCAGCGCCAGCAGGGCCACGCCGGCGGTGCTCAGCACCGCGCCCAGCGGCACGCCGCGGCGGTTGGTGCGGCTCCAGGCGCGCGGCGCGTCGCCACGGTAAGCCAGCGAGTAGGCCATGCGCGAGGCGGTGTAGATCGCCGAGTTCAGGCAACTGCTCACCGCCACCAGCACCACCACGCTCATGATCTGCGGCGCGTAGGGAATGTTCATCGCCGCCAGCACCGACTGGTAGGAACCCTGCGCCAGCCCCGGCGCGTTCCACGGCACCAGGCACACCACCACCAGCATCGAGCCGAGGTAGAACAGCCCCAGGCGCCAGACCACGGCGCGGATCGCCTTGCGGATATTGGCGCGCGGCTCCTTGGTCTCGGCGGCGGCGATGGTCACGATCTCGCTGCCCTGGAAGCTGAACATCGCCGTGAGCATGGCCGCCACCACCGACACCGGCCCCTTGGGCATGAAGCCGCCGTCGGCATACAGGTGCTGCACGCCGGAAGTGGAAGAGCCCGGCAGCAAGCCGAAGATCGCCAGCACGCCGAGGACGATGAAGCCGACGATGGAAACCACCTTGAACAATGCCAGCCAGTACTCCAGCTCGCCGAAGTTGCCGACGCTCAGGCAGTTGCACAGCGTCAGCGCCAGGGTGATGCCCAGCGCCGCCACCCAGGGCGCCACGCCCAGCCAGGGCGCGAGGATATTGCCGGCGACTATGGCCTCGATGCTGATCACCAGCACGTAGAACCACCAGTACAGCCAGCCGATGGAAAACCCGGCCCAGCGTCCCATGGCCTGGTCGGCATAGGACGAGAAGGAGCCAGTGTCCGGCCGCGCGGTGGCCATCTCGCCCAGCATCTGCATCACCAGCACGACGATGACCGCAGCCAGCAGATAAGCCAGCAACACCGCCGGCCCGGCGGTGGCGATGGCATTGGAGGAACCAACGAAAAGCCCGGCGCCGATCACGCCGCCGATGGAAATCATGGTCACCTGGCGACTCTTCAGGCCGTGGCCCAGGCGGTTCTTGGGTGGGTTCTCAGGCGTCGCGTTCATCGACAGCACCTCGGCACGCAGGATTGTTCTTGTGATTGTCCAGGGCCTCATGGGCCCTGGTCTGCGCAGGGTAGGGAGCCGGGGGCGGGGTGATAATCCCTGTTGGTGGCATAGGGGCTGTGAACTGGATTCACAGCAAGAGATGAGATGGGGTTTGCCAGTCCCTTCATCATGAACATGCGGACACCTGAATTAAATTATTACAAACGACACCGCCCCAGACTCCATGCGGGTTATGTCCCGTATGCGCAAGAAGTTGCGCGCTTTGCCCCTGCTAACGTCTGGCGGTTGAAGAGGAAGACGGCTGCTTGGCCAACTTTCTGCTGCCATCAATGCGCCATGCAAGGATTAGCGTTATGAGTGGAAAACCTGCTGCTCGTCTTACCGATCCGACAGCCTGCCCCTTGCCCGGTCATGGGGTGAATCCGATCGCTGCCGGCTCTCCGGATGTCTTGTTCGATGGCCTTCCGGCTGCGCGTCAAGGAGACCCGAGCGCCTGCGGTGGTGCGATGACCGGGAACCTTTCGGGGACTGTCTTCATCAATGGTCGCAATGCTGCGACTGTTGGCAGTATTGGCGCTCACGGAAATGTCGTTATCTCCGGTTCGGGCACTGTGATCATTGGTGACAGCCATACTCCGGCTCCCTTTGAGGCGCCTACCCCTGTGCATTTCGCGAAGACTTTCGCCCAGTCATTTGTCATCACGGACAGTCAAACTGGCCAGCCTCTCGCTAATCGCGAATACATCGTACTGGTTGATGGCTACCGTCGAACTGGCGTGACCGACTCCAGCGGTATGGCCACTATTGAGGCTCCTTCGGCAGATTCGGTGATTGAGCTTCATATCATGTTCCGGTCCCCCGCCCGCGACCTGACCGAGTTCTCGGAGGCTACTGCATGACCGGGACCTTCACGACAAAGGCAAAGGCCCAGGAGGTTAAGCCCGGCCAACTTGTTCAGCCTATCCCCATCAAGGTCGACGATCGTGCCGCCACCCGCGAAGCAGTTATCCGCAAGGTTCGGTCGCTCGGACGCAGGTTCGTTGAACGGTCCCAGTGGAAAGCGAAGCCGCCCCAAAAGCCGCTGGTTGAAGATTGGAACTACAGCATGATTGCGCTGCACCATGCTGGCCGTAGCTATTCCTGCGCCCCAGGGGCAGAACAGATGGCCGATACCCAAGACGACCACCTCGCTGGACGGTACGACGACATCGGATATCACTTCGGAATCGATTGTGCGGGGGTGATCTATGAGGGGCGAGACATCAGGTTCAAGGGATCGAGCGTTCTGGACTACAACACAGGTGTTATCGGCGTCGTTATGCTGAACAACCTGACTACCGCCGAAGAAGGTGACGACTTACTGGCTTTGGGCAGGAAGACTGCGGAAGCCTTGGGGCTAAACACTACAAACCAAATACCCGGTCCACAGATCGATGCCGTCCTGGACTTGGTCGACGCCATCAGGAGCGTGTTCGTGATCAGGCACTTCGGTGGACATCGAGAGTATCCAGGCCAGCGCGCAGAAGGAAAGGTCTGCCCTGGCAATGTGGGGATGGAGCTGGTCCGCAATATCCGCACCAAAACCCAACTGCTGCCACCTCCAAGCTCATGAAAAAACTGATCTATCCAGTGGTGCTGCTAGTCGTCGCGCGGCTCTTTTTGGGCTACTACGAGTCCATTGACGACGCCGAGCTGAATACCAATTTCTTCATCAAACGACATCCAACGTTTCAGATGGAGTTTGTAAATCTTTTCGCCAACGATGCGGACAGCAAGCCCCTGCAAGAGCTCTCCGCCGAAGAGCGACAGTTGGTGATCGATTATTGCCGTTATCGGCTGGGCATCGAGACCAGGCTTCAATCGCAAACCGAGCTAGACGCTTGCAAAAAGAGATAGGTTGCTCTGGCAGCAGAGGCATGGAACTCGTGAGAAATATCCGCGCCATCCCAGCAGGTTGAGTTACCAGCGATGCGGATGACAAGCCCCTGGAGCAGTTGAGCCCACTGGAGCGGGCCACGGTGCGTGATTACTGCAAATACCGCTTGGGCATCGAAACACATCTGGAGACTCAGGAAGAGCTCAACGCCTGCAAGGCTCAGTGCCCTCCGCCTGGCCAGACTCTTCGACACTTTTTCGACACCTTCCTGGCCCCGAAAAAGCAAAGCCCCCGAAACGCTAGGCATTTCAGGGGCTTGGCTGGGTTTGTTCTGGAGCGGGCGAAGGGAATCGAACCCTCGTCATGAGCTTGGGAAGCTCAGGTAATGCCATTATACGACGCCCGCTTGGGGGTGCCTTTTTACCAGAAGGCGCGGGCGGAGTGAAGCCTTGGTGCTGCACTTCGGGGCATTCGCCGATTCGGCTGTGCCGGGGGATGCCAAATGCCAGCATCGGCGGTATCTTCCGCTCCCATCGATTTCCCGCTGGGTTCAAGGCGAGGCAGGTTCATGGGCAATACCCTGGTGCGCGCGGCCGTGCTCGGTCTTTCGGTGCTGTGTTCGACGGCGGCTCTCGCGCGGGTCGAGGTTGCGCCGGTGCAGAACAAGTCGCTGGGGCTCACCCTGGCGGTGCGCGTCACCGAGGACATCGCGCCGGGGGACTACGAGCGCCTGCTGCAGGGACTGAAGCGCAACCCCGGCAAGTTCGCCCGCAGGATCGCCCTGCTCGACTCCATCGGCGGCAGCCTGGGCGAGGCCATCAAGATGGGCCGGCTGCTGCGCGAGGCCGGGTTCGATACCTGGGTGCCGCGCAACAGCGTGTGCCAGGGCAGCTGCGTCTACCTGCTGGCCGCCGGGCACACGCGGCGGGTGCGCGGCTATGTCGGCCTGCACCGTCCCTACTTCCCCGGCGGCGATTCCTGGCTGGCCGATGGCGCCAGCCGCTACAGCCCGGCCGCCTACCTGCGCGAGATGGACGTGCCCGTCGCCCTGCTGGACGACATGGCGGCCATCGAGCCGGGGCGCATGCGCGTGCTTTCCACGCAGGACCTCGCGCGTTACCGGCTCGATTGAGCCACCTGGTACGACGGTACGCCTTGTAACAGCCCGCGCCGGGATTCCGTCGCCGCGCCCGCCTGCCCTCCTCCCGCCCCTTGGCGCCAGGCTAGAGCCACCGGGGGCCGGCCGCCGGTAAATGGCCGGGGGCCATTATCGGGAATGGTTCTTGCTGTCGATCCGTGCGGAAGACCCAACTTACGCACGGATAGAAGAAAATCGGAGCAACCTGCATGTTCAAGACCTTCGGCAAGACCCTGCTCGCCGTGACTCTGGCGGGCGCTGTGGCTGGTATGGCGCAGGCGGACAACAAAGTGCTGCACGTTTACAACTGGTCCGACTACATCGCCCCTGACACGGTCGACAAGTTCACCAAGGCCACCGGCATCAAGGTCGTCTACGACGTCTACGACAGCAACGAAGTGCTGGAAGCCAAGCTGCTGGCCGGCAAGTCCGGCTACGACGTGGTGGTGCCGTCGAACAACTTCCTCGCCAAGCAGATCAAGGCCGGCGTCTACATGCCGCTGGACAAGTCCAAGCTGCCGAACTGGAAGAACCTCAACCCGGACCTGATGAAGACCCTCGAGATCAGCGACCCGGGCAACAAGTTCGCCATCCCCTACATGTGGGGCACCATCGGCCTGGGCTACAACCCGGACAAGGTCAAGGCCGTGCTCGGCGACAACGCCCCGGTGGATTCCTGGGACCTGGTGTTCAAGCCCGAGAACATCCAGAAGCTCAAGCAGTGCGGCGTGAGCTTCCTCGACTCGCCCACCGAGATGCTGCCGGCGGCCCTGCACTACCTGGGCTACAAGCCCGACAGCAATGATCCGAAGGAGATCAAGGCGGCCACCGCGCTGTACCAGAAGATCCGTCCGTACATCACCTACTTCCACTCCTCCAAGTACATCTCGGACCTGGCCAACGGCAACATCTGCGTCGCCGTCGGCTACTCGGGCGACGTCTACCAGGCCAAGGCCCGCGCCGCGGAAGCGAAGAACAACGTCCACGTGCTCTACAACATTCCGAAGGAAGGCGCCGGCGCCTTCTTCGACACCGTGGCCATTCCGAAGGACGCCGAGAACCCCGAAGGCGCGCTGCAGTGGCTCAACTTCCTGCTCGAGCCGCAGGTGATCGCCGAGATCAGCAACGTCACCTCCTTCCCCAACGGCAACGCTGCCGCCACCGCGCTGGTGAACGAGGAAATCCGCAACGACCCGGGCATCTATCCGAAGGAAGAGGTGATGAAGAAGCTGTACGCCTTCCCGGACCTGCCGGCCAACACCCAGCGCCTGATGACCCGCAGCTGGACCACCATCAAGACCGGCAAGTAAGCCGCCCCGGGAGATAACGCACCAGGATGGTGCCACGGCAAGAAAAACGCCCCCTTTTCGCCCAGCGAGAGGGGGCGTCTCGCTTTCCGCTTCCGCCCGGCGGCGCTGCCTTCCGTCGTCCGCGGGCTCGAATTCCCATCGTACTCCAGGCATGATGGCACTGAGACATCACTGCATTTTCCCGCGCAACGGAAGCCATCGGTCGGGCCGGGCAACCGCACCGCCATGGACCGCGGCGCCAGCGCGCCGGGCCGGCGCGTGCCTGCACCCGCCCCCGCTGCACCGCCCCGGGGCGCACCCAGGAGCCCAGGCATGACCGCCTTCGCCGATACCAACCCGCCACCGCTGCCCGAGCGCCCCGCCGAGGACTACCTCGCCGAGCGCGTCGCCACGCTGTTCTCCACCAGCCCGTCCACCGCGGTGGGCAACGTGTTCTCCGGCACCATGGTGTTCGGCGTCTACCATGCCAGCGCGCCCCTGCTCGGGCGCTGCCTGTGGCTCGCCGTGCTGGTGCTGCTGATGGCCGTGCGCCTGGGCCTGGTGCATGCCTGGCGACGCAACCCGCAGCGCCTGGCGCCGCACATCTGGGCGCGGCTGACCATGCTACAGTGCGGCGCCGTGGGGCTGGCCTGGGGCATCGGCGCCATCTGGCTGATGAGCTACGGCACGCCCTACGAGGACGTGATCTACGGCTGCATCGCCCTGGCCTCGGTGATGGTGGCCATGAGCAACGTGTCCTACTGGCCGGCGCACCTGGCCTTCCACGTGCCCATGTTCTTCTTCCTGGGCATCGCCTACTTCCGCGACCCCGAACCCCAGGCGACCTTCCTGGCGATCTCCGCCTGGATCGTCTGCCCCTTCATCGCGGAAATGGGCCGGCGCCTGCAGATCCGCTTCAACGAGGCGCTCAAGCTGGCCTGGGAACACCAGGTGCTGGCGCACAAGTACGCGCTGGCCAACCAGGAGCTGGCGGTGCTCAGCCGCACCGACGACCTCACCCGCATCGCCAACAAGCGCCACCTGGACGAGACGCTCAAGCGCGAATGGCACCGCTGCGCGCGGCACGCCGAGCCGCTGAGCGTGCTGATGCTGGATATCGACCACTTCAAGCTCTACAACGACGGCTACGGCCACCTCGCCGGCGACGTCGGCATCCGCCGCGTGGCCGAGGCCATCCGCGACAACGTGCGCGAGCACTGCGACTTCGTCGCGCGCTTCGGCGGCGAGGAGTTCACCGTGGTCATGCCCGGCGCCGACCTGGCCAGCGCCTGCGCCATCGGCGAGCGCATCCGCGCCGCCGTCGAGGCCCTGCAGCTGCCCCACGCCTGGGCCGCCCGCGGCCACCTGACGGTGAGCATCGGCGTGGCCTCCACCGCCCAGGGCCCGGTGGCCAGCCAGGAAGCCCTGGTGGGCAACGCCGACGTGGCCCTGTACGCCGCCAAGCACGGCGGGCGCAACCGGGTGGAAGCCTTCAGCGGCGACCCGGCCAAGGCGCCGCTGCCGCCCGGCAAGGTCGAACTGCCCGGCTGACGGGCCGGGGCGCCAGCGCCCCCGCAGGAAAGCTTCAGACGCGGCGCCCGCTCAAGGGCGCGGCCGGCGCGTGCCCGGCGATTTTCCGTGAAAATGTTCAGTATAATTTTCACGGAAAGGTCTGATCCGTAAAAAATAATGGACCGATATTTATCGAATTAAAGAAAAAATCCTTTAAATACAGCATCTTGAAAATGAAATCGCCATGAATTTCGGCCATTATTTTTAACGATCGAAAGCGAAATTGTTTGACATATTTTACGGCTCTGGCAGGCTGGTGGGCAGGCTTCGACCGTTTGCGGGCGCTTCCAGCCCCGCTACGGCAGTGCTCGGAGCCCCAGGTAGCGCCCTCCCGGCCGCGCCTGCACATAAACGACAGGCCGAGCCTGTCCCAAGGTGACATATGTCCAACAGCAACATTGGCAATAACAATCAGAAACTCCGCAAGCCCGTCGTCCTGATGTCCATGGGCGCCCAGGAACGCAAGGGCCACGACTATCAGGTGATGACCCACAAGTACATCACCCCGATCACCGACATCGCCGGTTGCGTGCCGGTCCTGGTGCCGACCTGCTGCGGCATCGACGATCTCGAGCAGTACCTCGACATGGCCGACGGCGTCTACCTCACCGGCGCCGGCAGCAACATCGATCCGGCCCTCTACGGCCAGGAAAACGAAACCCCCGGCAAGGCCCAGGACAAGCAGCGCGACCTCTTCGACCTGCCCCTGATCAAGGCCGCCATCGCCCGTGGCCTGCCGATCTTCGGCATCTGCCGCGGCATGCAGGAAATCAACGTGGCGCTGGGCGGCGACATTTACCAGAAGGTCTACGCCGAGCCCGGCTTCAACGACCACCGGGAAAACCCCGAAGACCCGGTCGAGGTGCAATACGCCCCGGCGCACAGCGTGCGCGTGGCGCAGAACACCTGGCTGCACAAGCTGCTGCAGACCGACTCGATCCAGGTCAACTCGCTGCACGGCCAGGGCCTGAAGACCCTCGGCAAGGGCCTGGAAGCCATCGCCCACGCCGAAGACGGCCTGGTCGAGGCGATCCACGCACCGACGCTCTCGCCCTTCCTCTTCGCGGTGCAGTGGCACCCGGAATGGCAGGCGCTGAAGAACCCCGACTCGGTGAAAATCTTCCAGGCCTTCGGCGACGCGTGCCGCCAGCAGGTCAAGAAGAAGCAGGCCCGCTACGGCAACGCTGCCTGAGCGGGCGCCGAAAGGCGCTGATGAAAAAGCCGCTCCTCCTCATGGGGGAACGGCTTTTTCGTTTGTGCGGCATTGACCGAGTCCGCTCCGACTGTATGAGCGGGCATGGCTTTTCGTAGGAGCGAGCTTGCTCGCGAATGGAAGCTGCCGGTGGCGCAGGCGCCTGACTCAAGAGCGCCCTCACCCCAACCCTCTCCCGCAAGCGGGAGAGGGGGCTGTCCTGAGCGGCCTGGAGGTCAGGCACCATCCTTCCCCTTCGCCACTCTCGCGAACGCAGGGACAGACAGGCGTTTCAGGCTGACTCTGGATTCACCACTCGCGCCAAACGGCCCCCTCTCCCTCCGGGAGAGGGCTGGGGTGAGGGAACGGAGTCAACCGAATACACCGCAGTCGCAAGGAAGCACCCTTCGCGAGCAAGCTCGCTCCTACCCTCACCATTCCCGCGAACGCAGGGACAGATAGGCATTTCAGGCTGACTCTGGATTCACCACTCACGCCGAACGGCCCCCTCTCCCTCCGGGAGAGGGCTGGGGTGAGGGAACGGAGTCAACCGAATACACCGCAGCCGCCAGGAGGTTCGCGAGCAAGCTCGCTCCTACACCCTCATCATCACTGCGACGTCCCCGCCGCCGGGAACACCCGCTGAATCCGATCGGCCAGCGCCAACGCCCGCTCGCTCTTGGTGAACAGCAACAGATAGTCATGATCGGACTTCGCAGCCGGGGCGATGCGGTACTCCAGCGGCCCCTGCACCACCTGCTGCCCCACCGGCACGCGGAAGGTGGCCACGCATTCGAGCACGCCGCTGTCCGGGTCCTTCTCGAGGATGGCCGCGTCGCGCAGCTCCACGTCCTTGAGCAGGTCGCCGCGGCCGGACAGCGGGCCGTCGGTGAACACCTTCACCAACTGGTCGCGCATGTCCTTGCTGGCGCACACCTCCGCCTCCTTGCCGCCGCAGGCGCCGAGCAGCACCGCGACACCGATCATTGGCAACAGCTTGTAGTTCATCATTCACCCATGGCATGACTTGGTGGGAGTTGGAGTCACCGCCTGGGGAAAAATTCCCACGCCTCAGCGCTTTCCGTAATCCGTCCCGCGCAGCGCGAAGCGCGCAGCCAACCGCCGCGGCAGCCCCCAGTCGCGCTGCATGCCGGCCGCGGCCAGGAGGATGGCCGCCACGCCCAGCCACTGCGCCAGGCCCAGGCGGTGGCCGAACACCACCCAGTCCACCAGGATCGCCGCCACCGGGTAGATGAACGACAGCGCGCCGGTCAGCGCCGTCGGCAGTTTCTGGATGGCGCCGTAGAGCAGCACGTACATCAGCCCGGTGTGGACGATGCCGAGGGTGGCCAGGCAGGCCCAGGCCGAGGGCTGCTGCGGCAGCGCCGAGAGGTTGGCCAGGGGCGCCAGCAGCAGCACGCCGCTGCAAACCTGCACCAGCGCGATCACATGCGGCGGCACCGCCTGCAGGCGTTTGACGATCAGCGCGGCAAAGGCATACAGCAGCGCCGCGCCCAGGGCCAGGGCGATGCCGCCCAGGTAGTCGCTGCCCGGCCCGCCGCTGCCGTGGGCGCTGACGATGGCCAGCATGCCGGCGAAGGACAACCCCAGCCAGCCGAGCTTGCGCGCGCTGAGCTTTTCGCCGAGGAACACGGCGGCCAGCAACACCAGCATGAAGGGCTGGGTGTTGTACACCGCGGTACCGATGGCGATGGACGCCCGCGAATAGGAGGCGAACAGCAGCACCCAGTTGCCGACGATGGCCACCCCGCTGAGCAGCGCCAGGCCGAAGGCGGAAAGGCTCAGCACGCCAGGGCGCAGCATCCCGAGCAGGGCGCAGGCGACCAGCAAGGTGGCGGCGCCGAACACGCAGCGCCAGAACACCACGTCCAGCACCGGCTGGCCGGACACCAGCACCAGCCAACCGATGGTGCCGCAGATCAGCATGGCCGCGGTCATCTCCAGAGTGCCGCGTTGAAGGGACTTGTCCATGGGGCTTCCTCCTGCAAGGTGTGCCTACAGCATGACAAGGCGTCACCCCGTCCTTCCATCGCAAACGGAAGGCATCCACCAAATATCGCCTTTACTATCAAGGCATCCACCCGCAATCGCCTAACGAGCCAAAAAATGACCGACGAAATCGACCAATTGCTGATCGCCGCCCTGATGGAAGACTCGCGCCTGTCGCTCAAGGCCCTGGCCCAGGTCAGCGGCCTCTCCGCGCCCAGCGTCGGCGAGCGCCTGCGCAAACTGGAGGACCGCGGGGTGATTCGCGGCTACACCCTGGAGGTGGACCCGAAGGCCTTCGGCTACCTGCTCCAGGCCATCGTCCGCGTGCGCCCGCTGCCCGGCCGGCTGCACGAGGTGGAACGGCAGATCCAGGCCATCCCCGAGTTCACCGAGTGCGACAAGATCACCGGCGACGACTGCTTCGTCGCCCGCCTGTGCGTGCGCGACATGGAGCAACTGGACACCCTGCTCGACCGCCTCAACGCCTACGCCGAGACCAGCACCGCCATCGTCAAGAAGACCCCGGTCAAGCGCCGCCTGCCGCCCATGGCCTGAGGCGGGCGCCGGCAGCAATAGGCAAGAATGCGGCAGCATCGAGCGCCGTCCTTCCAGGGCGCGGCGCCCATACTGGTGGCGTCCGCCGCTGCGCGAGGCAGCGGCGCCTTCCCTGCCCCCTCCCGAGGATTGCTCGCCATGCGCTACAGAAAGTTCGGCAACACCGGTCTGTTCGTCTCGGAACTCTGCCTGGGCACCATGACCTTCGGCGGCGAAGGCCAGCTGTGGAGCCAGATCGGCAAGCTGCAGCAGGCCGAGGCCGAGCAGCTGGTCGGCGCGGCCCTGGCGGCCGGCATCAACTTCATCGACACCGCCGACGTGTATTCCGAGGGCCGCTCCGAGGTCATCACCGGCCAGGCCCTGAAGAACCTCGGCGTGCCCCGCGAGGACGTGGTGGTCGCCACCAAGGTGTTCGGCGAGACCGGCACCCGCGGTGCCAACTCCCGCGGCCTGTCGCGCTACCACATCGCCGGCGGCGTGCAGGCCAGCCTGGAGCGCCTGCAGCTGGACCACATCGACCTCTACCAGGTGCACGGCTTCGACCCGGCCACGCCGATCGAGGAAACCCTGCGCGCCCTCGACGACCTGGTGCGCCAGGGCCTGGTGCGCTACGTCGGCGTCTCCAACTGGGCGGCCTGGCAGATCATGAAGGCCCTGGGCACCGCCGAGCGCCTCGGCCTGGCCCGCTTCGAGTCGCTGCAGGCCTACTACAGCATCGCCGGCCGCGACCTGGAGCGCGAACTGGTGCCGCTGCTGCGCAGCGAGAAGGTCGGTCTGATGGTCTGGAGCCCCCTGGCCGGCGGCCTGCTCAGCGGCAAGTACGGCCGCGGCGGCGAGGCCGAGGCCGGCAGCCGGCGCACCCAGTTCGACTTCCCGCCGGTGAACCGCGAACGCGCCTACGACTGCATCGACGCCATGCGCGGCATCGCCGAAGCCAAGGGCGTATCGGTGGCGCAGGTGGCCCTGGCCTGGCTGCTGCACCAGGAAGCGGTGACCAGCGTGATCATCGGCGCCAAGCGCCTGGAGCAGCTCGAGGACAACATAGCCGCCACCCAGGTCGAGCTGAATGCCGAAGAACTGGCCACCCTCGACCAGGTCAGCGCCCTGCCGGCCGAGTACCCCGGCTGGATGCTCGAACGCCAGGGCGAGTACCGCCGCGGCCAGTTGGGCGGGCGCTGAGCAGGCGAGCATGGCCTCTCGTAGGATGGGTGGAGCGCAGCGATACCCATCGCCGCAACCGCATGGGTTTCGCAAACTCAACCCATCCTACGAAAACCACCTCGATGCCTCCTATAGGAGCGCGCCCTGCGCGCGAAATCGCGGGCAGAGCCCGCTCGCATGGCTTCTCGTAGGAGCGAGCTTGCTCGCGAACAGACTCCGCAGCGGGGTTCATTCGCAAGCAAGCTCGCTCCTACGAAGAGCACCTCGGCGCAGCCGACTGGTCAGCCCCCTCCTGCGCGCGATTCGCAACCACCGCCCCGGCTTTCCAGGCGCGGGCGAAACCGGCAAGCGCCTGCCCCTGGGCGCGGCGCAGGAAGGCATCGTCCGCCACGAACGGATCATGCCCGACGGGCGCAAGCGCGACTCGCTGCGCTTCAGCATCATCGACGACGAGTGGCCGGCGGTGAAGGCCGCGCTACTGGCGCGCCTGGGCCGCGGCTAGGCGCACCCGCTCGATGTAGCGCGCCACCGCCGGCGCCTTCTCGAAGCGCCGGTGCAACAGCGACAGCCAGGAACTGGCCCGGCTGCCGGCGACACGTCGGTAGTTCACCTGCGGCAGGCTGATGCGCCGCAGCACCGACTCCGGCACCAGGGCCACGCCCTGGCCCAGGGACACCAGGGCGATCACCGCCACCAGGCTGCCCGGCTGCGGCCCCAGGCGCGGCACGAAGCCGCCCTGGGCGGCCACCTCCAGGGTGCCGGAAATCTGCTCGGGGAGGATGAAGGTCTCGCCCGCCAGGCGCGCCGCGGGAATCTCCGCCAGCTCGTTGAGCCGCGAGGCCTCCGGCAACGCCAGGACGAAACCCTCGTCGTGCAGGCGGATGGCCTCCAGCTCCGCCGGAAGCTCCATGGGCGAGCGCACGTAGGCCAGGTCCAGCTGGCCGTCGCGCACCAGCGCCGGCAGCTCGGCCATGGGCGCCTCGCGGATGTTCAGCAGCACCGCCGGGTACGCCGCGGCGAAATCGCTCACCTGGCGCTGCAGCACCCCGGAATAGGCCGCCGAGGCCACGTAGCCCAGCTCGATGTGCCCGGCCTCGCCGCGCCCGGCGCGCTGCGCGCCCAGCTGCGCCGCATCGAACTGGCGCACCGCCTGCTCGGCCTCGGCCAGCAGCGCCTCGCCGGCGGCGGTCAGGCGCACCTCGCGCTGGCTGCGCTGGAACAGGCGCACGCCAAGTTCCTTCTCCATGTCCTGGATCTGCCGGCTCAGGGTCGGCGGGGCGATGCCCAGCTGCTCGGCGGCGCGGGTGAAGTGGCCGTGGCGGGCGACGCTGATGAAATAGCGGAAATGGCGGATTTCCATGGGGCCTCGTTAGCTGCGGGCTAATGACGCAGGCCGCCGCGCCTAACAAGCCCGGCGCGCGCTGGCGTTACCGTGGCAGCAACACTACAAGGCCGGCGCCGCGCGGCAAAGTCCGGCGCCGGCACCGCTCCGGAGCCTCGCCATGTCCAACCGCCCTTCCGCGCGCTTCACCCTGCTGACCGCCTCGGTGGTGTGCGCGCTGATCATCCTCGACACCAACATAGTCGCCGTCGCCCTGCCGAGCATCGCCCGCGACCTGTCCGGCGCCTTCGCCGACATCGAATGGGTGGTCAGCGCCTATCTGCTGGCCTTCGCCGCCTGCCTGCTGCCGGCCGGCAGCCTGGCCGACCGCTTCGGCCGCCGGCGCATGCTGCTGCTCGGCCTGGCGCTGTTCGGCGCCGCCTCGCTGGCCTGCGGCGCCGCGCCCAACCTGGCGTTCCTCGACCTGGCGCGGGCGGCCAAGGGCATCGGCGCGGCGCTGCTGCTGACCTCCGCCCTGGCCGCCATCGGCCACCGCTTCCACGAGCCACGGGAGCGCCTGCGCGCCTGGGCCTTCTGGGGCGCCTGCATGGGCGCCACCATCACCTTCGCCCCGCTGCTGGGCGGGCTGATCGCCGCCAGCCTGGGCTGGCGCTGGATCTTCTACCTCAACCTGCCACTGGTGGCGCTGCTGGGCGCCATGGCCCTGCGCAGCATCGAGGAATCCCGCGACAGCGCCGCCGCGCGCCTCGACCCACTGGGCAGCCTGACCTTCGCCGGCGGCCTGGGCTACCTGATCTGGGCGCTGATCGACGCCAACCGCGCCGGCTGGGACAGCGCCCCGACCCTCGCGCGCCTGCTGCTGGGCGGCTTCCTGCTCAGCCTGTTCGTGCTGGTGGAGCGCAGCCAGGCGCGGCCCATGGTCGACCTGCACCTGCTGCGCAATGCCCGCTTCATCGGCGCGCTGCTGGGCATGTTCGCCTACGCAGCCTGCGCCCAGGTGATGATGACGCTGCTGCCGCTGTACCTGCAGAACGGCCTGCAACTGACGGCGGTGGCCGCGGGCGCCGGCATGCTGCCCTTCGCCCTGGCCATGCTGCTGGCCCCGCGCCTGGGCCTGCGCCTGGCCGCGCACCTGAGTCCGGCGCAGCTGTTCGCCCTGGGCCTGGCCCTGGTCGGCACGGGCAACCTGCTCTGCGCCGTGGCGGCGGGCCACGGCGGCTACCCGGCCTTCGCCCTGGCCAGCCTGCTGCTGGGCGCCGGCGCCGGGCTGCTCAACGGCGACACCCAGAAGAACATCATGGCCTGCGTGCCCCGCGAACGCACCGGCATGGCCTCGGGCCTGAGCACCACCACGCGCTTCGGCGCCATCGTCCTGGCCATCGGCATCCTCGGCGGCGTGCTCGCCGCGCGCAGCGCCCAACTGCTGCGCGAAGCCCTCGCCAACGTGGCGCCGGCGCAACTGGACAAGGCCGCGGACATGGCCACCCGCGTAGCAGCCGGTGACCTGCCGGCGGCCCTGGCGCTGGTCGACCCGGCCCTGCGCGAGGCCCTGGCGCCGCTGGCGCGGCAGGCCTTCATCGGTGGTTTCGAGACGCTGCTGCAGGTGGCCGGCGTGGCGGCGCTGGCGTTCGCCGTGCTGGTCGGGGTGCTGCTGGGCAAGCCGTTGCCGGAGTTGGAAATCGCCCGGCCGGACGGCATTGCCTGAGCACTGTGATCGAATCTGCAAACAACCGGAAAAGCCTCTCACCCAGCCAAGAAACCACCGACAGCCAAACCCTCGACAAAGGCATTTCCTGCCAGCCGGACTCATCCGAATGCTTGTAGGAGCTGCAACATGGGCCAGCGTTTCGTCGTTCGCAAGGACGACAGCACTACCACCGGCGGCCAGGTGCTCGCCGGCTCCCCCGACCTGATCATCGGCCATCGCCTCGCGGCGAGGCGCAACGACCCGGTGCGCTGTCCGAGATGTGGCAGCATCGGGCTGATCGCCGAAGGCAACCCGACCTGGCTGGCCAACGGTGAACCGGTGGCCGGCCATGACCATGTGGTCAACTGCGGCTGCCCGCCCGGCAGCCATCGACTGATCGCCAGCCAGACCCACACCCTGATGGCCGAGGAAAGCGTCGGCCTGGACTGGCAGCCGCCAGGCGAAATGGCCAGCGGCGTACACCTGCGCTTCCCCAGCCTGGAGGCCTTGCAGGCATTCCAGCAACTCGAGCTCGACGGCCAGGCCGTGCGAGTAGCCGTTGACCAGGAAGAACCGGAAGAAGAAGACGAAGAAGAAGAGCTGGACGAGACGCCAGGCCTGACCCTGCGCCTGGCAGCCTTCTTCGACGGCACCGGCAACAACCTGGCCAACGCAGCACTGACCGAGCGCTGCCGCCAAGACGACCGTCAGCAGCTCGGCGAGGAAACCCTGCTGGACACCATCGCCATCTGCGAACGCTTCGGCTTCAGCGCCCCGGACGAGCATGGCGTCTTCCAGAGCCATCCGAACGACAGCTACGGGAATGCACCGAGCAATGTGGCCCTGCTATCCGAACTCTACTTGGACAACACCAGCATTCCCCTGGAGCCAGATGCGACTATCGGTTACGTGCCGATATACATCGAAGGCATAGGCACCACCAGCGGCGCGCCGGATTCGCGTGTCAGCCAGGCGACGGGGCGGGGGGAAACCGGCGTACTGCAACGCGTAATACAAAGCCCTGCGGCGATCAAAGACCAACTGCTGCTATTCGTAAGAACCAACCCAGGCATCCATGTAGCCCGTCTCGAATTCGACCTCTTCGGTTTCAGCCGCGGCGCGGCAGCAGCCCGCCACTTCGCCAACGAAGTGCTCAAGCCCGATGGCGGCATCCTGGGCGAAGTATTAAAGCCCGGGCAGTTCGGCCTGCAGGCGGATTTCGACTGGAGCACCGACGTTTGCATCAACTTCATCGGCCTGTTCGATACCGTGGCCGCCATCGTCGACCCACTGCGCGGCGACTGGAGCCCAGCCAACGACCTCAACCCCGGCATCAACCTCTACCTGCCCCCCGGTTGCGCGCGCAAGGTCGTGCAATTGACCGCGGCCGACGAACACCGCTGGAACTTTCCCCTGACCAGCGTAGCCCCGCACCACCAGGAGATTTCCCTGCCCGGCGCACATTCGGACATCGGCGGCGGCTACCCGGCTCTGATGCAGGAGAAACTGCTGCTGAGCCGGCCACGCGCCACCCGGGTCAGCCCCAACATGCCCCTGGAACGCAGTTCGGTGTGGCGGGAGGCCCAGCTTGAAGTCGCCCGGCTGGAACTGGACGGACTGCCCGGTGATGGCCAGATGGAGCCGGTCGGCTGGCATTTCCCCAACGCCAATGAACACGACGTGTCGCAAAGGGCGTTGGTTGCCATAGCCATTCAGCGTCGGGTACGAGGTGAACTGTCGCGGGTGGCGCTTCGGGTGATGCGTGAATTGGCCCTGCTACATGACGTGCCATTTGGCCGGATTCTCGAAGATGATCCGAATCTCAGGTTACCCATGGAGTTACAGACCATATCCGCCAGCCTTCTCGCCTATGCCCAAGGCGCGCCCTTTCGATTGAGCAAAGCAGAAAATCGCCTGCTCAAGGCTCGCTATATCCACTTGTCTGCCCACTGGTCGCCCAGCTACGGAGCAATGGTCAACAAGCCCGCGCCGAATCGGCGCCTGACCTATAGCAACAAGCCAGAGGAAGGCCAGCCACAATGAAAAAGCTTTTATGTATTGCCCTCGCAGCCACGCTTACGGGCTGCAGCACAAGCCAAGGTCGCCCCAAGTTGCCCTACAACGCCTGGTCCATCGGCATAGGTGCGCCGAAATACATGGAAGTCTGGGTCGAAAGCGTCGATGTGGTGGACAGGCGCGGGCTAGCCTATGAACGCGTTCATGCCGGCGTCGTGGCCTACAACAACAAGACCGCTGGCTGGTGGAGCGGCGGCGGCAAGATGAAGCCCGTGACAGGCGTCGACCTACCGGAAATTATCTTTGTCCGTTGGCAGTCCCTTGTGGAGCCCCAGACCTATAACGTGCGCATCAACATCCCGCAGTGGGTCCGCGATGAGATGCTCAAACCTCAGCAGGCCTACTGCCTGGGCACCAAGAGTTGGGAAACCGACTACCGAAAGATGATCTCCATTGGCATGGCCCCTGGCGGCATCGCCAAGGCCTGGATCGGCGGACCTTGCCTGGAGGAAAAGGAAATCGGCCGATACAAGGCCGTTATCGACAAGCGTGGACCATACGAAGGTCTCTCGGGCGGCAAGTATTACTACCTTTCCGAGAAAGCCGAGGCGTATGTCAAAGACCACGGCATTCCCTATGACTCCTGGTAATCGGCGACAAAGGCGACTGCCCATCACGAACGCGCTCCTGCTCTGCATTACAGCAGCCACGCTTACGGGCTGCAGCACAAGCCAAGGTCGCCCCAAGCTGCCCTACAACGCCTGGTCCGTCGGCATAGGTGCGCCGAAATACATGGAAGTCTGGGTCGAAAGCGTCGATGTGGTGGACAGACGTGGGCTGGCCTATGAACGCGTTCATGCCGGTGTAGTCGGCTACAGCGGAAGCCCTGTCGGCTGGCCCAAGAACGGCATGGGCAAATTGAAGCCCGTGACAGGCGTCGATCTGCCGGAAATCATCTTCGTCCGCTGGCAGTCCCTCGTGGAACCCCAGACCTACAACGTGCGCATCAACATCCCGCAGTGGGTCCGCGATGAGATGCTCAAACCCCAGCGGGCCTACTGCCTGGGCGACAGGAGTTGGGTAACTGACTACCGCAAGATGATCTCCATTGGCATGGCCCCTGGCGGCATCGCCAAGGCCTGGATCGGCGGCCCTTGCCTCGAAGAAAAGGAAATCGGCCGCTACAAGGCGGTGATTGAAAAACTCGGCCCATCGCAAGGCAAGACCAACGGGCAATATGCGTGGCCATCCCTGGAACCAGCGTCTAGGAGCTACATCGACCAGCACGGTATTCCTTATGACTCCTGGTAATCGGCGACAAAGGCGACTGCCCATCACGAACGCGCTCCTGCTCTGCATTACAGCAGCCACGCTTACGGGCTGCAGCACAAGCCAAGGTCGCCCCAAGCTGCCCTACAACGCCAGGTCCGTCGGCATAGGTGCGCCGAAATACATGGAAGTCTGGGTCGAAAGCGTCGATGTGGTGGACAGACGTGGGCTGGCCTATGAACGCGTTCATGCCGGTGTAGTCGGCTACAGCGGAAGCCCTGTCGGCTGGCCCAAGAACGGCATGGGCAAATTGAAGCCGGTAACAGGCGTCGATCTGCCGGAAATCATCTTCATCCGCTGGCAGTCCCTCGTGGAACCCCAGACCTACAACGTGCGCATCAACATCTCGCAGTGGGTCCGCGATGAGATGCTCAAACCCCAGCAGGCCTACTGCCTGGGCGACAGGAGTTGGGTAACTGACTACCGCAAGATGATCTCCATCGGCATGGCCCCTGGCGGCATCGCCAAGGCCTGGGTCGGCGGCCCCTGCCTCGAGGAGAAGGAAATCGGGCGTTTCAAGGGAGTCATCGATAAGCGGGGCCCCTATGAAGGGCATTCAAAGGGGATCTATTACCGTCCGCCGACCGAAGCCGCCCAGGCCTATATCCGAGAACAAGGCATTCCCTATGACTCCTGGTAGCTACCCGAAGCCCCCCTCCTTCAGACCTGCCCCCGATAACCAAAAGCCGCCTCGCTCAACGCCGGCAACACCACCCCGGCAGGCCCTTCCAGGCTGAACTGCCGCGGCCCGCGCACGCTCACCGGCTGCGGGTTGACGTGGGCGACCACGGCGCCGCTTTCCGCGGCCAGTTGCGGAATCATCGCGGCGGGCTGGACCACGCCGGAGGTACCGATGGAGAGCAGGCAGTCACAAGCCCTGGCGGCGGCGAAGGCTTCCTCCAATGCGGCTTCCGGGAGCATTTCACCGAACCACACCACGCCGGGGCGCACCCGCTCGCCGCAATGGACGCAGCGTGGTGGTTCCAGACGGCGGCCCTCTTCCGGTTCCCGCAGGCTCGTCGAAAGGCCGTCGTGGGCCCGGCCGCAGGCCACGCAGCGCGGCTGGTGCAGGCTGCCGTGCAGGTGGATCGCCGCCGGGCTGCCGGCGCGTTCGTGGAGGTCGTCGACGTTCTGCGTCACCAGGCTCAGGCGCGGTACCCGCGCGGCCAGTTCGGCGATGGCCCGGTGCGCCGGGTTGGGCTGCGCGGCCAGCACTTTCATGCGCCGCCATTCGTACCAGCCCCAGACCAGCGCCGGGTCTTCGGCGAAGGCTTCGGGGGTGGCCAACTGGGCGGGATCGAAGCGCTGCCACAGGCCACTCAGGGCATCGCGGAAGGTGGGGATGCCACTCTCGGCGGAAACTCCGGCTCCGGTGAACACCACCAAGTGCCGCGCCTGGCGCAGGGCATCGAGCAGGACGGGAGGGAAGGATGCGGGCATGCCGGGCGCCTCGTCGGGAGTGGGCCCGGGATTATTCGCGGCGCCGGGCGAGCAGCGCA
Organism: Pseudomonas sp. R3.Fl; assembly: GCF_023516765.1. Classification (NCBI taxonomy): domain Bacteria; kingdom Pseudomonadati; phylum Pseudomonadota; class Gammaproteobacteria; order Pseudomonadales; family Pseudomonadaceae; genus Pseudomonas; species Pseudomonas sp. R3.Fl. The sequence goes on from NZ_JAMGSO010000001.1 coordinate 2,270,084, forward strand.
AGGCGGCCCGCGGCGGTCAGCCCTTCCCCGCCCGCGCCAGGCAGCGCTGGTAGCGCTCGTCCACACGCTGGGCGAACCAGGCGGTGGTGAGGTTGCGGGTGATCTTCGGGCTGTGCAGGGTGATGCCCGGCAGCACCGCCCGAGCCAGGGGCTTGCCTTCGTTCTTCTCGGCCAGGGCGAAGACCTTGGCGTAGAGCTTCGTCTCGCCGAATTCGGCGCGCTCACCCTGCTCCAGATCGCGGCGGACCTGGCTGTCGCTCAGGCCCAGGCGCGGGCCCAGGGTGCGCACCGCCAGCTCGGTGGCGCCGGCGGCGCTGGAGTCGTAGCGGATCAGGTCGCCGTCCAGCGCCAGCGGGATGCCGGTGGCCAGGCTCACCGCGCGCTGGAAGGCGGCGTTGCGGCTGGCGTACCAGCCGGCGTTGAAGTCGGCGAAGCGGTACAGCGGCCGCTGGTAGTCCGCCGGGTAGCCCAGCAGGTGGGCGATGCCGAAGTACATGCCGCCGCGGCGGCTGAACACTTCCTGGCGCACGCTGCCCTTCAGCGGGTACGGGTAGCCCTCGGCGTGCTGCTCGGCGAAGGCCACGCTGACCTGCATGGGACCGCCGGTGCGCACCGGGTTGAAGCGGCCGAACAGTTGCTGGCCGAGCGGCACCATGCCGATGAAGTCGTCGAAGATGGCGCTCAGCTCGCGCTCGCTGCGCACCGCGTCCAGGCGCTGGCTGTAGCTCTTGCCGGTGGGCGACTTCAGCGCCAGCGCGGCGTCGAGCAGGAAGCTGGGGACGTGCAGGCGCGCGGCACGCTTCTGCATCTCGCCGCGGGCGATGCGGCCCAGGCCCGGCACCTGCGGGTCGGCCTGGAAGTTGGATTCCTGCTCGGTGATCGCCAGCACCGAGCAGAGGTTCTCGGTGCTCGGGCGGATGCGCTGGGCGGCGAAGGCCGCCTGGATGTCCGTGGCCCAGCCGCTGCGGTCGCTCACCTTGGCCGGCAGCAACTGCGCCAGGGTGGCGCGCACCTGCGCCGGCGTCGGCTCCGGCGCCTGGCGGGCGGACTGCGAACTGCAGCCGGCCAGGGCCAGCAGGCCGAGGGCGATGCCCAGGGCGCGCCAGGGCATTTTGGCGGGACGGGCGAGCACAATGGCGATGGCGGACATGGACGCTTCCTGACGACGAGACGCCGCGACCATCGCAGAAATGCCCTTTCCAGGCCAGCCCGATGCGCCGACTTGCAGGCCCCTGGCCAGCCTCTAAGCTCGAATTCATGGTCCCGGGATTGGAGGTGAACGATGGACATCAAGGAACTCCGCAAGCAGGGCAAGGACGCCCGCGACAAGTGCCCGCGCAGCAGCCACGCCGAACCCGGGAAGATCGACCGCGACCCGCTGCCGCTGATCGAGGCCTCCAGCGCCGGCCGCGTGCAGTCGCTGGTGGCGCTGCGCTACGGGCGCATGCTGGTGTCGCCCTTCACCTTCTTCCGCGGCAGCGCCCTGCTCCAGGCCCACGACCTCTCGGGCACCCCGGACATGGGCATGGAATTGCCGATCTGCGGCGACTGCCACCTGATGAACTTCGGCGGCTTCGCCTCCCCCGAGCGCAACCTGCTGTTCAACGTCAACGACTTCGACGAGGTCCACCCCGGCCCCTGGGAATGGGACCTCAAGCGCCTGGTGGCGAGCTTCCTGATCGCCGCCCGCGACCTGCGCCACGGCGAGACCGTGGAGGAGAACGCCTGCCACGAGTTGGTCGCCTCCTACCAGCAGAACATGGCCGAGTGCGCCGAGATGGGCGCCCTGGAGCTGTGGTATGGGCGCATCGACTACGAGGTGGCGCTGGAGCAGGAGAAGGAAAAGGACCTGCGCGAGCACGTGCAGCGCGCCATCGAGAAGGCCAACCGGCGCACCCACGCCGAGCTGCTGCCGAAGATCGCCGAGCGCGACGCCAAGGGCCGCCTGCAGATCCGCGACGACCTGCCGGAAATCTTCCACCTGCACGCCTCGACCTCGCTGCTGGACAAGGACGACGACTGGATGGACCTGGAGCACTGGCAGGACCTGCACGACACCTTCATGCGCGACTACCGTTCCACCCTGCAGGCCGACCGCCGCGACCTGCTGGACCGCTTCGAGGTGCAGGACCTGGTGTTCAAGGTGGTGGGCGTGGGCAGCGTCGGCACCCGCTGCCTGGTGGCGCTGCTGATCGACGCCCAGGAACAGCCGCTGTTCCTGCAGTACAAGGAAGCCCGTCCCTCGGTGCTGGCCGGCTACGTGCGCAGCAAGCTGCGCACCCGCCACCAGGGCCAGCGGGTGGTGGACGGCCAGCGCCTGATGCAGTCGGCCAGCGACCTCTTCCTCGGCTGGACCACCGGCCCCGGCGGCCGCCACTTCTACGTGCGCCAGTTGCGCGACATGAAGGTTTCGGCGGAACTGGAGACCTTCGACGAAAACGCCTTCCTCGCCTACGCTCGCGTCTGCGGCCGCGCCCTGGCCTGCGCCCACGCCAAGTCCGGCGGCCAGGCGGCGCGGATCGCCGGCTACATCGGCAAGAGCGATGCGTTGAACGATGCGCTGGTGCATTACGCCAAGGCTTATGCGTTGCAGAACGAGCGGGACTTCGAGCGGTTCCAGCGGGCTTGCCGCAAGGGGCAGCTGGAGGCGCGTTCGGAGGCGGATTTCGTGGCGGATCGGATGCCGTAGGGCGTATAACCGTTCGCGGTTATACGCCGATACACCGAAGCCACAGCCAACGCCAAGGTCAGCCCCGGAGCCGCCGGGAATCGAGGCCATAGCCAACGCCAAGGCCAGCCCCGGAGCCGCCGGGAACCAAGGCCAAACGGCGGATAACGTGGAACGTTATCCGCCCTACGCCAGGCCCGACCATGCCGTAGGGCGTATAACCGTTCGCGGTTATACGCCGCTACACCGGAGCCACAGCCAACGCCGAAGCCGGGCCCGGCCCAATCCCGGCGAGCGACTCACCCCTCCAGCGACTCCGTCCCCAGCTCGTTCCACACTTCCTCCGCCAGGTGGAAGGTGGCGTTGGCCGCCGGGATGCCGCAGTAGATCGCGCTCTGCAGCAGCACTTCCTTGATCTCCTCGCGGCTCACGCCGTTGTTGCGGGCGGCGCGCAGGTGCAGTTTCAGTTCGCCTTCGCGGTTCATGCCGATGAGCATGGCGATGGTCACCAGGCTGCGGGTGTGCCGCGGCAGGCCGGGGCGGGTCCAGATGTCGCCCCAGGCATGGCGGGTGATCATTTCCTGGAATTCTTCGTTGAAGGCGGTGCGGTTCTGCAGGCTGCGGTCGACGTGGGCGTCGCCCAGCACCGCGCGGCGGACTTGCATGCCGGCTTCGTAGCGTTGTTTCTCGTCCATCGGGTTCTCTCTCGCTTGTCTGTCGCGCCTCAGCCGAGGCGCGCGTGTTCTTCCAGGGCGCGTTCCACCCAGCGGCGGCATTGGCCCAGGTAATGGGCTGGGTCCAGCAGTCGGTCCAGCTCGGCTTCGCTCAATTGCGCGCGAACCTCGGCGTTGCCGCCCAGCACCTGGCGCAGGTGCGCGCCTTCGGCCACGGCCTGGCGGCAGCACTGCTCCACCAGGTGGTGCGCGGCGTCGCGGCCGATGCGCCGGGCCAGGGCGATGCTCACCGCCTCGGCCAGCACCAGGCCGCGGGTCAGGTCGAGGTTGCGGGCCATGCGCTGGGCGTCCACTTCCAGGCCCGGCACCACCAGCAGCGCCTGCTGCAGCGCGCCGGAGACCAGGCAGCAGAGTTCCGGCAGGCTTTCCCACTCGGCGTGCCACAGGCCGAGGCTGCGCTCGTGTTCCTGGGGCATGGCGCTCAGCATCGTCGCCACCAGGCCCGGCGCGCGGGTGGCGGCGCCGATCAGCACGGCGGCGCCCACCGGGTTGCGCTTGTGCGGCATGGTCGAGGAGCCGCCCTTGCCCGGCGCGGAAGGTTCGAAGACTTCGCCGGCCTCGGTCTGCATCAGCAGGCTGAGGTCGCGGCCGAGCTTGCCCAGGCTGCCGGCCACCAGGCCGAGCCAGGCGGCGAATTCGACGAGGCGGTCGCGCTGGGTGTGCCAGGGCTGTTCCGGCAATTGCAGGCGCAGTTCCTCGGCCAGCGCCTCGGCCACGGCGAAGCCGTCGTCGCCCAGCGCCGCCAGGCTGCCGGAGGCGCCGCCGAACTGCAGGCTGAGCAGGCGCGGCTTGAGTTCGGCCAGGCGCTCGCGGTGGCGGGTGAGCGCGCCGAGCCAGCCGGCGATCTTCATGCCCAGGGTCACCGGGGTGGCGTGTTGCAGCCAGGTGCGCCCGGCCATGGGCACGTCGGCGTGCTGGCGCGCCTGCTCGGCCAGGGCCGCGCCCAGGCGCGCCAGGTCGTCTTCCAGCAGGCCGACGGCGGCGCGCAGTTGCAGCACCAGGCCGCTGTCCATGGCGTCCTGGCTGGTGGCGCCGAAGTGCACATAGCGCTCGGCTTCCGCGTCCGTCGCTGCGATCTGGCGGCCCAGCGCCTTGGCCATGGGGATGGCCGAGTTGCCGGCGCTGCAGATGGCCGTGGCCAGGGCGTCGAAGTCGTACAGCTCGGCGCGGCAGGCGGCCTCGATGGGTGCCACCGCGCTGGCCGGGATCACCCCGCAGCGCGCCTCGGCGCGGGCCAGGGCGGCCTCGAAGTCGAGCATGCCCTGCAGGCGCGCGCGGTCGCAGAACAGCTCGCGCATCGCCGGCTGGGTGAAGTAGGCGTCGAAAAGTCGGTTGCTCACGCAAGGGCTCCAGTTTTCTTCGTCATCAGGCACAGCCTACGCCATGCCGTGAACGCCGACGGGCGGACCGCTCGCGCGGCCCGCCCGTTCAGGCGCCGGAACGCATCAGAAATCGAAGAACACCGTCTCGCCTTCGCCCTGGATGCGGATGTCGAAACGATAGGCCAACTGGCCGTTCACTTCGCAGCGGCGGGCCACCAGGGTCTCGCGGCGCGGCGCCTGTTCGATCAGGTTGAGCACCGGGTCCTTGGCGTTGGCCTCGGCCTCGTCCTCGAAGTACAGGCGCGTCTGCAGGTGGATGTTGATGCCGCGGGCGAACAGCGACACGTTGATGTGCGGCGCCTGCGGACGGCCGTCGGCGGCCTTGGTCACGCCCGGCTTGATGGTCTTCAGCGTCCACTCGCCAGCATCGAAGGTGGTGGCGGTGCGGCCGAAGCCGTTGAACGCCTTCTCGGCGTCGTAGCGGCTGTCGTAGTTGCCTTCGTGGTCGGCCTGCCAGAACTCCAGGAAGGAGTCGCGCACCAGGTGGCCGTTGCCGTCGTAGACGTGGCCCAGTAGCAGGATGTGCTCGCCGGCGGCGCCGGGCTTGGCCATCTGGTTCCAGATTTCCAGGTCGCGGGTCGGGTTGCCGGCCGCTTCCAGGGCCAGGCCGATGTGCACATACGGGCCGGCGGTCTGCGAGGGGGTTTCGGGGAGCAGTTGAACGGGCATGGCGAACCTCCTCAGCGATTCTCGAAGTGGGTCTGGCGCTGGCCGCGCAGGACGATGTCGAAGCGGTAGGCCAGGCAGTCCATGGGGTTGGCCATGCCCATGTCCAGGCGCGCGATCAGGCTCTGCACCGCCTCGGGGTTGGCGATCGACTTGACGATGGGGCACATCGGGATCAGCGGGTCGCCCTCGAAGTACAGCTGGGTGATCAGCCGGGTGGCGATGGACGGGCCGCTGATGGAGAAGTGGATGTGCGCCGGGCGCCAGTCGTTGGGGCCGTTGCGCCACGGGTAGGGGCCGGGCTTGATGGTGCGGAAGATGTAGCGGCCGTCGCTGTCGGTGATGGCGCGGCCGACGCCGCCGAAGTTCGGGTCCAGCGGCGCCAGGTAGCGGTCGTTCTTGTGCCGGTAGCGGCCGCCGGCGTTGGCCTGCCACATTTCCACCAGGGTGTTGGGCACCGGCTTGCCGTACTGGTCGACGACGCGGCCGTGGACGACGATGCGCTCGCCGATGGGCAGCGCGCCGGTGTTGAAGTTGAGCAGCAGGTCGTTGTCGTGCTCGCCGAACTTCAGGTGCGAGAAGTCCGGGCCGGTGGTCTCGGAGATCGACTGCGGGATGCTCACCAGCGCCTGGCGCGGGGAGCGGGCGACGGAGGTCTTGTAGTCGGGGGTGAGGGCTTTGGGGTGCCAGTTGCGGTCACGGATGACGAACCGGCTGTTGTCCACTTCGGACATGGCGGTCTCCTGTTGTTGGAGTTATAGGAGCCTGTAGAGCATCAGGCATGTGCTCCGCAGTTTCCGCCAGCTCGGCGCGCAGGAAAATTGAAAAGCTGCCCGCCATCCTTAACCAATTGGTTATGGATAAACCCCTTCGCGATACGCCTGCCCCACCTCGCGCAGCACCTCCTGGCACCAGTGCGCGCCGAGGGACAGCGGCAGCGAGGCGTTGCTGCAGATGCCCACCGAGCCGCCGGCCTCCTGCAGCTGCGGCGCCAGTTCGGCCAGTTCGCCCTTGCCCAGGGCCGCGCGCACCGCGTCCAGCGGCGCCATCCACACCGCGTCGCTGTCGTCGACGTAGCGCCGGCTCAGGCTCAGCGAGAGGGTTTCCAGGCGCCGCGACGACTGGCGCAGGCCGTGCTCGACGAACAGGCTGTCGACGCGCTTGCGGATGGTGGTGCCGGCGGTGGGCAGCACCAGCGGGTATTCCTCCAGCTCCGCGGCGTCCAGCGGCCGCCCCAGCAGCGGGTGGCCGGCGCGCACCACCAGGGTCAGCGGCTCGTTGTACAGGTGCTCGAAGGTCAGGCCCTGGATCTGCGGGCTGTCGGTCATGCGCCCGACCACCAGGTCCAGCTCGCCGACGCGCAGTTGCGAGAGCAGGTGCGCGCTGGGCCCGGTGACCACGCTGACCACCAGCGCCCCGTGGCGCGCGTGCAGGCGCCGCACCACTTCCGGGAGGAAGGCGCCCTCCACGGTGGAAAGCACGCCCAGGCGCGCGCTGCTGGCCGCGTATTCGCCGCCGCGCAGGCTCTCCACGCCGTCGCGCAGGGCCTGCACGCAGGGCCCGGCGTAGCGCAGGAAGGCGATGCCGGCCTCGGTCAGCACGGCGCCGCCCTTGCCGCGCTCGAACAGGCTGGCGTCGAGCACTTCCTCCAGCTCCTTGAGGGTCTTCGACACCGCCGGCTGGCTCACCGCCAGGCGGTCGGCGGCGCGCGCCAGGCTGCCCAGGCGGGCCACTTCGAGGAAGCACAGCAGGTGGCGGAACTTGATGCGTGAGTCGATGTTCATCGGTTACCCCGGAAGGCCCTGGGCGACTGCCCGGTGCCGCGCTTGAAGAATCGCGAGAAGTACGCCGGCTCCGAGAAGCCCAGCTGGTCGGAGACCTCCTGCACGGTCATGTCCGTGTACACCAGGTTGCGCTTGGCCTCCAGCAGCAGGCGCTGGCTGATCAGCTGCAGCGCCGAGACGCCGGCCAGGCGCCGGCACAGGGCGTTGAGGTGCGCCGCGCTGATGCCCAGGCGCTCGGCGTAGCGCTCGATCGGCAGGTGCTCGCGCAAGTGCTCCTCCACCAGCCGGCGGAACGCCTGCAGGTGCTCGCGGCCGCGATCCGGCGCGGCGCTGGCGGCGTGGCTGGCCTGCAGGTGGCGGCGGCCCAGCCACACCAGCAGGGCGCTGACCAGCGAGCGCAGCATCAGCTCGCGGCCCGGCTCCTGGCGCGCGTATTCGCGCTCGATGGAGTCGAACAGGGTGCTCAGGTAGCGCTCGTCCTCGCCCACCGCGTAGCACTGCGGCTGCTCCAGCACGGCGCGGTCGAACTGGCGCAGCAGCTCCTCGGCGAAGGGCTGGGCCAGGCTGAGGACGTAGCCGTCGATCTGCGCGGTGAAGCGGAAACCGTGCACGCACAGGGGCGGCGAGACCTGCACTGTGGCCTCGCGCACGCGGGTGACGCTGCCCTCCACTTCCAGCTCGGCCTCGCCGGCGCGCACGTAGAGCAGCTGCACCAGGTCGGCGTGGCGGTGCGGGCGGATCTCCCAGTCGTAGAGGCTGCTGCGCGACGGAATGGTCTCGCAGTGCAGGGGGTCGGGTGTCGGCCAGGCGTGGGTCTCGCCGTAGAGCTGGAACACCGGGACCGGATTCGAAGCGGGCGTCTTGTGCATTTATAGGCCGCCGGGGCTATCCACGAAAAATCCAGGTTATCTGTTGGATATTGCCTTCTGCGCGGCGATTCATCCACCAAAAATGCAGGTGCCAATAACAACTACGCGGCCAGGGGGCGTGCCTACGACCAGGCCCCGGCCCGCGACGACGAGGAAAACAACAATGAAAACCCAGGTTGCCATCATCGGCGCCGGCCCTTCCGGCCTGCTGCTCGGCCAACTGCTGCAACGTGCCGGCATCGACAACGTCATCCTCGAACGCCAGAGCCCGGACTACGTGCTCGGGCGCATCCGCGCCGGGGTGCTGGAACAGGGCACCGTGGACCTGCTGCGCGAGGCCGGCGCCAATGCCCGCATGGACGCCGAGGGCCTGCCCCACGACGGCTTCGAGCTGGTGCTGGACGGCCGCCGCGAGCGCATCGACCTCAAGGGCCTGACCGGCGGCAAGAACGTGATGGTCTACGGCCAGACCGAAGTCACCCGCGACCTCATGGAAGCCCGCCAGGCCAGCGGCGCCCTGAGCATCTACGAAGCCGGCGACGTGCAACTGCACGAGGTGCAGGGCGAGAAGCCCTACGTCACCTTCACCAAGGACGGCGAGACGGCGCGCCTGGACTGCGACTACATCGCCGGCTGCGACGGCTTCCACGGCGTGTCGCGGCAGACCATCCCGGCGGACAAGCTCAAGACCTACGAACGCGTCTACCCCTTCGGCTGGCTCGGCCTGCTCAGCGACACCCCGCCGGTCAACCACGAACTCATCTACGCCAGCAGCGAGCGCGGCTTCAGCCTCAGCAGCATGCGTTCGGCCACCCGCAGCCGCTACTACCTGCAGGTGGGCCTGGAGGAGAAGGTCGAGGACTGGTCCGACGAGCGCTTCTGGGACGAACTCAAGCGCCGCCTGCCGGCCGACGCCGCCGCGCGCCTGGTCACCGGCCCGTCGCTGGAGAAGAGCATCGCCCCGCTGCGCAGCTTCGTGGTGGAGCCGCTGCAGTACGGCAAGCTGTTCCTGGTCGGCGACGCCGGGCACATAGTCCCGCCCACCGGCGCCAAGGGCCTGAACCTGGCGGCCAGCGACGTCGACGCCCTGTACCGCATCCTGGTGAAGGTCTACGGCGAAGGCCGCGTCGAGCTGCTGCAGCGCTATTCGGAAGTCGCCCTGCGGCGCATCTGGAAGGCCGAGCGCTTCTCCTGGTGGATGACCAGCATGCTGCACAAATTCCCCGACAACGACGCCTTCACCCAGAAGATGCTCGATACTGAACTGGCCTACTTCCTCGACTCCCAGGCCGGGCGCACCTGCATCGCCGAGAACTACGTCGGCCTGCCCTTCGAACGCATCGACTGAAGGCAGCGCGGCGAGCCCCCGAAGGAGCGCGGGGGCTTGCCCTCGGCGGAAAAATTACGCAGAGTGTAAGGCAATTACGAAAACAACAGTGCCCGCCACGACGCGCACGCTGCCTGCGAGTGAGAGTCCATGGACCTCTACACCTACTACCGCTCCACCTCCAGCTACCGCGTGCGCATCGCCCTGGCCCTCAAGGGCCTGCAGCCCCGGCACGTCCCGGTCAACCTGCTGCAGGGCGAGCACCGCCAGGACGCTTACCTTGCACTGAACCCGCAAGGCCGCGTGCCGGCCCTGCGCACCGACGAAGGCGAGCTGCTGATCCAGTCGCCGGCGATCATCGAATACCTGGAAGAACGCTACCCCGAGCCCGCCCTGCTGCCGGCCGACGCCCTGCAGCGCGCCCACCAGCGCGGCGTGGCGGCGCTCATCGGTTGCGACATCCACCCGCTGCACAACGTCGCCGTGCTCAACCGCCTGCGCGCGCTGGGCATAGACGAGGACGGCGTGAACCAGTGGATCGCCCACTGGATCGGCGAAGGCCTGAAGGCCGTGGAAGCGCTGATCGGCGACGAGGGCTTCTGCTGCGGCCCGCAGCCGGGCCTGGCCGACGTCTACCTGCTGCCGCAGTTGTACGCCGCCCGCCGCTTCGAGGTGGACCTGAGCCCATTCCCGCGCATACTCAGGGTAGAGCGCCTGGCCCTGGAGCACCCGGCCTTCCGCCAGGCCCACCCGGACGTCCAGGCCGACAAGCCGGCCTGAGGAGCGCGCCATGCAAAGCCTCGGATTCAAAGTCACCATCGGCGACTTCCTCGCCCGCAGCGTACGCGGCGTGCCCTGCTCGCCGCCGCGCCAGCCGCGCAGCTGACCCCACGACTTTCCGAATCCCGGACGCGCCGCCGAGCGCGTCCACCGCGAGGAACACGAACATGGCAGACCTCTTCGACAACCCCATGGGCCTCATGGGCTTCGAATTCATCGAATTCGCCTCCCCCACCTCCGGCGTGATGGAACCCATCTTCGCCAGCCTGGGCTTCACCAAGGTGGCCAGCCACCGCTCCAAGGACGTGCACCTGTACCGCCAGGGCGAGATCAACCTGATCCTCAACAACGAGCCCAAGAGCCTGGCGGCCTACTTCGCCGCCGAGCACGGCCCCTCGGTGTGCGGCATGGCCTTCCGCGTGAAGAACGCGCACCAGGCCTACGCCCGCGCCCTGGAGCTGGGCGCGCAGCCGGTGGAAATCCCCACCGGGCCGATGGAGCTGCGCCTGCCGGCGATCAAGGGCATCGGCGGCGCGCCGCTGTACCTGATCGACCGCTTCGGCGAGGGCTCGTCGATCTACGACATCGACTTCGAGTTCATCGAAGGCGTGGACCGCCACCCCAAAGGCGCCGGCCTGAAGATCATCGACCACCTCACCCACAACGTGTACCGCGGGCGCATGGCCTACTGGGCGGACTTCTACGAGAAGCTGTTCAACTTCCGCGAGATCCGCTACTTCGACATCAAGGGCGAGTACACCGGTCTGACCTCCAAGGCCATGACCGCGCCGGACGGCATGATCCGCATCCCGCTCAACGAGGAATCCTCCAAGGGCGCCGGGCAGATCGAGGAATTCCTCATGCAGTTCAACGGCGAGGGCATCCAGCACGTGGCCTTCCTCACCGACGACCTGGTGAAGACCTGGGACGCCCTCAAGGGCCTGGACATGCGCTTCATGACCGCGCCGCCGGCGACCTACTACGAGATGCTCGAAGAGCGCCTGCCCAACCACGGCGAGCCGGTGGAAGAACTGCGCAACCGCGGCATCCTCCTCGACGGCACCTCCGAGGGCGGCAGCCGCCGGCTGCTGTTGCAGATATTCTCGGAAACCCTGATGGGCCCGGTGTTCTTCGAGTTCATCCAGCGCAAGGGCGACGACGGCTTCGGCGAAGGCAACTTCAAGGCGCTGTTCGAATCGATCGAACGGGATCAGATCCGCCGTGGGGTGTTGGAGACGAAATAAACCGCGCCGAGGTGCTCTTCGTAGGAGCGAGGGGGACGCCTAGTTCTTGCTCGCGAACAAATGCGGTGCCATGCGGTTCGCGAGCAAGCTCGCTCCTACGAGAGGCCGTGCCCGCGATTCGCGCGCACGGCGCGCTCCTACCGCGGACAGAGTCCGCTCCTACGACTCCAGGGAAGCACGGGCGTAGGAGCGGACTTTGTCCGCGATTAGATTCACCGGCCACGCCGGACGCCCCGGTGGCACGAACAGCCCCCTACTCCGGCCTACGCCCCGCCATCCGCGCGGTAATCGCCGCCGCAGCCTCCTTCAGCAACTCCGCCGCCCGCCCCTGGGTCTCGGCACGAAAGGCACTCGCCGCCCCCACCACCGTCACCACCCCCGCCAGTTGCTCACCCACCGCGAACACCGGCGCCGACAGCGCATTCACCCCCGGCATCAACAACCCATGCACATGGTGCAGACCCGTGGCCCGGATCTCCGCCGTCTGCTTGTGCAACTCCGCCTCGTCCAGCGCACCAGGCATGCCCTTCTCCTCCTCGCGCAGCGGTGCGGTCTCGCCGTCGGGCAGGTAGGCGTTGAATACCAGCCCGGTGGACGAGCCCAATAAGGGCAGCACCGAGCCCACGCGGGTGACCAGGGTCACCGCGCGCAGCGGCTGCTCCACCTGCACCACGGTCGGGCCCTTGTTGCCCCACACGGCGAGGAAGCAGGTTTCGTTCAGCTCGTCGCGCAGGGCGCTCAGGTGCGCCGTGGCGGCGCGCACCACGTCCAGCCGGCCGATGGCGGCCAGGCCGACGAACAGCGCCTCCGGGCCCAGGGCGTAGTGGTTGGTGGCCGCGTCCTGCTCGGCGAAGCCGCTGGCGATCAGTGCCTGCAGGTAGCGGTGGACCTTGGCCGCGGGCATGCCCACGTGCTCGGCCAGGCGCGACAGCGAAGTGGCCGGGGCCAGGTCGGCCAGGCCCTTGAGGATGTCGGTGCCGACTTCGGCGGCCTGCACTTTCTGGCGTTTCGGCGCGTCGCCGGTGTCCCTGGGAATGGCCATGCAATGACTCGTTCGTCGATGGAGGCGCTGTTATAGCTTGACCCCTTCCGGCGTTCAAATTACGTTATTCGTAATTCGATTACAAAAACAACGAGGTCGCCATGTCGTCCGCCGAATCGCTCACCTACCTGTCGGGTTTCAACAACCAGTTCAGCAGCGAGGCCCTGCCCGGCGCCCTGCCCCACGGGCAGAACTCGCCGCAGCAGGTGCCCTTTGGGCTCTATGCCGAGCAGCTTTCCGGCACCGCCTTCACCGTGCCGCGCAGCGAGGCCCGGCGCACCTGGCTGTACCGCATCAAGCCCTCGGCCAGCCACCCGCGCTTCGAGCGCCTGGCGCGGCAGATTCCCGGCCGCGAGCCGGGCCAGGTGAACCCCAACCGCCTGCGCTGGAACCCCCAGGACATCCCCGGCGAGCCCACCGACTTCCTCGACGGCCTGCTGACCCTCGCCGCCACCGCCGACGCCGAGCAGGCCAGCGGCGTCAGCGTGCACCTGTACCGCGCCAACCGCTCCATGGACCGGGTGTTCTACGACGCCGACGGCGAGCTGCTGATCGTCCCGCAACAGGGCCGCCTGCGCCTGGCCACCGAGCTGGGCCGGCTGGACATCGAGCCGCTGGAGATCGCGGTGATCCCGCGCGGCATGAAGTTCCGCGTCGAACTGCTCGACGCCAGCGCCAGCGGCTACATCTGCGAGAACCACGGCGCCGCCCTGCGTATCCCCGACCTGGGCCCCATCGGCAGCAACGGCCTGGCCAACCCGCGCGACTTCCTCGCCCCGGTGGCCCACTACGAGGACATCGACGCGCCGGTGCAGCTGGTGCAGAAATTCCTCGGCGAGCTGTGGGCCTGCGAGCTGGACCACTCGCCGCTGGACGTGGTCGCCTGGCACGGCAACAACGTGCCCTACAAATACGACCTGCGCCTGTTCAACACCCTCGGCACGGTCAGCTACGACCACCCGGACCCGTCGATCTTCACCGTGCTCACCTCGCCCAGCGACACCCACGGCATGGCCAACGTCGACTTCGTGATCTTCCCGCCGCGCTGGATGGTGGCCGAGAACACCTTCCGCCCGCCGTGGTTCCACCGCAACCTGATGAACGAATTCATGGGCCTGCTCCTCGGCGCCTACGACGCCAAGGCCGACGGCTTCGCCCCCGGCGGCGCCTCGCTGCACAACTGCATGAGCGCCCACGGCCCGGACAACGCCAGCACCGTGCAAGCCATCGCCGCCGAGCTGAAACCGCACAAGATCGAAAACACCATGGCCTTCATGTTCGAGACCGGCCGCGTGCTGCGCCCGAGCCGCTACGCTCTCGAATGCCCGCAACTGCAGCGCGACTACGACGCCTGCTGGGGCGGCATGGCCAAGACCTTCCAGAGGAACTGAACCCCATGAACCAGGCAGACACCCGCCGCAGCTGGCTCGACTCCGCCAACGGCCACCCCGACTTCCCCCTGCAGAACCTGCCGCTGGGCGTGTTCAGCAGCCCCGGCCGCGAGCCGCGCGGCGGCGTGGCCATCGGCGAGCACATCCTCGACCTGAAGGCGGCGCTGGCCGCCGACCTGTTCGAAGGCGAGGCCCGCCACGCCGCCGAAGCCGCCAGCGGCGCCAGCCTCAACGCCTTCTTCGCCCTGGGCGCCGGCCCGCGCCGTGTGCTGCGCGAGCAACTGCAGGCGCTGCTGGCCGAAGGCAGCCCGCAGCAGGCGCGGATGCAGGAACTGGGCGCCAGCCTGCTGCCGGCCCAGGCCGGCTGCCAGCTGCACCTGCCGGCCCAGGTCGGCGACTACACCGACTTCTACGTCGGCATCCACCACGCCAACAACGTCGGCCGCCTGTTCCGCCCGGACAACCCGCTGCTGCCCAACTACAAGCACGTGCCCATCGGCTACCACGGCCGCGCCTCCACCGTGGTCGCCTCCGGCGCCGCGGTGCGCCGGCCCAACGGCCAGACCCTGGCGCCGGGCGCCGAGGCCCCGGGCTTCGGCCCGAGCAAGCGGCTGGACTACGAACTGGAGCTGGGCATCTGGATCGGCCCGGGCAACGAGATGGGCGAGGCCATCGGCATCGGCCAGGCCGAGCAGCACGTGGCCGGCTACTGCCTGCTCAACGACTGGTCGGCGCGCGACGTGCAGGCCTGGGAATACCAGCCGCTAGGCCCGTTCCTGGCGAAGAACTTCGCCACCAGCGTGTCGCCCTGGGTGGTCACCGCCGAGGCCCTGGCGCCGTTCCGCAAGGCCCAACCGGCGCGCCCCGAAGGCGACCCACAGCCGCTGCCGTACCTGCTGGACGAACACGACCAGGCCCACGGCGCGTTCGACATCCAGCTGGAAGTGCTGTTGCAGACCGCCGCCATGCGCGAGCAGGGCATCGAGCCGCTGCGCCTGGCGCTGAGCAACACACAGAACATGTACTGGACGGTGGCGCAGATGGTCGCCCACCACAGCGTCGGCGGCTGCAAGCTGCAGGCCGGCGACCTGTTCGGCTCCGGCACCCTCTCCGGGCCCGCGCAGGAAGCCTTCGGCAGCCTGCTGGAGAGCACCGTCGGCGGCAAGCAGCCGCTGGCACTGCCCGGCGGCGAGCAGCGCACCTTCCTGCAGGACGGCGACGAAGTGATCCTGCGCGCCTGGTGCGAGCGCGAAGGCTACCCGCGCATCGGCTTCGGCGAGTGCCGCGGAGTGATCCTGCCGGCGCGTTGAAACACCTGTTCGCGAGCAAGCTCGCTCCTACGAAGAGCCGCGCACCTGTAGGAGCGAGCTTGCTCGCGAACCCGCCGAATCAACCCGCCGGGGACAACGTCCCCAACAGCGATACGACGGCCACCGCAGCCACCCCGCACACCCACTCCAGCACCACGCTGCGCCGCAGCGCCAGCAGGCGCTTCTCACGGAAGGCCAGGGCCACGCGATTGAGCAGGGCCAGGGCGAGCATCCCCGCCACCAGCAGCAGCTTGATCGTCAGCACCAGCCCGAAGGTGGAAGTGCGCGGGTCCGGCCATTGCCCGACCAGCGCCCAGACGTTCACCAGCCCACTGGCTGCCACGCCGGCCACCAGCAGGTAGCCCACGCCACTGAAGCGCCGCAGCGCCTCGCCATGGGTGGAATCCGGCGCGCGGTACAGCAGCGCCGCCAGCAACAGCAGGCCGCCGAGCCAGGCGCCGGCGCAGAGCAGGTGCAGGGCCTGGTTGAGCATCAGTCCGACACCAGCCCAGCCGTCGAGCATGGCGCCATGGCCCACCGGCGCCAGGCTGGCCAGCACGGCGCCAGACAGCAGCACGCGTAGCGGGTTGTCCACCGACAGCGGCAGGCACAGCGCAACCAGCAGCGCGACGTTCGCCAGCAGGTGCCAGGCCCAGACCTGGCCGAAGAAGGTCTGCCCCAGCACCAGCCGCAGCGTCGGGCCGTCCAGGGCGGCGGACCAGTCGCCGGCCATGCTCGCCGCCACCAGGCCGAGCCAGGCCAGGCCGCTGAACAGCGCCAGCGCGGCGGCGATGCGTTGCCCGGCCAGCACGCGGCCGTCCAGCGCAGCGAGCACGGCGGGCTCCTGGCGGCGCAGCACCGCACGGAACAGCGCCACGCCGAACAGCGTCAGGGTCAGGGCGAGATGCAGGAAACGGCAGAAAACCAGGGCGTCATCCATGGCGGATGCGGCTCATGGTTCAGGGCGCGACCTTGAAGGCGTAGCTGCCGTTGCTCTTGTGGGTGTCCACCGAAACGGCGTGCCATTCCACCTTGTACTCGCCGGCCGGCAGCGGCTGGTCGAAGGTCACCACCAGCACCTTGGCGTCGCCCTCGGTGGTGGCGATGCCGGCCACCTTCACGGCCTTGCCGTCGACGGCGGTGACCGTGACCTTGGTGAACTTCGCCTCGACGCCCTCGGAGAAGGTCAGGCGCAGTTCCTTGGGGGCGGCGGCGGTGCTGTCGGCGGCGGGGGTTTCGCTCTTCAGGTGGGCGTGGGCGAAGACGGCGGGGGCGTTGAGGATGGCGAGCAGGCCAAGGGTGGCTAGCAGGGGGGAACGGCGCATGGCGGGACCTCGAATGGATTGCGGCGCCGGGGAGCTTAGCAAAGACGCCGCCGTGCCAACGACGAATAATCGCGGACGGAGTCCGCTCCTACCCCCGGCAAATATGCCCCGTAGGATGGGTCGAGCGAAGCGATGCCCATCGCCGTGGCCGCATGGGTTTCGCCAATACTCAACCCATCCTACGAAAAGCGCCCCGGTGCCCCGGAGACGCCCGCAGAGGGTCCAGGAAAGCACGGTCGTAGGAGCGGACTCCGTCCGCGATGGCCCCAGGCCGCGCCGGGCTCACCCCTGCAACCGACTCACATCCCCCGGATCGATAGACGCCCCAGCCCCCAACGCCTCCCGCTGCTGCGCCAGACGCGCCCCCTCCTGCGCAACCAGCGCAAAAAGCTTCTCCGGATCAGCCTGCCGCAACTGCAGTGCCAGCTTCTCCATCCCCTCGGCCACCACGATGTCGTGCTGCCGCGCAGCCAGGCCGGCGAGGATGGTCTGGGCCGCCACCGCCGGGTCGATGCCGTTGTCGATGTTGGTGTCCGAGCGGCCGCGCTGGGTGCCGTTGCCTTCCAGGGAGTTCAGCGCGATGGCGGTGCGCACCGAGCCCGGCAGGATCACGCTGACGCCGATGCCGTAGGCCGCCTCCACTTCCGCGCGCAACGCCTCGAAGTAGCCGACCACCGCGTGCTTGGCGCCGCAGTAGCCGGTGCGCAGCGGCGCGCCGACCTTGCCGGCCACCGAGCTGACCACCGCCAACTGGCCGCCGCGCTGCTCCACCAGGCGCGGCAGCAGGGCCTGGGTCAGGGCCACCGGGGCCAGATAGTCCACTTCCATCAGTTGCCGGTACACCGCAAGGCCAGTGTCCAGGGCCAGGCTGCGCTGGCTGACGCCGGCGTTGTTCACCAGCAGGTCGATGCGCCCGCGCCAGGCCCAGGCCTGCTCCACCAGGGCCGGCAGGCGCTCGTAGTCGGTGCTTTCGAAGGGCAGCACCAGCGCCCGCTGCGGGGCGCGTCCGGCCAGCGCCTGCAGGGCCTCGACGCGGCGGCCGGAGAGGATCACCTCGGCGCCCTGCTCCAGCAATGCCAGCGCCAGCGCCTCGCCGATGCCGGACGACGCGCCGGTTATCCACACTACCTTGGCTGCGAAACTCATCTTGTTGTTCTCCTTGGCCTGCGGGCGCACACCGCCCGCGTTGCCAGGCAGGCTAGGCCAGCGCGCGATGCAGGACTGCCGGAAACCCGACAATTGCCATGGCTTGCAGCGGCCGGGCAAGGCGGTCAAAGTGCCTCGACCCACTGCCCGAACCCGCCCCATGACCGACACCGAAGCGCTGCTGCAACAGCTGGACGCCAACCCCTGGTTCGCCCGCCTCGCCCCCGCGGTGCGCCATGCCCTGGCCGCCGAGGGCCGGCGCCTGCGCCTGCGCGCCGGCGAGTTCGTGTTCCGCCAGGGCGACCGCGGCGAGCACTTCCTCACCCTGCTGCAGGGCAAGCTGAAGGCCTCGACCCTGCGCGAGGACGGCAAGGAGGCGATCCTCGCGGTGCTGGAGCCGGGCCACTGGTTCGGCGAGGCCTCGATGCTCGACGGCCTGCCGCGCACCCACGACGTGCTCGCCAGCCGCGACAGCGAGGTGCTGGGCGTGGACCAGGCGACCTTCGACCGGCTGATGCTCGACAACGGCTTCGCCCGCGCCGTCTGCGTGCTCCAGGCGCAGCACACGCGCCTGGTCTACCGCCTGCTGGAAGACGCCATGCTGCGCTCCACCCGCGCCCGCATCGCCAGCCGCCTGGAACAGCTGGCGCGCGGCGACGGCAGCATCGACGGCGAGCAGCGCCAGCTGGTGCGCATCAGCCAGGACGAATTGGCGATGATGCTCGGCATCAGCCGCCAGACGCTGTCCCTGGAACTGCGCGAGCTGGTGGCCGGCGGCGCGCTGGAGCTGGGCTACCGGCAGTTGCGCATCGTCTCGCTGGAGAAGTTGCGGGAGATGGCGGCGCAGGGTTGATGGTGCCCTGCGTTACAGGCGAGCACGGCTTTTCGTAGGAGCGAGCTTGCTCGCGAACCCGGCCTCGCAGCGGGGTTGGTTCGCGAGCAAGCTCGCTCCTACGAAGAGCACCTCGGCGCGGCGTAGGGCGGATAACGTTCGACGTTATCCGCCGTTTGACCTTGGTCTCAGGCGGCACCTGGGCTGACCTTGGCGTTGACTGCGGCGTGGGTTAAACGGCGTATAACCGCGAACGGTTATACGCCCTACGTTTCCAACTCTCGCAGGCGCTGTTCGAGGAAACGTCGCTCCGGTTCCAGGCGCGTCAGCGCCAGTGCGCGCTGGTACGCCTCGCGGGCTTCGGCGGGGCGGCCCAGGCGTCGGCAGAAGTCGGCGCGGGCGGCGTGGGCCAGGTGGTAGTCGGCCAGTTCGCCGCGGGCGAGGATGGCGTCCAGCGCTGCCAGCCCGGCCTCGGGGCCGTCGCGCATGGCCAGGGCCACGGCGCGGTTGAGTTCCACCACCGGCGAGGGCTGCAGTTGCAGCAGCGCGTCGTACAGCGCCAGCATCCGCGGCCAGTCGGTGCTGGCCAGGTCCGCCGCCTCGGCGTGCACCGCGGCCAGGGCCGCCTGCAAGGTGTAGGAACCGAAGCGGCGGCTGGCCAGGGCCAGGCCGACCAGGCGCTGGCCCTCGGCGATCAGCCCGGCGTCCCAGCGCGAGCGGTCCTGGTGCTCCAGCAGCACCAGCTCGCCGTGCTCGTCGCTGCGCGCGGCGCGCCGCGATTCCTGCAACAGCATCAGCGCCAGCAGGCCCAGCACTTCCGGCTCCGGCAGCAGTTCCAGCAGTTGCCGGCCCAGGCGGATGGCCTCGGCGGAAAGCTCGGCGCGGGTCAGGGATTCGCCGCTAGAAGCCGCGTAGCCCTCGTTGAACACCAGGTACACCACGCGCAGCACGCTGGCCAGGCGCTGCGGCAACTCGGCCGGCTCCGGCACCTGGTAGGGAATGCGCGCGTCGCGGATCTTCTGCTTGGCGCGGACGATGCGCTGGGCGATGGTCGCGGGCGCTGCCAGGAAGGCCCGGGCGATTTCCTCGGTGCGCAGGTCGCAGACTTCTCGCAGGGTCAGCGCCACCTGGGCGTCGGCGGCCAGCGCCGGGTGGCAGCAGGTGAACACCAGGCGCAGGCGGTCGTCCTCCAGGCCTTCGTGCTCGGTCTCCTCCTCGCCCTGGGCATCGATCTCCAGCTGGCGGGCGATCTGCTCCAGCGAGGCGTCGAAGCGCACCCGCCGGCGCAGGTGGTCGATGGCCTTGAAGCGCCCGGCGGAGACCAGCCACGCCCGCGGGTTGTGCGGCAGGCCATCGCGCCCCCACTGCTCCACGGCGGCGGCGAAGGCGTCGTGCAGCGCTTCCTCGGCGCGGTCGAAGTCGCCCAGCAGGCGGATCAGCGTGGCCAGCACGCGCCGCGATTCGCGGCGGTAGATGTCATCCACCGTATCCTGCAGCGAAGGCGGCGCGTAGTCATGCATGCGGCCGGCTCATGGCTGGGCGTCGAACAGCAGTTGCCCGGTGTGCATGTCGAAGGGGATGGAGAAATGCTCGTGGACGATCCTCCATTCCCCGTCTACCCGCCGCAGGCCGAAGGTCACCCGCGCCCAGGAGGCCTTCTCCTCGCCCTTCTCGTCCTTGCCGCCGCAGTACGACAGGTAGTGGCCGAAGGCGACGTCGCCGCCCTGCTCCACCGCCAGGTGGTGGCGCTCGAAGCGCGTCTGCTGGCAGGCCTGCAGGCAGGCGCGCCAGTGCTGCGCGTAGGCCTCGCGGCCGACGAACTGCAGTTGAGCCACGGCGTCGAAGGCCAGCACGTCGTCGCTGTAGTGGCGGACGATGGCCGCGACGTCGCCGGCCTGTACCGCTTCCAGCCAGCCGTCCAGCAGGCGCTGGATGGCCGGGTCGATGGGACTTCCCATGGCGATTCCTCCTCTTCAGGACGCGCAGCAGCCGTGCGGCGGTTGCTTGTCGTCGTAGCGGTCATGGTAGCGCAGCCAGTTCATGCCCTTGCCGTCGAGGTCGGCCATGCCGCCCCAGCCCTCGCCGCGGCCCAGGGGCGTGAGGTCGAGCAGGTGGTAGGTGAACAGCGGCGCCTCCAGCCCGCGGCCGTAGGCGGAGTAGCTGTGGTAGACGCTGTCGCCGTCGCGCAGGAACACGCTCATGCCGGGCTGCTCGCCCTGGATGTGGTAGTCCTGGCCCAGGCGCCGCAACTCGTCCAGGTCGCGGTAGTTGTATTCGATCGGCGCCACCTTCTCGTCGAGGGTGACGTGGAAGTCGTAGTTGAAGTCGCTGCCGAAGGACGAGTACCAGGGCAGCCGCCAGCCCATGCGCGCGCGGAACGGCGCGATCTCCGCCAGCGGCGCGCGGGACACCAGGGCCAGGGTGGTGCCGCGGGCGTGCAGGTGCTCCAGGCGGCCGAGGTTGTCGACCAGGAAGGAGCAGCCCTCGCAACCCTCGCCACGGTCGCGGTGGAACATGAAGTGGTAGACGATCAGCTGCGGCCGCCCCTCGAACAGGTCGAGCAGGCGCAGCGGGCCGCTGGGGCCTTCGAAGCGGTAGTCCTTGTCGATGCGCACCAGCGGCAGCTTGCGCCGCTCGGCGTTGAGGGCGTCGCGGGCGTGGGTGGCCTCGCGCTCCAGCCGCCACAGGCGCTTGCGCGCGGCCAGCCAGTCTTCGCGGGGCACCACGGGCGGCAGGGTGAAGTTGTCGATGCTCATGCTTGGCTCTCCTCTTCGCGCGGCTCGCCGCCGCGGCGGGTGGCGGGGCTCAGCCCTGGGCGGCGAAGTGCTGCTCCCAGTCGCGGATCGGCCGCACCTCGATGCAGCCCAGGCGCCCCGGCGGGATCTTCGCGGCGATCTGGATGGCCTCGTTGAGGTCGCGCGCCTCGATCAGGTAGAAGCCGCCGAGCTGCTCGCGGGTCTCGGCGAAGGGCCCGTCGGTGACCGACAGCTGGCCGTCGCGGTGGCGCAGGGTGGTGGCGTTCTCCACCGACTGCAGGGCCTCCACCGCCACCAGCTGGCCGCGCTCGCGCAACTGCTGCTCGTAGCCCAGGCACTCTTCCACCACGGCGCGGTAGTCATGGGCGGGCAGCTGCGCGGCGGCTTTCTCGTCCAGGTAGATCAGGCACAGGTATTTCATCCTCGGCTCCTCCGGCGGTGGGACGCAGATACCTATAGTCGCGCCGGGCCGGAGGGGATCGACAGCAGGTCGGTTTTATCCCCCGCCAACGGACGAGCGGTCGCTCATTCGTAGGTCATGGTGAAGGTCGCGGTGACCGCCACCTGCCCGCCCGTCACCGTGCTGGCGGTCTTGTAGTACTTGGCCGCCAGGGGAATGCTCACCGCCTGGCCAGCGTTCGTGGTGGTGGCCGCCAGCGAGCGGGTGGCCAGGGGGTGTACCAGGATGCTGCTGGCGTCGCCCAAGAACAGCTGGACGCCGACGCCGCCGGCCATGCCGGCGCCGCTGGCGTTGTCGAGGACCTGGTTGCCGCTGCTGGCGCCGTCGATGCGGTACCAGACCTTCACCCCGCTGTCGCAGCGCAGGTTGATGTGGAAGGCGCGGGCCTTGCCGTTGTCGGCCAGCACGCCGAGGCCGGCGGGGAAGTCGCTCTTGAGCACGGTCGGCAGCGGCACGGTGATGCCCTGGCTGTCGGGGTTGATCTCGCAGGCCCGCGAGGTGACCGCGGTGGCGCCGGTGAAGGTCAGCTGCGCCACCGTCAGGTTCTGGTACGACACCGTGGAGGTGCCGCTGACCTGCAGCTGGCCGCCATTGAGGATCGGCCCGGTCTTCACCAGGCGCACCCACCAGGAGTTCTTCAGCGGGTACTGGGTGGCGCTCACCGGCCAGGCCAGGCTGGCGATGGGCGTCACGTTGTTGTAGTTCGGGTTGCAGTTGGCGTTGTTGCACCAGTAGACCGAGATGCCGATGCCGTCGATGTTGGTCTTGAACACCGAGGGGTAGCCGCTGCTGTTGGTGAAGCCCGGCACCGCCGCGCCGATGCCGCCGGCCAGCACGCCGGAGACGACGCCGGTGCTGTTGCAGCTGATGTTGTTGCCGCTGGCGGAGACCCAGCCGCTGCTCCACAGCTCGGTGTTCGGCGTGGCATCGACGGGCACGCTGATGGTCGCCGGCAGGCTGATGTTCAGCTGCGAGGTCATGTAGCCGGAGTCGAAGCTGCAGCTCGCCCAGGCCGTGGTCGACAGGCCGCCGAGCAACAGCAGCAGGCAGAACAGGAAAATCTTCTTCATGGATACCTCGTCGAACGCGGCCGCCTAGCGGGCCGCCAGTTCACCGCCGGCGGACGGGCGCACGCACACCGCCTCGGCCTGCTGGAAGGGTTTGCCGTCGCCGGCCGCGGCCGGCACCTGGTAGCGCGCCCGGCATTGCCGATGCGGGCCTTCGCCCCAGCGCACCTGCAGCTCGCCGCTGGTGTCGCGCAGGCGCAGGAACACCCGGCTGCCCTGGCCCACCAGGGTCAGGCTGTTGCCCTGGGCGTCGAGCACCTCGGCGCCCACCGGCAGGCTGTTGCCCTGCTCGTCCAGCAGGCGCAGCAGCAGCGGCTGGCCGCTGACGGTGGGGTACTTGAGCATCACCACCGCGCCGTAGCGCGGCGCCACGTTCTGCGCGGTGGTCTGCAGCTCGACGTCGTCGGGCAGGCCCTTGGGGTCGAGCGCCACCTGGTTCTCGCGGTAGGGCATCAGGCTGGAGACCACCCCGTAGCCGTTGCCGCCGACCGCGCCGCCGCTGCTGTTGACCAGCGCAGCGCCGGCCGCGCCCCTGGCCTCGATCACCGCGCGGGTCTCGCCCTGGGCCTGGCTGAAGTTGATCCCGCCGGGGTGCGCCACCACGCTGCCGGTCAGGCCCAGGCCGTACTGGTGGTAGCCCTCGCCTTCGCTGTAGCTGGCCGACAGGTTGGTCTGCGGCGCGCGGTACTGCACGTTGGCGCCGCCGGTGTTGCTGCTCTGCCCGTCGATGCGGCTGCGCGAGCCGTACACGCCGTAGCTGAACTGGTTGTAGTCGCCCAGCGAGCCGGCCACGCTCAGCTGGCTGTTGATATCGCCGTTGCTGTTGCGCGTGGTGGTGCTGTTCAGGTACGGCGCGTGGCTGGAGCGCCCCAGCGGCAGCGACAGGTTGAGCATGTACTGGGTGTCGGTCTCGCCGGACAGCGCGCGGGTGCGGTTGGCCGACAGGCTCAGGCTGCCCCAGCTGAAGCTGTTGGAGTAGCCGGCCTGGTAGCTCATGTCGCTGCCCTTGCCGGTGTTCCAGTAGTTCTGCGCCGAACCGCTCAGGTACAGGCTGCCCAGGCGCTCGCCCAGGGGCTGGCTGAGGTTGACCTGGAAGCGGTTGCGCTGGCGCCAGGCGATGTAGTTGGCGTCTTCCGGCGAGCGCGCGTAGGCGAAGTCGGCGAAGTTCAGGTAGCCGTCGCTGGAGAAGCGGTAGGCCGCCACCGCGAAGTTGGTGCGGGTGGATTCCAGCAGCTTGCTGTAGCTCAGGCGGAAGCTCTGGCCGCTGGCGCTGCCGCCCTGGTCGCCGGCCTTCAGGCCGCTGGCGTGGGACTGGGTGACGTCGAAGGCGAAGGCGCCCACCGGCGTGCTCAGGGCCAGGCCGCCCTGCAGCGCCAGGTAGTTCTCGGCGACTATGCTGCCAGTGTAGCCGGTCCACAGGTTGGAGATGCCGCGCTGGTAGGTGCCCTGGACGAAGTTCGGGGTGTCGTCCAGGCGGTCGTCGCGGTACTTGCCGGCGGTGACGCTGTAGCGCGACACGCCCGGGCGCAGCAGCTGCGCGACGCTGGCGAAGGGCACGGTGAACTGGCGCACGCGGCCGTCGGCCTCGGTCACCGTCACTTCCAGGTCGCCGGCGTAGCCGGAGTTGTACAGGTCGTCGATGACGAAGGGCCCGGGCGCCACGCTGGTTTCGTAGAGGACGTTGCCGCCCTGGCGCACCGTGACCTTGGCGTTGGTCTCGGCGGTGCCGCGGATGGCCGGGGCGAAGCCGCGCTGCGAGTCGGGCAGCATGCGGTCGTCCGAGGCCAGCTGGACGCCGCTGTAGGGCACGCTGTCGAACAGGTCGGCGGGGGTGAAGTATTCGCCCAGGGTCAGCTGCGATTTCAGCGCGGTGACGTCGCGCTGGGCGTAGCTGCTGATCGCGTCGTAGTGCCGCGTGCTCTTCTGCCGGTCGCCCTGGCTCTGGCTGTAGCTGCCGTTGTGGCGCAGGCGCCAGTCGCCCAGGTTGAGCCCGGCGTTGAGGCCGGCGTAGTACTGGTCCTGGGTGCCGCCGGCCTCGGTGCGGTAGGCGTTGGCGTTGTAGTCGACGAAGGCCGCGGTGACGCCGCGGTCCCAGTCGCGCGGGTCGACGTAACCGCGCGACACCCGGCCCAGGTAGGCCTGGGGAATGCTCAGGTCCAGGCGCAGGTCGCCCTGGACGAAGTCCGCGCGGGCGCCGGGCACCAGGCGCACCACGTCCACGCAGTCGGCGTCCTCCAGGGCGCGCGCGGCGGCCTTGGCGTCCGGCAGCCGGGCGCTGTCCAGGCCCAGGGCCGGCAGCTGGCTGCGCTTGAAGCAGTAGCTGGGCGGGGCGTCGCCCTCGCCGCCGCGCACCCGCAGTTCCTGGCGGCCGGTCCAGGTCTGGTTGACGTAGACGTCCACCCGGTAGCTGCCGGGGGTGACCGGGTTGCCGTGCTCGTAGCGCGTGACGTCCAGCGGGCGGCCGTCGGGGCCGCGCAGGAAGGCCGGGTTGAAGGCGGCGTAGAGCGCGTCCTCGGCGGCCCGCGGCGCGTCCGCCGGGAAGGCGGCCCAGGCCGCGGCGATAGCCAGGGCCAGCGGCCCCGGGCACGGCCAGGCGCGCCGGCGCGCGGCCGGAATACGGCGGGAATGACGAGACATCGATGTACCTTGTCGGATCGGCCCTCGCGCGCCAGGCGCGGCCGGGGTCAATGCAGGCTGGCGGTTCGTTCCGGGGCGGCGCCGTAGTCGCTCATCCAGCGGTAACGCACCTGCCCGGCGCCCGTGCCGCCGGCGAAGCCGTCGAGGGCGAAGGTCTGGCTGGCGAAGGGCGCGATCATCCCGCCCGCCGCCTTGTAGTCGCGGCCGCCCTGGACCAGGGTCAGGCCGCTGTAGGACAGGTGGTAGGGGCTGGAATTGTCGCCGCGCAGGGCATAGCCCGCGCCCTGGCGCACCAGCTGCCAGCGCACCTGGCCCACCGCGCTGCCCACGTCGCCGGGCAGCCCGGCCGGCCGGTAGAACAGCTTCAGCCGCGAGCGCACGGCGATCTGCATGTAGTTGGCCTCGGCGCCCTGGGGCATGGGCGGCACTTCCAGGGCGTTGAACCAGAACAGCGACTCGCGGTCCTGCGGCAGCTTCTCGCCGGTGAACATCAGGCGCACGCTCTGGCCCTTCTGCGGGTCCAGGCGGAAGATCGGCGGCGTGATGAGGAAGGGCGCGTTGGCGGTCTGCGGCGTGGAGCGTTCGTCGCCGCGGTCGGCCCAGACCTGCATCAGCACCGGCTGTTTGCCCTGGTTGGTCAGGCGCAGGGTGACCTCGCGTTCCTTCGCCGGGTAGATCACCCGCGTGCCGTCGATGACCACCCCGGCGCGGGCCAGGGGCGCGCCGAAGGCGAGCAGCAGGAAGCCGGCCAGCAGCCAGGCCGGCCGCAGCGAGGGGAAGACTTGTTTCATGGGTACCTCGATGCCCGGGGCGGAGCCTCGGGCAGGTCGATCACGGGTGGATCACTGGTAGATCAGCTGGAAGTTCGCCTGGGTCGCGACGTCACCCGCGCCAGCCCCGCCGGCCGCGGAGAAGTAGCGGGCGTAGTAGTTCAGGTTGATGTCGCCGCCGGACACGTCGGTGGACTCGCCGCGGGCCACCTGGGCGCTGTAGCTGTCGTTGTGGATGTTGATCGGCTGCTGGTTCTTGTCCAGCAGCTGCACCGCCACGGCGCTGGCGCCGCCGGTGTTGACCAGGTTGCCGTTCATGTCGACGTTGGCGTCCGGGACGAAGGCGATGGACACGGTATCGGCGCCGGTGCCGGAGCTGCCGGTGCAGCCGGAGACCTTGACCGAGAACGGGGTGATGCCGGTGTTGCTGCCCGGGTTCTGCAGCAGCGACTTGTCGACGTTGGGCAGGGTCACCTGGACATTGCCCGAGCCGGCGTCCACCGAGCAGGTGGTGTCCACCACCTTGCCGGTGATCTGGATCTGCCCGGTCTGGGCCGCCTGGGCGTTTAGCGACAGGCCGGCGCCGGCCACGATCAGGGCGGCGAGCAGGTTCTTGTGCATGATCGAACTCCAATTGAATGCGGTTGCGCTGGCTGCCTGCCGAGCGGCAATGGCCCGCCCGAGGAACCCGAGCCACTCGAAGGTTCCTCGCCACCGCCTTCCAGCACAGTGGCGATGGAGGGCCGGCAGCCTCGACGCCGCATACTTTAGGGAGTGCGCAGGAAGGCTTTAATCAGACAAATCTCAAAGGAATTTCAAACTCTTCCTATGAATGTAACGAGAAGATTCCTACAGCCTCTCACTGGAAGAGCTCGGCCTTGATGCAGAAGGTCAGCAGCGCCTGGTCGCTGTCCACCTCCAGCTTGCGCATGGCGGCGATCTTCTGCGCGCTGACGGTCTTCACGCTGCGGTTGAGCACCCGGGCGATGTCGCGCACGCTCAGGCCCGAGACGAAGTGGCGCAGCACTTCGTACTCCTTGGTCGAGAGGCTGGCGATGCGCCCCTCGATGTCGTCGCCGCCGGGCAGCACGCTGTTCGGGTCCTGCATGCAGGCGCCGCGGTAGATGCGCCCGCCGGCGATGGCGTCGAGCGCCGCGAGGATTTCCTCCGGGTCGCTGCTCTTGGGCACCACCCCGGCCACGCCCAGATCGTAGAGGCTGGAGAAGATCAGGTTGTTGCTGAGCATGGTGTAGATCAGCACGCGGGTGCCCGGGAACTGCCGCAGCAGGTAGCCGACCAGCTTGAGGCCGTCGCCGTACTGCTCGTCGCCGGGCATGTTGTAGTCGGCGATGACGATGTCCGGCGCCAGCTCGCCGTACAGGCGCACCAGTTCGCTGGAGTTGGCGGCCATGCCGACGATGGAGAAGCGCGGGTCCCCCTGCACCACTTCGCGCACGCCCATCCGTACGATCGAATGATCATCGGCCACCACGATTCTGAGTTTTTCCATAACGGTCTCTTGGTCATGCCTGTTGCCCGCCGCAGCGACGGGCCGTCCTTCTCAGCTTAGCCCTCAGAGGCTGCACAGAGCCTCGTCGATCCGCGCCAGCAGGCGCGCCACCCGCGGATCGTCGCAGTCCACGCGGCCTTCCCCGAGGCCCTCCTCCAGCAGCCGGCAGCTGCGCACCAGGGCCTGCCCGCGCACCACCGCCAGGGCTCCGGCCATGCGGTGCAGGGCCTGGCACAGCGCCGCCGCGTCGCCCGCCTGGCGGGCCTGGGCGGCGCTTTCCAGGTCCTGGCGCATGGTGTCGACGAACAGCCGCAGCATGTGCGCCGGCACCTGCAGCCCCGCCGCGGCCTGCGGCGCCTGCGCAGTGCCAGCCGCCGCGCCGGCCGTCGCCTCGGCCGCCACGCCGGGCGCCGCCAGCGCGCGCAGGGTGTCGTGCAGCACCTGCAGGCTCAGCGGCTTGACCAGCCAGGCGTTCATCCCCACCGCCCGGCAGCGCTCGCCCTCCTCGCGCATGGCGTTGGCGGTCACGCCGATGATCGGCAGCGCCAGGCCGCGCTCGCGCAATTCGCGGGTCAGCTGGTAGCCGTTGCAGTGCGGCATGTTGACGTCGGTGAGCAGCACGTCGAAGGTCTCGCCCTCGAACTGCCGCAATGCCTCGCGGCCGTCGCCGGCCAGGCGCACCTGGCAGCCCAGCTCCTCCAGTTGCTCGCGCAGCAGCACCTGGTTGACCGGGTTGTCCTCGGCCACCAGCACCCGCAGGCCGAGCTTGCCGAAGCGCGGCGGCTCGGCCACCGCCGGCAGCTGCTCCTCGCCGTTCTGCGCCAGCGCCAGGGCCCGGGCGATGCCGCGCAGGCTGAGCGGGCTGACGCACCAGGCGCCGCGCTCGAACTGCGGCTGGCCGGCGGCCTCGGCCAGGACGCGCACCCGCGGCCCCGACCAGTCGCAGCGCTCCAGGGCATCGGGAAACAGCTCCAGCAGCACCGTCGTCGCCTCGCTGCCGGGCGGCGGCTCGCCGGGCAGCACCAGGCAGCACCAGCGCTGCAGCCAGGCCTCCAGGCAGCCGGCCAGCTCGCGCACGGCACCGCGCAGGTAGACCGGCCCGGATTGCAGCTGCACCTCGGCCAGGGCGCTGCCGCCCTCGCCGCTTTCGGGCAGGTCGAGGAACAGCGAGAAGCTGC
Organism: Pseudomonas sp. R3.Fl; assembly: GCF_023516765.1. Taxonomy (NCBI): domain Bacteria; kingdom Pseudomonadati; phylum Pseudomonadota; class Gammaproteobacteria; order Pseudomonadales; family Pseudomonadaceae; genus Pseudomonas; species Pseudomonas sp. R3.Fl. The sequence goes on from NZ_JAMGSO010000001.1 coordinate 2,298,962, forward strand.
TGCCCAGGCCCGGCTCGCTGACCAGGCGCAGCTCGCCGCCCATCAGTTGCGTGAGCCGCGAGCAGATGGCCAGGCCCAGGCCGGTGCCGCCCAGGCTGCCGTGGCCCTCGGCGACCTGGAAGAAGGGTTCGAACAGGCGCGGCTGCAGGTGCTCGGGAATGCCGATGCCGGTGTCGGTGACCTGCCATTGCAGGCGCACCCGCTGCCCGCTGCGGCCGAGCACCTTCAGGCGCAGCACCACGCGGCCGACGTCGGTGAACTTCAGCGCGTTGCTCAGCAGGTTGTTCAGCACCTGGCGCAGGCGCGCCGCGTCGCCGTGCAGGCGCGCCGGCACCTCGGCGTCGATGCAGGCGTACCACTGCAGGTGCTTGGCCGCGGCGCCGACGGCGAAGCCGCGCATCACTTCCTCGGCCAGGTCCAGCGGGCTGAAGTCCTCTTCGGTGAGGAGCATCTGCCCGGCCTCGATCTTGGACACGTCGAGGATGTCGCTGATCAGTTGCAGCAAGGTCGTCGAGGAGCCCTGGATGGCCTGCAGGTAACCGCGCTGCTGCACGTCCAGGCTGGTGAGGGCGAGCAGTTCCAGGGTGCCCAGCACGCCGTACAGCGGCGTGCGGATCTCATGGCTCATGTTGGCCAGGAACAGCGTCTTGGCGGCGTTGGCCGAGTCCGCCGCGCGCTTGGCCTCGGCCAGCGCGCCCTGGGCCTGGTGGTAGGCGGTGATGTCGCGGAACACACAGAGCAGCGCTTCCTCGCCGTGGTAGCGGGTGGCGGCGAAGGCCGCCTGCAGGTACAGGCCGTCGTTGCGGATGCACAGCTCGCCGTGCTGCCAGCCGCCGTCGAACAGCCGCCAGTCGCGGGCCAGGGCGAGGATGTCGGCCTCGCTGCCCAGCCACTGCGCGGCCAGCTGGTTGTGGATGATCAGCTGCTGGCCATGGCGGCCCAGCACGCACAGGGCCACCGGCGCGGTGTCGATCACCGTGCGGCTGAAGGCATCGCTCTCCACCACCCGCAGGTGCGCCGCGCTGGCCGGCCCCACCACCCGCCGCGCGTACCAGCGCACGCTGTACAGGCCGATGCCCACGCCCGTCAGCACCAGCGCCGGCAGGCTCAGCAACAGCCACTCCAGGTTGCGGAAGAACAGCGTGTAGTCCACCCCGTAGACGGCAACCCAGCCGCCGTGGGGCTGGCTGCGCAGCTTGAACAGCATGCCGCGGCTGCCCAGGCTCAGGCCGTCGTCCAGCTCCGCCGGGCGCGGCGGGCCCATCAGTTGGCGGCCGTCCGGCGCCAGCAGGGTCAGCTGGCCGAACAGCGGGCGCAGGAGGGTCTGCTCGTAGTCGTTGATGCGGTCCAGGTCGAGCAGGCTGGCGGCGATCACCTGGCGCTCGCGCTCGCCTTCCCACCACAGGCTGTCCGGCAGGTCGACGGTGACGTAGCCGAGCAGCGCGCGGCTGTCGCCGTGGTAGGTGTCGGCGCGGCCCCAGTGCACCTGGTAGTCGTGCGCGGGGGGCGGGCGCTCGCGCACGCCGGCGGCGACCCGCGCGGCCACTTCGAGGAAGGTGTCGCGGGCCAGCCCGCCGCGCCCCGGGGAGCTGGCCAGGGCCGGCACCGCGATGCTGGTGGTGCCGTCCAGGTCGAACAGCAGCGCCTGCGGCGCCGGGTAGCTGGAAGTGCTCCAGACGCTGGAGTAGAAGTTCGCCAGCATCACCCCGAGGGAGAACGGCCCGGTGGAAACGCCGTCCGCCGGCGCATGGTCGCGGGCGGCCAGGGTGAAGGGCATGGCGAAGGAGAACTCGCGGCCCTCGTAGACCTCCATCGGCCCCTCGCGCCATTGCAGCGAGAGCTGCAGCGGCACCACGTCCTGGTCGCGCTTGCGCGTGGCCTCGTCGCTCTGCTGGGCGATGCGCAGCAGGAACGCCTCGTGCTCGCGGATGTCGCCCATCAGCCGGGAGAAGTGAAAGTCGATCTTGTCGTACTCCTCCTGCAGCACGCGCTTGATCGCCCAGAAGCTCACGCCCACCAGCCCGAGGCTGAGCGCCAGCAGCCCGAACAGCCAGAAGTTCAGGCGCTGCGAGCTGCGGGCCAGCTTGCCGATCGAGCCTTCGTTGTGTTCCAAGGTGCAATGGGCTCCGCGCATGAAACATGCAGAACATGATTCGCTGACTGTAGATGGCCCCGGGCGAGCCCGCGAGGCTGCGCCGCCGGCGCGGCGCCGGACGAGGCTCAGGGAGCCCCCGCCGGCCCGTCTTCGTGCAGCAGGCGGTCGAAGGCCTCGGCGCACACCGCCTCGGAGATCAGGAAGCCCTGTACCCGGTCGCAGGCCAGGCGCCGCAGCAGGCTCAGCTCGGCGGTGCTCTCCACGCCTTCGGCGACCACTTCCAGGCCCAGCCGGTGGCCCAGGGCCACGGTGCTCTCCAGGGCCGCGGCGAGGGATTCGTCCTCGACGCTGCCGTGCACCAGGGCGCGGTCGATCTTCAGCTCGGTGAAGGGCGTCGACACCAGGTTGTACAGCGAGCTGTAGCCCTGGCCGAAGTCGTCCTGGGCCAGGCCGAAGCCCTTCATGCGCAGGCGGCAGGCCCCGGCATGGTAGTTGCCGGGCCGGCGCGTGGTGCTGCTTTCGGTCAACTCGAAGCACAGCGAGGCCGGCTCGCCGCCCTGCAGCACGACGAAGTCGGCCAGGCGGTCGGGCAGGCCGGGGTCGTCCAGCAGGTGCGTCGGCAGGTTCACCGACACCGGTATGCGGTAGCCCTGCTGGCGCCAGCCGGCCTGGGCGCGCAGCGACTGCTCGATCATGGTCCACAGCAGCACCTGCTCCAGGCCGTGGCGGGCCAGGTCGTCGATGAAGGCGCCGGGCAGCAGCAGGCCGTGCTCCGGGTGCAGCCAGCGCACCAGGGCCTCGGCGGCGACGATGCGCCCGTCGCGCAGCGACTTCTTCGGCTGGAACCAGGCCTGCAGCTCGCCCCGCGCCAGGGCCAGCAGCAGTTGCGAGCGGCTGAAGCAGGTCGCCTGCCGGCCCGGTTCGCGCGCGGCGCCCTGGCGCTGGCCGAGGCGCTCCAGCAGCCGCGCGATGGCCGCCGGCGGCGCCGGCTTGGCGATCAGGTCGAGCACCGACAGGCCCAGCGCCCGGGCCGCCTGGCAGGCGCCGCCGAGCACCCGCTGCGGCGCCGAGCTCATCAGCGCCAGCTGCGGGCGCCACTCCAGGGTGGACAGGTGCTGGATCAGCTGCACGCCGTCCATCCCCGGCATCAGCAGGTCGCTGAGCACCAGGTCGAAGCGCTGGCGCTCCAGGCGCTCGATGGCCTCGGCGCCGTCGGCGGCCGCCTCGAGGTAGCACACGCCCTGGGTGCGCAGTTGCTCCAGCAGGTACTCGCGCTGGAAGGCCTGGTCTTCGACGACCAGCACCCGGTAAGGCAGGGGGTTCATGAAATCTCCTTCGCTGCCGCCAGGCAGCGGTACAACGTCTCCAGGTCCACCGGCTTGAGCAGGCAGTCGTCCATGCCGGCGGCGAGGCAGCGCTCGCGCTCCTCGCGCATGGCATTGGCGGTGGCCCCGATGATCGGCTGCTGCCAGCCGCGCTGGCGCAGTTCGCTGGCCAGCTGGTAGCCGTCCATGCGTGGCATGTTGAGGTCGGTGAGGACCACGTCGATGTCTTCGGCGCGCCCGCGCTGCAGGGCTTCCTGGCCGTTGCCGGCCAGTTCCACGCGGCAGCCCAGGGCGTTCAGCTGGTCACGCAGGATCAGTTGGTTGATCTGGTTGTCTTCCACCACCAGCACGCGCAGCCCCAGCAGGTCGCGCGCGGCGCCCGCCGGGCGTTCGCGCTGGGCGCCGCCGCTGAGGCAGCCCTGGGCCAGCCCGATGGCCCGGCCCAGGGCGCCCAGGCTGTGCAGGCCGACCAGCCAGTCGCAGCCCAGGCGCGCCGGCTGCAGGTGCCCCTCGGCGCTGAGCACCACGCGGCAGCCCGGCCAGCCCTCCAGCGGCGCCGCCGCCGGGCCGTGCAGGCGGACCTCCACCAGCACCGACTGGTCGTCGGCCTCGGCCAGCAGCTGCGGCGTGGCCATCCGCGCCCGCGCGCCCCAGCGGGCGATCCAGCCGCACAGCGCCTCGCCCAGCTCGCGCATGGGCGAGAGCACCAGCACCGGGCCGTCCTCCAGTATCGGTTGCTGCGCCGCGGCCTCGACCGGCTCCAGCGGCAGGCTCAGGGTGAAGCTGCTGCCCAGGCCGAGGTCGCTGACCACCCGCAGGCGGCCGTGCATCAGGCGGGTGAGGCGCTTGCAGATCGACAGGCCCAGGCCGGTGCCGCCCACCTGGCGGGCGCTGCCGCCAACCTGGTAGAAGGGCTCGAACAGCCGCACCTGCTCCTCGGCGGCGATGCCGCAGCCGCTGTCGATCACCTGCCAGTCCAGGATCGCCTTGCCGCCCTCCTCGCCGCGCTGGCGCACGCGCACCAGCACGCGGCCGCTGTCGGTGAACTTCAGCGCGTTGCTCAGCAGGTTGCCCAGGATCTGGCGGATGCGCGTGGCGTCGCCGGACAGGCGCAGGGGCAGCTGCGCGTCGATGCAGCTGAACAGTTGCAGGCCCTTGGCCCGCGCCGCCCCGGCGAAGGACTGGACCACTTCCTCGGTCAGCTCCAGGGGCGAGAATTCCTCCGGCTCCAGCACCAGTTGCCCGGCCTCGATCTTGGACACGTCGAGCACGTCGCTGATCAGCTGCAGCAGGGTCGAGGAGGAACGCTGGATGGCCTGCAGGTAGCCGGTCTGCTGCAGATCCAGGCGGGTGCGGCCGAGCAGTTCCAGGGTGCCCAGCACGCCGTACAGCGGCGTGCGGATCTCGTGGCTCATGGTGGCCAGGAACAGCGTCTTGGCCTGGTTGGCGGCGTCGGCCAGCTGCTTGGCGCGGGACAGCTCGGCCTCGGCCTGCTTGCGCGCGCTGATGTCGCTGAAGGCGCAGAACAGCACGTCCTCGCCGTTGTAGCGCGTCGGCGTGTAGCTCAGGTACAGGTGACGCCCGCCGCCCACCGCCAGTTCCTCGCAGGCCGCGCCGCCCTCCCTGGCGAAGGCCTGGGCGATCCAGCGCACGCCGTCGCGGGGGATCACCTGGCCGCCGTCCAGCCACTGCTCGGCCTGGGGGTTCTCCAGCACCACCGCGGCATCGGCGCGGCGCAGCACGCACAGCGCCACGGGGGCTGCGCGGATGACCGCGCGGGAGAAGGCTTCGCTTTCCTTGAGCGCCTCCAGGCGCTGCTGCGCCGGGCGGATCAGGCGCTGGTCGATGCGCTGCCCCAGGCGCTGCAGCAGCAGGCCGGCGGCCAGCGCCAGGCCGCTGGCCAGCAGGATCGGCAGCCAGAGGGCGACCAGCAGCTGGCCGACGCCCTGGTGGTAGACCAGCGCCCAGTTCGAGGCGCCCAGGTGCTTGAGCAGGGCCACCTGCAGGGGAATCGGGCCCAGGCCGACGAAGTCGAAGCAGTCGCCATTCCACAGGTTGCGGAACACCTCGCCGTCGGGGCTTTCGGCGGGGCTGGAGAAAACCACCCGGTGCCGGCGGTCCAGCAGCAGGTAGTCGCCGGCCTCGGGCCGCTGCAGCGCCGCGTCGAGGTCGTCGCCGCGGATTTCCAGGCCCAGCCAGCCGTCCTCCAGGCGCTTGAACAGGAACAGCCGACCCAGCGGGTCGCCGGGGTCGGCCAGCCAGCGCGTGCCCGGCCCCGCCCCGGAGCTGCCCGCCAGGGCGGCGAGCACGCCGGCCGGCAGCGCGGCGTCGGGGTGGCCCGCCTCGTTGAGCCGGCTGACCTGCGGCGTAGCGCCGGACGCCACGTGGATCAGCCCCAGGCGCTTGTCGCGCAGCTCGGCCAGGTCGCCGGGGAACAGCAGCAGCGCCCGCGCGGCGCCAGGCAGCGGCAGCAACAGCGGCGCCGGGCCTTCGCCGGGCCAGGCCGGCAGCCGCGTGGCCGCGCCGGCCGGCGTGGCCAGCGGCAACTGGCCGCGGCCGAGGTAGTCGAGCAGCGACTCGCGCTGGCTGAAGTACAGCTGCGCCTCGTACATGGCCGCATTCATGTCGCGGCGGCGGATCGACACCTCATGGTTGAACGCCATGCTCAGGGCGAACGCCAGGCTGCACAGCAGGCACAGCAGCAGCGCGCCGCTGAGCAGGCGCAGCAGTTTGCGGGCGGCGCTGGGAGTGGAAAAGGAGGCGTCCAGCGGACGAAGGAATTGTCCTAACTTCATCCCGTCAGCTTGTAGGCAATGACCTCAATCTGACATCAGACAATTCTAATTGTGATGCCTATCGCAATTTTGCCCCTCAAGCTTCCAGCAACCCGCTGGCCCGCTGCACCCGCCGCTCGATCGCCGCCTCCAGCACCCACTGGCCGCGCCCGGCGCTGGCCAGGCTGAACCAGCTGCGCGCGCGGGTGATGCCGGTGTAGACCAGCTCGCGGGTGAGGATCGGGTTGAGCGCGTCGGGCAGCACCAGGGCGGCGTGGGTGAATTCCGAGCCCTGGGACTTGTGCACGGTCATGGCGAACACCGTTTCCACCGCCTGCAGGCGGCTGGGCAGCACCCACTTGATGCCGCCGCGGCCGTCGGCGAAGGCCACGCGCAGCGGCCATTTGCGCTCGCCGCCCTCCTCCCGGGGCAGCGCCAGGGTGATACCGATGTCGCCGTTCATCAGGCCCAGGCCGTAGTCGTTGCGCGTGACCAGCAGTGGGCGGCCGAGGTACCAGGCGCCGCCGTGGGGCTGGATCAGCCCCTCGTCCTGCAGCAGGTCGGCGATGCGCAGGTTCAGCCCGTCCACGCCCCAGGGGCCGCGGCGCAGGGCGCAGAGCACCTGGAACTGGCCGTGGGCGGCGAGCACGCGCCCGGCCCAGGCGTCGAACTCGGCCTGGGCAGCGTCCGGCGCCGGGCGGGTGTCGCGCAGCACCTGCAGGTAGTGGCGGTAGCCCTGGGGCGGGGCCACATCCGGGCGGGCGGCGGCGTCGAGGAAATAACGGCCGCCGCCTTCCACCACCAGTTCGCGCAGGCCGCGGTCGTCGCGGGCGTCCAGGGCCAGGCGCGCCAGGTCGGCGTAGCCCTGTTCCCAGACCGCGCGCATGGCCGCCACGTCGCCGGCGTTGACCGCCTCGGCGAGCTGGCCGATGCCGCTGGCGGAACTGAAGCGGTGGCTGTGGCGGAGCATGGCCACGGCCTGGTCGAGGGGCTGGCCGTGGGCGTCGAGCAGGTCGTCGTCGACGTGCTCGCCGCTGACCGCCTGCAACCAATCGCGGGTCGCCGCACGGTAGTGGCCCTCGCGGGCGCGGCTGCACAGTTCGCCGAGCACCGCGCCGGCCTCCACCGAGGCCAGCTGGTCCTTGTCGCCGAGCAGGATCAGCCGCGCCTTGTCCGGCAGCGCGCCGAGCAGCGCGGCCATCATTTCCAGGTCGACCATGGAGGCCTCGTCCACCACCAGCAGGTCCAGCGCCAGCGGGTTGCCGGGGTGGTGGCGGAACTGGCGGCTGTCCGGGCGGCTGCCGAGCAGGCGGTGCAGGGTGGTGACTTCCTTGGGCACCTGCTGGCGTATCTGCTCGCCGTTGGCGAAGGCGCCGAGGTCCAGGCGGTCCACAGCGTTGGCGATGGATTCGTTGAGCCGCGCCGCCGCCTTGCCGGTGGGCGCCGCCAGGCGGATGCGCAGTGGCCGCCCGCCCTCGCCGCCCAGGGCCAGGCTCTGCAGCAGCGCCAGCAGGCGCACCACGGTGGTGGTCTTGCCGGTGCCGGGGCCGCCGGTGACGATGCCGAAGGCGTTGCCGGCGGCCAGGGCGCAGGCCAGTTTCTGCCAGTCCGCCGGGGCGCCGGGGCGTTTCGGGAAGAGCGCGTCCAGGGCCTGGCGCAGGGCATCCACCGGCAATGCCGCGCGCAGGGCCTCGCCGCGGGCCAGGCGCTGGTCGATGCCGGCGCGCACCTCGCGTTCGTACTGCCAGTAGCGGCGCAGGTACAGGCGCGGGCCGGCCAGCACCAGCGGCGTGGCGCCGGGGCCCTCGCCCACCAGGCGCGGGTCGGCCAGGGCGGCCTGCCAGGCGGCCAGGTCGAGGCCGTCGAGCAGTTCGCCGGGCAGAGTCAGCGGCGTGCCTTCCAGTTCGCCGTCCGGCGGCAGCGACAGGGCGAAGCGGCTGTCGGCGAGGGTCGCGGCCAGGTCCAGGCACACGTGGCCGCGGCCCAGCTGGTGGCTGGCCAGGGCGGCGGCGAGGATCAGCAGCGGCTCGGCGTCGGGCGCCTGTTCCACCAGGAAGGCCGCGAAGGCGCGGTCCAGCTCGCGCAGCCAGCCGCGTTCGGCCCATTGGCCGAGCAGTTCCAGCAGTTGCTCGCGGGTCATGCCGGCACCTCCTCGGCGTGTTGGCTGAACAGCGCTTCCAGCGCCTCCATCAGCGCCTTCGGCGGGCGTTCGTGGAACACGCCGTGCTCGCCGCCGCGCAGGAACAGGTAGAGCGCGCCGCCCACGTGGCGGTCGTAGTCGTAGTCCGCCAGGCGCGCCTTGAGCAGGCGGTGCAGGGCGAACAGGTAGAGCGCGTACTGCAGGTCGTAGCGGTGCTCCAGCACAGCCGCGCGCAGGGCCGGCGCGGTGTAGGCGGCGGCGTCGGGGCCGAGCCAGTTGGATTTGTAGTCGGCCACGTAGTAGCGCCCCTCGTGTTCGAAGACCAGGTCGATGAAGCCCTTGAGCATGCCGCCCAGCTGCGTCGGCTGCAGCGCCGGGCGCGCCTCGCCGGGCAGCACGTGGGCGCGCACGGCGGCATCGAGGCGGGTGCTGTCGGTGGGTTTCACGGCGAACCAGAACTCCATTTCCTTCTGGTAGCTGGCCAGCGCCGCCAGTTGCACCGGCGCCGCGCCGGGCACCGCCAGGCTGGCCTGGAGGAAGGCCGGCAGCCACTGCGCCAGGGGCTCGATCCAGGCTTCCCAGCCGCGCAGCTGGCAACGCCGGGCGATCAGGTCGCGCAGGGCCTCGGGTTGCTCCGCCACGGCGGCGAAGTCCTCGTCGGCGGCCCATTCCAGCAGGCCATGGAGGAAGCTGCCGGGGTTGGGCCCGCGCGGGAAGGCGTGCAGGCTGCCGGCGGCCGGCGCGGCCTGGGCCAGTTCGGCCGCGGCGCTGTCGGCGTCGCCTTCGCGCAGGGTGGCCTCTTCGGCGCTGATGGGTTCGCTGGCCGGCGCCGGCGCGTCGCCTTCGGCGTCCAGGGTGGCCAGCGCGGAATAGCTGGCGATCCACCATTTCTCCGCCACCCGCCGCTGCGGTTCGCGGGCCTGGCCGAGCAGGCCGGCGCGGGCCTCGTCGTAGGCCGTGGCGTCCACCGCCGGCACGGGTTCGATGCGGATGCCGGGGCAGCCGCCGCCCAGGGCCTGCAGGCAGCCGGCAAAGCCATCCAGGGCGATGGCCGCGCCGCCGCCGAGCAGGTAGCCGAAGGCGCCCTTGTGCAGCTCGGGGTTCTTCGCGTTGCCCGCCACCAGCGGCGCCACGCCCAGCCACAGGGCATGGCGGGCGCGGGTCAGGGCCACGTAGAGCAGGCGCATGTCCTCGCCCAGGCGTTCGTCGTTGGCCAGGCGGTAGGCGGCCTCGGCCAGGTCCTTGCCGCGCGCCAGTTCGATCACCTTGCCCTCCTCGCCCTGGAAGCTGGGCGGAGTCTGGCTCTTGCCGTCCAGCTCCTTCCAGCTGCAGATGAACGGCAGCAGCACCAGCGGGTATTCCAGGCCCTTGGACTTGTGGATGGTCACCACCTTGATCAGGTCGGCGTCGCTTTCCAGACGGAGGATTTCCTCGCTCGACGGGCTGGCCAGCTGCTCGGCCAGCACCCGCAGCAGGGCGTGCTCGCCGTCCAGCTCGGCGGCCTCGCGCTGCAGCCATTCGGCCAGGTGCAGCAGGTTGGTCAGGCTGCGCTCGCCGTCGGCGCGTTGCAGCAGCCGCGCCGGCAGTTCGAAGTCGGCCAGCAGCCGGCGCAGCATGGGCAGCACGCCCTGCTGCTGCCACTGGCTGCGGTAGTCGCGGAAGCGCATGAGCATGCCTTCCCAGAACTGTTCGTCCTGGTTCAGCCGCTCCAGGGTCTGCCAGCCCAGGCCCAGGGTGCGGGTGGCCAGGGCGCTGCGCAGCAGGGCGTCGTTGCCCGGCTCGGCGCAGGCGCGCAGCCAGTGCAGCAGGTCGCCGGCCTCGGGGCTGTCGAACACCGAGTCGCGGTCGGACAGGTAGACGCTGGCCAGGCGCCGCGCCGCCAGTTCCGCGCGCACCGCCTCAGCCTCGCTGCGCCCGCGCACCAGGATGGCGATGTCCGCCGGGCGCAGCGCCCGGCCCGTGCCATCGGCCTTGTACAGCCCGGCGCGGCCCTGCTGGGCCAGGCTCAGCCAGTGGCGGATGGCGCTGGCGGCGCCGGCGGCCATCTGCTCGCGGTAGAGCCGGCTGCCAACCACCTGGCCGTCGTTCTCCAGTTGCCAGAGGGTCAGCGCCGCGGCTTCCTCGCCGTCGATCAGCAGGCGCTCGTCTCGGCCCTTGGCGGCCACCGCCTGGAACGGCACCGGGTTGTCGCCCTGCGCGGCGAAGCGGAAGGCGCCGCGTTCGCGGCCCTCGGCGAAGGCGAAGCAGTGGTTCACCGCCTCCACCACGGCGAGGGTCGAGCGGTAGTTGGTGCCCAGGGTGTAGTGGCGCCCGGCGGTGGCGGCGCGGGCGCGCAGGTAGGTGTGGATGTCGGCGCCGCGGAAGGCGTAGATCGCCTGCTTGGGGTCGCCGATCATGAACAGGCCGCAATCCCTGGGGTTGTCGGCGATGCGGTAGATGCGCTCGAAGATGCGGTACTGCAGCGGGTCGGTGTCCTGGAATTCGTCGATCAGCGCCACCGGGAACTGCTCGCGGATGCGCTCGGCCAGGTGCTCGCCGCCGGGGCCGGCCAGGGCGCGGTCCAGGCGCGCCAGCAGGTCGTCGAAGCCCAGTTCGGCGCGGCGCTGCTTCTCCGCCTCCAGGGCGCGGCTGACTTCGCCCAGGGCGTGCAGCAGCAGTTGCGGGGCGATGTCCGGCTGCTGCTCGGCGGCTTCCAGCCAGGCATCGATGGCCTGGAACGCGACATGCTCGGGCACCGGCGTCTTGCCCTTCACCTTGATCCGCGTCTGGCCGAAGCGGTGGAGGTTTTCCGGCGCTTCGCCGCCCAGGCTCCAGGCTTCCAGCGCCTGCAGCCAACCTTCGAAGACGGCGTCGTCGTCCTTGTTGCGGTAGCTGTTGCCGTTGAGCTGCGGGCGCAGGTCGATGAGCAGTTGGCGCAGGCCCTGGGCGTCGGCGGCCCAGGCGGCGCGGGCCTGCTGCTCCAGTTCGTCCAGGCGCGCGTAGAAGGCGCCGGTTTCCTCCAGCAGCTCGCGCAGCGAGCCGGGCGCGCTCAGCGGCTGGTCGGCATAGCGGAAGCCGGCCTCCTGTTGCGCCAGCAAGGGCTGCAGCAGGCGCGCCAGGGCCTCGGGGCCGCCCTTGTAGATGTCGCCGACCACCTTCGCCGCCGGCGCCGGCAGCGGGTAGAAGTTGCGCCGCCAGTAGTCGCGCACCACTTCGGCGAGCAGTTCGCTCTGGTCGGTGATCAGGTCCTGGGTGAACAGGCTGCCGCTGTCGAAGGCGTGCTCGCGGAGCATGCGGTAGCACCAGCTGTGGATGGTCGACACGGCGGCCTCGTCCATCCATTCGGCGGCCAGGCGCAGCAGGCGCGCGCAGCCGGGCCAGCGCTGCTCCGGGTAGCTGGCGCGCAGCTCGACCAGCAGCGCGTCGTGCTGCAGCGCCGGCTCGGCGAAGCAGGCGGCGGCCTCGCCCAGGCGCGCGCGGATGCGTTCGCGCAGCTCCTGGGTGGCGGCGTCGGTGAAGGTCACCACGAGGATTTCCGGCGGGCTCAGCGGCCGGCTGAAGGCCAGTTCGCCGCCGTGGTCGAGCACCAGGCGCAGGTACAGCAGGGCGATGGTGAAGGTCTTGCCGGTGCCGGCGCTGGCCTCGATCAGGCGGCTGCCATGCAGGGGGAATTCCAGGGCGCGCAGTTCGCGGCTCATTGGCCTTGCTCCTCGTCGTCGCGGCGTTGCAGCAGCTGGTACAGCGGGCCGTAGAGGTTCTCGGCCCAGGTGGCGAATTCGCCGCTGGCGTTGAGGCTGGCGAAGTCCGGGTAGACCCGCGCCAGGGCCGGCGAGGAAGTCGCCTCGCCGCTGCTGCCGAAGCCGCCGTCGTAGCGCTTGGCCGCCTCGCTGGCGGCGCGGGCTTCGTCACCGCCGGCACCCAGCCAGGCGAAGGCCGCCTTGCAGGCCACCGGCAGCGGCCGGCGCAGGCCTTCGAGCCAGGCGGTGATCAGCGCGTCCAGGTGGCCACGGGCGATCTCCGCGGTCAGCGGCGGCAGTTCCAGGGTGCCGGTCTGGCTGACCAGCAGGCTGCGCACCGGCGCGCCGCACAGTTGCAGGCCCAGGTGGCGCACCCAGTGGCGCACCAGGCTGTGCCACTTGTAGCCGCGGCCTTCGTGCAGCTTGCCGCTGACCAGTTGCACGCTGGCCCACTGGCCCTCGGCGTTGCGCCGCAGGCCGCCGAGCCAGTCGCCCAGCTCCACGCCGCTGGCCGAGTGGCTGTGGATAAGCTCGCGCTGGCCTTCCTCGGCCTCGCTCCAGTGCTCCAGCTCCTCGCGGTAGCGCGTCAGCAGTTCGCCCAGCGGCGCGCTCAGCTCGCGGGCACTGAAGGCGCCAAAGGCCGCCAGCGGCAGGCGCCCCTCGCCGCGCAGGCGCGCCAGTTGCCCCTCGATGCGGCCGGGTAGTTCACCGTCGGCCCAGTGCTGCTCGATCCACGGGCGCAGGCGCTCGCACAGTTCGAACTGCAGCTGCCAGACCTGCAGGCCGTCGAGGGCGAAGGTTTCCTCGTCGTGGCCGGTCAGGTCTTCCTCGGCGAAGCGCACCTTCAGGCGCTGCTGGAAGAAGGCGTTGACCGGGCTGGCGAGGAAGTCGGCGAGCACGCGCAGGCCGATGGGCGCGTCCGGCAGCAGTTCGGGCAGCGGCGCCTCGGCCTGTTCCGCCGGCTCGTCGTCGCGGTGCACCTCGCGCCATTCGCGGGCGTAGGTGTAGAAGCCGTCGACGCCCTCGCCCCGGCCTTCGAAGTAGCGGCGGCTGAAGGGTTGCAGCGGATGTTCGGTGGTCAGCGCGTGGAGCAGCGCCTTGCCGTCGCCGGGCTGGCCGGGCAACGACCAGCCGGCCGCCAGGTGGTCGCGCAGCTGGCCGATCAGCACCGAGGGCGGGCGCTCGCTGTTGTCGCGGATGCTGCGGCCCACCCAGCTGACGTACAGCTGGTCGCGCGCCGAGAGCACGGCTTCGAGCAGCAGGTAGCGGTCGTCCTCGCGCCGCGAGCGGTCGCCGGGGCGGTAGTCGTTGCGCATCAGGTCGAAGTCCAGCGGCGGCTGCTGGCGCGGGTAGTCGCCGTCGTTCATGCCCAGCAGGCAGACCACGCGGAAGGGAATGGCGCGCATCGGCATCAGCGTGCAGAAGCTCACCGCGCCGGCCAGGAAGCGCTGGTTCAGGCCGCCGGCGTCGAGGCCGCCGAGCCAGGCCTCGCGCACCACCGACAGCGGCAGCGGTTCGCCGAAGGCGGCGCGCCCGCAGGTTTCCAGCCAGCGTTCGAGCAGTTGCAGCAGTTGCTGGCGCAGCAGTTCGTCGTGCTCGTCGCGGGTCAGGAAGAAATCGTCGAGCAGTTGGCGCAGGCGCTCGCGCCAGACCTCCGGCGGCGCCGGCTCGGCCAGGCGCTCGCAGGCCTCGGCCAGGCGCTGCAGCAGGCCGGCCAGGGGGCCGAGCACGGCGGCGTCCAGGCCGCCGATCTCGGCGTAGGGCTGGATGCCCTGGAAGGCCTCGCCCTCGCCCACCGCAAAGCCCAGCAGCATGCGCCGCAGGCCGAAGCGCCAGGTGTTGGCCTCTTCGGCGGCGGGCAGGCCGAGGTCTTCGCGCTGCTCGCCGTCCAGGCCCCAGCGCACCCCGGCGCCGTCGATCCAGCGTTGCAGCAGCGGCAGGTCGGCCTCGCCGATGCCGAAGCGCGCGCGCAGGGCGCCGACGTCCAGCAGGTCGAGGATTTCGCTCACCGCGAAGCGGCTGTCGGGCAGTTGCAGCAGGTGCTCCAGGGCCACCAGCAGCGGCTCGCGGCCGCGCTGGCCCTGGTCGGCCAGGGTGAAGGGGATGAAGCGCCGGTCGTCGCGCCCGAGCTGGCCGAACACCGCCTGGATGTGCGGCGCGTAGGCGTCGATGTCGGGGACCATGACGATGACGTCGCGCGGGCGCAGCGTGGGGTCGGCGTCGAAGCGCGCCAGCAGCTGGTCGTGCAGCACCTCCACCTCGCGCTGGGCGCTGTGGGCCAGGTGGAAGCGGACGGAGCGGTCCCGCGCCGGCTCCAGGGCCGGCCATTGCGCGCGGGTCTCGGCCAGCGGGCGCAATTCGAGGATGTCGTCCTGCAACTGGCCGAGCAGGTGCGCGGGCGACTCTTCGCTGAACAGATCGATGCGCCCGCCGCTGACCTCGCCGAAGCGGCTGCGGTAGCTCTCGGGGTTGTCGTACTGGTCGAGCAGGTTGATGTAGTCGCGGCCTTGCTTGCCCCAGGCGGCCAGCAGCGGCTGGGCGTACTGGTGCTGGAGGTCGTCGTCCAGCTGCAGCGGCACGCCGGGGCGGCGCTGCTGGCGGCGGTACTCGTGGCGCAGCAGGTCCTTGTCGGCGACGATGTCGGCCCAGTGGTGGCGGCAGGGGTTGTGCACGCACAGCAGCACCTGGGCCACCTGCGCCAGCGCGGCCAGGGCCTCCACCGTCTGCGCCGGCATGGCGGAGATGCCGAACACCACCACCCGGCGCGGCAGGCCCTTGGGCGGCGCGCCTTCGCGCAGGCGTTCGAGGAAGCGCCGGTGCACGCCGGCGCGGCTGCCGGCCAGGCCGTCCTCGCCCACCTCCGCCAGCAGGGCGCGCCACAGCTCGGCCTGCCAGCGCTCGTCTTCGTTCAGCGGGCGGAGGTTGCCGCCGGCGGTGCGCAGCTGGTCGCGGTGCTCGCTCCAGTCTTCCAGCCAGTCGGCGCGGTACACCTGGTACTGGTCGAACAGGTCGGCCAGGCGCTCGGCCAGTTGGTAGCGCTTGCGCAGGTCGGCGTCGTCGGCGAGGAAGCGGCGCAGGGCCTGGAATTCCTCGCGCGCCAGCAGGGTCGGCAGCAGGCGCATCAGGCGCCAGGTGAGCGGCGCCTTGTCCAGCACCGAGACTTCCGGCACCTGGTCCTTGCCCAGCGCGCCGCGGTAGGCGCGCCAGAGGAACTGCGCGGGCAGCTGCACGTCCAGCGCCGCGGTGATGCCGCAACCGCCGTCGGCGACGTCGCGGCCCAGGGCCAGCTTCAGCCACTGGGCGATGCCGTTGCTCTGCACCAGGATGGTTTCGCTTTCCAGCGGCGCCAGCGGGTAGCGCGCCATCCAGGCCACCAACAGGTCGCGCAGCGCCTCGGGGTGGTTGCCGTGGATGACCATCAGGCCGGGGCTCAGGGCTTCGCTCATCGTTTCTCCAGGTTTGCCGGGGGGGGCCCGGCAATTTGAGCAGAAGCCGGGGTGGGGTGGGAGGGTTTTTCCTGCGAGGGGGGATTTTATCGGGGTGGGGCGACGGTCTGTGTCGCTAAGCGCGTGCTTCGATCTTGAACTCGTCATTCCCGCGAACGCGGGAACCCAGTGACTTTTGGGTTGAGCTTGGTGTAGCGCGCCGCACCGAGTCTGCGGAGATTTTTTGTTTCGCCCCCTCGGGCGAGTCCCTTTTGTCAAACGCCACAAAAGGAACCAAAAAGGCTTGCCCCGCATACGGGCCCGACAGAGTCGGGCTACCCTCGCGAATTCCCCCGCCACGGAGGCCCGCCCCGAGGGTACGTCCCTGTAGCCCATCGGGGCTCTCGCGACATCCATGTCGCATGACCTCCTGAGCGCGGGTTTCGCTCGGCCTTCTGAAGGGGCGTTCCGGAGTGCGCGGATGTTTCTCTGGAAGACTCAAGAGCAAAAGCCAGAGCAGAGCTGCTTTGCTCTTCGTAGGAGCGAGCTTGCTCGCGAACCCCGCAGTCACTGGGTTCCCGCGTTCGCGGGAATGACGGGGTGAGGTTAGGGAGTATCAGGCTGACTCCAAACTCCCCACCCACTCCGAACAGCCCCCTCTCCCTTCAGGGAGAGGGTTGGGGAGAGGGCGCTCTTGAACTCAGCACCTAAATCTCTCGGGAAATCCGTAGGTTACAAGAAAGCACGGACGTAGGAGCGGACTCCGTCCGCGATTGGATTCACCGCCCACGCCGGACACCCCGGTGGCACAGCCAACGGCGGATAATCGCGGACGGTTATCCGCCCTACGATGGACGCGAATCACCCCGCCCCAGGTACTCTTCCACCTCCTCCGCCAACCACTGTGCAAACACCGCCACCTTGGTCCGCGTCTCCTCCCGCTGTGGCCACACCAGCCAGTAGGGGTAGGCGTAGGGCGCGCTGACCTCGCCCAGTTGCACCAGTTCGCCGCGGGCCAGGGCGCCGGCCACCAGGCTGCGGCGTTCGACGCTTATGCCCAGGCCCAGGCGCAGGGCTTCCACCACCAGGTTGGAATCGTTGACGGTGAACAGGCCGTCGCCTTCGGGCAGCGCCACGCCCGCCGCCTGGCACCAGGGCAGCCAGGACTCGAAGCCGTGGATCAGCGGGCCAGCGAGGATCTGCTGCGGCGTGCGCGGCAGGCGCCCGCCGTTGAAGTGCGGGGCGCAGACCGCCAGCAGTTCGTCGTCGAACAGGCGTTGCTGGGCCAGGCCCTCCCAGTGCCCCTGGCCGATGCGGATGGCCACGTCGGCCAGGCCCTGGCGCAGGTCGATCACTTCCAGGCTGGCCAGCAGGCGCAGGCGGTATTCGGGATGACGTTCGCGGAACGCCGGCAGGCGCGGCAGCAGCCATTGCTGGGCGAAGGACGGCAGCACCGCCACCACCAGTTCCCCCTCGCTGGGCCGCGCCCGCGCCAGGCGCGTGGCTTCGGCTATGTCGCGCAGGGCGCGGCGCACCTGCAGGGCGTAGAGGCGGCCCTCCTCGCTCAGGCGCAGGCCGCGGCCCTCGCGCTGCAGCAGGGTGACGCCGAGCAGTTCCTCCAGTTGGCGTACCTGCTGGCTGACCGCCGAGTGGGTGACGTGCAGCTCGGCGGCGGCCTGGGTCACGCTGCCGAGCCGGGCCACGGCCTCGAAGCTGCGCAGCGCGGACAGGGGTGGATAGGCGCTCATGTAAGTTCCGCTAACCCTTGCGGTTATAAATCGTCGATTTTTTCCGGCCTTTCCAGCCGCTAGATTTGGCGACAACAGCACAGCCATGCGGCCTTCGCAGCCGGCCACCCCATGTAATCTCCAATAACAGGATGCCTCCATGCAACTGATCGGAATGCTCGACTCGCCCTACGTCCGCCGCGTGGCCATCAGCCTGCGCCTGCTGGACGTCGACTTCAGCCACCGCTCGCTCTCGGTGTTCCGCCACGTCGAGGAATTCCGCGCCATCAACCCGGTGGTCAAGGCGCCCAGCCTGGTGCTGGACGACGGCCAGGTGCTGATGGATTCGAGCCTGATCATCGACCTGGCCGAACACCAGGCCGGGCGCAGCCTGATGCCCGCCGAGCCGGCCGAGCGGGTGCGCGCCACGCGCCTGCTGGGCCTGGCCCTGGCGGCCTGCGAGAAGGCCGTGCAGCTGTACTACGAGCTGCAGCGCGACGAGGCCCGCCGCGACGCCGCCTGGTACGCCCGGGTGGACCAGCAGCTGCGCGCCGCCTGCGCCGGCCTGGAACTGGAGCTGCTGACCCAGCCGCTGCCGCGCGACGGCCGCCTGGACCAGGCCAGCCTGAGCGCCGCCGTGGCCTGGACCTTCATCCAGCTGGTGCACGCCGAACGCGTGGCCGCCGGGGACTACCCGGCCCTGCGCGACTGGACCGCCTACGCCGAGACGCTGGTGGCGTTCAAGGCCTTCCCGCCGGTGTGAGGCCCGCGCGGGCGAGCCCACACTTCACCGATATTGCACTCAAACAGCAATAACATTCATTGGATATGGATCGTCACGCTGTCTAGGATGGCCGTCGGCCTCGCCCCTGCGACGAATCGCCGCTCGACCAACCATAAGGAAGCGCCCGCCCGACCGGCCCAGGCCGGACTCGTGATGCGCGGTGCCTGCGTGACATGCATCCATTGACTGCCCCCCTTCCCGGCGCCTCCCGCGAGGTGCCGCGATGAAAGCCGCTGCCTTCGGCGCCTGGCTGCACCGCCTGGCGCCCTGCGCCGGCCCCTCGTCCAACCGCGACTGGCTGCGCGCCGTGCTCGGCTGCGGGTTCGCCCTGGGCCTGTGCATGCCCTTGTGCGCCTGGCTGTTCGGCGTCGACACCATGCTGCGCATCGGCCCGCCGCTGGCCGCCTCCGCCCTGCTGGCCATCGCCGTGCCGTCCAGCCCGCTGGCGCAGCCCTGGTCGCTGCTGGGCGGCAACCTGGTGGCGGCGCTGGTGGGCCTGCTGCTCGGCCATTGGCTCGGCCACAGCTGGCCGCAGGCGTCGCTGTCCATGGTGGTGGCGGTGCTGCTGATGCTCGGCCTGCGCTGCCTGCACCCGCCGAGCACGGCCATGGCCTTCAGCCTCGCCGTGGGCGGGCCGCTGGTGGACCAGCATCTGCTGCACCTGCTGCTGCCGGTGGGCGTGGCCTCGCTGGCGCTGATCGGCTTGGCCCTGGTCTACAACAACCTCACCCGCGCGCCCTACCCGCGCAAGCTCGCCGTCCCGGCCAGCAACCCGCACCTGACCGCCGACCCGCTGCCCGGCGAGCGCCTGGGCCTGCACGCCGACGACCTGGAAAGCGCCCTGGCCAGCGCCGGCGGCTTCGTCGACGTCACCCCCGAGGACCTCGAACGCCTGCTGCTGGCCGCCGAGAAGCACGCCAGCGAACGCCTGCTGGGCGGCATCCGCGCGCGCGACATCATGTCCCGCGACATCCGCTCGGTCAGCCCGGACGCGCGCATCGAGGAAGCCTGGGGCCTGCTCGACAAGCACCACCTCAAGGCCCTGCCGGTGCTCGACCGCGGCCACCTGGTGGGCATCCTCACCTTGAGCGACCTGTTCCGCGGCCAGCGCCGCCTGCGCTCGCCCTTCGGCCAGCGCGTCGGCAACCTGATGACGCACCGCGTGCAGTCGCTGCGCGAGGACGCCCAGCTGACGGAGCTGATCCAGCTGCTCTCCGACCAGGGCCGGCACTGCCTGCCGGTGGTCGACGGTGCCGGCCGGCTGGTCGGCATGCTCAGCCAGACCGACCTGATCGCCGCCTTCCGCCACCTCTGGCTGCAGCCGCAGGTGCAGGCCGAGCGCGCCCTGCAGGTGGCGGTCTAGGCCTCGTAGTCCCAGCGCTGCGACCAGTCGATGTCCCCGGCCACCACCTCGCGGAGGATGGCCAGGGCGTTCTGCAGCGCCGGCGAATCCTTCTCGCGGGAATACACCAGGTAGGTCGGGTAGATGAATTCCGGCGCCAGCGGCACCCGCTCCAGCACCCCGGCCTGCAGGTAGCTGTGCACCACCCGCGTGCGGAAGTAGCCGCTGCCGCCGCATTGCAGCAGGTGCTGCAAAGCCAGCGGGCCGAGGCTGAAGCTGGTGGCGGCGTGGGCCCGGTCGGGCAGCGCGGCGTCGTGCTGGCGGCGGAATTCCTCGCCCCAGTCGATGTAGATGTAGGGCTCCGGCTGCTGCGTCGAGCGCACCAGGATCAGCTTCTCCTCCAGCAACTGCTCCACCTGCATGCCCGGCCAGTAGTCCGGGCGGTAGACCAGCGCGGCGTCGAGCACGCCCAGCTCCAGCTGCTTCTGCAGGCGCTCGCCGCTGCCGATCTCGGCGTGCAGGGCCAGGGCCGGCATGCGCTGGCGCAGGCGCACCGTCCAGGCGAGCATCAGCGGGTTGCTCAGGCTCAGCTCGCCGCCGATGTTGAGCACCTCGCGGTAGCCCGCCGGCAACGGCAGGTCGCGGCGCGCCGCGTCCCAGGTCTGCACCAGCTGGTTGGCGTAGCCGAGGAAGCGCTCGCCGTCATCGGTCAGCCGGGCGCCGGCGCGGCTGCGCTGGAACAGCCGGCAGCCCAGTTGCGTCTCGAGGTTGTGCACCCGCGCGGTGACCGTGGTCTGGGTCACGTGCAGGCGCTGCGCGGCGGCGACGAAGCTGCCGCCACGGGCGATTTCCAGGAAGGTGCGCGCCAGTTCGATGTCCATGGGAAGCGGTCACGGCGGGGAATGCCGCAGTCTAGTCGAAGTCCAGTTCCTCGTGGCGCTGGCGGGTGAAGCGCAGCAGCCAGAGGCAGATGAGGAAGCCGCAGGCGGCCAGCAGCGCGGCCACCAGGAAGATACTGGCGTAGTCTGAGTGCGCGGCCACCGCGCCCATCAGCGGGCCGGCCAGGCCCAGGGCCAGGTCGAAGAACAGCGCGTAGGCGCCCAGCGCCGAACTGCGGCTGGCGGCGGGAATGCGCAGCACCGCCTCGACGCCCAGCGCCGGGTACACCAGCGACAGCCCGGCGCCGGTCAGCGCCGTGCCGAGCAGGGCGAAGGCCGGGCTCGGCGCCTGCCACAACAGCAGCAGGCCGGCGCTTTCCACCAGCAGGCAGAGCACCGCCACGTTGAAGCCGCCGAAGCGGTTGATGGTCCAGGACAGCAGCAGCCGCGCGCCGACGAAGCTGATGCCGAACAGGCTCAGGCACCAGGCCGGGTCGGCCCAGCCGCGGCTGCCGTAGTAGAGGGTGATGAAGGTGGCCAGGCTGCCGAAGCCGATGGAGCCCAGGGCCACGCACATACCGTAGGGCAGTACCCGGCCGAGCACGGCGAAGAAGGCCATGCGCGTGCCGGCGATGATCGGCGCCGGCGCCTTGCCGCGGGCCAGCAGCAGGCCGAGCCCGGCCAGCGCCAGGATGCCGGCGCCCAGGCTCCACAGCCCCAGGTGCGCGGCCATGCCCACGCCCAGCGGCGCGCCCAGGGCGATGCCGCCGTAGCAGACGATGCCGTTCCAGGAGATCACCCGCGCGGTGTTCTGCGCGCCGACCCGGGCGATGCCCCAGCTCGCCGTGCCGATGCCCATCAGGCCCTGGGCGAAGCCGATCAGCAGGCGGCTGCCCAGCAGCAGCGCCAGGCTCGTCCAGGCCAGCGCCTGCAGGCTGGTGGCCAGCAGCACCAGCGCCCCGCCGCCGGCCAGGCTGAGCAGGCCGTAGATCACCGCGCGTTTGGCCCCCAGGGCGTCGGTCAGGCGCCCGGCCAGCGGCCGCGAGGCGAGAGTCGCCAGGTATTGCGCGCCGATCACCAGGCCGGCGGTGGTGGCGTCGAAACCCAGCTCGTGGTGGACGAAGCCGGGCAGCACCGGCAGCAGGAAGCCGATGCACAGGAACAGCAGGAAGGTGAAGCTGACGATCGAGACGATCTGCAGGGTGACGGCGTGCGGACGCTGCTCGGGAGAGCTCATGAACGGGCCTGGCGCGAGGGGATGTCAGGGACTGCGCCATCATTGCCCGACGCCGTGAAAATTGAAAGCCACCTATCGATTCCGCGGCCGACCGGCCCGCGCCGAACGCCTATAGTTGATGCACGACCGACCACAGGAGGCCCGCCATGGACACCACACCCCACACCTTCGCCGAACTGTTCAAGCAACTGGGCCTGCCCAGCGGCCGCCAGGAGATCGACGCCTTCCTCGCCGCGCACCGCCTGCCCGCGGACCAGGCCCTGGCCGACGCGCCCTTCTGGAACGAAGCCCAGGCGGCCTTCATCCGCGAGGCCCTGGAAGAGGACTCGGACTGGGCCGAGGAAGTCGACGAACTGGCCGCGCGGCTGTCCCACTGAGCTACTTCAGGTAGGAACGCAGCACGCTCATCACCTGGTCGAGGTCTTCCGCGCGCTGTTGCGGCGTGCGCGCCTCGGCCGCCAGGTGCTCGCGCAGGTGCCCTTCCAGCACCTCGGCCATCAGGCCGTTGACCGCGCCGCGGATCGCCGCGATCTGCTGCAGCACCGCGGCGCAGTCGCCCTCCTCCTTCTCCAGCGCCCGTTCCAGCGCCTCGCTCTGCCCCTTGATGCGGCGGATGCGGGTGAGCAGCTTGCGTTTGTCACGGATGGTGTGGGCCATGGGCTGACGTCCTGAAAGTATACTGGGGTATAGTATCTGAAAATGACTCCGGGACATTTTCGCATGCCAGCCCCCGCCCTCGACCAGTCGCACCAGCACGACTTCAACGAAAGCAACCCGCTGGCCGAGCGCAACACCCTGCGCGCGGTGGTGCTCACCGCGCTGATGATGGTGCTGGAGATCGCCGGCGGCTGGTACTTCAACTCCATGGCCCTGCTCGCCGACGGCTGGCACATGAGCTCCCATGCCCTGGCCCTGGGCCTGGCGTTCTTCGCCTACGTCGCGGCGCGGCGCCTGAAGGGCGACGGGCGCTTCGCCTTCGGCACCTGGAAGATCGAGGTGCTGGCCAGCTACAGCAGCGCCCTGCTGCTGCTCGCCGTGGCGGCGCTGATGCTGTTCGAGTCGCTGGCGCGGCTGCTCGCGCCCTCGCCCATCCACTACGCCCAGGCCATCGCCATCGCCGCGCTCGGCCTGCTGGTCAACCTGGCCTGCGCCTGGCTGCTGCGCGACCATCACGGTCATGACCACGGGCATGGCCATGATCACGATCACCACCATGACCACGGACACGCCCATGGCCACGGACACGCCCATGGCCACGACCTCAACCTGCGCGCCGCCTACCTGCACGTGCTGGCCGACGCCGCCACCTCGGTGCTGGCCATGGTCGCGCTGCTCGGCGGCATGCTCTGGGGCGCGGCCTGGCTCGACCCGCTGATGGGCATCGTCGGCGCCGTGCTGGTGGCGATCTGGGCCCGCGGCCTGCTGCGCCAGAGCAGCCGGGTGCTGCTCGACGCGGAGATGGACGCGCCGGTGCTGGAGGAAGTGCGCCAGGCCATCGCCGCCGGCCCCTACCCGGCGCGCATCACCGACCTGCACCTGTGGCGGGTGGGCAAGCGCAAGTACGCCTGCATCCTCAGCCTCAGCAGCGCCAGCCCGGCGCGGCCGGAGGACTTCAAGGCGCTGCTGGTGGAACACGAGGAACTGGCCCACGTGACGGTCGAGGTCAACCCGGCCTGAGATGCCGAGCGGTCTTTGACGGACGCAACCATCTGCGGCCTAATGCACGCCCCCGACCGCCACCGCCGACCATGTCCGAGAAGCCGTTTTCCGCCGCCCAGCACCGCGCCAGTACCCTGCACCTGCCGGCCGGGCCCTGGTCGACGGTGCTCGACTGCCTGTGCGCGCGCTTCCCGGCGATCCCCCGCGAGACCTGGCTGCAGCGCCTGGCCCGCGGCCGCGTGCTGGACGCCGAGGGCAAGCCGCTGGACGCCAGCACACCGCACCGCGAGGGCCTGCGCGTGCACTACTTCCGCGAGGTGGAAGCGGAAACGCCGATCCCCTTCGAAGAACGCATCCTGCACGTCGACGAACACCTGGTGGTGGTCGACAAGCCGCACTTCCTGCCGGTGACGCCCTCCGGCCAGTACGTCGAACAGACACTGCTGGCGCGCCTGGCCCGGCGCCTGGACAACCCGCTGCTGGTGCCGCTGCACCGCATCGACCGGCCCACCGCCGGGCTGGTGCTGTTCTCCGCCAACCCGGCCAGCCGCGCGGCCTACCAGGCGCTGTTCCGCGAGCGGCGCATGCACAAGCGCTACGAGGCGATCGCCCCGCCGCTGCCGCAGCTGGACTTCCCCCACGTGCGGCGCAGCCGCCTGGTGGACGGCGAGCCCTTCATCCTCATGCGCGAGGCCGAGGGCGCGATCAACAGCGAAACCCGCATCGAGGTGCTGGAGCGCCGCGAGCACTGGTGGCGCTACGCGCTCTACCCGGTGAGCGGCAAGCGCCACCAGTTGCGCGTGCACATGGCCGCCCTGGGCGCGGCGCTGCGCAACGATCCGCTTTATCCACAGCTGCTGCCGGAAGAGCAGCGGCGCAGCGACAACTATTCCCACCCGCTGCAGCTGCTGGCCCGGCACCTGGCCTTCGACGACCCGCTGACGGGCCGGCCGCGGCAGTTCGACAGCCAGTTGCAGTTGGACTGGTGAGCCGGGCCTTTCATCGATTTCATCAATAGTCGAAAGCAGGAAGTTCCATTTCCGTTGATGGTGGCCGTTGCGTTTTCATAGCTCCGTCCCCCACTGACGGAACGCAAGGAGCCCGCCATGAGCTATACCGCGAAGTCCTTCTCGGCGCTGGTCAATGCCCTGCGCGCCAACGGCATCACCCGCCCGGAGCAGATGGCCCGGCAGCCTTTCCGCAATGCCCAGGGTTACTGGTCGGCGGAGGTGAAGGCATGAACATGAACGCACGGCATGTTCTTCAATCGCCGTTGGGCGAGGATGGGTCGGTGTTGTTCTATCTGCTGGCGGTGGCCTGGTTGTTGTGTTCGGGGGTTTGAACGGGCGGGGCTCGTGAACCTTGCCCTCTCGCTCCTTCCTTAACCCCGTCATTCCCGCGAACGCGGGACGCGGCTCCATCGCGAACAGCGCTTGCGCTGGCCCGAAGGGGAATAACCCAGCTGCCTTGGCTTGGGTGTTTCTGCGCCGCTCCGAGTCCGCCCGACCTTCTCGTTTCGCCCCCTCGGGCGAGTCCCTTTTGTCAAACGGTGGAAGGCCACCCCCGCAAAAAGGAACCAAAAAGGCTTGCCCCGCATACGGGCCCGACAGAGTCGGGCTACCCTCGCGAACTCCCCCGCCACGGAGGCCCGCCCCGAGGGTACGTCCCTGTAGCCCGCGGGGCTCTCGCGACATCCATGTCGCATGACCTCCTGAGCGCCGGTTTCGCTCGGCCTTCTGAAGGGGCGTTCCGGTGCGCGCGGATGTTTCTCTGGAAGTCCGTAGGGCGAATAACGCTCCGCGTTATCCGCCGTTTGGCCTTGGCGCCCGGCGGCTCCGGGGCTGGCCTGGGCGTTGGCTGGGGGCTTGGGTGTGGCGGCGGATAACCGCGAACGGTTATACGCCCTACGGTGGGCTTGGCGTATGGCGTTATCCGCCGAATCGCGGACGGAGTCCGCTCCTACGGTTACAGGGAAGCACGGGCGTAGGAGCGGACTTCGTCCGCGATCGGGTTCACCGGCCACGCCGAACGCCCCGGCCACACCAGCGCCCCGCCTCCGCTATTTCTTCAAACAACCACTCATGAACGTCTTGCGCTCATCACCCTTCAGCGCCTTGGTCGCGGCGTCCTTGTTGCACTGGGCCATCTTCTCCTGCTGCGGCGTCAGCTTCTTGCCGGTATCGCCGCCGCCGGCTTTCAGGCAGCTGCTCATGAAGGTCTTGCGCTCATCACCTTTCAGCGACTTGGCGGTGGCGTCGGCGTTGCAGGTCTTCATCTTTTCCTGCTGGGCGGTGTTGGCGGCGAAACCCTGCACCGAGAACAACAGCGCACACAGCAGCAGGGGAAGGCGGAGCTTGATCATGGAGCGGTCTCCTCGAATGTTGATCGCTTCCTGAGCGTAGCCTGCTGTTACATTTGTGCGAACCCACCCGCTCTTCCCGCCCCCGGCTGACAGCGCCCCGCCAGCGGTTATAATCGCGCCTGCTATGCTTTTCCCGCATATCCCCCCATCAGCCACACGCCATCAGGAACACAGGTGACGAAAGACGAACTGCGCGCCGAACTGGAGCGCCAGGAACAGCGTTACAAGGATGTCTATGGCGGCGAGGTCACCCTCTACGCCGCCCAGCCCGACCCCGACAAGAAGCCCTGGCGCAAGCGCCCGTCCGTGCAGGACAAGGCCTTCGACCGGGAACTGGAGAAGATGCAGACCGACCTGCAGAAGGCCCAGCAACGCCAGGCCGAACAGGACGCGAACTGAGCCGCGGGGCCCCTCGAAAACGTTGCAGAGCATTGCCCGCAGCGCTGCAAGCCCCGTGCGACCGGGTGTCGCTGGATTCCGAGAATCGCTTCAGGTTTCAGACGACATCCTATCGCTTCTGGCATAATCGCCGCCCCGTCACCGACCGGTCACAGAAACTTCATGTTCGATCTCTTCAGCGGACTCGACCTCTGGGTAGGCATCAGCCTGGTGCTGGCGCTGGGCTTCGTCCTGGCCTTCGAGTTCATCAACGGCTTCCATGACACCGCGAACGCGGTGGCCACGGTGATCTACACCAAGGCCATGTCGCCCTACCGCGCGGTCATCCTCTCCGGCATCTTCAACTTCCTCGGCGTGCTGCTCGGTGGCGTCGGCGTGGCCTATGCCATCGTGCACCTGCTGCCGGTGGAACTGCTGATCAACGTCAACAGCGGCCACGGCCTGGCCATGGTGTTCTCGCTGCTGGCCGCGGCCATCGCCTGGAACCTCGGCACCTGGTACTTCGGCATCCCCGCCTCCAGCTCGCACACCCTGATCGGCTCGATCCTCGGCGTCGGCCTGGCCAACGCCGTCATCACCGGCGTGCCGCTGGCCGACGGGGTGAACTGGCAGAAGGCGATCGACATCGCCATGTCGCTGATCTTCTCGCCGCTGGCCGGCTTCTTCGTCGCCGCCCTGGTGCTGATCGGCCTGAAGTGGATGTACCCGCTGTCGAAGATGCACAAGACCCCGGAAACCCGCCGCGAAGTCGACGAGAAGAAGCACCCGCCGTTCTGGAACCGCCTGGTGCTGGTGCTCTCGGCCATGACCGTGAGCTTCGTCCACGGCTCCAACGACGGCCAGAAGGGCATCGGCCTGATCATGCTGGTGCTGATCGGCATCGTCCCCGCCAAGTTCGTCCTCGACCTCAACAGCACCACCTACCAGATCGAACGCACCCGCGACGCCGCCATCCACCTCAGCCAGTTCTACCAGCGCCACACCGACGTGCTCGGCGACATGCTCGCCCTGGGCAAGGGCGCCGACGGCGAGATGCCCGAGCTGTACCGCTGCGAACCGAAGCAGACCGAGTCCACCCTCAAGGGCCTGCTGAGCGACATCAAGGGCATCTCCAGCTACAACGAGCTGTCCGCCGACAGCCGCGTGCAGGTGCGCCGCTACCTGCTGTGCCTGGACGACACCGCGAAGAAGGTCGGCAAGCTCGACAGCCTGCCGGCGCGCGAGAAGGCCGACCTGGAGAAGCTGCGCAAGGACCTGACCAGCACCACCGAATACGCGCCCTTCTGGGTGATCATCGCGGTGGCCCTGGCCCTGGGCGTAGGCACCATGGTCGGCTGGAAGCGCGTGGTGCTCACCGTCGGCGAGAAGATCGGCAAGCAGGGCATGACCTACGCCCAGGGCATCAGCGCCCAGCTCACCGCCACCGCGGCGATCGGCATGGCCAACCTCTACAGCCTGCCGGTGTCCACCACCCACGTGCTGTCCTCGGGCGTGGCCGGCACCATGGTCGCCAACCGCAGCGGCCTGCAGGGCGGCACCGTGCGCAACATCCTGATGGCCTGGATCCTCACCCTGCCCACCTCCATGGCCCTGGCCGCCGGTCTGTTCTGGCTGGCCTCGCGCTTCTACTGACGGCCCCGCCGACGCCTGCCCCGCGCAGGCGTCGCCTGGCCATCCGGGCCTGACCTGAGCAGGACACGAGCGAATGCTGGCGACATGGATGCTGCTCGGTTGGCTGGCGGCCTGTGCCTACCAGGACCTGCGCCGCCGCAAGGTGGACAACCTGCTGACCCTCGGCGGCCTGGCCGCGGCCACCGCCTACCTCTACCTGCACGGCCACAGCCTGACCCAGCATTCCGTGGCGGCCGCCCTCGCCGCGGCGGCCCTGGGCCTGGGGCTGAGCCTGCCCGGCTACCTGCTCGGCAAGCTGGGCGCGGCGGACGTCAAGCTACTGGCCGCGCTGGGCCTGGCCAGCGACCCCGACACCCTGCTCTATAGCCTGGGCCTGGCCTGCCTGGCGACGCTGCTGCTGATGCTGGGCAGCAGGCTTTCGATCGATTCGCACAGGCTTCCGCAGCCCGTCGTGGCGCGGCTGAAATCCTTCGATGTCAGCCGTTCCAAGTCTTTTCCCTTCGTTTTCTCGATCTTTACCGGCTATCTGCTGCAACTGGCATTCACCTGAACGATGCCCGCGGGATCCGTCATTCTTTTCTGACGTCATTTTCCCATCGCAAAGCTAAAGTCCTACAGAAGACGGCCGATACAACCTGCCCACACCGTCGTTCCCGCAGGATGCTCTACCCATGCTTCGCTCGCTGTCCTTCGCCAAGAAGATCCTTCTGGCGGCCTCCCTCGTGGTGATCTTCGCCTTCGCCTGCTTCATCTTCTTCAACGACTTCCGCCAGAGCCGCGCCATCCAGGAGGACACCGAGTCCTACCTGCGCGAGGTCGGCAGCCTCACCGCCAGCAACATCCAGAGCTGGCTGGAAGGCCGCATCCACCTGGTGGAGATGGAAGCCGCGCAACTGGCCGACGGCGAGCCCACTGCCGAGCGCATCCAGCACGTGCTGGAGCAGCAGGTGCTGCAGCGGAACTTCGAATCGGTGTACCTGGGCGAGGCCGCCAGCGGCGTCTTCACCATGCGCCCCTACTCGCCCATGCCCGACGGCTACGACCCGCGCCAGCGCGGCTGGTACAAGGACGCCGCGGCCGCCGGCCGGCTGATCGTCACCGAACCCTTCCTCGACGCCGGCACCAAGGAGCAGATCCTCGCCATGTCCATGCCGGTCATGCGCAACGGCCAGTTGGTCGGCGTGGCCGCCGGCGACATGAAGCTGCAGACCATCACCGCCATCCTCAACTCGCTGAAGTTCGACGGCGACGGCTATGCCTTCCTGGTCAGCGACGCCGGCAAGATCCTCCTGCACCCGGACGACGCGAAGGTGTTCAAGAACCTCACCGAGGTCTACCCGCACGGCGCGCCGCAGGTTCGCCCCGGGGTGCAGGAAGTGCAGGTCGACGGCCGTACCCAGCTGGTCTCCATGACCCGCGTCGAGGGCCTGCCGGGGGTGTCCTGGTACGTCGCCCTGGTGCTGGACAAGAGCGCCGCCTACGCCATGCTCAGCGACTTCCGCACCTCGGCGGTGATCGCCACCCTGGTCGCCATCGTCGCCATCATCTTCCTGCTCGGCATGCTGATCCGCGTGCTGATGCAGCCGCTCACCGCCATGGGCCGCGCCATGCAGGACATCGCCCAGGGCGAGGGCGACCTGACCAAGCGCCTGGCGGTGCACAGCCGCGACGAGTTCGGCCTGCTGGCCGAGGCCTTCAACCGCTTCGTCGCGCGCATCCACGAATCCATCCGCGAAGTGGCCGGCACCGCGCGCCAGCTGCATGACGTGTCGCAGCTGGTGGTCAACGCCTCCAACTCGTCCATGGCCAACTCCGACGAGCAGGCCACCCGCACCAACAGCGTGGCCGCGGCGATCAACGAGCTGGGCGCCGCCGCCCAGGAAATCGCCCGCAACGCCGCCGATGCCTCGCACCACGCCAGCGACGCCAGCCACCAGGCCGGCGACGGTCGCCAGGTGGTGGAGCAGACCATCGCCGCGATGAACCAGCTGTCGGAGAAGATCAGCTACGCCAGCACCCACATCGAGGCGCTGAACAGCCGTACGGTGAACATCGGGCAGATTCTCGAGGTGATCAAGGGCATCTCCGAGCAGACCAACCTGCTGGCGCTCAACGCCGCCATCGAAGCCGCCCGCGCCGGCGAGGCGGGCCGCGGCTTCGCCGTGGTGGCCGACGAGGTGCGCAACCTGGCGCACCGCGCCCAGGAATCGGCGCAGCAGATCCAGGGCATGATCGAGGAATTGCAGGTGGGTGCCCGCGAGGCGGTCAACACCATGGGCGAGAGCCAGCGCTACAGCCTGGAGAGCGTAGAGATCGCCAACCGCGCCGGCCAGCGCCTGGCCAGCGTGACCGGGCGCATCAGCGAGATCGACGCGATGAACCAGTCGGTGGCCACCGCCACCGAGGAGCAGACCGCGGTGGTCGACTCGCTGAACATGGACATCACCGAGATCAACACCCTCAACCAGGAAGGCGTGGAAAACCTCCAGGCCACCCTGCGCGCCTGCGCCGACCTGGAAACCCAGGCCGGACGACTGCGCCATCTGGTGGACAGCTTCCGTATCTGATCCGCCCTCCATGAACAAGGCGCCTGCGGGCGCCTTTTTCATTTGCGTCCGGACGGCCATGCCCTGTGCTCTTCGTAGGGTAGGAGCGGGGCATGGGCACCCGTAGGGCGTATAACCGTTCGCGGTTATACGCCGATACACCTCATCCACAGGCCACCTCCCTGGCCGAGCCCGGAATGCGCGGAAACAGAGGTCCGGGCTCGACCGTGCAAGGGCCTGGAACCAAGGTCAAGCGGCGTATAACGCGGAGCGTTATACGCCCTACGCACTTCTCTGCTTTTCACCCTCCGACCGCTACCGTTCGTCCGCCTCGCTAAAGCTTCCTACGGAAAATGCCGACTTCTTGTCTGAAAGCCGCATCAGCCGGCGCTTCAGCCCCGGGCAAGGGCTTCCCGGCACAGGAGTGCCACCGGCCGCACGTCACCCGCGGGCGGCCCCCACCGCCGCCCCACCCGGCGCGCGGTCTGTAGTCCGGGGGCTCGGAACCATCGCCGAGGCCCCCAATCACTGGCCCCATCCCTGGATGCAAAAACAAGATGATGAAGAACCTGAAGTTCAGCCACAAAATACTGCTGGCCGCTTCTCTGGTGGTTTTCGCCGCATTCGCGCTCTTCACCCTGTACAACGACTACCTGCAGCGCAGCGCCATCCGCGCGGACCTGGAGTCCTACCTGCAGGAAATGGGTGAAGTCACCGCCAGCAACATCCAGAACTGGCTCAGCGGGCGCATCCTGCTGGTGGAACACACCGCCCAGAGCATCGGCCGCGACAGCGCGCCGGCCAGCCTCGGCGGCCTGCTGGAGCAGAAGGCGCTGACCTCGACCTTCAGCTTCACCTACCTCGGCCAGGCCGACGGCACCTTCACCATGCGCCCGGACGACAAGATGCCCGACGGCTACGACCCGCGCACCCGCCCCTGGTACAAGGACGCCCTGGCCGCCGGCGGCACCACCCTGACCGAACCCTACGTCGATGCCGCCACCGGCCAGCTGATCATCACCATCGCCACGCCGGCCCAGGCCGCCGGCAAGACGGTGGGCGTGGTCGGCGGCGACCTCAACCTGCAGGCCATCGTGCAAATCATCAACTCGCTGGACTTCAGCGGCATGGGCTACGCCTTCCTGGTCAGCGGCGACGGCAAGGTGCTGGTCGCCCCGGACAAGCAGCAGGTGATGAAGAACCTCAGCGAAATCTACCCGCAGAACACCCCGCGGATCGGCAACGGCTTCAGCGAGAGCGAACTCAACGGCGCCACCCGCATCCTCGCCTTCGCCCCGGTCAAGGGCCTGCCTTCGGTGAACTGGTACATCGGCCTGTCCATCGACAAGGACAAGGCCTATGCCATGCTCAGCACCTTCCGCACCTCAGCGGTGATCGCAGCGCTGGTCGCCATAGTCGCGATCCTCCTGCTGCTGGGCATGCTGATCCGCGTGCTGATGCAGCCCCTCACCGCCATGGGCCGCGCCATGCAGGACATCGCCCAGGGCGAAGGCGACCTGACCAAGCGCCTGGCGGTGCACAGCCGCGACGAGTTCGGCGCCCTGGCCGAAGCCTTCAACCGCTTCGTCGAGCGTATCCACGAGTCCATCCGCGAAGTGGCCGGCACGGCCCGCCAGCTGCATGACGTCTCGCAACTGGTGGTCAATGCATCCAACTCGTCCATGGCCAACTCCGATGAACAGGCCAACCGCACCAACAGCGTTGCCGCGGCGATCAACGAGCTGGGCGCCGCCGCCCAGGAGATCGCCCGCAACGCCGCCGATGCCTCGCACCACGCCAGCGACGCCAGCCACCAGGCCGGCGACGGCCGCCAGGTGGTGGAGCAGACCATCAGCGCGATGAACCAACTGTCGGAGAAGATCAGCTACGCCAGCACCCACATCGAGTCGCTGAACAGCCGCACGGTGAACATCGGGCAGATTCTCGAAGTGATCAAGGGCATCTCCGAGCAGACCAACCTGCTGGCGCTCAACGCCGCCATCGAGGCCGCCCGCGCCGGCGAGGCGGGCCGCGGCTTCGCCGTGGTCGCCGACGAGGTGCGCAACCTGGCGCACCGCGCCCAGGAGGCCGCGCAGCAGATCCAGGGCATGATCGAGGAACTGCAGGTCGGCGCCCGCGAGGCGGTCACCACCATGGGCGAGAGCCAGCGCTACAGCCTGGAAAGCGTGGAGATCGCCAACCGCGCCGGCCAGCGCCTGGCCAGCGTGACCGGACGGATCAGCGAGATCGATGCGATGAACCAGTCGGTGGCCACCGCCACCGAAGAACAGACCGCCGTGGTCGACTCGCTGAACATGGACATCACTGAGATTAACACCCTCAACCAGGAGGGCGTGGAGAACCTCAAGGCCACCCTGCGCGCCTGCGCCGACCTGGAGAACCAGGCCGGACGACTGCGGCACCTGGTGGACAGCTTCCGTATCTGATCCGCCCTCCATGAACAAGGCGCCTTCGGGCGCCTTTTTCATGCACGGTGTCTGCACATGCGTAGGGCGTATAACCGTTCGCGGTTATACGCCGATACACCTCATCCACAGGCCACCTTCATGGCCAAGCCCGGAGTGCGCGGAAACAGAGGACCGGGCTCGACCGTGCAAGGGCCTGGAACCAAGGTCAAGCGGCGTATAACGCGGAGCGTTATACGCCCTACGCTCCGTTCGCGATCCGTTCCCATGCCCAGCTCATCGCGGACGGAGGCCGCTCCTACGGTTCCAGGAAGCACGGCTTTTCGTAGGATGGCGTTGAGCGAAGCGATACCCATCACCGCAACCGCATGGGTTTCGCAAGCTCAACCCATCCTACGAAGAGCACCTCGGCGCAAGACAGTTGTTCCTACATCACCGGTTGGCAGCGATTTTCGTAGGAGCGAGCTTGCTCACGAACAAACGCGGTGCCATGCGGTTCGCGAGCAAGCTCGCTCCTACGAAGAGAATCGCGGCGCCGGCTGTAAGCGATATGCCCACCTACCGCCGCTTGCCGCCCAGCAGGGAGCCCATCAACCCACGCACCAGCTCGCGGCCGATCTGGTTGGCGGCCTGGCGCACCACCGTCTTCATGGTCTGGCTGGCCAGGTTGCCGAGGATTTCCCCGGCCATGCTGCCCAGGCTGCTGCCGGCGTCGGCCTTGGTTTCGCTGGGCGCCATCTTGTCGTCGGTGCGGCCGGTCAGGCGTTCGTAGGCCGATTCGCGATCGATAGGCTTGTCGTAGCGGCCGGCCAGCGGCGAGGTGCGGATGATCTGCGCGCGCTCGGCGTCGGTCAGCGGGCCGATGCGCGACTGCGGCGGGGCGATGGCCACGCGCTGGACCATGGCCGGGGTGCCCTTCTCTTCCAGGGTGCCCACCAGCGCTTCGCCGATGCCCAGTTCGGTGAGCACCTTCAGGGTGTCGAACGCCGGGTTCGGGCGGAAGCCGTCGGCCACCGCGCGCAGGGATTTCTGCTCCTTCGCGGTGAAGGCGCGCAGTCCGTGCTGGATGCGCAGGCCGAGCTGGGCCAGGACGTCGTCCGGCAGGTCGCTGGGCGACTGGGTGACGAAGTACACGCCAACGCCCTTGGAGCGGATCAGCCGCACCACCTGCTCCAGGCGGTCGTGCAGGGCCTTGGGCGTGCCGTTGAACAGCAGGTGCGCCTCGTCGAAGAACAGCGCCAGCACCGGCTTGTCGGCGTCGCCGCGCTCGGGCAGCTGTTCGAACAGTTCCGACAGCAGCCAGAGCAGGAAGGTGGCGTAGACCTTGGGCGCCTCGTGCACCAGCTTGCTGGCGTCGAGCAGGTGGATGCGCCCGCGACCGTCGGAGTCCGGGCGCAGGATGTCTTCCAGCTGCAGCGCCGGTTCGCCGAAGAAGGCCTCGGCGCCCTGCTGCTCGAGGGTCGCCAGGCGCCGCAGCAGCGCCTGGGACGAGGCACCGGTGAACAGCGCGCGGTCATCGCCGAGCACTTCCGGGTGGTCCTTGAGGTAATTGAGCAGCGCCTTCAGGTCCTTCATGTCGAGCAGCAGCAGGCCCTGCTGGTCGGCCACCTTGAAGGCGGCGAAGAGCGCGGCCTGCTGGCTGTCGGTCAGCTCCAGCAGGTTGCCCAGCAGCAGCGGGCCCATCTCGCTGAGGGTGGTGCGCAGCGGGTGGCCGGTGTGGCCGGCGACGTCCCACAGGCTCACCGGGTAGGCCTTGGCCTCGTAGTTCAGCCAGGGCATCGAGGCGATGCGCTCGGCCACCTTGCCCTGGGGGTTGCCCGCCGCGCCCAGGCCGCAGAGGTCGCCCTTGATGTCGGCGGCGAATACCGCGACGCCGGCGTCGCTGAAGCTCTCGGCCAGGTGCTGCAGGGTCACCGTCTTGCCGGTGCCGGTGGCGCCGGCGATCAGGCCGTGGCGGTTGGCCAGCTTCCACGGCTGGCTGACGGGCTGGCCATCGGGACCGGCGCCGATGATGAGTTGGTTGCTCGCTGACATCCTTGCTCCCCTGGTGAACGGAAGGTCACCCGGCAAGACTGGCGCTTCGCGCGCCCGAGCGCAACGGCGGCGAAGCGCTTTTCAGCCGTGGGCCTCGTCGACGCGGAAGACGTGCTTGAGGTAGCGGCCGAAATTCTCGTCGTTGCATTGCATCTTGCCCGGGGTATCGGAGATTTTCGCCACCGGCTGGCCGTTGCAGGCGGTCATCTTCAGCACGATGTTCATCGGCTCGACGCCGGGGATGTCGCAGGTGAAGTGGGTGCCGATGCCGAAGCTGACGTCGATGCGCCCGCGCAGCGAGCGGTAGATGTGCAGCGCCCGCGGCAGGTCGAGGCCGTCGGAGAACACCAGGGTCTTGCTGCGCGGGTCGATACCGAGGCTCTCGTAGTGGGTGATGGCCTTCTCCGCCCAGACCAGCGGATCGCCGGAGTCGTGGCGCAGGCCGTCGAAGAGCTTGGCGAAGTACAGGTCGAAGTCGCGCAGGAAGGCGTCCATGGTGATCACGTCGGTCAGCGCGATGCCCAGCTGGCCGCGGTACTCGCGGACCCAGGCGTCCAGCGCGGCGGCCTGGCTGTCGATCAGCCGCGGGCCGAGCTGCTGGTGGGCCATCAGCCATTCGTGGGCCATGGTGCCCAGCGGCTTGAGGTCGAGCTTGCGCGCCAGGTGCACGTTGCTGGTGCCGACGAAACGCCCGGGGAAGCTCGCCTTCAGCTCGCGCACCACGCATTCCTGCACGGCATAGGAGAAACGCCGGCGGGTGCCGAAGTCGGCCATCTTGAAGCCGGCCAGTTCCTCGGCGCTGGCCTCGCGGCGCAGCCAGTCGAGCTTGTCGCTCAGGCGCTCGCGCACCAGCTCCAGGGTCACCTGTGGATAACGCTGCAGGTTGCGCGCCTCGCTGATGCTCGCCAGCACCGGCACCTCGAAGAGGATCACGTGCAGCCAGGGGCCTTTCAGGCGCAGGAAGAACTCATCGTTCTCGATGCCGGTCTGCACGTAGCGCATGTTGAAGCGGAACAGGCCGAGGAAGCGGATGAAGTCCGGCTTGAAGAAGGGAATGCGTTCGAGGAAGGCCAGTTGCTCGCTGCTGAAGCTCAACCCGGCCAGCGCCTCGATGCGCTCGCGGATGCGCGCCAGGTATGGGCGCAGGTCTTCGCGGTTGCGGCAACGGAACTCCCACTCCACCTCGACGTTGGGGTAGTTGTGCAGCACCGCCTGCATCATGCTCAGTTTGTAGAAGTCGGTATCCAGCAGGTTCTGCACGCCGAAGGGGGTGAATGCGGACTCAGCCATGCTCGCCTCTCGCTTGTCGTCAGCTTGCAGTCTAACGGGATGTGTTCGGCAGGCGCAGAAAAACCCTGATGAGGGGGATGGGGTTCGTTTGGGGTGGAGTCTGCTGGGGGGTTCGGTGCGGGGTTCAAGAGCGCCCTCTCCCCAGCCCTCTCCCTGAAGGGAGAGGGAGCTGTCCGGAGTGGCCTGGAAGTCAGGCACCATCCTTCCACCTCGTCATTCCCGCGAACGCGGGACGCGGCTCCATCGCGAACAGCGCTTGCGCTGGCCCGAAGGGGAATAACCCAGAGACTTTGGGTTCGCGAGCAAGCTCGCTCCTACGAAGAGCAAAAGCAAAAGCGCGTTTGCTCTTGGGATTTCCAGAGAAATATCCGAGCGCACCGGAACGCCCCTTCAGAAGGCCGAGCGAAACCCGCGCTCAGGAGGTCATGCGACATGGATGTCGCGAGAGCCCCGCGGGCTACAGGGACGTACCCTCGGGGCGGGCCTCCGTGGCGGGGGAGTTCGCGAGGGTAGCCCGGCTCCATCGGGCCCGTATGTCGGGGCAAGCCTTTTTGGTTCCTTTTTGCGGGGGTGGCCTTCCACCGTTTGACAAAAGGGACTCGCCCGAGGGGGCGAAACAAGAGACATCCGAGCACTCGGAGCGGCGCGGTACACCAAGCCCCCAAGTCTCTGGGTTCCCGCGTTCGCGCACTACTGTCCGGAATATTTATCGGGGAAAGTCTGGAGGGCTTGCGGGGGCTGAAGGCACGGGTTAAACCGTTGAGCGCCAACTCAACCTCACAGCCCCCGCAAGATGTTCAGGATAAGCCGTTTTCACGATGTTCTAAAAGCGCTGCCTCGCGGCGTCTTCGATCGACTGGTCGCCGAGCATGGCGCCGACAAGCACAGCAAGCGCTTTGGCAGCTGGGATCACCTGGTTGCCATGGTGTATGCCCAACTGGCCGGCGTGAGCAGCCTGCGTGCGCTTGAAACCAGCTTCAACAGCCACCCCCATCAGCACTATCACCTGGGTACGGGCCCGATCCGACGTTCCACCCTGGCCGACGCCAACGAACGCCGTAATACCGAGGTCTTCGCCCAGGCAGCGCACTACCTGATGGCGGGCGTCTGCCGGCAGTTACGCCGTGATGGGAAAGAACTGCTGTACCTGCTGGATTCCACCACGATCCCCCTCAAGGGCCCTGGCTTCGACGAATGGACGCTGTCCAATCGAACCCGCTCCCAGGGGCTGAAAGTCCATGTGCTGTATGCCGAGCAGGCGGCTGCGCCCGTGCACTGCAGCTTCAGCGCAGCCAACGTCAACGACGTTGATGAAGGCAGGAGGCTGAACATCGAACCGCAGGCCACCTACGTGTTTGACAAGGGTTATTACGACTTCAACTGGTGGGCGAGCCTGGATGCCCAGAAGGCCCGCTTCGTCACACGATTCAAGTCCAATGTGCAGCTCAAGGTCCTGGCTCAGCGCGAGATCCCCCAGCAAGACCGGGAAACGATCCTGCGAGACGAAGAGGTGAGCTTCTCCAACCGCAACCCAGGTGGCCGGCGGCGTAATCACTACACCCAGCCCCTGCGGCGGATCCTGGTGAACCGCCCAGGCGATGAGCCGCCTCTGAGCCTGGCGACCAACGACCTGAGCAGCCCGGCGGCAGAAATCGCCGAGCGCTACCGGGATCGCTGGCGGATCGAGCTGTTTTTCAAATGGATCAAGCAACACCTGAAGGTCAGGCGTTTCCTGGGCCGTAGCGAGAATGCCGTGCGCATCCAGATTCTCTGTGCGCTGATCAGCTATTTGCTGCTGAGTCTTTACCAACGCAGAACGGGAACGCAGCAGAGCCTGTGGATGCTGATGGTGGAGGTACAGGCGACGCTGTTTCAGCGCCCTGGTCTAGAGGCCGAACGTTACCGACGACGACAGGAGCGAATGCGCGAAATCAACCTGCGTCAGGGGCAGCTGTTAATAGCATGAGGCGTGCCGGACAGCAGTGCGCGTTCGCGGGAATGACGGGGGTCAGGCTGGGTGCAAGGGGACCAAGGTTCACAAGCGATAGCCTCATCCCATATGAAAAATGCCGTTTCCCCCATGGAGAGAAACGGCATTCTTTTCTTAACGCCCGGAATTCCCCGCCGTCGCGGGCTCAACGTGGCGCGCTGACACCACCCTGCGACATGCCAAAGAGGAACAACAGCAGATCGTGGTCCGGCCGCGCCGCCTGTTTGGCCTGCACATTCGCCGGCACACGGCAGCTGGCCTGCTCGCCATGGGAGCCGATCACCTCGGGACCCGGCTCATGCCAGGCAGCCGCCGCCAGCGTTGCCACGCCCAAGGCGCCAACGAGGAGCAAACTTCGTGTGATTTCTAGTTTCATGTCTGCAACCCTTTGATGGCGCTGCCAAACGCCGCTTCGTAACCATAGACAAAGGCTTGCCACTGCGCTTCCGTCCACGACGAACGGCGTTTCACCTGGCGCAGGTCGTGGCGGGCCGCGCGGCGGGCGCTGAAGCGCTGGCGGGCTTTTTCCATGTCGATCAGGGCGACGTCGATCTGCTCGCCCTCGACCTTGACGAAGACATGCTTGAGGTACAGGCAGCCATGCTGCCAGCGGCCCAGGTTGAGCCTGGCGAGGGTCTTGCCGTACTGCTGCAGGATGCGCTGGTGCACGGCCTCGCCCCAGCGCTCGTGGTCGCCGCGGGCGTAGCAGTCTTCCAGGCTCGAATAGCCGTCCAGCGACTCGGTGACCAGCAGCGCCTGCCATTCGCCGTCCACCTTGCGGCAGCCGGCGTAGACCAGGGTCGGCACCTTGACGCCCAGACTCGCGGCGGCCTGCAGCGCATCGCGCTCGCGGATGGCGGTCGGGTAGCCGAAGGGGTGCAGCAGGTCGCGGTAGATATGCCCGACCTGCTGCTTGCGATAGAGCAGGCGGCCATCGTCGGTCAGCACGCGCTGGACCCCGCTTTCGCCGCCCCGCCGCCGATTCGGCTCCTCTACCCATTTGCCGGGAATCTGCAACCAGCGATCGATGGCATCTTCACCGGAAATTCGCTGCAGAGCTGCCAAATCAGCGCCCATCATTACTCCTTACGCAGAATGTAGACCCGCCACATGTGCACCAGCGGGACGAAATCGATATGGTCCTGCACCGAGAAACCGGCCTGGCGGAACTCCTCCTCGATGCTGCGGGCAGGAATCACGAAGCGGTTCTGGTACGCGTGCTTCTTGCGCCCTTCCTCGGCGCGACGACGTTTCCAGGCCTTGAAGTTGCCGTCGACCCACAGCGAGAGGATCACGCTGTCGCGGGTCACGCGGTGGAACTCGCGCAGCATGGTCATGCGGTCGCTCGGCTCACCGATGTGGTGCATCAGGCGCATGCTGAAAATGCTGTCGACGGCGTTGTCCGGCAAATCGATGGCGAACGCCGAAGTCTGCAAAGGTCGCACGCGTTTGACAACCTCCTCCGGCTGGCCGGCGCAGGCCACGGCGATCATGTCGGCGGAATTGTCCGCGCCGATGATCACCCGGTTGTCCTTCTCGGCCAGCATCGGCCAGAAGCGACCGGCGCCGCACGGCAGGTCCAGCACCAGGTTCGGCTGGCCGGCCAGCTTGAGCGCCTGGCGGGCGATCTGGACATCGCGCCAATGGGAAAGTTTCCGGGACAGCCCACTGCGATGCTTGCGCAGGTAGCGCTCGGCATGCTGACGGTCGTATTTCTGGGAAAACTCGAGCTCGACGGGCTTGTCGCTCATGATGGGGTTCCTGCTCATTTTTTATACGAAACTAAGGGTGATTCTGTATCCATGCGGTCATGCGCATGTGAAAAATTCGTCAAGGCTCGCCCACCAGGCGAACCTCGAAACGGCATCCGTGCGGCTGCGCCGGCGTGAGGCCGACTTCCCAGCCTTCCGCCGCGCAGATCCGCTTCACCAGCGAAAGGCCCAGGCCAAGGCCCTCGCCGCGCTGTTGCGGGCCGCGGACGAAGGGCTGGAACATGCGTTCGCGCTGTTCCTCGGGGATGCCCTGACCGCTGTCCTCGACGACGAAACCGCTGTCGGTCAATTGCAAGCGGATATGTCCGGCGTCCGTGTAGTGCATGGCGTTGCGCAACAGGTTGCTCATCACCGAGCGCAGGAAAGCCGCGTTGTATTCCTCCGGCGGCACTCCCCGCACCTCGTAGATCAGCTGCAGCCCCTTGGCCTCGATGGGCCCGCGCCATTGCCCGGCCAGGTCGTCGGCGATGCGCTGCAGGCCGGCCCGCGGGGCGATGTCCAGTTCCTTGGTGCGCGAGCGCGCCAGCATCAGGAAGGTCTGTACCAGGTCGCGCATTTCCTCGCTGGCGGTAGTGATCCGCGCCAGCTGGGTGCGCGCCTTCGGGCTCAGGCCCGGCTCCTCGGCAAGCAGCTCGCTGCTGGTGGCGATCACCATCAGCGGCGTGCGCAGCTCGTGGCTGACGTCGCTGGTGAACAGCTTCTCGCGGGTCAGCACCTGGTGCAGTTGGCCGATCGCATAGTCGAAGGCCTCGGCCAGTTCGCCGACCTCGTCGTGGGCGTAGTCCGGCGCCAGCGGCGGCGCCAGGTCCAGCAACTGGTCGCGGTGGCGCACCTGGCGCGCCAGGCGCACCACCGGCTCCATCACCTTGCGCGAGAGCAGCCAGCCGAGCAGGCCGGCCAGCGCCAGGCTGAGCACGTAGCCGGTCACCACGGCGGCGTACAGCACCTGCTCGCGCGCCTCGAAATCGCTCTGGTCCTGCAGCAGCACGTAGCGGCGGCCGTCGGTGTCGCGCACCAGCGCGTGGAACGACAGCTCGCCGTCGAACACTTCGTGGAAGCCCGACTCCAGGCGCCGCAGCGCCGGCGGCATGGCATAGATGCCGACGCCATCGCTGACGAAGAAGCGCATGCCCGGGTCCAGCCGCGGGCCCCTGCCGCTGTGCAGGTCCTCGTTGATGATGCGGTCCAGTTCGCCGCCCAGGTCACGGGAGATCAGGCGTTCCTCGACCACGTGCACCACGCCGACGATGCTCAGCGAAAACAGGCCGCCGACCAGCGCGGTCATGAACACGAAGGCAAAGACGATCCGGCGGGAAAGGCTCTGCCTATACTCCATTCGTTTCCTCCGCCAGGCGGTAGCCGACACCGTGGACGGTGTGCAGCAACGGCAGGGCGAAAGGCTTGTCGATCACCTGGCGCAGTTGATGGACGTGGCTGCGCAGGCTGTCGCTGTCCGGGCAGTCGTCGCCCCAGACGGCCTCCTCGAGCACGTCGCGGCGCACCACGTGGGGGCTCTTCTGCATCAGCACGGCCAGCAGCTTGAGGCCGATGGGGTTGAGCTTGAGCGCCTTGCCGGCGCGGTTCACTTCCAGGGTGTCGAGGTTGTAGCTCAGGTCCGCCACCTGCAGCTCGCGGCGGCCGCCGCCCTGGGTCCGGCGCAGCACCGCCTCGATGCGCGCGGCCAGCTCCGACAGGGCGAAGGGCTTGAGCAGGTAGTCGTCGGCGCCGGAGCGGAAGCCTTGCAGGCGGTCATCCAGTTGGTCGCGGGCGGTCAGCATGATCACCGGGGTGTCGCGCCGCGCGTCTTCGCGCAGGCGCCGGCACAGGGTGAAACCGTCCAGGCCGGGCAGCATCACGTCCAGGACGATCAGGTCGTAGTGCGCGGTGGCCGCCAGGTGCAGGCCGGACAGGCCGTCCTGCGCGCAATCCACCGTGTAACCCTTGAGCCCCAGGTAATCCGCCATATTGGCCAGGATGTCCCGGTTGTCTTCCACCAACAGAATCCGCATGTTCCTCTCCGCTTTGCAGGGCACCCTAGACTAGCTCGCTTAATTGGAACTTAAGCGTCTTTGACGTTTTTTTCACAAAGCGCCAGGCCGCGCCAGCCGGGGCGTGAAGGGGATCGCGGGAGAGGTGTCGCGAAGAGTCGCGGGGGCGAACTCGCAGCGCCCCCGCGGCGGTTCATCTGCCTATCAGCCAGTTGCCGGTGAACAGGCCGAGCAGGGTCATCGCCAGGGAGCCGCAGACATGCACGGCGACCGCGCCCATGGCCCAGGCCAGGCGGCCTTCCTGCAGCAGGGTGACGACCTCGGCGGAGAAGGTCGAGAAGGTGGTCAGGCCGCCGCAGAAGCCGGTGATGATCAGCAGCCGCCACTCCGGGGCGATGCCCTGGGCGCTGGCGAAGTAGGCGACGGCGACGCCGATGATGTAGCCGCCGATCAGGTTGGCGGCCAGGGTGCCGGGAGGGACGTTGGGCATCAGGCTGTTCAGCTTGAGGCCGAGGTACCAGCGCAGCAACGCGCCGATGGCGGCGCCGAGGGCGATGGCGAGAACGGGTTTCCACATGATCCTGTCCTTGAGGGGCTTTCGGACAGGCCGCAGGCGAACGCCTACGCGCCTGGTCCAGGTGAATGCGTAGGCATCATCAGCCACGGGGGGCGGTTGAAGGAGGAATGCCATCTCCTGCGCGGCACATCTTGGCACAAAGGGCCGGAAACGAAAAAGCCCCGCCGAAGCGGGGCTTTTTCTCAGCCTGGGGCCGGGTGACTAAGAACCTATCTACGATCTGCTGCGCGTCGGCATAACTGCGTTAAAAACAGACGAGTGATGCTCATTTAGCGGACTAAACTCGAACGCGAGCCCGGTGCTTCCCTCGCCTGTTTTGACTCGCTGCGCTCGCCCTTCGGGCCAGCCTTCGGCTGTTACTCCCGTTGGTCGTTGCGCCTTGTTCTGCTCTAGCTCGCGAGATCGTAAACAGGCTCTTACATCATGCCGCCCATGCCACCCATGCCGCCCATGTCCGGCATGGCCGGAGCGGCCTTGTCGTCCACCACTTCGGCAACCATGGCCTCGGTGGTGATCATCAGGCCGCCGATGGAGGCAGCAGCCTGCAGGGCCGAACGGGTGACCTTGGCCGGGTCCAGGATGCCCATCTCGATCATGTCGCCGTAGACACCGGTAGCGGCGTTGAAGCCGAAGTTGCCGGAGCCTTGCTTGACCTTGTCG
Source organism: Pseudomonas sp. R3.Fl (assembly GCF_023516765.1). Taxonomy (NCBI): domain Bacteria; kingdom Pseudomonadati; phylum Pseudomonadota; class Gammaproteobacteria; order Pseudomonadales; family Pseudomonadaceae; genus Pseudomonas; species Pseudomonas sp. R3.Fl. The sequence continues at coordinate 2,341,740 of NZ_JAMGSO010000001.1, forward strand.
ACCACCACGCTCGGCTCGTCACCGGCGTTGGCGACGATCTGGCGCAGCGGGGATTCGACGGCGCGGCGCAGCAGGGCGATGCCGACGTTCTGGTCTTCGTTGTCGCCCTTCAGGCCTTCGATGGCCTGCAGTGCGCGCACCAGGGCCACGCCACCGCCGGGGACCACGCCCTCTTCCACTGCAGCGCGGGTAGCGTGCAGGGCGTCTTCGACGCGGGCTTTCTTCTCTTTCATCTCGACTTCGGTGGCAGCGCCGACCTTGATCACGGCAACACCGCCGGCCAGCTTGGCCAGGCGCTCTTGCAGCTTCTCGCGGTCGTAGTCCGAGGAGGTCTCTTCGACCTGCTTGCGGATCTGGGCGACGCGGGCCTCGATGTCGGCCTGGGCGCCGGCACCGTCGATGATGGTGGTGTTTTCCTTGTTGATGGAAACACGCTTGGCGTTACCCAGGTGCTCCAGGGTGGCGCCTTCCAGGCTCAGACCGACTTCTTCGGAGATGACGGTACCGCCGGTCAGGACGGCGATGTCCTGCAGCATGGCCTTGCGGCGATCGCCGAAGCCCGGGGCCTTGACGGCGGCGACCTTGACGATGCCGCGCATGTTGTTGACCACCAGGGTGGCCAGGGCTTCGCCCTCGACGTCCTCGGCGACGATCAGCAGCGGACGGCCGGCCTTGGCGACGGCTTCCAGCACCGGCAGCATTTCGCGGATGTTGGAGATCTTCTTGTCGACCAGCAGCAGCAGCGGGTTTTCCAGCTCGGCCACCATGGTGTCCGGCTTGTTGATGAAGTAGGGCGACAGGTAGCCGCGGTCGAACTGCATGCCTTCTACGACGGACAGTTCGTTTTCCAGGCCCGAGCCTTCTTCTACGGTGATGACGCCTTCTTTACCGACCTTGTCCATGGCTTCGGCGATGATCTGGCCGATGGATTCGTCGGAGTTGGCGGAGATGGTGCCGACCTGGGCGATGGCCTTGGAGTCGGTGCAGGGCTTGGCCAGGTCTTTCAGCTGGGCGACGATGGCGATGGTGGCCTTGTCGATGCCGCGCTTCAGGTCCATCGGGTTCATGCCGGCGGCAACGGCCTTCAGGCCTTCGTTGACGATGGCCTGGGCCAGGACGGTGGCGGTGGTGGTGCCGTCACCGGCGGCGTCGTTGGCCTTGGAGGCAACGTCTTTCACCAGTTGGGCGCCCATGTTCTCGAACTTGTCCTTCAGTTCGATTTCCTTGGCAACGGACACGCCATCCTTGGTGATGGTCGGTGCGCCGAAGGACTTGTCCAGGACGACGTTACGGCCTTTCGGGCCGAGGGTGGCCTTGACGGCGTCGGCCAGGACGTTCACGCCGACCAGCATTTTCTTGCGAGCGGAATCGCCGAATTTGACTTCTTTAGCAGCCATGTTCTGTTTCCTCTAAATCGAATTCAGTGGGGTTGGGGCGGACTGATCAGTCTTCCAGGACGGCGAGGATCTCGGACTCGCCCATCACCAGCAGTTCTTCGCCGTCGACCTTGATGGCGTTGCTGCCCGAGTAGGGGCCGAATACCACCTTGTCACCCACTTTCACTGCCAGAGCGCGAACTTCGCCGTTGTCCAGCACGCGGCCGGCACCGACGGCGACCACTTCGCCACGGTTCGGCTTCTCGGCGGCGGAACCCGGCAGCACGATGCCGCCTGCGGTCTTGGTTTCTTCCTCGCTGCGACGGATGACGACGCGATCATGCAGAGGACGAAGCTTCATAGTCGTAACTCTCCCAAACAGTGGTTTACAACGGCCGGATCAGTGTCCGGCAGGTTTTGTTGAAGCCGGCTTCGCCGGTTTGCGGCCCGACGGGCGAGCCGCGTAAGACAGCCTGTCCGAATGACAGGGACCTTGCGGTGCCTGCTACATGAGGTCGTCGTGGGGCATTTCAAGGCCGTGAAGAAAAAATTTTCAGCGCAGGCGATCGTTGTCGCGGCGTTCGAACTCGCCCTCGATCACGTTCGGCCCTTGCGGGCCGCGGGATTGCGCCGACGGGTCGCCGGCGAAGGCGCGGCGCCGCTCCTCCTGCTCGCGCATGCGCCGGCGCAGGCCGCCCAGCAGCAGGCTGCGGGTGAACGGCAGCAGGCAGAGCAGGCCGAGGACGTCGCTGATGAAGCCCGGCAGCATCAGCAGGGCGCCGCCGACGGCGATCAACAGGCCCTCGAGCATTTCCTGCTCGGGCATCTCGCCGCGGGCCAGGCGCTCGCGGGCGCGCCACAGGGTGGCCAGGCCGGCCACGCGCAGCAGCGCCGCGCCGAGGAAGGCGCTGGCGACCAGCAGCAGCAGGGTCCAGCCCACGCCGATGACGCTGCCGACCTTGATCAGCACGGCCAGTTCGATCAGCGGGAAGAGCAGCAGGAAGAACAGGGTAACTCGCATTTCAGGGGTCCTTGGCGGGGCGTCGGCCCGGATATTCAGTAGTTGGCGCCGACACCCGCCTATTTCAAGCCTGGATCACCTCGGTACCCGGCCAGGCCTGCGCCCGCGCCAGTTGCACCAGCGCCTGGCGAACCTCGCCGGCGTTGGCGCAGGGCGCCGGGAACGGCAGCCAGTGGAGGATGGAGCCGACGCGCAGGTGGAAACCTTCCGTATCGATTCCCACCAGCTCCGGGCCCTCGCCCACCGGCAGGCCGGCCAGTTCCAGGTAGTGCACGATGGCGTTGGCGTGGTCCTGGTTCATGTGCCCGACCATGCCCCGCTCCACCTCGCCGGCGAAGGGGTTGGCCAGCGGCACGCTGTCGGCGCCCAGCCAATGGATGTCGCCGAAGCCGCCGATGAAGCGCCACTGCACCGGCTGCAGCACCCAGAAGTCGAAGTCGTGGGCCGTATGGTAGTCGCGCGAGCCGGGGAAGAAACGGTAGTAGCGCTCCGCCGCGGCCTCGATCTCCTCGACGTCCTCCAGTTGCCGGGCTTCGGCCAGCAGGGTCAGGCGGCCGGCGGCCTGGATGTCGTCGGCGCCGCGCTCGCCCACCAGCAGCGAGCACTTGGCGTCGGCCTGCAGGTTGTGGGTGTGCTGGGCGATCCGGCTGATCAGGATCAGCGGCCGGCCGGCGCCGTCCAGGCAGTATGGGACCACCGAGCCGAAGGGGTAGCCCGGCCACTTCTTCGACTGGGTGGAAAGCACTGCCCGGTATTCCTTGAGCAGCAATTCTCGGGCATTCTTGGCAGCTTTCACGCTCACCTTATGACTCCTCGCTAAGAATCCGTCGCAAACGGACGGGCACAGAAAATTCGTTCACCGTTGCCGGCGAGGCCAATCACCAGACATTGCCGTGGGGATTCCAACCATGCAATTGCAAGACAAGGTCATCATCATCACCGGCGGCGGCCAGGGCCTGGGCCGCGCCATGGGCGAGTTCCTCGCCGCCAAGGGAGCGAAACTGGCGCTGGTCGACCTGAACCAGGAGAAACTGGACGAGGCCGTCGCCGCCTGCAAGGCCGCCGGCGGCGACGCCCGCGCCTACCTGTGCAACGTGGCCAACGAGGAACAGGTTAGCCACATGGTGGCCCAGGTGGCCAGCGACTTCGGCGCCATCAACGGCCTGGTGAACAACGCCGGCATCCTGCGTGACGGCCTGACCATCAAGGTCAAGGACGGCCAGTTGAGCAAGATGAGCCTGGCCCAGTGGCAGGCGGTGATCGACGTGAACCTGACCGGCGTGTTCCTCTGCACCCGCGAAGTGGCGGCGAAGATGATCGAGCTGGACAACAAGGGCGCGATCATCAACATCTCCTCCATCTCCCGCGCCGGCAACATGGGCCAGGCCAACTACTCCGCGGCCAAGGCCGGCGTCGCCGCCGACACCGTGGTCTGGGCCAAGGAACTGGCGCGCTACGGCATCCGCGTGGCCGGCGTGGCGCCGGGCTTCATCGAGACCGACATGGTCGCCAGCATGAAGCCCGAGGCCCTGGAGAAGATGACCAGCGGCATCCCGCTCAAGCGCCTGGGCCGCCCGGACGAGATCGCCCACTCGGTGGCCTACATCCTCGAGAACGACTACTACACCGGCCGCGTGCTGGAACTGGATGGCGGGTTGCGTCTGTGATTCCGTCGTGCTGACGAAAAAGCCCCGCTGATGCGGGGCTTTTTTGTTTGGGGTGCTTTTTTGTAGGAGCGAGCTTGCTCGCGAAGGGTGTTTGTCGGTGGCTGCGGTGTTGGGTTCAAGAGCGCCCTCTCCCCAGCCCTCTCCCTGAAGGGAGAGGGGGCTTGTCCGTGCCGGCTGAAGGTATGGTTTCAGCCGGATGCCATAACGTCCGGCTGACTCAGGAATATCCAAACACTCCGAACGGTCCCCTCTCCCTTCAGGGAGAGGGTTAGGGAGAGGGAGCGGAGTCAACCCGAGCCCCCAGGTAGCCAGCGAATACCCTTCGCGAGCAAGCTCGCTCCTACGAAAAGCCTGCCTACCACCCCACCCCGATCCCCAGCGTATAGCGCCGCTGGTTCACCCCGCCGTCCTCGGCGCTCAGGCGGTCCCATTCGCCCTTCAGGCTCAGCGCCGCCCAGGAGGTCAGCTTGTAGCGGACGCCCGCCTCGCTCTCCACCTCGTAGTCCACCTTCGACGACAGCGGCTTGCCCACTTCGCCGTTGGTGAAGATCTCGAACTGCTTGGCGAACAGGTAGCGGTTGTAGTCCCACTTCACGCTCGCCGAATAGAAGTGGTCCTTCTCGCCGCCGACGAAGTCGTAGTCGTTGCGGTTGACCAGGGTGGCCAGGGAGAAGGCGCCCAGCTCGTTGTCCCAGAACTGGTAGCCGGGGCCGGTACCGACGGTGCGCTTCTTCTCCAGGTCCTCGACCCAGTCGCGCTTGTATTCCACCTTGCCCTGCCAGAACCAGTGCTCGTCCAGGAAGCGGTCCAGGGCGTATTCGGCGGAATAGTTGTTGACGCTGACCGAGTCGTCCTTCTTCTCGCGGTTGTACTCGCCCTGCAGGTTGTGCCGCCACATGCCGTGGCGGGCGTTGGTCTTGAAGTCGACGTCGTAGTCCTCGACGTCGTTCTCGGCCATGGTGTGGTCGACGGAGAAGTCCACCTGGCCCTTCCATACCCAGTCCTGCAGCAACGGGCGCGGCGGCACTATCTGCTCGATGCTGGCCAGCGGTATCGTCTCCTCGGCGCCGTTGACCAGGGTGACCTTGCCCGGCTCGGCGGCCTTCAGGCCCTTGGAGTGCTCGCCGGTGGCATCCTCGTCGTGCTTGACCAGCAGGTTCTGCTCGGTCTGCAGGGTGGCGATCTTGTCGCCGGTCAGGGTGACCTCGCCGGCATAGTCGGTGGCCAGCACCAGGCGGCCCCCGTCGTAGAGCTTGATCTTGCCGGTCAGCCGGTCACCGTTCTTCAACCAGACGGTATCGGCCAGGGAAGTCAGGGGAGCGGCGGCGACGGCAAGGCACAGCAGGGTTCTCGACAGCATGAGCGGCATTCAATTCGGATGGCTGGAAAAAAAGCCGGGCATTATCCGCATACCCGACACCAGAGCAACGACTGACCGGGGCCCATGCAGGGAGTTCAACTGGATGGATGAAGGGTACCTCCTGCATCATTGCCCCGACGGTGCCTGGCGATATGCTGTCGACCTGGCCCGCAGCCATCGGAAAGCCGCCCCATGCCTTCGAGAAAACCGCCCGCCCCCGCCCCTGAAAATGTCGCCGACCTCAGCCTGGAAAGCCTGCAGGTGCGCCGCGAAGCCATCTACCTGGCGCTGTCCCAGGTGCCCGAAGGTTACGTGGTGAGCTACGGCGAGCTGGCCCGCATGGCCGGCCTGGGCCGCGCCGCGCGCCTGGTGGGCCGCGTGCTCAGCCAGTTGCCGGAGGGCTCGCGCCTGCCCTGGCACCGGGTGATCGCCGCCGGCGGGCGCATCAGCCTGCCGCTGGGCAGCCCGGGCGGCGACGAACAACGGGCACGATTGCGCGCCGAGGGAGTCCGAATCCACAACGATCGGGTGGACATACGTCGGCATGGCTGGCTTCACGCCGGGCTCTGCTAGTAGAGTTCGCGATAATTTTTTGCGTGCTGGAAACCTTTCATGAAGAAGCACTCCTGGCGAGAGGCACTGGTTGCCTACAAGTCTCCCGCCAGTCTCGCGCTGTTGCTGCTCGGCTTCGCCGCCGGGCTGCCGACGATGCTGGTCTTCACCACCCTCTCGGTGTGGCTGCGCGAAGCCGGCGTGGCGCGGGAAACCATCGGCTTCGCCAGTTGGCTGGGGCTGGTCTACGCGTTCAAGTGGGTGTGGTCGCCGATGCTCGACCAGTGGCGCCTGCCCGTCGTCGGCCGGCTCGGCCGGCGCCGCTCGTGGCTGGTGTTCTCCCAGGCGCTGATCGCCATCGGCCTGCTCGGCATGGCCCTGTGCAACCCGCAGAGCCACCTGCCGTGGCTGATCGGCCTGGCCCTGGTGGTGGCCTTCGCCTCGGCCACCCAGGACATCGCCATCGACGCCTACCGCCTGGAGATCGCCGAGAACACCCGCCAGGCCGCCCTGGCCGCCTGCTACATGACCGGCTACCGCGGCGCCGTGCTGTTGGCCAGCGCCGGCGCGCTGTTCCTCGCCGAATGGCTGGGCTCCAGCAGCCTGCACTACAGCCAGGCGGCCTGGGGCCTGACCTACGCGCTGTTCGCCCTGCTGATCCTCCCCGGCCTGGTCACCAGCCTGCTGATCCGCGAGCCCGAGGTGAACGTCCAGCCGCAGGCGGTGGGCAACTCCGCCTACGCCTTCAACCACCAGCTGCTCTCGGTGCTGCAGTTGCTGGTGCTGCTGATCTCGGTGCCGGCCATGCTCACCGCGCTGACCAACCAGGCCTGGCCGCGGGCGGCGCTCTACGCCCTGTTCATCGTCCTCTGCCTGAGCCCGCGCGGACGCAAGCAGATCCGCCCGGTGCGCGAGCTGCTCTCGCGGGTGCGCCGGCCGCTGCTGGTCGCCGCCCACGGCAAGGGCGTGCCGCAGTTCGACTTCGTCCACCAGGCGGTGTCGGTGATAGTGCTGATCATCCTGCTGGTGACCGGCACCGCCATGACCAACTCCGCGGGCGCCGGCAAGTGGTGGCTGGCGAGCCTCTACCTGCTGATCGCCCTGAGCTGCCTCTCGGCCCCCGGCCGCCTGCTGATGGCGCCGGTGCTCACACCGATCACCGAGTTCATCCGCCGCTACCGCTGGCAGGCGCTGCTGCTGCTCGGGCTGATCTCCACCTACCGGCTCTCCGACACGGTGATGGGGGTGATGGCCGGGGTGTTCTACATCGACATGGGCTTCTCCAAGGAAGTGATCGCCACCGTCAGCAAGCTGTTCGGGGTGATCATGACCCTGGTCGGCGCGGCGGCCGGCGGCCTGCTCATCGCCCGCTTCAGCATCCTGCCGATCCTGTTCATCGCCGGCGCCGCCTCGGCCGGCACCAACCTGCTGTTCGCCATGCTCGCGCACATGGGGCCGATCACCGACCCGAGCGTGATCAGCGAAGACGTCTTCACCCTGCTGCGCGAATTCGAGCCCCACGTCAGCATGTTCGTGCTGACCATCATGCTCGACAACTTCAGCGGCGGCCTGGCGGCCTCGGCCTTCGTCGCCTACCTGTCGAGCCTGACCAACCTGAAGTTCTCCGCCACCCAGTACGCCATGCTCAGCTCCACCATGCTGCTGCTGCCGCGCTTCATCGGCGGCTACTCGGGCAAGATGGTCGAGCACATGGGCTACGAGCACTTCTTCTTCGTCACCGCCGTGCTCGGCATCCCCACCCTGCTGCTGATCGGCTGGCTATGGATGCGCCGCGACAAGGGCATGCCCGACGGCGTGCCGAGCGAACCGGAAGAACCGGCAGCCACGCGGCACAGTGCCGAGCGCAGCGGCTGAGCTGCCTTGGGCGGGCCCTGCCCGCGATTCGCGCGCAGGGCGCGCTCCTACAGGGGAATCTGCACCGAGGCGCCTTCGTAGGATGGGTTGAGCCTGCGAAACCCATGCGGTCGTGGCGATGGGTATTGCTTCGCTCCACCCATCCTACGCCAGAATTCCCCCTCGACCTGTAGGAGCGGGCCCTGCCCGCGATTGCGCCGGCAAGGCCGGCGCAGAAACGCAAAAGGCCGGCGATATGCCGGCCTTTTCCATGGACTCGCCCTCACTCGGCCAAGGCTTCTTCCTCGGAGCCCCTGACCACCCGCACCACCCGGCTCGGCAGGGCCAGGTCGATGCCGCGGTCGCGCAGGCACAGGCGCACCTGCTCGTTGAGCATGAAGGTCACCGCGCCGAAGTCGGCGTTGGCGGTCCACAGGCGCAGCGACAGGGTCACCGAGTTCTCGCCCAGGGCCGAGACCACCACCACCGGCGCCGGGCTCTTGAGCACGCGCGGGTCCTGGGCCAGTTCCAGGAGGATGCCGCGGGCCGCGTCCAGGTCGGCGTCGAAGGCCAGCTTGATGTCGAAGATCACCTGGCGCGTGGCCTGGCTCGAGACGTTGGTGATGATGCCGTTGGACAGCGCGCCGTTGGGCATGATGACCGTGCGGTTGTCGCCGGTGCGCAGCACGGTATGGAAGATCTGGATGCTGTCCACGGTGCCGGAGACGCCCTGCGCCTCGATGGCATCGCCGACCTTGAACGGACGGAACAGCAGGATCAGCACGCCGCCGGCGAAGTTCGACAGGCTGCCCTGCAGGGCCAGGCCGATGGCCAGGCCGGCGGCGCCGATGGCGGCGACGAAGCTGGTGGTCTGGATGCCGATCATCGAGGCCACGCTGACCACCAGGAGGATCTTCAGCGCCACGTTCACCAGGCTGCCGATGAAGCCCTGGAGAGTCTTGTCCACCCGCTGGCTGGCCATCAGCCCGCCCACCCGGCGGGTCAGCAGGTTGATCAGCCACCAGCCGATCAGCAGGGTGATCAGCGCCAGCACGGCGTTGCCCAGGTAAGTCAGCACCACCGGCATCCAGGCCTCTGCGCTCCGTACTAGCTGGTCGTAATTCATGTCCATGGAATGGGGCCCCCTTGGTTTTCGATTATTAGAAATACGAACGCCATGGCGAACCATGGCGATCGGTATTCGCCGAGCGGCGCTCTATTTGCGACGCCGCCCGGACAACGAGGTTCCGCTCAATCGCGGAAGTTGTTGAACTGCACCGGCATGCCCAGGGACTCGCCGCGCAGCATGGCGATCACGTCCTGCAGGTCGTCGCGCTTCTTGCCGGTGACGCGCACCTGCTCGCCCTGGATGGCGGCCTGGACCTTCATCTTGCGGTCCTTGATCAGGCCGACGATCTTCTTCGCCAGGTCCTTGTCGATGCCCTCGCGGAAGTTCACTTCCTGCTTGACCACCTTGCCCGAGGGGTAGGCGTCCTTGAGCTCCATGCACTGGATGTCGATCTTGCGCTTGATCAGGTTGCTGCGCAGGATGTCGAGCATCTGCTCCAGCATGAAATCGGCCTCGGCGGTCAGGGTAACCGACTTGTCCTTGGGCTCGAAGCTGCACTTGCCCTTGAGGTCGAAGCGGCGCTCGAGCTCCTTGCCGGCGTTGTCCAGGGCGTTGGTCAGTTCGTGCTTGTCCAGTTCGGACACCACGTCGAACGAAGGCATGTCATCTCTCCAGATGGACGGCGCGATCCGGTTCACACTCGGGCACGCGCCTGGCTTGACGGTAAAAATGCGCGCTCATTATAACTGAGCCACAAGCACGCGCCCGGCCCAGAACCGGCGAATCCCCGCCTCCTCCGAGTTCCCTGCCCCATGCCAACCAACCATCTGAGCATCCTGGTGGTCGACGACGCGAAATTCTCCAGCGCCATGATCGGCCGGGCACTGAGCCAGGCCGGCTACCAGAACGTGCGCTTCGCCAGCAGCGCCAGCGAGGCCCTGCAACTGCTGGAACGGGAACCGGTGAGCGTGCTCCTGGCCGACTGGCTGATGCCGGAGATGGACGGCCTGGAGCTCACCGCGCGGGTACGCCAGCTGGACGAAAGCGGCGACCACTACACCTACATCATGCTGCTCACCGGCAAGGAGGGCGACAACGCCCTGGCCGAGGCCTTCGACCGCGGCGTGGACGACTTCGTCAGCAAGACGGCGATGAGCGAGCAACTGGTGCCGCGGGTGCTGGCCGCCGACCGCCTGTGCAACACCCTGCAGCGCCTGCTGGTGGAGAACCGCCTGCTCACCGAGAACATCAACCGCCTGGAAGAGCGCAACCTGGTGGACGCCGCCACCGGCCTGGGCAACCTGCGCTACCTGCGGCAGAAGCTCGCCGACAGCATTCGCCAGGTGGAATCCCGCGGCGGCGCGGTGTGCTACCTGCTGATCGGCATTCCCGTCCTGCTGGAGCAGGACGGCCAGCATTTCCCCGGCTTCCACCAGGAGCTGCTGCACGGCATCGGCCGGCGCCTGCAGCAACTGGTGCGGCCGCTGGACGTGCTGACACGCATCGACGAACAGCACTTCGGCCTCATCACCCTGATCGACGACCTCCAGGAATGCTCGCCGAGCAGCTTCCGCCGCCTGCACGAAGGGCTCAACCTCAAGGCCTTCAAGACCAGCCGCGGCTTCGTCAGCCTGAAGGCCGGCATCGGCCTGGTGGGGCTGGACGCCAAGTCCCTGCCGCTGCAGGCCGAAGAGGTGATGGAACAGGCCCGCCAGCTGCTGCCCGACGCCTATGCCAGCGGGCGAATCAACGCCAGCCGGCTGCCCGGGGTGCGCTAGACTTCGCTGTACGCCCATCGACACGCGAAGCCCACCATGAACTGGACCATTCTCGGCGCCGGCAGCCTCGGCAGCCTCTGGGCCGCCCGCCTGGCCCGCGCCGGCCTGCCCGTGCAGCTGCTGCTGCGTGACCGCCAGCGCCTGGCGGCGTACCGCGCCCGCGGCGGCCTCACCCTCTGCGAGGATGGCCGCGAGAGCCTCTACCCGATCCCCGCGGAGACCGCCGGGCACCTGAACGCGCCCATCCAGCGCCTGCTCCTGGCCAGCAAGGCCTACGACGCCGAGGAAGCCGCCGCCAGCGTGGCCGCGCACCTGGCGCCCGGCGCCGAGATCATCCTCCTGCAGAACGGCCTGGGCAGCCAGCAGGCGGTGGCCGCGCACCTGCCGCGGGCGCGCTGCCTGTACGCCTCCAGCACCGAAGGGGCGTTCCGCGACGGCGACTTCCGCGTGGTCTTCGCCGGCCGCGGGCAGACCTGGCTCGGCGACGAGCGCGGCGGCCCGGCGCCGGCCTGGCTGGACGACCTGGCCCGCGCCGACATCCCCGTGCAGTGGAGCGGCGACATCCTCGAACGGCTGTGGCGCAAGCTGGCGCTGAACTGCGCGATCAACCCGCTGACCGTGCTGCACCACTGCCGCAACGGCGAACTGGCCGGCCATGCCGAGGAAGTCGCCGGCCTGTGCGACGAACTCGGCCAACTGCTCCACGCCTGCGGCTACGACACGGCAGCGCGGGAGCTGCAGGGCGAAGTGGAACGGGTGATCGCCGCCACCGCGGCCAACTATTCCTCCATGTACCAGGACGTGGCCAACGGGCGGCGCACCGAAATCGCCTACCTGCTCGGCCATGCCTGCGCCGAGGGCCTGCGCCGCCACCTGGCGCTGCCTGGGCTGAACGCCCTGCACCGGCGCCTGCGCGACGCGCTGCGCCAACGCGGATTGCCCGAGGCCTGAGCGGCGGGCTAACCTGCCCGCCCCCGCTTTCGATCGCCGAGCCCCTATGCCGTCCTTCATCAACCTGCGCCAGCGCCTGGAAAACCTGCCGGTCGGCCAGAAGATCCTCGCCGCCCTGCTGGTGCTGCTGGCCACCGTGTTGCTGGCGGCCAACCTGGCGTTCATCAGCGCGGCCTACTGGATCTCCCAGGACAGCGTGGCGCCCCAGGCCCTGCAGACCATCGGCCGGCTGATCGCCAACCCGGCGCTCAGCTACCCGGCGCTGAGTTCCCCGGAGCAGGCCGATACCCTGCTGCACCAGCTCGACGACTACCAGCCGTTGCGCGCCGCCGCGCTCTACGACGCCAACGGCACGCGCATCGCCCAGTCGCCCCGGGAAGGCTCGCTGCCCAGGCATCTGGAGGACCTGGAACGCTGGCGCGCCCACGAATACCGCCTCAACGCCCTGTTCGAACTGCCGCAGCCCGGCGGGCGCAACGGCTACCTGCTGCTGGTGGCCAGCAGCGAGCTGCCCGGCGCCTTCTACACCGGCACCCTCACCGCCAGCCTGGCGATCCTGGCCGTCAGCGTGCTGCTGTGGATGCTGATCGCCCGGCAGATCCGCCGCCTGATCACCCGGCCGATCCGCAGCCTGGAAGAGCTGTCGCGCCAGGTTACCCGCGAGGAAAACTATTCGCTGCGCGCCGAACGCGGCAACGCCGACGAGATCGGCCGCCTGTCCGACGCCTTCAACACCATGCTCACCCGCATCGAGGCCCGCGAGCAGCAGCTCAAGCGCGCCCGCGACGACGCCCAGGACGCCATGGCCCAGGCCCAGGACCTGGCCGAGGAAACCCGCCGCTCCAACCGCAAGCTGGAGCTGGAAGTGCAGGTGCGCAGCAAGATCGAGAAGAAGCTCACCGGCTTCCAGCACTACCTCAACAGCATCATCGACTCCATGCCCTCGGCGCTGATCGCGGTGGACGAGCAGCTCTACGTCACCCAGTGGAACCAGGAGGCCAGCCGGCTTTCCGGCACCAGCCTGGACGATGCGGTGAACCAGCCGGTGTTCCTCGCCTTCCCTTCGCTCAAGCCCTTCCTGCTGCAGCTCACCCGCGCCGCCGAGCAGCACAAGGTGGAGCGCGTCGAGCGCGTCACCTGGGCATTGATCGACTCGCCGCGCCACTACGCACTGACCTTCTACCCGCTGATGGGCGGCACCGGCCGCGGCGCGGTGATCCGCATCGACGACATCACCGAGCGCCTGGGCATGGAAGAGCTGATGGTGCAGTCGGAGAAGATGCTCTCGGTGGGCGGCCTGGCCGCCGGCATGGCCCACGAGATCAACAACCCGCTGGGGGCCATCCTGCACAACGCGCAGAACATTCGCCGGCGGCTGTCGCCGGAACTGCCGAAGAACCTGGAAGTGGCGGCCGAGGTGGGCGTCGCCCTGGACGACCTCAACCACTACCTGGAGGCGCGGGAGATTCCCAAGCTGATGGACGGCATCCAGTACGCCGGCTCGCGCGCCGCCAAGATCGTCACCCACATGCTCGCCTTCAGCCGCCGCAGCCACCGGCAGATGGCTCCCTGCGAACTGCCCTCGCTGATCGAGCAGGCGGTGGAGATCGCCGGCAACGACTTCGACCTGGCCGGCGGCTTCGACTTCAAGTCGCTGGAGATCGTCCACGAGTTCGATCCGCGCCTGGGCCCGGTGCCGGTCATCGCCAACGAATTCGAGCAGGTGCTGCTCAACCTGCTGAAGAACGCTGCCCAGGCCATCCACCTGCGCGACGACGAAGAGGAAGGCGAGCACGGCCGCATCGTCCTGCGCACCCGGCTCAACCCGCCGTGGGCGGAAGTGCAGGTGGAAGACAACGGCTGCGGCATGCCGGAGACGGTGCGCAAGCGCATCTTCGAGCCCTTCTTCACCACCAAGGAAGTGGGCCAGGGCACCGGCCTGGGCCTGTCGGTGTCGTATTTCATCATCACCAACAACCATAAGGGGCAGATGGAAGTGCAATCGGAACTCGGCCAGGGCACCTGCTTCACCCTGCGCCTGCCGCTGGGCGACGAGCCCGTGGCGCCGGTGGCGCTGCCGCCCCCGCAGAACAAGGAGCTCTGAGGCATGGGCTATCGCCTGTCGAAGATCTACACCCGCACGGGCGACGCCGGCGAGACCGGCCTGGCCGACGGCAGCCGGGTGCCGAAACACCACCCGCGGATCGAAGCCATCGGCTGCGTGGACGAGCTGAACAGCCAGCTGGGGCTGCTGCTGGCCGACCTGCAGGAAGCCCGCAGCGCCGCGCTGGACCAGTTGCTGACGGTGCTGGCGCCGGTGCAACACCGCCTGTTCGACCTCGGCGGCGAACTGGCGATGCCGGAATACCGCGCCCTGGACGACCACGAGGTGGCGCGCCTGGAGCAGGCCATCGACGCCTGGAACGAGGAACTGGAACCGCTGAAGGACTTCATCCTCCCCGGCGGCTCCCGGCTGGTGGCGCAGATCCACGTATGCCGCGCCCTGGCGCGCAAGGCCGAGCGCCGCTGCCAGCAGCTCAACGCCGAGGAGCCGCTGGAAGGCGCCGGGCTGCGCTACCTGAACCGGCTGTCGGACCTGCTGTTCGTGGCGGCCCGCATGGCCGCCAAGCGCCAGGGCGTCGCCGAAGTGCTGTGGAAGGCGGCGGAAAAGCCCGCCTGAAACAAACTGTAGGAGCGGGCCCTGCCCGCGATTCGCGCGCAGGGCGCGCTCCTACAATGGGAATGGCATGAGTGGGGCAGCGTAGGAGCGGATCTCATCCGCGAATCGCGCCGATACCTCCGGCTATCGCGGACAGAGTCCGCTCCTACGGGGAAACGCCATGCCTCACGGCGAAACTGTAGGAGCGGGCCTTGCCCGCGAATCGCGCGCAGGGCGCGCTCCTACAATGGGAATGGCATGGGTGGGGCAGCGTAGGAGCGGATCTCATCCGCGATCCGCGCCGATACGTCCGGCTATCGCGGACAAGGTCCGCTCCTACGTTGCTGGGGAGCACGGCTTTTCGTAGGAGCGAGCTTGCTCGCGAACAGGAACCGCTACGGGGCTCATTCGCGAGCAAGCTCGCTCCTACGAAGAGCACCTCGGTACGGCCTGGCTGCTCCGGCCTACGCCCCGGCCTTCGGCCAGAGCGCGCGGATGCCCGCCACGCCCTGGGCGCCTATCTGCCAGGCGCGTTCCAGGTCCTGCGGGCCCAGGCCGCCGAGCAGGAATACCGGCTGGTTGAAGCCTTCCACCAATTTCTGCGCCACGTCCCAACCCATTGCCGGTTCGCCCGGATGGCTCTCGGTCGGCTGCACCGGCGACAGGGTGACGAAGTCCACGCCCATCGCACTGGCCAGCGCCAGCTCCTCAGCGCCGTGGCAAGACGCCGCCAGCAGGCGCTCCTGGGGGAACGGGCGGCCGTTGGGGGCGTACTTGCGCAGTTGCTCGGCGGTCAGGTGCCAGCCGGCGGCGGGAAAGTCGCCCAGCCATTCCAATGGGCCCTTGAGCATCAGCTGCGCCTTGCCCGCGCACAGCCCGACGGCGTCCACCGCCATGTCGCGGTACTCCGGGCTGTACATGTTCGGCGCGCGCAGCTGGATCAGGCGTACGCCCTCAGCCACGGCGGCGCGAATGCCCTGCAGGACTTCCTGCGGCTCCAGGCCGTCGGGGGTGATCAGGTAGCGCTCGGGCAGCCGCGCGGCCTGCACGATGGGCCGGTTGGCGGCGGGGAATTCGTAGTCAGGCAGCTCCCGGGGAGCCACCCAGGCCAGCGGCTGGCCTTCGGCGCCATGGGGTTCGCCGGAGAACGCCGAGACCTCCCAGACGTCCAGCAGCACCTGCTTGTCCGGGTAGTCGTGGGCCACGCGGATCAGCGGCCGGGCGCGCTCGACGCGGATGCCCAGCTCCTCTTCCAGCTCGCGGGCCAGCGCGGCCTGCACCGGCTCGCCCTCCTCCACCTTGCCGCCGGGGAATTCCCACAGGCCGCCCTGGTGCTTGTCGTCCGGGCGCCGGGCGATCAGCACGCGGCCATCGGCGCCACGGATCACGGCGGCGGCGACATGTACTCGTTTCACAGCATTACTCCTCGTCGGTTGCCGGCGCTCAGGGGCGCTCGGCCAGCGCGGCCTGCAGCCAGGGCTGGAAGGCCGCCCACTGGTAGATGGTGTCCACGTAGGCCTTGGCCAGCGGCGGCAGCTCCACGGCGTAGCTGCGCAGGCGCGTGGCCACCGGCGCGTAGAAGGCGTCGGCGATGCTGGCGTGGCCGAACAGGAACGGCCCGTCCTGGCCGAAGCCCTGGCGGCACAGGGTCCACAGCTCGATGACGCGGGCGATGTCGGTTTCCACTTCGGGCGGCACCTTGGCCAGCGGCTTGTGCCGCTGCAGGTCCATGGGCATGTGCGAGCGCAGGGCGAGGAAGCCGCTGTGCATCTCCGCGCAGATCGACCGCGCCAGCGCCCGGGCCGCCTCGCCGCGCGGCCACAGGTGCGCCTCGGGGAAGCGTTCGGCCAGGTATTCGGCGATCGCCAGGGAATCCCAGATCACCCCGTCCTCGCACTTGAGCACCGGCACCTTGCCGGTGGGCGAGTGCTCGCGGATGCGCCGCGCGGTGTCGACGCCGCCCAGCGGGATCAGCACTTCTTCGAATTCCGCGCCGGTCAGTTGCATGGCCAGCCAGCCACGCAACGACCAGGACGACAGGTTCTTGCTGCCAATGACCAGTTTCATCGCTCGTTCCTCGCGCCGGCTGAAGGCTACAGGCTACAGGCTACAGGCTACAGGCTACAGGCGAAGAGCGTAGCGGGCTTTTCGTAGGAGCGAGGGGGGCGCCTAGCTCTTGCTCGCGAACGGATTCCGCAGCGGGGCTTGTTCGCGAGCAAGCTCGCTCCTACAGGGGGGCCGGCGCTTCGCTCCTGCCTGCAGCCTGCCGCCTGAAGCCTGCCGCCGCTGTCAGGTCCGATATTCCGCGTTGATCTTCACGTACTCGTGGGACAGGTCGGTGGTCCAGATGGTCTCGCTGCAGTCGCCGCGGCCCAGCTCGATGCGGATGGTGATCTCTTCCTGGGCCATTACCCGCGCGCCCTGGTCCTCGGTGTAGCTGGCGGCGCGGCAGCCACGGCTGGCGATGCAGACTTCGTCGAGGAAGACGTCGATCCTGCTGACGTCCAGGTTCGGCACGCCGGCGTAGCCGACCGCGGCCAGGATGCGGCCCCAGTTCGGGTCGGAGGCGAACAGCGCGGTCTTGATCAGCGGCGAGTGGGCCACGGCGTAGCCGACGTCCAGGCACTCCTGGTGGGTGCCGCCGCCGTTGACCTGCACGGTGACGAACTTGGTGGCGCCCTCGCCGTCGCGGACGATAGCCTGGGCCAGCTCCATGGACACCTCGATCACCGCCTGCTTCAGGGCGCTGAACAGCGCGCCGCTGGCCTGGGTGATCTCCGGCAGCGCGGCCTGGCCGGTGGCGACCAGGGTGCAGCTGTCGTTGGTGGAGGTGTCGCCGTCGATGGTGATGCGGTTGAACGACTTGTTCGCCGCGTCGCGCAGCAGGTCCTGCAGCACGCCCTGGGCGACCTTGGCATCGGTGGCGATGTAGCCGAGCATGGTGGCCATGTTCGGCTTGATCATGCCGGCGCCCTTGCTGATGCCGGTTACGGTGACGGTCACGCCGTCGTGCACGAACTGGCGGCTGGCGCCCTTGGGCAGGGTGTCGGTGGTCATGATGCCGGCGGCGGCCTCGGCCCAGTTGTCCGGGCCCAGGGCGGCCAGGGCGGCCGGCAGCGCGGCTTCGATCTTGGCCACCGGCAGCGGTTCGCCGATCACCCCGGTGGAGTACGGCAGCACCTGGCTTTCGTCCACGCCGGCCAGCTCGGCCAGCTTGGCGCATACCGCCGAGGCGTTGGCCAGGCCCGGCTCGCCGGTGCCGGCGTTGGCGTTGCCGGTGTTGGTCACCAGGTAGCGCACCGGCCCGAGGAAGCGCTGCTTGCACAGCAGCACGGGCGCGGCGCAGAAGGCGTTGGTGGTGAACACACCCGCCACGGTGGAGCCTTCGGCGCAGCGCATCACCACGACGTCCTTGCGACCGGGGCGCTTGATGCCGGCGGAAGCGATGCCGAGTTCGAAGCCGGGGACCAGGTGCAGGGTGGAGATGGGGCCGAGACCGACAGCCATGGATGTGCTCCTCAGGAAAAAGGGTGGATCGAATGTGAAAAACGCCGCGAGCGGCAGGGCCGGTCGCGGCGTCGGGGGTTACGACGGCAGGCGGATCAGTTCACCTGGCCGTGGCAATGCTTGTACTTCTTGCCGGAACCGCAGGGGCACAGTTCGTTGCGGCCGATCTTCGGCTCGGCGCGCACCGGCTCCAGCGGCACGACCTGAGCCGGGCCCTGCTCGCCCTCTTCGCCTTCCTCGGCATCGGGGGCCTGGTCGATGGGCGGCGCCTCGGCGTGCTGGAACTGCATGCGCTTGGCCATTTCCTCGGCTTCGCGGCGCAGGCGCGCCTCTTCCTCGGCCGGGTCCTCGCGGCGGACCTGGACGAAGGACAGCACGCGGATGGTGTCGCGCTTGATCGAATCCAGCAGCTCCTGGAACAGGTTGAAGGACTCGCGCTTGTACTCCTGCTTCGGGTTCTTCTGCGCGTAGCCGCGCAGGTGGATGCCGTGGCGCAGGTGGTCCATGGTGGACAGGTGGTCCTTCCACAGGTCGTCCAGCACGCGCAGCAGCATCTGCTTCTCGAAGGTGCGCAGGGCCTCGGCGCCGGCCAGGTCTTCCTTCTCGTTGTAGGCGGCGACCAGCTCGGCGAGGATCTTCTCGCGCAGGGTCTCCTCGTAGAGCTTCTCGTCGTCGTCCAGCCACTGCTGGACCGGCAGCTTCAGGCCGAAGTCGCTGTACAGCGCGGCTTCCAGGCCGGCGATGTCCCACTGCTCGGGCAGCGACTGCGGCGGGATGTGCTGGCTGATGGTGTTGTTCAGCACTTCCTCGCGGAACTCGGCGATGGTGTCGCCGATGTTCTCCGCGGCCAGCAGGCTGTTGCGCATGTGGTAGATCACCTTGCGCTGCTCGTTGGCCACGTCGTCGAACTCGAGCAGTTGCTTGCGGATGTCGAAGTTGCGGCCTTCGACCTTGCGCTGCGCCTTCTCGATGGCGTTGCTGACCATGCGGTGTTCGATGGCCTCGCCCGGCTGCATGCCCAGGGCCTTCATGAAGTTCTTCACCCGGTCGGAGGCGAAGATGCGCATCAGGTTGTCTTCCAGCGACAGGTAGAAGCGGCTGGAGCCCGGGTCGCCCTGGCGGCCGGAACGGCCCCGCAGCTGGTTGTCGATGCGGCGGGATTCGTGGCGCTCGGAGGCGATCACGTGCAGGCCGCCGGACTCGATCACCTGCTGGTGGCGCTTCTGCCACTCGGCCTTGATCTGGGCGATCTGCTCGTCGCTGGGGTTCTCCAGGCTGGCGATCTCGGCTTCCCAGTTGCCGCCCAGGAGGATGTCGGTACCACGGCCGGCCATGTTGGTGGCGATGGTCACCGAGCCCGGCGCACCGGCCTGCGCGATGATCTCGGCTTCCTTCTCGTGGTACTTGGCGTTGAGCACCTTGTGCTCGATGCCGGCCTGCTCCAACAGCTTGGACACGTACTCGGAGGTCTCGATGGACGCGGTACCGACCAGGATCGGCCGGCCCAGGGCCTGGCTCTGCTGGATGTCGGTGATGATCGCGGCGTACTTCTCTTCCTGGGTCAGGTAGACCAGGTCGTTGAAGTCCTTACGGGCGACCGGGCGGTGGGTCGGGATCACCACCACGTCCAGGCCGTAGATCTGGCGGAACTCGAAGGCCTCGGTGTCGGCGGTGCCGGTCATGCCGGACAGCTTGGCGTAGAGGCGGAAGTAGTTCTGGAAGGTGGTAGAGGCCAGGGTCTGGCTCTCGGCCTGGATCGGCAGGTTTTCCTTGGCCTCGATGGCCTGGTGCAGGCCTTCGGAGAGGCGGCGGCCGGGCATGGTGCGGCCGGTGTGCTCGTCGATCAGCAGGACCTGGTCGCCCTGGACGATGTACTCGACGTTGCGGTGGAACAGGGTGTGGGCGCGCAGCGCGGCGTAGACGTGGGTCAGCAGGCTGAGGTTGTGCGCCGAGTAGAGGCTCTCGCCCTCGCCGAGCAGGCCGGCCTGGCTCAGCAGTTCCTCGACGTAGGCGTGGCCCTGCTCGTTGAGTTCGACCTGGCGGGTCTTCTCGTCGATGCTGTAGTGGCCCTGCTGGGTCACCTGACCCTCGACTTCCTCGATGTGGCGCTTCAGGCGCGGGATCAGCTTGTTGATCTTGATGTACAGCTCGGAGCTGTCTTCGGCCTGGCCGGAGATGATCAGCGGGGTCCGTGCCTCGTCGATGAGGATGGAGTCCACTTCGTCGACCACGGCGAAGTTCAGCTCGCGCTGGAACTTGTCCTGCAGGCTGAAGGCCATGTTGTCGCGCAGGTAGTCGAAGCCGAATTCGTTGTTGGTGCCGTAGGTGATGTCCGAGGCGTAGGCCGCGCGCTTCTCCTCCGGCGGCTGGAAGGGCGTGACGATGCCCACCGAGAGGCCGAGGAACTCGTACAGCGGACGCATCCAGTTGGCGTCGCGGCGGGCCAGGTAGTCGTTCACGGTGACCACGTGCACGCCCTTGCCGGACAGCGCGTTCAGGTACACCGCCAGGGTGCCCACCAGGGTCTTGCCCTCACCGGTGCGCATCTCGGCGATCTTGCCCTCGTGCAAGGTCATGCCGCCGATCAGCTGGACGTCGAAGTGGCGCATGCCCATCACCCGCTTGCCCGCCTCGCGGCACACGGCGAAGGCTTCAGGGAGGAGCTCGTCGAGGCTTTCGCCCTTGGCCACGCGCGCCTTGAACTCTTCGGTCTTGGCCTTCAGTTGCTCATCGGAAAGCGCCACCATCTGTGGTTCGAGCGCATTGATGGCCTGGACCTGCTTGGCCATGCGCTTCACTTCGCGCTCGTTCTTGCTTCCAAAGAGTTTTTTCAACAAAGGCGCAAACATATCGACTGGGTCATCCGAACTTGGGGAATGGAGGGCTGCCCGACTGGCTGGCCGCGGCTTGCATCGACGGCAAAGGGGGCATTCTACTCGGAAACGTGAACGAAAGAAGTGCCCAGGTCATGCCGGGGACTTTCCATGCGCGCACATTGCCCGGCAGGAACTCGGGGGAGGACTGGCAGTCCGCCTGCTTTATATTGTGTCGCGCAGGCAAAGTTCAAGGCTCGACGTCGGCGGGCGTCGGCGCGACGGCCGGCGATGACCGCATTCTGATACCATCGGCGCTCAACAACCCCGGAATTTTCACCATGGCGTTCCGCCCGCTGCCCGCACAGGCCACCACCAAGCTGCTGCGCGAAGCCAAGCCGCTGCAGTCGCTGTTCAACGAGGCCCAGCGCCTCGCCCAGTTGCAACAGCTGCTCGACAGCCAGTTGCAGCCGGCCGCGCGCCCGCACTGCAGGGTCGCCTCCTGGCGCGGTGGCAACCTGCTGCTGGTGCTCACCGACGCGCACTGGGCCACGCGCCTGCGCTACCAGCAGAAGCGCCTGCTGCGCCAGTTGCAGATGTTCGACGAGTTCGCCGGGCTGCAGCACATCCTGTTCAAGGTCCAGCCCCAGGTCGAGCGCCAGGCGCCGGTGCGCACCCACCAGCTCTCCCCCGCCGCCGCCGAGGCTCTGCAGGAAGCCGCCGAGGGCATCGCCAACCCGCGCCTGCGCGCGGCGCTGGAACGCCTGGCCAGCCGCAGCCGCCCGCGCGAAGACTGAACCGCTCGCCTACCACTGGTCCCATAACGTCCCTCGTCGGCTCTTGCCGATGAACTCGTGAGAACTTTCCCCCTCCAAACTCCAAGCCTCCTGCCCGCGCCATTTCGCGCGCATAAAAAAAGGTTCATCGCGCTTTCCCGGGGAAGGCGGCCTTGATTTTCAGGAAAAAGTAGGCGGAGTCCCTGAAGCCATAGGCCATGCGCTTGATCACCTTGATGCGGTTGTTTACCCCTTCCAGCAGGCTGGTGTGCATGGGGAAGCGAGCGCTGGCCAGGATGCCTCGGACGTATTTGCGCAGATTGCGAGCGAAGCGTTGCAGCGGGGCCAGGCCACTGTCCCTGGCGTGGCGCAACCAGTCCCGCCAGCGGCGCCAACCCTCCCGCACGCTGGGGGCGTACCAGATTTCCTTGAGCGTATCCTTGAGCACGTAGACCGTGGCCAGTGGCTGGTTGGCCTCGAGGATTTCCTGCAACTGCACGGCTTGCTGATCCTTGAGGTTTTCGCGATTGCGCAGCAGCAACCAACGACTCTGCTTGATTACCTTGCGTGCCGCTTTGTCCTGGCGTAGCGCGTTGGCCTGATCGACACGGATGCGGTCGATCACCTCCCGGCCATAGCGAGCCACCACGTGGAATAGGTCGTAGACCACTTCGGCACGGGGGCAATGCTGTTTTACTTCCAGATCGAAGGCGGTGTTCATGTCCATCGCCACGGCCTCGATTTGCTGGCAGCGCTCACCGAGCAGTTCGAAGAACGGCTGAATCGCCTCGCGGCTGTTGCCATGCCCGACCCACAGCACGCGTGTCCGCTGCGCATCCATGATCACGGTGGCGTAACGATGTCCTTTGTGAAGAGCGAACTCGTCCATCACCAGACGGCGAACGTCACCCGGCTCGAAAGCACCGACTGCGGCCTCTAGACGACGTTTGTCGAGCTGCTTGAGCGTGTGCCAATGCAGACCGACGAGGCGACTGACGTGACTGATGGGCAGTAATTGCAGCAAAGCCTCGAGCCAGATGCGCAAGCGCTGGGTCAAGCGCGACGCTGGCTCCAGCCAGTCGATCCGCTCGGTCACCCGACCACAGCGCAGGCAGTCGACGCGGCGCACCGGCAGTTGGAGCAGGACGCGCTGGTCGAACAGATCGCGATCACGCACCCGGCGAATCCGCCGTTCGTGGATTAATGGACTGGCCTGACCGCAGCGCCCGCATTTGGGGACAGCGCTGGCGTGAGGCTTGAGCTCGATCAGCAGGGTGCTGTCGGCAGATGGGTGGCAGGCGATGACTTCGTAGCCTGGCCAGAAAGCAGCAAGATCAATAGGATGCACGGCGACAGCAGGGGGTGGGGGTTGGTTCGTTTGGCGACTGCCAATCTACCCGCTTCCCTGACTGTCAATCCGCTCTTTCCCCAGACTCCGCGAAGAACCTAAAAAAAGGCCACCCGAGGGTGGCCTTCAATATGTACAGCTTGAAAGGAGGAGGTTTCCTCAAACGGCCGCAGCGGGCCGCATGTAGGAAATCGGCGCGGTGCTCGCGTCTTCGAAGGTGACCACTTCCCAGGCCTCCTTGTCCGCGATGAGTGCGCGGAGCAGGCGGTTGTTCAGGGCATGGCCGGACTTGAAGCCGCGGAACTCGCCGATAAGGCTGTTACCAAGCAGGTACAGGTCACCGATGGCGTCCAGGATCTTGTGCTTGACGAACTCGTCCTCGTAACGAAGGCCGTCTTCGTTGAGCACGCGATACTCGTCGACCACGATGGCGTTCTCCACGCTGCCACCGAGCGCCAGGTTCTGCGAACGCAGGTACTCGATGT
Organism: Pseudomonas sp. R3.Fl; assembly: GCF_023516765.1. NCBI lineage: Bacteria > Pseudomonadati > Pseudomonadota > Gammaproteobacteria > Pseudomonadales > Pseudomonadaceae > Pseudomonas > Pseudomonas sp. R3.Fl. Next base: position 2,364,956 of record NZ_JAMGSO010000001.1, read on the forward strand.
CGCGCATGAACCCGAAGGTCCGCGCACGGCTGACTTCCTTGACGAAGGAAGTGCTGGAGAAGTCCACCGTCGCCTTCTGGGTGCGACCACGGAAGACCGGGTGATCGAAATCGATCTCGAAGCTCACCTTGAAGCCGTCGAAGGGAACGAAAGTGGCGCGCTTGTCGCCCTCTTCCACGGTCACTTCACGCTTGATGCGGATGAACTTCTTGGCCGCCTCCTGCTCCTGCAGGCCGGCGGATTGGATCAGGAATACGAAGGGCCCCGCGCTGCCGTCCATGATCGGCACTTCCGAGGCGGACAGCTCGACATAGGCGTTGTCGATGCCCAGGCCAGCCATGGCCGAGAGCAGATGCTCCACCGTATCCACTTTGACGTCACCCTTGACCAGGGTGGTCGACATGGTGGTCTCGCCGACGTTCGAGGCCCGAGCCGGGATTTCCACCACCGGGTCGAGGTCGGTACGGACGAACACGATACCGCTGTCCACCGGAGCCGGCTTCAGGGTGAGGTAGACCTTCTCCCCCGAGTGCAGACCGACGCCGGTGGCCCGGATGATGTTCTTCAAGGTGCGTTGTCTGATCATGGCTTTGGCCGCTTTCGCGCAAGTTGCGAACTGTTGTCAACAATGGGCGGCGATGATAGCAGAACCGCCCTTTGCTGAACACCAATCACATTCATACTCCTGATAAATTGCCTCAATCGGCCTGGCGACGCAGGAATGCCGGGATATCCAGGTAGTCCAGGTCGTCCTGCGGGTTGAGCTTGGCCGCGGTGGCCGCGCTGCCGTGCGCCTGGTTGCGCATCACGGTCGGGCGGTCCAGGTCGCGGTAGTTCACCGATTGCTGCTCGCGCTGTACCGGAGCCTGGCTGCTGACCGCCTGGGTCTGCACGGTGTTGTCGACCACCTTGACCGGTTTTTCCAGGCGTGCGCCCAGGCCGGTGGCGACCACGGTGACGTGCAGCTCGTCGCGCATGTCCGGATCGATCACGGTGCCCACCTTGACGGTGGCGTGCTCGGAAGCGAACTGCTCGATGATGTTGCCCACGTCGGAGTACTCGCCCAGGGACAGGTCGGGACCGGCGGTGATGTTCACCAGGATGCCGCGCGCGCCCTGCAGGTTGACGTCCTCCAGCAGCGGGTTGCGGATCGCCGCCTCGGTGGCCTCGCGGGCGCGGTTCGGGCCGCTGGCGGCGCCGGTGCCCATCATGGCCATGCCCATCTCGCTCATCACGGTCTTCACGTCGGCGAAGTCGACGTTGATCATGCCCGGACGCTTGATGATGTCGGAGATGCCGCGCACGGCGCCGGCCAGCACGTCGTCCGCCTTGGCGAAGGCGGCCAAGAGGCTGGCGTCCTTGCCGAGGATGGTCAGCAGCTTCTCGTTGGGGATGGTGATCAGCGAGTCGACGCTTTCCGCCAGGGAGCGGATGCCCTCGTCGGCGATCTGCATGCGCTTGCGGCCTTCGAACGGGAACGGACGGGTGACCACTGCAACGGTCAGGATGCCCATTTCCTTGGCCACCTCGGCGATGATCGGCGCCGCACCGGTACCGGTGCCGCCACCCATGCCGGTGGTGATGAAGACCATGTCGGCGCCTTCCAGCACCTCGGCGATGCGCTCGCGATCCTCGATCGCGGCCTGGCGGCCGACTTCAGGGTTGGCGCCGGCGCCCAGGCCCTTGGTCACGCCCGGGCCGAGCTGCAGCACGGTGCGCGCTGCGATGTTCTTCAGCGCCTGGGCGTCGGTGTTGGCGCAGATGAATTCCACGCCGTCGACGTTGTTCTTGGCCATGTGGTTCACGGCGTTGCCGCCGCCACCACCGACACCGATGACTTTGATTACTGCCGTTTGTGGGACGTTATCGACGAGTTCGAACATTTTCCCCTCTCCTTCCTTTCTAGTTGTGTCGCCTACGTTTTACCGCGCCGGTAAATCAGAAATTGCCCTGGACCCAGCGTTTGAGCCGTTCCAGAACAGGTGTCTTGGGTTCATCGCTGAAGCTGCTGCCGCCGGACATGGAGATGCCGTCGGACTGCTTCTGCAGGCCATACATGAGCAGGCCCACGCCAGTGGAATAGATAGGATTGCGCACGACGTCGGTCAGCCCCTTGACGCCATGCGGCACGCCCAGACGCACCGGCATGTGGAAGATCTCTTCGGCCAGCTCCACGGCGCCTTCCATCTTGGCGGTGCCGCCGGTCAGGACGATCCCGGCCGGGATCAGGTCCTCGTAGCCGCTGCGGCGCAGCTCGGCCTGGACCAGGGTGAAGAGCTCGTCGTAACGCGGCTCCACGACCTCGGCCAGGGCCTGGCGCGACAGCTCCCGCGGCGGCCGGTCGCCGACGCTGGGCACCTTGATGGTTTCGCCTGCGCCGGCCAGCTTGGCCAGTGCGCAGGCGTAGCGGATCTTGATTTCCTCGGCGTACTGCGTGGGCGTGCGCAGGGCCATGGCGATGTCGTTGGTGACCTGGTCGCCGGCGATCGGGATCACCGCCGTATGGCGGATGGCGCCTTCGGTGAAGATGGCGATGTCGGTGGTGCCGCCGCCGACGTCCACCAGGCACACGCCCAGTTCCTTCTCGTCCTCGGTGATCACCGAGTAGGCCGAGGCCAGTTGCTCGAGGATGATGTCGTCGACTTCCAGGCCGCAGCGGCGCACGCACTTCTCGATGTTCTGCGCGGCGTTCACCGCGCAGGTCACCACGTGCACCTTGGCTTCCAGGCGCACGCCGGACATGCCCAGCGGCTCGCGCACGCCTTCCTGGTTGTCGATCACGTAGTCCTGCGCCAGGGTGTGCAGCACCCGCTGGTCGGCCGGGATCGCCACGGCCTGGGCGGCGTCGAGCACGCGGTCGATGTCGGCCGGGCTGACCTCGCGGTCGCGGATCGCCACGATGCCGTGGGAATTCAGGCTGCGGATGTGGTTGCCGGCGATGCCGACGAAGGCCGAGTGGATCCGGCAGCCGGCCATCTGCTGCGCCTCGTCGATGGCGCGCTGGATGGACTGCACGGTGGACTCGATGTTCACCACCACGCCCTTCTTCAGGCCGCGCGACGGATGGGTGCCGATCCCGACGATCTCCAGCTTGCCGTCGGCCGCGACCTCGCCCACCAGCGCCACCACCTTGGAGGTGCCGATGTCCAGGCCGACGACCATCTTGCCGCTCTGCACGCTTGCCATGTTTATTGCTGTCTCCTCAAATCACTGCGCGGGCGCGGCCTGGGCCACGTCCGTCTGCGGCAGCGGGTCGCGCCACGCCACGGCCAGGCCGTTGGGGTAGCGCATGTCGATGCGCGCAATCTTCGATATCTGTTCTTTCAGGGCCTTTTCGTAGATGGTCACGAAACGGCGGATCTGTTCGACCGTGTGGTCGCGGCCCAGGACGATCCGCACGCCCTGGGCGGTGTCCAGGGTCCAGGCGCCGCGCGAGCTCATCTCCAGGCTGGCGATGGTGAAGCCCAGGGGCCGCAGCAGTTGGCTGAGGATCTGGTACTGCTGCATCACCTTCTGCTGGGCGAACTGCGGCCCGGACAGGCGCGGCAGGTGCTCGTAGTGCGACACCTCGTGGGGCGCGAAGGCCTGGCCCTGGTTGTTCAGCAGCGCCTCGTCGCCCCAGCGGGCCACCGGCAGCTGTTCCTCCAGATGGATCACCACCTGGTCCGGCCAGACGCGGCGGACTTCGGCGTGGGCGATCCAGGGCATCTGCTCCAGCTCCTGGCGCATGCCGGCCAGGTCGATGGTGAAGAAGCTGGCCGAGACGAACGGCGCGATGCGCTGCTGCACCGCCTGCTGGCTGATGTAGCTGAGGTCGCCTTCGACGCTGATCTTGGCGATCGGGCGGTCGGCGTAGGGCAGCACGTACTGCGCGCCCTGGTAGGCGCCGAAGCCCAGCACGGCCAGCAGCACCGGCCACATCAGGATGCGCAGGAAGCCGAAGCTGGGCCTGGGCAGGCGAGCGCTGATCGGCTCCTTCGCCACCAGGCGGCTGGCGCCGCGCGGCACCGGCTTGCGCGCGGGTGCGCGGCCGATACCGGGTTGCGAGTGGCGGAGCATCGCGCCGTTCATGGTCTTACCCCCTTGCCTCGACGCTGTCGGCGAGGATCGCCAGCACCAGTTGCTGGAAATCCAGGCCGGCCGCGCGCGCGGCCATGGGCACCAGGCTGTGGTCGGTCATGCCCGGTGCGGTGTTGACTTCGAGCAGCCAGAAACGCCCCTCGGCGTCCTGCATCACGTCGGTCCGCCCCCAGCCCTGGATGCCCAGCGCCTCGCAGGCGCGGGCGCACAGGTCCTGCAGCTCGCGCTCCTTCTCGGGGCTCAGGCCGCAGGGGATGCGGTACTGGGTGTCACTGGCCAGGTACTTGGCGTCATAGTCGTAGAAGCTGTGCGGAGTGCCCAGGCCGATGGCCGGCAGCACCTGGCCGCGCAGGGTGGCCACGGTGAACTCGGGGCCGCTGATCCACTGCTCGACCAGCACTTGCGAGTCGTATTCGGCGGCGCTGCGCCAGGCGGCGATCAGCGCGTCCACGCCGTCGACCTTGGCCATGCCGATGCTGGAACCTTCATGGGCCGGTTTGACGATCAGCGGGAAGCCCAGTTCCGTCGCGGCGCGGCGGCAGTCGTCCGCGCTGGCCAGCACCGCGTAGGCCGGCGTCGGCAGGCCCAGGCTCAGCCACACGCGCTTGGTGCGCAGCTTGTCCATGGCCAGCGCCGAAGCCAGCACGCCGCTGCCGGTGTAGGGGATGCCGGCGACTTCCAGCAGGCCCTGCATGCTGCCGTCCTCGCCGCCACGGCCGTGGAGGATGATGAAGGCGCGGTCGATCTTCTCGCTCAGCAGGCGCTGCAGCAGGTCGTCGCCCACGTCGATGCCGAAGGCGTCCACCCCGGCGTCCTGCAGGGCCTTGAGGACCATGCCGCCGGATTTCAGCGAGACCTCGCGCTCGGCGCTCTTGCCGCCGTAGAGCACGGCGACGCGGCCGAAGGCGCGGGGCTCGAGGGTGGATTTGAGTGCGTCGTTCATCACGCCTTCCTCGGGGCGTCGCCGCCGAACATCGGGTTCTTGATCAGCGCCGGGGCCAGGCCGCCGATGTCGCCGGCGCCCTGGCAGAGCAGGATGTCGCCGGCGCGCAGCAGCGGCTTGAGCAGCGCGGCGAGGTCGCCGTCGCGCTCCAGGTAGATCGGGTCGAGCTGGCCGCGCTGGCGGATGCTGTGGCACAGCTGGCGGCTGTCGGCGCCGGGGATCGGCTCCTCGCCGGCCGGGTAGACCTCCATCAGCAGCAGCACGTTGGCCTCGCCGAGCACCTGCACGAAGTCTTCGTAGAGGTCGCGGGTGCGGGTGTAGCGGTGCGGCTGGTAGACCATCACCAGGCGACGCTCCGGCCAGCCGCCGCGCACGGCCTTGATCACCGCCGCGACTTCGCGCGGGTGGTGGCCGTAGTCGTCGACCAGCATCACGCTGCCGCCGTCGACCTGCAGTTCGCCGTAGACCTGGAAGCGCCGGCCCACGCCCTGGAAACCGGACAGGCCCTGGACGATGGCTTCGTCGGAGATGCCCTCGTCGGTGGCAATGACGATGGTCGCCAGGGAGTTCAGCACGTTGTGCAGGCCGGGCATGTTCACCGAGACGTCCAGCGGCTCGCGCTCGGGGCGCAGCACGGTGAAGTAGGTGCGCATGCCTTCCTGGCGGATGTTGATGGCGCGGACGTCGGCGTCCTCGCTCAGGCCGTAGGTGACGGTCGGGCGCGCCACCTGCGGGAGAATCTCGCGGACCACCGGATCGTCCACGCACATCACCGCCAAGCCGTAGAACGGCAGGTTGTGCAGGAAGTCGACGAAGGTCTTCTTCAGCTTGTTGAAGTCGCCGCCGTAGGTGGCCATGTGGTCGGCGTCGATGTTGGTGACCACGGCGACCATCGGCTGCAGGTGCAGGAAGCTGGCGTCGCTCTCGTCGGCCTCGGCCACCAGGTAGCGGCTGGTGCCCAGCTGCGCGTTGGTGCCGGCGGCGTTCAGACGGCCGCCGATGACGAAGGTCGGGTCCAGCCCACCGGCGGCGAACACCGAGGCGATCAGGCTGGTGGTGGTGGTCTTGCCGTGGGTGCCGGCAACGGCGATGCCGTGGCGATAGCGCATCAGCTCGGCGAGCATTTCCGCGCGCGGCACCACCGGCACGCGGCGCTCCAGGGCGGCGGCGACTTCCGGGTTGGCCTTGTTCACCGCGCTGGAAACCACCAGCACGTCGGCGCCGTCGGCGTTTTCCGCGCGGTGGCCGATGAATACCTGGGCGCCAAACTTCTCCAGGCGCTCGGTCACAGCCGAGGCCTTGAGGTCGGAACCGGACACTTCGTAGCCGAGGTTCAGCAGCACTTCGGCGATGCCGCACATGCCCGCGCCGCCGATGCCGACGAAGTGGATGCGGCGGATGCGCCGCATGGTGCGGGTGATGCCGTTGGGTTCCTTAACCACGGGCCACCTCCAGGCAGGCATCGACTACCGTGCGGGTAGCCTCGGGCATGGCCAGGCGCCGGGCGCTGGCGGCCATCTGCTTCAGGGATTCGGGATGCATCAATACCTCGGACAGCTGCGCGGCCAGGTCGGCGGCGCCGGTAGACTTTTGCGGCAGCAGGCGGGCGGCGCCCTCCCGTACCAGGAATTCGGCATTGCGGGTCTGGTGGTCGTCGATCGCGTGGGGCAGCGGCACCAGGAAGGACGGCAGGCCGGCGGCGGTCAGCTCGCTGACGGTCAGGGCGCCGGCGCGGCAGATCACCAGGTCGGCCCAGGCGTAGGCCGCGGCCATGTCGCCGATGAACGCAGCGACGTCAGCTTGGACACCGGCCTGGGCGTAACGCTCCGCGGTGACCTCGGCATGCTGACGACCGGCCTGGTGGCGAATGGCCGGGCGCTGCTCGGCGGGGATCAGCCGCAGCGCCTCGGGCAGCAACTTGTTCAGCGGCTCGGCGCCCAGGCTGCCGCCCAGCACCAGCAGGTTGACCTTGCGGCCGGCCAGATCGGCGCGGGCATCGGCCTCGAGGAACAGCTCGGCGCGCACCGGGTTGCCGGTGGTCAGGCGCTTGGCGCTGGCCGGGAAGGTGTCCGGGAAGGCCTCGCAGACGCGCCGGGCCAGCGGCGCCAGGCCACGGTTGGCGGTGCCGGCGACGGCGTTCTGTTCGTGGATCACCAGGGGCGCGCCGCTCAGCTTCGCCGCCACGCCGCCGGGGCCGGTGACGTAGCCGCCCAGGCCGAGCACGCAGACCGGCTTGAGCTTGCGCACCACGCCCAGGGCCTGGAACAACGACTTGAGCAGGTCGAAGGGCGCGCGCAGCAGGGCCAGGCGGCCCTTGCCGCGCAGGCCGCTGACGTTGATCAGGTGCAGCGGCAGGCCAGCCTTGGGCACCAGGTCGTTCTCGATGCCGCGCGGGGTGCCGAGCCAATGCACGGCGTAGCCGCGGGCCTGGAACTCGCGGGCGCAGGCCAGGGCCGGGAACACGTGGCCGCCGGTGCCGCCGGCCATGATGAGGACGTTACCTTTCATCGGCAAAGTCCTCCTCGGTGAATTCGTACTCTTCGCTGCCCACCGCGGTGCGCCGCTCCCATTCGATGCGCAGCAGCATGCCCAGGCAGCCGCAGCAGATGACCAGCGAGGAACCGCCGTAGCTGAGGAACGGCAGGGTCAGGCCCTTGGTCGGCAGCAGGCCGACGTTCACCCCGACGTTGATCAGGAACTGGCCGATCCACAGGAACGCCAGGCCATAGGCCACGTAGGCGGAGAAGTACTGCTTGGCCTGCTCGGCCCAGATGCCGATGTAGAGCGCGCGCAGGCCGACGAAGACGAACAGGCCGACGGTGGCCAGGGCGCCGACGATGCCCAGCTCCTCGGCCAGCACGGCGAACACGAAGTCGGTGTGCGCCTCGGGCAGGTAGAACTGCTTCTGGATGCTGTTGCCCAGGCCCATGCCCAGCCAGCCGCCGCGGCCGAAGGCGATCAGCGCCTGGCTGAGCTGGTAGCCGGCGCCGAACTGGTCGGCCCAGGGGTCGCTGAAATTGGTCAGGCGCGCCATCCGGTAAGGCTGGGTCCAGATCAGCAGGGCCACCGCGCCCACCGCCAGGGCCACCATCAGGCCGAAGCGGAACAGGCCGACGCCGCCGAGGAACAGCATGGCCGCCGCGGCGCCCATCATCACCACGGTGGCGCCGAAGTCCGGCTCGCGCAGCAGCAGGCCGGCGAACGGCAGCAGCACGGCGAAGGGCTTGAAGAAGCCGATCCAGCTCTCGCGCACCTCATGCTGGCGGCGCACCAGGTAGCCGGCCATGAACACCACCACGAAGACCTTGGCGATCTCCGAGGGCTGGATGTTGAACAGGCCGAAGCCGATCCAGCGCATGGAGCCGTTGACCTCGCGGCCGACGCCGGGGGTGATCACCGCCACCAGCAGCAGGAAGGCCACGCCCAGCAGCTTCCAGCTGTGGCGCTGCCAGGTCTCCATCGGCGTCAGCATGGTCACGCCGCAGGCGACGAAGCCGATGGCCAGGTAGATCAGGTGGCGCACCGAGAAGTACAGCGGGTTGCCCGACTGCGCCGCCGCCACTTCCGAGGACGCCGAGGTCACCATCACCAGACCCAGGCCGAGCAGCGCCAGGCAACCGGCGAGCAGCGGGAAGTCCAGATCGATGCCGTTGCGGCTGATCAGCGGGGACGGGTATGGGCGCAGGAAGGAGAACATCAGGCGATCTCCTCCACGGCCCTGGCGAACAGGCGGCCGCGCTCTTCGAAGTTCTTGAACATGTCCAGGCTGGCGCAGGCCGGCGACAGCAGCACGGCATCGCCCGACCTGGCTAGCTCGGCGGCCTTGCGCACGGCTTCGTCCAGTGTCTGCACGCGCACCTTCGGCGTCTCGTCGCTCAACGCGGCGCCGACCAGCTCGGCATCACGGCCGAGCAGCACCACTGCGCGGCAGAACTTCGCCACCGGCTCGCGCAGGGCGCTGAAGTCCGCGCCCTTGCCGTCGCCGCCGGCGAGCAGCACCAGCTTGCCGTCGATGTCGGCGCCCAGGCCCTCGATGGCGGCCAGCGCGGCGCCGACGTTGGTGGCCTTGGAGTCGTCGTAGAAGCTCACCCCGGCGCGCTCGCCGACCCACTGGCAACGGTGGGCCAGGCCGGCGAAGCGGCGCAGGGCCTGCAGCATGGGCTCGAACGGCAGGCCCACGGCGTGGCCCAGGGCCAGGGCGGCCAGGGCGTTGGATTGATTGTGGGCGCCGCGGATCTTCAGTTCGCGCACCGGCATCAGCGTTTCGAACTGGAAGGCCAGGTGCTTCTCGCCGCCCTCTTCCACCAGGCCGAAGGCCTTGAAGTCGGGCTTGTTGGTGCCGAAGGTCCAGCACGGCACGTTGTCGGCGATCAGCGGCCGGCTCAGGGCGTCGGCGCGGTTCACCACAACCTGGCGCGCGCCGCGGAAGATGCGGTGCTTGGCCAGGTGGTAGTCGGCCATGCCGTCGTAGCGGTCCATGTGGTCTTCGCTGACGTTCAGGCAGGTGGCGACCTCGGAGCCCAGGCGTTCGCAGGTCTCCAGCTGGAAGCTGGACAGCTCCAGCACGTACAGCTCGACATCGTCGGCCAACAGGTCCAGGGCTGGGGTGCCCAGGTTGCCGCCCACGGCGACGCGTTTGCCGGCCGCCGCGGCCATCTCGCCGACCAGGGTGGTCACGGTGCTCTTGGCGTTGGAGCCGGTGATGGCGACGATCGGCGCCTTGGCGTGACGGGCGAACAGGTCGATGTCGCCGGACAGGCGCACACCGCGGGCGGCGGCCTCGACCAGCGCCGGCGTGCGCAGCGACAGGCCGGGGCTGACGTACAGCTCGCTCGCGCGGCAGAGGAAGCCGGCGTCCAGCTCGCCGCAGCGTACTTCCACCTGCGGGTACTGGGCGCGCAGGGTGGCCAGCTCCGGCGGATTCTCGCGGGTGTCGGCCACGGCGAAAGGCACGCCCTGGCGCGCCAGGAAGCGCACCAGCGACATGCCGCTCTTGCCGAGGCCGACAACGATGCGGAAATTGTCCGAAGCGATCAGGCTCATGCTCGCTCTGCCCTCAACGCAGTTTCAACGTGGCCAGGCCGATCAGCACGAGAATCACCGTGATGATCCAGAAGCGCACGATCACGCGCGGCTCCGGCCAGCCCTTGAGTTCGAAGTGGTGGTGGATGGGCGCCATGCGAAACACCCGTTTTCCGGTCAGCTTGAAGCTGGCGACCTGGATGACCACCGACAGGGTTTCCATGACGAACACCCCGCCCATGATGAACAGCACGATTTCCTGGCGCACGATCACCGCGATGGTGCCCAGCGCGGCGCCCAGGGCCAGCGCGCCGACGTCGCCCATGAAGACCTGCGCCGGGTAGGTGTTGAACCACAGGAAGCCCAGCCCGGCGCCGACGATGGCGGCGCAGAAGATGATCAGCTCGCCGGCCCCCGGCACGTTGGGGATCAGCAGGTATTCGGCGAATTTCACGTTGCCCGACAGGTAGCAGAAGATGCCCAGGGCGCCGCCGACCATCACCGTCGGCATGATCGCCAGGCCGTCCAGGCCGTCGGTCAGGTTCACCGCGTTGCTGGAGCCGACGATGACGAAGTAGGTCAGCACCACGAAGAAGATGCCCAGGGGAATCTCGATGTTCTTCAGCAGCGGCAGGATCAGCGTGGTCTCGACCGGCGTCTCGGCGGTCAGGTAGAGGAAGACCGCGGCGCCCAGGCCGAACACCGACTGCCAGAAATACTTCCAGCGGCTCGGCAGGCCGCGGGAGTTCTTCTCGATCACCTTGCGGTAGTCGTCGACCCAGCCGATGGCGCCGAACAGCAGGGTCACGGCCAGCACCACCCAGACGTAACGGTTCGACCAGTCGGCCCAGAGCAGGGTGCTGATGGCGATGGCGGTGAGGATCAGGGCGCCGCCCATGGTCGGGGTGCCCTTCTTCGACAGGTGCGACTGCGGCCCGTCGTTGCGCACGGCCTGGCCGATCTGGCGGATCTGCAGGGTGCGGATCATCCACGGGCCCAGCCACAGCGACAGGGCGAGCGCGGTCAGCACGCTGAGGATGCCGCGCAGGGTCAGGTACTGGAAGACGCCGAAGCCCTTGTAGAACTGTTGCAGGTACTCGGCGAGCAGCAGCAGCATTAATGTTTCTCCTCGGGGGACGCGCACAGCGCCGCGACGACCTTGTCCATCGCCGCGCTGCGCGAGCCCTTGATCAGAATGGTGGTGGTGGAGGGTTCGCCGGCCAGGGCCTGGATCAGGCTGTCCTGGTCGGCGAAGTGCCGGCCCGCCGCGCCGAACGCCTCGACGGCGTTGCGCATCAGCGGCCCCACGGCATAGAGCGCACCGACCTTGCCCGCGGCGTAGGCGCCCACCTCGCGGTGCGCGGCCTCGGCCCAGGCGCCCAGTTCGCCCATGTCCCCGAGGACCAGGACGGTCCGGCCGGAAAAGCCGGCGAGTATATCAATGGCCGCGCAGATTGACGCCGGGTTGGCGTTGTAGCTGTCGTCGATCACCCGCATGCCGTTGGTCGCCAACTGGGCTACCGCGCGGCCCTTGACCGGCTGCAATTGCGCAAGACCCCGGACGATCCCGACCAGCGGCACGCCGAGCGCGTGGGCCGCAGCCACGGCGGCCAGGGCGTTGGCGACGTTGTGCTCGCCCAGCAGGTTGAGCTGGATGCGCGCCTCGCCGGCCAGCCCCAGCAGGGTGAAGCCGACGCAGCCGCGGGCGTCGCGCTGCAGGTCGCGGGCACGGAAGTCGGCGCTGGTCTTGTTCAGCGCGAAGCTCAGCACGCGGCGTTCGCCATTGCGCTTCTTCCAGGTGTCGAAGGCGCGGTCGTCGAGGTTCAGCACGGCGGTGCCGGTGTCGTCGAGCCCTTCGAGGATCTCGCCCTTGGCCTGGACGATCTTGTCCTGGCCGCCGAACTCGCCGACGTGGGCGGTGCCGGCGTTGGTGATGATGGCCACCTGCGGGCGCGTCAGGCCGACGGTGTAGGCGATCTCGCCGACGCGCGAGGCGCCCAGCTCGATCACCGCGCTGGCGTGCTGCGGGCCGATCTGCAGCAGGGTCAGGGGCGCGCCCAGGTCGTTGTTCAGGTTGCCGCGGGTGGCCAGGACCTCGCCCTGGGTACGCAGGATGCTGGCGAGCATCTCCTTGACCGTGGTCTTGCCGCTGGAGCCGGTCACCGCCGCCACCTTGCCGGTGAAGCCGGCGCGGTTCAGCGCGCCGAGGCGGCCGAGGGCCTCGCGGGTGTCGGCCACCAGCAGTTGCGGCAGCGGCGCATCCGCCACTTCGCGCTGCACCAGGGCGGCGACGGCGCCCTTGGCGGCGACCTCGGCGAGGTAGTCGTGGCCGTCGAAGCGCGGCCCGGCGAGGGCAACGAACAGTTGGCCGGCCTCGATGGCGCGGCTGTCGGTGCTCACCGCGTCGAAGGCGACGTCGGCGCCCAGCACGCGGCCCTCAAGGGCAGCGGCGACTTCACTGAGCAGCAGCGGCTTAAGCATCTTTCTTCACCTCCCAGGCAGCCAGCGCCTTGGCGGCTTCTTGCAGATCGGAGAACGGATGGCGGACGCCGGCGATCTCCTGGTAATCCTCATGGCCCTTGCCGGCCAGCAGCACCACGTCGTCGGCGCCGGCGCCGGCGATCAGCTCGGCGATAGCCTGGCCGCGGCCCGGCACGAAGCGCACGGCCTCGGGCCTGGCGAAACCGGCGCGGATGTCGTCGATGATCCGCGCGCGGTCTTCGGTACGCGGGTTGTCGTCGGTCACCAGCACGCCGTCGGCATGCTGCTCGGCCACCTGGGCCATGATCGGGCGCTTGCCGCGGTCGCGGTCGCCGCCGCAGCCGAACAGGCACAGCAGCTTGCCGTGGGCGTGCGGACGCAGCGCCAGCAGGACCTTTTCCAGGGCATCGGGGGTGTGGGCGTAGTCCACCACCACCAGCGGCTTGTCGCCGCCGCCCAGGCGCTGCACGCGGCCCACCGGGCCTTGCAGCTGCGGCAGCAGCTTGAGGATGTCGCCCAGCGGGTAGTCCAGGCCTAGCAGCGCACCGACCACCGCCAGCAGGTTGCTCAGGTTGAAGCGGCCGAGCAGCGAGCTGCGCAACACGCCTTCGCCCTTGGGCGTGACCAGCAGGGCCTCGACGCCGGCGTCGCTGAAGCGCGCCTCGCGGCAATAGAGGAAGGCGCTGGCGTCTTCCAGGCTGTAGCCCATCAGGCGCGAGGCGTGGGTTTCGCCGGCCAGTTGGCGGCCGAAGGCGTCGTCCAGGTTGATCACCCGGCACTTCAGCCCCGGCCAGGCGAACAGCCGGGCCTTGGCGGCGCCATAGGCTTCCATGGTGCCGTGGTAGTCGAGGTGGTCGCGGGACAGGTTGGTGAACACCGCGACGTCGAATTCGAGGGCGGCCACGCGGCCCTGCTCCAGGCCATGGGAGGAAACCTCCATGGCCACGGCACGGGCGCCGGCCTGCTTCAGCCGCGCCAGGGTGGCCTGCAGCGCCAGGGCGTCGGGCGTGGTGTGCTTGCCGCTTTCCAGGGCGCCGTGGAAACCGTTGCCGAGGGTGCCGACGATGCCGCAGCGCTGGCCGAGCAGGTCCAGGGCCTGGGCCAGCAGTTGGCTGACGCTGGTCTTGCCGTTGGTGCCGGTGACGCCGATCAGCTCGACGCCGCGGCTGGGCTCGCCGTAGAAACGCCCGGCGATGGCCGACAGCTGCGCGGCCAGGCCCTTGATGGCGACCAGCGGCGTATCGCCGATGGGCGCGACGGACGCGCCCTCGGCTTCGTAGGCGATGGCGGCGGCGCCACGGGCGACGGCGTCGGCGATGTGCGCGCGGCCGTCATGCTGGGCGCCGGGAATGGCCAGGAACAGGTCGCCCGGCTTGATCGCGCGGCTGTCCAGGGTCAGCTCGCGGATCAGCACGCCGGCTTCGGCCTGCGGCAGCAGTTGGTTAAGGCTCATCGGCATCAGCCACGCCCTCCTTTCGTGGGCGCAGCATCGGCTTGCTGCTGCGGGGTCGTCTGCAGGTTGTCTGGCGGAATGTTCATCAAGCGCAGCGTGCCGGACATCACCTTGCTGAACACCGGGGCCGAGACCAGGCCACCGAAGTAGCCGGCCTTGCTGGGTTCATCGATCACCACGACGACCACGAAACGCGGGTTGCTCATCGGCCCGAAGCCGGCGAACAGCGAGCGGTAGGAATTCTCGGCGTAGCCCTTGGCGCCGGTCTGGGTCTTGCGCGCGGTACCGGACTTGCCGGCCACGTGGTAGCCAGGGACCTGGGCGCGGTAGACGCCGTTCGGCGCCTCGACCACCTGCTGCAGCATGCCCTGCATGGTCTTGGCGACCGGCTCCGGGATCACCTGGCTGGCGGTCGGCTGGCGGTCGGCGCGGACCATGGTCAGCGGCACCGTCTGGCCGTTGTTGGCCAGGGCCGCGTAGGCGTGGGCCAGCTGGATGGCGGTGACCGACAGGCCGTAGCCGTAGGACAGGGTGGCGGTCTCGGCCTTGCGCCACTCGCGGTAGTTGGGCAGGTTGCCGACGCGCTCGCCGGGGAAGCCCAGCCCGGTGTCCTGGCCCAGGCCGACCTTCTGCATCAGCTGGTAGATGGCCTCGCCGCCGATGTCGAAGGCGACCTTGCTCATGCCCACGTTGCTGGAGCGAATGAGGATGCCGGTGAGGTCCAGCACCGGGCCTTCGGTGCGCGACACGTCGCGGATGGTGTAGCGGCCGATCTGCAGGGTGCCCGGGTAGACCTCGACGGTGTCGCTGGGCTTCCAGCGCCCGGTTTCCAGGGCCGCGCTCATGGAGAACGGCTTCATGGTCGAACCCGGCTCGAAGACGTCGATCATGGCGCGGTTGCGCATCATCTCCGGCTGCATGTCGCGGCGGTTGTTCGGGTTGTAGGTCGGCTGGTTGGCCATGGCCAGGACCTCGCCGGTCTTCACGTCGAGGATCACCAGGCTGCCGGCCTTGGCGCCGTTCTCGACGATGGCGTTGCGCAGCTCGCGGTTGGCCAGGTACTGCAGGCGCAGGTCGATGGACAGCGCCAGGGTCTTGCCGGCCTTGGCGTTGCGCGTGACCTGCAGGTCGCGGATCAGGTGGCCGCGGCGGTCCTTGAGCACCTGGCGCTTGCCCGGCACGCCGGCCAGCCAGCTGTCGTAGGACAGCTCGACGCCCTCGCGGCCGCGGTCGTCCACGTCGGTGAAGCCGACCACCTGGGCGGTGACGTCGCCGGCCGGGTAGAAACGACGAAACTCCTCGATGGAGTAGACGCCGGGAATCCTGTTGGCCTTGACCTCGGCCATCACCGCCTCGCCCTGCTCGGGCGTCAGCCCGCGGACCAGGTAGATGAATTCCTTGTCGGCCATCTGCTCCAGCCGTGCGCTCAGCGCATCGCGGTTGATCCCCAGGGCGTGGGCCAGGATCGGCCACTTGTCGCGTTCGAGGACCAGCTCCTTGGGGTTGGCCCAGAGGGTGGCGACCGGGGTGCTCACCGCCAGCGGCTCGCCGTTGCGATCGGTGATCTGCCCGCGGTGGGCCGGAATGGAGATGTGCCGCACGCTGCGCGCGTCGCCCTGCTCCTGGAGGAAGTCGTGGTCGATCACGTGCAGATCGACGATGCGCCAGACGATGGCCGACACCATCACCAGCAGCAGGCCGATGGCGACGCGGAAACGCCAGGGGTAGAGCGCGCCGTTGAGGTTCTTCATGGCGCCACCATGATGATTTCCGCCGGGTCCGGCACGCGCATCTTCAACTGGCCGGTGGCCAGTGTCTCGATGCGGTTGTAGGCGGTCCAGGTGCTCTGCTCCAGGACCAGCCGGCCGTACTCGGCCTGCGCCTTGTCGCGCACGCTCAGCTCGGTGTACAGGGTGTTCAGCAGCTGGCGGTTCCAGTAGGCGCTGTAGGCCACGGAAATAGCCGACAGCAGCAGGCCGATGAACAGCAGCAGCATGATGAAGCTGCCGGTGGGCAGGCGCTTGGCGAACAGGCGGCTCATCGCAGCTTCTCCGCCACGCGCATCACCGCGCTGCGCGAGCGCGGGTTGGCCTTGAGTTCGGCCTCGGAAGCGTACTGCGGCTTGCCCAGCAGTTTCAGGCGCGGCTCGAAGGCCTTGGCGCGAATCGGCAGGTCGCGCGGCAGGTTGTCCGCCTCGCCCTTGGCGTGCTTGCGCATGAACTGCTTGACGATGCGGTCTTCCAGCGAGTGGAAGCTGATCACCACCAGGCGACCGCCTATGGCCAGGGCCTCCAGGGCGGCGTCCAGGCCACGCTCGAGGTCGCCCAGTTCGTTGTTGACGTGGATACGCAGGCCCTGGAAGGCCCGGGTGGCCGGGTTCTTGCCCTTTTCCCAGGCCGGGTTGGCCTCGGTGATCACGGCGGCCAGGTCGGCGGTGCGCTCGAAGGGCTTCTCCGCCCGGCGCTGCACGATGGCGCGGGCCATGCGCTTGGCGAAACGTTCCTCGCCGTACTCCTTGAACACCCGGGCGATCTCGTCCTCGGCGGCGCTGGCGATCCACTGGGCGGCGCTGACGCCGCGGCTGGGGTCCATGCGCATGTCCAGCGGGCCGTCGTTGAGGAAGCTGAAGCCGCGCTCGGGGTCGTCCAGCTGCGGCGAGGACACGCCCAGGTCCAGCAGCACGCCGTCGACATGGCCGGTCAGGCCGCGCGCGGCCAGCTCTTCGCCCATCTCGGCGAACGACCTTTGTACAACGACGAAGCGGCCATCTTCGGCCGCCAGTGCTTGACCCGTGGCTATCGCCTGGGGGTCCTTGTCGAACCCGAGCAACCGCCCGCCCGGGTCCAGCCTGCCAAGCAAGGCCCGACTGTGCCCTCCTCTGCCGAAGGTACCGTCCACATAGCAGCCGCCCGCCCTTGGGGCCAGCGCTTCGACGGCCTCCTCGAGCAGTACGGTGATGTGTTGGTAGGTGGCGTTCACAGGCAGGCTCACAGAATCAGGTCGCGTAGTTCATCCGGCAGTCCGCCGGGTTCTTTGATGGCGGCGAGGTCGGCCTCGGCCACCGCATTCCACTTGTCTTCGTCCCACAGCTGGAACTTGTTCAACTGGCCGACGAGCATCGCCCGCTTGTCCAGCTTGGCGTACTCGCGCAGCCGCGGCGGCACCAGGAAACGCCCGTTGCCATCCAGTTCCAGGTCCACCGCGTTGCCGATCAGCAAACGCTGCAAGCGCCGCGTTTCTTCACGCAGCGAGGGCAGCTCGCGGAGCTTGGCTTCGATGAGTTCCCATTCGGGCAAGGGGTAGACGGTCAGGCAGGGGTCGACGGCATCGATGGTGACGATGAGCTGGCCATTGCAACGCGAAACGAGCTCGTCACGATACCGACTCGGCATCGCGAGGCGCCCTTTGGCGTCGAGACTGATGGCGTTGGCTCCGCGAAACACGTCAGCGTTTCCCCCGGTGGTTGGCTTTCCTTGCCAGTTGATCCCACTTTTACCCACTTCATACCACTTGCGCACACTATAGAAATGCGCACTCCCCACCGTCAAGGCGAGGCCAGAGGGAAAAATCCTTATAGGACGGAGATTTAGCGTGCTTTTAAGAGGTTTCGCAGCGTTTTTGACGCTACCTGGAAAGGCAAAAAGCCCAGTGTTTTCAAAACACTGGGCTTTTCTACTTAAAGCAACTTCTTAAGATTTATGCTTCTTCCATCGCGCGACAAATGGTCGTTGTGGGAAGAAGTGGGAAAAGAGGAGAGAGTCGATCTGTAAGCCGGGTTCTGTCGAGGACAGCCATTCCTCTGGGACGTCCATCACTGAACGCCTCAAGCGACCTACCCGAATCCAGCGCGGGCCACGCAACGGATTCCTATTTGGTCTTGCTCCGAGTGGGGTTTACCTAGCCACGCACTGTTGCCAGCCGTGCGGTGCGCTCTTACCGCACCTTTTCACCCTTACCGGCGCTGTAGCGCTTAGGCGGTTATTTTCTGTGGCACTTTCCGTAGGCTCGCGCCTCCCAGGCGTTACCTGGCACTCTGCCCTATGGAGCCCGGACTTTCCTCCCCCCCGCGGCGAACCACGGAGCAGCGACTGTCCAATCGACTCTCCGCCGCCAAGGTTAGCGACAGCGGCGGCCTGCCGCAAGGGCAATCCGCCAGCCTGGTACGAAGGTCTCGGATTCGCGAACCGATGCTTCAGTCCGCCTTGCGCTCCAGCGCCGCCTGGTACAGCAGGTTCTTGCGCACCCCGGTGATCTCCGCCGCCAGCGCCGCCGCGCGCTTGACCGGCAGCTCCGCCAGCAGCAGGTCGAGCACCCGCAGCGATTCGGCGTCGATACCCTCCTCTTCCGGCGCTTCCCAGCCGGCCAGCAGCAGCACGCACTCGCCACGCTGCTGGTTGGCGTCCGCCGCCACCCAGTCGCGCAGCTCGCCCAGGGGCAGGCCCTTGAGGGTCTCGAAGGTCTTGGTCAGTTCGCGGGCCAGCACCGCCTGGCGCGCCTCGCCGAACACCTCGGCCATGTCCTGGATGCACTCCAGGATGCGGTGCGGCGCCTCGTAGAAGATCAGCGTGCGCGGCTCCTCGCGCAGCGCTTCCAGGCGCGCCTTGCGGCCGGCCGTCTTGGCCGGCAGGAACCCTTCGAAGATGAAGCGGTCCGACGGCAGGCCCGCCGCCGACAACCCGGCGATCAGCGCGCAGGCCCCCGGCACTGGGACCACCCGGATGCCCGCGGCACGCGCCTGGCGCACCAGGTGGTAGCCGGGGTCGGAAATCAGCGGCGTGCCGGCGTCGGACACCAGCGCCACGTCGTCCCCCGCCAGCAGGCGGGTGATGAAGCGCCCGCCCTGCTCGCGCTCGTTGTGCTCGTGGCAGGCGGCCAGCGGCGTCTCGATGCCGAAGTGCTGCAGCAGGCGGATCGAATGGCGGGTGTCCTCGGCGGCGATGAGGGCCACCTCGCGCAGGGTGCGCTGGGCGCGGGCGCTGATGTCGTCGAGGTTGCCGATGGGCGTAGCCACCACATACAAGGTACCGAGGGACACGCAGCACTCCTTAAGCCCGAACCGGAAAATTCCCCATTGTATCCCGTTTCCGGCACCCGCCATCGCCTCAGCCAGCCGCCTTGGGTACAATTGCAGACTCTTTTTGAATGCGCCACGAGAAGCCCGATGATGATCGCTCGACTGCGTCCGCTTTCCGCCCTGTGCCTGGCCACCCTGCTGGCCGCCTGCGCCAGTTCGCCCTCTTCCAACCTCGGCGAACTGCCGCGCACCCCGAACGCCAGCATCGAGCAACTGCTGCAGCAGGCCGCCACCGCCAAGCCCGAGGAAGCCGTGCTGCTCAAGCTGTCGGCCGCCGACCTGGCCTACCAGCAGAAGGACGTCGGCCGCGCCGCGCAGATCCTCGAACAGATCCCGATGGATAGCCTGAAGCCGGCGCAGCAGATTTTCGCCAGCACCCTGGACGCGCAGATCGCCCTGGCCCGCAACAAGCCCAAGGCCGCCCTCAAGGCCTTCGACCACCCCAGCTTCACCCACCTGGGCGAACTGCCGGTGGAACAGCAGGCGCGCAGCGGCCTGGTCAAGGCCCAGGCCCTGGCCGCCGACGGCCAGACCCTGGCCGCCGCCCGCGAACGCGTGTTCGTCGACCCGCTGCTCAACGCCGAGGCCAGCAAGGCCAACCACGAGGCCATCTGGGGCCTGGTCTCCAGCCTGCCGGTGGAGCAACTGCAACCCGTGGCCAACGAAGGCGACCTGAACGGCTGGATGGAGCTGGCCCGCGTGGTGAAGAGCGCCTCGACCCTGCAGGAGCAGCAGGCCAACATCGACACCTGGCGCCAGCAGAACCCGCAGCACCCGGCGGCCAAGCAACTGCCGGACGCCCTGGAGAAGCTCAAGGCGCTGGCCGCCCAGCCGCTGAACAAGATCGGCCTGCTGCTGCCCCAGCAGGGCCAGTTGGCCGGCGTCGCCCGAGCCCTGCAGGACGGCTTCATGGCCGCCTACTACCAGGCCCAGCAGAGCGGCAGCCAGCAACCGTCCATCCAGCTCTACGACAGCAGCCAGGTGCGCTCGCTGGACGACTTCTACCGCCAGGCCCAGGCCGACGGCGTGCAACTGGTGGTCGGCCCGCTGGAGAAGCCGCTGGTCAAGCAACTCGGCGATCGCCCGCAGTTGCCCATCACCACCCTGGCCCTGAACTACACCGACAGCGCCCAGACCGGCCCGGCCCAACTGTTCCAGTTCGGCCTGTCGGCCGAGGACGAGGCCCGCGAAGTGGCCCGCAAGGCCTGGGACGACGGCCAGCGCCGCGCCGTGGCGCTGGTGCCGCGCGGCGACTGGGGCGACCGCGTGCTGGCCGCCTTCAGCCGTGACTGGCAGGCCCGCGGCGGCACCCTGATCGCCGCCGAGCACGTCGACCAGCCGGTGGAGCTGGCCCAGCAGATCGCCGACCTGCTCCAGCTGCGCCAGAGCGAAGGCCGCGCCAAGCGCCTGCAGGGCGTTCTCGACAGCAACGTTGACACCCAGCCCTCGCGCCGCCAGGACATCGACTTCATCTTCCTCGCCTCGACCCCGCAACAGGCGCGCCAGATCAAGCCGACCCTGGCCTTCCAGTACGCCGGCGACCTGCCGGTCTACGCCACCTCCAACCTCTACACCGGGCAGAACAACCCGGCGCAGGACCAGGACCTCAACGGCATCCGTTTCTGCGAGACGCCCTGGCTGCTGCAGACCGGCAACCCGCTGCGCCAGCAGGTCGTGGCCCAGTGGCCGCAGGCCGCCAGCAGCCTCGGCCGGCTCTACGCCATGGGCGCCGACGCCTACCGCCTGGCGCCGCGCCTGCCGGAACTCAAGGCCCTGCCGAGCATGCAGCTCGACGGCTTCACCGGCAACCTGAGCCTGGCGCCCAACCAGCGCATCCAGCGCCAGCTGCCCTGGGCGGAGTTCCGCAATGGCCAGGCACAGCCGCTGGAGAACGGCGGCCTTTGAGCGGACGGCGCGGCGACTCGCAGGAACTCGGGCGCCGCGCCGAGCAGCTCGCCCGCGAGCACCTGCAGCGCCAGGGCCTGCGCCTGCTGGCGCAGAACTGGCGGTGCCGCCGCGGCGAGCTCGATCTGGTCATGCTGGACGGCGATACAGTAGTATTCGTCGAAGTTCGCTGCCGCCGGCACCAGGCCTGGGGCGGCGCCCTGGAAAGCGTGGACGCGCACAAGCGCCAGCGGCTGATCGCCGCCGCCGAACATTTTCTGCAACAGGAAGCCCGCTGGTCCCGGCACCCTTGCCGGTTCGACGTAATAGCGGTGCAGCCCTCCGCGGGAACCCCACCCGCTCAACTGAACTGGATCACCAACGCCTTTGACACCTGATCAGACGCTCGACGAAAGGTCACACCTGATGGACATGCAATCCCGTATCCGCCAGCTCTTCCATGCCAGCATCGAGACCAAGCAGCAGGCCACGGAAGTGCTGATTCCGCATATCGAACAGGCCAGTATGGTGATGGTCAATGCCCTGCTCAACGAAGGCAAGATCCTCAGTTGCGGCAACGGCGGTTCGGCGGGCGACGCCCAGCATTTCTCCTCCGAGCTGCTCAACCGCTTCGAGCGCGAGCGCCCGAGCCTGCCCGCAGTGGCCCTGACCACCGACAGCTCGACCATCACCTCGATCGCCAACGACTACAGCTACAACGAGGTGTTCTCCAAGCAGATCCGCGCCCTCGGCCAGCCCGGCGACGTGCTGCTGGCGATTTCCACCAGCGGCAACTCGGCCAACGTCATCCAGGCCATCCAGGCCGCCCACGACCGCGAGATGGTGGTGGTGGCCCTGACCGGCCGCGACGGCGGCGGCATGGCCTCGCTGCTGCTGCCGGAGGACGTCGAAATCCGCGTGCCGGCCAAGGTGACCGCACGCATCCAGGAAGTGCACCTGCTGGTGATCCACTGCCTGTGCGACCTCATCGATCGTCAACTGTTCGGGAGTGAAGAATGAGTCGTAGTCCGCTGACCCTCGCCGGCCTCCTTGCCCTGACCCTGGTCATGGGCGGCTGCAGCAGCTTCCTCAGCGCCACCCGCGAGGAGCCCATCGACGACAACCGCGGCACCCGCACCATCGGCAGCACCATCGACGATTCGCTGATCGAGACCAAGGTCGCGGTCAACGTCGCCAAGGCCGATCCGGACCTGGACCGCAACTCGCACATCGTGGTCATCAGCTACAACGGTGTGGTCCTGCTGGCCGGCCAGACGCCGCGCGCCGACCTGAAGAACAAGGCCGAGCAGGCCGCGCGCAACGTGCAGAAGGTCAAGACCGTGCACAACGAGCTGCAGGTCCTGCAACCCTCCTCGCTGCTGGCGCGCAACAACGACACCTGGCTGACCACCAAGATCAAGACGCAGATGCTCACCGACGCCAACGTGCCGTCCTCGCGCATCAAGGTCGTCACCGAGAACGGCATCGTCTACATGCTGGGCCTGGTGACCCGCCGCGAAGGCGACCTGGCCACCCAGGTGGTGCAGAACGTCAATGGCGTGCAGAAGATCGTCCGGCTGTTCGAGTACATCGACTGAGCGACTTCAACCAGTTGAAAAAGCCCCGCCACGCGGGGCTTTTTCTTGCTACCGCGACCGCTGTAGGGCGCATAACCGTTCGCGGTTATCCGCCGTTGGCCGTGCCACCGAGGCGTCTACAGTCCAGCGGAAGGCATGGCGTCTTCCCTGTAGGAGCGAGCTTGCTCGCGAAGGGAGTTTCCCGGCGGCTGCGGCGTTGGGGGGGTAAGAGCGCCCTCTCCCCAACCCTCTCCCTGAAGGGAGAGGGGGCTGTTCGGAGTGGGCGGGGAGTTTGGAGTCAGCCTGGAACGCCTAATCCCACCCCGTCATTCCCGCGAACGCGGGAATCCAGTGACGGGCGGGTTCGCGAGCAAGCTCGCTCCTACGAAGAGCAAAAGCAAAAGCGGTTTTTGCTCTTGGACTTCCAGAGAAACCTCCGAGCGCACCGAAACGCCCCTTCAGAAGGCCGAACGAAGCCCGCGCTCAGGAGGTCATGCGACATGGATGTCGCGAGAGCCCCGCGAGCTACAGGGACGTACCCTCGGGGCGGGCCTCCGTGGCGGGGGAGTTCGCGAGGGTAGCCCGACTCTGTCGGGCCCGTATGCGGGGCAAGCCTTTTTGGTTCCTTTTTGCGGGGGTGGCCTTCCACCGTTTGACAAAAGGGACTCGCCCGAGGGGGCGAAACAAGAAACATCAACGCACTCAGAGCGACGCGCTACACCGAGCCCAACCCAAAAGTCTCTGGGTTATTCCCCTTCGGGCCAGCGCAAGCGCTGTTCGCGATGGAGCCGCGTCCCGCGCTCGCGGGAATGACGAGGTTAAGCATTGTCGCCGCCCTTCGCAGGAGAAACGCCGCCGTAGGATGGGTTGAGCGAAGCGATACCCATCGCCACGACCGCATCGTTTTCGCAAGGCCCCTCGGCGCCCCCTGCAAAGCAGCTGCTCCTACGGACCAACCCGCCTGTCGGCGAACCATCGAAACCGCGCGGGCATGAAAAAGGCGATCCTCGGATCGCCTTTTTTCCTACTTGACCACCTTCAGGCTGGGCCGCCCGCTGGGCCTTGGCGGCTCGTCGCTGGGGCCACCGTCGTCCTGCAACTCCTCGTCGTCCGCCGGCACCGGCGGCTCCAGGTCGAAGACCATGCCCTGGCCATTCTCCCTCGCGTAGACCGCCATCACCGCCTGGGACGGGATGTACAGGCTCTGCGCCACGCCACCGAAGCGCCCCTCGAAACTCACCGCCTCGTTGTCCATCTGCAGGTGGCGCACGGCCGTGGGCGACACGTTGAGGACGATCTGGCCGTCGCTGGCATAGCCCGGCGGCACCCTGACCCCCGGATACTCGGCGTTCACCAGGATATGCGGTGTACAGCCGTTGTCGACGATCCACTCATAGAGGGCTCGTACGAGGTAGGGTCGACTGGAATTCATCATCGGTTTCCTTAGCGCATATCACGTTCGATGGAGGACAGACTAGCCTGGAAGCTGTCGCGGGCGAACTGCCGCTCCATGTAGTCGAGCAACGGTTTGGCCTGGCGCGGCAGCTCGATGCCGAGCAGCGGCAGGCGCCAGAGGATCGGCAGCAGGCAGCAGTCGACCAGGCTCAACTCCTCGCTGAGGAAGAAAGGCTTCTCGGCGAACAGCGGCGACACCCCCGTTAGACTCTCACGCAACTCCTTGCGCGCCAAGGCGCGATCGCCATCCTTCTGACGATCGTCGAGGATGCGGTCGACCAGGGCGCACCAGTCGCGCTGGATGCGGTGCACCAGCAGGCGGGTGTTGGCCCGCGCCACCGGGTACACCGGCATCAGTGGCGGGTGCGGATAGCGTTCCTCCAGGTACTCCATGATCACCGTCGACTCGTAGAGTACGAGGTCGCGGTCGACCAGGGTCGGCACGCTGGCGTAGGGGTTCACCTCGGCCAGCTTCGGCGGGCAGCGCCCTGCCTGGACCTCGACGATGTCGGCCTGGACGTTCTTTTCCGCCAGGACCAAACGCACACGATGGCAGTAGTGATCGGCAGGGTCGGAGTAACAGGTGAGCTTATTGACTGCGGCCATGCCGGGCCTCCTCGCAACAGCATTTCAGGGAGCTAAAAAGACGCGCGCGCCCCGTAGGGCGCGCGCGCTTCAACGCTTGGAACTGGCTTGTGCTTAGTGCACGTCCTTCCAGTACTCGCGCTTGAGCAGGTAGGCGAACACGAAGAAGAAGGCCAGGTACAGCAGGACGTAGGTGCCGATGCGGTGGGAATCCAGCTTGTTCGGGTCAGCCGAGTAAGCCAGGAAGGTCACCAGGTTCTTCACCTTCTCGTCGAACTGCGCCTCGGTCAGTTGGCCGGTCTTCGGCACCACGGTGAGCTGGTCGCAGGCCTCGTGGGTCAGCGGCGTACCGGTCAGCGGATCGAACTGCTTCTTGCCATTTTCCACGACCTGGATCTGCTTGCAACCGATAACCTGGCGGCCTTGCACGCTACCCAGCACGTTGGGCATGCCGACGTTGGGGAACACCTTGTTGTTCACCCCCCACGGACGCTTGGGGTCCTCGTAAAAGGAGCGCAGGTAGGTGTACAGCCAGTCGGTGCCACGCACGCGGGCCACCAGGGTCAGGTCCGGCGGCGCGGCGCCGAACCAGACCTTGGCGTCGGCCGGCTTCATGCCGATGTCCATGTGGTCGCCGATCTTCGCCCCGGTGAACACCAGGTGGCTGAGCATCAGCTCCTCGGGAATCCCCAGGTCACGGCCAACGCGCTCGTAGCGCTGGAACTTGGCGCTGTGGCAACCCATGCAGTAGTTGGCGAAGGTACGCGCGCCGTCCTGCATGGCTGCTTTGTCGGTCAGGTCGATGTCGACGTGATCGAGGGCCGGTCCGTGGCCTTCGGCGGCGAAGCCGAAGAGGGGCACCAGGGCCAGAATCAATGCTGCGAATTGCTTTTTCATCAGCCAGTCACCCTTTCCGGAACCGGTTTGGTTTTCTCCATCCGGGTGTAGAACGGCATCAGGATGAAGAACGCGAAATACAGGATGGTGCACAGACGCGACAGCGTGGTGCCCAGCGGCGACGGCGCTTGCGAGCCGTAGTAGCCGAGGATCACGAAGGACACCGCGAAGATCACCAGCCAGATCTTGCTCAGCCAGCCCTTGTAGCGGATCGAGCGCACCGGACTACGGTCGAGCCACGGCAGTACGAACAGCACGGCGATGGCGGCGCCCATGGCGATGACGCCCATCAGCTTGTCCGGAACGGCGCGCAGAATCGCGTAGAACGGGGTGAAGTACCACACCGGGGCGATGTGCTCGGGGGTCTTGAACTGGTTCGCCATCTCGAAGTTGGGTTTCTCGAGGAAGAACCCGCCCATTTCCGGGAAGAAGAAGATCACGGTGCAGAACACGAACAGGAAGACCACCACGCCGAGGATGTCCTTGACGGTGTAGTACGGGTGGAACGGGATGCCGTCCAGCGGGATGCCGTTCTCGTCCTTCTTCTTCTTGATGTCCACGCCGTCGGGGTTGTTCGAGCCGACTTCGTGCAGCGCCAGGATGTGCAGCACGACCAGGCCGAGCAGGACGATCGGCAGGGCGATCACGTGCAGGGCGAAGAAGCGGTTCAGGGTGATGCCGGAGATCAGGAAGTCACCGCGGATCCACTGCGCCAGCGCCTCGCCCACCACCGGGATGGCGCCGAACAGCGAGATGATCACCTGGGCGCCCCAGTAGGACATCTGGCCCCAGGGCAGCAGATAGCCCATGAAGGCCTCGGCCATCAGGGCGAGGTAGATCAGCATGCCGAACAGCCAGACCAGTTCGCGCGGCTTCTGGTAGGAGCCGTAGAGCAGGCCGCGGAACATGTGCAGGTAGACCACGATGAAGAACGCCGATGCACCGGTGGAGTGCATGTAGCGGATGATCCAGCCGTAGTCCACATCGCGCATGATGTATTCCACGGAGGCGAAGGCTTCTTCCGAGGACGGAGTGAAGCTCATGGTCAGCCAGATACCGGTGAGGATCTGGTTGACCAGCACCAGCAGTGCCAGGGAGCCGAAGAAGTACCAGAAGTTGAAGTTCTTCGGGGCGTAATACTTGCTCAGATGGTCTTCCCACATCTTGGTCGCGGGGAAGCGGGCATCGACCCAAGCCATGAACTTGTTCATCAGGCTTTCTCCTGGTCCACACCGATGGTCAGCACGTCACCATCGAGGCTATAGGGCGGAATCGGCAGGTTCAGGGGCGCGGGCTGGCCCTTGTAGACGCGACCGGCCAGATCGTAGTGGGAGCCGTGGCAGGGGCAGAAGTAGCCACCCTTCCAGTCCGGGCCGAGGTCGGCGGGAGCGACTTCCGGGCGGAAGGTCGGCGAGCAGCCCAGGTGGGTGCAGATACCAACGATGACGGCGAGTTCCGGCTTGATGGAGCGCAGCTTGGGATCGACGTAGGTCGGCTGGTCGGAGGCCTTGGAGTCCGGGTCGGCCAGCTGACTTTCGAGGGTCGGCAGGGCATCGAGCATTTCCTTGGTTCGGTGAACCAGGAACACCGGCTTGCCGCGCCACTCAGCGATGACCTGCTGCCCTGGCTCGATCTTGCCGACGTTCACCTTCACCGGTGCGCCGGCCGCCTTGGCCTTGGCACTGGGGAACCATGACCCCACGAACGGGACCGCAGCTCCGACAGCTCCCGCGGCGCCGACCACCGAAGTGGCCGCGACGAGGAAGCGACGCCGGCCTGCATTCACGCCGTCATTACTCATTCAGTCGTCTCCCATCAGCTTTAGCCCGTTATCTTCTCGGGCCTTAGAGTAAAAGTTGTGCCGCAGAAAAATTCGCCAAATGGTAAAGAAAAGCCCTGTAGCTGACAAGGTAATTACCCCCAAGCAGGAAGCTGGAACCCTTGCGCCATGCGGCTCCCAGGCCGTGCGACACCTTGCCGCATAAATTACCGGCCCCCTTAATCCTAGGCATAAAAAAACGCCCAGTCCTCTCGGCACTGGGCGTTTTTTTCGAAGCGTCGTATTAACGCTTGGAGTACTGCGGACGCTTACGCGCTTTACGCAGACCGACTTTCTTACGTTCAACCTCACGGGCATCGCGGGTGACGTAGCCGGCTTTGCGCAGGGTGCTGCGCAGGGTCTCGTCGTATTCGATCAGGGCGCGGGTGATACCGTGACGGATCGCACCGGCCTGGCCGCTGACACCACCACCGACGACGGTGACGTAGATGTCGAACTTCTCGGTGTTCTCGGTCAGCTCGAGCGGCTGACGTAC
The DNA here is from genome assembly GCF_023516765.1 of Pseudomonas sp. R3.Fl. Lineage (NCBI taxonomy): Bacteria > Pseudomonadati > Pseudomonadota > Gammaproteobacteria > Pseudomonadales > Pseudomonadaceae > Pseudomonas > Pseudomonas sp. R3.Fl. The sequence continues at coordinate 2,392,722 of NZ_JAMGSO010000001.1, forward strand.
GACCATGCGAGCGGTTTCGCGGCCGAAGAACACGTCCAGGCTGCGGTTGTTGATGGAGATATTGCCGGTACCCGGACGCAGGAAGACGCGTGCGGTAGCGGTCTTACGACGGCCAGTGCCGTAATTTTGAGTCGCCGACATGATGTGCTATCCCGTTAAATCTTCAGTTCTTGAGGCTGCTGAGCGGTGTGCGGGTGGTTGGCACCCTTGTACACTTTCAGCTTGCGGTACATGTCGCGACCCAGCGGGTTCTTCGGCAGCATGCCTTTGACCGCGATCTCGATGACGCGCTCGGGAGCCTTGGCAATCAGCTTCTCGAAGTTGATCGACTTGATACCGCCCGGGAAGCCCGAGTGATGGTAGTACATCTTGTCGGTGGCTTTGGCGCCGGTGACACGGACCTGTTCGGCGTTGATCACGACGATGTAGTCGCCGGTATCAACGTGCGGGGTGTATTCCGGCTTGTGCTTGCCGCGCAGGCGGGTAGCGATTTCGGTAGCCAGACGACCCAGGGTCAGGCCAGCAGCGTCGACGACGAACCAGTCGCGCTTAACAGTTTCTGGTTTCGCGGTGAAAGTTTTCATTCGTTATAGCCTCAGGGGCCGCCTGAAAATAAGACGGCGAATCTTACTGGACAGTGGTTGCCTTGACAAGTCAAGGACAGCCAGAAACAGACACGATTTGGGGCTCGGGTCAGTGTGCGTCCGTAACGACTAGATGTATCAATCGGCAGGCTAGGCATCCCCTACCGATGAAAGGCTGCCGAATTATGCAGATTCCGGCAGAATTTACAACCTTGTTAACCACTTGATTTCACGAGGAGACGCCATGGAGTACCGCCCGCTCGGCCGCACCGAACTGAAAGTCAGCGCCCTGTGCCTGGGAACCATGACCTGGGGCGAGCAGAACACCGAGGCCCAGGCCTTCGCCCAGATCGACCTGGCCAAGGCCGCCGGCGTCAATTTCATCGACACAGCCGAGATGTATCCGGTGCCGCCGCGCGCGGAGACCTACTCGCGCACCGAGCAGATCATCGGCAACTGGTTCCGCCTGCGCGGCGACCGCGCCGAGTGGATCCTGGCCAGCAAGGTGGCCGGCCCCGGCAACGGCATCAGCCACATCCGCGACGGCCAGCTCAAACACGACCGCAAGAACATAGTCGCGGCCCTGGACGCCAGCCTGAAGCGCCTGCAGACCGACTGGATCGACCTCTACCAGTTGCACTGGCCCGAGCGCAGCACCAACTTCTTCGGCCAGCTCGGCTACCAGCACAAGGCGCAGGACTTCACCCCGCTGGAGGAAACCCTGGAGGTGCTCGACGAGCAGGTGCGCGCCGGCAAGATCCGCCACGTCGGCCTGTCCAACGAGACGCCCTGGGGCACCATGCGCTTCCTGCAGCTGGCCGAGGAGCGCGGCTGGCCGCGCGCGGTCTCCATCCAGAACCCCTACAACCTGCTCAACCGCAGCTTCGAGGTGGGCCTGGCGGAAATCGCCATCCGCGAGCGCTGCGGCCTGCTGGCCTACTCGCCGCTGGCCTTCGGCATGCTCTCGGGCAAGTACGACAACGGCGCGCGCCCGGCCAACGCCCGCATCACCCTGTTCAGCCGCTTCACCCGTTACACCAACCCGCAGAGCGAGCGCGCCTGCGCCCGCTACGTGGCCCTGGCCCGCGAGCACGGCCTGGACCCGGCGCAGATGGCCCTGGCCTTCGTCGCCCGCCAGCCGTTCGTGACCAGCAACATCATCGGCGCGACGTCGCTGGAGCAGCTGGAAAGCAACCTCGCCAGCTTCCAGCTGCAACTCTCCGAGGAAGTCCTGGCCGGCATCGAGGCGATCCACAAGGACCAGCCGAACCCGGCGCCCTGAGAGCCGCCCCTGTAGGAGCGAGCTTGCTCGCGAACCGCACTCTGCCGGACAGGCCCTGTGCAAGGAAGGTTCGCGAGCAAGCTCGCTCCTACGAAAGGCCCGCAGCCGCTTACAACGACCGGGCGATGATCTCCTTCATGATCTCGTTGGTCCCCGCATAGATGCGCTGCACCCGCGCATCGGCCCAGGCGCGGGCCACCGGGTATTCCCACATGAAGCCGTAACCGCCGTGCAGCTGCACGCACTCGTCGAGCACCTTGCACTGCAGGTCGGTGGTCCAGTACTTGGCCATGGCCGCGGTGGGCACGTCAAGCTTGCCTTCCAGGTGCAGCTCCAGGCAGCGGTCGACGAAGGTGCGCCCGATCTGGATCTCGGTGGCCATCTCGGCCAGCTTGAAGCGGGTGTTCTGGAAGTCCGCCACGGCCTTGCCGAAGGCCTTGCGGTCGCGGGTGTAGTCGAGCGTCCACTTCAGCGCCGCCTCGGCCGAGGCCAGGGCGCCCAGGGCCACGGTCAGGCGCTCCTGGGGCAGTTCCTGCATCAGGTAGATGAAGCCCTGCCCCGGCTGGCCGAGCAGCGCCTCCTTGGGCACGCGGACATCCTGGAAGAACAGCTCCGAGGTGTCCTGGGCCTTCATGCCGACCTTCTCCAGGCGCTTGCCCTTCTCGAATCCCGGGGTGCCGGCCTCGACCAGGAACAGGCTGGTGCCCTTGGCGCCGGCCTTGGGATCGGTCTTGGCGACCACTATCACCAGGTCGGCGAGAAAGCCGTTGGTGATGAAGGTCTTGGAGCCGTTGATCACGTACTCGTCGCCATCCAGCACCGCGGTGGTCTTCACCCCCTGCAGGTCGGAGCCGGCGCCCGGCTCGGTCATGGCGATGGCGCCGACCATCTCGCCGGAAACCAGCTTGGGCAGGTAGTGCTGCTTCTGCGCCTCGCTGCCGTAATGCAGGATGTAGGGCGCGACTATGTCCGAGTGCAGGGAGAAGCCGATGCCGGTCAGGCCGAAGCGGCCGATCTCCTCGATCACCACGGCGCTGTAGAGGAAGTCCGCGGCCATGCCGCCGTAGGCCTCGGGGATGTGCGAGCAGAGCATGCCCGCCTCCCCCGCCTTGTTCCACAGGGAGCGGTCGATGTGACCGTCCTTTTCCCACTGGTGATGGAAGGGCACGGCTTCCTGCTCGAGGAACTTGCGCACGCTGTCGCGGAAAAGCTCGTGGTCGGAACTGAACAGGGTTCTGGGGATCATGCTCGCCTCCTGGCGCCTCGCTGAAGGGCCGAATGTAGGTCAGCCCGCCGAGCGGCGCCTACTGGACACTTGCGCCAAAAAATAAGACGATCCAGCCGCCATTTGACCGGTTAGGCGTCGAATGCGGCCCTCCACAACAATGATAAGAACGATGTCCGAACAATCCGTATCTCCCCTGAAAAGGGTCAGCATCCTTGCGACCGACGGTGTCTTCGCCTCCACCCTGATGCAGGCGCGGGACTTCCTGCACATGGCCAGCCTGCGCTTCGGCAGGCAGGAAGGCCTGGGCCTCACGCCGCTGCTGCAAAGCCGCATCGTCAGCCCCGACGGCCAGCCGGTGCGCGCGTTCAGCGGCGACCTGCTGGCAGTGGACGGCGCCCTCGACGAATCCGACCTGGTGATATTGCCGGCCTTCTGGGGCGATTTCGACCAGCTCCTGGCGCGCTACCCGCAGGTGGTGCCCTGGCTGCAGGAACGCCACGCCGCCGGCAGCGCCATCGGCAGCGAGGCCTCGGGCGTGTTCTGGCTGGCCGAGGCCGGCCTGCTGGACGGCAAGGAGGCGACCACCTACTGGCGCTTCTTCGACGACTTCGCCGCGCGCTACCCCAAGGTGCTGCTCAACCGCGAGAAGCACATCACCGACGCCGACAACCTCTACGCCGCCAGCGGCGTGACCTCCGCCCGCGACCTCTACCTGTACCTGATCGAGCGCTTCTGCGGCGCCAGCGTGGCCCAGGGCGTGTCCCGCGACATCCTCTTCGAGGTGCAGCGCAGCTACACCCCCGGGCGCCTGGGCTTCGGCGGCCAGAAGCTGCACCACGACCCGGCCATCCTGCAGGTCCAGCAGTGGCTGGAGGAGCACTACGCGGACAAGTTCCGCTTCGAGGACGTGGCCCGCGAGCACGGCATGAGCATCCGCAACTTCATGCGCCGCTTCCAGGCCGCCACCGGCGACAAGCCGCTGCACTACCTGCAGCGGCTGCGCATCGAGACGGCGCGCAGCCTGCTGTCGACCTCGCGCAAGAGCATCAAGACCATCAGCTACGAAGTGGGCTACGACGACGCCAGCTTCTTCGCCCGGCTGTTCCGCCAGCACACCAAGCTGTCACCCAACCACTACCGCAACCAGTACCGACGGAAAGAGGCCTGAAACAAGCTATCCATAGGATAGGTCCCGTGCCTGCGGGCAGCTCCCTATGATCGGGGCTGCCCTTCCAGAACAAGAACACGGGATTCCCTCATGCGCCGCCTACTGCTCGTCCTGCTCGCCTGCTTCTGCCTGCCCGCCTTCGCCGCGGGCGACTGGAAGCCCTTCCCCCACGACCAGAGCGCCTTCGACTATTCCGGCGACAAGCTGCGTGAAGCCTGGCCGCGGCTCACTCGCGGCTTCGGCGGCTACCCCTTCCCCGACGCCGACTGGGTGACGAAGATGGCCGTCGCCCACCCGGACGCGGTGGCGAAGACCGTCGCCGCCGGCAGCGGCTTCAGCGGCAAGCCCGAGGAAGCCCAGGCCTATGCCGAGAAGCTGCAGGACGTATGGCGCAAGCTGTTCCGCGGCGACTTCGCCCAGGCCAAACAGGACGGCCTGGCCCTGGGCGTCGGCGGCCAGGTGCCGGCGATGTTCGCCCAGGTGCTCTACGCCATGTTCCTGGCCCCGGCGGCGGACAAGCAGCAACTGCTGGAAGAAGTGATCAGCTACACCGACCAGGCCGGCCCGCTGCTCAATGCCGACCCCATCGCCCAGTTCGGCCGCGCCTACGCCAAAGCGCGGCTGGCCGAGGAACTGCCGGTCCCGGTGGTGCTCAAGCGCGGCTACACCGGCGACATTCCCAAGGAACTGGACGCCATCCTCGCCAAGCAGCCCAGCCAGCCCTTCGCCCTGGCGCTGTACGGCGGCTACGAGGCCGGGGTGATCCGCAAGGTCGGCAAGCTGGTCGGGCGCATGACCTACGGCGTCAGCGCGGACAAGATGGAGACCTACTTCGCCCGCTCCTTCCGCGCCAGCGACGACCTGCCCATCGGGCACTACGAATATGCCAATGCGCTGGGTTATGTGTATGGCGATGACGAACAGGACAAGGCGCTGGAGCAGTTGAGGAAAGCGGTGGCGATCAAGCCGATCAATGCCATGGAGGCGCTGGAAGTGGCGCATGCGAAGCAGTTGTTGCAGAAGGCAGAGGCGCAGACGGCGCAGCGTTGAACGCTTTTCGTAGAGCCCAAAACGAAAAAGGGCTGCCATCCGGCAGCCCTTTTCGCATCACCACTACCCCATCAAGGCCGGTGCGGTCGGCTGAGGAACTCGTGGGACTGCATCTCCAGCAGGCGGCTCAGGGTGCGCTGGAACTCGAATTCCAGGCGCCCGCCGGTGTACAGGTCCTTCAGCTCCACCTCGGCGGAGATGATCAGCTTGACGTTGCGGTCGTAGAACTCGTCCACCAGGTTGATGAAGCGGCGGGCCATGTCGTCCTTGGCCACGTTCATCTGCTCGACGTTGGAGATCAGCACCGCGTGGAAGATCTTCGCCAGCTCGATGTAGTCGTTCTGGCTGCGCGGGCCGTCACACAGCTCGCGGTACTCGAACCAGGCCACGTCGTCGCAGGTCAGGCGCGCGCGGATCTCGCGGTTCTCGATCATCAGCACGTCGTCGCGGGTGGCCGCGGCGCATTCCGGGGTGAGCTTGCGGAAGTCGCGGGCCATGGCCTGCTCGGCCTGCTCGGTGAGCGGCCAGTGGTACAGCTCGGCCTGCTCCAGGGCGCGCAGGCGGTAGTCCACGCCGCTGTCGACGTTGACCACCTCGGTGTGCTCCTTGAGCAGGGCGATGGCCGGCAGGAAGCGGGCGCGCTGCAGGCCGTCACGGTACAGGCCGTCGGGCACGATGTTGGAGGTCGCCACCAGGCTGACGCCGTTCTTGAACAGCTCCTCCAGCAGGGTCGCGAGGATCATGGCATCGGTGATGTCGGACACGAAGAATTCGTCGAAGCAGATCACCCGGGCCTCGTCGGCGAAGCGCTTGCCGATGATGGTCAGCGGGTTCTTCTCGCCCTTGAGGGTCTTCATTTCCTCGTGCACGCGCTTCATGAAGCGGTGGAAGTGCGTGCGCATCTTCTGCTTGAACGGCAGCGCGTCGAAGAAGGTGTCCACCAGGTAGGTCTTGCCGCGTCCCACGCCGCCCCAGAAGTACAGGCCCTTGACTGGCCCGTTGGACTTCTTGCCGAGCAACTTGCCGAACAGCCCGGGCTTGGCCTGGTCGGCCGCCAGCAGGTCGTCATATAGACGCTGCAGGTGCTTCACGGCATTGGCCTGGGCCGCATCGTGGAAGAAATCGGGACGTTTGAGGTCTTCCTGGTAGCGCTGAAGGGGCGTCATGATCGGTAGCAAGGCAACGAAAACGGGGCCGACACTTTAGCGACGGCCCCGCTTCTTGGCAATCGGCCATCCGTCGAGGATGGCCGTGTGCGGGCTTACTCCTGGGGTGCCAGGGCCTCGCGCACGCGTTCGATGGCGGCGTCGCGGCTGGCGGCGTCGGCGAACTCGGGGCTTTGCGCCACGGCCGCGCCATCCAGCCACAGGGCGAAGGCATTGCCTTCGGCGCGCAGGTCCAGCGCCTCGCCGCCCTGCAGGCGCTTGCTCACCGCACCGGCGGACTTGCCGTCGGCGAAGGCGTTGGACAGCAGCAGCTGCTCGCCGGCGGCGTCCAGCAGGCGGAAGCGGAAGCTGCCGTCGTCCTCGCGGAAGCTGACGATGCGCGCGCTCTTGGCGGCCTTCTTCTTGCCCTCGCCGGCCACCTGCACCTGCTCGCGGAACGAGCGCAGGCCCACGGCCTCGCGCAGCTCGCCGAGGAACGGGGTGGCGATGCGGCGGGCCTTGGCGGCGCCGGCCAGGAGGATGTCCTCCAGGTCGCCCGGGCGGGTGATCAGCGTGTGGTAGCGCTCGCGGGCCTCGCCCAGTTCGGCTTCCAGCAGCTCGTAGAGTCGCTGCTTGGCCTCGCCCCAGGCCAGGCCTTCGAGCAGCGCGGCGCGGAATTCGGCCAGCTGCGCCGGCGTGGCGAAGGCCTGGTAGAGGGTGAACAGGTGCGAGTTGTCCGGGTCCTTCGGCTCGCCGGGGGCGCGGGAGTCGGTGACGATGCGGGCGATGGCGTCCTTGAGCTGCTTGCTGCTGCCGAACAGCGGGATGGTGTTGTCGTAGCTCTTGGACATCTTGCGCCCGTCCAGGCCCGGCAGGGTCGCCACTTCTTCCTCGATCACCACTTCCGGCAGGGTGAACAGCTCCTTGCCGTTGCCGAACAGGTGGTTGAAGCGCTGGCCGATGTCGCGAGCCATTTCCACGTGCTGGATCTGGTCGCGGCCGACCGGCACCTTGTGCGCGTTGAACATCAGGATGTCCGCGGCCATCAGGATCGGGTAGCTGTACAGGCCCATGCTGACGCCGGCGTCCGGGTCCTCCCCGGCCTCGACGTTCTTGTCCACCGAGGCCTTGTAGGCGTGGGCGCGGTTGAGCAGGCCCTTGGCGCTGACGCAGGTCAGCAGCCAGGTCAGTTCGGGGATTTCGGGAATGTCGGACTGGCGGTAGAAGGTCGCCTTGTCGGTATCCAGGCCCAGGGCCAGCCAGGTGGCGGCGATCTCCAGGCGCGAGCGCTGGATGCGCAGCGGGTCGTCGCACTTGATCAACGCGTGGTAGTCGGCCAGGAAGTAGAACGAGTCGGCCTGCGGGTCGCGGCTGGCGACGATCGCCGGGCGGATGGCGCCAGCGTAGTTGCCCAGGTGCGGGGTGCCGGTGGTGGTGATGCCGGTGAGGATGCGGGTCGTCATGGGATACCAGAAATCAGCGCGGGAAAAATGAGCGGCCTGGATGTTAACCCGCGGCGCCGGCCGGCGCGAGCCGGGGCTGCAGCAGGTCCTTGAGCTCGATCAGCTTGCCGTGGAAGAAGTGGCTGCACTCGGGCACGCGCAGCAGTTCGTGGGGCAGCGTCAGCGACTCGCTCCAGGCGTAGACGCGGGCCGGGGTCACCACTTCGTCATCTTCGGGCTGTACCACGGTGATGGGGCACTGCTGCGGCAGCTCGACCGCGAAGCGCTCCACCGGCGGCGCCAGCATGAACAGGTGACGCAGGGCCACGCCCTGCCCTTCCAGGCGCGCCGCGGCGTTGCCGGCCACGCAGGAGCCGAAGGAGAAGCCCATCGGCGTCAGCGGCAGGCCGGGATGTCGCTCGCCGAGCCAGCGGGCCACGGCCAGGGCGTCGTCGATTTCGCCACGGCCTTCGGCGTAGCTGCCGGCGCTCTGGCCGACGCCACGGAAGTTGAAACGCAGGGTGGCGTAGCCGGCGTCACGAGCGATGCGCTGCAGGGTGGCGACCACCTTGTTCTGCATGGTGCCGGCGAACAGCGGGTGCGGATGGCAGATCAGCGCCACGCCGATGGCGTCGGGGGTGTCCAGGTGCAGGGCTTCCAGGGGGCCGTCCGGGCCGTCGATGAACAGGGGGATTTCGCGGGTGGACAAACAACAACTCCGTGACCCCGAAGCGGGTCGTCTCGTCTAGCTCGATACCGCGCCGACACCGAGGCCTCGCCCCGTGGTATACAGCGCAGGTGCAAGCCGCTAACGTAAAGCAAAGCCGTCTATAGAGGAAGGATTCGCGTGGAACAGTCCCTCACCACCTGGTTGGTCCCGGTCATCGCTCTGCTCGTCGGGGCCGCTGTCGGCTTCCTGATCGCCCGCCTGCTGCCCAGCGCCGCACCCAACCGCATGCAACGCCAGGTCGATGACCTGCAGGAACGCTTCGACAGTTACCAGCGCGAGGTGGTGACGCACTTCAACACCACCGCCAGCCTGGTGAAGAAGCTTACCCAGAGCTACCAGGACGTCCAGGAACACCTGTCCGAGAGCGCCGAGCGCCTGGCCCTGGACGAGCAGACCAAGCAGCGCCTGCTGGCCGCCCTGCACGCCGAGGACGGCTACCCCGAACGCCGCGAGCGCCTGACCCCGCCGGCCAGCCAGGAAGCACCGAAGGACTATGCGCCGAAGACCGGCGAAGGCCCCGGCACCCTGGACGAGACCTACGGCCTCAAGCGCAAGCTCTGAGCCCGCAGCGCCCGGAAAAAAGCCCCGCCATGGCGGGGCTTTTTCATTTCAGAAGCGACCTACAGGCACTGGCGACGAGCATCCCCTGTAGGAGCGGACTCCGTCCGCGATAGTCAGCCCTCCACTCGGAGGCTGATTCATGGACAGAGCACAGCGAGCATCCTGGCAATCCGGACACAAAGCCCTGCGCAAAGGCAGGGCCTCTGCTCCCAGTGGAATCTATCTCCTCACTGCCACCACCTCAGGGCGAAAACCCCTGTTCGCAAATTTCCGCTTCGCCTGCATCGTTGCCAGTTGCTTCGAGCAACCTCTAGCACTTGGAACGAATCGCCTGCTGGCCTGGGTGCTGATGCCAGACCACGCTCATTGGCTGCTGGAACTGGGAAAGGGCGAGCGGCTGGAAACCAGCGTGGGGCGTTTGAAGGCCGTAAGCGCCCGCCAGCTCAATGACTGGCGGATGGCACATGGAGCAGTCTGGGCTGCCGCTTTTCATGACCATGCGCTGCGACGGGAGGAGGACCTGTTGCCCACGGCCCGTTACATCATTGCCAATCCCGTGCGTGCGGGGTTGACCAGGCGGGTTGGCGATTATCCTTTCTGGAATGCGGTGTGGCTTTGAACAATCGCGGACGGAGTCCGCTCCTACAACTCCTCGTGAGGCGTGACCTTCTGACCTGTAGGAGCGGACTTTGTCCGCGATGATCGAAGATGTCGGCGCGGATCACGGATGAAGTCCTACGCCGCCCCCACCATGCACCCCATGCAGGAGCGCGCCCTGCGCGCGAATCGCGGACGGAGTCCGCTCCTACAGCTCACCGTGAGGCGTGGCGTTCCGGCCCCCGTCGAGCACCAAAGAAAAAGCCCCGCCTAGGCGGGGCTTTTCACAACGCCGTCGCGATCAGATCGCGCCGCGCTGGCGCAGCAGGTCGAGGACCGCTTTCACTCCCTCTTCCACCGACTGGTGGTGGGTGTCGATCACCAGGTCAGCATCCAGCGGCACGTCGTAGGGGAAGGACTCGCCGGGGATGTTGTCCTGGCCGGCCGCGTACAGGCCCTGCGGGTCGCGTTCGCGGCAGACCTGCGGCGATGCCTGGACGTAGACGGTGATCAGGCGCTCATCGCCGATCAGCGCCTTGGCCCGCTCGCGGCCTTCGGCGCTGGGCGCGACGAAGGCGCACAGGCTGATCAGCCCGGCCTCGTTGAACTGCCTGGCGACGTGGGCGGTGCGCAGCCAGTTTTCGGTGCGCCCGGCGCGGTCCTGCGGCAGGCCCTTGTTCAGGTCGTGGCGCAGGTTCTGGCCGTCCAGCACGTAGACCGCGCGACCCATGTCGAACAGCTTGCGCTCCAGAGCGTAGGCCAGGGTGCTCTTGCCAGCGCCGGAGAGGCCGCTGAACAGCACCGTGGCCGGCTGCTGGCCGAAGCGCGCAGAGCGCTCCTCGCGGCTCACGTGGGCGCCCTGGCCGTGGTGGCTGGCATGGCTCTGGCCGGCCTGCGGCGCGGCGATGATCATGCCGGCGCCGACGGTGCCGTTGGTCAGCCGGTCGATGACGATGAAGGCGCCGGTGGTGCGGTTCTGCGCGTAGCCGTCGAGGGCGATGGGCGCATCCAGGCTGACCTTCACGCGGGCGATCTCGTTGAGCTTGAGTTCGCTGGCGGCGGTCTCTTCCAGGGTGTTCACGTCCACCTTGTGGGCGATGCTCGGGATCGAGCCCGGCACATAGCTGGTGGCGCGCTTGATGTCGTATTTCTTGCCCGGGAGCATGGGCTCCTCGGCCATCCACACGAGCATGGCGTCGAAGCCGTCGGTGACCAGCGGGCGGTTGTCGGCATGCACCAGCATGTCGCCGCGGGAGACGTCGATCTCGTCTTCCAGGGTCAGGGTGATGGCCTGGCCGGGACCGGCGTGTTCCAGCTCGCCCTCGAAGGTGACGATGGACTTGACCTTGCTACCCTTGCCCGACGGCAGCGCCACGACCTCGTCGCCCTTGCGCACGATGCCGCTGGCCAGGGTACCGGCGAAGCCGCGGAAGTTCAGGTTCGGGCGGTTGACGTACTGCACCGGGAAGCGCATGTCGTCCAGGTTGCGGTCGCCGGCGATCTCGACGGTCTCGAGGATCTCCATCAGCGACTGGCCGCTGTACCAGGGCGAACGCTCGGACTTGTTGACCACGTTGTCGCCCTTGAGCGCCGACATGGGGACGAAGTGCAGCGAGTTGGCCTTGAGGTTGATCTTCTCGGCGAACTGCAGGTAGTCGGCCTTGATCTGCTCGAAGATGCCCTGGTCGAAGTCCTTCAGGTCCATCTTGTTGATGGCGACGACTATGTGCTTGATGCCCAGCAGCGAGGCAATGAAGCTGTGCCGGCGGGTCTGCGTCTGCACGCCGTAGCGGGCGTCGATCAGGATGATGGCCAGGTCGCAGGTGGAGGCGCCGGTGGCCATGTTGCGGGTGTACTGCTCATGGCCGGGGGTGTCGGCGATGATGAACTTGCGCCTGGCGGTGCTGAAGTAGCGGTACGCCACGTCGATGGTGATGCCCTGCTCGCGCTCGGCCTGCAGGCCGTCGACCAGCAGCGCCAGGTCGACTTCGTCACCGGTGGTGCCGACCTTCTTGGAGTCCTTGGTGATAGCTTCCAGATGGTCTTCGTAGATCATCTTGGAGTCGTGCAGCAGGCGCCCGATCAGGGTGCTCTTGCCATCGTCGACGTTGCCGCAGGTGAGGAAGCGCAGCAGTTCCTTGCGCTCGTGCTGGGCCAGGTAGGCGAGGATGTCCTCGCTGATCAGATCGGATTGATGCGACATGGTGCGAGAACCTTAGAAGTAGCCCTGACGTTTCTTTTCTTCCATCGAACCGGCCTGGTCGTGGTCGATGACCCGGCCCTGGCGTTCGGAAGTGCGCGTCAGCAGCATTTCCTGGATGATTTCTGGCAGCGTGGTGGCGGTGGATTCCACCGCGCCGGTCAGCGGGTAGCAGCCCAGGGTGCGGAAGCGCACCATCTTCTTCTGGATGCTGGCCTTCTGCTCGTCGCTGAGGTGCTCGAGGATGCGCTCGTCGTCGATCATGATCAGCGCGCCGTTCATCTCGATGACTTCGCGCTCTGCGGCGAAATACAGCGGGACGATCGGGATCTGTTCCAGGTAGATGTATTGCCAGATGTCCAGCTCGGTCCAGTTGGACAGCGGGAACACGCGGATCGACTCGCCCTTCTTCACCTTGCCGTTGTAGACGTTCCACAGCTCCGGGCGCTGGTTCTTCGGGTCCCAGCGGTGCTTGCTGTCGCGGAAGGAGTAGACGCGCTCCTTGGCGCGGGACTTCTCCTCGTCGCGGCGGGCGCCACCGAAGGCGGCGTCGAAGCCGTACTTGTCGAGCGCCTGCTTGAGGCCCTCGGTCTTCATGATGTCGGTGTGCTTGGCGCTGCCGTGGGTGAAGGGGTTGATGTCCTGGGCCACGCCATCGGGATTGATGTGGGTGATCAGGTCCAGGCCCATCTCCTCGACCATCTTGTCGCGGAAGCGGTACATCTCCTGGAATTTCCAGCGGGTGTCGACGTGCATCACCGGGAACGGCAGCTTGCCGGGGAAGAAGGCCTTGCGCGCGAGATGCAGCATCACCGCGCTGTCCTTGCCGATCGAGTACAGCATCACCGGGTTGTCGAACTCGGCGGCCACCTCGCGGATGATGTGGATGCTTTCCGCCTCCAGCTGTTTCAGATGCGTCAGTTTGTCGACCATGGCTACTCACGGAATTGCTTATGGACGGCCTTCGGGCCGTAGACGAGGGCGCACTCTACCACAACGTCAGACTCTAACCGGGCGGCCACTTATACCGAAAGAATATACCCATATAGCCACTTGTCAGGCCGCGCAAGCGCCCAGGAGACTAGGGCCCCGGGCTTGGCCGGGCGGATCGGGCGCGCCGCCGGAAACGAGATATCCACAGACGCCCGCCTCTCCGACGAACAGCCGCGCCGCCCCACGAAATCGCCCCCTCCCGGCGGCCGGAAGCAGATTCAGGAGGAAGCGCATCCCGCCCTCCGCTAGAGTAGGTCCCCGGTAAGCGCGTCCATCTGCGCTACCCTATTCCTCATTCTCCACGCACCAGCAGATTTCCCATGCGCCGCATCGCCCCGCTCCTGCCTCTGTTCCTTCTCATCGCCGCCTGCAGCAGCAAGCCCACCGCGCCGACGCCGGCAGCCGCCCCGCAGAAAAGCGCCGCCACCGGCACGACGCGCCTGTACACCCCGGCGAACCCGGTGCAGCCGATCAGCCCGCTGACCGGCGACTTCGCCAACAACCCCAACGCCCAGCGCTTCGTCGACCGGATGGTCAGCCTGCACGGCTTCGATCGCCAGCAGCTGCAGGACGTGCTGGGCCGCACCCAGCGCCTGGACTGGGTGATCCGCCTGATGGACCGCCAGGCGCCGACCTACCAGGCGCCGAGCGGCCCGAACGGCGCCTGGCTGCGTTACCGCAAGAAGTTCATCACCCCGGACAACATCCAGAACGGCGTGGCCTTCTGGAACCAGTACGAAGACGCCCTCGAGCGCGCCTCGAAGACCTACGGCGTGCCGCCGGAGATCATCGTCGGCATCATCGGCGTGGAAACCCGCTGGGGCCGGGTGATGGGCAAGACGCGGATCATGGATGCCCTGGCCACCCTGGCCTTCGACTACCCGCGGCGCGCCGACTTCTTCGCCGGCGAGCTGGAGCAGTTCCTCCTGCTGGCGCGCAAGGAGCGCGACGACCCGCTGGCCCTGCGCGGCTCCTACGCCGGCGCCATGGGCTACGGCCAGTTCATGCCGACCTCGTTCGCCCGCTACGCGGTGGACTTCGATGGCGACGGCCACGTCGACCTGTGGGACCCGCAGGACGCCATCGGCAGCGTCGCCAACTATTTCCAGCAGCACGGCTGGGTCACCCACGACAGCATCGCCGTGCCGGCCAGCGGCCAGGCGCGCGGGCTCGAGGATGGCTTCAAGACGCAGTATCCGCTCCAGACGCTGAGCGCCGCCGGGCTGCGCCCGCAGGCCCCCCTGGGCAAGCACCGGAGCGCCAGCCTGCTGCGCCTGGACATGGGCCGCAACTACCAGTACTGGTACGGCCTGCCGAACTTCTACGTGATCACCCGCTACAACCACAGCACCCACTACGCGATGGCGGTCTGGCAGCTCGGCGCGGCCGTGGACCAGGCCCGGCGCCGCTACGCCTCGACGCCGTGAGCGCCCGCGGCGCTCAGGCGGGGTTCGGGCAGTCGATGAAGCTGTGCTCGATGCCGAAGCGCTCGGCCAGGTAGCGGCCCAGCGCCTGCACGCCGTAGCGCTCGGTGGCGTGGTGGCCGGCGGCGATGAAGGTGATGCCGTTCTCGCGGGCGCTGTGCACCGTCTGCTCGGAGACCTCGCCGGTGAGGTAGGCGTCCACGCCCGCCGCGATGGCCTGGTCGATGTAACCCTGGGCGCCGCCGGTGCACCAGGCGATGCGCCGGATCGGCCGCTCGCCTTCCACCAGCAGCGGCTCGCGGCCCAACACCCGGGCCACGTGGGCGGCGAAATCGGCCGGCGCCACGGGGGCCGCGGGCGCGCCCAGCAGCACGATGGAACGCGGGTTGCCCGGCTCCAGCGGGCCCTCGATGTCCAGGCCGAGCTGCTGACCCAGCTGCACGTTGTTGCCCACCTGCGGGTGCAGGTCCAGCGGCAGGTGGTAGGCGATCAGGCTGATGTCGTGGGCCAGCAGGGTCTTCAGGCGACGCTGCTTCATGCCCACCACGCAAGGGTTCTCGCCCTTCCAGAAGTAGCCATGGTGGACCAGCACCGCATCGGCCTGCGCGGCCACTGCCGCGTCCAGCAGCGCCTGGCTGGCGGTCACGCCGCTGACGATGCGCCGCACCTGCGGCCGGCCCTGCACCTGCAGGCCATTAGGGCAGTAGTCCTGGATGCGCGCGGCGTCCAGGTAGCGGTCGGCCTCTTCGACCAGCTCGGTCAGATCGATCGCCATCGAATTTCCTCCAGGCATTAGGGGAGACGGCTATTTTCTTGCCACGCCGCCCGTATAATGGCGGCCACCCTAGCGGCCTTCCCCAGGCCGAGCAACCCCCAAGGATCGTCCTCCGATGCTGAAGGCCCTGCGTTTTCTCGGCTGGCCCGCGCTTGTCGGCGTCTTGCTGGCGCTGCTGATCATCCAGCGTAACCCCGAATGGGTCGGCCTGCCCGAACAGGAAGTCCACCTGCAGCAGGCGCCCCTGCTCAGCCGCCTGCAGCAGGGCCCCGGAACCTATGCCGACGCCGTGACCCGCGCCGCGCCGGCGGTGGCCAACCTGTACACCACCAAGATGGTCAGCCGGCCGGGCAACTCGATGCTCGACGACCCACTGTTCCGCCGCTTCTTCGGCGACAACCTGCCGCAGCAGAAGCGCATGGAGTCGAGCCTGGGCTCGGCGGTGATCATGAGCCCCGAGGGCTACCTGCTGACCAATAACCACGTCACCGCCGGCGCCGACCAGATAGTCGTGGCCCTGCGCGACGGCCGCGAAACCACGGCGCGCCTGGTCGGCAGCGACCCGGAAACCGATCTCGCAGTGCTCAAGATCGACCTCAAGGACCTGCCGGTGATGACCCTCGGGCGCTCCGACGGCATCCGCACCGGCGACGTCTGCCTGGCCATCGGCAACCCCTTCGGCGTGGGCCAGACGGTGACCATGGGCATCATCAGCGCCACCGGCCGCAACCAGCTGGGGCTGAACACCTACGAAGACTTCATCCAGACCGACGCGGCGATCAACCCGGGCAACTCCGGCGGCGCCCTGGTCGACGCCAGCGGCAACCTGGTGGGCATCAACACCGCCATCTTCTCCAAGTCCGGCGGCTCCCAGGGCATCGGCTTCGCCATCCCGATCAAGCTGGCGCTGGAGGTGATGAAGTCGATCGTCGAGCACGGCTCGGTGATCCGCGGCTGGCTGGGCGTCGAGGTGCAGCCGCTGACGCCGGAGCTGGCCGAGTCCTTCGGCCTGCAGGACCAGGGCGGGGTGGTGGTCGCCGGTGTCTACCGCGACGGCCCGGCCGCCCAGTCCGGCATGCAGCCGGGCGACATCATCCTCGACATCGACGGCAAGAAGGCCGCCGACGGCCGCACCGCGATGAACCAGGTGGCGCGCACCAAGCCGGGCGAGAAGATCAACATCCAGGTGCTGCGCAACGGCAAGCACGTCACCCTGGAGGCGGAAGTGGGCCTGCGCCCGCCGCCCACTCCGCCGGTGCAGCAACCGCAGCAGCAGTAACGAAGAACGGCGCCCGAGGGCGCCGTTTCTTTTTCAGCCGGGCGTGGCTCAGAGCCGCGTGCGCAGAGCGTCCAGCAGCGCCTGGTTCTGCTCCTCGGTGCCGATGCTGATGCGCAGGAACTGGGCAATGCGCGCCTGCTTGAAGTGGCGGACGATCACCCCCTGCTCGCGCAGGCCGGCGGCCAGCTCGGCGGCGTCGTGGCGCGGGTGGCGGGCGAAGATGAAGTTGGCCGCCGACGGCAGCACCTCGAAGCCCATGCCGCTCAGCTCGCCCACCAGCTTCTCGCGGCTGTCGATCACCGCCTGGCAGGTGCGCTGGAAGTACTCGCGGTCCTCGAAGGCGGCGATGGCGCCGGCCTGGGCCACGCGGTCCAGCGGGTAGGAGTTGAAGCTGTTCTTGACCCGTTCCAGGGCCTCGATCAGGTCTTCGTGGCCGACCGCCAGGCCGACGCGCAGCCCGGCCAGGGAGCGCGACTTGGACAGCGTCTGCGCCACCAGCAGGTTCGGGTAGCGCTCCACCAGGCCGATGGCCGTCTCGCCGCCGAAGTCGACGTAGGCCTCGTCCACCAGCACCACGCTGTCCGGGTTGGCCAGCAGCAGGCGCTCGATGGCTTCCAGCGGCAGCAGGCAGCCGGTCGGCGCATTGGGGTTGGGGAAGATGATCCCGGCGTTGGGCCGGGCGTAGTCCTCGACGCGAATCTGGAACTGCTCGTCCAGCGCCAGCGCCTCGAAGGGAATGCCGTAGAGGCCGCAGTACACCGGGTAGAAGCTGTAGGTCACGTCGGGGAACAGCAGCGGCCGGCCGTCGTGCTGGAACAGCGCGTGGAAGGCGTGGGCCAGCACTTCGTCGGAGCCGTTGCCGACGAACACCTGGCCCGGGCGCACGCCGTAGTAGTCGGCGATGGTCTGCTTCAGGCGGTCGGCGTTGGGGTCCGGGTACAGGCGCAGGGCGTCGCCCAGCTCGGCCTGCATGGCGGCCAGCGCCTTGGGCGACGGGCCGTAGGGGTTCTCGTTGGTGTTCAGCTTGACCAGCTTGGCCAGCTTGGGTTGCTCACCCGGCACGTAGGGCACCAGGTCCTTGACGAAGGGGCTCCAGAACTTGCTCATCGCCCTCTCTCCTTTAAAGAATCGCTGAAGGCTGGAGGGCTGGAGGCTGAACGTTTTTCGTCCAGCCTCAAGCCTCCAGCGGCTTTTATCGGCTTTTCAGCCCTTGATCCGGTATTCGGCGCTGCGGGCGTGGGCGGTCAGCGACTCGCCGCGGGCCAGGACCGAGGCGGTCTTGCCGAGCACCGAGGCGCCGTCGGCCGAGCAGAAGATGATCGACGAGCGCTTCTGGAAGTCGTACACGCCCAACGGCGAGGAGAAGCGCGCGGTGCCGGAGGTCGGCAGCACGTGGTTCGGGCCCGCGCAGTAGTCGCCCAGGGCCTCGGCGGTGTAGCGGCCCATGAAGATGGCGCCGGCGTGGCGGATGTTCGGCAGCCAGCTTTCCGGATCGGCCACCGACAGCTCCAGGTGCTCCGGGGCGATGCGGTTGGCCACCTGGCAGGCCTGGGCCTGGTCGGCGACCTGGATCAGCGCGCCGCGGTTGCCCAGCGAGGTGCGGATGATCTCGGCGCGCTCCATGGTCGGCAGCAGCTTCTCGATGCTGGCGGCGACCTTGTCGAGGAAGGCGGCGTCCGGGCTGACCAGGATCGACTGGGCGTCCTCGTCGTGCTCGGCCTGGGAGAACAGGTCCATGGCGATCCAGTCCGGGTCGGTGCCGCCGTCGCAGACCACGAGGATCTCCGAGGGGCCGGCGATCATGTCGATGCCCACCTGGCCGAACACGTGGCGCTTGGCGGTGGCCACGTAGATGTTGCCCGGGCCGACGATCTTGTCCACCTGGGGCACGCTCTCGGTGCCGTAGGCCAGCGCGGCCACGGCCTGGGCACCGCCGATGGTGAAGACGCGGTCGACGCCGGCGATGCAGGCGGCGGCGAGGACGATCTCGTTGATCTCGCCACGCGGCGTCGGCACCACCATCACCACTTCGGCGACGCCGGCGACCTTGGCCGGAATCGCGTTCATCAGCACCGACGAGGGATAGGAAGCCTTGCCGCCGGGCACGTACAGGCCGGCGCGGTCCAGCGGGGTGACCTGCTGGCCGAGCACGGTGCCGTCGGCCTCGGTGTAGCGCCAGGAGTCCTGCTTCTGCTTCTCGTGGTAGCTGCGCACGCGCTCGGCGGCGGTTTCCAGCGCCTCGCGCTGGGCCGGGGTGATGCGCGTCAGGGCCAGTTCCAGGCGCTCGCGCGGCAGGATCAGGTCGGCCATGCTGGCGACCGCGAGGCCGTCGAAGCGCTGGGTGAGCTCGACCAGGGCGGCGTCGCCACGGCTGCGCACGTCAGCGATGATGTCCAGCACGCGCTGGTTCACGGCGTCGTCGGACACGCTTTCCCAGGACAGCAGATGGTCCAGATGACGCGCGAAGTCCGGATCGGCGGCGTTGAGTCGACGGATGGCGAAGGGTGCGGTCATAGCTGGCCTCTTAAAATTGGCGTGATCTCGGGCGCCGCTAGACTAGCAAGCCCACCGTGCGGGCACCCGAGAAAATTTGGCTATGACACGGATAGGCGGGCGCGGCGGGAAGGCCGCGCAGGGAATTACGCCCGGTGTCGAGACTCCACCGCTTCACGCAGAGTGTCGATCAGGGCCTGGATGCGCGCGTGCTGCATCTTCATCGAGGCCTTGTTGACGATCAGCCGCGAGCTGATGTGGGCGATCAGCTCCTGGGGTTCCAGGCCGTTGGCGCGCAGGGTGTTGCCGGTGTCGACCACGTCGATGATCTTGTCGGCCAGGCCGACCAGCGGCGCCAGCTCCATGGAGCCGTACAGCTTGATCACCTCGACCTGGCGGCCCTGCTCGGCGTAGTAGCGCTTGGCCACGTTGACGAACTTGGTGGCCACCCGCAGGCGCCCCTTGGGCTCGGCCGCGCCGACCGCGCCGGCGGTCATCAGCTTGCAGTTGGCGATCTTCAGGTCCAGCGGCTCGTACAGCCCCTGGCCGCCATATTCGAGCAGCACGTCCTTGCCGGCCACGCCGAGGTCGGCGGCACCGTGCTCGACGTAGGTCGGCACGTCGGTGGCGCGGACGATCAGCAGGCGCACGTCGTCGAGGCTGGTGGGGATGATCAGCTTGCGGCTCTTGTCCGGGTTCTCGGTCGGCACAATGCCTGCCGCTGCGAGCAGCGGCAGGGTGTCATCGAGGATCCGGCCCTTGGACAGGGCGATGGTCAGCATGTCTGGTCAGCCCTAGCCCGGTACGCGGCGGATCTTGGCGCCGAGCAGTTGCAGCTTCTCTTCGATGCACTCGTAGCCACGGTCGATGTGGTAGATGCGGTCGATCAGGGTGTCGCCCTCGGCCACAAGGCCAGCGATCACCAGGCTGGCGGAAGCGCGCAGGTCGGTGGCCATGACCGGGGCGCCCTTGAGCTGCGGCACGCCGGTGACGATGGCGGTGTTGCCCTCGACCAGGATCTGCGCGCCCATGCGGTTCATTTCGTAGACGTGCATGAAGCGGTTCTCGAACACGGTCTCGATCACCGCGCCGGTGCCTTCGGCCACGGCGTTCAGCGAAATGAACTGGGCCTGCATGTCGGTGGGGAAAGCCGGATACGGCGCGGTACGGATGTTCACCGCCTTCGGCCGGTTGCCCTTCATGTCCAGCTCGATCCAGTCGTTGCCGGTGTTGATGTGCGCACCGGCCTCTTCCAGCTTCAGCAGCACCGCCTCGAGGATGGTCGGGTCGGTGTCCTTGAGCTTGACGCGGCCACCGGTGGCGGCGGCGGCGACCAGGTAGGTGCCGGTCTCGATGCGGTCGGGCAGCACGTTGTACTTGGCGCCGCCCAGGCGCTTCACGCCGTCGATGATGATGGTGTCGGTGCCGGCGCCCTGGATCTGCGCGCCCATGGCGATCAGGCAGTTGGCCAGGTCGACCACTTCCGGCTCGCGGGCGGCGTTTTCCAGCACGGTGCGGCCGTTGGCCAGGGCCGCGGCCATCATGATGTTCTCGGTACCGGTCACGGACACGGTATCGAAGAAGAAGTGCGCGCCACGCAGGCCGCCGGCCGGGGCCTTGGCCTTGATGTAGCCGCCTTCGACGGTGATCTGCGCGCCCATGGCCTCGAGGCCGCGGATGTGCAGGTCGACCGGACGCGAACCGATGGCGCAGCCGCCGGGCAGGGCCACCTCGGCCTCGCCGAAGCGCGCGACCATGGGGCCGAGCACCAGGATCGAGGCGCGCATGGTCTTCACCAGCTCATAGGGCGCGACCAGGGTCCTGATGCTGTTGGCGTCGACTTCGACGTTGAGCTTCTCGTTGATCACCGGCTGCACGCCCATGCGACCGAACAGCTCGATCATGGTGGTGATGTCGTGCAGGTGCGGCAGGTTGCACACGGTGACCGGAGTGTCCGCCAGCAGGGTGGCGGCAAGGATCGGCAGCGCGGAGTTCTTGGCGCCGGAGATGCGGATTTCGCCGTCGAGACGGGAACCGCCGGTAATGATCAGTTTGTCCATAGCAGGTATATCCCCGGCGGCTCAGGAACGCTCGGCCCAGGCGGCGCGGCTGAAGAATTTCATGGTCACGGCATGGATGGCGCCACTGGCGATCCATTCGTTAAGGTGCGCGTAGATCTGCTGCTGACGTTTCACCGGGCTCAGACCGGCCAGTTCGTCACTGATCAGGTTCAGCTGGAAGTTGCAGCCTTCGCCTTCCACTTCGACCTGGGTACCCGGGAGCTTGGCTTCCAGGATGTTCTTGACTTCAATCGCCTGCATGCTCGACCTCGATCGGCGCTCAACGCGCGCGGGCCGGCAATGATACAAAAAAGCCCCCCGCCTGCGAACCCCGCCAGGGGAAGTCGCGGACGGAGGGCCTTTCGAGCGCCCCGATCAGCCCTGCAGCGGCAGGATGCCGTCGAGGTCGCTGACCTTGGCGATGTCTTGCATGTCTTTCGGCAAGCCGCGGACCTGCAGGCTCTTGCCCGCCTGGTGCGCATCGCGCAGGAAGGCCAGCAGCAGCGACAGGCCGACGCTGCTGGACTTCTCCACCGCCGAACAATCCACCACCAGCTGCTGGGCGCCGCTCGCGGCGATCAGGGCCTTGCCCTGCTCGCGCAGCTGCGTGCCGCTGCGGTAGTCGAGCACCCCGGCCAGGCGCAGCTCGCCGGCCGCGCCCTCGCTGATGCTGGCAGCGCTGGTCATTGCGCGCCACCCTCGTCCGGGTTGCCCTTGGCGGCATCCTTGGCATGGGCGACCACCTGGTCCCAACTGGCGATGGTCTTCTCCAGGTCGTTGCCGTTCTTCTGCATGGAGTCGGCGAACTGGTCGCGGAACAGCTTGCCGATGTTGATGCCGTTGATGATCACGTTGCGCAGGCGCCAGGTCCCCGACTGGTTGACCATGGTGTACTGCACCGGATAGACGGTGCCCTTGCTGTCACGGATCTCCATGTTCACGCTGGAGCGCTCCGGGTCCTGCTTGCCGGTGGACGGCAGCACGCGGATGTCCTGGTTGTCGTACTCGAGCAGGGCGTTGCCGTAGAACTGCATCAGGCTGTTCTTGAACACCGTCTCGAAGCGCTTGATCTGCTCCGGGGAGGCCTGGCGCGAATACTTGACGGTCATCACGCCCTTGGCGATGCCCTCGGAGTCCACCACCGGGCCGAGGATGCGGTCCAGGGCGGCGTAGAGCTGCTTGGGATCGGCGCGATAGGCCGGCTTGTTGGCCTTGAGGTCGGACAGCAGGTTGTCGACGGTCTGCTGCACCACCTGCTGCGCATTGGGCGCGGCGTTGGCGATCAGCGGCAGTGCTGCGAGCAGGACCAGCAGGCCGCGGCGCAGGAGAGTCAGCATGGCGTTCATCCTCATCATCGTCATTGCTTCTTGGGCTCTTCTTTGTTGACCGAGTTCAACAGGAACTTGCCGATCAGGTCCTCCAGCACCAGCGCGGACTGGGTGTCGTGGATGACGCCGCCGTCCGTGAGCATCTTGTCGTCGCCGCCGACGCTGATGCCGATGTATTTCTCGCCCAGCAGGCCTGCGGTGAGGATAGACGCGGTGGAGTCGTCCGGCAGGTTGTTGACGCTCTTGTTGATCTCCATGGTCACCCGGCCACGGTAGCTGTCGTGGTCCAGGTCCACGGCGACCACCTTGCCGATGGTCACGCCGGCCATGGTCACCTTGCCGCGCACGGTCACGCCGGCGACGTTGTCGAAGTAGGCATACAGCTGGTAGGTGTCATTGGAATGCCCGATGGTCAGGCCGCTGACACGCAGCGCCAGCAGCAGCAGGGCCAGCAGGCCGCCGAGAAGAAACAGGCCTACACCGATTTCCAGGGTGCGGGTTTGCATCAGAAGTCTCCAAACATCAAAGCGGTCAGTATGAAGTCCAGCCCCAGTACCGCCAGGGAGGCATAGACCACGGTTCGAGTCGTTGCGCGGCTGATCCCTTCGGAGGTCGGCTCGCAGTCATAGCCCTGGAACACGGCGATCCAGGTCACCACGAAGGCGAACACCACGCTCTTGATCACGCCATTGAGCACATCCTCGCCGAATTGCACGCTGTTCTGCATGTTCGACCAGAAGGAACCCTCGTATACGCCCAGCCAGTCGACGGCGACGGCGGCGCCGCCCCAGATGCCGACCACGCTGAAGATCGCCGCCAGCAGCGGCATCGAGATGAAGCCGGCCCACAGGCGCGGCGCGATCACGTAGCGCAGCGGGTCGACGCCGATCATCTCCAGGCTGGAGAGCTGTTCGGTGGACTTCATGTTGCCGATCTCGGCGGTCAGCGCCGAGCCTGCGCGGCCGGCGAACAGCAGGCCGGTCACCACCGGACCCAGTTCGCGCAGCAGGGTCAGGGCCACCATCTGCCCCACCGCCTGCTCCGAACCATAGTCCTTGAGGATGTTGTAGCCCTGCAGGGCCAGCACCATGCCGATGAAGATGCCCGAAACCACGACGATCGCCAGCGACAGCACGCCCACCGAGTACAGCTGCTTGATCAGCAACTGGCCCATGCCGCCGGGCACCCGGCGGCCGAGCATGGCGTGGCCGAGGAACAGCGTGGAACGGCCGAGCGCCTCGAGCACGTCGAGGCCCGACCGCCCGAGCAGGCGAATCCGCTCGAGCAGTGAAGTCTTGCGCATCAGCGTTCCCCCAGCAGGTCGGCGCGATAGTCGCGCGCGGGATAGTGGAAGGGCACCGGACCATCCGGAATCCCCTTCATGAACTGGCGCACGCGCGGATCGTCGAGCTCCTTGAGCTCCGCCGGCGTGCCCTGCCCCAGCACCTTGCCGTCGCCGACGATATAGATGTAGTCGGCGATGCTGGCGGTTTCCGCCAGGTCGTGGGAGACCACGATGCTGGTGATGCCCAGGGCATCGTTGAGCAGGCGGATCAGCCGCACCAGCACGCCCATGGCGATCGGGTCCTGGCCGACGAAGGGTTCGTCGTACATGAGGATCTGCGGGTCCAGGGCGATCGCCCGGGCCAGCGCCACGCGGCGCTTCATGCCGCCGGACAGCTCGTCCGGCATCAGCTCCAGCGCCCCGCGCAGGCCCACGGCCTGCAGCTTCATCAGGACGATGTCGCGGATCATCTCCTCGGGCAGGTCGGTGTGCACCCGCAGCGGGAAGGCGACGTTCTCGAACACGTCCAGGTCGGTGAACAGCGCGCCGCTCTGGAACAGCACGCCGAACTGCTTGCGCATGTCGAACAGGTCGGCGCGGGCCAGCTTCGGCAGGTTCTGCCCGTTGACCATGACGTCGCCCTTGACCGGGCGCAGCTGTGCGGCGATCAGGCGCAGCAAGGTGGTCTTGCCGCAACCCGACGGCCCCATGATGCCGGTGACCTTGCCGCGCGGAATACGGATATCCACGTTGTCGAAGATGGCGCGGGTACCGCGCTTGAAGGTGACCCCCTTCAGCTCGACAGCGTATTTTTCATCGGTGCTCATAGAACTCCTTGCATGACGGCCCTGTCCCTGCAATGCCCCGTCGAACCGTCGGAACACGGTAACGCAAGACAGGCCGAACGGCGGCGAACTATAGCATTGGCGCGCGCGGCGGCCCAAGGCCCGCCGCCGGCGATTCAGCTCGGATTCAGCTTTCCCTGTGCAAGATCCGGTATCGGCAGGGTGAAGCCCGGACCGCTTTACCGTTATAATCTCGCCCTTCACTTCGCCCCACGCGATCGGAACATGAGCCAGAATCACGATTTCATCCAGTCGGCACAACGCACCATCGGCCTCGAGCGCGATGCGGTGGATGCCCTGCTGCCACGCATCGGGGCCGATTTCTCCAGGGCCTGCGAACTGCTGCTCGGCTGCAGCGGCCGCGTGGTGGTGGTCGGCATGGGCAAGTCCGGGCACATCGCCCGCAAGATCGCCGCCACCCTGGCCAGCACCGGCACCCCGGCGTTCTTCGTGCACCCGGCCGAGGCCAGCCACGGCGACATGGGCATGATCACCAGGGACGACGTGGTCCTGGCGCTGTCCAACTCCGGCTCCACCGCCGAGATCATCACCCTGCTGCCGCTGATCGCCCGCCTGGGCATCACCCTGGTGAGCATGACCGGCAACCCCGAGTCGCCGCTGGCCAAGGCCGCCGCGGTGAACCTGGACGCCGGCGTCGAACACGAGGCCTGCTCGCTGAACCTGGCGCCGACCTCCTCCACCACCGTCTCCCTGGTGCTCGGCGACGCCCTCGCCGTGGCCCTGCTGGAGGCCCGCGGCTTCACCGCCGAGGACTTCGCCTTCTCCCATCCGGGCGGTGCCCTGGGCCGGAGATTGTTGCTGAAAGTGGAAAACATCATGCACGTGGGTGAAGAACTGCCGCAGGTCTCCCCCGGCACTTCGCTCAGCGGCGCCCTGCTGGAAATGACCCGCAAGGGCCTGGGCATGACCATCGTCCTCGGCGAAGACGGCCGCCTGGCCGGCGTGTTCACCGACGGCGACCTGCGCCGCACCCTGGACAAGGGCGTGGACGTGCGCACGGCCACCATCGACCAGGTGATGACCGTGCACGGCAAGACCGTGCGCCCGGACATGCTCGCCGCCGAAGCCCTGAAGATCATGGACGACCACAAGATCAACGTCCTGGTGGTGGTCGACGGCGACGACCACCCGGTCGGCGTGCTGCACGTCCACGACCTGACCCGCGCCGGAGTCATCTGAATGACCGCAGACCTGCTGCAACGCGCCAGTGGCGTGCGCCTGGCGGTGTTCGACGTAGACGGCGTGCTGACCGACGGCAAGCTCTACTTCCTGCCCGACGGCGGCGAGTTCAAGACCTTCAACACTCTCGACGGCCACGGCATCAAGATGCTCATCGCCTCGGGCGTGCGCACCGCCATCATCAGCGGCCGCAAGAGCGCCGTGGTCGAGCGCCGCGCGCAGAACCTGGGCATCGGGCACCTGTTCCAGGGCCGCGAGGACAAGCTGGTGGTCCTCGACCAACTGCTCGCCGAACTCGGGCTAGGCTATGAACAGGTCGCCTACCTGGGCGACGACCTGCCCGACCTTCCGGTCATCCGCCGGGTCGGCCTGGGCATGGCGGTGGCCAGCGCCGACGCCTTCGTTCGCCAGCACGCCCATGGCGTGACCCAGGCGCGCGGCGGCGAAGGCGCGGCCCGTGAATTCTGCGAACTCATCCTGCGCGCCCAGGGCAACCTCGAGGCGGCGCAAAGCGCCTACCTGTAGAGCCAGACATGCCGAAGACCCTTCGCCAGAAGCTCCTCCTCGCCCTGATCGCGATCCTGCTGGTCGCACTGGGCTACTACTGGAACGTGCGCCTGGACTTCAACGAGCGCCAGGTCGCGCCGAGCAACGACGCCATCGACTTCTACGCGGCCAATGCCCACAGCCTGCAGTACCGCGAGGACGGCAGCCTGGCCTACGAGATGACCGCCGATCGCCTGGAGCACATGAAAGCCACCGACGTCACCAACGTCACCACGCCGGACCTGTTCTTCTTCCGCGAGGGCGAGCCGCAGCCGTGGCACGTGCAGAGCGTGCGCGCCGAGGTGGGCCCGGAAGGCAAGCAGGTCGAACTGATCGACAACGTCCGGGTCCAGCGCACCGACGCGCAGAACCGCACCCTGCTGCTCACCACCACGCGCATGACGGTGTTCCCGGACAAGGATTATGCCGAGACCAGTCAACCCGTTAAGATCACCGAGCCCCAAGGGGTGACCACGGCGGTAGGCATGAAAGCGTATCTGAAAGACAGCCGGATGACCCTGCTGTCCAACGTAAGAGGTCAGCATGAGGTTCGTTAAAACCTTCCCCCTTTTCCTCGGCCTCGTCGCCGCCCTGGGCAGCAGCGCTGGCTGGGCGCTGCCGACGGATCGCGAGCAGCCGATCCGCGTGCAGGCCGACAGCGCCGAACTGGACGACAAGCAGGGCGTCGCCGTGTACCGCGGCGACGTGGTGGTGACCCAGGGCAGCATGAAGCTGACCGGCAACACCGTCACCCTCAAGCAGAACAAGGACGGCGAGATCGAGGTGGTCACCTCGGTCGGCAAGCCCGCCTATTTCGAGCAGAAGCCGGCGCCGGACAAGGAAATCACCAAGGCCTACGGCCTGACCATCCAGTACTTCGTCACCCAGAACCGGGTGATCCTGATCGACCAGGCCAAGGTGATCCAGGAAGGCAATACCTTCGAAGGCGAGAAGGTCGTCTACGACACCGAACGGCAGATCGTCAACGCCGGCCGCGCCACCGGCACCCAGGTGACCACCCCGCGCCCGCGCATCGACATGGTCATCCAGCCCAAGAAGAAGCAGGATCAAGCCCAGTAATGGCCACGCTCACCGCACAGCACCTCGCCAAGAGCTACAAGGGTCGCCAGGTCGTCCGCGACGTCAGCATGAGCATCGACAGCGGGCAGATCGTTGGCCTGCTCGGCCCCAACGGCGCCGGCAAGACCACCTGCTTCTACATGATCGTCGGCCTGGTCCGCGCCGACCAGGGCGTGGTCCGCATCGACGAGCAGGACGTCACCAACCTGCCCATGCACGGCCGCGCCCGCGCCGGCATCGGCTACCTGCCGCAGGAAGCCTCGATCTTCCGCAAGCTGTCGGTGGCGGACAACATCGGCGCCATCCTCGAGACCCGCGCCGACCTCGATCGCAACGGCCGCAAGGAGGCCCTGGAAGGCCTGCTGGAGGAGTTCCACATCCACCACATCCGCGACAACCTCGGCATGAGCCTGTCCGGCGGCGAGCGCCGCCGCGTGGAGATCGCCCGCGCACTGGCCAGCTCGCCGAAGTTCATCCTCCTCGACGAACCCTTCGCCGGCGTGGACCCGATCTCGGTGGGCGACATCAAGCAGATCATCCACCACCTCAAGGCCAAGGGCATCGGCGTGCTCATCACCGACCACAACGTGCGCGAGACCCTCGACATCTGCGAGACGGCCTACATCGTCAACGACGGCCAGCTGATCGCCGAGGGCGACTCCACGGCCATCCTGGCCAACGAACTGGTCAAGGAAGTCTACCTGGGCCACGAGTTCCGCCTCTGAGCCCCCTCGCCCCGGCCTCGCGCCGGGGCGGACGCCCGCCTCACGTCGGCCCGACCGACCGACAACAGATTTATGCGTAAACGCCCTAGGCAAAGTCTGAGAATTCAGGCATATAATTTGCTTCCTAGCGGCGTTCCGGAGCTTCGGCCCTGGCGCCCGTAGTCGTGGATATGGCGCACTACACGCCAGCGAACAAGGTGCCAAGTTCCAGCCATGAAACCATCGCTTGTCCTCAAGATGGGCCAGCAGCTGACGATGACTCCGCAGCTGCAACAGGCCATCCGACTGCTCCAACTCTCCACCCTGGATCTGCAACAGGAGATCCAGGAGGCGCTGGAATCCAACCCGATGCTCGAGCGCCAGGAAGATGGCGACGACTTCGACGGCAGCGATCCCTACGCCGAAGGTGCGGAAGCCCCCACCAACACCAACGCCAATTCGCAGAGCGAAAGCTTCCAGGAAACCACCACGCCCAGCGCCGACAGCCTGGACGAAGACCAGTGGGCCGAGCGCATCCCCAACGAACTCCCGGTCGACACCGCCTGGGAAGACGTCTACCAGACCAGCGCCAGCAGCCTGCCCAGCAACGATGACGACGAGTGGGACTTCACCGCCCGCACCTCCGCCGGCGAAAGCCTGCAGAGCCACCTGCTGTGGCAGCTGAACCTCTGCCCCATGTCCGACAGCGACCGCCTGGTCGCCCTCAGCATCATCGACGGCATCAACAACGACGGCTACCTGGAAGAATCCCTGGACGACATCCTCGCCTCCATCGACCCCGAGCTGGGCATCGAGATGGACGAGGTGGAAGTGGTGCTGCGGCGCATCCAGCAGATGGAGCCGGCCGGCGTCGGCGCGCGCAACCTGCGCGAGTGCCTGCTGCTGCAACTGCGCCAGATGCCAGCGGACACCTACCTGCTGAGCGAGGCCCTGCGCCTGGTCGCCGACCACCTCGACCTGCTCGGCAGCCGCGACTACACCCAGCTGATGCGGCGCATGAAGCTCAAGGAAGACGAGCTGCGCGAGACCATCGAGCTGATCCAGTCGCTGCACCCGCGCCCGGGTTCGCAGATCGAGTCCGGCGAGGCCGAATACGTGGTGCCGGACGTGATAGTGCGCAAGCACAACGAGCGCTGGCTGGTGGAACTGAACCAGGAGGCGGTGCCGCGCCTGCGCGTCAACTCGCAGTACGCCGGCCTGGTGCGCCGCGCCGACTCCAGCGCCGACAACACTTTCATGCGCAACCAGCTGCAGGAAGCGCGCTGGTTCATCAAGAGCCTGCAGAGCCGCAACGAGACGCTGATGAAGGTGGCGACGCAGATCGTCGAGCACCAGCGCGGTTTCCTCGAGTACGGCGAGGAGGCCATGAAGCCGCTGGTCCTGCACGACATCGCCGAGGCGGTGGGCATGCACGAGTCGACCATCTCGCGGGTCACCACGCAGAAATTCATGCACACCCCGCGCGGCATCTTCGAGCTGAAGTACTTCTTCTCCAGCCACGTGAGCACTTCCGAGGGCGGCGAATGCTCGTCCACGGCGATCCGCGCGATCATCAAGAAACTGGTCGCGGCAGAAAGTCCGAAAAAGCCGTTGAGCGACAGCAAGATCGCTGGTTTACTGGAGGCACAGGGCATTCAAGTGGCACGTCGGACGGTCGCCAAGTACCGGGAATCTCTCGGAATAGCTCCATCGAGCGAGCGCAAGCGACTGGTCTGATTGACCCAAGCCAAGGTGTTCCGGCGGCAGGCCCCATAACCTGCCACTTATACACGGGCAATAAGGAGAAAGCGGTATGCAAGTCAACATCAGTGGCCATCAACTGGATGTGACCGACGCCCTGCGCGACTACGTGGTCGAGAAACTCGGCCGACTGGAGCGCCACTTCGACAAGATCACCAATGTTCAGGTCATCATGGAGGTCGAAAAGCTGAAACAGCGTATCGAAGCCACGCTGCACATCTCCGGTGGCGAAGTCGTGGCCTGCGCAGAACACGAAGACATGTACGCCGCCATCGACCTGCTGACCGACAAACTCGATCGACAACTGATCAAACACAAGGAAAAGTACCTCGAACGCCAACAGGGCGTTGGAGTCCGCTAACCCCCCTCCCCTATGATCCGACTTGAGCAGATCCTGTCCCCCGGCCGTTCCCTGGTGAACGTGCCGGGCGGCAGCAAGAAGCGCGTACTCGAACAGATCGCCAACCTGGTCGTGAAAGACCTTCCCGGCCTCGACGCGCAAGACATATTCGAAAGCCTGGTGGCCCGCGAACGCCTGGGTTCCACCGGCTTCGGCAATGGCATCGCCATTCCCCACTGCCGCCTGACCGGTTGCAAGGCGCCGATCAGCGCCATCCTTCACCTCGATGCACCGGTGGACTTCGACGCCCTCGACGGCGCCCCGGTCGACCTGGTGTTCGTCCTGCTGGTACCCGAAGCCGCCACCGAGGAGCACCTGGAGCTGCTGCGCCAGATCGCCTCGATGCTCGACCGCGCCGAGGTGCGCGAACGCCTGCGCCGCGCGAGCGATGGCGACGCGCTGTACCAGATAGTCGTGGAAGTGCAGAACGGCCACTAGCATGCGCCTGATCATCGTCAGCGGCCGTTCCGGCTCCGGCAAGAGCACTGCCCTCAACGTCCTCGAGGACAACGGTTTCTACTGCATCGACAACCTGCCGGCCAGCCTGCTGCCGGACCTGGCCCAGCGCGCGCTGCTGCACACCGAACTGATGCACCCGCAGGTGGCCGTGTCGATCGACGCGCGCAACCTGCCCAGCCAGCTCAAGCGCTTCCCCGAGCTGCTGCAGGAAGCCCGCGACAAGCACATCCAGTGCGACGTGCTGTACCTGGACGCCGACGACGAGACGCTGCTCAAGCGCTTCTCCGAGACGCGCCGGCGCCACCCGCTGACCACCTACACCCGCTCCCTCGCCGAGGCCATCGCCGACGAGGAGCAACTGCTCAGCCCGATCGCCGACCTCGCCGACCTCAAGCTGAACACCACCAACCTCAACCTCTACCAGTTGCGCGACGTCATCAAGCTGCGCCTGCTGAACAAACCCGAGCCGGGCACCGCCTTCCTCGTCGAGTCGTTCGGCTTCAAGCGCGGCATGCCGGTGGACGCCGACCTGGTGTTCGACGTGCGCTGCCTGCCCAACCCCTACTGGAAACCCGAGCTGCGTGAACAGTCGGGCCTGGACAAGGGCGTGCAGGAATACCTCGCCGAGCAGCCCGACGTGGAAGA
The DNA here is from genome assembly GCF_023516765.1 of Pseudomonas sp. R3.Fl. NCBI lineage: Bacteria > Pseudomonadati > Pseudomonadota > Gammaproteobacteria > Pseudomonadales > Pseudomonadaceae > Pseudomonas > Pseudomonas sp. R3.Fl. The sequence continues at coordinate 2,423,986 of NZ_JAMGSO010000001.1, forward strand.
GATGTACCAGGACATTCTGGGCTACCTGAACAAATGGCTGCCGCGCTTCGCCGCCAGCAACCGCGCCTACGTCACCATTGCCATCGGCTGCACGGGCGGCCATCATCGGTCGGTCTACCTCGCCGAGCGCATCGGCAATGCCCTGAGATCCACCCTGAAGAACGTGCAGATTCGCCACCGCGACCTGAGCTAGCAGCAGATAACGAAAGGACAGCCCCCTCGCGATGCCCGCCCTCGAGATCACCATCATCAACAAGCTCGGCCTGCACGCCCGCGCGGCGGCCAAATTCGTCGGCGTGGCCGGCCGCTTCCCGTGCCAGGTCCGCGTGGGTCGCAGCCCGGAGAGCACGGTGGACGGCAAGAGCATCATGGCAGTGATGATGCTGGCCGCGGGCAAGGGCACCAACCTGCACCTGAACGCCGAGGGCGAGCAGGCCGACGAGGCCCTGCAGGCTCTCGTCGATCTGATAAACAACTACTTCGACGAAGGCGAGTGACCGTCCGTCCGTGCAGCGCCGGGCGCTAGCCCAGCGACGTATCCAGCACCATCATCAGGCAGAAGCCGACGATCAGGCCCAGGGTCGCCTCCCCGGCATAGCCGCGCCGCTGCGATTCGGGAATGATCTCCCGCACCACCACGTAGAGCATCGCTCCCGCCGCCAGGGCCAGGCCCCAGGGCAGCAGCATCCGCGACACCCCCACCAGCCAGGCGCAGAGCACCGCGAACAGCGGCTCGACCAGCCCGGAAGCCGCGCCGGCCAGCATCGCCCGCACCCGCGACATCCCCGCGCCGGCCAGCACCAGAGCGATGGCCAAGCCTTCGGGCACGTCCTGCAGGGCGATGCCCAGCGCCAGGCCGCCGGCGCCCTGGACCTCGCCGCCGGCGGCAACGCCCACGGCCATGCCCTCGGGAATGTTGTGCAGGACGATGGCCGCGACGAACAGCAGGATGCGGGCGGGAATGGCGGGGGTCGGCGCGTCGTCCAGGTCATGCTGGGCATCGTCCAGCATCCGCCCGGCCAGCATCAGCCCCAGAACCCCCAGGGCCATGCCGAAGCTGACCAGCAGCGCGGCGTACAGCGGCGAGCGACCGCCCGCCTCGACCGCCTCCAGGGCTGGCAGCAGCAAGGAAAAGGCCGTCGCCGCCAGCATCACCCCGGCGCCGAAGCCCAGCAGGGTATCGGCGACCCGCGCCGGCATGCTGCGGATCAGCAACACCGGCACGGCGCCCAGGGCGGTGCCCAGGGCGCAGATCAGGCCGCCGCTCAGCGCCTGGTACAGCGGCGCCGGCAATTGCAGGCGCGCCAGCAGCAACAGGTGGTTGAACAGCAGGCCGCTGCCCAGCAGCACTATCCCCAGGCCGAGCAGCCAGCGCAGGCTGCGCGCGCCACCCTGCCGCGCGCTTGCCTCTAGCGGGCGCATGGCGTCACTTCCGCGGCGGGCATCAGGCGAGCCCCCGCTGCTCCAGGGCCAGGCGGTAGCGGCGCGCCACTTCCGGCCAGTCGACGACCTCGTAGAAGGCCGCGATGTATTCCGGCCGGCGGTTCTGGTACTGCAGGTAGTAGGCGTGCTCCCAGACATCCAGGCCGAGGATGGGGATCAGGTCCTGCATCAGCGGGCTGTCCTGGTTGGCGCTGCTTTCCACCTTCAGGCGGCCCTGACGGTCGACGCAGAGCCAGGCCCAGCCGCTGCCGAAGCGGGTCAACGCGGCTTTGGTGAAGGCCTCGCGGAAGGCCGCGTAGCCGCCCAGCTCGGTCTCGATGGCGCGGGCCAGGGCGCCGTCGGGCTCGCCGCCGCCGGTCGGCGACATCACCTGCCAGAACAGCGAATGGTTGGCATGGCCGCCGCCGTTATTGATCACCGCGCCGAGCAACTTCTCCGGCAGGTGGTTGAGCTGCTGCAGCAGTTCCTCCACCGGCAGTTCGGCGAAGGGCGTGCCCTCCAGCGCGGCATTCAGGTTGTTGACGTAGGTCTGGTGGTGCTTGCTGTGGTGGATCTCCATGGTCCGCGCATCGATGTGCGGCTCCAGGGCGTCGTAGGCGTAGGGCAAGGCGGGAAGACTGTGGGGCATGGTCGCTCCTAGTGGTAGCGCATGGATTGCGGGGTGGCGAAGAGGCCGGGGCGCAGCTCCACTTCGCCCTGCTGGTGCAGCAGCTCGCGGGTGCGCGGGTAGTTGCCGTGCTCGCCGATGAAGTTGAGCAGTTCGAGGTAGCTGCGCCGGCTGTGGCGCAGCGCGGCCTCGCGCATGTCGCGGCTCTGCCGCGGGTCGATGCTCAGCTCCAGCAGCCGCTCGTGGCAGTTGCACAGGTATTCGGCGGCCTCTTCCGGCTGGCCCAGCTGCACGTGCAGGTCGCCCAGGTTGTGGTGGGAGATGACGAAAGCCATCACCGCCTCGTCCGGGTCGTGCCAGCGGCCCAGCAGCAACTGGGCGTGGGCCAGGGCATGGAGGTAGTGCTCGCGGGCATCGATCAACTCGTTGCGGATGAAGCAGCGGTTGCCCAGTTCGATGGTCTGTTGCCAATGGCGCATGTCACATACCTCCATGGTGGCGCGGCCTCAGAGGCCGCCGGCGGTGAGTTTCTCGGGGTCCAGCAGGGCCTCCAGGCGCTCGCGGCCGAGATCAGTGTTCTCCAGCGCCACCTCGATGATCGGGCGGCCCTCGCGGTAGGCCTGCTTGGCGATCTCGGCGGCCTTCTGGTAGCCGATGATCGGGTTCAGCGCGGTGACCAGGATCGGGTTGCGCGACAGCGCCTCGCGCAGGCTCGCCTCGTTGACCTTGAAGCTGGCGATGGCCTTGTCGGCCAGCAGGCGGCTGACGTTGCCCAGCAGCTGGATGCTCTGCAGCAGGTTGTCGGCGATCACCGGCAGCATCACGTTCAGCTCGAAGTTGCCGGACTGCCCGGCCACGGCGATGGTGGCGTCGTTGCCGATCACCTGGGCGGCGACCATGGCGGTGGCCTCGGGGATCACCGGGTTGACCTTGCCGGGCATGATCGAGGAGCCCGGCTGCAGGGCTTCCAGCTCGATCTCGGCGAGGCCGGCGAGCGGGCCGGAGTTCATCCAGCGCAGGTCGTTGGCGACCTTCATCAGCGCCACGGCAACGGTCTTGAGCTGGCCGGAGACGGCCACGGCGGTGTCCTGGGCGCCGATCAGCGCGAAGAAGTCGTCGCCCGGGCGGAAGGCCAGGCCGGTCAGGCCGTTGAGTTCCTGGCAGAAGCGCGCGGAGAACTGCGGGTGGGCATTCACCCCGGTGCCGACGGCGGTGCCGCCCTGGGCCAGCTGCTGCAGCGCCGGCTGCAGGGCTTCGAGGTTGGCAGTGGCCTGGCGCACCTGCTGGGCCCAGCCGCCGAGCACCTGGCTCAGGCGCACCGGCATGGCGTCCATCAGGTGGGTACGCCCGGTCTTGACGTACTGCTGCACCTCGCCGGCCTTGCGCTCGAGGGTGGCCTGCAGGTGGCGCAGCGCCGGCAGCAGGCGCTCGTGGATTTCCAGGGCGGCGCTGATGTGGATGGTCGAGGGGATGATGTCGTTGCTGCTCTGCCCGCAGTTGACCTGGTCGTTGGGGTTGACCGCGCGGCCCAGGCGACGGCCGGCGAGGGTCGCCACCACCTCGTTGGCGTTCATGTTGGAGCTGGTGCCGGAGCCGGTCTGGAACACGTCCACCGGGAAGTGCTGGAGGAAGTCGCCGGCCAGCAGTTCCTCGCAGGTGGCGACGATGGCCGCGCCGGTCTCGGCGTCCAGTTGCTCCAGGGCGACGTTGGCCCGCGCCGCGGCGGCCTTGGCCAGCAGCAGCGCGCGAATGAAGGCGGCGGGCATGCGCTGGCCGCTGACCGGGAAGTTGTTCACCGCACGCTGGGTCTGGGCCCCATACAGCGCCGCGGCCGGCACCGCCAGTTCACCCATGCTGTCGCGTTCGATACGGCTGTCAGTCATTCTGCTTTCTCGCTTACAGGTCGTGGTACGTCAGGGAAGGCGCCATCGGCTGCGTGGCCAGCCGGCGCGAAAGCTGTTGCAGGCGCTGCCTGCGTTCGGCATCGCCGGCGAGGCGGCGCAGGTCGCAGAGCGGACGATAGGCGTGGTCGAGGCAGAGCCCGCGCCAATGCCACGGCAGGGCGACGTCGGCGGCGGTGTCGAGCAGCAGCTGGAAGCTCTTCTCGAACAACTGCCAGGCCGGCAGCGGCTCCCAGGCCACCAGGTAGCGCGTCTCGAACAGGTAGAGCTCCAGCAGGCGCGGCTCGTCGGGCTCCAGCGCGCAGCGGATGCGGGTGCCCAGGCGGTACCAGCGGTCGAGCAGGGAGGTGTGGGTTTCGACGAACATGGGAATCCCTCAACCGATAATGAGATTGATTATCGTTACGGGAGAAGGAAAATACAAGTCAGACCAAGGAAGTAGGGCAAATCGGGGAGGTAGTTTCGCCGGGTGCTCTTCGTAGGAGCGAGCTTGCTCGCGAAGGGGGTTTCCCGGTGGCTTCGGTGTTTCGGGTTGACGCTGCCCCTCTCCCCAGCCCTCTCCCTGAAGGGAGAGGGGGCAGTCCGTGCCGAGAGACGGCTAGGTTTCATCCGGCAACTTTCGGCGTTGCCGGCTAACTCCAGAGCACCAGCGTCTGCCCAACGGTCCCCTCTCCCTTCAGGGCGGGGGGCGCAGCCGAGGGTTAGGGAGAGGGCGCTCTTGGGGCAAGCACCGAGCCTCGCCGGCAGAACGCCATTCGCGAGCAAGCTCGCTCCTACGAAGAGCCATTGCGGAAAGAAAAACGCCGCTTCCCTCGGCAGGAAACGGCGTTCTCCAGAACCACAGACTGCTATCAGTTACCAGCCACCATCATCCTTTCCACCAGCACCGACCCGGTATGCAGGTTCCCGCGGTTCTCCACGTCATTGCCGATGGCCAGGATGCTGGCGAACAGGTCCTTGAGGTTGGCGGCGATGGTGACTTCCTGCACCGGGAACTGGATCTCGCCGTTCTCCACCCAGTAGCCGCCGGCGCCGCGGGAGTAATCGCCGGTGACCAGGTTGACGCCCTGCCCCATCAGCTCGGTGACCAGCAGGCCGCGGCCCATGCGCCGCAGCAGGGCCTTCTGGTCCTCGTCGCCGTGGCTGACGAAGAGGTTGTGCACGCCGCCGGCGTTGGCCGTGCTGGGCATGCCCAGCTTGCGCCCGGAGTAGGTGCCGAGCACGTAGGAGACCAGGGTGCCGTTCTCCACGAAGGGCTTGGCGTAGGTGGCCAGGCCGTCGTTGTCGAACGAGGCGCTGCCCAGGGCGCCGGGCAGCAGCGGGCGTTCGTCGAGGGTCAGCCACTCGGGGAACAGGCGCTGGCCCAAGCAGCCTTCGAGGAACGACGACTTGCGGTACAGGCTGCCGCCGGAGATGGCGCCGAGGAAGTGGCCGAACAGGCCCACGGCGACTTCCGGGGCGAACAGCACCGGCACCTCGGCGGTCGGCACCGGGCGCGCGCCCAGGCGGCTGGCGGCGCGCAGGGCGGCGCGGCGGCCGATGCTCTCCGGGCTGTCCAGCAACTCGCCGCGGCGCTTCACGTCGTACCAGTAGTCGCGCTGCATCTGCCCTTCGCCCTCGGCGATCATCACGCAGCTGAGGCTGTGGCGGGTGCTGGCGTAGCCGCCGATGAAGCCGTGGCTGTTGCCGTAGACGCGGCAGCCATGGTGGATGTTCAGGGTGGTGCCGTCGGCCTTGGTCACCCGCGGGTCGGCATCGAAGGCCGCAGCTTCGCAGGCCAGCGCGCGCTCCACGGCCTGGTCCGGGGTCAACGACCAGGCGTGGTAGAGGTCCAGGTCGGGCAGGTCGCGGGCCATCAGCGCGGGATCGGCCAGGCCGGAACAGTCGTCCTCGGAAGTGTGCTTGGCGATGGCCAGCGCCGCCGCCACGGTTTCGCGGATGGCCTCGTCGCCGGTCGCCGAGGTGCTCGCCGAGCCCTTGCGCTGGCCGACGTAGAGGGTGATGCCGAAGCCCTGGTCGCGGTTGAATTCGACCGTCTCGACCTCGCGCTGGCGCACGCTGGTGGACAGCCCCTGCTCCAGGGACACCGCCACTTCGCAGCCCGTGGCGCCCTGGCGCTTCGCCTCGGCGACGATCCGCTCGACCTGCTCGCGCAGCGCCGGAAGTGCCTCGGGGCCGACTGCCTTGGCCTGTTCGCTCATTGCCAAACTCTCCTGTTCTGTTCCGCGGACGGGGCGACGGGCCCCGTGGCATCGCGGGCGGGCCGGACAAGCGACCCTCGACTCGTTATCATGGCGGCGTTTTCCACTGGACCACCGCCATGGCTGAATATCAAGACGACGACTCGCTGTTCGAAGAGAAGAGCAAGTCGCAAGTAAAACGCGAGCTGCACGCCCTGCAGGACCTCGGCGAGCGCCTGACCGCGCTCAAGCCGGACATGCTCGACCGCCTGCCGCTCACCGAGCCGCTGCGCCGCGCCATCGACGAGGCGCCCAAGCACAAGGCCAATGCCGCCCGCAAACGCCACCGGCAGTTCATCGGCAAGCTGATGCGCGACCAGGACCTCGACGCCATCGTCACCCTGCTCGACCAGCTCGACAGCTCCACGCGCCAGTACAACGAGCGCTTCCACGCCCTGGAGCGCTGGCGCGACCGCCTCATCACCGGCGGCGACGAGGCCCTTTCCGCATTCTTCGCCGAATACCCGGACAGCGACCGCCAGCACCTGCTGCAGTTGATCCGCCACGCCCAGCACGAGGCCGCTCACGACAAGCCCCCAGCCGCGGCGCGGAAGATCTTCAAATACATCCGCGAACTGGACGAGCTCAAGCGCGGCCTCCGCTGAAAGCCTACCCACGACCTGCTGCGCGTCGGCATAACTGCGTTAAAAACAGGTGAGAAATGCTCATTTAGCATCAGTAAACTGCGCTTCCTCACCTGTTTTTGCCTTGTTCTGCTCTAGCTCGCGAGGCCGTGAGCAGACTTTCCAAATGCTTCCCGGCGCCTCAGGCGCCGGTCCCGCCCACGGTGATACCGTCGATCTTCAGCGTCGGCTGGCCAACGCCCACCGGTACCGACTGGCCATCCTTGCCGCAGGTGCCCACGCCGCTGTCCAGGGCCATGTCGTTGCCGACCATGGACACCCGGCTCATCACTTCCGGCCCGTTGCCGATCAGGGTCGCGCCCTTCACCGGGCGGGTGATCTTGCCGTTCTCGATCAGGTAGGCCTCGCTGGTGGCGAAGACGAACTTGCCGCTGGTGATGTCCACCTGGCCGCCGCCGAGATTGGCGCAGTAGATGCCCTTCTCCACCGAGGCGATGATCTCCGCCGGGTCGCTCTGCCCGGCCAGCATGTAGGTGTTGGTCATGCGCGGCATCGGCAGGTGCGCGTAGGACTCGCGGCGGCCGTTGCCGGTGCGCGCCACGCCCATCAGGCGGGCGTTGAGCTTGTCCTGCATGTAGCCCTTGAGGATGCCGTTCTCGATCAGCACGTTGTATTGCGTGGGAGTGCCCTCATCGTCCACCGACAGCGAGCCGCGGCGCCCGGCCAGGGTGCCGTCGTCGACGATGGTGCACAGGCTGGAGGCCACCTTCTCGCCGATGCGCCCGCTGTAGGCCGAGCTGCCCTTGCGGTTGAAGTCGCCTTCCAGGCCGTGGCCCACCGCCTCGTGCAGCAGCACGCCGGACCAGCCGGCGCCCATCACCACCGGCAGGGTGCCGGCCGGCGCGGGGACCGCTTCGAGGTTGACCAAAGCCTGGCGCAGCGCCTCGCGGGCGTAGGACATGGCGCGGTCTTCAGAGAGGAAATAGCGATAGTCGGTGCGCCCGCCGCCGCCATGGCCGCCGCGCTCGCGGCGACCGTTCTGCTCGACGATGACGCTGACGTTGAAGCGTACCAGCGGGCGGATGTCCGCGGCCAGGGAGCCGTCGGCGGCAGCGATGAGGACCTGTTCCCAGACGCCGGCCAGGCTCACGGTGACCTGCTGGATGCGCGGGTCGAGGGCGCGGGTGGCGGCGTCGACCTTCTTCAGCAGCTCGACCTTCTCGGCGCGGCTGAGCACGTCCAGCGGGTTCTCGCCGACGTACAGGCGCGTCGGCGCGACCGCCTTGAACGCCTGTACCCTACCGTTCTGCCCAGCGCGGGAGATCGAGCGCGCAGCGAGCGCCGCTTGGGACAGCGCATCGGGGGTGATGGCATTGCTGTAGGCGAAGCCGGTCTTCTCGCCGGACTGGGCGCGCACGCCCACGCCCTGGTCCATATGGAAGCTGCCTTCCTTGACGATGCCGTCCTCGAGCATCCAGGACTCGGACACCTGGCTCTGGAAGTACAGGTCGGCGGCGTCGATGCCCGGGCCGCTCAGCTCGCGCAGGATCGGCTGCAGGCCGTCGACGTCCAGGCCGCCGGGGGCCAGCAGGTGCTGGCTGACGGATGACAACAACTCGCTCATGGCTACTCCGTAGGCGCCGGTCCGGGTACGGCCGGCGGGTAGAATCTTCGATGGCGGACCACCGGCATGCGTTGCCGGAGCGCCGTTTGTTCTTCACTGTCGCGTTCGGCCAGCAGCACCGCCTCGCCTTTGTCGCGCTCGGCGAGGATGCGCCCCCAGGGGTCGACGATGGCCGACTGGCCCCAGGTCTCGCGGCCGCGCGGGTGGGTGCCGCCCTGCCCCGCCGCCAGCACGTAGCACTGCGTCTCGATGGCGCGGGCGCGGATCAGCACTTCCCAGTGCGCCTGGCCGGTCACCGCGGTGAAGGCCGAGGGCGCCGTGATCAGTTCGGCGCCGGCCTCGCGCAGCCGGGTATAGAGCTCCGGGAAGCGCAGGTCGTAGCACACCGTCAGGCCCAGCCGGCCGACCGGCGTGTCGGCCACCACCACCTGGCCGCCGAACGCGTAGTCGTCGGACTCGCGGTAGCGGCCGCGGGCATCGGCGACGTCCACGTCGAACAGGTGCAGCTTGTCGTAGCGCGCCACCCGCTCGCCGCGCTCGTCGACCAGCAGCGAGCAGGCGTTGGCCTTGGCTTCGGGCTGGCCGTCCGGCGGCAGCGGCAGGGTGCCGGCGACTATCCACAACCTGAGGTCGCGGGCGGCGCTTTTCAACCAGGGCAGGATCGGGCCCTCGCCCAGGGCCTCGGCGCGGCCCAGCTCGGCCAGGTCGCGGCGGCCCATGGCGGCGAAGTTCTCCGGCAGCACGGCGAGGCGCGCGCCGCCCTCGGCGGCCTGTTCGAGCAGGCGACGGGCGGCTGCGAGGTTGGCCGGGACGTCGTCCTGGCTGACCATCTGGATCACGGCGAGGGACATGCGTTTCTCCGACGACAGATGCGATTCATCCTAACCGATGCCCGCCGGCTCTGCTCACCGCGGTTTCTCGAACGGCTTGTCGAAGGCGATCTCGGGGTTCTGCCAGGGCCCCTTGACGCGGTACTGCACGCTGGCGAAGCGCGCCACCTTGTCGCCCAGCAGCTTGTCCACCACGAAGAGCGCGCCGCCCACCGCCGGCGCGCCGACGATGAGCGCGGCCAGCGGCAAGTTGTTGGTCAGCGGCAGGGTCACCAGCAGCTTGGCGTCGATCTGGTCGTGGGCCAGGTCCAGGGTGCCGTTCATCTCGATGTTGCTGGACGGCCCGGTGAGCCTGATCGGCTCGCGGGTGAGGTAGACGCCATTGGTGGCGCCCAGCACGCCCTGCACGCGGTCGTAGCTCAGGCCCTTGCCGAACAGGTCGGAGAAGTCCAGGCGCAGGCGGCGGTTGATGGCGTTGAAGTTGAGCAGGCCGAACACCCGCAGGGCCTGGGCGCTGCCCTCGACGTCGACGAACTGGCCCTTGCGCATGTCGGCTTCCAGGCGCCCGCCGAAGCGGCGCAGGCTGATGTAGGCCGGCGAGCCGGGCCAGTTGCCGTCGATGTCCAGGCTGAAACGGTCGCTGGTGGCGGTGGGGGCGAAGTCCCAGGCCTTGAGCACGTCGGCCAGGTTCTTGCCTTCCAGGCGCCCCTGGAAGGTGCTGCGCGTGGAGCCCACCGGGCCTTCCCAGCGCAGCGTCCCGCCGACCTTGAGGCCGCGCAGGTCGAGGTTGAGGCTGTTGAAGGCAATGCCGCTGGTGGTCGGGCGCACGTTGAAGCTCCAGGCGCCGATGGGCTTGCCGCCCTGGGAGATCTGGCGGATGGCCACGTCCATCGCCGGAATGCTGCGCGGGTCGACCTTTTCCAGCGGGTCGGGGGCGATGGTCGGCGCGGCGGCCAGGTCGTTGGTGGGGTTCTTCGGCAGGTCCAGGCGCGCCAGGTTGATCTGGATGGGCCGCTGGCCGCTGTCCGGGAATACCGCCTGGCCGGCCAGCGGGGCGCTGTCGACGCCCAGTTGCCAACCGCCGGAAATCCGCGCCAGATCGAGCTTGAAGTTGTCCAGGCTGGTGCCGAAGCCGCGGAAATGGCCGATCTGCAGGTCGGCACCACGCAGCAGGCCCTGGGTATCGCTGGGCACGCCGCCAATGCCGTACTTCTTCAGCACCGCCTGCCACTGCTCGACGTCCAGGGTGTCCAGGCTGCCGCGCACCTGCACCCCGCTCCAGTTGGGCAGCAGCGCCGGGTCGCCGCCCAGGCGCAGGGTGCCGCGGCCGCCCAGGGGTTTGTCGGCGGGGGCGGCGTAGGCCAGGCTGGCCACCTTGTCGTAGTTGGCCCAGTAGCGCCGCTCGGGGCCTTCGAGGGTCATGCGCCAGTCGCTGGCGCGGGTCTCGTCGGCGGCCTTGCCAAAGGGGGCCGGCAGGTCGATGGCCAGGCCCTTGAGGTCAGAATTGACCTGCAACTGGCTGTCATTGCCGTCGAGCAGCAGATCGAGCTGGAACGGCAGGCGCCCGGCGGCCGGCACGGCCTGCTTCACGCCGCCCCAGTCGAGCAGGCTCTTCAGCGCCACCTGGCCGCCCACCAGCACGCGGGTGCGCGGCTTGCCCGGGCTGCCCTCGGCGCGGATGCTGCCGCTGACGCGGCTGCCCAGGGCCTGGGCGCTGAGGCCCTTGGCGCTCAGGCCGCTGTTGGTGTCGTAGCGGAAGTCGCCCTTGAGCTGGGCCAGTTCCAGGGGCGGCTTGGCGATCTTCAGACGCGCGCCCTCGGTGGCGAAGTCCACCACCACCCGCGCCTGCTTCGCCTGTTCCTTGGCCAGCGGGATGTCCAGGTTCAGGTGGCCCTTGAGCGGGCCCTCGCCTTCCCAGCCGGCGAAGACCTGCTGCACGCCCAGGGGCGAGTCCTGGAGGATCTTCAGGCCGTCGCCCAGGCTGCTGTCGACGTCGCCATCGACATGCAGGTGGGCGACTTCGCCCTTGGGCACGTGGGGAATGTCCACCTGCACGTCGCGGACCTGGCTCTGCAGGATGCGCCCGGACTGCGCGCGGATGCGCACGCCGCTGTCCTCCACCAGCACCTCGCCCTCGGCCTGGCTCAGCGCCGGCCAGCCGGGCTGGTAGTCCAGCTCGCCGTCGTGGACCTTGAAGTACAGGCTCATGGCGTGGTCTTCCGGCGCCGAGCCCTTCTTCAGTGAACCCTGCCACTGGAAGTAGCCCTGCTCCACGCGCCCGCCCTTGATGGCGGTGGCCAGCCAGTGGGCCAGGTCCTTGTTCATCTCCGGCAGCACCGTGGGCAGGAACTGCGGGGTGTAGCTGCCGTCGCCGTCCTCCAGGCCCACGCGCAGGTCCATGTAGCTTTCCTTGTCGTGGTCGTGCATCAGGCGGATCAGCATGTCGCCGCCCAGGCGGCCGACGTCGCCCTCGACCTTCATCAGGTGGCTGCCGAGGGTGAAGGCCTCGTCGTCCCACTTCCAGAACAGCCGCGCGTTGGCGCTGCGGAAGCGCCAGGGCTCGGGGAACAGGGTGGCCAGGTGGAGCATGAAGTCCTTGGCCGAGGCGTCCAGCTGGCCGCCGCCGAGGTTGCCGCTGAAGGTGCCGTCGACGTTGGCCACCGCTGGAACGTCGTGGAAGGCGCTGACGCCGACCTTCTCCAGGTTCACGCCGTAGGCCAGGCGCTCGGCGCCCTGGCGCTGCGGCCAGTAATCGAGGTTGAGGTGGTGCAGCACGCCCTGCGGCGCCAGGCCCTGCAGCCACTCCACAGCCTTGTCCGGCAAGGGCGCCAGGCTTTCCACCACCGGCAGCAGCGGGCCCAGGTCCAGGCGGTCGGCGCGCAGGCGCCAGTGTTCTTCGCCGCGGGTCTGCCGGTTCAGCTCCAGTTCTGCCTCGCCCCAGCGCTTTTCGCCGAGGTTGGCCGCCAGATCGCTGACGCGCAGGCTCATTTCGTCGCCCTGGCGCTGGAAGTACAGCCCCACGCCGAGGTCGCCAACCTTCACCGCCTCGCGGCCATCGAAGGAGGCCTGCACCTGCGGCGCATTGAGCCTGGCCACCGCCGCGCTGGGCTGGCCCTTGTCGATGCGCGCCCAGAACTCGCCGCCGGCTTCCAGGCGCTGGATGCGCCATTGCCGCGTCAGGCTCGCCGGCAGCCACTTCGCCCAGTCGCTCTGCGGCAGACTGAGGTAGGCGTCGGCCGAGCTGCGCTTCCAGTCCTCGCGGTCGATGCGCGTGTCCACCCGCAGCGCCACCGGCTGGCCGTCGGGCAGGTTGAAGCGGCCGTCCAGGCGCTGGCCGAACACGCCGCTGTGCAGCGTCAGGCCGAGGTAGGTCAGGTTGAGCGTCTGCCCCTCACGCGGCAGCAGGCTCAGCTGGCTGTCCAGCAGCGACAGGCGGCGCGGCGTCAGCAGCAGGTCGACGAGCTGGCGCGGGTCGCTGCCCTGCGGGCTGGCCGGCAGGCCCTCGACCTGCCAGTGGCCGTCCTCGCCCTCGCGCAGGCTCAGGTGCAGCCCCTGCAGTTCCAGGCTGTCGATGCGCGGCTGGCGCGCCAGCAGGCTGGCGGGGATGTCGGGGGTCAGGCGCACCTGCTCCAGGCGCAGGGCGTCGTTGCCCTCGCCGAGCTGGATGTCGCGCACCGTGATGATCGGGCCGAAGCCGCGCCAGCTGCCTTCCAGGGCGCCGATGCGCACCGGCATGTGCAGCCGCGCGCTGGCCTGCTCGGCCAGGTCTTCGCGGTATTCCGCCACCAGCGGCGCCAACTGGCGCCCCAGGCTGACGTACAGCGCCAGCAGCACCAGGCCCAGGGCGCAAAGCCCCAGGAGCAGGCGCAGCAGGCGGGCGAACAGGCGGCCGAAGCGGTCCATCTCAGCCGCGCGCCTCAGAGCAGGACCACGTCGTACTGCTCCTGGGAATACATCGGCTCGACCTGGAACTTGATGGTGCGGCCGATGAACATCTCCAGATCGGCGACGTTGCCCGACTCTTCGTCGAGCAGGCGGTCGACCACCTTCTGGTTGGCCAGCACCACGTAGGAATCGGCCTGGTAGGCGCGGGCCTCACGGAGAATCTCGCGGAAGATCTCGTAGCAGATGGTTTCCGGCGTCTTCAGCATGCCGCGCCCCTGGCAGCACGGGCAGGGCTCGCAGAGCACCTGCACCAGGCTTTCGCGGGTGCGCTTGCGGGTCATCTGCACCAGGCCCAGCTCGGTGATGCCGATGATGTTGGTCTTGGCGTGGTCGCGCTCGAGCTGCTTCTCCAGCGTGCGCAGGACCTGGCGGCGGTGCTCCTCGTCCTCCATGTCGATGAAGTCGATGATGATGATCCCGCCGAGGTTGCGCAGGCGCAGCTGGCGGGCGATGGCGGTGGCCGCCTCGAGGTTGGTCTTGAAGATGGTCTCTTCGAGGTTGCGGTGGCCGACGAAGGCACCGGTGTTGACGTCGATGGTGGTCATCGCCTCGGTCGGGTCGATGATCAGGTAGCCGCCGGACTTGAGCAGCACCTTGCGCTCCAGGGCCTTCTGGATCTCGTCCTCGACGCCGTAGAGGTCGAAGATCGGCCGCTCGCCGGGATAGTGCTCCAGGCGGTCGGCGATTTCCGGCATGAGTTCGTCGACGAACTGCGTGATCTTCTGGAAGTTCTCCCGGGAATCCACGCGGATCTTCTCGATGCGCGGGTTGACCAGGTCGCGCAGGGTGCGCTGGGCCAGGGACAGGTCCTCGTAGATCACCGTCGGCGCGCCGACCGTCTGCATCTGCGCGTCGATCTGGTCCCACAGCCGGCGCAGGTAGCGGATGTCGGCGAGGATTTCGTCCTCCCCGGCGCCCTCGGCGGCGGTGCGCAGGATGAAGCCGCCCTTCTCGACGATGCCCTCGGCCTCGACGCACTTGGCCACCACCTGCTTGAGGCGCTCGCGCTCCTGCTCGTCCTCGATTTTCAGGGAAATCCCGACGTGGCTGGTGCGCGGCATGTACACCAGGTAGCGCGAGGGGATCGACAGGTGCGTGGTCAGACGCGCGCCCTTGGTGCCGATCGGGTCCTTGGTGACCTGCACCACCAGGCTCTGGCCCTCGTGGACCAGGGCGCCGATGCTTTCCACCGCGCTGCCCTCGCGGGTGGAGATTTCCGCCGCGTGGATGAAGGCCGCGCGCTCCAGGCCGATGTCGACGAAGGCCGCCTGCATCCCCGGCAGCACGCGGACCACCTTGCCCTTGTAGATGTTGCCGACTATCCCGCGGCGCAGCGTGCGCTCGACGTGGACTTCCTGAAGGACACCGTTTTCCACCACCGCCACGCGCGATTCCATCGGCGTGATATTGATCAGGATCTCTTCGCTCATGCGCCCTTCCTTATCGCGCCCGTGTGCAGCGCTACTTCTTCAAGACTGCCAGCAAGGGATCGCGAAGTCAGCCAACAGTTCCGCGGTCTCGCACAGGGGCAGGCCGACCACCCCGCTGTAGCTGCCCTCGACGCGGTTGACGAAGATAGCCGCCAGCCCCTGGATAGCGTAGCCGCCCGCCTTGTCCTGGGGCTCGCCGGTGGCCCAGTAGGCCTCGGCTTCGGCCTCGGAAACATTGCGGAACGATACCAGGCTGGTCACCACCCGCACCTCGCAACGGTCGCGGTCGGCCACCGCCACCGCGGTCAGCACCTGGTGCTGGCGGCCGGACAGCGCGCGCAGCATGGCCAGGCTGTCCTCGCGGTCCGCCGGCTTGCCGAGGATGCGGCCGTCGAGCACCACCGCGGTATCGGCGCCGAGCACGCAGACGTCGGGCCTCTGGGCAAGCATAGTCAGTCCGGCCAGGGCCTTGCCGCGCGCCAGGCGCTCGACGTAGGTGGCCGGCGTCTCGCCGTCCTGCGGTGTTTCGTCGATATTGCCGGAAACCAGGTGGAAGGACAGGCCGATCTGTGTCAGCAGCTCGCGCCGGCGCGGCGAGCTGGAGGCCAGGTAAAGCTGGGGCATCTGCGACTCCCGGAAGAGTCCCGGCCGCCCCTCCCCCGGCCCGTGCCAGGTGGGAAGCGGCGGGACGGGTATTAGTAGACCTTCAGGCGCTGGCCCAGGCCCTTGAGCAGCACCAGCACCCAGGGCCAGAGCAGGCCGCTGACCAGCGCCGGCAACAGGAAGGCCAGGGTCGGCGGGCGGTTGCCGGTCAGGGCGTTGAGCCACAGCTGCACCAGCTGCGCCAGGCCGTAGACCACCATCAGCACCAGGCACTGCTGCCAGACGGGGTACAGGCGCAGGCGCTGCTGCAGGGCCATGACCAGGAACACGATGAGGCTGAGGATCAGCGCGTTCTGCCCGAGCAGGCTGCCGTACAGCACGTCCTCGGCCAGGCCGCAGACCCAGGCGGTGACCATGCCCACCTTCTGCGGCACCATCAGCACCCAGAAGGTGAGGAACAGCGCCAGCCACAGCGGCCGGCCGATTTCCGTGAAGCTGGGCATCGGCGCCACCGACAGCAGCAGCGCCAGCAGCAGGCTGACCCAGATCAGCCAGCCGTTGCGCGGTCCTTGGGCGGGCATCAGTGACGGTTCCTTTGTGGCGCGGCCTGGGCCGGCGCCGGCGGATGCGCGGGGGTCGCGGCCGGCGCGGCGGGTGCGGGTGCCGGAGCGGCGCCCTGGGCCGGGGCAGCCGGAGCGGCGGGCGCAGGCACGCTCGGCGCCGGTGCCTGGCCGGCGGCCTCGGCGGCCTTGCGGTCGGCTTCGGCCTGGGCTTCGGCGGCCTCGGTGGCGCGCTGTTCGGGGGTGCGGCTGTCGCTGAACACCAGCAGCACGTAGCGGCTGCGGTTCATCTTCGCGGTGGGCACGGCGCGGATCACCGCGAACGGTTGGCCGGAATCGTGGATGACTTCCTTGACCACCGCCACCGGGTAGCCGGCCGGGAAGCGCTGGCCGAGGCCGGAGCTGACCAGCAGGTCGCCTTCCTTGATGTCCGCGGTATCGGCGACGAAGCGCAGTTCCAGGCGCTCCGGGTTGCCGGTGCCGACGGCGATGGCGCGCAGGCCGTTGCGGTTGACCTGCACCGGGATGCTGTGGGTGGTGTCGGTGAGCAGCAGCACGCGGGCGGTGTAGGGCATGACCTCGACCACCTGGCCCATCAGGCCGCTGGCGTCGAGCACCGGCTGGCCCTGGAACACGCCGTCCTTCGAGCCCTTGTCGATGAGGATGCGCTGGGTGAAGGGGTTGGGGTCGACGCCGATCAGCTCGCTGACCAGCACCTTGTCGTCCACCAGGGCGGCGGAGTTGAGCAGCTCGCGCAGGCGCACGTTCTGTTCGGTCAGGGTGGCCAGCTTCTGCAGGCGGCGCTGCATCAGCAGCGACTCGGCCTTCAGCCGTTCGTTCTCGGCGAGCAGCTCGCTGCGGCTGGTGAACTGGTCGCGCACGCCTTCCCAGGCGCGCACCGGCAGGTCGGCCACGCCATAGAAGGGGGTCAGCACCAGGCCCATCTGGCTGCGCACGGGCTTGAGGTAGTCGAAACGCGCGTCGACCACCATCAGGCCCACCGAGAGCACGGCGAGCACCAGCAGGCGCACGCCCAGCGAGGGCCCTTTGGAGAATAGCGGTTTGATGACCAGCTCCTAGCTGATTGAAGGCGGTTGATGTTTCGCCGCGCGCGACAAAACGTCAACCACCCTCAAGGCTCCCACCTCACTCGGTGGAGAGCAGGTCCATGGAGTGACGGTCCATCATGTCCAGCGCCTTGCCGCCGCCACGGGCCACGCAGGTCAGCGGGTCTTCGGCGACGATCACCGGCAGGCCGGTTTCCTGGGCCAGCAGCTTGTCCAGGTCGCGCAGCAGGGCGCCACCACCGGTCAGCACCAGGCCGCGCTCGGCGATGTCCGAGGCCAGTTCCGGCGGGGACTGCTCCAGGGCGCTCTTGACCGCCTGGACGATGGTCGCCAGGGATTCCTGCAGGGCTTCCAGGACCTCGTTGGAGTTCAGGGTGAAGCTGCGCGGCACGCCTTCGGCCAGGTTGCGGCCACGGACGTCCACCTCGCGCACTTCGCCGCCGGAGAAGGCCGCGCCGATCTCCTGCTTGATGCGCTCGGCGGTGGATTCGCCGATCAGGCTGCCGTAGTTGCGGCGCACGTAGGTGACGATGGCTTCGTCGAAGCGGTCGCCGCCGACGCGCACGGATTCAGCGTAGACCACGCCGTTCAGCGAGATCAGGGCGATCTCGGTGGTGCCGCCGCCGATGTCGACGACCATCGAGCCACGGGCTTCCTCGACCGGCAGGCCGGCGCCGATGGCCGCGGCCATGGGCTCCTCGATCAGGTACACCTCGCGGGCGCCGGCGCCGAGGGCCGACTCGCGGATGGCGCGGCGTTCCACCTGGGTGGACTTGCACGGCACGCAGATCAGCACACGCGGGCTGGGCTGCAGGAAGCTGTTCTCGTGCACCTTGTTGATGAAGTACTGCAGCATCTTCTCGCAGACGCTGAAGTCGGCGATGACGCCGTCCTTCATCGGGCGGATGGCCGAGATGTTGCCCGGGGTGCGGCCGAGCATGCGCTTGGCCTCGGTGCCGACGGCGACCACGCTCTTCTGGTTGCCATGGTTGCGGATGGCCACTACCGAAGGCTCGTTGAGGACGATGCCGCGTTCGCGCACATAAATAAGGGTATTGGCAGTGCCCAGGTCGATCGACAGATCACTGGAGAACATGCCACGCAATTTTTTGAACATGGAAAGGGAACCCTGGACGATGCGTGGGTGAAAAATGCGCGGGTAAAAAAGTGCGGCAAACTCTAACAACGACGGGGATTTTGGGCAAGGCGGCATTGTGTTAAATTGCTTGACTTTCAGCGCCTTTGAGGCCTGTCCCCGCGGTCCCTGGGACCGCCCGCCGCGGGTTCCGTTCCCCCGCCTACGTTTCGTCCGGCCATGCGTCCGATCGACGCTGGCAGCTCTAGCCTGGAGACCCCCGATGGCGCTTGACCGCTCCGACGTGGAAAAAATCGCCCACCTGGCCCGCCTGGGCCTGGTGGAAACCGACGTCCAACCGACCACCGCGACCCTGAACAACATCCTCGGTCTGGTCGACCAGATGCAGGCGGTGAACACCGACGGCGTCGAACCCCTCGCCCACCCCCTGGAAGCCACCCAGCGCCTGCGCCAGGACGTGGTGACCGAAAGCAACCAGCGCGAGGCCTACCAGGCCATCGCACCGGCCGTGGAAGACGGCCTGTACCTGGTTCCGAAAGTGATCGAGTAATAAGGAAGGACACGGACCCATGCTGCACCAACTGACCCTCGCCGAAGTCGCCCGCGGCCTCGCCGACAAACAGTTCTCCGCCGAAGAGCTGACCCGTGCCCTGCTGAGCCGCATCGAGCAGCTCGACCCGCAGCTGAACAGCTTCATCAGCGTCACCGCCGAACAGGCCGTCGCCCAGGCCAAGGCAGCCGACCAACGGCGCGCCAATGGCGAAAGTGGTGCCCTGCTCGGCGCGCCCATCGCCCACAAGGACCTGTTCTGCACCCAGGGCGTGCGCACCAGCTGTGGCTCGAAGATTCTCGACAACTTCGTCTCGCCCTACGACGCCACCGTGGTCGAGCGCCTGGCCGCCGCCGGCGCCGTGAGCCTGGGCAAGCTGAACATGGACGAGTTCGCCATGGGCTCGGCCAACGAATCCAGCCACTACGGCGCGGTGAAGAACCCTTGGGACACCAGCCGCGTGCCCGGCGGTTCCTCCGGCGGCTCGGCCGCGGCCGTGGCCGCGCGCCTGATTCCGGCAGCCACCGGCACCGACACCGGCGGCTCGATCCGCCAGCCGGCGGCGCTGACCAACCTCACCGGGATCAAGCCGACCTACGGCCGCGTCTCGCGCTGGGGCATGATCGCCTACGCCTCCAGCCTCGACCAGGCCGGCCCGCTGGCCCGCACCGCCGAGGACTGCGCGCTGATGCTCGGCGCCATGGCCGGCTTCGATCCCAAGGACTCCACCTGCGTCGACCAGCCGCTGGACGACTACCTGGCCGCCCTCGGCAAGCCCCTGGCCGGCCTGCGCATCGGCCTGCCGAAGGAATACTTCGGCGCCGGCCTGGACAGCCGCATCGCCGACGCGGTGCTGGCCGTGGTCGAGCAGCTCAAGCAACTGGGCGCGGTGGTCAAGGACATCTCCCTGCCGAACATGCAGCACGCCATCCCGGCGTACTACGTGATCGCGCCTGCAGAGGCCAGCTCCAACCTGTCGCGCTTCGACGGCGTGCGCTACGGCTACCGCTGCGAGAACCCCAAGGACCTGCAGGACCTGTACAAGCGCTCCCGCGCCGAAGGCTTCGGCGCCGAGGTGAAGCGCCGCATCATGGTCGGCACCTACGCGCTTTCCGCCGGCTACTACGACGCCTATTACCTGAAGGCGCAGAAGATTCGCCGGCTGATCAAGAACGACTTCGTCAGCGCCTTCGCCGACGTCGACGTCATCCTCGGCCCGACCACGCCCAACCCGGCCTGGAAGCTCGGCACCAAGAACGACGACCCGGTCGCCCAGTACCTGGAAGACATCTACACCATCACCGCCAACCTCGCCGGCATCCCCGGGCTGTCCATGCCCGCCGGGTTCGTCGATGGCCTGCCGGTGGGCGTGCAGTTGCTCGCCCCGTACTTCCAGGAAGGCCGCCTGCTCAATGTCGCGCACCAGTACCAACAGGTGACCGACTGGCACAAACAAGCACCGGCTGGATTCTGAGGACGACGCACATGCAATGGGAAACCGTGATCGGGCTGGAAATCCACGCGCAGCTCGCCACCCAATCGAAGATCTTCTCCGGCAGCGCCACCACCTTCGGCGCCGAGCCCAACACCCAGGCCAGCCTGATCGACCTGGCGATGCCCGGCACCCTGCCGGTGCTCAACGCCGAGGCGGTGCGCATGGCCTGCCAGTTCGGCCTGGCGATCAACGCCGAAATCGCCGAGCGCAACGTCTTCGCGCGCAAGAACTACTTCTACCCGGACCTGCCCAAGGGCTACCAGACCAGCCAGATGGACCACCCCATCGTCGGCAAGGGCTTCCTCGACATCACCCTGGAAGACGGCACCGTCAAGCGCGTCGGCATCACCCGCGCGCACCTGGAAGAGGACGCCGGCAAGAGCCTGCACGAAGACTTCCACGGCATGAGCGGCATCGACCTGAACCGCGCCGGCACGCCGCTGCTGGAGATCGTCTCCGAGCCGGACATCCGCAGCGCCAAGGAAGCGGTGGCCTATGTGAAGGCCATCCACGCGCTGGTGCGCTACCTGGGCATCTGCGACGGCAACATGGCCGAGGGCTCGCTGCGCTGCGACTGCAACGTCTCGGTGCGCCCGAAGGGCCAGGCCGAGTTCGGCACCCGCGCCGAGATCAAGAACGTCAACTCCTTCCGCTTCATCGAGAAGGCGATCAACCACGAAGTGCAGCGGCAGATCGACCTGATCGAGGACGGCGGCAAGGTGGTGCAGGAAACCCGCCTGTACGACCCGAACAAGGACGAGACGCGCTCCATGCGCAGCAAGGAAGAAGCCAACGACTACCGCTACTTCCCCTGCCCGGACCTGCTGCCGGTGGTGATCGAGCGCAGCTTCCTCGACGATCTGCGCGCCGGCCTGCCGGAGCTGCCGGACCAGAAGCGCGAGCGCTTCGAGAGCCAGTACGGCCTGTCTGCCTATGACGCCAGCGTGCTCTCGGCCAGCCGCGAGATGGCCGATTACTTCGAGCAGGTGCAGGGCATCTGCGCCGACGCCAAGCTGGCGGCCAACTGGGTGATGGGCGAGCTCTCCAGCCTGCTCAACAAGGACGGCCTGGAGATCGAGCAGTCGCCGGTTTCCGCCGAGCAGCTGGGCGGCATGATCCTGCGCATCAAGGACAACACCATCAGCGGCAAGATCGCCAAGATGGTCTTCGAGGCCATGGCTGCCGGCGAAGGTTCGGCCGACCAGATCATCGAGGCCAAGGGCCTGAAGCAGGTCACCGACACCGGCGCCATCGACAAGATGCTCGACGAAGTGCTGGCGGCCAACGCCGAGCAGGTCGAACAGTACCGCGCCAGCGACGAGGCCAAGCGCGGCAAGATGTTCGGCTTCTTCGTCGGCCAGGCGATGAAGGCCTCGAAGGGGAAAGCCAACCCCGGGCAGGTGAACGAACTGCTGAAGAAAAAGCTCGAAAGCTGAGCCCATTCTTCCTGACGCCGGGCTTGCCCGGCGTTTTTTCGTCCGGAGGTTCGATGCTGCGCTCCCTCGCCCTGCCTGCCCTGCTCTGCGGCCTGGCCCTGCTGGCCGGTTGCGCCAGCTCGTCCTATGAAAGCGGCTCGGCGCGCGGCTACCGCGCCGAGGGCACCGCGTCCTATTACGGCCGCGCGCACCATGGGAAGAAAACCGCCAGCGGCGAGCGCTTCGACCAGCACGCCCTGACCGCCGCGCACCGCAGCCTGCCGTTCGGCACGCGGCTGAAGGTCACCAACCTCGACAACGGCCGCAGCGTGGTGGTGCGGGTGAACGACCGCGGGCCCTTCGGCCGCGGGCGGATCATCGACCTGTCGCGGGCGGCCGCGGAACGCCTCAACATGTTGCGCAGCGGCACCGCGCCGGTGCGCCTGGAAGCCATCGATTAGGAGCAGTCCGAATGACCGACAAGCGCAAGGCCGGCGAACAGGTTCGCCGCGAAGTGATGGGCGACGCCTTCGTCGACCGCGCCCTGAACAACGCCACCGACTTCACCCAGCCGCTGCAGGACTTCGTCAACGAAAACGCCTGGGGCAGCGTCTGGTCCCGCGACGGCCTGCCGCGCAAGACCCGCAGCCTGATCACCCTGGCCGCCCTGACCGCGCTGAAATGCCCGCAGGAGCTGAAAGGCCACGTGCGCGGCGCGCTGAACAACGGCTGCACGGTGGAGGAGATTCGCGAGGCGCTGCTGCATTGCGCGGTCTACGCCGGGGTGCCGGCGGCGATCGATGCGTTCCGTGCGGCGCAGGAAGTGATCGAGGCTTGGCAGGGGGATCAGAAGGCCTGACGGGCGCGGGCCTTGCCCACGAATCGCGCGCAGGGCGCGCTCCTACATGGGCATGGTGTTGGGGCAATCCTTATCGCGCCGATACGTCCAGCTATCGCGGACAAGGTCCGCTCCTACGACAGCCGGAACGCCGGAGACCGGGGCCAATGGCGGATAACCGGGAGCTCCGCGATTCCAGCTCGCTCCGGACGGTCCCCTCTCCCTGAAGGGAGAGGGAGCGGAGTCAGGGTTGGCAGAGGCGTGTGGGCGAAGTCCGTAACCCTCTCCCCAGCCCTCTCCCTGAAGGGAGAGGGAGCTTGTCCTGAGCGAGTTCAAGCTCAGGAGTCAGCCGGCAACTTCGGCGCTTTCGTAGGAGCGAGCTTGCTCGCGAACCCGCCTCGCAGCAGAGCCGTTCGCGAGCAAGCTCGCTCCTACGAAAAGCCTCTGCCTCTCAGGGATAACTGAACCGCTTCACCAACGTCAGCTCCCCCGGCTGGCGCATCGGCACCAGGAAGCTCTCCTGCTTCTCGTTCGGCGTGCCCTCCTCCGTCACTATCGTCACCCTGGCCGTGGTCAGCGGCTGGGCGGCTTCCACGTCGCCGCTCTCCTCGTCCTGGCTGTAGCCGCCGCCGAAGTAGTTCACGTAGACCAGATACGCCCCCTTCAGCGGTGTGGGCGTGGCAATGATTTCCGGGCCGTAGCCGGTGGTCACGTCGACGTCCTGGGTGGCGCCGTTGGGCAGGCTGCGGTTGCCGTACCAGACGTGGCCGCCGTCGGGGGTCACCAGGTGCAGGTCGAGGTCGGTGTTGTCGCTGTCCCAGGACAGCATCACCCGCAGCTTGGCCGGCACCTCGCCGCCGCCACCGCCGTGGTAGAACTGCACGCGCTTGCGCTGCTGGCCGTCCGGGCTGATCACTTCCAGGCTGTTGCTGCCGGCCGGGAACGCGTAAGGCCTGTCGAAGCCGCCGTCCTCGCCGATCTTCAGCGGCATCGACACGCCGTTGACCACCAGGGTGGCCGGCTTGTCCTTCGCCACGTTGGCGATCTCGCCCTTGATCCGCGCGGTCATGGCCTGGTCGGCCGGGGTGTTCACCGAGGCCGCCGGGTAGTTCACCGTCTGCCGGAAGTTGGCGCCCTCGCCGCTGCCGGGGCGCCAGCCGCCCAGCGGGGCGTCCAGGCGGATGCCCGGCTCGGCGGCCTGGGCGAGCCCGGTGATGAGGAGGAGAAACAGGCAGGGACGCAGCTTCATGGCGGTCATTCCAGTATCAGGCGGCGGGCGAGGCTTTCGACGAAGCCCTCGTCCTGGCCGTTGGGGTGCGCCTGGAAGGCCAGGTGCAGGTATTCGTGGGTGAGGTCGAGGCGGTCCTGCAGCGAGTACAGGCCGCGCACGTAGATGCGCTGGCGCTCGCGGTCGACATACGGGCGCCCGGAGGCCAACTGGCACACGGCGAAGCTCTGCAATTCCTCGTAGCCCGGCTCACCGTCCAGCTTCGTGCGCCACGTGCGGCGCTGCTTGCGCAGCCAGTCCTCTGCCGCCGGCAGCGGCTGGCAGGCGGCCACCGGGTTGTTCCAGGCGCTGAGGCTGGCCTGCGGGAAGGCGCGGGCGAGGATGGCGTCGAAGCGCAGGCCATTGGCCGCCTGGGCCTTGGCGTCCTGCCAGGAGAGTTTCGCCGGGCCGGCCTGGTCGGCGTGGTAGGTGACCGGGCTGCCGGCCAGCACCAGGCCGTCAGTGAAGGCCGCCACGGCGCGCATTTGCGCCGTGGCCGGGCGCGGGGCGACGCGCTGGCGCTGGCTGCTGTCGGCGATGCTCAGGCACTCGCCGCGCTGCCCGGCGTTCTGCAACAGGTAGCTGCGGATGGCCACGGCCAGGGCGCGGGCGGCCTCGACCGGGGTCGCCGCGGCTTCGCGCTGCAGCACCCGGGCGACGTATTCCTCGCGGTCCAGGCGCGCCACCAGTTGCGGCTTGCCGTCGCGCTGCAGGAAGAGTTCGCCGTCGCTGTGGATATCCAGGTCGTTGCCGTTCGCGAAGCTCACCCTGTAGCTGCCGCTGAGGCCGCCGGCCGCCGCCGGGCGGCCCTGGACGTCGAAGACCTCGCGCAGCGGGTAGCGCTCGAACAGCGCCACCGCCACACAGCGCCCCGGCTCGCGCGGCCAGGGCGCCGGCAGCGCGGCGCCGAGGGCTTCGGCGTAGTGCGCCAGCACCGTCTTGCTGGTACCGGGCCCGGAGGCCCAGACCGCCGAGCCGTCCGCCAGCCAGCCGGCGAAGCCGCCGCGGCGGGCCTGCGAATCGTTGGGATCGAGCCAGCTCCAGGTCTTCACCCGCAGGCGCCCACCCAGGCTGGCCAGGGCGCGGCCGTCGTCGGCGTTGACCACCACGTCGAGCAGCACGCGGCGCGCCTCGGGCTGGGCCGGCAGGCGCGTCAGCATGTCGAGCAGTTCGGCCACCGGCACTTCGGTCTGCGGCTGCAGGCGTTCGAGGTCGAGCAGCCAGGCCGGCGCCTGGCGTTCCTGCCAGTAACGGCGCCAGGTCGCGGCGTCCAGGCCGAGGCGCGCCGGCTGGTAGTAGAGGCCGCAGGACTTCACCAGCGCCTGGTCGCGGCCGATGCTCTGCCCGGCCGAGCAGCAATACACCTCCTCGCGGGACTGGCCCTTGCAGGCGTACTCCGGCTCGTGCCGGTCGTTGTCCACCAGCCAGGCGAAGACGAAGAGTTTCCACAGGCTGCCCAGCGGCGTGCGCAGGTCCGCCGGCAGGGGCTCGCGGGCGAGCACCTGCTGCTGGTCCAGGCGCAGCAGCAGGTCGCCCTGGGGGCTGCGCCAGGCCAGCTCGACGGGCGCCTGCGCCGCCGCGCACAGCGGCAGCAGAAGCAGCAGCCAGGCCAGGCGCCGTCCCATTTACTGCACCTTCACCTTGGCCAGCGCCGGGCTCTGCTCCAGGGCCTGCTCCGCCGGCGCGTACATGCGCACATAGCGCGCCGGCGGCAGGGCGAACTCGCCCTTCTGCGAGAAGCGCACCAGGTGGCGGAAGCGCAGTTCGCCGGCCAGGCTGTCCACCGGGATGCCGTAGTGCAGGTCGCCCGGCTCGTTGCGAGCGCGTTCCAGGCTGGCCGCCTCGGTGCCGCCCAGGCCGCTGACCTGGATGCCCCAGGTGGTGCGCTCGACGTCAGCGCCCGGCGGCAGCGGCACTTCCAGCATGCCGTAGCGCAGCGCGGCGGGCTGCTCGGTCTTGACCGTCACTTCGTCCAGGTACAGCTCGTCGCTGGACAGCGGCTTGTCGCCCAGCTCCTCGACCTTGAACTCGAAGGCCTTGTCCCCCGGCACCAGGCGCAGCAGGCGGCGGCTGATGCTCACCGGCAACTGGCTGGCCGGCGCCTCGGCGCTGCGGTAGCTGAGCGAAGCATTGAGCGGGCGCGACGGCGGAGTCTGCAAGGTCAGCTCGGCGGGTACGCCCAGGCCTTGCCACTGCCAGTAACGCTCGCCGCTGGGGCCCTGCTGCTCGGCCCAGTCCTTGCCCGGCTTGAGCGGTTCGGCCGCCGGCGCCTGGGCCAGGGCGCGCTGCAGCCAGGTCAGCGCCAGGGCGCGTTCCAGGGTCGACTGCTGCGGCCCCAGGCGCGCCAGCAGGGCGCGGGCGCGGTTGACGTCGGGCGCCGCCAGCGACAGCTGCACTGCCTGGGCAAACGGCTGGTCGCTGCCGTTGACCTTCAGCCGCGCGTCATCCAGCTGCTTGGCGAAGGCCGCCGGCAGCGGCACCTTGGCCTGCTGCGCCAGGTTGTTGGCCAGCACCCGCGCCACGGCCAGGCCGAGGCTGGAGTCCGGCTCGGCCATCACCAGGCTGACTTCGGCGTCGGCCGGCAGTTTCGCGTCCTCGCCCTCCCCGGCCTTGGCCAGGTCGTCGAGCAGGCCGCCGACCAGGGTCTGCACCGGCAGTTGCATGTCGCGGGCGAAGCCGAGGATCAGCGCGCGTTGCAGCAGCGGCGTCTGCTCGGCCAGCTTGGCGTAGAGGTCGAGCACGCGCTGCCAGTGCTCCGGCGGCAGGCTGATCTGCAGGGCGCGGCTGGCGTGCCAGTCGGCGTAGTAGGCGTAGGCGGTGAGGAAGGCGTCGCTGTCGGTGTTGTCGCCCCACCAGGTGAAGTAGGCGTTCGGCCCGGCCATCTGCACCAGGCGCAGGCGGCTGTTCTGCATGATCAGGCGCAGGCGGTCGCGCACCCGCGGCTCGCCCTCGGCCAGCAGCGGGTAAGCCACGCTCAGCGGCAGCAGGCGGCTGGCGGTCTGTTCGACGCAGCCGTAGGGGTAGGCCAGCAGGTCGTCGAGGCTGCCGCGGAACAGCGCGGCGGCGCTGTCGTCCAGGCGCAGGCGGATGTCGCGGGCGTCCGCCGGCAGTTGCAGCGGGCTGTTCTGCCCGGCCAGTTGCAGGCTGCGCGCTTGCAGCACCTGCCAGCCGTCGGCGGCCAGGGCGAAGCGCACGGCCAGGCTGTCGCGCGTCTGCCCATCCTGGCGCAGCTCGGCGCTCCACTCGCCGTCGCTCAGGGCCTGGGCCGGCAGGCGCACGTAGTTCACGCCCTTGGCCAGTTCCAGCGCCTGGGTCTGCTCCTGGCCGGCGTAGCGCACCAGCAGCTCGGCCTTGGCCTGCTCGCCCTGGTTGAACACGAATAGGCCGAGGTCCGGCTTGTCGCCGGCGCGGAAGCGCGTCGGGCCGCTCCATTTCAGGTACAGCGGTTTTTCCGAACGGATGAACTGTTTCTTCTGGCCGACCTGGCCGTCGCCGTCCATGGCCCGCGCGGTGATGCGCCAGCGCGTCAGCGAGTCGGGCATGCGGAAGCTGAAGCGCGCCTTGCCCTCGGCATCGGTGACCAGTTTCGGTTCCCAGGCGGCGGTGTCCACGTCCTCGCGGCGCGGCCGCTCCAGCACCTTCACCCCGCGCTCGCTGCGGTTGCTGCGCCCCGGTGCGCTGGCGCTGCCCGGCAGGGCCACGTCGTAGCTGATGAACGACAGGCTGGCGCTGGTGCGCACGTTGTTGCGCCGCGGGTGGTAGAAGAACTGGTCGATGCCCGGGGCGATCTCCGGTTGCAGGGCGTAGATCATCTCGTCCACCACGCCCACCGCCACCTGGCTGGACACCGGCTTGCCGGCGTAGCTGGTGGAGAGGTCGACGGTCACGGTGTCGCCGGGTTCGTAGCGCTCCTTGTCGGTGGCGATGGCGATTTCCACCTGCGGCACCGTCACCTTGATGCCGGCGTTCTGGAAGCTGTAGTCGCCGCCGCGGGTGTAGAGCACGGAGAAGGTCAGGTTCGGCGAGAAGTCCGGCTTCACCGGGATGCGCGCGCGGTACTGGGTGGGGTTGAGTTTTTCCAGCTTGAGCCAGTCGCCGCCCTTGGACAGCAGCGCGGTGGCCTCGACCTTGTCGCGCTCCAGCGACAGCAGGGCGTCGTCCACCGGCTCGGGGAAGGTGATCAGCGCCAGGGCCTCGTCGCCGGCCTGGTATTCGGCCTTGTCAAGGACGATTTCCACGGTGCCGGGCACCGCCTTGACGCCCTCCCCGCTCACAGAGTGGCCGGTGCCGCCGAGCAGTTGGCCTTGGGCGTCGCGCAGCTCGATGCTGTAGGTGCCGGGCTTGTCGAAGGCGATGACGAACTTGCCGTCGCCGGCCTCGCCGTCACCTGTGGAGCGGTCCTCAAGACGCACCCAGCGGTAGCTTTTCGGCTTGAGCTCGGTGGGCTGTTCCGCCGCGTAGCTGAACTCGACCTTGTCGCCCACCGCGCTGAAGCGCTGCGGCGCGGCCAGGCGGTAGCGCGCGGCGCCGCGCTCGATGAGGATTTCCTTGCTGGTCTTCACCCGGTAGGCCGCGCCGTCGCTGGCGAACACCGTCAGCAGGTAGCGGCTGGGCTTGTCCGCCGCCGGCAGTTCGAGGGCCGCGCGGCCCTGGGCGTCGGTGGCAAGCTCCGTGCTGCTCAGCTCCACCGGGAACTGGCCGAGGTACTGCAGCTCGTTGTCCACCATGGACAGCTGCTGGGCGCGCAGGCTCAGTTGCAGCTTGGCGTTGGCCACCGGCTTGCCGTCCGGGTAGAGCAGGATCAGGTTGCCCTTCACCGCTTCGCCGGTCTTGAAGTCGGGCTTGGCCAGGTCGAGGGATATCTCGAAGTGCGGCTTGATGTACTCGGCGACGCGGAAGGCGCTGCTGTAGGTCTGCCCGCGGTAGTCGAAGCGCAGCTCGTAGCCGCCGGCGACGGCGTTGTCCGGCAGCTGGAAGCGGCCGTTGGCACCGGCCTTGGCGTCCAGTTGCAGGTCGAGGGTCTGCAGGGTGGTGCCGGCGGCGTCGATCACGCTCAGCTTCACCGGCGCGGCCTGGGGCGCGGCGGAGTCGCGGGCGTTCTTGAATTCGCGGCCGTAGATCTTCAGCGCCACCCAGTCGCCCGGGCGGTACAGCGGGCGGTCGGTGAAGGCGTAGAGCTTGGTGTCGTAGATTTCGCTGTCGTAGTAGAAGTTTTCCGAGACGAAGACGCCGCCTTCCTTGTCCTCGCCGATCACGAAGGAGCGCTCGGGGCTGGCGTGCTGCAGGCGCAGCAGGCCCTCGGCGTCGGTGCGGCCGCTGCTCATCACGCCCAGGCCGTCGGTCCAGAGCACCTGGGTATCCGGCACCGGGGTGCCTTCATGCTTGCGCGCCGACCACACCAGCAGTTCGTTGCCGGCGATCTTGCTCACCGCCACGCTGCTGGAGACGAACACCACGGTGGTGGCGCGGTACTTGCCCACCAGCGCCTCGACCAGGTACAGCCCCGGCTTGAGCTTGCCCAGCGGCACGTAGACGTTGCCCGGCGAGACGTTGATGAACTCGCTGGAGGAGCCGGCCAGCTTGACGTCGGCCGGCGGCTCGATGGGCTTGGCGTCCCACAGCGGATAGCGGAACTGCTCGACCAGCGGCAGGCCGGGGATCGGCGCGTACTGCGGCTGGGCGTCATAGGGCGTGGGCGCGGCCATGGCCTGGCCCATCTTCAGCTCCGGAACCACCTCGGTGACCTGCTTGCGCGACTCGTAGGAGAAGGCGCGCTGCATCACCCGCCGCGACTTGCGGTACCAGTTGTCCCACAGGTAGGCCAGGGTGTTGGACAGCCCCTCGCCCTTGAACTGCCCCTCGGCCAGCACCCGGTGCAGGTTCTTCTGGCGCTTGAGGAAGTCCAGCGGCTTGTCGATGCGGTAGACGCGCATGTCCACCCCGCCGTAGGCCTCCATGCGGTAGCGGCGGTAGTCGCGGCCCGGCGCTTCCAGGCGCACGCGGGCCTCTTCGTCGGGGGCGAAGCTGCTGTCGGCGAGCAGGAAGAACGACTCGCCGCTGATCGGCGCGTAGTTGCTCGCCGGCACCTCGTCGTCGGCCCGGGCCTGCGCCGGCGCGCCCGCCAGCAGGCCGCCCAGGGCCAGGCCGGCGCACAGCGCGAGCAGCTTCATCGGGCGAGGAACGACAAGCGGTACACGCCGACGAAGTTGGGGTTGGCAGGGTCGGGTATCCATCGGGTGTCCTTCCATGTCATGAGTTGTTGCAGGCTGACCGAGCGCATGCCGTTGTCGGTCGGCGTGCTGGTACCGGTGTGGTAGGCGATGTTGCGGCCCATCCAGATCATCAGGTGCTGGTCGTCGCCCTGGTCGAAGAAGATCAGGTCGCCGGGCCGCGCCTGGTTGAGGTCGCGGCCGACGAGGGTGCTGTTGTACTGGATCAGCTTGATGGCGTTGACGTAGGGGCCGACCTGGCCGCCGCCCTGCCGCCAGTTCTGCGCCAGGGCGCGCTGCTCGTCGCTCAGCGCCAGCTCCGGCGGCAGGTAGCGGTTGGACAGGCCGTTGGCGCGCAGCCACTTGGCGTCGTGGGGCTTGAGCGCCTCGTTGGCGGCGAAGCGCACCAGGCCCGCGCAGTCCTGCTGGTGCCAGCGCGGGCTGGGGCCCTGGCGCAGTTGTTCCTCGGCGATGCGCACGAACCAGGCGCGGAATACCTGGGACTGCTCCGGATCGAGCGACGCCGCGCCGGCCTGGGCGGCCCACAGGCCGAACGCCAGCAGCAGGGCGCGTGCCGTCACAGCGCGCGCCACTGCAGCGGCAGCCATTGCCAGGGTTGTTCGGCGCGGCTGCCGGCGGGCAGGCCGAGAGCGTAGCCGCCGTGCCCGGCCAGGGCCTTCAGGCGCGGCAGCAGCAGGCTGTCGGCAGCGTTGCGGAACACCGGTTCCATGTCCTGCGGCAGGCTCTCCAGGGTTTCGCGCTGGAGCAGCGTGGAAAGCGACTGCGGCGCCAGGTAGGCCGGCACCAGGGCGTCCTTGGGCAGCACGTCGGCCAGCGGCGGGAAGCGCTTGTCGAGGGTGCCCAGGGCCTTGTCCAGCAACTGGTCGTCGAGGGAGAACAGCAGGGTGCTGCCCTGCCGCGCCAGGCCGACGCGGAAGAAGCCGCGGCCGCTGAGCGCGTCCGGGTCGGTCGCATCGGCGGCGGCGTACTGGCCGAAATTGGAGCTGACCTGGCGCAGCCACTTGTGGGTCTCGCCCTGGTTCTGCTCGTCCACCGGGAAGTTGCCGCCTTCGGCGTTGGCCTCGTAGGCGCCCACCAGGCTGTCGAACAGCCTGCCCAGGTCGGCGTCCAGTTCCGGGCCGGGCGGCGCGCTCAGCGTGGCCACCAGCAGCGGCGTGTACAGGCGCGAGTCGGCGTACCAGCACAGGCCGGCGGCGCCGGAGAGGTGCTCGGAGAAGGCCGCGGCCATCTTCTGCTCGGCGCCCAGGCGCACCAGCAGGCTGTCGTACAGGCCCGGGGTCAGCGGCAGGGCCACGCAGGCGCTGGCGCCCATGGGCATGGCCTGCCACACGGGGCTGAAGTCGAGGTCCGGCTGGCGCTCCACCGCGTTCAACGCCAGGTAGCTGCTCCAGCCCTTGGCGTCCTTGTCGAAGCGCACCCCGGCGAAGGCCGGGATAAAGCGCTGGTAGCCCATGGCCAGGGCGCCGGCGCCAAGGCTGATACGCTGGCTCAGCTCGCCGCGCGGGCCCAGGCCGAAAGCGCGCGGGAAGGCGTCGTCACCGCCGAGCAGGGCGGCCAGGTCGGCGCTGACCTGGGCGTCGGCCGCGCCGGGCTCATCGTCGCTGGCGTCGGGGAACAGCATCTTCGGGTTGGACAGCAGCACCAGGTAGTCGCCGCTGGAGGCGAACAGCAGGGTCTTCTGGGCGTTGTAGCGCAGGCGGTAGACGCCAGTGCCGCCCTTCAGCTCGCCGACCTTGCGCAGCTGGCTGTCGTCGGCGGCGATGTGCGCCAGCGGCTCCAGCAGCCTGGCCAGGCCGCCGCGCTTCATCACCACCAGGAAGTCGCGTAGGCGGCCATCGGCGCCGCGCCACAGGGCAACCTGGGCCGGCTGGTCGAGCAGTTCCTCGACCAGGCTGTCCTTCAGCGTCAGGTCGTGCTCGTAGACGATGCGCCGCAGGCTGCCGGCCAGGCCGAGGCGGTCACCGTCGTTCTCGTAGTAGAAGACGAAGTCCTCGGTGAGGGTGTCGCGCAGCAGCGGCACCTCCAGCAGTTCCTTGGGCAGGCGGGCGAGCGAGGCGCTTTCGATGAGCGCGTCCGGGTGCCTGATGTCGCGGCCCGGGGCATTGGCCGGCGGCGCCTCCAGCCCGGCCAGCGGGCCGCTCGGCGGCGCCAGCCAGACGTAGCGCGCCAGCAGGCCGCCGAAGACCAGCAGGGCCAGCACCAGGCCGCCGAAGATCAGCGGCCAGCGCTTCACCGGCGCGGCGTCGGCGGAAGGAGTGGGGCTGGAAGTGGTGTTGTCGCTCATGCTTGCTCGATCCCGTTTCATCCCTGGCAGGGGACAGCTTTCAGTAGGTGAAGGTCTTGACCAGGACCAGGTCGCCGATGGTGCGCAGCGGCACCACGAAGGTCTCGCGCTTCTCGTCGACGCTGTTTTCGTTGAACACCAGGTTGACCTGGGCGGTGATCACGTCCTGCTGGTTGGCGCCGGCCTGGAAGTTATAGCCCTGCGCGCCGAAATTGCCCCAGTAGTTGACGTAGACCAGATAGGTGCCGTGCAGCGGCGCGGCCATGGTGAACATCTCCGGGCCGGGGCCGTCGACGCCGTCCGGGTCAAGGCCGCCGCCGTTGCCCAGCCGTGGGCGCGCCCAGAAGGCGTGCTGGCCGTCGGGGGTGACTATGTGCAGGTCCAGCTCGGCCTTGGGGTCGTCCCAGCCCAGGGCCACGCGCACCCGCGGCGGCACGCGCCCGGCGTTGGCCTCGTAGAACTGCACACGCTTGAGCGACTGGCCGTCGGCGCTGGCCACCTCGACGCTGTTGGAACCCGCGCCGAAGGCGTAGGGGCGGACGAAATGGCCCTGGGCGTCGGTGTACAGCGGCAGCGGGTTGCCGTTGACCACCAGACGCTGGGCGCGGTCGGTGCCGGCGAGGTTCTTCAGATCGCCCTCGATCAGGCTGCGGCCGCGCTGGCCGCCACGGTCGATGGGCGGGGTCGGATAGGCCACGCGCGGGCTGTCGAGGTCGTCGAGCAACCCCGAGTAGCGCCAGCCGGCGGCCGGGCTGGACAATTCGGCGCCGGGCCCGGCGTACGACGACGCCAGCCACAGCAGGCCGAGCAACAGCGCGAGGCTGCGGGCGGAATCCTGGAAACGCATGAGCAATCCTTTGTCGCGCGTTGGAAGAGGGTAAGTGTAACCGCCTGTAAAACGGCTTGAAATGGCCTTCGGGCAGAGTAAGTGATGCTGTCTGCGAATTCAGAATCGGCTTAGGTCGCCCCCCATCGGGCAGAGGTTGTCCGTGCCGTCGGCGGCATGGCATAAAATGCCAATTCATTCATTTCCCGGAGCCAAGCCATGGCGACTCGTAACGTGGTCCTGCCCGATCCCATGGAGCGGAACATCGAGGACCTGCTCAAGACCGGGCGTTACCAGAACCGCAGCGAAGTGATCCGCGCGGGCCTGCGCCTGCTCTTCGATCAGGAGGCCGAGCAGTCGATGAAGCTGGAGGCGCTCAAATCCGCCACTTCCAGCGGCATCATGCAGCTAGAGGCCGGGGATTATGACGAACTCCGCACGGCGGAGGACCTCGGCCAGTATCTCGACGAGCTCGGCCGGCAAGTGGGCAACACCGGCGGATGAAGGCGAATCTTCGCCTTTCCTTCGCCGCGCGCGAGGACATCCTCGATGTGCTCCGCTATACGGAATCGCGCTTCGGCTCCACGGCGCGCATCCGCTACCAGAGCCTGCTGTTCGCAGCCTTCACCTCACTGGCCCAGGAACCCGTCAGGATTGGCAGCAAGGCCCGGGAGGAACTGGCTGCCGGCTTGCGCAGCCTGCACCTGTCGCATTGCCGCAATGAAACCGGGGCGGCCAGGGTAGCCCGCCCTCGGCACGTGGTCTTCTATCGCCTGGGCAACGACCTGGCCGTCGAAATCGTTCGGATTCTGCACGAAGCCATGGACCTCGAGCGGCACCTGCCCGGGGACTGAGTCACCTCAGATCCACCCACCCCACTGCAGGATGAACAACCCGAGGTTGGTGGTCAGCGCCGCCGCCAGGGTGGTGATGACGATGATCGAGGCCGCCAGTTCGGCGTTGCCCTGGGCGGCGCGCGCCATCACGTAGCTGGCGGCGGCCGTGGGGCTGGCGAAGTAGAGGAACAGCACACCCAGTTCGGCGCCGCGGAAGCCGCAGAGCCAGGCGGCGGCGGTGCACAGCGCCGGCAGCCAGACCATTTTCATCAGGCTGGCGCTCAGGGCCAGGCTGCCGCTGCTACGCAGGGCCGGCAGCGACAGGGTGCCGCCGATGCAGACCAGCGCCAGGGGCAGGGTCATCTGCGCGAAGTAGTCGCCGGAGGTGAGCACCCAGGCCGGCAGGGCGATGCTCCACCAGGCGAACGGGAAGGCCGCCAGCACGCCGATGATCAGCGGGTTGACCAGCACCTGGCGGGCGATGCTCAGCGGGTCGGACTTGAGCGCCGGGCTGTAGATCGCCAGGACCACCGTGGCCAGGGTGTTGTAGCAGAGGATCACCAGGGCCGCGAGCACCGAGCCCAGGGCCAGGCCGTGCTCGCCGTAGAGGCTGGTGGCCAGGGCCAGGCCGACGATGCCGTTGTTGCCGCGGAACGCGCCCTGCACGTAGACGCCGCGCTCTTGCCGCGGCACCCGCCAGTGCGCCCAGGCCCAGGCGAGCAGGAAGCCGCCGAGGGTGGCCAGGCAGAAGAACGTCAGCACCGCCGGGCTGGCCGCGCGGTGCAGGTCGGAATGGTAGATGCCGAGGAACAGCATCACCGGCATGGTGGCGTTGAATACCAGGGCCGAGGCGGTCTGGATGAAGCCCTGGTCGATCCAGCCGACGCGGCGCAGCAGCACGCCGATGAACAGCATGGAGAACACCGGCGCGGTGATGCCGAGTGTCTGGAACAGCAGTGCGAGCATGGAGGGGAAGCGCCGGCGGAAGAACTGCGGCGATCATAGCAAGGGGCAGTGCTTCGCGTGCTAACGATTTGCCTCAGGCGGGCTCCGCTTCCTCGGCCCCGGCACGCGCCCGGTGGCTCTCGGGCGCCGGCAGTTCCAGCGGACGCTGTTCGTCCAGGCGGGTGAGCTTGCCGTCGACGCTGGCGCCGTTCTCCATGCTCAGTTGGCGGTAGTGGATATTGCCGATGACGCGGGCGTTGGAATGCAGCTCAAGCAGGTGTTCGACGTACAGGTCGCCGACGATGGTGCCGTCGATCAGCGCGTCGTAGCTGCTGACGCAGCCCTCGATCCGCCCTTCCGCGCCCAGGGCCAGCAGGCTCTGGGTGCCCGGTTTGTGGCGCACGTTGCCCTGGATGCGGCCCTGGACCTTCAGGCCCTCCTCGAACTCCAGGTCGCCCACCAGCGCCAGGTTGCCCGACAGCAGGCTGGAAAACCTGTCCACCGCCACCTGCGGCCCTTTCTTCTTGTTGCTGCTGAACATGTTCGTCCTCCTGCGGATCACTTGGCGGGTTTCTGCTGGCGGTAGAACGCCAGGTCGGTCTTGAGCTTCTTGAGTTCCCCGGACATCTGGTCGATGCGCCGCTGCAGCTGCTCGCGCGTGGCCTGGGCCTCGGCGGTCAGCAGGCGCTGGCGCTGCAGGTCGGCGGCCAGCGCGGCATTGCCGGCCTGCAACGCATCGATGTGCTGCTGTGTTTCGGCCTGCTGCGAGCCACGCCAGAAATGCAGCGCGGCGAAGGCCACGGCCAGCGCCAACGCGGCCCAGAGCAGCGGCCGATAGCTGCGCGCTACCTGGGCCCGCGGCTGGTGCTCGGCGCGCAGCAGTTCGCGGGTGGTCGCCGGCCTAGTCCTGCGCCAGCGCATCGAGGGCCTTCTCCATGTCGCCGAGGGAAAGGAAGTGCTGCGGGTCGACGAACTCGCCGCGGTAGAGCACTTCGAAATGCAGGTGCGAGCCGGTGGAGCGGCCCGTGGAGCCCATGGCGGCGATGCGCTGGCCGGGCATCACCACGTCGCCGACGCGCACCTCGGCCCTGGACAGGTGCGCATAGCGGGTGAGCAGGCCGTTGCCGTGGTCGATTTCCACGCGGATGCCGTAGGAGCTGAAGGGACCGGCAGCGACCACCCGGCCACCGGCGGCGGCCTGGATCTCGGTGCCGCCGGGCGCGGCGAAGTCGAGCCCGGAGTGGAAGGCCAGGCGGCGGTTGAACGGGTCCAGCCGGTTGCCGAAGGCCGAGCCCAGGCGCGCCTTGTCCACCGGGCGATGGGTGGGGATGGCGAGGAAGTCGGCGTTGCGCCGCGACACCGCGTCCAGCAGCAGGTCGAGCTGGCGCCTCAGGCAACGCGCGGCCTCGGTGCCCTGCTGCACATCGACCAGCGGCGCGGCCTGGCACGGCCGCGGCGGCAGCAGCAGGCCGCCCTCCCCGTCAGCGCCGCGCGCCGGCAGTCGCTCTGGCACCAGGCCAGGGTCGATGCCCGCCAGCTTGCGGGCGATGTCCTCGTGGCCGTCGACCACTTTCAGCAGGTAGGCGGCGTCCTTTTCCAGCACTTGCAGGCGCCCGGCCAGCTCGCCCAGGCGCGCCACGGCGAAGCGCTGCTCCGGCGTCTGCTGCGGGGCGGCCTCGGCCAGCGGCGCGGGCGGCGCCATGACGCGGCCGAGCCACAGGCCGGCGGCGAAGGTCAGCAGCGCCAGCGCCACAGCGCCGGCGAGCGCGAGGCCAAGGAAGCGGCGCGGGTTCACCAGGCGCAATGCCTCGCGCGTCAACGCCTGACCAGAAGGGGAAAGACCATGCATGGCGATATCCGGAATCCGAATGCGACGGGCTGTTTACCGCAAAGCCGTCGAGGGTACCGGGTATCAGTGCAGGAACGATGCAGCAGTCCCCAAAACTGCCAAGCAATTGTGAGCTTTCCTGCAAAATCTGAAGGAATTCACAGCACGATTTTTCCCAAAATCCTATCGAAGGAGGCCTACCCCGTAACAGGCAGGCACCTCACCTCAGGCCGGGAGCACCGCCTCGACCTCCCGCAGGTGACGATCCTCCAGGCGCAGCTGGCGCTCGTGGAAGCGCCTGAGGTCGGCGCGGTGGCCAATGCTGACCAGGGTCACGCCGGGCAGTTGCTCCAGCAGGGTCTGGTAGAGCGCGGCTTCGTCGTTGTCGTCCAGCGCCGAGGTGGCCTCGTCGAGGAACAGCCAGGCCGGCGCATAGAGCAGCGCGCGGGCGATGGCCAGGCGCTGCTGTTCGCCCGGCGAGAGCAGGCGCTGCCAGTGCTGGGCTTCGTCCAGGCGTTCGCCCAGGTGCTCCAGGCGGCACAGGCGCAGCACTTCGCGCAGGCGCTCGGGGGCGTGCCGGTCGGGCGCCTCGGGGTAGCTCAGGGCCGTGGCCAGGCTGCCGATCGGCAGGTAGGGCTTCTGCGGCAGGAACAGCGTGCGCGCCGCCGGCATCTGCACCTGCCCGGCGCCGTAGCGCCAGAGCCCGCTCATGGCGCGCAGCAGGGTGCTCTTGCCGGCACCGGAGGGGCCGCTGATCAGCACGTGCTCGCCGGCCCGCAGGGCCAGGTCGGTGGGTTCCAGCAGCACGCTGCCGTCGCCCAGGCGCAGGCTCAGGTGCTTGAGCTGCAGGCCGTTGCCGGCGGCGTGCACGGCGATGCTCTCGTGCTCGCCGGCGACCTCGTCCATGGCGTTGCGGAAGCTCAGCAGACGGTCGCAGGTGGCGCGCCAGGTGGCCAGGCTGGAGTAGGCGTCGATGAACCAGCTCAGGCCGTCCTGGACGTTGCCGAAGGCGGAGTTGATCTGCATGAGCTCGCCGAGCTGGATCTTGCCGGCGAAGTAGCGCGGCGCGGCCACCACGATCGGGAAGATGATGGCGATCTGGGCGTAGCCGGAGCTGAAGAAGGTCAGTCGCTTCTGCACCTTCATCAGTTCCCAGAAGTTGCCCCAGACGTTGCGGAAGCGCGTCATCAGGCGCTCGTTCTCGCTGCCCTCGCCGTTGTACAGGGCGATGCTCTCGGCGTTCTCGCGGATGCGCACCAGGCCGAAGCGCAGGTCGGCCTCGTAGCGCTGCTGCTGGTTGTTCAGGCCGATCAGGCGGCGGGCGATCAGGTGCGTCAGCCAGCTGCCGACCAGGGCGTAGAGCAGCGCGGCCCAGAACATGTAGCCGGGGATGTTGATGCCGAACAGCTCGATGCTGCCGGACACGCCCCAGAGGATCACCGAGAAGGACACCAGGCTGACCAGGTTGCGGATCAGCCCCAGGCCCAGGCTCAGGGTGGTGTCGGTGAAGCTGTTGAGGTCCTCGGACAGGCGCTGGTCGGGGTTGTCGGTGTAGCCGCGCTGTTCCAGGCGGTAGTAGTTCTTGTCGGACAGCCAGGCGGCGAAGTGCTTCTCAGTGAGCCAGCGGCGCCAGCGGATGGTCAGCATCTGCGTCAGGTACAGGCGGTACACGGCGACCAGGATGGCCACCGCGGCGATCCCGCAGAAGTACAGGATCAGCCGGATGAAGGCATCGAGGTCCTTGTTCTGCAGGGCGTTGTAGAAGTCGCGGTACCAGGTATTGACCCACACCGAGACGCCCACGCCGACCAGCGACAGGGCGATCACCACGATCAGCAGCAGCCAGGCCGTGCCCTTCTCTTCGCTGCGCCAGTAGGGCGCCGTCAGTTTCCACACCTGGGAGAAGAAATGCCCGCGAACGGCATCGTTCGCGGCACGGTATTCGGCGCTTTCGGTCATTGATCAGGGCTCGGCACGGGCGGCACAAAAAAAAGGAGCGCCCAGTTGGCGCTCCCTGTCTTATGAATTCCTTAACGCCTTACAGGGCGCTTCTGCAGCTTACGCTGCAACGTCCGCCGATGCATCCCCAGGGCGCGGGCGGTAGCGGAAATGTTGCCGTCGTGCTCGGCCAGCACGCGCTGGATGTGCTCCCACTGCAGGCGGTCCACCGACATGGGGTTTTCCGGCACCAGGCTGTCCAGGTCGGCGTGCTGCGAGAGCAGCGCGGTGAGCACGTCGTCGGCGTCGGCCGGCTTGCACAGGTAGTTGGTGGCGCCGCGCTTGATGGCCTCCACCGCGGTGGCGATGCTGGAGTAGCCGGTGAGGATCACCACGCGCATCTCCGCGTCCAGCTCCAGCAGCTTGGGCAGCAGCACCAGGCCGGAGTCGCCGTCCATCTTCAGGTCGAGCACGGCGTAGTCGGGCAGGTCTTCCTTGGCCAGCGCCAGGCCTTCCTCGGCGGAGCCGGCGACCGATACGCGCAGGCCGCGGCGGCTCATGGCGCGCGCCATCACACGGGTGAAGGTGGCGTCGTCGTCCACCAGCAGCAGGTGGGGTTGCTCTTCGCCTTCGAACAGATTCTCTTCGCTCATGGGTACTTCCTCGCGCGTGGGTTCACACCACACCGTAGCTGCGCGGCAGGCGCAGCTCGGTAAGCGTGCCGCCGTCTTCGTGGTTGTACAACTTCACCGTGCCGCCGGCGCGGGTGACGCTGGCCTGGCTGAGGAACAGGCCGAGGCCGAAGCCCTTGCCCTTGGTGGTGAAGAAGGGTTTGCCGAGTTGCTCGGCGATCGCCAGGGGCACGCCGGGGCCGTGGTCGCGGATGCTCAGGCAGATGTCGGTGGCAGTCCAGTCGACGCAGATCTCCAGGTCGTCCGGGCAGGCATCGGCAGCATTGTTCAGCAGGTTCAGCAGGGCCTGGGTGAGGTCGGTGGGCGGTGTCAGCCGCGGGGCGCTGCCCGGGCCCAGGTTCAGGTAGCGGTAGGTGGCCTCCGGGCGCATCAGGTGCCAGCGGCGCAGCACCGCCTCCAGCCATTCGTTGACGCCCTGCTCCTGAATGGCCTGGCGACGGTCGGCCTCGGCGGCGCGCACCAGTTGCTGCAGGGTGTCCTTGCACAGCTTGACCTGCTCCTGCAGCAGCGCCAGGTCTTCCTGCAGCAGCGGGTCCTTCGGGTGCGCCTGGCGCAGCTCCTTGAGCAGCACGCTCATGGTCGCCAGCGGCGTGCCCAGCTCATGGGCGGCGCCGGCGGCCTGGGTGGCCACGGCCAGCAGTTGCTGGTCGCGCATGCCCTCCTCGCGGCGCTGCGCGACTATCTGTTCCTGGCGGCGCAGCGCCTGGGACATGCGCGCGACGAAGAAGGTGATCAGCCCGGCGGCCAGGGCGAAGCTCAGCCACATGCCGTAGATCAGCAGGTAGTCGCGCTGCGCCGGGGCGATGTTCAGCGGGTGGAACCACACCAGCAGCACCGTGTAGGCGGCCAGGGCCAGGCCGGCGAGGACGATGGTGTAGAGCCACGGCAGGGTCGCCGCGGCGATGGTCAGCGGCACCAGGTAATAAGAGACGAAGGGGTTGGACGAGCCGCCGGAGAAATACAGCAGGGCGCTGTGGATGATCAGGTCGCAGCCCAGCTGCACCGCGTATTCCACCTCGGTCACCGGCCAGGGCCCGCGCAAGCGCAGGGCGGTGGCCAGGCACAGCACCAGGGACACGCCGAGGGTCACCCCCAGCGCCGCCCAGGGCAGCGGGATCAACTGGGCCTTGTAGGCGATGCCCACCGAACCGGCCTGGGCGGCCAGCACGAGAATACGGATGAGCGTCAGGTGCAGCAGGTTCTGCCGGCTGGCGGATAACTGGAAAACCGGTGTGCGCATGGTGAATTCCGGAATTTGCGCGAGTATAGCCAAGCCCCTTCCCCTCTCGGTGCGTCATAGCGACACAGCATACGAGATAAAGGCTATCGCGATTCAACCCCTTTGAACGCCGACCTGCGTCAATAGGTCTGACTGTCCATGTGCGGGTTCGTCTACCCTGCACCCGGGACTCATTACAGGACCAAGGAGTCGAACATGTCCGCATTGAAGAAAAGCCTCGCCGCCCTGGCCGCAGCCGTCGCCCTGGCCGCCACCAGCTTCGCCGCCCACGCCGACGAGCCGCGCTACAACCTGGTGTCGCTGCACGCCGAGGCCAGCCAGGAAGTGGCCCACGACCAGATGCACGTGACCCTCTTCAACGAAGCCCAGGCCAGCGACCCGGCCAAGCTCGCCGCCGAGACCACCGCCGCCCTCAACGCCGCGGTGACCGAGGCGCGCAAGGCCAAGGGCGTGACCGTCAGCCTGGGCAGCCGCAACAGCTACCCGGTGTACGACGACAAGGGCCAGAAGATCACCGCCTGGCGCGAACGCGCCGAACTGCGCCTGGAAAGCTCGGACTTCGCCGCGCTATCGCAGCTCACCGCCAGCCTGCTGGGCAAGCTGAAGATGGGCAACATGAGCTTCAGCATCGCCGACTCCACCCGCCAACAGAACGAGGACAGCCTGATGAAGAACGCCGTGGCGGCGTTCAAGGCCCGCGCCCAGCTGCTGACCGACTCCCTCGGCGGCAAGGGCTACCGCCTGGTCAACCTGAACCTGAACAGCGCCGGCGCGCCGCGGCCGATGCCGGTGATGCGCATGGCGGCGATGAAGGCCGACGCCGGCTTCGCCGCGGCCCCGGAGATCGAGGCCGGCACCAGCCAGGTCACGGTGACCGCCGACGGCACCATCGAAGTGCAGATGCCCTGATGCGGGCCCGCCGCGGCGCCACCCGCCCGGGCGCCGCGGCGGGCTTCTTGCGTTATTGCGACATTCCCTTACGACTTCCCCACAGCTTCTACACTGTGGCGGGTGTGGCCCTTGCGCCCGGCATGTGCCCTGCATAGTTTCAGGCGACACGCCCCACAAGGACGTGCCTCGATGACAACCACAACAAACTGAGGTCAGCATGCGCAAGAATGCCGTCATCCGCTCCATGATCGCCGCTGGGTTGATCGCCAGCGCTCCCTTCGCCCACGCCGCCGGCAACCTGGTGTTCTGCTCCGAGGGCAGCCCGGCGGGCTTCGACCCCGGCCAGTACACCACCGGCACCGATTTCGACGCCTCCGCCGAGACGGTATTCAACCGCCTCACCCAGTTCGAACGCGGCGGCACCCAGGTGATCCCCGGGCTGGCCGAGAAGTGGGACGTATCCGATGACGGCAAGACCTACACCTTCCACCTGCGCCACGGCGTGAAGTTCCACACCACCGACTACTTCAAGCCCAGCCGCGAATTCAACGCCGACGACGTGCTGTTCACCTTCAACCGCATGCTCGACAAGAACCACCCGTTCCGTAAGGCCTATCCCACCGAATTCCCCTACTTCACCGACATGGGCATGGACGCCAACATCGCCAAGGTGGAGAAGGTCGACGACTACACCGTCAGGTTCG
The DNA here is from genome assembly GCF_023516765.1 of Pseudomonas sp. R3.Fl. Taxonomy (NCBI): domain Bacteria; kingdom Pseudomonadati; phylum Pseudomonadota; class Gammaproteobacteria; order Pseudomonadales; family Pseudomonadaceae; genus Pseudomonas; species Pseudomonas sp. R3.Fl. The sequence goes on from NZ_JAMGSO010000001.1 coordinate 2,465,895, forward strand.
TCCTCAACGAGGTCGATGCCGCGTTCATCCAGAACCTGGCCATGAGCTTCGCCTCCATCCAGTCCGCCGAGTACGCCGACCAGCTGCTCAAGCAGAACCGCGCCAGCGACATCAACCAGAAGCCCATCGGCACCGGGCCCTTCGTGTTCAGCCGCTACCAGAAGGACTCGAACATCCGCTTCAAGGCCAACAAGGACTACTGGGTGCCCGGCGAGGTGAAGGTCGACAACCTGATCTTCGCCATCAACACCGACGCCTCGGTGCGCATGCAGAAGCTCAAGGCCAACGAGTGCCAGATCACCCTGTTCCCGCGCCCGGCGGACCTGGAGTCGCTGAAGAAGGACGCCAACCTGAACATGCCTTCGCAGCCGGGCTTCAACCTCGGCTACATCGCCTACAACGTGCTGCACAAGCCGCTGGACAAGCTGGAAGTGCGCGAGGCGCTGGACATGGCGGTGAACAAGAAGGCCATCATCGACGCCGTCTACCAGGGCGCCGGCCAGCTCGCCGTGAACGGCATGCCGCCGACCCAGTGGTCCTACGACGACAGCATCAAGGACGCCGGCTACGACCCGGAAAAGGCCAAGGAGCTGCTGAAGAAGGCCGGCGTGCCCGAAGGCACCGAGATCACCCTGTGGGCCATGCCCGTGCAGCGCCCGTACAACCCCAACGCCAAGCTGATGGCCGAGATGCTCCAGGCCGACTGGGCCAAGGTCGGCATCAAGGCCAAGATCGTCACCTACGAATGGGGCGAGTACATCAAGCGCGCCAAGGCCGGCGAGCACGACGCCATGCTGATCGGCTGGAGCGGCGACAACGGCGACCCGGACAACTGGCTGGGCACCCTGTACAGCTGCGACGCGGTCAACGGCAACAACTTCTCCAAATGGTGCGACCAGCCCTACGACAAGCTGATCAAGGAAGCCAAGCGCACCCCCGACCAGGCCAAGCGCACCGAGCTGTACAAGCAGGCCCAGCACATCCTCAAGGAGCAGGTGCCGATCACCCCGATCGCCCACTCCACCGTGTACCAGCCGATGCGCAAGACGGTCGAGGACTTCAAGATCAGCCCCTTCGCGCTCAACTCCTTCTACGGCGTGGGCGTCGGCAAGTAAGGCCCGCGGCCGCCGCGAGGCGGCTGTCACGCCATGCTGCGCTGGCCACAGCCGCTTGCCGATAGACGTCCGGGCCGCCCCGCGTGGGCGGCCCTGGCGTTGCTGCTCGCCGCCGCGCCGGCCCTGGCCCGGCCCCTGGTGGTATGCACCGAGGGCAGCCCGGAAGGCTTCGACATCACCCAGTACACCGCCGCCACCACCGCCGACGCCACGGCGGAGACGGTGTACGAACGCCTGGTGCAGTTCGCCCCCGGCAGCACGAAGGTGATCCCCGCGCTGGCGCAGAGCTGGGACATCAGCGCCGACGGCCTGGCCTACACCTTCCACCTGCGCCCCGGCGTGAAGTTCCAGCGCACCGACTACTTCACCCCCACCCGCACCTTCAATGCCGACGACGTGCTCTGGAGCTTCCAGCGCCAGCTCGACCCGACGCACCCGTGGAACAAGCTGGCCCCGCGCGGCTTCCCCTACGCCCAGTCGATGGGCCTGCCGGGGTTGATCGAGCGCGTCGAGAAAGTCGACGACCTGACGGTGCGCTTCACCCTGCGCCATCCCGAGGCGCCCTTCCTCGCCGACCTGGCCATGGGCTTCGCCTCCATCTATTCAGCCGAATACGCCGACCTGCTGCTGACGGCCGGCAAGCCCGAGCAACTGAACAACCTGCCCCTGGGCACCGGCCCCTTCGTCTTCCAGCGCTACCAGAAGGACGCCCAGGTGCGCTTCGCCGCCAACCCCGACTACTGGGGCGGCACGCCGAAGATCGAGCGCCTGCTGCTGGCGATCACCCCCGACCCCAGCGTGCGCCTCCAGAAACTGCGCGCCGGCGATTGCCAGGTGGCGGTGTACCCGCGGCCCACGGACATCCCCGAGCTGCGCAGGGACCCGCGCCTGAAGGTGGAGGAACTGGACTCCCTGCTGGTCGCCTACGTCGCCATCAACACCCGGCACAAGCCGCTGGACGACGTGCGCGTGCGCCAGGCCATCAACCTCGCCTTCGACCGCGACGCCTACCGCAAGGCGCAGTTCGGCGAGGGCGGCGCCAGCCCGGCGGTGGCGCCCTACCCGCCGACGCTGTGGGGTTCGGACGCGGACCTGAAGGGCTGGCCGCGCGACCTCGAACGGGCCCGCCAACTGCTGGCCGAAGCCGGCGTGCAGCCCGGGCAGAAGCTCAGCATCTGGACCCGCCCCGGCGGCGGCCCGACCAACCCCAACCCCGGCATAGGCGCGCAGATGCTGCAGAACGACCTGGGCAAGCTGGGCATCCGCGCCGACATCCGCGTCTACGAATGGGGCGAACTGATCCGCCGCGCCAAGCACGGCGAGCACGACCTGGTGTTCATGGGCTGGGTGGGCGACAACGGCGACCCGGACAACTTCCTCACCCCCAACCTGTCCTGCGCCGCCGCGCAGAGCGGCGAGAACATGGCCGGCTGGTGCAACGCCCAGTTCGACGACCTGCTGCGCCAGGCCCGCGCCAGCACAGACCAGGACGCCCGCGCCGCGCTGTACCGCCAGGCCCTGGCGATCTTCCAGCGCGAAGCGCCCTGGATAGCCCTGGCCTACCCGAAGCAGTTCGTGGTGCTGAGCCCCAGGGTGAAAGGCTTCACCCTCAGCCCGCTGGGCTCGAACAACTTCACCCACGTCGAACTGGGGCCCTGAGCCCGTATTTCCCGCCCCCTGTAGGAGCGAGCTTGCTCGCGAACCGCATGGCACCGCCTTTGTTCGCGAGCAAGCTCGCTCCTACGAGAAGCCGTACCCACCGGCTAAGGAGCGGACCTTGTCCGCGATAGCCGAAACCACCGGCGCGATTCGCGGATGAGATCCGCTTACGCTGCCCCACCCACGCCGTTCCCATGTAGGAGCGCGCCCTGCGCGCGAAATCGCGGGCAGGGCCCGCTCCTACAGGTGGGCGCCAAGATTCCCACCACGCTGCCTCCAAAAACACCGCGAAGCCTCTATTCCGGGCATCGGCGAGAAGCGGCGTAGTGAAGCACCAGGCATTTTTTCATTGTCGCGGCCGCCAGGCATGGCTTAGCTTCCCCCCTGAAGGTCCGGCAGCCCCGGCCCCCACACCTTCCACGGCACGGCAGACCCGCCGCTGCCGCCCCTGCGCCCGCCCCATCCGCTGCGGGCAGCCACGAGCCAGGCCCGACCGGCCAGGCTCTTCCAACAATCATCCCACCGCACTCGCTTCCCGCCTTGCAGCCGGCCACCGGCCGTTCCCGGCGCGCGCCCAGGTGCCCGCCGTTGCGCACAGCACTAGAAACGAGGAGCAATCAGATGACCAATCCACACATCCGCCCCACCACCATCGGCCTGGCGCTGCTCGCCGGCGTCACCGGCCAGGCCTGGGCGGCCGAAGAGGACGACAGGCAGCGGGGGCAGGCCGCCGCCAAGGGCTTCATCGAAGGCCAGAGCCTGACCCTGAGCACCCGCAACTTCGCCTCCCGTGAGCAGAAGCACGGCCGCTTCATCTTCAAGATCCCCAAGGACGACGGCTACGAGCCCACCCACAGCCGGCGCACCTGGGTGCAGGGCAGCATCCTGCAGTACAGCTCCGGCTACACCCGGGGCACCGTCGGCTTCGGCCTCGACGTCGGCGCCTTCCATGCCCTCAACCTGGAGCGCGGCAAGGGCGTCGTCGCCGGCGGCAGCAACCGCACCCTGACCGACAGCGACGGTCGGCCGCTGGACGAGTGGTCCAAGCTGGGCGTGGCCAACCTGCGCCTGCGGCTGTCCAACAGCGAACTGCGCGCCGGCCGCTTCCAGGTCGAGACGCCGGTGCTAGCCACCATCGACAACCGCGCCCTGCCCTCCACCTTCCGCGGCGTCGGCCTGACCAGCAGCGAACTCACCGGGCTCAGGCTGCAGGCCGGCAGCTTCGATCGCGTCAGCCCGCGCACCGGGGCCGGCGACGAGAAACTCACCACCACCTACGGTGACCGCAAGGCCAAGGGCGACCGCTACAGCTACCTCGGCGGGACCTACCGCGCGACGCCCAACCTCAGCCTCAGCGCCTACGGCGGCGAGTTCGAGGACATCTGGCGGCAGTACTACCTGGGCTTCTCCCACGACCTCGGCGACCCCGACGTGCTGGCCCTGCACACCCGCTTCGACGGCTACAGCACCCGCGATGCCGGCAGCCGCAAGGCCGGCTACATCGACAACGATACCTGGAGCCTGGCCTTCACCCTCGCCCGCGGCGCCCATAGCCTGATGGCGGGCTGGCAGCAGGTCGATGGCGACGAGTACTTCGACTACGTCAACGAGACCGCGGCCATCTACCTGGTCAACTACCTGCAATCCGACTACAACGGCCCCAACGAGAAGTCCGCCCAGCTGGCCTACGGCACCGACTGGGCCCGCTACGGCATACCGGGGCTGAGCAGCACGTTGTGGTACGCCAAGGGCTGGGGCATCGACGGCACCCGCTACGACGGCGACCGCAACGGCGCCCACGGCAGCTACGCCGAGGTGCGCAAGCAGGATGGCGAAAGGCATCGCGAACTGGGCATGACGCTCGCCTACAAGATCCAGGACGGCCCGCTCAAGAGCAGCAGCATCAAGCTGACCTACCGGCGCCACCGGGCCAGCCAGAACCAGGCCGACGGCAGCATCGACGACGTGCGCCTGATCACCACCCTGCCCTTCAACCTGCTGTAGTCCCCACCCCGGCGCCGCCCCGCCAGAGGCGGCGCCGGGCAGGTACGCGCCCTCCATCGCCCCCGCGCCTACCTTCGACGAGTACCCCGTCGCCCGAATGCAATCCCCTGAATATTCGGAATTTTCCGTTTTTCGCAGCGCGGCCGAATCCGCCTTGATCGCCCTTCCCGCCCCCACTTAGCTTCGGCCCCTCACAGGGGCCGGGGCGTCCATCAGGCACACCCCGGACGCCGGTACCGTCATCGGCATAGCCCCTCCAACAAGAAAAACAAGAAGGGAGCAACAGCCAATGATCCAGCAGCACATCCGCCCCACGGCCCTGGGCCTGTCCCTTGGCGCCTGTCTGTTCGGCCAGGCCTGGGCCGCCGAGGACGATCGCCGCGAAGCCCGCGGCCAGGCCGGCGCCAAGGGCTTCGTCGAAGGCCAGAGCCTGAGCCTGCGCACCCGCAACTTCGCAGCCCTGGAGCAGGCCCAGGACAGCAACGGCTTCCGCATCCCCAAGGAGGGCGGCTCGGAGTTCACCCACAACCGCCGCACCTGGGTGCAGGGCACCCTGCTCAAGTACAGCTCCGGCTACACCCAGGCACCGTCGGCTTCGGCCTGGACGTGGCCGGCTACCACGCCCTCAGCCTGGAGCGCGGCAAGGGCGTGATCGCCGGCGGCGGCGGCAACCGCACCCTGACCGACAGCGACGGCAACGCGGTGGACGAATGGTCCAAGCTGGGCATCGCCAACCTGCGCCTGCGCGTCTCCGGCACCGAGCTCAGGGGCGGCCGCTTCCAGGTCGACACGCCGGTGTTCAACAGCCACGACAACCGCGTCCTGCCCGCCAGCTTCGACGGTTTCGCCCTGCTCAGCGAGGAACTGCCGGGCCTGGCGCTGCAGGCCGGCAGCTTCACCCGCGCCAGCCCCCGCGCCGGCGCCGGCGAGGAGGACCTGACCACCGAATACGGCACCCGCCTGGCCAAGGGCGACCGCTACAGCTACCTCGGCGGCAGCTACAAGGCCCCCGGCGGCCTGTCGGCAACCCTCTACGGCGGGCATTTCGAGGACGTCTGGAACCAGTACTACCTGGGCCTGGGCCACAGCATGGGCAACCCGCAGAAGCTCGCCCTGCGGGCCCGCGCCAACCTCTACAGCACTCGCGACACAGGCCGCCGCGCCGCCGGCTACATCGACAACGACACCTGGAGCCTGGACTTCACCCTCAGCCGCGGCGCCCATTCGCTGATGTTCGGCTGGCAGCAGGTCGAAGGCGACGAATACTTCGACTACGTGCACGAGACCAAGGCCATCCACCTGAGCAACGTGGCCTTCGCCGACTACAACGGGCCCAACGAGAAATCCGCGCAGCTGCGCTACAACACCGACTGGGCGGCCTACGGCGTGCCGGGGCTGAGTACCTCGGTGTGGTACGTCAAGGGCTGGGACATCGACGGCACGGGCTACACCGGCGACCGCAACGGCGCCTACGGCAACTACGCGAAGGTCCGCGAGCAGGACGGCGAGAAGCACCGCGAACTGGGCCTCTCGGCCGCCTACGTGGTGCAGAACGGGGCGCTCAAGCGCAGCCACTTCCGCCTCATGTACGTCAGCCACCGCGCCAGCCAGAAGCAGGGCAACGGCAGCGTCGACGAGCTGCGGCTGGTCAGTACCTTTCCCTTCGAGTTGCTCTAGCCACCGTGCAACATTGCAGGCTGTACCGAGGTGCTCGCGCCTACGAAAAGCTGTGATCGCCTGCAACGTAGGAGCGGACCTTGTCCGCGATAGCCGGGCATATCGGCGCGATTCGCGGATGAGATCCGCTCCTACGCAACCCCACCCGCACCAGTCCCCTGTAGGAGCGCGCCCTGCGCGCGAATCGCAGGCAGGGCCTGCTCCTACAGGTCGCCGGGCAGCGCGGCATTTCTCCCGTAGGAGCGGACCTTGTCCGCGATAGCCGAACGCCCCGGCGCGATCACGGATGAAATCCTGCGCCGCCATTCCCCTGTAGGAGCGCGCCCTGCGCGCGAATCGCGGGCAGGGCCTGCTCCTACAGGTCGCCGGGCAGCGCGGTATTTCTCCCGTAGGAGCGGACCTTGTCCGCGATAGCCGAACGCCCCGGCGCGATCACGGATGAAATCCTGCGCCGCCATCCCCTGTAGGAGCGCGCCCTGCGCGCGAATCGCGGGCAGGGCCCGCTCCTACAATGCCCTCCGGTGCGGTAGGCCTTACCCCGCCAGACCGAACGGATCGTCGATGGAATGGCTCGGCCAGGTGAACCAGCGTGGGCCTTCGGCGCTCATGTAGAAGTGGTCTTCCAGGCGGATGCCGAACTCGCCGGGCACGCAGATCATCGGTTCGTTGCTGAAGCACATGCCGGCCTCCAGCGGGGTTTCGTCGCCGCGCACCAGGTAGGGGCCTTCGTGTATGTCCAGGCCGATGCCGTGGCCGGTGCGGTGCGGCAGGCCGGGCAAGGCGTAGTCCGGGCCCAGGCCGCCGGCTTCCAGGCAGCGCCTCGCGGCGGCGTCCACCGCCTGGCAGGGCGCACCCGGCACGGCGGCGGCGAAGGCGGCCAGCTGCGCGGCCTTCTCCAGGCTCCACAGGCTGCGCTGGCGCTCGCTGGGGGTGCCGAATACGTAGCTGCGGGTGATGTCCGAGTTGTAGCCGTGCAGCTGGCAGCCGGTGTCGATCAGCACCATGTCGCCTTCGCGCAGCGGGCGCGGCTCGCGCACGCCGTGGGGGAAAGCGCTGTCCTCGCCGAACAGCACGATGCAGAAGGTCGAGCCGGGCGCGCCGACGCGGCGGTGCGCGGCCTCGATGAAGCGCACCACCTCGGTGGTGGTGATGCCCTCGCGGAGGATGCTGGCGACGGCCTTGTGCACTTCCAGGGTCATGTCCTTGGCGCGCTGCATCAGTGCCAGCTCGGCGGCCGACTTGCGCTGCCGGCCGTGGTCGACAGCGGCACCGGCATCCACCAGGCGCAGCGAACCGACGACTTCGCGCAGGCGCTCGACCATGCCGAACGGCAGGCTCGGGCACAGGCCGAGGCGGGCGTTGGCCGGCACGCCCAGCTCCACCAGCATGTCCAGCAGCAGGCGGTAGGGACTCTGGTGTTCCTGCCAGGTGCGGATCGCCCCGGGCAGCACCTGGAAGTCGCGCACCGTGCCCTCCTCGAAGGCCGGGGCGAGGTACTGCGGCTCGCCCTCGGCGGGCACCAGCAGGCCGACCAGGCGTTCACTGGGGTTCCATTTCACCCCGCTGAAATAGCGCAGGTAGTTGCCGGCATCGACGAACGCCGCGGCCATGCCCTGCTCGCGCAGGCGCGCCTGCAGGCCGGCCACGCGGGCCCGGTATTCGTCCAGCCCGATCGGCCCGACGCCGCCGCTCATGTCGTGCAGCCCCGCCAGAGCCTGCTCGGGACTGCTGCCCCCAACGCCCAACGTCATAGCCAACTCCCATCCTGAAAAATTCAGCGGAATTTAAGCATTACTTAAATTTCATGCCAAACGAATTTTAAGCACCACTTAAATACACAGAAGAAGCCTCCTCCACCCGCCAACCTTTCCGGCCCTCTTCCTCCGCCTTCCTTCGCCGGTATACTGCCGACATCCTCCAAGAGCCCAGCCAATGACCGTCGATCGAATCGGAGAGCGCCTGCGTCGCTATCGGCGCGCCGCGAAGAAGACCCTCAACCAGGTGGCCAGCGAATCCGGCCTCACCGCCAGCTTCCTGTCCCAGGCCGAACGCAACCTCACCGGGGTTTCCATCTCGTCCCTGGCCAGCATCGCCAAGTCCCTGGGGGTGCCGCTCAACGAGCTGTTCGACCAGCCGCAGCAAGCGCAGCCGGACACCCACCAGGGCGAGCGCGTGCGCTATGCCATCGAGGGCCAGCCGCTGGGCTACGAGCGCCTGTCCAGTTCCTTCCCCGGCAACCAGCTCAACGCAGTGAAGATGAACATGCCGGTCGGCTACCAGTCCGAGCTGATTGCCCACGAGGGCGCGGAATTCGCCTACGTGCTCAGCGGCAGCATCGTCTACACCATCGACGGCCGCAGCTACCCCCTGGGCCCCGGCGACTCGGTGCACTTCGACGCCGGCAAGCCCCACTGCCTGCGCAATGCCGGCGAGGAAACCGCCGAGGTGCTGACCGTCACCACCATGCCGCTGTTCGGCGAGCATCCGGGCACCTGAGACATTCCCTAGGTATTAGGACTCTTCTGATTTTTGCAGTAGCACTGAATTTAAGTTGACCTTAATTTCAGCCTGACTTAACTTCGCGTTCGACGTTCGCCGGCTACCCCGGCGGCATCCGACCATCGCCCACGGGGGAGCGGTGGCGCCCGAGCCGGCACAGGCCCATCAGGCCCATGCCCGGCTCCCTCAGAAAAAGAACAACGAGGTTAGGCATGCGTATGAAGCGTCGTAACTCCATGCATTCACTGGTCGCCGGCGGCCTGCTGCTGGCCAGCTCGGCGAGCTTCGCCGGCAACACCCTGGTGTACTGCTCCGAAGGCAGCCCGGCCGGCTTCGACCCGGGCCAGTACACCACCGGCACCGACTACGACGCCACGTCGGAAACCCTGTTCAACCGCCTGGTGCAGTTCGAGCGCGGCGGCACCGAGGCCGTGCCGGCCCTGGCCGAAAGCTGGGAGACCAGCGCCGACGGCAAGGCCTGGACCTTCCACCTGCGCCACGGCGTGAAGTTCCATACCACCGACTACTTCAAGCCCAGCCGCGAGTTCAACGCCGACGACGTGGTCTTCACCTTCGAGCGCATGCTCGACAAGGACCAGCCGTTCCGCAAGGCCTACCCCACCGAGTTCCCCTACTTCACCGACATGGGCCTGGACCGCAACATCGCCAGGGTGGAGAAGCTCGACGACTACAGCGTCCGCTTCGTCCTCAACGAGGTCGACGCCGCCTTCATCCAGAACCTGGCCATGAGCTTCGCGGCCATCCAGTCCGCCGAGTATGCCGGCCAGTTGCTCGCCCGGGGCAAGGCCAGCGAGATCAACCAGAAGCCCATCGGCACCGGGCCCTTCGTGCTCAGCCGCTACCAGAAGGACGCGCTGATCCGCTTCAAGGGCAACAAGGACTACTGGAAGCCCGAGGACGTGCGCCTGGACAACCTGATCTTCGCCATCAACACCGACGCCTCGGTGCGCATGCAGAAGCTCAAGGCCGGCGAATGCCAGATCAGCCTCAACCCGCGCCCGGCGGACCTGGCCTCGCTGAAGCAGGACGCAAACCTGAACATGCCCTCGCAGCCGGGCTTCAACCTCGGCTACATCGCCTACAACGTCACCCACAAGCCGCTGGACCGCGTCGAGGTGCGCCAGGCGCTGGACATGGCGGTGAACAAGCAGGCGATCATCGACGCCATCTACCAGGGCGCCGGCCAGCTGGCGGTGAACGCCATGCCGCCGACGCAGTGGTCCTATGACGAGTCGATCAAGGGCCAGGCCTACGATCCGGCCAAGGCCCGCGAACTGCTGAAGCAGGCCGGCATCGCCGAAGGCACCGAGATCACCCTCTGGGCCATGCCGGTGCAGCGCCCGTACAACCCCAATGCCAAGTTGATGGCCGAGATGATCCAGGCCGACTGGGCCAAGGTCGGCATCAAGGCCAGGATCGTCAGCTACGAGTGGGGCGAGTACATCAAGCGCGCCCACGCCGGCGAGCACGACGCCGCCCTGTTCGGCTGGACCGGCGACAACGGCGACCCGGACAACTGGCTCGGCACCCTCTACGGCTGCGACGCGGTCAACGGCAACAACATCTCCAAGTGGTGCGACGCGGCCTACGACAAGCTGGTCAAGCAGGCCAAGGCCACCACCGACCACGCCCAGCGCGTCACCCTCTACCAGCAGGCCCAGCAGCTGCTCGCCCAGCAACTGCCCATCAGCCCCATCGCCCACTCCACGGTGTACCAGCCCATGCGCAAGTCGGTGCAGGGCTTCCTCATCAGCCCCTTCGGGCGCAACACCTTCTACGGCGTGAGCAACCAGCCCTAGCCGAGGCTTTCGGCCCGCCGACCCGGCGCAGACCGGGCGGCCCTTCGTTTCGCCACTGCCCCACACCCCGCGCGCCCGCTCCGGCAGGCGCGGCGGGATGCGTTTGCCGTCTCGAACAACAACGAAGAAGAAAAAGGAGCAATCCATGCAGTGTCCCTACCTCAAACCCGCTGTACTGGGCCTGGCGATCGGCGCCGGGCTGCTCGGCCAGGCCCAGGCCGCCGAGGACGATGCGAACAAGGGCCAGGCCGGCGCCAGCGGCTTCATCGAGGGCCAGAAACTGACCCTGAGCACGCGCAACTTCTTTTCCCGCGAGCAGATGCACGACAGCTTCGGCTTCCGCATTCCCAAGGAAGGCGGCTCGGAATTCACCCACAGCCGCCGCGCCTGGGTGCAGGGCACCATCCTCCAGTACAGCTCCGGCTATACCCAGGGCACCGTCGGCTTCGGCCTCGACGTGGCCGGCTTCAACGCCATCAACCTGGAGCGCGGCAAGGGCGTGATCGGCGGCGGCGGCAACCGCACCCTGGCCCACAGCGACGGCGAGGCGCTGGACGAGTGGTCGAAGCTGGGCATCGCCAACCTGCGCCTGCGCGTCTCCAACACCGAGCTCAAGGCCGGGCGCTTCCAGGTGGAGACACCGGTGTTCAACAGCATCGACAACCGCGCCCTGCCGTCGAGCTTCAACGGCGTCGGCCTGCTCAGCGAGGAGCTGGCCGGCCTCTCGCTGCAGGCCGGCAGCTTCACCCGCGCCAGCCCGCGCACCGGGGCGGGCGACGAGGACTTCACCACCGAGTACGGCACGCGCCAGGTCAAGGGCGACCGCTACAGCTACCTCGGCGGCACCTACAAGGTCGCCGACAACCTCTCGGTGAGCGCCTACGGCGGGCATTTCGAGGACGTCTGGAACCAGTACTACCTCGGCTTCTCCCACGACCTGGGCGATGCGCAGAGCCTGGCCCTGAACACCAGCTTCAACCTCTACAGCACCCGCGACACCGGCAACCGCGAGGCCGGCTACATCGACAACGACACCTGGAGCCTGGCCTTCACCCTCAGCCATGGCGCCCACAGCCTGATGCTCGGCTGGCAGCAGGTGGACGGCAACGAGTACTTCGACTACGTGCACGAGACCTCGGCCATCTACCTGGCCAACTCGCTGCTGTCGGACTACAACGGTCCCAACGAAAAATCCGTGCAGCTGCGCTACGGCACCGACTTCGCGCCCTACGGCGTGCCCGGCCTGAGCACCGCGGTGTGGTACGCCAAGGGCTGGGACATCGACGGCACCCACTACGACGGCGATCGCAACGGCGCCTACGGCAACTATGCCGAGGTCCGCAACCAGGACGGCGAGAAGCACCACGAGCTGGGCCTGATGGGCACCTACGTGGTCCAGGACGGCCCGCTCAAGCGCAGCAAGTTCCGCCTGATGTACATGAAGCACCTGGCCAGCCAGAACCAGGTCGACGGCAGCGTCGACGAGGTCCGCCTGGTCAGCACCTTCCCCTTCGACCTGCTGTAGGAGAACCCCCATGATCCCGCGCTACCTGCCCCTGCTCCTGGCGCTCGGCGCCGGCCCCGCGCTGGCGCAGAACCTGGTGGTGTGCACCGAGGCCAGCCCCGAAGGTTTCGACATCGTCCAGTACACCGGCGCGGTCACCGCCGACGCCGCCGCCGAGACGGTGTTCAGCCGCCTGGTGGCGTTCCGCCCGGGCACCACCGAGGTAGTGCCGGCCCTGGCGCAGAGTTGGGAGGTCAGCCCCGACGGGCTGGCCTACACCTTCCGCCTGCGCCCGGGGGTGAAGTTCCACAGCACCGACTACTTCAAGCCCAGCCGCACGCTGAACGCCGACGACGTGCTCTGGAGCTTCCAGCGCGCGCTGGACCCGCAGCACCCCTGGCACGCCTCGGCGCCGCGCGGCTACGCCTACTTCGAGGCCATGGGCATGGGCGAGCTGATCAAGTCGGTGGACAAGCTCGACGAGCTGACCGTGCGCTTCACCCTCAACCACCCGGAAGCGCCCTTCCTCGCCGACATGGCCATGGGCTTCGCTTCCATCTACTCGGCCGAATATGGCGACCAGCTGCTCAAGGCCGGCAAGCAGGAACAGCTCAACGCCCAGCCCATCGGCACCGGCCCCTTCGTCTTCAGCCGCTACGCCCGCGACGCCCAGGTGCGCTACAAGGCCAACCCGGACTACTTCGGCGGCAAGCCGGCCATCGACAACCTGGTGTTCGCCATCACCCTCGACCCCAACGTGCGCATGCAGAAGCTGCGCCGCGGCGAATGCCAGGTGGCGCTCTACCCGAAGCCGGCCGACGTGCCGCAGCTGCAGAAGGAAGCGGGCCTGGCGGTGGACAGCACCGACGCCCTGCTGACCACCTACGTGGCCCTCAACACCCAGCACAAGCCGCTGGACGATGCGCGGGTGCGCCAGGCCATCAACCTGGCCATCGACAAGCCGGCGCTGCTGGAGGCGGTGTTCGGCCCCGGCGCGGCGACCCCGGCTATCAACCCCTACCCGGCGACGCTGCTCGGCTACAACCGGCAGCTCCAGGACTGGCCGCACGACCCCGGGCGCGCCCGGGCCCTGCTCAAGGAAGCCGGGGTGGACGACGGTCTGAAGCTGACGCTGTTCATCCGCAACGGCAGCTCGCCGACCATCCCCAACCCGGCGCTGGCGGCACAGATGATGCAGGCGGACCTGGCCAAGGTCGGCATCGCGCTGCAGATCCGCTCGCTGGAATGGGGCGAACTGCTCAAGCGCTCCAAGGCCGGCGAGCACGACCTCTCGCTGCTCGGCTGGGCCGGCGACAACGGCGACCCGGACAACTTCCTCAGCCCCAACCTCAGCTGCGCGGCGGCCAAATCCGGGGAAAACCAGGCGCGCTGGTGCGATGCGGCCTTCGAATCACTGATCCAGCAGGCCCGGCGCACCGACGAGCGGTCGAAACGGCAGGAACTTTATGAAAAGGCGACAAAGATATTCCACGAACAGGCCCCCTGGATTCCCCTGGCGCATCCTAAGCTGTTCAATGTGCGCCGCAGCAATATCGAGGGCTACACCATCAGCCCGCTGAGCAATAACAACTTCGCCGAGGTGCGGCTTTCCGATATCCGGGTGAAGTGACAATAAAAACGGGCGCCCGCGTTATCCCCGCGGGCAGCCGCGTGATGAGGAGTCCGCCCCCACCATGCTGAGTTTCATCGCACGCCGTTTCGGCCTGCTCATTCCCACCTTCTTCGGCGTCACGCTGCTGACCTTCGCGCTGATCCGCATGATCCCCGGCGACCCGGTCGAGGTGATGATGGGCGAGCGCCGCGTCGACCCGCAGATGCACGCCGAGGCCATGCACCGCCTGGGCCTGGACAAGCCGCTGTACCAGCAGTACCTGGACTACATCGGCAACCTCGCCCAGGGCAACCTCGGCGAATCCCTGGTGACCCGCGACAGCGTCTGGCACGAGTTCCTCACGCTGTTCCCGGCGACCCTGGAACTGGCCATCGCCGCCATGCTCTTCGCCGGCACCTTCGGCCTGCTGGCGGGGGTGATAGCGGCGCTCAAGCGCGGCTCGATCTTCGACCACGGGGTGATGACCATTTCCCTGGCCGGCTACTCGATGCCGATCTTCTGGTGGGGCCTGATCCTCATCATGCTGTTCTCCGTGACCCTCGGCTGGACGCCGGTGTCCGGGCGCCTGGACCTGCTCTACGACATCGAGCCGAAGACCGGCTTCATGCTCATCGACACCCTGCTCTCCGACGAGGAGGGCGCCTTCCTCGACGCCCTGCACCACCTCATCCTGCCAGCCATCGTGCTGGGCACCATCCCGCTGGCGGTGATCGCCCGCATGACCCGCTCGGCCATGCTCGAGGTGCTGCGCGAGGACTACGTGCGCACCGCCCGCGCCAAGGGCCTGTCGCCGGCCCGGGTGGTGTTCGTGCACGCCCTGCGCAACGCCATGATCCCGGTGCTCACCGTGTTCGGCCTGCAGGTCGGCGCGCTGCTGGCCGGCGCCGTGCTGACCGAGACCATCTTCTCCTGGCCGGGCATCGGCAAGTGGCTGATCGACGCCATCAGCCGCCGCGACTACCCGGTGGTGCAGAACGGCATCCTGCTGGTCGCCACCCTGGTGATCCTGGTCAACTTCACCGTGGACATCCTCTACGGCCTGGTCAACCCGCGCATCCGCCACCAACGCTGAGGAGCCCGCGATGAATTCCATGCAAAACGCTCCCGCCGGCGACCCGAGCCTGGTCTACCCCTCGCCCCTGAAAGAGTTCTGGCAAGCCTTCGCGCACAACAAGGGTGCGGTGGGCGGCCTGGCCTTCATGGTGCTGATCGTCTTCTGCGCGCTGTTCGCGCCCTGGGTGGCGCCCTACGACCCCAGCGAGCAGTTCCGCGACTTCCTGCTCACCCCGCCGGTGTGGCTGGAAGGCGGCACCGGGCAGTTCCTGCTGGGCACCGACGAAGTGGGCCGCGACATGCTCTCGCGGCTGATCTTCGGCGCCCGCCTGTCGCTGCTGATCGCCTTGAGTTCGGTGGTCATCTCGCTGCTGCCGGGGCTGGTGCTGGGCCTGGTCGCCGGCTTCTCGCCGAACCGCCTGGGCCCGGTGATCATGCGCCTGATGGACATCATGCTGGCGCTGCCCTCGCTGCTGCTGGCGGTGGCCATCGTCGCGGTGCTCGGCCCGGGGCTGTTCAACACCGTGATCGCCATCGCCGTGGTCTCGCTGCCCTCCTACGTGCGCCTGACCCGCGCGGCGGTGCTCGGCGAGGTCAACCGCGACTACGTCACCGCCTCGCGCCTGGCCGGCGCAGGCCTCTGGCGGCTGATGTTCGTCACCGTGCTGCCCAACTGCATGGCGCCGCTGATCGTCCAGGCCACCCTGAGCTTCTCCTCGGCCATCCTCGACGCTGCCGCCCTGGGCTTCCTCGGCCTCGGCGTGCAACCGCCGACCCCGGAGTGGGGCACCATGCTGGCCTCGGCGCGCGACTACATCGAGCGCGCCTGGTGGGTGGTGAGTCTGCCCGGCCTGGCCATCCTGCTCAGCGTGCTGGCCATCAACCTGGTGGGCGACGGCCTGCGCGACGCGCTGGACCCGAAACTCAAGAGCGCGGCGTGAGGAACATCTCGATGAAGACTGCGCTTTTCGTAGGAGCGAGCTTGCTCGCGAACCTGCCTCCCCGCCATACCGCCGTTCGCGAGCAAGCTCGCTCCTACAGGAAGAATTCGCTGGAGACCGCCGTATGAGCCTCCTGGAAATCCGCAACCTCTCGGTGCGCTTCGGCGGCGCCGACGCCGTGCCCGTGGTCGACGGCCTCGACCTGAACGTCGACAAGGGCGAGGTGCTGGCCATCGTCGGCGAGTCCGGCTCCGGCAAGTCGGTGACCATGATGGCGCTGATGGGCCTGATCGACGCCCCCGGGCGCATCACCGCCGACACCCTGCGCTTCGACGGCAGCGACATGCTCAAGCTCAAGGGCCGCGAGCGCCGGCGCATCGTCGGCAAGGACATCGCCATGGTCTTCCAGGACCCGATGACCGCGCTCAACCCCAGCTACACCGTGGGCTTCCAGATCGAGGAAGTGCTGCGCCTGCACCTGGGCCTGCGCGGCAAGGCCGCGCGCCAGCGCGCCCTGGAACTGCTGGAGAAGGTCGAAATCCCCGGCGCCGCCCAGCGCCTGGACGCCTACCCGCACCAGCTCTCCGGCGGCATGAGCCAGCGCGTGGCCATCGCCATGGCCATCGCCGGCGAGCCCAAGCTGCTGATCGCCGACGAACCCACCACGGCCCTGGACGTGACCATCCAGGCGCAGATCATGGAACTGCTGCTGAACCTGCAGCGCGACCAGGGCATGGCGCTGATCCTGATCACCCACGACCTCGCCGTGGTCGCCGAGACCGCCCAGCGCGTCTGCGTGATGTACGCCGGGCAGGCGGTGGAGATCGGCCAGGTGCCGGCGCTGTTCGACCTGCCCACCCATCCCTACACCGAGGCCCTGCTCAAGGCGATTCCCGAGCACAGCGCAGGCCTGGAACGCCTGGCCACCCTGCCCGGCATCGTCCCCGGGCGCTACGACCGGCCGCAGGGCTGCCTGCTGTCGCCGCGCTGCCCCTACGTGCAGGACAACTGCCGCGCCATCCGCCCGGCCCTGGAACCCCACGTCCGCGGCGCGGTGCGCTGCTACTACCCGCTGAACCTCAAGGAGGTGGTCTGATGGAAGCCGTACTGACCGCCCGCGACCTGACCCGCCACTACGACATCGCCCAGGGCCTGTTCAAGCCCCACGCCCTGGTCCGCGCCCTCAACGGCGTGTCCTTCGAACTGCAGGCCGGCAAGACCCTGGCGGTGGTCGGCGAGTCCGGCTGCGGCAAGTCGACCCTGGCCCGCGCCCTGACGCTGATCGAGGAGCCCACCTCCGGCTCCCTGCGCATCGCCGGCCAGGAAGTGAAGGGCGCCAGCCACGAGCAGCGCAAGCAACTGCGCCGCGACGTGCAGATGGTGTTCCAGAACCCCTACGCCTCGCTCAACCCGCGGCAGAAGATCGGCGACCAGCTCGGCGAGCCGCTGCTGATCAACACCAGCCTGTCGCGCAGCGAACGCCGCGAGCGGGTGCAGGCGATGATGCAGCAGGTGGGCCTGCGCCCGGAGCACTACCAGCGCTACCCGCACATGTTCTCCGGCGGCCAGCGCCAGCGCATCGCCCTGGCCCGCGCCATGATGCTGCAGCCCAAGGTGCTGGTGGCTGACGAGCCGACCTCGGCGCTGGACGTGTCCATCCAGGCCCAGGTGCTCAACCTGTTCATGGACCTGCAGCAGGAGTTCGGCACCGCCTACGTGTTCATCTCCCACAACCTGGCGGTGGTGCGCCACGTGGCCGACGACGTGCTGGTGATGTACCTCGGCCGCCCGGCGGAAATGGGCCCGGCGGACAAGCTCTACGAACGCCCGCTGCACCCCTACACCCGCGCCCTGCTCTCGGCCACCCCGGCGATCCACCCGGACCCGGGCAAGCCGAAGATCAAGATCCAGGGCGAGTTGCCCAACCCGCTCAACCCGCCCAGTGGCTGCGCCTTCCACAAGCGCTGCCCCTATGCGACGGAGCGTTGCAAGACGGAGGTGCCGGAACTGCGGCTGCTGGATGAGCGGCAGGTGGCTTGCCATCATGCGGAGCAGTTTCTGGGGTAATGGTGCTAATGCTGGGCTCCGCTCCCTCACCCTAACCCTCTCCCAAAGGGAGAGGGGACCGTTCGGAGTGTGCTGATATTTCGGAGTCAGCCGGACGCTGTGACATCCGGCTGAAACCTCACCCCCAGCCGGCACGGACAAGCCCCCTCTCCCTCCGGGAGAGGGCTGGGGTGAGGGGAACGGAGCATCCCTGTACTCCACAACTCCCCCCCACACCCACCCCCTCTTGTAGGAGCGAGCTTGCTCGCGAACCCGCCCAACCCCACTCCCCCCGGCGAAATCCATTCGCGAGCAAGCTCGCGCCTACACCTCCCTCAACAAAGCCAACCGCGCCCCAAACCCGATCAGCAACGAAGCAAAAGCCCACTGCTGCACCCTCTGCGCCACCACATGCCGCTCCAACCAACGCCCCAGCCGCGCCCCGCTCAACGCATAGAAACTATCGAACACCAACCCCACCCCCACCAGCACCGCCCCCAGCACGCCGAACTGCAACGCCAACGGCCCCGCATCCGGCCGCACGAACTGCGGCAGCAACACCGAACAGAACAACAACGCCTTGGGATTGAGCAGATTGGTCAACAACCCATTGCCAAAGGCTCGCCGCCAACTCCGCGCCTGAACCTCGGCCACAGGCTCGATACCCGCCAACGACGGCCGCGCCAGCAACATGCGCAGCCCCAGCCACGCCAGGTAGGCCGCGCCAGCCAAACGCACCACATCGAAGGTCCAGGGCACGCTGCGAAACAACAGCGCCAGCCCGGCACCAGCCAATACCACATGGCAGCCCCGCGCCGTGGCCAGGCCCAGGGCGGTGACCAGGGCCGTGCGGCCGCCGCGGCTGGCACCGGTGTGCAGCAGCAGGAGCATGTCCGGCCCGGGCAGCAGGTAGACCATCGCCAGGGCCAGCAGGAAGACGCCGAAATCCATGGTTCGCACTCCGCAGGAAGGGACTCCGGTCAAGGATTCTATGCCCGAAGGCCAGGGCAGGTGCTTGCGTATTCTGCTTGCCAGGCCATCTTGTTTTGGCATGATCTGCCAATCCAAATCCTGAAAGCTGGCCAGATATGCCAAACCACAAACTGGACGCCTACGACCACCGCATCCTCGCCGCCCTGCAGCGCGACGGCCGCCTGAGCAACGTGCAACTGGCCGAGGCCATCGGCCTGTCGCCTTCCCCCTGCCTGCGCCGTGTGCGCTTGCTGGAAGAGGCCGGGGTGATCCGCCGCTACGGCGCCGACTTGGACCGCGACCAGGTCGGCCTGGGCCTGACGGTGTTCGTCGGAATCAAGGTGGAGCGCCACCACGAGGAACAGGCCGAAGCCTTCCGCCGCGCGGTGGTCGACCTGCCCGAGGTGATCTCGGTGCACCTGGTCTCCGGCGAATCGGACTTCCTGCTGCAGGTGGTGGTCCCGGACCTGCGCGCCTACGAGCACTTCCTCACCGGCACCCTGCTGAAACTGCCGGGGGTGAGCGACATCCGCAGCAACTTCGCCATCAGCACCCTCAAGGAATCGGCGCCGCTGCCCCTGCTGCACCTGCCCCGCTAGCCGCGGAAGAAACGGTAGAAGCGCCGCAGATCGTCCTGCGCCACCTCCAGCGTCGTCTCGGCAAAGCGCACCTCGGCGTGAGCCGGGCACTGCGCCAGGCGGCCCAGGTCCAGGGGGTGGACGAAGCCGAGCAACGGGTAGCCGCCCATGCTCTGGTGGTCGGCCTGCAGGACGATGGGCTGGCCGTCCGGCGGCACCTGGATGGCGCCGCGGACCATGCCCAGCGACCACTGCCGGCGGGGTGCGCGGATCGGCTCGCCGTGCAGGCGCGCGCCCATGCGGTCGGATTGCGGGCTGAGTTGCCAGGTGCGCTCGAAGAAGGCGGCACGCTGCTCCGGCTCGAAGGCGTCACCACCGGGCAGCACGCGCAGCACCGGCGTCTCGCGGTAGTCCGGCACGTAGGGCCAGGGCACGCTGGCGCCGCGTTCGAAGGCTGCACCGCTAGCCGCGCAAGGCAGCAGGTCGCCCTCCTCCAGCGCCCGGCCGTCGCCGTGCAGTCCGCCCAGGCCCTCGCGGCGCTGGGTGGCGACGCTGCCCAGCACGGGTTCGACGCGGAAGCCGCCCGCCACCGCCAGGTAGGCGCGCTGGCCGCTGGCGGCGAAGCCCAGTTCCAGTTCCCGCCCGGCGCGCAGGGCGAAGCGCGACCAGCCAGGGCGCGCTTCGCCGTCCACGCGGATCGGCATGGCCGCACCACACAGCGCCAGCCAGCAGTCCGCTTCGGCCCGCAGGCGCAGGCCGCCGAGGGCCACCTCCAGCAGCGGCGTGCCCCAGGCGTTGCCCAACAGGTGGTTGGCCCAGGCCGCGGCATGGATATCCACAGGCCCGCCGGTGGAAACACCGAGATGCTGCCAGCCGTGGCGTCCGGCATCCTGCAGCAGGCTCAGCGGGCCGGCCTTGAGTACCTGCAGGCCGCTCATGGGCAGCCTCCGGCGCGGCGGAAGGCAGCCTCGTCGATGGGCAGGAAACGCACCCGGTCGCCTACCGCCAGCGGGCACGGCGGTTCCTGGTGCGGGTCGAACAGGCGCTGCGCGGTGAGCCCCAGCAGGTGCCAGCCGCCCGGCGAGGCCTGTGGATAGACCGCGGTCTGCCGCTCGGCGATGGCCAGGCTGCCGGCCGCCACGCGGGTGCGCGGGTTGGCCCGGCGCGGCAGGGCCAGGCGTTCGTCCAGCTCGCCGAGATAGGCGAAGCCGGGTGCGAAGCCGATGGCGCCGACGCGGTACTCGCGGGCGCTGTGCAGCTCGATCACCTGGTCCCGCCGCAGGCCGCAGCGCCGGGCCACCTCGTCGAGGTCCTCACCGGCGTACCACACGCGGATTTCATGCAGGCGCCCGGCGGCGTCGCTCGGCTCGGGGCCGGGCCAGTCCGCCAGCAACGGCGCCAGGCGGCGCTGCAGGTCGAGAGGGTCGGTGCGGCGCAGGTCGTAGTGCAGCAGCAGCGTGGTCCAGCCCGGCACCAGGTCGGTCAGCACCTCGCCCAGGGCTGCGCGCAGGCGTTCGGCCAGGGCGGCGATGCGCAGCGGCAGGTGCGCGTCCGGGCGTTCGGCCAGGGTCAGCAGCAGGGCTTCGGCGCCGAAGGGCTCGACGCGGATCATGCGGCGTCCAGCAGGCCACGCAGGCGCCGCAGCACCGCCAGGGATTCGGGGTTGTCGCCGTGTACGCAGAGGCTGTCGGCGCGTAGCCGCAGGGGGTTGCCGTCGATGTCCGGGAAGGGCTCGCCACGGGCGATGGCCAGGGCCTGGTCGAGGATGCGCTGCGGCTCGTGGTGCACCGCGCCGGCCAGGCGCCGCGGGGCCAACTGGCCGTCGGGCAGGTAGGCGCGGTCGGCGAAGGCTTCGAACATCAGCGGCACGTCGGCGGCGTCGGCCAGGGCCAGTTCGCGGCGGTTGTCGGCCAGGGCCAGGACCATCAGCGGCAGGCCCTTGCGGTAGGCCGCGCAGGCATCGAGCACCGCTGCCAGCAGGGCGTCGTCGCGCACCAGGTCGTTGTACAACGCGCCATGGGGCTTCACATAGTCGACGCGGGTGCCGGCGGCGCGGCAGAAGGCGTCCAGCGCGCCCACCTGGTACAGCACCAGGGCCTGCACCTCTTCCGGCGAACAGCTCATATGACGGCGGCCAAAACCGGCCAGGTCGGGGTAGGACGGATGCGCGCCTATGCTCACGCCCTGCTCCACCGCCAGGCGCACGGTGCGCTGGAGGGTCAGCGGGTCGCCGGCGTGGAAGCCGCAGGCCAGGTTGGCCTGGTCGATCAGCGGCATGGCGTGGACGTCGTCGCCCATACGCCAGGCGCCGTAGCTTTCCCCCATGTCGCAGTTGAGCAGGATGCGAGTTGACTGATCGGTCATGATACTGCCTCGACTTCGCCGGCGAGTTTCGGAAACATCCCTAGGTTAAACCAGAGGGCCATCATTTAGTCTTAGGAATATTCAGTAACGATTCAGGGGAGTAATATCCTCCGCTTCCTCCCGCCGAAAGCCATCGACTCGAAGATGAAAGCCCTGATCCTGGCTGCCTACGCGGCCTGCATCGCCTATGTGCACGTACGCGGCAAGGTCCGCCACAAGCTGTCCCGGCAGCTGAGCGACCACTCCAGCTTCCTCGCCCCGCTGAACTGCTTCATGTACCTGTTCTCCAGGGTGCCCAACACGCCCTACCTGACGCCCAACGCCTTCCCGGAGATGCAGAAGCTCACCGACAACTGGGAAGTCATCCGCGCCGAGGCCCTGCGCCTGCGCGAGGCCGGCAGCATCAAGCGCTCCGAGCAGTACAACGACGTCGGCTTCAACTCCTTCTTCAAGACCGGCTGGAAGCGCTTCTACCTGAAGTGGTACGACGACGCCCACCCCTCGGCCGACGTGGTCTGCCCGCAGACCACCGCGCTGCTGCGGGAGATTCCCTCGGTGAAGGCGGCGATGTTCGCCGAGCTGCCGCCGGGCTCGCGCCTGGTGCGCCACCGCGACCCCTACGCCGGCTCGCTGCGCTACCACCTGGGGCTGTTCACGCCGAACGACGAAGGCTGCTTCATCGAGGTGGACGGCCAGCGCTATGCGTGGAAGGACGGCGAGGCCGTGGTGTTCGACGAGACCTACATCCACTACGCCGAGAACACCACCGAGCATGACCGGGTGATCCTCTTCTGCGACGTCGAGCGGCCGCTGAAATACCGCTGGGCGCAGGCCTTCAACCGCTGGTTCAGCCGCAACGTAATGGCTGCCGCCGCCTCGCCCAACGACGACGGCGACAAGACCGGCGGCATCAACCGCGCCTTCGGCACGCTGTACAAGATCCGCCTGCAGGGCAAGGCGCTGAAGAAGCGCAACCGCAAGCTGTACTACCTGCAGAAGTGGGCGTTCTTCGGGGCGATCCTGGCGTTCATTCTCTGGATCTGAAGGTGCGGTGCTCTTCGTAGGAGCGCGCCCTGCGCGCGAAATCGCGGGCAGGGTCCGCTCCTACATGTCGCCGGGAGGCATGGTATTTCTCCCCCGTAGGAGCGGACCTTGTCCGCGATAGTCGGAGATTCCGGCGCGATTCGCGGATAAGATCCGCTCCTACGCTGCCCCACCCATGCCATTCCCATGTAGGAGCGCGCCCTGCGCGCGAAATCGCGGGCAGGGCCCGCTACAGGTAGCCGGGAAACACGGCGTTCCTCCCCCGTAGCGGACCTTGTCCGCGATAGCCGGAGGTTCCGGCGCGTTTCGCGGATGAGATCCGCTCCTACGCTGCCCCACCCATGCCATTCCCTTGTAGGAGCGCGCCCTGCGCGCGAAATCGCGGGCAGGGCCCGCTCCTACAGGTGGCCGGGAAACACGGCGTTCCTCCCCCGTAGGAGCGGACCTTGTCCGCGATAGCCGGAGGTTCCGGCGCGTTTCGCGGATGAGATCCGCTCCTACGCTGCCCCAGCACGCCATTCCCTTGTAGGAGCGCGCCCTGCGCGCGATTTCGCGGGCAGGGCCCGCTCCTACAGGTAGCAGGGAAACACGGCATTCCCCCTGTAGGAGCGGACCTTGTCCGCGATTACGCCGGCAAGGCTGGCGTTCAGTCCAGAGACGTTGCAGTGGGCCGGTTCATCAGTAAACATCCCGCCGATAGCGCCCTTCTTCCAGCAACGCTTCCACCGCCAGGTCGCCCAGCGCTTCGCGCAGCACCGCGTCCACGCCGCCGGCCATGCCTTCCAGGCTGCCGCAGACGTAGATCGCCGCGCCCTCTTCCAGCCACTGCCGCAACTCCTCAGCGCGTTCACGCAGCACGTCCTGCACGTAGACCTTGCTCGCCTGGTCGCGGGAGAAGGCCACGTCCAGGCGCTGGAGTTCGCCGCTCAGCAGGTAGCCTTCCAGCTCTTCGCGGCAGTAGAAGTCGTGCTCGCGGTTGCGTTCGCCGAACAGCAGCCAGTTGCGCCGGCGGCCCGCGCCTATGCTGGCGCGCAGCAGCGAGCGCAGGCCGGCCAGGCCGGTGCCGTTGCCGATCAGGATCAGCGGGCGGTCTTCCTCCGGCAGGTGGAAGCCGGCGTTGCGGCGCAGGCGCAGGGCCAGGCCGGCGCCGGGTTGCAGGTATTCGGTGAGCCAGCCGGAGCCCACGCCCAGGCTGCCGTCGGGGTGGCGCTCCTGGCGCACGATCAGCTCCAGGGCGCCGTCGCTGGGCAGCGAGGCGATGGAGTATTCCCGCGCCGCCAGCGGCACCAAGGCGTCCAGCACGGCCTGCGGGTGCAGGCCGACCAGGTGGCCGAGGGAGGCCGGCAGCTCGCGCCCGGTCAGGGCTTCGGCCAGGCCCACGCGGCCGCCGTCGACCTCGACGCAGGCCATGCTGTCCACCCCCAGCCGCGCCAGCCAGGCCAGAACGCGTTCGCGCGGGTGCTGCGGAAGGATTTCCACCAGGTCGCCGGCGCGCCAGTCGGCGCTGCTGCCGGCCGGCGCTTGCAGGCGCAGCAGCCAGGTGGACTGGCCCTGGCTGCCGGGGTTGAGGTGTTCGCGGGCGGCCAGGCTCCACAGCTCGTATTGCGGCGCGGCAAAGGGCGCCGGCGCGGTCACGCCGGTCAGTTGCGCCAGGTGTTGCTGCCACTCGCGCAGGGCGGCGGCGTCGCCGTTGTCCACTTCCACGCCGTCGAACAGCGGCTGCGCGCCCTGTCCTTGCAGCCAGCCCTGCATGCGCCGGGCGAAGCCGCAGAAGGCCTGGTACTGGCGGTCGCCCAGGGCGAGCATGGCGAAGCGCAGCTGGCCGAGGCCGGCGGCTTCGCCGAGCAGCTTGCGCTCGAAGCCGCGGGCGCTGTCCGGGGCCTCGCCGTCGCCGAAGGTGCTGACCACGAAGAGCGCGTTGCGCGTCTGCTCCAGTTGCTGGCGGTCCAGGCGCGCCAGGGGCTCGACGCGCACCGCCAGGCCCGCGGCCTGCAGCTGCCCGGCGCTCTGCCAGGCCAGTTGCTCGGCGAAACCGCTCTGGCTGGCGTAGCCCACCAGCCAGGCATCGGCGCCGCCGGCGCCAGCCAGTTCGACGCGGGCGGCCTGGGCGGCCTTCTTCTTGCGCCGGCGGTCGAGGTAGAGCAGCCAGCCGGTGACGAAGAACAGCGGCATGGCCAGGCTCGCCAGCATCATCAGGATGCGCCCGGGCATACCGAAGTAGCTGCCCACGTGCAGGGCGTAGACGCTGGTCAGCAGTTGCTTGCCGAAGCTGCTGTCGGCGTAGCGCTTGTCGCCCAGCAGGCGGCCGCTCTTCGGATCGATGCGCATTTCGTTGAAGGCGCGTTCGTGGGCGGCGTCGTCCAGGCGGTAGAACACCGTGGCCGGCTGCCCGCCCACCGGCGGCAGGCGCAGGTTGTAGGCCTCGAGCTGGGGGCCGGCGGTGCTGCGCAGGGTGTTCCACAGGGCGCTGTAGTCCACTTCCAGCGGCGGCCCCTTGGGCGCTTCGCCGCCACGGCCACCGCGGCCGCCCTGGCGCTGCTGGCCGGCCGGGGCGTCGTCGAGCAGCTTGAACAGCGCGCCGCGGTACCAGTCGTAGGACCAGTACAGGCCGGTCAGCGAGGCCAGCAGGTAGAAGGCCAGGCACCAGGTGCCGGCCACGGCGTGCAGGTCCCAGTTGAAGGCGCGGCCCTTCTTGCGCCAGTCCAGGGCCAGCCAGGCGCGCCAGCTCAGGGTCTTGCGCGGCCAGCGCAGGTACAGGCCGGAGAGGCAGAAATAGATGAGGATCAGGGTGCAGGCAGCGGTCACCTGCTTGCCGAACTCGCCCAGGGCCAGGAAGCGGTGCAGCTGCATGATGAACATGAACAAGCCTTCCCCGGACGGCGCCGGCAGCGAGGCACCGGTGTAGGGGTCGACGTAGCGCGATTCGCCGCGGCGCTGGCCCGGCGGCGGGGTGAAGAAGATGCGCGCGGCCTCGTCGCCGTCGACCCTGGCCCAGACGAAGGACACCTTCTTGCCCGGCTCGGCGGACTCCACCCGCCGCACCAGCTCGTCCAGCGCCAGGGTGCCGCCGGGCTGCTCCTGCACCGTCAGGCTGGCAGGGTTGAAGGCACGCAGCAGTTCGTCCTGGAACGACAGCGCCGCCCCGGTCACGCCCATCAGGGCCAGCACCAGGCCGGCGCTTATGCCGAAGAACCAATGCAGCTGGAACCAGACTTTCTTCAACACCTTGCTCTCACCTCGGGCGCGGGGCGCCAAACAATAGAAAACCCCGCCCGAAGGAGCAACGGGCGGGGTGCACGGAAGGCCGTGCGATCAGAAGTGCAGGTTCACCCCCAGCAGCGCCGTGCGGCCCGGGGCCACGTGGGCCATGTGGGTGCTGTAGACCTGGTCGAAGTAACGCTTGTCGGTCAGGTTCTGCACGTTCAGCTGCAGGTCGACGTTCTTGCTCAGCTTGTAGCTGGCCATGGCGTCGTAGCGCCAGTAGGACGGGATGTAGGTCGAGTTGGCAGTGTTGCCGAACTGCTTGTCCACGTAGGTGGTGCCGCCGCCGATGGTCAGGTCCTGCAGCACCTCGTAGGTGGTCCACAGGGTGAAGTTGTTCGGTGCCACCTGCGGCATGCGGTTGCCTTCGTCGGACTTGGTGGTCGACTTGCGGATCTCGCTATCCAGGTAGGTGTAGCCGCCGAAGACCTTCCACTTGGGCGTCAGCTGGCCGCTGAAGCCCAGTTCCACGCCCTGCACGCGCTGTTCGCCGTCGAGCACCTGGAAGGAGCTGTTGTCCGGGTCGGCGACGCGGGCGTTGGTCTTGTCGGTGCGGAACACCGCGGCGTTCAGCGACAGCGCCTCGTCGAAGAAGTCCCACTTGGTGCCCAGCTCCAGGTTGCGGTTGCGTTCCGGGTCCAGGCTGGTGTTGGCCGCGCTGACTTCCTGGCCGCCCTCGCCTGCGGTCTCGCCGCTGGGGTTGCTGGAGGTGGACCAGGCCAGGTAGATGCTGCCGTTGGGCAGCGGCTTGTAGACCAGGCCTGTCTGGTAGTTCCAGAAGTGGGTGTTGCTCTCGCGCTTGAAGTTGCCCGGCGCCGAGCCGCGGCCACCGGTGCTGTAGCCGCTGGACTCGGTGTCGAAGTCGTCGTAGCGCAGGCCCAGGTTCAGGTCCCACTGCTCGTTGAGCTTGAGGGTGTCGAACACGTAGACGGCCGAGGTCTTGGTATCGGTGTCGGTGTAGGCCTGGCTGTCGACGATGCTGCCGGTCCAGGGGTCCTTGGGCGTCGGGTTGGCCAGGCTGGTGCAGTCGCCGCTGGCCAGCAGGGCGGCGTTGCAGGTGTTGCCCGCGGCCCCCGGGGTCACCACGTAGGGACGGTTGTGCACGTCCTCGTAGCTGAACTCCAGGCCGGTCACCAGGCTGTGCTGGATGCTGCCGGTGTCGAAGGTGGCCTTCAGGTCGGTCTGGTTGACCCAGCCCTTGGAGGTGGAGTTGCGGTTCTTCGACGAGCGATAGACGTAGCCGTTGGCGACGTTGCCGCGGCTGTCGTCGGGGTTGCTGACCACGTAGTCGAGGGTGGTGCGGACCATGCGGAAGCTGTTGGACAGCGTCAGGTCGTCGTTGAGGTCGTGCTCGATGCGGAAGGTGCCGCTGTCGGTGGTGCTCTTGCGGTAGTCGCGGTGGGTCAGGCCGTAGAAGTTGTCGCGGTCGACCGAGGCCGGCTTGCTCGGGTTGTGCTTGCTGCGGTCGACGTTGGTCAGCGGCAGGCCGTAGTCCGGGATGTCGTCGGTGGCCAGGTGGTAGTAGGAGAAGGTCGCGCGGGTCGGGGTGTTGAAGCCGAAAGTGATGGTCGGCGCCACGCCCCAGCGGCTGACGCTGACGTCGTCGCGGCCGGCGACGTTGGCTTCGTGCTTCATCAGGTTCAGGCGGAAGGCCGCGTTGTCGCCCAGGGTGTGGTTGACGTCCAGGGTGGTGCGGTGGGTCTGGTCGGAACCGTAGGTGAAGCTGGCGTCGTTGAAGTCCTGCAGCTTGGCGGTCTTGCTCACCAGGTTCAGGCTGCCGCCGGTGGAGCCGGCGCCGGTGTAGGCCGAGCCCGGGCCCTTGCTGACTTCGATCTGCTCGATGTTGAACACTTCGCGGGTCTGCGAGGCGACGTCGCGCATGCCGTCGAGGAAGGTGTCGCTCTCGGCGTTGAAACCGCGGATGAACGGACGGTCGCCCGCCGGGTTGCCGCCCTCGCCGGCGCCGAAGGTGATGCCGGGCGTGGTGCGCAGGGCATCGACCAGGGTCAGGGCGCCGGTGTCCTTGATCACCTGCTGCGGGATCACGGTGACGGTCTTGGGCGTGTCGAGCAGCGGCGCGGTGTACTTCTGCGAGGCCGACTGCTGGACGTTGTAGGTTTCTTCGCCCTGCTGGCCGACGACGGTGTCGGCATCCAGCGACAGCACATCCTGTGCGGGCTTCTTCTCGGTGGACTCCGCCGCCTGGGCGAAGTGGCTGCCGGACATGGCGGTGATGGCCACACCGACGGCGGAGACCAGCAGGCGCGGAGCGCTGGTGGCTTCGACAGATTGACGCGACATCGAAAGTTCCCTCCCCAGGGACTTGCTGAAGGCGGCGCAATCTAGTGCAAAACGAGAATCTGTATCAATTAGTAAATATTATCAGACGCACTTTATTTACAACATTTACATTTACCCCGTGCGACCGTTCGCCACCTCCGCTATACGCTGCAAATGCAAATGTCTATCATCGGCGCCGGATTTTCATTTGACCGAGCCCCGCCATGCTGCTGCACATTCCCGGCCTGTTCACCCGCGACGAGGTGACCCGCATCCGCACCGCCCTGGAGCAGGCCGAGTGGGGCGACGGCAAGGTCACCGCCGGCTACCAGTCGGCCAAGGCCAAGCACAACCTGCAGCTGGCCCAGGACCACCCGCTGGCCCGCGAGATTTCCGAAGCCATGCTGCTGCGCCTGTGGCAGAACCCGCTGTTCATGTCCGCGGCCCTGCCGCACAAGGTGTTCCCGCCGCTGTTCAACTGCTACACCGGCGGCGGCAACTTCGACTTCCACATCGACAACGCCGTGCGCGACGTGCAGGGCGGCCGCGAACGGGTGCGCACCGACTTGTCCTCGACGCTGTTCTTCAGCGACCCCGAGGACTACGACGGCGGCGAGCTGGTCATCCAGGACACCTACGGCGAGCAACGCGTGAAGCTGCCGGCCGGCGACCTGGTGCTCTACCCCGGCACCAGCCTGCACAAGGTCGAGCCGGTGACCCGCGGCGCGCGCTTCGCCTCGTTCTTCTGGACGCAGAGCCTGGTGCGCGAGGACAGCCAGCGCGCCCTGCTGTTCCAGATGGACCAGGCGATCCAGAAGCTCACCGCCGACGTGCCGGAGCACCCGGCCCTGATCGAGCTGACCGGCACCTACCACAACCTGCTGCGGCGCTGGGTCGAGGTCTGACATGACGTTCGTCCTGCGCCGGCGCGAAGAGCTCTCGGTGGAGCAACTGCGCGCACGCCTGGCCAGCGAACCGCGCCAGGCCGCGGCGGCCATCCTCGAAGCCGCGCGCCAGGGCGACGTCGAGGCCCAGGCGCTGCTCGGGCAGATCCTCCTCGACGGCCAGGGCATCGAGCGCGACGCCGCGCTGGCGGCGACCTGGTTCCGCATCGCCGCCGAGCGCGGCCACGGCATGGCGCGCAACATGCTCGGGCGCTGCCTGGAGCACGGCTGGGGCGTGCCCGCCAACCCCGCCGAGGCGGCCGAACACTATGCCCGCGCAGCGGCCGTGGACCTCGACTGGGGCCTGTACAACCTGGCCAACCTGCTGGCCACCGGCCGCGGCGTGCCACGCGACGCGGCCCATGCCCTGGCGCTGTACCGGCGCGCCGCCGACCTCGGCCATGCCAAGTCGATGAACCTGGTCGGCCGCCACTACGAGGAAGGCCTGTGCGTGCCGCGCAACCCGGAACTGGCCCGCGAGTGGTACCGCCGCTCGGCGGTGGCCGGCGACTTCCGCGGCCAGTTCAGCCACGCCGCGGCGCTGGCCGAACGGGGCGAGGTGGAGGACGCGCACTACTGGCTGCTGCGCGCCCTGGAGGGCGGCAACCTGAACTTCCTGCGGGTGGCCCGCGAGCAGCTGGAACAGGCGCCGCAGCCGCAACTACGCAGCCTGGCCCTGGCCTACTACCGGCGCGCCGCGGAGCTCGGCGAGACGGCCGACGCCGACCTGTTCGCCGCGGCGCTCAAGCGCCTGTAAGCGATTTCTTGACGTTTTTTTCACACGCCCTTGCCTCGCCCTTCACACGCTCCCCGCTAGGCTCGCTGCCCAACTGACCGCCCTGCACGGGCGGCCCCTGCAAGACGAGGCAAGCGTGTCGACTGCAACCACCCCCTCCCGCCGCAAGGTGGACTGGGCCGGCCTGGGCTGGCTGCTGCTGTTCTTCTGGTACTTCTCCGGCGTCACCCAGGCGCTGATCCTGTTCAGCGGCACCACCGGCTTCGCCGGCTTCCGCGACGCCTTCTTCCTCAGCAGCCTGTGGCTGGCCCCGCCGCTGCTGCTGCCGCGCTTCACCCGCGGCCTGGCGGCGCTGATCGGCCTGGTGCTGTGGGCGGCCTCGCTGGTGGGCCTGAGCTACTTCGGCATCTACCACCAGGAGTTCTCGCAGAGCGTCATCTTCGTCATGTTCGAGTCGAACACGGCCGAGGCCGGCGAATACTTCAGCCAGTACTTCAGCACCTGGCTGTGCCTGGCGCTGCTGTTCTACACGGCGGTGGCGGTGCTGCTGTGGCGGCGCGTGCGCCCGCTGCGCATGCCGGCGCCAGCCCGGGTGGTCCTGGCCGTGCTGCTGGTGGCGGCGAACCTGGCGTACCCCTTCTACAAGCAGATGGTCAGCCAGGAGCGCAGCTTCGCCCAGGCCCTGGAGAAGGTGCAACAGCGCATGGAGCCGGCGGTGCCCTGGCAACTGGTGGTGGGCTATGTGCAGTACCGCCAGCAGCTGGACAACATGCAGAAGCTGCTGCAGCGCAACGCCGCCCTGCCGCCGCTGAAGAACCTCAAGGATGACAGCGGCGAGGCGCCGCGCACCCTGGTGCTGGTGCTGGGCGAATCCACCACCCGCGAGCACATGCACCTGTACGGCTACGACCGGCCGACCACGCCGAACCTCGACGCCCTGGCCGCCGGCGACCGCAACCTGACGGTGTTCAAGGACGTGGTCTCGCCGCGCCCCTACACCATCGAGGTGATGCAGCAGATCCTCACCTTCGGCGACGAGCAGCACCCGGACCGCTTCCTCACCGACCCGTCGCTGATCAACCTGATGAAACAGGCCGGCTACAAGACCTTCTGGATCACCAACCAGCAGACGATGACCAAGCGCAACACCATGCTCACCACCTTCTCGCAGCAGACGGACGAGCAGTTCTACCTGAACAACCAGCGCAACCAGAACGCCCGCCAGTACGACGACGTGGTCTTCGCGCCCTTCGAACAGGTGCTCAAGGACCCGGCGCCGAAGAAACTCATCGTGGTGCACCTGCTGGGCACGCACATGGACTATCGCTACCGCTACCCCGAGGCGTTCGCCCGCTTCAAGGACCGCCAGGGCGTGCCGGCCGGGCTCTCGGACGACCAGGCGGACACCTACAACGCCTACGACAACGCGGTGCTGCACAACGACTTCGTGGTCGCCAGCCTGATCAAGCGCTACGCCGCCAGCGAGCCGAACGGCTTCCTGGTGTACCTCTCCGACCATGGCGAGGAGGTCTTCAGCTCCGGCAAGCACGACCGCCTGGGGCGCAACGAGGGCGACCCGACGCGGCCGATGTACACCATCCCCTTCCTGCTCTGGACCTCGCCGAGCTGGCAACAGGCCCACCCCCGCGACCTGCAGGCGCTGAGCGAAAGGCCCTACAGCAGCTCGCACCTGATCCACACCCTGTCCGACCTGGCGGGCCTGAGCTACGACCGCTACGAGCCGGGCAAGAGCCTGGTCAACGAGCGCTTCGTGGCGGCACCCCGCTGGATCGGCGACCCCTACGCGAAGAACGGCCTGCACGAGTTCGACAAGCTGCCGCTGGATAACGCAATGGGCGACCAGCAGTTGGCCAAGGCAAGCAAGGCGCCGGCCGCCGTCCAGGTGCGCCAGGCCAACGAGGGTTGAAGCAGCGCGGGCCCTGCCCGCGATTTCGCGCGCAGGGCGCGCTCCTACATGGAATGGCGTGGGTGGGGTAGCGTAGGAGCGGATCTCATCCGCGAATCGCGCCGATACCTCCGGCTATCGCGGACAAGGTCCGCTCCTACGCCCGTGCGTCCCTGGAACTGTAGGAGCGGGCCCTGCCCGCGATTTCGCGCGCAGGGCGCGCTCCTACATGGGTATGGCGTGGGTGGAGTAGCGTAGGAGCGGATCTCATCCGCGAATCGCGCCGATACCTCCGGCTATCGCGGACAGAGTCCACTCCTACGTCCGTGCCATCCAGGAACTGTAGGCTGCGCCGAGGTGCTCTTCGTAGGAGCGAGCTTGCTCGCGAACCAACCCTCCAGCACCGTGCCAGCCCGGTTCGCGAGCAAGCTCGCTCCTACGAAAAGCCGCTCCTCCGGCAATCCTACGAAAAGCACCTCGGCGCAGTCGGAAAGGCATTGGCTGGGACAAAAGAAAAAACCCCGCATCGGCGGGGTTTCTTCGGTTCAGCTGCGGCTCAGATGTAGAAGGCCTTCAGCGGCGGGAAGCCGTTGAATTCCACCGCGCTGTAGCTGGTGGTGTAGGCGCCGGTGGACAGCCAGTACAGGCGGTCGCCGGCGGCCAGGTTCAGCGGCAGGCCATACTTGTAGTGCTCGTACATGATGTCGGCGCTGTCGCAGGTCGGGCCGGCGATCACCACTTCTTCCATCTCGCCCTTCTTCTCGGTCCAGATCGGGAACTTGATGGACTCGTCCATGGTTTCGATCAGGCCGGAGAACTTGCCCACGTCCGCGTACACCCAGCGCTCCACCGCGGTGCGCGACTTGCGCGCCACCAGCACCACTTCGCTGACCAGGATGCCGGCGTTGGCGATCAGCGAGCGGCCCGGCTCGAGGATGATCTCCGGCAGGTCGTCGCCGAAGTCTTCCTTGAGGAAGCGGATGATCTCCTCGGCGTAGGTTTCCAGGTCGTTGGTCTTGGCGATGTAGTTCGCCGGGAAGCCGCCGCCCATGTTGATCATCTTCAGTTCGATGCCGTCTTCTTCCTTCAGGCGCTCGAAGATCACCTTGACCTTGGCGATGGCGGCATCCCACACGGAGATGTCACGCTGCTGCGAGCCGACGTGGAAGGAGATGCCGTAGGGCACCAGGCCCAGCTGGCGGGCGAGGATCAGCAGGTCCATGGCCATGTCGGTCTGGCAGCCGAACTTGCGCGACAGCGGCCAGTCGGCGGTGGTCGAACCCTCGGTGAGGATGCGCACGTAGACCTTCGAGCCCGGCGCGGCCTTGGCGATGTTGCGCAGGTCGGCCTCGGAGTCGGTGGCGAACAGGCGCACACCCTTCTCGTAGAAGTAGCGGATGTCCTTGGCTTTCTTGATGGTGTTGCCGTAGCTGATGCGCTCCGGGCCGACCCCGGTCTTCATCACCTTGTCCAGCTCGTAGATCGAGGCGATGTCGAAGTTCGAGCCCTTGTCGCGCAGCAGCTCGGTGATCTCGGTGGCCGGGTTGGCCTTGACCGCGTAGTACACCTTGGCGAACGGGAAGCAGTGGGTCAGCTGGTCGTAGGCGTCGGCGATGGTCTGCTTGTCGATGACGACGAAGGGGGTTTCCTGCTTGTCGGCAAATGCCTTCATACGCTGGAAGGTTTCAGGGGCGAAGTAATCCTCGACCTTGATGGACATGGTTGGGACTCCCAATGGCAAAACACATGGATACGTAGGGGTGAAGCTGAACGTCTAATCCGTTTCCCCACTTTGGTTCGCCTACTTCCCAAGGCATGTCGCCGAGTATCACCTGGTGCCCGGCGCTTTCTGCGAAGGGCTCGCAGAAACCACTGAACTGATTAGTCAGGCAGACTCTCGTCGTCAGTACTTGAGCCGGATGGATCGTTTCCAGCATGGACGTTCGGGCGCGAACTTTAGGACCTGAAGTCCGTGAGTTCAACCAGAAATTACCGCTTTCCCGAATCCCTTTGTCGCCTTGCCGGTTGACTGTTCTAGATACTCCACAAAATGCACGGAATACCGCACAGCACGGGCTTTCCAGGGGTTTCGGAACGCCCCGATCATCCCCCTTCTTTTTGACAGACCGGGGACAGCGACGAGGGTTCATCCCCAGCATCGTCACGCACCAGGTTTTGGAGAAAGTTCGCGCACCAGGCTCGGAAACCCTAACCACGGGAGGAACCCATACTCCCCGCCCCTGTCGGACGAAACCTCGGCGCTCGCCAATATGCCCGCCATATCCGGTTATCATCCGGTCTCTTTCCGCGTGCCCCCGACCCAGGGATAGGTCACTGGGGCCGGCCCACTTGCCTTGCCAAGGAGTACCTGCGACATGCTCGACCTCGCCGCGGCGTTCATCACGCTCACCACCCTGCTCACCTACGTGAACTACCGCTTCGTGCGGCTGCCGCCGACCATCGGCGTGATGGCCACGGCGCTGGTGTTCTCGCTCCTCGCCCAGGGCCTGTCGATGGCCGGCTACCCGGTGCTGGAGGTGGAGATGCAGCAGATCATCCGCCGCATCGACTTCTCCGAAGTGCTGATGACCTGGTTCCTGCCCGCGCTGCTGTTCGCCGGCGCCCTGCACGTGAACCTCAGCGACCTGCGCAACTACAAGTGGCCCATCGGCCTGCTGGCCACCTTCGGCGTGCTGATCGCCACCACGGTGATCGGCTACCTGGCGCACTACACCTTCGCCCTGTTCGGCTGGCACGTGGACTTCATCTACTGCCTGCTGTTCGGCGCGCTCATCTCGCCCACCGACCCCATCGCGGTGCTCGGCATCCTGCGCTCGGCCGGCGCGCCCAAGCCGCTGGCCACCACCATCGTCGGCGAGTCGCTGTTCAACGACGGCACCGCGGTGGTGGTGTTCACCATCCTCCTGGGCATCCTCCAGGCCGGCGAGGCGCCGACCGTCTCGGCCACCGCCTGGCTGTTCCTGCAGGAAGCGGTGGGCGGCGTGCTGTTCGGCGCGGCGCTGGGCTACGGGGTGTTCCTGATGATGCGCGGCATCGATCAGTACCAGGTGGAAGTGATGCTGACCCTCGCCCTGGTCATCGGCGGCGCCGCCCTGGCCGCGCGCCTGCACGTGTCGGCGCCGATCGCCATGGTGGTGGCCGGGCTGATCATCGGCAACCACGTCCGCGAGTACGCCATGTCCGACGAGACGCGGCGCTACGTCGACAAGTTCTGGGAGCTGATCGACGAAATCCTCAACGCCCTGCTGTTCGCCCTGATCGGCCTGGAGCTGCTGCTGTTGCCGTTCAACTGGCTGCACGTGGTGGCCGCCCTGGTCCTCGGCGGCGCGGTGCTGGCCTCGCGCCTGCTCACCGTGGCCCCGGCCATCCTGGTGCTGCGCCAGACCGAGGCCGGGCGCCGCCAGGTGCCGAGCGGGACCATCCGCATCCTGGTCTGGGGCGGCCTGCGCGGCGGCGTCTCGGTGGCCCTGGCGCTGTCGCTGCCGCTGGGCGAGCAGCGCGACCTGATCCTCAGCCTGACCTACGTGGTGGTGCTGGTGTCCATCCTGCTCCAGGGCCTGTCCATCGGCCCGCTGGTGCGCACCATCTACCGTGGCGAGGCGCCCGCGGCCGACGACGACCACTGAGGCGGGGCCTTGCGTCGCCGCACCTGCCGGCGACGCAAGGCTTTGGGCTATAATCCCGCGTTTTTCCGGGCCGACCGCGCCCGCCGTCACCGAACTCCAGCAGGCACGCACCCATGAC
The DNA here is from genome assembly GCF_023516765.1 of Pseudomonas sp. R3.Fl. Taxonomy (NCBI): domain Bacteria; kingdom Pseudomonadati; phylum Pseudomonadota; class Gammaproteobacteria; order Pseudomonadales; family Pseudomonadaceae; genus Pseudomonas; species Pseudomonas sp. R3.Fl. The sequence continues at coordinate 2,501,696 of NZ_JAMGSO010000001.1, forward strand.
CAACCAGGCCGCCGAAGTCGCCAAGCGCCGCACCTTCGCGATCATCTCCCACCCCGACGCCGGTAAGACCACCATCACCGAGAAGCTGCTGCTGATGGGCAAGGCCATCGCCGTCGCCGGTACCGTGAAGTCGCGCAAGTCCGACCGCCATGCGACCTCCGACTGGATGGAAATGGAGAAGCAGCGCGGCATCTCCATCACCACCTCGGTGATGCAGTTCCCCTACCGCGAGCACATGGTCAACCTGCTCGACACCCCCGGCCACGAAGACTTCTCCGAAGACACCTACCGCACCCTGACCGCGGTGGACTCGGCGCTGATGGTGCTCGACGGCGGTAAAGGCGTGGAGCCGCGGACCATCGCCCTGATGGAAGTCTGCCGCCTGCGCGACACGCCCATCGTCAGCTTCATCAACAAACTCGACCGCGACATCCGCGACCCCATCGAGCTGCTCGACGAAATCGAGGCGGTGCTGAAGATCAAGGCCGCGCCCATCACCTGGCCGATCGGCTGCTACCGGGACTTCAAGGGCGTGTACCACCTGGCCGAGGACAAGATCATCGTCTACGTGCCCGGCCACGGCCACGAGCGCATCGAGACCCAGGTCATCGACAAGCTCGACTCCGACGAGGCCCGCGCGCACCTGGGCGACCTCTACGACAACTTCCTCGAAGAGCTGGAGCTGGTGCAGGGCGCCTGCCACGAGTTCGACAAGGACGCCTTCCTCAAGGGCGAGATGACCCCGGTGTTCTTCGGTACCGCCCTGGGCAACTTCGGCGTCGACCAGGTGCTCGACTGCATCGTCGACTGGGCCCCGCAGCCGCTGGCGCGCGCCACCCACGAGCGCATCGTCGAGCCCACCGAGGAGAAGTTCACAGGCTTCGTGTTCAAGATCCAGGCGAACATGGACCCGAAACACCGCGACCGCATCGCCTTCATGCGCATCTGCTCGGGCAAGTACGAGAAGGGCATGAAGATGCGCCACGTGCGCCTGGGCAAGGACGTGAAGATCGCCGACGCCCTGACCTTCTTCTCCAGCGAGCGCGAGCAGCTGGAAGAGGCCTACGCCGGCGACATCATCGGCCTGCACAACCACGGCACCATCCAGATCGGCGACACCTTCACCGAGGGCGAGAACCTGGGCTTCACCGGCATCCCGCACTTCGCCCCGGAACTGTTCCGCCGCGTGCGCCTGAAGGACCCGCTGAAGTCCAAGCAGCTGCGCCAGGGCCTGCAGGAACTGGCCGAGGAAGGCGCCACCCAGGTGTTCTTCCCCGAGCGCAACAACGACATCATCCTCGGCGCCGTGGGCGTGCTGCAGTTCGACGTGGTCGCCAGCCGCCTGAAGGAGGAATACAAGGTCGAGTGCGCCTACGAGCAGATCAACGTCTGGTCGGCCCGCTGGATCGAGTGCAAGGACGAGAAGAAGCTCAAGGAGTTCAAGGACAAGGCCTTCGAGAACCTCTCCGTGGACGGCGGCGGCCACCTCACCTACCTGGCCCCCACCCGGGTGAACCTGAGCCTGATGGAAGAGCGCTGGCCGGACATCACCTTCCGCGCTACGCGTGAGCATCACTGAGTCAGGTGCCTTCGTGAAAACGCCCGCCGTTGTGCGGGCGTTTTTGTTTGGGTGGGTTCGCGAGCAAGCTCGCTCCTACGAAAAGCAGGTGCCACGCCCGACCTGTAGGAGCGAGCTTGCTCGCGAACCGCCCCAGACACCTTCCTTCCCGGATAAATCCGATACCTCTCCCTGCCATGCTCCCAGCGTCCCCCCAGCAAGGAGCACCCCATGGGCTTCCACGGAAAGGACCTGCGCAAGGGCCGTCATTCCATACCCGGCCAGATCTACCTGGTCACCACGGTCACGCCCCACCGCGAACGCCTCTTCGAGGACTGGGCGACCGCCTGCCAGGTCTGCCGGCAAATCCACCATGCAGAGGAGTTGCAGACCCTCGCCTGGGTTCTGATGCCGGATCACCTCCATTGGCTGTTGCAACTGCAGGAAGAGCGCCTGGAACAGGTGATGCGAAGCTTCAAGTCGCGCACGGCTATCGCCATCAATGCAGCCTCGCAGCGAACAGGAAAAGCCTGGCAATCCGGCTACCACGACCGGGCTCTGCGGCATGAAGAAGACCTCAAGGCCGTCGCCCGCTACATCATCGCCAATCCGCTGCGGGCAGGCCTGGTGAAACGCGTCGCCGACTATCCCTTCTGGAACGCCATCTGGCTGTGATGCCGCACGGTGCTCTTCGTAGGAGCGAGCTTGCTCGCGAACAGATTCCGCAGTGGGGCTGGTTCGCGAGCAAGCTCGCTCCTACGAAAAGCCAAAAAAGCCGAAAGGGCGTGTGGTGTTATGGATCGAGCGCACCGGAGGTCCAGGTGGACGACGGCGCCGACCCGGTAAACTTCGCCGCAATCGCCCCGCGCGGGATCAACCGGTCACGATAGCGGGTAACGAACAACCCGGTCTGCGGCGCCCGCAGCACCACTTCGCTCCCGGCATCCCCCGGCCTCGCGACGATGCGGGCGAAGCGCTCCCCAGCCTGCACCACCTCGCCCAGTTCGCGTTCGAACACCAGCACCCCGGCCACCGGCGCGAACACCGTTTCCATGAAACCCATGGGCACCGCCACCCCCTGCCAGGCCGGCAGCGCCACCGCTTCCTCGATCACACCGCGTCCGCAGAGAAAAGCCCACAGCCCGTCAGCATCCTGCTGCGCCAGCGCGTCGCTGACGTCACCCTGGCCACGCAGTTCCACCGTGGCCACCAGGCGCCTGTCAAAGCGATCCTCGGCCAGCCAGGGTGCGATCACCACTTCCTCGAAGGCGCCGTCGCTGTCGCCTTCCCAGATGATCGCCAGCTCGGCGCGCAGCGCCGCGGCCAGGTCCTGCGCCGCCGGCCACAGGCGTTCGTGGACGTAGAGGTACTGCAGCGCCTCGTCGTCGGTATGCAGGTCCAGCACGATGTCCGCCGGCGCCGCCAGCGCGGCCAGCTGGCGCTGCCAGTCGCTGAGGTTGTCCACCGTGCCCGTGGCTTTCGCCGAGGCCGGGAAGCCGCGGTTGAAGTTGCGCGCCGTCGCTTCGTGATGGCGGCCGAGGATGCGCCCCTGGCGGAACTGGCCGATGCCGAAGGGGTTGGCCTGGGGCACCAGCGTCACGCTGCCGTTGAGCCTCCCCTGCTCCGCCGCCTGGCGCAGCCTCGGCAGCAGTTGGTGCAGCACCAGCATGCCGGCGATTTCGTCGGCGTGGACCCCGGCCTGCAGGTGCACCCGCGGCCCCGGCCGGCCGGCGTCGATGCGCCAGGCCGGCACCGTCAATGGCGCGCCGGAATCCCCGCTCAGCCGCAGCGATACGTCTTCGATCATGCTTGCCTCCTCCCTCGTCGCGGGGCATGGCAAACTTGCCCGGCGCCCCCTAGTATCGATTCCACCCACCGCGCCCCGGCGCCCCGCACAAGGAACTCCCCCGCGTGGACAGCCCCCGCCAGAAAGCCCGCCGCGCCACGCCCGAGGAACGCCGCGAGGACCTGGTGCGCGCCTGCCTCAAGTGCCTGGTCGCCGATGGCCACGCCGGCATCTCGGTGCGGCGCATCGCCAAGGAGGCGGGGGTGGCCGTGGGCCTGGTCAACCACCACTTCGGCAGCATCGAGGCGCTGGTCGCACAGGCCTATGAAAGCCTCGCCGCCGGCGTCACCCAGTCGCTGCGCGAGAGCGTCGCCGCCGCCGGCCTGGACCCCGCCGCACGCCTGGATGCCTTCCTGGTCGGCTCCTTCTCCCCCGGCGTGCTCGACCCCGACCTGCTCAGCCCCTGGGTGGTGTTCTGGAGCCTCATCCGCCATTCCACGCCGGTCAACGAAGCCCACGAGCGCGGCTACCGCGCCTACCTGCAACTGCTCGAAGGCCTGATCACCGACCTCGCCCGCAGCGAGGGCTTCGCCATCGCCAACCCGCGCCTGGCCTCCATCGGCCTGTCGGCCATGCTCGACGGCCTGTGGCTGGAGTGGTGCCTGAACCCCACCACCTTCAGCGCCGAGGACGGCCTGCAGCTCAGCCGCCACTGGGTCGAGGGCCTGCGCCGCGGCGCCTACGCCTAGACCTTCGCCTTGCGCCGCCAGAACACCCAGCCGGCGCGCGAACGCGGCGCGGCGGACTCGCGGCGGACCGGCGCGGTGCGCTCCAGCAGGTTGAAACAGCCCTCGATGATGAACGTCAGGCACACGTAGATGGCCGCCACCAGCAGCAGCGGCTGGTACACCTGGAAGGTCTGCGCGCGCACCACGTTGGCCGCGCCCAGCAGGTCGACCACGGCGATGGTCGAGGCCAGCGCGGTGGACTTGAGCAGCAGCACCGTTTCCCCGGCCAGGGTCGGTAGCAGCAGGCGGATCGCCCGCGGCAGCCACACGCGGTAGAGCACCAGGCGGCGGTGCATGCCGAAGGCCGCGGCGGCCTCCAGCTCGCCGCGCGGCACGGCCTTGAGGCCGCCGCGCACCACCTCGCCGACGTAGGCCCCCACCGACAGCACCAGCGCCAGCACTATGTACCAGTAGCCATCGCGCAGGTACGGCCAGAGGAAGCTGCTGCGGATCGGCGGGTAGGTGGCGAACAGGCTGCCCAGGCCGTAGTAGCAGGTGTAGATCTGCACCAGCAGCGGCGTGCCGCGGATGACGCTGGTGAAGGCCAGGCTGGCCTTGGCCACGAACAGGTTGCGCGACATCCGCGCCAGCGCCACCAGCAGCGCCAGGGCGAAGCCGAGCACGGCGCTGACCAGCAGCAGCGACAGGGTGGTGCCCAGGCCGCGCAGCAGCAGGCTGGCGTAGCTGAATATCCAGTGATCGCTCATCGCGCGCGCCTCATACCGCCGGTATCCAGCGGCGGAAACGCCGCTCGAGCCAGCCGGAGAACAGGTTGGAGAGCACCGTGAGCAGGTAGTACAGCGCCGCCGCGGTGAGGTAGAAGGTCAGGTAGTGGCGCGTCGATCCAGCGGCCTGCTTGGCGGTGTAGAGCAGCTCGTTGGTGCCCACCACGCTGATCAGCGCGCTGTCCTTGATCAGGTTGACCCACAGGTTGGCCATCCCGGCCAGGGCGTTGGGCGCCATGATCGGCAGGGTGACGCGGCGGAACAGGCCGAAGCCGTGCATGCCATAGGCCCGCGCCGCCTCGATCTGGCCGTAGGGGATGGCCTGGATGGCGCCGCGGAAGATTTCCGAGGCGTAGGCGCCCTGCACCAGGCCGAGCACGGCGATGGCGACCATGGTGCCGTTGAGCTTCACGTCGCCGTAGCCGAGCCAGGCGAACAACTGGTTCAGGCCCATGGAGCCGACGTAGTACAGCAGCAGGATCAGCAGCAGCTCCGGCACCGCCCGGCACAGCGTGGTGTAGCCGCGCGCGGCGGCGGCCAGCGGGCGCGGGCCGTTGAGCTTGGCGCTGGCGGCGCCCAGGCCGATCAGCATGCCGACCAGGAAGGCGCCGAAGGATATCTGCAGGGTGACCAGCAGCCCGCGCAGCAGCGCCGGCCCCCAGCCCTGGGCGCCGAAGCCGACGAGGTCGAGATAGGATTGCATGGCGAATTCCTCGAACGACGGCGCCGCCCGGGCAGGGGCGGCGCCGGCTCATCACTGCTGCTTGGGCGCGACGCTGAGGCCGAAGTACTTGTCCGACAGCGCCTTGTAGTCATCGCTGGCCAGCAGCTTGCCGATGGCCTCGTCGAGCCTGGCCTTCAGCGCGGTGTCGTCCTTGCGCAGGCCGGCGCCCACGCCGCGGCCGAACAGCGGGTCGTGGGGCACCTCGCCCTTGCTGACGATGCCGGCGGCCTTGGCGTCGGGGGAGTCGAGGAAGGATTTCACGGCGATGCCGTCGGCCATCATCAGGTCGATGCGCCCGGCCACCAGGTCGGCGTTCACCGAGTCCTGGGTGTCGTAGTAGCGCACGTCGGCGATCTTCTCGTAGTACTTCTTCAGGTAGTTGGAGCTGACGGTGGAGATCTGCACGCCGATCACCTTGCCCTTCAGGCCCTCGGGGCTGATGGTGATGTCGCTGGCGGCCGGCGCGGCCACCGCCACCGGGGTGTCGTAGTAGGGCACGCTGAAGGCGATCTGCTTCTCACGCTCGTCGGTGATGGACATGGAATTGAAGATGACGTCGATCTTCTTCGCCATCAACGCCGGGATGATGCCGTCCCAGGCCACCTCGTCGATCTCGCACTGCGCCTTCATCTCGGCGCAGACCTTGTGGATCAGGTCCGGCTCGAAGCCGGTCCACTGGCCGTCCGGCTGCTTCACCGAGAACGGCGGGTAGGGCTCCGCCGCCAGGGCGAAGCGCAATGTCTCCGCCTGCGCGCTGGCCATGCCCGCCGCCAGCAATGCCGCACCCGCCAACCAACCGCAAAGACCCTGTCTGTTCATGATGCCCCTTCCGCTTTCTTGTGGTTTGTCGTGCTAGAAGCTTGCCCGGGTGGCCGCGCGGGGCGGCCGGTTCAACGATTCTGGTGCGCGTTGACGAACTGCCGGCAGCGCTCGCTGCGCGGCCGCGCGAAGACCTCCTCGGGGGTGCCCTCCTCCTCGATCAGGCCCTGGTGGAGGAAGGCCACGTGGCTGGAGACGTCGCGGGCGAAGGCCATTTCGTGGGTCACTAGGATCATGGTGCGGCCCTCCTCGGCCAGGGAGCGGATCACCCGCAGCACCTCGCCGACCAGCTCCGGGTCCAGCGCCGAGGTCGGCTCGTCGAACAGCATCACCTTCGGCCGCACCGCCAGGGCGCGGGCGATGGCCACGCGCTGCTGCTGGCCGCCGGAGAGGAAGGCCGGGTATTCGTTGCGCTTCTCCGCCAGGCCCACCCGCGCCAGCAGCGCCTCGGCACGTTCGCGGGCCTCGGCCTTGCTCTCGTGGAGGACGAAGGTCGGCGCCTCCATCAGGTTCTCCAGCACGGTGCGGTGCGGCCACAGGTTGAAGTTCTGGAACACCATGCCCAGCCGCGAACGGATCCGCGTCAGCTGCTTCTGGTCGGCCACCCGCGGCTCGCCGTGGCGGTCCTGGTCGAGGCGGATGATCTCGCCGTCGACGCTGACGCTGCCGGCGTTGGGCACCTCCAGCATGTTGATGCAGCGCAGCAGGGTGCTCTTGCCCGAGCCGCTGGCGCCGATCAGCGAGACCACGCCGCCCTCGCGGGCCGACAGCGAGACGCCCTTGAGCACCTCGAACTGGCCGAAGCGCTTGTGCAGGTCACGGACTTCGATCACGGGTTTGCCGGCGGGCTGCGCCGGTACGCTCTGTGTAGGAGCGCGCCCTGCGCGCGATTCGCGGGCAGGGCCCGCTCCTACAGGGGAGGCCGCGGGCAGGGATTCGACGAAGGCGAGGATGCGCTCGCAGGCCTCGGCCAGGGTCTCGTCGGCCAGGGTGAAGGACAGCCGCACGAAGCCGTCGGCCTGGGGCCCGAAAGCGGCGGCGTCGAGCACCGACACGCCGCGGGCGCGGAACAGCTGCCAGGCGAAGTCCAGGGAGCTGAGGCCCGTGCCGCGCACGTCGACCATCACGAACATCCCGGCCTCGGGGCTCAGCACCTTCAGCCGCGGGCTGCGCACCAGCTGCCGCAGCACCAGGTCGCGGCGCCGGCGGTAGACCTCGCGCATCCCGGCGGCCACCTCGTCGTGGCGGCGCACCGCCGCCAGCGCGGCCTCCTGCACGAAGCCGGGCAGGCCGTAGAGCATGTTCAGCGCCAGGTTCTCGATGTGCCCGACCAGCTTCGGCTCAGCGACTATCCAGCCGGCGCGCCAGCCGGTCATGGCGTGGGACTTGGACAGGCTGCCCAGGCTCAGGGTGCGCGCGGCCATGCCCGGCAGCGCGGCGAAGCTCTGGTGCGGCTGCTCGAAGGTCAGCGCCTCGTACACCTCGTCCACCACCACCCAGAGGTCGTGGCGCTCGGCGACGGTGGCGATGGCGCGCAGCTCGTCGGGGCGCATGACCACGCCGGTGGGGTTGTTCGGATTGGCGAAGAAGATCGCCTTGGTGCGCGGGGTGATGGCCGCTTCCAGGGCCGCCGCGTCGAGGCGGAAGCCGTTGTCGGCGGGAGTGGGCACCGCCACCAGCTTGGCGCCGGTGGCCTTCAAGGTGGCCTCGTAGGTGACGTAGACCGGGTCGAAGACGATGACTTCGTCGCCGGCCTCCAGCAGGCACAGGACGGCGGCGAACAGGGCGTTCTGCGCACCGGCGAGGACGATGACGCTGTCTGCGCCCACCTGCAGGTCGAAGCGCCGCCGGTACAGGTCGGCGATGGCCTGGCGCAGTTCCGGGCGCCCGGCCACGTCGCTGTAATGGGTGTCACCGGCCTGCAGCGAGGCCACCGCGGCGTCGGTGATGAAGGCCGGGGTGGCGAAGTCCGGATCGCCGACGCTGAGGACGATCGCGTCCTCCCCGGCGCGTTGCGCCGCCACGGCGGCGTAGTGGATATCCCAGGCGGCTGCGCCTGGCCCGACCATCCTGTCCACAAGCGACGAATAACGCATGCACGGACCTCACCCGAATGACGGAGAACCCGCGGCTGGAACGGCGTTCGGCGGCGGGGCGTGGCATCACCATAACCACGAATGAACGAGTGTTCAACAGTGTTTTCCGGCCAAATCGAGCGCTCGTTCAATTTGCCCCGGAATAGAGCGGCCGCGGCCTGCGGGCCCATTTTCGGCGCCCTGCGCGGCAAGCGCCGAAGACTCTGGCGAAAGGCGCCGGGCGGCCCAGGTCAGCGTTTTTTCGCCGCCCCGGGACGGTGCAGGCGGCCAGCCGACATTTTCCGAACATGCTCATAACGGGTTCTTAACGATTGCTCGGCGAGCATGGATGCATTCAATGGCCACAGTCCCGTGACCCGCATGGACAACGCGTTCCTCCCCTTCTCCCGGCCCAGCATCGGCGTCGAGGAAATCCAGGCCGTCAGCCAGGTGCTCGGCTCCGGCTGGATCACCACCGGCCCGCAGAACCAGCTGCTGGAGCAGCGCTTCGCCGACTACGTCGGCTGCAAGCACGCCGTGGCCGTGGCCTCGGCCACCGGCGCCATGCACATCGCCCTGCTGGCGCTGGGCATCGGCCCGGGCGACGAGGTGATCACCCCGTCGCAGACCTGGGTGTCCACCGCCAACATGATCTGCCTGCTGGGCGCCACGCCGGTGTTCGTCGACGTCGACCGCGACACCCTGATGACCGACGCCGCGCGCATCGAGGCGGCCATCACCCCGCGCACCAAGGCGATCATCCCGGTGCACTACGCCGGCGCCGCCTTCGACCTCGACCCGCTCTACGCCCTGGCCGAAAAACACGGCATCGCGGTGATCGAGGACGCCGCCCACGCCGCCGGCACCCGCTACCGTGGCCGCCACGTCGGTTCACGCGGCACTGCGATCTTCTCCTTCCACGCCATCAAGAACATGACCTGCGCCGAGGGCGGGATGTTCGTCAGCGACGACGAGGCCCTGGCCAACCGCGTGCGCACCCTGAAGTTCCACGGCCTGGGGGTGGACGCCTACGACCGCCTGAGCCACGGCCGCAAGCCCCAGGCGCAGGTGATCGAGCCGGGCTTCAAGTACAACCTCACCGACATCAACGCCGCCATCGCCCTGATACAGCTGGAGCGCCTGGACGCCCTCAACGCCCGCCGCGCCGAACTCGCCGCGCAGTATCTGGAGCGCCTGGCGCACCTGCCGGTGCAGCCGCTGAGCGTGCCCGGCTACCCGCAGCAGCACGCCTGGCACCTGTTCATCCTGCGCATCGACGAGCAGGCCTGCGGCATGCATCGCGACGCCTTCATGCAGGCCCTGCAGCAGCGCGGCATCGGCAGCGGCATCCACTTCATCGGCACCCACCTGCACACCTGGTACCGCCAGCGCTTCCCCGGCGTCAGCCTGCCCGCCACCGAATGGAACTCGGCGCGCCTGTGTTCCATCCCGCTGTTCCCCGACATGACCGACGCCGACCTGGAGCGCGTGGTCGGGGCCTGCGAAACCCTTCTTCGGTGAACCCGTGAAACCCTATGCCATCGACTGCGTCTCCGTGGTCATCCCGGTGTACAACGAGCAGGACAGCCTGCCCGAACTGCTGCGCCGCACCGACGCCGCCTGCCACCAGCTCGGCCGCGCCTACGAAATCGTGCTGGTCGACGACGGCAGCCGCGACGGCTCCGCCGAGCTGCTCCAGGAAGCCGCCGAGGCGCCCGACAGCCACGTGCTGGCGGTCATCCTCAACCGCAACTACGGCCAGCACGCGGCGATCATGGCCGGCTTCGAGCAGTGCCGCGGCGACCTGGTGATCACCCTCGACGCCGACCTGCAGAACCCGCCGGAGGAAATCCCGCGCCTGGTCGAGCAGGCCGCCAGGGGCTACGACGTGGTCGGCACGGTGCGCGGCAACCGCCAGGACTCGGCCCTGCGCCGCTGGCCGTCGAAGCTGATCAACCTGGCCGTGCAGCGCTCCACCGGCGTGGCCATGAGCGACTACGGCTGCATGCTGCGCGCCTACCGCCGCGGCATCGTCAAGGCGATGCTGGCCTGCCGCGAGCGCAGCACCTTCATCCCCATCCTGGCCAACAGCTTCGCCCGCCACACCAGCGAGATAGTCGTCGGCCATGCCGAGCGCGAGCACGGCGAGTCGAAGTACGGCTTCCTGCGCCTGGTCAACCTGATGTTCGACCTGGTCACCTGCATGACCACCAGCCCGCTGCGCCTGCTCAGCCTGGTCGGCGCCGGCATGGCCCTGGCCGGCACCGCCTTCGGCGCCCTGCTGCTGGTGCTGCGCCTGCTGTTCGGCGCGGCCTGGGCCGGCAACGGCCTGTTCGTGCTGTTCGCCATCCTCTTCCTGTTCAGCGGCGTGCAGCTGGTCGGCATGGGCCTGCTCGGCGAGTACCTGGGCCGCATGTACAACGACGTGCGCGCCCGCCCGCGCTTCTTCATCGAGCGCGTGGCGCGCGGCGCGGCCCTGCCCACCGCCAGCACCGCGTCGATCTCCCCTACCCCTGCCGTCGAGTCCCTAGCCCAATGAGCGCCAAGACCCTCGTATTCGCCTACCACGACATCGGCTGCGCCGGCATCGAAGCCCTGCTGGCCGCCGGCTACCAGATCGACGCGGTGTTCACCCACGCCGACGACGCGCGGGAGAACCGTTTCTTCGGCTCGGTGGCGCAGCTGTGCGCGCAGCGCGGCATCCCGGTGCACGCCCCGGAGGACGTCAACCATCCGCTGTGGATCGCGCGCATCCGCGAGCTGCAGCCGCAGTTCATCTTCTCGTTCTACTACCGCCACCTGCTAGGCGAGGAACTGCTGGCCTGCGCCCGCCGCGGCGCCTTCAACCTGCACGGCTCGCTGCTGCCGCGCTACCGCGGCCGCGCCCCGGCCAACTGGGTGCTGGTCAACGGCGAAAGCGAGACCGGCGTGACCCTCCACCGCATGGTCAAGCGCCCCGACGCCGGCGCCATCATCGCCCAGCAGCGCGTGGCCATCGACGCCGAAGACACCGCCCTGAGCCTGCACGGCAAGCTGCGCGAGGCCGCCGGCGAACTGCTCGACCGGCTGCTGCCGGCGATGCTCGAAGGCGACTTCGTCGAGCGCGAGCAGGACGAAAGCCAGGCCAGCTACTTCGGCCGCCGCACCCCCGCCGACGGCCTGCTCGACTGGCGCCGCCCGGCCGGCGAGCTGCACAACCTGGTGCGCGCGGTGACGCAGCCCTACCCCGGCGCCTTCGCCCCGGTGGGCGAGCGCAAGCTGATCGTCTGGCAGTCGAAGGTGGTGCCCGGCAACCAGGGCCGCCCGGCCGGCGCCGTGCTCAGTGTGGAGCCGCTGCGCATCGCCTGCGGCGAAGACAGCCTGGAGGTAGTCGCCGGCCAGCAGGGCGACGCCGGGCTGTTCCTCGCCGGCGCGCAACTGGCCCGCGAGATGGGCCTGGTGACCGGCTCGCGGCTGCACGCGGTGGGCAAGCCCCGGCGCAAGACGCGGGTGCTGATCCTCGGCGTCAACGGCTTCATCGGCAACCACCTCTCCGAGCGCCTGCTGCGCGACGGCCACTACGAGGTGTACGGCCTGGACATCGGCTCCGACGCCATCGAACGGCTGAAGAGCAACCCGGACTTCCACTTCGTCGAGGGCGACATCAGCATCCACACCGAGTGGATCGAGTACCACATCAAGAAGTGCGATGTGGTGCTGCCGCTGGTAGCCATCGCCACCCCCATCGAATACACCCGCAACCCGCTGCGCGTGTTCGAACTGGACTTCGAGGAAAACCTCAAGCTGGTGCGCTACTGCGTGAAGTACGGCAAGCGGGTGATCTTCCCGTCCACCTCCGAGGTGTACGGCATGTGCAGCGACGCCAGCTTCGACGAGGACAGCTCCAACCTGGTGGTGGGCCCGATCAACAAGCAGCGCTGGATCTACTCGGTGTCCAAGCAGCTGCTCGACCGGGTGATCTGGGCCTACGGCCAGAAGGGCCTGCGCTTCACCCTGTTCCGCCCGTTCAACTGGATGGGCCCGCGCCTGGACCGCCTGGACTCGGCGCGCATCGGTAGTTCGCGGGCCATCACCCAGCTGATCCTGCACCTGGTGGAAGGCACGCCGATCCGCCTGGTCGACGGCGGCGCGCAGAAACGCTGCTTCACCGACGTGGACGACGGTATCGAGGCCCTGGCGCGCATCGTCGACAACGACGGCGGGCGCTGCGACGGGCAGATCGTCAACATCGGCAACCCGGACAACGAGGCGAGCATCCGCGAGCTGGGCGAGGAACTGCTGCGCCAGTTCGAGGCCCACCCGCTGCGCGCGCACTTCCCGCCCTTCGCCGGCTTCCGCGAGGTGGAGAGCCGCAGCTTCTACGGCGACGGCTACCAGGACGTGGCGCACCGCAAACCGAGCATCGACAACGCCCGCCGCCTGCTGGACTGGGAGCCGAAGGTGCACATGCGCGAGACCATCGCCAAGACCCTCGACTTCTTCCTGCGCGAGGCCATCGCCGAGCAGCAGCAGGCCGGCAAGCTGAGGGTCGCCAGCTGATGCAGGCCGGGCTGCGCATCGACGTCGACACCTACCGCGGCACCCGTGACGGCGTGCCGCGGCTGCTGGAGCTGCTCGACGAGGCGGGGGTGAAGGCGACCTTCTTCTTCAGCGTCGGCCCGGACAACATGGGCCGCCACCTGTGGCGCCTGGCGCGGCCGCGCTTCCTGTGGAAGATGCTGCGTTCGAAGGCCGCCAGCCTGTACGGCTGGGACATCCTCCTGGCCGGCACCGCCTGGCCCGGCCGGCCCATCGGCCGCGACCTCGGCCCCTTGATGCGGCGCACCCTGGCCGCCGGCCACGAGGTCGGCCTGCACGCCTGGGACCACCACGGCTGGCAGGCCAACGCCGGCCACTGGAGCGCCGAACAACTGCACCGGCAGATCGCCCTGGGCGTGGACAGCCTCAGCGACATCCTCGGCCAGCGCGTGGACTGCTCGGCGGTGGCCGGCTGGCGCGCCGACGAGCGCACCGTGCAGGCCAAGGAGGCCTTCGGCTTCCGCTACAACAGCGACTGCCGCGGCGCCTCGCCGTTCCGCCCGCGCCTGGCCGACGGCCGCCCGGGCACCCCGCAGGTGCCGGTGGACCTGCCGACCTTCGACGAGGTGGTGGGCCCGGACCTTTCCGCCGACGCCTTCAACGACTTCATCATGGCTCGCTTCCGCCCGCAGGCGCTGAACGTCTACACCGTGCACGCCGAGGTGGAAGGCATCGTCATGGCCGACGCCTTCCGCGCGCTGCTGGGCCATGCCCGCGAGGGCGGCATCCGCTTCCGCTCCCTCGGCCAGTTGCTGCCGGCCGACCCGGCGACGCTGCCGCTGGGCGAACTGCGCCGCGGCAGCCTGGCGGGCCGCGAAGGCTGGCTGGGCGTACAGCGATGAACCGGCGCTATAGCTTGCTGGCCGGGGCCGTGCTGGTCCTGTTCTTCCTCGTGCCGCTGGGCCTGCACGGCCTGTGGATACCCGACGAGACGCGCTACGCGCAGGTCGCCCAGGACATGCTGCATGGCGGCGACTGGGTAGCGCCGCACTTCCTCGGCCTGCGCTACTTCGAGAAGCCCATCGCCGGCTACTGGCTGGTCGCCCTCGGCCAGGCGGCGTTCGGCGAGAACCTGTTCGGCGTGCGCTTCGCCTCGGTGCTGGTCAGCACCTGCAGCACCCTGCTGGTCTGGCTGCTGGGCCGGCGGCTGTGGCCGCAGCCGGGCCGGGCGTGGATGGCCGCGCTGCTCTACGCCAGCTTCGCGTTGATCGCCGGGCAAGCCGGCTACGCCAACCTCGACCCGCAATTCACCTTGTGGGTGAACCTGAGCCTGTTCGCCCTGTGGTTCGCCTTCGAGGCCACCTCGCCCCGCGCCCGCCTCGGCGCCTGGGTGGCGCTGGGCGCGGCCTGCGCCATGGGCTTCATGACCAAGGGCTTCCTCGCCGGCCTGCTGCCGGTGCTGGTGGCGCTGCCCTACGCGCTGTGGCGCCGGCGCCTGCGCGAACTCTTCCTGCTCGGCCCGCTGGCGGTGCTGGTGGCGCTGCTGGCCAGCCTGCCCTGGGTGCTGGCAGTACACCTGCGCGAGCCGGACTTCTGGCATTTCTTCTTCTGGCACGAGCACATCCAGCGCTTCGCCGGCAGCGACGCCCAGCACGCGCGGCCGTTCTGGTTCTTCGTGCCGCTGCTGTTCGCCTGCGCGGCGCCCTGGACGCTGCTGGTCCCCGCCGCCTTCCAGCGCGGCTGGCAGGCGCGCCGCGCGCCCCACGCGGTGTTCCTGCTGCTGTGGTTCGCCATGCCCTTCCTGTTCTTCAGCCTGGCCAAGGGCAAGCTGCCGACCTACATCATGCCCTGCTTCGCGCCCCTGGCCCTGCTGATGGCCGATGCCCTGGCCAGCGCCCTGGAGAGCGGGCGCCTGCGGGCGCTGCGCCTGAACGGCGCGCTGAACCTGCTGCTGGGCCTGCTCGGCCTGGCCGCACTGGCATTCCTGCAGGCGAAGAAGGCGCTGTACCACCAGCAACTGCCGAGCCTGCTGCTGATCGGCCTGGTCTGCGCCCTCTGGGCCCTGTGCGGCGCCCTGCAATGGCTGCGCCCGCAGCAACTGTGGGCCGCGCCGGCGCTGGCCGCCTGGCTGCTGGTGGCTGCGGCGCCGGCAGCGATGCCCGAGCGCATGGTCAACAGCAAGATGCCCGACCAGTTCATCGCCCAGCACCTGGAGGAGCTGGCCAGCGCCCGCACCCTGCTGAGCAACGACCTGGGCGGCGCCTCGGCGCTGGCCTGGCGCACCGGGCGCAGCGAGGTGTTCCTGCTCAACACCGAGGGCGAGCTCAAGTACGGCCTCGGCTACCCCGACGCCCAGGGCCGCTCGCTGAGCCTGGAAGGCTTCCCCGCCTGGCTCGCCAATGCGCGCCGCAAGGGGCCGGTGGGCGTGATCCTGCGCGTCAACAGCCCCGGCGACGAAGCCGAGCTGGCGCTGATGCCGCGGGACGTCACCAGCTACCGGGAAAACCACCTGGTGTTCCTGCTGATCCCGCAGGCAGCGCCATGACCGCCGTGCTGCTCGCCGCCGTGTGCCTGCTCACCTGCCTCGGCCAGGTGGCGCAGAAGCTCGCCGTGGACGGCTGGGGCGAACGCAGCCTCGGCCTTGCGGGCAAGCTGCTGTCGCCCTGGCTGCTGCTGGCCATGGCCTGCCTGGGCGCCGCCCTGCTGCTCTGGCTGCTGCTGTTGCAGCGCCTGCCGGTGGGCCTGGCCTACCCGATGCTGAGCCTGAACTTCGTGCTGGTCACCCTGGCCGCGCGCCTGCTCTTCGGCGAAAGCGTCGATGCGCGCCACTGGCTGGGCATCCTGCTGATCGGCGCCGGCGTGGCGCTGCTGGGGGCGCAGGCATGAGCCGCGTCACCGGCTTCGCCCTGGCGCTGGGCAGCGTAGGCCTGGTCAGTGGCGCCCAATTGGGCATGCGCTGGGCCATGGTGCGCCTGCCCGAGCCGGCGCAGTGGCTGCAAGCGCTGAGCACCTACCACCTGCCACTGCTGGGGATGCTCGCCGCCGCCGTGCTGGCCTACGCGCTGTCGCTGCTGTGCTGGCTGGGCGCCCTGCGCCACCTGCCGCTGGGCCGCGCCTATTCGCTTCTGAGCATCAGCTACGCCCTGGTCTACCTGGGCGCCGCCGCGCTGCCCGGCTTCGGCGAACCGCTGAACGCCCGCGGCGCCCTCGGCGTGGCCCTGGTGATCGCCGGCGTGCTGACCATCAACGCGCCGCGCGGCAAAAGAACCGTAACGAAGCACCGGCATGCTGGCCCAAGCCAGGGCGGCAGTGGACCGGCGCACTCGAACCACCTGTAACCAGGACACAACCATGAAAATCAGCGTATTCGGGATCGGCTACGTCGGCCTGGTGCAGGCCGCGGTCATGGCCGAAGTGGGCCACGACGTGGTCTGCATGGACATCGACCAGGCCAAGGTCGCCAAGCTGCAGCGCGGCCAGGTGAGCATCTACGAACCCGGCCTGGCCGAGCTGGTGAAGGAGAACCTGGAAGCCGGCCGCCTGCGCTTCACCAGCGAGGTGGAGGTGGCCGCGGCCCACGGCCTGGTGCAGTTCATCGCCGTCGGCACGCCGCCGCTCGCCGACGGCTCGGCCGACCTCGGCGCGGTGTTCGCGGTGGCCGAGGGCATCGCCCTGCACCGCAAGGCGCCGGTGGTGATCGTCGAGAAATCCACGGTGCCGGTGGGCACCGGCGACCTGGTCAAGGCGCACATCCACAAGGTGCTGAGCCAGCATGGCCGCAGCCTGGACTTCGATATCGTGTCCAACCCGGAATTTCTCAAGGAAGGCTCGGCCCTGGCCGACTGCCGCCGCCCCGACCGCATCGTCATCGGCTGCGAGCGTCCCGAGGTGCTGGACGTGATGCGCGAGATCTACGAGCCGTTCAACCGCAACCACGACCGCATCCTGTGCATGAACCTGCGCAGCGCCGAGCTGACCAAGTACGCCGCCAACTGCATGCTCGCCACCAAGATCAGCTTCATCAACCAGATCGCCGAGCTGGCCGAGCACCTGGGCGCCGACATCGAAGCGGTGCGCCAGGGCATGGGCGCCGACCCGCGCATCGGCTACCACTTCATCTACCCCGGCTGCGGCTACGGCGGCTCCTGCTTCCCCAAGGACGTCCAGGCCCTGATCCACAGCGCGGACGACGCCAGTTGCTCCAGCGACCTGCTGCGCGCGGTGGAAGCCATCAACCAGCGCCAGAAGCACAAGCTGTTCGAGCGCATCAGCGCTTACTTCGGCGACAACCTCAAGGGCCGTACCTTCGCCCTCTGGGGCCTATCGTTCAAGCCCAACACCGACGACATGCGCGACGCCCCCAGCCGCGCCCTGATGGAGGCGCTGTGGGCGGCCGGGGCCAAGGTCCGCGCCTTCGATCCCGAAGCCATGCCCGAGGCCCAGCGCCTGTACGGCCATGACGAACGCCTGACGCTGATGGGCACCCCGGAAGCGGCGCTGGGCGGCGCCGATGCCCTGGTGGTCTGCACCGAGTGGCAGCAATTCAAGGCCCCGGACTTCGAGCTGCTGGCCAGCCGCCTGAAGGCGCCGGTGATCTTCGACGGGCGCAACCTCTACGATCCGGAGCGGATGGCGCGCTATGGCTTCGAATACTTCGCCATGGGCCGGGGGGATTCGCACCGGCTGCCGGTGCCGGCGCAGGAGCAGCCGTTGCGGCGCAGCGCCTGAGGGGCGAGCGAGCTTGCTCGCGAACCATGTTTCCCGGGGGCACTGGTGCGTTGGGTTGACTCCGCTCCCTCTCCCCAGCCCTCTCCCTGAAGGGAGAGGGGGCTTGTCCGTGCCGAGAGGAGGCCTGGTCTCAGCCGGAAACTCCGTGCTAGCCGGCTGACTCCAGAACACCAGCGCCTGTCCAATGGCTCCCTCTCCCTGAAGGAAAAGGGGGCTTGTCCGTGCAGAGAGGAGGCCTAGTTTCAGCCGGAAACTCCGTGCTAGCCGACTAACTCCGAAACACCAGCGCCTGCCCAACGGTCCCCTCTCCCTTCAGGGAGAGGGTTAGGGAGAGGGCGCTCTTCGGGATGAACACCAGCCCCCGCCGGCAGACACGGTTCGCGAGCAAGCTCGCTCCTACGAAAATCAATCCCCATCCAGCCCCTACGCAGGACGGCACCACCGTAGGAGCGGACTCCGTCCGCGATTGAACCCCCAACCTATGCCCGCCCAGGCACCCCCACCATCCCCTGCACCTCATCCCGCTTGAGCACCGCATAAATCACCCCCGTCACCACACTCCCCACGACGATCGCCAGCAGATACGCCAGCGCATGGTTCATCGCATTGGGAATCAGCAGCACGAACAACCCGCCATGGGGCGCCAGCAGCTTGCAGCCGAAGTACATCGACAGCGCCCCGGTCAGCGCGCCGCCCACCACGCTCGCCGGCAGCACCCGCAGCGGGTCCTTGGCGGCGAAGGGGATGGCGCCCTCGGAGATGAAGCACAGGCCCAGCACCAGCGCAGCCTTGCCGGCTTCGCGCTCGCTCTGGGCGAACTTGCGCCGGGCCAGCAGGGTGGCGAGGCCCATGCCGATCGGCGGCACCATGCCGGCGGCCATGGTCGCCGCCATCGGCGCGTAGCTCTGCGAGGCCAGCAGGCCCACGGAGAAGGCGTAGGCGGCCTTGTTGATCGGCCCGCCGAGGTCGACGCACATCATGCCGCCGAGCAGCAGGCCGAGGAGAATGGCGTTGGCCGTGCCCATTCCCGCCAGGAAGTCGGTGAGCGCGCTCATCAGCCCGGCCACCGGCTGGCCCACCACATAGATCATCACCAGCCCGGTGAACAGGCTGCACAGCAGCGGGATCAGCAGGATCGGCTTGAGCGCCTCCAGGCTCTGCGGCAGCTTCAGCCACTGGCTCACCGCGCGCGCCGAGTAGCCTGCCAGCAAGCCCGCCACTATGCCGCCGAGGAAGCCCGCGCCCAGGCTGCTGGCCAGCAGGCCGCCGATCATCCCCGGCGCCAGGCCCGGGCGGTCGGCGATGGACCAGGCGATGTAGCCGGCGAGCATCGGCACCATCAGCTTGAAGGCGCTTTCTCCGCCGATCTGCATCAGCGCCGCAGCCAGGGTGCCCGGCTCCTTGAAGGCCTGGATGCCGAACACGAAGGACAGCGCGATCAGCAAGCCGCCGGCCACCACCATCGGCAGCATGAACGACACGCCGGTCAGCAGGTGCTTGTACAACCCGCGCGCCTCGCCCTTGCCCGGCTTCTGCGCAGCGGCGGCGACGGCGCTTTCCGTGGCGCCTTCCTCCAGGGCCTTGCGCAAGGTCGCCTCGGGCTGCTTCAGCGCCACGCCGGTGCCGCAGCGGAAGATGCGCTTGCCGGCGAAGCGCTCGGCGTTCACCTCGATGTCGGCCGCCAGCAGCACCACGTCGGCGGCGGCGATGTCCTCGGCCGACAGCGGGTTGCGCGCGCCCACCGAGCCCTGGGTTTCCACCCGCAGTTGCCAGCCCAGGCGCTCGGCGGCCTGCTGCAGCGCCTCGGCGGCCATGAAGGTGTGCGCCACGCCTGTGGGGCAGGCGGTCACCGCCACTACCCGCACCGCCTTGGCCTCGGCCTGCGTGCCTTGCCAGGGCTGCGCCTCAGCAGCGGCGCGTTGCAGAAAGGCCGCCGGCTCGGCCAGGGCCTCGGCCGGTCGCGCCTGGAACAGCGGCTTGCCGGCGAAGCGGGACAAGTCCAGCGGCTGGCTGCTGACCACCAGCACCAGGTCGGCCGCGCCGATCTGTTCGGCGCTCAGGCGCTGCTCGGGGCGCTGCGGCTCGTTGCTCTCGACGCACACCGACCAGCCCAGGCGTTCGGCGGCGGCGCGCAGCAGGCGCGCGCTGAGTAGGCTGGTGACCTGGCCGTTGGGGCAGGCAGTGATCAGGGCAAGGTTCATCGTCGTACCTCTTGTTATGGCTCCGCCCGGCGCTGCGGGCGGGCGGATCAATCCAGCGCGCGCACCGCCACCTGCGCCTGCAGGCGGGCCAGGCGCTCGCGGTCGGCGATGCCGAAGTCGAACTGGGTCACGGCCAGGGCGGCCACCGCGGTGGCCTCGCGCAACACCTGTTCGGCGGGCCGGCCGGCGAGCAGGCCGTCGACCATGGCCGCCAGCAGCGAGTCGCCGGCGCCCACGGTGCTGGCCACCTCGACCTTCGGCGGCGTCGCCTGCCACAGCCCGTCCGGGCCGTACCAGCGCACGCCCTCGGCGCCCTCGGAAAGCACCAGGTGCTCGATGCCGCCGGCGCGCAGGGCGCGGGCTTGGGCATCGACGCCGCCCTCACCCGCCGGGCCACAGGCCTCGCTCAGCTCCTCGGCGTTCGGCTTGACCAGCCAGGGCTTGGCCGCCAGCCCCTGGCGCAGGGCCTCGCCGCTGCTGTCCAGGGCCACGCGCAGGCCCAGGCGCTTCAGGCGCAGCAGCAGCTCATACAGCCACTGCGGCTGCACGCCGCGCGGCAGGCTGCCGGCCACCACCACCAGATCCTGATCGGCGGCCAGTTCGTCCAGGCCCTCCAGCAGACGCCGCTGGGCCTCGGCATCCACTTCCAGGCCGGGGCCGTTGAGATCGGTGATGCGCCCGCTGCACTCGGCCAGCTTGATGTTGCTGCGCGTCTCGCCCGGCACCCGGACGAAGGCGTCGCGGAAGCCGCGGCGGCGGAACAGCGCGTCGAAGGCCTCCGCGTTGTCGGCACCGAGGAAGCCGCCCACGCTCAGCTCATGGCCAAGGTCGGCGAGCACCTGGGCGACGTTCAGGCCCTTGCCGGCGGCCTGGGCCAGCACCGCCTCGCTGCGGTTCACCGCGCCCAGTTCCAGGCTCGGCAGGCGCACGGTGAGGTCCAGCGCCGGGTTCAGGGTGAGGGTGAGGATGCGGGCCATCAGCGCGCCTCCCCCAGGGCCCGCGCCACCAGGGCGCGGACCTCCGCCGCCGAGGCCAGGCCGAGGGCGGCGGCGGCCAGTTCGCGGGCCCGGCCCAGGTCCAGTTCGCGCACGCCCTGCTTCACCAGCGGGATGCTGCGCGCGGACACGCTCAACTCGTCCACCGCCAGCCCCAGCAGGACCGGCAGCGCCTGGGCGTCGGCGGCCAGCTCGCCGCACACGCCCACCCACTTGCCGTGGGCATGGGCGGCGCGCACGGTCATGTCGATCAGTTGCAGCACCGCCGGGTGCAGGCCGTCGGCCTGGGCGGACAACGTCGGATGGCCGCGGTCGATGGCCAGGGCGTACTGCGTCAGGTCGTTGGTGCCGACGCTGAAGAAGTCCACCTCGCGCGCCAGCACCGGCGCCAGCAGCGCCGCCGAGGGCACCTCGACCATGATGCCCAGCTGCAGGTCGGCGCAGTCGTACTCCTCGCGCAGGGCCAGCGCCAGGTCGCGCGCCCGGCGCCATTCCTCGACCTGGCCGACCATCGGGAACATGATCCGCAGCGCCCGCCCGGCGGCGGCCTGCAGCAGGGCGCGCAGTTGCGTCTCGAAAATCTGCGGGCGCTGCAGCGTCAGGCGGATGCCGCGCACGCCCAGGTAGGGGTTGGCCTCGGCCGGGATCGGCCAGTACGGCAGCGGCTTGTCGCCGCCCACGTCCAGGGTGCGCACCACCAGCGGACGGCCGCCGAGGGCGTCGAGCACACGGCGGTATTCGGCTTCCTGGGCCGCCAGGTCCGGCGCGCGCGGGCTGTCGAGGAAGACGAACTCGCTGCGCAGCAGGCCCACGCCTTCGGCGCCCAGTTCCACGGCCTGGGCGGCGCCGGCGCTGTCGCCGAGGTTGGCGCAGACTTCCACCGCATGGCCGTCGCGGGTGCGCGCCGGTTCATGCCGGCGCGCCTCGGCCAGGGCCTGGCGGCGCTGGTGCTCCTCACGTTGGCGCAGGGCCTGCTCCAGCACTTCATGGGTAGGCGCCACAACGAAGCGACCACGCTCGCCGTCGAGCAGCAGCGGCGTGCCCGGCGGCAGCGCCAGCATCCCTTCTCCGGCGCCGACCAGGGCAGGAATGCCCAGGGCGCGGGCGATGATGGCGCTGTGCGAAGTGGCGCCGCCGCGCACGGTGAGGATGCCGGCCACGCGCTCGGGGTCCAGGCGCGCCACGTCGGAGGGGCCGACCTCGTCCATCACCAGGATGTACGGCTGCGCCGGCTCGGTGGCCAGGCTCACCCCGCACAGGCGCGCCAGCACCCGGCGGCCGAGGTCGCGCAGGTCCGCCGCGCGCTCGGCGAGCAGGGCGTCGCCGAGGGCCTCCTGCTGGCTGGCGGCCCGTTCGATCACCGCGTGCCAGGCCGCTTCGGCGCTGGCGCCGTCGGCCAGTTGCACGGCCACTTCGGCGCCCAGTTCGGGGTCGTCGAGCAGCGCCTGGTGGGTGACGAAGATATCGCGCACCGCCTTGCTGCGGCTGTGCTCCACCAGGGCCTCGATCTCCGTGGCGATGGCGGCCTTGGCCTCGGCCAGGCGCTGCGCCTCGATCTCGGGGGATTCGCCGCGGGCGGGGTAGTGGAATTTCGGCTCCACCTGCAGGTGCGCCGGGCCGCTGGCGATGCCCGGGGCGGCGGCGATGGCGTCCAGCCACTCGCCCCGGACCAGTTCGGGCAAGGGCGCTTCCGGCTCGGCAGGCGCCTCGGGTTCCACGGGCGCTTCCGCCAGCGGCAGGACTTCCTCGCCCAGGCCCTGCTCCACTGCCTCGCGCAGGGCCGGCAGCGCCGCCTCGGCGATCGCCGGCTCAGCGAAGAACTCCAGCACCTGGCCACGCCGCGCGCCCAGGCTGAGCAGCTTGCTCAGGCTGCGGATGGACACCGGCGCAGCCTCGCTGTCGGCGACGCGCACGCGGATTTCGCCGTCGAAGTCGCGGGCCATCTGCATCAGCACCTGCGACGGCCGCGCATGCAGGCCATGGGGGTTGGCCAGGGGCACGCGCAGGCTCGGCCAGTCCACCGGCAGCTCGCCGCCCAGGGCCTCCAGCACGGCGCGCACCGAAGTCGCACGGGCCAGTTCGGCGCCGCGGCCATCCACCAGCAGGTCGCACAGGCGCTCCAGCACAGTTCGCGCCGCATCGCCACGCTCGGCCAGGCAGAACAGCCCGCGCAGGGGCTGGCCGGCGTGCTGAAGTTCGCGTTGCGGGGTGACGAAGGCCAGGCCGGGCCGGCTGACCTTCTCACCGCCGCCCAGCCACCACAGGCCCTCGCCCAGCGGCAGCGCCTCGCCCTGCTGCAACGCGGCGAGGAAGCCGCTCTCCACGCAGCCGGCGGCCTTCAGCCGGCGCGCGGCTAGCAGCAGCAGTTCGTCGGAGTCTTCGGCGCCCTGCCCCAGCGCCACCAGTTGCGCGTCCAGGGCCAGGGCTTGCGGGGCGCCGCTCAGGGCCTTCAGCAGTTGCTCGGCATCCTGCGCCTCGCGCAGCACCGCGCCGGTGTCGCCCTCGCCCAGGGCGCGGGTCAGCAGTTGCAGCAGGTTCAGGTGCTCGTCCGAACGCGCGGCGATGCCGATGGCCAGGTAGACGATCTGCCCGTCGCCCCAGTCCACGCCTTCGGGGAAATGCAGCAGGCGCACGCCGGTGCGGCGCACGAGGTCGCGGGTCTGCGGGGTGCCATGGGGGATGGCGATGCCCTGGCCGAGGTAGGTGGAGCCCTGGGCCTCGCGGGCCTTGAGCCCGGCGAGGTAGCCCGGCTCGACCAGGCCGTCGGCCTCCAGTGCCTGGCAGAGCAGTTCGAGGGCGGCCGGCTTGTCCGCGGCCCGCTGTTGCATGCGGACCTGCTGCGCGGTCAGTTCGAGCACATCGTTCTCCTCAGCGGCTGGCCCGGGAGGAAAGCCGGGCTGCCGAAACGGGGCGGTTATCCGCTTGTTGGGGTGAACAGCGAGGCTGTCCCTGGTGACCAGCATAGTGGCCGCAGGCAGGGGGACAGCTTTTGCTGAATCGTTTCACCTATTGAGACTGGCACGTTACCCGATAATGCGTGATCCTTGGAAGCCTCCAGTTGTCAGTCAGCAGTGCCGGGGTATGTGTTGAAACTCAGTGATATCGCCCGTCTGGCCGGGGTCTCGGTGACCACGGCCAGCTACGTCATCAACGGCAAGGCCGTGCAGCGGCGCATCAGCGCGGCCACCGTGGAGCGCGTGCGCGCGGTGATCGAGGCCCACGGCTACCACCCCGACCAGCAGGCCGCCAGCCTGCGCCGCGGGCAGACGCGCACCCTCGGCTTCATCCTCCCGGACCTGGAGAACCCCAGCTACGCGCGCATCGCCAAGCTGCTGGAACAGGGCGCCCGCGCCCGCGGCTACCAGTTGCTGATCGCCTGCTCCGACGACGAGCCGGAAAGCGAGCGCCAGGCCCTGAACCTGTTCCGCGCGCGGCGCTGCGACGCCCTGGTGGTGGCCAGCTGCCTGTCGGCCGACGACGACAGCCACCAGCTATTGCTGGACAAGGGCGTGCCGGTGATCGCCATCGACCGCCAGCTGGACCCGCGGCGCTTCTGCTCGGTGGTCAGCGACGACCGCGACGCCGCCCAGCGCCTCACCGCCACCCTGCTGCAGCCCGCGCCGCGGCACATCGCCCTGCTCGGCGCCCGCCCGGAGCTGATCATTAGCCAGGAACGCAGCGCCGGCTTCGAACAGGCCCTGCAGGGCTTTGGCGGCGAGCGCTTCATCGAACAGGGCGCCAGCTTCAGCCGCGAGTGCGGCCGCCAGTTGATGGAAGGCCTGCTGCAGCGCCTGGGCTACCTGCCGGACGCGCTGATCACCACCTCCTACGTGCTGCTCGAAGGCGTGTTCGACGTGTTCCAGGCGCTGCCCGGCGGCTGGCCGAGCGACCTGCGCCTGGGCACCTTCGGCGATACCCAGTTGCTCGACTTCGTGCCGCTGAAGGTCAACGCCATCTCCCAGCAGCACGCGCTGATCGCCGCCCGCGCGCTGGAGCTGGCCCTGGAGGCCGTGGAACACGAGCACTACCAGCCCGGCGTGCACCCCATCCCGCGCACCCTCAAGCTGCGCGCCGGGTGACCGCCATGCGCCTGGTCGACACCCACAACCACATCGACTTCCCGGACTTCGACGCCGACCGCGCCGCCCTGCTGCAACGCTGCGCCAGGCTCGGCGTGGAGCGCCAGGTGCTGCTGGGGGTGTTCCGCGAGAACTGGGAGCGGGTGCTGCAACTGGCCGAGCAGAACGACGCGCTCTACGCCGCCCTGGGCCTGCACCCGATCTACCTGGCGCAGCACCGCCCCGAACACCTGCGCGACCTGCGCGAATACCTGCAACGCCTGGCCGGCCACCCGAAGCTGTGCGCGGTGGGCGAGATCGGCCTGGACTACTACCTCGAGGACCTGGACCGGGAGGCGCAGCAGGCGCTGTTCGAGGAACAGCTGCGCATCGCCATCGACTGCGAGCTGCCGGTGCTGCTCCACGTGCGCCGCGCCCACTCCGCGATGATCGCCACCCTCAAGCGCTTCCGCCCGCCGCGCCGCGGCATCGTCCACGCCTTCGCCGGCAGCCGCGAGGAAGCCCGCGAGTACATCAAGCTGGGCTTCCGCCTGGGCCTGGGCGGCGCGCCCACCTGGCCCCAGGCCAACCGCCTGCGCAAGACGGTGGCGGAACTGCCGCTGGAGTCGATCGTGCTGGAAACCGACGCCCCGGACATGGCCCCGGCGATGTTCCCCGGCCAGCGCAACAGCCCGGAGCACCTGCCGGCGATCTGCGAGGCGCTGGCTGAGTTGCGGGGGGTGAGTGCGGAGGAGTTGGCGGAGGTTAGTACGCGGAATGCGGGGGAGGTGTTTGGGTGGGAGGTTGGGTAGCTGGAGCGGTGGCAGGTTTGGCCCCGGAGCTGTGTTGAGGTCCGCAACCCTCTCCCCAGCCCTCTCCCTGAAGGGAGAGGGGGCTTGTCCGTGCCGAGAGAAGGCTTGGTTTCAGCCGGAAACCATCACGCTAGCCGGCTAACTCCGAAATACCCGAGCACGCCGAACGGTCCCCTCTCCCTTCAGGGAGAGGGTTAGGGAGAGGGCGCTCTTCGACTGGACACCAAGCGCCAGACCTCTTCGCGAGCAAGCTCGCTCCTACGACAAACACTCTCTTCCACCGACAACCCGGCACCCGCGAGATGGGGAAGCATCCTTGCGCTCGCGCGGGTGCCGGGCTGCTGGTGAAACCCTTTAGACCCTGAAGGCGCCGATCAGCCGCTTCAGCTCCACCACCTGCTCGGACAGCTCGCGGCTGGCGCGCTCGGTCTCGTTGGCGCCCAGGGCGGTGCGCTCGCCGGCCTGGTTGATCTGCACGATGTTCTGGTCGATGTCGTGGGCCACCGTGGTCTGCTGCTCGGCGGCCGCGGCGATCTGCTGGTTCTGGTCGACGATCATGCCCACCGCGCCGAGGATGTTGTCCAGCGCCTGCTGCACCTGCGCCGACTGGCTGACGGTGCCATCGGCGGTCTGGTGGCTGCTGCCCATGGCCTTCACCGCGGCGCCCACGCCACTCTGCAGGCGCGAGATCATCTGCTCGATCTCTTCGGTGGACTGCTGGGTGCGCTTGGCCAGGGTGCGCACCTCGTCGGCCACCACCGCGAAGCCCCTGCCCTGCTCGCCGGCCCGCGCCGCCTCGATGGCGGCGTTGAGCGCCAGCAGGTTGGTCTGCTCGGCGATGCCCTTGATCACGTCCAGCACACGGCTGATGGAGGCGCTGTCGGCGGCCAGCTGGTTGATCACTTCCACCGACTGGTCGATCTCCGCGGCCAGGCGCTGGATGCTGCCCACCTGGGATTCCACCAGGTCGCGGCCGCTGACCGTCTCCTGGTTCACGCTCTGCGCGCTGCCCACCGCGGCGGCGGCGCTGCGCGCCACTTCCTGGGCCGTGGCGGCCATCTGGTTCATCGCCGTGGCCACCTGCTCGATCTGGTTGCGCTGGCCGGCCACCGCCTGGTTGCTCTGCGCCGACACCACTTCCACGCGGCCGGTCTGCCGTTCCACCTCGGCCACGGTGCGGCCCACCTGCTCGATCAGGTCGTGCACGCGGCGCACCGTCTCGTTGAAGGCCTGGCCCAGCTCGCCCAGTTCGTCGCGGCTCTGCGCCTGGTAGTTGACCGTCATGTCGCCGGCGGCGACGCGCTCCATCATCGCGCCCAGGCTCTTGAGCGTAGAGCGGGTGGAGACGTAGAAACCGCCGTAGAGGTAGACGATGGCGAGGAACACCACCAGCAGCGCCACCACCAGCAGGACCATCTGCGCCTGCTTGCCGGTCAGGCGTTGCTCCAGCTGGCCGCCGAGGTAGCCGAGCACCTTGTCGTTGAGCTGGTAAGTCTTGTCCATGCCCTGGCTGACCTGGTCGTAGAACTGCGCCCAGGGCAGGTCGAGGGAGTCGGCCATCACCACCTTGTCCTCGATCAGCTTGCCCAGGCTCTTGAGCGTCTCGCGGCTGGCCTCGGCCTCGCCGGCCAGCGCCTGCTGCGCCGCGCTGCTGGCGCCCAGCGCCTCCTGCAGCTTCAGGGCGTATTCGGCGTGGAGCTTCTCCAGGTCCTGCAGCAGGTCGTCGAGCTTGCTGCTGGTGGAGGAATTGAGGAACCCCTGGCCCAGCGCCGCGGTGCCCAGCACGCGGCCGCGGCTGATGGTCTCGGTGACCGCCGGGGTGACGCTGCTGATCAGGTCGGCCATCTGCCGCACTTCGGCGCTGTCGTCCTGACTCAGCCCGGACTGCGTGGCCAGCAGCTTGTTGAAGATCTGCACGTTGCTCAGCAGGCGCATGGCCATGCCGGCCTTGCTCTGCATCGAACCCTCGGTCTCCACGGCCTTGAGGGCGGCGAGCAGCTCGTCGCGCTTGGCGGTGAAGGCGGCCACCTGCTCGCTGTCCCGCGCCACCGGCTGCAGCGCCGAAAGCGCCGCGTGCAGGCGCTGCTGCAGTTGGCCGATGCGGCTGTCCAGGTCGCCGGTGGTGCGCGTCTGGCCGATGCCGATGTTGATCTGCAGGAGGTCGTTGTAGGCCTCGACGTCGCGGCGGATCTGCATGCCCGAGGCGATCAGCTGCAGGCTCTGCAGCTCGGCGCGGGTGCTGACGAACTGGCGGTAGGAATCACGCACCAGGTAGAAGTTGGTCACCAGCATCGGCAGGAAGAAGAGCACGCTGATGAGGCTGAACTTCATGCCGAAGCTCAGGCGGTTCATCAGTGCGATAGCTGGATAGAGCACGGTCTTCACGTAAGACGTCTCCTGTTCCCGTTGTTGTTCTTGTGTGGGATGGCCGAAGCGGGCGGTGAGCCCGCGCTTGGCGCAGGCTCCTGTGTACCCGATATCGGCGGGACGTTCTGTAACTTAAGGTTAAAACGCCATCAGTGGCGACGTGCGGTACTCAGAGGAAAATCGCGCACAGGGCGAAGGCCGCGTACCAGAGCACCGCCGTGCGCACCAGCAGTTGCCAGAGCGCATCCAGGCTGGCCACCCCGGCCGGGCCGGGAGTGGCGTCGCACAGGTCCTCGCCGACGCAGGCGGCCTGGGCCAGCAGGCGCGCCGCCGGGTAGTCCCAGGCCAGCAGGTGGTGCAGCAGCACCCGGGCCACGGCGACGAAGTTGCCGACGAAGGCGAAGCTCAGCGCCAAGGCCCGCGCCGGCAGCCAGTCGAAGGCATGGCGCAGCAGCGCGGCCCGCTCGCCCAGGCCCGAGCCCCGGCCCAGGTGCACCTCGGTCAGCGACAGCAGGCGATAGGCCAGGGCCGCCGCCGGGCCCAGCAGGGCGTACCAGAAGATCACCGCGAAGAAGCCCTGGAAGGCCTGCCACACCAGCATGCCCTGGACCTGGGCGAACAGCTCGGCATCGGAATCGGCCTGCACGCCCAGGTCGCGCTCGGCGACGTGGTAGGCGCCCTGCAGGTCCTCGCGGCGCCAGGCGTCGCGGAACGGCCCCATGGCCTGGTGCACGTCGCCGCGGCCCAGGCTCCAGATCAGCACCAGCAGGTGCACCGGCAGCGCCAGCAGGCCGTAGGCCAGCGGCTGCAGCAAGGTCAGGACCAGCGCCAGCACCAGCAAGGGCCCGAGCAGGGCCACCAGCAGCGCCAGCCAGGGCCGCGCCGCCACGCCCGGCAGCCCCTGCACCAGGCCCAGCCAGGCGAGCCAGGGGCCATCCTTCTGCAGGCGCGCGCGCCAGCCGGAGAACTTCTCTACCAGCAGGGCCAGCAGCAGTACCAGGAAACTCATGTCGACTCCTTGCAGAGGGCAGCGAGGAAACGCTGCCAGTCGAAAGCCGGGCCGGGATCGGTCTTGCGCCCCGGGGCGATGTCGCTGTGGCCCTGGATGCGCTCAGGGGTGATGGCCGGGTAGGCCCGCAGCAGCTGCCGGCCCAGTTCCGCCAGGGCGGCATATTGCGCATCGCTGTAGGGCTCATCGTCGGTGCCTTCCAGCTCGATGCCGATGGAGAAGTCGTTGCAGTTCTCCCGGCCGTCGAAGCGCGACACGCCGGCATGCCAGGCGCGGTCGTTGCAGGAGACGAACTGGAACACGCTGCCATCGCGCTCGATGAGGAAGTGCGCGGACACCGTCATCTGTGCGATGTCGGCGAAATAGGGGTGCTCGTCGGCATCCAGGCGGTTCTGGAAGAAGCACTGCACCTTGCCGGTGCCGAACTGCCCGGGCGGCAGGCTGATGTTGTGGATCACCAGCAGGGAGACCACCTCCCCCTCCGGGCGGGCGTTGAAATTGGGCGAAGGACAGTGGCTGACGCCCTGGCACCAGCCGCTGCGGGGATCGAACTGCATAGGGGCTCCTTGATTGGGCCCACTCTAAAGCAGCTTGCGGCGGAAGAGAACGGCCGCTGCGGTGCGGGAGCGACAGTCTTGTCGACTGCGCCGAAGCGCTTTTCGTAGGAGCGAGCTTGCTCGCGAACCGTGTTTCCCGGGGGCGCTGGTGCGTTGGGTTGACTCCGCTCCCTCACCCCAGCCCTCTCCCAGAGGGAGAGGGGGCTTGTCCGTGCCGAGAGAAGGCCTGGTCTCAGCCGGTAGCCGGCTGACTCAGGAACACCAGCGTCTGCCGAACAGTCCCCTCTCCCTCCGGGAGAGGGTTAGGGTGAGGGGGCCGCAGGCCTGCTCGCTCGATCGGGCGTATAACCGTGAACGGTTATACGCCGTACGGGTTCGATGTGACGCCCGGCATCCCCTGTAGGAGCGGGCCCTGCCCGCGATTCGCGCGCAGGGCGCGCTCCTACACAGTCCCCAGGAGGCGGCTGGCTCAGCCGTTCTTCAACCGCCGCAGGTTGCCGATCACCGACTCCAACGCCCGGTCGAACAGCAGCGCGTCATCCAGCAGCCGCACGGCGTTGCGGCGGAATTCCACGGCCAGGCCCATGCGGGTCTTTTCCAGCACCTTCATGCCGGTGCGGTTGACGAAGATGTAGCGGCCGGTCGGCTTGATCACCGCGGCCAGCTTGCAACGCAGCTTGTGCTCGGAATCCTCGAGGATTTCCACCCAGCTGCCGACGCGCAACTCGTCGACCTTGCGCAGCGACTCGTCGTCGTCCGCCAGCAGCTCTTCCGGCTCAGGCACGCGCTCCTCGCCGGGCGTCGCCAGGACGATTTCCTCCACCACGGCGACCATTTCCGGCTGGCTGCTAGCCTGGGCCGCAGGCGCCTCGACAGCCTCGTCGAGCAGCGGAATGCCATCGAGCAGGTCGTCGTCGGCCGCCGCTTCCTGCGCCTGCTTGAAGCGCTGGAAGGCCTGCACGTGCAGGCTCTCCAGGCGGCTGAAGAACTCGCCGGTGGAGAACGGATCGAAGGCCGCGCTGGTCAGGCCCTCGCGTAGCGACTTGAGCAGTTGCGGCACCATTTCCAGCAGGCGCGTGCGGGACTCCGGATCCTCGTGGGGCTCGACGCTCCAGATCAGGTCATCCATGGTCGCCACGGCGTCGCGCCAGGGTTGCGAGTCGCTGCCGTGCTTCAGGCAGGTCAGCAGCAGCACCTTGCTCCAGGCCTCGCGCAGCAGGCGCACCACCACTTCGGGCAGGGTGCGGCCGAACAGCCGCTGGTTGAGCACCTGCGCCACCTCGTGCCGGGCCGCGTCGGCGCGGGCTCGGCCTTCCTCGGCGTCGCGGGTGCGTTGTTCGAGCAGTTCGCTGCGGCGGCGCTCGTCGCCGGTGAAGGCGATGAAGTCTTCCAGCAGCACGCCGAAGATCGCCGTGTCGTCGACGAAGTCGTTCAGCAGGCGCATCACCACCTGCTCGATCTTCTGGTACAGGCTGTCGCGCTGCAGGTCGGTCTGTTCCGCCCAGCCGAGCGCCGCCGAGGCGATCTCGTTGAGCAGGCGCCGGGCGGGGTGGTTGCCGCGGCTGAAGAAGGTCTTGTCCAGCACCGCGACCTTGAGCATGGGGATCTGCATGCGGCCGATCAGGGCCTTGAGCGAATCCGGCAGGTTGCGGTCGTCGAGGATGAACTCGAAGAGCATGGACACCAGGTTGATCACGTCCTCGTCGACCTGCCCCACCACCCGCGAGCGCCCGCTCTTGTGGCTGACGCGGGTGAGCAGGTGGTCCAGGTGGTGGCGCACGTCCACCTCGTCCATGCCCTGGGCCGGCAGGTGGTCCTGCAGGTGCGAGAGCAGGCGCATCAGGTCGTTGCTGGAAATCGGCACCGCGTCGGCGGGCACCTGGCGGCGCGCGGCCAGGCTGCCGCGGACCTGGGACATCAGCTCCTGCAGGGCGCCGAAGGCCTCCTGGCTGTCGGCATCCAAGTAGGCGCCCGCGGCGGCCGGCGCAGCTGCACCGGCGTAGCCACCGCTGGCAGGGGCCTCGACGGCGGGACGCGGCGGGCGGCGCACGGGGGCGGACTTCAGCTCCGGCAGCACGCCATGGGCGACGAGAATCTCGTTGGCCTCGGCATACAGTTGCTCGAGCTCGGCAAGCACGTACTTCTCGAACAGCTTGAGGACGATCAGCTTGACCTTGATCTCCACGCCCAGGCCCTGGCAGGCCTCGAGGAAGGCCTCGCACAGCGGGCGCGGGCCGAGCGGGTTGGTCTTGTCCTCGACCTTGTTGCTGACCAGGGTGTTCAGGCGCGTGGTCAGGTGGCCCAGGGCCAGGCCGTCGCGGCTGAGCACCTTGCCGACCATGGCGTCCATCGCCACGGTCTCTTCCAGTTCGTCGTTCTGCACCAGCGACAGGTTGTCGAAGGAGACGGCGTCTAGCTGCGGCGCCTTGCCGATCTGGTACTGGTTGAGGTTGGCGAAACCTTCGAAGAATTTCTGCACGAAGCCGCGCTCGATGCCCTTGCGCTTCAGGCGCAGGTCGCGCATGGCCTCGAAGAAGGCGCTCTGCTCGGCGTTGCTGGTGGCGCGGTCGGCCATCTCGAAGAGGGTGTCGTCGGCATTGTCGAACAACACCTGCAGCGCCTGGCGCAGCTGCACCGAAGCCTTGTCACGGACGTTGACCAGCGCCGCGGGCAGGCGCCCGGGGATAGCAGTCGGCGACTGGCCCTGGGCCGCCTTGTTCAGCGGCACTACGTTCGCGTCGTTCTGCATTGCTAGTCTCCTGCCGCCGGGCCTGCCAAGGCCCGATGGCACCAATCAGGGGAGCGTCGTCCGTAACGTCAATCGACTGACGTCAAAATAGAAATATTCAGACTTATCTTATAGACAAGCATCAATCACAACCAGGGTCCTTAGAAGGCATTCTTGATGAAATTCACACAAGAACAGCCACCGTTCGTCCGACTCCCGCCGGCCGCCGCGGATGCACACGGCGGCCGCCGCGCCCCGTATAATCCCGCCACCGCGAATCAGGAGTCCGCCATGCCGAACCTCACCCTTGCCGACCTTTCCGGGGAAATCCAGGCCAACGTCCGCGCCGCCCTGGCCGAAGACATCGGCAGCGGCGACATCACCGCGCAGCTGATCCCCGCCGAGCGCGAGGCCCAGGCCCGCGTCATCACCCGCGAAGATGCCACCGTCGCCGGCTGCGCCTGGGTCGACGAGGTATTCCGGCAGATCGACCCGCGCGTGCAGGTGCAATGGCAGGTGCGCGACGGCGAGCGGGTCAGCGCCGACCAGACGCTGTTCAGCCTGCAGGGCCCGGCCCGCGCCCTGCTCAGCGGCGAGCGCAGCGCTCTGAACTTCTTCCAGCTGCTGTCCGGCACCGCCACCCGCGCTCGCCACTACGCCGACCTGGTGGAAGGCACCGGCGTCAAGCTGCTGGACACCCGCAAGACCCTGCCCGGCCTGCGCCTGGCGCAGAAGTACGCGATCACCTGCGGCGGCTGCCACAACCACCGCATCGGCTTGTACGACGCCTTCCTGATCAAGGAAAACCACATCGCCGCCTGCGGCGGCATCGCCCAGGCCATCGCCGAGGCCCGGCGCATCGCCCCGGGCAAGCCGGTGGAAATCGAAGTGGAAGACCTGGACGAACTGAACCAGGCCCTGGCCGCCGGCGCCGACATCGTCATGCTCGACGAACTGAGCCTGGAAGACATGCGCACCGCCGTGCGGGTGACCGCCGGCCGCGCCAAGCTGGAAGCCTCCGGCGGGATCAACGAAAGCACCCTGCGCGGCATCGCCGAAACCGGCGTGGACTACATCTCCATCGGCACCCTGACCAAGGACGTCAAGGCGCTGGACTTGTCGATGCGGTTGAGTCTGTAACGGCGCGGCGGGTCAGATCAGCTCCACCAGGCCGATACGCTCGTCTTCCAGGCTCCTTTTCAATTGCTCTGCCGAATTGCAAAGAGCCTGGACGATCGCCTGGTTCGAACTGTTGCCCATCGCCAGCAGGATCACCTTGGGTGGATATCCCCAAGCTGCCTGCAAATCATGAAAGTCCTCGTCCTTGGTGACGATCACGTAGTCGTGCTGCTTCG
Source organism: Pseudomonas sp. R3.Fl (assembly GCF_023516765.1). Classification (NCBI taxonomy): domain Bacteria; kingdom Pseudomonadati; phylum Pseudomonadota; class Gammaproteobacteria; order Pseudomonadales; family Pseudomonadaceae; genus Pseudomonas; species Pseudomonas sp. R3.Fl. Next base: position 2,535,499 of record NZ_JAMGSO010000001.1, read on the forward strand.
CGTATTCCCATATCCGCCGGTCGCTTACCTGCTCGAGCCCGAGCAAGGCAACCTGGGAAGAGCCGGGAAAGTCCATTTCCAGGGAGGGCAACATGCGCCGGGAAAGATTCTCGTCCAGCAGCAGCTTCATGCCGCCTTGATCCAGGCCGAATGCTTCATGCGAGCCGCTGCGAAGGCCAGGCAAGCGAGAATGTCTTCACGCTCGAGCTCCGGGTAGTCAGCGATGATTTCTTCCGGGCTCATTCCGGCGGCCAGCCAGCTCAGGACATCCTCCACGGTTATCCGCAGCCCACGCACACAGGGCTTCCCGCCACGCTTGCCGGGCTCCAGGGTAATCCTCGACTCATCCGCCATGGCTCTGTCTCAGCTGAAAGGGTAACGACGTCCAACTATATCATCCGCTATGGCCATCGGTTTCTACCCTGGGCCAGCATGGGGCTGCTCGGCAATCAGGGGATACCAGCCTGCGACCAATAGCCAATACAGTCCGCGCCCTGCGCCAGGGCCTTCGGCTAGGCCCGGCGCGCCGCGGCGTCCAGCTCGGAAGCCAGGACGATGCGGTCGCGCCCCTGCCCTTTGGCCTCGTACAGCGCCTGGTCGGCCCGGCGCAGCCACTCGGTGGCGTCGGGCATGGCCGGATCGAAGCCGGCGACACCGATGCTGAGGCTGACGCGCAATTCCGGCACCCGCTCCCAGGCCTCCCCGGCCAGCTCGCGGGACAGCCGCTCCAGAACCTCCCGCGCCGCCTCCGGCCGCAGCCCCGGCAAGAGCACACAGAATTCATCGCCGCCATAGCGCCCGGCCAGGTCCTCGGCGCGCAGGTGGCTGCGCATGAACTCGCTGAGCCGGCGCAACACCAGGTCGCCGATCACGTGCCCGTGGCGGTCGTTGGTGGTCTTGAAGTGGTCGACGTCGATCAACGCCAGCGAAGCGGGCTGCTGCGCCTGCCGGCAGTGCTCGAAGGCCTGCTGCAGACGCTCCTTCCAGTAGCCGCGGTTGAACAGTTGGGTCAAGCTGTCGGTGCGGCTCAGGTCGCGCAGCGCCTTCTTGTGCCGCGACAGCTGGATGGCCAGGCGATAGAGCACCAGGCCGATGGTCATGGGGTGGATGACCAGCATGGGGATGCAGGCATACAGCTCGGCCTGGGACGTATCAGGCGAGAAACCGAAGCCCAGCACCAAGCCGGACAGCAACATGCCGAGCGCCTGCAGCACGAACCCCTGGACCACGAACCGCGCCCCGCCTGCGGCGGTGTTGTTCATCGCCAGCATGGAAAGCATCATCACCGAGGGCAGCACGTTGAACTGGATGGTGGCGATCCAGAACCCGCCCATCAGCGAATCGAAGAGCACGAAACGCCGCTCCAGTTCCTTGGGCCGCGGCGAACGCGAAGTGATCTGGTAGGCCATCAGCGGCCACAGGTAGCAGAACCACAGCAGCAGCCCCCACAACCACGCCGAATGCCCCTTCCCCCAGAGCACGCCGGCGACACAGAAGAACCCCACAGCCAAGCCCACCGCGCGCGGCAAAAGCACGCGCTGGGCATAGGAACGGCTGAACCTGGCGGACTCACTCGACTGCTTCACAGACCGCTCCCTTCCTCACCGAAAGCTTCCCTGGGCAGCGGGAGTATAGTCCGGCGAATGATGGCAGTTCGATAGCGTCCGAGCGGCAAGTACGTCGGCTTCGAAGCCAGAAAGCAAAAGGCCCCGCCGAAGCGGGGCCTTTGCCAAAGATGGTGCCGGTAAGAGGAATCGAACCCCCGACCTTCTCATTACGAATGAGCTGCTCTACCGACTGAGCTACACCGGCGGGCGGGCGTAAGCTAGCATTGCAGCTCGCTCGAATCAATCATTAGATGTATAGACCACCGTCTCGATATTGAATTCGCGGCTATAGATAGTGCCCGCGCAGTCTTTCTGAATGCGCTCATTGCTTACCAACTCAGGATACGCCAACGCGTGTAAACCGAACACGACATCCCTAGTTACCACAACCTGCTGAAATCCTGCACCAAACAAGGCTCGCGCCAAGGACCGCGCGGTGAACGCAGTTTTATGCGCCATAAAGTGATTCCCTTCGGCAAGCGCCTCTCGGTGGCCATAAAGAATATCCAGAGCGGCTATTGGCCCAGAGGGAGAGTCGTACAGTGTCGTTTCAACACTTTCAGACTCAACTATCGCCTTTGCAACGGACAACACATCAGGGCACTTGACTACTGCGACACCATCAAGTCGTAAAACTCTACGAAACTCTGCCAGAGCAATAGGCACTTCGTGAGGAAATAGATGCTCAACATTATGCGAGGAATAAATGGCACTCACCGTACCATCCTCCACGATAGACATGTCTAGCATAGAAGCAACAATATCCGGATATACGGACTCATCAATATCCAGCCTGATCTCTTGCCACTCACCTTGATGGAATAGCGGCGGCAAATGGCTAAGATCTGTCGGACCACATCCGATGTGAAGTACTGTATTCATCCGCCATCCAAGCCCTGACAAAAAATGTCACCAACCGCCAAATTCTATCACCCAAGCTTTCCTGCCTTGGTCATAGCCAAGACAAGACCTTCAGTGGCCAGCTTGACAAACTGATCAGAGTACCCTAGCTCCGAAAGCCGCCAACGAAAAGCATTGGCAAACATAGCCTGACGCATGAACCCTATGCCAGAAGAAACCCGAAAATCAGCCGCCTTGGCGTAAACGGCTTCAAGAATCTTAGTAATTTTGTTGGCCGACAATACCTTAGTAGATCCATCAAGAAGCTTAGGCGGCAACGCCTTAGCGAGCTCCTCAGCTAACCCCACAGCGTACTCTCGGGCATCTGAACCGGTAAAAAAAGCGATCAAGCTCACTCCACTACCACTCCCATCATCATTCGAATCCCAGTCCAGCGGCAGATTCTGAGAGAAACGGACACAACATTGGCGGAGGACGCCATCAGGCACCCATCCTCCGCCCTGCTGAGCACGGTCTCAGAATTTAGCCGCGGCAAGAACCAGGCATTACGTCAACCGGAGTGCCACTGCAAACCCAAGTCACAGTGCCAGCACTCGAGACCCAAGTCGGAGTGAGGGTAACAGTCACATCACGCCCGACGGAGGTGGTGGCGCTGGAACCATTGACAGTAATGACGCCATTGGTACCCACAGTGGCAGAGGTAACGCGCCCAACGGCATTGACGGTGCAGCCCGAGGCATTCAGCGTGCTAAGAGATTGCGACACCTCTGTCACACAAGTACGCGCGCTACTGGCAGCAAGGATCAGCTCGGACACACGAGCCTTAACGGTGTAGTTCTGGTACGCCGGCAGCGCGATAGCCGCCAAGATACCGATAATCGCGACCACGATCATCAGCTCAATCAGGGTGAAACCCTTCTGAAGAGATTTCATACTCATTCTCCTTGGGAAATTTTACAGGCAGCACAGGCCACCTTCACACAACAAAGCAAGCATGATGCCAGACTCAAACGGGACTGATCACCCAAAAAACTAGAAGAACGAGTGCATTCAAATAACGCCAAAACGACGAGCAGACCAATCACGAGCCCAGACATTGGAGTTTTTATTATGGAACTCTCCGACTTGGTGTTTCCGGTCAGCAACGAGAAGTCAGGCAAACATCCAGGCACTTTCCAAAAGCGATAAATAGGTATCAGCTCGATAGAAATTCGGAGATCCAACGCTATCTGAAAGTCGACATCCACGAAAAAGAAAACGCCCCAGCGGAAAAAACCCGCCAGGGCGTCATGCACCATTTTCTGAGGAAATTAGCCGCGGCAGGAACCCGGCATAATGTCAACAGGAGTACCACTGCAGACCCAAGTCACAGTACCCGCACTCGAAACCCAGGTCGGAGTCAGGCTGACAGTCACATCACGACCAACGGAAGTCGTAGCTGTCGAACCATTCACCGTAATGACGCCAGTATCAGTTGCGACGGAAGCAGCAGTTACGCGCCCAACAGCATTGACGGTACATCCGGAAGCGCTAAGAGTGCCTTGCGATTGGGACACTTCGGTGATGCAGGTTCGGCCACTGCTAGCGGCGAGAATCAGTTCGGACACGCGAGCCTTCACGGTATAGTTTTGATAGGCAGGCAGGGCAATAGCCGCCAAGATGCCGATAATTGCCACCACAATCATCAGCTCAATCAGAGTAAACCCCTTCTGAAGCGATTTCATACACGTCTCCTTGAATTAGATGTAGGCAGTTGACCTGCTACCCGCATCCCAAGCAAAGATAGTGCCATGTTGCAAAGCGACAATCCTACAAGCACCGGCCCTGCCTCTCATCTTGCGCGATAAAGCTCGCGAAGAAGCAGCCAACCATCAGAACCGTCCTTCAGCGGCAAGGCTACACCACCAGGAACCACTCTAGATTTGGCAGCCCTTAGTGCTTCATAGCGATCGCAAAATGCCTGTGCAGCTTGTCGCCAGATTTCATCCCCCGGAAGATCCGCGATCCGTCTCAACACTCCAATACCAGGCACAACCCCCACGCGCAGTCCAGCACGCGATGCACGATAGCTCCACTCAAGCTCGGGCAGACACCCGACATCGTCCAGTGCCCCATCCAGCGGAACCTCCACAAAGGAGGACCGACGCGCAACGACGACACACCCCTCCACGGCTTGAATATCATCTACATATCGTTCACCGGAGTAGACGCAAAGCTCCAGTCCGCTGCGAGCATGTACAGCTGGCAGTACCAATGCGCCGTGCACCTGTCCATCCTCCGAATCAAACCAGAGCGGAGAAGCCAACCGCCTCGTCCCTGCGCTTCCCACAACATCAAACCTCTCCATGGCGCTGCAGACTTCCCGATGAAAATCATGGGAGACAATTTCAGCATCCTCATGCAGGAGCACAACTATCTCTCCCTTAACGCGGCTCAGCAGATCCGAGTACGAGAGCATACGGGTCAGACCTTCACCGCGCAGCAATTCGTAGCGCTGAGGGGGGAGCAATTGGGAAAGCCCGTGCGAAACTCGAGCAAATTTCTCTTCACTATCGCAATGCACCAAGATGGAGATGAATCGCTCTCCAGGCTCGACGACCTGAGGCAACTCCGAGCGTAATCGGCTAGAAGCGGCAGCCCTGTAGACATCCAAGTGTAAACCATACTGCTCGCGCACCCGGAGGTCGCCGGAAAGACTCTCCACACGCCGAAGAGCCTCTCCATCCATTCCGAGCAGCAACTGAAATCGTGCTAGGTATACAGCGATTTCCGACGGTAGTGTCTCTCCCATCGGCTCGCTTGCCTTGAGAAGGTAACCGTAGGCACTTTCGCACCCTTCTGACCGCTCTAACAAGCGAGCCTTCAGAAGGATGCATCGGGCGCTGTCAGGATGACGTTTGAGGCAATAACTGACAATTCTTGTCGCAGCACCGAAATTTCCTGCTTCATACACAGTCAGAGCTCTAGCGCTCAAGACCTCCTCAGACAGTGCACCTTTTTCTTCAGGGCCAACATGCGGCATAGAGACGTCATCGAGCGCTTGCAGGCAAGCCACCTCGAAGCCCTTGGCATAGAGCCGCCCATTCCCCAAAGGGGACGCCTTAAGCTTTTGGCGCATATCAGCGCGAATGGCCGATAACCTGGCCGGATTCAAGGCTAAGGAAACCGCCTTAGAAACATACTCATCCCCGTCGCTAGCTATCAGCTCTGTCAGCCCCAGCTCATGCAACATGGAGCTCCCCATGCGGGATAGCAGGATCTCCCCCTGCAACGTGACAACTGGCACGCCCATCCACAAGGCAAAGGCAGTAGTAGTCCCCCCATTGAACGGATAAGTATCTAAAATTATATCGATATCTGCATAAGCATTAAAAAGTTGACCAGGACTATCTGGCAGATCAAGACGCACTCGCTGCAAGTCCATCCCAGCCAATACCAGCCTTTCTTCAAACTTACTCTTGGCAGTTGGATCCTGAAAAGTAATTGACTTGATTATCAACCTACCACCAGGAACCTCGCAAAGTATTCTCTGCCAGCACTCCAGCATCTTCATAGAAATCTTAGATGTATTACCGAAGCATCCAAAAGTAGTGAAGCCTCGGTCTATACTTGGAGCTGGAGACGGATCCGGAGATATTTCCATTGGATCAAAACACCAGAAGGTACCAGGCAAGCGTAAGAGACGTTCCGAATAAAATCGCTCAGTTCCGGGCGGCGCCGCATATTTATCCACGACTTTAAAATCCATTTCTTGCAACCCGGTAGTCGGAGGATATCCCAAGGCCGTCAACTGCACACGAGCCAACTTTTTCCTCAGCAACCCAGTTCTATTTATAGATGTATGACCAGCCAACTCTATCAAAATATCAAGATCATCTTTGATCAGCAACTCTTCGAAAGCATCATCTGTAATCCCTGGAACATGGTAGAACCTGTCACACTTCGACCTAATCAACTCGGTCTGCTCATCCACACTGGGAAATTCATAATACGCATAAATTTCAAATTTATCTCGATCATGCCATTCCAGCAGCGGCCTAAAAAAATACCTAACCGAATGCTGACGCAAGTCAGGAGAAACATACCCAATACGAATCTTCCCTGGGCTCCGCTGCTCAAAGCTTTTCACTTTAGCTCGATTTACAGCAGAAAGAGTACCAGCCCAAAACGCATGCTCAGAATAAATTTCTTCTGCTGAAACCCCCTCTACCGCACATATATTAAATAGGTAGTTCTCGGCAAACCTGTTATCATCAAACTGTTTCAGCCAAGCCGAAAGATACAGCTCACGAGCCTCATCAGCCTGCCCCCAGAAAGTTCTGATTCTGGCCATTGCGGAGTCGATGTATCCTGCCCCCGGCATCAATTCGCGCGCACGCTCAAGCAACTCCATCGCCCTAGCACTCTGGAATGCTTCATTGAGTTGCGCAGCATGGTTGACCAACGCAGGAGCAAAGGTGTCATCTAGCAGAGCCGCATTCTCAAACAGACGCCTGGCCTCCTCCTCGCGCCCAATCGTGTTGAGCAACGCTGCCAAATCATTCATCGCCGCACTGTTGTAGGGCTCCGCTCTCAGCACGGCCTCAAAGCCACCGATCGCCTCGATCAAGCGCCCTTGATCACGCAACTCAGCAGCTCGCTCCAGCATTTTTTGGACATCACCCTTGACGGCATGAGGCTTCCTGACCGAAAAAAAGGACCGAATCAACCCCCAGAACATATCCCCCCCTGGCAAACACCTTGAGACTCAGGAAGCGATGCGGAAGCATAAAATGCATCACACATCACACTTATTGAAATGCAATAACGACCATACTAGTCTGTAGCACCAGACGCCTGACAGCCCAGAGCATTTTATGAATGACATCGTAAACCTTACAGGACTCGCCAAGCAACTAGTGCTGGCTGGGCTTCTGGACGAAAGGACAGCCACACAAGCTTATACCCAGGCACAGAAAAATAAGATCTCACTAACCACCTATCTTTCACAAAATAAAATTGTTGATAGCTTAAAAATTGTCGAGATATCAGCCGAACAGTTCGGCATAGCCTATTTCGACTTAAATAGCCTTGACAAAGATTCAATACCCAGAGAGGCAATTTCAGAAAAACTGATTCGCCAGCACAGAATCCTGCCCCTATGGAAAAGAGGCAACAAACTCTTCATCGGGATATCAGATCCAGCCAATCATCAATCAGTTACTGATGTACAGTTCAGCACTGGCCTCACAACTGAAGCCTTGTTAGTAGAAGATAACAAACTTGGCGAGGCTATTGAAAAGCTTTTTGAGAGTGTCACAGGTGGATTCGACGACTTGGGTGATGTCGACCTAGATGGTCTAGACATTGAAAGCGGTGAATCCGAACGTAAAGAAGAGAGCATTGGGGGGGATGCCGACGATGCCCCAGTTGTTCGCTTCGTGAACAAGATGCTTCTAGACGCCATAAAAGGTGGTTCTTCCGACTTGCACTTCGAGCCTTACGAGAAAATTTATCGTGTTCGCTTCCGCACCGATGGAATTCTTCAAGAGGTCGCCAAACCACCGATTCAGTTAGCCAGCCGCATTTCTGCACGCCTCAAAGTGATGGCAGGGCTGGACATTTCTGAACGACGCAAACCACAGGACGGCCGCATCAAGATGCGTGTATCCAAGAGCAAGTCCATTGACTTCCGTGTCAATACGCTTCCCACGCTATGGGGAGAAAAAATTGTAATGCGGATTCTCGACTCAGCCAGCGCACAGATGGGCATTGATGCCCTTGGCTACGAGGATGCACAGAAACAACTCTATCTTGAAGCTCTTAAGCAACCACAGGGCATGATCCTGGTAACCGGTCCGACCGGGTCCGGCAAGACCGTCTCCCTCTATACCGGCCTGAATATCCTCAATACTCCGGATATCAATATCTCCACTGCCGAAGACCCGGTAGAGATCAACCTCGAAGGTATCAACCAGGTCAACGTCAACCCTCGCCAGGGCATGGACTTCGCCCAAGCGTTGCGCGCCTTCCTGCGCCAGGATCCGGACGTAATCATGGTCGGTGAGATACGTGACCTGGAAACCGCCGAGATCGCCATCAAGGCTGCGCAGACCGGCCATATGGTAATGTCTACCCTGCACACCAACAGCGCGGCGGAAACCCTGACCCGCCTGCTGAACATGGGCGTGGCCTCCTTCAACCTAGCTACCTCTACCAATCTGATCATCGCCCAGCGTCTGGCACGTAAGCTCTGCCCACACTGCAAGAAGGAGCACGATATCCCTCACGAAACACTGCTCCACGAAGGTTTTCCCAAGGACAGGATCGGCAGCTTCAAGCTCTACGCTCCCGTAGGGTGCGAAAATTGCAAGAATGGCTACAAGGGCCGCGTGGGTATTTATGAAGTGGTTAAAATCACTCCCGCACTGCAACGGATTATCATGGAAGAAGGCAACTCCATTCAGATCGCGGAACAGGCCCGCAAGGAAGGCTTCAATGACCTTCGCACCTCAGGCCTATTCAAGGCCATGCAAGGCGTGACCAGCCTCGAGGAAGTCAACCGCGTGACCAAGGATTAATCCATGGCGGAAAAAGCTTTGAAAACCAGTACCTTTCTCTTTGAGGGCACGGACAGAAAGGGGGGAAAGGTAAAAGGGGAGCTCTCAGGAACCAACAGTGCATTGGTCAAGGCGCAATTGCGCAAGCAGGGTATCAACCCGACCAAAGTGCGCAAGAAAGGCATTTCCCTGCTGAGCAAAGGCAAGAAAATCAAGCCCATGGATATCGCACTGTTCACTAGACAGATGGCGACCATGATGGGCTCGGGTGTCCCTCTGCTGCAATCCTTCGATATCATTGCTGAGGGATTCGACAATCCCAATATGAAAAAGCTCGTCGAGGACATCAAGCAAGAGGTGGCTGCAGGCAACAGCCTAGCCAACTCACTGCGCAAAAAACCCCTGTATTTCGATGACCTTTACTGCAACTTAGTCGATGCCGGCGAGCAGTCGGGTGCTCTAGAAACACTGCTGGACCGGGTGGCCACATATAAGGAAAAGACCGAGTCCCTCAAAGCCAAAATCAAAAAGGCGATGACCTATCCAGTGGCAGTAGTTGTTGTGGCCGTTATTGTTTCAGCAATTTTACTGATCAAGGTAGTACCACAGTTCCAATCCGTTTTTGCAAATTTTGGCGCAGAGTTACCTGCCTTCACACAAATGGTTATCGGCTTGTCGGAAGCACTGCAACAGTGGTGGTTCATCGTCTTGATCGCTTTGTTTGCACTAGCCTTCTCTCTCCGCGAAGCCCATCGGAGATCGGAAAAATTTCGCGACTCAGTGGATCGACTGACCCTCAAGCTTCCTATCATCGGAGGCATCATCTATAAATCCGCAGTTGCTCGCTACGCACGTACTCTTTCCACCACATTCGCGGCAGGTGTTCCTCTCGTGGAAGCATTGGACTCAGTTTCCGGCGCCACAGGTAATGTGGTATTCCGCAACGCGGTTACCAAAATCAAGCAGGATGTATCCTCCGGCACCCAGCTTAATTTCTCCATGCGCACCACTGGGATATTTCCCAGCATGGCTGTGCAGATGGCCGCAATCGGTGAAGAGTCTGGCTCCTTGGACTCCATGCTGGATAAGGTAGCGAGTTATTACGAAGAAGAAGTCGACAACGCCGTTGACAACCTAACCACATTGATGGAACCGATGATCATGGCCGTTCTCGGCGTACTGGTCGGTGGCTTGATCATCGCCATGTACCTTCCCATCTTCCAACTCGGCAACGTTGTCTAAATGCCTGTACTCGACTTCCTGGCCAGCCACGCGCTGGCCTTTGTTTTATGCGCCACCCTGCTCGGCCTTCTGGTCGGCAGCTTCCTCAATGTGGTCATCCATCGCCTGCCGAAGATGATGGAGCTGGAATGGCAACAACAAGCGCGTGACGCTCTTTCTCTGCCTCAGCCTGAGCAGAAGCCCACCTACAACCTGGTCCTGCCCAACTCCCAGTGCCCGCATTGCGGTCATGAAATCCACGCTTGGGAAAATATCCCCGTGGTCAGCTACCTTGCCCTACGCGGCAAGTGCTCGGCCTGCAAGGCGCCGATCAGTGCGCGTTATCCACTGGTCGAGCTGGCCACCGCCCTGCTTTCCGGTTTCGTTGCCTGGCATTTCGGCTTTACCTGGCAGGCCGGGGCCATGCTGTTGCTGACCTGGGGGCTGCTGGCCATGAGCATGATCGACGTCGACCACCAGTTGTTGCCGGATGCGCTGGTGCTGCCGCTGCTCTGGCTGGGGTTGATCGTCAATTACTTCGGGCTTTTCACCAGCCTGGGCGATGCGCTCTGGGGCGCGGTGTTCGGTTACCTGAGCCTGTGGTCGGTGTACTGGCTGTTCAAGCTGCTGACCGGCAAGGAAGGCATGGGCTATGGCGACTTCAAGCTGCTGGCCATGCTCGGCGCCTGGGGTGGCTGGCAGGTGTTGCCGTTGACCATTCTGTTCTCGTCCCTGGTCGGGGCCGTGCTGGGGGTCATTCTGCTGCGCCTGCGCAATGCCGAGAGCGGTACGCCGATCCCCTTCGGGCCCTATCTGGCCATCGCCGGCTGGATTGCGCTGCTCTGGGGTGATCAAATAACCACTACCTATCTGCAGTTCGCCGGTTTCCGGTAGTCCCTGCTCGAACGCTGGCTCGCCTGGGCCCCGCGTTCGCGGGGCAACGGGGAGCCTGGCGCGAGGAGTACGATGAAACCCTGGATCCTTGGCCTCACCGGCGGCATCGGCAGCGGCAAGAGCGCCGCCGCAGCCCACTTCGCCAACCTTGGCGTGCACATGGTGGATGCCGACCATGCCGCGCGCTGGGTCGTCGAGCCCGGCCGGCCGGCGCTGGCGAGCATAGTGGAGCGCTTCGGCGAAGCCATGCTGCAGCCTGACGGCACCCTGAACCGCGCCGCCCTGCGCGAGCGCATCTTCCTGTCCGCGGAAGAGCGCCGCTGGCTGGAGCAGTTGCTGCACCCGCTGATCGGCCAGGAGATCGCCAGCAACCTGGCGCAGGCCGAGTCGCCCTATGCCATTCTGGTTTCGCCGTTGCTGGTGGAATCCGGACAGCACCGCATGGCCCAGCGGGTGCTGGTGGTGGATACGCCTGAGCACCTGCAGTTGGAGCGCACCGTGCGCCGGGACAACGTCTCCGAGGAACAGGTGCGCGCCATTCTCCAGGCGCAGGCGCAACGCGACGACCGCCTCAAGCATGCCGATGACATACTGCTGAACGACCGCGATCTCGGCCACCTGCAGCGCGAAGTGGAGCGCCTGCACGACTTTTATCTCAGCCTGCGCGGAGAACGCCCATGAGCCAGCCCCTGACCGTTGAATGCCCGACCTGCGGCGCCCCGGTGGAGTGGAGCGCCAAGAGCCTCTACCGCCCCTTCTGTTCCGAGCGCTGCAAGCTCATCGACCTGGGCGCCTGGGCCGCCGAGGAGCATGCGATTCCCGGCAATGACCTGGAGGACGATGTGTTCTCCGGGGAGTTGGATGCCCCACCACTGCGGGGGCATTGAGGGTTCGCGAGGTGGGATGGGCCGGCCTGTTGGCCGGCATCGCGGGTAAACCCGCTCCTACGTCACTGGCTGGCGGCGATTTTCGTAGGAGCGAGCTTGCTCGCGAACCGCATGGCAGCGCGTTTGTTCGCGAGCAAGCTCGCTCCTACGAAGAGCATCTCGGCGCGGGCCCTGGGTTATTCCCCCCGTGGAGCTGCGCTTGCATGGTTCCGAAAGGAGTCCATTCGTAGGCAATCTGGCGGCTTACGGCCGCATGAACGCGTAGTCCCGATCCTCATCGAGGTTGTCGGCGAGGAAGTGTAGTTCGTGCGCCAGGTCCTTTTCCGTGCGGACCTGGGCGTTGGCCCGCACCACCGAGCTGAGCAGGGCGCGCAGCACCAGTTGCGTGTCCATGCCCGCCGCTTCGGCTTCCAGCAGCAGTTCGTGAAGGCGTTGTTCGGCCCAACTGTGAATGCTCATGCCGTTCTCCATTGCTGTGGGGCAGCAGAGTGTCCCGGCGTGGCGATCACGGCGAACTGACCTGGATCAATCCGAGGAAAGGGATGACAGCGGCGAATTGGCTGTCATCAATGCGGCTCATCCTCGTCGTCCTTGTTCTCTTCCTTCTTCTCTTCCTTCCAGGGCGCCTGCAGGTAGCGGGTGCGGTTGAAGGTTTCCAGCCAGTCCGGGTAGAACACCACCAGGCCGGTGACCACGGTGCCGTTGATGAAGGCCTCGGGGAACATGATCAGCCACAGGTAGCCAATGAAGTCGTCCAGCCAGGGCGGCATCGGGAAGATGCCGTCGACCCACAGCAGGCCCAGGCCCAGCAGCATGCAGCACAGCGCCGCCAGCGCCGCGGGGAAGAAGCCCGAGCAGAAGATGTAGACGAACAGGTTGCGCGGCTGGCGGCGTTCGACGAACAGCGCCGCCATTTCGGTGATGAACACCGGCACCAGCACCAGCAGCACGCCGTTGACGCCGATCGCCACCCAGTCCTGGCGCCCCAGCAGGCACAGGCCGAGTTGCGCCACCAGGCCGACGAGTATCGCCAGCGGCCAGTCCAGCAGCAGGGTCACCGCGGTCATGCCGATGAAATGGAACGACAGCCCCGAGGCGAAGTCCCGGCGCACCAGCCACAGCAGGAACAACGCCAGCATGGTGCCGAACACCAGGTGCTGGCGGCGGAAATCGCTGACCATTTCCACCCAGGGCGCGCGCCATGCGGCGAGGGCCAGCACGGGCAGGTAGATCGCCCAGCCCAGGGTCAGGCTCTCTTCCGAGAGCAACTGTGCGGCTATCACTTGCCGACCTGCTCCAGCGCCTCGCGCAGCGTGGGCGCCGAGGAATAGGCCTGACTGGCCACCACCCTGCCCTGCTGCAGGCTTATCCACAGCACGCTGTCTTCCGGCACCTGGAAGTGGCTGGCCACCCGCGGCTCGCGGTCGAGCAGCACGCGGTAGTTGTAGTCGCGCATGGCCGGCACGGCGAACATCTTGGAGATCAGCGAGGGCATGCGGCTGATGTCGGCGACGAAGACCGCGTGGCGTTGCTCCAGGTAACCCTGCGGGCGCCCTTCCAATGCCGCCTTCACCAACTTGCCGCCGGCCATGTCGCGCGCCACCAGCAGGACCTTCAGGTCATCGTTCTGGGTGTAGGACTTGTCGTACTGGTCGAGCAGCGTCCAGCCCGTCGGGGCACCCTCCTCGCCGGCGGCCAGGGCCAGCAGCGGGACCAAGGACAGCAACAGTGCGACGCAGACTCTTCTCATTACTCAGACTCCGGCGGAATAGATCAGGATGTCGTCGCGCCGCCCCCAGCCGGCCTGGCCCTCCCAGAAGGCCATCGCTTCGGGGGCGTCGCGCAGGACGAAGACATGGGACTTGCCGATGCCCAGCCGCGCCAGGCGTGCCAGGGCCTCGTCGAGCATCCGCCGGGCCAGCCCGCGGCCGCGGTAGGGCGCGTCCACCACCAGGTGCTGCAGGTAGCCGCGGCGGCCGTCATGGCCGACCAGCAGGCTGCCGATCAGCGCACCCTCGGCCTCCAGCACCAGGCTGAGGTCGGGGTTGCGGGCGAGGTAGGCGGCGAAGGGTTCGAATTCGTCATCGCGGCGCAGTTGGATGCCCGGCGTACGTTCCCAGAGGGCGATGAGCCGCGGGTGATCGGCGGTCGAGGCGCTGCGCAGGAACATGCTGAAGGGCTCCGGGGAAGGATCGCCACAGTGTACACAGGGCGCCGCCGATTCCGCCGCTTTTGCCCCGCCGCGGGGTGAGGCGCCATGTCGCAGTGGGACCTATGCGCCAGCAGCGGCTAAGCTGTTGATATGAATGAAGCCGATTACCTGCACCTGCTCCGGCGCCAGGCGGAACTGGCCAATGAGTTCCTCTCCAACGCGCGCAAGTGGGACCGGGAGTGCTGGGCCTGCGAGCGCCTGCTGCAGACGCTCAAGGTGCCCTTTCGCCAGGACGAGTTCATCGCGCCGGAACAGCAGCCGCCGGACGTGCTGTTTCGCGATGCCTGCTTCGAGGTGTTCTTCGTCCTCGACGAGGGCCGCCGGCTCAACGAGGAATGGCGCGACGAACTGCAGCGCCGGCGCCTGGCCCAGAGCCTGCGCCAGCTGATCCGTCGCGAGCAGAAGCCCAGGCGGATCAACTGCGCCGAGCTGCAGCGGCGCCTGGCGCCGACCCTGCGCAAGAAGGCGCACAACTACAGCGAGCGCGGCATCGACCCGGGCGAGCTGGACCTGCTCGCCTTCGTCAGCCTCAAGCGCGAAACGCCGGACTTCAACACCCCTTTTCCGCCGCCCACCGAGTTCCTGCGCCAGGGCTGGCGTTCGCTGTCGCTGGTGGGGCCGAACTTCGCCCGGGTGATCTTCGCCCACGACGACGCCCCGGACTTCCTGCGCGACCAGCTCGGCCGCGTGGTGCTGCTGGACAACGGTGTCGGGCTCTGACCGCCGGGTCGGATTGAGCGCGAGCCAACAGCCGACTAGAATGCTCGGCATTAGAAACGGAGGCCGCCCATGCCCAGTCGCTTGAGCCCCGAAGACCAGCAGAAGGTCGAGCAGTACCTCAGCTCGCCCGTTCACCAAGTCGAGCGTGCACCTTTCAAGCCCTGGCTGATGATGGCCGGGCTCACCCTCGTGGTCATCGTCCTGGGACTGCTCAGCCGCCTCCTGGCCTACCTCGCGCATTAGCAGCGCCGCCGGCCCGCACAGGATTCCCTAGCTATGAGTACGTCCCATGTCCCATCGTATCGTGATCGTCGGCGGCGGCGCCGGCGGGCTGGAGCTCGCGACCCGTCTCGGCCGCACCCTGGGTAAGAAGGGCCGCGCCCAGGTCACCCTGGTCGACGCCAACCTCACCCACATCTGGAAACCCCTGCTGCACGAAGTGGCCGCCGGTTCGCTCAACTCCTCGGAGGATGAGCTGAACTACGTCGCCCAGGCGAAATGGAACCACTTCCAGTTCCAGCTCGGCCGGATGAGCGGGCTGGACCGCGCGACCAAGCGCATCCAGCTGGCCGCCACCCTCGACGAGGACGGCCGCGAGCTGTTGCCGGCGCGCACCCTGGACTACGACACCCTGGTCCTGGCCATCGGCAGCACCACCAACGACTTCGGCACCGCCGGGGCCGCGCAGCACTGCATCTTCCTGGACACCCGCGAGCAGGCCGAGCGCTTCCACAAGCAACTGCTCACCCACTACCTGCGTGCCCATGCCCGCCAGGGCGAGGACGACCAGATCAGCGTGGCCATCGTCGGCGCCGGCGCCACCGGCGTCGAGCTGTCGGCCGAGCTGCACCATGCCGCGCAGGAACTGGCGGCCTACGGGCTGACCGGCATCCAGCCGGAGAACATGCGCATCACCCTGATCGAGGCCGGCCCGCGCGTGCTGCCGGCGCTGCCCGAGCGCATCAGCCAGCCGGTGCACCGCACCCTGGAGAAGCTCGGCGTGCGGGTGATGGTCGGCTCGCCGGTCAGCGAGGTGACCGCCGAGGGCCTGAAGACCGCCAGCGGCGAGTTCATCCCCGCCAGCCTCAAGGTCTGGGCCGCCGGCATCCGCGCCTCCAGCCTGCTGAAGGACCTGGACGGCCTGGAGAGCAACCGCATCAACCAGTTGGTGGTGCGCCCGACCTTGCAGACCACCCGCGACGACGACATCTTCGCCTTCGGCGACTGCGCGGCTTGCCCGCTCGGCGACGGCAGCGAACGCAACGTGCCGCCCCGCGCCCAGGCCGCGCACCAGCAGGCCTCGCTGCTGGCCAAGTCGCTGGTGGCGCGCCTGGACGGCAAGCCGCTGGGGGAATACCGCTACACCGACTATGGTTCGCTGATCTCGCTGTCGCGCTTCAGCGCCGTGGGCAATCTCATGGGCAACCTGATGGGCAGCGTGAAGCTGGAAGGCTGGCTGGCGCGGATGTTCTACATCTCGCTGTACCGCATGCACCAGATGGCGCTGTATGGCTTCACCCGCACGGCGCTGATGATGATCGGCGACCGCATCGGGCGTAGCACCGAGCCGCGGTTGAAGTTGCATTGACGCGCCGGGAAACGGCGGATAACCGCGAACGGTTATGCGCCCTACGCAGAGGCGCCTTTCGTAGGATGGGTTGAGTTTACGAAACCCATGCGGTCGTGGTGATGGGTATCGCTTCGCTCAACGCCATCCTACGCCAGGGGGCCCGTACGCCTGTAGGAGCGGATTCATCCGCGATCCGCCCCGTGCTCCCTGTAGGAGCGGGCCCTGCCCGCGATTCGCGCGCAGGGCGCGCTCCTACAGGAGGGTTCGGCGGTGGGTCTATTGTTCGCGAGCGAGCTCGCTCCTACGAAAAGCCGTGCCCGTCCGCACCGTATCGTCCGCGATGTTTTTCCAGGCATGAAAAAGCCGCCCCTCGGGGCGGCTTTTTCGTACCACTGGCTTGCCTTAGAGCGCGGCGACCAGCGCCGGGGCCGGGAGACCCTGGAAGTCGATCGACATCATCAGGCTCAGCACGCTGATGGCGATGATGGAGAACGCGAACAGCTTGCGTGCCCACAGGCGATCGTCTTCGGCGCGGAAGCCCGACACGGCGATGAACAGCCACCAGGCGCTGACCGCCAGGGCCACCACCAGGTAACCGTAGCCGGCGAAGCCGGTCACGGTCAGCAGCAGGGTGGCGGCGCCGAAGGCCAGCACGTAGTAGAGTATCTGCCGCTTGGTCGCCTCGATGCCGCGCGCCACCGGCCACACCGGGATACCCGCCGCCTTGTAGTCGTTCAGGCGGAAGATGGCGATGGCGTAGGAGTGCGGCATCTGCCACAGGCAGAAGATCAGCAGCAGCACCGCGGCGCCCATGTCGAAATGACCGGCCGCGGCGCAATAGCCCACCACCGGCGGCATGGCCCCGGAGAGGCTGCCCACCAGGGTGCCGTAGATCGAGGTGCGCTTGAGCCACAGACTGTAGAAGCCGACGTAGACCACGAAGCCGAACGCCGCCATCAGGGTCGCCTGCAGGTTGGTCTTCCACAGCAGCAGGCCGAAGCCGGCCAGGCCGAGCACCACGCCGTGGGCCAGGGCGGCCTTCAGCGAGATCTGCCCGGTCACGGTCACGCGGCCGCGGGTCCGCTCCATGTGGCGGTCGATGTCGCGGTCGATGCAGTTGTTCAGCACGCAACCACTGGCCACCACCAGCGACAGCCCGATCACCGTCGCCAGCAGCAGCATCGGGTCGACACTGCCGCGCGCGGCGAGGAAGAAGCCCCCCGCCACGGCGATCAGGTTGCCGAAGATGATGCCCGGCTTGGTCACCAGGAGATAACGCTTCAGCTTCACGTCGTCAGCCTCAGTTCACCATCGGCATCATCAGGCCATCGGCGCTGAAGATGATCCACAGCGACAGGCCCACCACCAGCAGGATGACGATCACCGTGAAGATGAACGCCATCACGTTCCAGCGGCCTTCCGAGGACATGTTCATGTGCAGGAAGCACACCAGATGCACCACCACCTGCACCAGGCCGAGGATGACCATGGTGAGGATGGTCGCGTGGCGGGTGAAGCCGCCGTCCATGACCATGTAGAACGGAATCGCGGTGAGGATGATCGACAGCACGAAACCGATTGCGTAGGAACCCAGGCTGCCGTGGCCGGCGCCGTGGTTGTCGTGTGCAGCGGCGCTCATTACACGGCCCCCATCAGGTAGACGACTGTGAATACGCAGATCCAGACGATGTCCAGGAAGTGCCAGAACAGGCTCAGGCACATCATGCGGGTGTTGGTCTGCGCGGTCAGGCCACGGCTGCCGATCTGCGCCATCAGCACCAGCATCCACAGCAGGCCGGCGGTCACGTGCAGGCCGTGCATGCCGACCAGGGTGAAGAAGGACGACAGGAACGCGCTGCGGCTCGGGCCGAAGCCTTCGACGATCAGGTGATGGAACTCGTTGACTTCCATCGCGATGAACGCGGCGCCGCAGAGGAAGGTCACGCCCAGCCAGGCGATGGCCTTGGCCTTGGCGCCCTTGTGCGCGGCCAGCATGGCCAGGCCGTAGGTGCAACTGGAGATCAGCAGGATCGCGGTTTCGACGGCCACGTAGGGCAGTTCGAAGATGTCCTTGCCGCTGGGGCCGCCGGCCGTATGGCCGACGAGCACAGCGTAGGTGGCGAAGACACTGGCGAACAGGATGCAGTCGGTCATCAGGTACAGCCAGAAGCCGAAGACCGTCATGCCACCCGAGTCGTGGTGTTCGTGATCGTGGTCATGCCCCGCTTCGTGGGCGACCGAGTGTTTGCTCAATACTGCCGTAGACATGGATCAGACCTGTTTGGCGAGTTGCTGGAAGTGGCGGTTCTCGATGCGCTCGATCTCGTCCGGCTGGACGTAGTAGTCCAGGTCGGTGACGTAGCTGCGCACGATGACGGAGGCGATCATGCCGACGAAGCCGATGCCCGCGAGCCACCAGATGTGCCAGATCGCAGCGAAGCCGAAGATGAAGGCGAACAGCGCGATGGAGAAGCCAGCGGCGGTGTTCTTCGGCATGTGGATCGGCTTGTACGAGGCCGGGGCCTGGTAGGCGCGGCCGTTCTGCTTCATTTCGTGGAAGGCGTCGACATCACGCACCACCGGCAGCTCGGCGAAGTTGTAGTACGGCGGCGGCGAGGAAGTGGACCATTCCAGGGTACGGCCGCCCCACGGGTCGCCGGTCACGTCGGCCAGTTGCTTGCGGTTCTTGATGGAGACGAACAGCTGGATCAGCTGGCTGAGGATGCCGAACAGGATCAGCACGGCGCCGAAGAACGCCACCACCAGGTACGGCTTCCACAGCGGGTTGTCGTAGTGGTTCAGGCGACGGGTCATGCCCATGAAGCCGAGGATGTACAGCGGCATGAAGGCCATGTAGAAGCCGACCAGCCAGCACCAGAAGGAACGCTTGCCCCACTTCTCGTCCAGCTTGAAGCCGAAGGCTTTCGGGAACCAGAAGACGAAGCCGGCCAGGTAGCCGAACACCGCGCCACCGATGATGGTGTTGTGGAAGTGAGCGATCAGGAACAGGCTGTTGTGCAGCAGGAAGTCAGCACCCGGGATCGCCAGCAGCACGCCGGTCATGCCACCGATGGTGAAGGTGATCATGAAGCCCAGGGTCCACAGGATCGGGGTGTCGAAGCGCAGGCGGCCACGGTAGATGGTGAACAGCCAGTTGAACAGCTTCACCCCGGTCGGGATGGAGATGAGCATGGTCGCAACGCCGAAGAAGCCGTTGACGTCGCCGCCCGAACCCATGGTGAAGAAGTGGTGCAGCCACACGGTGAAGCCGAGGAAGGTGATCGCGGCGCTCGCCCACACCATCGAGGTGTAGCCGAACATGCGCTTGCCGGCGAAGGTGGCGGTGACTTCGGAGAAGATACCGAAAGCCGGCAGGATCAGGATGTACACCTCAGGATGGCCCCAGGCCCAGAAGAGGTTGATGTACATCATGGCGTTGCCGCCGAGCTCGTTGGTGAAGAAGTGCATGTCCAGGTAGCGATCCAGCGACAGCAGGCCCAGGGCCGCGGTCAGGATCGGGAAGGACGCAACGATCAGGATGTTGGCGAAGGTGCAGGTCCAGGTGAAGATCGGCATCTGCATCAGCTTCATGCCCGGGGTGCGCATCTTGAACACGGTGACCAGGAAGTTGATACCGGTCAGCAGCGTACCCATGCCGGATATCTGCAAGGCCCAGATGTAGTAGTCCACACCCACGCCCGGGCTGTAGGCCAGCTCGGACAGCGGCGGGTAGGCCACCCAGCCGGTACGGGCGAATTCGCCCAGGCCCAGGGACACGTTGACCAGCATCGCACTGACCACCAGCAGCCAGAAGCTGAGGGAGTTCAGGAACGGGAAGGCCACGTCGCGGGCGCCGATCTGCAGCGGCACGGCCAGGTTCATCAGGCCGGTCATGAAGGGCATGGCCATGAAGATGATCATGATCATGCCGTGCGCGGTGAAGATCTGGTCGTAGTGCTCAGGCGGCAGGAAGCCGTGGTTCGAGCCTTCGGCCAGGGCCAGCTGGCCGCGCATCATGATGGCGTCGGCGAAGCCGCGCAGCAGCATGATCAGGGCGACGATGATGTACATCACGCCGATCTTCTTGTGGTCGATGGAGGTCAGCCATTCGGTCCACAGGTAGGTCCACTTGCGGTAGTAGGTGACCGCGCCGAAGACGCCGATGCCCAACAGGGCAACGACCGCCAGCGTGATCATGATGATCGGCTCGTGGTAGGGCACGGCCGACAGAGTCAGTTTCCCGAACATCTGCGCGGTTACTCCTGGATACTCGGATTGGATTGCGATTCTGCTTCGCCTTCGGCGTGTTCAGCCTTGCCCTTGCCCATCGCCAGGCCAGCACGCTCGTGCTTGGTCAGGATGTGCTGGAACAGGTCCGGGGTGACCGAGGAGAAGTAGGTAGCCGGAACGTTCTCGCTCGGCTTGGCCAGCTCGGGGAAGCCTTCCTCGGTGAGGCCGGCCTGGGCGGACTTGACCTTGGCGACCCAGTCCTGGAAGCCCTGCTCGGAAGTGGCGATGGCCTTGAACTTCATGCCGGAGAAGCCGCTGCCGCTGTAGTTCGCGGAGATGCCGTCGAACACGCCTTCTTCGTTGGCGATCAGGTGCAGCTTGGTCAGCATCCCGGTCATCGAGTAGATCTGGCTACCCAGTTGCGGGATGAAGAAGGAGTTCATCACGGTGTCCGAGGTGATCTGGAAGTTCACCGGGGTGTCTTTCGGGAAGGCGATCTCGTTGACGGTCGCAATGCCCTGTTCCGGATAGATGAACAGCCATTTCCAGTCCAGCGAGACGGCCTGGATGGTGATCGGCTTGACGTCGGAATCCAGCGGGCGATAGGGGTCCAGCTTGTGGGTGGATTCCCAGGTCAGCCAGCCGAGGATGGCGATGATGATGCAAGGCACCAGCCACACCACCACCTCAATGCGGGTGGAGTGCGCCCAGTCGGGCATGTAGGTGGCCTTGGTGTTGGAAGCGCGGTATTTCCAGGCGAATGCCAGGGTCATGACGATGACCGGCACCACCACGAGCAGCATCAGCAGGGTGCAGGTGATGATCAGCGACTTCTCGTCGACGCCGATCTGCCCCTTGGGGTCGAACAGGACCATGTTGCAACCACCCAGCGAGAGCAGGGGGAGCAGCACGGACAATCTCTTCAGGTATCCAGAGTACTGGTCTATTTTCATCTTGCGGCCTTAATGGATGAACATAGCTACACCGCCCATGAGATTTACCCACGCAGGGTTCATGCTCGACGAACTGCCCGCCGCGCCTTCCAAGGCGAGACGTCTTAGTGGATCCATGGGGTAGCGAATCGGCGCTGCAAGAAAACAAGGCAAAAGGAACCCAGCCCGGCTTTCGCGTAGCGAAACCGATCCGTGTGCTGATTCGTTCCGTGTTATTCAGCGTGTTGGCGCCTGCCCTGCCGCTTCCTCGGAAGCCTGCCTGGCCGACACCTGTTCACGAGCGGATTGCCCTACTCGTTGTTGAGCAGAAACCCACCACAGTCAGCCCCTCGTTGTTATTCCAGCACCGCCTGCGGCGGGTGCCTGCCAAGGTTCTGCGACGCTGGAACCGAGGCGCTATGGGGTCAGGAATGGGCGGGCGATATTACAAGACATTTCAGAAACCACTGGCAAGGCCTGACGGTCTCATTTTTAACAAGACATTATCTCGCCAGGGTTAAGAGTGGTGGCCGCAGCTGCTCGAAAAACGAGCAATTCCCACAGAAAACGCAAGGTTGGAAAAGCGCTTTTCGGAGCCTTCCGAAAGCCCTCGCCAAGAGGGCTGAATGTCCCGGCTGGCGCGGCATCCAGCCGCATCGGAAGGTGCCTTGGCGAGGTGCCTTAGAACAACCTCGCAAGGCTGGAAATGATCTCGATCAAGAGAGCCGAAAAAGCTGTCGCAAACGCCCTGCGCAGAGTGCGACACATCGCCGCAGCAAGCGATTCGGGCGGGAAAAGCGTTTCAGATTCTAACGGCGAGGCCGTTTTTGACTGGGAAAAATCCGGCCGGATATGACTGATTTCGCGAAGGGCACAAACGGTGAAAAACATTAGCTCGGCGAAATGACAGCCTCATTACGGATGGCCCGGCTTTTCGTAGGAGCGAGCTTGCTCGCGAAGGGAAGATACTGGGTGGACTCGGTTACATCCTCAAGAGCCCCTCTCCCCAGCCCTCTCCCTGAAGGGAGAGGGGGCTTGTCCGTGCCGAGAGGAGGAATGGTTTCAGCTGGAAACCTTCGGCGCTGCCGGCTAACTCAGGAATACCCACGCACTCCGAACAGTCCCCTCTCCCTTCAGGGCGGGGCGCGCAGCCGAGGGTTAGGGAGAGGGGACGGAGTTGAACCCGAGCGCAGAAGTCACCGGCCGGTTCGCGAGCAAGCTCGCTCCTACAAATCCCAGCACCAGGCAAACCCCATGCCGAAAAACGAAAAAGCCCGCAATCTCAACGAGACTGCGGGCTTTTCGATTGCCGTTCACCTGGGCGACCGGCTGGAAGATGGTGGGTCGTGTAGGATTCGAACCTACGACCAATTGGTTAAAAGCCAACTGCTCTACCGACTGAGCTAACGACCCTCGATATGGTCGGGGTAGAGAGATTCGAACTCCCGACATCCTGCTCCCAAAGCAGGCGCGCTACCGGACTGCGCTATACCCCGCTTGGAAGTTGGCTCCGCGACCTGGACTCGAACCAGGGACCCAATGATTAACAGTCATTTGCTCTACCGACTGAGCTATCGCGGAACGACGAGCCTTCCAATCCCTTCTACGTTTCGGCGTTGCCGTTTCCCGTATCAGAGGCGCGCCATTTTACGGGTCTCGAACGGACTGTCAACCCTCTGATCCAAAAAGTTTTTCTTCTTTTTCTTTGCAGGCCGGCAGGCAGATTGCTATATCTGCATAAAACAAAGTTGCCCTCGCCTGCAGGCGCTGAGATCACGGACAGGATCGCCCATGAGTTCGAAGGACACCCCGCCGTCTTCCAACGTCGCCAGCCGGGCCATCCAGCCACGCTTCGGCGAGCTGGTACAGGGCTGCCGGCAGTTGGCGATGAACCACCTGGCGGAACTCCTGGCGGCGGTTTTCGCCCAAGTCGACGACACCCTCTTCGAATGCGCAGAGAAGGCCGAGAACAACCAGGTGCAGGCGCTGTTCTTCGACAGCATGCGCGAGATCCGCCGCCAGCGCCCCACCCTCGAGCGCCTTTATCACCAGCGCTTCGCCAAGGGCCTTGGCGACTTCATGCAGGGCACCCTGCCCTCCCGGGCGCACCTGGAGGAGCTGGACGTCGAGCAGTTGTCCCTGGTCGGCAACGAGGAATACGAGGAAACCCTGCTCATCACCAACATGGTGAACCAGGTCAAGGCGCAGTGCGCGCAATCCCTGTTCGCCCTGGACCAGCGCCTGGCCCTGCTCAACAACGGCAGCAAGCTGGCCGAGGACAGCAACCCCTTCGGCCCCCAGGCGATCGCCCAGTGCTTCCGCGAGATGCTCTCGGAAAGCCGCTTCGCCCTGCGCATCAAGACCGTGCTCTATGTCTTGTTCGACCAGCAGGTGATGCGCAACCTGCCACCTCTATATGAACAGCTGAACCGACGCCTGACCGAGGCCGGCATCCTGCCCAACCTGCGCTACCGCGCCCAGCAGAGCTCGCGCCCGGCACCACGCCCGAGTGCAGCGGCCCCCGGGCAAGCCACGCCAGCGGCGCCGGCCGATACCGGCAGCGGAGGCAGCAACGCCGCGGTGCCTCCCGGCGCCCCGGGCGTATCCGCCAGCACCGAAGCGCCGCCGCTGGACTTCAGCGAGCTGCCGCCCTACCCGCCCAGCGACCAGCAGGCGCTCTACGGCGGCCTCAACGCCCTGCTCGCCGAACACCGGCGGCGCGGCCTGGAGAACTTCGGCCATAGCGACAGCATCGCCCGCCTGACGCCACGCGGGGCGACCCGCACCTACAGCGCCGGGGAACTGCTCGACGCGCTCAATCGCCTGCAGCGTATCTCCGCCCAGGACCTCGCCCGGCGCATCCGCCAGCCCCAGGCGGTCCAGCAGTTCAAGGAGGACCTGCACCAGCAACTGGAAGCCGGCAGCGACCGCCCCGGGCAGAACAAGCTGACCGACCAGGAAGCCGACGTCATCGACCTGGTCGGCATGGTCTTCGACTTCATCCTCGACGACGAAAGCCTGCCGGACAGCTGCAAGACCACCCTCTCCCACCTGCACACGCCCTTCCTCAAGGTGGCCCTGCAGGACAAGGCGCTGTTCACCCAGCACCACCACCCGGCCCGCCGCCTGCTCAACGCCATGGCCCAGGCCGGCTCGCTGTACGGCGGCGACGGCGAGGAGCGCGGGCTGCTGGCGAAGATGCACTGGGTGGTCGAGCGGGTGATCCAGGACTTCGCCGGCGACCTGCGCCTGTTCGACGAGCTGCTCAGCGACTTCAACGAATACATCGGCAACATCCGCCAGAAGGCCGAACTGCGCGAACGCCGCGCCACCGAGGCGGCCCGCGGCCGCGACCGCCTGCTGGGCGCGCGCGAACAGGCGATCGAGGTCATCCGCAACGCCTGCGCCGAACGCGAACTACCGCAACTGGTGCGCAATTTTCTCGACCTCAGCTGGGCCGATGCCCTGACCTTCATCATCCTGCGCAACGGCGAGGACAGCGATGAATGGCGCCGCGCCTGCGAGATCGCCGAGCAACTGGCCTGGAGCGTCACGCCGCAGGACAGCGCCGGCCGCGAGCGCCTGCAAGCCATGCGCCCGGCGCTGCTGGAAGACCTGCGCAAGGGCCTGGAAGTGCTCGGCGGCTACCACGAGGAAGGCATCCGCCGCCTGCTGCAGGACCTGGTCGCCTGCCAGCACGCGATCCAGGCGCAGCAGCCGGAAATCGCCGCCAGGCTGCACCCCGAACTGCCGGAAAGCCCGCTGGGGGCGATGCTCGACGGCGAAAGCGTGGCCGAGCGGCAGACCGAGGAAAGCCTGTCCATCCGCGCCCGGGCGATCATGGAGGAACTGCGCCGCATCGAATTCGGCACCTGGTTCGAGTTCACCGACAGCACGCCGCCACGGCGCCTGAAGCTGTCCTGGTTCAGCCCCACCACGCGCAACTATATGTTCGTCGATCACCTGGGGCAGCGCGTCGCCGTCAAACCCATCGGCCAGTTGGCGCTGGAGATGGAACAGGGCAAGGTGCGCCTGGCCGGAGCCGGGGCCCAGCCCCTGGTCGACCGCGCGCTCGGCGCCATCTACCGCATGCTGCAGCGCTTTGCCGGGCGCCCCAACAGCCCATCCGAGGAGTAAGCGATGGACGAACGCCGCCAGCACAACCGGCACAGCACGGACCTGAAGGTCGAGGTCTTCGACCGCCACACCGGACGCAGCCTCGGCCGCCTGGCCGACCTCTCCGTCGAAGGCTTCATGCTCTGCGGCGTCGACGTGCCGGCAGCGGATTCGGTGCTGGAATGCCGCCTGGTGCCCCTGCCGCCGCTGCACGAGGTGGGCGAGATCACCCTGGGCGCCGACTGCCTGTGGAGCCGCAGTGGCGGCGAGGGTCAGCTGGGCTGGGCGGGCTTCCACATCATCGACCTGGCGGACGACCAGGCGAAGGCGCTGGAGGAGTTGATTGCGCATCTTTGAAGGGCAGCACTTGTGCAGTGCTCCGACCGTCTGAGCGCTGGTTTCGCCCGGTCTTTCGAAGGGGCGCTCCAGTGCGCGCGGATGTTTCATCGTAGGGCCATAACGCCTACGGCGTTATCCGCCGAATCGCGGACAGAGTCCTCCTCCCCCCACCGGCAAACCACCCCGTAGGATGGTGTTGAGCGAAGCGATACCCATCACCGCGGCCGCATGGGTTTCGCAAGCTCAACCCATCCTATGAAGAGCATCTCGGCGCAGTCGGCAAGACAGTTGCTCCTACGATTACAGGGAAGCACGGGCGTAGGAGCGGACTCCGTCCGCGATTGGATTCACCGACCACGCCGGACATCCCGGCGGCGCGGATGGCGGCGGATAACCGCGAACGGTTATCCGCCCTACGCGCCTACAAAAAAGAAAAAGCCCCGCAACGCGGGGCTTTTCCAGAGGCACCAAGATCAGGCAAACACGATCTCGTCGCCCTCCACCTTGGCATGGATCTTCGCCCCGGGAAGGAACTTGCCGGCCAGGATCAGCTGCGCCAGCGGGTTCTCGATCCAGCGCTGGATCGCCCGCTTCAGCGGCCGCGCGCCGTACACCGGGTCGAAGCCGACGGCGATCAGCTTGTCCATCGCCTCCGTGCTCAGTTCCAGGCTCAGCTCGCGTTCGGCCAGGCGCTTGCGCAGGCGGCCCATCTGGATCTCGGCGATGCCGGCGATCTGCTCGCGGGCCAGCGGTTCGAACACCACCACCTCGTCGATACGGTTGATGAACTCCGGACGGAAGTGCGCGTTCACCGCGTCCATCACCGCCGCGCGCTGGGCCTCCTGGTCGCCGACCAGTTCCTGGATCTGCGCCGAACCGAGGTTGGAGGTCATCACCACCACAGTGTTGCGGAAGTCCACGGTGCGGCCATGGCTGTCGGTCAGGCGGCCGTCTTCGAGCACCTGCAGGAGGATGTTGAAGACGTCCGGGTGGGCTTTCTCCACCTCGTCCAGCAGCACCACCGAGTACGGCTTGCGGCGCACGGCTTCGGTCAGGTAGCCGCCTTCCTCATAGCCGACGTAGCCCGGCGGGGCGCCGATCAGGCGGGCCACCGAGTGTTTTTCCATGAACTCCGACATGTCGATGCGCACCAGCGCCTCTTCGGTGTCGAAGAGGAATTCGGCCAGGGCCTTGCACAGCTCGGTCTTGCCCACCCCGGTCGGGCCGAGGAACAGGAAGGAACCGCTGGGCCGGTTCGGATCGGCCAGGCCGGCGCGGGAGCGGCGCACGGCGTTGGCCACGGCCACCACCGCTTCGTGCTGGCCGATGACGCGCTTGTGCAGCTCGTCTTCCATGCGCAGCAGCTTCTCGCGCTCGCCTTCGAGCATCTTCGACACCGGGATGCCGGTCCACTTGGACACGACCTCGGCGATCTCCTCGTCGGTCACCTTGTTGCGCAGCAGCTGGTTCTCCGCCTTGCCGTGCTGGTCGACCATCTGCAGGCTGCGCTCAAGGTCCGGGATAACCCCGTACTGCAGCTCGGCCATGCGGTTCAGATCGCCCTTGCGGCGGGCCAGTTCCAGCTCGGTCCTGGCCTGCTCGATCTTCTGCTGGATCTGCGCCGAGCCTTGCACCTCGGCCTTCTCCGACTTCCAGATCTCTTCCAGGTCGGCGTATTCGCGTTCGAGCTTGGCGATGTCTTCTTCCAGCTTGGCCAGGCGCTTCTTGGTGGCCTCGTCGTCTTCCTTCTTCAGCGCCTCGCGCTCGATCTTCAACTGGATCAGCCGGCGGTCCAGGCGGTCCAGCTCCTCCGGCTTGGAGTCGATCTCCATGCGGATGCGGCTGGCGGCCTCGTCGATCAGGTCGATGGCCTTGTCCGGCAGCTGGCGGTCGGTGATGTAGCGGTGCGACAACTTGGCCGCGGCGATGATGGCGCCGTCGGTGATGGTCACCCCGTGGTGCACCTCGTAGCGCTCCTTGAGGCCACGCAGGATGGCGATGGTGTCTTCCTCGCTGGGCTCGTCCACCAGCACCTTCTGGAAGCGCCGCTCCAGGGCCGCGTCCTTCTCGATGTACTGGCGGTATTCGTCCAGGGTGGTGGCGCCGACGCAGTGCAGCTCGCCGCGGGCCAGGGCCGGCTTGAGCATGTTGCCGGCGTCCATCGCGCCCTCGGCCTTGCCGGCGCCGACCATGGTGTGCAGTTCGTCGATGAACAGGATGATCCGCCCTTCCTGCTTGGACAGCTCGTTGAGCACCGCCTTCAGGCGCTCCTCGAACTCGCCGCGGAACTTGGCGCCGGCGATCAGCGCGCCCATGTCCAGGGCCAGCAGGCGCTTGTCCTTGAGGCCGTCGGGTACTTCGCCGTTGACGATGCGCTGGGCCAGGCCTTCGACGATGGCAGTCTTGCCCACACCAGGCTCGCCGATCAGCACCGGGTTGTTCTTGGTGCGCCGCTGCAGGACCTGGATGGTGCGGCGGATCTCGTCGTCACGGCCAATCACCGGGTCGAGCTTGCCGTCCTCGGCGCGCTTGGTCATGTCCACGGTGTACTTGTCCAGGGCCTGGCGCGACTCCTCGGCATTGGGGTCGTTGACCGCCTCGCCGCCGCGCAGGTTGTTCACCGCGTTCTCCAGGGCCTTCTTGCTCACGCCCTGGCCGAGCAGCAGCTTGCCGAGCTTGGCGTTGTCGTCCAGGGCGGCGAGCAGCACCAGTTCGCTGGAAATGAACTGGTCGCCCTTCTGCTGGGCCAGGCGGTCGGCCTGGTTGAGCAGGCGCGCCAGGTCCTGCGAGAGGTTCACGTCGCCGGTGGGATTCTGGATCTTCGGCAGCGCGTCCAGCTCTTTATTCAGGGCAGTGCGCAGGGCCGGGATATCGAAGCCGACCTGCATCAACAGGGGCTTGATGGAGCCGCCCTGCTGTTCGAGCAGAGCGGAAAGCAAGTGCACTGGCTCGATGGCCGGGTGATCGTGGCCAACGGCCAGGGACTGGGCATCGGACAGCGCCAGTTGCAGCTTGCTGGTCAAACGGTCGATTCGCATGGAGTTCGTCCTTCCTTCTAGATAGCGGGTCGGGGCGATACCTGCCCCTGATGAAGAAACAACCCGCCGGGATGCCAGTTAGATAAGGACGATTTTGGCCGCTTCAAGCCAAATCGCCATGACGCCGGTCAGTTCGTGCCGGCGCAAGGCCACCACGGCATAGGCATCCGAATGCAGGGGAAGGGTGTTGCCGACTGCGCCGAGGCGCTCTTCGTAGGATGGGTTGAGCGAAGCGATACCCATCACCACGACCGCATGGGTTTCGCAGGCTCAACCCATCCTACGGGGCTGCGGAACCTGTTCGCGAGCAAGCTCGCTCCTACGAAGATCGGGAGCTACAGAGTCAGGCCAGCCAGACCAGGCTGGCCTGGCGCCCGGTGCGCGGGTTGCGGCGGTAGGAATAGAAGCGCTCGGTGTCGCTGAAGGTGCACAGCCCCCCACCGTAGACGGCGGTCACACCCCGCGCGGCCAGGCGGATACGTGCGAGCTGGTAGATGTCGGCCATGTAGCGGCCGGCATTCATGCTGGGCACGAAGGCCGCCTCGGCCTCGGCGTGGTCGGCGAGGAAGGCTTCACGGACTTCCGGGCCGACCTCGAAGGCCTGCGGGCCGATGGCCGGGCCGAGCCAGACCAGCACCTCGTCAGCCGGCACCGCCAGCCTGTCCAACGTGGCTTCCAGCACGCCGCCGGCCAGCCCGCGCCAGCCGGCATGGGCCGCTGCAACACGGGTGCCGGCGCGGTCGCAGAACAGCGCCGGCAGGCAATCGGCGGTGAGCACCGCGCAGGCGATGCCCGGCGTGGCGCTCCAGTTGGCGTCGGCAGTGGCGACGCGGGAAGGATCGGCTTCCACCACCTCGATGCCGTGCACCTGGCTCAACCAGGCCGGCCGGCAACCCTGGGCCTGTTCCAGGCGGCGGCGGTTCTCGGCCACCGCGGCCGGCTCGTCGCCGACGTGGTCACCGAGGTTGAAGCTGTCGAACGGCGCCTGGCTCACCCCGCCGGCGCGGGTGCTGACGCAGGCGCGCACGTTGGCCGGCGCCGGCCAGTCGGGGATGAGCCAGGGCGAGGTCATACGAAGGACTCGTTGTCCTGACGCAGCAGGCTGAGCAGCCAGGTGAAGTCGTCAGGCAGCGGCGACTCCCACTTCATGCGCACGCCGGTGGCCGGGTGGTCCAGTTCGAGGAAGCGCGCGTGCAGCGCCTGGCGCGGGAAGTCGCGCAGCGACTCGACCAGCGTCGGGCTGGCTCCCGGCGGAATGCGGAAGCGCCCGCCGTAGACCGGGTCGCCCACCAGCGGGAAGCCGATGTGCGACATATGTACGCGGATCTGGTGGGTGCGGCCGGTCTCCAGCTTCACCCGGGTGTGGGTGTGCGAGCGGAAGCGCTCCAGCACCCGGTAATGGCTGATCGCCTGCTTGCCGGTGGACACCACCGCCATCTTCTGGCGCATCACGCCGTGGCGGCTGATGGGCGCGTCGATCTTGCCGCCGGCGACTATCACCCCGACCACGATGGCCTCGTAGATACGGCTCACCGAGCGCGCCTGCAACTGGGCGACCAGGTTGGTGTGGGCTTCGAGGGTCTTGGCCACCACCATCAGGCCGGTGGTGTCCTTGTCCAGGCGGTGCACGATGCCGGCGCGCGGCACGTTGGCCAGGTGCGGCACGTGGTGCAGCAGGGCGTTGAGCAGGGTGCCGTCCTGGTGCCCGGCGGCCGGGTGGACCACCAGCCCCGCGGGCTTGTCGATCACCAGGATGTGCTCGTCCTCGTAGACGATGTCCAGCTCGATGTCCTGGGCCTTCCACTCGCCCTGGGCCTCCAGCTGCACCTCCAGCGCCAGGCGCGAGCCGGCGTGGACGACGTCCTTCGGGCGCAGCACGGCGCCGTCGACGGTCAGGTGGCCGTCCTTGATCCAGCCGGCCAGGCGCGAGCGGGAGTGTTCGGGGAAGAGTTGTGCGGCGACCTGGTCGAGGCGTTGGCCTCCCAGGTCGAACGGCACTTCTGCCGCCAGTTGGATGAGATCGGACATGATGGGACGCAGTGGGCGCGCCACCTTTTGGTGGGCGGCACGCTGTGGTTAAATACGGGGCCTTTGTCCCAGGGGTTCGCCTGGGGCGCCAATCATAACAGACGGATGCGGCCGCGACAGCCGACCGTCCAGGGACGCAAGCCGCCATGCAAGTGAAACACCTGCTGCTGATCGCCACCCTCGTATTGGTCTCCGCCTGCTCGTCCAAGGGCGACAAGGTCGACGAGAACCTGAGCGAGAGCCAGCTGTACCAGCAGGCGCAGGAAGACCTCGGCAACAACAGCTACACCAACGCCATCAACAAGCTGAAGGCGCTGGAGTCACGCTACCCGTTCGGCCGCTACGCCGAACAGGCGCAGCTGGAGCTGATCTACGCCAACTACAAGAACGCCGAGCCGGAAGCCGCGCGTTCGGCGGCAGAGCGCTTCATCCGACTGCACCCGCAGCACCCGAACGTCGACTACGCCTACTATATGAAGGGCCTGGCCTCCTTCGACCAGGACCGCGGCCTGATGGCGCGCTTCCTGCCGCTGGACCTGACCAAGCGCGACCCGGGCGCGGCGCGCGACTCCTTCAACGAGTTCGCCCAGCTCACCAGCCGCTTCCCCAACAGCCGCTACGCCCCGGACGCCAAGGCGCGCATGGTCTACCTGCGCAACCTGCTGGCGGCCTACGAAGTGCACGTCGGCCACTACTACCTCAAGCGCAAGGCCTACGTGGCCGCCGCCAACCGTGGCCGCTACGTGGTGGAGAACTTCCAGGAGACCCCGGCCGTCGGCGATGGCCTGGCGATCATGACCGAGGCCTACCAGCGCCTGGGCCTGAACGACCTGGCCGACAGCAGCCTGCAGACCCTCAAGCTCAACTACCCGGACAACCCCAGCCTGAAGGACGGCCAGTTCGTACCCCGCGAGGACGACGACAGCAGCCGCTCCTGGCTGGCCAAGGCCACCCTCGGCCTGATCGACTCCAACACCGCGCCGCCGCAGATGGAAACCCAGGCGAGCAAGGACGTGATGCGCCAGTACGAGGACGCGCGCCAGCAGATCCCGCGCGAGCTGCAGCCGGAGCACCAGGACGAGGAAACCGAGAAGCCCGACACCAGCGGCAAGAAGAGCCACTCCTGGTGGCACTACCTGACCTTCGGCCTGGTCGACTGATCGACCCGCCATGCAGAGGGAGGCTCCGGCCTCCCTTTTTCATGCCCGCGCGAATCTTCCGCACAGTACCGGCCCGCGCGACTTGTGCGACGTGGCGGCTCGGATAAACTGCGGCTCTTCACGAAAAAAGGGAACGCCATGGTCCGCCTGCTGTTCTGGATCCTCCTCATCGCCCTGATCTGGTGGTTGTGGCGCAAGGCTACCCGCCCGCAACGCCCGCCCCAGGCGCCGCCGGACGACCCGGCCGAGCCCATGGTCCGCTGCGCCCAGTGCGGCGTGCACGTGCCGCGCGCCAACGCGCTGCAGCACGAGCAGCGCTGGTACTGCAGCCAGGCCCATCTGCAGCAGGACAGCCAGCGGCATGGCTAAGGCCATCCCCATCAGCGGCCAGCAGGGGCAGCGCATCCTCCGCCTGTACCACCTGTACCGCCTGAGTATCGGCCTGCTGCTGGTGTTGCTGATTTCCAGCGACCTCGACGACCGCGTGCTCAACGTCGGCCAGTCGGCGCTGTTCCATGCCAGTTGCTGGAGCTACCTGATCGTCAACATCCTGATCGCCGTGCTGATGCCGACGCCGCGCCAGTTGCTGCCGATCTTCCTCCTGGCGCTGTTCGACATCCTCGCGCTGTGCGGCCTGTTCTACGCCGCCGGCGGCGTGCCCAGCGGCATCGGCAACCTGCTGGTGGTGGCGGTGGGCATCGCCAACATCCTGCTGCGCGGGCGCATCGGCCTGCTGATCGCCGCCGTCGCCGCGATCGGCATGATCTACCTGACCTTCTACCTCAGCCTCAGCCAGCCCACGGCGATCAACCACTACGTCCAGGCCGGCAGCCTCGGCGCCCTGAGCTTCGCCGCCGCGCTGCTGCTGCAGGGCCTGGCGCGGCGCCAGCAACTCACCGAGCACCTGGCCGAGGAACGCGCCACCACCGTGGCCAACCTCGAAGAACTCAACGCCCTCATCCTGCAGCGCATGCGCACCGGCATCCTGGTGCTGGACAGCCGGCACCGAGTGCTGCTGGCCAACCAGAGCGCCCTGGGCCTGCTGGCCCAGCCGGAACTGGCGGGCAAGCTCGCCACCGAGCATTGCCCGGAGCTGCTCGACAGCCTGCAGCAGTGGGAACGCAACCCCTCGCTGCGCCCGCCCAGCCTGCAGGCGCCCGAAGGCGGCCCCATGCTGCAGCCGAGCTTCATCCCGCTGCGCCGCGGCGAGGAACAGCACACCCTGGTCTTCCTCGAAGACATCTCGCAGATCGCCCAGCAGGCCCAGCAGCTCAAGCTGGCGGCCCTGGGCCGGCTGACCGCCGGCATCGCCCACGAAATCCGCAATCCGCTGGGCGCCATCAGCCACGCCGCGCAGCTGCTGCAGGAGTCCGAAGCGCTCGACGCCCCCGACCGGCGCCTGACGCAGATCATCCAGGACCAGTCGCGGCGCATGAACCTGGTGATCGAGAACGTCCTGCAATTGTCGCGGCGGCGCCAGGCCGAGCCGCAACAGCTGGACCTCAAGGAGTGGCTGCAGCGCTTCACCGACGAGCAGCGCGAAGGCCTGCGCGGTGACCAGCAGATCCACCTGCAAATGGGCGGTGGCGAGATCCAGACGCGCATGGACCCCAGCCAACTCACCCAGGTGCTGGGTAACCTGGTGCAGAATGGGTTACGGTACAGTGCCCGGCAGAACGGCAGCGGCCAGGTGTGGTTGAACCTGTTCCGCGACCGGGACAGCGACCTGCCGGTGCTGGAGGTGCTCGACGACGGCCCCGGCATCGCCCCGGAGCAGTTGGGCAAGCTGTTCGAGCCCTTCTTCACCACCGAGAGCAAGGGCACCGGGCTGGGCCTGTACATTTCCCGCGAGCTGTGCGAAAGCAACCAGGCCCGCATCGACTTCAAGAACCGCGACGAAGGCGGTGGCGGCTTCCGCATCACCTTCGCCCACCCGCGCAAGCAGAGCTGACAGAAAAGAGCATGAGCCGGCAAAAAGCCCTGATCGTCGACGACGAACCGGATATCCGCGAGCTGCTGGAGATCACCCTCGGCCGCATGAAGCTGGACACCCGCAGCGCCCGCAACGTCAAGGAGGCCAAGGAATACCTGGCCCGCGAGCCCTTCGACCTGTGCCTGACCGACATGCGCCTGCCCGACGGCACCGGCATGGACCTGGTGCAGCACATCCAGCAGCGCCACCCGCAGGTGCCGGTGGCCATGATCACCGCCTTCGGCAGCCTGGACACCGCGGTCAACGCGCTCAAGGCTGGCGCCTTCGACTTCCTCACCAAGCCGGTGGACCTCGGCCGCCTGCGCGAACTGGTGGCCACGGCCCTGCGCCTGCGCTCGCCGGGTGCGGAAGACGCGCCGGTGGACAACCGCCTGCTGGGCGACTCGCCGCCCATGCGGCAGATGCGCAACCAGATCGCCAAGCTGGCGCGCAGCCAGGCGCCGGTCTACATCAGCGGCGAATCCGGCAGCGGCAAGGAGCTGGTGGCCCGGCTGATCCACGAACAGGGCCCGCGCAGCGAAGTGGCCTTCGTCCCGGTGAACTGCGGCGCCATTCCGTCCGAGCTGATGGAAAGCGAATTCTTCGGGCACAAGAAAGGCAGCTTCACCGGCGCCGTGGAAGACAAGCAGGGCCTGTTCCAGGCCGCCAACGGCGGCACCCTGTTCCTCGACGAAGTGGCCGACCTGCCCTTGCCGATGCAGGTGAAACTGCTGCGCGCCATCCAGGAAAAGGCCGTGCGCGCAGTGGGCGGCCAGCAGGAAGTGGCGGTGGACGTGCGCGTGCTCTGCGCCACCCACAAGGACCTGGCCGCGGAAGTCGCCGCCGGCCGCTTCCGCCAGGACCTCTACTACCGCCTGAACGTCATCGAACTGCGCGTGCCGCCGCTGCGCGAGCGCCGCGAGGACATCCCGTTGCTCACCGAGCGCGTGCTCAAGCGCCTGGCCAGCGACAGCGGCCTGGCCGCGGCACAGGTCAGCCCCGAAGCCCTGGAAAAGCTCAAGAGCTACCGTTTCCCGGGCAACGTGCGCGAGCTGGAGAACATGCTCGAGCGCGCCTACACCCTGTGCGAAGACGACGTCATCCAGCCCAACGACCTTCGTTTCGCCGAGGCCACGGGCGGCAGTGAAAGCGGCGAGGCCAGCCTGGCGCAAATCGACAATCTCGAGGATTACCTCGAAGAGATCGAGCGCAAGCTGATCATGCAGGCGCTGGAGGAAACCCGCTGGAACCGCACGGCCGCAGCCCAGCGATTGGGTCTGACGTTCCGCTCGATGCGCTATCGCTTGAAGAAGCTGGGTATCGATTGATCATAGGGCGTGAGCCCCGTGGCATGGTCGTAATGCTATTTAATGAAGAGCGAATGCCGTTTCTCTCCATGAGAGAAACGGCATTTTTCATATGGGGTGGGGCTAGGGCTTCGCGCGCGAATCCTGTCCTCCGCTCCACCCTTAACCCCGTCATTCCCGCGAACGCGGGAACCCAGAGACTTTTTGGGTTGGGCTCGGTGTAACGCGCCGCACCGAGTCTGCGGAGATTTCTTGTTTCGCCCCCTCGGGAGAGTCCCTTTTGTCAAACGGTGGAAGGCCACCCCCGCAAAAAGGAACCAAAAAGGCTTGCCCCAACATACGGGCCCGATAAAGCCGGGCTACCCTCACGAACTCCCCCGCCACGGAGGCCCGCCCCGAGGGTACGTCCCTGTAGCCCACGGGGCTCTCGCGACATCCATGTCGCATGACCTCCTGAGCGCCGGTTTCGCTCGGCCTTCTGAAGGGGCGTTTCGGAGTGCACGGATGTTTCTCTGGAAATCCAAAAGCAAACGCGCTTTTGCTTTTGCTTTTCGTAGGAGCGAGCTTGCTCGCGAACCCACCAGCCACTGGATTCCCGCGTTCGCGGGAATGACGAGGTGGGGTTAGGCGTTTCAGGATGACTCAGGATTCTCCAGCCACTCCGAACAGCCCCCTCTCCCTCCGGGAGAGGGCCGGGGTGAGGGCAACGGACTTCACCAATACTCCGCCACCAAACCAACACACCTCACTTATACAACCAGCCCCACACGCCCTACACCAACGGCGTCGCCACCAACCGCCCTTCCGGCGCATAGGGTTGCGCCTCGATGATCGGCTCGCGCTTCAACATCAGGTCCGCCAGCAACCGGCAGGACGCCGGCGCCAACACCAGGCCGTTGCGGTAGTGCCCGGTGTTCAGCCAAAGCCCTTCGTACCCCAACACCTGGCCGATGAAGGGAATACCCTCGGGCGAACCCGGCCGCAGCCCTGCCCAATGCCCCACCGGCGCCAGCCCGGCGAGCGCCGGCAGCAGTTCCTCGGCGGAGGCGCGCAGGCTGGCCAGGGCCTCGTCCGTGGGCGTCTTGTCGAAGCCGGCATGCTCCAGGGTGCTGCCCACCAGGATATGGCCGTCGCGCCGCGGAATGGCGTAGCGCCCCTTGGCCAGCACCATGCTGGACAGGAAATCCACCGCGCACTTGTAGAGAATCATCTGCCCCTTCACCGGCGCGACCGGCAGCTCCAGGCCCAGGCTGGCCAGCAACTCGCCGCTCCAGGCGCCGGCCGCCAGCACGGTCGCATCGGCCCGCAGCTCGCCGGCGGCGCAGCGCACGCCGCGAATGGAGCCCTGCTCCTGGATGAAACCGCTGACCTCGCAACCCTCAAGCACCTCGACGTTCGGCATACGCCGCAGCGCCTCGCGCAGCGAACGCGCCAGGCGCGGGTTGCGCACATTGGCCACGCCCGGCATGTGGACCGCTTTCTGGAAGCCGGCCCCCAGCGCGGGGACGGCATCATGGACCGCCGAAATGTCTACCTCCTGTAGCGGCCGGCCGTTGGTACGGGCCCAGGCCAGCGCCTCGGCCTGGTCGTCCAGGTCCAGCCAATAGAGGCCAGTGACATGCACCTCGGGGTCAACACCGGTGTCCTCCAGCAGTTGCTGGCCCAGCGCCGGATAGAAGTCCTGCGACCAGTGCGCCAGGTTCGCCACCGCCCGGCTGTAGCGCCAGGGGTAGAGCGGGGAAACGATGCCGCCGCCGGCCCAGGAGGCCTCGCGCCCGGTCTCGCCACGCTCGACCAGAGTCACCCGCAGCCCCTCGCGCCCCAGGGTCCAGGCGCTCAACAGCCCGACAACGCCACCACCGACAAGCAGAACATCCGACATACCGCTGCACCTCGAACCGACAGGAAACCGGACGGTCATCCGGCGCACCACTATACCAACCCCACCGAAGCGAATCGCCCTACACTCTCGACAGAATCGACGCACAACACCCAAGGCCCAGATAACGGACCAGAAGAAAGATACTGCGGCAGCAAGGCAAAGCCAGGGACGGCTCCTCATGCCCAAGAATCGCGGATTCAGCCTGCTGGAAGCATTGCTCTCGATTCTCCTGCTCTCGCTGCTCGCCAGCCTGGCCGTACCGGCCTTCAACAACCTGCTCCAGTCAAATCGCGCCCTTGTCGCCCTGCACAGCCTGCATGGCGCCCTGAGCCATGCCCGGCAAACCGCGGTACTGACCGGCCGCCCGGTCAGCGTCGTGGCCCACGAAGGCGATTGGGCCAAAGGCTGGGCGCTGTTCCACGACGACAACAACGACGGCCAGCAGCAATCCGGCGAACCCCGGCTGCGCCTCCACCCACCCCTGGAAGGCGTGCAGATATACCCAGACGAAACCTCCCGCAGCTACATCCACTACCGCCCCCAGGGCCAGGCCATCCGCCCCAACGGCGCCTTCCACGCCGGCCATTTCAGGATCTGTACCCAACACGCCACAGCCCACCGGATCGTGATCAACCGCAGCGGCCGCATCCGCAACGAAAGCGCCCCCAGCGCCAGCCTCTGCCCACGCTGACCAGCGCACAACCGCTCTGCGACCGAGGTCACAGAAGACCAGCGGACATGACCGGACATCGCGCGATTTGTATCGGCCATCCAACAAAAAGGGACATTTCCCACACAAATTGGCAGCATTTCCTTCAAGACAAACTGGAGGAATGCGCCATGTCGCGCCCCAAGGAAATGGCGGGGTTCACGTTGATCGAGTTGATGGTGACGATTGCCGTATTAGCCATCCTGATCTCCATCGCCGCCCCATCCATGGGTGATTTCATCACTCGACAACGGATCTCCGGCCAGACCACCGATCTCGTGGCCAGCCTCGCCATGGCTCGCGCGGAAGCCGCAAAACGCAACGCCAATATCGTGGTTCTGCCCGCCGCGGGCGGCGCTGACGGCTGGAGCAGCGGGTGGTGCGTCGGCCCTTCGTCGATCGCCAATTGCCAGGATGGCAATGTCATACAGCACTACGATGCAACCAGCGGCATCCAGATCACCAGCGCCTACCAGTTAAGCGCCAACAAGCTGACCTTCCGCCGCGACGGGAGCTTGCTCAGTGGCTTGAGCGCCAACCCCTTCAAGATCAATGCCTCCGCCTCTTCGAGCGTGCCAGATGCGCGCTGCATCGATATCAATGCCGTCGGCCGCGCCGCGGTCCGCTCCATCACCCGCGACACATCGTGCTGAGGAGACAACGAGCATGGCATCAACACGTCAGCACGGTATGACCATGATCGAGGTCCTGGTGACGCTCCTGGTTTTCACCGTGGGGCTGCTGGGCGTCGCCGCCCTGCAACTGAATGCACTCAAGGGAACCGCCGATAGCGCCCAACGCTCCCAGGCAACCTGGGTACTACAGGAGCTGGCCGAACGAATGAGAGCCAACAACATAGGCTCCAACGAATCCAACTACACCACTGCAGCCACTTGTACCAGCCTGCCTTCGCCCTGGTGTGCCGACCATTACAACCCCATCTCCGGGGCCAAGGTGAATGCGGCTACCTGCACCAGCGCCGAAATGGCTGCCTTCGATCGCTGGGAAGCACAATGCTCATATGCAGCCACCACGACTTATGCAGCCAACGCCACAGCAGCTGCCGGTCGCTATACAAGCTCTGACTTCCTCATTCCCCCGTCACAGGGCAGCACTCTCAGCGTCCAGGCCAACAGCAGCCATCTCCTGACGCTGACCAGCCGTTGGCGCAGCAGGGGCGACGATGCCAAGCAGCAAT
Organism: Pseudomonas sp. R3.Fl; assembly: GCF_023516765.1. NCBI lineage: Bacteria > Pseudomonadati > Pseudomonadota > Gammaproteobacteria > Pseudomonadales > Pseudomonadaceae > Pseudomonas > Pseudomonas sp. R3.Fl. The sequence goes on from NZ_JAMGSO010000001.1 coordinate 2,574,921, forward strand.
CCACGGAGTCGGTCCTCAGCAGTGCTTTGGAGATCCGTCGATGAGCAGAGCAAGGTTCTGGCGGCATAAACAGGATGGTCTGACGCTGGTCGAACTCATGATCGCAATGACACTCAGCCTGCTGCTGATACTCGGGGTCATCCAGGTCTTCCTCTCGGCGCGACAAACCTACAGCACCAATGACGCGGCATCGCGCATGCAGGAAAGCGGACGCTTCGCCCTGACGTTCATTTCCAATAGCGTGCGCCTGGGAGGCTACCTGGAACCAGGCTCGCTCCTACCCAAGCCCATGCCCATACAAGGGCCGAACTGTCCGGGACCGGACGATACCCCTTGCACCAGCAACGGGACCGGTACTGCCTCCGATACCCTGGCCGTTGCTTACCAAGCACCACAGGACAGCTCCGACGGGAACAAACGCAGGGACTGCGCCGGCACGGAAGTTACCACTGCCAACGCCAACAAGGTGTTGGTGAACGTCTTCCGCATTCACAACGGCAACCTGAGCTGCAGTTCCTATTTCCTGGGCGAAACCGCCTGGCTGACTCAGGACCAGGATCTGGTACCGGGCATCGACTCGATGCAGATCCTCTACGGCATCAGCACCGACGGTAATCCGGACAGTGTGACCCGCTACGTTTCCGCCAACCGCGTCAGTCGCTGGAGTGATGTGAAAGCGGTTCGTGTCGCCGTCCTGGCCAACTCGCAGAACAACGTCACTCCCAAGCCACCGCAGCGCAATTACTACCTGCTGGATGCGCCGCCGCTGGCGCCGAACGACAGCCTCGCCAGGCAGATATTCAGCACGACCATCCAATTGAAGAACACTTACTGAGGTTCGTATGCGCAAGCGCATCTCTCTTGAAGCCGAAAAGGGCGCAGGCCTGATCGTGGCGCTGGTGTTCCTCGCGGTACTGACCATCGCCGGGATTACCGCTGCCCGCCTAACCAGCATGGAAGAGCGGATGGCAAGCAACATCCAGTTCCGTGGCATCACCCACCAGAACGCCCACAGCGAGATACGGGCGCAAATGGCGCTCTACAACTCCGGCATAGTGGGACGCAAGGCCCTGCAGGATGCCGAGAACAGGCCTGCCGATTCGATCACTGGTTTTCCAGACCGGCGCCAGACCCAGACGTTGACAGTAGCTCTGGGCGACAACGCCAAGATCACAACCGACACCATTCGCTTCATGAACAGAGGGGTTTGTGAAGGTGCCAGTATCGGCAAGTTCGAATGCTCGGCATACGAGATAAACAGTAAATCACAGCTGGAAAACGGTGCTTCGTCCAACCAGACCCAGGGCATCTACTTCCTCAATCTTAAATAGGCCGAAATATGAAACGCTTACTTACATTGGTCTTTTATTTCTGCGTACTCATCTTTCATGGCGCGGCCTACGCCGAGGGTGACGAAAACAGCGCCCATATCGAAGACACACAGATGATAATCAATGCAACACCCGGCACGAGCGGAACCTCTGGCGTCATTCTCGCCCTCCCCTGTCCGGAATGCCAAAGCCGGCGATTCTCTTTCGATAGAAACACCAAGTTCTACCTGAACGGAGCCTCCATCGAACTGAAGGCAGTTGGGCAGAAAATAGACTGGCGCGGAATGATCAGCTTCTCTCCTAGCGATCCCAACCACGCCATCGAGGTGTTTCTGAATCAGCCGGAGTCCAGAAAATGAAACTTAAACACAGTCTGGCTGTTGGAGTCTCTGCTTTCGCCTATCTATTCTGTGGACTGCAATCGGCCATGGCCGACGATACAGAAATCTATGTAACTCGCGACTTACCTGCCGATCAACGTATCCGCCCCAATCTTCTGTTCTTGATTGATACTTCCGGTTCCATGCTCGATGGAGTACCTGGAACCAACTGTAAATCGCTCGACTTCGATGGTAGCAAGGAGGTTCCTCGAAACTGGTGCACGAGCGATAGTAACAAGAACAGTAATAGCGCTCAGAAAACCCGCATTCAGGTGGTGAAAGAGGTCGTAAACTCCTTGGTTGACGAACTTGCCACTAGCAATGACGTGAACATAGGCTTGGCGCGCTTTGACTCCTCCAGCAATGGCGGATTTATCAACATTCCAATTCAACGAGCAGGCAATATTGCCAGCACTTTCAAGAACTCGTTGAACAGCTATTATGCCAACGGCGGAACCCCGCTATCGGAATCTCTATACGAGACCTATCTGTATATGTCAGGCGGCACTCCAGCCTGGGGTCTGTCTTCGCGTGGGTATATTGAGGACAACGGCTATGACAGGCGGGGCAACAGAGTATTCACGTCAGATCTCCAAAACCCCTGGTCAAGCGATCCTTCATCACGTAGTGGAGGAAAATACATATCCCCAATTCAATACTCATGTCAGAAAAGCAACATCATTTTGCTGACAGACGGGCTCCCGAGTAGTGACACGGGGAGCAATAGCGCCATCAGCAGCCTGGTCTCATCGTCCAACCAAGTCTACAAGTCCTGCAAAAGATATCCGACGGATGATGGCACCTCCAACTCCAACTCCGGATGCTGGCTGCCGGGTCTTGCCGAATACATGGCCAACCAGGACATGAGTTCGAGCCAGACAGGCAAGCAAACAGTCAACACCTACACGATTGGCTTCGGCAATATCAGCGACACTACCTTGTTGCAGGATACCGCCAGCTTGGGCGGTGGCCGCTTCTTCACTACTAGCAATACCTCGGAACTGGCTGATGCCCTACGCTCGATCGCGGTGGACATCCTGGCCGAGAACACCACATTCGCCACCCCCAGTGTCTCGGTAAGCGCCTATAACAACCTCGGCTACCGCAATGACCTCTACTACGCCCTGTTCCGTCCGGCAGCAGGCGCCCGCTGGTTTGGCAACGTCAAGAAATACAAGCTCGGCAAGGACTCCTCGGGCAACTCGATCGTCATGGACAGTGCCGGGCGCAACGCCGTGGATAGCACCACGGGCTTCTTCAACTCAACTTCGGTGAGCTACTGGAGCACTGTGACCGACGGCAAGGACGTGATGCTTGGCGGTGCCGCCGGACGCCTGACCGCCCCCACCACCCGCAATGTCCTGACGTACACGGACCAAGACGCACGCGCACCTGGCTCGAGCGGCACGGTCGCACTGACCGCCCTGTCCCCTGACAACACTGCGATTACCAAGACCATGCTGGGCCTGCCCAGCAATGCCACCGACCAGTCCAGGACCGATACCCTCAAGTGGGGACGGGGAATCAACCCCAGCGACAACAGTGCTCGCCTCGCGCTGGCTGACGTGCTTCATAACGAACCCAGACTGGTCGCCTACGTCACCGACGAAGACCTGCAAAGGGTCGCCAACTCTCAAGCCACTCCAGCCACCGCGACCTCGACGGAAAAACTGGTGCTCTTCTATGGCACCAACGAAGGCTTTATCAACGCCGTGGACCCAGCCACCGGCAATGAGATTTTCTCGTTCATTCCCAGAGAGTTGCTGCCCAACCTCAACTTCTACATGAACGACCCCAAGGGCACTGCCAACAAGCGCTACGGGATGGATGGCCAGTTCGACATGAGCATCACTTATGGCGCCCTCAACGCGACTTCCCAGACGCGTACGGTTAGCCAGGCAACCCTGTATGCAGGTATGCGGCGCGGCGGGCGCAATTACTACGCGCTGGATGTCAGCCCTTCCGGAACCTCTGGCTCGGTGACCATCACGCCGAAGATGAAGTGGATCATCAAGGGAGGCACTTCGACAGGCTTCGAAAAACTTGGCCAGACCTGGTCCACGCCAAAGCTGGCGAAAGTGAAGTTCAATGGCTCGGTGAAGAAAGTGCTCTTCTTCACCGGCGGCTATGACACCCGGCAGGATACCGAGTCGCCCAATACACCAGCAGACGACACCATCGGCAACGCCCTGTACATGGTCGACGCCGACACCGGTGCGCTGCTCTGGCACGCTGGCGTGACCAGCGAAGAATCCGCGAACCTGAAGATATCCACCCTGACCAATAGCATCCCGGCCGACCCCACGCTGGTCGACATCACCGGCGACGGCCTGATCGATACCATTTTCATGGCCGATACCCGTGGCCAGGTCTTCCGCATCGACATCAACTCGGGCAACACCGGCGCCACAGGCTTTGCCACGGGCGGGCGCATTGCCTCCCTTGGGGGCACGACTGCGGCAAGCAACCGCCGTTTCTACAATGCTCCGGACGTATCCCTGATCCGTGAACGCGGCGGCAAGACCTATTTCACCATCGCCCTGGGTAGCGGATATCGGGAGCATCCGCTCAACGAAGACACCATCGATCGCTTCTACGTCCTGCGCGATAGCAATGTCTATATGCAGCCCAGCAGCTATACCACCCTGACCGAATCGAGCCTGGTGGACGTCACCAGCGTCAACCTGACGACCGAACAGGCCCAGCAGATCCAGCAGCAGATCAACACCAAACTGGGGCTGATCGACCAGTTGAACACCGCGACCAGTACCGCTGACAGCAACTTCGAGGCGTACAAGAACAGCATCGGTTACACGCAGAAGTTCAACCAGATGACCCAGGCCAACAGCGACGCCAACCAACGCCAGGCGCAGATAGACGCCATCTACAAGGAGAATCCCTACCTCAACGAGCACGCCCCGGAATCCACCCAGCAAAGCGCCCTGCAGAACCAGTTGCTGACACTGCAGAACGCCTTGAAACCGCTCTACACCTTCTCTCCGGAGCTCGCCCAGACACTGGGGCAGCAGATGGCCGGCGTAATGATCGTGCAGAAGACACTGGAAAATGCCGCTACCGGCGTCACGGCGAAAGAGCAGGCGCTCCTGGATGCGAAAGCGAGCGGCGCATCGGAGGAAACCGTCGCGGCCCTGCAGACGGATCTGGACCAGGCCCGCACCGACTACCAGGCTTCAGCGGCATATACCCAGCGAATGACCATCGGTGGCCTCGACCTCAGCACAGCCATCAACAACCTGAACCTGGCGATACAAGCCAACGACAGCACCGCTGCGAACACTGCCATCCAGCAGATCACTACGCAGTTGGCGCTCACGGATATTCCAGCCAGCGTCGATGTACCCACGTTGAACGGCCTGGACGAGGCAGGCAAAGCTGCCACCCTGAGCGACCAGGCGAGTAGCCAGAATGGCCTCGTGCAACTGGCCAATACCCTGGAAACCCAGCGTCTCGCCCTGGCCGGGCAGGCGTCTTCACTGCAAGCCGAGCTGAATGCACTGTCCAACAGTGCGTACGATACCGCGAGCAATCTGCTGACTTCCGAGCAACTGCAGGAAGCCACGCAGCAGGACAGCAGCCCGCCGCTGACGACATTCGAAGCCTACGACTACCTGCGCAACAAGGCCCGCAGCAATGCACTGGCCCAGATTCCGACCCTGCGCAGCGATATCAACTCGCTCTACCAGCAGCTGAGCCCGGGTGACAGCTATACCGTGAACTCCGACCTGCTGAACGCCAGCAGCGGCTGGTTCGTACGCTTCCCCCAGGGCGAAAAGGTCCTGTCGGCCTCGATCAGCTTCCAGGGCGCCGTGCTATTCACCACCTTCAGCCCCAACGGCCAGACAGTCACCACTTGTGGCCCGGACGTCGGACATGGACGGTTGTATGCCATGAACCTGGTGGATGCCTCCGCCGTCTTTACCAAAACGGTGAACGGCGCGGAAACACCGAGCCGCAGCTTCGACCTGGTACGCGGCGGTATTCCGCCTACCCCGGCCATCATTCTCGGCGACAATGGCACCACGGTTCTGGTGGGCTCGGAGAAGCCATCGGCTGATGGCGCAGGCGGCGACCTGAAATGCACCTTCACCAGTTCCGGGTTCTGCAAGACGAACAATGCGGTGAATGGCACCTACTGGAGAGAGAACTGATGCGACAAAAGGGCTTCACCCTGATCGAGGTGATGGTAGTAGTGGCGATAGTCGGCATCCTCGCCGCTATCGCCTATCCCAGCTATCAGCAGTACGTGTTGCGCTCCGGACGCGCGGACGGGAAAGCCAAGCTGATGGAAGTCATGCAGGCCCAGGAACGCTTCTTCTCCCAGAACCAGACCTATACCGCAACACTCGGCACGGGAAATGGTGGCCTGGGCTACTCGGCCGATGCCAACGGTGCCGTGGCCAGCGAAAACCGGAAGTACAACATCACTGCCGCCGCCTGTGCGAACAAGACCATCGCCAGCTGCGTGGTCCTGAGCGCCGCGCCGGTCGGAGGTCAGGCCAACGATAGCGAATGCGGCACCTTGACGCTCGACAGCACCGGTATCAAGACGGAAAGCGGCAGCGGAACGTTAGCCACCTGCTGGTAAACGAAAAGGGCCGACATTGTCGGCCCTTTTCGTTGGAAGAGACGTATCGGTTCGGAGTTAAACCGCCTTCACCCGCAACTCCTTGGGCATCGAGAAGGTAATGTTCTCCTCCCGCCCATCCAGCTCCACCTCGGGCTCCGCGCCCCATTTGCGCAGTTGCTCGATCACACCGCGCACCAGCACTTCCGGGGCGGAGGCGCCGGCGGTGATGCCGATGCGCTGCTTGCCTTCGAACCATTCGCGCTTGAGGTCTTCGGCGCCGTCGATCAGGTAGCCGGGGGTGCCCATGCGTTCGGCGAGTTCGCGCAGGCGGTTGGAGTTGGAGCTGTTCGGACTGCCCACCACCAGCACCAGGTCGCACTGGTCGGCCAGTTCCTTGACCGCGTCCTGGCGGTTCTGGGTGGCGTAGCAGATGTCGTTCTTGCGCGGGCCCTTGATGTGCGGGAATTTCGCGCGCAGGGCGTCGATCACCTTGGAGGTGTCGTCCATCGACAGGGTGGTCTGGGTGACGAAGTGCAGGGCCTCGGGGTTGCGCACTTCCAGCGCCGCTACATCTTCCTCGTCCTCGACCAGGTAGATGTCGCCGCCGTTGTCGCGGTTGTACTGGCCCATGGTGCCTTCCACCTCGGGGTGGCCTTCGTGGCCGATGAGGATGCACTCCTGGCCGTCGCGGCTGTAGCGCACCACTTCCATGTGCACCTTGGTGACCAGCGGGCAGGTCGCGTCGAAGACCTTCAGGCCGCGGTTCTCGGCCTCCTTGCGCACGGCCTGGGAGACACCGTGGGCGCTGAAGATGACGATAGTGTCGTCCGGCACCTGGTCGAGTTCCTCGACGAACACCGCGCCGCGGTTGCGCAGGTTCTCCACCACGAACTTGTTGTGCACCACTTCATGGCGCACGTAGATCGGCGGGCCGAACACGTCCAGGGCGCGGTTGACGATTTCGATCGCCCGGTCGACGCCGGCGCAGAAGCCGCGGGGGTTGGCGAGTTTGATTTGCATGGTCGGTCTGTCTCGGCGCGCAGAGGGGATGGCGCGATGGCTATCGCTTCGCGATACCCATCCTACGCCTGCGAAGGGCCCTCAGAGCGCCCTTACGTCGATGATTTCCACTTCGAAGGTCAGGCTCTTGCCCGCCAGCGGGTGGTTGAAATCGATGGTCACCTGCTGTTCGTCGAAGGCCTTGACCACGCCGGGCAGCTCGGTCTTGGCGGCGTCGTTGAAGATCACCAGCAGGCCTTCGGCCAGTTCCATGTCCTGGAACTGGTCGCGCGGCATCACCTGCACGTTGGCCGGGTTCGGCTGGCCGAAACCCTGCTCCGGCTCGATGTTCAGGGTGCGCTTGTCGCCGGCCTTGAGGCCGAACAGCGCCTGCTCGAAGCCCGGCAGCAGGTTGCCGTCGCCGACCTTGAAGGTGGCCGGCTGCTTGTCGAAGGTGCTGTCGACGACGTTGCCGTCCTCCAGCTTGAGGGCGAAGTGCAGGGTGACTTCGGTATCCGCTCCGATGCGCTGGATATCACTGTTGCTGTCAGCCATGGGCGGTCTCTCCGGATTTCTTCGTCTTGAACATGTCCAGCGCCAGCATGATGGCGCCTACGGTGATGGCGCTGTCGGCCAGGTTGAACGCCGGGAAGTACCAGCGGTTCTGCCAGTGCACCAGGATGAAGTCGATCACGTGGCCGAGCACGATACGGTCGTACAGGTTGCCCAGCGCGCCGCCCAGCACCAGGGCCAGGGCGATGGCCAGCCAGGTGTCGCTGGGCTTCAGGCGCTTGAGCCAGATGACCAGCACCGCGCTGACCACGATGGCGATCAGGGCGAACAGCCAGCGCTGCCAGCCGGAGCTGTCGGCCAGGAAACTGAAGGCCGCGCCGGTGTTGTAGGCCAGGGTCCAGCTGAACAGGTCGGGGATGACCACGATCTGCTGGTACAGGCTCAGTGTGCCCTCGAAGTAGGCCTTGCTGACCTGGTCGAGGACCAGGACCAGCACGGTTATCCACAACCAGCCAAGGCGGCCGAAGCGGTTAGGCATAGTGGCGAACCTCGCCGGCGCCTTCGATGTTCTCCACGCAACGGCCGCAGATTTCCGGATGCGCGGCGTGGCTGCCGACATCCTCGCGGTGGTGCCAGCAACGGGCGCACTTGGCGTGGGCCGACTTCACCACCTTCAGCTTGAGGCCGGGCAGTTCGCTCTGCACGGCATCGGCCGGGGCCTCGGCCAGGGGCGCGAGGGTGGCGGTGGAGGTGATCAGCACGAAGCGCAGCTCGTTGCCCAGCTTGCCCAGGCTGCGGACCAGGTCGTCCTCGGCGTAGAGGGTGACCTCGGCCTGCAGGTTGCCGCCGATGGCCTTGGCGGTGCGCTGGTTCTCCAGTTCCTTGTTGACCGCGGCCTTGGCGGCCATGACCTGCTCCCAGTAGGCGCGGCCCAGCTCGGCGTCGGCCGGCAGTTCGGACAGGCCGTCGTACCAGGTGGTCAGCATGACCGACTCGGCGCGCTCGCCGGGCAGGAACTTCCACACTTCCTCAGCGGTAAAGGCGAGGATCGGCGCGACCCAGCGCACCAACGCCTCGGCGATGTGGAACAGCGCGGTCTGGCAGGAGCGGCGGGCGACGCTGTCGGCCTGGGTGGTGTACTGGCGGTCCTTGATGATGTCCAGGTAGAAGCCGCCCAGCTCCTGCACGCAGAAGTTGTGCACCTTGGAGTAGACGTTCCAGAAGCGGTAGTCGCGGTAGGCCTCTTCCAGTTCGCGCTGCAGCAGCAGGGCGCGGTCCACGGCCCAGCGGTCCAGGGCCAGCAGTTGGTCGTTGGGCAGCAGGTCCTTGGCCGGGTCGAAGCCGGTCAGGTTGGAGAGCAGGAAGCGCGTGGTGTTGCGGATGCGCCGGTAGGCGTCGGCGCTGCGCTGCAGGATGGTCTGGGAGACCGCGATCTCGCCGGAGTAGTCGGTCGAGGCGACCCACAGACGCAGGATGTCGGCGCCCAGGGTGTCGATCACGGTCTGCGGCACCACGGTGTTGCCCAGGGACTTGGACATCTTGCGGCCGGACTCGTCCACGGTGAAGCCGTGGGTCAGCAGCTGGCGGTACGGCGCGTGGCCGTCGATGGCGCAGCCGGTCAGCAGCGAGGAGTGGAACCAGCCGCGGTGCTGATCGGAACCTTCCAGGTAGAGGTCGGCGGCCGGGCCGCTGGCGTGGCCGAGCTCGGCGTGGGAGCCGCGCAGCACGTGCCAGTGGGTGGTGCCGGAGTCGAACCAGACGTCCAGGGTGTCGTTGATCTTGTCGTACTGCGCGGCTTCGTCACCGAGCAGTTCGGCGGCGTCGAGCTTGAACCAGGCCTCGATGCCCTCCTTCTCCACGCGCTGGGCGACTGCTTCCATCAGCTCGACGGTGCGCGGGTGCAGCTCGCCGGTGGCCTTGTGCAGGAAGAACGGGATGGGCACGCCCCAGTTGCGCTGGCGCGAGATGCACCAGTCCGGACGGCCGGCGATCATGCCGTGCAGGCGCGCCTGGCCCCAGCTGGGCACGAATTCGGTCTGGGTGATGGCTTCCAGCGCGCGCTCGCGCAGGGTCGCGCCGCTCTCCGGCTGCTTGTCCATGCCGACGAACCACTGCGCGGTGGCGCGGTAGATCAGCGGCGTCTTGTGGCGCCAGCAGTGCATGTAGCTGTGGTTGATGCTGGTGTGCTTGAGCAGCGCGCCCACTTCCTCGAGCTTGGCGACGATGTTCGGGTTGGCCTTCCAGATGAACTGGCCGCCGAAGAACGGCAAGTCCTGAACATACACACCGTTGCTCTGCACGGGGCTGAGGATGTCGTCGTTGCTCATGCCGTACTGCTTGCAGGTACGGAAGTCGTCCTCGCCGTAGGCCGGCGCGGAGTGGACGATGCCGGTGCCGGCGTCCAGGGCCACGTACTCGGCCAGGTAGACCGGCGAGAAGCGCTCGTAGAACGGGTGGCGGAAGCGGATCAGGTCCAGCGCCTCGCCCTTGGCGGTGGCGATGACCTGGCCTTCCAGGCCGTAGCGCTGCAGGCAGGACTCGACCAGTTCCTCGGCCAGCACCAGCAGGCGCGCGCCGGTGTCGACCAGGGCGTAGGTGAATTCGGGGTGGACGTTCAGCGCCTGGTTGGCCGGGATGGTCCAGGGGGTGGTGGTCCAGATGACGATGGCGGCGGGCTTGGCCAGGCTCGGCAGGCCGAAGGCGGCGGCCAGCTTGTCGGCGTCTTCCACCGGGAAGGCGACGTCGATGGCGTCGGACTTCTTGTCGGCGTACTCGACTTCCGCCTCGGCCAGGGCCGAGCCGCAGTCGAAGCACCAGTTCACCGGTTTCAGGCCCTTGAACACGAAGCCCTGCTTGACCATCTCGGCCAGGGCGCGGATCTCGCCGGCCTCGTTGGCGAAGTTCATGGTCTTGTAGGGGTTGTCCCACTCGCCGAGCACGCCCAGGCGGATGAAGTCGGCCTTCTGCCCCTCGATCTGCTCGGTGGCGTAGGCGCGGCACAGCTCGCGGGTCTTGTCCGCCGGCAGGTTCTTGCCGTGGGTGGTCTCGACCTTGTGCTCGATGGGCAGGCCGTGGCAGTCCCAGCCCGGCACGTAGGGGGCGTCGTAGCCGGCCAGGGTGCGCGAGCGGACGATCAGGTCCTTGAGGATCTTGTTGACCGCGTGACCGATGTGGATGCTGCCGTTGGCGTAGGGCGGGCCATCGTGCAGGATGAATTTCGGGCGACCTTCGCCGGCCTTCCGCAGCTTCTGGTACAGGCCGATGTCGTTCCAGAACTTCAGGGTTTCCGGCTCGCGCTGGGGCAGGCCGGCTTTCATCGGGAACTGGGTATCGGGAAGGTTCAGCGTGGCTTTGTAGTCGGTCATCTCAGGGCCTGTTCGGAATCTCTTCAATCAAGCGGTTGGCCCAGCCAGTAGGCCCGGGCGGCGGCTATGTCGGCGAGGATCGCCGCCTTCAGTGCCTCGAGGGAGGCGAAGCGCTGCTCATCTCGCAGCTTCTGGTGGAAGGTCACATCCAGGTGCAGGCCGTAGAGGTCGCCGGCGAAGTCCAGCAGATGCACTTCCAGGTGGGGCCGGCCGTCGCCGTTGACCGACGGCCGCGTGCCGATGTTGGCCACCCCGTTGACGCGCTGGCCGGCCACTTCCGTGCTGACCAGGTAGACGCCGCTCAGCGGCGCCTTGCGGCGCTTGAGCTGGATGTTCGCGGTGGGCGAACCCAGGGTGCGGCCGAGCTTCTGCCCGTGCAGCACCCGCCCGCTCAGGCGGAACGGCCGGCCCAGCAGGCGCTCGGCCTGGTGCAGGTCGCCGTCGGCGAGCACCTTGCGGATGCGCGAACTGCTCACCCGCATGCCGTCGACTTCCACCGTGGTGGCGGCCTCGACGGTGAAACCCTGCTCGGCGCTGGCCCGGACCAGGAAGGCGAAGTCGCCGGAACGGTCGCAGCCGAAGCGGAAGTCGTCGCCCACTTCCAGGTGGCGCACCGCCAGGCCGTCCACCAGCACCTGGCGGACGAACTCGGCGGCCGACAGCTCGCGCAGGCGGCGGTTGAAGGTCAGGCACAGGACGAAGTCGACGCCCTGCTCGCGCAGCAGTTCGAGCTTCTCGCGCAGGCGCGTCAGGCGCACCGGCGCGGCATCCGGGGCGAAGTACTCGCGCGGCTGCGGCTCGAAGATCACCACGCAGCTAGGCACGCCCAGCTCCTGCGAGCGCTCGCGCAGACGCGCCAGGATCGCCTGGTGGCCAAGGTGGACGCCGTCGAAATTGCCGATGGTGGCAACGCAGCCCCCGGACAGGGGCCGCAGGTTGTGGAGGCCTCGAAGCAGCTGCATAGCGCGCGTATTGCTCAGAAAGTGGTCGATTATACCTGCACCCGCCGCCGCGCGACAGGCACAAAGCCGCCGTGCGTCACGGATGCACCCAAGTGCCGGCGCCGGGCTAGCTCACCGCCCGCCGCGAGAAGTCGCGCAGGCGGAAGCCCAGCAGCGCCAGCATACCGAAATAGGCCACTATGCCGGCCACCACCAGCACGCCCAGGCGCGCCAGGCGCAGCGGCATGCCGCCCAGGTCCCAGGCCGGCATGAAATGCATCAGCCCCAGCAGCACAGCGGACATCACCAGCACCGCCAGCACCAGCTTGCCGAGGAACTTCGCCCAGCCCGGCTGCGGCTCGAACAGGTCGTGCTTGCGCAGCTGCCAGTACAGCAGGCCGGCGTTGAGGCAGGCCGCCAGGCTGATGGCCAGGGCCAGGCCCGCGTGCTTGAGCGGGCCGATGAACACCAGGTTCATCGCCTGGGTGGAAACCAGGGTGAAGAGTGCGATCTTCACCGGCGTGCGGATGTTCTGCCGGGCGTAGAAGCCCGGCGCCAGCACCTTGACCAGGATGATCCCGAGCAGGCCCACGGCGTAGGCGATGAGCGCGCGCTGGGTCATGAGCGCGTCGTTGGCGCTGAACTTGCCGTACTGGAACAGCGACACGGTCAGCGGCTCGGCGATCAGCACCAGGGCCAGGGCGCAGGGCAGCACCAGCAGGAAGCACAGGCGCAGGCCCCAGTCCATCAGGCGCGAGTATTCATGGCGGTCGTCGCTGGCGTAGGTCTTGGCCAGGGACGGCAGCAGGATGGTGCCCAGGGCCACGCCCAGCACGCCGGAGGGCAGCTCCATCAGGCGGTCGGCGTAGTACATCCAGGACACCGAGCCTGCGGCCAGGAAGGAGGCGAAGATGGTGTTGATGATCAGCGAGATCTGGCTCACCGACACGCCGAGGATCGCCGGGCCCATCTGCTTGAGCACGCGCCACACGCCTCTGTCGCGCAGGTTCAGGCGCGGCAGCACCAGCATGCCGATCTTCTTCAGGTGCGGAAGTTGGTAGAGCAACTGCGCCAGGCCGCCGGCCAGCACCGCCCAGCCCAGGGCCATCACCGGCGGGTCGAAGTACGGCGTGAGGAACAGCGAGAAGACGATCATGCTGACGTTCAGCAGGGTCGGCACGAAGGCCGGCACCGAGAAGCGGTTCCAGGTATTGAGGATGGCCCCGGCCAGCGAGGCCAGGGAAATCAGCAGGATGTAGGGGAAGGTCACGCGCAGCAGCGCTGTGGTCAGGTCGAACTTCTCCGGAGTGTCGGCGAAGCCCGGCGCGGTGATCCAGATCACCCAGGGCGCGGCGAGGATGCCCAGCACGGTGACCAATGCCAGCACCAGGGTCAGCAGGCCGGAGATATAGGCGATGAAAGTGCGGGTGGCCTCCTCGCCCTGCTGCGTCTTGTATTCGGCGAGGATCGGCACGAAGGCCTGGGAGAAGGCGCCCTCGGCGAAGATGCGGCGCAGCAGGTTGGGCAGCTTGAAGGCGACGAAGAAGGCGTCGGTGGCCATGCCGGCGCCGAACATGCGCGCTACTATGGTGTCCCGGACGAAGCCGAGCACCCGCGAGATCATGGTCATGGAGCTGACCGCGGCCAGCGATTTGAGTAGGTTCATTGCATCCGGGACTTGTCAGCGCAGGGTGGCCCTGCCCGCGGGGCGGCCGGATCGCCCGGCGGCCAGTAAAGGGCGTCGAGTGTATGGCCGCCGGTCGAATAAATCACCCACCCATACCGCGAATCCCCGGCCATGCCGCTCGTCGGCGGCCGCTCATACCCTTGACAAGGCACGGACTCGACGGCATCATTCGCGGCCTTAATTTATTCGCTACATCCCAAGTTTTTCTCGAGGAGCTCGACGGTGGCCAACACACCTTCCGCCAAAAAACGCGCCAAACAGGCTGAGAAGCGTCGCAGCCACAACGCCAGCCTGCGTTCCATGGTCCGCACCTACATCAAGAACGTAGTCAAGGCAGTCGATGCCAAGGACCTGCCCAAGGCCCAGGCCGCTCTGGTTGCCGCCGTACCGGTCATCGACCGCATGGCTGACAAAGGCATCATCCACAAGAACAAGGCCGCTCGCCACAAGAGCCGCCTGAACGCCCACGTGAAGGCCTTGGCCACCGCGTAAGCGTTGCGTTCTTGAAAAACCGGCCCTGGTGGCCGGTTTTTTATTGCCCGCGAAAAGCCCAAACCCGGCCCCGGACCTGTAGGAGCGAGCTTGCTCGCGAACGGTGCTTCCCGGTGGCGTAGGTGCTGGAGTTAAGAGCGCCCTCTCCCCAACCCTCTCCCTGGAGAGGGGGCTGTTCGGAGTGGGTGAGGAGTTTGGAGTCATCCTGAAACGCCTAACCATCCCCCGTCATTCCCGCGAACGCGGGAATCCAGTGACGGGCGGATTCGCGAGCAAGCTCGCTCCTACGAAAAGCAAAAGGCTTTTATTTCGTCGGCCAGGGCATGATCGGGATGGCGGTCACCGCGTTCTGCGGGCTGCCTTCGATGATGCGGTCGCTGTAGACGAGGTAGACCAGCGCGTTGCGCTTCTTGTCGAAGAAGCGCACCACCTGCATGGACTTGAACACCAGCGAGGTGCGCTGCTTGAACACTTCCTCGCCGTCCTTGAGCTCGCCGGCGAAGCGGATCGGCCCGACCTGGCGGCAGGCGATGGACGCCTCGGCGCGATCCTCGGCCAGGCCCAGGCCGCCCTTGACGCCGCCGGTCTTGGCCCGCGACAGGTAGCAGGTCACCCCTTCCACCTTGGGATCGTCGAAGGCCTCGACCACGATCTTGTCGTTCGGCCCCACCCACTTGAACACCGTGGAGACCTCACCGATCTCCTCCGCGCCGGCCAGCGCCGGCAGCATCAGCAGACCGGCGCACACGCCCTTCCATAGCTTCATGGCTCGCTCCTTCAGACCAGCACAAGGTTGTCGCGGTGCACCAGCTCCGGGCCGTCGACGTAGCCCAGCAGACCTTCGATGGCATCGGTCGGCTGGCCGATGATCTTCTGCGCCTCCAGGGCGCTGTAGTTGGCCAGGCCGCGGGCGATCTCGCGACCCTGCGGGTCCACGCAGACCACCATCTCGCCGCGACGGAAGCTGCCCTGGACCTGCTTCACGCCCACCGGCAGCAGGCTCTTGTGGTCCTCGGCGATAGCCTTGACCGCACCGGCGTCCAGCACCAGGGTGCCGCGCATCTGCAGGTGGCCGGCCAGCCACTGCTTGCGCGCGGCCTTGCGGCTCTGCTCAGGGGTCAGCAGGGTGCCCAGGCGCTCGCCGGAGCGCAGGCGGTCGAGCACGCGCTCGATGCGCCCGCCGACGATCACCGTGTGCGCGCCGGAACGCGCCGCCAGGCGCGCCGCGCGCAGCTTGGTCTGCATGCCGCCGCGGCCGAGGGCGCCGGCGCTGCCGCCAGCCACCAGGTCGAGCTGGGCGTCGTCAGCGCGGGCTTCGTAGATCAGCTGGGCTTCGGGGTTGTTGCGCGGGTCGGCGTCGAACATGCCGTCGCGATCGGTGAGGATCACCAGCAGGTCGGCTTCCACCAGGTTGGCCACCAGGGCCGCCAGGGTGTCGTTGTCGCCGAAGCGGATTTCGTCGGTGACCACGGTGTCGTTCTCGTTGATCACCGGGATCACGCCGAGGTCGACCAGGGTGCGCAGGGTGTTGCGGGCGTTCAGGTAGCGCTTGCGGTCGGACAGGTCGTCATGGGTCAGCAGCACCTGGGCGGTCTGCAGGCCATGCTGGCCGAAGCTGGACTCCCAGGCCTGCACCAGGCCCATCTGGCCGACGGCCGCCGCGGCCTGCAGCTCGTGCATGTCGCTCGGGCGGGAGACCCAGCCCAGGCGGCTCATGCCCGCCGCCACGGCGCCGGAGGACACCAGCACCAGCTCGACGCCCGCGCAGTGCAGCGCGACCATCTGCTCGACCCACACCGCCATGGCGTCGCGATCCAGCCCGCGGCCATCGGCCGTGAGCAGGGCGCTGCCGATCTTCACCACCCAGCGCCGCGCGCCGGTCACTTTCTCACGCATACATCAACCTTACGAAGTCAGGTTTCACCAGGTTGCTTCGGGACCGGCGCACGCGGCGCCGGTCAGGGCACGTAGAAGATTTCCGGCCCGTCGCCGTCATCCTCGTCATCGAAATCATCGTCGTCGTCGAGGTCGTCGGCATTCTTCAGGCCGGCACGGCGCAGCGCACGCGCGTCGTCCATGGCCTGCAGACGGGAACGCGCCTCGTCTTCGATGCGCTGGTCGAGTTCGGCCAGGGCCTCGCCGTAGGCCGGGTCTTCCTCGATGCGCAGGCTGCGCTCATCGAGGTACTTCATGATGTCCTGACTGAGCGCCTCGGTGCCTTCGCGCTCCAGGGCGGAGATCACGTAGACCGGACCTTCCCAGCCCAGGCGCTCGACCACCTGCTGCTTGCGCCGCCCCTGCTCCTCGGGCTCGAGGATCTGGTCCATCTTGTTCAGCACCAGCCAACGGTCACGCTCGGTGAGCGCCGGGCTGAACTTGGCCAGCTCGTTGACGATGGTCTCGGCAGCATCGGCCGGGTCGCTCTCGTCCAGCGGCGCCATGTCGACGATGTGCAGCAGCAGGCGGGTACGCGCCAGGTGCTTGAGGAAGCGGATGCCCAGGCCGGCGCCTTCGGCGGCGCCCTCGATCAGGCCGGGGATGTCGGCGACCACGAAGCTCTTGAAGCGCCCGACGCTGACCACGCCCAGGTTCGGCACCAGGGTGGTGAAGGGGTAATCGGCGACTTTCGGCTTGGCCGCGGACACGGCGCGGATGAAGGTGCTCTTGCCGGCGTTCGGCAGGCCCAGCAGGCCGACGTCGGCCAGGACCTTCAGCTCCAGCTTGAGGTCGCGGGCCTCGCCGGGCTTGCCCGGGGTGGTCTGCCGCGGCGCGCGGTTGGTGCTGGACTTGAAGCGGGTGTTGCCCAGGCCATGCCAGCCGCCCTGGGCGACCATCAGGCGCTGGCCGGGCTCGGTCAGGTCGCCGATGACTTCATGGGTGCTAGCATCGATCACGGTGGTGCCCACCGGCACCGGCAGGACCAGGTCGTCGCCCTTGGCGCCGGTGCAGTCCTTGCTGCCGCCGTTCTGCCCGCGCTGGGCGTCGAAACGGCGGGTGTAGCGGTAATCCACCAGGGTGTTCAGGCTCTCGTCGGCCTCGAGGAACACCGAGCCGCCGTCACCGCCGTCACCGCCGTTGGGGCCGCCCTTCTCGATGAACTTCTCGCGGCGAAAGCTCATGAGGCCATTGCCGCCGTCACCGGCTTTCACGTGGATGGATACTTCGTCGACGAATTTCATGGGAACGCCTCCCGCCAGCGTGGCGGGTTGAATAAGAAAAGGAGCATAGGATACAGCCAAGCCCGCGCAAACGCAGGAGCCCGGGATCCGTTGCCGGGAAACGCCAGAAACAAAAAAGCCCCGTCGCGAGACAGGGCTTTTTCAGTGAAGGCTCGCTTAGGCAGCGACGACGCTTACGTAGCGACGGCCAAAGGCGCCTTTCACTTCGAACTTGATCACGCCGTCGATTTTCGCGAACAGAGTGTGATCCTTGCCCATGCCAACGCCGTAGCCGGCATGGAACTGGGTGCCGCGCTGACGCACGATGATGTTGCCTGCTTTGACAGCCTGGCTACCGAACAGCTTCACGCCAAGGCGTTTACTTTCGGAATCGCGGCCGTTGCGGGTACTACCGCCAGCTTTCTTGTGTGCCATGAGTCATATCCTCCAAAAAAGGAATTAGGCCTGGATGCCGGTGATCTTGATTTCAGTGAACCACTGGCGGTGGCCCTGACGCTTCATGTGGTGCTTGCGGCGGCGGAACTTGATGATGCGCACTTTGTCGTGACGACCGTGGGAAACCACTTCAGCGGTCACTTTCGCGCCTTCTACCACCGGCAGGCCGATCTTGACGTCATCGCCATTGGCGACCAGCAGAACGCGATCCAGGTTGATCGCTTCGCCGGTGGCGACGTCGAGTTTCTCGACCTTGAGGAATTCGCCTTCGGCGACTTTGTATTGCTTGCCGCCGGTAACAATAACTGCGTACATCTGGATGTCTCCGTTAGACCTGCTCACCCGACGCTTTATAGGAAGAGGTATCGGTCGGCATGGCTGCATGGGGCCGGAAGAGCGCCCGTGCAATTGCGTAAGGCAGGGTATGCCAGGGAAGTTCGGGGCCGCGATTGTACGCAAAGCCCTACGCGGACACAAGCCTTGCGGCGCTTTCCTTGACAGCCCCCACCCCGGCACCTAGCATGCCGCGCATTCTTCGAGGAGCGCCTTCGTAATATGCAACCCCAGGCTTTCTATCGGGTGGTGGCGGACGACTTCACCGCCGTCGACGGCATCATCCGTCGCCAGCTCAGCTCCCGCGTTCCCCTGGTCGAGAAGATCGGCGACTATATCATCTCCGCCGGCGGCAAGCGTCTTCGCCCGCTGCTGGTGCTGCTCAGCGGCAAGGCCCTGGGCTACTCCGGGGACGACCTGCGCCTGCTGGCCGCCACCATCGAATTCCTGCATACCTCCACCCTGCTGCACGACGACGTGGTCGACGCCTCCGGTCTGCGCCGCGGCCGCGCCACCGCCAATGCGCAATGGGGCAACGCGCCCAGCGTGCTGGTCGGCGACTTCCTCTATGCCCGCTCCTTCGAAATGATGGTCGAACTCGGCTCCATGCCGGTGATGCGCATCATCTCCCAGGCCACCCGGGTGATCGCCGAGGGCGAGGTGCTGCAGCTGACCAAGGTGCGCGACGCCAGCACTACCGAAGAAACCTACATGGAAGTCATCCGCGGCAAGACCGCGATGCTCTTCGAGGCCTCCACCCACAGCGCCGCCGCCATCGCCGGCGCCACCGCGGAACAGGCCGAGGCCCTGCGCCAGTTCGGCGACGCCCTGGGCATCGCCTTCCAACTGGTGGACGACCTGCTGGACTACCGCGGCGACGCCAGCACCCTGGGCAAGAACGTCGGCGACGACCTCGCCGAGGGCAAGCCCACCCTGCCGCTGATCGCCACCATGCGCGACGGCACCCCGGAGCAGGCGCAGTTGGTGCGCAAGGCTATCCAGCAGGGCGGCAGCCAGGACCTGGAAGGCATCCGCACCGCCGTGGAAGCCGCCGGCGCCCTGGACTACACCGCGAAGCTGGCGCGCGAATACGCCGCCCGCGCCATCGACTGCCTCAAGGCGCTGCCGGACAACGAGTACCGTGACGCGCTGATCGAGCTGAGCGAGTTCGCCGTCGCCCGCACCCACTGATCCACACGCGATCCGACGAACGCCCGCCCGGCCCTGCCGCGCGGGCGTTCTGCGTTATGCGCGGTTGATCCAGGCCATGGCATTGGTCGGTTGGTGGAAAAAAATTCTGCATAGGGGCTTGCTATCGAGATAATAAGAATTATTCTCATTAACTCAGCTACCAAGGAGATGCAGAGATGACCTACATGATCGATGCCTGGCTGGACCGCCCCCATCCCTATCTGCGCATCCTCAATCGCGATACCGGGGAAGTCTGCGCCCTGCTGCAGGAAGACGCCCTGGACGAGTTGCGCGAGCAGGGCGGCCTGGACCTGCACGAACTGAGCACCAGCGAGCCGCAGGTGCTCAAGGAGCTGGTGCGCAACCTGTTCCTGTTCTGCTACGCCCGCGCGCTGCGCTGACTGAAGAGTGCTTCTCGTAGGAGCGAGTTGCTCGCGAACGGCCCGCACCTCACCACCCATCCCCGTCATCCTCGCGCACGCGGGGAACCAGAGGCTCTGGGCTCCCGCGTTCGCGGGAGTGACGGATCGATTAGAGGAGCGGCGTAATCCGGGTTCGCGAGCAAGCTCGCTCCTACGAAGAGTAAGAGCAAGAGCGGGAGCGGGGTGTACAGGTTTTTTTGCGATGGCGCAGGACGCGCCATCCGTGCGGTCGCCGCCCGGGAGGCGGCTGCACAGCGGGGGCAACGTGGAGCCCCCTGCACGCCGCGGCGGCCAGGGACGGCCGCCGCGGGCTGCATCCATCAGAGGATGTCGAGCAGCTCGACGTCGAACACCAGGGTGCTGTGCGGCGGGATGCTGCCCACCGCCTGGCCGCCGTAGGCCAGCTCGGCCGGCACGTGCAGGCGCCACTTGCTGCCGGTGTTCATCAGTTGCAGGGCCTCGACCCAGCCGGCGATCACGCCGCCCACCGGGAACTCGGCCGGCTGGCCGCGCTGGTAGGAGCTGTCGAACACGCTGCCGTCGATCAGGGTGCCGTGGTAGTGGGTGCGCACGGTGTCGTCGCGGGACGGCTTGGCGCCCTCGCCGGCGACCAGCACTTCGTATTGCAGGCCGGACGGCAGCACGGTGACGCCCTCGCGCTTGGCGTTCTCCACCAGGTAGGCCTTGCCTTCGGCGGCGGCCGCATCGGCCTTGGCCTGGGCTTCGGCCTGCATGCGCTGGCGGATCACCTGGAAGCTGGCGGACAGCTGCTCGGCGGGCACCCGGCTATCGGCACCGGCGAAGGCGTCGGAGAGGCCGGCCAGCACCGCGTCCAGGCTCATGCCCGGGACCGGGTTGGCACGCAACTGGTCGCCCAGCTGGCGGCCGACGCCGTAGCTGACGCGGGCTTCGTCGGTGGAAAGGTTGAGTTCGCTCATGGCGGGGCTCCGCTGGGTGAAAAAGGGCGGCCAGCCTAGCACAGTCGGCCGCCCCGCCCCACCGCGACCTCAATGCAGCGGCATGGGCACGCCCTCGTCGTTCTGCGCGCTGCCGCTCTGCGAGCCGCACATCTCGTCCTGCACCGCGGCATGCACCAGTTGGAAAGGGATCGGTGGCAACGCCGTCAGCAGTTGGCGGGCGTGTTCCAGCGAACGCACCCCGAGCACGTGTCCCTTGGCGTCCTGGATCGGGAAGAAACGCTGGCCCACGCGCGCCTCCAGCACGTAGATGCCGCCCTCCAGGGATACCAGGTTGAGCTCGTCGATATCCCCGGCGAGAGAACGGTTGGTCAGCTCTTGCAGGTTCATTGCGCACCTCCAGGGTAGGGTCCAACGCAGCCAGTCTGGTACAGCACGCCGGCTGCGCCCAGCGCAAACGACACCGCCCGTCAGTTGCGGCTGACGGGCGGTGCGCTGGAGGCGGCAAAAACGATCAGTGGTCGTGGCGCGTGGCCTTGTCCAGGTAGCCCATGGCAAACGCGGAAAGGACGAAGGTGAGGTGGATGATCACGTACCACATCAGCTTGTTGTCATCGACGTTCTTGGCGTCCATGAAGATGCGCAGCAGATGGATCGAGGAGATCGCCACGATGGAGGCCGCCACCTTGTTCTTCAGCGAACTGGCGTCCATCTTGCCGAGCCAGCTGAGCTTTTCCTTGCCTTCGGAAATGTCCAGCTGCGAGACGAAATTCTCGTAACCGGAGAACATCACCATCACCAGCAGCCCGCCGACCAGGGCCATGTCGATCAGCGACAGCAGCACCAGGATCAGGTCGGCCTCGGCGATGGAGAAGATGTCCGGCAGGATGTGGAAGATTTCCTGGAAGAACTTGATGGTCAGCGCCAGCAATGCCAGCGACAGGCCGATATAGACCGGCGCCAGCAGCCAGCGGGCGGCGTACATGCTGTTTTCGATGAAACGTTCCATGGCCTTCGCAAGGGGAGTTCAGAAATGGCGCAGGATTATAGCTGAAGGCCCGCGGCGAGTTATCCAGTTATTCTGTGGATAAATATGTGCAGGAACGCGGGAAGAAACACGCAAGCCCCCGCCCGCCGGGGGATCGCGGCGGTCGCTCAGAGACTGCGCAATGCGCCTTCAGGACTCGGGGTGAGACTGGTAGTCCCCGAAATTGCGCACGCGCTCACCGTTGATGCGTCGCAGTTCGGCCTGCAGGTGCAGCTGCCAGATGGGCAGGTCGTCGGCGGGCACGTAGCCCTGCTGGGCCAGGCAGTCGGCGATAGCCTCGAGCACGCCTTCTGCCACGAAAGGCCCGTAGAACGGGCCCTGGGCCTTGATGGCGGTGGGCTGAGCCCCCGCCATGCCCGCAGCGCAGAGCAGTGTCCAGAGTCCATTCTCTCCGGCCAGCGGCCTGATCACGCACTCGATGCGCGTGGTCAGCCCCAGACAGGGGCGGATAAGGCAGAGGTTACGCGGCATGGCGGCACCCTCGCGGTTGTCCTGTTTTCGAGCCTACACCCGGGGTTGACCTCGGGAAAGCTCGTTTTATCCACGATAGTTGTGGATATCGTTGTGGACACCACGGGGGCAAAGGCGCCCGACGAGCGCCGTTGCTGGGGGGCCCGCCGCTGGTCAAGGACTGGCCAGCGGCAGCGGGCTCAGTCGCTGTCCTTCTTCTTGCGCGCCCGCTCCTTCTCCACCTGGGGCGCCTTGGCGGCCTTGGCAGCGGCCGGCGCGGCTTCCTTGGCGAGCTTTTCCTTGTCCTCCTCGTCCATGCCCATGGCGTCGATCTCCTTGAGACGCTCGACCACCCGCGCGTTGACGCTGCCGGCCGGGAACTGGCCCTTGGCGTCCGGCGCACCGGCCGGCTCGCCGACCAGCAGGCCCAGCGCCTCGTCGACGTGGCGCACCGCGTAGACGTTGAACAGGCCGTTGCGCACCGCCTGCAGCACGCGCTCGTCGAGCATCAGGGTGCTGACGTTGGAACGCGGGATGATCACCCCCTGCTCGCCGGTCAGGCCGCGGGCCTCGCAGAGGCGGAAGAAGCCTTCGATCTTCTCGTTGACGCCGCCCACCGCCTGCACTTCGCCGAACTGGTTGATCGAGCCGGTGATGGCGAAGCACTGCCGCAGCGGCGTGCGCGACAGCGCCGAGATCAGCGTGCAGACCTCGCCGAGCGAGGCGCTGTCGCCGTCGACGTAGCCGTAGGACTGCTCCAGGGCGATGCTCGCGGAGATTTCCAGCGGGAACTCCTGGGCGTAGCGGCTGCCCAGGTAGCCGGTGAGGATCATCACGCCCTTGGAGTGGATCGGCTGGCCGAGGCTGACCTCTCGCTCGATGTCGACGATGCCGCTGCCGCCGGGGTAGACGGTGGCGGAGATGCGCGCCGGCACGCCGAACACCGAGTCGCCCACCTCCAGCACGGTGAGGCCGTTGCACTTGCCCACGGCGGCGCCTTCGGTGTCGATCAGCACGATGCCGGCCAGCATGTCGTCGAGAATTCGTGCCGAGACGCGGCCGGTGCGGGTTTCCTTGGCCTTGAGGGCGCGCTCGATGTGGCCCAGGTCGGTGACCGGCTCGTTGGCCAACTGGCGGATGAAGTCCGCCTCGCTGACCAGTTGGAACAGGTCGCCGATGCGCGCCG
The DNA here is from genome assembly GCF_023516765.1 of Pseudomonas sp. R3.Fl. Lineage (NCBI taxonomy): Bacteria > Pseudomonadati > Pseudomonadota > Gammaproteobacteria > Pseudomonadales > Pseudomonadaceae > Pseudomonas > Pseudomonas sp. R3.Fl. The sequence goes on from NZ_JAMGSO010000001.1 coordinate 2,598,378, forward strand.
ACAGCCGCCCCTGGTGCTCGGCCAGGCGCGCGCTGTAGGTGGCCAGGCGCGCCACCGCGGTGGCGCTCAGCGGCGCCATGCCCTCTTCCGAGGTGCGCGTCTTGAGCAACTGGGCGAACTGTTCGAGGCTGTCCTCGGCCAGCGGGATGTCCTCGTCGAAGTCGACCAGCACGCGGAACATCTCCTGGAAGTCCGGGTCCAGGTCCTGCAGGGTGTAGTAGATCTGCCGCGAGCCGATGATGATGACCTTCAGGTGCAGCGGGATCACCTGCGGCGTCAGGCTCATGGCGGCCAGGCGGCCGAGTTCGGCCAGCGGCGATTCCATCTTCAGCTGGCGCGACTGCAGGGCGCGCTTGAGCGCGTCCCAGACGAAGGGCTCGCCCAGCAGCTTCTCCGCCTCCAGCACCAGGAAGCCGCCATTGGCGCGGTGCAGCGCGCCCGGGCGCAGCTGCCGGTAGCTGGTGTAGAGGGCGCCCTGGTCGGAGGCGTACTCGATGCGGCCGAACAGGTTGTCGTAGGTCGGGTGCGACTCGAACACCACCGGCGCGCCGCTGGTGGTGTGGTGGCCGATCACCTGGTTGGGCGCGTACAGCTCCTGCAGCATCAGCTTGCGCTGGGCATCGCTACGCTCGGTGTCCACCAGTTGGTCGACCACGGTCTTCAGCAGGTTCAGCTGCATGGCCTGCAGGTAGGTGCAGACGCCGGTGTTGTTGTTGTACTTCTCCACCAGCGGCGCCAGCAGCGGCTGCAGCGCGAGGGTGATGGTCTCTTCGTTGAGCTGGCGCAGCTGGTTGCTGGACTCGCGCTTCCACTGCGGCAGGCTGGCCAGTTCCTCGTTGAGCTGTTCCTCGAGGTCGGCGATATCGGCGTGAAAACGCTCGCGCTCGGCCTCCGGCAGTTGGGCGAACTCGGCCTCGTCGAGGGCCTTGCCGTCCTTCATCGGGGTGAAGGCGATGTTCGCGCTGTCGCGGTACAGCGCCACGTCCTTCTCCAGGGCCAGGCGCTCGACGGTGTCCAGGGCCTTGTCGTAGCGCTGGTTGAAGGCGCGGTCGATGGCGCTTTTCTTCTGCTGGTAGGCCGGGTTCTCGAACACCGAGGGGAAGGTCGACAGCAGGTTGTCGATCAGTTGGTCGATGTCCGTGCCGAAGTCGGCGGCGCTGCCCGGCGGCAGCTCGATGGCGCGCGGCTCGCGGCCCTCCTCGAAGTGGTTGACGTAGACCCAGTCGGCCGGCGTCGGCAGGCGCTTGGCCTCGGCCTTCAGATAGCGCTGCACGAAGGAGAAGCGCCCGGTCCCCGGCTCGCCCATGACGAACACGTTGTAGCCCGGCCGCGGCATCGCCACACCGAACTGCAGGGCCTCCACCGCGCGCTCCTGTCCTAGGACGCCGAGGAAGGGGTCCAGATCGTCGGTGGTAGCGAAGGCAAACTGCTCGGGCGAGAAGGGACGGGTCAGTTCATCGGGCGCCAGGCGCAGGCCGGCGGCAACGGATTGGGGCATCGGAAATCCTTGCATCGGGCGGCACGGAGCCGCGGAGAGTTGCCCGCATTCTCGCGCTGCCCGCGCGCCACTGGCAAGGCGCGCGCAAGCCCTGGCCGATCAGTGCTGCAGATCGGCGCAGCGCAGGCAGTATTCCGTGGCCGGCAGGGCGCGCAGGCGGCGGGGCTCGATGGCTTCGCCGCAGCGTACGCACTGTCCGTAGGTTCCGTCTGCCAGGCGCAGGCGGGCCAGGCCCACCAGACGCATGCCCGCCTCGGCTTCGGCCAGCAGGGCCCGCAGCACATCGTCGTTCTCCCGCTGCTGGGCCTGTTCGGCGAAGTCCGGCGAGTGGGTCCGCGCCAGGTCGCTGCGGATCGCGGCGGCACGCTGGGAATATTCGCTGGCCAGCGTATCCAGGGCAGAACGGGGGTCGAAATCATCTACGGCCATGACGCCTCTCCGACGGACAAGGAACTGTTTCAAGTGTGGCCGGTTCCAAGGGAATCGCCGCTGATACCGATCAATAGCCTGTTGCAAGGAGCATGACGCAGTTCGCCCCGTCGAGGGTTGGGGGACATCGCGCCTTGACACCCTCAGGATATTCCTACAAAGCTCTGCCTGGCGCTGTTTGCTGTCAGCGGCTACGTACAGCCATGCATTCGAACAAAGAGAGATACGCAGATGAAAAGGATTCTACTCGGTACCCTCCTCGCCACCGTTTCCATCGGCGCCTTCGCCGACGCCCCCGGCAGCGACGGCTGCGGCTGGGGCCAGATGCTCTTCAAGGGCCAGCGCGGCACCGCCACCCACGTGCTGGCGGCCACCACCAACGGCTCCTCGGGCAACAACACCTTCGGCATGACCACCGGCACCAACGGTTGCCACACCAATGGCGCGCTGACCTACGGCGGCAAGCCGATGATCGTGCTCAGCAGCATGATGGACGAGCTGTCCGAAGACATGGCCAAGGGTGACGGCGAAGCGCTGACCACCTACGCCGTGGTCCTGGGCGTGAAACCCGAAGACCGCGCGCACTTCGCCGAAGTGACCCACGAGCACTTCGCGCAGATCTTCAACAAGTCCGACGTCACCGCCGAGGACGTCTACGCCAACACCCAGGCCGTGCTGAAACAGGACACCCGCCTGGCCAAGTACGCCGAACAGGCCTGAGCCTGATGGCCCGCCCCACCGGGGCGGGCTCCCCTACCCCGACCCGCTAAGGTCCCCATGCCCAAACGCCTGTTGCCATGGCTGGCGCTGTGCGCCTGCGCATCCCTGCACGCGAGCCCCCAGTTTCCCGAATCCCGCCTCCAGGCCCTGGCCGCGCAGCCCTACTGGCTGGCCCTGGGGCACTACACGCCGAGCAAGCTGGGCGGCTGGCGCAGCTTCGTCGACGACGACAGGTTCTTCCTCGCCGAGGACGGCGACCGCTCGCCGGAGCATGAGCTCAAGGCCACCGTCGACGCCCTCTACGCCGCCCCCGGCCTCGGCGACAAGCATGCCCAGTGCGTCTACCCGGCGCGCACACGCTGGCTGAAGCAGCAATTGCAGTTGACCGGCCTGCCGCGGCCGGCGTGCAAGGAGTACGACACCTGGTACGGCGACATCAACCCGCACAGCGCCGTGCTGGTGTTCCCCGCCGCCTACCTGAACAGCCCCTCGTCGATGTTCGGCCACACCCTGCTGCGCATCGACCAGGCAGACGTCGACAGCAACAACACCGCCCTGCTCAGCTACGCGCTGAACTTCGGCGCCTACATCGAGGGCATGGACAACAGCATCCTCTACGCCTGGAAGGGCCTGATGGGCGGCTACCCCGGCCTGTTCGCCCTGGTGCCCTACCGCGAGAAGCTCTCCGAATACAGCCGCCTGGAGAACCGCGACCTCTGGGAGTACCGCCTGAACCTCACGCCCGAGGAGACCGGGCGCATGGTCGAGCACGTGTGGGAGCTCAAGCAGGTCCGCTTCAAGTACTTCTTCTTCGACGAGAACTGCTCCTTCCGCCTGCTCGAACTGCTGGAGATCGCCCGCCCTGGGGTGAAGCTGACCGACGAATTCCCGCTCTACGCCATCCCCACCGACACGGTGCGCGCGGTGAAGCAGGCCGGGATGATCGACAAGGTCGACTACCGCCCCTCGCGGGAGAAGGAACTGCTGGCCCGCGCCGAGCCGCTGGACGCCGGCGAGAAGCAGCTGGCCCGGCGCCTGGCCGACGACGACCGCCTGCTCGATTCCCCCGAATTCAAGGCCCTGCCCGCGCCGCGCCAGGCCCTGGTGCAGGACACCGCCTTCCGCCTGCTGCGCTACCGCGCCACCGGCAAGGAACGCGACGAGGCCGACGCCGCGCGCAGCTACCAACTGCTGCGCGCGATCAACCAGAACCCACCGCCGCCGGCCCAGGTGGAACGCCCGGGGCAGCCGGAGGAAGGCCACCAGTCGCTGACCTGGCAGCTCGGCGCCGGCAGCCGCGACGGCCAGGCCTTCGCCGACTACGGCCTGCGCATGGCCTACCACGACCTGCTGGACAACAGCTACGGCTTCCCCCAGGGCGCGCAGCTGGAACTGGGCGACCTGCGCCTGCGCCAGTACGAGGGCAACCGCTGGCAGTTGCAGCGCCTGGACCTGGTCAGCATCCGCTCCATGACCCCACGCAACGCCCTGCTGCAGCCGCTGTCCTGGCAGGTCACCGGCGGCTGGGAGCGGGTGCCCGGCAAGCACAGCGACGACGACCACGACACCCTGGCCGGCCACGTCAACGGCGGCGCCGGCGGCAGCTGGAAGCTCGCCGACGACCTGCAGGCCTACGCCCTGGGCACCGCGCGCATCGAGAACAACCCCGACTTCGCCGCGACCATAGCGCCGGCGCTGGGCTTCGACACCGGCGTGCTCTGGCGCAACCCGCTGGGCAACCTGGCCCTGGAGGGCAAGGGCGACTACTTCCACAACGGCGAAGTACGCCGCAGCCTGAGCCTCGGCCAGCAGGTGGAACTGGGCCGCAACCTGGGCCTGCGGCTGTCCGCCGAACGCCAGTTCAGCCACCAGGCCGGGCCGGTCAGCGAGGTCATGCTGGAGCTGCGCTGGTACCATTACTGAATCACCGGATTCAGCGCCCGCCGCGATGGCGGGCGGGTAGCGCGCCATGAAAACCCCAGCCCCCACCCTGCTCGAAGTCGCCGGCGGCAAGCCGATCAAGCTCTGGACCCAGGGCGTGCCCGTGGAAGACGAGGCGCGCCAGCAGTTGATGAACACCGCGCGCCTGCCGTTCATCTTCAGGCACCTGGCAGTGATGCCCGACGTGCACCTGGGCAAGGGCTCGACCATCGGCAGCGTGATCCCCACCGTCGGCGCCATCATCCCGGCCGCGGTTGGCGTGGACATCGGCTGCGGCATGATCGCCGCACGCACCTCGCTGCTCGCCGCCGACCTGCCGGACAACCTGCACGGCCTGCGCAGCGCCATCGAAAAGGCGGTGCCCCACGGCAAGACCTTCGGCCGCCACGACCAGGGCGCCTGGGGCGACGTACCGGCGCATGCCGACCAGGCCTGGAAGGGCCTGGCCCGGCGCTTCCGCGCCATCACCGACAAGTACCCGCGCCTGGAGAAGACCAACAACCGCCAGCACCTGGGCACCCTGGGCACCGGCAATCACTTCATCGAGGTCTGCCTGGACGAGGCCGGGCGCGTCTGGTTCATGCTGCACAGCGGCTCGCGCGGGGTGGGCAACGCCATCGGCTGCCTGTTCATCGAGCTGGCCCAGGCCGACATGCGCCAGCACCTGGCCAACCTGCCGGACAAGGACCTGGCCTACTTCGAGGAAGGCAGCCGGCACTTCGACGACTACGTCGAAGCGGTGGGCTGGGCCCAGGATTTCGCCCGGCAGAACCGCGAGCTGATGATGCAGGCGGTGATCGCCGCGGCGCGCAAGGTGATCCGCAAGCCCTTCGAGGCCAGCCTGGAGGCGGTGAACTGCCACCACAACTACGTGCAGCGCGAGCAGCATTTCGGCCGCGAGGTGCTGGTCACGCGCAAGGGCACGGTCTCGGCGCAGAAGGGCCAACTGGGCATCATTCCCGGCTCCATGGGGGCGAAGAGCTTCATCGTCCGCGGCCTGGGCAACGAAGAAGCGTTCTGCTCCTGCAGCCACGGCGCCGGGCGCAGCATGAGCCGCACCCAGGCGAAGAAGCGCTTCAGCGTCGAGGACCAGGTGCGCGCCACCGCCCACGTCGAGTGCCGCAAGGACAAGGACGTGATCGACGAGATCCCCATGGCCTACAAGGACATAGACGCAGTGATGGCCGCCCAGCGCGACCTGGTGGAAGTGGTGCACACCCTGCGCCAGGTGGTCTGCGTGAAGGGCTGAACGCCTGCGGCAAAGCCCCGCACCCCACCGCATGCCACGGGCTTGATCCCGGTCAAGTCGCCGCTTCGCCGGCTGGCCTCTCCTTGAATCAGAAAAGACCAATAGCCTGATAACGAGGAGAACACTCCATGCAGCCCCTGAAACTGGCCCTGGGCGGTTTATTGTTGGCCGCCAGCAGTACCGCCGCCCACGCCGACGCCTTGCGCGAGCAGGCCAACGCCATCTTCAAGCCCATCCCCGAGCAGACCACCGGGCTGGACGCGGCCCAGGTGGAGCTGGGTCGCCAGTTGTTCTTCGAGCCACGCCTGTCGGCCAGCCACGTGATCAGTTGCAACACCTGCCACAACATCGGCACCGGCGGCGCCGACAACGTGCCGGCCTCCAGCGGCCACGCCTGGCAGAAAGGGGCGCGCAACTCGCCGACGGTGTTCAACGCCGTGTTCAACGTGGCGCAGTTCTGGGACGGCCGCGCCAAGGACCTGGAGGAACAGGCCAAGGGCCCGGTGCAGAACCCGGTGGAGATGCACAACACGCCGAAGAACGTCGAGGCCACGCTCAAGAGCATGCCCGAGTACGTGACGGCCTTCGAAAAGGCCTTCCCCGGCGACAAGCAGGCGACGAGCTTCGACAACATGGCCCGCGCGCTGCAGGCCTTCGAATCGACGCTGATCACCCCCGACTCGCGCTTCGACCAGTACCTCAAGGGCGACGACAAGGCCCTGGACGCCAAGGAGAAGAAAGGGCTGCAGGCCTTCATGAGCGCCGGCTGCATCAGCTGCCACAACGGCGTGAACCTCGGCGGCCAGGCCTACTTCCCGTTCGGCCTGGTGAAGAAACCCGACGCCAGCATCCTGCCCAGCGGCGACAAGGGCCGCTTCGCGGTGACCAAGACGCAGAACGACGAATACGTGTTCCGCGCCGCGCCACTGCGCAACGTGGCCCTCACCGCGCCCTACTTCCACAGCGGGCAGGTGTGGGACCTGGAGGAAGCGGTGACGATCATGGGCACCGCGCAACTGGGCAAACAGCTGGATGCCGGCGAGGTGAGCGACATAGTCGCCTTCCTCAAGACCGTTACCGGCAAGCAGCCGCAGGTGGAATACCCGCTGCTGCCGCCGAGCACTGCCAGCACGCCGCGGCCGGTGGATTGACCAGGGGCCTCCCCCTGTAGGAGCAGGCCCTGCCTGCGATTCGCGCGCAGGGCGCGCTCCTACAGGGGAAAGGCGTAGGTGGCGCAGTGTAGGAGCGGATCTCATCCGCGAATCGCGCCGGAACCTTCGGCTATCGCGGACAAGGTCCGCTCCTACGGGTGGAATGCCGTGCTTCCCGGGAACTGTAGGAGCGAGCTTGCTCGCGAACCTGATGCCCCGCAGCGGAGTTCGTTCGCGAGCAAGCTCGCTCCTACGAAAAGCACTTCGTTGCGCTCGCGTAGGATGGGTGGAGCGAAGAGATACCCATCGCCGTGGCCGACCGGTACGTAGGGCGTATAACCGTTCGCGGTTATACGCCGCTACACCCATCTCATGCCCGGCTTATTGGTCGGGATCGAAGCGCCTCCGAGGCCAAATCCGAGCGCGCCTGGGACCAAGGCCAGGCGGCGTATAACGCGGAGCGTTATACGCCCTACGCCCCACCGGCCTTCGGCAGGTCAGACCACCCCTTGCGCCAGCATGGCGTCGGCGACCTTGACGAAGCCGGCGATGTTGGCGCCCTTCACGTAGTTGATCCGGCCGTTCTCCTCGCCGTGGGCGACGCAGGCGTGGTGGATGTTCTGCATGATGCCGTGCAGGCGCTGGTCCACCTCGCCGGCGCTCCAGTGCAGGCGCATGGCGTTCTGGCTCATCTCCAGGCCGCTGGTGGCGACGCCGCCGGCGTTGGAGGCCTTGCCCGGCGCGTAGAGGATGCCGGCTTCGAGGAAGATATCCACAGCCTCCAGGGTCGACGGCATGTTGGCGCCTTCGGCCACGCAGATGCAGCCGTTGGCCAGCAGGGTGCGGGCGTCCTCGGCGTCCAGTTCGTTCTGCGTCGCGCAAGGCAGCGCGATGTCGCAGAGCAGCGACCAGGGGCGCTGGCCAGCCAGGAAGCGCAGACCGGGGCCGGCCATTTCGCTGAGACGGCCGCGGCGGACGTTCTTCAGCTCCATCACCTCTTCCCACTGCTCCAGGCTCAGGCCGCCCTCGGCGAACAGGGTGCCTTCGGAGTCGGACAGCGAGATCACCTTGCCGCCCAGTTCCATCACCTTCTGCGCCGCGTACTGGGCCACGTTGCCGGAGCCGGAGATGGCCACGCGCTGGCCGTCGAAACCGCTTTCGCGGGCCTTGAGCATCTCCTGGGCGAAGTACACGCAGCCGTAGCCGGTGGCTTCCGGGCGGATCAGGCTGCCGCCGTAGGCCAGGCCCTTGCCGGTGAGCACCGAGCTGAACTCGTTGGCCAGGCGCTTGTACTGGCCGAACAGGTAGCCGATCTCGCGGGCGCCCACGCCGATGTCACCGGCCGGCACGTCCAGGTCGGCGCCGACGTGGCGGTACAGCTCGCTCATGAACGACTGGCAGAAGCGCATCACCTCGGCGTCGCTCTTGCCCTTGGGGTCGAAGTCCGAGCCGCCCTTGCCGCCGCCCATGGGCAGCGAGGTCAGGGAGTTCTTGAACACCTGCTCGAAGGCCAGGAACTTGAGCACGCCCAGGTTCACCGAGGGGTGGAAGCGCAGGCCGCCCTTGTACGGACCGATGGCGCTGCTCATCTGTACGCGGAAGCCGCGGTTGACCCGCACCCGGCCCTGGTCGTCGACCCAGGGCACGCGGAACAGGATGGCGCGTTCGGGCTCGACGATGCGCTCGAGGATGCCGGCCTGCTGGTAGCGCGGGTTGGCTTCGAGGAACGGCCAGAGGGAACGCAGCACCTCTTCCACCGCCTGGTGGAATTCGGGCTGATCGGGGTCGCGCCGCTTGAGGCGCTCGAGGAACGAGTCAACGGATTGCGTCATGTCTACACCGGTCTTTCTGATTATGGGCGGGGCCCTTTTGCGGCGAGACTCTAACAACCGATATCGCACCGAGACAGTGCGACATGACGCCTTTATGAATCTTTTTGGTGCAAATCTGTAAGAAAGCCCTTTCAGCTACTGGGCTGCAGCAAGTATTTCAAAACATTTCAAACAGCCTCGTACACCTACGAAAACGGGGCCCGAAGGCCCCGTCTGTCGTGAGAAGCGGCTTACGCCAGCTTCTTGTAGCGCACGCGGTGCGGCTGCGCGGCAGCCTCGCCCAGGCGCTTCTTGCGGTCGGCTTCGAACTCGGTGTAGTTGCCTTCGAAGAAGGTCACCTTGCCGTCGTCCTCATAGGACAGGATGTGGGTGGCGATACGATCCAGGAACCAGCGATCGTGGGAAATCACGATGGCGGCGCCGGGGAAGTCCAGCAGCGCCTCTTCCAGGGCGCGCAGGGTTTCCACGTCGAGGTCGTTGGACGGTTCGTCGAGCAGCAGCACGTTGCCGCCCTGCTTCAGGGTCAGGGCCAGGTGCAGGCGGCCACGCTCACCACCGGAGAGGTCCTTGACGAACTTCTGCTGGTCGGCACCCTTGAAGTTGAAGCGGCCGACATAGCTGCGCGAGGGGACTTCGTAGTTGCCGATCCTGATCTGCTCGAAGCCGTCGGAAACCTGCTCCCAAACGGTCTTGGTGCCTTCCAGGCTGTCGCGGCTCTGGTCGACGCTGGCGATCTGCACGGTATCGCCGATCTCGATGGTGCCCGAGTCCGGTTGTTCCTTGCCGGTCAGCATGCGGAACAGGGTGGACTTGCCCGCGCCGTTGCCGCCGATCACGCCGACGATGGCGCCCTTGGGGATGCTCAGCGACAGGTCGTCGATCAGCACGCGGTCGCCGTAGCCCTTGCACACGTTGTGCAGCTCGATGACCTTGTCGCCCAGGCGCGGGCCGGCCGGGATGTAGATTTCGTTGGTCTCGCTGCGCTTCTGGAATTCCTGCGACTGCATTTCCTCGAAGCGCTGCAGACGGGCCTTGGACTTGGCCTGGCGCCCCTTGGCGCCCTGGCGCACCCACTCCAGTTCGGCCTTCATGGCCTTGGCGTGGGAGGCCTCCTGCTTGGCTTCCTGGGCCAGGCGGCTGGCCTTGGATTCCAGCCAGCCGGAGTAGTTGCCTTCGAAGGGGATGCCGTGGCCGCGGTCCAGTTCGAGGATCCAGCCGGCGACGTTGTCGAGGAAGTAGCGGTCGTGGGTGATCGCCACCACGGTGCCGGGGAAGTCGTGGAGGAAGTGTTCCAGCCAGGCGACGGAGTCGGCGTCCAGGTGGTTGGTCGGTTCGTCCAGCAGCAGCATGTCGGGGGCCGACAGCAGCAGGCGGCACAGCGCCACGCGGCGCTTCTCGCCGCCGGAGAGGTGTTCGATCCTGGCGTCCCACGGCGGCAGGCGCAGGGCGTCGGCGGCGACTTCCAGCTGGCGCTCCAGGTTGTGGCCGTCGGAGGAATGGATGATGGCTTCCAGCTTGGCCTGCTCGGCGGCCAGGGCGTCGAAGTCGGCGTCCGGCTCGGCGTAGGCGGCGTAGACCTCGTCCAGGCGGGCCTGGGCCTGCTTGACCTCGTCCACCGCTTCCTCGACCACGTCGCGCACGGTCTTCTGCGGGTCGAGCTGCGGCTCCTGCGGCAGGTAGCCGACCTTGATGCCCGGCATCGGGCGGGCTTCGCCCTCGATCTCGGTGTCGACGCCGGCCATGATGCGCAGCAGGGTGGATTTACCCGCGCCGTTCAGGCCCAGCACGCCGATCTTGGCGCCGGGGAAGAACGACAGGGAGATGTCCTTGAGGATTTCACGCTTGGGCGGCACGACCTTGCCGACCCGGTGCATGGTGTAGACGTATTGAGCCATGGATACCTAGCTTCTGGGATGAAAGAGTGAATGGCCGTCATGGCTGTCGCGGCCGGCGGGCCGGTGCGCCCCGGCATTCGGGGCGCGACCATTGGCCGCGGGCGACGGGCGAGGCGGGCGACGGCAGGGCCGGACTCGCGGAAACAGGGCGCAGCGTTCAACGCGCGCGTGCGGCAAAGCTACCGGAATGGACCGTGAAGGGCAAACGACGCTCGTCGGCGATACTGGCACTTGGCCCTGCTTCCGGGCATGCTACTGCGCGCCGAACCCCGTCGCCCCGTTCCAGGTAGCCGCTCCTTGTCCAGACCTCCCCGCCCTCCGGCCAGCCTGGCCCGGCCTGAACGGCTGGCCATCAGGAGCGCCCTGCTGCTGGTGCCGCTGATGCTCGGCCTGCTGCTCTGGCAGCTGGGCCAGGAATACTTCGGCCAGGCGCGGCTGGAGCGCGAGCGCGTGGTGCACCAGAGCCAGGAACTGGCGCACCAGCTGTCCCTGGCCCTGGAACTCAAGGCCCTGGCCGCGCGCAGCCTGGCGCTGCAACGCCTGGGCCGCGGCGAGGAGCCGGCGCTGCTGCTCGACGACCTGCGCCAGGTCTACCCCGCCCTGCGCAGCCTGGCCTGGTACGCGGCCAGCGGCGCCAAGCAACTGGACACCGCGCCGGACAGCGGCGACGACGCCTTCATCGCCGGCCTGCGCCAACGCGCCGGCGCCAGCCCCTTCCACTACGCCTACAGCGACGCCGATGGCGGTCACTTCTACCTGCTGCTGCGCCTCCAGGACGCCGGCGGCCCCTTCGCCGTGCTCCGCCTGGACGCCGCCGAGGCGCGCCGGCAATGGACCGGACGCATCCTGGACGGCGGCCACGCCTGGGTGCTGGAAGATGAGGTCGGCCACCCGATCCTGGCCGCGCCCGACGAGCCGACCGACGCCGCGCCGGAAAGCGTCGAAGCGCCGGCGCTGAAGGTCGCCAACAGCGACTGGCAGGTCCGCCCGCTGGTCGATGCGCCCGTCCTGCAGCCCAGGCTGCCGCCGCGCCTGCTCGGCGAGCTGGGCCTGCTGCTGTTGCTGGCCGGCATCAGCTGCGCCGCCCTGCTGCGCCTGCAACGCGAACAACAGAGCCTGCGCGCGCAGACCGCCGATTCGCAGTCGCGCCTGCGCCAGGCCGCCCAGGCCCTGGCGGCGGTGGACGAGCGGGTGCTAGTGACCAGCGCCGACGGCCGCCTGGTCTATCTCAACCCGCCGGCGGAGCGGCTGCTGGGCGTGAGCGCCGAAGACGCCCCGCAGCACCATCTCGCCCGCCTGCTGCCGGAGCTGGAACGGCAGAGCGGCGAAGGCCAGCCATCGGGTACCCAGCACGTCACCCTGGAGCGCAACGGCCGCCGCCGGCGCTACGCCGTCAGCCGCCACCCGCTGGAGGACTCCGCGCCGGGCGAGGCGCCCGGCTGGGTGCTGCGCGGCCAGCAGGCGCCGGGCGGGCACGTCTGGGTGCTGCGCGACGTCACCGAGGAACAGCGCTCGCTGCAGGTGCTGGAAGAAACGCGGCGGCGCTACCAGGACATCTTCGACGGCGTCGGCGTGGCGCTCTGCGTGCTCGACCTCTCGGACCTGCAGCGCTTCTTCACCGACAACGGCCTGCGCGAGCCGGGCCGCCTGGAGGCCTGGCTGGATCGCCGCGAGGAACACTGGCCGCAGCTGCTGCGGCTGATCCGCATCAGCGAGGTCAACGAGGTGGCGCGCCGGCTGTTCGGCGTGGAGAGCGGCGAGCAGGCCTGGCGGCGCCTGATCAGCGACAGCCCGCGGCGCCCCGGCAGCGCGCGCGCGCACATCATCGAGGCGATCCTCTGCGGCACCGGCCCCATCGAGCAGGAAGTCGCCATCCGCACCGGCCAGGGCGAGCTGCGCCACTTCTGGCTGCAGCTGCGCATCCCCGAGCACCTGCCGGACTACCGCGCGGTCACCCTGAGCCTGTCCGACATCAGCAGCCGCAAGCAGGTCGAGCTGTCGCTGATCGAACGCGAGAAGTTCTGGTCCGACGCCGTGCGCGCGGTGCCCGACACCCTCTACATCCACGACATCACCGCGCGCCGGGTGATCTTCAGCAACCACCACCTGGGCAGCCAGCTGGGCTACGGCAAGGACGAGCTGGAGCAGATGGGCGAGCGCTTCTGGGAATGCCTGCTGCACCCGGACGACGTCGAGTACTACTGGCGCGTGCGCAACCTGCAACAGGTGATCGGCGACAACCTGCTGCTCGACAGCCTGCTGCGCTGGCGCCACCGCGACGGCAGCTGGCACTGGTTCGACATCCGCGAGCAGGCCTTCAGCCGCGACGCCGACGGCCGCGTGGCGCGCCTGATCGGCGTGGCCAAGGACATCACCGACACGGTGGAGGCGAACAACTCGCTGCGCGAGAGCAGCCGCCGCTACCAGATGCTGGCGGAAAGCATCAGCGACGTGATCCTCACCACCGACGCCCAACTGAACATCGACTACATCAGCCCGTCGATCGAGCAGACCTTCGGCTACAGCCCGGCCTGGCTGCTGCACAACGACCTGCAGCAGATCGCCGCCAACCCGGCGCAGCTGGGGCGCCTGCATGACCTGCTGGAGCGCGTGCGCGACGCCATAGGCGCGCCGCGCCGGCTGGCCGCCCTGCGCGAGTCCAGCGCGGTGCACCTGTTCACCTTCGACTGCCTGCGCGCCGACGGCCGCAAGGTCCCGGTGGAGCTGCGCATCGCCCTGATGTGGGACGACAACGGGCGCTTCGTCGGCCTGCTCGGCGTGGCCCGCGACATCAGCCAGCAGCGCCGCGCCGAGCGCGAGATGCGCATGGCCGCCACCGTGTTCGAGCATTCCACCGCGGCCATCATGGTCACCGACCCGGCCGGCTACATCGTCCAGGTCAACGACTCCTTCTCGCGCCTGACCGGCTACAGCGCCGCCGAGGTGCTCGACCAGCAGCCGCGCCTGCTCACCGCCGACCAGCAGGAAGCCAACCAGCTCAAGCACGTGCTCGACAGCCTGCAGCGCAGCGGCAGCTGGGAGGGCGAGATCCTGCAGAAACGCAAGAGCGGCGAGCTGTACCCGTCCTGGGTGGGCATCACCGCGGTGCAGGACGAGGAAGGCGACCTGGTCAGCTTCGTCTGCTTCTTCAGCGACATCAGCGAGCGCAAGGCCAGCGAGCGGCGCATCCACCGCCTGGCCTACTACGACGCCCTCACCCACCTGCCCAACCGCACGCTGTTCCAGGACCGCCTGCACACCGCGCTGATGCAGGCCGAGCGGCACCGCCAGTGGGTGGTGCTGATGTTCCTCGACCTCGACCGCTTCAAGCCGATCAACGACTCCCTGGGCCACGCCGCGGGCGACCGCATGCTCAAGGAAGTGGCCGAGCGCCTGAACCAGTGCGTCAGCGACAACGACACCGTGGCGCGCATGGGCGGCGACGAGTTCACCCTGCTGCTGCCGGGCCTGGAGGACCGCGACAAGGCGCTCAAGCGCGCCATCCAGGTGGCCGAGCGCATCCTCGCCAGCCTCGCCCGGCCCTTCACCCTGGAAGGCCGCGAGTTCTTCGTCACCGCCAGCATCGGCGTGGCCCTGTCGCCGCAGGACGGCGCCGAGCTGAGCCAGTTGATGAAGAACGCCGACACCGCTATGTACCACGCCAAGGAAGTGGGCAAGAACAACTTCCAGTTCTACCAGGCCGAGATGAACGCCCGCGCCCTGGAGCGCCTGGAGCTGGAAAGCGACCTGCGCCGCGCCATCGAGCAGGACGAATTCATCCTGCACTACCAGCCGCAGTTCACCGGCGACGGCCGCCGCCTCACCGGCGCCGAGGCCCTGCTGCGCTGGCAGCACCCCACGCGCGGGCTGATCGCGCCGGCCGAGTTCATCCCGGTGCTGGAGGAACTGGGGCTGATCGCCCAGGTCGGCGACTGGCTGCTGGCCGAGGCCTGCCGGCAGATCCGCATCTGGCACCGCGACAAGGTGCGGGTGCCCAAGGTCTCGGTGAACCTCTCGGCGCGGCAGTTCGCCGATGGCCAACTGGGCACGCGCATCGCCGGCATCCTCATGGAAACCGGCATCCCGCCGGCCTGCCTGGAGCTGGAGCTGACCGAAAGCATCCTGATGAGCGACGTGTCCGAGGCCATGCACATCCTCTCCGGCCTCAAGCGCCTGGGCCTGGCCATCGCGGTGGACGACTTCGGCACCGGCTACTCGTCGCTGAACTACCTCAAGCAGTTCCCCATCGACGTGCTGAAGATCGACCGCAGCTTCGTCGACGGCCTGCCCCACGGCGAGCAGGACGCGCAGATCGCCCGCGCCATCATCGCCATGGCCCACAGCCTGAACCTGATGGTGATCGCCGAGGGCGTGGAGAGCCAGGCGCAGCTGGACTTCCTGCGCGAACACGGCTGCGACGAGGTGCAGGGCTTCCTGTTCGGCCGGCCGATGACCGCCGAGCAGTTCGCCGCGCTGTTCTCCAGCAATGCGCTGTTCCTGCTCGGCTAGCGCCAGGATTCCCCTGTACGATCAGGCACGGCTTCTCGTAGGAGCGAGCTTGCTCGCGAACAGATTCCGCAGCGGGGGCTCATTCGCGAGCAAGCTCGCTCCTACGAAGAGCACTTCGGCGTAGTCGGCAAGACAGTTGCTCCTATGCCATGCTCCCGGCGGCGCCTGTAGGAGCGCGCCCTGCGCGCGAATCGCGGGCAGGGCCCGCTCCTACAGCGCTCTCCCCGCGTGAATCCCGCTTGTCCGCCACATGACCGCCTTTCATATGCCAGCGCACGCGCCCTGGGTTAGAATGCGCCCCTTTCCCAGCACCGATCCTTATGAGGACCGCCATGTTCAGCCGTGATTTGACCCTCGCCCGCTACGATGCCGAACTCTTCGCCGCGATGGAGCAGGAAGCCCAGCGCCAGGAAGAGCACATCGAGCTCATCGCCTCCGAGAACTACACCAGCCCGGCGGTGATGGAAGCCCAGGGTAGCGTGCTGACCAACAAATACGCCGAAGGCTACCCGGGCAAGCGCTACTACGGCGGTTGCGAGTACGTCGACGTGGTCGAGCAACTGGCCATCGACCGTGCCAAGCAACTGTTCGGCGCCGACTACGCCAACGTCCAGCCGCACTCCGGCTCCCAGGCCAACGCCGCGGTCTACATGGCCCTGCTGAATGCCGGCGACACCGTGCTGGGCATGAGCCTGGCCCACGGCGGCCACCTGACCCACGGCGCCAGCGTCAGCTTCTCCGGCAAGATCTACAACGCCGTGCAATACGGCATCGACGGCAACGGCCTGATCGACTACGACGAGGTCGAGCGCCTGGCCGTGGAGCACAAGCCGAAGATGATCATCGCCGGCTTCTCCGCCTACTCGCAGATCCTCGACTTCCCGCGCTTCCGCGCCATCGCCGACAAGGTAGGCGCCTACCTGTTCGTCGACATGGCCCACGTGGCCGGCCTGGTCGCCGCCGGCATCTACCCGAACCCGGTGCCCTTCGCCGACGTCGTCACCACCACCACCCACAAGACCCTGCGCGGCCCGCGCGGCGGCCTGATCCTGGCGCGCAAGAACGAAGAGCTGGAGAAAAAGCTGAACTCCGCGGTCTTCCCGGGCGGCCAGGGCGGCCCGCTGGAACACGTCATCGCCGCCAAGGCCGTGTGCTTCAAGGAGGCCCTGCAGCCCGAGTTCAAGGCCTACCAGGAACAAGTGGTGAAGAACGCCCAGACCATGGCCCAGGTGTTCATCGAGAACGGCTACGACGTGGTTTCCGGCGGCACCCAGAACCACCTGTTCCTGCTCAGCCTGATCAAGCAGGACATCACCGGCAAGGACGCCGACGCCGCCCTGGGCCGCGCCTTCATCACCGTGAACAAGAACAGCGTGCCGAACGACCCACGCTCGCCCTTCGTCACCTCGGGCCTGCGCATCGGCACCCCGGCCGTGACCACCCGCGGCTTCAAGGAAGGCGAATGCCGCCAACTGGCCGGCTGGATCTGCGAGATCCTCGCCAACCTGGGCGACGAGGCCGTGGAAGGCCGCGTGCGCGAGCAGGTCAAGGCCCTGTGCGCCCAGTTCCCGGTGTATGGCAAGTAAGCCTTAGCCGAGAACGACGAAAAGCCCGGCATTTGCCGGGCTTTTTCGTTTCACCTTCGGATAGCCCCGCGCAGCCTGCGAGCCCAATCGCGGACGGAGTCCGCTCCTACGCCTCCGGGGAAGCACGATCGTAGGAGCAACTGTCTTGCGGGCCGCACCAAGGCGCTCTTCGTAGGATGGGTTGAGCTTGCGAAACCCATGCGGCCATGGCGATGGGTATCGCTTCGCTCAACCCATCCTACGATTGTCAGGCGCCCCCGTAGGAGCGGACTCCGTCCGCGATTATCCGTCGTTGGAAGCGACGGATCAGGGCTGCACCGGCACATCCCGCAGCCCATTGAGCTGCCGCGCCAGCACCTCCGCCTCGGCCTGGCTGTCGAAGCCCTCCAGCATCACCCGGCCGTCGCGCACCGGCTCGGATACCTGCGGCAGCATGCGCAGGCGGCCGTCGATGACCACCGCCAGGGCCTTGCCCTGCTGCTTTTCGGTCAGCCGGGCCAGGCGCTTGCTGGCGTCGGGGGCGAAGGTCACCAGCACGCCGGGGCGGCCGCCGTTGCCCAGCACCACCTCGGCGCGCTGCACGTCGCGTTGGGTGAGTTCGGCGCGGGCCACGACCAGCACCGCCTGGCCCTGCGGGTCGGCCAGGGTGCGCGTGCTGGCGGTGGGCTTGTCGGCGGTGGCGTGGATGTCGAAGCTGTGCTGCGGCAGGACTGGCGGCGCGCCGGCGCAGGCGCCCAGCAGGGCGAGGAGGCAGAGCGGGATCAGGCGTTTCATGGGTCGACGATGGGGTCAGGCAACAATGGAATCGGGCCGAATGCCGGTTGGACAACGACACGCGCCGGTCATTGCGTACCGGCCGGCGCATGATAACGCCGATGGCGGCCCGGCAGGCGTGGCCGAAGTCAACGAAGGGGCTGGCGCGGGCCCTGCGCTGGCAGTGACGGCCCCGGCCAACTAGGCTCGTCGTGGGGCCGGTCGACGGGCTCGATACCCGCGTTTCCGGCGAGCTGCTATCATGCCCGCCTTTTTTGCCCAGGCCGCGCAAGACGGCCAATCCTGACCGACCGGTCGAGCCGACAAGACGCCCAAACACGGGAGCACGACATGCTGGAAAAGCTGTTCCAACTCAAGGCGCACAATACCAACGTACGCACCGAGATCCTGGCGGGGATCACCACCTTCCTGACCATGGCCTACATCCTCTTCGTCAACCCGAGCATCCTCGGCGAGACCGGCATGGACAAGGGCGCGGTGTTCGTCGCCACCTGTCTGGCCGCGGCCATCGGCTCGTCGATCATGGGCCTGATCGCCAACTACCCCATCGCCCTCGCCCCGGGCATGGGCCTGAACGCCTTCTTCACCTACACCGTGGTGCTGCACATGGGCCACACCTGGCAGGTGGCGCTCGGCGCGGTGTTCCTCTCGGCGTGCATGTTCTTCATCATTTCGATCTTCCGCATCCGCGAATGGATCATCAACAGCATCCCGCTGGCCCTGCGCTCGGCCATCGCCGCCGGCATCGGCCTGTTCCTGGCGCTGATCGCGCTCAAGGAATCGGGCATCGTCGTCGCCAACCAGGCCACCCTGGTGGGCATGGGCGACCTGGCCAGGCCCGAGCCGCTGCTGGCCATCCTCGGCTTCATCCTCATCGTCGCCCTGGAAGCCCGCCGCGTGACCGGCGCGGTGATGATCGGCATCCTGGTGGTGACCTTCGTCGCCATCGCCCTGGGCGTGACCCAGTTCGGCGGCGTGGTGTCGATGCCGCCGTCGCTGGCGCCGACCTTCCTCCAACTGGACATCAAGGGCGCCCTGGACATCGGCCTGACCAGCGTGATCTTCGCCTTCCTCTTCGTCGACCTGTTCGACAACTCCGGCACCCTGATCGGCGTGGCCAAGCGCGCCGGGCTGATGGGCAAGGACGGGCACATGCCGAAGATGGGCCGCGCGCTGATCGCCGACAGCACCGCGGCCATGTTCGGCTCGCTGCTGGGCACCTCCACCACCACCAGCTACATCGAGTCGGCCGCGGGCGTTTCCGCCGGCGGGCGCACCGGCCTGACCGCCATCGTGGTCGCCATCCTGTTCCTCCTGGCGCTGTTCTTCGCCCCGCTGGCGGGCAACGTGCCGGCCTTCGCCACCGCGCCGGCGCTGTTCTTCGTCGCCGTGCTGATGGCCTCGGGCCTGGCCGAGATCGATTGGGACGACCTGACCGTGGCCGCGCCCGTGGTGGTCACCGCCCTGGCCATGCCGCTGACCTTCTCCATCGCCAATGGCATCGCCTTCGGCTTCATCACCTGGACCGCCTGCAAGCTGCTGTCCGGCCGCTTCCGCGAACTGAACTGGGCGCTGGTGATCCTCTCGGTGCTGTTCGTCATCAAGCTGGGCTGGTACAACGCCTGACCGATAGCGATACCCGTGCAGCATGGGTATCGCTTCGCTCCACCCATCCCGCGAATCACCTGCAGGATGGGTCGGGCGCAACGAAATCCATCGCCCGCCACCGCGCGCAGCAAGAGTTCCCCATGAGCAGTCCCCGTTTCGCCCCCGCCACCTACGACACCCAACTGGCCGACAAGGCCGCGCGCCTGCGCGAGCTGCTGGCGCCCTTCGCCGCGCCCGAGCCGCAGGTGTTCGACTCGCCCCGCGAGCACTACCGCCTGCGCGCCGAGTTCCGCCTGTGGCGCGACGCCGGGACCGAAAGCCGGCACTACGCGATGTTCGAGCAGGGCGACAAGCACACGCCCATCTACATCGAGCAGTTCCCCATCGCCAGCCAGCGCATCAACGCGCTGATGCCGCGCCTGAAAGCCGCCTGGGCCGAGCGCGCCCTGGGCCACAAGCTGTTCCAGGTGGAATTCCTCACCACCCTGGCGGGCGACGCGCTCATCACCCTCTGCTACCACCGCCCGATCGACGACGCCTGGCAGGCCGCCGCGCAGAAGCTGGTCGCCGAACTGGGCGTGAGCATCGTCGGGCGCTCGCGCGGCAAGCGCCTGGTGGTCGGCCGCGACTATGTCGAGGAAACACTGCAGGTGGCCGGGCGGACCTTCCGCTACCGCCAGCCGGAAGGCGCTTTCACCCAGCCCAACGGCGCGGTCTGCCAGAAGATGCTGAACTGGGCCTACGAGTCCCTCGGCCAGCGCGACGACGACCTGCTGGAGCTGTACTGCGGCAACGGCAACTTCACCCTGCCGCTGGCCACCCGGGTGCGCAAGGTGCTGGCCACCGAGATCAGCAAGACTTCGGTGAACGCCGCCCTGGCCAACCTGGCCGACAACACTGTGGATAACGTCACCCTGGTGCGCCTGTCCGCCGAGGAGCTGACCCAGGCGCTGAACGAGGTGCGCCCCTTCCGCCGCCTGGCCGACGTCGACCTGAAGGGCTACGACTTCGGCAGCGTGTTCGTCGACCCGCCGCGCGCCGGCATGGACCCGGACACCTGCGAGCTGACCCGCCGCTTCGAGCGCATCCTCTATATCTCCTGCAACCCGGAGACGCTGGCGCAGAACATCGCCCAACTGCACGACACCCACCAGGTGACGCGCTGCGCGCTGTTCGACCAGTTCCCCTATACCCATCACATGGAAGCGGGCGTGCTACTGGAACGCCGCTGAGAGTCAGTCCACGATCTGCTGCGCGTCGGCATAACTGCGTTAAAAACAGGCGAGTGATGCTCATTTAGCGGCCTAAACTCCGCTCCCTCGCCTGTTTTTGCCTTGTTCTGCTCTAGCTCGCGAGATCGTGAACAGACTCTGAGGCTAACCCAACCTGGGTTGGGCGGCGCGCACCGCGCCGCCGGCTAGGCTGCTGTGGATAACCACAAGAGAGCCTCGCCATGCACCGCTTCCTGCTTCCCCTGCTCGCCCTGTTGCTGGCCGCCTGCGCCGGCAGCGACCCGGCCAAAGTCACGGTCTCCCCGGCCGCCGATGGCCACCAGGGCAGCTTCTCCATCCAGGCGGTACGCGCCCCCGGCCATCGCCTGGACCTGGAGGAGCGCTTCGACGCCGCCCTGCGCCGCGCCCTGGAAGCCAAGGGCTACCGCTTCCAGGCGCAGAATGGCGAATTGCGTGTGCTCTATGCATTGGGCCTGGAGCGCCAGACCGGGGTGATCCAGCGCCCGGTAGCGACCCAGGAAGGCGTGGTGAACCAGACGCAGTTCGCCGATTCCGACTTGGCGCGGCTGGTCATGCGCATCGTCGACGAACGCAGCCGCGAAGTGCTCTACGAAGCGCAGCTGAGCAGCCAGCTACAGGACCCGAACCTGAGCCAGGAGGCTTTCGACAAGGCATTGGCGAAGCTGCTGGAGGATTTCCCGGCGCACCGCCCCTGAGGCGGCTCAGCTGTAGCTGGAGGGAGTCTTGCGCACGAACTTGATGCTGTAGCTGAAGTCCGGCTTGCGGGTGACGCTGATGGCGCGGCGGGTGACGGTGTCCAGGGTGACGTTCCAGAACCCGGTGCTGGGCACGCGGATGCGCGCCGGGAAGCGCTCGAAGGCACCGCCGTGGTAGGCGTGGCGCGCGCCGTTCTTGAAGCTGCGGAAGTTGGCGTCGGTCATCAGGCGGATGTTGCAGGTGCGCGAGCATTCGATGACCACGAGGTCGCCCTCGTTGAGGTGTTCGCGCTTGTGGATGAATTTCATGTTGCGGGCCTGCGGGTGACGGTCGAACGGGGCGCAACGATAGCACGGAAGCCGGCGCCGCCCCAGCGGCGCCGGGCGGATGCGCGTCAGTTCGCGGCGCGCAGGCGGATACCGTCGGCCTCCACGCGCTGGCCCACCTGGAACTCGGCGTTGGGCGAACGCACGGTGCGCTGGCCGCCGTCCTCCGCCTGTACCACGTAGGCCTTCTGGCTGGCGCCGCTGGCCTGCTGCACGCTGCTGCCGGCCAACCAGCCGATGCCGGCCCCCGCCAGCGCGCCGAAGGGCCCGCCCAGGGCGCCGCCGATCAGCACCCCGCTGCCCGCGCCGAAACCGCCGCCGACCGTGTTGTCCGGCCGTTCAGCCACCACCTGGTCCGCCTGCGCCACCGCGCAGGACAACAGCACCACACCCATTGCACACAGGCTCGCTACTTTCATGATCGCTCCATTGGCGTTTGAAGGTAGCCAAGCCATTACAGCAAGCGTGCCAGCCCCCGAGGGCCCATGGATCAAGGGTTGGCGCGATGAAGGAGTCTAAATGACATCATCCGGCGGAGTCATCCTGACTCGCCGCAGAGTCATTCGGACCTTGTTTCAGAGCCCTTCGAAGTCGGCGTCGCGCACCTTCTCCACCGGCGCCTCCGGCAGCGGTTCGGCCGGCTCCGGCTCGCGCCGGCCGCGCTCCAGCCAGTACAGGGCGAAGATCGCCAGCAGCGACACGCTGCCGCGGTAGACCAGGCCGTAGAGGGTGGCGTCGGTGTCGATGCCCAGGCCCGAGGACCAGGCGATGAGCAGCCGCGACAGGGTCAGGGTGAGCTGCACCAGCACCACCAGGATCAGCCCGGCGCGCAGCAGCTCGCGGCGGCGCAGGGCGAACAGCAGGAACAGCGCCAGGGCGAACTGGTGGCCGCCGTAGAACACCTGGGCGTCGCTGACCGACTCCGGTTCCATCAGCAGCATGCCGCTGAGGTTGGCCATCTCGTAGGGGCGCACCCAGTACAGCAGGCCCAGGCCGGCCCACACCAGGGCCTGTAGCAGCAAGACGAAGCGGGCGAAGAGCATCCTGTTCCTCCTGGGGCCCGTCAGCCCTCGGCAAAATGAAGATGGATAAAAGACACAGACCTTGCTCGGCACGCCGAGTTCGCCGGCGGCGTCATAAGCTGATACAGAGCAGGGCCGGGCGCCGCCGTCCCTGAGAGTATGCTCCACGGATTTCGTTCTGACAGGAGCTTCCCATGCGCCGCATCCTCCTTCTCGCCGCCCTCCTCGCCGGCACCGCCCAGGCCGCCCAGCCACTGACCATCGACGTGCACCGCGATGCCAACTGCGGCTGCTGCAAGGACTGGATCAAGCACCTGCAGGCCAACGGCTTCACGGTCAACGACCACGTCGAGGCGGACATGAGCGCAGTGAAGACGCGCCTGGGCGTGCCCTACTCCATGGGCTCGTGCCACACCGGGGTGATCGACGGCAAGTTCGTCGAAGGCCACGTGCCGGCCAGCGAAGTGCTCGAGCTGCACGAGCGCGCCGACCTGGTGGGCGCGGCGGTGCCGGGCATGCCCATGGGCTCGCCGGGGATGGAGATGGGTGGGCGTTACGACGCCTACCAGGTGCTGGGGTTGGGCAAGGATGGGAAGGCGGTGGTGTTGGCGGATTATCCGGGGCGTTGAGGGGAGCTTGGAGTATCCCTGCTGCTTTGGGATCAACTCCGCTCCCTCTCCCCAGCCCTCTCCCTGAAGGGAGAGGGGGCTAGTCCGTGCCGAGAGAAGGAATGGTTTCAGCCGGCAATCTCTGTGCTAGCCGGCTGACTCCAGAACATCCAAGCACTCCGAACGGTCCCCTCTCCCTTCAGGGAGAGGGTTAGGGAGAGGGCGCTCTTAGGCCCCCCACCAAGCCCTTCCGCCCCTCCCCCACAAACAAAAAGGGGCGACCAACCGGCCGCCCCTTCTTCATTCCCACCTTATTCAGCCACCTTGGCCTTCGGCAACACCCCATCTGCCCGGAACATCGCCTTGATCCCCCGCACCGCCTGGCGCAAGCGATCACGGTTCTCGATCAACGCAAAGCGCACATGGTCATCGCCATAGTCACCAAAGCCGATACCCGGCGACACCGACACCTTGGCGTCCTTCAACAGCTTCTTGGCGAACTCCAGCGAGCCCAGGTGCGCGTACGGCTCGGGGATCTTCGCCCAGACGTACATCGACGCCTTGGGGTTCTCGACCATCCAGCCGGCCTCGTGCAGGCCCTTGACCAGCACGTCGCGGCGCGCCTGGTACTGGCTGGCGATGTCGCGCACGCACTGCTGGTCGCCTTCCAGGGCGGCGATGGCGGCCACTTGCAGCGGGGTGAAGGTGCCGTAGTCGTGGTAGCTCTTGATCCGCGCCAGGGCCGAGACCAGTTCCGGGTTGCCGACCATGAAGCCGATGCGCCAGCCGGCCATGTTGTAGCTCTTGGACAGGGTGAAGAACTCCACCGCGATGTCCTTGGCCCCCGGCACCTGCATGATCGACGGCGCCTTCCAGCCGTCGAAGACGATGTCGGCGTAGGCCAGGTCGTGCACCACCAGCACGTCGTACTGCTTGGCCAGGGCCACCACGCGCTCGAAGAAGTCCAGCTCCACGCACTGCGCGGTCGGGTTGGAGGGGAAGCCGAGAATCATCATCTTCGGCTTGGGGATCGACTCGCGGATCGCCCGCTCCAGCTCGTTGAAGAAGTCGATGCCCGGCACCAGCGGCACCGAGCGCACCTGGGCGCCGGCGATCACCGCGCCATAGATGTGGATCGGGTAGCTGGGGTTCGGCACCAGGATGTTGTCGCCGTGGTCCAGGGTGGCCAACATCAGGTGCGCCAGGCCTTCCTTGGAGCCGATGGTGACGATGGCCTCGGTTTCCGGGTCGATGTCCACCGCGTAGCGCTCCCTGTACCAGTGCGAGATCGCCCGGCGCAGGCGCGGAATGCCGCGGGAGGTGGAGTAGCCGTGGGTGTCTTCGCGCTGGGCGACCTGCACCAGCTTCTCGACGATGTGCGGCGGGGTGGCGCCGTCGGGGTTGCCCATGGACAGATCGATGATGTCCTCGCCGCGGCGGCGGGCGGCCATCTTCAGTTCGGCGGTGATGTTGAAGACGTAGGGCGGGAGACGGTCGATACGCGCGAAACGGCGTGCTGAACGGGGTTCAGTCATGATTTCCTCGGTGAACGTAAGCGCCCGGAACCGTCCGAGCGACGCCGGCCACTGCGGTGGCCTGAAAAGCTGGGCTTTTCTTGTCGGCGAACATATCCGCCGCTAGGCTCGCTGTCGAGCCCTACTTTCCACGGGAGCACCATGTCCTTTCTGCATTACTGGCAACTCGACGTGTTCGCCGACCGCCCGCTGGCCGGCAACGGCCTGGCGGTGTTCGCCGACGCGCGCGGCCTGGCCGACGCCACGCTGCAGGCGCTGACCCAGGAGCTGCGCCAGTTCGAGAGCATCTTCCTGTTCCCCAGCGCCGAGCTGGACACCTACGCCGCGCGCATCTTCACTCCCGAGGAAGAACTGCCCTTCGCCGGCCACCCGCTGCTGGGCGCCGCCGCGCTGCTGCACCACATCCACCAGCGCGGCGAACAGGAGCACTGGACGCTGCAGCTGGCGACCAGGGACGTGAACCTCACCACCCGCCGCCACGGCAACGGTTTCATCGCGCAGATGAACCAGGGCCAGGCGCAGTTCGGCGCCGTGCTCGACGCGGAGGAACGTCGCTGGTTCGCCGAAGCCTTCTCGCTGAACGCGGGCGACCTCGCCGACTACCCGGCGCAGGTGATCAGCACCGGCCTGCCCTACGTGCTGCTGCCGGTGCGCAGCGAGGCTCTCGGGCGCATCCGTCAGCGCGCCGAGCTGGGCGAGCGCCTGGCCGCCCTGGGCGCGGCCTTCGTCTTCCTGCTGGATGTGGATAACCGCGAGGGCCGCACCTGGGACAACGCCGGGCTGGTCGAGGATGTCGCCACCGGCAGCGCCGCCGGCCCGGTCGCCGCCTACCTGGTGGAGCTGGGCAAGGCCCGTCGCGGCGAGACCTTCGAGCTGAACCAGGGCCGCTTCGCCGGTCGCCCCAGCCTGCTGGAAGTGCGCGTCGGCGACGACGACCAGGTGCAGGTGGGCGGCAAGGTGCAACTGCTGGCCCACGCCCAGTTGCTCTGCGCGCTGGCCTGACGGCCGGCCTGGCGGGTCGGCCGGGCGCCGACGACACTCAATCCACGAACTTTCAGGAGAAGACGCCATGCTCTGGCGCAAAGGACGACGCAGCGACAACGTGGTGGATGCCCGCGACGACAGCGGCGGTGGCATGGGCGGTGGCGGCATGCGCATCGGCGGCCGCGGCCTGAGCCTGGGCGGGGTGGCCATCGTGGTGGTGGTCGGCCTGTTGATGGGCCAGGACCCGATGCAGATCCTCGGCAGCCTGCTCGGCCAGATGGACGCCGGCCAGGCCCCGGCGCGCCCGCAGGTGCAGGGCCGCCCGGCGACCGGCGCCGACCCGCAGGTGGACTTCGTGCGCGCCGTGCTCGGCGACACCGAGGACACCTGGGGGCAGATCTTCGCCCACAGCAACGCCCAGTACGAGCAGCCCAAGCTGATCCTGTTCAACGGCGGGGTGAACTCCGCCTGCGGCTTCGCCTCCTCGGCGGTGGGCCCGTTCTACTGCCCCGGCGACCACCGGGTGTACCTGGACCTGGGCTTCTTCCGCGAGATGGAGCAGCGCTTCTCTGCCGCCGGCGACTTCGCCCGCGCCTACGTGATCGCCCACGAGGTCGGCCACCACGTGCAGAACCTGCTGGGCATCTCGGCCAAGGTCGAGGCCGCGCGCCGCCGCGGCGCGCCCATGGAGGGCGCCAGCGGCCTGTCGGTGCGCCTGGAGCTGCAGGCCGACTGCTTCGCCGGCGTCTGGGCCAACAAAGCCCAGCAGCGCCTGCAGTGGCTGGAGCCGGGCGACATCGAAAGCGCGCTGAACGCCGCCAACGCCATCGGCGACGACCGCCTGCAGAAGCAGTCGCGCGGCACCGTGGTGCCGGACTCCTTCACCCACGGCACCTCGGCGCAGCGCATGCGCTGGTTCAAGCTCGGCTTCGACACGGGCTCGCCGGGCAAGTGCGATACCTTCAAGGCGCAGGCGTTGTAACCAGTACGAAGGGATTCCGCCGCGGGGACATGTTCGCGAGCAAGCTCGCTCCTACGAAAAGCCGTGCTCACCTGCAATGTAGGGTAGCCGGGAAGCACGATCCTCCCCCCGTAGGAGCGGACCTTGTCCGCGATGGCCGGACGTATCGGCGCGATTCGCGGATGAGATCCGCTCCTACGCTACCCCACCCGCGCCATTCCCATGTAGGAGCGCGCCCTGCGCGCGAATCGCGGGCAGGGCCCGCTCCTACAGGTAGCCGGGAAAGCGCGGTATTCCTCCCCCCGTAGGAGCGGACCTTGTCCGCGATGGCCGGACGTATCGGCGCGGTTCGCGGATGAGATCCGCTCCTACGCCGCCCCAGCCGCGCCATTCCCATGTAGGAGCGCGCCCTGCGCGCGAATCGCGGGCAGGGCGCGCTCCTACAGGTTACCGGGAAGCACGGTATTCCTCCCTCGTAGGAGCGGACCTTGTCCGCGATGGCCGGACGTATCGGCGCGGTTCGCGGATGAGATCCGCTCCTACGCGGCCCCACCCGCGCCATTCCCATGTAGGAGCGCGCCCTGCGCGCGAATCGCGGGCAGGGCCCGCTCCTACAGGTAGCCGGGAAAGCGCGGTGTTCCTCCCCCGTAGCGGAGATGACCAGGGGCCTCACAGGCAACGCTTGAGCGTCCGCAGAAACTCCTCCGGCTCAACCGGCTTGAGCAGGAAGTCCAGCACGTTCAGGCGCATCGCCTCGACCACGTCGCGGGCGCGGGTGGTGCCGGAGAGCACGATGATCGGCAGGAAGGTGCCCCGGGCGTGGAGCTGGCGGATCAGCTCCAGGCCGGCGCCCTCGCCTTCCATGCACAGGTCGGTGACCAGCAGGTCGATGGCCGATTCGTCGCGGCCGATACGGCGCAAGGCCTGGGCGCTGTTGCTCGCGGTCAGGCATTGCAGGTCGGCGCTTTCGATCAGCTCGCGCATCTCGGCGAGCACCTGCGGGTCGTCGTCCACCAGCAGCACCGTCGGGGGGCGCTCGGGACGGACGGTGATTTCCAGCAGCGCCTCGATCTCTTCGTCGTCGAGCAGGTTGCGGTACGCGTGAGGCAAGGGCTCACCCATGGCGGCGTTTTGCCGTGAGTATAGCGGCATTCTGCCACGCCACCGTAGCCACCCCGGGCCCATGAAAAAGCCGGCCCGAAGGCCGGCTTTCAGCAAGGCGACTCGACTTAGCGCACGCCTTCCTGACGCAGCGCTGCGGGGGTGAAGTCGCTTTCAGAGGCGCTGTAGTTGAAGTCGTAGGCGGATTTCTCCTCGTTCTTCAGGCCCAGCACCAGGTAGCGGCTGGAGAGCAGGTCGTACAGGGTTTCCGCGGTGTACCACGGTACCTGGTTGTTGTAGTAGTACTGCGAGAAGGCCTCGGCTACGCGCCACAGGGTGCCGCGGCCGTCGTAATGGTCGATCTCGGCGGCTTGCCAGGTGTCCTCGTCGATGTAGAAGTCACGCTTGGCGTAGATGTGGCGCTCGCCGGCCTTCAGGGTTGCGACCACATGCCAGACGCGGTGCAGCTCGTAGCGGGTCAGGTCCTGGTTGAGGTGGCCGGGCTTGATGATGTCCGCATACTTCAGCTTGGGATCGTCGAGCTTGTAGTTGTTGTACGGGATGTACAGCTCCTGCTTGCCCACCAACTTCCAGTCGTAGCGGTCCGGCGCGCCGTTGTACATGTCCAGGTTGTCCGAGGTGCGCAGGCCGTCGGCGGCGGTGCCGGGGCCGTCGTAGGACACCTGCGGGGCGCGGCGCACACGGCGCTGGCCGGCGTTGTAGAGCCATGCCAGGCGCGGTTCCTTGACCTGATCGAGGGTCTCGTGCACCAGCAGCACGTTACCGGCCAGGCGCGCCGGGGCGGTGACCTGCTGCTTGAAGTAGAACAGCACGTTGCTCGGCTTGCTCGGGTCGTAGTCCTTCAGGTCGGTGCGGAACACGAACTCGTCCTGGAAGTACACCAGCGAGTAGCTGCCGTTGACCTGCGGGGTGGCCTGGGTCACCAGACGGCGCACGTGGCCGCCGCGGTAGCGGGTGATGTGGTTCCAGATGACTTCCAGGCCGTTCTGCGGGATCGGGAAGGGGTTGGCGGTCTGGAAGTTCTGCAGGCCGTTGCCGCCCTGCACCAGGTTGGTGGCGGTGGCGTTCTTCCTGGTCGCTTCCAGCACCGAGTCAGGCAGGGTGGCGGTGCGGTGCGACGGGTACACCGGCATCTTGTAGGTGTCGGGGTAGCGCTTGAACATGGCCAGCTGGCCGGGGGTCAGCTTGTCCTTGTACTGCTCGACGTTCTGCGCGGTGATGGTGAACAGCGGCTTCTCGCTGGCGAAGGGGTCGGCGAGGAAGCCCTTGCTGTCCACGGCGCCGGCGTTCTTCGGCAGGCCGCCGGTCCAGGCGGGAATGCTGCCGTCGGCGTTGCCGGCCTTCTCGGCGCCGACCGGGGTCAGGGTGGTGCCCAGCTTGGCGGCGTCGGCGGCGGACACCGCAGCCATCACCTGGGTGGCCAGCAGGCTCAGGCCCAGGGCCAGTGCGCCGGTTTGCAGCAGTCTCTTTGTTGTTCTCATTATCGCGTCGTCCTCGATGAGTCGTTACTGCTCGCGCAGCGGCCGCGCCGCCGCGCTCGCGATCTCTGTCTGCTGGCGCCCCGCCCGGGCCCGGGCGGGGCGCGGGTGCCGCTTAGAAGTTCACGCCGAAGCTGAGCGCGACGAAGTCGCGGTCGACCAGGGTGGAGTACTTGCCGTCGAAGTAGTTGGTGTAGGAAAGGCTCGCGGTGTAGGTGTTCATGTAGTCGGCGTCGACGCCCAGGCTGATCGCCTTGCGGCCTTCCTCGAAGTTGCCGCCCGGGCCGGGCGAATAGCCGTCTACGTCGTGGGACCAGGCCACGTTGGGCTTGAGGTTCACCCCGGCGAACACGTCGTTGTAGTCCCAGATGGCGCGCATGCGGTAGCCCCAGGAGTCGGCGGTGGTGAAGCCGTCGTTCTCGCAGTTGCGCGACAGGTTGTTCTTCGGCGCGCTGCCCAGGGTCGAGTTGTTCAGCACCTGGCAGGTGTTCAGGTTGCCGGTCGCCGGGAGCGGGCCGGGGCCGAACACCGGGTCACGGCCGTAGCGCGCCTTGGAGGTGCTTTCCAGGCCGCCGACGTGGGTCCAGCCCACCTCGCCCACCAGGGTCAGACGCTCGGCGCCCATGACCTGGTCGAAGAAGTGGGTGAAGGTGGTCTGCAGCTGGGTGATTTCCTTGCGGCGATAGCCGTGCTGGTCGGTGTCCGGAGCACCCTGGAGCACCGAAGCGTTGCCGTACACGCCGCCCAGCGGCACCACGCCGGAGAACAGGATGTCGGTGGTGTTCAGCTGCACCGGGGCGTTGGGCCGGTAGCTGATCTCGCCCTGCCAGGCCGTGCCGGTGGGCAGGGTGGTGGAGAAGCTCAGGCCATACAGGTGGATGTCCTCCGGGTACTCGACGAAGTACGAGGAGTTGCCCGCCACCAGCAGCGGGGCGAAGGCTTGCAGCGGGGTGCCGCTGAGGGAGTTGGCCAGGTTGTAGATGGACTGGGAAGCGCCGCGGCCGCTGAAGATCGGCAGGCGGCTGTGGTAGTTCATGTAGTAGCCACCGAACTCGGTGTTCAGGGTGTCGGCGTAGTACTTCAGCGACAGGCCGTACTGGCCGCTGTCGCGGGCGTCGCGGTCCGGCCCGCGGCGCACCAGGGCGCCCTCGTTGTTGACGTCCACGCCGAACTGCTTGGCCAGCGCCACGTTCCCCGCCCCCAGCGCCTGGGCATTGGTCAGCACGCGCAGGTTGTCGGTGCAGCCGTCGGCGATCACGTCCGGCTGGGAGAAGAAGGTGCCGCAGTTGTCCACCACCGTCTGGTCCCACTCCAGTTGGTAGAAGCCTTCGGCGGAGAGGTTGTCGGTGAGGTTCTGCGACAGGTAGAACATGTTCACCGGCACCAGGGCTTCCTTGATCTCGGAGCCCGGGCGGCGCAGCGCGGTGACGTCGAACGGGTTGATCGAGTTGATGCCGCCCTGGATGAAGGTGCTCTCGCCCCAGTTCACCACCTGCTTGCCCAGGCGCACGTTGCCCGGCAGGTCGGCGATGCTGTACTTGTGGTAGATGAAGGCGTCCAGCAGCTCGGCGCCGGAAGCCTTGGCGGCAGTCTTGCGGCCACTGTCGCTGAGCGGCTTGAACTCGGTGCTCTCGTCCTTCTGCTCGAAGTCGTACCAGTACTTGCCGCGCAGGAACACGCCGGTGTCGCCGTACTTCAGCTCCAGGTCGTGGATGCCCTTGAAGATCTTCGAGAAGGTCTTGCCGGCCTTGTAGTTCAGGTGGCCGTCGTCGGAGGTCTGCGACAGGCCGTGACCGCCGTTGTTGGAACCGATCAGGTTCTTGTCCGGATTCTGCGTCGACCAGCTGGCGCCGACCGACAGGCTGGAGTCGAAGGAGCCCTCGATCTCGCCGATGTTGAAGGTGACCGCCGAAGCGGGGGTGGCAAGCGTGGAAGCCAGGCTGACGGCCAGTGGCAAACGAGCCAGGCGCCAGATCTTCTTCATTTGTGTCATCGACGCTACTCCATGTGTGTTTTTTGTTATGAGTGGCAGCGACTATAGCCAGCCCCCCGGCGGGCTTGATCCCTCGAAAGTGTGATTTAGCGCGTCGCTGCGGCAACGAGCCGCAAGCTAGACGGCTCGCAGAAAGGATTAGCAGAGGCTGCGCCCCGTGCCAAGCGCTTGCTCGGGGGACGCAGCCTGTAGGGAAAGGCTTACAGGGCGGAGAGGAATTCGCTGCCGGACTCCTGCCAACGAGCGATATCCACACGGATGCGCTTCTTGTCCAGCTTGCCCACGCTGGTCTTGGGAACTTCAGTAACAACGGCGATCTGCGAAGGAATCGCCCACTTGTTGATGTGGCCCTGCTCGACGAAAGGCTTGAGGTGTTCCTTCAGCCCCTTGGCGTCCAGCTGCAGGCCCTCGAAGAGCACCAGCAGGGCGAACGGGCGCTCGCCCCATTGCGGGTCCGGCACCCCCACCACCGCCACTTCGCGCACCGCCGGGTGGCGGCTGATGAGGTCTTCCAGCTCCAGCGAGGACAGCCATTCGCCGCCGGTCTTGATCACGTCCTTGATGCGGTCGCGGATGTCGATGAAGCCCATGCCGTCGAGGGTGGCCACGTCGCCGGTGTGCATCCAGCCGCCGGCCCAGAGTTCCTCGCCCTTCTGCGG
This sequence comes from Pseudomonas sp. R3.Fl, assembly GCF_023516765.1. Classification (NCBI taxonomy): domain Bacteria; kingdom Pseudomonadati; phylum Pseudomonadota; class Gammaproteobacteria; order Pseudomonadales; family Pseudomonadaceae; genus Pseudomonas; species Pseudomonas sp. R3.Fl. The sequence continues at coordinate 2,630,207 of NZ_JAMGSO010000001.1, forward strand.
CTCGCGGAAGTAGCCCTGGGTCAGCCAGGGCGAACGCAGCACCAGCTCGCCCTGGGACTCGCCGTCGGCCGGCAGCAGCTGGCCGTGCTCGTCCATGATCGCCGCGTCCACCAGCGGCACCGGCACGCCGGCCTTGATCCGGTAGGTGGTGCGTTCGTCCTCGCTGCCGGCCAGGAGTTCATCGTTGAGGTAGGCGCAGGAGATCAGCGGGCAGGTCTCGGACATGCCGTAGGCCGCGGTCAGCTGGATGCCGCGGGCCTGGGCCGCCTCGTACAGCGAGCGGTTCAGCGCGCTGCCGCCGATGATGATCTTCCAGTCCTTGAAGTCCACGCCCTGGGCGGCCTTGGCGTTCATCACCATCTGCAGGATGGTCGGCACGCAGTGGGAGAAGGTGACGTTCTCGCGTTTCCACAGATCGACCAGCAGTTCCGGGTCGTAACGCCCCGGGTACACCTGCTTGATACCGAGCATGGTCGCCACGTAGGGCACGCCCCAGGCATGCACATGGAACATCGGCGTGATCGGCATGTACACGTCGCTGTTGCCCATCAGGCGGATGCTGTCCAGGCTGGCGATGGTCGAGGCCATGGCCAGGGTGTGCAGCACCAGCTGGCGGTGGGTGAAATACACCCCCTTGGGGTTACCGGTGGTGCCGGTGGTGTAGAAGGTGGTGGCCACCGAATTCTCGTCGAAGTCGGGGAAGGCGTAGCGCGGGCTGGCCGCGGCCATCAGCGTCTCGTACTCGCCGATGCAGTCGTCCAGGGCGCAGCTCTTGTCGGCGCCATCGCTCAGCAGCAGGGTCTTCTGCACCGTGGTCAGTTGCCCGGCGATGCCCTGGTAGAGCGGCACGAACTCGGCGTTGACCAGCACGAAGCGGTCCTCGGCGTGGTTCATGGTGTAGAGGATCTGGTCCGGCGAAAGACGGATGTTGATGGTGTGCAGCACCGCGCCGATCATCGGGATGGCGAACATCGCCTCCAGGTAGCGATGGCTGTCCCAGTCCATCACCGCCACGGTGTCGCCGGCCTGCACGCCGGCCTCGGTGAGCACGTTGGCCAGGCGCGCCACGCGCTCGTTGAAAGTGGCGTAGTTGTAGCGCACCAGGTCGCGGTAGACGATCTCGCGGCTTTTTTCGTAGCGCGCGCCGGACAGCAGCAGGCTCTTGATCAGCAACGGGTACTGGTAGGCATTGCTCGCAGCGGGGAGGAGACGGGTCTTGAGCATATTCGGCTTACCTGTGGGACCTTCATGGGAGTCGATGCCGGTGACTGTAGAGGTGCAACCATGACCAATCATCCATCCAAAGAGTGATTTGCGGGTGACTCTTTGGCCTGATCGGGTCACGCGCTAGAATCGCCGCCACCCGGTCGTTCACGGCCGAGCCCCCAGAACACTCCGAGAACAAAAGCCAAGAGGTAGTTTTCCATGTCCGAAATCGTCATCGTCAGCGGCGCCCGCACCCCCATGGGCGGCTTCCAGGGCAGCCTGGCCGGAGTTTCCGCCGTCGACCTGGGCGCCGTCGCCATCCGCGAAGCAGTCGCCCGCGCCGGTATCGAGGCCGGCGATGTCGAGGAAGTGATCATGGGCTGCGTGCTGCCCGCCGGTCTGAAGCAGGGCCCGGCCCGACAGGCGGCGCTCAACGCCGGCCTGCCCGCCGCCACCGGCTGCACCACCATCAACAAGCTGTGCGGTTCGGGCATGAAGGCGGTGATGCTGGCCCACGACCTGCTCAAGGCCGGGACCAACCAGGTGATGGTCGCCGGCGGCATGGAGAGCATGTCCAACGCCCCCTACGTGCTGGAGAAAGCGCGCACCGGCCTGCGCATGGGCCACGCCGAGATCACATGTTCCTCGACGGCCTGGAAGACGCCCGCACTGGCCGCCTGATGGGCTCCTTCGCCCAGGACACCGCCGACAGGAACGGCATCACCCGCGAAGACATGGACGCCTACGCCATCGAATCGCTCAAGCGCGCCCAGGCCGCGATCCAGGATGGCTCGCTGGCCAGCGAGATCGTCCCGGTCACCGTCACCACCCGCAAGGGCGAGGTCGTGGTGAAGGACGACGAGCAGCCGCTGACCGCCAACCTGGACAAGATTCCCAGCCTGAAGCCCGCCTTCAAGAAGGACGGCACCATCACCGCGGCCAACGCCAGCTCCATCTCCGACGGCGCCAGCGCGCTGGTCCTGATGACCGCCGAGGAAGCCGCGCGCCGCGGCCTGAAGCCGCTGGCGAAGATCGTCGGCCACGCCACCCAGAGCCAGGACCCGAGCGAATTCACCCTGGCCCCCATCGGCGCCATGACCAACCTGTTCAGGAAGACCGGCTGGAACAAGGACGACGTCGACCTGTTCGAGATCAACGAAGCCTTCGCCATGGTCACCATGCTGGCCATGCGCGAGCACGGCCTGGACCACGCCAAGGTCAACGTCTACGGCGGCGCCTGCGCCCAGGGCCACCCGGTGGGCTCCACCGGTTCGCGGATCATCGTCACCCTGATCAACGCTCTGCAGAAGAAGGGCGGCAAGCGCGGCGTGGCCTCGCTGTGCATCGGCGGCGGCGAAGCCACCGCGGTGGCCATCGAACTGCTCTGACGCCCTTAGCGCCGCCCCGCCGGGCGGCGCGCTCCACCTCAGCGTCGGCGCAGGGCCGCTACCTGCCGCGCGCTCACCGTCGGCGCCTCGTGCCCCCAGGCCTGGCGCAGGAAGGTCGCCAGCGCGGCCACCTGCCGGTCGTCCAGCCGCCAGCCGAAGTCCGGCATGCGCAGCCCGCTCGGCGCCGCCTCGGTGACCGCCATGCGCGAACCCTCGAGGATGATGCTGATCAGCGAGGAAGGATCGTCACCGAGCACCGCCGAGTTGCCCTTCAATTGCGGGAAGGTATTGCGATACCCGGCACCATCCGAGCGATGGCAAGCCGCGCAGTTGTCGAGGTACAGGGCCGCGCCCTCGCTGGCTGGCTGCCCCGAAGCCAGCGCCTGGTAGGTGGAGCCATCGTCGTGCAGCAACATCGCCGCGGAGTGGCCTTCGCCCAGCGATTTCAGATAGACAGCCACGGCCCGCAGATCTTTCTCGTCGAAGTACTGGGTACTGTCCTGCACCGCCGCGGCCATGGCACCGAAGGCCGCTGTACGCTCCGTATGCCCGGTCCGGAGAAAGGTCATCAGCTCGGACTCGCTCCAATTCTGCAGGCTGGCCGGCGTGGCGCCGGTCAGGTCCGGCGCATGCCAGCCCTCCAGGGTGCCGCCGCTGAGGTAGCGGGGGTCGCGCTGATCCACGGCCTGCTCCTGGAAGGCCAGCCCGCGCGGGCTGTGGCAACTGCCGCAGTGCCCCAACCCCTGCACCAGGTAGGCCCCCCGGTTCCACTCGGGCGAACGCCGCGGGTCGTCCTGGTAGGGCCCGCTGTCGGCGAACAGGCTGTCCCACGCCTGCAACGGCCAGCGCATGTTCAACGGCCAGGGAATCTCCGCTGCCCGGTTGGCCTGTTCCACCGGGTGCACACCCTGGCGGAAGTACAGGTACAGGTCAGCGATGTCCTGGTCGCTGATCCTGGCGAAGGAGGGATAGGGCATGGCCGGGTACAGGCGGTGACCGTCCGCTGCCACGCCCCCGCGCACGGCCCGGGAGAAATTCCCCAGGGTGTAGGTACCGATCCCGGTGTGCGCATCGGGCGTGATGTTGGTGGAGTAGATGGCGCCGATCGGCGTCCCCATCTTCAGGCCCCCGGCGAATGGGCGCGCGGGGTCGGTGGTGTGGCAGGCGGCGCAGTCCCCCAGGCGGGCGAGGTATTCGCCGCGGGCGATGGACGACGCCTCGTCGGCGCGGGCCGTACCTGCCACCGACAACGCCAGGAGCAGTGGTGCGAGCAGCCTTGCTGAAATGTTCATGGCCGGCCTCCTCATGCGTCCACCAGCGGGCCAGGATCGCGCAGGTAGCGTTCGCGGATCGCCTGGGCGGCCCAGTAGGCCAGCGCCCCGACCATGCCGGTGGGGTTGTAGGCCATGTTCTGCGGGAAGGCGCTGGCGCCGAGGACGAACAGGTTGGGCACGTCCCAGCACTGCAGGTACTTGTTCAGCACGCTCTGCCTGGGGTCCTCGCCCATGATCGCGCCGCCGGTGTTGTGGGTGCTCTGGTAGCTGATGGCGTTGAAGTGCTCGCCGAAGGCCGGCGCGTGCACCACTATCTTCCGCGGGCCGAGCACCCGGGCGATCTCGCTCAGCCGCTCGGCCATGAAACGCCCCTGGCGGATGTCGTTGGCCTTCCAGTCGAAGGTCATGCGCAGCAGCGGCAGGCCGTGCACGTCGCGGTAGTTCGGGTCCAGGTCCAGGTAGCAGTCGCGGTAGGCCATGTTCGAACCTTCGGCGCCCAGCGACATGCTGTGCCCGTAGCTGTCGCGCAGCGCCTGTTTCCAGCCGCTGCCCCAGGTCGGCGCATCGTCCGGCAGGAGCGCCTGCTGGATCGGACGCCCGCCCGAACTGCCTACCGACAGATAGGCGCCACCGATGAAGTCCCGCTGCCCGGCCTTGAACGCCTCGCTGTTGAAGTCGTCCAGCGCCACGGTGCCGCCACCCGCCCCGATGAAGGGATTGAAGTGGGTGTCCTTGTCGAAGAACAGCGAAACCCCGGCATTCATCTGGTACGCATAGTTCTTCCCCACGACGCCTTCGCCCGTGCGCGGATCGTAGGGCTTGCCGATCTTCGAGAGCAGCAGCAGGCGCACGTTGTGCAACTGGTAGGCGCTGAGGATCACCAGTTCCGCAGGTTGCTCCACCTCCCGGCCCTGGCTGTCGATGTAGGTGACCCCGGTCGCCTTGCGGCCGCTGGAGTCGGTGTTGATGCGGATGACCTGGGCCTGGGTGCGCAGTTCGAAGTTCGCCTGCCGGTACAACGCCGGCAGGATGGTCGACTGCGGCGATGCCTTGGAATACAGGTAGCAGCCGAAGCGCTCACAGAAGCCGCAGTAGTTGCATGGCCCCAACTGCAGGCCATAGGGGTTGGTGTAGGCCTCGCTGCAGTTGGCCGCGGGGGAGGCGAACGGGTGCAGCCCCAGTTCCAGCGCGCCGGCCTTCAGCAGTTCGCCGGAGTAGAAGGTCTTCAGCGCCGCGGTCGGATAGGGTGCATGCCGGGGCGCCTCGAACGGGTTGCCGCCCGGCAGTATCCGCCCCTGCAGGTTGCCGGCCTGGCCGGCGGTGCCGCAGACCTTCTCGAAGCGATCGAAGCAGGGCTCCAGTTCCTCATAGCTCACGCCCCAGTCCTGGATGGTCATGCCCTCGGGGATGGCCGCCTTGCCATGCCGCTCCAGGGTATTGCTGCGCAGTTTCAGGTCGTAAGGCTGCATGCGCCAGTGCATGCCATTCCAGTGCACGCCGGCGCCGCCCACGCCGTTGCCGGGCAGGAAGGCGCCCAGGCGTCGGTAGGGCACCGCCCGGTCGGCCAGGCCATGGCGCAGGGTCACGGTTTCCCGGGCGAGGTTCTGGAACAGCTTGTAGCGGATGCCATAGGTCAGCTCGTCGGCGATCCTCGGGTAGGCGAAGTCCGGGTAGGTGTCGCGCTGCTCCCCGCGCTCCAGGGCGACCACTCGCAGCCCGGCATCGACCAGTTCCTTGGACATGATCGAGCCGGTCCAGCCGAGGCCGACCACCACCACGTCCACCGCCTCCCTGCGCGTGGCGCTCATAGCTCACCCCGCTGGCCGGAGATGCTGACCGGCCCTTGCGGGTAGGCCTTGTTCGGCTGGTCCACCCAGTCGGTGAAATCGGCGCGCGCACCGGGGAAGCCGATCATCCGCCAGGACGCCATGCTGCGGTTGCCGCCATGGATGGGATCGGCCAGGTAGCCCTCCCGGGTGTTCTGCCAGAGCTGTTCGAAGAACATCGACTCCGGGCAGGCCTCGAAGGCTATCCGGCCGCCCTCCATCTGCGTCAGCAATTCCTCCTGGCGGCCGCGCGGCAGTTCCTGGAAGCGCTTGCCGGCGAACTGCTGCCGACAGTGGCGCTGCAGCGCGGCGATACCCAGGCGGTAGATTTCCCTGGGGCTCAGGCGGCTCTGGTGGCCCAGTTCGGCGGGCGCCTCGAAGAACGGCCCCTGCAGGTACCAGATGCCGCCATGGCCATAGGCGGTCTCCATCTGCCGGTCGATGAACTCGGGCACCCCTTCGGCCACTGCGCCGGGGCCGTTGTCGTCATCGGGGATCAGGCAGTCGCAGGCGGCCAGCAGGAACAGCCACTCCTCGGAGTTGAAAAAGCGTGGCTGATAGGCCTGGCCCGGCTCCGGTGCGCTCTCGGCGCGAACAACGCCAGTCCCCATCACCGCCACGGCGGGAATGAGGCTCAGCGAGCCCTTGAGGAAACGGCGACGGGATGGGCCTGCAGCAGAGGCATTCCTTGGCATGGTTTGTTGACCTTCTCGAAGAGGAAACGCTTCGATACTAGCCATAGAGACCACACAGTTAGCAGGCTAATTATTGCAATAACGCTCTGTCGATTCCGCAAAAATCCCCGCGCAATCCAAGATCAAAAACCCGCTTTGCTTTTCGTAGGAGCGAGCTTGCTCGCGAACAAACGCGGTGCCATGCGGTTCGCGAGCAAGCTCGCTCCTACGAAAAGCGCGAGTCCCCAACCCTCAGCGCAACTCGGTGAAAGCCAGCTTGACCCCCAACCCCACCAGCACCACCCCCATCATCCGGTCGAACCAGTGCCCCATGCGGGCGAAGCCGGCGCGCACGCGCTGCTGGCTGAACAGCAGCGCCACGAAGCTGAACCAGGCTGCGGTGGCGCAGGCCAGGTAGACGCCGTAGCCGGCCTGCACCAGCACCGGGGTGTGCGGGTTGATGACCACGGTGAACAGCGAGAGGAAGAACAGCGTGGCCTTGGGGTTCAGGCCGTTGGTGACGAAGCCGGCGACGAAGGCGCCGCGCGGGGTGCGTTCGCTGGGCGCGGCGGCCGCCACGCTGCCGTCGCCACCGCTGGGTTTGGCGCGCAGGGCCTTGATGCCGATGTAGAACAGGTAGGCCGCGGCCAGCCACTTGAGGGTGTTGAACAGCATGATCGACTGCGAAACGATCAGGCCGATGCCCAGCAGCGAGTAGGTCACATGGATGGAAATGGCGCAGCCCACGCCCAGCGCCGTCCAGGTGCCGGCGCGGCGGCCGTGGGTGACGCTCTCGCGCACCACCACGGCGAAGTCCGGGCCCGGGCTGGCCACCGCCAGCAGGTGGATCAGCGCCACGGTGAGAAATTCCGTCCAGTACATGCAACCTCCGCAGGGGTGGGATTAACGCCGTCAGGCTGGCAACCTTACGCCAGCCCCGTTTCCCGCAAAAGGAACAGCCAGCGATGAACAGCACTCGCGCCGTCTTTCTCGACACCGCCTCCCTCGACCTCGGCGACCTCGACCTGCAGCCCCTGCGCCAGGCCTTCGGCGAGCTGGTCCTGCACCCCGCCAGCGCCCCGGACGAGATCGCCGGGCGCCTGCACGAGGCCAACGTGGCCATCAGCAACAAGGCGCCCATCAGCGCCGAAACCCTGGCCCAGTGCCCGGACCTCAGGCTGATCCTGGTCACCGCCACCGGCACCAACAACATCGACCTGGCCGCCGCCCGCGAGCGTGGCATCGCCGTGGCCAACTGCCAGGGCTACGGCACCGCTTCGGTGGCCCAGCACGCCATCCTGCTGCTGCTCGCCCTGGCCACCCGGCTGCCCGACTACCAGGCGGCGGTCCGCGCCGGACGCTGGCAACAGTCCACCCAGTTCTGCCTGCTGGACTTCCCCATCGTCGAGCTGGAAGGCAAGACCCTCGGCCTGCTCGGCCATGGCGAACTGGGTGGCGCGGTGGCCCGCCTGGCCGAGGCCTTCGGCATGCGCGTGCTGCTCGGCCAACTTCCTGGCCGCCCGCCGCGCGCCGACCGCCTGGCGCTGGACGAGCTGCTGCCGCAGGTCGACGCCATCAGCCTGCACTGCCCGCTGACCGAGCAGACCCGCGGGATGATCGGCCAGCGCGAACTGGACCTGATGAAGCCCGGCGCCTTCATCGTCAACACCGCCCGCGGCGGCCTGATCGACGAGCAGGCCCTGGCCGACACCCTGCGCCGCGGCCACCTGGGCGGCGCCGCCACCGACGTGCTCAGCGTCGAGCCGCCGAAGGACGGCAACCCGCTGCTGGCCGGCGACATCCCGCGGCTGATCGTCACCCCGCACAACGCCTGGGGCAGCCGCGAGGCGCGGCAGCGCATCGTCGGCCAGGTAACGGACAACGCCGCGGCCTTCTTCCGCGGCGACAAGCTGCGGCGGGTCGACTGAAGCGCGAAGTGCTAAACTCGCGCCCTTTTTAGGAGGCCGCATGTCCAACGCCCCCACCAGCGAGGTGCTGCTGCGCCAGATCGAACGTTTCGCCGGCCGCGTGCTGCTGGCAGGCCTGCCCGCCGACGGCCTGCTCGGCGAGCTGCCGCAAGCCCTGGGCTGGAGCTGGCACGCCGGCGAGCAGCGGCAACTGGACGGCCGCTACCCGGGACGCTGCCATTTCGGCGTGACGCCGCCGGAAGGCGAGTTCGACGCCGCCGTGCTGTTCCTGCCCAAGTCCCGCGAGCTGACCGACTACCTGCTGGCCGCCCTGGCCAGCCGCGTGCCCGGCGGCCAGCTGTACCTGGTGGGCGAGAAGCGCGCCGGCGTCGAGCGCGCCGCCAAGCAGCTCGGCACCCTGGCCAAGGCCGCCAAGCTCGACAGCGCGCGGCACTGCCAGCTGTGGCACGCCGCCATCGACGGCGCCCTGCCCTGCCCCGACCTGCACGCCCAGTCCCTGCGCTACACGCTGGCCCTGGCCGACGGCGAACTGCAGGTGGTCACCCTGCCCGGCGTGTTCAGCCATGGCCGCCTGGACCGCGGCAGCGCCCTGCTGCTGGACCACCTGGACGGCCTGCCCGAAGGCCACGTGCTGGACTTCGGCTGCGGCGCCGGCGTGCTCGGCGCGGTGCTCAAGCGCCGCTACCCGGGCAGCCGCCTGAGCCTGCTCGACGTCGACGCCTTCGCCCTGGAAAGCAGCCGCCTGACCCTCGCCGCCAACGGCCTGGAAGGCGAGGTGATCGGCGGCGACGGCATCGACGCGGCGCCGGCCGGCCTGGCCGCCATCGTCAGCAACCCGCCCTTCCACCAGGGCGTGCACACCGACTACCAGGCCAGCGAACGCCTGCTGCGCGAAGCCGCGCAGCACCTGCGCCCGGGCGGCGAACTGCGCCTGGTGGCCAACAGCTTCCTCAAGTACCCGCCGCTGATCGAACAGCACCTGGGCCCCTGCCGCAGCCTCGCCGTGGGCGACGGTTTCCGCATCTACAGCGCCCGCCGCCCCTGAGCCCGGGCGCCTCGCCGCAGCCCCACTACACTCCACCCAGACCGAAAGGGCGCGCCGGGCCGGCGCGCCTCACGAGCCGAGGATCGCCGTGAAAAGCACCGTGAAAGAAGCCGAGCTGACCTTCGTGAAGTCGCCGGAAACGACCCCAGCGCACCTGAAGCGTTCGCTCAAGCCCAGGCACCTGAACATGATCGCCATCGGCGGCTCGATCGGCACCGGGCTGTTCGTCGCCTCCGGCAGCACCGTCGCCACCGCCGGCCCCGGCGGCGCGCTGCTGGCCTACGCGCTGATCGGCCTGATGGTGTTCTTCCTGATGACCAGCCTGGGCGAGATGGCTGCCTACATCCCCGACTCCGGCTCCTTCTCCACCTACGGCAGCCGCTTCATCGACGATGGCTTCGGCTTCGCCATGGGCTGGAACTACTGGTACAACTGGGCGGTGACCATCGCCGCGGAACTGGTGGCCGCGCAGCTGGTGATGCACTTCTGGTTCCCCGAGGTGTCGGGCATCTACTGGAGCGCCGGCTTCCTCGCCATCATGTTCGGCCTCAACTTCTTCTCGGTGAAGGGCTTCGGCGAGAGCGAGTTCTGGTTCGCGCTGATCAAGGTGGTGGCCGTGGTGATCTTCATCGGCATCGGCCTGGCCAGCATCATCGGCATCATGCACGGCATCGACTCCCCCGGCTTCAGCAACTTCACCACCGGCGACGCCCCCTTCGTCGGCGGCCTGCAGGCCATGGTCGGGGTGGCGATGATCGCCGGCTTCTCGTTCCAGGGCACCGAGCTGATCGGCGTCGCCGCCGGCGAGTCGGAGCACCCGCACAAGTCGATCCCCATCGCCATCCGCCAGGTGTTCTGGCGGATCCTGATGTTCTACATCCTGTCGATCTTCGTCATCGGCATGCTCATCCCCTACACCGATCCGAACCTGCTCAAGACCGACAGCAGCGACATCAGCACCTCGCCCTTCACCCTGCTCTTCGAGCGCGCCGGCCTGGCCGCGGCGGCCGGGGTGATGAACGCGGTGATCCTCTCGGCGATCCTCTCCGCCGGCAACTCGGGGATGTACGCCTCCACCCGCATGCTCTACACCATGGCCCTGCATGGCCAGGCGCCGCGCCTGTTCCAACAGATCTCGCAGAGCGGCGTGCCACGCTACGCGCTCTATGCCACAACGCTGGTCGGCGGGCTGTGCTTCCTCACCAGCTTCATCGGCGACAAGACCGTCTACACCTGGCTGCTCAACACCTCGGGCATGTGCGGCTTCATCGTCTGGCTGGGCATCGCCATCTCCCACTACCGCTTCCGCAAGGGCTACCTGCTGCAGGGCGGCAAACTGGAGGAGCTGCCCTACCGCGCCAAGTGGTTCCCCTTCGGCCCGTTGTTCGCCTTCGCCCTGTGCCTGGCGATCACCCTCGGGCAGAACTACCAGGCGTTCGTCGGCGAGACGATCGACTGGACCGGGCTGGTCGCCACCTACATAAGCCTGCCGCTGTTCCTCGTCATCTGGTGGGGCTACCGCCTGAAGAACGGCAGCCGCTTCGTCCGCTACGAGGAGATGGACGTCACCTCCGGCCGCGACGTCGACTGAACGCCGGGCTTGCCCAAGCCGGACGACTTGGGCAGAATGCGCCCCGTCCTAGGGGAGTAGTCTCCCGCGAGCGGTTCCCGCCCTCGCCCGGCACGCGTCAACACACTTGGTCCGCAGACCATGGCGCGTGCGGCCCCAAGGCCCGCAGCAGTCGGGCCCGGGTTTGACAAGACCTATGACACGAGCGATCCGACCCGGGGTGGGCGGATGGCGCGTGTCATTGGTGATTAGTCGACCCGCCCCCTTAGGAAAGCCTGATGGAATCCCTGTTCGTCCCCATCCTGGTGGTTGCCCTCGCCGAAATCGGCGACAAGACGCAACTGCTCGCCCTCGTCCTCGCCGCGCGCTTCCGCAAGCCCTGGCCGATCATCGCCGGCATCGTCGCCGCTACCCTGGTCAACCACTTCGCCGCCGGCGCCGTGGGCAAATGGGTCTCCACCTTCTTCTCCGAAGCCGCCCTGAGCTGGCTGCTGGCCGCGTCCTTCCTCGCCGTGGCGGCCTGGACCCTGGTGCCGGACAAGCTGGATGACGACGAAGAAGGCGGCCTGAAGAAATTCGGTCCCTTCCTCACCACGCTGATCGCCTTCTTCCTCGCCGAGATGGGCGACAAGACCCAGGTCGCTACCGTGATGCTGGCCGCGCAGTACCCGCACTTCTGGCTGGTGGTGCTGGGCACCACCATCGGCATGCTGCTGGCCAACGTGCCGGTGGTGCTGGCCGGCAACTTCGCCGCCGAGCGCCTGCCGCTGGCGCTGATCCGCCGCCTGGCCGCCTGCGCCTTCGCCGTCCTGGGTCTGGCCGCGGCCTGGCACGCGGCCACGCTGTCCGGGCTGTTCTGACAGCCGCTCCGGCGTGGCGGCCAATGTTGCCGCCACGCCATCGTCCTACAGTTGTAGCTGTCGCCCCTTCGCTGAAGGAAACAGCCATGACCGACAAGGACCTGAAACGCCTCGCCCGCCAGCACATCGACCTGAGCTGGAACAAGGGCCGCCTGGCCCTGGCCACCCAGCTGCACAGCCCGGACTTCCTCTACAAGAGCAGCTTCTCCGCCCAGCCCCTGGACAGCGCCGGCTACCGGCGGCTGATCGAGGGCATCCGTTCGTCCATGGACGACCTGGAAGTGGTGGTCGAGGAATGCATCGGCGAGGGCCACAAGGTGTTCACCTGGAGCACCCTGGTCGGCACCATCAGCCGCCCCGCCTTCGGCTACCCGGCCAGCGACAAGGTGGTCAGCATCCCCGGCATGGCCCTGTGGCTGTTCAACAGCCACGGCAAGCTGCAGGAGCTGTGCACGCTGATCGACATGGAAAGCTTCCGCAGCCAGATGGGCCTGCAGAACCGCCCACTGGCGGAGCAGGCGTTGCCCTGAGGCGGCAGCCTTCTCATGTAGGAGCGCGCCCTGCGCGCGAAATCGCGGGCAAGGCCCGCTCCTACAGTTTGCGGTAAGGCACGGAGTTTCCCCGTAGGAGCGGACCTTGTCCGCGATAGCCGGACGTATCGGCGCGATTCGCGGATAAGATCCGCTCCTACGCCACCCCACCCACGCCATTCCAATGTAGGAGCGCGCCCTGCGCGCGATTCGCGGGCAGGGCCCGCTCCTACAGTTACAGTTTGCGGTGAGGCACGGAGTTTCCCCGGAGCGGACCTTGTCCGCGATAGCCGGAACCACCGGCGCGATTCGCGGATAGGATCCGCTCCTACGCCGCCCCACCCACACCACCCCCTGTAGGAGCGCGCCCTGCGCGCGAATCGCGGGCAGGGCCCGCTCCTACAGTTTGCGGTGAAGCACAGCATTCCCCGTGCGGACATGGCTCTTCGCAGTCGGCGAGACTGTTGCGCCTACAGGTACCCGTTGGCGCGGAACCAATTGATGGCCCGCTGCAGGGTGTCCTCCAGCGGCACATGGCTTTCGAAGCCCAGCTCCTCGCGGGCCTTGCGTCCGTCGAGGAACTGCCCGCCGGCCATCACCTCGATGGCGGTTTCGTCCAGCAGCGGCAGCTTGCCGGTCAGGCGGTAGCGCCAGCGGCCCAGGGTGGCCAGGGCGCGGGCGCGGTGCAGCGGCATCGGCTGCGGTGCCGGGCGGCCCAGCAGGTGGGCGATGGTGGCGGTGAGCTCGGCCATCTCCACGTTGTGCCCGGTGAGCAGGTAGCGCTCGCCGATGCGCCCGCGTTCCAGGGTCATCAGCAGGCCGCGCCCCGCCTCGCCGGCATCGATCACGTTGCGCCGCCCCGGCACGTAGTGGGACATCTCGCCGCGGCCGATGGCGGTGATCAGGCGCCCGGTGGTCGGGCCCATGTCCAGCTCGCCCAGCACCATGCCGGGAATCCCGATCACCACCGGCAGGCCGCCGCGGGCCTGCTCGCGGGCCTGTTCGTCCAGCGCCCACTTGCACATCACGTAGGCGCTCTTGCCGGTGGGCAGGCTCTCGTAGAACAGCCCCTCGTGGCCGGGCAGGCCCTGGGGGTGCGGGGGCATGGCGAAGGCCGAGCCGACGTAGAGGATGCGCGGCACCTTGTTGTGCAGGCAGGCCGCGTAGAAATGATTGGTCTGGTCCAGGGCGCTGGCCACCTCCTCCTGCCAGCGGCGCGGCCGCTGCGGGTAGTAGCCGGCGCTGAAGATCACCGCGTCGAGCCCGCTCAGGGCGCGCTCCAGCCCCTTGTAGTCGAACAGTTCGGCGACCCGGCACTCCGGCTCCAGGTAGGCCAGGCGCTGGATCTGCGAGGACGGGCGATGGACCAGCACCAACTGGTGGCCGGCGGCCTTGATGGCGCGCGCGGCGTGGTGGCCGAGGAGCCCGGTGGCTCCGAGTACTGCGATTTTCACTGGCGCTCCCTGGTGATGGTCGAACCGGCCGCGTCGGCGGCCGGCTGCAACGGATCGACGGCGTCGATCCCCCCGCTCGTCAATTGCGGCCCTTGGCCTGCTCGTACAGCGGCATCACCTTGGGAATGGCGGCCTGCAGGTTGGCCATGCGTGTGCTGTCCGCCGGGTGGGTGCTGAGGATTTCCGGCGGCGCGTCGCCACCGGCCTGGCCCATCTTCTGCCACAGCGTCAGCGCGGCCTGGGGGTTGTAGCCGGCGCGGGCGGCCAGCTCCAGGCCGATGAGGTCGGCCTCGGTCTCGTTCTGCCGGCTGTTGGGCAGGGTCAGGCTGTACTGCACCACCTGGTCGGCCAGCTGCTTGCTGGTCTCGCCCAGGCCCAGCAGCGCGCCGCCGAGGTTCTCCCCCATCTGCACGGCGTAGGCGCGGGACATCTGCTCGCGGCCGTGCTCACGCAGAGCGTGGGCGATCTCGTGGCCCATCACCGCGGCGATCTCGTCGTCGCTGAGCTTCAGCTGATCGATCAGGCCGCTGTAGAAGATGATCTTGCCGCCGGGGCCGCAGTTGGCGTTGAGCTCGTCGCTCTTGATCACGTTGACCTGCCAGTCCCAGCCCGGGGCGTCCTGGCGGAACGAGCCGGTCTGCGGGATCAGCCGCGCGGCCACGGCCTTGACGCGCTTGGCGTCGCTGCTGTCGTTGTCCAGCTTGCCCGCCGACGTCGCGTCAGTGAGGGTCTTCTGGTACGACTGCGAGTACATCTGGTCGACCTGCTGGCTCGACAGCATGCTGAACATGTACTGCTTGCGCTCGACGCCGACGGCGCCGCCGCTGGTGGTGTTGACCTGCTGGCACCCGGCCAGGAGCAGGGCGGCGGCCAGGCCGGTGAAGCGGAATAGGCTGGGCATGATGCTCTCCTGAAGCAATGCAATCTCCCTTGGACAGCGCGCAATGGTAGGCCGCCCCCCGATGGCCGGCAACCGCTCCGCAAAGGAGACGACACAAGGGCGTTACAACCCATTACAGGCATTTCCTAAGGAAACTCTGAAGTCCTGCCGATACAGCGGAACAGGCTGTCCCTGGTACGCGAGTATTTCGTCATGAAGTTCAAGTCGATCCAGTTTTCCGTGGTGGCGCTGGCCGGGGCCAGTGTCCTGGCTGTGGTGGCTGCGTTGGTACTCTATGCCCTGTTCGCCGGCGGGCGCACCCAGACGCTGGTGCAGGAGCGCACCCAGGCGCTGCTGGAGAAGGTCATCAACGAACGCCTGGTGGCCCTGGCGCGCGCCCAGGCCAGCCAGATCCAGCGCGAGCTGGAATACCCGCTGACGGTGGTCAAGGGCCTGGCCCAGGCCAACATGCTGATGGATGGCAAGGACGCCGAAGGCAAGCCGCTGCTGGGCATCAGCCGGGGCGAGATGTCCAACCTGCTGCGCCAGACCGTGCAGCAGAACCCCAAGCTGCTGGACGCCTTCGCCGGCTGGGAACCCGGCGCCTTCGCCGGCCCCGACAGCCTCTACGCCGGACAGACCGGCGCCGGCTACGACGCCAGCGGGCGCTTCATGCCCTGGTGGTACCGCAAGGCCGACGGCAGCCTCACCGTGGAAGCCATGGGCGACACCCTGGAAAGCCAGAAGGTGCTGCCCACCGGCGTGCGCGAGGGCGAGTACTACCTGTGCCCGAAGGAACGCCACAAGCCCTGCGTGATCGACCCCGCGCCCTATGAAATGGGCGGCAAGATGGTGCTGATGTCGTCCTTCAACGCGCCCATCCTGGTCGACGGCCAGTTCCGCGGCGCGGTGGGCGCCGACCTGTCCCTGGACTTCATCCAGGACCTGCTCAAGGCCGCCGACGCCACCCTCTACGACGGCGCCGGCGAGCTGGCGCTGATCTCCGCCAACGGCCGCCTGGTGGCCTACACCAAGGACGCCGGCAAGCTCGGCGAACCGGCCGACAAGGTGCTGGACGCGAGCCAGGCCGCCAGCCTCGGCAAGCTGCAGGGCGAAGAGCCGCTGTACCAGCAGGACGAAGCCCGCGACACCATCGCCGTATTCCTGCCCTTCGCCATCGGCGACACCGGCACGCACTGGACGCTGATGCTGGAGATCCCGCGCCAGGCGGTGTTCGGCGAACTCAAGCAACTGCAGGGCGCGCTCAAGGCGCAGAGCGATTCCGACACCCTGGGCATGACCCTGGTCGGCCTGCTCATCGCCGCCGGCGGCCTGCTGGTGATCTGGCTGGTGGGCCACGGCATCGCCCGGCCGCTACGCCAGCTGGTCGGCATGCTCGACGACATCGCCCAGGGCGAAGGCGACCTCACCCGCCGCCTGTCCAGCGAGCGCGCCGACGAACTGGGCTCCATCGCCCGCGGCTTCAACACCTTCCTCGGCAAGCTGCAGGGCATGATCGGCCAGGTGGTGACCTCGGTGCAGCACGTCAGCGACTCCTCCGAGCACACCGCGGACATCGCCATCCGCACCAACCAAGGCGTGCAGAAGCAACTGGCGGAGATCGAACTGGTGGCCACCGCCGTCCACGAGATGACCGCCACCGCCCAGGACGTGGCGCGCAACGCCACCCACGCGGCGGAAGCGGCCAGCCACGCCGACCAGGCCGCGCACCAGGGCAAGCAGATCGTCGAGAGCAGTTCGGCGGCGATCCAGGCCCTGGCCACCGAGATCGGCCGCGCGGTCGGCGTGGTGCAGTCGCTGGCCCGCGACAGCGAGAACATCAACGCCATCCTGGTGGCCATCCGCGGCATCGCCGAGCAGACCAACCTGCTGGCGCTCAACGCCGCCATCGAGGCGGCGCGCGCCGGCGAGCAGGGCCGCGGCTTCGCCGTGGTGGCCGACGAAGTGCGCAACCTGGCGCAGAAGACGCAGCAGGCCACCGAGGAAATCCAGAGCATGATCCAGCAGCTGCAGAACGGCACCCGCGAAGTGGTGCAGGTGATGCAGCAGAGCCAGGAGAAGACCGACGACAGCGTGCGCCACGCCCACGAGGCGGCCCAGGCGCTGGAGTCGATCACCCAGGCGGTGTCGGTGATCAACGACATGAACACCCAGATCGCCAGCGCCGCCGAGGAACAGAGCGCGGTGGCCGAGGACATCAACCGCAACGTCGCCAACATCGGCCTGGTCGCCAACCAGGTGGCCGGCGGCGCCGACGAAGCCTCCCAGGCCAGCGCCGAGCTGACGCGGCTGGCGGAGCAGCAGCGGCGGTTGGTGAATCAGTTCAAGGTGTAGGGCCTCGCCGTCACCCCTGAACCCGCCACAATGCCATGCCCATGTAGGAGCGCGCCCTGCGCGCGAATCGCAGGCAGGGCCTGCTCCTACAGTCAGCCTGGAGGCACCGTATTCCCCTGTAGGAGCGAGCTTGCTCGCGAACCAGCCCCGCTGCGGAATCTGTTCGCGAGCAAGCTCGCTCCTACGAGAAGCCTTGCCCGCCCGTATGGTAGGAGCGGACTCCGTCCGCGATTGGACCCGCAGGCTACGTCGGCTTGCCCGGTGGCACGAAAACGGCCGTCAGAGCGGCTCCGGCAACCGCTCGCACAGCCGCGCCAGCGCCAGCGCCCAGGCCTGCTGGTCGTTCAGGCAGGGAATCAGCACCAGCTCCTCGCCGCCGGCGGCGATGAACTGCTCGCGGCCGCGCTGGCCGATCTCCTCCAGGGTCTCGATGCAGTCGGCGACGAAGGCCGGGCACATCACCAGCAGGCGCTTCACGCCCTGCTTCGCCAGGACTTCCAGCTGCGCGTCGGTGTAGGGGCCGATCCACTTGGCGCGACCCAGGCGCGACTGGAACGACACCGACCAGCGGCCCTTCTCCAGGGCGGCGTTCTCGGCGAACAGCTCCGCGGTGCGCAGGCACTGGCTGCGGTAGCACAGCGCCAGGACCTCCGGGCGCACGTGGCGGCTGTCGGCGGCGTCGAGGTCGTGGTTGCGGTCGCCCACCAGCTTGCGGATGTGTCGCTCGGGCAGGCCGTGGAAGCTCAGCAGCAGGTGGTCGTAGGGCTGCTCCAGGTAGGGCTGCACGCTGGTCAGCAGGGCCTGCTGGTATTCCGGCTCGGCGTAGAACGGCGGCAGCACCATCAGGTGCATGCCGTGCAGGCCGAGCTGGCGGATCAGCCGGCGGGCCTCCTCGATGACGGTGGTGGTGGTGCTGTCGGCGAACTGCGGGTACAGCGGCGCCAGGGTCACCTGGCGCACACCCTGCTCGTAGAGGTCGAGCAGGGCGTTCTCGATGGACGGCTGGCCGTAGCGCATGGCCAGCGCCACCGGGCCGTGCGGCCAGTACTTGCGCATGACCTGCTGCAGGCGGCGGCTGATCACCACCAGCGGCGAACCCTGGTCCCACCAGATGGAGGCATAGGCGTGCGCCGACTCCTCCGGGCGCTTGCGCAGGATCAGCGACACCAGCAGGCGCCGCGCCGGCCAGGGCAGGTCGACGACGTACGGGTCCATGAGGAACTGGTCCAGGTAACGGCGCACATCGGCCACCTCCGTCGAGGCCGGCGAGCCCAGGTTGACCAGCAGCAGGGCGTTGAGGGTCATGCAGCATCCTTAGTGACGGTGGGCGGCCACCGGACGATGCGCGAGGACATCGGCGAGGGCGGCCGGCAGATCGTTGTAGCGGAACACGAAGCCGGCTTCCAGCAGGCGCCGGGGCTCCACGCGCTGGCCGCCGAGCAACAGCAGCGACAGCTCGCCGAGCAGGGTGCGCAGGGCGAAGGCCGGCACGCCCAGCAGGGTCGGGCGGTGCAGCGCCTGGCCCAGGGCCCGGGTGAAGTCGCGGTTGCGCACCGGCTGCGGCGCGCACGCATTATACGGACCGCTGGCGTCGCTTAGCTGCAAGAGAAAATCGATCAGGCCGATCATGTCCTCGATGTGCACCCAGGACATCCATTGCCGGCCGTTGCCCAACTGGCCGCCCAGGCCGAAGCGGAACGCCGGCAGCAGGCGCGCGAGGAAGCCGCCCTCCGGCGCCAGCACCAGCCCGGTGCGCAGGCGCACCACGCGGATGCCCAGGCCCTCGGCCTGCATGGCGATCTGCTCCCAGGCCAGGCACAGCTCGCTGGCGAAATCCTCGCCGGCCGCCGCGCTGCCTTCGTCCAGCGGGCGCTCGCCGGCGTCGCCGTACCAGCCGACCGCCGAGCCGCTGATCAGCACCGAGGGCCGCTGGCTGCGGCCCTCCAGCCACTCCACCAGACGCTCGGTGAGGCGCACCCGGCTGTCCCACAGCAGCGCCTTGCGCCGCGCCGTCCAGGGCCGCTCGGCGATGGGCTCGCCGGCCAGGTTGACCACCGCGTCGACCTGTTCGTCGCCCACCGCCTCGAAGCTGGAAACGCCCCGAACCTCGCGCCCGCAAAGCTCGGCGACGCGCTCCGGACGGCGGCTCAGCACCGTCAGCCGATGACCGGCGGCGCTCCAGTGGCGGCACAGGCGGCGGCCGATCAGACCGGTACCGCCGGTAATGAAGATGTGCATCTGAACCTCCTTGCGCTGAACTCCCACACCTACCATCAGTCTGGACGAGGGAACGGCGCTTGCATTACTGCTCCCGTCCGAGTGTGGCGAACGTCTACGCTGTAAATGCCGGAACCGATACGCGACGCCCCCGAAGGAATGGCCGCGAAGCGTGGACGAAATTCCGCTCGACCGTTCGAACGGCGACCGAACAACTATACAAATAAAACCGATTGTACAAGGTTGTTCGACTCGCTAACCTGAACACAACAACCTACGAGGCATGTCATGAGCGCCCCCATTGCCATCATTGGCACCGGAATCGCCGGACTCTCAGCCGCCCACGCCCTGCTAGACGCGGGACAGGAAGTCCAGCTCTTCGACAAGGGCCACGGCAGCGGCGGCCGCATGGCGAGCAAGCGCAGCGATGCTGGCGCGCTCGACCTCGGCGCCCAGTACTTCACCGCCCGCGACCGCCGCTTCCTCGACGCCATCCAGCACTGGCGCGACGCCGGCTGGGTCGCCGAGTGGGACCCGGCCCTGTACCAGTACCGCGACGGCATGCTCAGCCCATCGCCGGACGAGCAGCCGCGCTGGGTCGGCACCCCGCGCATGAGCGCCATCACCCGCGCGCTGCTGCAGGGGCTGCAGGTCACCTTCTCCTGCCGCATCACCGAAGTCTTCCGCGGCCAACAGCACTGGCACCTGCAGGACTCCGAAGGCTGCAACCACGGCCCGTTCAGCCACGTCCTGGTCGCCACCCCGGCGCCGCAGGCCGCGGCGCTGCTGGCCGGCGCGCCCAAGCTGGCGGCGGCGGCGGCGAGCATCGCCATGGAGCCGACCTGGGCCGTGGCCCTGGGCTTCGCCGAACCCCTGCAGACACCGGTGCAAGGCTGCTTCGTCCAGGAAGGCCCGCTGACCTGGATGGCCAGCAACCGCTGCAAGCCCGGCCGCGACGAACACATGGACACCTGGGTGCTGCACGCCAGCAGCAGCTGGAGCCGGCAGAACATCGACAAGCCCAAGGAAACCGTCATCGAGCACCTGCTGGGCACCTTCGCCGAGATGATCGGCTGCGCGGTGCCCGAACCGGTGTTCGCCCTGGCCCACCGCTGGCTCTATGCCCGGCCGCTAGAAGCGCACCAGCTGGGCGCGCTGGCCGATGCCGACCTTGGCATCTACGCCTGCGGCGACTGGTGCCTCTCCGGCCGTGTCGAAGGCGCCTGGCTGAGCGGCCTGGAAGCGGCGCGCCGGCTGCTGCAACACCTCTGAGCCCCACGGCACCCGCCTGGGCGCCGCACCCTGTACAAGTAATTTGCGGCTGTACAACGTTCGGCCTATGCTGAAAAATAGTTGTACACGCGAAGCCTACTTGTACAGGGTCCGACCATGTCCACCTCCCCTTCCCGGCCCAAGCTCGGCATCAGCGCCTGCCTGCTCGGCGCGAACGTCCGTTACAACGGCGGGCACAAGGCTTCGCGCCTGTGCCTGGAGGACCTCGCCCGGCACTTCGATTTCGTCCCGCTGTGCCCGGAAGTCGCCATCGGCCTGGGCGTGCCGCGCCCCACCCTGCGGCTGGTCGGCGACGCCACGCAGCCACGCGCCGTGGACAGCCGCGATGCGACCCTGGACCACAGTGCGGCATTGCGTCGCCATGGCGCTGAACAGGCCGGCCAGCTGGACGAACTGGGTGGCTTCATCTTCATGCAGAAGTCGCCCTCCTGCGGCCTGCACCGCGTCAAGCTCTACGCGGAGGATGGCCAGCCGCCCATGGCCGGCGCCCGCGGCCTGTTCGCCGAAGCCTTCTGCGCCGCCCGCCCCGAGCTGCCGGTGGAAGAGGAAGGCCGCCTGCACGATCCCCGCCTGCGCGAGAACTTCGTCACCCGCGTCTACGCCCATCTCGATTGGCTCGCCCTGTGCCGCGCCGGGCTGACACACAAGGCGATCCTCGACTTCCACTCACGCCACAAGTACCAGCTGCTCGCCCACAATCCGCGCCAGTACGCCGAGCTGGGCCGCCTGCTGGCGGACATCGGCCGCTACCCGGCAGCACAGTTCGGCTCGCGTTACTACCGGGCCTTCAGCCAGGCGCTGGGCCACTGCGCCAGTAGAGGCAACCACAGCAACGTGCTGCAGCACCTGGCCGGCTACCTCAAGCGCGCCCTGGCGGCGGACGACCGCGCCGAACTGCAGTTGCTGATCGAGCAATACCGCCACGGCGAGGTACCGCTGGTGGTGCCCCTGGCGCTGCTCAAGCACCACTTCCGCCGCCACCCGCACCCGTACATCGCCCGCCAGGCGTACCTGCAACCCCACCCCGAGGCCCTGGGTCTACGCAATGCCATCTGAACGAAGCAACACCCTTCCCGACGATTATCGCCAGGCGCTGGCCGCCGGCTGGTTGCCGATCAGCGAAGTGGCGCGGCGCACCGGGGTGAACCCGGTGACGCTGCGCGCCTGGGAACGCCGCTATGGGCTGGTGGTCCCCCAGCGCACCGCCAAGGGCCACCGCCTGTACTCCGCCGAGCAGTTGGAGCGGATCCGCCGCGTGCTCACCTGGCTGGAGCGCGGCGTGGCGGTGGGCAAGGTGCGCGACCTGCTCGACGAACCGCCACGGACGGCAGCCGATACCCACTCGCCCTGGGACGACCTGCGCCAGCAGGCGTTGAGCGCCATCGCCCGGCTCGACGAGCAACGCCTGGACGAGCTGTTCAACGGCGCGCTGTCGATCTACCCGGCGCAGACACTGTGCGAGCACCTGATGCTGCCATTGCAGCGCGACCTCCAGCTACGCTGGCAGGGCCAGTTCGGCAGCGGCCTGGAGCGCCTGCTCTACCACTCCTGGCTGCGCAGCAAGCTGGGCGGCCGCCTGTATCACTACAACCGCCAGCACCAGGGCCGCCCCTTGCTGCTGGTGAACCAGTCGGAACACCCGCGGGAAACCGGCCACTGGCTATGCGCCTGGCTGGCCAGTTCCGCCGGCTGCCCGGTGCAGGTGTTCGACGGCCCGCTGTCCTGCGCCGAGATCGCCCTGGTCGAGCAGCGCCTGAACCCACGCGCCCTGCTCCTCTATTCCGACCAGAGCCTGAGCCCGACGCAACTGTCGCGCCTGCTCGCCGGCTGCATCTGCCCCACCCTGCTGGTGGGCGCCAGCGTGGACATCCATGCCCAGGAACTGGCCGAGCTGCAGCGTGAAAGCCACCCGGGCCTGCACCTGGCGCAGGACCCGTTGCAGGCGCGCGCCACCCTGCACGCCCTAGGCCTGCTCAACGGCGGGGGTGGCGAATGAGGCGCCAACTGCTCTGGTTGCGCAGCGACCTGCGCGTACGCGACAACAGCGCCCTGGCCGCCGCCGCGCAGGCCGGCCCGGTGATCGCCTGCTACCTGCTCAGCCCCGGCCAGTGGCGCGCCCACGACGATTCGCCGAACAAGGTCGACTTCTGGCTGCGCAACCTGCAGGCGCTGCAACGCGACCTGGCGCGGCTGAACATTCCCCTGCTGCTGCGTGAAGCGGACACCTGGAGCCAGGCGCCGGAAGTGCTGCTGCAGCTGTGCCGCAGCCTGGGCATCGCCGCGGTACGGGTGAACGAGGAGTACGGCATCCACGAAAGCCGCCGCGACGAGGCGGTGAAACGGCGCCTGGCCGAAGCCGGCGTCGGCTTCCACAGCCACCTGGACCAGTTGCTGTTCGCCCCCGGCAGCCTGCTCACCCGCGGCGGCAGCTACTTCCAGGTCTTCAGCCAGTTCCGCAAGCTCTGCTACCAGCGCCTGGCCACTGCCCTGCCCAGTTGCCTGCCGATACCGCCAGCGCAAGCGCCGCTGGAGGTGGACAGCGACCCCGTGCCGGGGGAACTGCCCGGCTTCACGCCCAGCGCAGCCCTGGCGCGGGAGTTCTGGCCCGCCGGGGAAAAGGCGGCCGGCGAACGCCTGGCCGGCTTCGCCGAGGATGGCCTGGCGCACTACCACGAAAGACGCGACCGCCCGGACCTCGACGGCACCAGCCAGCTCTCCGCCTACCTGGCCGCCGGCGTGCTCTCGCCGCGCCAGTGCCTGCACGCAGCGCTGGCGAACAACCGGGGCGAATTCGAGAGCGGCGGCCCGGGCGCCGTGGCCTGGATCAACGAGCTGCTCTGGCGCGAGTTCTACAAGCACATCCTGGTCGGCTTCCCGCAGGTCAGCCGCGGCCGCGCCTTCCGCACTCAAACCGAGGCACTGCCCTGGCGCCACGCGCCGGTGGAGCTGGAAGCCTGGCAGCAGGGCCGCACCGGCTTCCCGATCATCGACGCGGCGATGCGCCAGTTGCTGGCCACCGGCTGGATGCACAACCGCCTGCGCATGCTCACCGCCATGTTCCTCAGCAAGAACCTGCTGATCGACTGGCGCGAAGGCGAGCGCTGGTTCATGCGCCACCTGGTGGACGGCGATCTGGCGGCGAACAACGGCGGCTGGCAATGGAGCGCCTCCACCGGCACCGACGCCGCGCCCTACTTCCGCCTGTTCAACCCGCTGGCGCAATCGCGCCGCTTCGATCCCCACGGGCGTTTCCTGCGCCAGTGGCTGCCGGAGCTGGCCGGCCTGGACAACGAAAGCCTGCACGAGCCATCGCGCCTGGGGCTGTTCGGCGCGCCCGGCTACCCGGCGCCGATGCTCGACCTGGCGGCGAGCCGCGAGCGGGTGCTGGAGGCCTTCCGCAAGCTGCCGGGGGCTGCCTAGTCCGCCTACGTTGCAGGCGAACATGACTTCTCGTAGGAGCGAGCTTGCTCGCGAACAGACTCCGCTGCGGGGCTCATTCGCGAGCAAGCTCGCTCCTACGAAGAGCACCCCGGATGCGGTGCTACCCGATGACCTGTAGGAGCGGGCCCTGCCCGCGATTTCGCGCGCAGGGCGCGCTCCTACATGGAATGGTGTGGGTGGGGCGGCGTAGGAGCAGATCTCATCCGCGAATCGCGCCGGGGTGTGACATGGTCCGGAAGAAACACCCCGTAGGATGGGTTGAGCGAAGCGATACCCATCGCCATGACCGCATGGGTCTCGCAAGCTCAACCCATCCTACGAAAAGCCCTTCGGCGTAGTCGGCAAGCTCATACGGGCATAAAAAAACCGGCCACCAGGGCCGGTTTTTTCGCACAGCTAGAACTTACAGCGGATGACTGTAGAACAGGCTGTAGGACTCGATGCCGTCGTTGGGCATCGAGAGCCCGGCATTCGAGTAGTGGATGGCGCGGATGCCCACCGACTGGCCGCCGGCGAACCTCAGGCCGAAGCCCAGACGGTCCTCGAAGGCGAAGGCGCTGCCCAGGTCATGGTCGCCAACCTCGGAGCCGCTGAAGCCGGCGATGCCGATGCCGGCCTCGATGAAGGGCTTCACGCTGTCGCCGTTGAACTGGTAGACGAACACCGGCGCGACGGACAGCGAATAACGGGCGCCCGCGCGGTCGCCGGCCCCCCAGTAGGTGACGCCGGTATCCCAGTAGCCGGTCAGGTGGCCGGTACTGCTTTCCCACCAGCTCTTGTCCCAGTCGAAACTCGCGCCCAGGCGCAGGGTCATGTCGCCCTGGCCGGTGGCACCTGCCGCGGCGGTCAGATTCGCGGCCTGCGCTGCGCCGGCTGCGCCCACCATCATGATTGCGGCCAAGGCGGCCAGCGAGAGTAGCTTCTTCATCGAAAGATCCTTATGGATAAGCTGAATGAAAAATCCCCGCGAATAGCTAATGATTATAAGGCGATTTGCCAGATATGGCCTGCGAAATGTCAGCGCATTGTTACGTATGCGCGGAAACTTCCTTGCTCAATCGGCAAAAAAACTGACCGATTCATCAAGGCCCCACAGCACCGGCAACACCCTCTCGAACATCTCGACTGCCCCGCTGGTGAAGAAGTGCGTTTTTTTTGCCGGCCCCCGCGCCTCCAGGCCACGGCTGGCCAGCGACGCCTGCAGATGGCGGGCCACTGCGGCGCCGGTGTCAATCAGCGATACGCCGGGCGGCAGCATCCGGCCCAGCAGCGGGCGCAGGAAGGGGTAATGGGTGCAGCCGAGGATCAGGGTGTCGCAGCCTTCGGCCAGCAGCGGCTCGACGAAGCCCTGGAGCAGCTCGCGGGTCTGCGGCCCGTCCAGGTCGCCGGCCTCGATGCGCTCGACCAGCCCCGGGCAGGGCTGGGTGATCACCCGCACGTCGCTGGCGAAGCGGTCGAGCAGCGCGGCGAAGCGCGCGCTCTTCAAAGTGCCGGTGGTGGCCAGCACGCCGACCACGCCGCTGCGCGTTGCAGCGGCAGCCGGCTTCACCGCCGGCTCCATGGCCAGGATCGGCAGCTGTGGATAACGCTCACGCAGGTCGGAGGCCGCCGCCGCGGTGGCGGTGTTGCAGGCCAGCACCAGGGCCTTGCAGTCGCGGGCGATGAGGAATTCGGCGATGCGCCGGCAGCGCTCGCGGATGTATTCCGGGGTTTTCTCGCCGTAGGGCACGTGGCCGCAGTCGGCCAGGTACACCAGCGATTCGTCCGGCAGCCGCGCGCGGATCTCGCGCAGCACCGAAAGGCCGCCGACGCCGGAGTCGAAGACCCCTATCGGCCGCTCGTCAGCCATGCCGTGAACCGCAGACCGCGCACTGCGGGTCGCGCTTGACGCGCAGCTCGCGGAAGCGCGTGCCCAGGGCATCCACCAGCAGCAGGCGGCCCACCAGCGGCTCGCCGAAGCCGGCCAGCAGCTTCAGCGCCTCCAGCGCCTGTAAGCTGCCGACCAGGCCCACCAGCGGCCCGGCCACGCCGGCTTCGCTGCAGGTCAGCTCGGCTTCGCTGCCGTGGCCGTAGAGGCAGTGGTAGCAGGGGCTGTCGTCGCGGCGCGGGTCGAATACCGAGAGCTGGCCTTCCAGGCGGATGGCCGCGCCGCTGACCAGCGGCTTGCCGGCGGCGACGCAGGCGGCGTTGACCGCCTCGCGGGTGGAGAAGTTGTCGCAGCAGTCCAGCACCAGGTCGACCTGGACCAGCACCGCGGCCAGGGAATCCTCGTCCAGCGCCTGGCGGTGCGGCACCAGCTTCACCTGCGGGTTGATGGCGGCCAGGCGGGCCATGGCCGAGTCCACCTTGCTGCGCCCGACCTGGGTGCTGTCGTGCACCACCTGGCGCTGCAGGTTGGTCACGTCGACGCTGTCGAAGTCGGCCAGGTGCAGTTCGCCGACGCCGGCCGCGGCCAGGTACAGCGCCACCGGCGAGCCCAGCCCGCCGAGGCCGACGATCAGCACGCGGCTCTGTTTCAGGCGCAGCTGGCCGTCGATGTCGATCTGCGGCAGGAGGATCTGCCGGCTGTAACGCAGCAGTTCTTCGTCGTTCAACATGGCAGGCGCCCCAGGCTGATGCGTTCGTGGCCGCCCAGGTCGCGGCGGCTTTCCACTTCGCTGAAACCATTGCCCAGCAGCAGGTCGCGCACCGCCGCGGCCTGGTCATAGCCGTGCTCCAGCAGCAGCCAGCCGCCCGGTTCGAGGAAGCGCGGGGCCTGGGCGACGATCAGGCGGATGTCGTCGAGGCCGTCGTAGCCGGCCACCAGCGCGCTCTTCGGCTCGAAGCGCACGTCGCCCTGCTGCAAGTGCGGGTCGCTGCCGGGGATGTACGGCGGGTTGCCGACGATCAGGGCGAAGCGCTCGCCCTCCAGGGCGGAGAACCAGTGGCTCTGGCGGAAGCCGACGTTGGCCAGGCGCAGGCGCTCGCGGTTGCGTTCGGCCAGGGCCACGGCCTCGGGAATGCGGTCGACGCCGCTGACCTGCCAGCTCAGGCGCTCGCAGGCCAGGGCCAGGGCGATGGCGCCGGTGCCAGTGCCCAGGTCGAGCACCCGCGCCGGGCTGGCCGGCACCATCTGCAGGGCGGTTTCCACCAGCAGCTCGGTGTCCGGGCGCGGGATCAGGGTGTGCGGCGCCACTTCCAGGTCCAGGCTCCAGAAGCCCTGGCGGCCGAGGATGTAGGCCACTGGCTCGCCGGCACGGCGGCGCGCCAGCCAGCCTTCGAAGCGTTCACGCACCTCGCGGTCGACCACCCGCTCCGGCCAGGTGCGCAGGAAACTGCGCGGCTTGCCCAGGGCAGCGGCCAGCAGCAGCTCGGCGTCCAGGCGCGCGCTGGGCGAATCCGGCAGTTGCGCTTCGGCGAGCAGAGTCATGATGGTGGCCATGGCGCCTCAATCCCCCAGGGCGGCCAACTGGTCGGCCTGGTATTCCTGCAGCAGCGGTTCGATCACCTGCTCCACTTCGCCCTCCATCACCTCGCCCAGGGAGTACAGGGTAAGGTTGATGCGGTGGTCGGTGACCCGCCCCTGGGGGAAATTGTAGGTGCGGATGCGCTCGGAGCGGTCGCCCGAGCCCACCAGCAGCTTGCGGGTGCTGGCGATGGCCTGCTGCGCCGCGGCCTGCTGCTGGTCGTTGAGCTTGGCCGCCAGCCAGGCCATGGCCTTGGCGCGGTTCTTGTGCTGCGAGCGCTCTTCCTGGCACTCGACCACGATGCCCGAGGGAATGTGGGTGATGCGCACGGCAGAGTCGGTCTTGTTCACGTGCTGGCCGCCGGCGCCGGAGGAGCGGTAGGTGTCGACGCGCAGGTCGGCCGGGTTGATCTCGATGGCCGCCTGCTCGTCGGGCTCCGGCAGCACCGCGACGGTGCAGGCGGAGGTGTGGATGCGGCCCTGGGACTCGGTGGCCGGCACGCGCTGCACGCGGTGCGCGCCGGACTCGAACTTGAGCTTGGCGTAGACGTTGTCGCCCTCGACACGGGCGATCACCTCTTTATAGCCGCCGTGTTCGCCCTCGTTCTCCGAGAGGACTTCGACGCGCCAGCCCTGGCGCTCGGCATAGCGCGAATACATGCGGAACAGGTCGCCGGAGAAGATCGCCGCCTCGTCGCCGCCGGTGCCGGCGCGGATTTCCAGGAACACGTTGCGCCCGTCGTTCGGGTCCTTGGGCAGCAGCATGCGCTGCAGGCGGTCTTCCAGCTCGACCAGGGAGTCCTTGGCGCTGGCGACCTCCTCCTCGGCCATCTCGCGCAGGTCCGGGTCGCTGTCCTTGAGCAGCGCCTGGGCGCCCTCGAGGTCGGCCTGGGTCTTGCGGAAGTCGCGGAACGCCAGGATCACCGGCTCGACTTCGGCGAACTCGCGGGAATAGGCGCGGAACTTGGTCTGGTCGCTGATCACTTCGGCGTCACCGAGCAGAGCGGTGAGCTCCTCGTAGCGGTCGCTGAGGTTGTCCAGCTTGGTCAGCAGGGAGGCTTTCATCGCTTCTCAAGGCCCTCCTCGAGGGCGAACAGTTCCTGGGCCAGGGCCAGCGCATCGATGCGGCCCTCGGCGGAGAGTTTCTTCATCTGCACGCTGGGCGCGTGCAGCAGCTTGTTGGTCAGACCGCGGGCCAGCTGAGCGAGGATGTCGGTCGGG
The DNA here is from genome assembly GCF_023516765.1 of Pseudomonas sp. R3.Fl. Classification (NCBI taxonomy): domain Bacteria; kingdom Pseudomonadati; phylum Pseudomonadota; class Gammaproteobacteria; order Pseudomonadales; family Pseudomonadaceae; genus Pseudomonas; species Pseudomonas sp. R3.Fl. The sequence goes on from NZ_JAMGSO010000001.1 coordinate 2,658,814, forward strand.
TCGCCACCGTTGGCCAGCAGGCGCTGGGCCTTCTGCAGCTCCTCGTCGCGCAGGCGCTCGGCCTGCTGGCGGTAGGCGCGCAGCACGTCCACCGCGGCCAGCTCGCGCAGACGCTGCATGAACTCGTGGACGCCGTCGCCGACCAGTTCCTCGGCGGCCTGGGCAGCGCCCTGGCGGCTCTTGAGGTTCTCCGCCACCACTTCGTGGAGGTCGTCGACGCTATAGAGGTAGACGTCGTCCAGCTCGCCGACTTCCGGCTCGATGTCGCGCGGCACGGCGATGTCGACCATGAACATCGGCTTGTGCCGGCGCTGCTTGAGCGCGCGTTCCACCGCGCCCTTGCCGAGGATCGGCAACTGGCTGGCGGTGGAGCTGATGACGATGTCGCTGTGCGCCAGGTGCTCGGGCATGTCCGCCAGCAGGATCGCCTCGGCGCCCAGCTCCTGGGCCAGCAGGCTGGCGCGCTCGAGGGTGCGGTTGGCCACCACGATGCGCTTCACGCCCTGCTCGTGCAGGTGGCGGGCGACCAGGGTGATGGTCTCGCCGGCGCCGATCAGCAGCGCCTGGCTGCGGTGCAGGTCGCTGAAGATCTGCCGCGCCAGGCTGACCGCGGCGAAGGCCACCGACACCGGGTTCTCGCCGATGGCGGTGTCGGTGCGCACGGTCTTGGCGGTGCTGAAGGTGGCCTGGAACAGGCGGCCGAGCATCGGGCCTATGGTGCCGGCCTCGCGGGCCACGGCGTAGGCGGACTTCATCTGGCCGAGGATCTGCGGCTCGCCGAGCACCATGGAGTCCAGGCCGGCGGCCACGCGCATCATGTGGCGCACCGCGTCCTCGTCCTGGTGCACGTAGGCGCAGTTGCGCAGCTCGTCCAGGCTCAGGCGGTGGTAGTCGGCGAGCCAGGCCAGCACGTCCTCGGCCTCCGGATGCTCGATCTCCAGGTACAGCTCGCTGCGGTTGCAGGTGGAGAGGATCGCCGCCTCGCGGCTGGCGGTCAGCCGGCAGAGCAGCTGCAGGGCCTCGACCATCTGCCCGGGGGTGAACGCCACGCGCTCACGGACGGCCACGGAAGCTGTCTTGTGGTTGATGCCAAGGGCGATGAAGGCCATGCGGGATCGCTGAGGTAATTCGGGAAGCCCGCAATTGTCCTACGTCGACCGGTGGAGGACAACCACTGCAATACAAGCAGCCGATCTGTGCGTCTATGCTGGGTTTGGCAGTCCCCACCCCATGGGCTTGCCGAATGGCTTATGTCATGATGGGGCACAACCCGCCGTCCAGGTCCCTCTCTTTCGTCTATGAACAAATCCCTAGCGCTGCTGACCGCCCTGCTGCTGCTCGGTGGCTGCCAATCCATGCTGCACAAGGAACCGGCGCCGAAACCGGCCAAGGACAGTGCGGCCAGCGCGGAGAAGGGCCGCAAGTACGGCTCCTTCAGCGAGGACACCCTGTACTCCCTGCTGGTGGCGGAGATCGCCGGCCAGCGCAACCGCTTCGACATCGCCCTGGCCAACTACGTCGACCAGGCCAAGCAGACCCAGGACCCGGGCGTGGCCGAACGCGCCTTCCGCATCGCCGAGTACCTGGGCGCCGACCAGGAAGCCCTGGACACCTCGCTGATCTGGGCCAAGGCCGCCCCCGACGACCTCGACGCACAGCGCGCCGCCGCCCTGCAGCTGGCGCGCACCGGCCAGTACGACGAATCCATGGTGTACATGGAGAAGGTCCTAAACGGCCAGGGCGACACCCATTTCGACTTCCTCGCCCTGTCCGCCGCGGAAACCGACGCGGACACCCGCGCCGGCCTGCTGCAGAGCTTCGACCGCCTGCTGAAGAAGTACCCCGACAACGGCCAGTTGCTGTTCGGCAAGGCCCTGCTGCTGCAGCAGGACGGCCGCCCGCAGGAGGCCCTGAGCCTGCTGGAGAGCAAGCCGGCCAGCCGCCATGATGTGGCGCCGATGCTGCTGCGCGCGCGCCTGCTGCAGAGCATGAAGCGCAGCGACGAGGCCCTGCCGCTGCTCAAGGCCGGCATCAAGGAACACCCGGACGACAAGCGCGTACGCCTGGCCTACGCCCGCCTGCTGGTGGAGCAGAACCGCCTGGACGACGCCAAGGCCGAGTTCTCCGCCCTGGTGCAGCAGTTCCCCGACGACGACGACCTGCGCTTCTCCCTGGCCCTGGTGTGCCTGGAGGCCCAGGCCTGGAACGAAGCCAAGGTCTACCTGCAGGAACTGGTCGAGCGCGACAGCCACACCGACGCCGCGCACTTCAACCTCGGCCGCCTCGCCGAGGAGCAGAAGGACCCGGAAACCGCGCTCAAGGAATACGCCCAGGTCGGCCCGGGCAACGACTTCCTCCCGGCGCAGCTGCGCCAGAGCGAAATCCTCATGGACTCCGGGCGCAGCGCCGAAGCCTCGCGGCGCCTCGCCGAGGCCCGCGAGCGCCAGCCCGACTACGCCATCCAGCTGTACCTGATCGAGGCCGAGGGCCTGTCCAACCGCAACCAGACCGACCGCGCCTGGCAGGTCATCGAACAGGGCACCAAGCAGTTCCCCGACGACCTCAACCTGCTCTACACCCGCTCCATGCTGGCGGAGAAGCGCGACGACCTGGTGCAGATGGAGAAGGACCTGCGCCTGATCATCCAGCGCGAGCCGGACAACGCCATGGCGCTCAACGCCCTGGGCTACACCCTGGCCGACCGCACCACGCGCTACGACGAGGCCCGCGAACTGATCCAGAAGGCCCACCAGTTGAACCCCGACGACCCGGCCATCCTCGACAGCCTGGGCTGGGTCAACTACCGCCTGGGCAACCTCGACCAGGCCGAAACCTACCTGCGCCAGGCCCTGGAGAAGTTTCCCGACCACGAAGTGGCCGCCCACCTGGGTGAAGTGCTCTGGGCCCGCGGCAAGCAGCGCGAGGCCCGCGAAGTCTGGAGCACCGCCCTGCAGAACCAGCCCGACAGCCCGGTGCTGCGCGACACCCTGCTGCGCCTGACCGGGTCCAAGACCCCCTGAGATTTCCCATGCGTCTGATTCACGTCCTTGGCGCCGCCGCCCTGCTCCTGCTCAGCGGCTGCGCCGGCTTCACCACCCAGGAAGCCCTGCAAGGCCAGGGCAACGCCAACAGCTGGAAGACCCACAAGGAACGCGTCGCCGCCCTCGACGGCTGGCAGATCGACGGCAAGGTCGGCATCCGCGCCCCCCGGGACTCCGGCAGCGGCACCCTGTTCTGGCTGCAGCGCCAGGGCTATTACGACATCCGCCTGTCCGGCCCGCTGGGCCGCGGCGCGGCGCGCCTGACCGGGCGCGAAGGCGCGGTGACCCTCGAAGTCGCCGGGCAGGGCCGCTACCAGGCCGAGTCCCCTGAGGCCCTGCTGGAACAGCAGATGGGCTGGCGCCTGCCGGTGTCCCACCTGCTCTGGTGGATCCGCGGCCTGCCGGCCCCGGACAGCAAGAGCCGCCTGACCCTCGACAGCGACAGCCGCCTGGCGCGCCTGGAGCAGGACGGCTGGGACGTGGAATACAGCAGCTACGCCCAGCAGGACGGCTACTGGCTGCCCGAGCGCCTGAAGCTGCACGGCGAGAACCTCGACGTCACCCTGGTGATCAAGAGCTGGCAACCGCGCCTGCTCGGCCAGGCCCGCTGACATGCGCGAACGCCTGACCCTGCCGGCCCCGGCCAAGCTCAACCTGTTCCTGCACATCCTCGGGCGCCGCGCCGACGGCTACCACGAGCTGCAGACGCTGTTCCAGTTCCTCGACCACGCCGACGAGCTGCACTTCGCCCCCCGCGAGGACGGGCAGATCCACCTGCACACCGAGATCCCCGGCGTGCCCCACGACAGCAACCTGATCGTCCGCGCCGCACGCCAGCTGCAGGAACAGTCCGGCTGCCGACTGGGCGCCGACATCTGGCTGGACAAGCACCTGCCCATGGGCGGCGGCATCGGCGGCGGCAGCTCGGATGCGGCCACCACCCTGGTCGGCCTCAACCACCTCTGGCAACTGGGCTGGGACGAAGACCGCCTGGCGGCCCTGGGCCTGGGCCTGGGCGCCGACGTGCCGGTGTTCGTGCGCGGCCGCGCGGCCTTCGCCGAAGGGGTCGGCGAGAAGCTCACGCCGGTCGAGCTGGAGGAGCCCTGGTTCCTCGTCGCCGTGCCGCAAGTCTTTGTCAGCACAGCAGAAGTTTTCTCCGATCCCGAGTTGACACGGGATACCGCGCCCATTAAAGTTCGCAGCCTTCTCGGGGTGGACGGTCGAAACGACTGTCAGACGGTCGTCGAGAAACGTTACCCAGCTGTACGTAACGCGCTGATGTCGTTGAACAAATTCACATCGGCCAGACTGACCGGAACCGGAGCTTGTGTGTTTGGGAGCTTCCCAAACCAGGGCGATGCTGATAAAGTTCGCCGCCAACTTCCGGCCACTCTGCCAAGCTTCGTCGCACGGGGTCGCAACATCTCCCTGTTGTATCGCAAGCTTCAAGAGCTGACCTGAGAAGGGATGCAGAGCATTCGGTTGTACGATACAGGGGCGTCGCCAAGCGGTAAGGCAGCAGGTTTTGATCCTGCCATGCGTTGGTTCGAATCCAGCCGCCCCTGCCATTAACCCCTCAGGGGTTTGCGTACGACGGTAACCGAAGCGCTGCACAGCAAAATTCATAGGGGCGTCGCCAAGCGGTAAGGCAGCAGGTTTTGATCCTGCCATGCGTTGGTTCGAATCCAGCCGCCCCTGCCATATACAAAAAAGCTGTTCAAAAGCCACGGCCTTTGAACAGCTTTTTGGTTCATCAGGCCCACCCTCAGCCGGCAGGTACTGCGCGTGTCCAAGATGATGGTCTTCACGGGGAACGCCAACCCCGACCTGGCACGCCGAGTCGTGCGTCAACTGCACATTCCCCTCGGTGATGTTTCCGTCGGCAAGTTCTCCGATGGCGAAATCAGTGTCGAAATCAACGAAAACGTCCGCGGCAAGGACGTCTTCCTGATCCAGCCGACCTGTGCTCCGACCAACGACAACCTGATGGAACTGGTGGTGATGGCCGATGCCTTCCGCCGCTCCTCGGCGACTCGTATCACCGCGGTCATCCCCTACTTCGGCTATGCCCGCCAGGATCGCCGTCCGCGTTCCGCCCGCGTGGCCATCAGCGCGAAGGTCGTCGCCGACATGCTGACCGTGGTGGGCGTCAACCGCGTCCTCACCGTCGACCTGCACGCCGACCAGATCCAGGGCTTCTTCGATATCCCCGTCGACAACATCTACGGCTCGCCCGTACTGGTCGACGACATCGAGGACCAGCGCTTCGAGAACCTGATGATCGTCTCCCCGGACATCGGTGGCGTGGTGCGCGCTCGCGCCGTCGCCAAGTCCCTGGGCGTGGACCTTGCCATCATCGACAAGCGTCGTCCGAAGGCCAACCAGTCCGAAGTCATGCACATCATCGGCGATGTCGAAGGCCGTACCTGCGTACTGGTCGACGACATGGTCGATACCGCCGGCACCCTCGGCCACGCCGCCAAGGCTCTGAAAGAGCACGGCGCCGCCAAGGTCATCGCCTACTGCACCCACCCGGTGCTGTCGGGCCGTGCCATCGAGAACATCGAGGGTTCCGTACTGGACGAGCTGGTGGTGACCAACACCATCCCGCTGTCCGCCGCTGCCCAGGCCTGTGGCCGCATCCGCCAGCTGGACATCGCTCCGGTCGTGGCCGAAGCCATGCGCCGGATCAGCAACGAAGAATCGATCAGCGCCATGTTCCGCTGAGGAACAGGGCCTGACGAAAGCGCCCCGCCACGGCGGGGCAATTGAAGATTCGCCCGAACGCTGGTCGCAAGCGCTCGGGCGATCTTTTCATTGTGGAGATAGAGTAATGGTTGACTTTGTTCTGAATGCCCAAGCGCGTTCCGACCTGGGGAAAGGTGCGAGCCGCCGCCTGCGTCGTAATGCCGGTCTGGTTCCCGCGGTCATCTACGGTGGCGAGAAAGCCCCGGTTTCCGTGACCCTGGAACTGCGTGAAATCGCCAAACTGCTGGAAAACGAGGCTGCCTTCAGCCACGTCATCGCCCTGGACGTCGATGGCGCCAAGGAAACCGTGCTGATCAAAGCCCTGCAACGCCATCCGGCCAAAGGCTTCGTCATGCACGCCGACTTCCTGCGCGTCGTTGCCGACCACAAGCTGACCGCTCACGTTCCGCTGCACTTCCTCAACGAGGAAACCGCAGTTGGCGTCAAGCAAGGCGGCGGTGAAGTTTCCCACGTCGTTTCCGAAGTCGAAGTTTCCTGCCTGCCGAAAGACCTGCCGGAATTCATCGAAGTCGACCTGGCGAAAGTCGAAGTCGGTCAGATCGTTCACCTGTCCGACCTCAAGCTGCCGAAAGGCGTGGAACTGGTTCAACTGGCCCATGGCAACGACCTGGCCGTGGCCAACATCCACGCTTCCCGCGTAGTCAAGGAAGAAGGCGAGGAAGGCGCGGCCGAGTAATCGCTCGCTAGCCTCCCGCCTCAAGGAAAGGGCCCCCGTCGTGACCGCCGTGCAACTGATCGTTGGCCTGGGCAACCCAGGCCCGGAATACGAACAGACCCGGCATAACGCGGGGGCCCTTTTCGTCGAGCGCCTGGCCGACCGCGAACGCGTCAGCCTGAGCCCCGACAAGAAGTATTTCGGCCTGGTCGGCAAGTTCAGCCACCAGGGCCGCGACGTTCGTCTGCTCATCCCCACCACCTACATGAACCGCAGCGGCCAGGCCGTGGCGGCGCTCGCCGGGTTCTTCCGCATCCCGGTCGAAGCCATCCTGGTGGCCCACGACGAACTCGACATGCCCCCCGGCGTCGCCAAGCTCAAGAAGGGCGGCGGCCATGGCGGGCACAACGGGCTGCGCGACATCATCGCCCAGCTCGGCAACCAGAACGGCTTCCATCGCCTGCGGCTTGGCATCGGCCATCCGGGGCACAGCAGCCTGGTCTCCGGCTTCGTCCTCGGCCGCGCCCCGCGCAGCGAGCAGGAGCTGCTGGACGCCAGCATCGATTCCGCCCTCGGCGTGCTGCCGGAAATGCTCGCAGGCGACTGGACCCGCGCGATGCAGAAGCTGCACAGCCCGAAGGCCTGACCCGTCTCGCCAGAGGTACACAGCATGGGCTTCAACTGCGGCATCGTCGGCTTGCCCAACGTCGGCAAATCCACCCTGTTCAACGCCCTGACCAAATCGGGTATCGCGGCAGAGAACTTCCCCTTCTGCACCATCGAGCCGAACAGCGGCATCGTGCCCATGCCCGACGCGCGCCTCGACGCCCTGGCGGCAATCGTCAAGCCCGAGCGGGTGCTCCCCACCACCATGGAATTCGTCGACATCGCCGGCCTGGTGGCGGGCGCCTCCAAGGGTGAAGGCCTGGGCAACAAGTTCCTCGCCAACATCCGCGAGACCGACGCCATCGCCCACGTGGTGCGCTGCTTCGAGGACGACAACGTCATCCACGTCAGCAACAGCGTCGATCCCAAGCGCGACATCGAGATCATCGACCTCGAACTGATCTTCGCCGACCTCGACAGCTGCGAGAAGCAACTGCAGAAGGTCGCCCGCAACGCCAAGGGCGGCGACAAGGAAGCCATCGCGCAGAAGGCCCTGCTGGAAAAGCTCATCGCCCACTTCACCGCCGGCAAGCCCGCGCGCAGCCTGGTCAAGGACATGGCTGACGAAGAGAAGCGCCTGGTGCGCGGCTTCCACCTGCTGACCAGCAAGCCGGTGATGTACATCGCCAACGTCGCCGAGGAAGGCTTCGAGAACAACCCGCACCTGGACGCCGTGCGCGCCATCGCCGAAGAAGAAGGCGCGGTCGTGGTGCCGGTGTGCAACAAGATCGAAGCGGAAATCGCCGAACTGGACGACGACGAGGAGAAGCAGATGTTCCTCGAGTCCATGGGCATGGAAGAGCCGGGCCTGAACCGCGTGATCCGCGCCGGCTACGAACTGCTCAACCTGCAGACCTACTTCACCGCCGGGGTGAAGGAAGTCCGCGCCTGGACCGTGCGCATCGGCGCCACCGCCCCGCAGGCCGCCGCGGTGATCCACACCGACTTCGAAAAAGGCTTCATCCGCGCCGAAGTCATCTCCTACGACGACTTCATCCAGTACAAGGGCGAAGCCGGCGCCAAGGAAGCCGGCAAATGGCGCCTGGAAGGCAAGGACTACATCGTCAAGGACGGCGACGTGATGCACTTCCGCTTCAACGTTTAAGCCGCCGGCAGCGCCCCAGGCGCCCGCCAGCAAGCCGAAAAGGCCCCACGTACCCCGCGGGGCCTTTTTCGTTCCCGCCCTACCGCTCGTCCCGCTAAACGCTTGAAAGAACAGAAAAATATCTAACCAAAGGGGGTTGACAGCCTCCCGAAAGATCCGGAAAATGCGCGCCACTCGGCTACATAGCTCAGTCGGTTAGAGCGCAGCATTCATAATGCTGATGTCCCAGGTTCAAGTCCCGGTGTAGCCACCATTATTTTCAAGGGGTTAGCGCAAGCTAACCCCTTTTCTTTTGGGGCGGCGCTTACAAAGCGTCCGCAACCTGACTCCGCCCTTCCCTGCGCGCTCAAGCCCCCGCATCCCGCTGTTCATTTAAGCGATGCGTTGGTTCAGCCAAGGCGCCTAATCCTGGCTCTGCTCCGCTCCCCCCTCTCCCGGAGGGAGAGGGGGCCGTTGGAGCTGCCGGAAACTCCAGAGTCATCCTGAACACGTAGTGCCATCTGGACGGCTGGAGTGGCCGGCAAGTCCAATCGCGGACGAAGTCCGCTCCTACGCCCATGCTTCCCTGAACCGTAGGAGCGGACTCTGTCCGCGATTCGGCGGATAACGCCATAGGCGTTATGCGCCCTACGGATTTCCCGAGAGCCTTAGGCGCTGGGAGTTCGGAGTCATCCTGATACTCCTCACTTTCATCGAGCCAGTAGTTCTAACCGTGAGTCGCTAGCACTCGTACTGGCTCTGCAGGTTCATCCAGAACCCGGCTGAGGTGTCGAAGTAGCGGCCCAGCCGAATAGCCATATCCGCAGTGACGCCACGGCGCTCGCGGACAATGTCTTTGACAGTCGGGACCGACACGTTCAAGGCGCGAGCCAGCGCGGCCGGAGTTATCCCCAGCGCCTGCTGGAACTCTTCGCGCAGGATTTCCCCAGGATGAATGGGGCGCATTCCGTTGGTTGTCATGGTCCAGCTCCCTCAGTGGCAATCCACTATCTCTGCTCCATTTGAGCCAAGGAACGCGCCAGGCGGGCGGCATTGGCTGGGGACGTCAGCAGATGGACGGTTTCCATCAGGCTGTTGAAGCTATCGAGCGAAAGCAGCACGGCATTCGGCGCGTCTCGACGAGAAATCACGATGAAATCCTCGCCACCGACAACATCTTCGATGAGCTTCTTCAGGTTGTTGCGGGCATAGGAGAAGTTGACTACACGCATAACGGCACCTCCTGGGTATTTCTCGTACAGGCCGAGCGCTAAAAAGCTCGAAGTTCAGCTCCGAAAGCGGGCCGGTATCGAACAGGATCATTCTCCGAAGACCACCGCTCGAGCCTTGCGCCTGCGAACTGGAAGCTCGATGTCAGCTCCACCTACAGATGCGAAGTGGGTATGAATCCGGCTCCCCAGGCCTCCCCGCTTTTCATCCTTGGAGAGTGCACGAACCAGGATCTCCCTGGCCTCCTCTTCCATAGAGCGGCCATGACTGTCGGCGCGCACACGGAGCCGGGTCTCCAGGTCGTCATCCAGGTTTCTGATGGTGATGCTGGCCATGGCTGCCTCCAGTGCGATCATTCAAAACGCATCCCATGATGATCGAAGAGTGCCCCGGAATTCGCCGCAACGGCGGTATGCCCCCTCCCCCACTCCTGTAATGACAGGCGAAGGCATGCCGTAGGACGCAGCCCCGTCCATCGGCTCCCACTCCAGATACCCGAATTGTTTCACCCCGGGAAAAACTCCTTCGCGCATTCGTTAGCTAGCTAATGTTATCCCCGGGCGCTACCTTTGCCTTCGCAGGTTCTTCCATTTCCCTGCTCTCCCATAGCCATTGCCCGCCCCGCTCCGAGCGGGCAATGGCTTCTTTTTCCCGCTTTTCAGGGCGTTTGTATGCGTTATCTCGTCCGCACGCTGATCGTGGTCTGTCTTTCCCTGCTGCTCGGGCTGGCGGCCCAGGAGTGGACGTTGTTCGTCCAGGGGCTGCCCATGGGCGGAGGTTTGCGCGCGATGCTGACAGTGCTGCCCTTGTTGGCCGTGGGCAGCGGCTGCGCGGCCTGGCTGGCCGACCATCCCGAGCTGGGCTAGCCCTAGAGCCGCTGCAGGACGCCCTCGCCCACCACGCGGGTGGTTTCCAGGCCGTGGTCGAGGTGACCTTCTTCGCGCAGGAAGCTTTCCACCGCACGCTCGATGCGCGTGGCGCCGGTTTCGTCGTGCCAGTGGAAGCGCAGCAGCATGGCCGCGCTGAGGATGGCAGCCAGTGGGTTGGCGCGGCCGCTGCCGGCGATGTCGGGGGCGCTGCCGTGGACCGGTTCGGCCAGGGCCAGTTGCTCGCCCAGGTTGAGCGAGGGCGCCAGGGCCAGGCCGCCGCCCCAGTGGCTGGCGAGGTCGGAGAGGATGTCGCCGAACAGGTTGCTGGTGACGATCAGGTCGAAGGCTTCCGGGCGCTCCACCAGTTGCAGGGCCGCCACGTCCACCAGGCGCTCGTCGAGCACGTCGCCCCAGCCTTCGGTGGCCAGCAGGTCGCGGCAGGTGTCGCGGAACAGGCCGCAGGTCAGCGGCAGGACGTTGGCCTTGTGCACCAGGGTGATGCGTCGCGCCTGGCGTTGCCGAGCGATGCGTGATGCGGCCTGGGCCAGGCGCGTGCAGGCGGCGCGGCTGATCACCCGCTCGGCGATGGCCACGCCGTCGGCCTCCCAGTGTTCGCGGCTGCTGTACAGGCCTTCGCTGTTCTCGCGCAGGATCAGCAGGTCGATGCCGGCGTGGGGCGACACCGCCGGCCAGGTGCGCACCGGGCGCAGGTTGAGGTACAGGCCCAGTTCCTGGCGCAGGCGCAGGATGGCGCTGCGGTAGCCTTCCACCTTGTGGCTGGGCGAGGACACTGCGCCGAACAGCCCGGCTCCGCATGCCCGCAGCGCCTCCAGGGTCTCCTCCGGCACCGAGGTGCCGTGGCGCTGGAAGCAATCCCAACCCGCCTCTGCTTCGCGCAGACGCAGGTCGGGCAGCAGTTTCTGCAGCACGGCCACGGCCGCCGGCACGACTTCGCGGCCGATGCCGTCGCCGGGGATCACGCAGAGTTCGCGCATGCTCGCCTCTTCGTCAGTGACCTTCTCCTATCTTCGGTCTGCCCGGCGCGCCCGGCGAGGCGGGCCGGACGACCGGCACGGGGAGGCTCAGGCCTCGCCCATGGGGCGCAGGCGGTACTGCGGCGGCAGCTGGTCGAGGCCGCTGACGGTGACATTGAGGTTCTTCCAGCGGCCGTCCTTGATGCCGTAGATGCAGCCGTGCACCGACAGCGGCTGGCCACGGTGCCAGGCGTTCTGGACGATGTTGGTGTGGCTGACGTTGGCCACCTGCTGGATGACGTTCAGCTCGCACAGGCGGTCGACGCGCTCTTCCTCGCTGGCGAACTGGGACAGGTGCTCGCGGTACTCGTAGGCGAGGTCGCGGATGGTCCGCAGCCAGCCGTCGATCAGGCCGAACTGCTGGTCCTGCAGCGAGGCGCGCACGCCGCCGCAGCCGTAGTGGCCGGTGACCAGGATGTGCTTCACCTTGAGCACGTCCACGGCGTACTGGATCACCGACAGGCAGTTGAGGTCGGTGTGCAGCACGACGTTGGCGACGTTGCGGTGGACGAACAGGTCGCCGGGCAGCATGCCGACGATCTCGTTGGCCGGCACCCGCGCATCGGAGCAGCCGATCCACAGGTATTCCGGTGCCTGCTGGCGAGCCAGCTTGGCGAAGAAGTCAGGGTCCTCGCGGTTGATCGCCTCGGCCCAGCGGGCATTGTTCTCGAACAGTTGTTCCAGGTCGCTCATGGTGGCTCCTCCTCTGCGGCTGGCGCACCTTACGTAACGCCGGCGGCCTTTGACAAGCACTACCGATCAGGGCGTGGCGTGCTGCCGCCACCAGCGCGGCAGGCGCGGCTCCAGTTGCCCGGCGAGTTGCTGCCAGGCCGCGTGCCAGGCCTCGGCTTCGGCGGCCAGGCGCGCCCAGTCGGGGTTGCGGCGGTCCAGCGCGGCAAGTTGCTCGGCCTCCAGCCAGGCGTGCCCCGCGCGCAGGGCGGCGGCGAATTCGGCATCCACCAGAGCGCGGCGATGCACCGCTTCGAAGCGGCACCAGAGGGACTGCTCCAGCGGCTCATCGGCCTTGCTGAGCAGGCTGGCGCCGGCGGCCGCCTCGAAGCCCAGCGGCTGGAACAGCGACAGGCACGGCGCCGAGGTGCCGGTGGCGGCCAGGCGCGGGCCCTCCGGGCCAAGGCGGGCGATGAGGCTGGCGGTGGTCTGCGAGGGGCGCCAGAAGCTGCCGGCATGCATGCACACCTGGCGGTTGTCGTGACGGGTGAAGTTGTGGTCGCGCCGGCCATGGTTGCGCAGGGCGACCACCAGGGCCTCCCAGCCGGGCTGGCGCGGGCAGCTGGCGAGGAACTCCTGGTTCATCCGCCGGCGCTGGTGCGCCCCGGCCACCCAGGGCAGCAGGCGGCCATCGAAGGCGCGGGCGAAGTGGAAGTCGCCGCGGCCGTTCCAGCAGCCCAGGCGCCGGGCGTGGGCCGGCAGGTCGTGGCTGCACAGGTCGTATTCGTGGCCGATGCTCAAGGCGTTGGAGATGGCGCAGCGCTCCACCCGCCGCGCCGCCCACAGGCGGCCGGCGGTCTCCAGCACCCAGGCCTCGCCGGCATCGGCGATGACGAAGCTGTTGTCGTAGCGCAGGCGCTTGTTGCGAAAGCCCGCCGGCCCGCCCTGACCGTGGCGCTCCAGCAGGCCGGTGATCACCTCCAGGGCTTCGCGCGCGCTGGCGCCGCGTTCCAGGCCCAGGCGCACCAGGTCCATGCCCAGCAGCGCCTCGCCGGTCTGGTCCACCAGGCGGGTGAAGACCGCTTCGTTGCCGATGGCCACGCCGTGCTCGTTCACGCCCATTTCCGCGCCCCACAGCCAAGCGGGCTGGCTGAGGATAACGGCATGGCGGTCGGCGACCTGGGGAATTTCCAGGTAGGTGGCGCGCATCTGCCTGGCGGTATCGCCACGCACAGCGGGCAGGCGCAGCAGGCGCTGGGGTTCGGAGGGCTCGCGGTCGCTGTTCTTGGCGAACCAGGTGCAGCCGTCGGCGCGCAGGACGAGGGTGTCACACATGGACGCCCTCCTGCCGCGCGCCGGCGGCATGTGAGGCGGGAAGCGGATGACGACGGGCAGGCGCCGCCGCTGCAGCGGTTGGCTTCATGTCGCGACCTTGTTCTTGTTATTGATCGCCCAGCCTACGCCTGTGCGCGGCGGCCGGATATGGCCTGGATGACGGTCAGTCGAGCAGCGTGCAGGCCATCACCAGGGCGTCCTCGCGCCCGCCCACCGCCGGGTAGTAGCCGCGCCGGCGACCGATCTCGTTGAAGCCGAAGCGCTCGTACAGGCGGTAGGCGCTCTGGTTGGTCTCGCGCACCTCCAGGAAGCATTCCTGCGCGCCCAGCTCGCCGGCCCGCGCCATCAGGTGTTCGAGCAGGCGCAGGCCGAGGCCGCGGCCCTGGCTTTCCGGCTTCACCGTGATGTTCAGCAGGTGCGCCTCGTCGAGGATGATCTGGATCACGCCGTGGCCGACCTGCTGGGTGCCTTCGAACATCAGCCAGCAGTCGTAGCTCTTCAGGCCGTCGGTGAAGATGCCGCGGGTCCAGGGGTGGCTGAAGGCGGCGTATTCGATCTTGAGCACAGCGTCGAGATCCGCCTCGGTCATCGGGCGGAAGGAAATGGCGTCAGTCATTCTGCGTCCTGGTCCAGCCAGCGTTGGCGCACCCGGCGCATGGCGCGCCACAGTTCGCCCTTGAGGGCGGGTTCGTCGCTCAGCCGCTCCAGGCCGGGGATGGCCCAGGCCACGCCCAGTTCCTCGATCTGCAGCTCGCGCAGCATCGCCTCGTCGTCCGCCTCGCCGGCGAAGCGCACGGCGGGCCGGCCGACCAGCCACAGGCAGCGGCACGGGCCGCTGTCTTCCAGGCGCGCGGCGACGAAGCCCTGGACGAACTCGCGGGCCGCCTGCGGGCCCTGGTCCATGTTGCCGCCGGAAAGCAGCGGCCAGCGCACCGGCTCGCCGAGCAGTTGCGGGCTGTCCGGCAAGCCGGCGGCGCGCAGCAGGTCCTTGAGCAGCAGGTAGGCCGGGTCGCGGCTGGCCAGGGGCTCGCCGGTGGGCAGCTCGACCAGCAGCGCACAGGCGCCGGCGCGCAGCAATTGCAGGCTGAAGCGCGGCGGCGGCTCGACCGGCGCGCGTGGCGCAGGCGCCTCGGCTTCGGCAGGTGCCTCGGCGGCCACCGGCGTGCGGGTCTGGGCAGCGGGGCGCGGCACCACCACCGGGATCGCTGGCCGGGCCTCGGCCGTCGGCGCCGGTTTCTCCGGCGCGGCGGCCGGCGGCGTGCTGGCGGTTTCGGGCGCGGCGCTCGGCGCCGGAGCCTGGACGGGCTCCGGCACTTCCAGCAGCTGCGGGCGCGAAGGCGCGGCGAAGGGCAGCACCACGCGGGGCAGCCAGGAGGCGACCTGCATGGCGCCGAGATAGGCGCGACGGCGGGCTTCTTCGATCAAGAGTCCTGTACCTGTGGGCATCCTGCGGGCGCAGGGCTAAACGCAACGGAGCGGAATTGTCGCGTGAAACGCGCCCGACGGAAAGGCCGGCCGGCGGATGGGCCGCTCAGCAGCCCTTGTTCATGCCGACGCAGGTGTCCTGGCGGGGAATGCCGTTGAAGGCCTGGTTGAAGTCGATGTTGATCGGCGAAACCAGGTTGCCGTTGGCGTCGCGGTACTTGGGCATGTTCATGAAGGCGCCCTTGAGCGCGGTGATCATCTGCCCGGTGTCCATGTCGCGCCACTGCACGTCCTGGCTCTGCAGGGAGATGAAGAAGCCCTTGGCGGCGCCGGCCAGGCCGGCCTGGCTCAGGTCGCCCACCGGCAGCGACTGGAACTGGCTGAGCTTGAAGCAGGTGGTGATGCCGAGGATGGCGCAGTTGTTGGAGGTGAACAGCCCGGTGACGATGTCCGTCCACAGCGGCACGCAGCCATTGGTGCAGTCCAGCTGCGAGCCGTTGGTCATGCCGGCGTAGGTGCCGCGCACCGGGTCGCTGGCGCCGCCGGAGGTGACCAGGCCGGCATCCGCCTCCACCGTGCTGCTGCGGTAGATGCCCGCCAGGCCGAGCAGCAGCTGTTGCCCTACCGTGGCCTTGTTGTAGATGGCGTCGGCAGTGCCTTTGATGTGCACCGGAATGTTCCCGGTCAGCGACTGGATGTCGCCGGAAAGCACGCCCTTGGCCTGGTTGAAGCCGATGCGCACGCCGACCATCTTGTTGCCGTCGTAGGCGAACTCGACGTACGGATCGACGATGGTGAAGGGGTTGATCTGCCCGGTCTGGTTGTTGACCGTGCCCAGGGCGAAGTTGTTGATGGAAATGTCCGCGCTGTTGGCGGCTTCGCCGGCGCGGTCGTAGAGGCCGAGCTGCAGCTTGTTCATGTTCAGCTGCGTTTCCACCGTGGCGCCGATGTTCAGGCGGGTGTAGTTGATGCCCGCGGCGGCGTCGGTGGCCAGGTTGATGAAGGCCTGGCCGGTGACGTCGGACAGCTGGCTGTCGCTCAGCGCCCGCAGCTCGGCGTTCGCGCCGCCGGCCAGGCACAGCAGCACGCCGGCCAGCAGCAGGCGCCGTACGGAAAGGAAGGTCATGGGTTTTCCCCCTGGAGCTTGGTCCCGGCCATGCGCGCTCCCCTCATCGGGCCGGGACCTGGAACAGGTTGAGGTTGCCCTGCACGTGCAACACGCCGTCGACGCGGGCGCTGAGCAGGTCGGTCTGCACCAGGCCGGCATCGGTGCTGCGGGCCTTGTTGGCGCCGGCCAGGGTCAGGCTGACGCCGTTGAAGTTGACGTCCTTCAGGCCGACCCGCAGGACCTGGCGGTTGAAGGCCGCGCCGTCGCCGCCGAAGCCGCTGTTGATGGAGAGGATGTCCACGGTGACCTCGTCGAAGCTGAAGGTCCCGCTGATGTTGTCCAGCACCAGGAAGTTGTTGCCGCTGCCCGCCGGCTGGATCGCCACCCGCGCGCCGCAGCCACCCGGGCAACGAGTGATGCTGGGGGTCTTCTGGATGTTGACCGTGACACCCAGGCTCAGGCCGTCCTGGCCGACCACCTGGCCGAGGTCGTCGTCCGGCAGGGTGCGCAGTTCCGCCTGGGCGAGCGGGCCGGCCAGCATCGCCAGCAGGGCGACGGCGGCGGCCCGGAGCCGGCGGCCGGGCGGAAGCAGCGGTGGAAAACTCATCGTGCCGTGCTCCGTCAGAGGTTGTGGGAAGTGACTTTCAGGTAGTTGAAGCTCAACCCGGACAGCTCGCTGCGCCCCAGGTTGACCCCGCCGGTCGGCACCGCGCCGTAGGAGGCCCGGGTGCCGCCGATGTTCAGGTTGTCGATCACCAGGCTGGTGCGCGGCGCGTTGGCGTAGAAGTCCGCGGCGTTGGCCGCGGTCAGCATGGGCAGCTCGAAGGTGAAGTTGCCGTCGGCGGTCACCGACAGCAGCAGCGGCTGGGACTTGCCGTAGCCCAGGGCGACGCTGGCGTAGGCATTGGTCAGGTAGACGCTGCGCGCGGCCTTCTCCGCCGCGCTGGCGCAGTTGGTGTTGCCCGCGGCGCAGGAGAGGATGTCCAGGGTCTTGGCGTAGAGGTTCAGGCGCAGTTCGCCGACCAGTTGGCTGCGCGCGCTGGAGCCCCACAGGCGCAGGTAGCTGCCGTCCATCGCCAGGTCCTGGAAGTCCAGGGCCAGCACGTCGGTGCGGGTGCCGCCACTGACCGGCACGGTGAAGTCGAAGCGCGCGCCCAGGTCGACCTTCTCGCTGGCGCGGCTCGAACAGCCGCTGCCGGCGCCGGCGTAGCCGCTGATGCAGGGCTGCCCGGCGTTGTTGGCTATCAGCGGCGGGAAGGCCAGTTCGAGCACGTCGGCGTCGCTGGGCAGGGTGTTGACCACGCGGCCGTCGGCGAGCTGGGTGGTGAGCACCGAGCCCTTGGCCAGGTTGAGCTTGAAGGGATAGGTCAGGCGGCCGATGGTCACCGGCTGCAGGTTGCTGCCGTGGTTGCTGCCGGTGGCGCCCAGGTAGAGATTGCGCACCGCGATGGAGACGTCCTTGCCGTTGGGGTCTTTCAGCCCGGTGATGTTGGTGGTGGCCTTGCTGCCGTCGATCATGGCGTTGTCCACCACGAAGCCGATGCCGGCGCCCTGCACGTCGGACAGTTGCTCGTCGTCCAGGGCGACCATGTCGGCGCGCGCCGCCAGGGCCATCCAGGCAAGGCAGGCGCCCATCGCCAGCGCAATGCGGGCGGGGCGCGGAAGGCTGATACGGCTGCTGGCCATGGCCACCTCTTGTTCTTTTCTCGTTCGCCGACCAAGGGGCAAAAGCCCTGTCTGCCACTATAGGGAGTCGTCGGCCCTTGCGGCCCGACCCATAGTCGAGAATCGCCTGCTGGCAGGTGGCCGCCGTGTTACCCAAGGTCACACCGGCGTAACAGCCGCGTCAGCCGTGGCGGAACAGCCCGATCAGGTGCTCGGCGATGGCGCCCTTGATGGCCTCCAGGTTCAGCCGCGACTGCGTTTGCAGCTTCGCGCTGTTGAGCCGGTGCAGGTGCAGCGAGGGCATGCGCGCCTCGTACTCGCGCAGGTCGCCCTTGACCAGTACCGGCAGGAAGGGCTCGTCGCGCATGCGGTAGCGGCGGATCAGCAGCTTCAGGCCGTCCTGGAAGGGCAGCTCGGCGGAGCCCACCAGGCGGTGCTCGCCGGGGATCTTCAGGTACAGGCCGCTGTGGCCCATGGTCTCGCCGGGCAGGATGTGGATACCGGTGGGTTCCACGGCGTCGGCGGGGATGTCGTGGAAGGTATCGAACCAGGCCTGCTCGTTGGGCAGGATGGTGATGCCGCCCTCCTGGCTCTCCGGGATCACGAAGCTGTAGTTGCTGTAGAGCTTCTCCACGTAGGAGGAATAGATGCACAGGCGGTTCTCGAAGCGCCTGAGGAAGTCGATGGCCTCGCTGCGGTCGGTGATGGCGTCCAGGTCCCAGTCCAGGTCGTCCTGGCGCTCCAGTTCGGCCCAGCGGGCCTTGGCGAGTGCGGCGTCGTAAGTCATGGCGGCAATTGGCTAGTGGCTGTTAGCCAACTGGCAGAAAACATGCCAGGAATTTCAGGGGGTTAAGGCCGCTTTTCAGGGCCTTGGCGACATCCCGCACGGCGTAAACTGCCGCGTTTCGTCACCCCTTCCGCCGCGGGCGGACCTTTGCAGTACAATCGCCCCCTTTACCCGTCAACAGCGGCTACCCGATGATCGACCCCCGACGCGTACTGCGCGCCCTCGCCGAACACTGGGCCCTGCTCGAACCGCTCTGCGAGCGCTTCGACAGCGGCACCCTGGCCCTGGCGGAGCTGCGCCTGCAACTCACGGCGCAGCTGCCCGAAGGCAGCCCGGCGGACGTCACCGCCCTGCTCGACCAGTGGATCCGCCTGGACATCCTGGTGCCGGTGGCCAAGAGCCCCAACCGCTTCGAGCTGAACGCCCAGATCCACGACTTCCTCGCCTACCTGCGCCACGAGCACCGCCTGGGCCTGTGCCTGGAGATCGAGGCCTACCTGCGCCACCTGGAACGCCTGGCCGGCTACATCCGCGACGCCTTCGAGGTGCGCGACGGCAACGACCTGGCGCGCCAGCTGCGCCTGCTCGACATGCGCGTGCGCGACGTGCTGAAGAAGCTGGCCAACGACGAACAGGCGCTGATCGCCGTGGCCGAGCGGGCCAAGACCAGCGACCGGCAGATTCCCCTGCGCCAGCGCTACGCCGAGGTCCTGGCGACCTGGGACGAGTACGTCGAGCCGATGATCCAGCTGGTCTCCGCCGACGGCGCCTTCGAACAGGGCGTGCGCCGCGTCGAGCAGGTGCTGCTGCGCCTGCTGGGCGAACAGCAGCGTCTCGGCCAACTGGTGGACGACGACCAGCTGCTGCGCACCCACGCGCGCATCCTGGAGATGCAGACCACCGCCCAGCTCACCCTGCGCCGCGCCCGCGAACTGCTGCTGCCGCTGCGCGAGGAAGCCCGCCGGCACAACGCGATCACTCGCGGCGCCGCGCTGGCCCTGTCGGTGATCCGCCGCAAGGGCATCGACGCCGTGCCCCAGGCCTCCCTGCCGCTGTTCACCCGGCCGCAGAGCACCTTCCTCGGCAGCGCCTCGCAGGTGGAAAGCTACGTCTTCGCCCTGGCCCGCTTCGAGCCCAAGCCCGCGCACTTCCCCAAGGCGACCGGCAAGCGCGGCGGCGACGGCCCGCGCAACGCGCCACGCACCGCGCGGGAGATGCTCGAGCGCTGCCAGGCCGCCCTGCCGCTGCCGGACCTGATGGTCTGGCTGCTGCAGCAGGAGCCCGAGGGCGCCACCGACGAGCTGCTCTACTGGTTCTCGCGCCTGTCGCGCGACGGCCGCTTCCAGCGCGAGCGCCTGGAGCGCCGCGACTACGATACCGCCCAGCACAGCGTCAGCCTGTGCTCCTTCGCCCTGCTCGCCGCCCCGAGCGGCAAGGCCGACAAAGCGAGCGAACCCCATGCAAATTAATCTTTCCGAACTGACCCAGCTCGGGCCGATCTTCCGCGAGCTGTTCAAGGGCTTCCACATCAGCCGCCGCGACCCCGAGCTGTACAGCCAGCTGTCCAACCAGCAGGACCAGTACCGCGCGCTGTTCCGCTCGCTGGGCTTCGAGCTGGTCTGCGACACCCGCGGCTTCTACTACTTCGTCCCCGAGCAGATCGGCGCCCAGGTCAACAAGACCGCCCAGCGCCTGGCGCTGTTCACCTTCATCCTGGTGGAGCACCTGGCCGACCAGGGCCGCGACCCGCTGGCCGTGCTCGACGGCGGCAGCATCGGCCGCGACGAGCTGCCGCCGCTGCTGGAGAAGTACCGCGACCTGTTCCTGCAGGCCGAGGTGACCACCCAGGAGGAACTGGAAGAGAAGGTCATGCGCCGGATGACCCAGCTCGGCTTCGCCGCCGAGGACAACGGCGTGTACCGCTTCCTGCCGCCGATGCACCGCTTCCTCGACGTCTGCCTGTCGGTGCAGCAGGACCGCGACCTGGCCGCCAGCCTGCACGCCAAGGACCTGGCCTACGTCGCCCCGGCCCTGGCCGAGGAAGACGAGGAGCCGATCGTCAGCCTGGAAGAACCCGCCGAGCCGGCCGCGCCGCTCATTGAAGAAGTGGAAAGTGAGGAAGACGCCCTCGCCCGCGCCATCGCCGAAGAACAAGCCGACATGGAGGCCCAGGCATGACCCAGGAACGCTACGGCATTCGCCGCTTCGCCCTGCTCAACACTGCCGGCTACAGCCTCGGCGTGTTCCCCCTGGAGCAGCCGCTGTCGGTGTACGGCGCCAACAACCTCGGCAAGTCCGCCTCGATCAACGCGCTGCAGTTCCCGATCCTGGCGCGCATGTCGGACATGAGCTTCGGCAAGTACAGCCTGGAAGCCTCGCGCAAGTTCTACTTCGCCACCGACACCAGCTACATCCTCATCGAGCTGGAACTGCCCCACGGCCGCCACGTCATCGGCTGCGGCGGGCGCGGCCCGGGCGGCGGCTTCGGCCACCAGTTCTTCGCCTACCAGGGCGAGCTGGACCTGGAGCACTACCAGAAGAACGGCACCTGCCTGCGCCTGCGCGAGCTGTACGCCAGCCTGGAGCGCGCCGGCCTGAAGGCCTACGAACTCAAGCCCGACGAGCTGCGCCGGCTGCTGGTCGGCGGGCACACCTCGGTGCCGCTGGACCTGACGCTGATCCCGCTGCGCTCCACCAGCGAGCAGAGCCTGAAGACCTTCCGCTCGCTGTTCATCAACCTGCTGCACATGCGCGAGATCACCGCGGCCAAGCTCAAGCAGCTGTTCCTCGACGCCTTCGAGCACAGCCTGCGCTCGGGTAGCGTCGACTACATCGCCGCCTGCGAGGAAGCCTTCCGCGACGTGCGCCGCATGGAGGGCGACTACCAGGCCCTGGTCGCCGCCGGCCCGCTGGTCGAGGCGCTGGCCAACGGCGTGCAGCAGCGCGAATTCCTGCGCGGCAAGATGCACCGCCTTTCGCCGCTGCTCGACAACCTGCTGGGCACCTGGGAAGACTACGCCGGCGCGCGCAAGGAAGAGCTGGTGATCCAGGCCGAGCACTACCGCAGCGAGCAGGACGGCCTGCAGAACGAACAGCGCGGCGGCACCGCCGAGCTGATGCGCCTGGAGCGCGAGATCAGCGAGATCCAGCGCTGGATGGGCGAGCTGGCGGTGCTGAAGAACCGCTTCGCCCTGGTCGACGACGCCAAGGTCCTGGAGCAGCAGCTGCTCGCCGCCAAGGACGCCCACGACGAACTGGCCGGCGCCCTGGCCCACTCGCGGCAGTTCTCCAGCGAAGACCTCGACGAGCGCGTGCGCGACCTGGAGAAGCGCGTGAAGAGCGTGCGCCAGCAGCTCGAACACGCCGACAACAACAGCTATGCGCGCCTGCGCGAGGAGTTCTCGCAGCAGGACGTGGAGCGCCTGATGCGCCTGTTCAACGGCGCGCTGTTCAGCCTGCCGCTGGGCGACAAGGGCGTGAGCCTGGACGAGGAAGGCCAGTGGGTCGGCAGCGTCGAGAAGATCCTCGACGCCTTCAAGGGCGAGCGCTTCGAAGTGCCGGGTCTTGCCATCGACCTCTCGCACATCGAGCCGCCGGCGCTGCAGGCCCTGGCCGACCGCGCCGCCCTGCGCGACCAGAAGGAGCGCCTGGAGAAGGAGCTCAAGCAGCTCAAGACGCAGCAGGCCGTGGCCGCCGACCGCCACGCCAGCAAGGCCCAGGCCGACAAGCTGTACCAGGACGTGCTCGACGCGCAGAAGGCCCTGGAAGACTTCCGCCGCAGCGAGACGCTGAGCGCCGAGGAACCGGCCAAGCTGGAAAAACTCGCGCAACTGGAAGCCACCCAGGACGAACTCAAGCGCTCGGCCGACGCCTTCACCGAGCGCGTCCAGCAGCTCTCCGCCAAGCTGCAGCTGGTGGGCCGCCAGCTGGCCGACCTGGAAGCCAAGCAGCGCACCCTCGACGACGCCCTGCGCCGCCGCCAGCTGCTGCCCGCCGACCTGCCGTTCGGCACGCCGTTCATGGAGCCGGTGGACGACTCCCTGGACAACCTGCTGCCGCTGCTCAACGACTACCAGGACACCTGGCAGCAACTGCAGCGCATCGACGGCCAGATCGAGGCGCTGTACGCCCAGGTGCGCCTGAAGGGCGTGGCCAAGTTCGACAGCGAGGACGACCCCGAGCGTCGCCTGCAACTGCTGATCAACGCCTACGCGCACCGCACCGACGAAGCCCTGACCCTGGCCAAGGCGCGCCGCGCGGCGGTGACCGACATCGCGCGGACGCTGCGCAATATCCGCAGCGATTACGACAACCTCGAACACCAGTTGGCGCTGTTCAACCGCGAGATCAACAAGCGCCAGGTGTCGAACCTGCAGAGCTTCCGCATCGTGCTGGCGCCGAACAAGGAAGCGCTCAAGCACATCGACCAGATCATCCACAGCGCCGGCCAGTACGAGGAAGGCGAGAACCTCTCGGTGTTCGACCTGACGCAGAGCGCCGAGCAGGATGCCAAGAACGAGGAAGCCAAGGACTACCTGTCGCGCCTGGTGGCGGCGAACAACAACCAGCTGGGCCTGAAGGACCTGTTCGAGCTGGCGTTCGAGATCACCAAGGTCGGCGGCCAGCCGATCGTCCACACCGACATCGACGGCGCCGCCTCCAACGGCACCACCATGACCATCAAGGCGCTGACCAACATGTACCTGTTGCTGCACCTGATGGACCGCGAGCAGGCCGGGCGCATCCGCCTGCCCTACTACCTCGACGAGGCCGCCGACATCGACGAACGCAACCAGGCCGCGCTGCTGGAAACCAGCCTGCAGCTGGGCTTCGTGCCGATCCTGGCGAGCGTCAAGCCGCAGGTATCGGCGCAGGTAGCCATCGACCTGGAAGGCGGCAGCGGGCCCAACGGCATCTACATCGACGAGGCCGACTGGAAGTTCATCCGCCGCCGCGAACTGGCCGTCGACCACCCCGCCGCCACGGCCGAAGAGGCCGCGGAGCCGGCCTGAGCGCCCCCGCCGCCGGCGCGCAGCCGGCGGTGGCATTCATGAGCAAGCTATGGAGTTTGGCCGGAAAGGCTAGGTTACATATAATGGCTTGCATTCTCATTGGCGACACCACGGGAGTTTCCATGTCTGTTCGTCTGCTCGCCGGCGTCAAGGGCGCTGTCCTGGCCTGCCTGCTCGGCGGCCTGTCTCTGCACGCCGCTGCCGATCCGGTCACCCTCACCCTGTACAACGGCCAGCATGCCGCCACCGGCATCGCTATCGCCAAGGCCTTCACCGACAAGACCGGCATCCCGGTCAAGATCCGCAAGGGCGGCGACGGCCAGTTGGCCAGCCAGATCACCGAGGAAGGCGCGCGCTCGCCGGCCGACGTCATCTACACCGAGGAATCGCCGCCGCTGATGCGCCTGTCCGGCGCCGGCCTGCTGGCCCCGCTGGACGCCGGCACCCTGGCCCTGGTCGAGGCGCAGAACGCCGGCGGCAAGGGCGACTGGGTGGGCATCACCGCCCGCGCCCGGGTGCTGGCCTACAACCCGAAGAAGATCGACGAGAAGGACCTGCCCAAGAGCCTGATGGACCTGTCCGACCCGCAGTGGTCCGGGCGCTTCGGCTTCGTCCCCACCAGCGGCGCCTTCCTCGAACAGGTTTCCGCGGTGATCAAGCTCAAGGGCCGCGACGCCGCCGAGGACTGGCTCACCGGCCTGAAGGCCTTCGGCGGCATCTACACCAACAACGTCACCGCCATGAAAGCCGTGGAGAACGGCGAGGTCGACATGGCGCTGATCAACAACTACTACTGGTACACCCTGAAGAAGGAGAAGGGCGAGCTGAACTCGCGCCTGTACTTCTTCGGCAACCAGGACCCGGGCGCGCTGGTCACCGTCTCCGGCGCCGCCGTGCTCAAGTCCAGCCAGCACCCGCAGGAAGCCCAGCAGTTCGTCGCCTTCATGCTCAGCGAAGAGGGCCAGAAGGCCATCCTCAGCCAGTCCGCCGAGTACCCGCTGCGCAAGGGCATGCAGGCCGACCCGCAGCTCAAGCCGTTCGCCGAGCTGAACCCGCCGCAGCTCAGCCCCGCCGACATGGGTGAGGCCAAGGACGCGCTGGACCTCGAACGCGACGTCGGCCTGAACTGATGTCCATCGCCGCGCCCGTGGTCCAGGCCCGCGGCGGCCACGGGCGCAAGGCGCCGCTGTGGCTGCTGCCGCCGGTGCTCCTGCTCGCCCTGCTGGCGGCGCTGCCGCTGTTCTACGTCGCGGCCAAGGCCTGGGACTCGGGCTGGCACGTGGCCTGGGAACTGCTCTGGCGGCCCTACGTGTTCCGCCTGTTCGGCAACACCCTCAAGCTGCTGGTGCTGGTCACCGTGCTCAGCGCCCTGCTCGGCCTGGCCTGCGCCTGGCTGGTGGAACGCAGCGACCTGCCCGGGCGGCGCTACTGGAACGTGCTGCTGTGCCTGCCGTTCGCCATCCCCTCCTTCGTCAGCAGCTTCACCTGGGTGTCGCTGAGCCCGGCCTACGAAGGCCTGGGCGGCGCGGTGCTGGTCATGGCGATGTCCAAGTACCCGCTGGTGTACCTGCCGCTGGCCGCCACCCTGCGCAACCTCGACCCGTCGCTGGAGGAAAGCGCGCGCATGCTCGGCGTGTCGCGCCGCCAGGTGTTCTGGCGGGTGACCCTGCCGCTGCTGCGCCCGACCCTGGCCGCCACCAGCCTGCTGGTGGCGCTGCACATGCTGGTGGAGTTCGGCGCGCTGTCGATCCTGCGCTTCCAGACCTTCACCACGGCGATCTACCAGGAGTTCGAACTGGAGTTCAGCAACGCCACCGCGGCCATGCTCTCCTCGGTGCTGCTGGCGCTGTGCTTCCTGCTGCTGTGGCTGGAACTGCGCATGCGCGGCCGCGGCCGCCTGGTGCGCACCGGCCAGGGCAGCGCGCGGCAGGCCGAGCGGGTGCGCCTGCACGCCTGGAAATGGCCGCTGCAACTGCTGCTGGTGGCGCTGGTGGTGATCGGCACCGGCATCCCCATGGCCATGCTCGGCTACTGGCTGCTCACCGGCGCCTCGGCGGCCTTCCCGCTGCTGGAAATCGGCCAGGCGCTGCTGTCGTCGCTGTCGCTGTCCTTCGGCGGCGCCCTGCTCGGCTGCCTGCTGGCGCTGCCGGTGAGCATCCTGGTGGTGCGCTACCCCGGCCCGCTGGCGCGCTGGGCGCAACGCCTGCCCTACCTGCTGCAGGCCCTGCCGGGGCTGGTGATCGCCCTGTCGCTGGTGTACTTCGCCCTGCACTACGTGCCGGACCTGTACCAGACCAGCGCGCTGCTGCTGATCGCCTACGCCCTGCTGTTCCTGCCCCTGGCCCAGGCGCCGATCCGCGTGGCTCTGGAAAAGGCCTCGCCGCAACTGGAAGAAGCCGCCCGCACGCTGGGCCAGACGCCGCTGCGCGCCTTCCTGCGCATCACCCTGCCGATCATCTCGCCGGCCATGGGCGCGGGGTTCGTGCTGGTGTTCCTCGACAGCATGAAGGAGCTGACCGCCACCCTGGTGCTTGGGCCTACGGGGCTAACGACATTGGCTACGGCGGTGTGGGTGCATACCTCGACGCTGGAGTACGCGGCGGCGGCGCCGTATGCGGCGTTGCTGATCCTGATTTCCGGGGTGCCGGTGTACCTGCTGACGACGCGGGCAGCGCGGACTGGGCGCTGAAGGCGGAAGCGCTTTTCGTAGGAGCGAGCTTGCTCGCGAACCAAGCTCCTTGTGACATAGGTGCGGTGGGACACTCCGCCCCCTCTCCCTAACCCTCTCCCTGAAGGGAGAGGGGACCGTTCGGCGCGGCCTGGCTTTCCCGAGTCAGCCGGTCAGCACGGTAGTTTCCAGTAGAACCCATACTCTCTCTCGGCACGGACAAGCCCCCTCTCCCTTCAGGGCGGGGCGCGCAGCCGAGGGCTGGGGAGAGGGTGCTCTTCGGACTGGGACCATTCGCGAGCAAGCTCGCTCCTACGAAAATCAAAAGCCCCCGAACGTCCCAAGCAAAAACGCCCCGCCGGTCTCCCGGCGGGGCGCTTGGTCTCGGATAAGCGGCGTATAACCGCGAACGGTTATACGCCCTACTCGCCCACCGCCTTCCCCAGCGGAATCTTCGGCGCCCACTGCAGCCACTCATCCTGGTACTCGTCGAACAGCGCAAAGGTCTGCCCCGGCCGCGCCGCGGCGCCCATCTGCGCATTGTCCGGCGTAGCGAAGGCCACACCGCCGGCAAGGATGGTCTCGAAGGACTCGGTACGCACCTTCACCCCCTTGAACAGGCCGGCATCCACCCCTACCCCGCTGGTGTTCCAGAAGCGGCTGCCGGTGCGCACCAGAGGCGCGTAGCGCGGCTCGATGAGGATGTGGATCAGCACCCGGTCGCCCTGCTCGCCCAGTTCGAAGGAAGTCACCTTGCCCACCTGCACCTCGCGGTAGGTCACCGGCACACCCGGCTTCAGCGAGCCGCGGCGGGCGGCGCTGAGGGTCAGGCGCAGGCCGTCGGCGTCGAGCAGGCGGTTGGGTTCCTGGCCCAGCAGCTTGAAGCCGGTCTGCGCCGGGCCCGGCTTGGCCGCCGGCAGCACTTCGATGTACGGGCCGCTGACCAGGGTGCCGAGGTTCTCCGCGCCGCGCAGGCCCAACTGCGCCGAGACCACCCAGAAGCGGCTGCCCTGGCGGGCGATGCTGTCCTGGGCGCGGGTCAGGCGCGCCTTGAGCACCACGCCGCCGAGGTCGCGGCTGAGGTCCACCTGCTCCACACGGCCCACGTCCAGGCCGCGGTAGCGGATCACCGTGCCCTCGCGCAGGCCGTCGGCCGAGTCGGCGCGCAGCTCGATCAGTTGGCCCTTGGCGTGGGCGCTGTCCTCGCTGTCGTAGAGGGCGAAGCGGCGCACCTTGGTGATGGGCGCGGCCTTGGGATCGGGGGTGTCGAAGGCGATGCCGCCGCTGATCAGCGTCTGCAGCGATTCGCTCTTGAACTTGATGCCGTTGAGGTCGCCGCTCAGGGTCACGCCGCTGACGTTCCAGAAGCGCGTCGAGGTGTTCACCAGGGCCGCGTATTCGGGCTCGATGTGCACGCCCACCACCACCCGCTGGCGATCACGGGACAGCTGGTAGCTCTGTACGGTGCCGACCTTCATCTGCCGGTAGAGGATGGGCGTGCCCACCTCCAGCGAACCCAGGCGGTCGCTGGTCAGCACCAGGTGCAGGCCGGGCGCGTCCAGGTTCAGCGGCGGCGCCTTCGGGCGCACGGTGAACTCGCGGGTCGGCTCGCCCTCCTTGGAGAAGCGCACGGCGATGTAGTTGCCCTTCACCAGCGCCTCCAGCCCGGTGATGCCGGCCAGCGAGATGCTCGGCTTGACCAGCCAGAACTCGGTCTTGCCGTTGAGGAAGTCCTCGGTGCGCGGGTCCATGGACAGGGTGGCGGTGGCGCCGTTGAAGTCCTTGTTCATGTCGATGGCCTTCACCGTGCCCACCTGCACGCCGTTGTACATCACCGGGGTGCTGCCGGCGGAAAGGCCGCTGACGTCGTCCACCTTCAGGCGCACCGCCAGGCCCGCCTGGGCGGCGTCGTAGTCCTCGTAGAGGCGGAAGGGCTTGGTCGGGTCGGTGGGCGGGCTGTCCGGGTAGCTGTCCGGGGTGGCGAAGGCGATGCCGCCGGCGGCGATGCTGGCCAGCGACTCGGTGCGCAGCTTCAGGCCGCTGAGGCTGCCGGACAGGGTGATGCCGCTGGCGTTCCAGAAGCGCGTGTGCTTGCGCACCAGGTTGGCGTAGGCCGGCTCGATGTGGATCTTCACCTCGATGGTCTTCTGGTCGTCGGCCAGCTGGTAGCTCTTCACCTGGCCGACCTGGATCTGCCGGTAGTAGATGGGGCTGCCCTGCTCCAGCGAACCCAGGCGCTCGGCCTTGAGCATCAGGTGCAGGCCGGGCAGGCTGTCGGACAGCGGCGGCGGCTCCTTGAGCGCGACGAAGTCGTGGTTGAGCTCGCCCTTCACCGGGTCGACGGCGATGTAGTTGCCCGACACCAGGGTCTCCAGCCCGGTCACCCCGGCCAGGGACACGCGCGGCTTGACCAGCCAGAAGCGCGTGCGCTTGCTCAGGTACTCGATGCTTTCCTTGCGCATCTCGACCACCGCGGTGACGCCCAGGGTAGGCTTGTTCACGTGCAGGTCGATGACCTTGCCCACGGCGATGCCCTTGAAGATCACCTCGGTCTTGTTCGGCTGGATGCCATCGCCGCTCTCGAACTGGATGTTGATGGTCACCCCGGCCTGGTCGTAGGCGCGCCAGGCCAGCCAGGCGCCGATGGCCAGGGCGATCAGCGGCAGGATCCAGATCGCCGACCAGTTGGTGGTCTTGCGCAGTTTCGGGGTGGGGAGTTCACTCATCGTCGTTTTCCGCGTCCGTGTTATCCCAGATCAGCCTGGGATCGAAAGTCACTGCCGCCAGCATGGTCAGCACCACCACAGTGGCGAAGGCGGCTGCACCGAGGTTCGCCTCGATGCTGGCCAGGTTGCCGAAGTTCACCAGGGTCACGAGGATGGCGATGACGAAGATATCGAGCATCGACCAGCGACCTATCCACTCGATGAAGCGGTACATCAGGATGCGTTGCCGCGCCGACATCGGCTGGTGGCGCTGCACCGAATAAAGCAGCAGGGCGATGCCGACCAGCTTGAAGGTCGGCACCAGGATGCTGGCGACGAACACCACCGCGGCCACCGGGATCATGTCCGCGTGGATCAGCTCCACCACCCCTTCCATGATGGTCGCCGGGGTGCCGCTGCCAAGGAAGTTGACGGTCATGATCGGTAGCAGGTTCGCCGGGATATAGAGGATGGCCGCGGTGATCAGCAGCGCCCAGGTGCGGGTGAGGCTGTTCGGCCGCCGCGCGTGCAGCACCGAGCCACAGCGCGAACAGTGCTGCGGCTCCTCGTCGGTGGCGCGGTTGAGCTGGTGGCATTCGCCGCAGGTCAGGATGCCGGCGTCAATGGCCCTCATCGTCGAACTCCCCGGCCAGCGATTCCCACACCTGGTGGCGCGACATGGTCACCTCCAGCCATATCTGGCTGAGCAGCAGGCCGATGAAGCAGGCCAGGCCCACGCCGATGTGCAGCTCGGCCATATCGATCAGTTTGACGATGGCCACCAGAATGCCCATCAGGTAGACCTCCAGCATGCCCCACTCGCGCAGGTGCTGGTACCAGCGCAGCAGTTGCATGGCCTGCGCGCGCGCCACGTCGAAGCGCAGGCTGCAGAGGACGAACAGCTGGCACAGCAGCTTGGCCAGGGGAATCACCATGCTGCACAGGAACACCAGCACGGCCACTCCGTGCATGCCCGAAGCGTACAGGCCAAGCACCCCGCCCCAGACGGTGTCGATACCGACCTGGCCGAGGATGTCGATCTTCATGATCGGCAGGAAGTTGGCCGGGATGTAGAGGAAAAGCGCGGTGAGCACCAGCGCCATGGCGCGGCGCACCATGTGCGGCCGGTGGATTTCCAGCTCGTAGCCGCAGCGCGGGCAGACCGAGCGGTTGCCCGTGGGGACCGGCTCGCGGCGCATCAGCAGGTCGCATTCATGGCAGGCGATCAGCTGCTCCAGCGGCAGGTCTTGCAGCGCACGGCTGTCGGTTTCGGACATGGGGGGACTCTGGATGGTTTGTGCCTATTGTAGACGAGGCGGCCTGCGCGGCGCTGCGCCCGTAGCGCCTCGAAATCAGCCGGAAAACCGCCCGCGGGGCTTGCCGTAGACGGCATTTTCAAGTCTTGCGCGGCTTGGCCCGTGCGGTGGGTTCGGCGATCAGCGGATCGTCCGGCCAGTAGTGCTTGGGGTAGCGGCCCTTGAGGTCCTTCTTCACCTCGGCGTAGGTGCTGCGCCAGAAATTGGCCAGGTCCTGGGTCACCTGCACCGGGCGCTGCGCTGGCGACAGCAGGTGCAGTTTCACCGCCAGGCGGCCGCCGGCGATGCGCGGGGTGTCGGCCAGGCCGAACAGTTCCTGCAGGCGCACCGCCAATACCGGCGGGAATTCGCTGTAGTCCAGGCGGATGCTCGAGCCGGACGGCACCTGCAGGGTGCGTGGCGCCAGTTCGTCCAGGCGTTGCGGCAGCGGCCAGGGCAGCAGGCCGTGGAGGATGCCGGGCAGCTCCAGGTTGGCGAAGTGGGCCAGGCGCGAGACCTTGCCCAGGTACGGCAGCAGCCAGTCCTCCAGGGAGGCCAGCAGGGCCGCATCGCTAACGTCCGGCCACTCGCTTTCGCCCTTGCCTTCCAGATCGAGGCGGCGCAGCAGGTTCACCCGCGCCTGCCACTGGCGCAGTTCCGGGGTCCAGGGCAGCAGTTCCAGGCCCTTGCGCCGCACCAGGCCGAGCAGCGCGCGGCTGCGGGCCTCGGCATCCAAGCCGAGCAGCGCCTCGCGGCTGAGCACCAGTTCGCCGACCTTGCGCTGGCGTTCGGCGCGCAGCACGCCTTCGCGCTCGTCCCAGTCCAGTTCGTCGTGCACCCTCACCTGCTCGGCCAGCACCGAGTCGAACAGCGCCGCATCCAGGGCGGCGGCCAGGTAGATGCGTTCTTCGCGCTGGCCCTGGCGGCTGCCGAGGTCGGCGACCACCAGCCAGGGTTCCTTCATCAAGGCATCAGGCTCGCCGAACTGCGCGGCGCGGCCGTTGGCCAGGCGGTATTCGCCGCCGCCCTCGCGACGCTGGCGAGCCACGCGGTCGGGATAGGCGAAGGCCAGCAACGCGCCCAGCCAGCGTGGATGGTCGGGGTCGGCCACCGCTTCGCTCGGCTTGCCACGCAGGTAGCCGCGGAACTGCCGGGCCAGTTGCTTGGCCCGTTGTACTGCGCCGCGACTGGCGCGGTTGCCGGCCGACTCTCCGGCGAGCAGCGCCGTGCGCTCGTGCAGGTCGGCACCGGCGCCGCGCAGGATGTCGCGCTCGCCCAGCAAGGCGGCAACGTCGCAGGCCAGGCTGCCCAGGCCCAGCGCCTGG
The DNA here is from genome assembly GCF_023516765.1 of Pseudomonas sp. R3.Fl. Classification (NCBI taxonomy): domain Bacteria; kingdom Pseudomonadati; phylum Pseudomonadota; class Gammaproteobacteria; order Pseudomonadales; family Pseudomonadaceae; genus Pseudomonas; species Pseudomonas sp. R3.Fl. The sequence goes on from NZ_JAMGSO010000001.1 coordinate 2,690,156, forward strand.
CCACGCAGCAGCAGGTGGGCGATGCGCGGATGCGCCGGCAGTTCGGCCATGGCCTGGCCATGGGCGTTCAGCGCGCCGCTGTCGTTCAGTGCGCCGAGACGCGCGAGCAGCTCGCGGGCCTGGGCGTAGGCCGCCACCGGTGGCACGTCGAGCCAGGCCAGCTCCTCCGGCGCCACGCCCCAGCGGCCCAGTTGCAGCGCCAGGCCGGCGAGGTCGGCCTGGAGGATTTCCGCCGTTCCGTAGGCCGGCAGTTGCTCATGCTGCGCCTCGGACCACAGGCGGTAGCACACGCCCGGCTCCAGGCGCCCGGCGCGGCCGGCGCGCTGGGTGGCCGAGGCGCGGGAGATGCGCTGGGTCTCCAGGCGCGTCATGCCGCTGCCCGGGTCGAAGCGCGGCACCCGCGCCAGCCCGGCGTCGACCACCACGCGCACGCCGTCGATGGTCAGGCTGGTCTCGGCGATGTTGGTGGCCAACACCACCTTGCGCTTGCCGGCCGGCGCCGGCTCGATGGCGGCGCGCTGGGCGGACAGTTCCAGTTCGCCGTGCAACGGGCACAGCAGCACCTCGTCGCGCCCGGCCAGGGCCTCGCCCAGTTGCTCGGCGACGCGGCGGATCTCCGCCTGCCCCGGGAGGAACACCAGCAGGCTGCCGGGCTCGTCGGCCAAGGCCTGGAGCACCGTCTGCACCACCCGCGGCTCGACGAACTCGCCGACCTGCCAGGGCCGGCCCCAACGCAGCTCCACCGGGAACATACGCCCCTCGCTGCGCACCACCGGCGCCTCGCCGAGCAAGGCGGACAGCCGCTCGCCCTCCAGGGTGGCGGACATCACCAGCACCTTCAGCGGGGTGTCGCGCAGCAGCTCGCGGCCATTCAAGGTCAGCGCCAGGGCCAGGTCGGCGTCCAGGCTGCGCTCGTGGAATTCGTCGAAGATCACCAGGCCCACGCCTTCCAGCGCCGGGTCGTCCTGCAGGCGGCGGGTGAGGATGCCCTCGGTGACCACCTCGATGCGCGTCTTCGGCCCCACCTTGCTGTCCAGGCGGATGCGGTAGCCGACCGTCTCGCCGACCTTCTCCCCCAGCTCCGCGGCCAGGCGCTCGGCCGCGGCGCGGGCGGCCAGGCGGCGCGGTTCGAGCATGAGGATGCCCTGCCCGGCCAGCCAGGGCTCGTCGAGCAGCGCCAGCGGCACCCGGGTGGTCTTGCCGGCGCCGGGCGGCGCCTCCAGCACGGCCTCGTGGCGCTCGCCCAGGGCCTGGCGCAGGGATGGCAGAATGGCATCGATGGGAAGGGCATTCATGGCTATATTTCATCCACCCTTAAGCACACGGAAACAACGAACCGGCGATTATAACGGCGAACCACGGCCGGCCCGCCGCAGTCCTATGCAACAAGGAACAGCGGCCGACGATAGAGGCCCCTGCGCCGCATTGATATAGTTGCTCGAAGCCCATTCCGGAGGTCCTAGATGCGTCTTGCCACCCGAGTTTCCTGCGCGGTTCTCAGCGCAGCCCTGCTGAGCCAGCTGGCCGCCTGCGGCACCCTGTTCTACCCCGACCGCCGCGGGCAGATCGACGGCCGCATCGACCCGGCCATCGCCGTGTTCGACGCCATCGGACTGTTGTTCTACATCATCCCTGGGCTGATCGCCTTCGGCGTAGACTTCGCCACCGGAGCCATCTATCTGCCGGACGAGAAATACTCCGTCGCCCCCGAGAAACTGCACGAGGCGGTCGGCGCCGACGGCCAGGTGGACCGGACTAAACTCAAGGCAATCATCGAACGCGAGACCGGCCGTGCCCTACCGCTGGACGACCCACGCCTGATCCAGCGCGTCGGCAACCCGCAGCAGCTGGCCAGCCTGGGGCTCAAGCTGGAGGGCTGACATGCACGCGGCACTGGGGCGCCACCTGGAAAAACTCCTCGACTACCACCTGTGGGCCCACGAACGCATCCTCGAGGCCGTCGCGCCCCTGGACGAGGCCGCCTACCGCGAACCGCGCGGGCTGTTCTTCGGCAGCCTGCACGGCACCCTCAACCACCTCGCGGTGGTCGACCGCATCTGGCTCGACCGCGTCGAGGGCCGCACCTGGCAGTTCACCCGCCTGGACAGCGAAGCCGCGCCGGACCGCGCCGCCCTGGCCGACTTCCTCCGCGAGGGCGTGCAGGGCTGGAAACAATGGCTGGCCCGGCAGGACGAGCGCGACCTCGGCAAGCTGCTGGAGTACCGCAACATGGCCGGCCAGGACCACCGCCAGAGCCTGGCCGACATCGTCCAGCACCTGGTCAACCACGGCACCCACCACCGCGGGCAGATGAGCGCCGCGCTCACCGCCCTCGGCCAGCCGGCGCCGCTGCTCGACTACATCTATTTCCTGCCGCAACGCCAGGACACCCGCTGAACTTGGACAACCAGCGCGCCCGCCTGCTGCACCTGGCCACCAGAGCCTCGCTGGCGGTGGCCGTCACCCTGGTGGTGGCCAAGGCCCTGGCCTGGTGGCACAGCGGCTCGGTGAGCCTGCTGGCCGGCCTGACCGACTCCCTGCTCGACGGCGCCGCCTCGCTGCTCAACCTGCTGGCGGTGCGCTATTCGCTGCGCCCGGCGGACGACGACCACCGCTACGGCCACGGCAAGGCGGAGTCGCTATCGGGCATGGGCCAGGCGCTGTTCATCTCGGTCAGCGCGGTGCTCATCGGCTCCCAGGCGCTGGACCGCCTGCAGCACCCCGAACCGCTGGGCGCCACCGGCTGGGGCATCCTGGTGATGCTGTTGTCGCTGGCGCTGACCGCCGCGCTGCTGGGCGTGCAGCGCTACGTCATCAAGCGCACCGGCTCGCTGGCGGTGCAGGCCGACTCGCTGCACTACCGCTCCGACCTGCTGCTCAACAGCAGCATCCTGGTCGCCCTGTTGCTGGCGCACTACGGCTTCCCGCGGATGGACGCGGTCTTCGGCCTGGGCATCGCCGCCTACATCCTCTGGAGCGCCGTGCGCATCGCCCGCGAATCGGTGGCGGTGCTGATGGACGAGGAGCTGCCGGCGGACGTCAGCGAGCGCATGCTCGAACTGGTGCGCCAGGTGCCCGGGGTGGTCGGCGCCCACGACCTGCGCACGCGGATTTCCGGCGATCGCTGGTTCGTCCAGCTGCACCTGGAACTGCCCGGCGACATGCGCCTGTCCCAGGCCCACACCCTGTGCGACCAGGCCGTGCTGGCGATCCGCGCCGAGTTCCCCCGGGCCGAGGTGCTGGTGCATGCCGACCCACTGGAGGTGGTGGGCCGGGAAACCATCAGTTGATGCTGTAGCCACGCCCCTGCAGGCAACTGCCCAGCGCGCCGCGATAGGTATCCACGGCCTGCTGCGACGGCGCGTAACCGGCCATGGCCGGGTCGAAACCGCTCTGCCCGACCGCCCAGGTATGGCACTCGTAGTGGTCCTGGGCCTGCTGCTGCGGGCTCTGCCCGTACATCGGGTAGGCGATCACGTCGTAGGGATTGCTCGTCGGCAGCGGGGCCTGCGCCACCTGCGGCGGGGGCGGCACCACCTCGTAGGTCTGCGAGGAATTGTCGAACAGGTAGTAGGTACCGGCGGCGAGGAAGTACAGCATGCTGCCGAACCACAGCTGCTCGGCGTAGGACGGCAGGTAGCTCACCCGCACGCCATAGGGCGGCGCCACCACCACGTAGCGCGCGCCATGGGGGCGGTACCAGTAGCCGTCGTCGAAGAAGTAGTCGCTGCCGCGCCAGGGCACCCGGTAGTAGCCCGAAGGCACGCGGTCCACCACATAGCCCGGCCGCCAGTTCGACGGATGTGGCCCCCAGTTGCCGCCCGGGCGGCCATGCCAGGCATTGCCGGGCGCGGACGGCGGCCGGCCCTGCCAGGAGCCGCCCCCGCCGGAAGGCCGGCCGGGGCCGTGGTCGTCATGACCGGTGGCGGGACGGCCCTGCGATTGGCCGTTCCAGTTGTTCTGGGGTCGGCCTTGGCCCTGGCTGGCCTGGTTGCCCTGGGGTCGGCCTTGCCATTGACCGCCCTGGTTGCCCTGCGGACGGCCTTGCCACTGGCCGCCCTGGTTGCCTTGCGGTCGGCCCTGCCATTGTCCGCCCTGGTTGCCTTGCGGTCGGCCCTGCCATTGGCCGCCCTGGTCGCCTTGCGGTCGGCCCTGCCACTGGCCACCTTGGTTGCCTTGCGGACGACCTTGCCACTGGCCGCCCTGGTTGCCTTGCGGTCGGCCCTGCCACTGGCCACCCTGATTGCCTTGCGGTCGGCCCTGCAACTGGCCACCCTGATTGCCTTGCGGGCGACCTTGCCACTGGCCACCCCCATTGCCGCCACCATGCCCACCCTGTCCGCCATGGCCGTCCTGCCCAGGCCCCTGGGCTTCGGCGAAGGCCTGGCCGGCGATGGCCAGTGACAGCAACCCAACGGATGCCAGACGCCAGATGCCCGACTTCATGAATGCCTCACAGCGGCCTGCCGGCCGACCTCGCTCATTTGCATGACAGATAGACAACCGCGCAGACCGCGCATCCCCGGGGCCAGGGTAAAGTCAAGGTAAAGGTCGGCGGGCAAATCGCAGGCAAGAAAAAAGGGAGGTCAGTGACCTCCCCTCGGGGAATTCGTCCTGGCTCGTCGCTTCTGGCGCCGGCTCACCTCGCTCCACCTTCTGGGCGGTGCGTAGCCCGGTGGCCTGGGCGACCCGATCAGGTCGGCAGGCCGCGATGCGCCTGATTGGGCGGATCGCCGTGGACGTATGGGTCCGGGCCGTGATTTCTGGAGCCATGTTACGGGGAGCGAAGCGACAGCGGATTGCGAAGATTGCGCACCAAACTATCGATTGCGCAATAAATCACCAAGAATGTATAAAAACATGCAAGTCGATAAATTTTTGAGGCCACAATGAACAAACTGGACCGCTACGACCTGCGAATCCTCGCCGAATTGCAGCGCGACGCGCGCATCTCCAACCAGGAGCTGGCCGAACGCATCGGCCTGTCGCCCTCGCCCTGCTCGCGGCGCGTCAAGCAACTGGAAGACGACGGCTACATCCTGCGCCAGGTGGCCCTGCTGGACAGCAAGAAGCTCGGCCTGAGCCTCACCGCCTTCGTCCTGATCGGCATGGACAGGCACACCCCGGAGCGCTTCGAGCACTTCCAGTCGATCATCGCCCAGTGCCCGGAGGTGCTGGAGTGCAGCCTGGTCACCGGGATGGATGCGGACTACCAGCTGAAGGTGATGGTGCCGGACATGGAGCACTACCAGCACTTCCTGCTCGGCACCCTGACGCGCATCGAAGGCGTGACCAGCGTGCGGTCGAGCTTCGTGCTGCGCAACATCATGGCCAGCACCGAGCTGCCGCTGGAGCACCTGCGCAGCTGACCCGGCAAATGTAGGAGCGCGCCCTGCGCGCGAATCGCGGGCAGGGCCCGCTCCTACAGGGGAATGGCGTGGATGGGGCAGCGGGCATGGCTTCTCGTAGGATGGGTTGAGCGAAGCGATACCCATCACCACGGCCGCATGGGCAGGCACGGCTTCTCGTAGGAGCGAGCTTGCTCGCGAATGAGCCCCGCAGCGGAATCTGTTCGCGAGCAAGCTCGCTCCTACGAAGGGCGCCCCGCTGCGACAAATGCGCGCACCCCACGTCCTGCCAGGGCCGCCCGGCGCTCGACTATTTCCCGCCAGGGCCGCTGCGGCGGGACTTCTTCGGCTGTCACCGGCCCCGCGCGGGAAATTCTGCTCACTTTCTGAGCAGCGCTGATCAACCGGCGACCAAGCCCTTATAATGCCGCCCGTCCTCGCGACCGCCGGACCTTCCGGCCCCCACTCAAGCGCCCGCGCCGGGCAGGAGCAGCAATGAACGAGAGTTTCGAAGACTGGATGATGTACGGGCTGGTCAGCGCCCTGGTCCTGTTCATGGCCTTCATCGTCTGGGACCTGGCCAAGAAGTCCAAGGCCGGACGCATGGGCACCATGGTGCTGTTCTTCGCCCTCGGCCTCGGCGTCTTCGGCTTCCTGGTCAAATCCTTCGTGGTCGCCGGCCTGGAAGGCGGTTTCTGATCCAGCCCTAGGGCTGCACCTCGCGCCACTCCCCCGGCTGCAGCCCATCCAGGCCCCAAGGGCCAATGCGCACCCGCACCAGGCGCAGGGTCGGCAGGCCGACCGCCGCCGTCATGCGCCGCACCTGGCGGTTGCGTCCCTCGCGGATCACCAGTTCCAGCCAGGCAGTGGGCACCGACTTGCGGAAACGCACCGGCGGCACCCGCTCCCACAATTGCGGCTCGTCGATGCGCCGCGCCTCGGCCGGCAACGTCGGGCCATCGTTGAGCTGCACACCTTCGCGCAGGCGCTGCAACTGCGCCTCGTCCGGCTCACCCTCCACCTGCACCCAATAGGTCTTCGGCAGCTTGTGCTTGGGGTCGGCGATGCGCGCCTGCAGGCGGCCATCGTTGGTCAGCAGCAGCAGGCCCTCGCTGTCGCGGTCCAGGCGCCCGGCGGGATAGACGCCAGGCACCGGCACGTAGTCCTTGAGCGTCGCCCTGCCCTCGCCATCGCTGAACTGCGTCAGTACGTCGAACGGCTTGTTCAGCAGGATCAGCCGCGGCTGCTCCGGCGGCGCCTTGGCGACGCGGCGGGGAGCGGGACGGCGAGCAGTGGGACGAGGCGGACGGGGCATGGGCAAGAAACGGCAACGAGTCGGCGGAGCACAAGGATGGGCCGGCATGCTAGGTTGTGCCACCGTTCCCCCGCAAGAGCACGCAGAGCATCCCACCATGCCCAAGGCCCGTCGCGCCCCCTGGCTGATCACCCTGCTCAACCTCGCCGGCCGCCTCGGCGGTGGCTACAGCGGGCCGCAAAGCACGAACTTCGACGGCCTGCGCTTCCGCAACCTGGACGCCAAGCCGCACCATGGCTTCCGTGAATTCCTCAAGTGGCAGCTGGAGCGCGACAGGCAACTGGCCTGGATCGAACAGCCCGGCGCCGAACGCCGTCCGGAAACCCCGGCGCAGGTCAGCGGCGAGGAACTGCGCGTCACCTACATCAACCACGCCACCCTGCTGATCCAGCACCGCGGCCTGAACATCCTCACCGACCCGCTGTGGTGCGAGCGCACCAGCCCCTTCAGCTTCGTTGGCCCCAAGCGCCACCATCCGCCGGGCCTGGCCCTGGACGAACTGCCGCCGATCAACCTGATCCTGGTCAGCCACAACCACTACGACCACCTGGACGTCGGCAGCCTGGGCGAACTGGCCCGGCGCTTCCCGCAAGCCAAGGTGGTGACCGGCCTGGGCAACGCCGAGCTGATCCGCACCTGCGGCTTCGTCGACGTGCACGAGTTGGACTGGTGGCAGAGCCTGCCGCTGCACGAGGGCATGCTGCTCACCGGCGTGCCGGCGCAGCACTGGTCGGCGCGCTCGCGCTACGACACCAACCGCACCCTGTGGCTGGGCTTCGTGCTGGAATCGGCGGACGGCCCCGTGCTGTTCCCCGGCGACACCGGCCTGGGGCCGGAATTCGCGCTGATCCGCGAACGCTTCGGGCCGATGCGCTTCGCCGCGCTGCCCATCGGCGCCTACGAACCGCGCTGGTTCATGCGCCACCACCACATGAACCCGGACGACGCCGTACAAGCCCACCGCACGCTGGAATCGCAGTGCAGCATGGCCATCCACTTCGGCACCTTCCGCCTGAGCGACGAAGGCCAGTTCGCCCCCGTCCACGACCTGGCCCGGGCGCTGGATGAACAGGGCGTGGAAAGCCAGGCGTTCCGCGCGCCCAAGCCGGGGGAGCAGTGGTTGGTGGAGCGGATGGGTGGTGAAGGGGCCTAATGCTCGTTCGCGAGGGGAGTCTCCCGGAACCATTGGTGCCGACCTGAACGCCGCCCCTCTCCCCAACCCTCTCCCTGAAGGGAGAGGGCTGGGGAGAGGGAGCGGAGTCAACCCAAAGCGCCGTAGCCAGAAGGAAACTCCAATTCGCGAGCAAGCTCGCTCCTACACAAGTCACTCCTCCATTTCGCGCAACAGCTCATCGAGCAACCCCGAAGCCCCAAAGCGCAGGTGCTCGGACGTAATCCAGTCATCCCCAAGCATCTCCTGAGCGATAGCCAAGTAGACCTCGGCATCGTCCAGGCTGCGAATACCACCAGCCACCTTGAAGCCCACCTTGCCGCCGCTCTCGACGATGCACTCCAGCATCACCCGCGCAGCCTCCGGCGTAGCGTTCACCACCACCTTGCCAGTGCTGGTCTTGAGAAAATCGGCGCCACCGGCAATAACCTCGCGACAGGCCGTACGAATCAACTCAGGCTCACCCAACTCGCCGCTTTCGATAATCACCTTGAGCCGATGGTAGGGCCCGCAAAGCGCCTTACAGGCCCGGATCAGCTCCACCGCCCCATCTGCCCGTCCAGCCTTGAGCGCCTGCCAGGGATAGACCAGGTCAATCTCGTCAGCACCCTCGGCAAGAGTACGCCGCACTTCTTCCACCACCTCCGCCCAGGGCGCATCGCCGGCGGGGAAGTTGCACACACTGGCGACCTTCACCGCCCGCGCACCAAAGCCATTGAGCGTACGCCGCGCCACGTGCACGAAACGCGGGTAGACACACACCGCCGCCACCTCGCCATAGGGCGTCAACGCCCGGCGGCAGAGCTGGACGATGCGCGGCATGTCGTCATCGGCGTTCAGCGAGGTCAGGTCGAGCAGCGACAGTACCCGCGCGGCGCGTTCGGCGCGGGTCGGTTGCAGGGGTTCAGCCATGGCGTCCTCCGGTTGCGGCCTTTGCGCCATCCTGCCACGGCCCCACCACGCGCGGGCGGGAAAGGGCCGTGGCCATGCGCCGGATCAACGGAACGGCGGCTCGTCGAAACTGCGCAGCTTGCGCGAGTGCAGCGAATTGAGCTGGGTGCGCAGCAGGTCGACGGCGGCGATGCCGATCGCCAGGTGCTGGCTCACCGCGCGCTGGTAGAAGGCGCTGGCGGCGCCGGGCAGCTTGATCTCGCTGTGCAGCGGCTTGTCCGACACGCACAGCAGCGTGCCGTAAGGCACCCGCAGGCGGTAGCCCTGGGCGGCGATGGTGCCGCTCTCCATGTCCACCGCCACGGCCCGCGCCAGGTTGATCAGCGGGCGCTCCTGGGCCCAGTGCAATTCCCAGTTGCGGTCGTCGTAGGTCAGCACGGTGCCAGTGCGCAGACGCCGCTTCAGCGCCTCGCCACGCTCGCCGGTGACCAGCGCCGCGGCCTCCTGCAGCGCCACCTGCACCTCGGCCAGCGCCGGGATCGGGATGTGCGGCGGCAGCACCCGGTCGAGGATGCCGTCGCGGCGCATGTAGGCGTGGGCCAGCACGTAGTCGCCGATGGTCTGCGACTGCCGCAGGCCGCCGCAGTGGCCGATCATCAGCCAGCAGTGCGGGCGCAGCACGGCCAGGTGGTCGGTGATGTTCTTGGCGTTGGACGGGCCGACGCCGATGTTGATCAGGGTGACACCGTCACCGTCGTTGGCGATCAGGTGGTAGGCCGGCATCTGGAAGCGGTGCCACTCGACGCCGGCGATGATGGCGTTGGCCTCGCCCCGATCCATGTCGCGCTCGATCACCACGTTGCCCGGCAGCACCATGCGTACGAAGCGCGGGTCCTCGTGCAGGCGCTCCAGGCCCATGTGGATGAACTGGTCGACGTAGCGGTGGTAGTTGGTCAGCAGGATCCACGGCTGCACGCAGCGCCAGTCGCTGCCGGTGTAGTGCACCAGGCGGCGCAGCGAGAAGTCGGTGCGCGCGGCGTCGAACAGCGCCAGCGGCATGGGGTCGGCGCCTTCCCACTGGTACAGGCCATCGGCGATGCCGTCGGAAGTGGCCGACAGATCGGTGCTGGGGAACACCCGCGCCAGCTCGGCGGCGGTCACGCCCGAGCCGGCCAGCTCGTCGCCCTGCTCCACCACGTAGGGATAGGGAATGTTCTGCTCGCTGGGGCCGACCTCGATGCGCACGGTGAAGTCTTCCATCAGCGGGCGCAGCTGCTCCAGCAGGTATTTGCGGAAGGCCGCAGGGTGGGTGATGGTCACCGCATAGGTGCCGGGCGTCTGTACCTTGGCGTAGGCGCGGGTGGTCGAGGGCACCTCGCCCTGGCACAGGTAAGTCAGGCGCAGCTGCGGGTAGCGGAACAGCGCACGCTCCTCGGCGCCCGGCTGCTCGCGGGTCTTCAGGTAGCGCCGCAGAGCCTGGCTGAGCGCCCCGGTGGCGCGCTGGTGCAAGGCGGCAAGGCGGTCGACCGCTTCTTCTGCGGTATGGGCGACGACGAAAGCGTCGCCGAGCTCGGCATTCATGGTGGGCTTCCTGTCTGAGCGATCAGCTCCATCTTGCCTGCTTATTCGCAGGAAGGGGATGACTGAATCATGTCCTTGGCGATGCCAGCCGACAGACAGGTGCCTACGGGCTAGGCCGGGAACCTCGCGGCTCCCGGCCAGCGGCATCAGGCCAGATGCGGCGTAGCCCGCGCCACCAGCACCTCGACGTCCGTGCCGCGCGGCAGGGTGCCGTAGACGCGGCCGCCGCCGCCCAGGCGGCTGCCGATGAAGGCGTCGGAGACGGTGGCGTTGCCGGCTTCCAGCAGCAGCTTGGCCTGCAGGGCCACGGCCACGTCCTCGGTGAGCTGGCGGGCGCGGAACTGGATGTCGGCGGTGTCGGCGAAGGAGGCCTTGAGGTTGCCGATGAAGGCTGCCAGGCGGGCGTCGCCGTGGCCGTCGCCGAGTTCGTGGAACAGCGCGTCGAGCACGCCCGGCTCCTTCGACAGGGCGCGCAGCACGTCCAGGCACTGGACGTTGCCCGAGCCTTCCCAGGTGGAGTTCACCGGGGCCTCGCGGTACAGGCGCGGGAGGATGGTGTCTTCGACGTAGCCGGCGCCGCCCAGGCATTCGGCGGCTTCGTTGATCATCGCCGGGGCGCGTTTGCAGATCCAGTACTTGCCCACGGCGGTGACCAGGCGGGCGAACTTGTCCTCCTGCTCGTCGTGCAGGTGGTCCAGGGCGCGGCCCATGCGCATGGTCAGGGCCAGCGCGGCCTCGCTTTCCAGGGCCAGGTCGGCCAGCACGTTCTGCATCAGCGGCTGTTCGGCCAGCACCCGGCCGCCGACCTGGCGGTAGGCGCAGTGGTGCGCGGCCTGGGTCAGCGCCTGGCGCATCAGGGCGCTGGAGCCGACCATGCAGTCGAAGCGGGTCATGGCCACCATCTCGATGATGGTCGGCACGCCGCGACCCTCCTCGCCCACCATCCAGGCCAGGGCGCCGCGGTACTCCACCTCGCTGGAGGCGTTGGACCAGTTGCCCAGCTTGTTCTTCAGGCGCTGCACGTAGAACTCGTTGCGCGTGCCGTCCGGGCGGTGGCGCGGCAGCAGGAAGCAGGTCAGGCCCTTGTCGGTATAGGCCAGGGTGAGGAAGGCGTCGCACATCGGCGCCGAGCAGAACCACTTGTGCCCGACCAGCTCGTAGGCCTGGCCCGGGCCGGGGATGCCCACCGGGTAGGCGCGCGTGGTGTTGGCGCGCACGTCGGTGCCGCCCTGCTTCTCGGTCATGGCCATGCCGATGGTGGCGCCGGCCTTCTGCTCGATCGGCAGGTTGCGCGGGTCGTATTCGCTGGCGAGGATCTTCGGCAGCCATTTCTCGGCGATGTCCGGCTGCAGGCGGATCGCCGGGACGCTGGCGAAGGTCATGGTCAGCGGGCAGCCGGTGCCGGCCTCGGCCTGGCTGTGCAGGTAGCTCAGGCCGGCGCGGGCGACGTGGGCGCCGGCGCGCGGGTCGGTCCAGGGCATGGACGGGATGCCGTGCTCGATGGCCGTGCGCATCAGCTCATGGTAGGCCGGGTGGAACTCCACCAGGTCGATGCGGTGGCCGTAGCGGTCGTGGCTCTTGAACACCGGCTTGTTCTCGTTGGCGAGGAAGCCGGCGGCCATCAGCGGCCCGCCGGCCAGGGCGCCGTAGGCTCCCAGGCGCTGCTCGGCCCAGCCGCCGTCGTAGCGGCGCACCCACTCCTGCAGCGGCAGGTCGATGCGGTAGAGGTTGGCGCCATCCAGCGGCGGCACCTGGTTGGTCACTTCGTGGGTCTCGGCGTACTCGTGCAGGTTCATCGCTGTTCCTCCGGCTGGGGCGCGCCGACGGCGCGCAGGCAGAAATCGACGAGGGCCTGGCTGACTTGCTCCAGGCCAGGGCTGGCTTGCCCGGCATCGCGGGCGGCTCGGGCCGGCGGCGACAGCGGGCCGACCAGGGATTCGGCGATCGCCCCCACCAGGCAGGCAGCGATCAGCGGCGTGGGGCCGCAATGGAAGTGGCCGCTGCGCACGCCCTCTTCCAGCAGTTCGATGAACAGCTCGGCGTAGGCCTCGCGGTAGAGCAGGCGCTGCTCGTCCACCTCGGGGTCGACCGGTTCGGCGATCAGCGCGAAGGCCAGGCGCCGGCTCTCCCAGGCGCGCCGGGCGAACTGGCGCAGGCCACGGGCCAGGCGCCCGGCGGGCCCGCCTGGGCCGCGCAGGACGACGGCCAGGGCGTCCACCTCACGTTGGCTGGCGCGGGCGAAGACCTCGGCGGCCAGTTCGCCCTTGCCGCGGAAATGCCGGTACAGGCTGCCGGTGGCGATGCCCGCCTCTTCGGCCAGGCCCTGCATGGTCAGCGCCGCGAAACCGCCCTCGGCGACCCGCGCCAGGGCCAGCTGGAGGATACGCTCGCGCAGTTCCACGTCCTTCTGCAGGCGGGCTTCGGTGAGACGGTAGACCATGCTCTGAATCCGGATTCACTGTTTCAAGCAGTGAATCACGGTTCAGGACTTGGCCATAGGGGGAATTGCGCCAGCGGTGCGGGCGTTCCGGCCAGCGGATCGCGCCGCGTGACGCAACGGGCGTGGCGGATCAGGCGTGGCTGGGCAGCGCCGGCTGGCACAGCAGCCAGTCGTGCAGCAGGGTCTGCAGCTCCTCGAACTTCACCGGCTTGGCCAGGTAGTCGCTCATGCCCGCCGCCAGGCAGCGCTCGCGGTCGCCGCTGTGGCTGTGGGCGGTGATGGCCAGCACCGGCAGCTCGCCGCCCTGGGGCAGTGTGCGGATCGCCCGGCAGGTGGCGAAGCCGTCCATGATCGGCATCTGGCAGTCCAGCAGCACGGCATCGACGCTCTCGCGGCGCAGCAGGTCGATGGCTTCCGAGCCGTTGTCGGCGGTTCGCACCCGGTAGCCCAGCTTGAGCAGCATGCCGCGGATCACCAGTTGGTTGATGGCGTTGTCCTCCACCACCAGCACCGTGCACTGGTCCGGGCGGCGCAGGGCCTGACCGCCGGCGCGGCGCGGCGGCACGCTGAAGCTCTGCGCCGGCTGGCCGAGGTTCAGTTCAAGGACGAAGCGGCTGCCGCGCCCGGGGCTGGAATGGTGCTGCAGCTGCCCGCCGAGCAGCTCGGTGAGCTGGCGGCACAGCGCCAGGCCGATGCCCAGGCCGCCGTACTCGCGGGTCAGCGAGCCGTCGAGCTGGTGGAAGCGCTGGTACAGCGCATCGTCGGCCGGCGTCTCGAAGCCGATGCCGGAGTCCTGCACCGTCACCCGCAGGGCGACGCCGTCGCTCTGCCGCTGGCCGTCCACGCGCAGGCTCACGCCACCCTGGTGGGTGAACTTGATGGCGTTGTCCAGCAGGTAGCCGAGGGTCTGGGCCAGCTTGCCGGCGTCGCCTTCCAGGGTGTCGGGCAGGTTCTCGTCCAGCTGCAGGTCGAAACGCAGGCCCTTGGCCTCGGCGCGCGGCGCGTACTGGGCGCGCAGGCTGTCGAACAGGCCGCGCAGGCTGAAGGGCTCGCGCCGCGGGTAGAGCTTGCCGGCCTGCAGCTCGATCAGCGCGAGGATGTCGTTGACCATGCGCATCATGTCGCGCGCCGAGCCGGTGGCGGTCTTCTGGTACTGCGCCAGCTCCACGTCCATGGGCACCGTCTGCATCAGCTCCAGCGAGCCGATCACGCCGCTCATGGGCGTGCGCAGCTCATGGGTGACAGTGGCCAGGAACTCGTCCTTCAGGCGGTTGCTGTTGGCCAGTTCGAGGTTCAGTTGCTCCAGCTTGCGGCTGGATTCCTGGAGGATGCGCGTGCGCTCTTCCTTCATGGCGTTGATGCGGTCGGCCAGGGCCAGGGACAGCAGGCCCACTTCCAGGGCCGAGCCGATCTGCCCGGAGTACATGGTGAAGAACACGTTGGGCAGGAAGCCCAGCACCATCAGGGTGTTGATGGTCCCGCCGAGGAGGAAGGCGGTCCAGGCGAAGATGAAGTAGCGCGCCACGCGCATGCCGCGCAGCCAGGCGAGGATGCCGGCGCTGAAGATGACCACCACGAACGCCAGCGCCAGGTAGGTGGCCAGGCGCAGCGACAGCGCGTAGCTGGCCGACAACGCCAGCAGCATCACCAGCGCGCCCACGGCCATCAGCGCCAGCAGGGTGCGGTCGACCCATGGACTGTGCTCGCGGGTGTGCAGGAAGCTGCGGGCGAACTGGCAGCCGAACAGGCCGGCGGAGCCGATCAGGAAGGGCGTGGCGGCGTTGGCCCACCAGGGGCTGTCGGGCCAGAAGTACTCGATGCCGGCGCCGTTGACCGAGACCTGGTAGAGGCCGAAGGAGGCGATGTAGAGGATGTAATAGAGGTAGCTGGTGTCGCGCACGCTGACGAAGATGAACAGGTTGTACACCAGCATCACCAGCAGCACGCCGTAGATGATGCCGAGCACGTAGACGTTGCCCGGCAGGTTTTCCATGTAGGCCTTGGGCGACCAGAGCGTCAGCGGCGCCTGGATCGAGCCCTGGCTCTCCAGGCGCAGGTACACCCGCAGCGGCTTGCCGGGCGCAAGCTTGAGGTCGAACAGGTAGTTGGTCAGGCTGATCGGCCGGCTGGCGAACGGCAGGGTGTCGCCGGTGCGCTGGGCCAGGCGGTACTTGCCGTCGGCGTCGGGCAGGTAGAGGTCCAGGCGGTCCAGCGGCGGGTAGGCCAGTTCCAGCAGCCAGGGCGCCGGGTCCTGGGACTCCTGCGGGCGGTAGTCCAGGTCCAGGCGGATCCAGAACACCGAGCGCGAGTAGCCGGCGTTGAGCACGTCGCGGTCGTGGCGGCGGAAGCTTTCGGCCAGGGCCGCGGAGGTGATGTCGGCGATGTCGGCGGTGCCGCGCACATCCTCGAAGACGTCGATCGAGTGGCCCAGCGGCAGGCGGCTGGTGTGCTCGTCGAAGCTGACCGCGCCGGCCAGCGGCGAAAGAAGGAGAAGGAAGAGGATCAGCCAGCGCTGCATGCTACCCCGCAGTGCCCCTCCGGACGACGCCCAGGGGCCCCATCCCCCGCGATCGGCGCGCCCTGTGGGCGTGATTTTCGAATCGGCCAACTTTAGCACGCCGGCATGACGATCAAGCAGCGCCGGGCCGGGGGTCGGGGCAAACGACGCCTGCCGGGTTTAGTGGTAAGCTCCCGCGCCATGAAAACGCCAACCTCCCGTCCCGTAGTGCTCTGCCTGTCCGGCCACGATCCCAGTGGCGGCGCCGGCCTGCAGGCCGACATCGAAGCCCTGATCGCCCAAGGCTGCCATGCGGCGCCCGCCGTCACCGCGCTGACCGTTCAGGACACCGTCAACGTTGCCGACTTCCGCGTGCTCGACCGCGAGTGGGTGCTGGCCCAGGCCAACGCCGTGATCGCCGACCTGCCGGTGGCCGCGGTCAAGCTGGGCATGCTCGGCTCGGTGGAGATGGTCGACACCGTGGTCGAGATCATGCAGTCGCTGCCCGGCGTGCCACTGGTCTGCGACCCGGTGCTGCGCGCCGGCGGCGGCGGCGCCCTGGGCAAGGACGAGGTGGGCTACGCGATCCGCGAGCGGCTGTTCCCGGTGGCCGCCATCGCCACGCCGAACCTGCCGGAGGCGCGCATCCTCGCCGAGCTGCCCGAAGGCAGCGCTGACGAATGCGCCGAGAAGCTGCTGCCGTACATCCGCAACCTGCTGATCACCGGCGGCCACGGCGAAGAATCCGAGGTGCACAACCGCCTGTACAGCCGCGACGGCAGCCAGCATAGCTTCACCTGCCAGCGCCTGCCGGGCAGCTACCACGGCTCCGGCTGCACCCTGGCCAGCGCCCTGTCCGGCCGCCTGGCCCTGGGCGAGGAGTTGGCCAGCGCCGTGCGCAGCGCCCTCGACTACACCTGGCGCACCCTGCGCGACGCCGAGGCCCCCGGCCACGGCCAGTACGTCCCGCGCCGGCTGCCGCTGGACTTCTGCTCCTGATTCACCTGCCGAGGCCTTCATGAAACTCCGCGGACTCTACGCCATCACCGATAGCAAGCTGCTCGCCGACGGCCGCCTGCTGCCCTACGTCGAGGCCGCGCTGCGCGGTGGCGCGCGCCTGCTGCAGTACCGCGACAAGTCCAGCGACGAGTCGCGCCGCCTGCGCGAGGCCGAGGCCCTGCGCGAACTCTGCGAGCGCCACGGCGCCACCCTGATCATCAACGACGACGCCGAGCTGGCCGCGCGCCTGGGCGTGAGCGTGCACCTGGGCCAGACCGACGGCTCCCTGGCCGCCGCCCGCGCCCTGCTGGGCCGCCAGGCGATCATCGGCGCCACCTGCCACGGCAGCCTGCAACTGGCCGACCAGGCCGTCGCCGAGGGCGCCGACTACGTGGCCTTCGGCCGCTTCTTCCAGTCGCTGACCAAGCCCGGCGCCTCCGAGGCCAGCCCCGAGCTGCTGGAGCAGGCCCGCGCGCGCTTCGCCAACGTGCCGCTGGTGGCCATCGGCGGCGTGAGCCTGGACAACGCCCCCGAGCTGATCGGCCGCGGCGCCGACCTGCTGGCGGTGATCAACGCGCTCTTCGCAGCCGACACCCCGGCCGAGGTGGAGCGCCGCGCCCGCGCCTTCGCCGCGCTGTTCTAACCTTTTCCCGCGGCGCCGGCCCGGCGCCGCCCCGCTTTCACGGATCCCAACGAGAGGTCGCCATGTCCCGTTCCGAACTCCTCTTCGCCAACGCCCAGAAGCACATCCCCGGCGGCGTCAACTCGCCGGTGCGCGCCTTCAAGAGCGTCGGCGGCACCCCGCTGTTCTTCAAGCACGCGGAAGGCGCCTACGTGGTGGACGAAGACGACAAGCGCTACGTCGACTACGTCGGCTCCTGGGGCCCGATGATCCTCGGCCACGCCCACCCGGAAGTGCTCGACGCGGTGCGCCGCCAGCTGCAGCACGGCCTGTCCTACGGCGCGCCGACTGCGCTGGAAGTGGAAATGGCCGACCTGGTCTGCTCGCTGGTGCCGTCCATGGACATGGTGCGCATGGTCAGCTCCGGCACCGAGGCGACCATGAGCGCCATCCGCCTGGCCCGCGGCTACACCGGCCGCGACGACATCATCAAGTTCGAGGGCTGCTACCACGGCCACTCCGACAGCCTGCTGGTGAAGGCCGGCTCCGGCGCCCTGACCTTCGGCGTGCCGAACTCCCCGGGCGTGCCGGCGGACTTCGCCAAGCACACCCTGACGCTGCCGTTCAACGACCTGGAAGCGGTGGAGAAGGCCCTGGACGAGTGCGGCCAGAACGTCGCCTGCATCATCGTCGAGCCGGTGGCCGGCAACATGAACTGCGTGCCGCCCGCCCCGGGCTTCCTCCAGGGCCTGCGCAAGGCCTGCGACAAGCACGGCGTGGTGCTGATCTTCGACGAGGTGATGACCGGCTTCCGCGTCCACCTCGGCAGCGCCCAGGCGCTGTACGGCGTGACACCGGACCTGTCGACCTTCGGCAAGATCATCGGCGGCGGCATGCCGGTGGGCGCCTTCGGCGGCAAGCGCGCGATCATGCAGCAGATTTCCCCGCTGGGCCCGGTCTACCAGGCCGGCACCCTGTCGGGCAACCCGCTGGCCATGGCCGCCGGCCTGACCACCCTGAAGCTGATCAGCCGCCCGGGCTTCCACGACGAGCTGACCGACTACACCAGCCGCATGCTGCAGGGCCTGCAGGAGCGCGCCGATGCCGCCGGCATCCCGTTCGTCACCACCCAGGCCGGCGCCATGTTCGGCCTGTACTTCAGCGGCGCGGACGACATCATCACTTTCGCCGACGTGATGGCCAGCGACGCCGAGCGCTTCAAGCGCTTCTTCCATCTGATGCTGGACGGCGGCGTGTACCTGGCGCCCAGCGCCTACGAGGCCGGCTTCACCTCCATCGCCCACGGCGACACCGAGCTGAAGCTGACTCTGGACGCCGCCGAGCGCGCCTTCGCCGCCCTCAAGTAACTCCCTCCGGCCGCGGCGCCCGCCGCGGCCAATTTTCCGTCGTTACGTTTTCCAGGCGAGTCCTACGCCGGTTTCTTGGCCATTCGGACGGAAACCGCGAAAAACACCGTAAAGACTTTGTAAGGAAGCGTCGGCTTATTTCATAATGTGCAGGCCGGCACGTTTTCGCCGGCCGGGCATTGCGCCCGCCCCGTTGCCGGAGGCCGTTTCTCCCCATGTACCGTTCTGGTCGCGCCCTGCTGCTGGGCAGCCTGTTGTTCATCTCGCCCCTGCTCGCGCAGGCGGGAGGCAACTCGCTGCTGGTCCCGGCGACCGGCCGTTGCACCCTGAACACCGTCCCCGAGCAACTGCAGCAGGCCCTGGCCAGCTGCCAGCAGATCGCCAATGGCGGCGACGCCGAAGCGCAGTTCGAACTGGGCGAGTACTACTACACCGGCGAACGCGCCCCGCGCGACTTCCCGGCCGCGCTGCGCTGGTACGAAAAAGCCTCGCTGCTGGGCCACGCCCAGGCCCAATGGCGCCTGGGGACCATGTTCTTCCGCGGCGAAGGGGTCAAGGCCAACAACATCCAGGCCTACATAGTGCTGAAGATGGCCGCGGTGAACGGCGCCGAAGACGCCATGGACAGCGCCGACCTGGTCGCCGAGCAGATGAGCAAGGACGAACTGGACATCGCCAGCAAGGTGCTGGGGCAGATCTTCCGCAACTACCTGATCGAGCTGCAGACCGCGGGCAATACGCCGTTTTCGCCGTTGCCCTAAAAGAGGCTAGAGGCTAGAGGCTAGAGGCTAGAGGCTAGAGGCGAAGAGCATACGGGCTTTTCGTAGGAGCGACTCCAGCGTGCTCTTCGCTCTTGCCTTCAACCTATAGCCTATAGCCTTCAGCTGCTCTTGTCCGGCATCGGCATCGGAAACGGCATCACGTTGCCGCCGCCCTTGGCCTCGCTGATCTTCGGCGTGCCCAGGCGCTCGACTTCGTCGATGCGGATGATCGCGTGCAGCGGCACGAAGCTGCGGATCACGCCCTCGAACTGGGCCTTGAGCTTCTCTTCGCTGGGGTCCACGACCACCTGGGTGCGCTCGCCGAAGACGAACTCCTCGATCTCCAGGAAGCCCCACAGTTCGCTCTGGTAGATCTGCTTGGCGTACATCTCGAACACCTGGCCCTGGTTGAGGAAGACGACTTTGTAGATCGGGTTCTCGCGCTTGTTCATGAACGACGGATGACAGCTCTGCGAAAAGGGGGCGCGAAGCATAGCACAGCCGCCTGGCGCGCAACCCTAGGAACGGGCCCGGCGCGCCACTATAATGCCCGGTCATTTTGGATTTCCCCGACGAAACGCGCATGGCCAAGAAGCTTTTCATCCAGACCCACGGCTGCCAGATGAACGAGTACGACAGCTCGCGCATGGCCGACCTGCTGGGCGAGGAGCATGCCCTGGAGTTGACCGAGAAGGCCGAAGAAGCCGACGTGATCCTCCTCAATACCTGCTCGATCCGCGAAAAGGCCCAGGAGAAGGTATTCTCCGAACTGGGCGCCTGGCGGGCCCTGAAGCAGCGCAAGCCGGAGCTGGTGATCGGCGTCGGCGGCTGCGTGGCCAGCCAGGAAGGCGCCGCCATCCGCGAGCGTGCGCCGTTCGTCGACGTGGTGTTCGGCCCGCAGACCCTGCACCGCCTGCCGGAAATGATCGACGCCGCGCGCACCACCCGCAAACCGCAGGTGGACGTGTCCTTCCCGGAGATCGAGAAGTTCGACCGCCTGCCCGAACCGCGCGTCGACGGCCCCACCGCCTTCGTCTCGGTGATGGAAGGCTGCAGCAAGTACTGCAGCTTCTGCGTGGTGCCCTACACCCGCGGCGAGGAAGTCAGCCGGCCGTTCGACGACGTGCTCGCCGAGGTCATCCACCTGGCCGAGAACGGCGTCAGGGAAGTCACCCTGCTGGGGCAGAACGTCAACGGCTTCCGCGGCGCCACCCATGACGGGCGCATCGCCGACTTCGCCGAGCTGCTGCGGGTGGTCGCCGAGGTCGACGGCATCGAGCGCATCCGCTACACCACCTCGCACCCGCTGGAGTTCAGCGACGCGCTGATCGCCGCCCACGCCGAGCTGCCGCAGCTGGTGCCCTTCGTCCACCTGCCGGTGCAGTCCGGCTCGGACCGCGTGCTGGCCGCCATGAAACGCAACCACACCGCGCTGGAATACAAGTCGCGCATCCGCAAGCTCAAGGCCGCGGTGCCGGACATCTGCATCAGCTCGGACTTCATCGTCGGCTTCCCCGGCGAGACCGACAAGGACTTCGAACAGACCATGAAGCTGGTGGAAGAAGTCGGTTTCGACTACTCCTTCGTCTTCATCTACAGCCAGCGCCCGGGCACCCCGGCGTCGGACCTGGTGGACGACACCCCGGAAGAAGTGAAGAAGCAGCGCCTGATGATTCTCAACACGCGCCTGCAACAGCAGGGCTTCGAGATCAGCCGACGCATGGTCGGCAGCGTGCAGCGCATCCTCGTCACCGACTACTCCAAGCGCGACCCGGGCCAGCTGCAGGGCCGCACGGCGAACAACCGCGTGGTCAACTTCGCCTGCGACAACCCGCGCCTGATCGGCCAGTTCGCCGAGGTGGAAATCTACGAGGCGCTGCCCAACTCGCTGCGCGGCCGCCTCATCGAGCCCACCCGTCACTGAAGTCCATCCCGGCGCCCGACTTTCCCACAGGGGCCGCCGGGGTTATTCTTCGGTCATTCCTAATTTCCCAACGGTCATACCGACAGCACCTTGAACGCCCCCCTGGATCTTCATCGCTTCACCCTGGAACCCTTCGACGCGCGCAGCTTCGCCAATCTCTGCGGGCAGTTCGACGAGCACCTGCACCAGATCGAGAAACGCCTGGACATCGAGATCCGCAACCGCGGCAACCAGTTCGAACTGGTTGGCGAGGCCGCGCGCACCCAGGCCGCCGAGCACCTGCTGCAGCGCCTGTACCGCGAGGCGCAGAGCGGCACCGAGCTGACCCCGGACATGGTCCACCTGTTCCTCCAGGAATCCGGCCTGGAAGACCTGGCCAGCTCCGGCGAAGCGCCCAGCATCACGCTGAAGACGCGCAAGGCGCACATCCGCCCGCGCGGCGCCAACCAGCAGCGCTACGTCAAGGCGATCCTCGACCACGACATCAACTTCGGCATCGGCCCGGCCGGCACCGGCAAGACCTACCTGGCGGTGGCCTGCGCGGTGGACGCCCTGGAGCGCGAGCAGATCCGCCGCATCCTGCTGGTGCGCCCGGCGGTGGAGGCCGGCGAGAAGCTCGGCTTCCTGCCCGGCGACCTGTCGCAGAAGATCGACCCCTACCTGCGCCCGCTGTACGACGCCCTGTACGAGATGCTCGGCTTCGAGACCGTGGCCAAGCTGATCGAGCGCCAGGTGATCGAGGTCGCGCCGCTGGCCTACATGCGCGGGCGCACGCTGAACAACAGCTTCATCATCCTCGATGAAAGCCAGAACACCACGATGGAACAGATGAAGATGTTCCTCACCCGCATCGGCTTCGGCTCCACCGCGGTGATCACCGGCGACGTCACCCAGGTCGACCTGCCGCGCGGCACCCGCTCGGGCCTCAAGCACGTGATGGAAGTGCTGCGCGACGTGCCGGGCATCAGCTTCACCCACTTCAAGCCCAAGGACGTGGTGCGCCACCCGCTGGTGCAACGCATCGTCGAAGCCTACGAGCGTTTCGAGGCGCACCAGCCGCTGCGCCAGGACGGCGAGCGCGCCCCCGGGGAAACCCGCGATGCTTGAACTCGACCTGCAGGTCGCCAGCCAGGCCGCCGACCTGCCCGCCGAGGCGCAGCTGCGCCAGTGGTGCGAACTGGCCCTGCGCCAGCGCCAGGCCGACTCCGAGCTGACCATCCGCCTGGTGGACGAGGCCGAGGGCCGCGAGCTGAACCGCACCTGGCGGCACAAGGACTACGCCACCAACGTGCTGTCCTTCCCCGCCGACGTACCCGACGAACTGCTGGACATACCGCTGCTGGGCGACCTGGTGATCTGCGTGCCGGTGGTCGAGCGCGAAGCCGCCGAACAGGGCAAGGAACCGGCGGCGCACTGGGCCCACCTGGTGATCCACGGTTGCCTGCACCTTTTGGGCTACGACCATATCGAAGACGCCGAGGCCGAGGAAATGGAGGCCCTGGAACGGCAATTGCTGGCCGAACTGGGCTACCCCGACCCGTACGCGGCGGATGAAGAATAAAAGCCAACGAGCAAAGGAAAGATGAGCGAAGACCGATCGAGCAACGGGCATAAGTCCTGGCTGGACAAGATCACCCAGGCTTTTGCCCATGAGCCGAGAAACCGCCAGGAGCTCCTCGAGCTGCTGCGCGACGCCCACGACAACAAGCTGCTGGACAGCGAGGCGCTGTCCATCGTCGAGGGCGCCATCCAGGTCGCTGACCTGCAGGTGCGCGACATCATGGTGCCGCGTTCGCAGATGATCAGCATCAAGGCCAGCCAGAGCCCGCGCGAGTTCCTCCCGGCGATCATCGAGGCGGCGCACTCGCGCTACCCGGTGGTCGGCGAGAGCCTCGACGACGTGATGGGCGTGCTGCTGGCCAAGGACCTGCTGCCGCTGATCCTTCACGACGACAGCCACGCCTTCAACATCAAGGACCTGCTGCGCCCGGCCACCTTCGTGCCCGAGTCCAAGCGCCTGAACGTGCTGCTGCGCGAGTTCCGCGCCAACCACAACCACATGGCCATCGTCATCGACGAGTACGGCGGCGTGGCGGGCCTGGTGACCATCGAGGACGTGCTGGAGCAGATCGTCGGCGACATCGAGGACGAGCACGACGTCGAGGAAGACAGCTACATCAAGCCGCTGCCCAGCGGCGACTTCATCGTCAAGGCGCTGACCCCGGTGGAAGCCTTCAACGACTTCTTCGGCGCGGAATTCTCCGACGAGGAATTCGACACCGTCGGCGGCCTGGTGATGAGCGCCTTCGGCCACCTGCCCAAGCGCAACGAGACCACCGAACTGGGCGGTTTCCGCTTCCGCGTGCTCAACGCCGACAGCCGCCGCCTGCACCTGCTGCGCCTGACGCCGCTGCGCGACTGAGGCGGGCCTGCCGCTCCCACACCCCTCTGTAGGAGCGCGCCCTGCGCGCGAATCGCGGGCAGGGCCCGCTCCTACAGTTCCAGGGAAGCACCATCGTAGGATGGGTTGAGCGAAGCGATACCCATCACCATGGTCCGATGGGTTTCGCAGGCTCAACCCATCCTACGAAGAGCGCCTCCCGCCGCGGACGAGCTCCGCGCCTACGGGCCGTTCTGACATCCTGCAACACAGCGTCGCAGACGCCTCATGGCTTTTCGCCCTCGCCCCCATAGCCGACCGTTCGTCTCTCCATTACTCTTGCGCATCGCCAAACCGCTTCCAAGGAATACCGATGCGCTGGATCACCCGTCCCGGCTGGCCGGGCCATCTGCTGGCCCTCGCCGCCGGCGCCATCACCCCACTGGCCCTGGCCCCCTACGGCATCTGGCCGCTGGCGCTGCTTTCCGTCGCCCTGTTCTACCTCGGGCTGCGTGGCGTCACCCCGGGCTCGGCGCTGTGGCGCGGCTGGTGGTACGGCTTCGGCGCCTTCCTCGCCGGCACCGGCTGGATCTACTACAGCATCCACGACTTCGGCGGCGCCTCGCCGGCCCTGGCCGGTTTCCTGGTGGTCGGCTTCAGCGCCGGGGTGGCGTTCTTCTTCGGCCTGCCGGCCTGGGCCTGGGTGCGTCTGCTGCGGCGCAACAATGCGCCGGTCAGCGATTCCCTGGCCTTCGCCGCGCTGTGGCTGGGCCTGGAGGTGTTCCGCAGCTGGTTCCTCACCGGCTTCCCCTGGCTCTTCACCGGCTACAGCCAGCTGCAGGGCCCCCTGGCCGGCCTGGCCCCGATCGGCGGCGTGTGGCTGATCTCCTTCAGCATCGCCCTGTGCGCCGCGCTGCTGATCAACCTGCCGCAGCTGACCTTCCGCCCGGCGCAACTGGTCGTCGGCCTGGTCCTGCTGCTGGCGCCGTGGATCGCCGGCCTCGTCCTCAAGGGCCACGCCTGGACCGCCCCCGCCGGCGCGCCGCTGACCGTCGCCGCCATCCAGGGCAACATCGCCCAGGAAATGAAGTGGGACCCCAAGCACGTCACCGCGCAACTTGAGCTGTACCGCGACCTCAGCACCGAACAGCACGACGTCGACCTGATCGTCCTGCCGGAAACCGCCGTGCCGCTGCTCAAGGACCAGGCCGGCGGCTACCTGGGCATGCTCGACGAGATGGCCAAGCAGAAGCGCGCCGCGCTCATCACCGGCGTGCCCATGCGCCAGCGCGACGCCGACGGCGTGCACTACTACAACGGCATCACCGTGGTCGGCGATGGTAGCGGCGACTACCTCAAGCAGAAGCTGGTGCCCTTCGGCGAATACGTGCCGCTGCAGGACCTGCTGCGCGGCCTGATCACCTTCTTCGACCTGCCCATGTCCGACTTCGCCCGCGGCCCGGCCGACCAGGCGCTGCTCAAGGCCAAGGGCTACGCCATCGCGCCGTACATCTGCTACGAAGTGGTCTACCCGGAATTCGCCGCCGGCCTCGCGGCACAGAGCCAGCTGCTGCTGACCATCAGCAACGACGCCTGGTTCGGCACCTCCATCGGCCCGCTGCAACACCTGCAGATGGCGCAGATGCGCGCCCTGGAAGCCGGACGCTGGATGGTCCGCGGCACCAACAACGGCGTCACCGCGCTGATCGACCCGCAGGGCCGCATCGCCCACGAGATCCCTCAGTTCCAGCAGGGCGTGCTGCGCGGCGAGGTCACCCCGATGCAGGGCCTGACGCCCTACCTGAAATGGCGCCTGTGGCCGCTGGGCGCCCTGGCGGTGATCCTGGCGCTCTGGGCCGTGGTGCGCCGCCAGGCCGCGCCCGAGCAGCGCCGGATGTTCGGCTGAGCGTAGGGCGTACAACCGTTCGCGGTTGTACGCCGAGGTTGAGTTCAACAGCGGCTCCGTGCTCGACACCGAGCGGAATGCAGCCAAGGTCAGGCGGCGGATAACCGCGAACGGTTATACGCCTACGCTGCCCCACCCACATCGTTCCCCTGTAGGAGCGCGCCCTGCGCGCGAATCGCGGGCAGGGCCCGCTCCTACTGCGCCGAGGTGCTCTTCGTAGGAGCGAGCTTGCTCGCGAACCGCATGGCACCGCGTTTGTTCGCGAGCAAGCTCGCTCCTACGAGAAGCCATGCTCGCCTGGAACGCAGGAGCGGATTCATCCGCGATAGCCGGCCACACGCCATTCCTACTGTAGGAGCGCGCCCTGCGCGCGAATCGCGGACAAGGTCCGCGATGCATCCCTTCAGCGATAGAACAACCGGTACCCCAACAACCCCAGCGCCTCGTTGAGCAACTGGTTACTCTGCCAGAACGCCTTGGCCTCCGGCAGCCAGCCGCCGAACGGGCGGGCGTTGTCCACGCCGATGAAGCCCATCGGCGCCGGCACCACCTCCAGGCCGTTGGCCTCGAAACTCCAGACCGCACGCGGCATGTGCTGCGCCTGGGTGACCAGCACCACGCGGCGTACGCCGGCCTGGCGGAGAATTTCCGCGCTCATGGTGGCGTTCTCCCAGGTGGTGCGGCTGTGCCCTTCCTGCCAGCGCACGCTCACGCCGTAGTCATCCGCCAGGCTGGTGGCCATGATCTGCGCCTCGCTGGGCGGCGTGCCGTAGTGCAGGCCGCCGGAAGTCAGCAGCGGCAGGCCGCTGGCCTTGGCCAGGCGCGCGGCGTAGCGCAGCCGCTCGCGGGCCATGAGCCCGGGCTGGTCGTCGCCCCAGGCCGGGTCGCCGCGCTCGCGGCCCGCGCCGAGGATGACGATGGCCTCGGCGCGCTGCGCCAGCCCCGCCCACTCCGAACGCGCCAGGGCCGGCTGGCGCTCCAGCAGGCGCGCGCCCCACTCCACCGTCAGCGGCAGGCTGAGCAGCCAGAAGCCGGCGAACCCGGCGACGAAGCAGGCCAGCGCCAGCCTTGGCCGGCGGCGGCGCAGAACGAAACCCAGCAACAGGAGGATGAGCAGGATGCCCGGCGGCATCAGGATCTGCTTGATGAGATAGCGCAGCGGCATCGGCGGCTCCTTTCATGGAGCGCCACAGCCTAGCGGATGAACGCGTGGAATCAACGCCCGCGGGAGCCGCGGAACAACTGCGAACCACAGGAAGCGCAGGGCATCACCCCGTGCTGGCGGTTGTACACCACCGGCGTGCCGCACAGCGCGCAGAGCAATTGCAGGTGGCGATGGGACGGACGCGTCTTGCCGGCGCTGCCGCCCAGGCGCGCCCGCGTGGAGCGGGCGGGAGCGTGCTCGATCAGCGCCAGTTCCTCGGCGGCGGCGTGCCAGCCGCGCAGCCAGTTGACGTCCTGGTCGAGGTAGGCGCGGATCAGCTGCATCTCGGCGCTGCTCAGGCCGCGCAGCTCCAACTCCTCGGGATGCTCATCGCGCAGGCGTTCCGCGGTCTCGGCCTCGTCCAGGGCCAGTTCAAGTCGATGCAACAACCGCTCATAAAGACCGGGACCCGACAAACTTGCACGATGCAGCTCAGCCATCAGTCACCTCAAGCAGGCGGAAACCTCCCGCCCTCAGGCCAAGCTTAGCGTCCCGGCCCCCGGGCCACCGAGCGCGCGACAAACGGCGCGGGCTACCGGCTCGGGGAGGGCTCATGTATGCTACGAGGCTTTATGCAGCCCCTTGCCGACCGGCCGCCGCGGTGCCCCGGCAAGACGGGAGCGCCCGCTCCGCTCCCACGGCCGCGCCGTCTATTCCGTACAGGTCCAAGTCGCGCCATGCACGAGCAATACCAGCCTCTCGAGATCGAATCCCAGGCCCAGAAGTACTGGAACGAACACAACTCCTTCCGCGTCGAGGAAGTCCCCGGCAAGGAGAAGTTCTACTGCCTGTCGATGTTCCCGTATCCGAGTGGCAAGCTGCACATGGGCCACGTGCGCAACTACACCATCGGCGACGTGATCAGCCGCTACCAGCGCATGCGCGGCAAGAACGTCCTGCAGCCGATGGGCTGGGACGCCTTCGGCATGCCGGCGGAAAACGCCGCGATGAAGAACAACGTCGCCCCCGCCGCCTGGACCTACGACAACATCGCCTACATGAAGGCCCAGCTGAACAGCCTGGGCCTGGCCATCGACTGGTCGCGCGAAGTCACCACCTGCAAGCCGGACTACTACCGTTGGGAGCAGTGGCTGTTCACCCGCCTGTTCGAGAAGGGCGTGATCTACCGCAAGAACGGCACCGTCAACTGGGACCCGGTGGACCAGACCGTGCTGGCCAACGAGCAGGTCATCGACGGCCGCGGCTGGCGTTCGGGCGCGCTGATCGAGAAGCGCGAAATCCCGATGTACTACTTCAAGATCACCGCCTACGCCGAAGAACTGCTGGAAAGCCTCGACCACCTGCCGGGCTGGCCCGAGCAGGTCAAGACCATGCAGCGCAACTGGATCGGCAAGTCCCGCGGCATGGAGATCGCCTTCCCCTATGACCAGGCCTCCATCGGCGAGGCCGGCCAGCTGAAGGTCTTCACCACCCGTCCGGACACCCTGATGGGCGCCACCTACGTCGCCGTGGCCGCCGAGCACCCGCTGGCCACCCTGGCCGCCCAGCGCGAGCCGGCCCTGCAGGCGTTCATCGACGAGTGCAAGCGCGGCGGCGTCGCCGAGGCGGACATTGCCACCCAGGAGAAGAAAGGCGTCGCCACTTCCCTGTTCGTCGAGCACCCGCTGACCGGCGAGAAGCTGCCGGTGTGGATCGCCAACTACGTGCTGATGACCTACGGCGAAGGCGCGGTGATGGCCGTGCCGGCCCATGACGAGCGCGACTTCGAATTCGCCAACAAGTACCAGTTGCCGATCAGGCAGGTGATCACCCTGGCCGCCGGCGACGACGGCTACGACGCCAGCGCCTGGCAGGAGTGGTACGGCGCCAAGGACGACAGCGTCCGCACCGTCAACTCCGGCAAGTACGATGGCCTCGGCTACCAGGCCGCCTTCGACGCCATCGGCGCCGACCTGGCCGCCAAGGGCCTGGGCCAGGCGCGCACCCAGTTCCGCCTGCGCGACTGGGGCATCAGCCGCCAGCGCTACTGGGGCTGCCCGATCCCGATCATCCACTGCGAGACCTGCGGCGACGTGCCGGTACCGGCCGACCAGCTGCCGGTGGTGCTGCCGGAGGACGTGGTGCCGGACGGCGCCGGTTCGCCCCTGGCAAAAATGCCGGAATTCTACGAGTGCAGCTGCCCGAAATGCGGCCAGCCGGCCAAGCGCGAAACCGACACCATGGACACCTTCGTCGAGTCCTCCTGGTACTTCGCCCGCTACGCCTGCCCGCAGTTCGAGGACGGCATGCTGGACAAGAAGGCCGCCAACTACTGGCTGCCGGTGGACCAGTACATCGGCGGCATCGAGCACGCCATCCTGCACCTGCTGTACGCGCGCTTCTTCCACAAGCTGATGCGCGACGAGGGCCTGATCGACTCCGACGAGCCGTTCAAGGACCTGCTGACCCAGGGCATGGTGGTCGCCGAGACCTACTACCGCACCACCGCCAATGGCGGCAAGGACTGGTTCAACCCGGCCGACGTGGAAGTCGAGCGTGACGCCAAGGCCAAGGTCATAGGCGCGCGCCTGAAGACCGACGGCCTGCCGGTGGAGATCGGCGGCACCGAGAAGATGTCCAAGTCGAAGAACAACGGCGTGGACCCGCAGGCCATGATCGACGCCTACGGCGCCGACACCTGCCGCCTGTTCATGATGTTCGCCTCGCCGCCGGACATGAGCCTGGAGTGGTCCGACTCCGGCGTCGAGGGCGCGAGCCGCTTCCTGCGCCGCGTCTGGCGCCTGGCCCAGGCCCACGTCAACGCCGGCTTCGCCGCCGCCGTGGCGCAGGACACGCTGGACGACGCGCAGAAGGAAATCCGCCGCGCCATCCACCTGGCCATCAAGCAGGCCAGCCAGGATATCGGCCAGAACCACAAGTTCAACACCGCCATCGCCGCGGTGATGACGCTGATGAACGTGCTGGAGAAGGTCCCGCAGGAAGGCGCCGGCAACCGCGCCCTGCTGCAGGAAGGCCTGGAGACCGTCGCCCTGCTGCTGGCGCCGATCACCCCGCACATCTGCCACGTGCTCTGGCACGAGCTGGGCCACACCGGCGCGGTGATCGACGCGCCCTGGCCGCAGGTCGACGAGAGCGCGCTGGTGCAGGACACCCTGCAACTGGTGGTGCAGGTCAACGGCAAGCTGCGCGGGCACATCGAGGTGCCGGCCGAAGCCAGCCGCGAGGACGTCGAGGCCACCGCCCGCGCCAACGAGAACGTGCTGCGCTTCACCGACGGCCTGACCATCCGCAAGGTGATCGTGGTCCCCGGCAAGCTGGTCAATATCGTCGCCAACTGATGGCATTCGCCCGCGGCGCCTTGCCGCGGGCAACCCGGATCAACAGGAGTGAGGGAAGCTTGATGAAACGTATCCTGACCGGCATCGCGCTGATCGGCCTGACCACCGTGCTGGCCGCCTGCGGTTTCCACCTGCGCGGCCTGGGCGATACGAACTTCGCGCTCAAGGAAGTCGACCTGAGCGCGCGCAACGCCTATGGCGACACCGTCAAGGACCTGCAGCGCCTGCTGGAGAACAGCGGCGTGAAAGTGACCAAGGGCGCGCCCTACCACCTGTTCCTCGCCCGCGAGGCCGAGACCCAGCGCACCGCCAGCTACAGCAGCTCGGCGCGCAGTGCCGAGTACGAGCTGACCACCACGGTCGACTACGAAGTGCGCGGCGCCGACAACCTGCTGCTGATGACCGACAAGGTCGAAGTGCAGAAGGTCTACCTGCACGACGAGAACAACCTGATCGGCTCCGACCAGGAAGCCGCCCAGCTGCGCAAGGAAATGCGCCGCGACCTGGTGCAGCAGCTTTCCCTGCGCCTGCAGATGCTCACCCCGGCCCGCCTGGAATACCTGCAGCAGCAGGCCGAAGCCAAGGCCAAGGCCGAAGCCGACGCGCTCAAGGCCGCGGACGAGGCGGCCAGGCAGCAGCCGCAGCAGTCGCCGATCGAACTGCCGAAGGCGCAGTAAGAGGACCAGGGGGCCGGCCATGCCGGCCCCAGTACTTTCATGAAGCTCAATCCCGCCCAACTCGCCAAGCACCTGCAGGGCAGCCTGGCCCCCGTCTACGTGGTCAGCGGCGACGAACCGCTGCTCTGCCAGGAAGCCTGCGACGCCATCCGCGCCGCCTGCCGCCAGCGTGATTTCAGCGAACGCCAGGTGTTCAACGCCGAAGCCAACTTCGACTGGGGCCTGCTGCTGGAAGCCGGCGCCAGCCTCTCGCTGTTCGCCGAGAAGCGCCTGCTGGAGCTGCGCCTGCCCTCCGGCAAGCCCGGCGACAAGGGCGCCGCCGCCCTCCAGGAATACCTGCAGCGTCCGCCGGAAGACACGGTGCTGCTGGTCACCCTGCCCAAGCTCGACGGCGCCACCCAGAAGACCAAGTGGGCCAAGGCTCTGATCGACGGCGAGGCCGCGCAGTTCATCCAGATCTGGCCGGTGGACGTGCACCAGCTGCCGCAGTGGATCCGCCAGCGCCTGTCCCAGGCCGGCCTCGCCGCCAGCCAGGACGCGGTGGACCTGATCGCCGCGCGGGTGGAAGGCAACCTGCTGGCCGCCGCGCAGGAGATCGAGAAACTCAAGCTGCTGGCCGACGGCAACCAGCTCGACGCCGCCACCGTGCAGGCGGCGGTGGCCGACAGCGCGCGCTTCGACGTGTTCGGCCTGATCGACGCGGCCCTGGCCGGCGAAGCCGCGCACAGCCTGCGCATGCTCGAAGGCCTGCGCGGCGAGGGCGTGGAGCCGCCGGTGATCCTCTGGGCCCTGGCCCGGGAAATCCGCCAGTTGGCCGGCATCGCCCAGCAGTTCGGCCAGGGCGTGCCCCTGGACAAGGCCTTCGCCCAATGCCGCCCGCCGGTGTGGGACAAACGCCGCCCCCTGCTCACCCGCGCCCTGCAGCGCCACAGCGGCAACCGCTGGAACCAGCTGCTGCAGGACGCCCAACTGATCGACGCCCAGATCAAGGGCCAGGCCCAGGGCGACGCCTGGAACGGCCTGGCACGCCTGGCGCTGCTGCTGGCCGGCCAGCGCCTGCCGTTGCCGCCGGGCTGATCCCCCTGCCGTCTCCCTGCGCGCGAATCGCGGATAAATCCGCTCCTACAGACCCAGGTGATGGGTATCGCTTCGCTCAACCCATCCTACGGGGTGTCGGGTTTGCCGGAGCCGTAGGAGCGGACCTTGTCCGCGATGGCCGGACGTCCCGGCGCGATTCGCGGATGAGATCCGCTCCTACGCTGCTCCACCCGCGCCATTCCCATGTAGGAGCGCGCCCTGCGCGCGAATCGCGGGCAGGGCCCGCTCCTACAGATTGATGCCGGAAAGCCCCCGTTCGGCACCTGTGCACTGCACGACAAGAACCACTGCGCTCCCGCGCAATACGCCCGGCCGGCGCCTCCCTATCGTCGCCCCATCGACCCGCCGATAAGGAGAACAAAGCGATGCCGGCCGATCCGATTACCCTGGCCGTGGTGCGCGGCGCGCTGGAAATGACCCAGCGCGAGATGACCCTGACGCTGGAAAAAACCAGCCGTTCCAGCGTCTTCAACCTCGCCCACGACTATTCCAACGCGCTCTTCGACCACCACTCGGAAATGATCCTGCAGGGCCAGGACATCCCCATCCACCTGGGCTCGCTGATCCCGGCGATGAAAGCCGTGTCCGGCTACTTCGGCGACGACATCGCCGAAGGCGACGTGATCTACCACAACGACCCCACCTACGCCGGCAGCCACATCATCGACTGCTGCATGTACAAGCCGGTGTTCTACCAGGGCGAGCTGGTGTTCTGGACCGTGTGCAAGGGCCACCTCACCGACATCGGCGGTCCGGTGCCGGCCGGCTACAACCCCGATGCCAAGGAAATCTACGCCGAAGGCCTGCGCATCCCGCCGGTGAAGCTGTGGGACAAGGGCCGCCGCCGCGAGGACGTGATCAACCTGCTGCTCACCAACATGCGCGCCCGGCGCAACCAGGAAGGCGACCTCAACGCCCAGTACGGCGCCTGCCGCGTCGGCGAGCGCAACCTGATCGCCCTGCTCGACAAGTACGGCGTGGCCACGGTGCACGAGTGCATCGCCGAGCTGAAGGACATGGCCGACCGACAGATGCGCGAGCTGATCCGCTCGGTGCCCGACGGCAGCTACACCGGCCACGCGGTGCTGGAGGACTCCGGCCACGGCCTGGGCGAACTGGCCATCAGCGCCACCGTCACCATCAAGGACGACAACTGCCACATCGCCGTGCAGAGCCCGCCGCAGGTGCCCTACTTCATCAACTCCTACGCCGGCAACTCGATGTCGGGCATCTACCTCGGGCTGATGATGTTCGCCCAGGTGCCGCCGCCCTATAACGCCGGGCTGTACCGCTGCGTGACCGTGGACCTGGGGCCGAAAGGCACCCTGTGCAACGCCGAGGAACCGGCGCCCCACGTCAACTGCACCACCACGCCCATGGAAACCCTCACCGACGCCGTGCGCCAGGCCTTCGAGCAGGCCGCGCCGGAACGCGTCACCGCCTCCTGGGGGCACACCAGCGGGGTGAACATCGCCGGCGTCGACCCGCGCACCGGCGAGGAATACGTGACCATGGTGCTGGCCTCGATCATCTCCGGCGCCGGCGCCACCTCGGAACTGGACGGCTGGCACGCCTGCGGCCCGCTGTGCTGCTTCGGCGCGCTCTACTCCGGGGACATCGAGCTGCTGGAGTACAGCTACCCGATCCTCATCCACCGCTACGGCCTGATGGCCGACAGCGCCGGCGCCGGCCAGCTGCGCGGCGGCTCGGGCACCTGCCTGGAAGTGGAGCCGCTGGACCACGAGATGACCGTGATCTCCTTCGGCGAAGGCCGCCAGCGCACCACCATGGGCGCCGCCGGCGCGGCCAACGGCCTGGACGCGCCCAAGCTGGGCGGCGTGGAGATCGTCCGCGCCGGCGAGCACGAGAAGCACACCCGCAACGTCATGACCGTGCTCAAGCCCGGCGAACGCCTGGTCAACCGCACGCCGGGTGGCGGCGGCTACGGCCAGGCCTTCCGCCGCCTGCCCGAGGCGGTCGCCCGCGACGTGCGCGACGGCCTGGTCTCGCCGCAGGGCGCCGAACTCGACTACGGCGTGGTGCTGAACCCCGCCGGCGAAGTCGATCAAGCTGCCACCGCCCAACGCCGCCAAACCGCCTGAGGAAACCGACATGCACAGCCAATACCGCCTCGGTGTCGACGCCGGCGGCACCTTCACCGACTTCATCCTGGCCGAGCGCGAAGGCCGCGTTCACCTGTTCAAGGCCCTTTCCACCCCGCAGGACGGCACCCTGGCCATCGCCGACGGCCTGCGCCAGATCAGCCAGGCGCTGGGCCGCCCGGTGGAAGAGGTCGTCGCCAACTGCGACCTCTGCATCAACGGCACCACCGTAGCGCTCAATGCGCTGATCGAACTCAAGGGCGTGAAAGTCGGCCTGCTGGCCAGCGCCGGCCACGAGGACAGCATCGAGATCCGCCTGGGCCACAAGGAAGAAGGCTACCGCTACGACCCCGACTACCCGCCGGCGCCGCAACTGGCCCCGCGCTTCCTGCGCCGTCCGGTGCGCGGGCGCATCCTCGCCGACGGCCGCGAGCACGCGCCGCTGAACGAGGACGACGTGCGCGAGGCCGCACGGCTGTTCGCCGAGCAGGGCGTGGAGGCGGTCGCCGTATCCTTCCTCTGGTCGGTGCGCAACCCGGCCCACGAGCAGCGCGCCGTGGCCATCCTGCGCGAGATGCTGCCGGGGGTGTTCGTCTGCAGCGGCACCGAGGTGTTCCCGCAGATCCGCGAATACACCCGCACCTCCACCACCCTGGTCAACGCCTACCTGAGCCCGGTGATGGCGCGCTACGTGGCGAAGATCGACGACTACTTCCGCCAGCTCGGCGCGCAGCGCCCGGTGCGCTACTTCCAGTCCAACGGCGGCCTGGCCACCGGCGAGCACATGCGCGGCCGCGCGGTGAACGCGATCAACTCCGGCCCGGCCTCGGCGCCCCAGGCCGGGCTGTTCGTGGCCCAGCCGTTCGGCATCCGCAACGTCATCACCGTGGACATGGGCGGCACTTCCTTCGACATCACCCTGACCCGCGAAGGCAAGACCAACCTCAGCCGCGACGCCGACTTCCTGCGCCAGCGCATCGGCGTGCCGATGATCCAGGTCGAGACCCTCGGCGCCGGCGGCGGCTCCATCGCCCACATCAACCCCTACGGCATGCTCGAAGTCGGTCCGCAGAGCGCCGGCTCCAGCCCCGGTCCGGTGGCCTACGGCCAGGGCGGCGAGCAGCCGACGGTGACCGACGCCAACCTCGCCCTGGGCTACCTCAACCCCGAGGCGCGCCTGGGCGGGCGCATCAGCCTGGACCGCGAGGCGGCGCTGGCGGCCATCCGCGGGAAGATCGCCGAGCCCCTGGGCATGGACGTGGACAAGGCGGCCTGGGGCATCCACGCCATCGTCAACGCCAACATGGTCAACGGCATCCGCCGCGTGTCCATCGAGCGCGGCTACGACCCGCGCGACTTCGCCCTGATCGGCGCCGGCGGCGCGGCGGGCGTGCACATGACCGCGCTGGCCGAGGACATGGGCATCGACACCGTGCTGATCCCCAAGGTCGCCTCCGGCCTGTGCGCGCTCGGGCAGATCCTCTCCGACGTGAAGCACAACTACCTGGCCACCTACCCCATCCTCGCCCGCGAGGACGCCGACCTGGCCGGCCTGGAAGCGGCCTTCGCCGAACTGGAGCAGCAGGGCCGCGCCACCCTGCGCGGCGACGGCTTCCGCGACGAGGACATCGCCGTGGTGCGCAGCCTGGAGATGCGCTACGTCGGGCAGATCCACGAATGCACGGTGGAAATCGGCGACCTGCAGGTCAACGCCGACACCCTGCCGGCCATAGTCGAAGCCTTCCACCGCCGCCACGAGGCGCTCTACACCTACGCCGAGGCGGACAACCCGGTGGAGATCGTCAACCTGGAAAGCCAGGTGATCGGCCGCGTCTCGCGCCCGCCCTTCCCCAGCCTGGCGGCCAGCGACGGCCATGCCCAGCGGGCCCTGGCCGGCAGCCGGCCGATGCTTTTCGGCGAGGACGGCATCCGCACCGACACGCCGGTGTACCAGGGCGCCCTGCTGCTGGCCGGCGACCGCCTGCACGGCCCGGCAGTGATCGAGGAAGCCACCACCAACATCCTCATCCGCCCCGGCTGGGTCGTCGAGCTGCACGAGTCCGGCTGCTACCGCCTGACGCGCCAGCGCTGAGCCGGGAGCGCCGGGCCTCCCGCGGAGGTCCGGCGCCCCTGCGCCTGGCAAGGCACAAGAGCTGCATGGATATTCCACCCCGAATACGCTGCAACCGCCGCCGCCATGACCAAGCAAGCCTGCTTCGACACCACCGATATCGCCAGCGAGCGGCGCCAGGACTACTGGAAGCGCTGCGTCAGCGACACCTATTTCCCGCTGGAACTGGACTACATGGCGGGCGAGCGCTTCCAGGGCCGGCTGGAGCTGTTCAGCCTGGGCGACCTGAGCCTGTCCTACCTCGACTCCTCGCCCCTGCGCTACCGTCGCCAGAACCACCATCTCGGCCAGAGCGAGGACGAGTCGTTTCTGCTCTCCCTGCCCCTGCGCAGCTGTTTCGAATTTACCCAGCGCGGCCGCCGCACCGTCTGCCAGCCCGGCAGCTTCGTGCTGGAACGCAGCGGCGAACCCTATGAATTCCTCTACGCCCAGAGCAACGCCCTGTGGGTGCTGAAGCTGCCCGAACGCACCCTGCGCCGCCACGTCGCCACGCCCGACCAGCGTTGCGCGCTGAATTTCGACGCCACCCGCGGCGCCGGCGCGCTGTTCGCCGACTACCTGGCCCTCAGCGCGCGCCGCCTGGGCGAGCTCGAACCCGGCGATGGGCAACGCCTGAGCCGCCAACTGCTCGAACTGCTGGGCATGGCCCTGGAGCGCCAGCACCCCGGCGAAAGCCAGTCCAGCGCCGTCGCCGCGGCCCACCTGCGCCGCGTCGAGCAGCACATCCACCGCCACCTCGACGACAGCACCCTGAACCCCGCCGGCATCGCCCAGGCCTGCGGCATTTCGGTGCGCTACCTGCACCGGCTGTTCCAGGGCAGCGGCCGCAGCGTGCAGGAGTGGGTCCGCGAACTGCGCCTGCAGGCCTGCCACGATGCCCTGCTGGCCATGCCGCCACCGCCGTCCATCGGCGAGCTGGCCTACCGCTGGGGCTTCGCCGACCAGGCCCACTTCAACCGCGCCTTCAAGGCCCGCTACGGCATCGCGCCCGGCGAGCTGCGCAGGGCTGCGCGGGTCAACTGACCTGCGGCCTGGACATCCCCGGAGAAAGCGCCGATGATGCCGTCGCCCGCAATGGGCGGGCGTTCATCCCGAGGAGAAGACCATGGCGAAGAAAGCCAAGCGGCCGAACAAGGCCAAGTCCCTGGTAGCCCAACCGCTGTTCCGCAGCCGCCAGGAAAAACCGCAGAAAGGCAAAGGCAGCTACCGCCGCGAAGCCTCCCACAACTGGGAGGCTTCGTTCTTTCTGGCAGCCTGAAAATCCCCGCGAAAGCCCCCTCCCGCAACCGCCCGCATCATCCCCCCTCCCAACGATCCCCCCGCCCTGAACCCGCTTGCGCTGGCCGACAAAACTTCCTGCGCTGTCGGCAAATACCTGGCGAAGCCGTTCCCCTAATGTCGTGCGACCGCTCATTTCAACAACAACAAAGGGGACGGTCATGGCAGGAGCAATCTCGAATTCGGCTTCATCCACGGAACTCGCCGCGGGAGTGATTCCCGAGGCCCAGCGGCTCGGCCGCGGCTCGCTGACGATGGCCTGGTGGGGCATCTGCAGCGCGATGTTCTACCTGGTGGTCGCCGCGGCGCTGG
Organism: Pseudomonas sp. R3.Fl; assembly: GCF_023516765.1. Lineage (NCBI taxonomy): Bacteria > Pseudomonadati > Pseudomonadota > Gammaproteobacteria > Pseudomonadales > Pseudomonadaceae > Pseudomonas > Pseudomonas sp. R3.Fl. The sequence continues at coordinate 2,727,459 of NZ_JAMGSO010000001.1, forward strand.
CAATGGGCTACGGCACCCTCAACGCACTCATCGGCCTGTTGCTGTCGGTGCTCAGCTACGGGGCGATCAATGCGGTCATCAGCCGCTATGCCATCGCCAGCGGGCTATCGGTGGCGCTGTTCTCCCAGGTGCTGTTCGGCAAGGCCGGCGCGGCCCTGGCCACGCTGATCTTCTGCGCCACGGCGGTCTACTACAGCGTGTTCGAGGGCTCGGTGATGGCCGTGGCGCTGCAGCACAGCTTTCCCGCGCTGGGCACGCACGCCTCGGCGCTGGTGGTAGTGGTCTACAGCGTGCTGATGATCTTCGGCAACGCCATGCGCCGGCTGGACAAGCTCAACGGCGTGCTGCTGCCGCTCTACCTCATCGGCCTGTTCGCCCTGGTCGGCATGAGCATCGCCGAATACGGCTACTCCACTGCCTGGCTGGAGCTGGCACCGCCCGGCGGCCCGGTGGCGCACGGCTGGTGGAACTGCTTCACCTACTTCATGGGCGTCTGGGTGCTGATGATGTACACCTGGGACTACGCCCGCTACGGCCGCCCAGAGGATAGCGACTACCACGCGCGGGTGAACTTCGGCATTCCCTTCTACATGGTCACCTTCCTGCTCAACGGCACGGTCGGCATCTTCCTCGCCGCGACCATCCCCAGCGACGGCGGCCTGAGCGAGGTCTCGGTGGTCCTGGCGATCCTCAAGCTGATGGGGCTGGGCGGCCTGCTGTTCGTCTGGATCACCCAGACGCGCATCAACACCGGCAACTTCTTCCTCGCCGCGACCAACATGCAGGCCTTCTTCGGCCGCCTGGGCCTGCGCCGGGTGCCCTACGCGGCCTGGGCGCTGCTGACCGGGACGCTGGTCTACCTGCTGATGCTGCTGGACGTCTTCGGCTACATCCTCCAGGCGCTGTCCTACCAGAGCATCTTCATCGTCTCCTGGGTGGCGATCGCCCTCGCGGAAATACGCAGGACGCGCAGCCAGCCGGGCCGCCATCCCGCGCAACTGCCCGCCTTCAACGCCCGCGGCCTGCTGACCTGGTTCCTTTCCGCCGCAGTGGGCATCGCCCTGCTCGGCCACGCCGAGCTGTCCACCTTCTCCGCGCCGGCTTCCTTCTGCCTGGCCTTCCTCGGCTACCTCTGGGCGCCCTCCCTCACCCGCCGCCCACTGGCCGAAAGCGACATCGGCTGACCCCGAGCGGCCCGGCGCCGCTCGCTCCCGACAACAAGAACCGACAAACACTGGAGCACTCCATGCTGCACCTGCATCTGCGGCTCATCGCCTGCCTTTTGCCGCTGGCCCTGCTGGCCACCGGCGCGCACGCGGTATCCATCACCGACGATCTCGACCTCGGCGGCGCCCTGCGCGGCCGCCTGGACTACGACCCGGACCGGGATATCTCCAAGTTCAGCTTCGACACCTTCTTCCTCACCGCCGACTACCATTCCGACACCTGGATAGCCGCGGCCAAGTACCGCTTCTATGGCGACGCCTATCCCTACGAATACACCGACCGGGTCGGCGACATCGCCTTCGCCGAGTACGCCTGGGTCGGCTACAAATTCTCCGCGCAACGCCAGGTGCAGGTCGGCCAGACGCCCATCCCCTTCGGCCTGCTGCCGTATTTCGGCAGCACCTTCTTCGAAACCCTGGGCAACGTGATCGGCCTGGAAGACACCCAGGACATCGGCGTGAAATACCTGCAGAACAGCGCCGGCTGGGACCTGCAGGCCGCCTACTACCCCATCCCGGCGGAACAGGGGCGCGGCACCAGCCGCGGCGGGCGCACCTACGGCACCAGCGTGGCGACGGCCGACGACTACGTGGTCGACGGCAGCGACAACCACGAGCGCAACATCCTGGTCGGCCGGCTGGCCCGCAAGTTCGAAGGCGGCGGCTGGAACTCGGAAGTCGGCGCCTCCGTCCTGAGCTCGACCCTGGACAACCGGGACACCGACGACAACGGCAGCCGCTACGCCTTCGCCCTGCACTACAGCGGCAAGCGCGGCCCCTGGGGCATACAGGCGCAGGCCACGCGCCAGCAGATGAATGCGAAGAACCCGGGCAGCGACAGGCTGGTCAGCTTCGGCAGCTTCGACGGCACCTTCAACGTCGCGGCCAAGGGCAACCTCTACGTCGCCGACCTCAGCTACGACATCCCCGGCCGCTACGGCTGGCTCTCCGGCATCAAGGTCTATGGCAACTACAGCCTGTTCGACAAGGACGAAAGCGCCTTCAGCGACTCCCAGCGCCTGATCCTCGGCAGCTCCTTCAGCCTCGGCCCGCTGTGGATAGCCCTGGAATGGCTGCACGGCAGGAACGATCCGTACATCGGCGGCAGCGACTACACCCAGAGCCTGGGCGCCGGCGGCACCGGCCACTGGGAAAACCAGCTGTACAGCAATATCGGCTACTACTTCTGAGGCCCGACCCAAGCGCCGGGGGAGCGCGGAGGCTTCCCCGCCGCGAAGGGATCCTGAGCCCGTGGCCAAGATCGATGGAACTCCGGCCCCCCGTGCGCCCTCCATGGAATAGGCACAACACCCGGAGAAGCACGATGAACACCAGGACACTCGCCGCCGGCCTGGTGCTGGCCCTGCTGCCCATGGCCGGCTCGGCCTGGGCCTTCTGTTCCGACCAGCAGGCCCTGGCCAAGGGCCGCCAGGTCGCGGACAAGGTCGCCGCTATCACCCAGCGCGACCCGGAAACCGCCAAGCGCCTCAACGCCCAGCTCGCCGCCATGAAGAAGAGCCGTTCCAGCAAGGAGCGCCCGGACGACTGCGCGGCCTACGACCAGATGCTCAAGGAACTGGACCAGAGTGCCGCCAAGGCCAAGCCCGCCCCCTGAACCTGCAACAACCTGTCATCGCGGCGCCCGGCCCGGCGGCAGACGCTCCGCCGTCCGCGTGCTAAGGTGGCCGCTGCCTGAAGAACCCGCCGAGGAGCGCAATGCGCACACCCGCTTCACCCTTCCGCCTGTTCCCCCTCTGCCTGACCCTTCTCAGTGCCTGCGTGCTCTCCGCCTGCGCCGACGCGCCGGCGGCGAATTCGCAGCCGTCCACGGCCACCGTGCTGCTTGACGCCGATGGCCAGCCGTTGCCGTCCATCAGCTTCGAGACCTGGCGCGACGGCTTCCGCCAGCAGGCCCTGGCCGCCGGCATCAGCGCGCAGACCTTCGACCAGGCCTTCGCCGGCCTCGAGCCCGACCCGGCGGTGGTCACCGCCGACCGCAGCCAGCCGGAGTTCACCCGGCCGGTGTGGGAATACCTGGCCGGCGCCGTGTCGCCGACGCGCATCCGCAATGGCCAGGGCAAGCTGACGCAGAACGCCGCGGTGCTGCAGCGCATCGACAGCCGCTACGCGGTGGATGCCGAGGCCGTGGTGGCGATCTGGGGCATGGAAAGCAACTTCGGCAACAACATGGGCGAGCGCAACGTGATCCGCTCCCTGGCCACCCTGGCCTACGAAGGGCGCCGCCCGGAGTACGCCCACGGCCAGTTGCTGAGCGCCCTGCGGATCATCCAGCACGGCGACGTGCCGGCCACCGACATGGTCGGTTCCTGGGCCGGCGCCATGGGCCAGACGCAGTTCATCCCCACCACCTACGACCAGTACGCGGTGGACTTCGACGGCGACGGCCGCCGCGACATCTGGCGCTCCGCCGACGACGCCCTAGCCTCCACCGCCAATTACCTCCAGTCCTCCGGCTGGAAGCCCGGCCAGAGCTGGGGCTTCGAAGTGCGCCTGGCCCAGGGCTTCGACTACGCCCAGGCCGACATGAGCATCCGCAAGCCGATCAGCGAGTGGCTGCGCCTGGGCGTGCAGCCGGTGGGCGGGCGCCTGCCGGGCAACCCCCAGGCCACGGCCTCGCTGTTGCTGCCGGCCGGCTACCGCGGCCCGGCGTTCCTGGTGCTGGACAACTTCCGCGCCATCCTCAGGTACAACAATTCCACCAACTACGCCCTGGCCGTCGGGCTGCTGTCGGACAGCTTCAAGGGCCTGGGCCGCATCGAGGCCGGCTGGCCGGTGGAAGACCGCCCGCTGAGCCGCAGCGAGCGCATCGCCCTGCAGCAGGGCCTGGCCGCCCGCGGCTACCAGCCGGGCAACCCGGACGGCATCATCGGCGCCAACACCCGCACGGCCATCCGCGCCTACCAGCAGAGCCAGGGCCTGCCGGCCGACGGCTACCCCACCCCGGCGCTGCTGGCACGCCTGCAGCAAGGCGACTGAAAGGTCCCGTGCGGGCCGGCAATGCCGGCCCGCACCGACCGCCTCATTCGTAGAACAGCGTGAACATCGCCGAAGCCCGCACCGCGCCGCCGCTGATGCGGTTGGAAGTCTTGTAGTACCTGGCCACCAACGGGATCGACAGCGGCAGATTGGAGCCCGAGACGTTCGCCTGGGTCAGGCGGGTGGACAGCGGCAGCACCGTGGAACTGGACGTGTCGCCCTGGAACAGCTGGATGCCGACGCCCGCCGCGTAGTCCGCGCCCTTCGCATTGTCGATGACGTTGGCGACGGTCGCGGCGTTCAGCGGATCGATCCTGTAACTGACCTTCATGCTGCCGCTGCACAGCAGGCCGATATTGAACGGGGCGGCCTTGCTGTCGTCGGCCATCACCCCGATGCTCGGCGGGAAGTCGGTGACCGTCACCTGGGGCATCCGCACGCGCACGTCGGTGCCCGAGGTGATCTGGCAGGCGGGCGAACTGACGATGGTCTGCCCCGACAGGGTCAGCTGGGAGACCTCGATGGCGTTGTAGAACACCTGTGACAGGCCACCGATCCGTATCACTCCGGGGCTGACGTCGCCGGTCTTCACCAGATACACGATGAAGTGCGTGAAAGGATCGTAGGTGCCGGCCCGGTAGCTCCAGTTCAGCGCCGAGACTTCCGACCAGGTGCGGTTGTCGGTCACCCCGAGCGGAAACGGATCGGACGCGCAGGAAGACTGGCCCACGTTGCACCAGAACACCGCGATGCCGATACCGGGAACGTTCGTGGCATGGACCGCAGGATTGCTGGTGGGCTGGCCGATGTCGCTGGTCAGGCGGCCGCTGATACGTCCCGCCGAACAGCGGTTGAGCATGCCGGTGGCCCCCCATTTCCAACCCGAACGCCAGAGCACCGCGCCTACCGGTTTATCCCGCGGAACCGACAGCGTGGCAGGTAGAGGCCAATCGACTTTGCCGGGGCCGGCATACCCCGAGCCACCGTTGCTCCAGTAGCAGTCGGCCAGGGCCGGCGCCGACGACAGCAGCGCCAGGCCCGAGGCGATCGACAACCCCAGGGATTTCATGAGCAATGACAAGGATCCGACACGCAAGCATTTCCGTGACACTTTTCGTCCTCCATCCAGTGGCAGACGAACGGTGCCCGGAACCTCCGCACACGACTCCCCCGCTCCGTGGCAATATGCCCCGGCTCGGCGGCAGGCGCCTGCCGGGTCGGACCATGATCGTGGGGCCGCCGCCCTGGCTCAACGGCCCGTCCGCGCAAATGCAAACGGGTTCCGCCGCCAGGGCTCAGGATGTCGAATGCGTCACTCGTAGATCATGCTGAAGGTCGCAGCGGTGTTGAGGGCGCCGGGCGTGACCCGCGCGCCGGTCTGGTAGTAGCGGGCGAACAGCGAGATACGCTGCGCGCCGCCCTGGGTCCAGCCCTCGAACACCGTCATCCGCAGCGGCAGCACCACGCTCTTGCCGCCAAGCTCGCGGAACAGCTGGATACCGACGTTGCGCGCCAGGCCGTCGCCCTGCCGGTTGGCCAGGACGTCGGGGAAGTTGCTGGGGTACAGCGGATCGATGCGGTAGCTCAGGCGGATGTCCGGATCGCACTCCATGCGCAGGTCGAAGGGCCGCCCCAGCCAGGGGTCGGGCAACACGCCGCCCTCCTGGAAGGCATCCACCGGGACCGTCGGCAGGCGTATGGTCTGGGTGCTGCTGGCGGGGTCGAGCCGGCAGCCCCGGGCGGTCACCTTCAAGCGCCCGTGGATGCTCAGCTCGCCGACGTCCAGGTTGTCGTAGCGCACCGTCGCGGTGCCGAGGAAGTCGTGCACGCCCGAGGCGATCGGCCCGGTCTTGACCAGCAGCACCAGCCAGTTGTTCTCCGGATCGTAGTCCCAGGGCCCGACCTCCCAGTTCAGGCTGGTCACCGGCGGCGAGGGCTCGCAGCTGTTGCCCCGGTTGCACCAGTACACGGCGATGCCCACGCCCGGCACGTTGGTGGAATGCACGCCGCCGTTGTACCAGCCCGGCACCTCGAGCAGCGGGCCGATGTGTCCCGCCACCCGCCCAGACACCCTGCCCGAGGCGTTGCAGGCGATGCGCACGCCGGTGGCGCTCCGCCAGGCGCTGGAATACAGCATCCGGCCTGGCGCCAGGTCCTGGGGGAAGTCCAGGTCCGCCGGCAGCTCGACGTTGTAGACGGACTTCATATAGCCCGGCTTGAAACTGCATTTCGCCCAGGCCGCCGGTGCGGCGAGGCACAGCAGCAGGCACAGGGCACAACCCAGGGTTCTGTTGAACATGGGAGGCCTCACTCGTAGGTCAGGGTCAGCGTGGCCGAAGTGGTCACCAGCCCCGAGGTGACCTTCGGGGTGATCTGGTAGTACCTGGCCAGCAGCGGGATGCGCACCAGGCCGGCCGCGGTCGAGGGGGTGTGCAGCAGCTTGGTCATGATGGGCAGCGGTTGCGCGTCCTCGCCATCGCCGTGGAACAGCTGGATGCCGACGTTCCTGGCCATGTGCGGCCCCTCGCGGTTGGCCATGACGCCCACCGCCGCGGCCGACAGCGACAGCGGGTCGACCCGGTAGCTGAGGCGGATGCCGGCGTCGCACTGCAGGTTGATGTCGAAGCGCTTCTGCCAGGGCTCCGGCAATACCCCCGGGCCCTGGAAGGCATCCAGGGGCGCGGTGGGCATCTGCACCACCAGGTTGGGCGTGTCCAGCCGGCAGGTCGGCGCGCTGGTGCTCAGCGCGCCGTGGACGCTGAGCGTGGCGACGTCCAGGTCGAGGTAGCGCACCGTCGCCGTGCCGCTGAAACCGTGCAGCCCGGCCTGGAGCGGCCCGGTCTTCACCAGCCGCACCCACCAGTTGTTCCTGGGCGCATAGGTATCGGCAGGCACCCGCCAGTCCAGCTTCTGTACCAGCGACACGCTCCGATTCGGCACGGGAGGGTTGCCGCACTCGGAATCGTAGTTGCACCAGAACACCTGGATGCCCACGCCCGGAATCTCGGTGTCCAGCACCTCGCCACTGCCGAAGCCGGGAATGCCCTGCAGCGGCGCACCGAAGCCGCCGCCCAGCAGGCCCCGGGCGTGGCCGCTGCTGTCGCAGCGGATGGTCACGCCGGTCGCGCGCTGCCAGCCGCTGTCGAACAGCGCGGTGCCGACCGGCACGTCCCGCGGAACGGCCAGGACGTTATCGATGGGCACGCTGAAGACCGAAGTCATGTAGCCCGGCACGAAGGCGCAGGAGGCCCAGGCCGAAGGTGCGGCGAACAGCAGCAGGCAGAGCGGCAGGGTTGTTCTCAGCATGGGGACTCTCCGTGGGCGCCGGGCGCCCACCTGTCAGTTGGCGGATCGGCGGCAGAGCGCCTCGAGGCGGAAGAACGGCTGGCCTTCGGCCTTCGTTTCCGGCAGTTGGTAGGCGGCCCCGCACTGGCGGTCGGGGCTGGTTCCCCAGCGCACCAGCAGTTCGCCCTGCGCCTGCTCGGCGCGCAGGAACACGCGGCTGCCCTGCCCCACCAGGGTCAGGCTGGTGCCCTCGGCATCCAGCACCTCGGCGCCCACCGGCAGCTTGCCGCCGTCCTCGTCCCGCAGCGTCAGCAGCAGCGGCTGGCCGTTGCGCGTCGGGTACTTGAGCAGGGCCACCGAGCCGAAGCGCGGGGCCACCGTCTGCTCGGTCAGTTGCAGTTCGACGTCCTCGCCCAGGCCCTTGGGGTCCAGCCCCACGCGATTGCGCCGGTAGGGGGTGAGGCCGCTGGTGAAGGCGAAGCCGTTGCCGGCGACCTGCGCGCCGGTGCTGTTGACCAGGCCGGCGCCGCTGGCGCCGCGGGCCTCGACCAGTACCTTGGTCTCGCCCTGGTCGGGGCTGAAGTTGATGCCGCCGGCATGGGCCAGCAGGCTGCCGGACAGACCCACGCCCAGTTGCCGGTAGCCGTCGCCATCGCTGACGCTGGCCGACAGCGAGGCGGCCGAGGCGCGATACTGGGCGTTGGCGCCGCTGCTGGTGCTGCTGCCGCCGTCGTTGCGGCTGCGCGATGCATAGACGCCGTAGCTGAAGGCGCTGCGCTCGCCGAGGGAGCCGGACAGGCCGAGCTGGGCATCGCTGGCGCCGTTGTCGGTGCGGCTGTAGGAACTGCTCAGGTAGGGCGAGCTGGGCGCGCGGCCCAGGGGCAGCGACAGGCTGAGCATGTACTGGTTCTGGCTCTGCCCGGACTGCGAGCGGGTGCGGCTGGCCGACAGGTTCAGGCTGCCCCAGCGCCAGCCGTTGCTGTAGCCGGCCTGGTAGCTGAGGTCGCTGCCGGCGTCGACGTTCCAGTAGTTCTGCGCCGAGCCGCTGAGGTAGAAGCTGCCCCAGCCGTCCGCCAGGGGCTGGCTGATGTTGGCCTGCAGGCGGTTGCGCTGGCGGAAGCGCCCGGTGCCGCCGGAGCCGTCGCTCAGTTCGGCGAACTCGCCCAGCCCCAGGTAGCCTTCGCTGGAAAAGCGGTAGGCGGCGACCGCGAAGTTGGTGCGCGTCGACTCCACCAGCTTGCTGTAGCTCAGCCGGTAGCTCTCCCCGCTGGCATCGCCGCCCAGGCCGTGGACGGGGTCCAGGCCGGAGGCGCTGGAGCGGGTGACGTCGAAGGCGAAGGCGCCCACCGGCGTACTCAGCGCTACCCCGCCCTGCAGCGCCAGGTAGTTCTCGGCGACGATGCCGCCGGTATAGCCGGTCCACAGGTTCGACAGGCCGCGCTGGTAGGTGCCCTGGAGGAACTTAGGCGCGTCGTCCAGGCGCTCGTCGCGGTACTCGCCGGCGCTGAGGCTGTAGCGCGACACGCCCGGGCGCAGCAGTTGCGCCACGCTGGCGAAGGGCACGGTGAAGCGCCGTTCGCGGCCGTCGGCCTCGGTCACGGTGACTTCCAGGTCGCCGGCATAGCCGGTGCCGTAGAGCTCGTCGATGATGAAGGGGCCGGGCGCCACCGTGGTTTCGTAGAGGATGTTGCCGCCCTGGCGCACCGTGACCTTGGCGTTGGTCTCGGCGGTGCCGCGGATGGCCGGGGCGAAGCCGCGCTGCGAGTCGGGCAGCATGCGCTCGTCCGAGGCCAGCTGGACGCCGGTGAAGGGCACGCTGTCGAACAGGTCGGCGGGGGTGTAGTACTCGCCCAGGGTCAGCTGCGACTTCAGCGCGGTGATGTCGCGCTGGGCGTAGCTGCTGATGGCGTCGTACTCGGAAACGCCGTCGGAGCGGCTATAGCTGCCGTTGTGGCGCAGGCGCCAGTCGCCGAGGTTCACCCCGCTGTTGAGCCCGGCGTAGTACTGGCTGGAACTGCTGCCGCCGACGTCGCTGTGGTAGGCGTTGGCGTTGTAGTCGACGAAGGCCGCGGTGATGCCGCGGTCCCAGTCGCGCGGGTCGACGTGGTCGGCGCGGGTGCGGCGCAGGTAGGCCTGGGGAATGCTCAGCTCCAGGCGCATGTCGGCCAGGTCGGGCGTAACCCGGCTATCCGGGATCAGGCGCTGGAGGTCGATGCACGCCGGGTCGGCGGCCTGCAGCGCCTCGCGGGCCTCGGCCGGCAGGCGGTCGATGGCCAGCCCCAGCAGCGGCAGTTGCTCGCGCGCCCAGCACACGCGGGCGTCCTCGCGCACCTCGACGCGCTGCCGCCCCTGCCAGTTGTCGTTGAGGTACAGGTCCAGCGTGTAGCTGCCGGGCTGCACCGGGCTGCCCTGCTCGAAGCGCGTCAGGTCGACCGTCTGGCCCGGCGCGTTGCGCAGGAAGTCGGTGTCGAAGCGCACCGGCTGGTCGTCCGCCCAGCCGGCGAGGCTCGGCAGGCCGGCCAGGGCGGCGGCGAGCGAGCCCAGGGCGGCGGTGGTCCTGCGCCGCCCGCTCCAGCGCCGGATGAAGCCTGTGCAGGAGCCCATGCCGGTCACGGCAGCTTGACCTTGTCGTCGGTGGCGACGCCGTAGTCGCTCATCCAGCTGTACTCCAGGGTGCCGCCGGCGGCCTTCAGGGTGGCGGGCAGGGCGAAGTCCTCGTGGGAGAACGGCTTGAGCATGCCCGGGCCGAGATCGTGGCCGCGCCCGCCCTGCTTCAGCCCCAGGCTGGCGTAGGACACGTGGTAAGGCGTGGGATTTTCCCCGCGCAGTACGCGCTTGCCCGCCTGCTCCAGCACCTGCCAGCGCACCTTGCGCACCGCCTCCGCGGCGCTGCCGGGCAGGCCCGAGGGGCGGTAGAAGAGCTTCAGCCGCGAACGCACGGCGATCTGCATGTAGCTGCGCTCGCTGGCGTCCGGCAGCGGCGGGATCTCCAGGGCGTTGAACCAGAACAGCGACTCGCGGTCGTCCGGCAGCGTCTCGCCGCTGAAGGCCACGCGCACCGACTGGCCCTTGGCGGGGTCGAGGCGGAAGATCGGCGGGGTGATGACGAAGGGCGCGTCGGCATCCTGGGGTTGCGTCTGGATGTCGCCTTCGTCGACCCAGATCTGCATCAGCGCCGGGACCTTGCCGTCGTTGCTCAGGCGGACGGTGATTTCCCGCTCGCCGGCGGGGTAGACCAGGCGGGTGCCCTGGACGGTGACGGCGGCCCAGGCGGAAGTGCTCAGGCACGCGGCAAAGGCGAGCCCTGCCGTCATTGCGACAGCACGAATCAGCATGCTCATGGAAACCTCGGTGGATGCCCCGGGAGTCGCCTCCCGGGGGAAGCGGGACTTACTGGTAGCTCATGGTGTACTGCAGGTTGGTCTTCAGTACGCCAGGGGTGGTGGTGGCACTGCTCGCGGCATACTTGGCAACGAACCCCAGGGAAGCCTTGCCGTCGGCACCGGACTCCACCTGGTAGCCGCCGGAACTGGAGACGTCGCTCAGGTCGATCTTGGTGGTGCCGTCGGCGCGGAACAGGGCGACCTGCGCATTGGTGCCGCCGTTCGCGGAAGGGATGGTGTTGTTCAGGTTGCCGGTGGCGGGGTCGACGTTGCCGCCGGTGGCGAACACCGCGGCGACCATGGCATTGGCGTCGCAACCGGTGGTGTTGAGGGTGAAGGTCTGCGAACCGGCAACGGTCCCTGCGCCCTGCAGGAGGTCGGCGTTCACCGGCTGCAGGGTGACGAGCTGGCTGGCGCTGGAAGGCTCGAGGGTGCAGGTCTTGGCGTTGACCAGGCCCTCGAAGGTCAGGGTACCGTCGGCAGCCGTTGCCGCACCGGACAAGCCGGCCACGGAAAGACACGCCAGGGCGGCGATTAGCTTCTTGCTCATTTGTTCGAACTCCAGGTCGATACGGCGTCAGGCAGCGCTTGGCTGGCACTGACTCGTTGGTTGTCAGGGCGTCTTCAAAGGCCCGGACAAATGGTCGAACAAACTCGGAAATGAATTAAGGTAAGGGAACCCCCAAAAAACGTAGGAAACGCCCTATACGCCCAATCGAACTTTTCCCCTATACAGTCAGGGAAAGGCGCCTTCAGCCCCACTTATTTCCTGGCAATGTGCCACTACTCCCGTAAGCCATATCTGTGACCGGCCGCACAGAGGCCCGGAGCAAGCGCGGTTCGTGGGTATGGAGCGGAGGGGAAAGAGAGGTGCCGCAGGGAGGGGAAAATTCGCAGGATGAACGGCCGGCCCCTTGCGGGCCGGCCGGGGTATCGGGCGCCGGTCAGCCGATCTTGCCGCCGTGGGCCTGCTGGTCGGCGTGGTACGAGGAGCGCACCAGCGGGCCGGAAGCGACGTTCTTGAAGCCCATCTTCGCGCCTTCCTCGGCGAACCAGGCGAAGGTGTCCGGATGGACGAAGCGCTGCACCGGCAGGTGGTTGCGCGAGGGCTGCAGGTACTGGCCGAGGGTGAGCATGTCGATCTCGTGCTCGCGCATGCGCTGCATGACCTCGATGACCTCGTCGTCGGTCTCGCCCAGGCCGAGCATCAGGCCGGACTTGGTCGGCACGTGGGGCACCAGTTGCTTGAACTTCTGCAGCAGGTCCAGCGACCACTCGAAGTCCGAACCCGGGCGCGAGGACTTGTACAGCCGCGGCACGGTTTCCAGGTTGTGGTTGAACACGTCCGGCGGCTCGGCGGCGGTGATTTCCAGGGCGATGTCCATGCGTCCGCGGTAGTCCGGGACCAGGGTTTCCAACTGGATGCCGGGGGACAGCTTGCGGATCTCGCGCAGGCAGTCGGCGAAGTGCTGGGCGCCGCCGTCGCGCAGGTCGTCGCGGTCCACCGAGGTGATCACCACGTACTTCAGGCGCAGGTCGGCGATGGCGATGGCCAGGTTGGTCGGCTCGTCCACGTCCAGCGGCTTCGGCCGGCCGTGGCCGACGTCGCAGAACGGGCAGCGGCGGGTGCAGATGTCGCCCATGATCATGAAGGTGGCGGTGCCGCCGGAGAAGCACTCGCCCAGGTTCGGGCAGGAGGCCTCTTCGCACACGCTGTGCAGCTTGTGCTTGCGCAGCAGCTGCTTGATGCGGTCCACCTCGGGCGAGACCGGGATGCGCACGCGGATCCAGTCGGGTTTCTTCGGCAGTTCCTCGGTGGGGATGATCTTCACCGGAATGCGCGCCACCTTCTCGGCGCCGCGCAGTTTCACGCCGACTTCCACCTTGCCCGGCTTGCCTTGGCCCGGGGTCTCCACAACAGTGCTCATCTCAGTTCGATCCCGCCCGTTAGGGTCTTCTGTTCAGCGTAGCCAAGACGCTCGGTGAGTTCGCCGCGCAGGCGTTCGCGCACCTCGGCCAGGGTGATGGGGCCGGCCAGCTCGCGCAGCTGGGTCATGGCCATGCCTGCGTAGCCGCAGGGATTGATACGACGGAAAGGCTCCAGGTCCATGTCGACGTTCAGCGCCAGGCCATGGAAGGACCGGCCGTTGCGGATGCGCAGGCCGAGGGAGGCGATCTTCGCGCCGTCCACGTAGACGCCCGGGGCGTCGGGTTTGGACACGGCGCTGACGCCGAAGCCCTCGAGCAGGCCGATCAGGCTCTGTTCGATGCGCGTGACCAGCTCGCGCACGCCCAGGTGCGAGCGGCGCACGTCGAGCAGCAGGTAGGCCACCAGTTGGCCGGGGCCGTGGTAGGTCACCTGGCCGCCGCGGTCCACCTTGACCACCGGGATGTCGCCGGGCATCAGCACGTGTTCGGCCTTGCCGGCCTGGCCCTGGGTGAATACCCGCTGGTGCTCCAGCAGCCAGACTTCGTCGGGCGTGCCCTCGTCACGCTCGGCGGTGAAGCGCTGCATGGCGTGCCAGGTCGGCTCGTAGGGCAGCACGCCGAGTTCGCGGAAGCCCAGGGAAGGACCGGCCTCGGGCATCACAGCACCATGTGCACGCGGCCGCTGGCGCGCAGATCGCTATGGATGTTCTGCAGCTGGTCGACGCCGGTGGCGGTGATCAGCACCTGCACCGAGAGGAAGCGACCGTTGCGGCTGTCGCGGGTCACCAGGGTGGCGACGTCCAGGTCCGGCGCGTGGCGCTGGATGATCTCCACGATCAGGTCGGCGAAGCCGTCGCCGGCGTCACCGATCACCTTGATCGGGTAGCGTTCGCAGGGGAACTCGATCTTGGGCGCGGGAGGAGTGCTGGTATCAGTGGTTTCAGTCATGGCTGTCGCGGGCGGGTAGCCCGCCTCCGTACGAAGCTCCCTGGTCGGGAGGTTCCGGATGGATCGGACCTGACGGCTGCCGACGCCACGGGGGAGGTCGATCAGGCGCAGGCGCGCATTTTACCTGAGTCGGGCGCGCGCATGCGTAGAAATTCCCGGGCTTGTATACAAAAGTACGAGCCCGGGGGACCGTCGGTCAGTTGAACAGGCCGTAGAAGAACAGGCGGATGCTATCCCACAGGCGGCGGAAGATACCCCCCTCCTCCACGGCGTTCAGAGCCACCAGATCGGAGGTGCGCACGACCTTGTCGCCCAGCTTCACTTCCACCTTGCCGATCACCTGGCCCTGCTGGATCGGGGCCATCAGTTGCGGCTGCAGCACCATGTTGGCCTGCAGCTGCTTGAGCTGGCCGCGCGGCACGGTCATGGTCAGGTCTTCGGACAGGCCGGCCTTGACCTCGTGCTCGGAGCCCTTCCAGACCATGGCCTTGGTCAGCTCGGCGCCCTTCTTGTAGAAGGTCTGCGATTCGAAGAAGCGGAAGCCGTAGGTCAGCAGCTTCTGCGTCTCGGCGGCGCGGGCCTGCTCGCTGTTGGTGCCGAACACCACGGCGATCATGCGCTGGCCGTCACGCACGGCGGAGGCCACCAGGCAGTAGCCGGCTTCCTCGGTGTGGCCGGTCTTCAGGCCGTCGACGGTCTTGTCGCGCCACAGCAGCAGGTTGCGGTTGGGCTGCTTGATGTTGTTCCAGAGGAATTCCTTCTGGGCGTAGATGGCGTAGTGGGTCGGCTCGCCGTAGATGATGGCGCGGGCCAGGGTCGCCATGTCGCGGGCCGAGGAGTAGTGCTCCGGGTTCGGCAGGCCGGTGGCGTCCATGAAGTGGGAGTTGCTCATGCCCAGCTTCTGCGCGGTGTTGTTCATCATGTCGGCGAAGGCGTCCTCGCTGCCGGCGATGTGCTCGGCGAGGGCGACGGAGGCGTCGTTGCCCGACTGGATGATGATGCCGTGCAGCAGGTCGCTGACCGACACCTGCGAGCCCAACTTGATGAACATGCGCGAGCCGCCGGTGCGCCAGGCGTGCTCGCTGACGGTGACCTGGTCGCTCTCGGCGATGCGCCCGCCCTCGATCTCCTTGGTGGCGATGTAGGCGGTCATCAGCTTGGTCAGGCTGGCCGGGGGCAGGCGCTCGTCGGCGTTGTTCTCCACCAGGACCTGGCCGCTGGCGCCGTCCATCAGCACCCAGGCCTTGGCCGCCAGTTGCGGCGCGGCGGGGACAACGGATTCAGCCGCCCAGCCGGCCACGGGGGCGCTGAGCAACACGAGCATGGACAGGCGTTTGGCGATGGTGATGATATTCATCCGTCTCTCTGGGTTCACTAATGGTCAAACAATCCCTTGGGGGAATTCCCGGGCGGCCTCTGGCGTGCCGCTTCATCGGTGCGCCGCGTTCAGTCCGGGCGCACCAGCTTGGGTTGGCCGAGGTTGGCCAGGCGGATGCTGTCCTGCATCCGCGCCGCTTCATCCTGCGTTCCGATCGGCCCCAGGCGTACCCGGTGCAGGGTCTGCTTGTTGACCACGACCGAGCTGATAAAGACCTGGGCCGAGGTCATGCCGCTGATCTTGTCCCTGAGCAGTTCCGCAGCGTCCGGGTTGGCGAAGGCACCCACCTGGAGATACAGGCCAGCGGCTGGTAATGAAGCGTTTTTTTTTGAGTCGACCTGCACCGGCGCCACGGGCGCGGCGTGCTGCGCCGGCGGTGGGGTGTAGACCTCGATCGGCTGGGCCATGGCCACCGCCTGCGGCTGTGCGCCGGCCGCCGGGGCGCTCTGCACCGGCGCCATCTTCGGCTGCGCCAGGACCATCGGCACCGGGCGCCCCTGGGCGGCCCACCAGCGCTGCGGGTCGATGCCCTCGACCTTGACCCGCGCGGTGCCGGTCTCGGCATAGCCGAGCTTCTTGGCCGCGGCGAAGGACAGGTCGATGACGCGGTCGGAATAGAACGGGCCGCGGTCGTTGACGCGGACGATGACGCTCTTGCCATTGTCCAGGTTGGTCACCCGCACGTAGCTGGGCAGCGGCAGCGTCTTGTGCGCCGCGGTCATGCCGTAGAGGTCGTACATCTCGCCGTTGGCGGTGGCCTGGCCGTGGAACTTGGTGCCGTACCAGGACGCCGTGCCGGTCACGCTGTAGGCGCGCGCGTCGTTCAGCGGGTAATAGGTCTTGCCCAGCACGGTGTAGGGGTTGTTCTTGAACGGGCCGTTGTGCGGCATCGGCACGGCATCGGGGATGCGCGACACGTCGACGTCCCACCAGGGGGCGCCGTCGCGGTGCGGCCGGTTGTAGTCCATCGGCCCGGAAAGGCCGCCGCTTTTCGCCGGTTGCGGAGCCCGGGAGCTGGTGCAGCTGGCGAGCAGCACGGCGCTCAGGCCGAAGCACGCCGCCGCCGACCAGAAGCCCGGTCGCTTCAGTCGCTGGTTCACTGGACACCTCGCGCCCGGACGATCTCGCCGGCCAGCTGATGGACCGCCATGGCGTACATGGCGCTGCGGTTGTAGCGGGTGATCACGTAGAAGTTGGGCAGCCCGACCCAGTATTCGGGGCCGTCGGCGCCTTCGAAGCGGATGGCGGTGACCTTGAGGTCGTCGCGCAGCACGTCATGGGTGCGCCAGCCCGCGGCGCGCAGCTGGCCGAGGTTCATCTGCGGCTCCAGGCCCTGGGTGATGGCGTCCTGGGCGCTGTCCATGCTCAGCTCGGCCTGCGATACCACGGGCTCGCCGGCCTGCCAGCCGTGCTGCTTGAAGTAGCTGGCGACGCTGCCGATGGCGTCGGTCGGATCGGTCCAGATGTTGATGTGGCCGTCGCCGTCGAAGTCCACGGCGTAGGCGCGGAAGCTGCTGGGCATGAACTGCGGCAGGCCCATGGCGCCGGCGTAGGAGCCGTTCAGGCCGAGCGGGTCGACCTGCTGCTCGCGGGCCAGCAGGAGGAACTGCTTGAGCTCCTTGCGGAAGAAGTCGGCGCGCGGCGGGTAGTCGAAGGCCAGGGTGGACAGCGCGTCCATCACCCGGTAGTTGCCGGTGTTGCGGCCGAAGAAGGTCTCGACGCCGATGATCGCCACTATGTACTGGGCCGGCACGCCGTAGTCCTTTTCCGCGCGGGCCAGGGCCTCGGCGTTCTGGTTCCAGAACTCCACGCCGCGCTTGATGCGCGCGTCGGTGAGGAAGATCGGCCGGTAGTCCTTCCACGGCTTGACGCGCTCGGCGGGCCGGGAAATGGCGTCGAGGATCGACTGCTTGCGTTCGACGTCCTGGAACAGCGAAAGCAGCTGCTCGTCGGCGAAGCCGTAGTCGCGGGTCATCTCGCCGACGAACTGGGCGACCTGGGGCGAGCCGTCGTAGTCGCCCGCCTGGGCGGCGCCGCCGAAGCCGATGGCCCCTGCCAGCCCCACCCAATGGACACCCCTGACTGCCCACTCGCGCAGTATCTGCATTCCTTTCTTCACTCTGGTCTCAACGTTTCTTCTTCAAACCTGGGCGATCCATTTCCGGTGCGTATGAATCGACATCAAAACCCCGAACCCTGACATCAGCGTCACCAGCGAAGTTCCGCCGTAGCTGATGAAGGGAAGCGGAACCCCCACGACCGGCAGCAACCCGCTGACCATACCAATGTTGACGAACACGTACACGAAGAAGGTCATGGTGATGCTGCCGGCCAGCAGCTTGCCATACAGCGTCTGCGCCTGCGCGGTGATCACCAGCCCGCGGTAGATCACCATCAGGTACAGGGCCAGCAGCAGGCATACCCCCACCAGGCCGAACTCTTCGCCGAGCACGGCAATGATAAAGTCCGTATGGCTTTCCGGCAAAAAATCCAGGTGCGACTGGGTGCCCAGCAGCCAGCCCTTGCCGAATACGCCGCCGGAACCGATGGCCGCTTTTGACTGGATGATGTTCCAGCCGGTGCCCAGCGGATCGCTTTCCGGGTCGAGGAAGGTCAGCACGCGCTGCTTCTGGTAATCGTGCATGACGAAGAACCACATGGCCACCGCCACCGGCACCGCCGCGGTCACCGCGCCGAGGATCCAGCGCCACTGCAGGCCGCCGACGAACAGCACGAAGGCGCCGGAGGCCAGCACCAGCATGGCGGTGCCCAGGTCCGGCTGCTTGAGGATCAGCACGAAGGGCACGCCGATCAGCGCCAGGCTGATCGCCAGGTGCTTGAGATTCGGCGGCAGGTTGCGCTTGGACATGTACCAGGCCAGCGTCATGGGCATGAACAGCTTCATGAACTCGGCGGGCTGGAAGCGGATCACCCCGGGGATGTTGATCCAGCGCGTGGCGCCCATGGCGTTGTGGCCCATGACGTCCACCACCACCAGCAGCAGCACCCCGATCAGGTAGCCCAGCGGCACCCAGCGGGCCAGGAAGCGCGGCTCGATCTGGGCGATGACGAACATCATCACCAGGCCCAGGCCGAAGGACGAGGCCTGCTTGAGCAGCAGGTCCCAGCTCTTGCCGCTGGCCGAGTAGAGGACGAACAGGCCGGCCGCGCCCAGCACCAGCAACAGCAGCAGCAGCAGGCCGTCGATGTGCAGCCGCTGCAGCAGGCTGGCGCGCCGCTTCATCACGTCCTCGTTGGACAGCGTGCGGTCGAAGTTGGGGTTCATGTTCATGCTCATGGCTTCGGCGCCTCCGCCACCTGTGGCGCGAAT
The DNA here is from genome assembly GCF_023516765.1 of Pseudomonas sp. R3.Fl. Taxonomy (NCBI): domain Bacteria; kingdom Pseudomonadati; phylum Pseudomonadota; class Gammaproteobacteria; order Pseudomonadales; family Pseudomonadaceae; genus Pseudomonas; species Pseudomonas sp. R3.Fl. The sequence continues at coordinate 2,745,936 of NZ_JAMGSO010000001.1, forward strand.
TCGGGCTTGAGCTTGCCGCTCTCGTCCAGCAGCCAGGCATCCATCACCTGCTTGAGCACGGGCGCGGCGACGCCGGAGCCGGACTCGCCGTTCTCCACCATCACCGCCACCGCGATCTGCGGGTTGTCCGCCGGGGCGAAACCGATGAACAGCGCGTGGTCGCGGTTGCGCTCGTTGAGCTTGGAACGGTCGTAGCGCTCGTTCTGCTTGATCGCCACCACCTGCGCGGTACCGGACTTGCCGGCGATGCGGTAGACCGAGGCGGCGCCGACCTTGTGCGCGGTACCGCGGGCATTGTGCACCACTTGCTGCATGTCGGAGTCGATCAGTTCCCAGTTGCCCGGCTCGCGCAGGTCGATGTCGGGCATCGGCTCGGGGTCGACCGGCGGCTGGCCGTCGACGGTCCTGGCCAGGTGCGGGCGGAGCCACTTGCCGTGGTTGGCGATCAGCGCGGTCATCTGCGCCAGCTGCAGCGGCGTGGACTGCATGTAGCCCTGACCGATGCCGAGGATCAGCGTCTCGCCGGGGAACCAGACCTGGCGGCGGGTGGCGCGCTTCCACTCGCGCGAGGGCATCAGCCCCGGAGACTCGCCGTACATGTCCAGGGACACGCGCTGGCCGAAGCCGAAGCGGCTCATGTAGTCGTGCAGCCTGTCGATGCCGAGCTTGTGGGCGAGGTCGTAGAAGTAGGTGTCGTTGGAGCGCATGATCGCCGTCTCCAGGTTCACCCAGCCCTCGCCGGAACGGTTCCAGTTGCGGTACTTGTGGTCGTAGTTGGGCAGCTGGTAGTAGCCGGGGTCGAAGACCCGCGAGCTGGGCGTGACCACTCCTGCATCCAGGCCGGCCAGGGCCACCGCCGGCTTCACCGTCGAGCCCGGCGGGTACAGGCCGCGTAGCACGCGGTTGTACAGCGGGCGGTCGATGGAGTCGCGCAGCGCCGAGTAGTCCTTGAAGCTGATGCCGGTGACGAACAGGTTGGGGTCGTAGCTCGGCTGGCTGACCATCGCCAGCACCTCGCCGGTGGACGGCTGGATCGCCACGATAGCGCCGCGGCGCCCGCCCAGGGCCTCCTCGGCCTTGGCCTGCAGCTTGCTGTCGATGCTCAGGACGATGTCCTTGCCCGGCACCGGGTCGGTGCGCTTGAGCACGCGCAGCACGCGGCCACGGGCGTTGGTCTCGACCTCCTCGTAGCCCACGGTGCCGTGCAGCTCGGCCTCGTAGAACTTCTCCACGCCGGTCTTGCCGATGTGGTGGGTGCCGGAATAGTTGACCGGGTCGAGCACCTTCAGCTCGGCCTCGTTGATCCGCCCGACGTAGCCCACCGAATGGGCGAAGTGCTCGCCCAGCGGGTAGTGACGGACGAACTGCGCGGTGACGTCGATGCCCGGCAGGCGGTACTGGTTCACGGCGATGCGGGCGATCTGCTCCTCGGACAGCTCGAACATGATCGGCACCGGCTCGAACGGCCGCCGGCCCTGCTTCATGCGCTTCTCGAAGATCGCCTTGTCCTCCTCGGTCAGGCCGAGGATCTCCACCAGCGCCTGCAGCTCCTGCTGCAGGTTCTCGGTGCGCTCGCGGGTGACCGTGAGGCTGAAACTGGGGCGGTTGTCGGCGATCAGCACGCCGTTGCGGTCGTAGATCAGGCCGCGGTTCGGCGGGATCGGCTGGACGTGGACGCGGTTGTTCTCCGACAGCGTCGAGTGGTACTCGTACTGGGTGACCTGCAGGTGGTACATGCGCGCCACCAGCACCAGGGCCAGGAGGAAGATCGCCACCGCGCCGACGACGACCCGGCGACGCACCAGGCGGGCGTCCTTCTCGTGGTCCTTGAGTTGTATCGGCTGCGGCATCGGGTACGGCTACGACTACTTGTGGTAGGGGTGCCCGGACAGCACCGTCCAGGCGCGGTAGATCTGCTCGCCCACCAGGATGCGCACCAGCGGGTGCGGCAACGTCAGCGGCGACAGCGACCAGCGCTGCTCGCTGCGCGCACAGACCTCCGGCGCCAGCCCTTCCGGGCCGCCGACCATGAGGTTGACGGTGCGCGCGTCCAGGCGCCAGCGGTCCAGTTCGGCGGCCAGCTGCGGGGTGCTCCAGGGCTTGCCTTCGACTTCCAGGGTCACCACCCGTTCACCGGGCTGCACCTTGGCCAGCATGGCTTCGCCCTCCTGGCGGATCAGCCGGGCCACGTCGGCGTTCTTGCCGCGCGTGTTCAGCGGGATCTCCACCAGTTCCAGGGACAGCTCCGAGGGCAGGCGCTTGACGTACTCCTGCCAGCCCTCCTCGACCCAGCGCGGCATGCGCGAGCCGACCGCGATCAGACGCAGGCGCAAGGGCGCTTACTCGCCGCTGTGATGGGCGCGGCTCTGTTCGGCGCCGAGCCAGAGGCGCTCCAGGTCGTAGAACTGGCGGGTGGCCGGCTGCATGACGTGGACCACGACGTTGCCCAGGTCGATCAGCACCCACTCGCCGCCTTCCTGGCCTTCGCTGCCGATGGGCTTGACGCCCTGTTCCTTGACCTTCTCCAGGACGTTGTCGGCCAGCGACTTGACCTGGCGGCTGGAGGAGCCGGAGGCGATGACCATGACGTCGGTGATGCTGGTCTTGTCGCGCACGTCGAGGACGGTGATGTCCTGCGCTTTCATGTCTTCCAGAGCGGCGACGGCCAGCTCGACCAGTTGTTCGGTTTGCATTGAATGACTCTCTAGTTTGCCAGGGACGCGCGGTACAGCCCGTGCGCCTCGATGTAGTTCAATACCGCGTCCGGCACCAGGAAGCGCGGCGAGCGCCCCTGCGCCAGCAGGGCGCGGATCTGGGTGGCCGACACCGCCAGGGGCGTCTGCCAGATGAAAGTGACCTGCCCGGCCGGCCCGGCGAGGGCGTTGGGGTCGGCCATGCTACGCGCCGCCAGCAGATCGCGCAGGGCTTCCGGCGCCTCCACGTCGGCATCCGGGCGCTGCAGCACCAGCACGTGGCAGTGCTGCAGCAGTTCGTCCCAGCGGTGCCAGGTGGGCAGGCCGCAGAAAGCGTCCCAGCCGACCATAAGGAACAGTTGCGCCTCGCTCCCCAGCTCCGCGCGCAGCGATTCCAGGGTGTCGATGGTGTAGGACGGCTTGTCGCGGGCCAGCTCGCGGGCATCCACCGTCAGGGGCGCGACGCCGGCCACCGCCAGCTCGACCATGGCCAGGCGCTGCTGCGCCGAGACCTGCGGCGTCTCGCGGTGCGGCGGGCGCGCCGCCGGCAGCAGGCGCAGCTCGTCCAGGCCCAGCAGCTCGGCGGTTTCCAGCGCACTGCGCAGGTGCCCGATGTGCACCGGATCGAAGGTGCCGCCGAAGAGGCCGATCCGCCGCGCTTGCCGTTTACTCATCAGGTGCGCACGTGCCCGTCGCCGAAGACCACGTACTTCTCGCTGGTCAGGCCTTCCAGGCCGACCGGGCCGCGGGCGTGCAGCTTGTCGGTGGAGATGCCGATCTCCGCCCCCAGGCCGTACTCAAAGCCGTCGGCGAAGCGCGTCGAGGCGTTGACCATGACCGAAGCCGAGTCCACCTCGGCGAGGAAGCGCCGGGCGTTGCTGAAGTTCTCGCTGACGATGGCGTCGGTGTGCTGCGAGCCGTAGGTGTTGATGTGCTCGATGGCGCTGTCCAGGTCGTCGACGATGCGGATCGACAGGATCGGCGCGTTGTACTCGGTGCGCCAGTCTTCCTCGGTCGCCTCCAGCACGTCGCTGCCCAGCAGCGCGCGGGTGGCGGCGTCGCCGCGCAGCTCCACGCCCTTGTCGCGGTAGATGGCGGCCAGCGGCGGCAACACGCGCGGGGCGATGGCCTTGTGCACCAGCAGGGTTTCCATGGTGTTGCACGGCGCGTAGCGCTGGGTCTTGGCGTTGTCGGCGATGCGGATGGCCTTGTCGAGGTCGGCCGACTCGTCGATGAACACGTGGCAGATGCCGTCCAGATGCTTGATCACCGGCACCTTGGCCTCGCGGCTGATGCGCTCGATCAGGCCCTTGCCGCCGCGCGGGACGATCACGTCGACGTACTCGGGCATGCTGATCAGCGCGCCCACGGCGGCGCGGTCGGTGGTCTCGACCACCTGCACGGCGCTCGCCGGCAGGCCGGCCGCGGCCAGGCCTGCCTGGATGCAGCGGGCGATGGCCTGGTTGGAATGGATGGCCTCGGAGCCGCCACGCAGGATGGTGGCGTTGCCCGATTTCAGGCACAGGCTGGCGGCGTCGATGGTCACGTTCGGCCGCGACTCGTAGATGATCCCGACCACGCCCAGGGGCACGCGCATCTTGCCGATCTGGATGCCCGAGGGCACGAAGCGCATGTCGCGGATCTCGCCGATGGGGTCCGGCAGCTTGGCCACCTGGCGCAGGCCCTCGATCATGTCGTCGATGCGCGCCGGGGTCAGCGCCAGGCGGTCGAGCATGGCTGGCTCCAGGCCATTGGCCCGGCCGGCGGCCAGGTCCTGCTCGTTGGCGTGGGCGAGCTGCTCGCGGGCAGCGTCCAGGGCATCGGCGGCGGCCAGCAGGGCGGCGTTCTTCTGCGCGGTGGAGGCCCGCGCGAGCACGCGCGAGGCTTCACGGGCGGCGCGGCCCAGGCGGCTCATATAGTCGAGGACGGACTCGGTCATGGTTCGTACGCGTCTGCGTGAGGGAAATGCGCGATTATAGCGACCCCGCCTGCGCCCGCCCAGCCACAGCAGCCAGCCGGTAGACAGGGCGTCCCACCAGTGCGCCGGTAACGCCGCCGGGGCGCCGCGGGCCGCGCCCCGGCCGCGGAACGGTGACACCCGCAACAGCGCGTTGCGATTTCCCCCGCCCGAAGGTTGGGTAAACAAAAGGCCGGCCTCTGTCTACCTTGGAGCCACCCCGCCGCGCAATGCCAGCCGTTCGCCATCCGGCACGCCAGGGAAGAACAACAAGAGGCGGAACACCGCCGGAGATTCGCCATGCGCTACCGCACCGACTACAGCGCCCAGGCCCTCACCGCCGCCCCGGCGGTGCTCGAACTGGACGGCTGGCAGCTCCACTACCAGGCCTTCGCCCACCGCGCGGACGACCCGCGCCCGCCGGTGCTGCTGCTCGGCGGCGCCTTCCAGAGCTTCCGCTCCTTCGCCAGCGAAGTCAGCGAACTGCTCGCCGAGCACCCGGTGATCCTCCTCGACCTGCCCAGCCAGGGCGGCAACCTGCAACTGGCGCCGCAGCTGAGCCTGGAAGACCTGGCCGACCTGATCGCCGCCTTCGCCGAGGCGCTGCGCCTGCCGCCGCTGATGCCCATCGGCCTGTCCTACGGCTCGGCCCTGGCCGCCCTCTTCGCCGCCCGCCACCCCGGGCGCTGCGCGCGCCTGCTGCTGGCCGGCATCACCGCCTTCGGCCGCCCCGGCGCCCGCGCGCTACTGGAAGAAGCCCTGGCGCGCCTGAACCTGGGCCAGCACGAAGCCTTCGCCAACGGCGTGCTGACCGGCCTGGTCAACCCGCTGCGCCTGGCCGATACCGGCGTCTCCCCGGTGTTCCGCAAGGCCCTGCTGCGCCAGTTGCAGCGCCTGACGCCGGCGGAAGTCGAACGCTACCGGCAGAACAGCCGGCGCCTGCTGGCCTTCGGCGGTTTCGAGCGCCACCCGCAATGCCCGACCCTGGTGCTGGCCGGCGAATACGACCACTTCACCCAGCCCTGGGAGCACGCCGAATTCGCCCTCGCCTGCGCCGACGCGCAGTTCGCCCTGATCCACGACGCCGACCACCTGGCCCAGTTCGAACGCCGCGGCGCCTGCGCCCGGCTGTACACACCCTTCCTCGACGGCCAGCCACTGCCGCTCAACGCCGCCGGCAGCACGCGCTTCCAGCGCCAGCAGCTGCCGCACCTGGAACGCCGCTTCGAACCGCGCCTGGCGCCACCGCAACCCCGCGCCCTGCTGCGCCACGCCGACGGAGGGCAATGGCGCGCCGAACTGGTGGAGATCGGCTACTTCGGCGGCCTGGCCCACGCCGACCTGCCGGCCGAACTGCCGCAACGCGGCTGGCGCCTGGCCATCCCCGGCGTGGAAGAACTGGACATCCTCCCGCTACGCCGCACCACGGACGGCGTCGCCTTCATCTTCCCCCACGGCGATCCCCGCGCCAGCGCCAGCCTGGCGGAGCTGGTGGTGCCGCTGCAGCAAGGAGCCTGCGCGGCCTGATACCGGATGGCGCACGATCACGAACGGTCGTGCGTCCCTACGTATGCGCCTTAAGACAGAACGCCCCTCGCAGGGCTTCTGGGGAAACACTTCCATGCAGCAGCCGGAAGATCATAGTGCCTTGCCATGTAGCCCCAGCAAAACCTTCAACTCTAAGCCACACGCCTTCACAAAGAATTTTTAAAGAAAAAAGAGCATTTCAGCGAAACCCTTACAACATATCCAGAAAGCTCCCCGCAAAAACTCGCCCCAGAACATCGATTTAAAGCACAAGCACTACTTGCTTACAACCAACCAAAACCATGTATGCAAAAGCCCCAACCTGGAACCTCTAGATATTCATATCCCCTTACCCTCCACACCAGGACTTAAGTCGTATCCCAAACATCATGCGATGAACCATGAACGACCAACAGGCCGAGGACCGCCAACCCTTACAAAAATTCAGAAATTCTCAAATCTTACTTCAGGAGGAGAAAATGAAACAAAATTTATTTCCTCCTCATCAAGAACAAAGCAATAATGCTTTGCGCCAGACATATCTGTAACACCAAAAGTTTCCTCTTGATATCGAACAACATCCTTTGACCCCTCGACAATGTAAACCGAGCACCCGCCAGGGCATTCACGCTCAGCAGAGCGCTTCCATGTATAACTATCGTTTACCACTGAATATCCAACCAGTTCCTTTAGTTGGAATAAAAACAATATGCGCTCAGGGCTACCCAAATCACGAGCCAGAAAAATACCTAACCCTTCCGCCGAGTCAACTATTTTATCGAGATGCATAACCCGAGGAATTGAAGACTCTGCCTCCCAAGGAACCAGAGTCTCTTTCTTATTAAGGCCACCTATCGACATAACGTATTTTTATCTTTTCCTAAATTACCCCAAACAAGTGGATCCACCATTACCCATCACCTGGGTATCCCACACACTCGATACTCAAACGAATACGACCACTTCACCCAGCCCTGGGAGCACTCCGAATTCACCCTCGCCTGTGCCAACGCCCAGTTCTCCCTGATCCACGACGCCGATCACCTGGCCAGATCGAACGCTGCAGCGCCCCCAGACCAGCGCTAGCCTGGCAGCGATGGTGGTGCCGGTGCAGCAAGGGGCCTGCGCGGCGCAAGGCATATCATATGGCGAGGATTACACCGACACGACTAGACGCGTAGATTGGCTTTAATAGGATATTCGGGCACCCAGCATTTGAAGCTTAGGTACACGACCGTGGACAAGCTTCATGCTCCGTAATCAACAACCTCAAAATAGGCCATCGCACCTGTATATTCGCCAAACTGGGGAACAAGGCCAGGCGGGGTGCAAACATAGTCAAGGGACTCCAGCATCAATAAATCCCACCCATGCACCAAAAGCCATTACACCCGACCAAAAAATTAGTTGCGAAATAAAGGCCAAGACATATCTCTGCCCGGCACTTAGAGAGGTATTCACAGGTGCCAGCACCGTCATTGAGTAAAACCTTGCGCCACCTCCAATCAAGAGTAAAAGCCCCCAACCCACAAATACAATGGTTTACCTGACAACAGTAGCGCCCCCACATGGTCGTCGGAAGCAAACACAGCCCTGCTGCCAGGTTCCCCTTATAATTAATACCCCTCATATGCTATTCAAGGCTTACACATATAAGGGCTTGGCCGCATATCAGAGCAATTACCAAACTCATCATACCCTCCAAGATTATCTGTATACAACACCCCACCAATAAACACTACGCCCCAACGCATGGTCTAGTGCCCCGAAAGGTTAGTTCGTTTACCTACTTAAATGCTTTCACCCAATGATTCCGGAGTTTTTAGATTAACGAACTACCCGATCGGGACACTAGCACTCTGCTTACACATGCCCCAGCAACTAGCTATTGAGCCCCCCTCTCACGCCTAGTAGAATACCTCTTTGTGCCAGTAAGATTCCGTATTTTCGAAAAACCACCCCTTATTCTTATCAGTTAAAAACACCCTCAACTGAGTCATATCAGCGCCATACCTATAAGCAATCGCTATAATTTCGCGCAGATCGTAATCTGACACTGACTGCCCAATAGAAATATTTATTGCCTCTTCATCACCCAGAACCTCAGTAATGCATTCAATTTTTCCGAGCCAAGTGAAAAATGAATCCTCATCCATGGAAGATAAGAACTCAATTCCTCGGAAGATCAAATGTTTCATCTTTTCTTTCCTCCCGGATACCTGTTTGTATGCTTTCCAGTTCTAGGATTCTGGACATCCCAATGGGGGCCACCATGTGCAGCCCCTGTTGTACCCGGCATTGAGCCTGCTGGGCCAGTGGGGACCCATACATTTCCATCAGCATCAACCCAACCTTTTCCAGGGCCATTGGGGTTCTGCACCTTTCCATTTTTATCGCCAGTTGGCCTTTTAGGCTCGACAAATCCATCCTCAGCTGTTGGCTTCCCAGGAGCATCGGCTGCAGGAGCGATCTCCTGCGGGTAGAAGCAGCCGCCAACCGGGCAATCTGAATTGCCAAGGCTTGGTGAGTAAACCAAACAAGCCAAACCTGCCGCACTTGTGGATGCAACTGCCCTGCCAATTGATGACCAAGGAATATTCGGGAATTTAGTTATCCAGTCGGTAGGATAAGTCTCTACTGCAGCGCTTAACCCGTTTGAGTCGAAGTAATTGAGCGGATTTCCTTCTACGTATCCGTAGGTGTTCAACCCACCCTCAAGCCCAATCGGATCACTCTCCACATACCGTCCGGTCTGCGGGTCGTAATCCCTGAAGTAGTTGTAGTGCAGGCCGCTCTCGGCGTCGTAGTACTGCCCCGGGAAGCGCAGGTTCACCACGGTGTTGTCCGGGCTGCTGGGCTGGCCGTTGCCGAAGGCGTCGGATTGCCATTGCCAGGCCAGGCGCTGGTCGTCGTCGCTGGCCAGCCGCGGGGTGTCGAGGTGGTCGCTGTGCAGGTAGAGCACGCGGGGGTTGCCCGGATGGCCCTGGTCGTCATAGGCCGTGCTCAGGGTGGCCAGGGGCAGGCGGTCGAGCCACAGGTAGTACTGTTCGCGGCGGGACTGGCCATTCCGGTCGTAGGCGGCTTCGCCGAGCAGTTGGCCGTCGGGGCCGTAGAGGTAGGTGGTGAAGCCTTGCGCGGTCAGCTTGGCGATGCGCTGGCCGTGGGCGTTGTAGCGGTACTGGGCGACTTCCTGGCCGTCGATCCGCACATTTGCCAGGCGGCCCTGGGCGTCGTAGCCGAGCAGGCGGCTGGCGCGGTCCTGGAGCAGGTTGCCGGCGGCATCGCTGGTCACCGTGTGGCCATTGAGGGCGGTGAGGCGGTTGCTGTCGCTGGCGTAGCGGTAGCTGTCCTGCAGGGATTCGCCGTCAGCCAGGCGCGTGGCGCTCTTCTCGGTGCGGTTGCCCACGGCGTCGTAGCCGTAGCGGCGCTCGGCCTGGCTGCTGCGTTCCGTGGTCAGGCGGTCCAGGGGGTCGTACTGGTAGTCCAGCGTGCCCCAGAGGCTGTGGGCCAGTTGGGTGATGTTGCCGTTGGCGTCGTGCCGGTAGTCGCTCTGCCAGGGGCCGATGCGCTGGCGGACCAGTTGGTAGTCCTGGTCGTACTCGCGGGCCAGGCTGATGCCGTTGGCCCAGCTCAGGCGTTGCAGGGGGCCGAAGGGCAGATAGGCGATATCGCTGGCCAGGACGAGGGGTGCCTGACTGCCTACACCCAGGGTGACGCTGCTCACCTGGCCGCCGGCATTGCGCGGGTAGCCGAGGGTGTAGCCGGACGGATAGCCGATGCCAGCCAGGCGGTCGGCGGCGTCGTACTGGAAGCTCAGGGACTCTTCCAATACCTGGCCGTTGATGCTCAGGCTGCGCGTCTGCTGCAGCAGATTGCCGCGAGCATCGTAGCGATAGGCGAGACGGCCGCTGCCATCCTCGATGGCCGTCAGGCGGCCGATGCCGTGGTTGCCGTCGGCACTGCCGTCGTACTGGTAGCGCACATCGAAGGCCGGGGTGGCCGGGTAGCGGCGTTCGCTCAGGCGGTTCAGGGCGTCGTAGCTGAACTCCACCACCACGCCACGGGCATCGGTCTGGCGGATGACGTTACCGGCGGCGTCGTACTCGAAGTGGGTGGTGCCGCTGTCGGGGCTGATGCGCTGGGTGAGGTTGCCCAGTCCGTCATACCGGTAACCTGTCGTGACGCCGCGGGGATCGCTGACCTGGGTGAGGTTGTCCTGAGCGTCGTAAGTCAGTTGGGTGACGCCATCGAGCGCGTCGGTATGGCTGACCAGGCGATCGAGGGCGTCGAACGCCCGAGTGCTGGCGTACTGGCGCGGGTTGGTCCGGCCGGTGGGGTTGTCGTTGAGGTCGTACCGGTAGCTGTGGGTCTGGCCAGCGGCGCCGACCGCGCGCAGCAGCCGGCCGAGTTCGTCGTATACCCACTGCTGCTGGCGCACCAGGCTGCCGTTGGCGTCCTTCAGCCGCTGCGCCGTGCGGTTGCCCTGGGCGTCGACGTCGTATTCCAGGCGCTCGCCGAGGTTGTTGGCGATGGCCACCAGGCGCCGCGCGTCGTCGTAGGTGTAGGCCAGCCAACTGCCGTCGCCGCGGGTCAGGCGGGTGATCTGCCCGACCGCGTCGTACTCGAAGCGGGTGGTGCTGCCGGCGCTGCTGATGGACGCCAGGCGGGCGTCGATGCCGCTGTAGGTCAGGGTGCTGACCACGCCGTTGGCGTCGGTAAGGGTGCCGGGGTTGCCGCGCTCGTCGTGGTCGGCCAGGCGGGTGACGTGGCCCAGGGCGTTGGTCACGGCGGTGAGGTTGCCCTTGGCGTCGTAGCTGTAGCGGGTGACGTCCTGCACGTCGGTGCGCGGGCCGTCGGCGCTTTCGATCAGGCCCAGGTCGTTGTAGCTGTAGGACCAGCTGCGCTCGGCAGCTTGGATGCCCAGGCTCAAGGTGCAGGCCAGGGCGAGAGCCCCAAGCCGGAAGCTGTATGGCTTACGCATGATCGACATCCTTGTTCAGTGAGTGGAAAAGGTCTGGCTGATCTGCCGCCCTTGTTCGTCGTACTGGTAGCGGATGGTTCGTCCGGGCTCCTCCACCTGGCTAGGCAGGTAGAAGCGGGGATGCCACTGCGTGAGGATGGTGCGTTCCTGGGGCGTGCCCAGCGCTTCGCGGCGGGAGGTCTCCAGTCCGCGCTCGTTGTATTCGTAGAGGGTGACGTTGCCGTTGTTGTCCGTACGACGCGTCAACAACCCGCGCTCGTCGTAGGCGAAGGTGGAGTTGCTGGCAGGGCAGTTCGGCGAAGGCTCGCCCTCGACAGCCACGAGCTTGCGAACGCCCTGGACCACCTGGAAACGGTAGGTAGCCTTCTTGCCGTATTCGTTGGTGATCGTGGTCGAGCCGTCCCGGTTGTACGCCAGAGCGATTTTCTCGGCGCCATTGGCGTGCTCGCTGGAAATGGCGCGCCCCTGGTCGTCGTATGTCCAGCTCGCATAACGGACGCCGTTTTCATCGATGACGCCAGTCAGGAAACGGGGATACAGCTTGTTCTCATGGAGGTAGCGGCGTTCCTCGGTATTGCCCTGGCCAGATCGCTTGACGCCAACCAGGCGCCTGGTCGAGTCATAGGCATAATCCACTGTCGAGTCCGCTGCCACGAAGGACAATGGCTGATACTTCTCGTCCTGGGTGAACGTGAAGCTTTTGCCATGATCATCCGTGACCGTTATCTCCGTGGCCGAATAATCCAGCGCCACGCCTCTCCCTGATGCGTCCCGCCAGGACAACAGGCGCCCCTGCCCATCGAACGTGCCCTGCTCCTGGTCAGCCGAGGCGAACAGCCATTTTCCCGCCTCATGCTTCAAGCTGCCCAACTCATCGGCCGGAGGTGTGGCCACGTTACCGGCCAGTGCAAATTCGACTTCTCTTCCGTCCGCATGGACAAGGCGAATGCCGGTCTTTCCCATGACCAGGCGTGTCGAGAAGTTATGCCGCCAGTATCCGTCGAAGCTGTTGTACGCCCGGATGAACGTCATGAGCGGCGAAGACTTGTCGAGATAGTCGACCTCCCGCTGATACTTGTTCCCGACAGCCAGGTTGATCGGATTCCCGATACAGGCTTCCGGAGGTGGCTCCCCCTTGTTCTTCGCCTGGGTCACCTCGGGATCGTAGGTCACGGTCATGGTGTCCGATGCGGAACAACTACCCGCGCTACCGCTGACGAATAGAAAATTCTGCCCCGGCCTCAGCCTGACCGGCACACCGCGACTCTCGAGAAAGGAAACCGCAGCGGTAAATGAGCCGGAATAGCTGAAGAAGGGGACGCCATTGAGCGTGGCAGTCACCGTTCCTTGATCGCCTTCCTGGGCATTCGCTCCACCTTGGCCATAGACGGTAATACCCGGACTGCGAACCGTTGCTCCATCCCCTGGAGAGGTGAAGCTCAACGAACAGGCCTGGGCCGTGAACGACGCCATGACCGCGACTGCAAGCAGAGTGAACCTGTGCATACGCCTACCTCCATGTGCTGAATTGATCGGCCACACAGTGGTAAGTCCATCGGCCCAAGGAGCGATGTCAGACGCATGTAAAGAAGTATTTCAAGACGAAAAATCAGGCCACGCTGAACAGACAATGACCATTAGAAGGAAAACAGAAGAAAATGATTGAATTGATCTTTCACCAAGAAGGGCAACCAAGGAGAGAGAAACAATTAATTACATACGCCAGCAGCAAAGAATTTCCGCATGCACAAAAGAAAAATAAAGAACAGAACACAACCCTATACATGAGTCGCAAATATCAAAGCGAACGACGGATTTAATTTGTAGGAAATCCCTTCAAATCATATCCATGCCCCAGGATAGCGACAGTTCCTCTCCTGTTTCGTCCAAATTCAAATGCGGGCTTCTATCACCCGCACCAGGCTCGGCATGCGCCCGCGCGGCAGGCACAACTCGGCGCCGTGCACCTGCGGGTCGAGCACTTCCACGCCGGCGAAGCCGCAGCCGCGGAAGGCCGCGGCTATTTCCGCCTCGCTGCGGTAGTGCAGCGGGTAGCCGCCGCGGGTGAGCCGGCCGATCAGGCCGACGCCCCAGCGGATCTGCCGATAGCGCGGATGTTCGCGCAGGTCCGGGTAGAGTTCGGTGAGGTAGGTGGCCGCCGGGAAGTCGGCCAGGACCGCCGCCAGGCGCGTCCAGAAACCCTCGATCAGCGGGCGCTGGAAGTAGTTCACCAGGCCCTCGGTGATCACCACCACCGGGCGCTGGCGGTCGAGCTGGGCGAAGAGCGCAGCCAGGGTGTGCGGGCCTTGCTCGGCGAGAATGTCCACGGGGTGCACCCGGTGCCTTTCGTCCAGCCAGCCCTGCCCTTGCAGCAGAGCCGACTTGCGCGCGGCCATGGGCGGCAGGTCCGCCTCCAGGTAGTCCAGCTGTGGATAACGCAGACGGAAGCGCCTGCCGCGCGGCGACAGGCCGCAGGCGATTTCCACCACCTGGGTGACGCCGCGCTGCTCGATGGCCTGACGCAGGCGCGCGTCTATCAGCAGGTGGCGCTGCAGCAGGAAGTCCTCGATGTTCAGCCCGAAGCCCAGGCGCGCGCCCCAGGCGATCGGCGCCACGCAGCCGTGCACCCAGCGCCCGAAGGCGGTGGCGAAGGCCGGCTCGGCGAGCTTGTGGCGGAACCAGACATAGCCGGTGTAGTGCGCACTGGGGGTGATGTGCGCGCTGTCGGCGCGGATGCGTTCAGCCATGATTCAGTCTCTTGTTGTTATCATCCGCCAGCCTAAGAGCGCCCTGGTACCCACGACAATCCCATGCCTGCCGATCCCATCCTTGGTTTGCCCTGGCCCGAAGCGCGGCCGCTGCCCCATTCCTTCTTCGACCGCGACGCCCTGCTGGTGGCGCGCCAGCTGCTGGGCAAGGTGATCCGTCACCGCGTCGGCGAGCTCTGGCTGTCCGCGCGGATCATCGAGACCGAAGCCTATTACCTGGCCGAGAAAGGCAGCCACGCCTCGCTCGGCTACACCGAGAAGCGCAAGGCGCTGTTCCTCGACGGCGGGCACATCTACATGTACTACGCGCGTGGCGGCGACTCGCTGAACTTCAGCGCCGGTGGCGCCGGCAACGCCGTGCTGATGAAGTCCGGGCACCCCTGGATGGATCGCGTCAGCGGCGACGAGGCCCTGGCCCGCATGCGCCAGCTCAACCCCGCCGCCGATGGCAGCGAGCGCCCGCTGGGCAAGCTCTGCGCCGGCCAGACCCTGCTGTGCAAGGCCATGGGCCTCAAGGTGCCGGACTGGGACGCCAAACAGTTCGACGTGCAGCGGCTGTTCGTCGACGACGTCGGCGACACCCCGGCCCAGGTCATCCAAACCACCCGCCTGGGCATCCCCCACGGCCGCGATGAGCACCTGATGTACCGCTTCGTCGACGCCGCCTTCGCGCCCTTCTGCACGCGAAACCCGCTGCGCCGCGGCCAGGTCGAAGGCCGCGACTACTACCTGCTGGACAGCTCGGAAGCGCACCGCACATGAGCCTGGACCTGTTCAACCAATGGATCGCCGGCCACCCGCAGTGGCTGGGGCTGGTGGTCTTCCTCATCGCCTTTCTCGAATGCGCGGCGGTGGTCGGCCTGGTGCTGCCCGGCGTGGTGATGCTCTTCGCCGTGGCCGTGCTGGCCGGCGGCGGCGCCCTGGGCCTGGGGCAGACGCTGCTGCTGGCCTTCGCCGGCGGCCTGCTGGGCGACCTCTGCTCGTACTTCCTCGGCCGCCGCTTCCACCAGGACATCCGCCGCCTGCCGCTGCTGCGCCACCATCCGGAATGGCTGGCCGGCGCCGAAGGCTTCGTCGCCCGCTACGGCGTCACCAGCCTGCTGGTGGGCCGCTTCATCGGCGCCCTGCGGCCGTTCCTGCCGCTGGTGGCGGGCATGCTCGACATGCCCTTCGGGCGCTTCCTGGCGGTCTCCATCCTGGCCGCCGCCGGCTGGTCGGTGGCCTACCTGCTGCCCGGCTGGACCACCGGCGCGGCCCTGCGCCTGCCACTGCCGGAAGGCTTCTGGCCGGAGATGGCGGTGGTCGCCGGCGGCCTGGCCGTGCTCGGCGGCGCCTTGATCCATGCCTGCCTGAAGCGGCGCCACGGCACCGCACTGATCGCCGCCGGGCTGAGCGCCGCCCTGCTGCTGGGCATCCTGATCGGCTGGCCGCACCTGGACGCCCTCGACCACGGCCTGATGACGCTGATCCAGGAGGAACGCAGCCCGCTGCTGAACCACATCATGGTGGCGGTGACGCGCCTGGGCGACTTCCGCACCCAGGTGATCGTCGGCATCGTCGTCAGCGGCCTGCTGCTGGGCCTGGGCAAATGGCGCCATGCGCTGTTCGCCGGCGGCACCCTGCTCGCCACGGCACTGCTCAACACCACCCTCAAGCACTTCTTCGGCCGCGCCCGCCCGGAGGTGATCGCCGACCCGCTGAGCGCCTTCAGCATGCCCAGCGGGCACAGCTCGGCGTCCTTCGCCTGCTTCCTGGTGCTCGGCGTGCTGGCCAGCCGCGAGGGCTCGCCGCGGGTGCGCCTGACCTGGCTGCTGCTGGCCATGCTGCCGGCCGCCTGGATCGCCGGCTCGCGCCTGTACCTGGGCGCGCACTGGCCCAGCGACGTGATCGCCGGTGCCCTGCTCGCCGCCGCCGTCTGCGCCGCCGCGCTCTGGGCCAGCCAGCTGCGCCAGCCACTGCCGGCCCTGCCCAGGCGCATCTGGTGGTGCCTGGTGCCGACCCTGCTGCTGGTGTTCTCGGTCTCGGTCGGCTGGGACCTCAGCCACGCCGTGGCACGCTACACCCCGCTCTGAGGCTCAGCGCCAGGGCGCGCCGCGCAGATGCTCGGCGCAGCGCTGCTGGACGAACTCGCGCAGCAGGGTCACCGGCGGGCTCAGCTGCGCGCGGTGGGTGCAGAACAGGTTCAGCGGCGCCGCCTCGCCCCGCTGGTCGGCCAGGGCCACTTCCAGGCGCCCGGCGCGCACGTCGGCGGCCACGTCCAGCCAGGACTTGTAGACCAGCCCGCGCCCGGCCACCGCCCAGCGCCGCACCACGTCGGCGTCGTCGCTGACGCGGTCGCCGTCCACCTCGACCGTCTCGTCGCCGAAGCGCCAGCGCTCGTGCACACGGCCGCCGAGCATGTACAGCAGGCAGTTGTGCCGGGCCAGGTCCTGCGGCCGCTGCGGCCGGCCATGCTGGGCGAAGTAGGCCGGCGCGCCGCACAGCACGCGGCGGTTGTCCGCCGCCAGGGGCAGCGCCACCAGGCTGGAGTCCGGCGGCTGGCCGAGGCGGATGGCCACGTCCACCGGCTGGCGGTAGAGGTCGGCCTGGCGGTCGCTGAGCAGCAGGCGCAAAACCAGCCGCGGGTGCTGCGCCTGGAACTCGTCGAGCCAGGGCAACAGCACGTTGCGCCCCAGGTCCGAGGGCGCCGAGACCTGCAACGGCCCGGCGATCTCGCTGCGCCCGCCGGCCAGCAGCTGGCGGCCCTCCTCCAGGCTCTGCAGCGAGGCCCGCGCATGGGCCAGGAACAGCTCGCCCTCGGCGGTCAGCCGCAGGCTGCGGGTGGAACGGGCGAACAGGCGCGCCTGCAGGGCGCCCTCCAGGCGCTTGAGCGCGGCGCTGGCCACCGCCGGCGACACCTCCAGTTCGCGGGCCGCGGCGGACAGGCTGCCGCGCTCGGCGGTGCGGACGAACAGCTGGAGGTCGTCGAAACGCAGCATTTTCAATTTTCCTTTGAAAGAGACTTTCTTCCTACGCGGTTTTTCTTCACAACGAAAGAGCGGAGGATGCGCCCATCCCCCACTGCCGCAAGGAAGAGTCCCGATGAGCAGCCCCCTCACCCTGATCGCCATCATCCGCGCCAAGCCCGGCCGCGCCGACGCCCTGCAGGCCCGCCTGGCCGAGCTGCGCGTGCCCTCGCGGGCCGAGCCCGGCTGCATCCAGTACGACCTGCACCGCGACCGCAAGGACGCCGACCTGATCTACATGATCGAGCAATGGCGCGACGAGGCCGCCCTCGCCGAGCACGAGGCCAGCGAGCACTTCCAGGCCTTCGTCGCCGCCAGCCGGGACGACCTGGCCGAGCTCGACATCCGCCTGATGAACCGCATCGACTGAGGAGCCGCCATGAAAGCCATCGGTTACACCCACAGCCGCCCGATCGACGCCGACGACGCCCTGCTCGACATCCAGCTGCCGGAGCCGACGCCCGGCCCGCGCGACCTGCTGGTGGAGGTCCGCGCCATTTCCGTCAACCCGGTGGACACCAAGGTGCGCCAGCGCGCGGAGCCTGCGGCCGGCGAATACAAGGTGCTGGGTTGGGACGCCGCCGGCGTGGTCCGCGCAGTGGGCAGCGAGGTCAGCCTGTTCCGCCCGGGCGACGAGGTGTTCTACGCCGGCGACCTGACGCGCCCGGGCAGCAACGCCGAACTGCAGCTGGTGGACGAGCGCATCGTCGGCGCCAAGCCGGCCAGCCTCGACTTCGCCCAGGCCGCGGCCCTGCCGCTGACCAGCATCACCGCCTGGGAGCTGCTGTTCGAGCGCCTGCAGATCGCCGAGGGTCCGGGCAGCGCCGGGCAGAGCCTGCTGATCGTCGGCGCCGCCGGCGGCGTGGGCTCCATCCTCACCCAACTGGCCCGGCACCTGACCGGCGTGACCGTGATCGGCACGGCCTCGCGGGCGGAAACCCAGGAATGGGTCCGCGACCTCGGCGCCCACCACGTCATCGACCACGGCAAGCCGCTGAGCGAGGAACTGCAGCGCATCGGCATCGGCCAGGTGAGCCACGTGGCCAGCCTGACGCACACCGACGGGCACCTGCAGCAGATAGTCGCCAGCCTGCGCCCGCAGGGCCGACTGGGCCTGATCGACGACCCGGCGAACCTGAACGTGAGCCTGCTCAAGCAGAAGAGCCTGTCGCTGCACTGGGAGTTCATGTACACCCGCTCGATGTTCCAGACCGACGACATGATCGAGCAGCACCGCCTGCTGCAGCGCGTGTCGAGCCTGGTCGACCAGGGCGTGCTGCGCACCACCCTGGGCGAGCACTTCGGCCGCATCGACGCCGCCAACCTGCGCCGCGCCCACGCGCTGCTGGAGAGCGGCAAGGCCAAGGGCAAGATCGTGCTGGAGGGGTTCTGAGCGGTGGGAGGTACGGTGCTTCTCTCCCGTAAGAGCCGGACATACCGACGCAATTCGCGAATGAGGTCCTACGCTGCAGGCGAGCACGGCTTTTCGTAGGAGCGAGCTTGCTCGCGAATGAGCCCCGCAGCGGAGTCTGTTCGCGAGCAAGCTCGCTCCTACGAAGAGCACCCCGGTGCGGTCTGCAAGACAGTTGCGCCTACGCGCCCACCCGCGCCATTCCCATGTAGGAGCGCGCCCTGCGCGCGATTCGCGGGCAGGGCCCGCTCCTACAGGTTATGGGGGGGTACGGCATCCCGGCCGGCGGATAACCGCGAACGGTTATCCGCCCTACGGCTCGGCCTTGGCGAGCAGGCGGCAGAGTTTTTCGGTGGCGGCCAGCATGGCGTAGCTCGGCCGCTCCAGGTTGCGGTCGGGCAGTACCCACAGCTGGTTCAGGCGGGTCGCGCTCAGTTGTTTCATGGCCCGCCATTCCGCCGCCTGTTCGGCGTTGGGCGCCAGTATCACTTGCGGATCGCGGGCCAGCACCGCTTCCATGCCCACCTGCGGCGCCGGCAGCTGCAGGTCGTCGAACAGATTGCGCGCGCCGCACACCTGCAGGGCATCGCTGACCACCTGGCGTCCGCCCAGGGTGTACAGCGGGCGGTTCCATACCTGGTAGAACAGCCGCAGCGGGTGCTCGCGGGCGTACTGCTGGCGTAGTTCGGCGATGCGCTGGCGGAAGCTGGCGGCCAGGGCCGCGGCCTTGTCCTGGGCGTCGAGCAGCGCACCCAGCTCTTCCAACTGCCTGGGGATATCTTCCAACCGGTGCGGCTCGGCGATGTAGAGCTTCAGGCCCAGGCCCTTCAGCCGCGCCATCTGCGCATCGGGAATGCTGCCGGGCCAGACCAGCACCAGGTCCGGCCGCAGGCTCAGCAGGCGTTCCAGGTTCAGCTGCCCGTAGCGCCCCAGCGATGGCAGCGCCGCCAGTTGCGCCGGGCGTTCGTCGCCATCGAGCACACCCACCAGGCGCGCGCCGGCGCCCAGTTCCAGGACGCTGTCGGTCATCGAGGGCGACAGGCTCACCACCCGCTGCGCCGCCAGTGCCGGCAGGCCTAGCGATAGCAGCAGGACGGCGGCGAGCAGGCGCATCAGAGCAACTGGCGCGGCAGGCGGTACAGCCAGAGGATCAGCAGGCTGGTCAGCCCGAGGAGGATCAGCGCCACGCCGGACAGGTCGGTGAAACACGCCAGCACGCCGATCCAGGCCGGCAGGCTGGCGCCGAGGACGCCGTTGCGCCAGGTGCGCGCCAGCTCCGCCCAGGCGACGGGCTCTTCGGCCGTGTCACGGGCCTTGCCGGCGTCGATCAGGGCGAGCTTGTAGCGGCGGAACAGCGGCAGGGTGAAGTACATCGAGACCAGCGCGGCGACGTACAGCGGGGTGGCCAGCACGGCCAGGGCGTCGATCTCGAAGCCCCACAGCAGCAGCGCCAGCAGCGGCCCGAGAGCCAGGGCCAGGTGCAGCCACCACAGACGCCCCAGGCGGCCGAACTCGGCGGCGCGGTTCACTGCGCCTCGATCTCCGCCTCGCCCTGGTGCAGCTCGCCGAGCATGTGCCCGAGCTTGCCGGCCTTGGTCGCCAGGTAGCGCTTGTTGTACGGGTTCAGGCCCTTCTGCAGGGGCACGCGCTCGGCCACTGTGAGGCCGTAGCCCTCCAGCGCCTTCACCTTGCGCGGGTTGTTGGTCATCAGCTTCAGCGAGCAGACGCCCAGGTGCTGCAGCATCGGCAGGCACATGGCGTAGTCGCGCTGGTCGGCGCCGAAGCCCAGCTTGAGGTTGGCTTCGACCGTGTCCGCGCCTTCGTCCTGCAGGGCGTAGGCGCGGATCTTGTTCAGCAGGCCGATGCCACGGCCTTCCTGGCGCAGGTACAGCAGCACGCCGCGACCTTCGCGGGCGATGGCCGAGAGCGCGCCTTCGAGCTGGAAGCCGCAGTCGCAGCGCAGGCTGAACAGGGCATCGCCCGTCAGGCATTCAGAATGCAGGCGACCGAGCACCGGCTGGCCGTCGTCGATCTTGCCCATGGTCAGGGCGACATGTTCCTTGCCGGTTTCCTCGTCGAGGAAGCCATGCATGGTGAATTCGCCGAAGGGAGTGGGCAGCTTGGAGGCGGCGACGAACACGACGGACACCGGAAACTCCTGAAAGTCAGACAGTAGTAAGGAGCCGGCATTGTAACAGCAGTGCCGGGGCCGCCGTCATTGCGAAATCCGCAAGTTGGCTATCGAAGCCATCGATGGATCAGGCTCTTAGTGCTTGGACTGGATGTACATCATCCCCTGCTCCTCCCGCCAACCGACGCGGTTGAGGAAGCTCATGCCCAGCAGGATCTCGGTGGGGAACTCACCCTCCAGCACGCTGGCGTCCACGCCCAGCACCTCGATGCCGCCGAGCTTCACGCTGTTCAGGCTGATGCGCCAGCCCTTGACGGTGCCGCTGGCGGTGGAGGCGACCATGGGCTTGCCGACCACCCGGTAGTCGATGCCCAGGCGCCGCGCCTGGGCTTCGTTCATCGCCACCGTGGTGGCGCCGGTGTCGACCAGGAACTGGGCGTTCTGGCCGTTGATCGAGCCGGACACCCAGTAATGCCCGCCGGTGCCGCGGGCGATGCTCATTTCCTGTACCGGCGCCGGGGCCGAGTAGCCGCTGGCGTTGTATTCGCGGCTCAGTTCGTAGGTGCGTTCCACGCCCTCGACGCGCAGCACCGCCTTGTGCGCGTCGGCGCTGACCACCTGCACGCCCTGCGGCCCGGTCTCGCCCACGCGGAGGAACTTGCGCTGGCCGTCGATGTTGACCACCGCGGCGTTGGGGAACAGCCCCACCACCCACACCTGCGGGGCGGCGAGGGCCGCGCTGGCGGCAAGGGCGAGGCTCAGGGCAGGCAGCAGGCGCAGCATGGTGGGGCTCCTTGTCGGCTGGCGCGAGGATGGCGCCACGTTACACCGGCGCCGCTGCGCCGTCAGTGATGAAGTCGGCTGTTGTCAGAGCAGCCAGGCGGCCCAGGCCCAGACCAAGCCCTGCATGGCCAGCCAGGCGAAGACCCCGGCGAGGACGTCGTCGAGCATGATGCCAACGCCGCCGTGCACGTGGCGGTCGACCCAGCGGATCGGCCAGGGCTTGAGGATGTCGAAGAAGCGGAACACCAGGAAGCCCACCAGCAGCCACCACCAGCCCTCGGGCACCAGCCAGAGGGTGATCCACATGCCGACCATCTCGTCCCAGACGATGCCTTCGTGGTCGTGCACGCGCAGGTCGTCGGCGACCTTGCCGCACAACCAGAAGCCGAACAGCATGGTCAGCCCCAGCATCAGCCAGTAGCCCCAGTCCGGCAGCAGCTGCCACAGCGGGACGAAGGGGATGGCCACCAGCGAGCCCCAGGTGCCCGGCGCCTTGGGCAGGGTTCCGGAGCCGAAGCCGAAGGCCAGGAAATGCCAGGGGTTGCGCCAGACCGACGGCGGCACGGGCTGGGCGGGGGCTTGGTCGGGATGTTCGGGCACTGCGGTCACTCCGTGAAATGCAGGTAGCCGCCCTGGCGCGGCGTGATGTCGTGGCCTGCGTCGTCCAGCACGCGCACCCCGCTGCCGGCCTCGACGCGGCCGATGGCCGCCAGCTGCGGCCACTGCGCCTGCAGGGCCGGCAACTGCGCGGGCGGCAGGGTGAAGGCGATGACGTAGTCGTCGCCGGCGCCGAGCTTGGCCTGCAGCGCGCGCTCGGCGCCCAGCAGGCTTTCCAGCGGCGCACTGGCCGGCAGGCGTTCGGCTTCGATGATCAAGGCCACGCCGGAGGCGCGGGCGATGTGGCCGCAGTCGGCGAGCAGGCCGTCGGACACGTCCAGCGCCGCCGTGGCGCGGCCACGCAGGGCCTGGCCGAGGGCCAGCTGCGGCTGCGGCGCCCAGTAGCGCGCCAATAGCGGCTCGGCCACTTCGGGTTCGGCGGCAAGGCGGCCGAGCACCAGCTCCAGGGCGCCGCCGGCCTCGCCGACCGGGCCGCCGACGCAGAGCAGGTCGCCGGGGCGGGCGCCGCTGCGGGTCAGCGCCTGGCCGACGGGCACCTGGCCGAATACGGTGAGGGTCATGCTCAGCGGGCCGCGGGTGGTGTCGCCGCCGACCAGCGCCAGGCCGCAGGCCGCGGCCATGCGGTTAAGGCCCTGGGCGAAGGCTTCCAGCCAGGCCGGGTCGGCCTCGGGCAGGCTCAGGGCGAGGGTGAAGGCCAGGGGCGCGGCGCCCATGGCCGCCAGGTCGCTGGCGGAAACCGCCAGGGCGCGCTGGCCGAGCAGGAAGGGATCGCACAGCGCGGGGAAATGCACGCCGGCCACCAGGGTGTCGGTGGACACCGCCAGTTGCTGGCCGGCGGCCGGCGCCAGCAGGGCGCAGTCGTCGCCGATGCCCAGGGCCACGCCATCGGCCGCGGCCGCACAGGCGGCCGCGGCGAAATAGCGGCGGATCAGTTCGAACTCACCCATGCCTTGCGGCGGACTCAGCGCTTGGCGCCGCGCAGCTCGGCGGCGCGCAGACGCGGCGCCAGCTTGTCCAGCACACCGTTGACGAACTTGTGGCCGTCGGTGGCGCCGAAGGTCTTGGCCAGCTCGATGCCTTCGTTGATCACCACCTTGTAGGGCACGTCCAGGCGGTTGCGCAGCTCGTAGGTGGCCAGGCGCAGGATGGCCAGCTCGACCGGGTCGATCTCTTCCAGCGGGCGGTCCAGGCAGGGGGTGAATTCCTGGTCCAGCTCGGTCTTCAGGCGCGGCACGCCGTGGAGGATCTCGTGGAAGTAGGCGCCGTCGACGTCGCTGAAGTCGTTGTCGGTGCGGAAGGTCGCCTCGATCTCGTTCAGCGGCTGGCCGGCCATCTGCCAGGAATACAGGGCCTGCACCGCGAGGCTGCGGGCCTTGCGGCGCATGGCGATCTTGTTGGGCTTGGCCGGCTTGGACGGAGCGCCGTTGTCGTTGCTGCTCACTTGGCCTCCAGCTGCGACAGCAGGCTCACCATTTCCAGGGCGGACAGCGCGGCCTCGGCGCCCTTGTTGCCGGCCTTGGTGCCGGAGCGCTCGATGGCCTGTTCGATGGAGTCGACGGTCAGCACGCCGAAGGCCACCGGCACGCCGAACTGCAGGGAAACCTGCGCCAGGCCCTTGGTGCACTCGCCGGCAACGTATTCGAAGTGCGGGGTGCCGCCGCGGATCACCGCGCCGAGGGCGATGATGGCGTCGAACTCGCCGCGCTGGGCGACTTTCTGGGTTACCAGGGGGATCTCGAAGGCGCCCGGGGCGCGGATGATGGTGATGTCGCCTTCGGCGACGCCGTGGCGCACCAGCGCGTCGATGGCGCCTTGCACCAGGCTTTCCACCACGAAGCTGTTGAAGCGGCCAACCACCAGGGCGAAGCGGCCTTTGGGGGCGATGAAGGTACCTTCGATGGTCTTCAGGGTCATGGGCAGGTCTCGTTTCGTTAAAGAGCCGGAGCGTCGGCGACGCTCCGCGAAATTAGGCTAGAAGAACGGCGCCGCCGTGCCAGGGCACGGCGGCGCGGGTTCATTCGGCGGGCAGGTATTCTACAACTTCCAGGTCGAAACCGGATATCGCGTTGAAGCGCATCGGCGCCGACATCAGGCGCATCTTGCGCACGCCCAGGTCGCGGAGGATCTGCGAACCGGCGCCGACGGTGCTGTAGGTGGTGCTGGGCTTGGGCGCCGGCGCGCTGGCGGCGATCTCGCGCACGTGGGCCAGCAGGTCCTCGCCGCCGATCTGGTGGCCCAGCAGCAGCACCACGCCGCTGCCGGCCTCGGCCACCTTGGCCATGGCCGCGCGCAGGCTCCAGCGCCCGACCTGGTTGACCATCAGCAGGTCGCGCAGCGGGTCCATGTTGTGCACCCGCACCAGGGTCGGCTCTTCCGCGCAGATCTCGCCCAGGGTCAGCGCCAGGTGCACCTCGCCCTCCACCGAGTCGCGGTAGGTGATCAG
Source organism: Pseudomonas sp. R3.Fl (assembly GCF_023516765.1). Lineage (NCBI taxonomy): Bacteria > Pseudomonadati > Pseudomonadota > Gammaproteobacteria > Pseudomonadales > Pseudomonadaceae > Pseudomonas > Pseudomonas sp. R3.Fl. Next base: position 2,770,253 of record NZ_JAMGSO010000001.1, read on the forward strand.
GTTGAACTGGCCCAGCTCGGTGTCCAGCGGCTGCTCGGCGAGGCGCTCGACGGTGCGCTCGTGGATCAGCCGGTAGTGGATCAGGTCGGCGATGGTGCCGATCTTGATGCCGTGCTGCTCGGCGAAGGCTTCCAGTTCCGGGCGGCGGGCCATGCTGCCGTCGTCGTTCATGATCTCGCAGATCACCCCGGACGCCTCGAAGCCGCCCATGCGCGCCAGGTCGCAGGCCGCCTCGGTGTGGCCGGCGCGGGCCAGCACGCCGCCGGGCTGGGCCATCAGCGGGAAGATGTGGCCGGGGCTGACGATGTCGGCGGCCACCGCTTCCTTCGCGGCGGCGGCCTGCACGGTGCGGGCGCGGTCGGCGGCGGAGATACCGGTGGTGACGCCTTCGGCGGCCTCGATGGAAACGGTGAACTTGGTGCCGAAGCCCGAGCCGTTGCGCTGCACCATCAGCGACAGGCCCAGGCGCTCGCAGCGCTCGCGGGTCATCGGCATGCAGATCAGGCCGCGGGCGTACTTGGCCATGAAGTTGATGTCTTCGGTGCGCACGCGCTCGGCGGCCATGATCAGGTCGCCTTCGTTCTCGCGGTCCTCGTCATCCATGAGGATGACCATCTTGCCTTGGCGGATGTCTTCGACCAGTTCTTCGATGCTGTTGAGTGCCATCTGGGCAGCTCCTATCAATGCTTCATGAAGCCGTTTTCGGCCAGGAATGCTTCGGTGATGCCGCTGGCGGCGGGCTCGGCGGCCTTGTCGCCGAGCAGCAGGCGCTCCAGGTAGCGCGCCAGCAGGTCCACTTCCAGGTTCACCTGAAGACCGGGGCGGTAGTCGCCCATGATGGTCTCGCCCAAGGTGTGCGGGACTATGGTCAGCTCGAACTCGGCGCCATTCACCGCGTTGACCGTGAGGCTGGTGCCGTCGACGGTGATCGAGCCTTTCAGCGCGATGTACTTGGCCAGCTCGCGCGGAGCGCGCACGGTGAACTGGATGGCGCGGGCGTTATCCTCGCGCTTGACGATCTCGCCGACGCCGTCGACGTGGCCGCTGACCAGGTGGCCGCCCAGGCGGGTGGTGGGGGTCAGGGCCTTCTCCAGGTTGACGCGGCTGCCGACCTTGAGCTGGGCGAAGGCGGTGCGCGCCAGGGTCTCGCGGCTGACGTCGGCCCAGAAGCCGTCGCCGGGCAACTCCACGGCGGTCAGGCAGATGCCGTTGACGGCGATGCTGTCGCCGAGCTTGACATCGGCGAGGTCGAGCTTGCCGGTCTGCACGTAGAGGCGCACGTCACCGCCCTTGGGGGTGATCGAGCGGATGCTGCCGATGGCTTCGATTATGCCGGTGAACATGGGGCCTCCCGGACGGCGCAATGCGGTTGCGCGCAGGCGTGCCGGCCGGCGCGAGCCAGCGCAGTGGAAACGAAGGGGTGGTGCATGGTGTTGGAACTCCTGTTTTGGGAAAAACAGGGCATACCGATCGAAGGGACACGACGCGCAGGCGTGCAGACGCACCTTGCGCAGGTTCATCCCGTTCTCTCTTCATCCGGACTGTTACCGTCGGCCCCGGGATCGCACCGGGTCTGCTGACCTTGCCACTGCGGCGGTGGGCCGGTCGTGGCAAGCGCTCGCGGGCTCGACGCGTTGCGCGCCATCACCGCCGGTGGGGACTTGCACCCCGCCCTGAGAACGTCAATCGCGGCCGTTACAGCGTTGGCCGCGTGTGGCGTTTTACCACAGGCCGGCGCAAGTCGGAAGGTTCAGTTTGCTCTCCCCGCGCATTCGCAGGGGGTAGCGCAGACAATTCCGTCAGACCGGCCGCGCCGTGACCAGCCAGTCGTCGCCCACGGCGCGGATGTCGACGATCTTCAGCTCGCGCGCCTCGGCCATCTTCTCCAGCGGCAGTTCCAGCAGCGGGCGGGCACTGGAACCCAGCAGCCTGGGCGCGACGAAAATCCGGTACTCGTCCACCAGCCCCAGGCGGGCGAAGGCCCCGGCCAGGCGCGGGCCGGCTTCCACCAGCACCTCGTTGGCGCCGCGCGCGCCCAGTTCGGCGAGCAGCTTCGCCAGGTCGACGTGGCCATCGGCGCCGGGCAGCACCAGCAGTTCGCGGCCCTCGACAGCGAAACCGTCGCGTTCGGCGCAGCTGGCCACCAGCGCCGGGCCGGCCTGGTAGAAAGCAGCGTCGGTCGGCACCCGCAGGCGGCCGTCCACCAGCACGCGCAGCGGCTGGCGCGCGGCGGCCAGGGCGGTCTGTTCGGCGTCCAGGCCCAGTTCGTCGGGGCGCACGGTCAGGCGGGCAGCGTCCAGCAGCACGGTATCGGCGCCGGAAAGCACCACGCTGGAGCGCGCCCGCAGGCGCTGTACGGCGCGACGCGCAGCGGCGCCGGTGATCCACTGGCTCTCGCCGCTGGCCATGGCGGTGCGCCCGTCCAGGCTCATCGCCAGCTTGACGCGGACGAACGGCAAGCCGGTCTCCATGCGCTTGATGAAGCCGGCGTTGATTTCCCGGGCCTCGGCCTCCAGCACGCCGCAGGCCACCTCGATGCCGGCCTCGGCCAGGCGCCGCAGCCCCTGCCCGGCGACCTGCGGGTTGGGGTCCTGCATGGCCGCCACCACGCGGGCGACGCCGGCCTTCACCAGGGCATCGGCGCAGGGCGGGGTGCGGCCGAAGTGGCTGCAGGGCTCCAGGGTGACGTAGGCGGTGGCGCCGCGGGCGTTGTCGCCGGCCTGGCGCAGGGCGTGGACCTCGGCGTGGGGCTCGCCGGCGCGGACGTGCCAGCCTTCGCCGATCACCACGCCGTCCTTGACCACCACGCAGCCGACGCGGGGGTTGGGGTGGGTGGAATACAGCCCCTTGCGCGCCAGCTCCAGCGCGCGGGCCATGTAGGCCTGGTCGACGGCGCTCATTCCTTGGACGGCTCCCGGGCCAGGCGCTCGATCTCCTCGCGGAACTCGTTGAGGTCCTGGAAGCGCCGGTACACCGAGGCGAAGCGGATGTAGGCCACCTCGTCGAGCTTCTGCAGCTCGGCCATCACCAGCTCGCCGAGCACCCGCGACTTCACCTCGCGCTCGCCGGTGGCGCGCAGCTTGTGCTTGATGTGGGCGATGGCCTCTTCCAGGCGCTCGACGCTGACCGGGCGCTTCTCCAGCGCGCGCTGCATGCCGGCGCGCAGCTTGTCCTCGTCGAACGGCTGGCGGCTGCCGTCCTGCTTGATCAGCCGCGGCATGACCAGCTCGGCGGTCTCGAAGGTGGTGAAGCGCTCGCCGCAGGCCAGGCACTCGCGGCGGCGGCGGACCTGGTCGCCCTCGGCGACCAGGCGGGAATCGATGACTTTGGTGTCGTGGGCACCGCAGAAGGGACAATGCATGGCAGAGAATGGCCCTACGAAATGGTGGCCCATGGTACCCCATCCGCCGGGGCCCTTCGACCGGCCGTTCGACGAAACATCCGGCGCCGCGCTCCCCGAGACAAGCCGCACGCTTTACGCTATACAGGCGCCGCCCTGGAAACCGCCGCGAGGGAAATCGCCCATGCCACTCCGCCTTCTCTGCCTGCTCGCCCTGGCCCTGCTGGCCGCCTGTTCGAGCAAGCAACCCGCTCCGCAGCCTCCCGCCGCCAGTGCCCCGGCCAAGGCCGCCGCGACGCCCCTGCCGGCCAACCAGCGCGAATTGTCCGGGGTGCTCACCAGCAGCCGCGGCGCGTTGCCCGATGGCGCCGAGGTGGAACTGGCCCTGTTGTTGATGGATGAACGCGACCGCCCGCAGCGCGCCCTGGCCAGCCTGGTACTGGTGGGCAACGGCGGCGCCCTGCCCTTCAGCCTGCGCTACGACCCCAGCGACTTCCCCAGCGGCGGGCGCATCGAACTGCATGCGCGGGTGGCGCAGAACGGCCAGCTGGCCTGGCGCCTGCGCCCGCTGACCATCGCCCCTGGGCAGTCCCAGGCCCTCGGCGAGCTGCGCCTGGAGCCGGCGCCGTGAAGGCCCCGCAGGACCTGCAACAGGCCCTGGGCGAACTGCTCGGCGACGCCTGCCTGGGCGCCGAGCGCCTGCCCGGCACCGACATAGCGCTGTGGCTGATCGATGCGCAGAACATGGACCGCCAGTTCAGCCCCGACGAGACCCGCCGCATCCTCGAGGAACCGCCCTACTGGTGCTTCTGCTGGGCCAGCGGCCTGGCCCTGGCGCGCTGGCTGGCCGAGCGCCCGCAGTGGGTGGTCGGCAAGCGCGTGCTGGACTTCGGCGCCGGCTCCGGCATCGCCGCCATCGCCGCGGCCAAGGCCGGCGCCGCCGAAGTGGTGGCCTGCGACCTCGACCCGCTGGCCCTGGCCGCCAGCCGCGCCAATGCCGAGCTGAACGGCGTGCAGCTGAGCTATTCCGAAGATTTCTTCGGCGAAGAAGACCGCTACGACCTGATCCTGGTCGCCGACGTGCTCTACGACCGCGCCAACCTGCCGCTGCTCAACGCCTTCCTCGGCAAGGGCCGCGAGGCCCTGGTGGCCGACTCGCGGGTACGCGACTTCCAGCACCCGCTGTACCGGCGCCTGGACATCCTCGACGCCTGCACCTGGCCGGACCTGGCCGAGCCCCACGAATTCCGCAAGGTCAGCCTCTACCACGCCAGCCGCCCCCTGTAGGAGCGGGCCCTGCCCGCGATTCGCGCGCAGGGCGCGCTCCTACAGGGACGTAGGGCGCGGTGCGGCATTGCCTTGTTTCCGTCCGCCGCGCCCCCACTTATAGTGACCAGCATCCTTTCGCCCCTTTCGCCCGACGAGAGCCCCCATGAGCGACACGCCCTACATCTTCGACGTCACCAGCGCCGACTTCGACCAGCTGGTGATCCAGAACTCCTTCCACAAGCCGGTGCTGGTCGACTTCTGGGCCGACTGGTGCGCGCCCTGCAAGGCGCTGATGCCGATGCTGGCGCAGGTCGCCGAGTCCTACCAGGGCGAGCTGCTGCTGGCCAAGGTCAATTGCGACGTCGAGCAGGACATCGTCATGCGCTTCGGCATCCGCAGCCTGCCCACCGTGGTGCTGTTCAAGGACGGCCAGCCGGTCGACGGCTTCGCCGGCGCACAACCGGAATCGGCGGTGCGGCAGATGCTGGAGCAGCACGTGCAGCCGCCGGCGGCCCCCGCCGGCAACCCCCTGGACGCCGCCGAAGCCGCCTTCGCCGAAGGCCGCTTCGCCGAGGCCGAGGCCCAGCTCAAGGCCCTGCTGGGCGAAGACAACACCAACGCCGCGGCGCTGATCCTCTACGCCCGCTGCCTGGCCGAGCGCGGCGAGCTGGGCGAAGCCGAGACGGTGCTGGACGCGGTGAAGAGCGACGAGCACAAGTCCGCCCTGGCCGCCGCCCGCGCCCAGCTGACCTTCCTGCGCCAGGCCGCCGACCTGCCCGACGCCGCCACCCTGAAAACCCGCCTGGCGGCCGATGCCGGCGACGACGAGGCCGCCTACCAACTGGCCGTGCAGCAACTCGCCCGGCAGCAGTACGAAGCGGCGATGGACGGCCTGCTGCGCCTGTTCCAGCGCAACCGCGGCTACGCCGAGGACCTGCCGCGCAAGACGCTGGTGCAGGTGTTCGACCTGCTGGGCAATGAGCATCCGCTGGTGATCGCCTATCGGCGGAAGTTGGCCAATCTGCTGTATTGAGTGGCGGGGTTCGTTTCGTGTAGGAGCGAGCTTGCTCGCGAACGGTGCCAACCGGCTGCTCTGGTGCTGGGTGTGGCGCCGTCCCCTCTCCCCAGCCCTCTCCCTGAAGGGAGAGGGGGCTTGTCCGTGCCGAGAGAGGTGATGGTTTCAGCTGGAAGCCAACGGACTAGCCGGCTAACTCAGGAATACCCAAGCGCTCCGAACGGTTCCCTCTCCCTTCAGGGAGAGGGTTAGGGAGAGGGCGCTCTCATGCCTGGCACCGGCATGGCCGGGAAACTCTGTTCGCGAGCAAGCTCGCTCCTACGAAAAGCAAAAAGCCCAAAAGCCCCCTACTCCCCCACCCAGGTAAACACCTGAGTCCCCTCCCGTACCTCTATCCTCACATCCGGACTATGCCGCAAACGCACCAACAACCCCTTGGCCGCGCCGGCACTGCCAGCCAGGGCGGCCAGTTCGTCGAGCAGTTGCGGGCCTTCGCAGTTGCCGGCCCGGCGCAACAGGTCGCGGGCCGCCTGCCACAGGCGGTCGGTACCGCTGGGCACCACCGGCTGGTTATCCACAGGCGCCACCGGAGCGGCGACAGGTGCGGCGGGCGCATGGCGCAGTGCCGCGCCCAGGCGCTGCCACTCTTCCTCGTCCAGTTCCAGGCTCAGGTCCACCGGCCAGTCGCCGATGCTTCCACGGATTCGCATGTCGGTTTCCTCCTGCATGGCCGGCATGCTCCCACGCCTGCCCGGCCGCGCCAATCTCCCGGAGCACCTCTAGCCAGCCGCAATATTTCGTTATAACGTAACGCACCCTCGATTTTCCCCTCCCGGAGACCGTCCATGCGCCCCTTGCTGCTCGCCCTCGCCCTGATCCCCTTCGCCGCCGCCCAGGCCCATGACGAACACGAGCACGGCAGCCTCGGCAAGCACGAGCACGGCGTGGCCCAGCTCAACGTCGCGCTGGACGGCAACACCCTGGAGCTGGAAGTGGACAGCCCGGCGATGAACTTCGTCGGCTTCGAGCACCCGGCCAGCAACGCCGCCGACCAGGCCACCGTGGCCGCCGCCCGCGCCCAGCTGGGCAAGCCGCTGGAGCTGGTGCAGGCGCCGGCCGCAGCCAAGTGCGGCGTCGCCGAGGTGGAGCTGGAAAGTCCGCTGTTCGGCAATGCCAAGGCCCACGAACATGACCACGACGACGATGGCGACGAGCACGAAGGCCACCAGCACAGCGACATCAACGCCCACTACAAGCTGACCTGCGCCGCGCCCGAAGCCCTCACCAGCCTCGACTTCGCCCCGCTGTTCAAGCGCTTCCCCGGCACCCAGAAGCTGGTGGTGCAGCTGATCGGCCCGAACGGCCAGCAGGGCGCCGAGCTGACCCCGGCCAGCAGCCTGCTGAAGTTCTGACGCGCCCCATGGACACCCTGCTCGAACTCCGCGACCTCGGCTTCGCCTGGCCCGGCCAGGCGGAGCTGCTGGACATCCCGCAGTTTTCCCTCGGCCGTGGCGAGACGCTGTTCCTCAAGGGCCCCTCCGGCAGCGGCAAGACCACTCTGCTCGGCCTGCTGGGCGGCGTGCAGAAGCCCCGGCGCGGCAGCATCCGCCTGCTCGGCGAGGACCTGGCGCAGCTCTCCGCCGCGCGCCGCGACCACTTCCGCGTCGACCACACCGGCTACATCTTCCAGCAGTTCAACCTGCTGCCGTTCCTCTCGGTGCAGGAGAACGTCGAGCTGCCCTGCCACTTCTCGCGCAGCCGCGCGGCCCGCGCCCGCGAGCGCCACGGCAGCGTCGGCGAGGCCGCCGGCGCCCTGCTCGCGCACCTGGGCCTGGGCGACGCGGCGCTGCTGCAGCGGCGCGCCGACAACCTCTCCATTGGCCAGCAGCAGCGCGTCGCCGCGGCCCGCGCGCTGATCGGCCAGCCGGAACTGGTGATCGCCGACGAGCCGACCTCGGCGCTGGACGCCGACGCCCGCGAAGCCTTCCTCCAACTGCTGTTCGCCGAATGCCGCACGGCCGGAGCCAGCCTGCTGTTCGTCAGCCACGACCAGAGCCTGGCACCGCTGTTCGACCGCAGTCTGTCGCTGGCCGACCTCAACCGCGCCGCCACCGCCCCCGGAATCTGAGCATGTACCTGTTGCGCCTGGCCCTGGCCAGCCTTTCCAACCGCCGTTTCACCGCGTGGCTCACGGTCTTCGCCATCGCCCTCTCCGCCTGCCTGCTGCTGGCCGTGGAGCGGGTGCGCAGCGAGGCCCGCGCCAGCTTCGCCAGCACCATTTCCGGCACCGACCTGATCGTCGGCGCGCGCTCGGGCTCGATCAACCTGCTGCTGTACTCGGTGTTCCGCATCGGCAACGCCACCAACAACATCCGCTGGGAGAGCTTCCAGACGGTCAAGGCCAGCCCGCTGGTGAAGTGGGCCATCCCCATCTCCCTGGGCGACTCGCACCGCGGCTACCGGGTGATGGGCACCGACACCGGTTATTTCGAGCACTACCGCTACGGCCGCGACCAGCAGTTGCAACTGGCCGAGGGCCGGCCCTTCGGCCAGGACCTGTTCGACGTGGTGCTCGGCGCCGAGGTGGCCGAGGCGCTGCACTACAAGCTGGGCGATCACATCGTCCTCAGCCACGGGGTGAGCACCATCAGCCTGGTGCAGCACGACGACAAGCCGTTCACCGTGGTCGGCATCCTCAAGCGTACCGGCACCCCGGTGGACCGCACCCTGCACATTTCCCTGGCCGGCATGGAGGCGCTGCACGTCGACTGGAAGAACGGCGTGCCGGCCCGCGGCGCGGGGCGTATCAGCGCCGACCAGGCGCGCCACATGGACCTGCAGCCGACCGCCATCACCGCCTTCCTGCTCGGCCTGAAGAGCAAGGTGGCGACCTTCGCCCTGCAACGGCAGATCAACGAGTACGACGGCGAGCCGCTGCTGGCCATCCTCCCCGGCGTGGCCCTGCAGGAGCTGTGGGGGCTGATGGGCACGGCGGAGAAGGCGCTGTTCGTGGTCTCGCTGTTCGTGGTGCTGACCGGCCTGATCGGCATGCTCACCGCCATCCTCACCAGCCTCAACGAACGCCGCCGCGAGATGGCCATCCTGCGCTCGGTGGGCGCGCGGCCCTGGCACGTGTTCAGCCTGCTGCTGGCCGAGGCCTTCGCCCTGGCCCTGGCCGGCGTCACCCTCGGCCTGGGCCTGCTGTACGCCGGCATCGCCGCCGCCCAGGGCTACGTGCAGGCCAACTACGGCATCTTCCTGCCGCTGGCGGCGCCGAGCGCCTATGAGTGGTCGCTGCTCGGCGGCATACTGCTGGCCGCCATACTGATCGGCTGCGTGCCGGCCTGGCGCGCCTATCGCCAGTCGCTGGCCGACGGCCTGTCGATCCGCATCTGAGTAGCCCCCATGAAAAGAACCGCCTCCACCTTCCTCGCCCTGCTCCTGCTCGCCGCCGGCGCGGCCTGGGCCGGCACGCCGCAGACGCTGACCTGGCCGCAGCTGATCCCCGAGGGCGCGCCGCCGCCCCCGCCGCCGGTGCCGCTGCACGACATTTCCCAGCTCAGCGACGCGCTCAACGCCGAGAGCGGCCCGGCGGCCAAGCAGCAGTCGCCGGCCGCCCCGGTGGTGCAGGCGCTGGACGGCCAGCAGGTGAAGCTGCCCGGCTACATAGTGCCGCTGGACGTCGGCCAGGACGGCGAGGTCAACGAGTTCCTCCTGGTGCCCTACTACGGCGCCTGCATCCACGTGCCACCGCCGCCGTCCAACCAGATCGTCTACGTGCACCAGGCCCACGGCGTGAAGATGGACGAGCTGTACCAGCCCTACTGGGTGGTCGGGCGCATGCAGGTGAAGCACATCGACAGTGACCTGGCCCAGGCCGGCTACCAGCTCAAAGCCGACGAGGTCACGCCGTACGAATACGAGGGCGAATAGCCTGCGACCATCCGCCACAGGCATTACCCCTACGAGGCAGGGGGGCTTTATTGAGCTGAATCAAGAAGGATCGCTTAGCGCCGTCTACCATGATGTCCACCAACGCTTATTCCAAAATCATGGAGCATCACCATCATGCGCAAGTCCTGGCTCACCGCCTCCCTGCTCGCCGCCGCCGTATCCACGCCGTTCGCCGCCCAGGCTGCGGACATCCAGGGCCACAAGGCCGGTGACTTCATCGTCCGCGGCGGCTTCGCCACCGTAGCCCCCAACGACGACAGCAGCGACATCAAGCTGGACGGCGGCAAGGTCGGCGGCACCAAGGCCACCGTGGACAGCGACACCCAGCTGGGCCTGACCTTCAGCTACCTGATCACCGACAAGATCGGTGTCGAGCTGGTCGCCGCCACCCCGTTCAACCACCAGGTCGACGTCAAGGGCCTGAACCGCGCCACCGGCCTGACCGGCCTGGACGGCAAGCTGGCCGACATCAAGCAGCTGCCGCCGACCGTGCTGCTGCAGTACTACCCCATGGGCGGCACCAACTCCGCCTTCCAGCCCTACGGCGGCCTGGGCGTGAACTACACCACCTTCTTCGACGAAGACCTGGCCAGCAACCGCAAGGATCAGGGCTTCAGCAACCTGAAACTGCAGGATTCCTGGGGCCTGGCCGGCGAACTGGGCTTCGATTACATGCTCAACGAGCACGCTCTGTTCAACGTTGCCGTGTGGTACATGGACATCGACACCAAGGCCAGCGTCAACGGCCCGGGCGCCCTGGGCATCCAGAAGACCAAGGTCGACGTAGACGTCGATCCGTGGGTGTACATGATCGGCTTCGGTTACAAGTTCTAAGGACCAGCCTACGGGCTGTTGCGCGTCGGCATAATTGCGATAGCTATAAAGCCTTCGGGAAATGCCGGTAGCGCTGTTCACTTAAGAAAGGATGCCGTTTCTCTTCATGGGGAAGCGGCATTTTTTCATTTGAGAGGGTCTGTGGTTTCGTTTGCGGAGTGGAGCCTTGGCCCTGCGCTCCGATCTCCGCCCCGTCATTCCCGCTCAGGACAGCCCCCTCTCCCGCTTGCGGGAGAGGGCTGGGGAGAGGGCGCTCTTAAACCCACCGGCATAGGACCCCGGTGTCCCCGCCAACGGCGTATAACCGCCAACGGTTATACGCCCTACATTCCAGGCAACTTGTTTTACTTCCTACTTTTCAATAAGTAACCCACTTATATCCGTTGCCTACCTCATTCATAGGAATACACCTACGGCGCATCAGAAGTTTCCTAATATTCGAAATTTCGGGAAGCAGGGAGAATTCACCTACCGAAAAACCTGCAAGGAAAAACACCATGAAAAATCTCACTCTTCCCGCAGCCGTACTCCTCGCCCTGGCAGCCGGTGGCGCCCAGGCAGCGACCGGTGGCCAGATCAGCTTCACCGGCCACGTTATGGAAGACACCTGCGAAGTCAGCGTGAACGGTGGCGGCGCCGATGCCTCCATCAACCTGCCGTCGATCTCCACCAGCGACTTCGACACCGTGGGCTCCACCGCCGGCGAGCAGCGCTTCACCATCGCCCTGAACGGCTGCACCGTCGGCCAGACCTACAAGGTCGACTTCGCCTCGGCCAACGTCAACCCGACCACCGGCAACCTCGCCTTCAACGGCGAAGCCATGAGCATGTCCGGCATCGAGCTGCAGATCGCCAACGAAGAACTGGAAGCCATCGACCTGCGCACCAACGCCAACAACGTCAGTAAGCCCATGGACGAAGCCGGCCCGCTGGAATTCGCCTACTACGCCCGTTACGTACAGACCTCGGAACTGGTATCGCCCGGTACCGCCGACACCGCCCTGCTGTATTCCATCCGTTACGACTGACAGCGGCCCCGGATGCATCCCCCTCCCCCATCGGGGGATGCACTCGGAATATTCATCACGCGCATGAACACATCGACGAAAGTTCATACACGGTCTGAATGAATAAACGCACTTACAAGTTCTCCGGACAACTTCACCGCCCGGGAACTTGCCAGTACCCCGGCCCCGCCTAGACTCCACCCAAAGTCCTTCTTTACAGAGAAGGAGGTTGCCCGATGCGTCCCGCTACCCACTTGTTCTTCCTGCTCGGTCTTTGCCTGCTGGCGTTCCAGGCCAATGCCAGCATCGTCATCACCGGCACCCGCGTGGTCTACCCGGCCGCCGAGCGGGACATCACCGTCAACATCCGCAACACCGGCAAGACACCGTCGCTGATCAAGGCCTGGGTGGACAACGGCAAGGGCACGCCCGGCGCCGACAAGCAGGGGCGCTCGCCCTTCATCGTCACGCCGCCGGTCTCGCGGGTCGACCCGGACAAGGGCCTGCTGCTGCGCATCGCCAACATCGACCGCTCGCTGCCCCAGGACCGCGAATCGGTGTTCTGGCTGAACGTCCTGGAGGTGCCCTCGAGCAGCCCGGACAAGGCCGACGCGGCCGCCAGCAACAACAGCGCGGGCAAGCTGCAGGTGGCCTTCCGTTCGCAGCTCAAGCTGTTCTACCGCCCGGCCAAGCTCAAGGGCGTGGCCGCCGACGCGGCGCAGCAACTGAAGTGGCGCATCGTTTCCGAGGGCGGCAAGAGCACGCTGCGCGCGGTCAACGACCTGCCCTACTCGGTGTCCCTGGCCCGCCTGCAACTGCGCTCGGGCGCCAGGCAATACGACAACGACGACCTGGACATGGTCCCGGCCAAGGGCAGCTACGGCATCGCCCTGCCCCGCGACGCGGCGGCCTGGGCCAGGCCCGGCGCACGGGTCCGCTACACCTGGATCAACGATTTCGGCGGCCTGATCGAAACCGAAGCCACCGTCGAGTAACCCTCCCCCGCGAGGTCCATCGTGTCCCCTTCGATACTGTCCCGCATCCTGCGTCTGGGGTGCCTGGGAGGGCTCTTCTGCGCCCTGCTCCCGGCCCCGGCAGTGGCCGCCGAAGGCACCGGCGAGGTGCATTTCGACCGCGGCCTGCTGGAGACGCTGGGCATGAGCACGGACGTTTCCGGGTTCGAGAAGAACCCCTCGGCGCTGCCGCCGGGCACCTACTCCCTCGACCTGACCCTGAACAAGGTGTATTTCGGCCAGCAGGAAGTGCGCGTGGTGCATACCGCCGAGCAACGCCAGGTCTACTGCTTCACCCAGGAACAACTGGAACAGTGGGGCGTGCTGCTGCCCGAGCCCGCCGCCGACGCCAAGCCCGCCAGCGGCGACTGCATCGACCTGCCCGAACGCGTGCCGCAGAGCCGCGTGGAGCTGGACGGCGCCAGCGGGGCCATCCTCCTCACCCTGCCCCAGGCCTACGTCAAGCAGCGCCCGCGCAACTATGCGCCGCCGCAGAGCTGGGATTCGGGGATCAACGCCGGCTTCGTCAGCTACACCAGCAACTTCGACCGCTCCAGCAACAGCCAGGACACCCGCAACGACCTGTTCCTCGGCCTCAACGGCGGCCTCAACCTGATGGACTGGCGCCTGCGCCACAACGCCACCTTCAGCCACGGCGACACCACCCGCCAGGGCAGCCACTACCGCACCCTGAACAACTACGCCCAGCGCGACATCACCGCGTTGTCCTCGCAACTGACCCTCGGCCAGCACTTCACCGCCGGCGACTTGTTCGACAGCATCCCCTTCAGCGGCGTGCAGCTGGAGAGCGACGAGCGCATGCTGCCCGAGAGCGAGCGCGGCTTCGCGCCGGTGGTGCGCGGCATCGCCGACAGCAATGCGACCGTGAAGATCCACCAGGGCCAGCAACTGATCCACCAGGTCAGCGTGCCGCCCGGCCCCTTCGTCATCGACGACCTGTACAACACCGGCTACACCGAGGACCTGCTGGTCACGGTGATCGAGGCCGACGGCCGCGAGAAGAGCTTCAGCGTGCCCTATTCCTATGCCGCCGAACTGCTCAGGCCCGGCGCCTCGCGCTACCAGGTGGCCTCCGGCAGCTACCGCGGCGAGGACGTCGACAACCCGCTGAAGTTCGTCCAGGGCGGCTACCGCCGGGGCCTGAGCAACAACCTCAGCGCCTATTCCGGCGCGGTGATCGCCGACAGCTACATGGCCTCGCTGATCGGCGCCGCGCTGAACACGCGCTACGGCGCCTTCTCCCTGGACGCCACCCTGTCGCGCTTCGACGCCCTGCCCGCCGACGCCGCGGGCCAGGACATGCCCGACAACGGCGAAAGCTACCGCCTGGCCTACAACAAGTCGTTCGGCGGCACCAACCTGCAGCTGTCCTACCGCCGCTCGGACAAGGGCTACCTGGGGCTGGCCGCCGCGGCCGACGCCCTGGACACCGACAACGCCAGCCTGTTCCGCGAGCGCGACCGCGTCCAGCTCAGCCTCAGCCAGGCGCTGGCCGGCGGCAGCCTGTACCTTTCCGGCGTGGGGCAGAGCTACTGGACCGGGGAGCGGCGCAGCCTGACCTTCAGCAGCGGCTTCAGCCGCACCTTCAACTGGGGCAGCCTGGGCCTGTCGGCGACGCGCTTCCAGAGCGTCGACGGCTACGACAACCAGTACCTGCTGAGCATCAGCATCCCGCTGGGCCGCGATGCCGGCGCGCCGCGCCTGAGCAGCACCCTGTCGCTGCAAGACGCGCACAACCGCTCGCTGCAGACCAGCCTCAGCGGCATCGCCGGCGAGCGCGGCCAGTGGAACTACAACCTGTACGGCAACCACAGCCAGGCCGACAGCGCCAGCACCCAGTCCTACGGCGGCAACCTCAACCTGCGCACCTCCGCCAGCGCCCTGGGCGCCAGCCTGGCGCGCGGCGACGGCTTCAGCCGCGAGTCGCTGTCGGCGCGCGGCAGCCTGGTGGCCTATTCCGGCGGCATCGCGCTGTCGCCGAGCCAGGGCGAGACCATGGCGATAGTCGAGGCCGAAGGCGCGGCGGGCGCCCTGCTGCCCCGCGGCCGCGTGCGCCTCGACGACGACGGCAAGGCCCTGCTCACGGGGCTGACGCCCTACCGCCACAACGAGATAGTGCTGGACGCCAAGAGCGCCACCGCCGACGTCGAGATCAAGGAGAACATCCAGAAGACCGCGCCGCGCTATGGCGCCATCGTGCGGGTGCCCTACCGCACCCGCAGCGGCATCTCGGTGCTGCTCGAACTGCGCCGCCCCGGAGGCCAGGAGGTGCCCTTCGGCGCCGAGGTCGGCGGCGCCGGCGAAGTCCTCGCCTACGTCGGCCAGGACAACCTGGTCTACCTGTACCTGGAAAAGGGCCGCGACAGCTACCGGGTATCCTGGGGCGAGGCGGACGAGCAGCAATGCAGCTTCACTTACGCCATGCCAGCGAAGAAGGACAAGCAGGACACCTACCGGGCCATCCCGGTCGACTGCCAGGCCGCCGCCGGCGGCCCGCCAAGCGAGGAAAGATCATGATCCACCCGCGCCGCCGCCCCCTGCTCCACTGCCTGGCCCTGGCCGCCTGCCTGCTGCAGGCGCTGCCGGCCGCCGCCGACGAGTGCCCGGTCGAGCCGAACCAGTGCTACTTCACCAACCAGCAGTTCACCTACGACGGCGAGACCTACATCAGCGCCGGCCTGCCGGTGGGCAGCGTGCTGGGCACCCTGAACCTGTCCCTGGACTACGCCTGCCGCCTGCAGGAGTACCTGGCCGGGGACGCCGGGCGCTACATCGTGCTGGGTGTGGCCAGCGAGGCCAGCCACATGCAGGGCAACGACTTCGCCACCAACCTCAACGGCCTGGTCTACCGGGTGATTCCCTCGGGCAAGGACGGCGTCGGCGTCAAGCAGGTGGGCGGGGTGGCCGAGCGCATCCAGCTGGGCATCGTCGGCGACCGCAGCCTGGGCCCCAGCGAATGCGTCAGCGGCTCGCTGTCCAACAGCTTCATCGAGGTGCTGAAGAACGGCCCGATCGACACCCCGGGGGTGTACTCGATCAACTTCCGCGAGCCGGCGCTGTTCGTCGGCTCGCGCTGGAACAACACGCCGCCGGCCTACCCCATCGACCCCTTCCCGGGCGTCGCCCTGACCTTCCTGCCCACCACCTGCGAGATGACCGACGCGCCGACGCGGGTCGATTTCGGCAGTTTCAGCAAGAACCAGTTGCCCCTGCAGCGGCGTTTCGACTTTCATTGGCAGTGCGACGGCGGCGCGGTCATCCACACCACGCTGTCACCGGCCAACGGCCAGCTCCTCGATGGCAACACCGCGCTGCTCCACGAATCCGCCGGTTTGCTGCTGAAGATCAAGGACCTGCAGAACGAGCGGTACGTAGTCTTCAACCAGCCCGTCGAGCACGTGGTCCGCACGCCGCGCTCGCTGAGCTTCGACACCGCCTTCGAGGCCGAGCTGCTGGCGGGCGCCGAGGTCCGGCCGGGGCCCTTCGAGTTCGTCGTGCTCTACACCACCGAATACAAGTGAGCGCCCCATGTACCTCTGGTTGAAGCACCTGCACATCACCCTGGCAGTCCTCAGCAGCCTGCTCTTCCTCTGGCGCCTGGGGCTGAGCTGGCGGGGCCGGCGCCTGGCCGGCTGGCAGCGCTGGGCGCCGCACCTGGTGGACAGCCTGCTGCTGCTCAGCGCCCTGGGCCTGGTGCACCTGGCCATGCCCTGGCCGCTGCCGCTGTGGCTGCAGGCCAAGCTGGGGCTGCTGGTGGGCTACATCGTGCTCGCCGCCTTCGCCATGCGCAGCGCGGCGCGCGGGCCCAAGGCACTGCTCAGCGCCCTGGCCCTGGCCTGCCTGGGCGGCATCTTCTACCTGGCGCTGAACAAGCCCTGGTGGTGATCAGCGCCCGAGCAGGCGCGCCAGGCCCTCGCCGATCGGCGTCGGCCGTTCCAGGCGGTAGTGCGCCAGCAGGCGGCCGTTGTCGGCGCGGGAATGGCGGATGTCGCCGGGGCGCGCCTCGGCGTGGCTCACCGGCGGCAGGCCGCCGACCAGCGCGCCGATCTCGCCCAGCAGCTGGTTCAGGCTGGTCACCTGGTTCAGCCCGACGTTGACCGCCCCTTCCGGCACCTGCGCTGCCTCCAGCGCCTGCACCAGCAACTGCACCAGGTCGGCGACGTAGATGAAGTCGCGGGTCTGCTCGCCGTCGCCGAACACGCTGATCGGCTGCCCGGAGAGGGCGCGCTGGGTGAAGATGCTGATCACCCCGGAATAGGGCGAGGACGGGTCCTGGCGCGGGCCGTAGACGTTGAAGAAGCGGAACACCGCCGGCTCCAGGCCATGCTGGCGGCGGTAGAAGTCGAAGTAGTACTCGCCGGCCAGCTTGTCCGCGGCGTAGGGCGTCAGCGGCGCCTTGGGCAGGTCCTCGACTATCGCCGTGCCTTGGCCGTTTTGGCCGTAGACGGCGGCGCTGGAGGCATACAGCACACGCTTCACCCCGGCTTCGCGCAGAGCTTCGCAGAGGTTCAGGGTGCCGATGAAGTTGCTCTGGTGGGTGGCCACCGGGTCGTCCACCGAAGCCTGCACCGAGGCCACCGCGGCCAGGTGCGCCACCGCCTGGCAGCCCTGCAGGGCGCGGCGGACCACAGCCGCGTCGGCGACGTCGCCGACCAGCAGTTCCACCTCCGCGGCGAGGTTCTCGCGCTTGCCGGTGGACAGGTTGTCCAGCACGCGGACCTTGAAGCCGCGCGCCAGCAGCGCGTCGGCCAGGTGCGAGCCGATGAAGCCGGCGCCGCCGGTGATGAGGATGGGGGCGGCGGATGCCGGGGAGATGTCAGCCATGACGGTAGTAACGGTCCAGTAGGGTCGGCAGCGCTGCACGCCAGGCGCGCGGCTTGATGCCGAAGGTGTGAAGGATTTTCTTGCAGGCGAGCACCGCGTGCTGCGGTTCCTCGCTGGCGTCCGGGCGCGCCGCGTGGGCCTGGGCGACGGGGTCGCGCAGGGCCTGGCCGGTGAGGGTGCGGGCCTCGGCGATGATCACCTGGCCCAGGGCCAGGGTGGTGGTGGCCTCCAGGCCGCCGTAGTGGTAGGTGCCCCACAGCGGCGCCTGGCAGTCCAGCTGCTTGAGCACCGAGAGGATCACCCGCGCGGCGTCGTCCACCGGGGTGGGGTTGCCGCGACGGTCGTCCGCCAGGTACAGCTCGTCCTCGCCCAGGGCGCGGCTGAGGAAGCGGTCCAGGCTGCCGCCCGGGCTGTCGTCCAGCAGCCAGCCGAAGCGCAGCAGCACGTGGCACGGGCAGGTGGCGCGCACCCACTGTTCCATGCGCCACAGCGCCTGGCCGCGGCGGCCCAGGGGCAGCGGCTCGTCCTTCTCGCTGTAGGCGGTGGCGCGGGCGCCGTCGAACACGCGGTAGCTGGAAGGCTGCAGCAGGAGAATCTCGTAGTGCTGGCAGAGTTCGGCCAGGCGCTCCACGGCGCGCTCCTGGCCGGCCAGGCGGGCATCGTCGACCTGCTCGGCCTGGAACCAGTCGTGGTAGTAGGCGAGGTTGATCACCGCGTCGGGGCGGGTCTCGTCCAGCAGCAGGGTCAGGCTGGAGGCATCCCAGCCCTGCTCGGGCGGGCGCGGGGCGAGGAAGCCGATGTCTTCCTCGGCTCCCAGGCGGATCAGCGCCTGTCCCAGGGCATTACCGCCACCCAACAGCATCAGGCGCATACGCATCTTCAGGGGGTCACTCGAATCGTGGGCCACGGCCGGCGGCGTTTCGCCGACGCTTTGCCGGCATTTTTCCTGCGCACCGGAACAGCGTCAAGCGCGGCGCCACGCGCGGCGCGGCCCGGATCCCTGAAAGCGGGCGGTTTTCAGCGCCGGCGGAACAGCGGCCGCGGCTCGATCGCCGAGCGCCCGTAGAGCACGCTGAGCCCGGCCAGGCCCTTGAGCGCGTCCTCCACGGACTTGTCCGCGCGCACCGCGAAGGCGTCGAAACCGCACTGGCGCAGGTGCGCCAGCTGATCGCGCAGCACCTCGCCCACCGCGCGCAGCTCGCCGCGCCAGCCCAGGCGCCGGCGCAGCAGGTAGGCCAGGCTGTAGCCGCGGCCGTCGCGGAAGCTGGGAAAGTCGATGGCGATGAGCGGCAGTGCGTCCAGCCGGCCAACCAGCCTCTGCGGATCGTCATCCGGCCCCAGCCACACCCCGCTTTCCTGTAGGAGCGAGCTTGCTCGCGAAGCGCCCGGCTCCGCTGTTTGTTCGCGAGCAAGCTCGCTCCTACGGGTGAGCCAGAGCTCCAACGGCAGGATGAGGTCGCCTTCGGGCAGTGTTTCAGGCACCTCGCGCAGCAGCGTCCAGGCGTCGTCGCGGTCGTGCCAGGCGCCCTCGCCGCCCAGGCGGATCAGGTTGTTCATGCCGGCACCTGCGGTTGCGCGTAGACCCGCGCCTTGAACGGCTCCAGGCCGATGCGCTCGAGGGTCTCGACGAAGCTCTCGCCGGCCCCGCGCCGTTCCACGTAGGTGTGGACGATGCGCTCGATCACCGCCGGCACCTCGGCGGCGCTGAACGACGGGCCTATCACCCGGCCCAGCGCGGCGCGCTTGCCCTGGGCGCCGCCGAGGGTCACCTGGTACCACTCGCTGCCGTTCTTGTCGACGCCGAGGATGCCGATGTTGCCGATGTGGTGGTGGCCGCAGGCGTTCATGCAGCCGGAGATGTTCAGGCTCAGCTCGCCCAGGTCGTGCAGGTAGTCCAGGTCCTCGAAGCGCTGCTGGATGCCCTGGGCGATGGGGATCGACTTGGCGTTGGCCAGCGCGCAGTAGTCGCCGCCGGGGCAGGCGATGACGTCGGTCAGCAGGCCCTGGTTGGGCGTGCCCAGCCCGGCCGCGCAGGCCTCGCGCCAGAGCGCATGCAGCTCGGCCTTGCGCACGTCCGGCAGCACCAGGTTCTGCTCGTGGGCCACGCGGATTTCGCCGTAGCCGTAGCGCTCGGCCCAATCGGCGACGCGCTCCATCTGTTCGGCGGTGACGTCCCCGGGCGGCGCGGCGGCGCCAGGCTTGGTCGAGAGCACCACGCTGGCGTAGCCCGGCACCTTGTGCGGGCGCACGTTGCACGAGGCCCAGCGGGCGAAGGCGGCATCGGCGGCCAGGGCGCTGCCGTAGGCCAGCTCGTCGGCGGCGGCCTGCGCGTAGTGCGGCGGCTCGAAGGCGGCGGCGACGCGCTGGTACTCCTCCAGGGTCAGCTGCGCCTCGCCATCGCGGATGTGCAGCCACTCCTCCTCCACCTCGCGGGCGAAGGCCTCGACGCCCAGCGCCTTGACCAGGATCTTGATGCGCGCCTTGTACTTGTTGTCGCGGCGGCCGTGGCGGTTGTACACCCGCAGGATGGCCTCGACGTAGGACAGCAGGTGCTGCCAGGGCAGGTCCTCGCGGATCGGCTGCGAGAGGATCGGCGTGCGCCCCAGGCCGCCGCCGACCATCACCCGCAGGCGCAACTCGCCGGCGGCGTCGCAGTAAAGGTAGAGGCCGATGTCGTGCATCATCACCGCCGCGCGGTCTTCCTCGGCGGCGCACAGGGCGATCTTGAACTTGCGCGGCAGGAACAGGAATTCCGGGTTCACCGTCGACCACTGGCGGAGAATCTCGGCCAGCGGCCGCGGGTCCAGCAGCTCGTCGGCAGCGACGCCGGCGAAGGCCTCGGTGGTGATGTTGCGCACGCAGTTGCCGGAGGTCTGGATGGCGTGCATCTCGACTTCGGCCAGTTGTTCGAGGATGTCCGGCACCTGCTCCAGTTCGATCCAGTTGAACTGGATGTTCTGCCGCGTGGTGAAGTGGCCGTAGCCGCGGTCGTGGTCGCGGGCGATGCGCGCCAGGGTGCGCAGTTGGGCGCTGGCCAGGGTGCCGTAGGGAATGGCCACGCGCAGCATGTAGGCGTGCTTCTGCAGGTACAGGCCGTTCTGCAGGCGCAGCGGCAGGAACTCCTCCTCGCTCAGCTCGCCGCCAAGCCGCCGCGCCACCTGGTCGCGGAACTGCGCCACGCGCTCGCGCACCAGGGCATGGTCGTAATCGTCGTATCGGTACATCGCCGGGGCACCTCACAAGGCTGCTGCGGCGGCCTGCGTCGGGCCACCGCTGGTGATGGCGCCACTATGGCCGGCGGCCGCGCCGCGAAACAGCGGCAGATCCGCCGCAAAAAAGCGGATCAGACACCTTGCCCGAGCGGGCTGGACCGCCCTGCGACCGCGTGCCGCGCGCCGCCGCCACAGCGCAGGCCATGCCTGGCGCGGCGCATCTGATCCGGTTTTTTGCGGGAGACCTGAATCTGTTTCGTGCCCAGGGCGCTTCCTATAGTCGCGGCGCATCCCAAGCCTGATGGGCCACGACAATGAGCCAGAGAATCCCCGCGAAGATCGTCGAGATCGCCGCCCCGCAACGCTTCACCCCGCAGCCCAAGCCGCTCTCGGCGGTCACCCCGGCGGTCTACACCAAGCGCTTCAGCGGCCGCTTCCGCGACCTGCGGCGGCTCGGCGGGGCGCTGCTGTTCCTGCTGTTCTTCGGCACCCTGTGGCTGCAGTGGGACGGTCGCCAGGCGGTGCTCTGGGACCTGCCCGAGCGCAAGTTCTACATCTTCGGCGCGACCTTCTGGCCGCAGGACCTGATCCTGCTCTCGGCGCTGCTGATCATCGCCGCCTTCGGCCTGTTCTTCATCACCGTGCTGGCCGGCCGCGTGTGGTGCGGCTACACCTGCCCGCAGAGCGTGTGGACCTGGATCTTCATGTGGGCCGAGCAGGTCACCGAGGGCGACCGCAACCAGCGCATGAGGCTGGACAAGGCCCCGCCCAGCGCCGCCAAGTACCTGCGCAAGGGCGCCAAGCACGGGCTCTGGCTGCTGGTCAGCCTGGCCACGGCGCTGACCTTCGTCGGCTACTTCACCCCGGTACGCCCGCTGGTGGCGGACCTCTTCACCCTGAAGCTGGACCTGGAAAGCGCCTTCTGGGTGGCCTTCTTCGCCGCCGCCACCTACGCCAACGCCGGCTGGCTGCGCGAGCAGGTGTGCATCCACATGTGCCCCTACTCGCGCTTCCAGAGCGTGATGTTCGACAAGGACACCCTGATCATTTCCTACGATGCCGCCCGCGGCGAATCCCGTGGCGCGCGGCGCAAGGACGCCGAGCCCAAGGCCCTCGGCCTGGGCGACTGCATCGACTGCCAGCAGTGCGTGCAGGTCTGCCCCACCGGCATCGACATCCGCGACGGCCTGCAGATCGCCTGCATCGGCTGCGCCGCCTGCGTCGACGCCTGCGACTCGGTGATGGACCGCATGGGCTACGCCCGCGGCCTGGTGCGCTACACCTCCGAACGCGCCCTGGAAGGCGGCCGCACCCACCTGCTGCGGCCGCGCCTGGTCGGCTACGCGGCGGTGCTGCTGGCCATGTTCGGCGCCTTCGCCTGGGCCCTGCAGGCGCGCCCGCTGATCGCCCTGGACGTGGCCCGCGACCGCGGCCTGTTCCGCGAGAACGCGGCCGGCGAGATCGAGAACGTCTACAACCTCAAGCTGATCAACAAGACCCAGCAGGCGCAGCGCTACCGCCTGGGCCTGGCCGAGGCCAGCGGCTACCGCCTGCAGGGCGCCCTCGACCAGCGCCTGGAGCCAGGCGAGATCCGCGACTTCGCCGTCTCGGTGGCGCGCCTGGAACTGAGCGGCAGCGGCGGCCCGGTGCCCCTGCACTTCCGCGTGAGCGCGCAGGACGGTGAGCAGGTCGAGGCGGCCAGCACCTTCGTCGCGCCGAGGCGCTGAGCGATGGCCCCGCGGCATGGCGGCGGCGCCGCGCAACGCCTAGAGTGGGAGCTCCCCAACGGCCCCCGGGACAAGATGAAGCGCTACGAGAAATTCGCCGACGAGATCGCCGAACTGATCCGCAACGGGGTGCTCGCCCCCGGGCAGAAGGTGCCCTCGGTGCGGCACGCCAGCCGCACCTACGGGGTCAGCGCCTCCACCGTGTTCCAGGCCTACTACCTGCTGGAGGACCGCGGCCTGATCGTGGCCCGCGCGCGCTCCGGCTACTTCGTCCGCGAGCACGTGCGCCGCGCCCTGGCCGAACCGGAGATCGCCCGCCACGAGGCGCAGACCACCGAGGTGGACGTCAGCGAGCTGGTGTTCTCGGTGCTCAGCTCGATCAAGGACCCGGACACCGTACCTTTCGGCTCGGCCTTCCCGGCTCCGGAACTGTTCCCCCTGCCGCGCCTGGCGCGCTCCATGGCCCACGCCGTGCGCGACATGGAGCCGCGCGCCGCGGTGGCCGACATGACCCCGGGCAGCCACGCCCTGCGCCGGCAGATCGCCCTGCGCTACATGGTCAACGGCACGCCGCTGCCGGTGGAGGAACTGGTCGTGACCAACGGCGCGCTGGAGGCGCTGAACCTGTGCCTGCAGGTGGTCACCCAGCCCGGCGACCTGGTGGCCATCGAGGCGCCGGCCTTCTACGCCACCCTGCAGGTGCTGGAGCGGCTCAAGCTCAAGGCCGTGGAAATCCCCGTGCACCCGCGCGAGGGCATCGACCTGCAAGTGCTGGCCGATAGCCTGGAGCGCCTGCCGATCAAGGCCTGCTGGTTCATGAGCAACTTCCAGAACCCGCTGGGCGCGAGCATGGGCGAGGACCGCAAACGCACCCTCGCCGGCCTGCTGGCCCGGCACCAGGTGCCGCTGATCGAGGACGACGTCTACGCCGAGCTGTACTTCGCCCAGCAGGCGCCCAAGCCGGTCAAGGCCTACGACGCCGAGGGCCTGGTGATGCACTGCGGCAGCTTCTCCAAGAGCCTGGCGCCGGGCTACCGCGTCGGCTGGGTGGCCGGCGGGCGCTTCCACGAGCAGATCGAGCGGCTCAAGCTGATGACCAGCCTGTCGGCCTCGGTGCCGGCCCAGGCGGCCATCGCCGACTACCTGCAGCACGGCGGCTACGACCGCCACCTGCGCAAGCTGCGCCACGCCCTGGAAAGCCAGCAGCACGCCATGCTCGCCGCGGTGGCCCGGCACTTCCCCGAAGCGACGCGGGTGACCCGCCCCAGCGGCGGCTACTTCCTCTGGCTGGAACTGCCCGAACGCATTGATACGCTGAAGCTGTTCCAGCTGGCCCACGCCCAGGGCATCAGCATCGCCCCCGGGCCGATCTTCTCCGCCACCCGCGCCTTCCGCCACTGCCTGCGGCTGAACTACGGCCACCCCTGGACGCCACGCAGCGAAAAGGCCATGGAGACCCTGGGGCGGATCATCCAGTCGCTGTAGCGCTGCTCCGTACATTCGGACACGATCTGTATCTGTGCGACAGATTGCCGCAGGCATAGGCTGTCAGACCAGACCCCGGACGAAGGACAGCGACCATGGATGCGGAAACCCTGACGATCCTGCTGACAGTGGGCACCGCCCTGGGCCTGCACCTGGGCGTGCGCTGGTACATCCGCCACGGCCTGCCCGGGCGCGGGCCGGATGATTGGATGGCGTAGGGCAAGCCCCGGCGGCGCCAAGGTTAGCCCGGGCGTCGTCCGCCCTGCCGGCGGAATCGCGGATGAATCCGCTCCTACCATATCGGTGGGCACGGCTCGCTCCTACGAAGAGCATCCCGGCGCGGCCTGCAAGACAGTTGCTCGGAGAAACGCTGTCGTAGGATGGGTTGAGCGAAGCGATACCCATCACCACGGCTGGGGGCTGTGGGGGCTGGTTTTGAGAGCACCCTCTCCCTGAAGGGAGAGGGGACCGTTCGGTGTGCTTGGATGTTTCGGCGTCAGCCGGCAGCGCCGTTGGTTTCCGGCTGAAACCATTCCTCCTCTCGGCACGGACAAGCCCCCTCTCCCTTCAGGGAGAGGGCTGGGGAGAGGGTACGGAGGTCGGTGTAATGCCAGTGCATCCGGCAAACACCGTTCGCGAGCAAGCTCGCTCCTACACTCCTTCGTCATCAATCCGGCCGATACAGATGCCCATGCCCCGCGCTATACAACGACGACTCGCCGCCCCCCTCCGCCGCCAACACCCGCCCGACCAGAATCAGCGCAGTCCGCTTGAACCCCTTGGCCCGAGCCTTCGGCAGTATGTCGCCAAGGGTGCCGCTGACCTGGTCCTGATCCGGCCAACTGGCGCGGTGGATCACCGCGATCGGGCAGTCCGCGCCGTAGTGCGGCAACAGCTCCGCGACGATCTTCTCCAGTTGGCCCACGCCCAGGTGGATGGCCATGCTCGCCCGGTGCCGCGCCAGGTCGCCCAGGGATTCACCCTCGGGCATCCTGGTGCGGCTGGCGTAGCGGGTGAGGATCAGCGTCTGCGACACCTCCGGCAGCGTCAGCTCGCAGCCCAGCAGCGCGGCGCAGGCGGCGGTGGCGGTGACACCGGGGACGATCTCGTAGGGGATGCCGAGCCGGCGCAGGTGCTGGATCTGCTCGCCGATGGCGCCGTACAGCGAAGGGTCGCCGGAATGCACGCGGGCCACGTCCTGGCCCTTCGCGTGGGCCTCGGCGAGCAGCGCGACTATCTGCTCCAGGTGCAGCTCGGCGGTGTTCACCACCACCTCGGCGCTGTGCCCTTCGAGCACCGCCTCGGGCACCAGCGAGCCGGCGTAGAGGATCACCGGGCAACTGCGCAGCAGGCGCTGGCCCTTGACCGTGATGAGCTCGGGATCGCCGGGACCGGCGCCGATGAAATAGACCGTCATGAACGCACGCTTCGGATCGGGAAAGGCGCAGTCTACCCCAGCTCGCTATCCCATCAGAGCCGGCGCCATGGCCAGCGCGCAGGTAGCATTGGCGCTGCGCCGCTTGGGCACCACCAGCCGCGCCGGGCCCTCGGCCAGCGCTTCGGCCAGGGCCAGGGCAGCAGCCTCAGCCACGCTAGCGCTGCCGGTGACCTGGCGGGCCCGCTCGGAAGTGGAAGTCAGGCGCTGTTCGTAAGGCGCCAGCCGCTGCGCATCCAACAGTTCCAGGGGCAGGCGCAGTTGCCGCGACAGGTCGCGCAGGCCACCTTCCAAAGCCTTCGCCTCGCTGCTGGCCAGGGCATTCAGCGCCGCCTCGTCGAGGCCGGCCTCGCGCAGGCAGGCGCGCAGCAGGGCGAGCAGTTCGTCGGCGCCGCAGCCACGGCGGCACCCCAGTCCGGCAACCAGTATCACGCGGGCGGTCCTTCCACGGGCAATCGCCGGGCAGCACAGCACGGCCCCGCTGGGGCGTCAACCGGCCCGGCGGCGATTGACCGCCCGCCGGGCACTGCGTAGCCTTTGCCGCTTCGAGGTTCTCCGGCCCGGCGCCGGAGCTAAGAGGGAACGTGGTCAAGGCCACGGCTGCCCCCGCAACTGTGAACGATCCAAACCCCTTCGAATGCCACTGCCCACGGGCGGGAAGGCGAAGGCCAGGCGCGAGCCGGATCGTGAGCCAGGAGACCTGCCTCGAACCAGCATTACCACAACCGGGCGGGGTGATCCGGTGGCGGCTTCCGACGCGCGGAACCTCCGTGCGCGCGCCCCTGCCTCCCGCCATCGCAGCGCAGAGGCGACCATGCAAACCCTGGCCAAGCTCCCCGTCACCATCGTCACCGGCTTCCTCGGCGCCGGGAAGACCACCCTGCTCCGGCACATGCTCGACAACGCCGAAGGTCGCCGCATCGCGGTGATCGTCAACGAGTTCGGCGAACTGGGCATCGACGGCGAAATCCTCAAGCAATGCTCCATCGGCTGCAGCGAAGAAGAAGCCGTGGGCCGCGTCTTCGAACTGGCCAACGGCTGCCTGTGCTGCACCGTGCAGGAAGAGTTCTTCCCGGTAATGCGCGAACTGGTGGCGCGCCGCGGCGAGCTGGACCAGATACTCATCGAGACTTCCGGCCTGGCCCTGCCCAAGCCCCTGGTGCAGGCCTTCCAGTGGCCGGAAATCCGCAACGCCTGCACGGTCGACGCGGTGATCACCGTGGTCGACAGCCCCGCCGTGGCCGCCGGCACCTTCGCCGCGCATCCCGAGCAGGTGGACGAGCAGCGCAAGCAGGACCCGAACCTGGACCACGAATCGCCGCTGCACGAACTCTTCGAAGACCAGTTGGCCAGCGCCGACCTGGTGGTGCTGAACAAGGCCGACCTGCTCGACGCCGACACCCTCGCGCAAGTGCGCGCGCACGTGTCCGAAGAACTGCCGCCGGCGGTGAAGATCGTCGAAGCCAGCGCCGGACAGTTGCCGCTGTCGGTGCTGCTGGGGATCAACGCCGAGGCCGAGCTGCACATCGACAGCCGCCCCACCCACCACGACCACGAAGGCCATGAGGACCACGACCACGACGAGTTCGACTCCTTCCACGTCGACCTCCCGGAAGTGCAGGAGCACGCCCTGCTCACCGCCCTCGGCCAACTGGTGGAGCGCCACGCGGTGCTGCGCGTCAAGGGCTTCGCGGCCATCCCCGGCAAGCCCATGCGCCTGCTGGTGCAAGGCGTGGGCAAGCGCTTCGACAAGCACTTCGACCGCAAGTGGCTGAGCGACGAAACCCGCGCCACCCGCCTGGTGGTGATCGGCCAGGAGCTGGACCAGGCCGCCATTGCCAACGAGTTGCGCACCGCGCTCGCCTAACGCCCCCTGTAGGAGCGAGCTTGCTCGCGAACCAACCCCGCTGCGGAGCCGTTCGCGGGCAAGCTCGCTCCTACGAGAAGCCATAGACCGAGGCGACCCCATGCACCTGCTGCGCACCCAACCCGGCGGCTTCGTCCCCGACGACGGCATCGCCCACTTGGCCCAGACGCCCGCCGAGCTGGTCATCCTCTGCAGCGGCGACTCGCACCTGGCGCTGCTCGCCGAGGCCGCCCGCGCACTACCCGACGATTACCCGAGCCTGCGCCTGGCCAACCCCATGCAGCTGCAGAACCACGCCTCGGTGGACCTCTACGTCGACGAGGTGCTGCAGCACGCCAAGGTCATCCTGATCTCGGTGCACGGCGGCGTCGGTTACTGGCGCTACGGCATCGAGCAACTGGTGGCCCTGGCCGAGCGCGGCGCCACGCTGATCCTGGTGCCCGGCGACGACAAGCCCGACCCCGAACTCACCGCGCTGTGCAGCGTGACCCCCGAGGAGGCCGAACGCCTCTGGCAGTACCTGCGCCAGGGCGGCCTGGACAACGCCCGGCAGTTCTTCGCCAACCTGGCCAGCCAGTACCTCGACCGCGCCTATCCCTGGAACGAACCGCGCACCCTGCCCCGCGTCGCCCTGCATCACCCCAGCCATGCCGCAGCCGAACTCGCCCACTGGCGGGCCGAGTGGAACCCCGGCTGGCCGGTGGCGGCGCTGCTGTTCTACCGCACCCACCTGCAAGCGGCGAACACCGGCTTCATCGACACCTTCTGCGCCAGCCTGCGCGCGCAGCAACTCAACCCGCTGCCGATCGCCGTGGCCAGCCTCAAGGAAGCGGCCTGCCTGGAACAGGTCGAGGCGCTGCTGGACGCCGCCGACGCCGAACTGATCATCAACACCACCGGCTTCGCCCAGTCCAACCCGGACGCGCCCCAGGCCCGCCCGTTCCGCCGCGACGTGCCGGTGCTGCAGGCCATCTGCTCGCTGGACAACCTCGAGCTCTGGCGCGCCAACGCCCAGGGCCTGGGCCCGCGCGACCTGGCCATGCACGTGGCGCTGCCGGAGCTGGACGGCCGCCTGATCACCCGCCCCGTCAGCTTCAAGGGCCTGGCCTGGCGCAGCGAGCGCAGCCAGAGCGACGTGGTCTGCTACCTGGCGCACCGCCCGGGCATGGACTTCGTCGCCGAGCTGGCGCGGCGCTGGGTGCTGCTGGCGCGCAAGGCCAACGCCGACAAGCGCGTGGCACTGATCCTGGCCAACTACCCGACCCGCGACGGGCGCATCGGCAACGGCGTCGGCCTGGACACGCCCGCCGCGGCGCTGAACATCCTGCGCGCCATGGAAGCCTCGGGCTACCCCGTGGCCGGCCTGCCGGAGACTGGCGACGCGCTTATCCACAGCCTGCTCGGCGGGGTGAGCAACGACCTCGACAACCTCGACCTGCGCCCCTGCGCCCAGAGCCTGGCGCTGGCCGACTACCTGGCCTGCTTCGCGCGCCTGCCCGAGGCCAACCAGCGCGCCGTGCGCGAACGCTGGGGCGAGCCCGAGCAGGACCCGATGCACCGCAACGGGCGCATGATGGTCGCCGGCCTGCGCCTGGGCCTGGCCTTCGTCGGCATCCAGCCGGCGCGCGGCTACCAGCTCGACCCGGCGGCCATCTACCACGACCCGGCGCTGGTCCCGCCGCACGGCTACCTGGCCTTCTACTTCTGGCTGCGCGAGGCCTTCGGCGCCGACGCGCTGATCCACGTCGGCAAGCACGGCAACCTCGAATGGCTGCCGGGCAAGGGCGTGGGCCTGTCCGAGGAATGCTGGCCGGACGCGATCCTCGGCCCGCTGCCGAACCTCTACCCGTTCATCGTCAACGACCCCGGCGAAGGCGCCCAGGCCAAGCGCCGCAGCCAGGCGCTGATCATCGACCACCTGATGCCGCCGCTGACCCGCGCCGAGAACTACGGCCCGCTGCGCGACCTGGAGCGCCTGGCCGACGAGTACTACGACGCCTCGCTGCTGGACCCGCGCCGGGCCGTGCAGCTGCGCGGGGAAATCCTCGACGCGGTGCGCGCCGCCGCTCTGGACCGCGAGCTGGGCCTGCAACTCAACGACGACGAAGACAGCTGGCTGCCGCAGCTGGACGCCTACCTCTGCGACCTCAAGGAATCGCAGATCCGCGACGGCCTGCACGTGTTCGGCGAGTCGCCGGCGGGCCAGCTGCGCCGCGACACCCTGCTGTCGCTGGTGCGCATCCCCCGGGGCGACGGCCGCGGCGGCAACGCCAGCCTGCTGCGCGCCCTGGCGGCGGACCTGCAACTGGGCCGCGATCCGCTGGACAGCAATTTCGCCGAGCCCTGGGAAGGCCCGCGCCCCGAGGTGCTGCAAGCCGTCAGCGACGAGCCCTGGCGCAGTAACGGCGACACCCGCGAGCGCCTGGAACTGCTGGCCCTGCAGTTGATCGAGCACGACCTCGACGGCCCCGGCGAAGCCAGCGCGCTGGTCCTCCGACAACTGCGGGAAAACGTGGCGCCCTTGCTGGATGCCTGCGGCGCCAACGAGATCGGCCAACTGCTCGCCGGGCTGAACGGCCGCTTCGTCCCCGCCGGCCCCAGCGGCGCGCCCAGCCGCGGGCGCCTGGACGTGCTGCCCACCGGGCGCAACTTCTTCACCGTGGACGTGCGCAACCTGCCCACGCCCACCGCCTACCGCCTCGGCTTCCAGTCCGCCAGCCGCCTGCTGGAGCGCCACCTCCAGGACCACGGCGACCACCTGCGCCAGCTCGGCCTTTCGGTGTGGGGCACGGCGACCATGCGCAGCGGCGGCGACGACATCGCCCAGGCCCTGGCGCTGCTCGGCGTGCGCCCGGTGTGGCAGGCCGGCAGCCAGCGCGTGGAAGACTTCGAGATCCTGCCGCTGAGCCTGCTCGACCGCCCGCGGGTGGACGTGACCCTGCGCGTCTCCGGCTTCTTCCGCGACGCCTTCGCCAACCTCATCCGCCTGTTCGACGCCGCGGTGCAAGCCGTGGCCGCGTTGGACGAGCCGGAAGACATGAACCCCCTGGCCGCCCGCGTGCGCGCCGAAAGCTCGCAGCTGCAAGCCAGCGGCGTGACCGAGGAAGAAGCCCGGCGCCAGGCCGGCTGGCGCATCTTCGGCGCCCAGCCCGGGGCCTACGGCGCGGGCGTGCAAGGGGTAATCGAGGAACGCAGCTGGGAAAGCCGCTCCGACCTCGCCGCGGCCTACCTCAACTGGGGCGGCTACGCCTACGGCGCCGGCGACGACGGCACCCCGGCGCGCGAGCGCTTCGCCCAGCGCCTGGCCGGCCTGCAGGCGGTGCTGCACAACCAGGACAACCGCGAGCACGACATCCTCGATTCCAACGACTACTACCAGTTCCAGGGCGGCATGCTCGCCGCCGCCGAGGTCATCCAGGACCGCCGCGTGGCCAGCTACCACGGCGACCACAGCCAGCCGGACAACCCGCGCATCCGCACGCTGAAGGAAGAACTCGGCCGCGTGCTGCGCGCCCGCGCGGTGAACCCGAAATGGATCGCCGGGATGAAGCGCCACGGCTACAAGGGCGCCTTCGAAATGGCCGCCACGGTGGACTACCTGTTCGCCTTCGACGCCACCAGCGAACTGGTGGAAGACCACCAGTACCAACTGCTGGCCGACGCCTACCTGCTGGACGACGATACCCGCGAGTTCATCCAGCGCCACAACCCCGAGGCCCTGCGCGACATGGCCGAACGCCTGCTGGAGGCGCAGCAGCGTGGGCTTTGGCAGGAGCCTGGGGAGTATCGCGAGGCGCTGGAGAACATCCTGGTGGATAGCGAGGAGCAGTGACGCTGAGGCTCTTCGTAGGAGCGAGCTTGCTCGCGAACGGAGTTTCCCGACCATGCCGGTGCCTGGCATGAGAGCGCCCTCTCCCTAACCCTCTCCCTTCAGGGAGAGGGCTGGGGAGAGGGAAAGGCGCCCAGCCCAGCATCAGAGCAGCCGGTTGGCACCGTTCGCGAGCAAGCTCGCTCCTACAAGCCTCACCCCCGCCGGATCCAGTAACGTAGGGCGTATAACCGTTCGCGGTTATACGCCGATACACCCACCTCATGCCCGGCCTCCCGGTCGACCCCGAAGCGCCCCCCAAACAGCGGCTCCGTAACGGGCCCCCGGAGCACACGGAAACGTCGGATAAACGGCGTATAACGCGGAGCGTTATACGCCCTACGCCGAGCCCATTACCCCCGCCGCAACCGCCCCGCCGCATCCAGCAACAACGCCTCGGTCCCACTCCACCCCAGGCATCCATCGGTAATGGAAACCCCATAACGCAGCTCGCCCTTCAGCGGCTGGCAGCCGTCGAACAGGTGGCTCTCCAGCATCACCCCGCGCAGCGAGGCGTCGCCGCCCAGGCGCTGGTCGAGCACGCTGGCCAGCACCGCCGGCTGGCGCAGCGGGTCCTTGGCGCTGTTGGCGTGGCTGCAATCGACCATGATCCGTGCCGGGATGCCCTGCTTCTCCAGCCCCTCGCGGGCCGCGCGCACGCTGGCCACGTCGTAGTTCGGCCCGCCGTGGCCGCCGCGCAGCACCAGGTGGGTGTCCGGGTTGCCGAGGGTCTGCACCAGCGCCGGGCGGCCCAGGCCGTCGATGCCGAAGTGCTGGTGCGGGTGCGCCGCCGAGCGCATGGCGTCGCAGGCGATGCCGAGGCTGCCGTCGGTGCCGTTCTTGAAGCCCACCGGCAGGTCCAGGCCACTGACCATCTCGCGGTGCACCTGGGATTCGCTGGTGCGCGCGCCGATGGCGGCCCAGCCCAGCAGGTCGTCGAGGTAGCCGGCCACCAGCGGCTGCAGCAGCTCGGTGGCCACCGGCAGGCCGCGTTCGAGCATGTCCAGCATCAGCCGGCGCGACAGCGCCAGGCCCTCGGCCATGTCGCCGCTGCCGTCCAGGCGCGGGTCGTACACCAGGCCCTTCCAGCCGACGGTGGTGCGCGGCTTCTCGACGTAGGCGCGCATCACCAGCAGCAGCTGGTCGCTCACTTCGGGGGCCAGGGCGGCGAGGCGCTCGGCGTAGTCGAGGGCGGAATCAGCGTCGTGCAGGGAACAGGGGCCGACCACCACCAGCAGACGCGGGTCGCGGCCGTCGAGGGTGGCGCGGATGGCCTGGCGGTCGTGCTGTACGCGTTCGGCCAGGGCGGCGGAAAGCGGCAGGCGCTGGCGCAGTTCGGCGGGGCTCGGCAGCGGCTGTTCGCGACGGCGGGCGGAGGGGCGCGGCAGTTCGAGGACTTCGGCGGACTGCGGCAGGTCGTTGCGGATCAGGGCGGAAACGGAGGAATTCATGGACTGGCATCCTTGGCCGGCGCGGTCATGGCCGCGCGCGGCGCTATCTGAGTGTTCGACTGAGTAGTTCGGGTGTGGCAGCGGTACGGCTGCTAAATCGCCAGTCGGAGGTGCGGTAATAGCGGTAGGTGGTGTAAGCGGTCATGTTTCGATCCTCTGGTTGAACGGCTTTGGCCTTGTGGGCCGGAAAAACAAAAACCCCGGTCGGGTTGCCGACCGGGGTTTCGTGAAACTGTCTGGTTGGCGACCCTGCTTGCTAGGGCGCCTGTGGGGTATCAGGCGCGCCTGTGGCTAAACCAATACCCATAGAAGAAATAACCGGCGGCAGCGGCCAGCACCTGCGCGCGAACGACCGCGGAGCCGAGGGCACCGGGGCGGGCGAGGGACTGGATGGACAGGCTGGACGGCATGGTTATCTCCACAAGATGCCGGCCAAGCTACCGCATCGGCGCGGGGCTTTCAATCATCCTTTCCTATCGCCTTCATCGACGGCGCCTCGCCCGGCCGCGCCGGCTTCGCTACCATTCGCCTTTCAAGCAAGCCCGCCCAAGCACTCCGCAGGTAACGCCCATGCAACCGCACTTCCCCCTCGCCGCCGTGGTCGCCGCCGACGACCTGAAACTGGCGCTGTGCCTGGCCGCCATCGACCCGGCCATCGGCGGGGTGCTGATCGAGGGCCCGCGCGGCATGGCCAAGTCGACTCTGGCCCGCGGCGTGGCCGACCTGCTCGACGGCGGGCGCTTCGTCACCCTGCCCCTGGGCGCCAGCGAGGAACGCATCGTCGGCACCCTGGACCTGGACGCCGCCCTGGGCGAAGGCCGCGTGCGCTTCTCCCCGGGCATCCTGGCCAACGCCGACGGCGGCGTGCTCTACGTCGACGAGGTGAACCTGCTGCCCGACCACCTGGTGGACCTGCTGCTGGACGTGGCCGCCAGCGGCGTCAACCACGTCGAGCGCGACGGCCTGTCCCACAGCCACCCGGCGCGCTTCGTGCTGATCGGCACCATGAACCCCGAGGAAGGCGAACTGCGCCCGCAACTGCTGGACCGCTTCGGCCTCAAGGTCGAACTGGGCGGCACGCCGCCGCCGGCCGAGCGCGCCGAGATCGTCCGCCGCCGCCTGGCCTTCGACGCCGACGCACAGGCCTTCCTCGGCCACTGGCAGGCCGAGCAGGACGCCCTGCGCCAGCGCTGCGCCCAGGCCCGCCAGCGTCTTCCCGGCATCCCCCTGGACGACGCCGCGCTGCAGGCCATCGCCGAGCGCTGCTACGCCGCCGGGGTGGACGGCCTGCGCGCCGACCTGGTCTGGCTGCGCGGCGCCCGCGCCCATGCCGCCTGGCGCGGCGCCGAGCGCATCGAGACGGAAGATATCGACGCCCTGGAGCCCTTCGCCCTCGCCCACCGCCGCCGCCATGCGCCGCCACCACCAGCGCAGCCGCAGGCACCCCAGGCCCCAGCCGCCAACCAGCCCGAACAAGGCGCGCAAAACGAAGGCCAGTGGGGCGAACTGCCGCCCCGCGCCGTGCCCACCGGCGCCACCCGCGAACTGCCGGGCTGGCCAAAAAAGCCCTGAGCATCCGCCCGCGCCCGGCCCCAGGCGCGGATGCCAGCCCCACACCCGGCCAACTCGCCGGCGGCCGCAGCGGCGCCCGCCGGCACGGCGCACAGTCGCGCGTCGATTGGCCAGCCACCTTCCTCCGCGGGCGCCCGAAGAGGCGTGACGAACTGGTGCTGCGCGCCCGCAGCGCCAAGCCCCGCGAACTCTGGCTGGTGATCGTCGACGCCTCGGCCAGCACCCGCCGGCACGGCGCCCTGGGCCAGGCCAAGGGCCTGCTGGCGGAGGTCTTCGAGCAGGCCTATCGGCAACGCGCACGCCTGGCCGTGCTGCACGCCGCGGGGCGGCAGCCGCGCTGGCTGTGGCAGGGGCAGAAGGCTTCGGCGCAGTTGCGCGACTGGCTACGCGAACTGGGCGCCGGCGGCGGCACACCGCTGCCCGAGGCGCTGGCCCAGGCCGCCGACTGGCTGCAGCAGCGCCAGCGCCACAAGCCCGGCGAACGCCAGCGCCTGCTGATCGTCACCGATGGCCGCCTGAGCGACTGCCCGCTCCTGGCGCCGCTGCCCTGCGCCAGCCTGCTGGTGGACATCGAGAGCGGCCCGGTGCGCCTGGGCCGCGCCCGCCAACTGGCCGCGAACCTCGGCGCCGAATACCGCGCCATCGGCGACCTGCCCCTGCGCTGAAGCAGGCTCAGGGCAGGCCGTTGCAACCGTGCTCGCAGAACCCCGGACGCTGGCCCAGCCGCTGGTAATAGGCGGCCACGGCAGGCAGTTCGGGGCGCTGCATCGGCGTCATGAACCAGCGCTGCACCGACAGGCCGATGGCGACGTCGGCCAGGCTGAAACGCTCGCCGGCGACATGGGCGCCGGTGCGCTCCAGCTGGCGGTCGAGCAGCGCCATCAGCCGGCCCCATTCCCGCTCGCTCGCCGCGATGGCCGCGGCATCGGCATGGGCCGGGCTGTTGCGCACCCGCGCCATGAACACGTAGCGCCAGGCGTTGTTCAGCTCGGTGGCCTGCCAGCCCATCCACTGCTCCACCAGCGCCCGTTCGCGAGGCGCGGACGGCAGCAGCTCGTCGCGCGGGTACTGGCTGGCGAGGTAACTGCAAATGGCATTGCTCTCCCAGAGCACGAAATCGCCGTCCACCAGCACCGGCACCAGCGCATTGGGATTGAGCGCGAGGAACTCCTCCGAGTCGGTGGCACGGAAACCGCTGCCCCAGTCTTCCCTGGCGTAGGGAAGCTGCAGCTCGGCGCAGGTCCACAGTACCTTGCGCACGTTGATCGATGAGGCCTTGCCGAGGATTCGCAACATTCCGCCACTCCCTGTTCGCGTCGTGCGTATGACCGTTCGCGGTTATACGCCGGCGCCCCCCGACGCGTCGATCGCGCCGGCTGACGCCGGACAACCCGCCCACGCCGGACGGCCCCCTCTCCCGCTTGCGGGAGAGGGTTGGGGAGAGGGGCTCTCATGCGAGTGGGCACAGCGCTGTCGATCCACCTCGGGCAGCTCCAGCTTCGGCAATGTGTCGGCGGGCAGTTCGCGAGCAAGCTCGCTCCTACGAAGAGCACAGGGGCACAACCTGTAGGAGCGAGCTTGCTCGCGAACCCAGCCCTACAGAAGCGCCTCCAACGCCGACCACAGCGCCTCGACGCTATCGAACTGCCGATCCACCTCAGGCAATTCCGGCCGCGCCAGGATCAGCACCGGCACGCCCCGCTCCCTCGCCACCAGCAACTTCGGCTCGGTGGCCTGGCTGCCGCTGTTCCTGCTCACCAGCACGTCGGTGCCCAGGCGCGCGAACAGCTCGCGCTCGCCCTCCAGGCTGAAGGGTCCGCGCGCGCCCAGAACTTCGGCGCGCGCGGTTCCGGGCAGGCTCTGCAGGCAGCGCACGGTCCAGAACTGATGTCCGGGAATCTCGCCAAGGTGCTCAAGCGGCTCGCGCCCCAGGGTGAACAGCGGCCGGCGGAACGGCGCCAGGGCGGCGATCAGCTGCGCCCAGCCTTCCACCTCGCGCCAGTCGTCACCGGGCCCGGGCTGCCAGCCGGGGCGACGCAGCGCCCAGCAGGGCACGCCGGCCAGCTGCGCGGCGCGGGCGGCGTTGCGGCTGATCTGCGCGGCGTAGGGATGGGTGGCGTCGAGCAGCAGGTCGTAGCCCTGCCCGGCGATGAAATCCGCCAGGCCCTCCGCCCCACCATAGCCGCCGACGCGCACCTGGCAGGCCAGGTCGTCCGGCACCTTGCCCAGGCCGGCCAGGCTGTACAGGTGACCGGGGCCGAGGCGGCGGGCGATGGCCAGGGCCTCGCCGATGCCGCCCAACAGCAGGATGCGCTTGCCGCTCACGGCTTGCGCACCGCCAGCAGGGTGATCGGCAGGGCCGCGCGCCAGGTGTCGAAGCCGCCCAGGGGCTGCGCCTGGGCCACCTGCAGGCGCACCAGCTCGCCGCCGTGGCGTTCGCGCCAGCCGACCAGGGCCGCCTCGCTCTGCAGCGTCACCGCGTTGGCCAGCAGCCGGCCGCCCGGCTTGAGGCGATCCCAGCAGTACTCCAGCACGCCCGGCACGGTGACGCCGCCGCCGATGAAGATGGCGTCCGGCGCCTCCAGGCCTTCCAGGGCTTCCGGCGCGCGCCCGGCCACCAGTTGCAGGCCGGGCACGCCAAGGGCGTCGCGGTTGTGGGCGATGTGCCCGAGTCGGCTTTCCTCGGCCTCGATGGCCAGGGCCCGGCAACTGGGGTGCGCGCGCATCCACTCGATGCCGATGGAGCCGCAGCCGGCGCCGACGTCCCAGAGCAGTTCGCCCGGCTCCGGGGCCAGGCGCGCGAGGGTCACCGCGCGCACGTCACGCTTGGTCAGCTGGCCGTCGTGGCGGTAGGCGTCGTCGGGCAGGCCGGGGGTCAGCGCCAGGCGCCGGGCGTCGGCTCCGGCCACGCAGTCGATGGCCAGCACATTGAGCGCGGCGGCCTCGTCCAGCGACCAGTCGGCGGCCAGGCCGTCGATGCGCCGCTCGCGCTCGCCGCCCAGGTGTTCCAGCACGCTCAGCCGGCTCGGCGCGAAGCCGCGCTCACGCAACAGCGCAGCCACCGCTGCGGGGCTGCGGCCATCGGCGCACAGCACCAGCAGGCGGCGCCCCGGATGCAGGCGCGCGTTCAGCGCCGCCAGCGGGCGGCCCACCAGCGACAGCAGCTCCACGTCCTGCAGCGCCCAACCCAGCCGCGCCGCCGCCAGGCTCACCGAGGACGGCGCCGGCAGCACGCGCATTTCCGCCGCCGGCAGCTGCCGCGCCAGGCTCGCGCCCACGCCGAAGAACAGCGGGTCGCCGCTGGCCAGCACGCAGGTCGGAGTACCGCGCCGCGCCAGCAGCGGCGCCATGTCGAAGGGACTCGGCCAGCGCCTGCGCTGCGCGCCGATGCACGGCGGCAGCAGGGCCAGCTGGCGCTCGCCGCCGAACACGTCGCTGGCCGCCAGCAGGGCGCGGCGGGCGGTCTTGCCGAGGCCGGCATAGCCGTCCTCGCCGATGCCGACGATGGTCAGCCAGGGCGTCATGGGGGTTCCTCTGCGTTGCGACATTGCGCCGCCGGCGTTCCGACGGGCAGGGTTTTCAAGGGGTCGGCCAAAGCGGGCATAATACAGCCTTCGTCGGTGCCCATCAGGGCCGAAGAGGGAACGCGCGGGACCATCCCGGCGCGGCTGCCCCCGCAACTGTAAGCAGCGAGTCCACGCGTCATTGGCCACTGGGAGACCGGGAAGGCCGCGTCGGGCGACGACCTGCCAGCCAGGAGACCTGCCGACGGGACCAGTCGCGTGTGCAAGCATCGAGCGGGGTGTATCGATGTTGTAGATCCTCCTAATCAGGGGCGATCCGCAAGGTCACCGCGACCCAGCCATGGTGACCCTGTGCCAAATCTGCCGCCCGTCCCCCCTGTCGAAATCCGCCCGTCGCCCTGCCCGGGGTTGCTGCGCGTGGTCGCTTCCGGCGATGGCGGCATCTGCCGCATCAAGCTGCCCGGCGGGCGCCTCGACACCAGCGGCGCCAGGGCCATCGCCCGCGCCGCCGAACGCCATGCCGACGGCGTGCTGGAGGCGACCAACCGCGCCAACCTGCAGATCCGCGGCGTGCACGAAGGCGCCGGCGCGGCGCTGTCCGCCGAGCTGCTGCAGGCCGGGCTGGGCCCGCGGGTGGCCGCCGCCGACGACGTGCGCAACCTGCTGCTCAGCCCCGCCGCCGGCCTCGACCCGGCCCAGGCCCTGGACGTCTCGCCGCTGGCCGCCACGCTGCTCGACCTGCTGCAGGACGAGCCGCGCTTCCACGGCCTGTCGCCCAAGTTCGCCCTGCAGCTGGATGGCGGCGAATCCCTGGCGATGCTCGAACACCCCCACGACATCTGGCTGTCGGCCATGGACGCCGGGCGCTTCGCCTTCGGCCTGGCCGGCTGCCCGCCGCAGCGCGCGCAGGACAGACCCGCGCTCGCCGCTGTCGCCAGCGAACAGGTGCCGGCCCTGGTCGAGGCCCTGCTGAACCTGTTCCTCGACCTGGCCGGCGAAGGCGTCTCGCGCATGCGCCAGTTGCTGGCAAGCCTTCCCGCCAAGGACCTGCTGGCGCGCCTCGACCTGCCGCTGCAACAGGACGTGGCCGACTGGCGCCGCGCCGCCGTCGAGCCCTTCGCCCACCTGGGCATCCGCCCACAGCGCCAGGGCGGCCTGTGCAGCGTCGGCGCCGGCTTCGTCCTCGGCCGGCTGCACAGCGAACTGCTGCGCGAGCTGGCAAACCTCGCCGAACGCGAGGGCGACGGCAGCCTGCGCCTGACGCCCTGGCAGGGCCTGCTGCTGCCCAACGTGCCGGCCGCGCGCGCCAGCGCCGTGCTCGTCGCGCTCGACAGCCTGGGCCTGATCACCTCGGCCGAACAGCCGCTGTCCCGGCTGGTGGCCTGCAGCGGCTCGTCCGGCTGTGCCCGCGGCCTGGCCGACACCAAGGCCGACGCCCTGCGCCTGGCCGAACGCCTGCGCGCGCCGCTGCCCGCCGGCGTGCACCTGTGCGGCTGCCCGCGTTCCTGCGCCGCCGCCCACGTGGCGCCGCTGACCCTGCTGGCCGTCGCCGACGGCCGCTACGACCTCTACCGCCGCGCCCCCGGCCACGCCGGCTTCGGCCAGCCGCTGGCGCGCGACCTGACCCTCGACGCCGCGGCCGACCGGCTGCGCGATCCCGGAGCCCTACCCGATGCTTGACTACATCCGCGACGGCCAGGCGATCTACCGCCAGTCCTTCGCCACCATCCGCGCCGAGGCCGATCTCTCGGCCATTCCCGCCGACCTGGAAAAGCTCGCCGTGCGGGTGATCCACGCCTGCGGCATGGTCGACGTGGTGCAGGACCTGCGCTTCTCCCCCGGCGCCGGCGCCATCGGCCGCGCGGCCCTGGCGGCGGGCGCGCCGATCCTCTGCGACGCGCGCATGGTCGCCGAGGGCATCACCCGTGCGCGCCTGCCGGCGGCCAACGAGGTGATCTGCACGCTCAACGAAGCGGACGTCCCGGCCCTGGCCCGCGAGTTGGGCAACACCCGCTCGGCGGTGGCCCTGGAGCACTGGCGCGAACACCTGGAAGGCAGCGTGGTGGTGATCGGTAACGCCCCCACCGCGCTGTTCTACCTGCTGGAAATG
The DNA here is from genome assembly GCF_023516765.1 of Pseudomonas sp. R3.Fl. Taxonomy (NCBI): domain Bacteria; kingdom Pseudomonadati; phylum Pseudomonadota; class Gammaproteobacteria; order Pseudomonadales; family Pseudomonadaceae; genus Pseudomonas; species Pseudomonas sp. R3.Fl. The sequence continues at coordinate 2,809,781 of NZ_JAMGSO010000001.1, forward strand.
CTCGACGCCGGCGCGCCGAAACCGGCGCTGATCCTCGGCTTCCCGGTGGGCTTCGTCGGCGCCGCCGAATCCAAGGACCTGCTCGCCGCCGACAGCCACGGCGTGCCCTACGTCATCGTCCGCGGCCGCCGCGGCGGCAGTGCCATGGCCGCCGCCGCGGTGAACGCCCTGGCCACGGAGGTGGAATGATGACCGGCCGCCTGCTCGGCCTGGGCGTCGGCCCCGGCGACCCCGAGCTGATCACCCTCAAGGCCCTGCGCCTGCTGCAAGCCGCGCCCGTGGTCGCCTACTTCGTGGCCAAGGCCAAGCACCACGCCGGCCACGGCGGCAACGCCTTCGGCATCATCGAGCAGCACCTGGGGGCGAGCCAGCAGCGCCTGCCCCTGGTGTACCCGGTGACCACCGAGAAGCTGGAGCCGCCGCTGACCTACGAGGGCGTCATCAGCGACTTCTACGACACCGCCGCCGAACAGGTCGCCGGCCACCTGGAGGCCGGCCGCGACGTCGCGGTGATCTGCGAGGGCGACCCGTTCTTCTACGGCTCCTACATGTACCTGCACGACCGCCTGGCCGAGCGCTACCCGGCCGAAGTGGTGCCCGGCGTGTGCTCCATGCTGGGCAGCGCGGCGGTGCTCGGTGTGCCGCTGGTGTACCGCAACCAGAGCCTCTCGGTGCTCTCCGGCGTGCTGCCGGAGGACGAGCTGAAGCAGCGCCTGGCGGCCGCCGACGCGGCGGTGGTGATGAAGCTCGGGCGCAACTTCGACAAAGTCCGCCGCGTGCTCCGTGAACTGGGCCGCGACGGCGGCGCGCACTACGTGGAACGGGCAACGATGCGCGAGCAGCGCATCGTGCCGCTGGACGAGGTGGACCCGATGGCTTCGCCCTACTTCTCCATGGTGGTGATCCCCGGGCAGAGGTGGCGCGGTTGATGAACGCCTCCCCCGCCATCGTCATCCTCGGCGCCAGCGCCCTGGCCACCGCCCGGCGCCTGCAGGCGCTTTATCCACAGGCGCGCATCCACGGCCTGCTGGGCCGCGTCGACGGCGCCGAGGAAAGCTACCAGGACTTCGGCGACAGCCTGCGCGCGCTCTATCGCAGCGGTACGCCGATCATCGCCCTGTGCGCCGCCGGCATAGTCATCCGCAGCCTGGCCCCGGCGCTGCAGGAAAAAGGTGCGGAGCCACCGGTGCTGGCCGTGGCCGAGGACGGCAGCGCGGTGGTGCCGCTGCTCGGCGGCCTGGCCGGGGTCAACCGCCTGGCCCGGGAGATCGCCGCCGCGCTGGACGTGGCACCGGCCATCACCACCAGCGGCGAACTGCGCTTCGGCACCTGCCTGCTGGAGCCGCCGCCAGGCTATGCCCTGGCCGACATCGAGCAGGGCAAGCGCTTCGTCGCCGACCTGCTGGGCGGCGAAAGCCTGCGCATCGACGGCGACGCCCCCTGGCTGGCCGCAGCGCGCCTGCCGCTGGCCGAGGACGCCAGGCGCAGCGTGCGGGTGACCTGCGAGGCACGCCCGGCGCAGCGCGACGAACTGCTGATCCACCCACGGCGGGTGCTGGCGGAAATCGCCGTGCCTGTGGACAACCTTGCCGAGCGGGTCCGCCAGGCCCTGCGCGCATCCGGGCTGGCGGAAGCTGCCCTGGCCGCGCTGCTCGCCCCACGCCGGTACATGGCCGATGCAGGCCTGGCCGAGGCCGCCAAGGCGCTCGACGTGCCGCTGCGCTTCATCGATGAGCAAGCCTTGCCGGCGGCGCAGGATGGCATCCACCTGCGCCTCGCCGAATCCCCCGAGCAGGCCGCCGGCATCGGCCGCCCACGCGGGCGCCTGAGCGTGATCGGCCTCGGCCCCGGCGCCGCCGAGCACATGACGCCAGCGGTGCGCCGCGCCCTGGACGAAGCCCAGGACCTGCTGGGCTACGAGACATACGTGAAGATGGCCGAGCCGCTGCGCGCAGACCAGGTGCGCCACTGCAGCGACAACCGCGAGGAGATGCAGCGCGCCCGCCACGCCTTCGAACTGGCCGCCAGCGGCCGGCGGGTGGTGGTGGTGTCGTCCGGCGACCCGGGTGTGTTCGCCATGGCCGCAGCAGTGGTCGAAGCGCTGCATGAAAGCAGCGATGCCGACTGGCACAACGTCGAACTGGAAGTGCTGCCCGGCGTCTCCGCCGCCCTGGCCGCCGCAGCCAAGGCCGGCGCGCCGCTGGGCCACGACTTCTGCCTGATCTCGCTGTCGGACAACCTCAAGCCCTGGGAAGTCATCGAAAAGCGCCTGGACCACGCCGGCGCCGCCGACCTGGCCATGGCCTTCTACAACCCCATCTCCAAGGCCCGCCCCTGGCAACTGGGCCGCGCCCTGGAGATCGTCCGCCAACACCGCGCGCCGGAAACCCTGGTGGTGCTCGGCCGCGACATCGGCCGCCCGGCCGAGGCGCTGCGCACGCTCACCCTCGGCGAGCTGCAGCCGGAGATGGTGGACATGCGCACCCTGGTGATCATCGGCTCGTCGCTGACCCGCCGCTTCCCCCGCGCTGGTGGTGGTGATTGGGTGTATACGCCGCGGTGGTACCGCTGAGGATTTCCGTTTCCCGGCTTTTCGGCTTTTGGCTTTTGGCTTTTGGCTTTTCGGCTTTTCGGCTTTTCGGTTTTTCGTAGGAGCGAGCTTGCTCGCGAACCCGCTTCACACCACACCTTCCCCGTCATTCCCGCGAACGCGGGGATCCAGAGTCTCTGGGTTCCCGCGTTCGCGGGAATGACGAGGTGGAGAAAGGTGCCGGGCTGTTCGCGAGCAAGCTCGCTCCTACAGGAAGACCCGCCCGCGTCCCGCTTGCAAATGGCCAGTGCGTTGATGAAAATGCGACGAATTATCATTCTTCATCTTTCCCGGCGCCCATGGCCTCCTCCACCCTCGACATCGACCAGCTGTACAGCGACCACCACGGCTGGCTGCACGGTTGGCTGCGCAGCCGCCTGGGCAACGCCGCGGATGCCGCCGACCTGGCCCAGGACACCTTCCTGCGCGTGCTGCTCAAGCAGGAGCTGCTGGAGCTGCGCACCCCGCGCGCCTTCCTGCGCACCATCGCCCGCGGCCTGGTGATCGACCACTGGCGCCGCGAGGAGCTGGAGCGCGCCTACCTGGAGTCCATCGCCCACCTGCCGGAGGCGGAAGCGCCCTCGGCGGAAACCCGCGAAATGCTCCTGGAACTGCTGGAAAGCATCGCCCGCCTGCTCGACGGCCTGAAGCCCAAGGTGCGCACCGCCTTCCTGCTGGCCCAGTGCGAGGGCCTGCCCCACGGGCAGGTCGCCGAACGGCTCGGGGTTTCCGTGCGCTCGGTGGAGCGCTACGTGGCCGAGGCGCTGTTCCACTGCTACCAGGCGCGCTACGCCGAATGAACGCCACCGCCGAACTGCAACCCGATGCCCGAGTGGTCAAGCAGGCCATCCAGTGGATGCTGCGCCTCTCCGGCGGCGCCGACCCGGCCGTGCAGGAAGCCTGCGCCCACTGGCGCGCCCAGCACGCCGAGCACGAACTGGCCTGGCAACGCGTGCAGTCGCTGAACCAGGAACTGCGCAGCGGCCTGCAGAGCGTGCCGGGCAGCCGCGTGGCCCTGGAAACCCTGGAGAAAGGCAGCCAGCGCCTGCAACGGCGCCAGGCCCTGAAACTGCTCTCGGTGGTCGCCCTGGGCGGCTCCGCCCTGTGGCTGAGCCGCGACCTCGGCCCCTGGCAGCGCTGGAGCGCCGACTACGCCAGCGGCATCGGCGAACGCAAGCGCTTCGTCCTGGCCGACGGCAGCAGACTGCAACTGAACACCGACACCGCCGTCGACGTCTTCTTCGCCCCGCAGCAGCGCCTGCTGGTCCTGCAGCGCGGCGAAATCCTCGTCAGCACCGCCAAGGACCCCGCCCGGCCGCTGCGCGTGCGCAACCGCGACGGCCTGTTCGAAGCCCTGGGCACCCGCTTCGTGCTGCGCCAGAACGCGAGCGACACCCTGCTCAGCGTACAGCAGGGCGCCGTGGCCATCGCCCCGCGCCGCCAGGGCCAGACCAGCACGGTGGCCGAGGCCGGCCAGCGCTACCTGGTCGACGCCAACGGCGCCACCCCGCTGGCCGCCAGCGGCATGGACAGCAGCGCCTGGGCCGACGGCCTGATCGTCAGCCGCGACATGCGCCTGGCCGACTTCCTCGCCGAGGTCGCCCGCTACCGCCACGGCCACCTCGGCTGCGACCCGCTGGTGGCCGACCTGCGCCTGTCCGGCGTGTTCCGCCTGGACGACACCGACAAACTCCTCGACCTGCTGCCGCGCACCCTGCCGGTACGCGTCATGCGCCGCAGCGACTGGTGGGTGACCATCGAGGCCCGCACCTGAGCCGCACTCCCCTGTACCTGTAGGAGCGAGCTTGCTCGCGAACTCGCTTCGCACCGCACCTTCCCCCGTCATTCCCGCGAACGCGGGAACCCAGAGACTCTGGATCCCCGCGTTCGCGGGGACGACGGGTTGGAGATCGGTGCCGGGGCTGTTCGCGAGCAAGCTCGCTCCTACGAAGAGCCGCATGGGCGCCATCGGAAATTTTCGCGGATGAGAATTATTTTTGTCGGGTTTTCCATCATCGGCCGGCATGGAGATAAACCCTCCCATTTCCCGCCCTGACGGATACCCCTCCATGCGCGCAGTCCCGGCCCGATCTCCCGCCCCGAACTCCCCCGCCAGCCGCCTCTCCATCGCCGTGCGCGGCGCCCTGCTGTGCGCCGCCCTGGGCAGCGCCCTGCCCCTGACGGCCTGGGCCGCCGACGCCGCCAGCGTCACCCGCAGCCGCGCCTACGCCATCCCCGCCGGGCCCCTGGGCGAGGTGCTCAACAGCTTCGCCCGCGAAGCCGGCATCACCCTCTCGGCCACCCCGCAGCAGACCGCCGGGCTGCAGTCCGAAGGGCTCAACGGCACCTACTCGGTGGACCAGGGCCTGGCCCGCCTGCTCGCCGACACCCCGCTGCAGGCCGAAGACCAGGGCGACGGCAGCTACGTGCTGCGCAGCGTCGCGCCCCAGGACGCCCTGGCCCTGCCGGCCACCAGCGTGTTCGCCCTGGGCAACGCGCTGGGCAGCGAGGACGGCTACCTGGCCACCCACAGCCAGATCGCCACCAAGACCTCCAAGGCCCTGCTGGAAACCAGCCAGAGCGTCTCGGTGGTGACCCGCGAGCAGATCCAGGACCAGGGCTCGAAGACCGTGCAGCAGGCGATCCGCTACACCCCCGGCATCTTCACCGGCCAGGTCGGCGCCTCCAACCGCTACGACTACATCGTCATGCGCGGCTTCGCCGACAACAGCGTGGACAACATCTACCTGGACGGCCTCAAGGCCATGGGCGACAGCGGCACCTTCAGCTCGATGCAGGTCGACCCGTACTTCCTCGAGCGCATCGACGTGCTCAAGGGCCCGTCCTCGGTGCTCTACGGCCGCAGCCTGCCCGGCGGCCTGGTGGCGCTGACCAGCAAGAAGCCGCTGTACGAGGACTACCACCAGGTCACCGCCAGCGTCGGCAACATGCAGCAGCGCGAACTGGGCTTCGACTTCAGCGGCCCGCTGGACGAGGAGAAACGCATCGCCTACCGCGTGGTCGGCCTGGGCAAGGGCGCCGACACCCAGTTCGACCACACCAAGGAAGAGCGCTACGCCATCGCCCCGAGCCTGGCCATCGACTTCAGCGACGACACCACCCTGACCCTCCAGGGCTACCTGCAGCACGACCCCAACGGCGGCTACCACAGCGGCGTGCCGGCCGACGGCGCGCTGTACCACCACAACGGCCGCAAGATCGACCGCGACTTCTTCGACGGCGAACCGAGCATCGACGACTTCGACCGCACCCAGCGCATGTTCGGCTACCAGCTGGAGCACCGCATCGACGACGTCTGGTCGGCGCGGCAGAACTTCCGCTACCTGGAGTCCGACGTAAGCCTGGCGCAAGTCTATGGCTACGGCTGGACCGCCGCGGACAGCAACGAGCTGACGCGCTACTTCTCCGGCGCCCGCGAGCGCCTGGAGGCCTACATCATCGACAACATGGCCCAGGCCGAATTCGCCACCGGCGCGGCGCAGCACACCCTGCTGATGGGCCTGGACTACCAGCGCCGGCACACCTCGGTGGACTGGTCCTCGGGCTCGGTGGCGCCGCTGAACGCCTTCGACCCGGTCTACGGCAACGCCGCCATCAGCTACTACCCCGACGACAACCACACCCGCCGCCTGGAGCAGACCGGCGTCTACGCCCAGGACCTGATCGACCTGGACAACTGGCGCTTCTCCCTGGGCATGCGCCAGGACTGGGTGACGGTGGAAGACAAGAACCGCAGCAGCGGCAGCAAGGCCGACGACGACTGGAAGAAATTCACCGGCCGCGCCGGCGTGCTCTACCTGTTCGACAACGGCATGGCGCCCTACGTCAGCTACTCCGAGTCGTTCAACCCCAACGCCTACTCCGACCAGAACGGCACCCCGCTGGAGCCCACCGAAGGCAAGCAGTGGGAACTGGGCCTGAAGTACCAGCCGCCGGGCAGCGCCAGCCTGTACACCGCCTCGCTGTTCCACATCACCCAGGAGAACGTGGCCACCAAGGAGCCGCAGGACAACTTCTACACCTCGGTCGGCGAGATCCGCTCCCAGGGCCTGGAACTGGAAGCGCACATCCAGGCGACGCAGAACCTCAAGCTGCTGGGCAGCTACACCTACACCGACATCACCTACAGCAAGGCGCTGGACGGCAACCAGGGCCACACCCCGAACCAGGCGCCCAAGCACATGGCCTCGGTCTGGGCCGACTACGCCTTCGACGCCGGCCCGCTGGACGGCCTGAGCATCGGCGGCGGCGCCCGCTACGTCGGCGAAACCTGGGCGGACAAGGAAAACACCCTGCGCGTACCCGACTACACCCTGGTCGACGCCCGCATCGGCTACGACCTCGGCAAGCTCGGCATGAAGGGCCTGGACGTCAGCCTCAACGCCAACAACCTGCTGGACAAGGACTACGTGGCCTCCTGCTACAACCTCGACTACTGCTACTTCGGCGAAAAGCGCAACGTCACCGCCACGGTCAACTACCAGTTCTGAGCCCAAGCCGCCCGCACCGCGGGCGGCCCCTCACCCCAGCCCTCTTCCGCCCGCCGCATTCCCTCCCCAGGACCGGACACGCGGGAGAGGGCTGGGGTGAGGGCGGCCATTCCCTAGTAGGAGCGAGCGGATTCCAGGCTGACGGTATCGCCCAGGGAACTTGGTGAAGCAGTATCAGCAACAGGTCGAACTCCCGCTGCTGCTCGGTGGAATGGGGCGTATCACGTCACAGCCTCTCCCGCCAACTCAGCCTCACGTTGTCGAATGGCTTCGTCCCATTCGGGGGAGCGCTTGGCCCATTGCTCGGGCGGTAGGGGTTTGGACCATTCGACGATATTGGGATCAGTCAGGTCAGGAGGTGGTGAGAGTTTCTTTCGCTCGATCAGGTCGATCAGCAAGGTGTTGAACACAATCAACCCGCAGAAGCCTTCCCATAGCAGCGCCCGCAGCCAGCCCTTGGTTTTCCCCGCTTCGATAACATCATCGATATAGCTGGCCAGGATTCCTTTCTTCCTGTTCAGGCGCCAAAGGTTGTCGGGGACAGCTTCCGGCCCAACTTCCATATAACTGCGCATGCATTCCCACAGGCGCATTGCCGTTGTGCCGCCGCCACAACTGAACCCCATACTGCAGTCCCGTTCGCCTTCCTTCGCATTCGGGTCCGGGTTCTTGAAACCCACCACCAGCATGCCTTGGGTGGTCTTGCCATGGCGTCCCACCGAGTCCATGGCAATGGCCTGCGCCACCACGGTTTCCCAGGGCACTATCCAGTAACTGCCGTCTTTCTGTGGTACGCAGACTTCGCGGCGTTGGCGGTTGAAGCGGGTGGGAGGAGGAGGTGATTGAATCAATGCATAAAGCAATATGAGAATAGGGAAAGCAACAAAGCAGAAGAAACCAAACCAATAGAGCACTTGTATTTCCTGTGACTCATCCAGAGATGGCATGTCGTTGATCAGGAAAAATAACAATATTAAAGGCCAAACTATCATCACAAACGAACCAATGCTGTACTGGCCGATATCGAGAAACACCTCGCTCTTGCGCCAGATGGTATTAAGTACATCCCTTGGGGGCTGCCCGGTGGGAATGGCCGGTGGCGCCAGGTAGTCCTCGCGGGAGAGCTGGCCCTTCTTTTGGCTGCTGGCGGGGGGCAAGGTCACGTCGCAGCCTTCCCTGCCAATTCCGCCTCACGTTGTCGAATGGCTTCGTCCCACTCAGGGGAGCGTTTGGCCCATTGTTCGGGTGGCAGGGGTTTAGACCATTCGACGATATTGGGATCGGTCAGGTCGGGAGGGGGTGAGAGTTTCTTTCGCTCGATCAGGTCGATCAGCAAGGTGTTGAACACAATCAACCCGCAGAAGCCTTCCCATAGCAACGCCCGCAGCCAGCCCTTGGTTTTCCCCGCCTCGATAACATCATCGATATAGCTGGCCAGGATTCCTTTCTTCCTGTTCAGGCGCCAAAGGTTGTCGGAGACTGCTTCCGGCCCGACTTCCATATAACTGCGCATGCATTCCCAAAGGCGCATCGCCGTAGTACCGCCACCACAACTGAACCCCATGCTGCAGTCCCGTTCGCCTTCCTTCGCATTCGGGTCCGGGTTCTTGAAACCCACCACCAGCATGCCTTGGGTGGTCTTGCCATGGCGTCCCACCGAGTCCATGGCAATGGCCTGCGCCACTACGGTTTCCCAAGGCACTATCCAGTAACTGCCGTCTTTCTGCGGTACGCAGACTTCGCGGCGTTGGCGGTTGAAGCGGGTGGGAAGTGATACAGGCTTGGCCAGGCTATAGAGGAGCATCAACAGAGGAATACCAATAACAAAAGAGAACAATATGCTGAACATCGAGAAGAGTTCGCCGTTATCTCGTACATTGATGAGTAACCAGATGGCTATTAGTAGCTGCGGCCATAGCATTATTACAAACGAGCCAATGCTGTACTGGCCGATATCGAGAAACACCTCGTTCTTGCGCCAGATGGTATTAAGCACATCCCTTGGAGGTTGCCCGGTGGGAATGGCCGGAGGTGCCAGGTAGTCCTCGCGGGAGAACAGACCCTGCTTCTGGCTGCCGGCGGGGGGAAGTGTCATCGAGTTTCCTTGGGATGCAGGTGGTTCTCGCCAGTCAGGCGGTAGGTTTGTGCACGGTCCAGTTCCGGGGTAGGTTCGCCGGGGCGCAATGTGACAGGTGCACTTTCCGCCGTCAGGACATAGGCCAAGCCCTGTTCTCCTCCAATGGTCGTGATACCGGCCAGATCCGCCAGCGGGTTGTGGTAGCGCAGGCGTAGCGAGAGGCGCACCTGGGCCTGGTGGAGGGTGCCGCTCAGGCGCAGCCCTTGGCCTTGGTCCGCCGGCATCCAGGTGCATTGGCTGCGCTCGAGCCAGAGATCGCCAATATCCAGGTTGGGCTGGTCGTTGCTGCGGAACATGCGGAAGTGGTCGGGTATGGGAGTGCCGATCAGGCCCAACTCCAGTTCGACACTGGACGGTTCGGCACCCGGCAGGTCGATGGTCAGGCGCTGGATGGCTTCCAGGCTGACGGTGTCGCCCAGGGAGCCGGGCACCCGCTGGGACTTGCTGTCCACGCTGACGCGTGGCTGGTAAAGCAGTATCAGCAACTGGTCGAACTCCCGTTGCTGCTGCTCGGCGGGAATGGGATCGGTATTGCCGGCGCGAGCCTTGGACCAGCAGCAGTTGGCCAGGTACTGCTGCAGCGGTGTGGATTGTCGCCACCAGGCGTACAGGTACACGCCTCCCAATGCGAGCAGCAGCAAATTGATCGGTCCCATGCCCAGGCGGAAGCGGCGGATGGCTGTAGGAGTGTCGATGCGATTGAACAGGCGCATACCGGTCAACCCCAGCCCCAGCGCAGCCTGAGCAGCATAGGTGCCGATCTGACCAGCCACCGCTAGCCGGCGGATTTCCACCCAGGGATCGATGTTGCTCTGAGTCGCTTCTATTTGTATCTGTAGTGCCACAAACTCCGTACTTGCTGCTGTTAGGGATAGGAATCCCACCAACCCACCAAACAGTGTCAGAGTTGGAGCGATAACCCCACGTAAGTTGAACTCCTGTACTCCCCAGCCAACAATCACCCAATTCTGCACCACCGCCACCAATGCCGCTCCCGCATAGAGCGTGGCCGAAATGCTCTCGGCCCGGCGCTGGGTATCCATCCGCTCCAGGGCATGGGCCTGCGCCAGGTAGCTCTCGGCATTGAGCGCGTTGACCAGCAGCGCCGCCAGCGGCAGCAAGCCGCCGCTGTTCTGCACCGCGGGGCTTTGCAGGATGCCGGCGGCGCGGCCCTGGCCGATGGCCTGGGCGGTGTTGTTGGCCCACTGGCCGAGCTGTTGCGCCTGCTGGCCGAGCAGGCGCCAGGTGGCCACGCCGTTGTTCAGGGTGCGGACCAGCGGGGCGCCGGCGCTCAGGCGGGTGACCAGCAGGGTGCCCAGCCATTGCCCCGGCAGGACGCCCTTCTGCTGCAGCGCCAGCAGCACGGCACCCAGGCGGGCCACGGTGAGGCTCCAGTAGCCGTCGACGTCGCTGGCCAGGCGCTGCAGCGCCTGCACGGTCGCGGCGCCGAGCAGGCGGCTCAGGGCCTCGTGGGTGGCGCTCAGGTTGTCCTGGGCGAGCGCCGCCTGCAGCTCGCCCAGGCGCGCGGTGTTGTTCACCGCCGCTTCCAGCGATGGGCTCCAGCCCAGGAACAGCAAGCGGAAGACGCCGCCGTCCTTGGCGCGCAGGAAGTCGCTGAACTGCTCGACGCCTTGGCGGCGATGGCACTGGGCGCTGAGGCAGGCGTCGGCCAGTTCGTCCAGCCAGCGCTGGTGCTGCGGGTTGTCGTGCTCGACGAACCAACTGCCCAGGTCGTGGCGCGGCAGGAAGGCCTGGCGGTCGGCATAGAGGCTGGCATGGCGGGCCTCGACCTGGCGGAAATGCGCCGGGGCCTGCTCGTCCAGCCAGCGATCCATGCGTTCCAGGTCGATGTATTCGGCGACCTTGGCGCTGGCCCGGCCGCCGGCGAGCTGGCTGGCCTTGTCCTGGCGGTAGTCGCGCACGATGTCCTGTACCTGCTGCTGCAGCTCGGCGGGGATGAAGGCGCGCAGCGGCGCCAGGCGGTGTTCGCGACGGCGGGCGATATCCGCGATGCGCTCGTCGGCGGCGGCGTGACCGATGCGCTGGCGCTCGTGGACGTTGACCTGGGTCTCTTCGTCCAGCAGGGCCTTGAGGGGCGCCTGGGCGGCGAGCAATTGCTCGCCCTGCTCGGGGGTGAGCTGGATATCGTGTTCGCGGTAACGGTAATTGAGCAGGCTGGCCAGCTCGCCACCGTCCTCGCGGACCAGGCTGCGGATGAAGCCGCCGACGTTCTGGCGCAGGTTGTTGTCGGCCATCCAGGCTTCGTGGCGGGCTTCCAGCTGTTCCTGCTCGTGGTTGAGGTCGCGCAGCACGCCCAGGTCGTCGTCGAGCGCGGCGAGCACCGCATGCAGTTCCCCGGCCTCGCTGCGTGCGCTGTCCAGCCACGCCGAGGTGGCTGGCACTTCCCACACCTGGGCGCTCCAGGCGCCCGGCGCGTCCTCCTGCTCGGCCCGGGGGTGGCGCATGGCGGCTTGTGAGCCGGCGTTGTACCACTCCATGGCGTGGATATAGGCGCGCACGTTCTCCTGGGTGGGGGCGGTTTTCATCCGCTCGGCCAGTTCCCGGGTCCGTCGTTTGTCCGCCTCGCGGTTCTGCGCATGTTCCTTGGCCAGAACGCGCTCGCGGACCTCCGGCATCAGTTCGGCCAGCAGCGTTTCACTTGCGTCGAGCGGAGGGCAGTGCGATGCCTGCAGGCGCAGGGCGACCTCGCCCAGGGCAACGTGGCGCATACGCTGCTGGCGGATGCCGGCCTCCGCCAGTTGGGCGCAGGCGTCTGCGCCGAGGGGGATTTCGCTGTACAGGAGCCAGGCATCGTGGCGCTTGTCCAGGGCGAAGCCGGCCTGGCTGCCGTGCAGCAGGACGCTCTCGTCGGCCGTCAGCGGCTGCGCCTGCAGCAACCCGTCGGCGGCCACGGCATAGCGTTGCAGCGGCCCCTGCCCATGCCAGAGGTAGAGGAAGCCACCGCGCAGGCGGCGCAGAGCCATGGGGTGGCTGCTGGCGCGCACGGCCGGTTGCAGGCTGACGTGGCGGGCGGGGTGCTCGGCCAGGGCGTAGCGCGCCGGGACGACGTACAGCTCGTTCTGGCGCGCCGGGCAACTGGCGATCGGGTTGCGGGCGTCGTCATGGCTCATGCCGTGCAGGCGGTTGGGGTTGCTGATCATGAAGCGCTCCTGTACGAACCGCCGAGGCGGGATAACCCGGCATGGCAGCAGTTCGAATAGGGGAGGTGAAGTCGGCTTGAGCCCGTATTGGTGCGTGAAAAATCCGGGGTGGATTGGGCTGGGTACCGACCCGGGTTTGAACGTGGTGAGTAGAGGCAGGAGGCTCTACCTGTCGGCCACCAGCTCCGGCCTGGCCTACCTGACCAAGCGCTTCAAGGACTTCCCCCACCGCGTGCATATGACCCTGCAAGGGAGGCCGTGCTCGGTGCTGGCGGAGTGTGCCAAAGCGCATTTGTAAACGTAGACCCGGTCAGACGCCTGCCGGGCTGGCCGGCGTACTCGATTCTTCCCCCATGCACGGACGGCCCCCGCCCTTCAGGGAGAGGGGGCCGTTGGGCAGAACGAAGAGCCACGCAGTCAGCCGGCTGGCCCTGTTCGCGAGCAAGCTCGCTCCTACACAGTCCCCCTCGCCTTCCCGCCGCGCCTCCCCTGATGGCGCACTGATAGGTAGCACCCGCAACCGATCTGCTACCGCGCTGTGCAGAAATTTCCCAGTGCCTTCGAAAAACCATTTCATGGGTGAAACAATCGGACGTTTCACAGCGGAAACGCACAACTATTTGATTAATAAGGAATAAACAAAAGTCTCCGAGAGAAAAATCACGTGGCATTGTTCATGCATAAATCAACGCACCGTATATGAAACAAAGCGAGATGAGGAACATGGCTGCCACCCAAGAGATGTACGCCGTCGTAGAACGGGGAACCGACCCCATGCGTCGCCAGGAAGGTGCGCGGCCGGCCGACGTGGAGATCGTCTTCGAGAACGTCGGCAAGTGCTTCCCGAAGAAGGGCGAGCGCGATGCGCCCTTCGCCGTGCGAGGGCTGAACTTCAGCATCCGCAAGGGCGAGGTGGTTTCCATCATCGGCCCCTCCGGCTGCGGCAAGAGCACCCTGCTGAACATGGGCAGCGGGCTTTATACCCCCAGCGAAGGCGCCGTGTTCGTCGGCGGCGAGCGGGTGGTCAAGCCGGTGGCCAAGGTCGCCTTCATGCTGCAGAAGGACCTGCTCATGCCCTGGCGCAGCATCCGCCGCAACGTCGAGCTGGGCCTGGAGATCCAGGGCGTGGCCGCGGTGCAGCGGCGCGCGGTGGCCGAGCGGCTGATCGACAAGTGCCACCTGGCCGGCTTCGGCGACCACTACCCGTTCCAGCTCTCCGGCGGCATGCGCCAGCGCGCGGCCCTGGCCCGCACCCTGGCCATCGACCCGCAGGTGCTGTTCCTCGACGAGCCGTTCTCGGCCCTCGACGCGCAGACCAAGATGATCCTCCAGCAGGACCTGGCGCAGATGCTCTACGAGCAGCAGAAGACCGCGCTGTTCATCACCCACGACCTCATGGAAGCCATCGCCCTCTCCGACCGCATCCTGGTCATGAGCGCCCGCCCCGGCAACATCATCAAGGAGATCGAGGTCGACCTGCCGCACCGCGACAATCCCCTGGAACGCCGCAAGCTGCCCGGCGCCGGCCCCCTGGTCGGGCGCCTGATGGACCTGCTGAAAGTCGGCGACGACCTTCTCCACTGACCCCGCACGAGGACCCGCTCATGCGCAACACCCTGCTCTCCCGCTTCGCCGGGCCGCTGCTCGCCCTGTGCGCCTGCGCCGCCAGCGCCGCGCCCACCGAGGTCACCTACCTGCTGCCGGCGCCGCCCAGCTCGCCGGCCTTCGCGCCCTGGGTCATCGCCCAGCAGAAGGGCTACTACGCGGCCGAGAACCTCAAGGTGACCTTCCTCGCCGGCAAGGGCGGCGTCGACGTGGCCAAGCAGATCGGCTCGGGCAACGCCCTGGTCGGCGGCGCCATCGGCGATACGCCCATCGTGGTGCGCGCCAATGGCGTGCCGGTGAAGGCCGTGGCCGTGCTCGGCGGCGGCGGCGTGACCCTACTGGCGGCCAGCGCCGACAGCGGCATCGACTCGGTGAAGGCGCTCAAGGGCAAGACCCTGACGGTGATGTCCTACTCCGACACCACCTACTACGCCCTGCTCGCCTCGCTGCGCAAGGCCGGCCTGGGCCGCGACGACGTGGACATCCAGGCCGCCGGCCCGGCCGGCGTCTGGCAGCTGTTCTCCGCCGGCAAGGCGCAGGCCATGGCCGGGGTGCCGGACTGGTTCGTCAACGCCGAGGACGCCGGGCTGAAGGCGAAGCTGCTGCCCCAGGACCAGGTGTTCGAGAGCATGGCCCAGGCCATCCTCGCCTCCGACGACGCCATCGCCAACCACCCGGACGTGGTCCAGGGCGTGGTCAGCGCCACCCTCAAGGGCATGGCCGACATCATGGCCGACCCCAAGGGCGCCGCCGCCACCTTCGCCGCCGCCGTGCCGGCCTACAAGGGCAAGGAGGCCTCGCTGGAGCGCATCTTCCGGCTCTACGACGAGCACGTGTACCCGGGCCAGGCGGTCCCCGGGCAGATCGACGAGCAGCGCCTGGCCAAGGTCGCGCACTTCTACGTCGAAGAAAAGATAGTGCCGCGCGCCACCCCGCTGGCCGAGCTCTACACCAACCGCTTCGTCGAGGCCAACGCCGCCCGCCTGGCGCAACAGTAAGCACCCGGAGTCGCACATGACGCTTTCCCGTTCGAGCGCCGGCAGCCTGGCGCTGCTGGTGGTTTTCCTCGCCCTCTGGCAATGGGGCCCGGGCCTGCTCGGAATGCCCGAGTTCGTCCTGCCCAACCTCACCCGCGTGGCCCGGGAGGCCGTGGCCATGTGGCAGGCCGGCAACCTGCTGGAGCACAGCCTGATCACCACCCTGGAGATCATCGTCGGCTTCGCCCTGGGCGCCCTGCTGGGCGTGGTCATCGGCGTCGCCCTGGGCCTGTCGCCGTCGGCCGAAGCCATGCTCTCGCCCTACATCCTGGCGCTGCAGATCGCCCCCAAGGTGGCCTTCGCCCCGCTGTTCGTGATGTGGCTGGGCTACACCGTGTACCCGAAGATCCTCATCGCCATCCTCATCGTGTTCTTCCCGGTGATGATCAACGTGCTCTCGGCGATCCGCACCGTCGACCCGGACATGATCAACCTGGTCCGCGCCCTGAGCGCCAACCGCTGGCAGCTGTTCCGCCTGGTGGAGTTCCCCTCGGCGATGAGCGCGCTGTTCTCCGGCCTGCGCATCGCCTCCACCCTGGCGGTGATCGGCGTCACCGTCGGCGAGCTGGTCGGCGGCAACAAGGGCCTGGGCTTCCTGCTGGTGGACGCCGAGGGCCAGGGCAACACCGCCGGGGTGTTCGTCACCATAGTCGCGCTGACGCTGATCGGCGTGCTCGCCTACGCCGCGGTGGTCTGGGCCGAGAAGCGCGTCCTGCACTACCTGCCCAAGGCCAACCTGGCCACCGCCTGAGGACGCACCCATGACTGCAAGCAACCTGTTGCAAGGGCGCCGCGTGCTCATCACCGGCGGCGCCGGCGGCCTGGGCCTGGCCTTCGCCGAAGCGGCGGCCCGCGCCGGGGCCCGCGTGGCGATCGCCGACCTGCGCGGCGACGAGGTCCAGGCGGCCGCCGCCAACCTGCGCGAGCAGGGGCTGCCGGTCGACGGCCTGGCCCTCGACCTGCGCGAGCCGCACTCCATCACAACCTGCGTGGAAGCCGCCGTGGAACGCCTCGGCGGCCTCGACGGCCTGGTCAACAACGCCGCGGTGACCAACTCCGGCGGCAAGCCCGGCGAGGCGCTGGACATCGCCACCTGGGACCTGGTCATGCAAGTCAACGTGCGCGGCGCCTGGCTGATGACCAACGCCTGCCTGCCGGCGCTGCGCGCAAGCGGCCGCGGCGCCATCGTCAACCTGGCCTCCGACACCCCGCTGTGGGGCGCGCCCAACCTGCTCGCCTACACCGCCAGCAAGGGCGCGCTGATCGCCATGACGCGCACCCTGGCGCGCGAACTGGGCGCCGACGGCATCACCGTCAACGCCATCGCCCCCGGCCTGGTGGAGGTCGAGGCCACCGCCTACGTCCCCGCCGAACGCCACGAGCTGTACCGCCGTCAGCGCGCCATCCAGCGCGCGCAGCTGCCCGGGGACGTGAGCGGCGCCGTGCTGTTCGCCCTGTCCGACCTGTCCCGCTTCGTCACTGGCCAGACCCTGCCGGTCAACGGCGGGTTCGTCATGCTCTGAGGAGAAAACCGATGACCGATCTCAACCTGCAACCGCAACCCAAGAGCTGGGAACGCCCGGCCGACACCAGCTTCGAGCAGTGGTGCAACTCGCGCATCGCGCGCTATTCCACCCGCCAGTACGACTGGAACGCGCTGAAGTTCCAGGCCGACTACGACCCCAAGTACCGCCGCGCGCAGATGCGCTACATCGGCACCGGCGGCACCGGCGTGAACGCCGACAACAACACCATCCCCTCCGAGCACTTCACCTTCTCCACCATGGTCATCCCGGCCGGGCATGAAGGCCCGCCGCACCTGCACGTCGACGTGGAGGAGGTGTTCTTCGTCCTGCGCGGCAAGCTCAAGGTGATCCTGGAGAAGGACGGCGAGCGCTTCGAGACCATCCTCGGCGACCGCGACGTGATCTCGGTGCCGCCGGGCGTGTACCGCGAGGAAATCAACATCGGCGACGAGGACGCGCTGATGTGCGTGATGCTCGGGGCGAAGAAGCCGATCACCCCGACCTACCCGCCAGAGCACCCGCTGGCCAGCATCAAGCGCTGAGGGCCGGACGATGACGGCGATGAGCACGGCGGCCGCCTGGCAGGCCGACCTGGAACGCGACTTCCCGCAGCGCCTGGTGCGCCACGGCGAGGTCGTCAGCGCCTGGCGCGAGGCCGGTGCGGCTGATGCCCCGGCGCTGGTGCTGCTGCACGGCATCGGCTCCGGCGCCGCCTCCTGGCTGCCGCTGGCGCAGTGCCTGAAGGCGCGCGCGCGGCTCATCGCCTGGGACGCCCCCGGCTACGGCGAATCCACGCCGCTGGCCGAAGCCGCGCCACGGGCGGAAGCCTACATGCTGCGCCTGCGCGAGCTGCTGGACGCGCTGGACGTGCAGCGCTGCGTACTGCTGGGCCATTCCCTGGGCGCGCTGACCGCCCTCGCCCTGGCCAACGCCGAGCCGCGGCGCATCGCCCGCCTGCTGCTGCTGAGCCCGGCGCGCGGCTACGGCGCGCGCCCGGCCGAAGGCGAGGCGGTGCGCAGCCGGCGCCTGGCCGCTCTGGCCAGCGAGGGCATCGCTGGCCTCGCCGAACGCCGCGCCCCGGCCATGCTCGGCGCCAGCCCGAGTGCCGAGGCGCTGGCCTGGGTGCGCTGGAACATGGCGAGGCTCAAGCCCCACGGCTACCGCCAGGCGGTGGAGCTGCTGTGCGGCGACGACCTGCTGCGCCTGGGCCGCCCGCCGATGCCCGTCGAGGTGCTGTGCGGCAGCGAGGACGGCATCACCCCGCCGGCCGCCTGCCGTGAAGTCGCCGCGGCGCTGGCGGCGCCTTTCCAGCTCGTCCCCGGCGCCGGCCACGCCAGCCCCATCGAATGCCCCGAAGCCCTGGCCGGACACCTCGTCCGCTTCCTCGACAAGGACTGAAACCATGAGTACCGACACCCTCACCGAAAACCAGGAACGCTACATGGTTCCGGGGCTGGAACGCGGCCTGACGCTGCTGGGCGAGTTCACCCGCCACGACCGCACCCTCACCGCCCCGGAACTGGCGCGCCGCCTGCAGCTGCCGCGCACCACCATCTTCCGCCTGCTGGCCACCCTGGAGGCCCTGGGCTTCGTCACCCGCAGCGGCAACGAATACCGCCTGGGCATGGCGGTGCTGCGCCTGGGCTTCGAATACCTGGCCTCGCTGGAACTCACCGAGCTGGGCCAGCCGATCCTGCGCCGCCTGTGCGACGCCATCGGCTACTCCTGCAACCTGGTGGTGCGTGACGGGCGCAACATCGTCTACGTGGCGAAGATCTCGCCGCCGTCGATCCTCACCAGCGCGGTCAACGTCGGCACCCGCCTGCCGGCCCACGCCACCGTGCTCGGGCGCATCCTCCTGGAAGACCTGGACCTCGCCGCGCTGCGCGAGCTGTACCCGGAGAAGCAACTGGAGCGCTTCTCCGAGGGCACCCCGCGCAGCACCGAGGAACTCTTCGACCTGGTGCAGAACGACCGCCTGCGCGGCTATGCGCTGAGCGAAGGCTTCTTCGAGGCGAGCATCTCCACCGTCGCCGCGCCGGTGCGCGACCACACCGGCCGGGTCTGCGCCGCCATGGGCGTAACCATCCCCGCCACGCGCATCGCCGAGCACCTGCTGGAACCGCTGGTGCGCCAGGTGCGCAACAGCGCCGAGGAACTCTCCGGCCTGCTCGGGCACATGCCCAACCCCAACGTCCTGTCGCTGCAGAGGGTGCATTCATGAGCCTGTGCGACCTGCGCGGCCGCGTCGCCGTGGTCACCGGCGGCAGTTCCGGCATCGGCCTGGCCACCGTCGAACTGCTGCTGGAAGCCGGCGCCGCCGTGGCCTTCTGCGGCCGCGACGCTGAGCGCCTGGCGCAAGCCGAAGCCGAACTGCGCCAGCGCTTCCCCGACGCGCGCCTGCTGGCCGCCCCCTGCGACGTGCTCGACGCCGGCCAGGTGCGCGACTTCGCCGCGCGCTGCCAGCAGCAACTGGGCGCCGCCAGCATGCTGGTGTGCAACGCCGGCCAGGGCCGCGTCTCCACCTTCGCGCAGACCAGCGACGAAGCCTGGCGCGACGAGCTGGAGCTGAAGTTCTTCTCGGTGATCCACCCGGTGCGTGCCTTCCTGGCGCAGCTGGAAGGCCAGGCGGACGCGGCCATCGTCTGCACCAACTCGCTGCTCGCCAGCCAGCCGGAGCCGCACATGGTCTGCACCTCGGCGGCCCGCGCCGGGCTGAAGAACCTGGTGCGCTCGCTGGCCGTCGAGTTCGCCCCCTGGGGCATCCGCGTCAACGGCATCCTCATCGGCCTGGTGGAGTCCGGCCAGTGGCGCCGGCGCTTCGAGGCCCGCGAAGAACGCGAGCTGGACTGGGCGCAATGGACCGCGCAACTGGCGCGCAGCAAACAGATTCCCCTGGGGCGCCTGGGCCTGCCGCGCGAAGCCGCCAACGCCCTGCTGTTCCTCGTTTCACCGCTGTCGGCCTACACCACCGGCAGCCACATCGATGTATCCGGAGGCTTGTCCCGCCATGCGTAACGAAAACTCGGTCACCGTGGGCGCCGCCATCGCCGCCTTTCTCGAACAGTGCGGGGTCAAGGCCGCCTTCGGGGTGATTTCCATCCACAACATGCCGATCCTCGACGCCTTCGCCGTGCGCGGCAACATCCGTTTCGTCATGGCCCGCGGCGAAGCCGGCGCCACCAACATGGCCGACGCCTACGCCCGCGCCAACGGCAGCCTGGGCGTGTGCCTGACCTCCACCGGCACCGCCGCCGGCAACGCCGCCGGGGCCCTGGTCGAGGCGCTGACCGCCGGCACCCCGCTGCTGCACCTGACCGGGCAGATCGAGACGCCCTACCTGGACCAGGACCTGGCCTACATCCACGAGGCCCGCGACCAGCTGGCCATGCTCAAGGCGGTGTCCAAGGCGGCCTTCCGCGTGCGCAGCGCCGAGACCGCGCTGAGCACCCTCAAGCTCGCCGTGCAGACCGCCCTGAGCGCGCCGGCCGGGCCGGTCAGCGTGGAAATCCCGATCGACATCCAATCCGCCTACATCCCCATGCCCGAAGACCTGGCGCCGCTGCCGGTGCCGGTCGCCGCACCCACCGCCGAGGCCCTGGACCGCGTCGCCGAGCGCCTGGCCAGCGCGCGCCGGCCGATGCTCTGGCTCGGCGGCGGCGCGCGCCACGCCGGCCGCGAAGTGAAGCGCCTGATGGACCTGGGCGTGGGCGTCATCACCTCCACCCAGGGCCGCGGCGTGGTCAACGAGGACGACCCGCGCTGCCTCGGCGCCTTCTCCCAGAACAAGCGGGTGGAAGCCTTCCTGCAAGGCTGCGACGCGCTGCTGGTGGCCGGCTCGCGGCTGCGCAGCAACGAGACCTTCAAGTACGCCCTGAAGCTGCCGCCGGTGACCTACCGCATCGACGCCAACCCGGCCATCGAGGGCCGCTGCTACAACAGCGAGCTGTTCATCTGCGGCGACTCGGCGCTGGCCCTGGCCGGCCTGGCCGAGCGCCTGGAGGGCCGGCTGAAGGTCGAGCCGGGCTTCGCCGAGGAACTGCGCCAGGTGCGCGAGCAGTCGCGCGCGCAACTGCTGGAAGAACTCGGCCCCTACGCCTCGATGGTCGAGCAGTTGCAGGGCATGACCGGCCGCGACTTCACCTGGGTGCGCGACGTGACCCTGTCCAACAGCATCTGGGGCAACCGCCTGATCCACCTGTTCCACCCCCAGGCCGGCATCCACGCCCTCGGCGGCGGCATCGGCCAGGGCCTGTGCATGGGCATAGGCGCGGCCATCGCGGCGGCGGAGAACGCGCCGCAACGCAAGGTCTTCGCGCTGTGCGGCGACGGCGGCTTCATCCTCAACCTGGGCGAGATCGCCACCCTGGTGCAGGAAAAGGCCAAGGTAGTGATCCTGCTGATGAACGACCAGCGCTACGGCGTCATCCGCAACATCCAGGACGCCGTGTACGGCGGCCGCCACTGCTACGTCGACCTGCACACCCCGGACTACGCGCGCCTGGCCGAGTCGGTGGGGCTGCGCCACGCGCTGGTCAAGGACCTGGCGGACTTCGCCGGCGTGCTGGAAAGCGCCTACGCCGCCGACGGCCCCTTCCTGCTGGAGGTGGACATGTGCGCGGTGGGCAACTTCGCCAAGCAGTTCGCCGGCCCGCCGAACATGGAAACCCGCCACCAGAAGGCCACGGCCTGAGGACCCCGCCATGCTGCACATCGCCATGATCGGCTGCGGCGCCATCGGCCTCAGCGTGCTGGAAATGCTCAAGGACGACCGCGACCTGGCGCTCGACCAGGTGGTGGTCCCGGCCGGCCACCTCGACCAGGCGCGCCAGCGCCTGGCCGGCATCGCCGCGCAGGCACGCGTCGTCGAAACCCTGGACTACGCCCGGCGCCCCGACCTGCTGGTGGAATGCGCCGGCCACGCGGCCCTGGCCGAACACGTGATCCCGGCCCTGGAGCGCGGCATCCCGTGCCTGCTGGTGTCCATCGGCGCGCTCTCCGAGGACGGCCTGGCCGCGCGCCTGGAAGAAGCCGCGCGGCGCGGCGGCACCCAGGTCGAACTGCTCTCCGGGGCCATCGGCGGCATCGACGCGCTGGCCGCGGCCAAGGTCGCCGGGCTGGACTCGGTGGTCTACAGCGGGCGCAAGCCGAGCCGCGCCTGGAAGGGCACGCCGGCCGACGAGCGCTTCGACCTCGACGGCCTCACCGAGCCCACGGTGATCTTCGAAGGCAGCGCCCGCGAGGCCTCCTCGCGCTACCCGAAGAACGCCAACGTCGCCGCCACCCTGTCGCTGGCCGGCCTGGGCCTGGACGCCACCCGCGTGCGCCTGATCGCCGACCCCACCAGCGAGGAGAACGTGCACCACTACCAGGCCCGCGGCGCCTTCGGCGAATTCGAGATGACCCTGCGCGGCAAGCCGCTGGCGGCCAACCCCAAGACCTCGATGCTGACCGTGCTCAGCATCGTCCGCGCGCTGGGCAACCACGCCCACGCCGTCTCCATCTGAGGACAGCGCCATGCTCGATCTCGACGCAATCCAACCCATCTGCATCGCCGGCCAGTGGCGCCTGGGCGGCGGCGACCTGTACACCAGCCACTACCCGGCCGACGGCTCGCCCATCGCCCGCCTGCACGCCGCCGGCCTGGCCGACGTGGAGGAAGCCATCCAGGGCGCCCAGCGCGCCTTCCTCGCCAGCGGCTGGGCGCAGCGCAAGCCCCACGAGCGCGCCGCGGTGCTGTACCGCGTGGCGCAGCTGATCCGCGAGCACGCCGAGGAACTGGCGCAACTGCAGCGCCTGGACAACGGCAAGCCGATCCGCGAGACCCGCGCCCTGGTGGCCAGCGCCGCCGGCACCTTCCAGTTCTTCGCCGCGGCCTGCGAAACCCTGGAGGAAAGCATCAGCCCCTCGCGCGGCGACTTCCTCAGCATGAGCGTGTACGAGCCCATGGGCGTGGTCGCCGCCATCACCCCGTGGAACTCGCCGATCGCCTCCGAGGCGCAGAAGCTGGCGCCGGCCCTGGCCGCCGGCAACGCGGTGCTGATCAAGCCGGCGGAGATCACTCCGCTGGCGGCCCTGGCCCTGGCGCGCCTGTGCATCCAGGCCGGGGTGCCGGCCGGGTTGATCAGCGTGCTGCCGGGCAAGGGCTCGCTGATCGGCGACGCCATCACCCGCCACCCGCTGGTCAAGCGCGTGTCCTTCACCGGCGGCACCAGCACCGGCAAGCACATCGCGCGCATCGCCGCGGACAAGATGATGCCGGTGTCCATGGAGCTGGGCGGCAAGTCGCCGACCATCGTCCTGGAAGACGCCGACCTCGACCACGCCGTGGCCGGGGTGCTCTACGGCATCTTCAGCAGCTCGGGGGAATCCTGCATCGCCGGCTCGCGGCTGTTCGTCGCCCGGCCGCTGTACGAACGCTTCCTGCAACGCCTGGTCGAAGGCGCCGAGCGCCTGCGCATCGGCGACCCGGCCGACGAAGCCACGCAGATGGGCCCGCTGATCAGCGAGCGCCACCGCGAGAGCGTCGAGCGCTACGTCGACCTCGGCCTGTCCGAGGGCGGCCGCCTGCTCGCCGGCGGCCGCCGCCCGCAAGGGCAACAGTACGAGCGTGGCTGGTTCTACACCCCGACCATCATCGACGGCCTGGGCAACGACGCGCGCCTGTGCCAGGAAGAGGTGTTCGGCCCGGTGCTGGCGGCCCTGCCCTTCGACGACGAGCGCCAGCTGATCGAGCAGGCCAACCACAGCGTCTACGCCCTCGCCGCCGGCATCTGGACCCGCGACTTCCAGCGCGCCTGGCGCCTGGGCCGCGCCGTGCAGGCCGGCACCGTGTGGATCAACACCTACAAGCAATTCTCCATCGCCACCCCCTTCGGTGGCTGGAACGACAGTGGCCTGGGGCGCGAGAAGGGGCGCCTGGGCATCCTCCAGTACATGGAGCAGAAAGCCCTGTACTGGGGCCTCAACCAGCAGCCCATCGCCTGGGCCGGAGCGACAGCATGAGCGTACTTGGCATCGACGAGATCACCTACGGCGTGGAAGACCTGCCGCGCTGCCGGCGCTTCTTCGAGGACTGGGGCCTGAGCCTGGTCGACGAGCAAGCCGACCAGGTGGTCTTCGAAACCCTCAACGGTTGCCGCGTGGTGGTCGCCGCCCTGGACAGGCCCGGCCTGCCGCCGGCCATCGAGCCCGGCTCGACGGTGCGCGAGGTGGTGTGGGGCGTGGCCAGCGCCGACGACCTGGCGCTTTATGCCAGCCGCATCGCCATGGCGCCGGGCTTCGTCGAGGGCGGCGGGCGCATCGGCTGCACCGACCCCAACGGCCTGGCGATCCGCCTGCAGGTCACCCGCAAGCGCGAACTGGTGCTGGAGGAATGCGGCGCGCACAACACCTGGAACAGCAAGGCGCGGATCAACAAGCCCAGCCCGGTCTACGAGCGCGCCACCCCGGTGGAAGTCGGCCACGTGGTGTTCTTCGTCAAGGACGTGGATGCCTGCGAGGCCTTCTACCGCGAAGCCTTCGGCTTCCAGACCTCGGACCGCTACCCCGGCCGTGGCGCCTTCCTGCGCACCGCCGAGGAAGGCGGCCACCACGACCTGTTCATGCTCCAGCTGCCGGCACCGCGCGCCGGGCTGAACCACGTCGCCTTCAGCGTGCGCGACATCAACGAGGTGTTCGGCGGCGGCATGCACATCGCCCGCTGCGGCTGGGACACCGAGATCGGCCCGGGCCGTCACCCGGTGTCCTCGGCGTTCTTCTGGTACTTCAAGAACCCCGCCGGGGCGCTGGTGGAGTACTACGCCGACGAGGACCAACTGACCGGCGACTGGCAGCCGCGCAGCTTCGAGCCGGGCCCCACGGTGTTCGCCGAGTGGGCCATCGCCGGCGGCCTGGACGGCGTCACCCGGCGGCAGAAAGGCGCCGAGGGCCCGCAAGGCAAATTCCTGACCGAAAAGAACAAGAGCTGAGGAGAAAGCCCATGTCCAAGCTGAAGATCGGCGTGCTCGGCGCCGGCATCGGCGGCCTGTGCGCCGCCATCGCCCTGCTGCGCGCCGGCCACGAGGTCGTAGTGTACGAACAGGCCAAGGCGTTCCTGCGCGTCGGCGCCGACATCAACCTGACGCCCAACGCGGTCAAGGCCATCGACGGCCTGGGCGTCGGCGAGGCGGTGCGCGCCAGCGCGGCGCGGCCCACCCACCGCATCAGCCGCACCTGGGACAGCGGCGAGGAAACCTCGCGCCTGGAGATGGCCGACGCCGCCGAGCGCAAGTACGGCGCGCCGCAACTGACCATCCACCGCGCCGACCTGCTGGCCGCCCTGGCCGAAGCCTTCCCCCTGGAGCGCGTGCGCTTCGCCCGGCGCGCCCAGGCCGTGCGCCAGGAGGCCGACGGCGTGCACATCGAATTCGCCGACGGCGGCCAGGATCGCGTCGACGTGCTGATCGGCGCCGACGGCATCCATTCGGTGGTGCGCGCCGCGCTGTTCGGCGAGGAGCACCCGCGCTTCACCGGGGTGGTCGCCTACCGCGCCGTGGTGCCGGCGGTGAAGGTCGCCCAGGTGCCGCACATCCAGGCCTTCACCAAGTGGTGGGGGCCGAACCCGCAGAGCCAGATCGTCACCTTCCCGCTCAACCGCGGTCGCGACATCTTCATCTTCGCCACCACCGCCCAGGACAGCTGGCACCTGGAAAGCTGGACCACCCCAGGCAGCGTCGAGGAGCTGCGCGAAAGCTACGCGCACTACCACCCGCACGCCCGCGCCCTGCTGGAAGCCTGCGACGAGGTGCTCAAGACCGCCCTCTACGAGCGCGACCCGCTGCCCTACTGGACCCGCGACAACCTGGCCCTGCTCGGCGACGCCTGCCACCCGATGATGCCGTTCATGGCCCAGGGCGCCGGCCAGGCCATCGAGGACGCCGTGGTGCTCGGCCGCATGCTCGCCGGCGTGCGCGACCTGGCGCAGGTCCCGGCGGCGCTCAGGGCCTACCAGGACGCGCGCCTGGAGCGCACCAGCCAGATCCAGATCGGCTCGCGCGGCAACCAGTGGCTCAAGGCCGGCGGCAACGCCGACTGGGTCTACGGCTACGACGCCTGGGCCACCCCGTCCGACAACGCCGCCTGAGCACCGAACATGAGCGAAACCCTGCTGTTGACCGTGCTGCTGCGCCACGACCAGTCGAAGAACCTGGAGGACATCCAGGCCCACATGAAAAAGATGGACTGGTGGGAGCGCTTCCCCGGCGAAGGCGTGGAGATCGTCTCCTGGACCGTGGCCATGGGCCTGGGCCAGATCGTCACCCTGCGCCTGCCGCCGGCGCTGCTGCCGCGCGTCAACGTCGAACTGGAACGCTCCGCCTGGGGCGTGTTCCGCAGCGAATGCTACCCGACCTACGACTTCGTCCCGGTGCGCGAAAGCATCCGCGAACGGGTCCGCAATGGAGGCCAATGAAATGACCGAGCCCTACAACGAGACGCACCAGTCGCGCGGCCGCCCGAGCACGCCCTTCGAAGACCTGCTGGGCGACTCCATCGAGCGCGCCTACGCCGCCGGCAGGCACGACCTGCCGAGCCTGCTGGAGCACCTGAACCTGGCCGGCCCGCCCTGCCCGCTGACCAGCGGCGAGTGGACCGAAGACGCCTACAAGACCCTGATGGCCCGCCTGGGCGAATAACGGGCGAGGAACGAGAAAATGACCGCGCAACTGACCGTCGATCCTGTCGAGAAGATCCTGGCCAATGGCCTGAAGAACCTCTGGTTCCCCGTCCTGCCTTCGCAACTGCTCGGCGACAAGCCGCTGTCCATCCGCCGCCTGGGCTACAAGATCGCCCTCTGGCGCGACAACGATGGCAGCGTCCACGCCCTCGAGGACCACTGCCCGCACCGCGGCGCGCCGCTGTCCCTCGGCCCGGTGCTGGGCGACCGCCTGCAGTGCCCCTACCACGGCGTGGAAGTGCGCTGCGACGGCACCGTCACCAAGGTCCCCGGCAGCCCCGGCTGCAAGCTCGAAGGCAGCCGCCCGACGCGCATGTTCCACGTCCGCGAGGCGGCCGGCGCGATCTTCCTCTACAACGCCGCCGACGCGCACCTGGAAAGCCCGCCGGAGCTGGTGCTGCCCGAGCAGCTGACCTCGCCCGAGTGGAGCAGCTTCATCTGCTACACCGAGTGGCGCGGCGACTACCGCTACGTCATCGACAACGTCATGGACCCGATGCACGGCACCTACCTGCACAAGATGTCCCACTCCATGAGCGAAGGCGCGGCCAGCGCCAAGTTCGTCACCCGCGACACCGAGCAGGGTTTCTTCTTCGAGAAGGAAGGCCAGCGCGGGGTGAACTTCGACTGGACCGAGTTCGTCGACAACGGCTGCCACTGGCTGCGCCTGGAAATCCCCTACCCGAAGACCGGCGGCCCGGGCGGCAACTTCACCATCGTCGGCAGCTACACGCCCAGCAGCCCGCAGCTGTGCGCGGTGTTCCACTGGCGCTGCCGCCCGCTCACCGGCTGGCAGCGCGACACCTGGCGCTTCCTCTACAAGAACCGCCTGGAGGCGCGCCACTGGGCGGTGCTGGAGCAGGACCGGGTGCTGCTGGAGCACATGGAGCCGGACGCCAACCAGCGCGAGAACCTCTACCAGCACGACCTGGGCGTGGTGCGCATCCGCCGCTACCTGAAGAACAAGGCCAAGGAGCAGCTGGAACTGATCGAGGCCAGGCAGCTATGAACGCAGTCGTCCGGGTACGGGCCGAGGCGCTGGCGGAAGCGCCCGGCGCCAGCTGGTCCAACGCCCTGCGCATCGGCAACGAAGTGGTGATGTCCGGAATGACCGGGCATCCCGCCACCCGCGAGGCCGCCGAGCGCGGCGCGCCGCTGGGCGTCTACGAGCAGACGCTGCTGGTGCTGGGCAAGTGCCGGGCGCTGGTCGAGGCCGCCGGCGGCCACGTCGGCAACCTCTACCGGCTGACCGTCTACGTCACCGACATCGCCGCCAAGGACGAAGTCGGCCGCGCCCGCCGCGACTTCTTCGCCGGCCAGGCCTGCTACCCCACCTCCACCCTGGTGGCAGTGAACGGCCTGGTGTTCCCCGAACTGCGCGTCGAGATCGAGGCCAGCGCGCGCCTGGACGTCGACCTGCGCACCGCCGAGGTACAGCCATGAGCAACGCAACCATCCCGGCGCTGGTGCACACCCTGCGCCACGAGGCCGAAGGCATCATGAGCGTGGAACTGCGCCCCTGGGGCGACACCCGGTTCCCGCCGTTCGAGGCCGGTTCGCACATCGACCTGTACCTGCCCAACGGCCTGGTGCGCAGCTACTCGCTGCTCAACTCGCCGAGCGACCAGGGGCGCTACGTGGTCGGCATCCTCCGTGACCGCAACAGCCGCGGCGGCTCGCGCTGGGTGCACGACAACCTGCGCGTCGGCACCCAGCTGCAGATCGCCGCGCCGCGCAACAACTTCGCCCTCGACGCCGGCGCCAGCCACAGCGTGCTGGTGGCCGGCGGCATCGGCATCACGCCGATCTACTGCATGTTCCGCCAGCTGCTCGCCCTTGGCCGCTCCGCCGAGCTGATCTACTGCGCGCGCTCGCGCCGCGAGGCCGCGCTGCTGGAAGAACTGCGCGGCCTGGACGCCCGGGTGCAACTGCACTTCGACGACGAGAAAGGCCTGCCGCCGGACCTCGCCACCTACCTGGCCGGCCGCTCCACCGACGCGCACTTCTACTGCTGCGGCCCGACGCCGATGCTCGACGCCTTCGAACGCACCTGCGAGGCCCTGGGCTACCCCAACGCGCACATCGAACGCTTCGCCGCCGTCGAACAGGCCGCCGCGGAAGACGCCCTGGACAGCTACGAGGTGGAACTGCGCAAGAGCGGCAAGCACCTGCGCATGGAAGCCGGCATGGTGCTGCTGGACGTGCTGCTGGAACAGGGCTGCGACCTCGACTACAGCTGCCGCGAGGGCGTCTGCGGCTCCTGCGAGGTCAAGGTGCTGGAAGGCGAAGTGGACCACCGCGACGGCGTGCTGACCAAAGCCGAGCGCGCGGCCAACCAGTCGATGATGGTCTGCGTCTCCGGCTGCCGCAGCCGGCGCCTGGTGCTCGACCTGTAGCCTTCCCTCGCCTTGCGCAAAACGGCAGCCCCCGGGCTGCCGTTTTCGTTTCTGCCGGCGTTTCCCAACGCACCGGATTCGCCCCTCGCGCCCCACGCCTGGGCATCCGCGTAACACCGCTCCGGGGGCGTTTCACGGGTGGTTCAAACGCCCGCGTTTCACCCATAACACATTGATATAAATAGGAAATATATAGAAAAACAGCCTCCCATCCATGGCATGGAAACTGCTCTCCTCCTCGGGCAGGAAATTGAAACGTTGATTCATACAAGAAACAAAAACGACCAGCCTTCGTGAAGCTGCGTGCGGCCCTGCTGGCCCACTTCCGAGGCTGCCTTTTCCGAGGTGACGCTTCCATGTTGAGACCCACCCTGCTGGCCGCATTCGCGCTGGCACACGCTCCGCTGCTGTTCGCCACCGAGCCCGGCCCGGCGCCGACCATCAGCCAGGGCATGCAGAACAAGCCCTTCCCGCACATCTCCTGGCGCAGCGAGGACGGCGACGCCAGCCTGGATGTCGGCGGCGCGCTGCGCGCCAACTACCGCTACGAGGACTGGGACAGCAGCATCAACCGCCCGGCGCGCTGGCTGTTCGACACCTTCCGCCTGGACGTGCAGGGCCGCTACCAGCAGTTCAGCCTCGACGCCGGCTACTGGTTCCAGGACCGCAACAAGCGCGCGGTGGACCGCGCCTACCTCGGCTACCGCTTCGACGAGCGTTCCGACCTGCAGGTGGGCGCGCCGGCCAGGCCCTTCGGCCTGCTGCCCTACCCGCAGTTCGGCTGGAGCTACCACATCCCGTTCTTCCTCGGCTTCGGCGTGAACACCGGCACCGGCCTGAAGTACGGCTACAAGGACAGCGACTGGGACTTCCAGGCCGCCTACTACCCGCGCATGCTGCCGTCGAGCATCCGCTACGCCCCGGAAGTCGGGCGCTACGCGGACCTCAAGGACAACGCCATCCCGGCGCTGCACGGCCGCCAGGACAACGAGAAGCGCGACCAGGTCAACCTGCGCCTGGCGCGCAGCTTCCAGGCCGGCGACTGGAACAACGAGCTGGGCGCTTCCCTGGCCGCCTCGCGGCTGTACAACGCCACCACCGACGACAACGGCAGCTTCTGGGCGGCCGGCGCCCACGGGGTGTTCAAGAACGGTCCCTGGACGATCTCGAGCCAGGCGATCCGCTACGAATACGATCCGAAGAACCCCAGCGGCGTCAGCGACGATTCGGTGCTCATGGGCGGCAACGGCCTGACCCCGGCCTTCCTGGTGGCGGCCAAGGGCAGCATCGGCGGACTCAACGTCGGCTACGACGTCGCCACGCCCTGGCTGGGGCCGGTGAAGAAAGTGAAGCTGTACAACGACTACAGCCGGCTGTGGAAGGACAAGAGCGGCTGGGACGACTCGCAGATGTACACCGCCGGCATCCAGTTCTTCGCCCTGCCGGTGATGGCCTGGCTGGACTTCACCTGGGCGCGCAACGCCAACCCCTGGGGCGGCGCGGAGAACGGCACGGGCTGGACCTCGACCACCTCCTCGGGCAGCAACGACTGGTACTTCCGCACCAACCTGAACATCGGCTACTACTTCTGAGCCGGGCGGCGGGGCCAGGCCGGCGCCTGGCCCCGCGGGCCGCTCAGAACCGCTCCGCGTCCTGCGCGTG
Source organism: Pseudomonas sp. R3.Fl (assembly GCF_023516765.1). Taxonomy (NCBI): domain Bacteria; kingdom Pseudomonadati; phylum Pseudomonadota; class Gammaproteobacteria; order Pseudomonadales; family Pseudomonadaceae; genus Pseudomonas; species Pseudomonas sp. R3.Fl. The sequence goes on from NZ_JAMGSO010000001.1 coordinate 2,840,121, forward strand.
GCGCTGCACCTCTTCCCGCTCCAGGCTCTCGCGGTAGGCGTGGGCCTCCTGCTCGCTGTGGAACACGCCGACCAACAGGCCCTGCTGGTGCACGTCCCAGCAGCGCCGGCCAAGGGCACGGAATTCGCGGGATTTATGGTCTTCGTCGCGCTCAGTGACAACTACGCTCATCGGTTCTTCTCCGTTGTTTGACTTGCATCAAGGCGGAGTCAGAATCACTTAATTAGCCAGCTAACTAAATAGCCGAATCGGCAAAGGTTTTTTGCGAAAAGCGTGGGGAACGCGAGAGCAACTGTCTTGCCCACTGAGCCGGGGCGCTTTTCGTAGGATGGGTTGAGCCTGCGAACCCCATGCGGCGATGGCGATGGGTATCGCTTCGCTCAACCCATCCTACGGGTGTTGTGTTCGCCGGCTGGCATAGGAGCGGACCTTGTCCGCGATAGCCGGACACCCCGGCACGGATCGCGGATGAGATCCGCTCCTACGCGGCCCAACCCGCGCCATTCCCATGTAGGAGCGCGCCCTGCGCGCGATATCGCGGGCAGGGCCCGCTCCTACAATTTGCTGTGAGGCATGGAGTTTCCTCGTAGGAGCGGACCTTGTCCGCGATAGCCGGACGTCCTGGCGCGGATCTCGGATGAGATCCGCTCCTACGCTGCCCAACCCACGCCATTCCCATGTAGGAGCGCGCCCTGCGCGCGATATCGCGGGCAGGGCCCGCTCCTACAATTTGCTGTGAGGCATGGAGTTTCCTCGGAGCGGACCTTGTCCGCGATAGCCGGACATCCCGGCGCGGATTGCAGGCCGAGCCGGCACGGCTTCCCGTAGGAGCGAGCTTGCTCGCGAACCGCTTCGGCACGGGATCTGTTCGCGAGCAAGCTCGCTCCTACGAAGAGCACGGCAAGACTGCCAACGCTCTGCAGGTGGACATGAAAAAGCCCGGCATCCCCAAAAGGGAATGCCGGGCTTTTTCGGACCTGTCCGACGCTTAGAACGGAATGTCGTCGTCGAAGCTGTCGTAGTCGGCGGCCGGTTGCGGGGCCGGGGCGGCCTGCTGTTGCGGCGCTGGGCGCGGGGCCTGTTGCGGGCGCTGCTGGGGTTCGCGCGGCGCGCGCGGGGCGTCGTCGCCACCGGCGCCCGGACGGCCGCCGAGCAGTTGCATGTTGCCGTTGATGTCCACCACGATCTCGGTGGTGTATTTGTCCTGACCGTCCTGGCCCTGCCACTTGCGGGTGCGCAGGCTGCCTTCGACGTAGATCTGCGAGCCCTTGCGCACGTACTCGGCGACGATCTCCGCCAGGCGGCCGAAGAACACCACGCGGTGCCACTCGGTACGTTCCTGCTGCTGGCCGGTCTGCTTGTCCTTCCAGCTCTCGCTGGTGGCCAGGGTGACGTTGGTCACCGCGTTGCCGTTGGGCAGGTAGCGGGTTTCCGGATCGCCACCGACGTTACCCACCAGAATGACTTTGTTAACCCCACGGGCCATGACGCTCTCCTAAAGGCTTCAGCACGTCGCCGGCTCGGCGCCTGCCAGGCGCTCGAGGGACGTGCGATCCACTTGTTGGGAATCTACTTTGACATAAGCGGCGGCCTCTTCGGCGACCACCATCACATCGCTCACACCGGGCAATGCCTTGAAACGCTCGGCCAACGAGGCATCGCGCAGCGCCTCATCGGACAGGGGCAGGCGGATGCTCGTTACATACGGCGGTTCGCGCATGGTAACAGCAATCGCGAGCCATATGGCAGCCAGCACGGCGCAGCCGATGAACACCCCGTCCAACCCGCCGTGCTGGAACATCCAGCCGCCCAGGATGCCGCCCACGGCGGCGCCGAGGAACTGGCTGGTGGAGTACACGCCCATCGCCGTGCCCTTGCCGCCGGCCGGCGAGACCTTGCTCACCAGAGACGGCAGCGAGGCTTCCAGCAGGTTGAACGCGGTGAAGTAGACGACGATGCCGAACAGCAGTTCCTTCAGGCTGTATCCGAATTCCCAGAAGAACAGCTCGCAGAGCATCAGGGTGGCCACCGCGCCGGCCAGCACGCGCTTCATCTGGCGCTTCTTCTCGGCGTAGATGATGAACGGCACCATGCCGAAGAAGCCCACCAGCAGCGCGGTCAGGTAGACCCACCAGTGTTCTTCCTTGGGCAGCCCGGCGCGCTCCACCAGGGCCAGCGGCAAGGCCACGAAGCTGGCCATGAGGATCGCGTGCAGCACCAGGATGCCGGCGTCCAGGCGCAGCAGCTCGGCGTTCTTCAGCGTCGGCAGCAGCGCCTGGCCGGCGACGCTGGACTCGCGGTGCTGCAGGCGGTGGTCCGGGGTGGGCACGAAGAACAGGATCATCAGCAGGCCGACCAGGGCCATGCCGGCGGTGAACCAGAACAGCCCGTGCAGGCCGAACAAGTGCGTCAGCACGGGGCCGGCGACCATGGCCACGGCGAAGGATACGCCGATGCTCATGCCGATGGTGGCCATGGCCTTGGTGCGGTGCTGCTCGCGGGTCAGGTCCGAGAGCATCGCCATCACCGCCGCGGAGATCGCCCCGGCGCCCTGGATCACCCGCCCGGCGATCACGCCCCAGATGCTGTCGGCGTTGGCCGCCACCGCCGCGCCGAGGGCGAACACCAGCAGCCCGACGACGATGATCGGCCGGCGGCCGATGCGGTCGGACAGGGTGCCCAGGGGAATCTGCAGGATGGCCTGGGTCAGGCCGTAGGCGCCGATGGCCAGGCCGATCAGCGCCGGGGTCGCGCCGGCCAGGTCCTGGCCGTAGGTGGCCAGGACCGGCAGGACCATGAACATGCCGAGCATGCGGAACGCGAAGACCAGGGAAAGGCCGACGGCCGCGCGGGTTTCGGTGCCACTCATGCGCTCAGTGTGGGTGTCGTGCATAAGTCCCTCAGGGGAATGACTGGAGCGGGCTGTGCTTCTTGCCCCCGCAATGGCGTGCCCATCCGTTCCCGGATGGCCGGCTGCCGCCGACGCCGAAAAATAGCCGGGCATTCTAGCAGCCCAGCCGCCCGGAGGCACAGACGCGCCACTTTGCCGCGTACTGCCGGGGAAACGTATACTCAACGGTTTTCGCCCGCCATGCGAGGCCGCTGTGGACAAGATCCTCATCCGTGGGGCACGTACCCACAACCTGAAGAACATCGACCTGACCCTGCCACGCGACAAGCTGATCGTGATCACCGGCCTGTCCGGCTCCGGCAAGTCGTCCCTGGCCTTCGACACCCTCTACGCCGAGGGCCAGCGCCGCTACGTGGAATCCCTGTCGGCCTACGCCCGGCAGTTCCTCTCGATGATGGAAAAACCCGACGTCGACACCATCGAGGGCCTGTCGCCGGCGATTTCCATCGAGCAGAAGTCCACCTCGCACAACCCGCGCTCCACCGTGGGCACCATCACCGAGATCTACGACTACCTGCGCCTGCTCTACGCCCGCGTCGGCATCCCGCGCTGCCCGGACCACGACATCCCGCTGGAGGCGCAGACCGTCAGCCAGATGGTCGACCAGGTGCTGGCGCTGCCCGAGGGCCGCCGGCTGATGCTGCTGGCCCCGGTGATCCGCGAGCGCAAGGGCGAGCACCTGGCGGTGTTCGACGAGATGCGCGCCCAGGGCTTCGTCCGCGCGCGGGTCGACGGCAAGCTCTACGAGCTGGACGAGCTGCCCAAGCTGGACAAGAAGCAGAAGCACTCCATCGACGTGGTGGTGGACCGCTTCAAGGTCCGCGGCGACCTGCAGCAGCGCCTGGCGGAATCCTTCGAGACGGCCATCAACCTGGCCGACGGCATCGCCCTGGTAGCACCGATGGATGGCGAAGAAGGCGAGGAGATGATCTTCTCCGCGCGCTTCGCCTGCCCGGTGTGCGGCCACTCCATCAGCGAGCTGGAACCCAAGCTGTTCTCCTTCAACAACCCCGCCGGCGCCTGCCCCACCTGCGACGGCCTGGGCGTGAAGCAGTTCTTCGACGCGCGCCGGGTGGTCAACGGCGAGCTGACCCTGGCCGAGGGCGCCATCCGTGGCTGGGACAGGCGCAACGTCTATTACTTCCAGATGCTCGGCTCGCTGGCCGCGCATTTCGGCTTCAGCCTGGAGGTGCCCTTCCAGGAACTCTCGCCCGAGCACCAGAAGTTCATCCTCGGCGGCTCGGGGCGCGAGAACGTCGAGTTCCGCTACCTCAACGACCGCGGCGACATCGTCAAGCGCGCGCACCCCTTCGAGGGCATCCTGCCGAACCTGGAGCGCCGCTACCGCGAGACCGAGTCCATGACCGTGCGCGAGGAGCTGGCCAAGTTCCTCAGCACCCAGCCCTGCCCGGACTGCCACGGCACCCGCCTGCGCCGCGAGGCACGCCACGTGTGGGTGGGCGACAAGACGCTGCCGGCGGTCACCGCGATGCCGGTGGGCGAGGCCAGCGAATACGCCGCCGGCCTGACCCTGACCGGCCGCCGCGGCGAGATCGCGGCGAAGATCCTCAAGGAAATCCGCGAGCGCCTGCAGTTCCTGGTCAACGTCGGCCTCGACTACCTGACCCTCGACCGCAGCGCCGACACCCTGTCCGGCGGCGAGGCCCAGCGCATTCGCCTGGCCAGCCAGATCGGCGCCGGCCTGGTGGGCGTGATGTACATCCTCGACGAGCCCTCCATCGGCCTGCACCAGCGCGACAACGAGCGCCTGCTGGCCACCCTCACCCACCTGCGCAACCTGGGCAACACGGTGATAGTGGTGGAGCACGACGAGGACGCCATCCGTCTCGCCGACTACGTGGTGGACATCGGCCCCGGCGCCGGCGTGCATGGCGGGCAGATCGTCGCCGAAGGCACGCCCGAGCAGGTCATGAGCCACCCGGACTCGGTGACCGGCAAGTACCTCTCCGGCCGCCAGAAGATCGTGGTGCCGGCGCAGCGCACGCCGCGCAACAAGAAGCAGCTGCTCAAGCTCAAGGGCGCGCGCGGCAACAACCTGCGCAACGTCAACCTGGAACTCCCGGTCGGCCTGTTCACCTGCGTCACCGGCGTGTCCGGCTCGGGCAAGTCGACGCTGATCAACAACACCCTGTTCCCGATCACCGCCACCGCGCTGAACGGCGCCACCAGCCTGGAAGTCGCGCCCTACGACTCCTTCGACGGCCTGCAGCACCTGGACAAGGTGGTGGACATCGACCAGAGCCCGATCGGCCGCACGCCGCGCTCCAACCCGGCGACCTACACCGGCCTGTTCACCCCGATCCGCGAGCTGTTCGCCGGCGTGCCGGAAGCCCGCTCCCGCGGCTACGGCCCGGGGCGCTTCTCGTTCAACGTCAAGGGCGGCCGTTGCGAAGCCTGCCAGGGCGACGGCGTGATCAAGGTAGAGATGCACTTCCTGCCGGACATCTACGTGCCCTGCGACGTCTGCAAGGGCAAGCGCTACAACCGCGAGACGCTGGAGATCCGCTACAAGGGCAAGAGCATCACCGAGGTGCTGGACATGACCATCGAGGACGCCCGCGCGTTCTTCGACGCCGTGCCGGCCATCGCCCGCAAGCTGCAGACGCTGATCGACGTGGGCCTGTCGTACATCAAGCTGGGGCAGAGCGCGACCACCCTGTCCGGCGGCGAGGCGCAGCGCGTGAAGCTGTCCCGCGAGCTGTCCAAGCGCGACACCGGCAAGACCCTGTACATCCTCGACGAGCCGACCACCGGCCTGCACTTCGCGGATATCCAGCAACTGCTCGACGTGCTGCACCGCCTGCGCGACCACGGCAACACGGTGGTGGTGATCGAGCACAACCTGGACGTGATCAAGACCGCCGACTGGCTGGTCGACCTCGGCCCCGAGGGCGGCTCCAAAGGCGGCCAGATCATCGCCAGCGGCACGCCGGAGCAGGTGGCGGAGATGGAAGCGTCGCACACCGGGCGCTTCCTCAAGCCGCTGCTGGAGCGCGATCGGGCCTGAGCGCTGAAGGGGGCTGTCCGTGCCCCCGGGCGCCGGGGGGGGGCCGGTGAGTCCAATCGCGGACAAAGTCCGCTCCTACGCCCGTGCTTCCTGGAACCGTAGGAGCGGACTCCGTCCGCGATTTCGCGCGCAGGGCGCGCTCCTACATGGCAATGTCATGTCCTGGGGCGGCGTAGGAGCGGATCTTATCCGCGAACCGCGCCTCGACCTCTGGCTAGTCCGCTCCTACCGCATGAGCGAGCGTGGCTTTTCGTAGGATGGCGTTGAGCGAAGCGATACCCATCACCGATGGCCGCATGGGTTTCGCAAGCTCAACCCATCCTACGAAAAGCGCCTCGAAGCAGCCGGCAACCCACATGAAAATGCCGCTTCCCCGTAAAAGGGAAACGGCATTCTCTTTCAAGTGGCCACTGCTACCGCCAAAGCGGCGCCTTTTCTTCCCAGCCCAAGAACATCAGGCCAGATCGAAACGATCCAGGTTCATCACCTTGGTCCAGGCAGCGACGAAGTCCTTGACGAATTTCTCCTTGGCATCGCCACTGGCATAGACCTCGGCCAGCGCCCGCAGCACCGAGTGCGAACCGAAGATCAGGTCGGCACGGGTAGCGGTCCACTTCAGCTCGCCGCCCTTGCGGGCCCGGCCCTCGAAGACCTCCGCGGAACCGTCCACCGGCGCCCAGACGGTCCCCATGTCCAGCAGGTTGACGAAGAAGTCATTGCTGAGCACACCGGGCCGATCGGTGAACACGCCATGGGCGCTACCGTCGTAGTTGGCCCCCAGCATGCGCAGGCCGCCGACGAGCACGGTCATTTCCGGAGCGGTCAGGGTCAGCAACTGGGCCTTGTCGACCAGCAGTGCCTCGGTGGACGCACCGGGATTGGCGCTCTTGTAGTTGCGGAAGCCATCGGCGATGGGCTCGAGCACCTCGAAGGTCTCGACGTCGGTCTGGTCCTGGCGGGCATCCGCGCGGCCCGGGGCGAAGGGCACCTCGATGTTCACGCCGGCAGCCTTGGCAGCCTGCTCGACGCCCACGTTACCGGCCAGCACGATCACGTCGGCCAGCGAAGCCTTGCCGGAGAACCGCTGGATCTCGTCGAGCTTGGCCAATACCTTGGCGAGCTGCTGCGGATTGTTGACCTCCCAATCCTTCTGCGGCGTCAGGCGAATGCGCGCGCCATTGGCGCCGCCACGCTTGTCGCCACCGCGGAAGGTGGAGGCCGAGGCCCAGGCGGTGGAAACCAGCTCGGCGATCGACAGGCCGGACTCGGCGATCTTCGCCTTCAGGTCGGCGATGTCCGCGGCGCTCGGGTTGTGCGTGGCCGGCGGCAGCGGGTCCTGCCAGATCAGGTCTTCCTTCGGCACTTCAGGGCCGAGGTAGCGGGCCTTCGGCCCCATGTCGCGGTGGGTCAGCTTGAACCAGGCGCGGGCGAAGGCGTCGGCGAAGGCCTGCGGATCGTTGAGGAAGCGCTTCGAGATTTTCCCGAATTCCGGATCGAAGCGCAGCGTCAGGTCAGTGGTGAGCATGGTGGGCTTGCGCTTCTTCGACGGATCGAAGGGATCGGGGATGATCTCCGGCGCATCCTTGGCGACCCACTGGATCGCCCCGGCGGGCGAGCGGGTCTGCTCCCATTCGTACTTGAACAGGTTCTCGAAGAAGAAGTTGCTCCACTGGGTGGGCGTCTGCGTCCACACCACCTCGATGCCGGAGGTGATGGCATCGGCACCGCTGCCGGAGCCATAGCTGCTGACCCAGCCGATACCCTGCTGTTCGATGGCGGCGGCTTCGGGCGCCGCGCCTACGTTGTCGCCCGGGCCGGCACCGTGGGTCTTGCCGAGGGTATGGCCACCGGCGATCAGGGCGACGATTTCCTCGTCGTTCATCGCCATGTTGCCGAAGGTCGCGCGGATGGCCGGCGCGGCCGACAACGGGTCGCCGCTGGCATTCGGGCCTTCCGGGTTCACGTAGATCAGGCCCATCTCGGTGGCGGCCAGCGGGTTCTTGGCCAGAGCTTCGGGGTCACGGTGGACCAGCCAGGCCTTTTCGTCGCCCCAGTTGACGTCGGTATCCGGCTCCCAGACATCCTCGCGGCCGGCGCCGAAACCGAAGGTGCGGAAGCCCATGGTCTCCAGGGCCACGTTGCCGGCGAGCACCATCAGGTCGCCCCAGGAAATCTTCTGGCCATACTTCTGCTTGATCGGCCAGAGCAGGCGCCGCGCCTTGTCCAGGCTGACGTTGTCCGGCCAGGAGTTCAGCGGAGCGAAGCGCTGTTGCGCACGGCCGGCGCCGCCGCGGCCGTCGGCGATACGATAGGTCCCGGCGGCGTGCCAGGCCATGCGGATCATCAGGCCACCATAGTGGCCCCAGTCGGCCGGCCACCATTCCTGGGAGTCGGTCATCAGGTGCTTCAAGTCGGCCTTCAGGGCCGAGTAGTCGAGTTTCTTGAACTCGTCGCGGTAGTTGAACTTCTCACCCAACGGGTTGGATCTTTCCGAATGCTGGTTCAGTACGTCCAGCTTCAGTTGGTTCGGCCACCAGTCCTCGTTGGTAGTACCGCCACCAGCAACATAATGGAACGGGCATTTCGATTCATTCGACATTGCTTTCTCCTTTGTCCTCATCGGGTCGGTCTGGTCGACAGCTGCCGACGGTGGATTAAGACTAGTACCGCTCCGCTGGAGGGACCAATTTATGAAAAGCAACGGCACGATAGTTTTTATCTCTTACCAGAACCGTGCGTGATAGCCTCCCGAACAGCGGAAATACAGCACCGAAATCCCCCCTTGGCGGCGCCTGGTGGAAACAAAAAAGCCCCTGCGACCGACGGACGCGAGGGGCTTCTTTCATTGCGGACGAAACCTCATATCTGCGACTGCAGGTAGTTCTCCAGGCCCATCTTGGCGATCAGCCCGAGTTGCTGCTCCAGCCAGTAGGCGTGGTCTTCCTCGGTGTCGGCCAACTGGACCTTGAGGATGTCGCGGCTGACGAAGTCCTTGTGCTGTTCGCACAGCGCGATGCCCTTGGCCAGGGCCGCACGCACCTGGCGCTCCAGCTTGAGATCGGCTTCGAGCATTTCCGGCACGGTACGGCCCGGGTGGATATCGTCGGGACGCATGCGCGGCGTGCCTTCCAGCAACAGGATGCGGCGGATCAGGGCGTCGGCGTGCTGGGTTTCCTCTTCCATCTCGTGGTTGAGGCGCTCGTAGAGCTTGGCGAAGCCCCAGTCCTCGTACATGCGCGAGTGGATGAAGTACTGGTCGCGCGCGGCCAGCTCGCCGGTCAGCAGGGTATTGAGGTAGTCGATTACTTCAGCATGGCCTTGCATCAGTCAGCTCCATGAGTCCGATGAGGAATTGAAGAGAATTGGCGCCTCGACGACCATGATCCGCATCAAGTCGAGGATAGTCCCACCGGCGCCATAGCGCCTTGCCAGACGCGCAGATCATGGGCCGAAGGGAACGAGATACATTTCCAGCGGGCAATAAAAAACCGGGCCAAGGCCCGGTTTTTCATGAGTGGCTTTCGCCTTACTCAGCAGCTTCAACCGCTTCGCCGCCTACAGCACGATCAACCAGCTCGACGTACGCCATGGGGGCGTTGTCGCCAGCGCGGAAACCGCACTTGAGGATGCGCAGGTAGCCGCCCGGACGGTTGGCGTAGCGCTTGCCCAGCTCGTTGAACAGCTTGCCTACGGCAGCTTTCGAACGGGTACGGTCGAAAGCCAGACGACGGTTGGCGACGCTGTCTTCCTTGGCCAGGGTGATCAGCGGCTCGGCAACGCGACGCAGTTCCTTGGCCTTGGGCAGGGTGGTTTTGATCAGTTCGTGTTCGAACAGCGACACAGCCATGTTCTGGAACATAGCCTTGCGGTGCGCGCTGGTGCGGCTCAGGTGACGACCACTTTTACGATGGCGCATGGTTCAATTCCTTTCCAAACTTTACGTTCGGTAGCTACGACGATCAGGCAGTAGCCTTGTCGTCTTTCTTAAGACTTGCCGGCGGCCAGTTGTCGAGGCGCATACCGAGGGACAGACCGCGAGAGGCCAGAACGTCCTTGATTTCGGTCAGGGACTTCTTGCCCAGGTTCGGAGTTTTCAGCAGCTCTACTTCGGTGCGCTGGATCAGGTCACCGATGTAGTAGATGTTCTCCGCCTTCAGGCAGTTGGCCGAACGAACGGTCAGCTCCAGGTCATCGACCGGACGCAGCAGGATCGGATCGATCTCGTCTTCCTGCTCTTCAACGACGGGTTCGCTGTCGCCCTTGAGGTCCACGAACGCTGCCAGCTGCTGTTGCAGGATGGTAGCGGCGCGACGGATAGCCTCTTCGGGGTCCAGGGTGCCGTTGGTTTCCAGATCGAGGACCAGCTTGTCCAGGTTGGTACGCTGTTCGACACGGGCGTTCTCGACCACGTAGGCAACACGACGTACGGGGCTGAACGAGGCGTCGAGCTGCAGACGGCCGATGCTGCGGCTTTCGTCTTCATCGCTCGAGCGGGCATCAGCCGGCTCGTAGCCACGGCCACGAGCGACTTTCAGCTTCATGTTCAGCGCGCCGTTATCGGCCAGGTGGGCGATAACATGGTCACCGTTGACGATCTCGACATCATGATCCAGCTGAATATCGGCAGCGGTCACCACACCCGAGCCCTTTTTCGCCAGGGTCAGCGTCACTTCGTCACGGCCGTGCAGCTTGATGGCCAGACCTTTCAGGTTGAGCAGGATTTCGATGACGTCTTCCTGAACACCTTCGATCGCCGAGTACTCGTGGAGTACGCCGTCGATCTCGGCCTCGACCACTGCACAGCCGGGCATGGAGGACAACAGGATGCGACGCAGCGCGTTGCCCAGGGTATGGCCGAAGCCACGCTCGAGAGGCTCGAGCGTGATCTTGGCGCGGGTTTGGCTGACCACCTGCACATCGATGTGGCGGGGGGTCAGGAACTCATTTACCGAACTCTGCATGGATGCACCTATTTTCTAGCCCTTACTTGGAGTAGAGCTCGACAATCAGGTTTTCGTTGATGTCGGCGGACAGGTCGGCACGAGCCGGAACGCTCTTGAAGGTACCGGCCTTCTTGTCGGTGTCCACTTCGACCCACTCAACGCGACCGCGCTGGGCGCACAGTTCGAGGGCTTGAGCGATACGCAGCTGGTTCTTCGATTTCTCGCGAACAGCAACGACGTCGCCGGCCTTCACCTGATAGGACGGGATGTTGACGGTCTGACCGTTCACGCTGATGGTCTTGTGGGACACCAGCTGACGGGATTCCGAACGGGTGGAGCCGAAGCCCATACGATAGACGACGTTGTCCAGACGGCATTCCAGCAGTTGCAGCAGGTTCTCACCAGTGGAGCCCTTGCGGCGGGAAGCCTCTTGGTAGTAGCCACGGAACTGACGCTCCAGAACGCCGTAGATGCGGCGAACTTTCTGCTTCTCACGCAGCTGCAGACCGTAGTCGGACAGACGGCCACGGCGAGCGCCGTGCTGGCCAGGAACCTGTTCGGCCTTGCACTTGGAGTCCAGAGCGCGAGCGCCGCTCTTCAGGAACAGGTCGGTGCCTTCACGGCGAGACAGTTTGCATTTGGGACCAATGTAACGAGCCATTTCTCACTGTCTCCTATTACACGCGACGCTTTTTCGGCGGGCGGCAGCCGTTGTGCGGGATCGGGGTTACGTCGGTGATGCTGGCGATCTTGTAACCGCAGGCATTCAGCGCACGAACAGCCGATTCGCGACCCGGGCCCGGGCCTTTGACGTTGACGTCAAGGTTCTTCAGACCGTATTCCAGAGCAGCCTGGCCGGCACGCTCGGCCGCTACCTGGGCAGCGAACGGGGTGCTCTTACGCGAGCCGCGGAAGCCCGAACCACCGGAGGTGGCCCAGGACAGGGCGTTGCCCTGACGGTCGGTGATGGTAACGATGGTGTTGTTGAAGGACGCGTGGATATGCGCGATCCCGTCAACCACCGTCTTTTTGACTTTCTTGCGAGGACGAGCAGCAGGTTTTGCCATGACTATATTCCTAAGCGATTACTTGCGGATCGGCTTACGCGGGCCCTTACGGGTGCGCGCGTTGGTCTTGGTACGCTGACCGCGAACCGGCAGACCGCGACGATGACGCAGACCGCGGTAGCAACCGAGGTCCATCAGACGCTTGATGTTCATGTTGATTTCGCGGCGCAGGTCACCTTCGGTGGTCAGCTTGGCCACCTCGTTGCGCAGCGAATCGATCTGCTCTTCGCTCAGTTCCTTGATCTTTACTACCGGGCTGATGCCAGTGGCAGCGCAGATGCTCTGTGCGGTGGTGCGACCTACACCATAGATGTAGGTCAGCGAGATAACAGTGTGCTTGTTATCCGGAATGTTTACGCCTGCAATACGGGCCATTCAGAAAAACTCCAATTGACAGCTACCCGGCGCCCAGGAAGCCAAGAAAGGGCGCGGATATTAGCGCTGTAATAACAAATAATCAACCCGGCAGCGCACTAGCTGCCGGGCTATAACGCGTGGTTCACACTCAGCCTTGGCGCTGCTTGTGACGCGGCTCCGCGCTGCAGATCACGCGAACGACGCCTTCGCGACGGATGATCTTGCAGTTGCGGCACAGCTTCTTAACCGATGCACGAACTTTCATCAGTGACTCCTACTAACCTTACGGGCCGGTCAGCGCAGCATGCTGCTGCCGCCATAACCCTTCAGGTTGGCTTTCTTCATGAGGGATTCGTACTGGTGAGAAACGAGGTGCGATTGTACTTGGGCCATAAAGTCCATCACAACCACGACCACGATCAGCAACGAGGTCCCGCCGAGGTAGAACGGAACGTGGGCAGCCACCACCAGGAACTGGGGCAACAGGCACACCGCCGTCATGTACAGGGCACCGAACATGGTCAAACGGGTCAGCACGCCATCGATGTAGCGAGCGGACTGTTCGCCCGGACGGATACCCGGAATAAATGCACCGGACTTCTTGAGGTTTTCCGCCACGTCCTTGGGATTGAACATCAGCGCTGTGTAGAAGAAGCAGAAGAAGATGATCCCTGCACTAAACAGCAGAATGTTCAGCGGCTGCCCCGGCGCGATCGCTTGCGCGACGTCCTGCAGCCAACCCAGGCCCTCCGACTGACCGAACCAGGCGCCCAGGGACGCCGGGAACAGCAGGATGCTGCTGGCGAAGATGGCCGGGATCACGCCCGCCATGTTCACTTTCAGCGGCAGATGGCTGGTTTGCGCGGCAAACACCTTGCGACCTTGCTGGCGCTTGGCGTAATGCACGGCGATGCGGCGCTGACCGCGCTCGATGAACACCACGAACGCGATGATCGCGACGGCCAGCAGGCCGACGGAGATCAGGGCGAAGATGTTGATGTCACCTTGGCGGGCGGACTCGAAAGACTGCCCGATGGCGCGCGGCAGGCCGGCGACGATCCCGGAGAAGATCAGCATGGAGATACCATTGCCGACGCCCCGCTCGGTGATCTGCTCGCCCAGCCACATCATGAACAGCGCACCCGCCACGAAGGTGGTGACTGCCACGAAGTAGAAGCCGAAGTCATTGGAGAAGGCCACGCCCTGGCTGCCCAGACCAACGGCCATGCCGATGGCCTGGACGAGTGCCAGGACGAGCGTTGCGTAGCGGGTGTACTGGCTGATCTTGCGACGCCCAGACTCACCCTCTTTCTTCAACTGCTCCAGCTGCGGGCTGATAGCGGTCATGAGCTGCATGATGATCGATGCCGAGATGTACGGCATGATCCCCAGTGCGAAGATGCTCATGCGCTCCAGCGCGCCGCCGGAAAACATGTTGAAGAGGCTAAGAATGGTCCCCTCGTTCTGCCGGAACAGTGCCGCCAAGCGATCGGGGTTGATGCCCGGAACCGGGATGTGCGCACCTATCCGGTAGACGATGATCGCCAGGAACAGGAAACGCAGACGTGCCCAGAGCTCGGACAGACCACCACCGTTGCTCAGCGCAGAGAGAGCACCTTGCTTAGCCATTTAGTCCTCGAATTTGCCGCCAGCTGCTTCGATAGCCGCACGAGCGCCTTTGGTGGCGCCGATGCCCTTCAGGGTAACCGCGCGGGCAACTTCACCGGACAGCACGACTTTGACGCGCTGTACGTTGCGGTTGATCACGTTGGCATCCTTCAGGGATTGCACGGTGACTACGTCGCCTTCGACCTTGGCCAGCTCGGAGGTACGAACCTCGGCGCGATCCAGGGCCTTCAGGGACTTGAAGCCGAACTTCGGCAGACGGCGGTGCAGCGGCTGCTGGCCACCCTCGAAGCCCGGGGCGATGGTGCCGCCGGAGCGCGAGGTCTGACCTTTGTGGCCACGGCCACCGGTCTTGCCCAGACCGCTACCGATGCCACGGCCCGGACGCAGCTTCTCGCGACGGGCACCCGGCGCGGAACGCAGATCGTTCAGTTGCATGGATTAACCCTCCACACGCAGCAGGTAGTAGGCCTTGTTGATCATGCCGCGGTTCTCAGGAGTGTCCTGAACTTCGACGGTATGATTGATGCGACGCAGGCCGAGGCCTTTGACGCAAGCCTTGTGATTGGCCAGACGGCCGTTCAGGCTTTTGATCAGGGTAACTTTGACAGTTGCCATGGTTAGAGAATCTCCTCGACGCTCTTGCCACGCTTGGCCGCTACCGACTCAGGGGACTGCATGTTCTTCAGGCCCTTGAAGGTGGCGTAAACCACGTTCACCGGGTTGGTCGAACCGTAGCACTTGGCCAGAACGTTCTGCACACCGGCCACTTCCAGGACGGCACGCATGGCGCCGCCGGCGATGATGCCGGTACCTTCGGAAGCCGGCTGCATGTACACCTTGGAGGCGCCATGGGCGGACTTGGTCGGGTACTGCAGGGTGGTGCCGTTCAGATCCACCTGGATCATGTTGCGGCGGGCAGCTTCCATGGCCTTCTGGATGGCGGCAGGCACTTCACGCGCCTTGCCACGACCGAAGCCAACACGGCCCTTGCCATCGCCAACCACGGTCAGCGCGGTGAAGGCGAAGATACGGCCACCTTTTACGGTTTTGGCGACGCGGTTAACTTGAACCAGCTTCTCGATGTAGCCTTCGTCGCGCTTTTGATCGTTGTTTGCCATAACTTAGAACTCCAGACCGCCTTCGCGAGCGGCATCAGCCAGGGCCTTGATGCGGCCGTGGTACTTGAAGCCAGAACGGTCGAACGCCACCTGAGTGACGCCGGCAGCCTTGGCGCGTTCGGCGACCAGTTGACCAACTTTCTTGGCTGCGTCGACGTTGCCGGTGGCACCTTCGCGCAGTTCCTTGTCCAGGGTCGAGGCGCTGGCCAGGACCTTGCCGCCGTCGGCCGCGATGACCTGGGCGTAAATGTGCTGGGAGGAGCGGTACACGCAAAGGCGTACGGCTTCCAGCTCGCGCATCTTCAGGCGTGCCTTGCGAGCGCGACGCAGACGGGTTTCTTTCTTGACGCTCATTTGCTATGCCCTACTTCTTCTTGGCTTCTTTACGAAGTACGACTTCGTCCGAATACCGCACGCCCTTGCCTTTGTACGGCTCCGGCGGACGGAAATCGCGGATCTCCGCGGCAACCTGGCCGACCAGCTGCTTGTCGATGCCCTTGATCAGGATATCGGTCTGGCTGGGGGTTTCGGCGACGATGCCGGCGGGCAGTTCGTAATCGACCGGATGGGAGAAGCCGAGGGCCAGGGACAGCACTTGGCCTTTGGCCTGCGCCTTGTAACCAACGCCGACCAGCTGGAGCTTGCGCTCGAAGCCCTGGCTGACGCCGATCACCATGTTGTTGACCAGGGCGCGGGTGGTACCGGCCATGGCACGGGTCTGCTGGTCGCCGTTACGGGCAGCGAAACGCAGCTCACCGTTGTCCTGGATGACTTCTACGGACGGGTGGACTTTCAGCTCGAGGGAGCCTTTGGAGCCCTTGACCGAGAGTTCCTGACCAGCCAGCTTGATTTCAACGCCGGCGGGCAGTTTGACGGGGTTCTTAGCAACGCGAGACATGCTGATTCCCCTTAGAACACAGTGCAGAGCACTTCGCCACCAACGCCAGCGGCACGGGCAGCGCGGTCGGTCATCACACCTTTGTTGGTGGAGACGATCGACACACCCAGACCGCCGCGAACTTTCGGCAGCTGATCTACGGACTTGTACTGGCGCAGGCCAGGACGGCTGATTCGCTTCACTTCTTCGATGACGGGTTTGCCTTCGAAGTACTTCAGCTCGATGGACAGCTGAGGCTTGGCCTCGGCGCTGACCTGATAGTCCGCAATGTAACCTTCGTCCTTGAGGACTTTGGCTACTGCCGCCTTCAGCTTGGAAGACGGCATGCTCACGACGGTCTTCTCAGCCATCTGGGCATTACGGATGCGAGTTAGCATGTCTGCTAACGGGTCCTGCATACTCATGGGCTTAATGCTCCTGATACAAAAGATAAGCCTTCAACGATACTCACCCTCAAAACACAGGGCGAGAAAAGCCCAGGCTCGGGGGAGCCGGGTATTCTAGAGATCGCTCAAAAACGAATCAAGCCCCACGAGGGGGCTTGATTCGCAAAGCGATCAACGGAGCCGTTGCCGGCCCCGTCTCGACCGACTTACCAGCTGGCTTTCACCAGGCCCGGTACGTCGCCGCGCATGGCGGCTTCACGCAGCTTGTTACGGCTCAGGCCGAACTTGCGGTAGAAGCCGTGCGGACGACCGGTCAGGCGGCAACGGTTACGCAGGCGGCTGGCGCTCGCGTCACGCGGTTGCTTCTGCAGGGCGACCTGCGCATTCCAACGCTCTTCCTGGGAGGAGTTCGGATTAGCGATGATCGCTTTCAGCTCGGCACGCTTCTGGGCGTACTTGGCGACCGTGCGCTGACGCTTCAGCTCACGGTTTTTCATGCTCTCTTTGGCCATGTTCCTACTCCAATCAGTTGCGGAACGGGAAGTTGAAGGCGCGCAGCAGAGCGCGACCTTCATCGTCCGTACGGGCGGTGGTGGTCAGAGTGATGTCCATGCCGCGCAGAGCATCGATCTTGTCGTAATCGATTTCCGGGAAGATGATCTGCTCTTTCACACCCATGCTGTAGTTGCCGCGGCCATCGAAGGACTTGGCATTCAGGCCGCGGAAGTCACGCACGCGCGGCAGGGAGATGGAGAGCAGGCGGTCCAGGAATTCGTACATGCGCTCGCCACGCAGGGTGACCTTCACGCCGATCGGCCAGCCTTCACGGATCTTGAAGCCGGCGATGGACTTACGAGCGTAAGTCACGACCGGCTTCTGGCCTGCGATCTTTTCCAGATCGGCCACGGCGCTCTCGATGACTTTCTTGTCACCGACAGCTTCGCCAAGACCCATGTTCAGGGTGATTTTGGTAACGCGCGGAACTTCCATCACGTTCGCCAGCTGAAGCTCTTGCTTCAGCTTGGGCGCGATTTCCTTCCGGTACAGTTCTTTCAATCGTGCCATGGTATCTACCTACTCCCTCAAGCCTGGACCGGTTTCTGGGTCGACTTGAAGACACGAACCTTCTTACCGTCTTCTACCTTGAAGCCAACGCGGTCAGCCTTGCTGGTTTCCGGGTTGAAGATGGCGACGTTGGAGACGTGCAGAGGCGCCTCCTTCTCGACGATCCCGCCTTGCTGGTTGAGCATGGGGTTGGGCTTGGTGTGGCGCTTGATCAGGTTCACACCGCCAACGACCAGACGGTCGTCAGCGAGAACTTTCAGCACCTTGCCACGCTTGCCCTTGTCCTTGCCGGCAATGACGATGACTTCGTCGTCACGACGAATTTTTTGCATGACGGCTACTCCTTACAGCACTTCAGGGGCGAGCGAGACGATCTTCATGAACTTCTCGGTACGAAGTTCACGAGTCACGGGCCCGAAGATACGGGTGCCGATCGGCTCCTGCTTGTTGTTCAGCAGGACGGCGGCGTTACCGTCGAAGCGGATGATGGAGCCGTCGGTGCGACGAACGCCGTGCTTGGTACGAACGACCACGGCAGTCATCACCTGGCCTTTCTTCACCTTGCCGCGCGGAATCGCTTCCTTGACGGTGACTTTGATGATGTCGCCAATGCCGGCGTAGCGACGGTGGGAACCGCCGAGCACCTTGATGCACATTACGCGACGCGCGCCGCTGTTATCAGCGACATCGAGCATGGATTGAGTCTGAATCATTATCTATCTCCGACCCTTAGACTTCCACTGCGCGCTCGACGATATCAACCAGGGTCCAGGCCTTGGTCTTGGCCAGCGGACGGGTTTCGCGAATGGTGACTAGGTCACCAATGCGGCACTGATTGGTTTCGTCGTGGGCGTGCAGCTTGGTCGAACGCTTCACGTATTTGCCGTAGATCGGGTGCTTGACGCGACGCTCGATCAGAACGGTGACGGTCTTGTCCATCTTGTCGCTGACGACGCGGCCGGTCAGCGTACGGACGGTTTTCTGAGCTTCAGCCATGTTCACTTACCTGCTTGCTGATTGAGCACAGTTTTGACGCGAGCGATGTCGCGCTTCACCTGCGAGAGCAGGTGGGACTGCGCCAACTGGCCAGTTGCTTTCTGCATGCGCAGATTGAACTGGTCGCGCAGCAGGCCGAGCAGTTGCTCGTTCAGCTGCTCCACGGATTTCTCACGAAGTTCATTCGCTTTCATCACATCACCGTCCGCTTAACAAAGGAGGTGGCGAGCGGCAGCTTTGCAGCAGCCAGGGCGAATGCCTCACGCGCCAGCTCTTCGGATACACCCTCGATCTCGTACAGGACCTTGCCCGGTTGAATCTGGGCTACCCAGTACTCGACGCCGCCCTTACCTTTACCCATACGAACTTCGAGGGGCTTCTTGGTAACCGGCTTGTCGGGGAATACGCGGATCCAGATCTTGCCGCCACGTTTTACGTGACGGGTCAGCGCACGACGTGCGGACTCGATCTGACGCGCGGTGAGACGGCCACGGCTGGTCGCCTTGAGGGCGAACTCGCCGAAGCTGACTTTGCTACCGCGATGAGCCAGGCCACGGTTGTGACCGGTCATTTGCTTGCGGAACTTCGTACGCTTAGGTTGCAGCATTTGCGTACTCCTTACTTAGCAGCTTTTTTACGAGGAGCGGGCGCTACCGGCTTGAGCTCTTCCTGGCGGCCACCGATGACCTCGCCTTTGAAGATCCAAACCTTGACACCGATCACACCGTAGGTGGTGTGCGCTTCGTAGGTGGCATAGTCGATATCGGCACGCAGGGTGTGCAGGGGCACACGACCTTCGCGATACCATTCGGTACGAGCAATTTCAGCGCCGCCCAAACGACCACTCACCTGGATCTTGATGCCCTTGGCACCAATACGCATGGCGTTCTGCACGGCGCGCTTCATGGCGCGACGGAACATGACGCGGCGTTCCAGCTGCTGAGCTACGCTCTGCGCAACCAGCATGCTATCGAGTTCCGGCTTGCGGATTTCCTCGATGTTGATGTGCACGGGCACACCCATTTGCTTGGTCAGGTCCTGGCGCAGCTTCTCAACATCTTCACCTTTCTTGCCGATCACGATACCGGGACGGGCGGTGTGGATGGTGATACGTGCGGTTTGAGCCGGGCGATGGATATCGATACGGCTTACGGACGCGCTTTTTAGTTTGTCTTGGAGGTACTCACGAACCTTCAGGTCGGCGAACAGATAATCGGCGTAAGTGCGCTTATCTGCGTACCAAACGGAGGTGTGCTCCTTGACGATACCCAGGCGGATGCCATTGGGATGTACTTTCTGACCCATCTGATCGACTCCGTTACTTGTCCGCAACCTTGACAGTGATATGGCAAGACCGCTTGACGATGCGATCAGCACGGCCTTTGGCGCGCGGCATGATGCGCTTGAGCGAACGACCTTCGTTGACGAAGACGGTGGAGACCTTCAGGTCATCCACATCGGCGCCTTCGTTGTGCTCAGCGTTGGCAACAGCCGACTCCAGCACTTTCTTCATGATCTCGGCGGCTTTCTTACTGCTGAAAGCCAGGAGGTTGAGCGCTTCGCCCACCTTCTTCCCGCGGATCTGGTCGGCGACCAAGCGGGCTTTCTGGGCGGAGATACGAGCGCCCGACAGCTTAGCGGCTACTTCCATCTTCCTTACCCCTTAACGCTTGGCTTTCTTGTCCGCAGCATGCCCACGATAAGTGCGGGTAGCAGCGAACTCGCCGAGTTTGTGACCGACCATGTCTTCGTTGACCAGGACCGGCACGTGTTGACGGCCATTGTGGACAGCGATGGTCAGACCAACCATATGCGGCAGAATCATCGAACGACGCGACCAGGTCTTGATCGGCTTACGGTCGTTCTTTTCCACCGCCACTTCGACCTTCTTCAGCAGGTGAAGATCGATAAAAGGACCTTTTTTCAGAGAACGCGGCACTGTCGTATCCCTCTATTTACTTGCGGCGACGGACGATCATGTTATCGGTACGCTTGTTCGCGCGAGTCTTCTTACCCTTGGTCTGAAGACCCCACGGCGATACCGGATGACGACCAGCAGAGGTACGACCTTCACCACCACCATGCGGGTGGTCGACCGGGTTCATGGCGACGCCACGAACGGTCGGGCGAATGCCGCGCCAGCGTTTGGCACCAGCTTTACCCAGCGAACGCAGGCTGTGCTCGGAGTTCGAGACTTCGCCCAGGGTCGCACGGCAGTCAGCCAGGACTTTACGCATTTCACCGGAACGCAGACGCACGGTCACGTAAGCGCCTTCACGGGCTACCAGCTGGGCCGAGGCGCCAGCGGAGCGAACCAGCTGGGCGCCTTTGCCCGGCTTCAGCTCGATACCGTGGATGGTGCTACCAACCGGGATGTTGCGCAGCGGCATGTTGTTGCCGGGCTTGATCGGAGCGCCGATACCGGAGATCAGTTGATCGCCAGCCACCACGCCTTTGGGGGCGATGATGTAACGACGCTCACCGTCCGCGTACTTCAGCAGAGCGATGTGCGCAGTGCGGTTCGGGTCATATTCCACGCGCTCGACGATGGCAGGGATGCCATCCTTGTTGCGGCGGAAGTCGACCAGACGGTAGTGCTGCTTGTGACCACCGCCGATGTGGCGGGTGGTGATACGACCGTTGTTGTTACGGCCGCCCGACTTGGACTTCTTCTCGACCAGGCCAGCGAACGGAGCACCCTTGTGCAGGTTCTGGTTCACGACCTTGACGACGAAGCGACGACCAGCGGAAGTCGGTTTGCATTTAACGATTGCCATGATGCACCCCTTTACTCAGCGCCAGCTGCGAAATCGAGATCTTGGCCGGGCTGAAGGGCGATGTACGCCTTCTTCCAGTCGTTACGCTTGCCCAGGCCGCGAACGGTACGCTTGGTCTTGCCCTGAACGTTCAGGGTGGTGACGCGACGTACTTTCACGCCGAACAGGCTTTCGACGGCCTTCTTGATTTCCAGCTTGGTTGCATCAGTGGCAACCTTGAAAACGAATTGGCTCTTGCCGTCCGCCAGCCCCGTGGCTTTCTCGGAGATATGCGGGCCCAGCAGCACTTTGAATACGCGTTCCTGGTTCATGCCAGCAGCTCCTCGAACTTCTTCACGGCGGACACGGTGACGAGCACCTTGTCGTAGGCGATCAGGCTGACCGGGTCGGAACCCTGGACGTCGCGTACATCGACGTGCGCCAGGTTGCGCGCAGCCAGGTACAGGTTTTCATCAACGCCATCGGTGACGATCAGCACGTCTTTCAGGCCCAGGCCGTCCAGCTTGCTGACCAGACCTTTGGTTTTCGGTGCATCGACAGCGAAGTCGGCAACGACAACCAGGCGGTCCAGACGGACCAGCTCGGAGAGGATGGAGCGCAGGGCTGCGCGGTACATCTTCTTGTTGAGCTTCTGGGAGTGATCCTGCGGTTTGGCGGCGAAAGTGGTGCCGCCCCCACGCCAGATGGGGCTGCGGATGGTACCAGCACGAGCACGACCGGTGCCCTTCTGACGCCACGGCTTCTTGCCGCCACCGGAAACTTCGGAACGAGTCTTCTGAGCACGGGTGCCCTGACGGCCGCCAGCCATGTAGGCGACGACAGCCTGGTGAACCAGAGTCTCGTTGAATTCGCTGCCAAAGGTACGCTCGGAGACTTCGATAGCCTGAGCGCCATTCACATTAAGTTGCATCTCAGCTTCCCCTCTTAACCGCGAGCCTTGGCTGCCGGACGCACGAGAACGTCACCGCCGGTAGCGCCAGGAACGGCACCCTTGACCAGCAGCAGATTACGCTCGGCATCGACACGCACGACCTCAAGGGATTGAACGGTTACACGCTCAGCACCCATGTGACCGGACATTTTCTTGCCCTTGAACACTCGACCAGGAGTCTGGCACTGGCCGATCGAACCCGGGACGCGGTGGGAAACGGAGTTACCGTGGGTATTGTCTTGACCACGGAAGTTCCAGCGCTTGATGGTACCGGCGTAGCCTTTACCCTTCGACTCGCCGGTAACGTCTACCAGCTGGCCTGCCTGGAACAGATCGACGGAGATGGAATCGCCTGCCTTGAACTCCTCTTCGCCCAGACGGAATTCCCACACGCCGCGACCGGCGGCGACATTCGCCTTGGCAAAGTGACCGGCCTGAGCCTTGGTCACGCGAGAAGCACGACGCTCGCCGGCAGTTACCTGCACAGCGCGATAGCCATCGGTCTCTTCGTTTTTGAACTGGGTGACGCGATTCGGCTCGACCTCAATGACCGTGACCGGAATGGAGACACCATCTTCGGTGAAAATGCGGGTCATGCCGCACTTACGACCGACAACACCAATTGTCATCTTAAGAACCTCTTTAGTGTACGGGGCTTTCACCCGCTATGGCCGCCCATTTCAGAGCGTTACACGACCAATGCCGAAGGCATTAGCCGAGGCTGATCTGTACTTCGACGCCAGCAGCAAGGTCGAGCTTCATCAGCGCGTCGACGGTCTTGTCGGTCGGCTGAACGATGTCGAGCACACGCTTGTGGGTACGAATTTCGTACTGGTCACGAGCGTCCTTGTTGACGTGCGGGGAAATCAGCACGGTGTAACGTTCCTTGCGGGTCGGCAGAGGAATCGGACCACGCACCTGAGCCCCAGTACGTTTCGCGGTTTCCACGATTTCCTGGGTAGATTGGTCGATCAGGCGGTGGTCAAAAGCCTTCAACCGAATACGGATTTGTTGATTTTGCATTTGACCTCAGACTCCAAGTTGCCTTTCCCAACGGACGGACTCCGCCCGTTAAAAGGAGGCGCAATTGTACGGATGCCCCCCGAGGGTGTCAATATTTAACCAATCCAACGAAAAAGGGGCCCCGAAGGGCCCCTTTTCCTCATGCGCTAGATCAGTCGATTACTCGATGATCTTGGCAACCACGCCGGCGCCAACGGTACGGCCGCCTTCGCGGATAGCGAAGCGCAGGCCGTCTTCCATGGCGATCGGAGCGATCAGGGTGACGGTCATCTTGACGTTGTCACCCGGCATTACCATCTCGACGCCTTCCGGCAGCTCGCAGTTGCCGGTCACGTCGGTGGTACGGAAGTAGAACTGCGGACGGTAGCCCTTGAAGAACGGGGTGTGACGACCACCTTCTTCCTTGGACAGCACGTACACTTCGCACTCGAACTTGGTGTGCGGCTTGATGGTGCCCGGCTTGGCCAGAACCTGGCCACGCTCTACGTCTTCACGCTTGGTGCCGCGCAGCAGGACGCCGACGTTCTCGCCAGCACGACCTTCGTCGAGCAGCTTGCGGAACATTTCAACGCCGGTGCAGGTGGTCTTGGTGGTCGGACGGATGCCGACGATTTCCACTTCTTCCTGGACCTTGACGATACCGCGCTCAACACGACCGGTTACCACGGTGCCGCGGCCGGAGATCGAGAACACGTCTTCGATCGGCATCAGGAACGGCTGGTCGATGGCACGAACCGGCTCGGGGATGTAGGAGTCCAGGGTTTCTACCAGCTTGCGCACGGCGGAAACGCCCATCTCGTTGTCGTCCTGGCCGTTCAGAGCCATCAGAGCGGAACCGATCACGATCGGAGTGTCGTCGCCCGGGAAGTCGTAGGTGTTCAGCAGGTCGCGAACTTCCATCTCGACCAGTTCCAGCAGCTCGGCGTCGTCAACCATGTCGGCCTTGTTCAGGAACACGACGATGTAGGGAACGCCTACCTGACGGGACAGCAGGATGTGCTCGCGGGTCTGCGGCATGGGGCCATCAGCAGCCGAGCAAACCAGGATCGCGCCGTCCATCTGGGCAGCACCGGTGATCATGTTCTTCACGTAGTCGGCGTGGCCCGGGCAGTCTACGTGAGCGTAGTGGCGTACCGGCGAGTCGTATTCGACGTGCGAAGTGTTGATGGTGATACCACGGGCTTTCTCTTCCGGCGCGTTGTCGATCTGGTCGAAGGCGCGAGCGGAGCCACCCCAGGTCTCGGAGCAGACCTTGGTCAGAGCAGCGGTCAGAGTGGTCTTACCGTGGTCAACGTGACCGATGGTGCCGACGTTGACGTGCGGTTTGTTACGTTCAAATTTTTCCTTAGCCACGACAGTAACCTCTTACTTAAAGGGCTGAATCAAGCTTGTTTTTTAACCAGCGCTTCGACGATGTTCGACGGAGCTTCGGCGTATTTGGAGAATTCCATGGAGTAGCTCGCGCGACCCTGGGACATGGAACGTACGTCGGTCGCATAACCGAACATCTCGCCCAGCGGAACCTCGGCACGGATAACCTTACCGGAAACCGAGTCTTCCATCCCCTGAATCAGACCGCGACGACGGTTCAGGTCGCCCATCACGTCGCCCATGTAGTCCTCAGGAGTCACCACTTCCACCTTCATGATCGGCTCGAGCACCTTGCCACCGCCCTTCTGGGCCAGCTGCTTGGTCGCCATGGAAGCAGCGATCTTGAACGCCATCTCGTTGGAGTCGACGTCGTGGTAGGAACCATCGAACACGGTGGCCTTCAGGCCGATGAGCGGATAGCCGGCGACGACGCCGTTCTTCATCTGCTCTTCGATGCCCTTCTGGATCGCCGGGATGTATTCCTTCGGAACCACACCACCCACAACTTCGCTGGTGAACACCAGACCTTCGGTGATGTTGCCCTTCTCATCCACATCCGGAGTCGAGAAGCGGATCCAGCAGTGACCGAACTGGCCGCGACCACCGGACTGGCGAACGAACTTGCCTTCGATCTCGACGTTGTCCTTCGAGATGGTTTCGCGATAGGAAACCTGCGGCTTGCCGATGTTGGCCTCGACGCCGAACTCGCGCTTCATGCGGTCGACGAGGATGTCCAGGTGCAGTTCACCCATACCGGAGATGATGGTCTGGCCGGTTTCTTCGTCGGTCTTGACGCGGAACGACGGGTCTTCCTGGGCCAGTTTGCCGAGGGCGATACCCATCTTCTCCTGGTCAGCCTTGGTCTTCGGCTCGACAGCTACCGAGATGACCGGCTCCGGGAAGTCCATGCGCTCGAGGATGATCGGCTTCTCGATGTCGCACAGGGTGTCACCGGTGGTGACGTCCTTCATGCCGATCAGAGCCGCGATGTCGCCAGCGCGCACTTCTTTGATCTCGTCACGCTGGTTGGCGTGCATCTGCACCATACGACCAACGCGCTCTTTCTTGCCCTTCACGGAGTTGATAACGGAGTTACCGGACTCCAGAACGCCCGAGTAGACGCGGACGAAGGTCAGGGTACCGACGAACGGGTCGGTAGCGATCTTGAACGCCAGAGCGGAGAACGGAGCGTTGTCGTCAGCCGGACGCTCGTCATGGATCTCGTTGTCATCGGTGCTGTCCGGGTGGACGCCCTGGATGGCCGGGATCTCGGTCGGAGCAGGCAGGAAGTCGATGACGGCGTCCAGAACCAGGGGCACGCCCTTGTTCTTGAAGGACGAACCGCAGACCGCCGGAACGATTTCGCAGGCGATGGTACGCTGGCGCAGGCCGGCCTTGATCTCTTCGATCGTCAGCTCACCCTCTTCCAGGTACTTGTTCATCAGCTCTTCGTTGGCCTCGGCAGCAGCCTCGACCATGTTGTTGCGCCATTCGTTGGCCAGGTCCAGCAGCTCAGCGGGAATCTCTTCCTCGCGGTAGCTGGTGCCCTTGTCGTCTTCGTTCCAGTAGATGGCCTTCATCTTCATCAGGTCGATCTGACCCTGGAAGTCATCTTCTGCACCGATGGCCAGCTGAACCGGAACCGGGGTGTGGCCCAGGCGGTTCTTGATCTGAGCGACGACGCGCAGGAAGTTGGCGCCGGCGCGGTCCATCTTGTTCACGTAGACGATACGCGGAACGCCGTACTTGTTGGCCTGACGCCATACGGTTTCGGACTGCGGCTCAACGCCGGAGGTGCCGCAGAACACCACGACAGCGCCGTCCAGTACGCGCAGGGAGCGCTCGACTTCAATGGTGAAGTCTACGTGGCCGGGGGTGTCGATGACGTTTACGCGGTACTTGTCGTACTGGCCGCGCGAACCTTCCCAGAAGGTCGTGATCGCAGCGGAAGTGATGGTGATACCACGCTCCTGCTCCTGCACCATCCAGTCGGTGGTAGCAGCGCCGTCGTGCACCTCACCCATCTTGTGGCTGAGACCTGTGTAGAACAGGATCCGCTCGGTAGTGGTGGTCTTGCCCGCGTCGACGTGGGCGCAGATACCAATGTTCCGGTAGCGGTTAATTGCTGTAGTACGAGCCATAAAGCCCTCGCAAAAGAATGGAAGCCGCGATTAGAAGCGGTAGTGGGAGAAGGCCTTGTTGGCTTCAGCCATACGGTGCACGTCTTCACGCTTCTTGACGGCGGCGCCTTTGCCTTCGGCGGCATCCAGCAGCTCGCCGGCGAGGCGCAGGGCCATGGACTTCTCGCCGCGCTTGCGGGCGTAGTCCACCAGCCAGCGCATGGCCAGGGCATTACGACGGGACGGACGTACTTCGACCGGAACCTGGTAGGTAGCACCGCCTACACGGCGCGACTTCACTTCGACCAGCGGAGCGATGGCGTCGAGAGCTTTCTCGAAGAGTTCCAGGGGGTCACCTTTACCGCGCTCTTTGACCTTGTCCAGAGCACCGTAAACGATACGCTCGGCAACGGCTTTCTTGCCGCTTTCCATCACGTGGTTCATGAACTTGGCCAGAATCTGGCTTCCGTATTTCGGATCGGCCAGGATCTCACGTTTGGCCGCTACACGACGTCTTGGCATTGATAAGCCCTCAAACGGTCTTCAGGTTAGCCCGGGACTGCAACACTTTGGTTACGCGCCCGACCTTACTCTTATCGACTCAGCAAATAGGAAAAATGGATTACTTCGGACGCTTGGCGCCGTACTTCGAACGACCCTGCTTACGGTCTTTGACACCCGAGGTGTCCAGCGAACCGCGCACGGTGTGGTAACGCACACCCGGAAGGTCCTTTACACGACCGCCACGGATCAGCACTACGCTGTGCTCTTGCAGGTTGTGACCTTCACCACCGATGTACGAAGTGACTTCGTAGCCGTTGGTCAGGCGAACACGGCATACCTTACGCAGTGCCGAGTTCGGCTTTTTCGGCGTGGTGGTGTATACGCGGGTGCATACGCCACGACGTTGCGGGCAGTTCTGCAGCGCCGGCACGTCGCTCTTGTCGACCATGCGCTTGCGCGGCTTACGCACCAGCTGGTTGATAGTTGCCATCTATAGCTCCACTGATTGTCTTACGACACTTAAACGAAATGGCAGAGCATGCGCCCTGCCAATTTTCGGGGTACAAAATACTAAAGAGCTTCCAGCACCCCGTCAAGACAAAGCCCCGGCTGTCAGGACAGCCGGGGCTTCGCTCAAGGCTTAATTGCCACTCAGGTTGAGCGCTTCGGCCAGTGCTGCTTCGGCTTCGCTGGCGCTCACGCGCTGCGGTTTGCCGAGCTCGCGCTGACGCTTGCGCTCGCTGTGATAGGCAAGGCCGGTACCCGCCGGGATCAGTCGACCGACCACCACGTTTTCCTTCAGGCCGCGCAGGAAGTCGCGCTTGCCGGTGACCGCCGCCTCGGTGAGGACGCGGGTGGTCTCCTGGAAGGAAGCCGCGGAGATGAACGACTCGGTCGACAGCGAGGCCTTGGTGATGCCCAGCAGGACGCGCTCGTACTTGGCCGGGAACTTGTCCACGCTGCCCAGCACTTCGTTCTCTTCCAGCACGTGAACCAGTTCGACCTGGTCGCCCTTGATGAAGGAGGAGTCGCCCGACTCGGCCACTTCGACCTTGCGCAGCATCTGCCGCAGGATGGTCTCGATGTGCTTGTCGTTGATCTTCACGCCCTGCAGGCGGTACACGTCCTGGATCTCGTTGACGATGTACTTGGCCAGCTCGCTGACGCCCAGCAGACGCAGGATGTCGTGCGGGTTGCTCGGACCATCGGAGATCACCTCGCCGCGGTTCACCTGTTCGCCTTCGAACACGTTCAGGTGACGCCACTTCGGAATCAGCTCCTCGTACGGATCGCTACCGTCGTTCGGAGTGATGACCAGGCGGCGCTTGCCCTTGGTTTCCTTGCCGAAGGAGATGGTGCCGCTGATTTCCGCCAGGATCGAAGGCTCTTTCGGACGACGAGCTTCGAACAGGTCGGCAACGCGCGGCAGACCACCGGTGATGTCGCGGGTCTTCGAGGTTTCCTGCGGGATACGTGCAACCACGTCACCCACGCGCACCTTGGCGCCGTCGGTCAGGTTGACCAGCGCGTTGGCGGGCAGGAAGTACTGCGCCGGCACGTCGGTGCCCGGCAGCAGCAGGTCCTTGCCTGCGGCGTCGATCAGCTTCACCGCCGGACGGATGTCCTTGCCGGAAGCCGGACGGTCTTTCGGATCCATCACTTCGATGTTGGTCAGACCGGTGAGTTCGTCGGTCTGGCGCTTGACGGTGATGTTCTCTTCCATGCCGGCGAAGGCAACGGTACCGTCCACTTCGGTGACGATCGGGTGGGTGTGCGGGTCCCACTTGGCGACGATGGCGCCCGGGTCGACCTTGTCACCTTCCTTCACGGAGATCACGGCGCCGTACGGCAGCTTGTAGCGCTCGCGCTCGCGACCGAAGTCGTCGGCCACGGCCAGCTCGCCGGAACGGGAAACCGCCACCAGCGCGCCATCGGCACGCTCGACGTGCTTCAGGTTGTGCAGGCGGATGGTACCGCCGTTCTTCACCTGGACGTTATCCACGGCGGAGGTCCGGCTGGCCGCACCACCGATGTGGAAGGTACGCATGGTCAGCTGGGTACCCGGCTCACCGATCGACTGCGCGGCGATGACGCCGACCGCTTCACCGATGTTCACCTGGTGACCACGGGCCAGATCGCGGCCGTAGCACTTGGAGCAGATGCCGTGACGGGTTTCGCAGGTGATCGGCGAACGGACCAGGACTTCGTCGACGCTCATCTGCTCGAGGAAATCGACCCACTTCTCGTCGATCAGGGTACCGGCCGGCACGATGACGTCGTCGCCACCGGGCTTGAACACGTCGCGCGCGACCACACGGCCGAGCACGCGCTCGCCCAGCGGTTCCACCACGTCGCCGCCTTCGATGTGCGGGGACATCAGCAGGCCGTGCTCGGTGCCGCAATCGATCTCGGTCACTACCAGGTCCTGGGCCACGTCGACGAGACGACGGGTCAGGTAACCGGAGTTCGCGGTCTTCAGTGCGGTATCCGCCAGACCTTTACGAGCACCGTGAGTGGAGATGAAGTACTGGAGTACGTTCAGGCCTTCACGGAAGTTCGCGGTGATCGGGGTCTCGATGATCGAGCCGTCCGGCTTGGCCATCAGGCCACGCATACCGGCCAGCTGACGGATCTGGGCCGCGGAACCCCGCGCACCGGAGTCCGCCATCATGTACATGGAGTTGAAGGACTCCTGGTCGACTTCCTTGCCCTCGCGGTCGATGACCTTCTCTTTCGAGAGGTTGGCCATCATCGCCTTGGACACTTCGTCGTTGGCCTTGGACCAGAGGTCGATCACCTTGTTGTACTTCTCGCCCTGGGTTACCAGGCCGGAGGCGTACTGGGTCTCGATCTCCTTCACTTCCTCGGTGGCGGCATTGATGATGCGCGCCTTCTCGTCCGGGATGACGAAGTCGTTCACGCCGATCGAGACGCCGGAGATGGTCGAGTAGGCGAAGCCGGTGTACATCAGTTGGTCGGCGAAGATGACGGTGTCCTTCAGACCCACCACGCGGTAGCAGTGGTTGATCAGCTTGGAGATCGCCTTCTTCTTCATCGGCTGGTTGACCACGTCGTACGGCAAGCCTGCCGGCACGACCTGGAACAGCAGCGCGCGGCCGACGGTGGAGTCGACGATGCGGGTGTTGGCGGTCAGGCTGCCGTCTTCGTTCTTGATCTTCTCGTTGATCCGTACTTTCACGCGGGCGTGCAGGGAGACCTGGCCGCTGCGGTACGCGCGGTCGACTTCCTGCAGGTCGGCGAAGGCCATGCCCTCGCCCTTGGCGTTGATGGCTTCACGGGTCATGTAGTACAGACCCATCACCACGTCCTGCGACGGCACGATGATCGGCTCGCCGTTGGCGGGCGAGAGGATGTTGTTGGTCGACATCATCAGCGCGCGCGCTTCCAGCTGGGCCTCGAGGGTCAGCGGAACGTGCACGGCCATCTGGTCACCGTCGAAGTCGGCGTTGTACGCCGCGCAAACCAGCGGGTGCAGCTGGATCGCCTTGCCTTCGATGAGCACCGGCTCGAACGCCTGGATACCCAGACGGTGCAGGGTCGGCGCACGGTTCAGCAGCACGGGGTGTTCGCGGATGACTTCGGCGAGAACGTCCCAGACCTCGGGCAGTTCGCGCTCGACCATCTTCTTCGCGGCCTTGATGGTAGTCGCCATGCCGCGGGCTTCGAGCTTGCCGAAGATGAACGGCTTGAACAGCTCGAGGGCCATCTTCTTCGGCAGGCCGCACTGGTGCAGGCGCAGGGTCGGGCCGACGGTGATCACCGAACGACCGGAGTAGTCCACGCGCTTGCCGAGCAGGTTCTGACGGAAGCGACCTTGCTTGCCCTTGATCATGTCGGCCAGGGACTTCAGCGGGCGCTTGTTCGAGCCGGTGATGGCGCGACCGCGGCGGCCGTTGTCCAGCAGGGCGTCGACGGCTTCCTGCAGCATGCGCTTTTCGTTGCGCACGATGATGTCCGGAGCGGCCAGGTCGAGCAGGCGCTTCAGACGGTTGTTACGGTTGATCACCCGGCGATACAGATCGTTCAGATCCGAAGTCGCGAAGCGGCCGCCATCCAGCGGAACCAGCGGACGCAGGTCCGGCGGCAGCACCGGCAGGACGGTCAGCACCATCCACTCCGGATGGTTGCCAGAGCCCTGGAAGGCTTCCATCAGCTTCAGGCGCTTGGACAGCTTCTTGATCTTGGTTTCCGAGTTGGTCTGCGGAATCTCTTCGCGCAGACGGCCGATCTCGTGCTCCAGGTCGATCTGGTTGAGCAGCTCGCGAACGGCCTCGGCGCCCATACGCGCGTCGAAGTCGTCACCGAACTCTTCGAGGGCTTCGAAGTACTGCTCGTCGTTCAGCAGCTGGCCCTTCTCCAGGGTGGTCATGCCCGGGTCGATCACCACGTAGCTCTCGAAATAGAGCACGCGCTCGATGTCACGCAGGGTCATGTCCAGCAGCAGGCCGATACGGGACGGCAGGGACTTCAGGAACCAGATGTGGGCGACCGGCGAAGCCAGTTCGATGTGGCCCATGCGCTCGCGGCGCACCTTGGCCAGGGCGACTTCGACGCCGCACTTCTCGCAGATCACGCCACGGTGCTTCAGGCGCTTGTACTTACCGCACAGGCACTCGTAGTCCTTCACCGGGCCGAAGATCTTGGCGCAGAACAGGCCATCGCGCTCCGGCTTGAAGGTACGGTAGTTGATGGTCTCCGGCTTCTTAACTTCGCCGAAGGACCAGGAACGAATCATCTCGGGCGAGGCCAGACCAATACGGATGGCATCGAACTCCTCGATTTGACCCTGGTTTTTCAACAGATTGAGCAAGTCTTTCAAGGCCTTTCCTCCTCACGGACCCGGTGCGGCGGCTGACCGCCGCACCGTTCTAGCGTCACGTGTTATTCGGTTTCCAGTTCGATATCGATGCCGAGCGAGCGGATCTCTTTGATCAGCACGTTGAAGGACTCGGGCATGCCGGCCTCCATGCGGTGATCCCCGTCCACGATGTTCTTGTACATCTTGGTACGGCCGTTCACGTCGTCCGACTTCACGGTCAGCATTTCCTGCAGGGTGTAGGCGGCGCCGTAGGCTTCCAGCGCCCAGACCTCCATCTCCCCGAAACGCTGGCCACCGAACTGCGCCTTACCACCCAGCGGCTGCTGGGTGACCAGGCTGTAGGAGCCGGTGGAACGTGCGTGCATCTTGTCATCGACCAGGTGGTTCAGCTTGAGCATGTACATGTAACCAACGGTGGTCGTACGCTCGAACTGGTTGCCGGTGCGGCCGTCGAACAGGCGCATCTGGCCGCTCTCCGGCAGGTCGGCCAGCTTCAGCATGGCCTTGATCTCGCGCTCCTTGGCACCGTCGAACACCGGGGTAGCCATGGGCACGCCGCCCTTGAGGTTGTTGGCCAGAGCGACGATCTCGTTATCGGACAGCTCTTCCAGGCTCTCCTGGCGGCCACCGATCTCGTTGTAGATCTCGTTCAGGAACTGGCGCAGCTCGGCGATCTTGCGCTGCTCTTCGAGCATGCGGTTGATCTTCTCGCCCAGGCCCTTGGCCGCGAGGCCCAGGTGGGTTTCGAGGATCTGACCGACGTTCATACGCGAAGGTACGCCCAGCGGGTTCAGAACGATGTCCACCGGCGTGCCGTTGACGTCGTGCGGCATGTCTTCGACCGGCATGATCACCGAGACCACACCCTTGTTACCGTGACGGCCGGCCATCTTGTCGCCCGGCTGGATGCGGCGCTTGATGGCGAGGTAGACCTTGACGATCTTCAGCACGCCCGGAGCCAGGTCGTCGCCCTGCTGCAGCTTGCGCTTCTTGTCCTCGAACTTGTCGTCGAGCATCTGACGGCGGTCGCTGAGGTAGGCCTGGGCCTTCTCCAGCTGCTCGTTCAGGGCGTCTTCGGCCATGCGCAGCTTGAACCACTGGCCGCGCTCGAGACCGTCGAGGTACTCGTCGGTGATCTCGGTGCCTTTCTTCAGCGCCGGGCCGCCATCGGCGACGGCGCCGACCAGGGCCGAACGCAGACGCTCGAAGGTGGCGCCTTCGACGATGCGGAACTCTTCGTTGAGGTCCTTGCGGATCTCGTCGAGCTGCATCTTCTCGATGGACAGGGCGCGGCTGTCGCGCTCCACGCCGTCGCGGGTGAAGACCTGGACGTCGATCACGGTGCCCTTGGTGCCGGTCGGCACGCGCAGGGAGGTGTCCTTCACGTCGGACGCCTTCTCACCGAAGATCGCGCGCAGCAGCTTCTCTTCCGGAGTCAGCTGGGTCTCGCCTTTCGGGGTGACCTTGCCGACCAGGATGTCGCCGGCCTGCACTTCGGCGCCGACGTAGACGATGCCGGCTTCGTCCAGCTTGTTCAGCGCGGCCTCACCCACGTTCGGGATGTCCGCGGTGATTTCTTCTGGGCCGAGCTTGGTGTCACGGGCGACGCAGGTCAGTTCCTGGATGTGGATCGTGGTGAAACGATCTTCCTGGACCACGCGCTCGGACAGGCAGATGGAGTCTTCGAAGTTGAAGCCGTTCCAGGGCATGAACGCGACGCGCATGTTCTGGCCCAGGGCCAGTTCACCCATGTCGGTGGACGGACCGTCGGCGAGGATGTCGCCGCGGGCGATCACGTCACCCTTGCTCACCAGCGGACGCTGGTTGATGCAGGTGTTCTGGTTGGAACGGGTGTACTTGGTCAGGTTGTAGATGTCGACGCCGGCTTCGCCGGTTTCGACTTCGTCGTCCGCCACGCGCACCACGATACGGCTGGCGTCGACCGAGTCGATCACGCCGCCGCGGCGAGCCACCACGCATACGCCGGAGTCACGGGCGACGTTGCGCTCCATGCCGGTGCCCACCAGCGGCTTGTCGGCGCGCAGGGTCGGAACGGCCTGACGCTGCATGTTCGAACCCATGAGCGCACGGTTGGCGTCGTCGTGCTCGAGGAACGGAATCAGCGAGGCAGCGACGGAAACGACCTGCTTCGGCGATACGTCCATGAGGGTGACGTCTTCCGGCGCCTTCACGGTGAATTCGTTCAGGTGACGTACGGCGACCAGCTCGTCGATCAGGCGGCCCTTCGCGTCCAGGGTCGCGGAGGCCTGGGCGATCACGTGGTCGGCCTCTTCGATGGCGGAGAGGAACACGATCTCGTCGCTGACCAGGCCTTCCTTCACCACGCGGTACGGGCTTTCCAGGAAGCCGTACTTGTTGGTGCGGGCGTAGGTCGCCAGGGAGTTGATCAGACCGATGTTCGGACCTTCAGGGGTTTCGATCGGGCACACGCGGCCGTAGTGGGTCGGGTGTACGTCACGGACCTCGAAGCCCGCGCGCTCACGGGTCAGACCACCTGGGCCGAGTGCGGAGACGCGGCGTTTGTGGGTGATCTCGGAGAGCGGATTGTTCTGGTCCATGAACTGCGACAGCTGGCTGGAACCGAAGAACTCCTTGATCGCGGCGGCCACCGGCTTGGCGTTGATCAGGTCCTGCGGCATCAGGCCTTCGCTTTCGGCCATGGACAGACGTTCCTTGACCGCGCGCTCGACGCGCACCAGGCCAACGCGGAACTGGTTCTCGGCCATCTCGCCGACGCAACGCACGCGACGGTTGCCCAGGTGGTCGATGTCGTCGACGATGCCCTTGCCGTTACGGATGTCGACCAGAGTGCGCAGTACGTCGACGATGTCTTCCTTGCTCAGCACGCCCGGACCTTCGATCTCGCTGCGGCCGATGCGGCGGTTGAACTTCATGCGGCCGACGGCGGACAGGTCGTAGCGCTCGGCGCTGAAGAACAGGTTGCCGAACAGTGTCTCTGCGGCTTCCTTGGTCGGCGGCTCGCCGGGACGCATCATGCGGTAGATCTCGACCAGGGCTTCCAGCTGGTTGCCGGTGGAGTCGATCTTCAGCGTGTCGGAGATGAACGGACCGCAGTCGATGTCGTTGGTGTACAGGGTTTCCAGGCGCACGACCTGGGCCTTGGCGATCTTCGCCAGTACGTCGACGGTCAGCTCGGTGTTGCACTCGGCGATGATCTCGCCGGTAGCCGGGTGCACGACAGCCTTGGCCACGGTACGGCCAATGAGGTAGTCGAAGGGCACTTCCAGCTCGGTGATGCCAGCCTTCTCCAGCTGGTTGATGTGGCGCGCAGTGATACGGCGGCCCGCTTCGACGATGACCTTGCCGGCGGCATCCTTGATGTCGAAGCTGGCGATCTCGCCGCGCAGACGGTGCGGCACCAGCTCCAGACGCAGACCTTCGCCCTTGATGTGGTAGACGTTGGTCGCGTAGAAGGCATCGAGGATCTCCTCGGTGCTATAGCCCAGCGCGCGCAGCAGGACGGACGCCGGCAGCTTGCGGCGACGGTCGATACGGACGAACACGCAGTCCTTCGGATCGAATTCGAAGTCGAGCCAGGAACCGCGGTAAGGAATGATGCGCGCGGAGTACAGCAGCTTGCCGGAGCTGTGGGTCTTGCCACGGTCGTGGTCGAAGAACACACCCGGGGAACGGTGCAGCTGGGAAACGATGACGCGCTCGGTACCGTTGATGATGAAGGTACCGTTCTCGGTCATCAGGGGGATTTCCCCCATGTAGACTTCCTGCTCCTTGATGTCCTTGATCGCTTTGCTCGACGACTCTTTGTCGAAGATGATCAGGCGCACTTTCACCCGCAGCGGGACGGCGAAGGTCACGCCGCGCAGCACGCACTCCTTGACGTCGAAGGCCGGCTCACCCAGGCGATAACCGACGTATTCCAGGGCAGCGTTGCCGGAATAGCTGATAATCGGGAAAACGGACTTGAAGGCCGCATGCAGACCGATGTCGCGGATCTGATCCTTGCTTGCACCTGCCTGCAGGAATTCGCGATAGGAATCCAGCTGGATGGCCAGCAAATACGGCACATCCATGACGTCCGGCAACTTGCTAAAGTCCTTGCGGATACGTTTTTTCTCAGTGTATGAGTAAGCCATCAGCGTTCCCCAGCTTGGTCACCTGCTTGTTTGGCCTCTCCCACGGGAGCAGCCGAAAAATCGTGCAAACCTGGCGTTTGCGCCACCCCTGAGGGTGGGAGTTTTCCGTTATGGGAAGGGGCCTGTCGGCACCCCACCCAGAACGGAAAAAGGCCGGTGGCAAAAGCCACCAGCCATCAGCCTGTCGCTTGACGCTCGGGCTGTAGACGCAAGGGGCGAGCTTACTTGAGCTCGACCTTGGCGCCAGCTTCTTCCAGGGCTTTCTTGGCAGCTTCGGCCTCTTCTTTCGAAGCGCCTTCCTTGACCACGCCCGGGGCGCCGTCAACGACAGCCTTGGCTTCTTTCAGGCCCAGGCCGGTCAGTTCACGAACGACCTTGATCACGTTCACTTTCTTGTCGCCAGCTTCGGCCAGGACGATGGTGAACTCGGTCTGCTCTTCGGCAGCGGCAGCGGCAACAGCCGGGCCAGCGGCAACAGCGGCAGCAGCGGTAACGCCGAACTTCTCTTCCATCGCCTTGATCAGTTCAACGATCTGCATGACGGACATTTCGGATACGGC
Organism: Pseudomonas sp. R3.Fl; assembly: GCF_023516765.1. Taxonomy (NCBI): domain Bacteria; kingdom Pseudomonadati; phylum Pseudomonadota; class Gammaproteobacteria; order Pseudomonadales; family Pseudomonadaceae; genus Pseudomonas; species Pseudomonas sp. R3.Fl. The sequence goes on from NZ_JAMGSO010000001.1 coordinate 2,876,781, forward strand.
GTTGATGATGTCTTCGTTGGTCAGAGCCATGACTCTAATTCCTGTATTGGGTGACGGCGCTCGCGCCATCGATTAAACAAAAAAGGTTTGAAAGCGTACCGGTTGCCTTAGGCAGCGGCGGCTTCTTTCTGGTCGCGAATAGCCGCCAGAGTACGAGCCAGCTTGCTGGTAGCGCCTTGGATCACGCTCATCAGCTGTGCAACGGCTTCGTTGTAGGTCGGCAGGGTCGCCAGAACGTCGATCTGATTGGCTGCGAGGAATTGACCCTCGAACGCGGCCGCCTTGATCTCGAACTTGTCCTGACCCTTGGCGAACTCCTTGAAGATACGGGCGGCAGCGCCCGGATGTTCGTTGGAGAAAGCAATCAGGGTCGGGCCCTTGAACGTGTCGTTGAGCACTTCGAACTGAGTGCCTTCAACGGCGCGCTTGAGCAGGGTGTTACGTACGACTTTCACGTACACACCAGCTGCGCGGGCCTCTTTACGGAGTCCGGTCATTGCGCCGACGGTCACGCCACGGGCATCAGCCACGACAGCGGACAGACCGGCTTTGGCAGCCTCGTTGACTTCAGCGACGATGGCCTTCTTGTCTTCGAGTTTGATTGCCACGGGTTTACTCCTGGATGTTACCGTTTCGTCCAGCCGGAGCCGGACGGCGTTTTGGTGTCTGATCCGGTTAACGAATCGGGAGCACCATCTGCGTAGGCTTGTGGTTTAAGGCTTGCGCCGCCTACGGTCTTGGACAGCCCCCGCCAGGCAGGGACCCCAATACCTGCGGGTGATGAGCCAGGCCCACCACCCGACTTTGTCTTATCAGCCTTCCAGGGAAGCCTGATCGATCTGCAGACCCGGGCCCATGGTGGTGCTCAGGGTCACGCGCTGAACGTACACGCCCTTCGAGGAGGCGGGCTTCAGGCGCTTCAGGTCAGCCAGCAGAGCTTCGACGTTCTGCTTCAGCTTGACCGGCTCGAAATCGATCTTGCCAACGGAGGCGTGGATGATGCCGTTCTTGTCGGTACGGAAGCGAACCTGGCCAGCCTTGGCGTTCTTCACGGCAGTGGCTACGTCCGGGGTCACGGTACCGACTTTCGGGTTCGGCATCAGGCCGCGCGGGCCGAGAACCTGACCCAGCTGACCGACAACGCGCATCGCGTCCGGGGAGGCGATGACCACGTCGTAGCTCAGGTCGCCGGCCTTCATCTCGGCAGCCAGCTCGTCCATGCCGACCTTGTCGGCGCCTGCAGCCAGAGCGGCTTCAGCAGCCGGGCCCTGGGTGAAGACGGCAACGCGGACGCTCTTGCCGGTACCGTTCGGCAGAACGGTGGCACCACGAACGACCTGGTCGGATTTACGCGGATCGACGCCCAGGTTGATGGCGATGTCCACGGACTCCTTGAACTTGATGGTCGACAGCTCGGCCAGCAGTTTGGCGGCATCTTCGAAGCCGTATTGCTTGCCGGCTTCGATTTTCTCGGCGATAGCCTTTTGACGCTTGGTCAGCTTAGCCATTACACACCCTCCACGTTGAGGCCCATGCTACGCGCGGAACCGGCGATGGTACGCACGGCCGCATCCATGTCAGCTGCGGTCAGATCGGCCTGCTTGGCCTTGGCGATCTCTTCCAGCTGAGCACGGGTAACGGTGCCCACTTTCTGGCTGTTCGGGCGGCTGGAACCGCTGCTGATGCCAGCAGCTTTCTTCAGCAGTACCGAAGCCGGGGTGCTCTTGGTTTCGAAGGTGAAGCTGCGGTCGCTGTAAACGGTAATGATCACCGGAGTCGGCAGACCGGGCTCCATGCCCTGGGTCTTGGCGTTGAACGCCTTGCAGAACTCCATGATGTTCACGCCGTGCTGACCCAGAGCGGGACCAACCGGCGGCGACGGGTTGGCTTGACCAGCCTTTACCTGCAGCTTGATGTAAGCCTGAATTTTCTTAGCCATGTGCTACTCCAGTTACGGGTTCTAGCGCCACAAGGGCTCCCCGGTTGCTTTCGCGTTTATCCCAAGGACGACAAAACCCCGCAGCCTCTGGCTGCGGGGTGTGGGATGCATTGTGCCAGTCAGACTTTCTCGACTTGGCTGAACTCCAGCTCTACCGGGGTAGAGCGACCGAAAATGAGCACTGCGACCTGGATCCGGCTCTTTTCGTAGTTGACCTCTTCAACCACGCCATTGAAGTCCGCGAAGGGACCGTCGATGACGCGAACGGTTTCGCCCGGCTCGAAGAGCGTCTTCGGCTTGGGCTTGTCGCCACTGTCGGCGACGCGACGCAGGATGGCTTCAGCCTCCTTGTCGGTAATCGGAGCCGGCTTGTCAGCGGTACCGCCGATGAAGCCCATGACGCGAGGAGTGTCCTTGACCAGGTGCCAGGTACCCTCGTTCATTTCCATCTGCACCAGCACGTAGCCGGGGAAGAACTTGCGCTCGCTCTTGCGCTTCTGGCCGTTACGCATCTCCACGACTTCTTCCGTGGGGACCAGAATCTCGCCGAAGCCATCTTCCATGCCGGCCAGTTTGACCCGCTCGATCAGCGAGCGCATGACATGCTTCTCGTAACCCGAGTAGGCATGCACAACGTACCAACGCTTAGCCACGGAACACCCTTAACCTACGATCATGGAAACAAGCCAACCCAGCAGGGAATCGAGCCCCCACAGCACCAGCGCCATTACCAGCACTACTGCGACCACGATCATGGTGGTCTGAGTCGTTTCTTGGCGAGTCGGCCATACGACCTTGCGAATCTCGGCGCGCGCCTCTTTCGCCAGGGTGAAGAAAGCGCGACCCTTGACGGTTTGCAGGGCTACGAAGCCAGCAACAGCCGCCAGAACAAGGATACCGAGCACGCGATAGAGGAGCGGTTGAGCGGAGTAATACTGGTTGGCGACGACGCCGACCACAACAACCACTGCGACCAAGAGCCACTTCAAGATATCGAAACGCGACTCTTTGGCTTCTGCCTTCGCATTCATCTGCTGGGAATCCCGTTGAAGAAATGCCAAATTTCGTCGAGAAATTTGGCAGGCCAGGAGGGAATCGAACCCCCAACCTGCGGTTTTGGAGACCGCCGCTCTGCCAATTGAGCTACTGGCCTAGAACAAAGTCAGGCCGACCATTATGCCGGCCTGAGAGGGAAAGATCAATCGATTATTCGATGATCTTGGCAACCACGCCGGCACCAACGGTACGACCACCTTCGCGAATAGCGAAGCGCAGGCCGTCTTCCATGGCGATCGGAGCGATCAGGGTGACGGTCATCTTGACGTTGTCACCCGGCATTACCATCTCGACGCCTTCCGGCAGCTCGCAGTTGCCGGTCACGTCGGTGGTACGGAAGTAGAACTGCGGACGGTAGCCCTTGAAGAACGGGGTGTGACGACCACCTTCTTCCTTGGACAGCACGTACACTTCGCACTCGAACTTGGTGTGCGGCTTGATGGTGCCCGGCTTGGCCAGAACCTGGCCACGCTCTACGTCTTCACGCTTGGTGCCGCGCAGCAGGACGCCGACGTTCTCGCCAGCACGACCTTCGTCGAGCAGCTTGCGGAACATTTCAACGCCGGTGCAGGTGGTCTTGGTGGTCGGACGGATGCCGACGATTTCCACTTCTTCCTGGACCTTGACGATACCGCGCTCAACACGACCGGTTACCACGGTGCCGCGGCCGGAGATCGAGAACACGTCCTCGATTGGCATCAGGAACGGCTGGTCGATGGCACGAACCGGCTCAGGGATGTAGGAGTCCAGGGTTTCTACCAGCTTGCGCACGGCGGAAACGCCCATCTCGTTGTCGTCCTGGCCGTTCAGAGCCATCAGAGCGGAACCGATCACGATCGGAGTGTCGTCGCCCGGGAAGTCGTAGGTGTTCAGCAGGTCGCGAACTTCCATCTCGACCAGTTCCAGCAGCTCGGCGTCGTCAACCATGTCGGCCTTGTTCAGGAACACGACGATGTAGGGAACGCCTACCTGACGGGACAGCAGGATGTGCTCGCGGGTCTGCGGCATGGGGCCGTCAGCAGCCGAGCAAACCAGGATCGCGCCGTCCATCTGGGCAGCACCGGTGATCATGTTCTTCACGTAGTCGGCGTGACCCGGGCAGTCTACGTGAGCGTAGTGGCGTACCGGCGAGTCGTATTCGACGTGCGAAGTGTTGATGGTGATACCACGGGCTTTCTCTTCCGGCGCGTTGTCGATCTGGTCGAAGGCGCGAGCGGAGCCACCCCAGGTCTCGGAGCAGACCTTGGTCAGAGCAGCGGTCAGAGTGGTCTTACCGTGGTCGACGTGGCCGATGGTGCCGACGTTGACGTGCGGTTTGTTACGTTCAAACTTCTCTTTAGCCATTTTGACCGTCTCCCACTAGGAATTGAGAAAGCCGTATCACCGATAAAACAAAGGCAGATACTTTCATATCTGCCTTTGTTAAGTGGAGCTCATGAGCGGATTTGAACCGCTGACCTCACCCTTACCAAGGGTGTGCTCTACCAGCTGAGCTACATGAGCAAACATAAGCAGCAAGTCTGGAGCGGGTAGCGGGAATCGAACCCGCATCATCAGCTTGGAAGGCTGAGGTTCTACCACTGAACTATACCCGCGGAGCCTGACGCTCACGCTTGAAACTGGTGGAGGGGGAAGGATTCGAACCTTCGAAGTCTGAGACGTCAGATTTACAGTCTGATCCCTTTGGCCGCTCGGGAACCCCTCCGAGTGAGGCGGCATTCTACAGAGTGCCACCGCGTTGTCAACAGTTTTTTCTTTAAAAACTTGAGCTTAGCTCTTCGACAACGACTTCGCGGACATCCCCTTTCAGGTCCCCCCTACGAAGCGGGCGCCATTTTATGCAAACTATTCGGAGGTTGCAACGCTTTTGCACGGCATTGTTTGCCGTTGCAATTCGGGGAAGTCCACGACCAGCTGACGCAGCAGAGTGTCGTCCGCCAGGCGCCGGCTCTCGGGAGCGATCTGCACCCAGAAGTCGTGGCGGTTGCGCCCCAGCTCCCGCACCAGGGCATCGTATCCGGCGGTCTTCAGGCGCTCGACGACCGCGTCGGCCGAATCCTTGTTCTGGAAGATCCCCAGGGAAATGCCATCGGTGAGGTTGCCCTCGGTGATGATGTAGCTATCGATCTTGCGCGCCTGCAGTTCACGCAGCTGCCAGAGCGAGGCCTGGCGCGACGCCAGGGGCGGCAGGTAGACCCAGTAGTCGGTTCCGGCGGCGGCGTCGATCTTCTGCCGGCTCACGTGCATGTCGAGGCTGGTGAGGCGCTGTTCGAGCGCCTTGGCCCGGTTCTCGTCGGAGAAGGGGCCGAAGTAGAGGCATGCGCTCTCCTGTGCAGGCGGCGCCCCGGCCGCTTCCGACTGGCGCCGCTGCGCGGACTCCGGCGACTCGCTGAGCAGGCGGATGTTCTTCTGCTCGCTGCGGTACAGGCTCAGGGGCGCGATTTCCTTCGCCCGCAAGGGCGTCTGCTGCTGATGCCAGATGAAGTAGAAGGCGTTCAGCACCAGGAGGAACAGAAAGAACCAACGCATGAGGGGTATTACTCCAGCGGGCAGGCGATGGCCAGGCCGGTAAAGACCAGGTCGGGAAGGATTCGCGCCTGGGGCAGCTCATCCCTGACCAGCTCGGCATCTCCGCCGGTGAGGAACACGGCGCAGTCGCCGCCGAGCAACTCGCAGGCCAACTGATATTGCTCGCGCACGAAACCGCGCAGCATCAACAGGCAGCCCCGCTCCACCGCTTCCGCGGTCTCGCGCCCCGGCGAGAGCCCCTGCAAGGCTTCGCGAGCCGCCGCGTCGTCGTAACGGATACGCCGGGTATGGGTGCGCAGTTGGCTCCGCATCAACGGCATGCCCGGGCAGATATAGCCCCCCAGGTGCTGCCCGGCGGCATCCACCAGGTCGGAGGTCACCGCGGTGCCCAGATCGAGCACCAAGCACGCACCACCCGCCAATTTGTAGCCAGCCACCAGAGCCACCCAGCGATCCAGACCGAGGCGCTGGTAGTCGCGATAGCCATTGCGGACACCGGCCAGGACCTCGGCCGGCTGCGCGATGCTCGCGTCTATGCCGAAAGCCTCGCTCAACGCCTGCACGAGCGACGCCGTTTCCTGTTCGCTGCGCACGCTGACCAGACGGCAATGACGAAGCGCGAGCCCCTCGCAGCCGCGCAGCCGCTCGAGCAGCGCAGCATCGGAATCCGCGACGCCGGAGGCAACGGTCGCCAACCCGGCGGAGCGGACCACCCGCCATTTGATCAGGCTATTGCCACAGTCCAGTTCAAGAATCATCAGACAACCTCAGACTCAACTCGCCCCCGCTGAAGCGGCTTTCCACGCCATCGACCTCGAGGCGCAACGCCCCTAGCTCGTCGATCCCCAAGGCGCGGCCGACGATGTGCTTGGCAGCGGTCGAAAGCACGACTTCGCGCCCCTGCCACAGATGGAAGGACTCCCACTCCCGCTGGCTGGCCGCAAAGCCCTGCTCGCGATGACGGGCCAGGTGCCACTCCAATTCCCGGCTCAGCGCGGCGAGCAGTTCGTTGCGATCCACCGGGCGCCCCGCGGCTTCGCGCAAGGACGTCCAGGGCTGATCGATGCCTTCCGCGGCACGCATGTTCACATTGATGCCTATGCCGATGGCCACGCTGCACAGGTCTGCAGGGTCGCCGGTCAACTCCAGGAGAATGCCGGCCAGCTTCTTGCCATCGAGCAGGATGTCGTTCGGCCACTTCAGGCCGACACCGGCGATGCCGAGCGACTGGATGGCGCGCACCACGGCAAGGCCGACGACCAGACTCAGCCCTTCCAGCTCCTTGGGCCCTCCCCTCACGGAGATACCCAGGGTGCAATAAAGGTTGGCGCCGAACGGACTCACCCAGGCGCGCCCGCGCCGCCCCCTTCCCGCCGTCTGCCGCTCGGCCACCACGGCGAAGGGCGTGGCGGCGCCGGCATCCAGGCGGCGCATGACTTCGGCATTGGTCGAATCGACCGAGAACAGCACGTCCAGAGGCCAGGGCGCCCGGACCCGTTGCGGATCGATGGCCACCAGCGGCTCGGCCAGGCGATAGCCACGGCCGCGCACGGATTGCACCTCCAACCCGAACTCGCTCTCCAGGCCCTGCAGGCGTTTCCAGACGGCACTACGGCTGATACCCAGCGCCGCCCCCAGCTCCTCGCCGGAATGGAATCGTCCATCGCCCAGTAGTTTCAGCAATGTCTGCATATCGCGTCCCGCCACAATAAGGCACGCATGATATAGAGGCGCTTTCCGCTTGCCTATGCACTATCGGCGGGCGAAACACCAGGAAATGCCCGGAGCCCCTTGTAGGGCGCATAACCGTTCGCGGTTATGGTCCGACGGCGGATAACGCCTGGGGCGTTATCCGCCCTACGCAAGATGCTTCTCGTAGGATGGTGTTGAGCACAGCGAAACCCATCGCCATGGCCGCATGGGTTTCGCCGGGGTCCGAACCCGCCTGTAGGAGCGAGCTTGCTCGCGAATGAGCCCCTTCGAGGATTCTGTTCGCGAGCAAGCTCGCTCCTACGAAGAGCACTACAGTCTGTAGACAATTACTCCTACGGGCGCAGGAGACACACCCTCGCAGGATGGCGTTGAGCGCAGCGATACCCATCACCATGGCCCCGCCCCCCTGTAGGAGCGGGCCCTGCCCGCGATATCGCGCGCAGGGCGCGCTCCTACAAGGGGAATGCAATGGCGCGGGTATCTGCTCCCATCGCCCCGGCTTTTCCGCGCCCCAAAGCAAAACCCCCGACCAGCCAGGCTGATCAGGGGTTTTGGGATAGGTGCTTGACGATGACCTACTCTCACATGGGGAAACCCCACACTACCATCGGCGATGCGTCGTTTCACTGCTGAGTTCGGGATGGGATCAGGTGGTTCCAACGCTCTATGGTCGTCAAGCAATTCTTTCGGATGCTCGTGGCTTGCGCACACGCTCATCCAGATTCGGGTATGTGACAGGTCTTCTTTGCGGTTCACACAAACTTTCGGTTCGTCGACTTCACCGTCCAACACACAAATTGTTTGGGTGTTATATGGTCAAGCCTCACGGGCAATTAGTATCGGTTAGCTCAACGCCTCACAGCGCTTACACACCCGACCTATCAACGTCGTAGTCTTCGACGGCCCTTCAGGGGAATCAAGTTCCCAGTGAGATCTCATCTTGAGGCTAGTTTCCCGCTTAGATGCTTTCAGCGGTTATCTATTCCGAACATAGCTACCCGGCAGTGCCACTGGCGTGACAACCGGAACACCAGAGGTTCGTCCACTCCGGTCCTCTCGTACTAGGAGCAGCCCCTCTCAAATCTCAAACGTCCACGGCAGATAGGGACCGAACTGTCTCACGACGTTCTAAACCCAGCTCGCGTACCACTTTAAATGGCGAACAGCCATACCCTTGGGACCGGCTTCAGCCCCAGGATGTGATGAGCCGACATCGAGGTGCCAAACACCGCCGTCGATATGAACTCTTGGGCGGTATCAGCCTGTTATCCCCGGAGTACCTTTTATCCGTTGAGCGATGGCCCTTCCATACAGAACCACCGGATCACTAAGACCTACTTTCGTACCTGCTCGACGTGTCTGTCTCGCAGTCAAGCGCGCTTTTGCCTTTATACTCTACGACCGATTTCCGACCGGTCTGAGCGCACCTTCGTACTCCTCCGTTACTCTTTAGGAGGAGACCGCCCCAGTCAAACTGCCCACCATACACTGTCCTCGATCCGGATAACGGATCAGAGTTAGAACCTCAAGCATGCCAGGGTGGTATTTCAAGGTTGGCTCCACGCGAACTGGCGTCCACGCTTCAAAGCCTCCCACCTATCCTACACAAGCAGGCTCAAAGTCCAGTGCAAAGCTACAGTAAAGGTTCACGGGGTCTTTCCGTCTAGCCGCGGATACACTGCATCTTCACAGCGATTTCAATTTCACTGAGTCTCGGGTGGAGACAGCGCCGCCATCGTTACGCCATTCGTGCAGGTCGGAACTTACCCGACAAGGAATTTCGCTACCTTAGGACCGTTATAGTTACGGCCGCCGTTTACCGGGGCTTCGATCAAGAGCTTCGCTTTCGCTAACCCCATCAATTAACCTTCCGGCACCGGGCAGGCGTCACACCCTATACGTCCACTTTCGTGTTTGCAGAGTGCTGTGTTTTTAATAAACAGTCGCAGCGGCCTGGTATCTTCGACCGGCGTGGGCTTACGCAGTAAATACTTCACCCTCACCGGCGCACCTTCTCCCGAAGTTACGGTGCCATTTTGCCTAGTTCCTTCACCCGAGTTCTCTCAAGCGCCTTGGTATTCTCTACCCGACCACCTGTGTCGGTTTCGGGTACGGTTCCTAGTTACCTGAAGCTTAGAAGCTTTTCCTGGAAGCATGGCATCAACCACTTCGCTCTCTAAAAGAAAGCTCGTCATCAGCTCTCGGCCTTGAACACCCGGATTTGCCTAAGTGCCCAGCCTACAACCTTAAACTTGGACAACCAACGCCAAGCTGGCCTAGCCTTCTCCGTCCCTCCATCGCAGTAACTAGAAGTACAGGAATATTAACCTGTTTCCCATCGACTACGCATTTCTGCCTCGCCTTAGGGGCCGACTAACCCTGCGTCGATTAACGTTGCGCAGGAACCCTTGGTCTTTCGGCGTGGGAGTTTTTCACTCCCATTGTCGTTACTCATGTCAGCATTCGCACTTCTGATACCTCCAGCAAGCTTCTCAACTCACCTTCACAGGCTTACAGAACGCTCCTCTACCGCGCATCTTACGATGCACCCGTAGCTTCGGTGTGTGGTTTGAGCCCCGTTACATCTTCCGCGCAGGCCGACTCGACTAGTGAGCTATTACGCTTTCTTTAAAGGGTGGCTGCTTCTAAGCCAACCTCCTAGCTGTCTAAGCCTTCCCACATCGTTTACCACTTAACCACAACTTTGGGACCTTAGCTGACGGTCTGGGTTGTTTCCCTTTTCACGACGGACGTTAGCACCCGCCGTGTGTCTCCCACGCTGACACTTCCAGGTATTCGGAGTTTGCATCGGTTTGGTAAGTCGGGATGACCCCCTAGCCGAAACAGTGCTCTACCCCCTGGAGTGATACGTGAGGCGCTACCTAAATAGCTTTCGAGGAGAACCAGCTATCTCCGAGCTTGATTAGCCTTTCACTCCGATCCACAAGTCATCCCCTACCTTTTCAACGGGAGTGGGTTCGGTCCTCCAGTCAGTGTTACCTAACCTTCAACCTGCTCATGGATAGATCGCCCGGTTTCGGGTCTATACCCAGCGACTAAACGCCCTATTAAGACTCGCTTTCGCTACGCCTCCCCTATTCGGTTAAGCTCGCCACTGAATATAAGTCGCTGACCCATTATACAAAAGGTACGCAGTCACCCAACAAGTGGGCTCCCACTGCTTGTACGCATACGGTTTCAGGTTCTATTTCACTCCCCTCTCCGGGGTTCTTTTCGCCTTTCCCTCACGGTACTGGTTCACTATCGGTCAGTCAGTAGTATTTAGCCTTGGAGGATGGTCCCCCCATGTTCAGACAACGTTTCACGTGCGCCGTCCTACTCGATTTCACTTCCTAGAACCTTTCACATACGGGGCTATCACCCACTATGGCCGCACTTTCCAGAGCGTTCTGTTAGATTCTAAGAAGCTTAAGGGCTAGTCCCCGTTCGCTCGCCACTACTAAGGGAATCTCGGTTGATTTCTGTTCCTCAGGGTACTTAGATGTTTCAGTTCCCCTGGTTCGCCTCACACACCTATGGATTCAGTGTGTGATAACCAGCTTGTGCTGGCTGGGTTCCCCCATTCAGAGATCTCCGGATCAAAGTCTGTTTGCCGACTCCCCGAAGCTTATCGCAGGCTACCACGTCTTTCATCGCCTCTGACTGCCAAGGCATCCACCGTATGCGCTTCTTCACTTGACCATATAACCCCAAGCAATCTGGTCATACGTCTCGAACGTGAAGACGACATTCGCCGAAAATTCGCGCTTGAACTCGCAAATTTTACCTTGACTTGAATGATCACCAGTGAAAGAGATCATTCAGTCTACTTCTATCACATACCCAAATTTTTAAAGAACGGTTCCGGTACAAAGACCAGACAGCAAGGTTCGTTCTATCGAACATTCCTGTCTGAGCTTTACGACGATTGCGGAAGATGGTGGAGCCAAGGAGGATCGAACTCCTGACCTCCTGCGTGCAAAGCAGGCGCTCTCCCAGCTGAGCTATGGCCCCATCAGATCAAGGCACCACCACAACAATTGGTGGGTCTGGGCAGATTCGAACTGCCGACCTCACCCTTATCAGGGGTGCGCTCTAACCAACTGAGCTACAGACCCAATCGTTTCGGCCCTGCAGGTCGACCTCACCCTACTCTCAATCCAAGAGCCTGGGGTGCGCTCTAACCAACCGAGCAACAACCTAATCGTCTAACCAGTGAATCAAGCAATTCGTGTGGGAGCTTATGAGAAAGCTGAGATCATCGATTAAGGAGGTGATCCAGCCGCAGGTTCCCCTACGGCTACCTTGTTACGACTTCACCCCAGTCATGAATCACTCCGTGGTAACCGTCCCCCTTGCGGTTAGACTAGCTACTTCTGGAGCAACCCACTCCCATGGTGTGACGGGCGGTGTGTACAAGGCCCGGGAACGTATTCACCGTGACATTCTGATTCACGATTACTAGCGATTCCGACTTCACGCAGTCGAGTTGCAGACTGCGATCCGGACTACGATCGGTTTTCTGGGATTAGCTCCACCTCGCGGCTTGGCAACCCTCTGTACCGACCATTGTAGCACGTGTGTAGCCCTGGCCGTAAGGGCCATGATGACTTGACGTCATCCCCACCTTCCTCCGGTTTGTCACCGGCAGTCTCCTTAGAGTGCCCACCATAACGTGCTGGTAACTAAGGACAAGGGTTGCGCTCGTTACGGGACTTAACCCAACATCTCACGACACGAGCTGACGACAGCCATGCAGCACCTGTGTTCCGATTCCCGAAGGCACTCCCGCATCTCTGCAGGATTCCGGACATGTCAAGGCCAGGTAAGGTTCTTCGCGTTGCTTCGAATTAAACCACATGCTCCACCGCTTGTGCGGGCCCCCGTCAATTCATTTGAGTTTTAACCTTGCGGCCGTACTCCCCAGGCGGTCGACTTATCGCGTTAGCTGCGCCACTAAGATCTCAAGGATCCCAACGGCTAGTCGACATCGTTTACGGCGTGGACTACCAGGGTATCTAATCCTGTTTGCTCCCCACGCTTTCGCACCTCAGTGTCAGTATCAGTCCAGGTGGTCGCCTTCGCCACTGGTGTTCCTTCCTATATCTACGCATTTCACCGCTACACAGGAAATTCCACCACCCTCTACCGTACTCTAGTCAGGCAGTTATGGATGCAGTTCCCAGGTTGAGCCCGGGGATTTCACATCCATCTTACCAAACCACCTACGCGCGCTTTACGCCCAGTAATTCCGATTAACGCTTGCACCCTTCGTATTACCGCGGCTGCTGGCACGAAGTTAGCCGGTGCTTATTCTGTTGGTAACGTCAAAACAGCAAGGTATTAACTTACTGCCCTTCCTCCCAACTTAAAGTGCTTTACAATCCGAAGACCTTCTTCACACACGCGGCATGGCTGGATCAGGCTTTCGCCCATTGTCCAATATTCCCCACTGCTGCCTCCCGTAGGAGTCTGGACCGTGTCTCAGTTCCAGTGTGACTGATCATCCTCTCAGACCAGTTACGGATCGTCGCCTAGGTGAGCCATTACCCCACCTACTAGCTAATCCGACCTAGGCTCATCTGATAGCGTGAGGTCCGAAGATCCCCCACTTTCTCCCGTAGGACGTATGCGGTATTAGCGCTCCTTTCGGAACGTTGTCCCCCACTACCAGGCAGATTCCTAGGCATTACTCACCCGTCCGCCGCTGAATCCAGAAGCAAGCTCCCTTCATCCGCTCGACTTGCATGTGTTAGGCCTGCCGCCAGCGTTCAATCTGAGCCATGATCAAACTCTTCAGTTCAATACTGATCGGGTTTTGAGAAAACCCTAAACTTGGCTCAGCAATCGCAAAAAACTCTCGAATTCACGAGTGTTACTTGTGATGCTGATAATCTTGCGATCACCAGTCTTAGCTCACAAGCACCCACACGAATTGCTTGATTCAACTTGTTAAAGAGCAGTTGGTTAAGGCTTTCGTCTCAACCGAGGCCGCGCATTCTACGCCAACCTCTTATTTCGTCAAGCGTTATTTTCAGAATTTTTCGTTCCTACTCAACCGCTTGCGCTGTCGATCGGCCGGAGCTTCTCGTCAGCGGGAGGCGCATTCTACAGCGAACAAACTCGCTGTCAAGCACCTCGGCGATCTTCCTTTTGGCTCGCTGCCGGAGCAGCTGTCGAACCCAAAGGCGGCAAGTGAATCACCTGCCTGATCACCACTCTCAACTTCGAACCTGCTTAAGTGCTTGATTTTCAAGCTCTTTCAGCGCTTCATCGCTGGGAGTGGTGCGCATTATAGGGACTTCAGAATGCCCGTCAACACTTTTCTGAAAGTTTTCACTCGGCCAGCAAAGTGACCTTCGCGAACGCCTTCTTGCCGGCCTGCACTATATGAGTAGCACCGACCTTGAAGACGAAGCTGCGATCCACGGCATGGCCATCGATACGCACGCCACCAGCGCCCAGCAGGTCGCGAGCCACGGCGGAGTTCTTCACCAGGCCGGCACGGTTCAGCACGGCGCCGATGGGAAGGTCCTCGGTGGCGGCCACTTCCACTTCCGGGATGTCTTCCGGCAGTTCGCCTTCCTTCAGGCGATTGCCTGCGGACTTGTGGGCATTGGCGGCGGCTTCTTCGCCATGGAAGCGGGCGACGATCTCTTCCGCCAGCTTGATCTTGACGTCACGCGGGTTGGCACCAGCCTCGACATCCTTGCGCAGGGCATTGATCTCGTCCATCGAGCGGAAGCTGAGCAGCTCGAAGTAACGCCACATCAAAGTGTCCGGAATGGAAACGAGCTTGCTGTACATGACACCCGGCGCTTCCTGAATGCCGATGTAGTTGCCCAGGGACTTGGACATCTTCTTCACGCCATCCAGGCCTTCCAGCAGCGGCATGGTCAGGATGCACTGCGGCTCCTGGTCATAGGCGCGCTGCAGCTCGCGCCCCATGAGCAGGTTGAACTTCTGGTCGGTACCGCCCAGCTCCACGTCGGCGCGCAGCGCCACCGAGTCGTAGCCCTGCACCAGCGGATAGAGGAACTCGTGGATGGCGATGGACTGATTGCTGGCATAGCGTTTGCTGAAGTCATCGCGCTCGAGCATACGGGCGACGGTGTACTGGGAGGCGAGACGAATGAAATCGGCCGGAGTCAGCTTGTCCATCCAGGTGGAGTTGAATGCCACCTCGGTCCTGGCCGGGTCGAGGATCTTGAAGACCTGGGATTTGTATGTCTCGGCGTTCTCCAGCACCTGCTCGCGGGTCAGCGGCGGACGGGTGGCGCTCTTGCCGCTGGGGTCGCCGATCATCCCGGTGAAGTCCCCGATGAGGAAGATCACCTGATGACCGAGGTCCTGGAACTGACGCAGCTTATTAATGAGGACGGTATGCCCGAGGTGCAGGTCCGGCGCGGTCGGGTCGAAACCCGCCTTGATCCGCAGTGGCTGGCCGCGCTTGAGCTTCTCGACCAGCTCAGCCTCCACCAGAAGTTCATCCGCACCACGCTTGATCAGCGCCAGCTGCTCTTCGACCGACTTCATCACAGTTCCCGTTCCGTTTTTCCGGCAATCAAAAGGGAACCAACCATACAAGATCGGGCACTAAAAACAAGTTTTGCCCGGCGTACGGGGAAATGGCGTCAAACCCTGGGCGATAGACTTGCTTCGAGGGGAATTTGGTTATATTTTAGGCAGTTATTTCACATTCCAAAAACACCACTCATGCCATGACGCAATCGAATCAGAAAGCGCCCTACTATCCGAAGAGCCATCTGCTGGCCGCAAGCGGTGTAGCAGCGCTCCTCAGCCTGGCTCTGCTGGTGTTCCCCTCGAGTGAAGTCGAGGCGAAGAAGACCACGCTCAATCTGGAGCTGGACGGCGGTTCCGACCGCATCATTCAGGAAAAGGACGACCTGCGAAGCCCGCAGGTCACCGAGAACAGCGATTCTCCCTTCGCACGGATCGAAGGGCAGAACGACGACAACCGCGCCGGAAAAGACGCGGAAGAAGAAAAGAAAGAACTCAAGGCTTCCAACGACACCCAACCCGCCACGCCCGCCGAACCGGCGTGGAAACGCGTGACCGTGGGCAAGGGCGACACCCTTTCCACCGTCTTCGCCAAGGCTGGCCTGCCGGCCGGCCTGGTGCACGACGTGCTGGCCAGCAGCAAGGACGCCAAGCAGTTCACCCGCCTGGACGTCGGCCACGAAGTCGAGTTCCTGATCAGCCCGCAAGGCGAGCTGCAGAGCCTACGCATCAAGCAGAGCGACCTGGAGACCATCAGCCTGAACAAGTCCGCCAAGGGCTATGCGTTCAAGCGCGACCTGGTCAAGCCGGATGTGCACACCGCCTACGCCCATGGCCGCATCGACAGCTCGCTGTTCACCGCGGGCAAGGAAGCCGGCCTGTCCCATGACCTGATCATGGCCCTGGCGAACATCTTCGGCTACGACATCGACTTCGCCCTCGACCTGCGCGAAGGCGACCAGTTCGACGTGATCTACGAGAAGAAGGTGGTCAACGGCCGCCAGGTGGACACCGGCAACATCCTCGCCGCGCGCTTCATCAACCGCGGCAAGGAATACACCGCGGTGCGCTTCACCAACAAGACCGGCAACACCAGCTACTACCGCGCCGACGGCACCAGCATGCGCAAGGCGTTCATCCGCACCCCGGTGGACTTCGCCCGCATCAGCTCGCGCTTCTCCATGGGGCGCCTGCACCCGATCCTGAACAAAATCCGCGCGCACAAGGGCGTCGACTACGCCGCGCCCATCGGCACGCCGATCAAGGCCACCGGCGACGGCAAGGTGCTCGAGGCCGGGCGCAAGGGCGGCTACGGCAACGCGGTGGTCATCCAGCACGGCTCGACCTACCAGACCGTCTACGGCCACATGAGCCGCTTCGCCAAGGGCATCCGCAGCGGCGTCGCGGTCAAGCAGGGGCAGATCATCGGCTACGTCGGCATGACCGGCCTGGCCACCGGCCCGCACCTGCACTACGAGTTCCATGTCAACGGCCAGTACGTCGACCCGCTGAGCGCCAAGCTGCCGATGGCCGACCCGCTGGCCGGCCCGGACCGCAAGCGTTTCCTGGCCCAGACCCAGCCGCTGATGGCGCGCATGGACCAGGAGAAGCCCACCTCCCTGGCCATGAACAAGCAACAAGAGCAGCAGCGCTGAGCCATGGCGCTCTACCTGGGAGTGATGTCCGGCACCAGCCTCGATGGCCTGGACATCGCCCTGGTCGAGCAGGGTGAGGATTCCACCACCCTGCTCGCCTCCCACTACCTCCCTATGCCCGCGGACCTGCGCGCCGAACTCCTGGCCCTGTGCGCCAGCGGCCCCGACGAGATCGCCCGCGGTGCCTGCGCCGAGAATGCCTGGGTACGGCTCGCCGCCCAGGGCATCCTGGAACTGCTGCAGCGCCAGCAATTGCCGCCGCAAGCCATCCGCGCCATCGGCAGCCACGGTCAGACCGTGCGCCACGAGCCGCAGCGCGGCTTCACCGTGCAGATCGACAATCCCGCCCTGCTCGCCGAGCTGACCGGCATCGACGTGGTGGCCGACTTCCGCCGCCGCGACCTGGCCGCAGGTGGCCAGGGCGCGCCGCTGGTCCCGGCCTTCCACCAGGCGCTGTTCGGCAACGAAAAGCTGCGAGCCGTATTGAACGTCGGCGGCTTCAGCAACGTCTCGCTGCTCGCCCCGGGCGAGCCGGTACGCGGCTTTGACTGCGGACCGGGCAACGTGCTGCTGGACAGTTGGATCCACGACCAGCGCGGCGAATCCTATGACCGCGACGGCGCCTGGGCGGCCAGCGGCCAGGTGAATGACGGACTGCTGCAGCGCTTCCTCGCCGACGACTTCTTCGCCACCCGCGGGCCGAAGAGCACCGGGCGCGAACGTTTCAACCTGCCCTGGCTGAAGGCGAAGCTGGCCGAAGGCCCCGTCCTGCCCGCCGAGGACGTGCAGGCCACCCTGCTGGAGCTCAGCGCCCGCAGCATCGCCGAATCCCTGCTGCACGCACAGCCGGGCTGCGAAGAAGTACTGGTATGCGGCGGCGGCGCCTTCAATGGCGCATTCATGGCGCGCCTGGCGGCGCACCTGCCCAGGGCGAAGGTGGCCAGTACTGCGGAATATGGCGTGGCGCCGGAATGGATGGAGGCCATGGCCTTCGCCTGGCTGGCGCACCGTTTCCTCCAGCGCCTGCCCGGCAACCGCCCGGAAGTCACAGGCGCGGCCGGGCCACGGATACTCGGCGCCCTCTACCCCGCCTGAACAAACGAAAACGCCGCGCAGATGCGCGGCGTTTCGTCATTACGGCCGACTCAGATCGAGAACGACTGTCCGCACCCGCAGGTGGTGGCGGCGTTCGGGTTCTTGATCACGAAGCGCGAACCTTCCAGGCCTTCCTGGTAGTCCACCTCGGCGCCGGCGAGGTACTGGAAGCTCATCGGGTCGACCACCAGGCTGACACCATCGCGTTCCACCACGGTGTCGTCGTCCGCGGTGTCCTCGTCGAAGGTGAAGCCGTACTGGAAGCCCGAGCAGCCGCCGCCGGTGACGAAGACGCGCAGTTTCAGACGCGGATTGCCTTCTTCGTCGATCAGCGTCTTCACCTTGTGCGCGGCCCCGTTGGAGAAGATCAGCGGGGTGGGGGTGAAGGTCTCGATGGTCATGTCAGATGTCTCCCGGCCGAAGCCGTACGTTACAACATTGCGGGCTATTATCCGCTTACCCGAGAAAAATGGTCAACTAAGCCAGGTCAATCCTTCGTCGAACATCCTTCGGGACGGGCTCCCGCAGCGGGAGCCCGGGGCCAACCTCAGGGCAGCAGGGCCACGTTGGACAGGCCGAGGCGCTCGTCCAGGCCGAAGAGGATGTTCATGTTCTGGATCGCCTGGCCGGAAGCGCCCTTGACCAGGTTGTCGATCACCGACAGCACCACCACCAGGTCGCCGCCCTGCGGACGGTGCACGGCGATGCGGCAGACGTTGGCGCCGCGCACGCTACGGGTCTCCGGGTGGCTGCCGGCCGGCATCACGTCGACGAAGGGTTCGTTGGCGTAACGCTCCTCGAACAGCTTCTGCAGGTCCACGCCGCGATCGGCCACCTGGGCGTAGAGGGTGGCGTGGATGCCGCGGATCATCGGCGTCAGGTGCGGAACGAAGGTCAGGCCGACATCGCCCTTGGCGGCGCGGCGCAGGCCCTGGCTGATTTCCGGCAGGTGGCGGTGGCCCTTGACCGAGTAGGCCATCATGCTCTCGCCGGCCTCGCAGAACAGCGAACCGACCTTGGCGCCGCGGCCGGCACCGCTGACGCCGGATTTGCAGTCGGCGATCAGCCGCGAGGTATCGACCAGGCCGGCTTCCAGCAGCGGGATGAAGCCCAGCTGGGCGGCGGTCGGGTAGCAGCCGGGCACGGCGATCAGGCGCGCCGATTTGATCGCCTCGCGGTTCACTTCCGGCAGGCCGTAGACGGCTTCGGGCAGCAGTTGCGGCGCGCCGTGGGGCTGGCCGTACCACTTGGCCCATTCCTCGGCATCCTGCAGGCGGAAGTCGGCGGACAGGTCGATGACGCGGGTGCCGGTGGCCAGCAGCTCGCCGGCCAGGGCATGGGCCACGCCGTGCGGGGTGGCGAAGAACACCACGTCGCAGGCGCCCAGGCGCTGCACGTCCGGCACGCTGAAGGACAGGTAGTCGTAGTGGCCTCGCAGGTTCGGGTACATCTCGGCGACCTTCACGCCCTCCTCGGAGCGCGAGGTGATCACCTCGACGCGCGCCTCGGGATGCTGGGCCAGCAGGCGCAGCAGCTCCACACCCGTGTAACCCGTACCACCTACGATACCGACCTTGATCATCTGTCCGTCACTCCGCCAATAAGGGGCTCACTCAGAACCGCCAATGATAAGAGCGCGGGCCCCGCATGAACAGGCCGAAGCGCCGCGGGCGACGAGTCGCCGGCAGGGGCGCTCGGCTTCGCGGGGGTGACGCTGGCACGGGGCTGCCACTACTATCAGCGCAACCGTGACCCGAGGAGCTATCGATGCTGTATCTGTGGATAAAGGCCCTGCACATAGTCGCAGTGGTCTGCTGGTTCGCCGGCCTGTTCTACCTGCCGCGCCTGTTCGTCTACCACGCTATGAGCGAGGATGCCGCCAGCCGCGAGCGCTTCCAGGTGATGGAGCGCAAGCTGTACCGCGGCATCATGGGCCCGTCGATGATCCTCACCATCCTCCTCGGCGCCTGGATGCTCTACCTGACCCCGGGCTGGCTGAGCCAGGGCTGGCTGCACGCCAAGCTGACCCTGGTGGTCCTGCTGATCGGCTACCACCACGCCTGCGGCGCCATGCTCAAGCGCTTCGCCCGTGGCGAGAACCGCCGCAGCCACGTGTTCTTCCGCTGGTTCAACGAAGTCCCTGTGCTTTTCCTGCTGGCCATCGTCATTCTGGTAGTGGTCAAACCTTTCTGAATCCTGTCCGGAGCCTCCCATGTCCCTGCCCGCCCTGCTCGACCGCCGTCTGCGCCTGCCCCTGGTGGCGGCGCCCATGTTCCTGGTGTCCAACCCGCAACTGGTGCTGGCCTGCTGCCACAGCGGCATCGTCGGCAGCTTCCCGGCGCTGAACCAGCGCGAGAGCAGCGGTTTCAAGGCCTGGCTGGAAGAGATCGAGGCCGGCCTGGCCAACGCCCCGCAAGCGGCGCCCTACGCCGTGAACCTCATCGTCCACCACAGCAACCCGCGCCTGCAGGCGGACCTTGCGCTGTGCGTGGAGTACCGCGTGCCCATCGTCATCACCAGCCTGGGTGCGGTGCGCGAGGTGGTCGACGCGGTGCACAGCTATGGCGGCCTGGTGTTCCATGACGTGACCACCCGCCGCCATGCGGAGAAGGCCGCCGAAGCCGGGGTCGACGGGCTCATCGCGGTGGCCGCCGGCGCCGGCGGCCATGCCGGCACCTGGAGCCCCTTCGCGCTGGTCGCGGAGATCCGCCAGTTCTTCGACAAGACGCTGCTGCTGGCGGGCTGCATCAACCGCGGGCACGAGATCCTGGCGGCGCAGATCCTCGGCGCCGACCTCGCCTACCTCGGCACGCGCTTCATCGCCACCCGCGAGAGCAACGCCTCCACCGCCTACAAGAAGATGCTGCTGGAAGCCCGCGCCGCCGACATCATCCACACCCCCGCGGTCTCCGGCGTGCCGGCCAGCTTCATGCGCCAGAGCCTGGAGGCCGCCGGCTTCGACATGGCGCGCCTGAACGAGAAGGGCGAACTCAACTACGGCGAGAAACTCAAGCCGGTCAACGACGAGGCCAAAGCCTGGAAGACGGTCTGGTCTGCCGGCCAGGGCGTGGGCAACATCAGCGACCTGCCGTCGGTGGACGAGCTGGTGGCGCGCCTGGACCAGGAATACCGCGACGCGCTCCAGCGCGGCGGCGCCCTGCCCAGCCTGCTGCGCCCCTGAACGGGGCTCGCAAATCCACGCATGCTGGCTTGTTGCCCTCAGGGCCTGCGATTAGGCTGTAGCCAAAAGCTGCAGCCCAATCAACCGACAAGGACGCCCCTCGATGGATGAACCGCGCTACAAGATCGTGTTCGACGGCACGCTGATGCCGCAAACGCCGCTGGAAACCGCCAAGGAGAACCTCGCCCGCCTGTTCAAGAGCGACCTGGCGCGCATCGAGGCGTTGTTCAGCGGGCAACTGGTCGTGCTCAAGCGCGACCTTTCCGAGGGCGAGGCCGACAAGTACCTGCAGGCCCTGCACAATGCCGGCGCCCAGGCGCGCAAGGAATCCGACCTGGCCTCCAGCCTGTCGCTGGTGGAGACCGAGGATCATCCCAGTGCCGAGACCCAGGCCGCGGCAGCCACGGAGCAGGCGGCCAATGACCAGCGGATGGCCTGCCCGAAGTGCGGCCACGAGCAGGCCAAAGCCAGCGAGTGCGGCGCCTGCGGCATCATCATCGACAAGTACCTGGCGCGCCAGGCCGAGCTGGCCGCCACGCAACCCGCGGAGCCGGCCCCCGCCGCGCCACGCGCCCAGTCGCCCTACGCCACCCCGCAGGCGCCGGTCGGCGAGGCGCTGCCGGAATATGGCGAACTGCAGTACTTCACGGTCCAGGGCCGCATCGGCCGGGTGCGCTACCTGGGCTGGAGCATGGGCATGATCCTCGCCCTGATCCCGGCCTTCGCACTGTTCGCCGCCCTCACCGCGGTTTCCCACACGCTGGGCGGACTGGTGCTGATCGCCGCCTGCGTCGGCATGGCCGTGATCAGCATTTTCTTCGGCGTGCAGCGCCTGCACGACATCGGCTGGTCCGGCTGGCTGTGGCTGCTCAACTTCGTTCCCGTGGTGGGCAGCGTCATGGCGCTGCTGATGCTACTGGTGCCGGGCACAGTCGGCGCCAACCGCTACGGCCCGCCACCGCCGCCGAACAGCCGTGGCGTAGTGGCCCTGGCCTGGGCGTCGATCCTGGTGCCCATCATCGGTATCCTCGCCGCGATCGCCATCCCGGCCTACCAGGGCTATCTCACCCGTGCCCAGGAAGCGGCCTACAGCCAGGACCAGAGCTACGACTCGGCCGCAAGCGCCGAATCCCAGGCCTACGACGAGAGCGACGAGGACGCTACCGCCGTGGAAGCCGACGAGCCCTCGGAGCAATAGCCCACGGCAATGGGGCGCGCTAGAATCCGCGCCCCATTCCGGAGACCCATCGATGCCACGCTATGCCCTGATCACCGGCGCCTCCAGCGGTATCGGCCTCGCCCTGGCCGAGGCCCTGGCGCGCCGCGGCCAGGCCCTGATCCTGGTGGCGCGCCAGCGCGATGCCCTGGAAAGCATCGCCTACGAGCTGGCCCAGCGTTTCGGCGTGGACGTGCTGTTCCGTATCTGCGACCTGTCCGAGCCGCTGCAGCTGTCCGGGCTGCTGCATGAGCTGGAGCAGTCCGGCCGGCAGATCGAGCTGCTGGTGAACAATGCCGGCTTCGGCAGCGGCGGCGCCTTCGTCGAGCAGGACTGGTCCCGCGAGCAGGAGATGATCGAGCTCAACGTCCTCGCCCTGGCGCGCCTGTGCCATGCCATCGGCGGGCAGATGGCGCGCAGCGGCGGCGGGCAGATCCTCAACGTGGCTTCGGTGGTCGGCTTCATGCCCGGCCCCTGGATGAGCAACTACTACGCCAGCAAGGCCTACGTCCTGCACCTGTCCGAGGCGCTGCGCTCCGAGCTCAAGCGCCACGGCGTGAAGGTCTCGGTGCTGTGCCCGGGGCCGACGCGCACGGCCTTCTTCCGCAATGCCAGCGTGGAGGCCGCCCGCCTGGACGGCAGCAAGCTGATGATGAGCCCCGAGGAAGTGGCGCTGATCACGGTGAAGGCCCTGCGGCGCAACAAGGCCATCATCATTCCCGGCTGGCGCAACCGCCTGATGGCCTGGAGCCCGCGCCTGGCGCCGCGCTGGCTGGTGCGCTGGATCACCGGGCGAGCCAACCGCTCGGTGTTGCCCAACCCGTAGCCCCAGCGCGCCAGGCTGGGTTCCCCGGCCGCGGCCGGCTAAACTGCGGACCATCGCCCCCTACCGGAGAACATCCCATGGACTGCCTGTTCTGCAAGATCGCCGCGGGGGAAATCCCGGCGCGCAAGCTCTACGAAGACGACCAGGTCATCGCCTTCCACGATATCGGCCCGCAGGCGCCGGTGCATTTCCTGGTGGTGCCGAAACGCCACATCGCCACCCTCAACGACCTGGAGGAAGCCGACAAGCCGCTGGCCGGGCACATCCTCCTCACCGCCCAGCGCCTGGCCGCCGAGCAGGGCTGCGCGGAAGGCTTCCGCGTGGTGATGAACTGCAACGACCTGGGCGGCCAGACCGTGCACCACATCCACATGCACGTGCTCGGCCAGCGCCAGATGCACTGGCCGCCGGGCTGAGCCGCCAGGCGCGGGGCGGCCACGCAGGCGCCCCGCCGCAAGACCTGTCATCGGCAATCCGTTAAACTGGCCGCTGTTTTCCCTTTCGGAGGTGCGCCATGTCCGCCGACCGTCACTACTCCCCCGCCGACCGCTTCCTGCTGCAGGCCGATGCCGCGCTGCGCACCCTGCTGCCCTTCAGCGGTCACCCGGCACGTCCGTCGCCGGCCATCGTGCAGCCCGACGCCGAGCTCGACGAAGCCGACAGCCGCCACATCGCCGGGCTGATGCGCATCAACCACACCGGCGAGGTCTGCGCCCAGGCGCTGTACCAGGGCCAGGCGCTGACGGCCAAGCTGCCGCACGTGCGCAAGGCCATGGAGGAAGCCGCCGACGAGGAGGTCGACCACCTGGCCTGGTGCGAACAGCGCATCCGCGAACTGGGCAGCCGCCCGAGCCTGCTCAACCCGCTGTTCTATGGCCTGTCCTTCGGCGTCGGCGCGGCGGCGGGGCTGATCAGCGACCGCATGAGCCTGGGCTTCGTCGCGGCCACCGAGGACCAGGTGTGCAAGCACCTCGACGAACACCTGGAACAACTGCCGGCCGAGGATCAGAAGAGCCGCGCCATCCTCGAGCAGATGCGCATCGACGAGGAGCAGCACGCCAGCAACGCCATCGAGGCCGGCGGCCTGCGCTTCCCGGCGCCGGTCAAGTTCGGCATGACGCTGCTGTCCAAGGTGATGACCAAGACCACCTACCGCATCTAGGCTTCAGGCGAACAGCGCGACGAGCTCTTCGTAGGATCGAGGGGGACGCCTAGTTCTTGCTCGCGAACGACTCCGCGACGGGGCCGCTTCGCGAGCAAGCTCGCTCCTACAGGTGAGGCCTATCCACAGCTTCGCTCTTGCCTGCCGCCTCAGTGCGGCATGTTGCGACCGTAGAAGATCTCCAGCATCTCGTGGCGGACGCGCTCTTCCACCTGCTTGCGCTGCTCCGGCGAGAGGTTGCTCGTGGCGTCGCCGAACAGGTAGTTGTCCAGGTCGAACTGCTTGAGCAGCATCTTGGTGTGGAACAGGTTCTCCTGGTACACGTTCACGTCGGTCATCTGGTAGGCCTCGTACGTGTCGTCGGAGAGGTAGTTCTGGATCGAGTTGATCTCGTGGTCGATGAAGTGCTTCTTGCCCTCCACGTCGCGGGTGAAGCCGCGCACGCGGTAGTCCACGGTGACGATGTCCGAGTCGAACTGGTGGATCAGGTAGTTGAGCGCCTTCAGCGGCGAGATCACCCCGCAGGTGGAAACGTCGATGTCCACCCGGAAGGTCGCGATGCCTTCCACCGGATGGATCTCCGGGTAGGTGTGCACGGTGATGTGGCTCTTGTCCAGGTGCGCCAGGATGGTTTCCGGTAGCGGCCCGGGGGATTCCTCGATCTGGCTGTCGGTCGGGGTGACCGGCTGCTCGGAGATCAGGATGGTAACGCTGGCGCCTTGGGGGTCGTAGTCCTGACGGGCGATGTTCAGGATGTTGGCGCCGATGATGTCGACAACATCGGTGAGGATCTGCGTCAGGCGCTCGGCATCGTACTCTTCGTCGATGTACTGCACGTACGCCTGCTGGTCTTCCGGCGTCTCGGCGTAGCAGATGTCATAGATGTTGAAGCTCAAGGTCTTCGTCAGGTTGTTGAACCCGTGGAGCTTGAGTTTGCTTTTCACCGTGGGGGAACTCTCTTCAATGCGGCTCTGCCGCGTGGTTGAGCATGCCCGTCAGATGCTTACGGCGCACCTGCGTAGGACGGTTTACACCTCTTCGCGTTGGCGATTGTGGTTGCTTGGTTTGGGGCCTGGCCCCGAAAAAAGGTGGCGCATTATGCAGAGGTCGGGCGACCTCTGCCAGCCTTTACGCCACCGCCATGACGATCCCGTGACGAGAGGATGTCAGCCGAGCTCGACGAGCTCGTAGTCGTGGGTGATCTCCACGCCCGCGCGGCCGAGCATGATCGAGGCCGAGCAGTACTTCTCCGCCGACAGCTCGACGGCGCGCTTGACCTGGGCTTCCTTCAGGCCACGGCCCTTGACCACGAAGTGCACGTGGATCCTGGTGAACACCTTCGGGTCCTCGCCGGCGCGATCGGCCTCGAGGAAGGCCTCGCAGCTCTCCACCGGCTGGCGGCCCTTCTTCAGGATGCTGACCACGTCGAAGTTGGTGCAGCCGCCCAGGCCGAGCAGCAGCATCTCCATCGGGCGCACGCCCAGGTTGCGGCCACCGGCATCGGGCGGACCGTCCATCACCACCACATGACCGCTGCCGGATTCACCGAGGAACATGGCCTCGCCGGCCCACTGGATTCTCGCTTTCATGCAAAGGCTTCCGCCGGAAAAAAGGGGGCGACAGCTTATCACAAGGCCTGGAATGCCCGGCGATGTTGACCAGGTCTCAATTCGAGCCCTGACACCTTAACGTTCTATTATGCTGGCGTCATTTTACTGGCACACTCACGAGGTTAAATTGACAGCCCGACCAGCTTTTGATTGTCGGCGCCAGAACGTCTGTTTAAGCTCTTGCCATTAAAAAAGACCGCCAGCCATCGAGCTGCGGCACCGATGCTCGGGGGAGAGCGTCGTAACGTCACGGTAAGCCAGCCAGGGACGACACATAACAACTCGACAAAAGCGCCTGTCGTGCACAGGGCCATTCTTATAATTTCGGGACTCGGGCATGGTAGCTATTACCCTTACACCCAAACACAAAAACCTCGACAAGTTGCTCGCACACTGTCACCGCCGCCGCTACACCCCAAAGAGCACCATCATCTACGCCGGGGATCGTTGCGAAAGCCTGTTCTTCATCATCAAGGGCTCGGTCACCGTCCTGATCGAGGACGACGATGGCCGGGAAATGATCATCGGCTACCTCAACAGCGGTGATTTCTTCGGCGAGATGGGGCTGTTCGAGAAGGACGGCAGCGCCGCCCAGGAACGCAGCGCCTGGGTTCGCGCCAAGGGTGAATGCGAGGTCGCCGAGATCAGCTACACCAAGTTCCGCGAACTCTGCCTGCAGGATCCGGAGATCCTCCTCACCCTCGGCAGCCAGATGGCCGAGCGCCTGCGCAAGACCACGCGCAAGGTCGGCGACCTGGCCTTCCTCGACGTCACCGGGCGCGTCGCCCGCACCCTGCTGGACCTGTGCCAGCAGCCGGACGCCATGACCCACCCCGACGGCATGCAGATCAAGATCACCCGCCAGGAGATCGGCCGTATCGTCGGCTGCTCGCGGGAGATGGTCGGCCGCGTGCTGAAGAGCCTGGAGGAGCAGGGCCTGGTGCACGTGAAGGGCAAGACCATGGTGGTGTTCGGCACCCGCTGAAGCCCGGACTTCAAGGTGTAATGCCATTCACTTGAGAAAGAACGCCGTTTCCCTGCATGGGGAACGGCGTTCTCACCAGCTATTCCTACGGGATGGGAAATAGCTTCGCTTGTGAATCGCCCCCCATTCACGCGGAACGTAGGGCGGATAACCGTTCGCGGTTATCCGCCATTGGCTATGCCCCTGGGACGCCCGGCGTGGCCGGTCATCCAATCGCGGACAAAGTCCGCTCCTACGCCCGTGCTTCCCTGGAACCGTAGGAGCGGACTCCGTCCGCGATTCGGCGGATAACGCCGTAGGCGTTATGCGCCCTACGTTCCGCGTTCGCGGGAATTTCGCCGCTCGCTCCGCATAGCCCCCTCGCCCTTCAGGGAGAGAGATCGAAAGCCAAGGCCGAACACCTTTGCCGATCCCATGCACGACTCAAGAGACCAGCATTACAATAATGCCAGCCTTCCTGATTGCGCCCCCCAGAATCAGTCCGGATCAGCCCCCAATACCGCCGCACGACGCTCAGGGAAGAACAGCCGCTTGAGCTCTACCCCCGGATCGTCGGCGCGCATGAACGCCTCGCCAACCAGGAACGCATATACCTCGTTAACCTCCATCAGCTCGATGTCGGCACGGTTGAGAATGCCGCTCTCGGTCACCACCAGGCGATCGCGCGGAATCTCCGGCAGCAGGTCGAGGGTGGTATCCAGGCTCACCTCGAAGGTGTGCAGGTTGCGGTTGTTGATGCCGATCAGCGGGGTATCCAGGGTCTTCAGCGCACGCTCCAGCTCATCGCCGTCGTGCACCTCGACCAGTACGTCGAGCCTCTGTTCCTTGGCCACCGCGGCCAGTTCGGCCATGCGCGCGTCGTCCAGCGCGGAGACGATCAGCAGGATGCAGTCGGCGCCGATGGCGCGGGCCTCGACCACCTGGTAGGGGTCGATCATGAAGTCCTTGCGGATCACCGGCAGCGCGCAGGCGGCGCGGGCTTCCTGCAGGTAGGCGTCGCTGCCCATGAAGTAGTCGATGTCGGTCAGCACCGACAGGCAGGTAGCCCCGCCTTCCTGGTAGCTGCGGGCGATGTCCGCGGGCGAGAAGTTCTCACGCAGGATGCCCTTGCTCGGCGAAGCCTTCTTCACCTCGGCGATCACCGCCGGCTGCTTGCGCTGGGCCTGCGCCAGCAGCGCCGCGGCGAAGCCGCGCGGCGCGTCGGCGGCGCGGGCGCGCTGCTCCAGCTCGGCGAAGGAGACGTGCGCGCGGCGCTCGGCGACTTCCTCGGCCTTGCGGGCCAGAATCTTCTGCAGAACCGTGGGCACAGTCACTGTGCATTCTCCTCTCGGTAAACGGCGGTAAAGGCGGCCAATTCGTCCATTTTTTCCCGGGCCAGGCCGGTGTGCAGGGCATCGTGGGCCAGGTGCATGCCCTCGTGCAGCGTGCTGGCGAGGTCGGCGGCGTAGAGCGCGGCGCCGGCGTTGAGCACGATCAGCTCGGCGGCCTTCTGCCCGGCCTCGGTCCTGCGCCGGCCGAGGGCGTCGCGGATCAGCTCCAGGGACTGCTGCGGGCTGTCCACGGTGAGGCCGATCAGCGTCTGGCTGCGGATGCCGAAGTCTTCCGGCTTCACTTCGTACTCGCGCACCTCGCCGTCCTTGAGTTCGGCGACGTGGGTGGCGGCGGCCAGGCTGAACTCGTCCAGGCCATCGCGCGAATGCACCACCAGCACGTGCTCGCTGCCCAGGCGCTTGAGCACCTCGGCCAGCGGCCGGCACAGCGCCTGGTTGAACACGCCGACCACCTGGTGGCGCACGCCCGCCGGGTTGGTCAGCGGGCCGAGCATGTTGAACAGGGTGCGCAGGCCCAGCTCACGCCGCGGGCCCGCGGCGTAGCGCATGGCCTTGTGGTGGACCTGGGCGAACATGAAACCCACGCCGACGCTCTCGATGCAGCGGGCCACCTGCTCGGACTTCAGGTCCAGGTAGATGCCGGCGGCTTCCAGCAGGTCGGCGCTGCCGCTCTTGCCGGACACGGCGCGGTTGCCGTGCTTGGCCACCTTGCCACCGGCGGCGGCGACCACGAAGGCCGAGGCCGAGGACACGTTGAAGATGTTGGCGCCGTCGCCGCCGGTGCCGACCACGTCGACCACGCGGTCCAGGCTCTGCAGCTTCACGCCGTCGGCCAGCTCGCGCATGACCGAGACCGCGCCGACGATCTCGTCGATGGTCTCGCTCTTCATGCGCATGCCCATGAGGAAGGCGCCGATCTGCGCGTCGGTGCACTGGCCGGTCATGATCTCGCGCATGACCGCCTGCATTTCCTCGGTGGAAAGGTCGAGCTGGTTGACCACGCGGTCGAGGGCTTCCCTGATGTTCATGCGCGCACTCCGCCCTGCTGCTTGAGGAAGTTGGCCAGCATTTCGTGGCCCTGCTCGGAAAGTATGGACTCGGGGTGGAACTGCACGCCCTCGACGTTCAGCGTCTTGTGGCGCAGGCCCATGATCTCGTCCACGGAGCCGTCGTCATGGGCGGTCCAGGCGGTGATCTCCAGGCACTCGGGCAGGGTTTCGCGCTTGACCACCAGGGAGTGGTAGCGCGTCTGCGTCAGCGGGTTGTTCAGGCCGGCGAACACGCCCTGGTCGGTGTGGAACACCGGGCTGGTCTTGCCGTGCATGACCTGGCGCGCGCGCACCACGTCGCCGCCGAAGGCCTGGCCGATGGACTGGTGCCCCAGGCATACGCCCAGCAGCGGCAGCTTGCCGGAGAAACGCTGGATCACCTCCAGCGACACACCCGCCTCGTTGGGGGTGCAGGGCCCGGGGGAGAGCACGATGCGCTCGGGGTTCAGCGCGGCGATCTGCTCGACGCTCAGCTCGTCGTTGCGAATGACGTGGATGTCGGCCTTCAACTCGGCGAAGTACTGCACCAGGTTGTAGGTGAAGGAGTCGTAGTTATCGATCATCAGCAGCATGTCTGCTCGGACCTCAATGATTGCACTGCTTTCGGTTCGCGTCGCCGGCGCACCCGGGGCGGCCTGGGCAGGACCTGGCCATTATGCCAGCGGATGGGGGGACGAACGCGGGGAAGGGACCGGCGCGAGGGCCGGGAAAGAAGGAATCAGGCGCGCCAGCGCCAGCGGGCGAATGCCTTGAGGAGGGAGATGAGGATGCTGTTGCGGTGAATCACGGTAGCGATCTCGCCAGATGATTGCCGAACAGTAGCCGATGGCCGCCCGGCAACGCAAGCCGCACGGGCCCGCGCGGCGCCGGGAGCCGGCGGGCGGCTAGCGGCAGGCCTCCAGCGCGGCGCGCAGGCGGGCCTCGTAGCCCAGGTGCTGCTGGCGCTCCGCGAGCAGTGCGCGGACCTTGGTCTGCAGCGAGTCGGAAGGATGCAGGAGGGAAGTGGCGAACACCGGAATGGGGACAGCCGGCGCCCGGCAGGGAATGGCTATCGGCACCCGCACTTCGAGCGCGGCCGGTTGGGTTGGCGCCGCTACGGTGCAGGCCGTGAGCAGCGACAGACCGGCGAGGAGGAGGATTTTCATGGCGCCAGCTCCTGGTCGATGAGCCGGCGTGCTGCGGCGCAGTCCTCACCGTCGCTGTGCCCCGCCAGCAGGCGCTGGGCGGCCGCCTCGTGGGCATCCGCCTGCACCTGGGCCGCCCGCAGCGCCTGCGCGGCGTCGATCTCGCGCTTCCGCGCGGCGAGCGCCAGTTCATCCAGGCGGCGGTTCTGCTCGATCAATTGGGCCTGCAACGCGCTGCTGCCCTAGGCACAGAGCACACCCTCGACGCGGGCGGCGTCCAGTTGCGGACGCAGGTGCCAGGCCGCGAGCCAGGCGCCCACGGCAATGCCGAGGCCGATCAGGAGCAGGACGACGGCGAGCTTCCGGTACAGGCTCATCCCAGCACCTCCTGCGCCCGTCGCCACAGTTTCCGGCGCTCGGCCAGGCCATTGAGGCCACCGTTGATGCGCCGGGTGATGTCCTCGAAGCGGCCGGCATCAGCCAGTTCGTTCAGGCCCCCGGCCGCCCACCACCAGGCCGCCGATTCGCAGGCCCAGTGCGGTTCGGCGAGCGATTCCGGGTGAGCCTCGAAGGCCTGGCCGAGCGCCATGCCGACGCGCCGATAGTTGGCCCGGCCGGTGATCTGCAGCAGGCCACGGCCGCGGTAGCGCCAGCCATCGCCGGAGGCCTCGTCGCCGTTGCCGTTGCGCCCGGCGTAGGCAAAGTTGGCGATGGCCTGGGGTTGGTAGGCCAGTCGGCAAGCCAGCGCGGTGGGCTTGCCGGCGGCGTTGCGGAAGCGCCGCGGCCAGGTGTCCGCCAGGCCCTGGGCGCCGTAGGCGAGGTTTTCCACCAGGCGCGTCAGCCCGGCGCTCTCGTGGCCGACCTGGGCGAGGAAAGCGGCGACGCGCGGCGCTCGGTCAACCCCGTGGGCACGCATCGCCGGCGCCAGCCAGGGCAGGGCCTGGCCGGCCCGGGGAAACAGCTGCAGCAGTTGTTGGTCGGTGATCTCCATGCTGCCCTCCTTCAGCTGCGCCCCTTGCCACCCGCGGCATCGGCCTTGCCCTGGGCGCCGCCGTTGCAGGTGATGGTGGTGCTCCAGCCGCTGGCATCCAGGCGCTGTTCCACCGAGTCGGTGAGGAACTCGCCGTCCAGGCCGTCCTTGAAGCCGCTCAGCCGCACGCCGCGCTCGGCGAACAGGTCGCTGCGCCCGGGCATCTGCAGGCGCACGAAGGCGCTGCCGCGGTTGAAGTCGGCCAGCCGCGCCCTGGCCGCCTGCTCGGCGGCGCCGCGGTCCGGGTAGGGATGGCGGTCGATGAACTCGGCGCTGACGTCCTCCGGCGCCTTCGGGTTTTCCAGCGCCACCTGGCGCATGGCGCCGCTGGCCGGGTCCTGGTAGCAGGTCTTCACCCGGCGGTAGACGGTACGGTCGTCGAGGCGCAGGTCGAAGGAACCGACATCGCCCGGCATCAGCTCCAGCGGCGCGATGGCGCGCCCGGAGGCGCTCTCCCCGGCCTGGCGCGGCAGCACCAGCAACAGGCCGTCGGCCAGCTTGGCAGTGCAGTCGTGCTGGCGGGCCAGGCGGGTGATGAAGTTGAAGTCCGATTCGTTCAACTGCTCCGCGCGGGCGACGTTCACCTGCACCGGGCAGCGTGCGCTCCAGTGGTTGCGCGCGGCCAGGTCGAAGACGATCCGCGCCAGGCTGGCGTTCTCCCAGGCGGCGCAGCGGGTGCTTTTGCCCTCGCCGTGCATGTCGCCGGCACGGCCGCTCAGGGTCAGCCGGCGGGGCGGCCCGTCGAAGCGGAGCGCATCCACCCGGTAGCGGCCCATGGGCGCCAGTTCCTCCCCGGCGTAGCCGAGGAACAGGTCCAGCCAGGCGCCGCGCGCGGGCAGCGCGATGGCGCCGTCGCGGTCGTCGAGGACCAGTTCGAAGGTGTCGGACTCCAGGCCCGGCTTGTCGGTCAGGACCAGGCTGAGCAGACGGTCGCTGAGCAGGTGGGTGATGTCGCTGCCGTTGGCGAGCAGACGGAAGGTCGGGCGCACTTCAGGCCTCCGGAAAGGAAAGACCCCGCCGGAGCGGGGTCGGGGGTCAGTCCCACAGGCGTACCCGGGGGTCGCTGGGGGGCGGCAGCTCGGGCAGGCGGATCAGCAGCCCGGCGCGCAGCGGCTGGGGCTCGTCGGCCAGGCCGGGGTTGGCTTCGAGGACGGCTTCCACGCTGCCCAGCAGGTGCCCGTAGTGGTACTGGCAGAGGCTGTCCAGGCAGTCGCCGTCCGCGGTTCTACAGATCGTCGCCATAGCGGGTGAACTCCAGGGTGAAGGCCTGGCTGCGCGGCACGCCGTCGCTCAGCAGGCTGGATTGGTTCTCGCCGATGCGGGTGATGCACCAGTTGCCCAGCAGTTGGCCGGACCAGTTGCTCAGGCTCAGCGGCTCGCGGCGCGCGGCGATGTCGCGCAGCTTCTGCAGCTGGCCGACGCCGGCGCCCAGCAGGGTGGCGATGGTGCCGCTGAGGCTCAGCGTCTCCGCGCCCTGCCCCGGCGACTGCAGGGCCGGGCGCCGGTCCAGGCGCGCCTGGGGCACCCAGCTGTACTGGGTGTCGCGCACCAGCTTGTCGAAGGCCGCGGTGGACAGGTTGAAGTAGAAGGGCGTGGCGTTCGGCGCCAGCGGCCGCATCACCAGCAGGTGGGGCTGCGGCTTGACCGCTTCCGCCGCCGGCGTGGTCAGCGGCGCCAGCAGCTCGCTGGGGATGATGTTGGCCAGCTTCGGGCTGATCGCCCCGGCGATGCGGTTGATCGCCTGACCAGCCCGCGCCGCCTGCTGGCCCAGCGCGTCCAGCCGCTCGTCCACCCGCTGCACGGCGCGCTCGGCCTTCGAATAGACGGCCACCACCCTGTCCAGCCGCGCATTGGCCTGGTCGATGCCGCGCATCACGCGCTGCAGTTGCGCCGACACGCCGGGCGGCAGGCCCAGCAGTTTCTCCAGCTGGCCGCTGGCGTCCTGCAGTTCGCCGATGGCCTGGTCCAGTGGATCGACCGTGCCCTTCAGCTCGCGGCGGCCGGCCTCGATGGCCTGGCCGATAGACCGCAGGCCGGCCTGTAGTTGCTCCATGTAAGCCATGCTGGCTCCTCATTCGTCATGTCGCCGTTCAGAGCCTCGGCAGGTCGAACAGGCTGTCGTTGCGCTGGCGGCTGTTGAATTCGTCGAGCAGCCGGCGCAGTTGCGGCAGCAGCTGTTCGGCCAGCAGGCGCGGCTCGAACAGACCGCCGCCGACGTTCAGGGTGATCTGCGGGGAGAAGTGCCAGTTCTGCACCGGGGGTATCGCTGGCGCGGCGGGAGGCAGCTTCGCTTCGGGCGCACTGGCGGCCTCGGCCTTCGCCGCTGCACTCTCCTTGCCCAGCCAGGCGCCGAGCCTGCCACCGCCCCAGCCGCCCAGCTTCTCGCCCAGCAAGCCGCCGAGCGCACCGCCGATGGCCGTGCCCACCACCGGGACTATCGAGCCCACGGCAGCGCCCAGCGCGGTTCCCACCAGGGCGCCGGCGGCACCGCCATAGCCTTCGCCCTTCTGTTGGGCGGAGCCGTCACTGGCATAGGTCTCCACGGCGCCCAGCACGGCCAGCCCGGCACTCAGCGGTACGGCACCGCGCAGCAGCAGGCGACCGCCGCGGGCCAGTTGCGCACCGCCCTTGCCGGCCGCGTCGAGCACGGCGGGCACTCCACTCACCGTGTTGCCTGTGCGCAGCGCGATCTCCGGCAGCTTCCCGGCTCGCGCACCGAGCAGGCCGCCCCGCGCCAGGTTCACAGCGCCGCGCCCCGCTTCGAACAGCGCCCGGCCACCCTTGTAGGCACCGAACAGGCCCACCGCCGAAGCCACCACGCCGGGGTTCTCGTTGACCAGTTGCGTCGCGCGGCGGAAAGCCTCGGAGCCTACCTCCAGCGCAGGGTCCACATAGGGCACGAGCGCATCGCCGACGGCTCCCAGCAGCGTCTCGCTGGATGCCCGCGCCGCACCGATGCGGGCCGAGGTCGTGTCATTGCGCTGGAGGAGAAGGCTGTCGACCACTCCGCTGGCCTTCAGGGCCTGCGCTTGCAGGTGCTGCAACTCCTTCCCGCCACCCGAGGCCGGCAGCAGGCCCTTGAGCCCTTTGCCCACCCTTTCGGCTGCCTCTTCGGGCGAACCGCTCTTGCGCATCTGCAGTTCCAGCATGGCCCCCAGGCGAACGACAGCCTTGCTGCCCTGCCCCTTTCGCGGGTGCGCCCTGGACAACAGTTCCGGCAGGTGGCGCGCCAGGTCCGCCGTCTCGAACTCGCCCTGCTGGCCGAGGAAGGCCAGAGAGTCCAGCGTCTTCGCCAGCTCGGCGGGAGTATCGAGCCCGGCCTTCACCTGCAGGCTGCGCAGCAGCGCCGCGGTGTCGGCGAGCCCGGCGCCCTGGCTGCGGGCGAATTTCGCCGCCAACGGCAGGAGCGCCTGGGCGTCCTGCTGCCGCATGCCACTGTCCATCAGCGCAGCGAGCAGGCTTGCGCTGTCGTCCCGGCTCATCCCGCTGCCTTGCGCGCTTTCCTGTATCCGTTGCGACAGCTGCCGTTCCTGCGCGGTGCCGGCGATACCGCCACGGATCGCCAGGGCGCGGATGCGTTCCTGGTAATCCGCGGCGATACCGATGGGCACGCCCATGGCGCTGCCGAACCTGCCCAGCTCGCCGAAGCGGCGGCCGGCGCTCTCCAGCTGCTCCCAGCCCCGGGCCCTGAGTTCGCTACCACGCACACTGCGGCCCAGGCGCTCATACAGCTTCGACAGGTTGCCCACCTCCAGGCCGTGCCGCTTGAGCAGCGCCAGGTTGCCTTCCAGTGCCCGCAGGGTCGTGCCCGCCTGGGCGTCGCCGATGCGCTGCAGGCGCAGGTATTCCGCCTGCAGGTCGCGGGTTTCACCGACCAGGCCCTGGAGGTCGAAGGCACGCTCGCTGCTGCGCCGGAGCGCTTCCACACGCGCCTTGGCGTCCGCCACGACCGCCCCGAAACTGGCGTCGAGCACCCCGCCGAGCACGATGCTGATCTTCTGTTTCTCGCTCATCGCTCATTCCATCCATCAAAGGCGGGAGCGGCGCATGCACGCCGCTCCCGCGCCCTCAGGCAGCGTCCTCGCCCAGCCACCAGAGCAGCTCGCCCTGGCTCATGCCGTCGAGGTCGGCGGCGCCGAAACCCAGTTCGCGGGCCAGGCGCCGCGCCAGCTCACGCATCCGCGCCGGGCTCGTCGCCGTCTTCGCGCACCAAGCGAAAGTAGGCGTTCTGCAGCCGTTGGTAGTCGCTGAGCTTGAGCCCCTCCAGGTCCTGGGCGCTGACCTGGGCGAGGGAGGCGAACAGTTGCAGCTCGCGCTCCTCCGCATCGCCTCCGACGCGGGTGGCCAGGCGGATGTCGCGCACCGTGGGGGCGCGCAGGGTCAGGCTGTCGACGCTGACGCCGTTGCATTGCGCCGGGCGCGACAGGCGCACGGTGGCGGCGTCGGCGCCCAGGCTGAGCCAGGCCGGTTGTGCTTGGGTCATGGCGCGCACCTCACAGGCCGAGGTGACCGCGCAGGGCGGCCAACTGGTCGACACCGTTGACGCGGCGCACCGAGTTCAGCGGGTCGATCTCGAAGACCTCGCGGCCGTCGACCTCCAGCTTGTAGTAGCTGACCACCACGTTGAACTTGAACTCGGCCAGCTCGCCGACCTTCCAGTCGCCCGGGTCGACTTCCTGGAGCATGCCGCGCAGGGTCGCGATCACCGGCACGGCGTCGCCCTTCTGGCCCTTGAAGGAGCCGCGGAACACGCCGTTGAAGCCGCTCTGGTCGGCCAGGCCGAAGAAGTTCAGCGCCTCGCGGCGCGCGCCGTTGGTGGAGAACTTCGCCTCCATCTTCTCCAGGCCCATGTCCAGGGCGATGGGCGCGTCCATGCCGCCGGCCTGGTAGTCCTGGGTCTTGATGCTCAGCTTGGGCAGGGTCAGCGACGGCACGTCACCGGCGAAGCTGACGCCGTCGACGAACAGGTTGGTGTTGCTCAGGGTTTGCGGAATCATGGGTGTTGCTCCTTAGGCGTCGAGGACTTCGGTGAGCCACTGGTCGGTGACTTCCACGCGGAAGTTGGGGTTTTCGGCGGGCGGCACGTCGGTGAAGCGGATATTCCAGTACACCTTGCCCTGGGCCAGTTGGCTGGCGGTGTTGAGTTCCGCGTCGGCATAGACCTCGAAGTCGATCACCGCGCCCTGGTTCTTCAGGTCGCGCATGAAGGCGCGCAGGCCCTCGGTGACGTCCTTGACGTAGGTCTTGGTGATGCCGCGGTCGACCGCCCACTTGTGCCCGGCGAGGATGGCGTCCATCACCATGTCGAGGGTGCGCACGCGGGTCACGAAGGCCCACTTCGGGTCGCTGGACAGGGTGCGGTTGCCCCACAGGCGGTAGCCGTCGTCACGGATGATGGTGGTGACGTTGGCGTTGTTCAGCAGGTTGGCGCGGCAGGTCGCGTCGCCGTCGAGGAACTCCACCGGACGGGTGGTGCCGGTGATGCCGGTGAACACCTTGTTCGACGGCGAGGACCAGAAGCCGTACTCGGCGTCGGTCCAGGCGAACAGCCCGGCGGCGTAGGCCGAGGCCGGAGCGTCGGCGGTGGCGCTGGCCTCGGTGTCCCAGTACTGCACGCCGGGGTCGACCAGGTACACGCGCTTGCTGCCGAACTCGCCGGCATAGGCGATGGCCGCCTCGTCGGTGCTGTTCGGCCCGTCGACGATGGCGATGGCGCGCAGCTTGCCGGCCAGGGCGTCCATGGCGGTGGCCACGGCCTCGGTGGCGGAATGCTGCGGCGCCACCAGCAGGCGCGGCTGGGCGTTGAAGCGCGACTTGCCGTCGAGCAGCGCCTGCAGGCCGGTGCGCTGACCGGACTCGGTGACGCTGCCGATGATCGCCGAGGTCTGCTGCGCCGGGTCCTCGACCTCGACCACACCGACCGCGACGACCACAGCGGAGGCCTGGGTGAAGATGGCGGTGCAGGCCTTGTAGATCGCCGAGCCCGCGCCGAAGGCGGCAGCGGCCTCGCGCAGGCTGGTCAGCAGCACCGGCACATCCGGCTCGGCGGTGGCCGGAGCGCCCGGGGTGAAGGTATCCACCAGGCCGATGATCGAGGACGACGGCAGCGCGATGGTGCGCGCGCCGACGTCGACGTTGGTCACGGTAACGCCGTGAAAGAAGCTCATAGGGTTTTCTCCAGACATAAAAAAACCGCCGGTAGGCGGTTGCTTGGTTGGCCCGGGCCGCGGGTGCGGTGGGCTGGATTGCGATGGGCGTTGGCTCAGGCGGGCCAGCCCTGGTCGAGCATGGATTCCTCGAAGGTGCCAGCTTCCAGATGGGCCAGGAGCTCGGCTTCGCGGTCGAAGCAGGCTTGGACGTGGGCGCGGACTGCCTTCGCTATAGCCAGAACTTGTTGGGCATTGAGCTCGACAAATCCACTACTGCATTTCCAACTACAGCTGTAGCTCGGGTCGAAAGCAGCCAACAACGCTATTCCGAGCAATTGAGACTGACTCTCTCGCTCGGTGCTGAGCGTTATGGAATCTACGACAATACCCCTCGTTTCCTCATACCACCGTCTAGCAGCGATCCTCGTATGGATAGTGCCAGTGCTCGTATCAAGAACCGGGATTTGGAGCAACGGAGCTCCACTCTGACTAACTAAATGAAGCCCTGCGGATTGCCCTCTGAGAAGCTCCTCGTACCGCTCTTGGCTAATTTCTATCGCGTCCGCAGGAATCATCGTGTGAATATCGGATAGGTAAAAGCCACTTTCGCTTTCACTGAAATAGATCATTTCATAGCCCCTAGTATCCGATCGCAAACCAATACCCGCTTCGGTCCGAGGTATCCGAATTGCCTTTGGCAATCAACACCCCGGTCTTAGTCAGAGCAGAAGAACCAATCATGTCAAAAGCTGCATTGATGACACCTGTCCATACAGCGAGCCCTGTATTTGGGAAAGCGACAGGGAACAAAATATTCTGATTGGCACCCGCCGCAGCCCCCAAGGAAAAAGCTCCCCACTGCAGAATCAGGCCAGAGGGCAGACGCTGATAGCCCGTCGGAGCCAATAGAGATAGGCTCTCACCCGAGTAGGCAACCCAGGAGGCGCCCATCTTGCAGAGTTGCCTTATTCCCTGCCCCGTAATCACTCGAGTCTCGCTTGTTGGCCCGGCAATTGGTCCAGCCAACGTGATGGAAAAGTTTTGCGAGGCGTTGAATACGCTCAGAGTCGCTCCATCGGGGAACGAAGTTGTACTAGGCAGAGTGACTGTCGCATTGGCCGATAGACTGAAGCTTGCGACTTTTCCAACATCAACAGCAGACAGTGTCTGGCTACCACTATAGGTATTTACACCTGCGAAACTTCCCAAGGCCCGTTGCACAAACGCAGTAGTCGCCAACGAAGTATCATTATCGAATTGCGCCGCCGTCGGTGCCGTCGGATTCCCGGTAAACACCGGCGAGGCCAACGGCGCCAACCCGGTAGTGATGTTCTGGAACACCAGCGCAGTGGTCCCCAGCACGATCGGGGCATTGGTGGTAAGTTGCCAGATACTGTCCGCCAGGGTACTGCCCTCCTCCACCGCAACAGTCAGGTTCGGCGTCACCTCGACGCTTGCATCCGCATCCCCCGCACGCTTCCAGGCACCGCTGGCTGCCAGGTAGATGCCGTTGTCCGGCGCGTTGGTCTGGTTCTTCACCAGCACCCGGTCGCCAGCAGCTAGCGCCACGCCATCCAGCGTCTGCAAGCCGCTCAGGGTGATGTTGGCGGTGGTCGCAACACGCACCGACTGCTTCTGATCCAGCTTGTTCATCGCACTGACGATGGCGCTGTCCACGTACTCGCGGGTAGCCAGCACCACGCTCGGATCGATCTTCAGCTCCACCGATGCGGTATTGCTGACGATCAGCACCATGCGCACGGTCTGGGTGCGGCCGCTGCCTTCGGCCAGTTGCGGTTTGTAGGACGGCGCGCAGTTGGCGTAGGCGATCAGTGCGCCGGCCTCGTCGTACAGGCCCATCTCGCGGATCCACCAGCCGCCGACGTCCTCGGGGATGACCTGCTCGGCGATGATCTGCGCGGCGTTGGCCGGGTCGACGCTCAGTTGGTTCAGCGGCGCGCGGCGGACTTCGTTGACCAGCGCGGTGCGGCTGGCGTCCGGGGTCGGGACGTTGCCGCCGCCGTCGCCGACGGCCAGTTGGGTGATTTTCAGGGTGGTGCCCAGCGCGGTGGCATTCGCCAGCTTGCCGGCACCGATGGTGGTCAGGAGTGCGTAGTAGGTCACGGCCATGGGTAGACGCTCAGTTGGTCGATGGTGTGTTCCCGGCCGGGCAGGCCGTAGCCGCCGCGGGTCTCGATGACGTCCGGGAGATAGGGGTAGACGGTGGTGATGTCGCCGTCGTATTGGCCGGAGCCGACGTAGATCGGCCCCTGGGTTTCCAGGCTGATGTCCAGCCCGATGAGGTGGCGGGTCAGCGGCTTCGCGTCGTCGATCAGGCGCTCCACCTCCTGGTACATGGCTTCGCTGATGCCGCTGTCGAGCACGCCGATGCGCAGGCCGAAGGTGCCCGGCTCGCCCATGGGCGCGCTCTGCCACCACTCGATCACCTCGATCAGGTAGCCCAGCGGCTCGATCACCCGGCGCAGCGCGGCGATGGTGCCCTTGTGCTGGTGGATACGGAACGCCGCGGCTATCGCCTTGCGCTTCACCGGCTCGGCCCAGTCCGGGTCCCAGCGGTCCACCGACCAGGCCCAGGCCAGGTAGGGCAGCAGCGCCAGCGGGCAGCGCTGCGGGTCCATCAGCTCGCGCAGCGGGATCGGTAGATCGCTCACCTGCACGTCGGCCAGCGCCCGTTCCAGCGGCGTGGCGTTGCTGGGCAGCAGGCGGCTACTCATCGGAGCCTCCCACGCTGATGGCGTAGCCGGTGCAATAGGCGGCCTGGGTGGCGTCCAGCACCACGTCGGCGGCCGGCTGCGCCAGCTCTACGCGCTGAACGCCCTCCACATGCAGCGCGGCGAACAGCGCCGAGCGGCGGATGTCGCGGCCGAGCCGGCGCTGGGTGGCGATGTAGCCTTGCAGCGAGGCTTCCGCCGCCTGGCGGATCAGCTCGGCCTCGGGCCCCGGGTAGATGTAGAGCACCGCCTCCACCCGGTAGTCGACGATGCTCGCCGACTGCACGGTGACGCGATCGCCCACCGGTCGTACGTCCTCGTCGGACAGCGCCAGGCGCACTGCTTCGAGGATGTCCTCGGCAGCACTGCCATCGCCTTCGCGGGACAGCACGCTGATCAGTGCCTCGCAGGGCGCGGGGCTGATCGCCGAGACATCGGCGATGCGCCCGTCGGCGCCCAGCGCGAAGGCCACGTAGGCATTGCGCGGCCCGGCCACCGACAGTTGGTCGAAGGCCAGCTGGGTGCGGTTGCGCAGCGAGTCGTCGCTCTCCAGCACCGCCTCCAGCGGCGGCACCGCCGACGGATCGGCGGGCTGGATCACCAGGCGCGCCACGTTGTAGCCGGCGGCCAGTTGCTCGAGGTCGCTGCCCGTGGCGTAGGCGAGCATCACTGCCCGCGCGGCGTCGTTGATGCGGGCGCGCAGCAGCAGCTCACGGTAGGCCGCCAGCTCCAGCAGCTTGACCACCGGATCGGACTCCAGCGCGGCGTCCCAGCCTTCGCCCATGGCCGCGCGGAAGGCTTCCAGCAGCTCCTGGTAGAGGCTCTCGAAGTCCAGGCTTTCCACCACGTCCGGCGGCGGCAGCTGCGACAGGTCGATGATGCTCATGCCTGCACCTCCAGCTGGAAACCGTCACCCTGGTAGAGCCCGCTCAACAGCAGGCTGACGCGGCCATCGAGCACCGCGCTGACCTTCACCGACTGCAGGCGGATGCGCGGCTCCCAGCGCCCGAGGGAACGGGCGACCTCGGCCTGCACCGCGCTTTTCCAGCCTTCGCTGAGCGGCAGGTCGACCATGCGCCGCAGCTGGCTGCCGTACTCCGGGCGCATGCGCCGGCTGCCCAGGGGCGTGCCGAGGATGTCCTCGATGGATTGTTTCAGGTGCGCCAGGCCGCCCAGGGGTTGGCCGTTGCGCCTGTCCATGCCGATCATGGCCGCGCCCTCCCCTGTGGCGGGCGGTTGTGCTTGCCCATGCTGTTCTCCAGAAACGAAGAGGCCCGCGCATGGCGGGCCTGTGGATGAAAGTGACGGTTCAGTGGGTGTGGTGGTTGCTGTTGCCGGTGGTGTCCATGATCGAGCCGCTGCTGGTGACGTTGCCCTGCACCGCCAGGTTGCCCTGGATGGCCACCTCGCCCTGCAGGCTGATCTGCCCGGCCTTGACCGTCACGCTGGAATCGCTGACCAGTACCTGCGCCCCACCCACCTTCACCGTGACGCTGCCGCTGGGCAGCTCGATGCTGTAGCTGTGCGCCGCCCAGTCGTAGCTCAGGCTGCCGCCGTCGGCGAATCGCCAGGTCTCGACGTGGTCGCGGCTGTCCGCCGGGGCGCCGGCGTCGCCGTACAGGCCGGGCACGAAGGTGCCCATGGACAGCACGCCGGAGGGGCTGAGCAATACGCCCTGTTCGCCGATGCCCGGCGCCCGCCAGTGCCGCGCCGGGCCTGCGCC
Source organism: Pseudomonas sp. R3.Fl (assembly GCF_023516765.1). Lineage (NCBI taxonomy): Bacteria > Pseudomonadati > Pseudomonadota > Gammaproteobacteria > Pseudomonadales > Pseudomonadaceae > Pseudomonas > Pseudomonas sp. R3.Fl. The sequence continues at coordinate 2,918,407 of NZ_JAMGSO010000001.1, forward strand.
CTGGGCGTGCCAGCGCACCCAGGCGCTGGTCCAGTCGCCATTGCGCACCCGCACCCGGGCGGCGGCCAGGTCCACGGCGACCACCACGCAGGGCACGATCAGCGAGGCGAGCATGCGGTCGTGCTCGGCGCTCACGTAGGTCGGGTTCATGCCAGGTCCTCCGGGGCGAAGTAGTCGGCCTCGTGGCCGGGGCCGGTCTGCGGCTCGATACCCAGCAGCAGCGAGCCCGGCGGCAGGTCCTCCCAGGGCCATTCCGGCGTACCCAGCAGCAGCGGCTGGTCCCACTCCAGCAGCCAGACGCGGTAGGCCTCGCTGGCCTCGGGCCGGGCCTGGACGAAGCCGGCCGGCTCCAGCGGCAGGTCCCAGGTCTGCGCACGCAGCAGGACGGCGATCAGCGAAGCCAGCTGCAGCGCCAGCACTTCCGCCTCGGCGTCGTCGCGCTGCAGCAGCAGGCGTGCCTGCAGCCGGCACAGCAGCGCCGTCTCGCCGGTGCCGGGGTCGCGGCCCGGCGCCAGCGCGGCGTATTCCAGCAGCAGCGCGGGTAGCTGCGGGGTGGCCGTGCCCAGTGGGCCGCGCAGTATCTGCACGGCCTCCGGCAGTACCGCGCGCAGCCGCTGTTCGACGGCGGCCAGCAGGCTTTCGAGGGTCAACTCCTGGTCAGGCATGGCGCCTCCCTGTTTCGGATGGATTCGTTCAGCGACGCTCGTGGTCGCTGTCGCTCAATTGGCAGACACCCAGGCGGCGGGCCGCCCAGCGTTCGTAGAGGCCGACGGCGATCTCGGCGCCGGCCGCCGCGGTCAGGCTGCCGACGGCGGCGCTGAGCAGCAGCGAGGCGCCGCAGGCCAGGGCCAGGAACATCACCGCCACGCCGCAGACGATCGAAGCGCCGGAGCGCAACGCCAGGCGCCGCAGCAGCCCCCAGCCGCCCAGGCCGGCCTTGTCGGCCCGCCACATCTCGCCGCTGACGCCGCCCACGGCGGCCAGCAGGATCGATACCCACAGCGGCATCTCGGGTTCATTGCCCATGGGTTCACCTTGAAGACAAACGCCCGCGCCGGCGGGCGGAACCGGCGGCTATCAGCCAGCCGGGGATTACGGCCGCAGGCCGCGAAAGCGGGCGGCGGAAACGAAAAAGCCCGGCGCTGGGGCCGGGCTCGACGAGGTTTTCAGCGGTGCTCCCTGGGGACGCACCTTTGCAAGATTGATGACTTTGTACCCCCCGATTCCCGGCCGGACAAGGCATTTCCGCCCTGGCACCGCAATAGGTGGGCAATGCCCCGGCAACGCACCGGCGAGGCACTGCGATTCAGCCCAGGGGCTTGCTCAGCAGCACCGTGGTGAAGCCGCTGTGCCATTCCTCGTCGGGGTAGAAGTCGATTTCCGCGTAGCCGTGCCTGGCGTAGAAGGCGCGGCTCTGGCTGTTGAAGGTGTCGGTCTCCAGGCGCGCCTGCGCGTAGCCGGCCGCGGCCATCTGCCGTTCGACGAAGCGCAGCAGGGCGCTGCCGGCGCCGGCGCGTTGGGCGCGGGGCGAGACGTGCAGGGCATCGATGAAGTCGTCGCGCCAGTCGACCAGGCCGACGACCTCGCCGCCCAGGCAGGCCAGGTGGAAATGCCCGAGGCGCGCCTGGACGTAGGCGCGGGTGCGCCCTGCCGCTTCGAAGCGCGCTCGCGCCTCGGCTGTCAGTTGGGGTTTCCAGGTGGTTTCGTAGGTTTCGCCGAGTATCCGCAGGATCGCCTCGGCATCGGCCGGGCTCGCGGGGCGCAGGGTGAGGGAGGTGCTGTCCATGGCCGCGAGCATAGCGCAACGGCGCATGGGTGGAGAAAGCCCAGCGCGGGGCCGGGCTTGGCGGGGTCAGGCCACGCGGCGCAGCAGGCGGGCCTGGATGCTCTGGTGCGCCACATGCAGGCGCAGGTAGAAGGTGTTGCGGCTGCAGCGGCAGTGGCGGTACTTCTGTTCGGGTTCGCTGTCGCGGTTCAGGTAGTGCTCGCTGACCACCTGCTTCTGCTGCTCGGGCAGACCGTTGACGATCAGGTCCAGCTCGGCGACGCGGTCGAGCAGTACCCGGCTGCCGCGGGTGCCGCGGATCATCTCGCCCTTGTTGGCGATCATCAGCGCCAGCAGGTTGCCGCCGGCATAGCCGCCACCGGCCACGCCCGGGCTGTGCATTTCCTCGGCCCAGAGCCTGAGCATTTCATCGATCGGCTTGATCACGTTTGCCTCCCGCGCCTTCAGCGGCGCCGTTCCAGTTCGTCCAGGGCCTGGCAGTCCAGGCAGCGGTTGCAGCCGGGCACCGCCAGGCGGCGGGCCTCGGGGATGGGCTCGCCGCAGACCTGGCAGTCGGCGGCGGCTGGCTCCGGCTCGCTGCCGCGCCGTGCCGCCAGCAGGGCGTCGAGGCGTTCCAGGGCCAGGTCGTTGGCGTAGTCGGCGAGATCAGCCATGGGCGACCTCCCCGTGGTGTTGCGCTGGTGCGTTCATGCTTTTCTCCGGGCGACGACCCGCCCTGCGCGTGCCGTCCCGCGGCCGCGCTGCCAGGTCATTCGCGTGCTGTTTGTCGATGCGTGGCGCTCAGGTGGACGCCACTCGCCGTGCGGAAGCGGTGCGCTCCTCGCCCGCTTCCGCCGTCAGCCTGCCCCGTGACGCACGGGCCGCAGGCAACCCACGGCCTCCCTGCCGCGGAAGACGGAGGCGCCGGCACCCTCGTGTCGGATCGCGTCCGCCGCCGGCTCGGAAACAACCTTCAGAAGGCCAGCGAAGGAAAAACTACAACCAAAGCTATTTATCGTCAACACCAAAGCTATTTACACTTCCCCGGAACGGGCGGTAGAGTGCCGCCATGAACAGCACAGCCCGCCCCTCCACGCTCGCCGAGCGCCTCAAGCAGGCCATGGCCGCGCGCAACCTCAAGCAGGAGAGCCTCGCCGAAGCGGCCGGGGTCTCGCAGAACACCATCCACAAGCTGACCGCCGGCAAGGCGCAGAGCACCCGCAAGCTGATCGAGATCGCCGCGGCCCTGGGCGTCTCGCCGGTCTGGCTGGGCACCGGCGAAGGCTCGCCGCAGGCCGCCACGCCACCGGCCGACGGCAGCCCGCTGCGCCTGGAGCCGCTGCATCCCTGGGACAGCAGCACGCCGCTGGACGAAGACGAGGTGGAACTGCCCTTGTACAAGGAAGTGGAAATGTCCGCCGGCGCCGGGCGCACCGCGGTGCGCCAGATCGAGGGGCGCAAGCTGCGCTTCTCCTACGCCACCCTGCGCGCCGCCGGGGTCGACCCGGACGCGGCCATCTGCGCCCAGCTCACCGGCAACAGCATGGAGCCGCTGATCATGGATGGCTCCACCATCGGCATCGATACGGCGACGACGCACATCACCGACGGCGAGATCTACGCCCTGGAGCACGAGGGCATGCTGCGGGTGAAGTTCCTCTACCGCCTGCCGGGCGGCGGCATCCGCCTGCGCAGCTTCAACCGCGACGAGTACGGCGACGAGGAATACGACGCCCAGGCCATCCAGGCCAGCCAGCTGAGCATCATCGGCTGGGTGTTCTGGTGGTCGACGGTGCGCCATCGCCGCGCGCCCACGCTGGTTCGCTGAGCCCTCCCCAACCCCGCCGCCGCGGGGTTTCTTCTGTGCGAAGGAAAGCCGGGCGAACGGCGATTGCCAGGAAAAACAACAAAAGCTATATTTCCTCCATCGAACGACAACCGCAAGCAGGAGGAAGCCATGCTGCCGTCGAACTCCGACACCCAACCGGCGCCACGCCAGGAAACCGTGGCGCTGGTCTACCAGATCTTCGGCGACGTGCTGGTGCCCCTGGAACAGGTGCGCGAGCGCTGGTTCCGCAACCTCAACCGGGAGAACTTCGGCAAGGCCCTGGCCTGCGGGCGCATCGCCCTGCCGGTGACCACCCTGGACGACAGCCACAAGGCCATGCAGTACGTGGCGGTGGATCACCTGGCGGCCTATGTCGAGCAGCGCGCCAGCCTGGCGGATGCCGCCCTGGCCCGGCGCCGGGCGGGGCAGCAGGCGTGATGGGTCGAGCGAACATGCCGTCCCCATGTAGGAGCGCGCCCTGCGCGCGATTCGCGGATGAGATCCGCTCCTACAGTTCCTGGGAGGCGGGTGTGCCGAGGTGCTCTTCGTAGGAGCGAGCTTGCTCGCGAACAAACGCGGTGCCATGCGGTTCGCGAGCAAGCTCGCTCCTACGAAAAAACGTTCCGTTCCTCCCTGGAACTGTAGGAGCGGGCCCTGCCCGCGAATCGCGCCGGTGGTTACGGCTATCGCGGACAAGGTCCGCTCCTACGGGAAAACTGCGGGCACCAACGAAAACGCCGTTTCCCCTCCCGGGGAAACGGCGTTCTGCATTACGGCAGCAGCGCTCAGTCTTCGAGGCGCGCGGTGTGTTCGGCCAGAGCCACCGCGCGGAACATGGCGCGGCGCTTGTTGATGGTTTCTTCCCATTCCAGCGCCGGCACCGAGTCGGCGACGATGCCGCCGCCGGCCTGCACGTGCAGTTCGCCGTTCTTGATCACGGCGGTGCGGATTGCGATGGCGGTGTCCATGTTGCCGTTCCACGCCAGGTAGCCCACGGCGCCGCCGTAGACGCCGCGCTTGACCGGCTCCAGCTCGTCGATGATTTCCATGGCGCGGATCTTCGGCGCGCCGGACAGGGTGCCGGCCGGGAGGATCGCGCGCAGGGCGTCCATGGCGCTCAGCTCGGGCTTGAGCTGGCCGTTGACGTTGGAAACGATGTGCATGACGTTGGAGTAGCGCTCGATGACCATCTGCTCGGTGACCTTCACCGAACCGGTCTGCGACACGCGGCCGACGTCGTTGCGGCCCAGGTCGATGAGCATCAGGTGCTCGGCGATTTCCTTGGCGTCGGACAGCAGGTCCTGCTCCAGGGCGCGGTCGGCTTCCTCGGTGGCGCCGCGCGGGCGGGTGCCGGCGATCGGGCGCACCGTGACCTCGCCGTCCTCCACGCGCACCAGCACCTCCGGCGAGCTGCCCACCACGTGGAAGTCGCCGAAGTTGAAGAAGTACATGTAGGGCGTCGGGTTGAAGCAGCGCAGCGCGCGGTACAGGTCGATGGGCGCGGCCTTGAAGTCGATGGACATGCGCTGCGACGGCACCACCTGCATGCAGTCGCCGGCCAGGATGTATTCCTTGACGGTGTCCACCGCGCGCTCGTAGTCCTCGCGGGTGAAGCTGGCGCGGAACTGCGGCTCGGGCGCGTTGACCGCGGCGAAGTCCAGGCCCCGGCGCGGGGTGATCGGCTGGCGCAGGCGCTGCAGCAGTTCCTCCAGGCGCGCCTGGCCCTTGTCGTAGGCATCCGCCTCGGCCGGGTCGGCGAGGACGATGGCGTGCAGCTTGCCGGCCAGGTTGTCGAAGACGACCACGGCGTCGGAGACCATCAGCAGGATGTCCGGGTTGCCCAGCGGGTCCGGGTTCGGGCACTGCGCCAGGCGCGGCTCGACGTAGCGCACGCAGTCGTAGCCGAAGTAACCGACCAGGCCGCCGTTGAAGCGCGGCAGGCCCGGCAGGGTCGGCACGCGGTAGCGCTCCTTGAACTGCTCGACGAAGGCCAGCGGGTCCTCGCAGTCGAAGCGCTCGCTTTCCACGCCGTCGACGCTGACGCTCACGCTGTGGCCGTACACCCGCAGCACGGTGCGGCACGGCAGGCCGATGATGGAGTAGCGGCCCCACTTCTCGCCGCCCTGCACCGATTCCAGCAGGTAGCTGTTGGCGCCGTCGGCGAGCTTCAGGTAGATCGACAGCGGGGTGTCGAAGTCGGCGAGGGTTTCGCAGGTCAGGGGGATGCGGTTGTAGCCTTCGGCGGCCAGCCGCTGGAATGCGTCGCGGTTCATGAGCGGTCTCGTGCGAGGAGGTGGAACGGGCAGTGGCAAACGGGTGCCGGGAGGTCCGGCCGGAGGAATGTCAGGCGCGCCAGCGCCAGCGGGCCAGGGCCTTGATGACTTTCATCCAGAGTTTGCGGGGAGCCGTGTCCAGCACGTTGGAGTCTCGATGGGCGGGGTTGGAACCGTCGTCCGGCAACACTATCGCTTTGCCCGGGTCGAAGCAAGGCAGCAGTTGGCGCAGGTCGTCCAGCACCAGGCTCGGCTGCTCCTCGGCGATCGGCCGGCCGTGATTGTAGCCGTAGGTCAGGCCAACGCTGCGCACCCCGGCGGCCTTGGCGGCCAGCACGTCGTTGCGCGAGTCGCCGACGAACAGCGCCTCGCCGGGCGCGACGCCGGCGGCCTTCATCACGAACAGCAGCGCGGCCGGGTCGGGCTTCTGCTGCGGCAGGGTGTCGCCGCCGACGATCCAGCGGAAGAACTTGCCCAGGCCCATCTCGTCCAGCAGCGGGGCGACGAAGCGCTCGGGCTTGTTGGTGATCAGCGCCAGCTCCACGTCCTGTTTCTTCAGCCATTTCAGGGTGTCCACCACACCGGGGTAGACCTCGGTGAGCGCGTGGCTGTCGGCGTAGGCGTCCATGAACAGCGCCAGGGCGCGCTCGGTGTCCTCCTCGCTGACGCCTTCATGCTCGATGCCGCCGGCCAGGGCGCGGCGCACCAGCACCCGGGCGCCGTTGCCGACCCAGTGGCGCACCTGCTCCAGCCCGGCGGGCGGGCGGCCCACGCCGATCAGGGCCTTGTCCACCGCGGCGGCGAGGTCCGGCACCGAGTCCACCAGGGTGCCGTCCAGGTCGAACATCACCAGGCGCGGCAGGCGCCCGGCGAACAGCGCTTGGGCAGCGCTCATCACTTGCCGGCCTGCGCCAGTTCGGCGTGCATGGCGCGGATGACCTCGGCGTAGTCGGGGGCGTTGAAGATGGCCGAGCCGGCGACGAAGGTGTCGGCGCCCGCCGCGGCGATCTCGCGGATGTTCTTCACGTTCACCCCGCCGTCGATCTCCAGGCGGATGTCGCGGCCGGAAGCGTCGATCAGCGCGCGGGCCTCGCGCAGCTTGTCGAGGGTGCCGGGGATGAACTTCTGCCCGCCGAAGCCGGGGTTCACGCTCATCAGGAGGACCATGTCGATCTTGTCCATCACGTACTTGAGCGCGTCCAGCGAGGTGGCCGGGTTGAACACCAGGCCGGCCTTGCAGCCGCCGTCCTTGATCAGTTGCAGGGAACGGTCGATGTGCTGGCTGGCTTCGGGGTGGAAGGTGATGTAGGTGGCGCCGGCCTCGATGAAGTCGCCGATGATGCGGTCCACCGGGGAAACCATCAGGTGCACATCGATGGGCGCGGTGACGCCGTACTTGCGCAGCGCCGAGCAGACCATCGGGCCGATGGTCAGGTTCGGCACGTAGTGGTTGTCCATCACGTCGAAGTGGACGATGTCGGCGCCGGCGGCGAGCACCTTGTCCACGTCCTCGCCCAGGCGGGCGAAGTCGGCGGAGAGGATCGACGGGGCGATGGCGTAGGGTTGCATGGCGCACCTCTGTGGGCGGAATCACGGATGGCGCGCATTGTAGCCGCTCGGAGCGAGCGAGGGGGATCGAGGCGATGGTTGTAGGAGCAACTGTCTTGCAAGCTGCGCCGAGGCGCTTTTCGTAGGATGGGTTGAGTTTGCGAAACCCATGCGGTGGTGGTGATGGGTATCGCTTCGCTCAACGCCATCCTACGAGAAGCAACATCGGCGTAGGGCGTATAACCGTTCGCAGTTATACGCCGCCGTCCGTGCCACCGGGGCGTCCGGGGTGGCCGGTGAATCCAATCGCGGACGGAGTCCGCTCCTACGTCCGTGCTTCCCTGTAACCGTAGGAGCTGCGGTCTTGCAGGCCGCGCCGAGGCGCTTTTCGTAGGATGGGTTGAGCTTGCGAAACCCATGCGGTTGCAGTGATGGGTATCGCTTCGCTCAACGCCATCCTACGAAAAGCCGTCCCCGCCTGCGGCGTAGGAGCGGCGGATCAGGTGGTGGGCGCGGTACGCAGTTTCTCGCTGCGGCCGCGCAGCCATTCCAGGGTCAGCAGCAGCAGGACCGAGAAGCCGATCAGCAGGGTCGCCGCGGCGGCGATGGTCGGGCTGAGGTTCTCGCGGATGCCGCTGAACATCTGCCGTGGCAGGGTGGCCTGCTCGGGGCCGGCGAGGAACAGCGTCACCACCACTTCGTCGAACGAGGTGGCGAAGGCGAACAGCGCGCCGGAGATCACCCCGGGGGCGATCAGCGGCAGGGTCACCTTGAAGAACGTCAGCACCGGCGGCGCGCCCAGGCTTGCGGCAGCGCGCACCAGGTTCTGGTTGAAGCCCTGCAGGGTCGCCGACACCGTGATGATGACGAAGGGCACGCCCAGCACCGCGTGCACGATGATCAGCGAGATGTAGCTGTTGCCCAGGCCCAGCGGGGCGAAGAACAGGTAGGCGGCCACACCGATGATCACCACCGGGACCACCATCGGCGAGATCACCAGGCTCATCACCAGGGCCTTGCCGCGGAACTCGCCGCGGGTCAGGCCGATCGACGCCAGGGTGCCGAAGACCATCGCCAGCAGGGTGGCCGCCGGGGCCACGATCATGCTGTTGGTCAGCGAGCGCATCCATTCGGCGCTGTGGAAGAAGTCGGCGTACCAGCGCAGCGAGAAGCCCTGCAGCGGGTAGACCAGGAAGGTGCCGGAGTTGAACGACAGCGGCACTATCACCAGCACCGGCAGCACCAGGAACAGCAGCACCAGGCCGCAGAGGATGCGCAGGGTATAGAACCACACGCGCTCGACCGGGGACATGTAGGGACTCAGCATCTTCTTTCTCTCCTCAGCCCAGGCGCAGGCGGCTCGCGCCCACCAGCCAGCCGTAGATCACGTACAGCACCAGGGTGGCGAACAGCAGCAGGCCGCCCAGGGCCGTGGCCATGCCCCAGTTGATGGTGGTGTTGGTGTAGAAGGCGACGAAGTAGCTGACCATCTGGTCGTTCGGGCTGCCCAGCAGGGCCGGGGTGATGTAGTAGCCGATCGACAGGATGAACACCAGCAGGCACCCGGCGCCGACGCCGGCCACGGTCTGCGGGAAGTAGACCTTCCAGAAGGCGGCGAACGGGTGGCTGCCCAGGGAGATGGCCGCGCGCATATAGCTGGGCGAGATGCTCTTCATCACGCTGAAGATCGGCAGGATCATGAACGGCAGCATGATGTGCACCATGGCGATGTATACGCCGGTGCGGTTGAACACCAGTTGCAGCGGCTGGTCGATCAGGCCCAGCTTGAGCAGCGCGCCGTTGATCAGCCCGCCGGACTGCAGCAGCACGATCCAGGCCGCGACGCGCACCAGGATGGAGGTCCAGAACGGCAGCAGCACCAGGATCATCAGCAGGTTGCTCTTGCGCGTCGGCAGGTTGGCCAGCAGGTACGCCAGCGGGTAGGCCAGCAGCAGGCAGATGACGGTGATCACCGCGCCCATCCAGAAGGTGCGGGCGAAGATGTCCAGGTAGATGGACTGGTCCGGGGTGGCCGGGGCCAGTTCGCCGAGGTCGTCGATGCGGTGGTCGAGGGCAGCGAGCAGGTAATAGGGGGTGATGCTGCTGGCGTTGCGGCGGATCACCTGCCAGTAGGCCGGGTCGCCCCAGCGCTCGTCGATGGTCTCCATGGCGTCCTTGTAGGAAGCCGGTTGCTCCTTGAACGGCAGGGCGCGGGCGGTCTTGGCCATCAGGCTGCGGTAGCCGGCCAGTTCCATGTTCAGGCGCTTGGAGAGGTCACCGATGGTCTGGTTCTTGCGCGCAGCGTAGAGGTCTTCGCTCAGGGCCTGGTAGACCGCGTCCGGCGGCAGCGACTTGCCGTCCCAGGTGGTGATGGCGTTGACCGTCTTGGGCAGCGAGCCGACCACTTCGGGGTTGTACACGCTCTTGTAGAGCAGCGCGGCGATCGGCACCAGGAAGGTCAGCAGGAGGAACAGCAACAGCGGCAGGACCAACGCCTGGGATTTCAGGCGATTCATCCGCTCCGCACGCGCCAGGCGCTGCTTCAGGGTGGGGCCGGCGACCTCGTTCAAGGACACAGCGGTGGCCATAGCGAACTCCGGTAAAACGGGCCGCCCGCGAGGGCGGCCAAGGTGTGGTGTATCAGGTGTGTCACGGCGAGCGCCGCCGCGCCGGGAGCTTTTCCCGGCGGGAACGGCCCGCAGGGCCTGCGGGCCGTGGCATCGCTGCCGCGGTTGCCGCCCGGGCGGGCGGCGGGGCCAGCCTTACTTGGCGGCCCAGGCGTTGAAGCGCTGTTCCAGCTGCTCGCCGTAGTCGGCCCAGAAGGTCACGTCCATGCCCACCTGGTTGGCGATGTTTTCCGGGGTGGTCGGCATGTTGGCCTGCACGCCCTTGTCCAGCAGGCCCACGGTGTTCTTGTTCACCGGGCCGTAGGCGATATTCTCGGCGTAGATCTTCTGCTGCTCGGGCTTGACCGAGAAGGCGATGAACTTCAGGGCTTCTTCTTTCTTCTTGTCGCCTTTCGGGATGGCCCAGGCGTCGAAGTCGTAGATGCCGCCGTTCCACACGACCTTCAGGTTGCTTTCCTTCTGCACCGAGGCGATGCGGCCGTTGTAGGCCGAGCTCATCACCACGTCACCGGAGGCGAGGTACTGCGGCGGCTGGGCGCCGGCTTCCCACCACTGGATGCTCGGCTTGATCTCGTCGAGCTTCTTGAAGGCGCGGTCCTGGCCTTCCTTGGTGGCCAGCACCTTGTACACGTCCTTGGGCGCGACGCCGTCGGCCATCAGGGCGAATTCCAGGGTGTACTTGGCGCCCTTGCGCAGGCCGCGCTTGCCCGGGTACTTCTTCAGGTCCCAGAAGTCGGCCCAGCCGGTGGGGGCGGTCTTCAGCTTGTCGGCGTTGTAGGCCAGCACGGTGGACCACACGAAGAAGCCGACGCCGCAGTTGCTCACGGCGCCCGGGACGTAGTCCTCGGCCTTGCCGAGGATGGCCGGGTCGATTTCCTCGAACATGCCTTCGTCACAGCCGCGGGCCAGCTCCGGCGATTCCACCTCGACCAGGTCCCAGGTCACGCTGTTGGTGTCGACCATGGCCTTCACCTTGGCCATCTCGCCGTTGTACTCGCCGGCGACGATCTTGTTGCCGGTGGCCTTCTCGAAGGGCTGGTAGAAGGCCTTGGTCTGGGCGTCCTTGTTGGCGCCGCCGAAGGAGATCACGGTCAGATCGGTGGCCGCCATGGACTGCGCGGCGCAAGCCAGGCCGAGGGTCAGCGCGGCGAGCTTGAGGCCGGCCTTCGACGGGTGGAACGGGGACTTCGACATTATTCTTCTCTCCACAGTGTGCTGGTTTGTTTTTCTTCGAATCAGGCCGCCGACAGCGGGTCGAGGGCACGCACGTGCTCCACGGCCCAGCCCAGCGGTACCACATCACCCACGCTCAGCGCAGGGTCGAGCTCGGCGATCGGCTGCTTGACGAAGAAATCGGTGCGGCCGCAAACCTCCAGGCGGATGCGCACGTGGTCGCCAAGATAGATGAACTCGGCCACACGGCCGGAGAAGCGGTTCACGCAGCTTTCGCTGTGCCCGTTCAGGCGCACCCGCTCGGGACGGATCGACAGGCTGACGGGGTCGCCGGGCTGGCCGACGTTCACCGCCAGCGCCTCGACCTTCTCGCCACGCGCCAGGGTCACCACGCAGCGCTCGCCCTCGTGGCTCGCCAGTTGCCCGGCGATGCGGTTGTTCTCGCCGATGAAGTTGGCCACGAAGGAGTTGCGCGGGTGTTCGTAGAGTTCGTGGGGCGGGGCGATCTGCTGGATCTCGCCCTGGTGGAACACCGCCACGCGGTCGGACATGGTCAGCGCCTCGCCCTGGTCGTGGGTCACGTAGACCACGGTCACGCCCAGGCGCTGGTGGATGTGCTTGATCTCCATCTGCATGTGCTCGCGCAGTTGCTTGTCGAGCGCACCCAGGGGTTCGTCCATCAGCACCAGCTGCGGCTCGAAGACCAGCGCCCGGGCCAGGGCCACGCGCTGCTGCTGGCCGCCGGAGAGCTGCGCCGGGTAGCGCCCGCCGAAGGCGTCGAGCTGGACCATGGACAGCGCGCGCTTGACGCGCTCGGCCACGTCGGTCTTGCTCATGCCGCGCACGGAGAGCGGGAAGGCCAGGTTCTCCGCCACGGTCATGTGCGGGAACAGGGCATAGTTCTGGAACACCATGCCGATGTCGCGCTTGTGCGGGGGGACGTTGTTGATGGAGCGGCCGGCCAGCTGGATCTCGCCGGAGGTGGGGGTTTCGAAACCGGCCAGCATCATCAGACTGGTGGTCTTGCCGGAACCGGACGGCCCCAGCAGGGTGAGGAATTCGCCTTTGCGAATATCCAGGTTGAGGTCTTTGACGATGAGCGTCTCGCCGTCGTAGCTCTTCTGGACGCCACGGAAGCTCACCAGCACATCGTTCGCCTGAGTCTCGGCCATAACCGCACCTTTGTATTTGTAAGTAATTGCCGTGAAGCAAGACTAGAGAAGCCTGCAATGCGCGCAAATCGGGCGGGGAGAGAACTTGCTATAAGGGTAGAAGAGGATCGTCTGTAGGGCGATCCCTACACGAAAAGTGTGGCTATCAGTCGCAGAAAGCCGGTGTCGCATTGGGTGCGACACCGGCATATCCGAAAGCGACCTGGAGCCTGTCTACGATCTCGCGAGCTAGAGCAGGACAAGGCGGGAACAGGCGAGTGAGCGGAGTTCAGGCCGCTAAATGAGCATCGCTCGCCTGTTCTCAACGCAGTCATGCCGACGCGCAGCAGATCGTAGGCAGGTTCTCAGCGTTTGGCCCAGTCCTGGAAGCGTTTCTCCAGAGCATCGCCATGCTCTGCCCAGAAAGCCACGTTCATGCCCAGCGCGTCGGCCATGTTGCGCGGCGCGGTGGGCAGGTTGGCGGCCACCTGCGGGTCGAGCTGCTCCACCGCCTTGCGGTTGGTCGGGCCGTAGGCGATGTTCTGCGCATAGACCTTCTGCTGCTCGGGCTGGCTGGCGAAGGCGATGAACTTCTCCGCCAGGTCCTTCTTCCACACGCCCGAGGGCAGCGCCCAGAAGTCGAAGTCGTAGATGCCGCCGGCCCAGGCCATGCGCAGGCCCTTCTGCTCGGGCTGGGCCGCGGCGATGCGGCCGTTGTAGGCCGAGCTCATGACCACGGTGCCGTCGGACAGGTCGCGCACCGGGTCCTGGCCGGACTTCCACCAGTGGATGCTCGGCTTGATCTCGTCGAGCTTGCGGAACGCGCGGTCGACGCCACCGGGGGTGCCGAGCACCTGGTAGACGTCCTTGGGCGCCACGCCGTCGGCCATCAGGGCGAACTCCAGGCTGTACTTGGCGCCCCAGCGCAGGCCGCGCTTGCCGGGGAATTTCTTCAGGTCCCAGAAATCGGCCCAGCCCTGGGGCTTGCCCTGCAGCTTGTCCTGGTTGTAGGCCAGCAGGGTGGTCCAGACGAAGATGCCGACGCCGCAGGGCTGCACCGCGCCGGGCACGTAGTCGGCGGGGTCGCCGATCAGGCGCTGGTCGAGCTTCTGGAACAGGCCCTCCTGGCAGCCGCGCGCCAGTTCCGGGGCCTCCACCTCGACCACGTCCCAGGACACATGGCTGATCTCCACCATCTGCCTGAGCTTGTCCAGGTCGCCATTGTAGGAACCGTGCACCACCGCCGTGCCGGTGGCCGTCTTGAAGGGTTCGTAGAAGGCCTTCTCCTGGGCCGCCTTGTTGGCCCCACCGAAGGAAATCACCGTCACGTAGTCCGCCAGCGCCGGCGTGGCGACAGTCCCCAGCAGGCCGGCCAGCAGCCCGCCCCGTACCGCTCGCAACAACATCCCTCTTCTCCTTATTCTGATGAAGTACCCCACTGAGCGGGCAATGATTCCCTTTCGCCAGCCGGCTAGGTAGCCGGGCGTTGCAAAAACCGGAAGGGACTCACATAAGCATCGGCGAATCGCCCCGCCGCGCGCCGGCTCAGACCAGCTTGTGCTCCACGGCATACTTGACCAGGTCGGCCACCGAATGCGCGCCGAGCTTCTGCATCAGCCGCGCCTTGTGGGTGCTGATGGTCTTGCTGCTGACCGCCAGGTGCTGGGCGATCTCGTTCACGCCCTCGCCCTTGACCAGGCGCTCGAACACCGAGAACTCGCGCTCGGAGAGCAGCGCGTGGGGCGGCCGCGAATCGGTCAGGCCGACCTCGAAGACCATGCGGTCGGCCAGTTCCGGGTCGATGTAGCGGCCGCCGCTGGCGACCTTGCGGATGGCGGTGAGCAGCAGCGCCGGGTCGCTGTCCTTGGTGGCGTAGCCGGCGGCGCCGATCTTCAGCGCGCGGGCGGCCATCTGCACCTCGTCGTGCATGGACAGCATGAGGATCGCCGGCGGATCGTTCAGCGCGCGGATCCGCGGGATGGCCTCCAGGCCGTTGACGCCGGGCATGGAGATGTCCAGCAGGACCACCTCGCAGGGCACCTGGCGCAGGGTTTCGAGCAACTGCTCACCGTTGGTGGCCTCGCCCACCACCTGCAGGTCCTTGGCCATGCCGATCAGTTGCTTGATGCCCTCGCGGACGATGGTGTGGTCTTCGGCCACCAGTACTCGAATCACGCTGCCCTCCCCCGAACAGACAAAACCGCGCCGGCCCCGTTACGGCCCCGGCTCCGACAACTCCCCCGCATCCAGCGGCACGCGCACCCGCAGACAGCTGCCTTCCCCCGGCTGGCTGTCGATCTCCAGCTCGCCGCCGAGCATCAGCACGCGCTCGCGCATGCCGACCAGGCCGAAGGAGCTGCCGCCCCAGGCCGCCGCGGTATCGAAGCCGCGGCCATCGTCGCTGATGCTCAGGCAGAGTTCGGCGCCCTCCACCCGCAGGGCCAGTTCCACAGTATGCGCCTGCGCGTGGCGCATGACATTGGTCAGCGCCTCCTGGAGGATCCGGAACAACCCGATGGCCTTGGCGTCGCCCAGGCGCGGCGGGTTCTCCGGCACCTCCACCAGGCAGGGGATGCCGGTGCGCGTCTCGAAGCGCCGCGCCTGCCACTCCAGCGCCGAGCCGATGCCGGCGTCGAGGATCGGCGGGCGCAGCGCCGAGGCCACGTCGCGCACCAGCTGGAACAGCTGGGCGATGAGCTTCTTCATGTTGCCCAGGCGCTCGCGCAGGCCGGGGTCCAGCTCGCCGTAGCCCAGCTCGCACATGGAGGTTTCCAGTTTGAGCACGGTCAGCACCTGGCCCAGCTCGTCGTGCACTTCCCGGGCGATGCGCGCCTTCTCTTCCTCGCGCACGCTTTCCAGGTGCGCCGACAGCTCGCGCAGCTGCGCCCGCGATTGCGCCAGCTCCAGCTCGATCTGCTTGTTGTCGCTGATGTCCCAGACCACGCCGTCCCAGGCCAGGCGGCCGTCTTCCAGGTGCCGCGCGGTGGCCTTGATGTCCACCCAGCGCGGCTCGCCGGAGCGGGTCAGGATGCGCCCCTGCCAGTGCCAGTTCTTGCCGCCGGCCACTGCCTCCAGCTGGCTGGCCAGATAGCCGTCGCGGTCGCCCGGGTGCACCAGGCCGAGGATGCCCAGGCCGCTTTCGCGCAGGTAGCCGGGGGAATAGCCCAGCGAGGCCTCGCTGCCACCGCTGATGAAGCTGAGGTGGGCGAAGTCGGAGCCGCCGGGGGCGCTGGGTTCCAGGCGGAACACCAGGCCGGGGACGTTGGCGGCGATGCCCTGCAGGCGCGCCTCGCTCTCTTCCAGGGCGGCGCGGGCGCGGCGGCGCTCGGTGGCGTCGTTGAGGAACACCAGCAGGTATTCCGAGCCGCCGAAGCGCAGGAAGCTCAGCGACACTTCCGCCGGCAGCCACTGGCCATCGGCGCGGCGCAGGTGGCTTTCGAAGCTCAGCGGCCCCTCTTCGCTGTTGCGCGCGCGGCGCCAGAGGTCGAGCCAGGCGTCCATGCCCAGGCTGGGCTCGAAGTCCGCCAGGGGCCGCTCGATCACCTCGCCGGGGGCGTAGCCGAGCATGTCCTCGGCGGCGCGGTTGGCGTAGCGCACGTGGCTGTCCCAGTTGACCCAGAGGATGCCCACGGTGCTGCTGTCGATGGCGAACTGGGTCAGGCGCAGGGCTTCCTCGGCCGCCTGGCGCAGCTCCATGTCGCGGCGCGCGGCGAGCAGGCGCTGCTCCAGCACGTTGCGCTGGTGGCGCAGCCACAGCGCGGTGGCCAGGGCCATGAGCAGCAACAGGCCGAGGAGGATGCAGAGGTTCTGCCAGAAGCCGGGGGATTGCCCCAGGCGCGGATACTGCGGCTGCAGCCAGCGCTCGTGCAGCTGGTCCAGCTGCTTGGCCGGCAGGGCGCGCAGGCTGGCGTCGAGGATGCCGGCCAGCTCCGGCAGGTCGCGGCGGGTGGCCAGGCGCAACAGCTGCGGATAACCGATGTCGGCCAGCACGCGGAAGCCGGAGAACTCGACCTCGCGGCTGAGGCGGGCCAGGTGCGCCTCGTCGACCACCGCGTAGCCGGCGTCCTGGCCGAGCACCCGGCGCAGGGCTTCGCGGTCGCTGTCGGTGAGCTGCAGCTCCAGGCTCGGGTAGGTGCCGCGCAGGTAGTCGGACACTGCCCCCGGGCCACGCAGCGCCACGGGTTCGAGCGCGCCCAGGCGCTCCAGCTCCACGGAGCCGGGGCCGTCGCGGAAGCCGATGAGCAGGCGCGGCACCCGCAGGTAGGGGTCGGAGAACAGCCAGTCGCGCAGGCTGGAAGGAGTCTGGGCAAGCCCCGGGGCCAGATCGATTTCGCCGGCGCGGGCGGCACGCTCCAGTTCGTCCTGGTCGGCATAGACGCGCCACTGCAGGCTCACCTGCAGCGCGCCGGCGATCCAGTCGAGCAGCTCGACGTGGGCGCCGGAAAGCTGCTGCAGGCGCCGGTCCTGCTGGGCGTAGGGCGCATCCAGGACCACGCCGACGCGCAGCTGCGGGTGCGCCTGCAACCAGGCTCGCTGGGCGGCGTCCAGGGGCACGCCGGCCGGCAGGTCCTGCGCCGCGCCCCACAACGGAATGCACAACAGGAACGCCGCCACGGCGCTCCACCACAGTCGTCCCATGCCCGCTCCCCGAGAAAAAAGCGCGCCTACATTACCCCATGGCGAGGGGAACCCGATAAGACCGGTGCCTGACAAAGCAGAAACAAGGAATTAGTCTGGCCGTTTTGCCACCCCCTGTCCGAACCACGCCAGGAACCCGCCCCATGTCCCGTCCCGCACAGCCTACCCGCCTCGCCCTCTGCTTGGCCCTGAGCCTGGCGCCCCTGGCCCCGGGCTGGGCCGAAGACGCACCGGCCAGCCCGCCCGGCCCGGCGGTGGCGCCGGCGACGCCCGCGCGCCCGGCCCTGGAGGAACGCAGCCAGGACGAAGCCAGCGCCCTGCAGCAGCGCCTGCCGCAGAAACAGCAACAGACGCTGCAGGCCGGCGAGGAAAGCTTCCTCGCCCTATGGCTGCCGGCCAACGCGCCGCAGGCCGAGGGCGTGGTGATCATCGTCCCCGGCGATGGCGAGAACCCCGACTGGCCGGTGGCGGTGGGCCCGCTGCGGCGCAAGCTGCCCGACGCCGGCTGGCAGACCCTCGCCCTCGGCCTGCCCGACCCGCAGGACAGCCAGCCGGCGCCGCGCAGGGAAAGCGCGGACAAGGCCGCCGCCGACAGCGACGCCGGCGCCAGCAGCAAGGACGTTCAGGGCGAATCCGGCGCCGCCACGCCCACCCCGGAAAGCACCGCCGAAGCCGGCAGCGGCGAGCCGGCCCAGGCCAGCAGCGAAGCGCCGCCGGCGCCAGATGCGGCCATCGAGCGGCGCAAGGCCTATGCCGACCGAGTCATGGCGCGCATCCAGGCCGGCCTCGACTTCGCCCTGCAAGGCAAGCCCAAGAGCATCGTCCTTCTCGGCCACGGCACCGGCGCCTACTGGGCGGCGCGCTACCTGGCCGAGCGCGAGCCCGGCGAAATCCACAACCTGCTGATCGTCAACGCCGAAGTGCCGCGGGACTTCCGCCCGGCGCTGGAAGACATGGTGCCGCGCCTGCAACTGGCCACCGGCGACTTCTATTACAAGGACAGGCGCGTCGACCGCGACGCCGCCAAGGCCCGCTTGCAGGCAAGCCGGCGCGAGACCGGCAAGACCTACGTGCAGATTGGCATGAACGCCCTGCCGGCCGACCGCGCCACCGAGCAGGACCAGCTCTACCGGCGCATCCGCGGGTGGCTGTCGCTGCACATCAAGCAGGCACCCGCAGAGTAAACCGGCCCCGAGCCCTAGCGGAAACCGCGGCGCTCGCGGACCAGGGCATAGGCCTGCTGGATCTCGCGGGTCTTCTCGGTGGCGGCGGCGATGCGCGCCTCGCCGGCGCCGGCCAGCTTGTCCGGGTGGTGCTGGCTGATCAGCCGGCGGTAGGCGCGCTTGATCTCCTCCACCGGGCTGTCGTCTTCCACCCCCAGCAGGCGCAGGGCCTGGCGATAGCTTTCCGCCCGGCTCGGCGGCGCGCGCAGGGCCTCGGCGCCGGCGGCCAGGGACAGCACGGTGGCGCGCGGCAGGCCGAAGCCCTCGCCCCAGCGCAGGATCAGCGCCTTCTCCGCCGCGCTCGGCGCGCCGGCCGCCCAGGCCATGCGCCAGCAAGCCTGCAGCAGGCCGTCGACGCTGGGCCGCTGGCCCCGGCACTGCTGCACGCCCTCCTCCAGGCGCGAGCCGCCCTGCTTGCCGCGGTTGAAGGCATCGATGGCGCGCAGGCGCCCGGCCTCGTCCAGGCCCAGGCGCAACATTTCCGCCCGCGCCTGCTGGATGTGCGCGTCCTGCACGCGGCCACGGCTCTTGGCCACCCGGCCGAGCAGGAGGAACAGCAGTTCCTCCTCCGGTACCCGCGCGCCGCCGCGCAGCTCATCGAGCAGTTCGCGCCAGCTGCGTCGGCGCAGGCGGCGGTCCAGCACCTGGCCGAGCAGGCCGCCGAGCATGGCCCCGGGGATGCTCGCCAGCGCCCAGCCGGCGACTATGCCTATCAGGGTGCCCGGCCAGAACATTCAGCCGGCCGCCAGCAGACGTTCGACTTCGGCCAGGCGCTCGTGGGTGCCGACGTCCACCCAGCGCCCGCGGTGCAGCTCGCCGCTGACGCGGCCGGCGGCCATGGCCTCGCGCAGCAGCGGCGCCAGCCTGAAGGCACCGCCCGTGCAGGCGGCGAACAGCGCCGGGTGCAGTACGGCGATGCCGCTGTAGGTGTAGCTGGGCTCGCCTTCGCGATAGTCGCCGACGCGTTCACCTTCCAGGCGGAAGTCGCCGCGGGTGTTGTGCCCGGGGTTGTCCACCAGCACCAGGTGCGCCAGGTCGCCCTCGGCCAGCGCGCCCTGCAGGCGCGCGTAGTCGAAGTCGGTCCAGATGTCGCCGTTGACCAGGGCGAAGGGCGCCTCGCCCAGCAGCGGCAGGGCGCGAAAGATGCCGCCGCCGGTCTCCAGCGGCTCGCCTTCGGCGGAATAGCGGATGCCGACGCCGAAGCGCGAGCCATCGCCGAGGTAGTCCTCGATCTGCTGCCCCAGCCAGGCGTGGTTGATCACCAGGTCATGGAAGCCGGCGCGGCGCAAGGCCAGCAGTTGGTGCTCGATCAGCGGCCGGCCGCCGGCCGGCACCAGCGGCTTGGGCGTGTGCAATGTCAGCGGGCGCATGCGCTCGCCCTTGCCGGCGGCGAGGAGCATCGCCTTCATGGCGCCACCGGTTGCGGCAGCTCGGCGAGCAGCGCACCCAGGTCGGCCAGCTCGGGCCGGCGGGCGACGACGCTGTCGAGGTAGCGGAAGAAGCGCGGCACGTCGCCCAGGTAGCGCGGCTTGCCGTCGCGGTGGCAGATGCGCGCGAAGATGCCGATCACCTTCAGGTGGCGCTGCACGCCCATCAGGTCGCTGGCGCGGAAGAATTCCTCGAAGGTCGGCGGCAGCGCGATGCCGGCGGCCTGGGCCTTGCGCCAGTAGCGGCTGAGGCCGTCGTGCACGCGCGGCTCGGGCCAGCTGAGGAAGGCGTCCTTATAAAGGCAGGTGACGTCGTAGGTCACCGGGCCGTACACCGCATCCTGAAAATCGAGGATGCCGGGGTTCGGCTCGCTGAGCATCAGGTTGCGCGGCATGTAGTCACGGTGCACCAGCACCCGCGGCTGCTCCAGCGCGCTGCTCACCAGGCGGTCGCAGGTGCGCTGCCAGCGCGCCAGTTGCTCGCCTTGCAGCTCGATGTTCAGGTGACAGCCCAGGTACCACTCGGGGAACAGGCCCAGCTCGCGGCGCAGCAGCGCCTCGTCGTAGGCCGGCAGGCGGCCTTCAGCCGGCACCTGCTGGAAGGCCACCAAGGCGTCCAGGGCATCCTCGAAGAGTTCCTCGGCGTTCTGCGGGTTGAGCACGTCCAGGTAGGTCTGGCGGCCCAGGTCGTCGAGCAGCAGCAAGCCCTGCTCCAGGTCCTGGGCAAGAATCCGCGGCACATGCACGCCGGCCTCGGCGAGCATGCCGGCCACCTTGACGAAGGGGCGGCAGTCCTCCTGGGGCGGCGGCGCGTCCATGACGATCAGCGTGCGGCCCTCGCCCTGCCAGCGGAAATAGCGGCGGAAGCTGGCGTCGCTGCTGGCCGGGGTGAGCTCGGCGGGTGGCACCGGCCCCCATCCCTCGGCACTGAACACTACGGGTAAACAAGAGTCCAACCAGCGATTCAGGAGCTGGTAACGGGCATCCTCAGACATCTTTGGGGGTTCTCCACGGCCCTAGCCGTTGCGCGGGTCATGCTTTATTATCCAGCATCTTTTTGAGCCCATCGAGTGGCTATGGCCGAATCTGGCCGATGGCTCGCAGGAAGCCCGGATTAACAAGATGGCAGTGATTCTCCCCGTGTTCCGTAGAAAGTTCCCCTTACTGGTGACCGGTGGCCTGCTGGCTATGCAGCCGCTCGCTTCCTCGACCGCCACGGCGGCCGAACAGTTCAACTGCACCCCCTCCGGCGGCAGCTGGGACTGCTCCTCGCAGCAGCCGGCCAGCGCCCTGCCGCCGCGTCCGGAGCATACCGAAAGCTCGGTCAGCACCCGCGCCAGCGGCGAAACCGTCGCCGGCGGTGCGGCAGCCGGAGCCGAAGAGCCCAGGCAGAAGCTGGTCACCGAGAGCGGCGGCAAAGGCCTCAAGTCGCGCAGCGCCGACTACAGCCACCTCGACTGGGTCCCGCGGGAGAAGCTCACCGCCGCCCAGCTGGCGGAGGTCGGCCTGTACTGCAGCGGCGCCTACATCGAACCGACCCGCCCGGGCATGAACGACAAGACCCCGCGCGACGAGGCCCCGACCTACGTCTCGGCGAAGGTCTCGCGCTACGAGCAGGAGTCGCAGGTCGCGACCCTGGCCGGCAACGTGGTCCTGCGCCAGGGCAGCATGCAGGTGGAAGCCGACGAGGCCAACCTGCACCAGGCCGAGAACCGCGGCGAGCTGGCCGGCAACGTGCGCCTGCGCGACAACGGCGCGCTCATCGTCGGCGACCACGCCGACCTGCAACTGGACAACGGCGAGGCGAAGATCGACAACGCCGAGTACGTCATGCACCAGGCCCAGGTCCGCGGCAGCGCGCTCTACGCCAAGCGCCAGGAAGACGCCATCATCCAGCTCAAGGACGGGACCTACACCCGTTGCGAGCCGGGCAGCAACTCCTGGTACGTCAAGGGCAACAACATCAAGCTGAACCCGGCCACCGGCTTCGGCACCGCGACCAACGCGACCCTGCGGGTGAAGGACATTCCGGTGTTCTACACCCCCTACATCTATTTCCCGATCGACGATCGCCGCCAGTCCGGCTTCCTGCCCCCCACCCTGGGCAGCACCAGCGACACCGGCATGTTCGTGGTCACCCCGTACTACTTCAACCTGGCGCCGAACTACGACGCCACGCTGTTCCCGCGCTACATGGCCAAGCGTGGCCTGATGATGGAAGGCGAGTTCCGCTACCTGACCCACAGCAGCGAAGGCCAGGTCAACGCCGCCTACCTGAACGACAGGGACGACGGCCGCGAGGGCCAGCCGCACTTCACCGACCAGCGCTGGATGTACGGCTGGAAGAACACCAGCGGCCTGGATTCACGCTGGCTGGCGCAGGTCGACTACACCCGCATCAGCGACCCGTACTACTTCCAGGACCTGGACACCTCCCTGGGCCTGGGCTCGCCGACCTACGTGAACCAGCAGGGCGCCCTGACCTACCGTGGCGACGACTTCACCGCGCGCCTCAACGCCCAGGCCTACCAGCTGGCCACCGTGACCGACGTGACCCCCTACGACCGCCTGCCGCAGCTGACCCTCGACGGTCGCCTGCCCTATCACCCGGGCGGCCTGGAGTTCACCTACGGCAGCGAACTGGTGCGCTTCGACCGCAACCTGGACGAGGACGTCTACTTCGACGCCGACGGCAACGTGCTCGGCCAGCGCCCGGACGTGAACATCTCCGGCCTGGCCCGCGCCACCGGCGACCGCGCGCACTTCGAGCCCGGCATCAGTCTGCCGCTGGCCAGCAGTTGGGGCTTCCTGACGCCGACGCTGAAGGCGATGTACACCAAGTACGACCTGGACCTGGACGGCCAGGGCAAGGCACAGCTGAACAGCGCCACCAACTATGGCGAAGTCAGCTACGACAGCAGCCCGGACCGCTCGCTGCCGCTGGCCAAGCTCGATGGCGGCCTGTACTTCGACCGCGACACCACGTTCGGCGGCACCAAGTTCCGCCAGACCCTGGAGCCGCGCGCCATGTACCTGTACGTGCCGTACCGCAACCAGGACAACCTGCCGAGCTTCGACACCGGCGAGTTCAACTTCAGCTACGACTCGCTGTGGCGCGAGAACCGCTTCACCGGCAAGGACCGCATCGGCGACGCCAACCAGTTGTCCCTGGGCGCCACCTCGCGCTTCATCGAGGACAACGGCTTCGAGCGCGCCTCCGTCAGCGCCGGCCAGATCTACTACTTCTCCGACCGCCGCGTGCAGCTGCCGGGCCTGACCGAGAAGTACATCCGCAACTACAACCTGGCGAACCCGAACAACCCGATCGACAACCCCGACGCGGACACCTGGCGCTCGCCCTACGCCCTGCAGGGCGTCTATCGCTTCAACCACGACTGGCGCCTGAGCTCGGACTACAACTGGAACCCCAACACGCACCACACCGACAGCGGCAGCGTGATGTTCCACTACCAGCCCGAAGCCGAGCCGCAGAAGGTGTTCAACGCCGGCTACCGCTACCGCGCGGACAGCAAGTCGTTCGACCCGAACCTCGGCCGCTTCAGCTACAACAGCGACGAGTACAAGATCGAGCAGCACGACTTCTCGGTCATCTGGCCGATCGTCCCGCAGTGGAGCGCGATCGCCCGCTGGCAGTACGACTACAACCAGAACCGTACCCTCGAGGCCCTCGGCGGCTTCGAATACGACAGCTGCTGCTGGAAACTGCGACTGGTCAACCGCTACTGGCTGAAGTACGACGACGACAACTTCTACACGTCCGACTCGAAAGCCGACCGCGGCATCTTCCTGCAAATCATCCTCAAGGGCCTTGGCGGCGTTGTAGGCAACCAAGTCGAAGGCTTCCTCGACCAAGGCATCCAAGGTTATCGTCAACGTGAAGACAGCTCTATGTAATGCCCTGCGCCCGCTGATGCTGGGCGCCCTGCTGGTCTGTTCCGCAGCCCACGCCGAAGTCACCCCGCTGGACCGTGTCGTGGCCATCGTCGACAACGACGTGGTCATGCAGAGCCAGCTCGACCAACGCCTGCGCGAAGTCCGCCAGACCATCGAGAAGCGCGGCGCGCCGCTGCCCCCCGAGCACGTGCTGACCCAGCAGGTACTGGAGCGCCTCATCATCGAGGACATCCAGCTGCAGATCGGCGAGCGCTCCGGCATCCGCATCACCGACGAGGAACTGAACCAGGCCATGGGCACCATCGCCCAGCGCAACAACCTGAGCCTGGACCAGTTCCGCGCCGCCCTCTCCCGCGACGGCCTGTCCTACGACGACGCCCGCGAGCAGGTGCGCCGTGAGATGATCATCAGCCGCGTGCGCCAGCGCCGCGTGGCCGAGCGCATCCAGGTCAGCGACCAGGAAGTGCAGAACTTCCTGGCCTCGGACCTGGGCAAGATCCAGCTCTCCGAAGAGTACCGCCTGGCCAACATCCTCATCCCGGTGCCGGACGGCGCTTCGCCGGAAACCCTCCAGGCCGCCGGCAGGCAGGCCCAGGAGGTCTACCAGCAGCTCAAGCAGGGCGCCGACTTCAACCAGCTGGCGATTTCCCGCTCGGCCGGCGACAACGCTCTGGAAGGCGGCGAGATCGGCTGGCGCAAGGCCGCCCAGCTGCCTTCGCCGTTCGACGGCATGATCGGCAGCCTGGCCGTGGGCGACGTCACCGAGCCGGTGCGCACCCCCGGCGGCTTCATCATCCTCAAGCTGGAAGAGAAGCGCGGCGGCAGCAAGATGGTGCGCGACGAGGTGCATGTCCGCCACATCCTGCTCAAGCCCAGCGAAATCCGCAGCGACGAGGAAACCCAGAAGCTGGCGCAGAAGCTCTACGAGCGCATCCAGAGCGGCGAGGACTTCGGCAAGCTGGCCAAGCAGTTCTCCGAAGACCCGGGCTCGGCACTGCACGGCGGCGACCTCAACTGGGTCGATCCGGAATCCCTGGTTCCGGAGTTCCGCGACGTGATGAACAGCATCCCGCAGAACCAGTTGTCCAAGCCGTTCCGCTCGCCGTTCGGCTGGCACATCCTGGAAGTCCTCGGTCGCCGCGCCACCGACAGCAGCGACAAGTTCCGCGAGCAGCAGGCCGCCCAGGTCCTGCGCAACCGCAAGTACGACGAGGAACTGCAGGCCTGGCTGCGGCAGATCCGCGACGAAGCCTACGTCGAGATCAAGCTGTAAGCGTCCCGCGCAATACAGGAACCCGGCCCCAAGGCCGGGTTTCTTTTTATCCGCGCCACGCTTCGGCGTAGAGTGGGCCCATACCGAACAACCCCGGCCGCCCGGCGCGACCGAAGCCCTAGAGACACCCGCCATGCAAGCCTCCAAGCCATTCGCCCTCACCCCCGGAGAGCCGGCCGGCATCGGCCCGGACCTGTGCCTGCTGCTGTCCCGCGAGGCCCAGCCCCACCCGCTGGTAGCCATCGCCAGCCGGCAGATGCTGGCCGAGCGCGCCGCCCTGCTGGGCCTGGACATCCAGTTGCTGGAAACCGGCCCGGGCCAGTGGCCGCAGGCGCCCGCCCCGGCAGGCTCGCTCTACGTCTGGGATACCCCATTGGGGGCGCCGGTGAAGCCCGGCCAGCTCGACCCGGCCAACGCCGGCTATGTGCTGCAGACCCTGACCCACGCCGGCCAGGGCTGCCTGGACGGCAGCTTCGCCGGGATGATCACCGCGCCGGTGCACAAGGGCGTGATCAACGAAGGCGGCGTGGCCTTCTCCGGGCACACCGAGTTCCTCGCCGAGCTGACCCACACCCCGCAGGTGGTGATGATGCTCGCCACCCGCGGCCTGCGCGTGGCGCTGGTGACCACCCACCTGCCGCTGCGCGAGGTGGCCGACGCCATCACGCCCGAACGCCTGGCGCGCGTCACCCGCATCCTGCATGCCGACCTGCGCGACAAGTTCGGCCTGGCCGAGCCGCGCATCCTGGTCTGCGGCCTCAACCCCCACGCCGGCGAGGGCGGCCACCTGGGCCACGAGGAAATCGACGTCATCGAGCCCACCCTGGAGCGCCTGCGCGGCGAAGGCATGCAACTGATCGGCCCGCTGCCGGCCGACACCCTGTTCACCCCCAAGCACCTGGAGCACTGCGACGCGGTGCTGGCCATGTACCACGACCAGGGCCTGCCGGTACTCAAGTACAAGGGCTTCGGCGCGGCGGTGAACGTCACCCTGGGCCTGCCGATCATCCGCACCTCGGTGGACCACGGCACCGCCCTGGACCTGGCCGGCACCGGCCGCATCGACGGCGGCAGCCTGCAGGTGGCGCTGGAGACGGCCTACCAGATGGCGGCCGCTCGCGCCGGCAGCCAGTAGTGGCAAGCGGCAAGCGGAGCTAGCTGGTAAACTTTTCTCCTTTTGAACACCGCTTTGGCTCTTGCTTGTCGCTTGCAGCTTGAAGCCTGGAGCCGCCTTTATGTCCGAGCTTTTCCAACATCGCGCGCGCAAGCGCTTCGGCCAGAACTTCCTGCACGACGCCGGGGTGATCCACCGCATCCTGCGCGCCATCGCCCCCAAGGAAGGCCAGCACCTGCTGGAGATCGGCCCGGGCCAGGGCGCCCTGACCGAAGGCCTGGTGGACAGCGGCGCGCAGCTGGACGTGATCGAGCTCGACCTCGACCTGATCCCGCAGCTGAAATGGCGCTTCGGCCTCAAGCCGAACTTCCGCCTGCACCAGGGCGACGCCCTGAAGTTCGACTTCGCCACCCTGCCCCAGGCCGGCGAGAAGCTGCGGGTTGTCGGCAACCTGCCCTACAACATCTCCACGCCGCTGATCTTCCACCTGCTGGAGCACGCCGGGATCATCCAGGACATGCACTTCATGCTGCAGAAGGAAGTGGTCGAGCGCCTGGCCGCCGAGCCCGGCGGCGGCGACTGGGGCCGGCTGTCGATCATGGTCCAGTACTTCTGCAAGGTGGACTACCTGTTCACCGTCGGCCCCGGCGCCTTCAACCCGCCGCCCAAGGTGGAGTCGGCCATCGTCCGCCTGGCGCCCTACGCCGAGCCGCCGCACCCGGCCAAGGACCACCGCCTGCTCGAACGCATCGTCCGCGAAGCCTTCAACCAGCGCCGCAAGACCCTGCGCAACACCCTGCGCAGCCTGATGTCCATCGAAGACATCGAAGCCGCCGGCGTCGACCCCAGCCTGCGCCCGGAACAGCTGGACGTGGCCGACTTCGTGCGCCTGGCCAACCGCCTGGCGGAACTGGCCCCCGAGCAGTGAAACCCTCGACGAGACGCCCGAGCCGAGCATGAGCGATCCCCGATACCAGATTTCCGTCAGTGTCACCACCCGCCACCTGCCCGAGCAATCGCAGCCGGAGCAGCAGCGCTACGTCTTCGCCTACACGGTGACCATCCACAACCAGGGCGAGCAGGCGGCCAAGCTGCTCAGCCGCCACTGGATCATCACCGACGGCGACGGCCACGTGCAGGAAGTGCGCGGCGCCGGCGTGGTGGGCGAGAAGCCGCTGATCGAGCCGGGCGCCAGCCATACCTACACCAGCGGCACCGTGCTGGCCACCAAGGTCGGCAGCATGTCCGGCAGTTACCAGATGGTCGCCGCCGATGGCCACCATTTCGACGCCGAGATCCCGGTGTTCCGCCTCGCCGTTCCCGGAGCGCTGCACTGATGGCCACCTACGCCGTGGGCGACCTGCAGGGTTGCCTGGAGCCGCTCAAGCAACTGCTGCAGCGGGTAGCCTTCGACCCCGCCCGCGACAAGCTGTGGCTGGTCGGCGACCTGGTCAACCGCGGCCCGCAGTCGCTGGAAACCCTGCGCTACCTCTACGCCATGCGCGATTCGGTGGTCTGCGTGCTGGGCAACCACGACCTGCACCTGCTGGCCGTGGCCTACAACGCCGAGCGCCTGAAGAAGGCCGACACCCTGCGCGAAATCCTCGAGGCGCCGGAGCGCGACGACCTGCTCGACTGGCTGCGCAACATGCCCCTGGTGCACTACGACGCCCAGCGCGACGTCACCCTGGTGCATGCCGGCATCCCGCCGCAGTGGAGCATCGAGAAGTCCCTGCAGCGCGCCGCCGAGGTGGAGGAAGCCCTGCGCGACGACCAGCGCCTGCCGCTGTTCCTCGAAGGCATGTACGGCAACGAGCCGGCCAAGTGGGACAAGAAGCTGCACGGCATCGACCGCCTGCGGGTGATCACCAACTACTTCACCCGCATGCGCTTCTGCACCCCCGACGGCAAGCTCGACCTCAAGAGCAAGGAAGGCCTGGGCACCGCGCCGGAAGGCTATGCCCCCTGGTTCAGCTACCCCGCTCGCAAGGCCGCCGGGCGCAAGATCATCTTCGGCCACTGGGCGGCGCTGGAAGGCCAGTGCGACGTGCCCGGCCTCTACGCACTGGACACCGGCTGCGTGTGGGGCGGTAGCATGACCCTGCTGAACGTCGACAGCGGCGAACGCATCGCCTGCAGCTGCGCCGGCAACGCCGGCTGAGCCCACCCACAGAGCAGAGAACATGAGCGAATTCAAGCGCATCGCCCCCGAACAGGCCCACCAGCTGCGCCAGGCCGGCGCCCAGGTGGTGGATATCCGCGACCCGCAGAGCTACGCCCTGGGCCACGTGAGCGGTTCCCGCCACATCGACAACTACTCGGTGGCCGATTTCATCCGCCAGGCCGACCTCGACGCCCCGCTGCTGGTGTTCTGCTACCACGGCAATTCCAGCCAGAGCGCGGCTGCCTACTTCGTCCAGCAGGGCTTCACCGACGTGTACAGCGTCGACGGCGGCTTCGAACTGTGGCGCAGCGTCTATCCCGCGGATACCAGCAGCGGCCAGGCGGACTGAGGGGCCCGGCCGAGGTTCCACAAATAAATCTGTAACTTCTCACCCGATTCCCCTTTACAGGCCGGATAACGAACTATCCTTTTCCTCAGGCCATCCAAAAGGGGAGAGCCGGCCCACCGGCTTCCGGGAATCGGCAGTGACCATTTGGGGCGGTTCAGGGCGCAAGCCAGGTACCGTTGGAGTTCTGGGGGAAATTCGCCGGCCACGCTGGCAGCCCGTCCGCACCCACTCACACCGATCCCGTGCCGGCTCCATGCATCGAGCGAGGAGACGTCATGAGTATTTTCAGTCACTTCCAGGAACGCTTCGAAGCGACCCGCCAGGAGGAATACTCCCTGCAGGAGTACCTGGATATCTGCAAGCAGGACAAGACCGCCTACGCCACCGCGGCCGAGCGCATGCTGATGGCCATCGGCGAGCCGGAACTGCTGGATACCTCCACCGACCCACGGCTGTCGCGAATCTTTTCCAACAAGGTGATCCGCCGCTACCCGGCGTTCGCCGACTTCCACGGCATGGAAGAATGCATCGACCAGATCGTCGCCTTCTTCCGCCACGCGGCCCAGGGCCTGGAAGAAAAGAAACAGATCATCTACCTGCTCGGCCCGGTGGGCGGCGGCAAGTCGTCCCTGGCGGAAAAGCTCAAGCAACTGATGGAGAAGGTGCCCTTCTACGCCATCAAGGGCTCGCCGGTATTCGAATCGCCCCTGGGGCTGTTCAACCCGGATGAGGACGGCGCCATCCTCGAGGAAGACTACGGCATCCCGCGGCGCTACCTGCGCTCGATCATGTCGCCGTGGGCGACCAAGCGGCTCAACGAGTTCGGCGGCGACATCAGCCAGTTCCGCGTGGTCAAGCTGCACCCCTCGATCCTCAACCAGATCGCCATCGCCAAGACCGAGCCGGGGGACGAGAACAACCAGGACATCTCCGCCCTGGTGGGCAAGGTGGACATCCGCAAGCTCGAGGAGTACCCGCAGAACGACGCCGACGCCTACAGCTACTCGGGCGCGCTGTGCCGGGCCAACCAGGGCCTGATGGAATTCGTCGAGATGTTCAAGGCGCCGATCAAGGTCCTGCACCCGCTGCTGACCGCCACCCAGGAGGGCAACTACAACAGCACCGAGGGCCTGGGCGGGCTGCCCTACAGCGGCATCATCCTCGCCCACTCCAACGAATCGGAGTGGCACAGCTTCCGCAACAACAAGAACAACGAGGCCTTCATCGACCGTATCTACATCGTCAAGGTCCCGTACTGCCTGCGCGTCACCGACGAGATCAAGATCTACGACAAGCTTTTGATCAACAGCTCGCTGGCCCACGCGCACTGCGCCCCGGACACCCTGAAGATGCTCTCGCAGTTCTCCGTGCTGTCGCGCCTGAAGGAGCCGGACAACTCCAACATCTACTCGAAGATGCGCGTCTACGACGGCGAGAACCTCAAGGACACCGATCCCAAGGCCAAGTCGATCCAGGAATACCGCGATGCCGCGGGGGTCGACGAAGGCATGGCCGGGCTTTCCACCCGCTTCGCCTTCAAGATCCTCTCCAAGGTGTTCAACTTCGACCCGCACGAGGTGGCGGCCAACCCGGTGCACCTGCTCTACGTGCTGGAGCAGCAGATCGAGCAGGAACAGTTCCCGCCGGAAACCCGCGAGCGCTACCTGCGCTTCATCAAGGAATACCTGGCGCCGCGCTACGTGGAATTCATCGGCAAGGAAATCCAGACCGCGTACCTTGAGTCCTACAGCGAATACGGCCAGAACATCTTCGACCGCTACGTGCTCTACGCCGACTTCTGGATCCAGGACCAGGAATACCGCGACCCGGAAACCGGCGAAATCCTCAACCGCGCCGCCCTCAACGAGGAGCTGGAGAAGATCGAGAAACCGGCCGGCATCAGCAACCCGAAGGATTTCCGCAACGAAATCGTCAACTTCGTGCTGCGCGCCCGCGCCGGCAACAACGGCAAGAACCCCAGCTGGCTGTCCTACGAGAAGCTGCGCGTGGTGATCGAGAAGAAAATGTTCTCCAACACCGAGGACCTGCTGCCGGTCATCAGCTTCAACGCCAAGGCCAGCAAGGAGGACCAGCAGAAACACAACGACTTCGTCCGGCGCATGGTCGAGCGCGGCTACACCGAGAAGCAGGTGCGCCTGCTTTCCGAGTGGTACTTGCGGGTACGCAAGTCGCAGTAACCCAAAAGCCGCTCAAGGCTGGAGGCTGAACGCTGGACGACAAGTGGCTCCCGTTCAGCCTCCAGCCTCCGGCCTTCAGCCCGGAGGGCTCGTATGAGCTACGTGATTGATCGCCGTCTGAACGGCAAGAACAAGAGCACGGTGAACCGCCAGCGCTTCCTGCGGCGTTACCGTGAGCACATCAAAAAGGCGGTCGAGGAGGCCGTCAGCCGGCGCTCGATCACCGACATGGAGCACGGCGAACAGATCAGCATCCCCGGCCGCGACATCGACGAACCCATCCTTCACCACGGCCGTGGCGGGCGGCAGACCATCGTCCACCCGGGCAACAAGGAATTCACCACCGGCGAGCACATCGCCCGGCCCCAGGGCGGCGGCGGTGGCCGTGGCGGCGGCAAGGCCAGCAACCAGGGCGAGGGGATGGACGACTTCGTCTTCCAGATCACCCAGGAGGAATTCCTCGACTTCATGTTCGAGGACCTGGAACTGCCCAACCTGGTCAAGCGCCACATCACCGGCAGCGACACCTTCAAGACCGTGCGCGCCGGCATCAGCAACGACGGCAACCCCTCGCGCATCAACATCGTCCGCACCCTGCGCTCGGCCCACGCCCGGCGCATCGCCCTGACCGGCTCCACCCGCGGCAAGCTGCGCGCCGCCGTGGCCGAACTGGAACGGCTCAAGCGCGAGGAACCGGACAACCTCGGCGACATCCAGGCGCTGGAGCAGGAAATCACCCGCATGCGCGCGCGCATAGACCGCGTGCCCTTCCTGGACACCTTCGACCTCAAGTACAACCTGCTGATCAAGCAGCCCAACCCCACCTCCCAGGCGGTGATGTTCTGCCTGATGGACGTCTCCGGCTCCATGACCCAGGCGACCAAGGACATCGCCAAGCGCTTCTTCATCCTCCTGTACCTGTTCCTCAAGCGGAACTACGAGAAGATCGAAGTGGTGTTCATCCGCCACCACACCAGCGCCCGCGAGGTGGACGAGGAAGAATTCTTCTATTCCCGGGAGACCGGCGGCACCATCGTCTCCAGCGCGCTGAAGATGATGCAGGAGATCATGGCCGAGCGTTACCCCACCCACGAGTGGAACATCTACGCGGCCCAGGCCTCCGACGGCGACAACTGGAATGACGATTCGCCCGTCTGCCGCGATATCCTGATGAAACAGATCATGCCGTTCGTGCAGTACTACACCTACGTCGAGATCACCCCGCGCGAGCACCAGGCGCTGTGGTTCGAGTACGAACGGGTGCGCGAAGCCTTCGAAGACAGCTTCGCCCAGCAGCAGATCGTCTCCGCCGCGGACATCTACCCGGTGTTCCGCGAACTGTTCCAGAGGAGGCTAGTCGCATGAGCAAGCGCCAGCCCATCGCCACCGGGTCGGAATGGACCTTCGAGCTGATCCGCCAGTACGACCGGGAGATCAGCCGTATCGCCGAGCGCTACGCGCTGGACACCTACCCGAACCAGATCGAGGTCATCACCGCCGAGCAGATGATGGACGCCTACGCCTCGGTCGGCATGCCCATCGGTTATAACCACTGGTCCTACGGCAAGCATTTCCTCAGCACGGAAAAGAACTACAAGCGCGGGCAGATGGGCCTGGCGTACGAGATCGTCATCAACTCCGACCCCTGCATCGCCTACCTGATGGAGGAAAACACCCAGTGCATGCAGGCGCTGGTGATTGCCCACGCCTGCTACGGGCACAACAGCTTCTTCAAGGGCAACTACCTGTTCCGCACCTGGACCGACGCCAGCTCGATCATCGACTACCTGGTGTTCGCCAAGCAGTACATCATGCAATGCGAGGAGCGCTACGGCATCGATGCGGTGGAAGACCTGCTGGACTCCTGCCACGCCCTGATGAACTACGGCGTCGACCGCTACAAGCGGCCCTACCCCATCTCCGCCGAGGAAGAGCGGCAGCGCCAGAAGGAACGCGAGGAACTCATCCAGCGCCAGGTCAACGACCTGTGGCGGACCATCCCGCGCGCCGCCGGCAAGGACAAGGAACAGGAACTGGCGCGCTACCCCAGCGAGCCGCAGGAGAACATCCTCTACTTCATCGAGAAGAACGCCCCGCTGCTGGAGCCCTGGCAGCGCGAGGTGGTGCGCATCGTGCGCAAGGTGGCGCAGTACTTCTACCCGCAGCGCCAGACCCAGGTGATGAACGAAGGCTGGGCGACCTTCTGGCACTACACCCTGATCAACGACCTCTACGACGAGGGCCTGGTCACCGACGGCTTCATGATGGAGTTCCTCCAGTACCACACCAGCGTGGTCTACCAGCCCGGCTTCGACAGCCCCTACTACAGCGGCATCAACCCCTACGCCCTGGGCTTCGCCATGTACCGCGACATCCGTCGCATCTGCGAGGAGCCCACCGAGGAAGACCGCCGCTGGTTCCCCGACTACGCCGGCAGCGACTGGCTGGCCACCCTCAAGTTCGCCATGAAGAGCTTCAAGGACGAGAGCTTCGTGCTGCAGTTCCTCTCGCCCAAGGTGATCCGCGAGTTCAAGCTGTTCAGCATCCTCGACGACGACCAGAAGGACGACCTGCTGGTCGACGCCATCCACGACGACGACGGCTACCGCAAGATCCGCGAGACCCTCGCCGCGCAGTACAACCTGGGCAACCGCGAGCCCAACGTGCAGATCTGGAACGTCGACCGCCGCGGCGACCGTTCCCTGACCCTGCGCCACCAGCAGCACGACCGCCAGCCGCTGGGCGAATCCACCGAGGACGTGATGAAGCACCTGCACCGCCTGTGGGGCTTCGACATCCACCTGGAAACCCTCAACGGCGAGCAGGTCGTGCAGACCCACCACATGCCCCCAAAGGGTGAACGCGAGAACGAGGACGGCTACCCGCGGCTGGACCTGATCATCCCGCCCATTTGATCGGTTGACCCTCCCCGGGGCAGGACCGAGCATGGCGCCAAGCCCAGCCGAGGTCGCCATGCGTCTTTTCGCCATCCTCCTGCTCTGCCTCGCTCTCGCGACCTGCACCACGCAGATCCCCCAGGCCCGGGTGACCCAGGCGGCGGACAGCCGCCTGGCCGGCCTGCAAGCCTTCCAGCTGATGCCCCCGGAAAACGCCGTCGACGCCCTGCCCTACGCCAGCCGCTACCCGCTGATCAACGCCTGGCTGCGCCAGGGCCTGGAGCAGCGCGGCTACCGCGAGGCCGGCGCCGCGCAACTGCGCGTCTACTACTGGCTGGCCCTGCGCGACGCGCCGCTGGAATTCAAGGTCGACGTGCCGCCGCCGCAATCCCTCGGCCCCTACCTGGCCATCCACCGCCTGCGCGACGAAACCGGCACCCTGCGCGTGCGCCTGACCGACCTGAAGGACCGGGTGCTCTGGGAAGGCACCGTCAGCACCGGGCTCAGCCCGGCCCACGCCAGCAGCGAACTGCTGCGCCACGCGGTCGAAGCACTGGTAAGCCAGATTCCCCAGGCCACCCCGTAGGATGGGTTGAGCTTGCGATACCCATGCGGTCGTGGTGATGGGTATCGCTCCGCTCAACACCATCCTACGGGGCGTGTTTGCCGTAGGAGCGGACCTTGTCCGCGATAGCCGGAGGTTCCGGCGCGATTCGCGGATGAGATCCGCTCCACGCCATTCCCCTGTAGGAGCGGGCCCTGCCCGCGATTCGCGCGCAGGGCGCGCGCCTACAGGCTTGCCCCCCACGCCCCGAAGCCCGAAGCTATCCCCCTGACAGGAGAAAGCTTCATGCAGATCTACAAGGTAGGCGGCGCCGTTCGCGACCGTCTGCTCGGCCAAACGGTCAGCGATACCGACTGGGTGGTGGTCGGCGCCAGCGCCGAAGACATGCTCGAGAAGGGCTACCGCCCGGTGGGCGCGGACTTTCCGGTATTCCTCCATCCCAAGACTGGCGAGGAATACGCCCTGGCCCGCACCGAACGCAAGAGCGGCCGCGGCTACGGCGGCTTCACCTTCTATGCCAGCCCCGACGTGAGCCTGGAAGAAGACCTGGTGCGCCGCGACCTCACCATCAACGCCATGGCCGAGGACGATAACGGCCGGCTGATCGACCCCTACGGCGGCCAGCGCGACCTCGAAGCCCGCCTGCTGCGCCACGTCTCCCCGGCCTTCGTCGAAGACCCGCTGCGCGTGCTGCGCGTGGCCCGCTTCGCCGCGCGCTTCGCGCCGCTGGACTTCAAGGTCGCCGACGAAACCCTGGCGCTGATGCGCGAGCTGTCCGAATCCGGCGAGCTGGAAGCCCTGACGCCCGAACGCAGCTGGAAGGAAATCGCCCGCGCGCTGATGGAAGCCCGCCCCGACGTGTTCGTCCAGGTGCTGCGCGACTGCGGCGCCCTGGCCGTGCTGATGCCCGAGGTCGACGCCCTGTTCGGCGTGCCGCAACCAGCCCAGCACCACCCGGAAATCGACACCGGCGAACACCTGCTGGCCGTGCTGCGCCAGTGCGCCGAGCACCGCCAGCCATTGACCGTGCGCTGGGCCTGCCTGCTCCACGACCTGGGCAAGGCGCGCACCCGCCGCGAGGACTGGCCCCGGCACATCGCCCACGAACACCTGGGACTGCCGTTGATCGACGCGGTCAACGCCCGCTTCAAGGCGCCGCGCGACTGCCAGGAACTGGCGCGCCTGGTCGGCGAATACCACACCCACGCCCACCGCGCCCTGGAACTGCGGCCCAGCACCCTGCTGGAGCTGTTGCAGGCCTTCGACGTCTACCGCCGGCCGCAGCGCTTCGAGGAATTCATCGCCGCCAGCGAAATGGACGCCCGCGGCCGCCACGGCCTGGAAAACCGCGCTTATCCACAAGCCGACTACCTGCGCGGCGCCGCCAAGGCGGCCCGCGAAGTAGCGGTACAGCCATTGCTGGAAAAGGGCTTCAAGGGCGCGGAACTGGGCGAAGCCCTCAAGCGCGAACGCCTGAAGGCACTCAAGGCCTACAAGGAAGCCCACCCGTAGGGCGTATAACCGTTCGCGGTTATACGCCGCCACACCCAAACCACCGCCAACTCCAAGGCCAAACCCGGAGTAGCCTGGAGCCCGGGTCAAACGGCGGATAACGTCGAACGTTATCCGCCCTACACCCCGCCCTCTTGTAGGAGCGAGCTTGCTCGCGAACGCTTTCCTCCGTGAACGAGGGAATGCGGGTTCGCGAGCAAGCTCGCTCCTACGAAAGGCAGACGGGATCAGGCCGCCGGGTGCGCCGCGATCAATTCCGCCGGCGTCAGCTCGGCGCCGCGCCACTGGAAGGGCACCGGCCACAGGCGCTGGTCGATGTCCGCCTCGGCCCAAAGGCTGGCGAAATCACGCCCGGCGCCCGGATGACGCACATCCGGCGCCAGCAGCGCCAGCGGCCAGAGCACGAAGGCGTTCTTCAGCACCTCGGCGCGCGGCAGCACCAGGCCGTCGAACTCGCCGTGCAGGTCGCCGTAGAGCAGCACGTCGATATCCAGCGGCAGGCCCTTGCGCTCCGGCGCGTAGCGGCCGTTGTCGGCCTCGATGTGCTTGAGCCGCAGGCTCAGCTCGGCCAGCGGCAGCTCGGTCTCGCCGGTCACCACCAGATTGATGAAGGGGCCGCTGCGGATGCCCACCGGCTCGCTTTCGAACACCGGCGAGCAGCGCAGGTTGCGGACGAAGCCGGTAAGCGCCTCAAGCCCGGCGTGCAGATGACGCTCGCGCTCGACATTGCTCCCCAGGCCGAGGAAAACGGTGGTCAGCGGCATCCGCGTTCGATCTCCACGCCAACGCCGGCAGCAGCGGCAACCGCACCCGGCTTGGTCACCCGCAGGCGCAGCCAGCGGATGCCGAATTCGCCCATCAGCAGCGCGGCCAGGCGCTCGGCGAAGGTTTCCACCAGTTGGAAGTGCGCGTCACGGGCGAACTCGCCGATGCGCTCGGAGAGCACCGCGTAGTCCAGCGCCTTGGCGATGTCGTCGTCGGCCGCCGCCGGGCGGATGTCCCAGCCCAGGTCCAGGTCCAGACGCAGGCACTGGCGTATCCCCCGCTCCCAGTCGTAGACGCCGATCACGGTGTCCACTTCCAGGCCCTCGATAAAAACTTTGTCCACTTACTGCTGCTCCAAGGCCAGTGCACGACAAGCGTACGCCACCCCGCTAGAATCGGGGACAGTCTCGTCCCCGGTGGAAACCATGGTCTGGCTCTTGGCGATCCTCGCCTACCTGCTCGGCTCGCTGTCCTTCGCGGTACTCCTCAGTCGCCTCTTCGGCACCGCCGACCCGCGCGCCGGCGGCTCCGGCAACCCCGGCGCCACCAACATGCTGCGCCTGGCCGGGAAGAAGGCCGCCATCCTCACCCTCGTCGGCGACCTGGCCAAGGGCCTGGTGCCGGTGCTCGTCGCCCGCCTGTTCGGCCTGGGCGCGATGCAGGAGGCCTGGGTCGGCGTGGCGGCGGTGATCGGCCACCTCTACCCGCTGTACTTCAACTTCCGTGGCGGCAAGGGCGTGGCCACCGCCGCCGGCATGCTCCTGGCGCTCTACCCGCCGGCCGCGCTGCTCGCCGCGGTGGCCTGGCTGCTCACCTTCAAGCTCTCGCGCACCAGTTCGCTCGCCTCGCTGGTCGCCACCCCGCTCACCCTGCCGCTGCTGGCCTGGCAACTGCCGGCGGCGCTGCTGCCGATGACACTGCTCACCGGGCTCATCGTCTGGCGCCACCGCGGCAACCTGCGCGATCTCGTGGCCGGGCGCGAGCGACATTTCTAGGACAGGGAGCTTCAAGCCACCAGCGACAAGCTGCAAGCGAAAAGTGGCGGCACGCCGCTGGCAGCTTGCCGCCTGTCGCTTGCAGCCATCTTTTTATACCGCCGGCAGCGACTCCATCGGCCAGCGCGCGCGCACGTCGATCGCCGGGCCGTCGTGCTGGCCGGCCAGCAGGCGCTGGCAGCCGGCGTAGGCGATCATCGCGCCGTTGTCGGTGCAGAACCGCGGACGGGCATAGAACACCTGGCCGCGGAGTTCGCCGAGCATCTTCTGCAGGTGCTCGCGCAGGGCGCGGTTGGCGCTCACCCCGCCGGCGATCACCAGGTTCTTCAGGCCGGTCTGCTTGAGGGCGCGGCGGCACTTGATGGTCAGCGTCTCGACCACCGCCTGTTGGAACGCCAGGGCGATGTCGCAGCGCGTCTGCTCGCCGTCGTCGCCCGCCTCCCGGCAACGCTGCCAGGTGTTCAGGGCGAAGGTCTTCAGGCCGCTGAAGCTGAAGTCCAGGCCCGGACGATCGGTCATCGGCCGCGGGAAGACAAAGCGCCCCGGCGTGCCTTTTTCCGCCAGGCGGGCGATCTCCGGGCCACCGGGGTAGCCCAGGCCGAGCAGCTTGGCGGTCTTGTCGAAGGCCTCGCCGGCGGCGTCGTCCAGGGACTCGCCGAGCAGCTGGTAGCGGCCGATGCCATCCACCCGCACCAACTGGGTGTGGCCGCCGGAGACCAGCAGGGCGACGAACGGGAACTGCGGCGGCTGCTCTTCCAGCATGGGCGCCAGCAGGTGGCCTTCCATGTGGTGCACGCCGACCGCCGGTATGCCCCAGGCGAACGCCAGGGCCTGGGCGCAGGAGGCGCCGACCAGCAGCGCGCCCACCAGGCCGGGGCCGGCGGTGTAGGCGATGGCGTCGATCTGCTCCGGCTGGCAGCCGGCCTCGTCGAGCACCTGGCGGATGAGCGGCAGCATGCGCTTGACGTGGTCGCGCGAGGCCAGCTCGGGCACGACCCCGCCGTAGACGCGATGCAGATCGATCTGACTGAACAGCGCGTCGGCCAGCAGGCCGTGTTCGCTGTCGTAGAGGGCGACGCCGGTTTCGTCGCAGGAGGTTTCCAACCCCAGCACACGCATGGGTTCGAGCCTTCAACTCTGGGCAAATGGGAAGCGGCGCATGATAATCGCCCGCTGCGGGTACCGACCAGCGTTTTTCGATCGGAGGCTTTGCATTCCTGAGCCCGAACCGTTAATATCCGCAACCCTTGAAAACCGCCGTCTCCAGTGCCTACTGCCAGGAGCGCGATAAATCCCCGGTAATCATTGAAGGTACGACCTGGATGCCCGCCGTCAAAGTTAAAGAGAACGAACCCTTCGACGTAGCCCTGCGTCGTTTCAAGCGCTCCTGCGAAAAAGCCGGTGTACTGGCTGAAGTCCGTAGCCGCGAGTTCTACGAGAAGCCCACCGCCGAGCGCAAGCGCAAGGCCGCTGCCGCTGTCAAGCGTCACGCCAAGAAAGTGCAGCGCGAACAGCGCCGCCGCGAGCGTCTGTACTGAGTTCGACTCAGCCGCACGCTCTGCACATCGCCCGGCCCACTCGCCGGGCGAGT
Source organism: Pseudomonas sp. R3.Fl (assembly GCF_023516765.1). Classification (NCBI taxonomy): domain Bacteria; kingdom Pseudomonadati; phylum Pseudomonadota; class Gammaproteobacteria; order Pseudomonadales; family Pseudomonadaceae; genus Pseudomonas; species Pseudomonas sp. R3.Fl. The sequence continues at coordinate 2,957,398 of NZ_JAMGSO010000001.1, forward strand.
GCCTGAAAAGTTACACCGCACTCCGATTCGCACCTGGCGAAGCTCGGAGTTTTTTGCTTTTCACGCCCCATGAAATGCCATACTCCAAGCCAGCCTTGGGTGTATGCCTGGGTCCATCCTGCGTCCCGACGAGTCTATGGCCGGCCTGATTCCGCAATCCTTCATCGATGACCTGCTCAACCGCACCGACATCCTCGATGTGGTGAGTTCGCGCATCCAGCTGAAGAAGACCGGCAAGAACTACAGCGCCTGCTGCCCGTTCCACAAGGAGAAGACGCCCTCCTTCACCGTCAGCCCCGACAAGCAGTTCTACTACTGCTTCGGCTGCGGCGCCGGTGGCAACGCGTTGGGCTTCATCATGGACCACGACAACCTGGACTTCGTCCAGGCCGTCGAGGACCTGGCCAAACGCGCCGGCATGGACATCCCCCGCGAGGAAGGCCGGCGCGGCAAGCCGCGGCAGCCGACCGACTCGCCGCTGTACCCGCTGCTGAGCGCTGCCGCCGACTACTATCGCCAGGCGCTGAAGAGCCACCCGGCGCGCAAGGCCGCGGTGGAATACCTCAAGGGCCGCGGCCTGACCGGCGAGATCGCCCGTGACTTCGGCCTGGGCTTCGCCCCGCCGGGCTGGGACAACCTGCTCAAGCACCTGGGCGGCGACAACCTGCAGCTCAAGGCCATGCTCGACGCCGGCCTGCTGGTGGAGAACCCCGACAGCGGCAAGCGCTACGACCGCTTCCGCGACCGGGTGATCTTCCCCATCCGCGACAGCCGCGGGCGGGTGATCGCCTTCGGCGGCCGGGTGCTGGGCGACGACAAGCCCAAGTACCTGAACTCCCCGGAAACCCCGGTGTTCCACAAGGGCCAGGAACTCTACGGGCTGTTCGAGGCGCGCAAGAACAACCGCGACCTCGACGAAATCATGGTGGTCGAGGGCTACATGGACGTGATCGCCCTGGCGCAGCAGGGCATCCGCAACGCCGTGGCCACCCTCGGCACCGCCACCAGCGAGGAACACATCAAGCGCCTGTTCCGCCTGGTGCCGAACATCCTGTTCTGCTTCGACGGCGACCAGGCCGGGCGCAAGGCCGCCTGGCGCGCACTGGAATCGGCCCTGTCGAACCTGCAGGACGGCCGCAAGATCCGCTTCCTGTTCCTCCCCGAGGGCGAGGACCCGGACAGCCTGGTCCGCGCCGAAGGCCCCGACGCCTTCCGCGCGCGCCTGGCCCACCAGGCCCAGCCGCTGGCCGACTACTTCTTCCAGCAGCTGATGCAGGAAGCCGACCCCAGCACCCTGGAAGGCAAGGCGCACCTGGCGACCCTGGCCGGCCCGCTGCTGGAGAAGATCCCCGGCAACACCCTGCGCCTGCTGATGCGCCAGCGCCTGGGCCAGCTCACCGGGCTGAGCGGCGAGGCGCTGAACCAGCTGAACGCGCCGCGCTCAAGCAGCGGCCAAAGCCATGCCCAAGGGCACAGCCAGGCCACGCAAAGCAACGCCCCGGACAGCCACGCGCATGAATACAGCGACTACGATGTAGGCCACTTCGCCGATCACGGCGAGCCCAGCTACCAGGACAGCGCCAGCTATTTCGAGGCGCCGTCGGATTTCGCTGGCGGCAAAGCGGGCAAGAAGCCCTGGAAGGGCGAGCGCAAATGGGACGGCAAAGGTGGCAAGGGCGGCAAGCGCGGCGACTTCGCCCCACGCCAGCCGCGCACCGAGATCAGCGTCGAATCGCCCACCCTGACCGCGCTGCGCACCCTGCTGCACCACCCGCAGCTGGCGCAGAAGGTCGAGGACGCCAGCCATTTCGCCAACGAAGGGCAGACCTACTCGCAGCTGCTGGCGGCGCTCGTCGAAGCGCTGCAGAAGAACCCGAAGCAGCGCTCGATGCAACTGATCGCGCGCTGGCACGGCACCCCGCAAGGACGCCTGCTGCAGGCCCTGGCGGAAAAGGAATGGCTGATCGACCAGGGCAATCTTGAAAAGCAGTTCTGCGACACCATTACTACACTTGCACACAGTCAGCTGCACAACAGCCGCGAGGCGCGGCTGCGCAGCGTGATGCAGAAGAGCCCCAGTGAACTGACTGACGAAGAGAAAGCTCTATTGAGGGAACACTTCAGCAATGCCTCTTCACCAGGCCTCCAGAGCTGAACTGGCGCCTGAAGCCTCGAATCTGGTATAATCCTCGGCTTATTTCAGCCCGCCAAGACCTTCAGTGGATAGGGTGTTATGTCCGGAAAAGCGCAACAGCAATCTCGTCTCAAAGAGTTGATCAGCCGTGGTCGTGAGCAGGGCTACCTGACTTACGCGGAGGTCAACGACCACCTGCCGGAGGATATTTCCGATCCGGAACAGGTGGAAGACATCATCCGCATGATCAACGACATGGGGATCAACGTATTCGAGACAGCCCCGGATGCGGATGCCCTGTTGCTGGCCGAAACCGATACCGACGAAGCCGCAGCCGAAGAGGCCGCCGCCGCCCTGGCCGCGGTGGAGAGCGACGTCGGCCGCACCACCGACCCGGTGCGCATGTACATGCGCGAAATGGGCACCGTGGAACTGCTGACCCGCGAAGGCGAGATCGAAATCGCCAAACGCATCGAGGAAGGCATCCGCGAAGTCATGAGCGCCATCGCCCAGTTCCCTGGCGCGGTGGACGGCATCCTCGACGAATACCAGCGGGTGGTCAGCGAAGGCGGCCGCCTGTCCGACATCCTCAGCGGCTACATCGACCCGGACGACGGCTCGGTTCCCGCCGAGGAAGTCGAACTCGACCTCAAGGACAAGGGCGGCGACGCCAAGGCCAAGGATGACGAGGAAGAGGACGAGGAGTCCGACGACGACAGCGAAGACGAAGGCGACGGCGGTCCGGACCCGGAAGAGGCCGCGCGCCGCTTCGGCCTGGTCGCCGACCAGTTGGACAAGACCAAGAAGGCGCTGAAGAAGCACGGCCGCGGCAGCAAGCAGGCCGATGCGGAAATGCTCGCCCTGGCTGAACTGTTCATGCCGATCAAGCTGGTGCCCAAGCAGTTCGACGCCCTGGTCACCCGCGTGCGCGACGCCCTGGACCAGGTGCGCCGCCAGGAACGCACCATCATGCAACTGTGCGTGCGTGACGCCCGCATGCCGCGCGCCGATTTCCTGCGCCTGTTCCCCGGCCGGGAAACCGACGAAGCCTGGGTCGACAGCGTGCTCAAGGCCAAGCCGAAGTACGCCGAAGCCCTGGAGCGCGTGAAGGACGACGTCGTCCGCAACCAGCAGAAGCTGTCCGCGCTGGAAAGCAACGTCGACCTCAAGGTCTCGGAAATCAAGGACGTCAACCGCGCCATGTCCATCGGCGAGGCCAAGGCCCGCCGCGCCAAGAAGGAAATGGTCGAGGCGAACCTGCGTCTGGTGATCTCCATCGCCAAGAAGTACACCAACCGCGGCCTGCAGTTCCTCGACCTGATCCAGGAAGGCAACATCGGCCTGATGAAGGCGGTGGACAAGTTCGAATACCGCCGCGGCTACAAGTTCTCGACCTACGCCACCTGGTGGATCCGCCAGGCGATCACCCGCTCGATCGCCGACCAGGCGCGCACCATCCGTATCCCGGTGCACATGATCGAGACCATCAACAAGCTCAACCGCATTTCCCGCCAGATGCTGCAGGAAATGGGCCGCGAACCGACCCCGGAAGAGCTGGGCGAACGCATGGACATGCCGGAAGACAAGATCCGCAAGGTCCTGAAGATCGCCAAGGAACCGATCTCCATGGAAACCCCGATCGGTGACGACGAAGACTCGCACCTGGGCGACTTCATCGAGGACTCCACCATGCAGTCGCCCATCGAAGTGGCGACCAGCGAGAGCCTCAAGGAAGCCACCCGCGAAGTCCTCGCCGGCCTCACCGCCCGGGAAGCCAAGGTGCTGCGCATGCGCTTCGGCATCGACATGAACACCGACCACACCCTCGAGGAAGTCGGCAAGCAGTTCGATGTGACCCGCGAGCGTATCCGCCAGATCGAAGCCAAGGCGCTGCGCAAGCTGCGCCACCCGTCGCGAAGCGAGCACCTGCGCTCCTTCCTCGACGAGTGATCGAAGAACCCCCGGCACAGCCCGGGGGTTTTTCTTTCAGGGATACTGGCAGGGGGCTACTGGAGCGGCCGGGGCCCGACTACACTTCGGCATATCCACTCCCCGGGTCCGAGGCTCTCCATGCCGCGTCTGCAGGCTCTTCTGTTGTGCTTGGCATGCTGGGTCCTCCAGGCGCAGGCACTCACCCTCACGCCGGAAGAACAGACCTGGCTGCGCCAGCATCCGCAGCTGCGCCTGGGCGTGGACGCCTCCTGGCCGCCCTTCGAGTTCCGTGACGACCAGGGCCGCTACCAGGGGCTCGCCGCCAGCTACGTGCAACTGATCAGCGACCGCCTGCAGGTCGGCATGCAGCCCAGCGAACCGAGCAGCTGGAACGAAGTCCTGCAACAGGCGCGCAACGGCCAGGTCGACCTGCTACCGGGCATCATGGCCACGCCCGAACGCAGCGAATACCTGACCTTCACCCGCCCCTACCTGGACTTCCCCATCGTCATCCTCGCCCGCAAGGATGGCCCCAACCCGGAAAACCTGCGGGCGCTGTACGGCCTGAAGGTCGGCGTGGTCGACCACTACGCGCCCCATGAACTGCTGATCGCCAAGCACCCGGACCTCAACCTGCTGCCCCTGCCCAGCGTCGCGGCGGCCCTGCAGGCCCTGGCCACCGGGCAGGTCGACGCCTTCGTCGGCGACTTCGCCTCCAGCGTCTGGAGCCTGCGCCAGCTCAAGCTCGAAGGCATCCAGATCAGCGGCGAGACGCCCTATCGCTACCAGTTGGCCATGGCGGTGCCGCGCAGCGACGCGATGCTCGCCGGTATCCTCGACAAACTCTTCGCCGAACTCACCAGCGACGAAGTCGAAGCCCTGCAGACACCCTGGGTCGGCGGCCTGCTGGACAACCGCCCGGCCTGGTCGCACCACCTGCTGACCATCGGCCTGCCGGCCCTGCTGGTGAGCCTGGCGATCGTCGCCACCCTGGTAGCGATGAACCGCCGCCTGCGCGGCGAAGTGGCGCGGCGGGTGAGGCTCGAACAGGCCCTGCGCGACAGCGAGCAGCACTTCCGCGGCCTGGTCGAGAGCATGGCCGCCATCGCCTGGGAAATGCGCCTGTCGGAAAACCGCTTCACCTACGTCTCGCCCCACGCCCAGGAACTGCTGGGCTACCCGCAGCACGAATGGCTGCAGCCGGGGTTCTGGCAGCGCACCCTGCACCCGGCCGACGCCGAACAGGCGGTGAGCTTCTGCTTCTCCGAGAGCCGCGCCGGGCGCAACCACAGCCTGGACTACCGGATGCTCGCCGCCGACGGCCGCGTGGTGTGGATACGCGACATCGTCACCCTCATCCGCCACGGCGACGAACTCATCCTGCGCGGCCTGATGATCGACATCACCGAGGCCAAGCGCACCGAGCAGGCCCTACGCCTGTCCGAGCAGAAATTCGCCTCGGTGTTCCACCACTGCCCGGACATCATCGTCCTCGCCCGGCGCATCGACGGGCGCCTGCTGGCGGTGAACAGCACCTTCGAACAACAGGTCGGCATCCCCGCCAGCGAAGCCCTGGGCAAGACCGCCACCGAGCTGAACATCTGGAGCGAGCCGGGCATGGGCCCGCGCATGCTCGAACGCCTGCAGGGCGAGAACCTCAACAACATCGAGATCAGCCTGCATCGCCGCGACGGCAGCCGCTTCACCGCCCTGCTCTCGGCCCAGCGCGTGGCCCTGGACGACACGCCCGCCCTGGTGGTGGTGGCGCGCAACATCTCCCAGCTCAAGCAGACCCAGGAGCAACTGCGCGCCTCCGAGGAAAAATTCGCCAAGGCCTTCCACGCCTCCCCCGACGGCATGCTCATCACCCGCATCCGCGACGGCCTGCTGCTGGAGGCCAACGAAGGCTTCACCCGCATCACCGGCTACGGCCGCGAGAGCGCCAGCGAGCGCTCGACCCTGGAACTGGGCCTGTGGGCCGACCCGCAGGACCGCGAGCGCCTGCTGCAGATGATCCACGAACGCTCGACGGTGCAGGATTTCACCGCCTTCATCCGCACCCGCGAAGGCGCCGCCCGGCTCTGCGAACTCTCGGCGCACCACATCGTCATCAGCGGCGAAGACTGCCTGCTGACCATCGCCCGCGACATCACCGAACGCCAGCAGATGCAGGAAAAGCTCACCCTGGCCGCCACCGTGTTCGAAAGCACCGCCGAAGGCGTGATGATCACCGACGCCAGCCAGCGCATGATCGCAGTCAACCGCGCCTTCAGCGAAATCACCGGCTACGGCGAGGACGAAGTGCTGGGCCAGTCACCGCGCCTGCTGGCCTCGGGGCAGCACGACAGCAGCTTCTACGTCGCCATGTGGCACCACCTCAACGCCGAAGGCCATTGGCAGGGCGAAATCTGGAACCGGCGCAAGAGCGGCGAACTCTACCCGGAGTGGCTGACCATCAGCGCCGTGCGGGGCAACAACGGCGAAACCAGCCACTTCGTCGGCGTCTTCGCCGACATCTCCACGCTCAAGTACGCCCAGGCCCGCCTCGACTACCAGGCCCACCACGACCCGCTCACCGGCCTGCCCAACCGCCTGCTGTTCGAATCGCGCCTGACCTCCGCCCTGAAGGAAAGCCAGGAAGAACAGCAGCTGGGCGCCGTGCTGTTCCTCGACCTGGACCGCTTCAAGCACATCAACGACAGCCTCGGCCACCCGGTCGGCGACCAACTGCTGAAATCCATCGCCCGGCGCCTGCGCGAACAACTGCGCGATATCGACACCGTCGCACGCCAGGGCGGCGACGAATTCATCATCCTGCTGCCCGGCCTGCACCAGAGCGCCGATGCCGAACACGTGGCGAAGAAACTGCTGAACTGCTTCAGCCACGCCTTCGTCGCCGACGACAAGGAATTCTTCGTCAGCGCCAGCATCGGCATCAGCCTGTTCCCGGTGGACGGCAAGGACGTCGCCACCCTGGTGAAGAACGCCGACGCCGCCATGTACCGGGCCAAGGCCCAAGGCCGCAACCGCGTCGAGTTCTACACCCGCGAGCTGACCTTCCAGGCCAACGAACGCGTGGCCCTGGAACACGAACTGCGCCGCGCCCTGGAAACCCACCAGCTGCAGCTGTACTACCAGCCCAAGCAGGCCCTGGACACCGGCGCGCTGGTCGGCGCCGAGGCGCTGATCCGCTGGAGCCACCCCAAATACGGCGCCATCCCGCCAGACCGCTTCATCCCCCTGGCCGAGGAAACCGGGCTGATCCTGCCCCTGGGCACCTGGGTGCTGGAAGAAGCCTGCCGGCAGATGAGCCGCTGGCAACAGAGCCACGCCGCCTTCGGCCCGCTGTCGGTGAACCTCGCCGGCGCCCAGTTGTACCAGCACGACGTGGTCGATCAGGTGCGCGAGCTGCTGCAGCGCTACAACCTGCACGCCCCCAGGCTGCAACTGGAGATCACCGAGAACTTCCTGATGCACCAGACCGACGAGGCCCTGACCACCCTGCACGCCCTGAAACGCCTGGGCGTACAACTGGCCATCGACGACTTCGGCACCGGCTACTCCTCGCTCAGCTACCTCAAGCAGTTGCCGCTGGACATCCTCAAGATCGACCAGTCCTTCGTCCACGGCCTGCCGGACGACCCGCACGACGCCGCTATCGCCCGCGCCATCATCGCCCTGGGCCGCAGCATGAACCTGACCATCATCGCCGAGGGCGTGGAACGCGAAGAACAGGAACGCTTCCTCGCCGAAGAAGGCTGCGACCAGGTCCAGGGCTATGCCCTCAGCCCGCCCCTGCCTGCCGAACAATTCGCAGCCCGCTTCCTCACCCCGCTGCATCCGATTGGCACCGCGCAAGGGACGCCGGTATAATCCGCCGGCCTTCTGGGGGCCTATAGCTCAGTCGGTTAGAGCAGAGGACTCATAATCCTTTGGTCCACGGTTCGAGTCCGTGTGGGCCCACCACCTTCAAAGCCGCGCATTGCGCGGCTTTGCGCTTTCTACAGCCGTAGTATCTAGATCAGCGCTTTGGTCCCAAGGTACGAAAACGGTACAGCGCCGTTACGCCAGCGTGCCCGTGAAGTCCTTCGCGCTTACTTTCGGTAAGATCCGCACAATCAAAGGATCGCCGAAGGTCAAGAAATGGACTTCACCCCCATCATCGCTCAGGTCTGGGGCACTGCCGCCTGGTTCATCCCGCTGATACTGCTGATTGGCCTGCTCAAATCGCCGTGGGCCAAGGGCCACATCGGCGAGCTTCTGGTGCGGCTGTTTGCCCACTGGCAGTTGGACAAGCAGACCTACCGCCGCCTGCACAATGTCACCCTGAGCACGCCAGACGGCACCACCCAGATCGACCACGTGTTCCTCTCGCCCTACGGCATCTTCGTGCTGGAAACGAAGAACATGAGCGGATGGATCTTCGGCAACGAGAAGCAGGCGCAGTGGACGCAGAAGATCTACAAACGCACCTTCAAATTCCAGAACCCGCTGCGGCAGAACTACAAACACCTCAAGGCCCTGGAAGCCACCCTTGGCGTCAACCCCGAGCACCTGCATTCGGTCATCACCTTCGTCGGCGGCAGCACTTTCAAAACCGAACTGCCAGCCAACGTCACCCAGGGCATCGGTTTTATCCGCTACATCAAGTCATTCCGGCAACCGGTGTTCAGTACGACCGAAGTCGAAACCATGCTGAATGCCCTGCAAACAGGGCGCCGCACGCCGACATACGCCACCCACCGCGAGCACGTGCAGAACCTCAAGCGGCGCAGTGACCCAACGGCAGAGCGGCAATGCCCCAAATGCGGCAGCGCCTTGGTGATCCGTACGGTGAAATCAGGCCCGAAAGCAGGGCAGCAGTTCTGGGGCTGCTCGACTTTTCCCAAGTGCCGGACGATGCAGAATCTTTGAGAGATGGGCCAGGAACCTGCGCCATCAGGCCGCAATAACTGTCAGCGCAATCCGCTGGCCCAGTACCGCCAGCGCGTGCTCTACCTGCTCGATCTTCGAGCGGTGCAGCAGATCCACCAAGCGGTCCACCTGAGGACGGTTCACCCCCAGCCGGCGAGCCATTTCGGCCTTGTTCACGCCCTGTGCCTGCATGGCATTCCAGAGGGCAGCCTTAGCTGCAGTAAGCGCAGGCAAGCACACCACTGGCTGGCCTGGCGCAGCTCGCGAGGGAAGCGGAATCGGTACTTTGCGCTCCACATACATCGACAGGGCCGTCTCAAGGCCATCGATGGCATCCAGCAGCGCTTCCTCTTCCGTATCCCCTGCACTGGCCAACTCGGGCACGTCATCACAGCTGACCCACACGCTGCCCGCCTCATGATGCACGGTCACGGGATAGTCAAACATAGCTCGACACCTCTAGCAGGGCCGGACCTCAATCCTTGAGCCCCAAGTCTTTGATTATTTTCTTCCTCAGCCCTTCGCCCATTTCCTTGGCACCGTGGTCCGGGAAGATCGTCTGGTTGTCGCCGAAGTAAACCACCGTACGGGCAAAACTATCAGCCTCCGACAGCACCGAATGAGGCATGCGGAGCAAGATGAACAACCAGGAGGACATCACCTGACTGGACGCTGAGCCGAATAGCTCGCACAATCGGCTCATTCAATGAGCCGAATAATCCATTTATTCGGCTCCCCGCCCTTGGATGACTTGCCATGAACGAGCCCCTCTGGATCTGGCAGCAGCCTGACTGGCCGGATTTCCGCTGGCAGGCCGAGCGTCTTGCCCCGCTACTACGCAGTTGCGCCCAGGCCCAGGGGCGTCTGCTGGGCATGGCTGGGACGATCGATGCCGGCAGTGATGCGGAGAATGCGCTGGATGCATTGCTGCAGAATATCGTCACCAGTTCCGCCATCGAAGGCGAGCAGCTGAATGTCGAGTCGGTGCGCTCCTCCCTGGCGCGGCGGCTGGGCCTGGAGAATGGCGGGCGCAGTACGCCGCGCTCCGAGGGCCTGGCCGAACTGATGCTGGATGCCACGCGCGGCCATGCTCAGCCACTGACGCTGGAACGCCTGCTGCACTGGCACCGCCTGCTTTTCCCAATGAGCGATACGTCTCCACACGCCCGAATCCACGTCGGCGATCTGCGGGGCGATGAGCCAATGCAGGTGGTCTCCGGCCGGCTCGATCGGCCCACGGTGCATTTCGAGGCACCGCCACGCGCGGGGCTGGAAGTACAGCTTCAGGCCTTTCTCGACTGGTTCGCCAGCAGCCGTGCCGATGTTGCTTTGGACCCACTGCTGCGAGCCGGCATCGCGCACTTCTGGTTCGTGACCCTACATCCCTTCGATGATGGTAATGGGCGGCTGACTCGCGCCATCACCGACCTGGCCCTGGCTCAGGGCGAGCAGCAGGCCATCCGCTTCTATGCCATGTCCTCCAGCATTCTCGAGGATCGACGCGGCTACTACCGGATACTGGAAAGCAGCCAGAAGGCTTCGCTCGATATCACCGCCTGGCTGGAGTGGTTCCTGGCCACCCTGCTGAAAAGCCTGGAGCAGGCGCTGGCACGTATCGACCGGGTTCTGGGCAAGGCGCGTTTCTGGCAGGCGCACCGCGAGCAGGTGCTTTCAACCGAACAGCTGAAGGTGCTCAACCGCCTGCTCGATGGCGACCTGCTGGGCGAACGCGGCGGGTTCGAGCAAGGCATCAGCGCCGCCCAGTACCAGGCTGTAGCGAAGGTTTCCAAGGCAACCGCAACCCGCCATCTGGGCGACCTGCTCGACAAGGGTTGCCTGGTCCGCCTGCCAGGCGGCGGGCGCAGCACTCGGTACCAGATCAATTGGCCTGCCTCGCCCCTGCTGCCAGCCAAGCGACAGGACAGCCGCGACGACTCCTGATCCCCCTAAAAGCCGTTTGAGTGCACAGTGTCTGGCTCAGCTGGAAGAGTTCGTACACCAAGGGCAGGTCTATCTACACACCATACACGCTCGAACTTGCCCTTTACTGGCTTCGGTCATTCAAGACCGTGCGGTTTCACGAATATCCGTGCGAGTCAGCAACTGCCAAAAAACCAGGAAGCCCCCTACTCGAAATTGACATTGCCGTCCTACAAGAGAGCTACGTAGCGTTTGCCCTGCCATGAGTCAGGTACACAAAGTGCGGAAACCTGGCTCACCAGCGGCGCACCTTACAGAGTGAACTCAATTGCTTCGAAGCAGAGGCGCCCTGGTGCCCCCTGAAAGGATGCCGCTCATACAGTTCCTTGACCTATGGAGGTATTGCGTTTGCACACCACCTTGAAAATTGCCGCCTTCAGCTGCCTGGCCCTGGCTCTTGCTGCGTGCGGCAGCGCCAAAGACGCAAACGAGGGCAACTTTGAAAACGCCATCCAAGCCTATCTGGACACCCAGAAGGGCTTATGCGTGGAGGTTCCGACCAGGAAACTTCCGTTCACTCTAGAAAACTCGGACAAACCGAACCGACAGAACAAGCAAGCGGATGCCCTGGTTGAGGCAGGGCTGCTGGTCAAGCACGCCGCCGATGTCAAGCCGAAGTCTTGGAGCAAAGTGAAGTCTGCCAGCGAGTACCAAGTCACCGACCTGGGCAAGAAGTACCTCGTTACCGGAGAGTCCACCGGCTTTTTCGCTGAGGCCGGCTTTTGCACAGGAAAATACACCGTAGTCGGAATCGACAACTTCACCGAGCCGAGCGACATATTGGGCGCAAAGATGTCACAGGTAAACTTCCGATATAAGGTCAAGGAGCCCGCCGACTGGGCCAATTCGGAGAGCCTGCAGTCGGCCTACGGCGAATTTGCCAAGAAGATCAAAAACGACACTCCAGACAAGGCCGTTCTGGTTCTGACCAACGAAGGATGGATGCATAAAGCGCTGTTGTAGCCCTGAAGGGTGTACACAGGACCAACCCACGACATCAGGAAAGATAAAGCGGCGCTCCACTCTGGAAGCGCCGCTTTGTCATTTACCGCTGACTGTAGCGAGGTGCTTGCGACGCGACCAAATCATTCTTCATGATCCCGAGCAGACTCCCCACGGTGATGGAAGTACAGATAGACAAGCGACAGGACGACCGCGAAGAGCGCTGAATCCCCCACGAAAAGTCGCGTGATTGTGCAGCCTCAGGCTCAGCCCGAAGACAGTTCGCGCAGCGCAGCGGATGCGGCAGCGCCTTGGTGATCAGTACGGTGAAATCAGGCCCGAAAGCAGAGCAGCCGTTCTGGGAGTGCTCGACATTCCCCAAAGGCCCCTTGGGTGGCGTCTTTTCGCTCAATCGGCAAAACACCGAGCTCCAGTTCCATGATGGCGATGGCAGACACGAAAAGCTCGGCGGCATCGACGCTTTCACTCCATGCCGCAACGTTCGGGTCAGCTTTGCCGGCCCGAACCTTTCGCACTTCGGACACCACGTTGGTGTCGAGAACGAACATCATGAGAAGTCAGCCGGCTGGGTGCCGATGGTCACACGTGGTGCTTCAAACTCGATGTCCGCAACGTCCGGCATAGCCAGAGAATCGGCAATGTTGCGACGCTGCTTCGTAAGCCGCTGGTATTCCTCGATGCTCAACAACACATGAGCGGGCTTGCCACGATCCGTGATGAACACCGGCCCTTGCTTGGCCGCCTTCTTTGCGCGGGTAACATCCTGGTCAAGTTCTCGACTGGATAGGGTCGTGATGGTCATGGCGGTACCTCCCGCATCTCTGGATAGCTCGCACAATCGATTCATGAAATGAGCCGAATAATCTGATTATTCGGCTCATCCTCCCAGAAGGGCTTGCCATGCACTTTTCGCTCCCCCGCGAAAAGCCGCTTGATTACACAGAGTCTGGTTCAGTTCGAAGACAGCTCACGCAGCGCGGCGGTAGCCAGGAAGCCGGAGCGAGAGGCGTAGCGATGGTCGCGCTTCACGCGTTCGTCGATGCGTTGCAGGAGGTTTTCCGGGAGGCTGGCGTTGAAGCGCACGGCCTTGCCCAGGTAGGGGGTGACGTCGAAGTCAACCACCGCCCAGACACCGCCGGCGTAGTCGGGGTTGCCCATGTGGGTGTCCACCTCCTGGGCTTGAGGGAGCGTCTCGCCGTCGGCCACCAGGCCTTCGAAGTGCAGGGCCAGGGCTTCCTGGACGTTTTCCAGCGCCTGGCTGACGGTGCCGCCGGCGGAGAAGCAGCCAGGCACGTCAGGGATGGTCACGCCGTAATCCGAGTCGGCATCCTTGTGCAGAACCACGGGGAATTTCATGTTGATGCCCTCCTCCTGGGCTGACGGCCGACTCATCGCAGGCCGGCCTGGCGCAGAATGCTGTTCACGGTCCCGATCGGCAGGTTGCTCCTGGGGTGGGGAACCGTCACCCGCCCCTTCTTGGTGAAATGCCGGAACTGGTGATGACTGCCTTTCACCTCAACCAGGAACCAGCCATCCGCCCGGATCAACTCCATGATTTCTCGACTGCGCATCGTCCCTCCGCCCAGCCTTGGTGTGTATGCTACACACCAAGGCTGTGATTATCTACACACACTACACACCCAACTTTCGACCTTGCCGTCAGGCGCTCCGCCGCAATTGAAGAGCGCCAGGGCTTTGGGCGGTGCAATGGGATTGGCAGCAGCTGAAAACAGGGAAGTTTCCTGCGAGGCATTGGCGTTGCCGTCTTACAAGACGGCTGCGTAGCGTTCCACCTGCCACGGATCAGACGTGGCCAGGTGTGGAAACCTGATTAACGAGCGGTCCACTCTTTCAGGGCGAAGTAGGCACGACGTGCCGGTAGTGCCCTGTACGCTTTTGGCGGACCGTGCGAGGCGGGCGTTTGCCCGGCCGGCTTACTCGTTATCCGGTTTTCCACCCTTGCACGGTCCGCCTCCCTTCTCCGGATTGCCTGGGTGGCGGCTTCTTCGATGCAGCAAGGAGCGACAGCATGAGCCTTTCTTCCACTTCCGATTCCGTCCTCGTCCCTTCCGTGTTCCTGCGTCATCGCCGGCCCCTGCGGGCGGTGCTGATCGAGAACCAGGCATGGTTCGTCGGGCGTGACCTGGCGCGGCTGACCAACAGCCATGTGTCCACGCGGGTTATCCACAAACTGGATGCCGATCAACAGCGGTTCGAGTGCCTGCAGGTGGCCGGCGGCGAGGTGACGCGTGAGTGGCTGGTCAGCGAGAGCGGCGTGTATGCGTTGCTGATGGTGCATTTCTATCACCCGGAGAACCGGGGCTTGCGGCAGTGGTTGAGCAATGAGGTGGTGCCGGCGTTGCGGGATGCTCGGCAGGGCGATCCGGATTTGCCTCGGCGAAGGGTGAAGCGGGTGCAGGGGCAGCAGTTGAGCGTGCTGGATTGGCAGGGGAAGTTGTGGGTGCGGTTTGGGGATGCGGTGGGGTTGATGGAGCGGGAGGTTCGGCGGGAGTCGTAGGGTTGGGGGCGGTATTCATGGTGATGGGTATCGCTGCGCTCAACGCCATCCTACGGGGGTCAAGGTTGGGTCAGGTGCGGTTTTTAACTTGGGTTCCCTCTCCCCAGCCCTCTCCCTGAAGGGAGAGGGGGCTTGTCCGTGCCGAGAGAGATAATGGTTTCAGCCGAAACCTACCTGGCTAACCGGCTAACTCCAAAACGCCCGCATCTGCCCAACGGTCCCCTCTCCCTTCAGGGAGAGGGTTGCCGAACGCCACCCCGGCGACGACGCCCCCAGCCATGCAGCAGCCTTCACCGCTTCGCAATGATGTAAACCGCATGCACGATGCCCGGGATATACCCCAGCAGCGTCAGCAGGATGTTCAGCCAGAACGCCCCGCCGAAGCCGACCTGGAGGAACACGCCCAGGGGCGGGAGGATGATGGCGATGAGGATGCGGATCAGGTCCATGGCGGGTGCTCCTTGTAACTGTGGCTACTGACACCAGCATCGACCACGGCCGCTTCGCTGGCGTTCAATCCTTTTGCGGGCCATGGTTGCGGGCAGTGTCAGGCCGCTGCGTACCGAAAAGGTGCAACCCCGCTCCCGCCCCAGCGCGCAGATGCCCGCTCTCCTAAAATGCAAGGCAAGGTCCGCTTCTTGCAACGATCGCCGGGCATCCGCTGCATCCGCCGGCATGGTCACCTTTCTACACAGTCCGTCGAGTTCGACCAATGGCTGGTTGCACCTGGTTGCACCTTTGTCGTCCGGCGTTTAAATTCTCGCCACATTTCCGCCGTGCCCACTTTCAATAACAGGTACAACCATGGCCACCACCACCCTTGGCGTGAAGCTGGACGACGCCACCCGTGAACGTCTGAAGCAAGCCGCCCAAGCCATCGAGCGCACGCCGCACTGGATCATCAAGCAGGCGATCTTCAACTATCTGGAGCAGATCGAGGGTGGTCTCTCCCCCGCCGCGCAGTCCGGCCTGGCCGCCGCGGCCGGCGAGGAATCGCTGGAGGCGCTGAACGAGCAGGGCCTGCAGGTGTTCCTGGACTTCGCCGAGAGCATCCTGCCGCAGTCCGTGCTGCGCGCCGCCATCACTTCCGCCTACCGCCGCCCGGAAACCGAAGCGCTGCCGATGCTGCTGGAGCAGGCCCGCCTGCCGCAGGACAAGGCCGAGGCCGCCAACAAGATGGCCCTGGGCATCGCCGAGAAGCTGCGCAACCAGAAGAGCGCCGGCGGCCGTCAGGGCCTGGTGCAGGGCCTGCTGCAGGAGTTCTCGCTGTCGTCCCAGGAGGGCGTGGCGCTGATGTGCCTGGCCGAGGCGCTGTTGCGCATTCCGGACAAGGCCACCCGCGACGCGCTGATCCGCGACAAGATCAGCAACGGCAACTGGAGCCAGCACCTGGGCCAGAGCCCGTCGATGTTCGTCAACGCCGCGTCCTGGGGCCTGCTGATCACCGGCAAGCTGGTGTCCACCCACACCGAGGCGGGCATGACCTCCTCGCTCAACCGCATCATCGGCAAGAGCGGCGAGCCGCTGATCCGCAAGGGCGTGGACATGGCCATGCGCCTGATGGGCGAGCAGTTCGTCACCGGCGAGACCATCGGCGAAGCCCTGGCCAACGCGGCCAACATGGAAAGCCGTGGCTTCCGCTATTCCTACGACATGCTCGGCGAAGCCGCGCTGACCGACGAGGACGCCAAGCGCTACCTGGCCTCCTACGAGCAGGCCATCCACGCCATCGGCAAGGCCTCCCACGGCCGTGGCATCTACGAAGGTCCGGGCATCTCCATCAAGCTCTCGGCGCTGCACCCGCGCTACAGCCGCGCGCAATACGACCGGGTGATGGACGAGCTGTACCCGACCCTGCTGGGCCTGACGCAGATGGCCAAGCAGTACGACATCGGCATCAACATCGACGCCGAGGAAGCCGACCGCCTGGAAATCTCCCTCGACCTGCTGGAGCGCCTGTGCTTCGAGCCATCGCTGAGCGGCTGGAACGGCATCGGCTTCGTCATCCAGGGCTACCAGAAGCGCTGCCCGTACGTGATCGACTATGTGATCGACCTGGCCAAGCGCAGCCGCCACCGCCTGATGATCCGCCTGGTGAAGGGCGCCTACTGGGACAGCGAGATCAAGCTGGCCCAGGTCAACGGCCTGGAGGGCTACCCGGTCTACACCCGCAAGCCCTACACCGACGTTTCCTACATCGCCTGCGCGCGCAAGCTGCTGGCGGTGCCGGAGGCCATCTACCCGCAGTTCGCCACCCACAACGCCCACTCGCTGTCGGCCATCTACCAGATCGCCGGGCAGAACTACTACCCCGGCCAGTACGAGTTCCAGTGCCTGCACGGCATGGGCGAGCCGCTGTACGAGCAGGTGGTGGGCAAGGTCGCCGACGGCAAGTTCAACCGCCCGTGCCGCATCTACGCCCCGGTGGGCAGCCACGAGACGCTGCTGGCCTACCTGGTGCGCCGCCTGCTGGAAAACGGAGCCAACACCAGCTTCGTCAACCGCATCGCCGACCACAGCATCTCGCTGCAGGACCTGGTGACCGACCCGGTGCAGCAGGTCGAGCAGATGGCCGCCCAGGAAGGCACCCTCGGCCTGCCGCACCCGCGCATCCCGCTGCCGCGTGACCTCTACGGCGAAGGCCGGGCCAACTCCGCGGGCCTGGACCTGGCCAACGAACACCGCCTGGGCTCGCTCTCCTCGGCGCTGCTGACCAGCACCAACCAGGCCTACGTGGCCCAGCCGGTGCTCGGCGGCGAAGCCCCGGCGCCCGCCGCGGCCGAGCCGGTGAAGAACCCGGCCGACCACCGCGACGTCGTCGGCCAGGTGCACGAGGCCAGCGAGGCGGACGTGAACAACGCCCTGCTCAGCGCCCAGGCCAACGGGCCGATCTGGCAGTCCACCCTGCCGGAAGAGCGCGCCGCCGTACTGGAACGCGCCGCCGACCAGATGGAAAGCGAGATGCAGCAGCTGATGGGCCTGCTGGTGCGCGAATCCGGCAAGACCTTCGCCAACGCCATCGCCGAGGTGCGCGAGGCGGTGGACTTCCTGCGTTACTACGCGGCCCAGGCCCGCACCTTCTCCAACGACAGCCACCGCCCGCTGGGCCCGGTGGTGTGCATCAGCCCGTGGAACTTCCCGCTGGCGATCTTCAGCGGCCAGGTGGCCGCCGCCCTGGCCGCCGGCAACACCGTGCTGGCCAAGCCGGCCGAGCAGACCCCGCTGATCGCCGCCCAGGCCGTGCGCATCCTGCTCGAAGCCGGCGTGCCGGCCGGCGTGCTGCAGCTGCTGCCGGGCCGCGGCGAAACCGTCGGCGCGCGCCTGGTCGGCGACGAGCGCGTGCGCGGCGTGATGTTCACCGGCTCCACCGAGGTGGCCGGCATCCTCCAGCGCAACATCGCCGGCCGCCTGGACGCCCAGGGCCGCGCCATTCCGCTGATCGCCGAGACCGGCGGGATGAACGCGATGATCGTCGACTCCTCGGCGCTGGCCGAGCAGGTGGTGGTGGACGTGATCAACTCCGCCTTCGACAGCGCCGGCCAGCGCTGCTCGGCCCTGCGCGTGCTGTGCGTGCAGGCCGACGTGGCCGACCGCGTGGTGCAGATGCTCAAGGGCGCCATGGCCGAATACACCCTCGGCTCGCCGGAACACCTGAACGTGGACATCGGCCCGGTGATCGACGCCGAAGCCAAGGGCAACATCGACCGCCACATCCAGGCCATGCGCGACAAGGGCCGCAAGGTCTTCCAGGCCGCGCGGGTGAACGGCGACGCGCTCAAGCGCGGCACCTTCGTGGTGCCGACGCTGATCGAGCTGGACAGCTTCGACGAACTCAAGCGCGAGATCTTCGGCCCGGTGCTGCACCTGGTGCGCTACGAGCGCTCCGACCTGGACCAGCTGCTGGCGCAGATCAACGCCTCCGGCTACGGCCTGACCCTCGGCGTGCACACCCGCATCGACGAGACCATCAGCCAGGTGGTGGGCAACGCTCACGTCGGCAACCTGTATGTGAACCGCAACATCGTCGGCGCCGTGGTCGGCGTGCAGCCCTTCGGCGGCGAAGGCCTGTCCGGCACCGGCCCGAAGGCCGGCGGCCCGCTGTACCTGTTCCGCCTGCTGTCGACCCGCCCGCGCGATGCGGTGGCCAGGCAGTTGACCGGCGACAACGTCCAGGCCCTGCCGCGCCCGGCCGAGCGCGAGAAGGCGCTGCAAGCCCTACGCGACTGGGCGGCCAAGCAGGAGCCGGAACTGGCGAAGGTGGCGGACGAGTTCGCCAGCCTGGCGCAGAGCTACGCCTGCCACGTGCTGACTGGCCCGACCGGCGAGCGCAACACCTACACCCTGCTGCCGCGCGAGCGTGTATTGAACCTCGCTGAGGAGCGCGCCGACCTGCTGGTGCAACTGGCCGCCACCCTGGCGGTGGGCAGCCTGGCGGTATGGCCGGCGAGCCAGCGCGAGCTGCGCGACAGCCTGCCGAAGGAAGTGCAGAAGCGTATCGAGCTGGTCAACGACTGGACCGCCGACGAAGCCGCCTTCGACGCCATCCTGCACCACGGCGATTCCGACCAGCTGCGCGAGGTGTGCGAACAGGCCGCCAAGCGCAAGGGCGCCATCGTTGGCGTGCACGGCCTGGGCAAAGGTGAAACCGACGTACCGCTGGAACGCCTGCTGGTGGAGCACGCCCTGAGCGTGAACACCGCGGCCGCCGGCGGCAACGCCAGCCTGATGACCATCGGCTGATGCGACGGCGGCGGCCCTACCCGGCCGCCGCCAGCAACACCCGCGCCCTTGCGGCGCGAACCGCGCTACCGCCCTCGTCGAGGGGGCTACCCGCCCGGTAGCGCGGCTTTCCCTCCAGGCATTCCGTGCCTCGCGTCCAGCCAACCGGCGGACGCCGCGGCGGGGCTACCCTCCCCGCCGCATCCCTTCCCTACAGGAACCAGCGGTATTCGCGCGCACTGACCTCGTCCATGAATTCGAGGTGGTCGTGGCGCTTGTTCTCGCAGTAGACGAAGACGAACTCGCTGCCGAGCCCCTCTTTCACTATCGGGTGATTCTCCATGGCTGCCACCGCGCCGAGCATGTCGCGGGGGAAGTCGATGCCGCTGTCGCGGTCTTCGTTGAGCGGGGCGATGGGTTCCTTGCCCGCTTCCAGGCCGTATTCCATGCCGGTGAGGATGGCCGCCAGGACCAGGTACGGGTTGGCGTCGGCGCCGGCCAGGCGGTGCTCGATGCGCAGGTTCCTGCCGTCGGACTCGGGGATGCGGATGCACGCGTCGCGGTCTTCGAAGCCCCAGCTGGCCTTGCTCGCCGCGTTCACCCGCGAGCCATAGCGGCGGTAGGCGTTGTGGTTGGCGGCGAAGATCGGCATGCAGTGCGGCAGCAGTTCCAGGCAGCCGGCCACGGCGTGGCGCAGCGGGCGCTGGTTGTCACCGTCGAGCAGGTTGCGGCCGTCGCGGTCGTACAGGCTGACGTGGACGTGCATGCCGCTGCCCGGCGCGTGCAGGTAGGGCTTGCTCATGAAGCTGGCGCGGTGCCCGTGCTTGAGCGCCACGCCACGGGTGGCGCGGGTGAACAGCGCGGCCTGGTCGGCGGCGTGCAGGCCGTCCTCGCAGTGGGCGAAGTTGATCTCGAACTGGCCCGGGCCGATCTCGGCGGTGATGACGTTGGCGTCCACGCCCTGCTCGCGCGAGGCTTCGACGATTTCATGCAGCACGTCGGAGAAGCGCGACAGGCGCTCGATATGCATGTTCGGCTGGTCGTCCTCGTCGTCGCACAGCGGGTCGCGCGGGTACTGCGGCAGGCCGTCCTTGAGCTTCCTGTCGAACAGGTAGAACTCCAGCTCGAAGGCCACCACCGGGCGGATGCCCTTGCCTTCCAGGCGCTTGAGCACGCGCGCCAGCACTTCCCGCGGTTCGAACTCGATGGGCGCTTCGGTGCCGTCGGAGCTGATGATCATCTGCCCCAGCGGCTGGCTCTCCCAGCGCACCGGCTTGAGCGTGCCGGGGATCAGCCGGCGCGGCGCGTCCGGGTCGCCGTCGTTGAAGCAGTAGTCGCCGATCGGGTGCAGGCCACCCTGCACGCCCAGCAGCACGCAGTTCTGCGGCAGTTTCAGGGGCGAGCCGGCGGCGACTTTCTCCAGCATGTCCACCGGGTAGCGCTTGCCGTAGAAGTGCCCGGGGATGTCCAGGCAGATCAGGTCGACGTAGCGCACGTCCGGGTTCTGGGCGCGGAAGGCGCGTACTTCGCTGAGCAGGTCGGGGAAGGTTTGGCGGTTCATCTTCTTGGTGCCTGTGTCGGGCGCAGCCGGATGCCTTCAGGTGAAGATCCAGAGCACCCTCGTTGGTTTGTCTGTCAGGTTGCCGTAGCGGAATTTCGCGTGCGGCGGCAGCTGGAAGCTGTCGTTGGGGTAAAGGGTGACGGTCTCGTCCTGGTACCAGAGGGTCAGTTCGCCCTCCAGCACGAAGCCGCCCTGTTCGGAGCTGTCGTTGAGGTGGTCCTCGCCGCTGGTGGCGCCGGGGGCGAGGATGCTGTCGAGCATCGAGAAGCCGCCGGACATGTTCGGCGAGGCGAGGATGTCGGTGATGCCGCCGGCGTAGTACAGCGTGCGGCGGTCGGCCGGGCGCGTCACCCAGGCCAGCTCGCGCGCCGGCCCCTCGGCGTAGAAATAGGTGGTCGGCACGCCGAGGGCTTCGCTGATGGCGGTGAGGTCGGCCACAGTCGGGCGCGACAGGCCGCGCTCGACCTGGGAGAGGAAGCCCACCGAGCGGCCGATGCGCTCGGCCAGGGCGCCGAGGGTCAGGTTCTTGTGCTTGCGCAGGTCGCGGATCAGGGTCGCGAGGTGTTCGTTCTGGTGTTCTTGCATAGGCGCTGTCCGGCTCGGGTCAGAAGAAGTCCCGCAAGCGATACCAGGCTTTGCCGACGGCTTCCAGTGGCGCGGCGAAGCGCTGGCCGCCGGGGAAGCCGGGATTGCTCAGGCGCTGGTACAGGTCGAGCTCCTCGCCGTGCCCGAGCATGGCCTGGCTGACCGCGCGGGCGGCGGCCAGGCTCGGCAGCACGCCGTGCCCGGAATAGCCCTGCAGCCAGTAGAGGTCGCCGCGGCGGCCGACGTCCGGAGTACGCCGCATGCTGCAGTCGATGTGCCCGCCCCAGGCGTATTCCAGCTCCACCCCGCGCAGTTGCGGGAACACCCGCTCAACGTAGGGCCGGGTGGCGGCGCGGATATCCGAGGGCATTCCGCCCAAGTAGGTGCAGCCGCCGCCGAACAGCAGGCGGTGGTCGGGGGTGAGGCGGAAGTAGTCGAGGACGAACTGGTTGTCGGTGACGCAGCAGTTCTTCGGCAGCAGCGAGTGCGCAAGCTCCGCGCCCAGCGGCGCGGTGGCGACCTGGTAGGTGCCCACCGGCAGGATGCGCGCGGAGACTTCCTTGTCCAGGCCGTCGATGTAGGCGTTGCAGGCCAGCACCAGGGCGGCGCAGCGGATGCTGCCATGCTCGGTCTCGACCAGGTAGCCGTTGCCCTGCTCGCTGTAGCGCAGCGCGCGGGTCTGCTCGAAGATGCGCCCGCCGGCCTTCTCCAGCGCGCCGGCGAGGCCGTAGGCCAGTTTCAGCGGGTTGAGGTGCGCGGAGTTCGGGTCGTACAGGCCGGCCAGGTAGCGTTCGCTGGCGATCCACTGCGGCAGCTCGGCGCGGGAAACCATCTGCAGGCCTTCGTAGCCCCAGCGGCGCGCAGCCTCGCCCTGCCACTCTTCGAGCATGCCGACGCGGCGCGGCAGCACGGCGGTCCACAGGTGGCCGACGCGGTAGTCGCAGTCAAAGCCGTGGCGCTGCGGCAGGTCGCGCATTTCCCGCGCGGCCCAGAGCATGCCCTGCCACAGGCGCAGGGCGCCTTCATGGCCGAGGTCGGCTTCGATCGGACCGAGGTCGCTGGACCAGCCCGGCAGCGCCTGGCCGCCATTGCGCCCGGACGCCGCCCAGGCGATGCGGCTGGCCTCGATGACGCAGACCTGGCGGCCGCCTTCGGCCAGTTGCAGCGCGGTGTGCAGGCCGCTGAAGCCGGCGCCGATCACCAGCACCTCGACCTCCAGCGCATCCGTCAGCTGCGCGCGGGGCTGCAGCAATTCCGGGTTGGCGGCGGCGTAGTAGGTGCCGACGGGCTGGCTGGATTGCAGGAACATGGCGACCTCGTGAAATTGTCATGCTTGTTTTTCATGAAAAATAACACAAATAATTTCACGAAGCCAGCCCGGCGCGAATCCACAGCGACCCGCGGCAGCCCAGACAGGGGGAAGCCGGGCCGTGCGCGCGGGATGACAGACGCCCATCTGTTGCTATGTTCTTAGGAGATAAAAAGGCCGCCGGACGCGGTTCGGTCGGGCGTACAGGGGATAACCGGATGAATCGGATGCTGAAGCCGCAGCCTTATTGCAAGAATTGCCGACTGGCACCGCCCACCCTCAGCGACGACAAGCTCCAGGAGCTGGAAGCCCTCATCAAGCCCGGCCACCTGCTGCACAAGGGCGACCACCTGTTCCGCCAGGGCGACGCCTTCCACAACGTCTACCTGGTGCGTTCCGGCTCGCTGAAGACGGTGACCACCAACGAGCAGGGCCTGGAGAAGATCACCGGCTTCTATTACGCCAACGAGATCTTCGGCTTCTCCGGCATGGACGAGGGCCGCTACCCGGTGTCGGCCATCGCCCTGGAAAGCACCCTGTGCAGCGAGATTCCCTTCGACCAGTTGGAGCTGCTGTCGCAGCAGATTCCCGGGCTGTCGCACCAGTTGCTGCTGATGATGAGCCGCAAGATCCGCGAGGACCAGCAGATGAAGCTGCTGCTCTCGCGGCTCAACGCCGATTCGCGGATCGCCGCCTTCCTGCTGAACATCTCCGCACACTTCCGCGAGCGCGGCTTCTCCGCCCTGCGCTTCCGCCTGAGCATGTCGCGCCACGAGATCGGCGACTACCTGGGACTGGCGGTGGAAACTGTGTCACGCAGCTTCACCCGCCTGCAGAAGAACGGCCTGCTGCGGGTCAACGGGCGGGAGACGGAGATCGTCGACTTCACCGAGCTGTGCGCGCTGGCGGGTGGCGAGATCGAGCTGTAAGGCCTTTATCGCGGACGGAGTCCGCTCCTACGGGAGCATGCCGATGGCATACGGCCGCGCCAGGTTTCTTTCGTAGGATGGGTTGAGCCTGCGAAACCCATGCGGTCATTGGCGATGGGTATCGCTCCGCTCAACCCATCCTACGGTGTGTGTTCGCCTGAGGGTGTAGGAGCGGGCCCTGCCCGCGATTCGCGCGCAGGGCGCGCTCCTACATGGGCTACGCCATGGCTGATGCAGCGTAGGAGCGGATTCATCCGCGATGCGGCCGGCAGGCCGCCGCCGGTCCCGGGGCAGAACGCCCCGGCCGGGAATAAAAGCCGCCCCGATGGACCAAAACGACGTCCGGGGGCGGGCGCGAGGCAGGTTGTGGGCAGCCGCCGCGTCAGGCGGGGCCGCTGCCCAGGCATTCAGGGCCCTGCAGGCGGGCCGTCCAGTCTTCCACCACGCCACTGGCCAGGCGTTGCGCGGCGGTCTTGCGCCAGCGCAGCGAGAGCGCGTCGCACGCCATCATCTGGCGCAGGCCGCAACGCTCCAGCGGTTCGCCGAAGTACCAGCGCAACAGGCTGGCGACGCTCAGCTGCGGGTAGTGCCGCTGCACCAGCTCCAGCGGCGCGGCGGCGCTGACCATGCCGGCGCGGCGCACCCGGTAGAACCAGCCGCAGCGGCCCTGCTGCTGCAACTCCAGCGGCAGTTCCGGGAGGTTCCAGCGGCGCCCCAGGCGGTAGCACGGCGAGCGCGGCTGACTGACTTCTATCAGCGCATCGCCCCAGCGGAACAGGTCGCCGATGCACACGTCCGCCTCGCTGATGCCGAAGGTCGAGAGGTTCTCGCCGAAGGCCGGTTGCTGCCAGCGCTGTTGCGGGTGCTGCTTGCGCCAGTGGCGGTAATGCTCGGCCGGGTAGTGGTGCAGCGCGCGGTCGAGGCCGCCATGGTGGCGCAGGTCGGCCTGTTCGTCGCCGGGCAGGCCTTCGCTGCCCAGCCAGACTTCCTCGCGGGTTTCCAGCTTGTCGATGGCGCTGACCAGGCCGCCCCAGCACTCTTCGACTTTGCCTATGAAAACACCCTGGATGACGATGCCTTCCACCTTTGTCTACCCGTCTGCAGCAGTGGACAGGCACTAGACTAGAGCCTCGGATAGGCTCCTATCCATTTCGATTTTCCAGTTTCGTTGATAAGCCACGCTTATGGATTTCCGCCAGCTCCGCTATTTCGTCGCGCTCTACGAGGAAGGCCACGTCGGCCGTGCCGCCGAGCGCCTGGCCCTGTCGCAGCCGGCGCTGTCGCAGCAGATCCGCCAGTTGGAGCGGAGCCTCGACGTGGCCCTGTTCCAGCGCGTCGGCAAACGCCTGGTGCCGACCGTGGCGGCGCACACGCTGTACAACCATGCCGTGCCGCTGCTCGAAGGCCTGGAGCGCGCCCACGAGGCCCTGCGCGGCTTCCGCGGCCAGGCCGCGCGCAGCCTGGCCATTGGCGTGCTGCAGACGGTCAACGCCAGCCTGGTGCCCTACCTGGTGGAACGCCTGCACGCCGCGCAGCCGCATTTGCAGGTGCGCATCTACGAACTGTCCGGGGTGGAGATCGAGCGCCGGCTGCTGGCCGGGCAGTTGGACATCGGCATCGGCTTCCTGCCGCCGCGCCAGCCGGCGCTGCACGGCGTGGAGCTGTACCCGGACGAGCTGCAACTGGTGATCCCCGCCGACCACCCGTTGCGCGAATTCAAGAAGGTGTCCCTGGCCCAGGCCGCGGAGCTGCCGATGCTGCTGCTCGGCGAGGAATTCCGCGCCCGGCAGATCTGGCAGGAACAACTGGCCGCCATCGGCCGCCGGCCGCGGGTGCAGGCCGAGCTGAACCACATGAGCGGCATCCTCGACAGCCTGCCCCACAGCCGCTTCGCCACGGTGCTGCCGGGCCGCGCGCGGCAACTGCACAGCAACCGCGACCTGCTGTGGAAGCCGTTGAGCGAGCCGCGCATTCCGCTGAGCGTGGGGTTGGTGTATCGCGATGCACAGCGCCAGCACAGCACCGTTGAGCTGCTGCGCTCGCTGCTGGAAGGCGTGGTGCAGAGTTTTTCGTAGGCGCACCGGTCTTGCAGGCCGCGCCGGAGTGCTCTTCGTAGGAGCGGACCTTGTCCGCGATAGCCGGGCGTCCCGGCGCGTTTCGCGGATGAGATCCGCTCCTACGCCGCCCCACCCGCACCGTCCCCCTGTAGGAGCACGCCCTGCGTGCGAATCGCGGGCAGGGCCCGCTCCTACAGGTTGCCGGGAGGCACGGTATTCCTCCCCCATAGAAGCGGACCTTGTCCGCGATAGCCGGGCGTCCCAGCGCGGATCGCGGATGAGATCCGCTCCTACGCCGGCCCACCCACGCCATTCCCCCTGTAGGAGCGCGCCCTGCGCGCGAATCGCGGGCAGGGCCCGCTCCTACAAAAATCGCAGGCAAAAGAAAACCCCGCCTTGCGAGCGGGGTTTTGCAGACCGATATCCTGACATCCGTGCTAGCCACCGTCCGTGGTGGAATCCCTTTCTTTCCGTTTTGTCGTTGGCGCTTCCTGCGCAATGTCCTGACTGAGGAGAAGATTACCCCTCGCGCCGACGAGCCGATAGACGCCAAATGACACCACGGCGTGTAAGCCTAGGCTTACAAAACCGTTGCGCCCCTGAAACGACAAGGCCCCGCCGAAGCGGGGCCCTGTCAGGTTGAGCGACTTAGAACTGCGCAGCGTCGAGCAGGTACAGCGACTCGCTGCCGGCTTTCACCGAGGCGGTCAGGGAGTGGATGCGCGGCAGCAGGCGGGCGAAGTAGAAGCGCGCAGTGCCCAGCTTGCTGGCATAGAAGTCGTCCTGGCCTTCCTTGCCCAGCGCCGCGCGGGCCATCAGCGCCCACATGTAGGCGTAGGCGGTGTAGCCGAACACGTGCAGGTATTCGACCGAGGCCGCGCCGATCTCGTTGGGGTTGGCCTTGGCGCGGTCCAGCAGCCAGGCGGTCAGTTCTTCCAGGTTCTGCACGGCGGCGTTCAGCGGGCCGGTGAACTCGGCCAGCTCGGCGCCGGCCGAGGCGGTGAAGGCGCGGATTTCGTCGCTGAACAGCTTGGCGAAGGCGCCACCGCTGCCGACGATCTTGCGGCCCATCAGGTCCAGCGCCTGGATGCCGTTGGTGCCTTCGTAGATCTGGGTGATGCGGCAGTCGCGCACCAGCTGCTCCTGGCCCCACTCGCGGATGAAGCCGTGGCCGCCGAACACCTGCTGGCCGTGGACGGTGGTTTCCAGGCCCATGTCGGTGAGGAAGGCCTTGGCCACCGGGGTCAGCAGCGCCACCAGGTCCTCGGCGCGCTTGCGGGTGGTCGGCTCCTCGCTGTACTTGGCGGTGTCCAGCTGCATGGCGACGTAGCTGGAGAAGGCGCGGCCGCCCTCGTTCAGCGCCTTCATGGTCAGCAGCATGCGGCGCACGTCGGGGTGCACGATGATCGGGTCGGCGGCCTTGTCCTTGGCCACCGGGCCGGTCGGCGCGCGGCTCTGGATGCGCTCGCGGGCGTATTCCACGGCGCTCTGGTAGGAACGCTCGCCGGTGGCCAGGCCCTGGATGCCGACGCCCAGGCGCTCGTAGTTCATCATGGTGAACATGGCCGCCAGGCCCTTGTTCGGCGCGTCGACGATCCAGCCGGTGGCGCCGTCGAAGTTCATCACGCAGGTGGCCGAGGCCTTGATGCCCATCTTGTGCTCGATGGAGCCGCAGGACACGGCGTTGCGCTCGCCCAGGGAGCCGTCTTCGTTGACCAGCACCTTCGGCACCAGGAACAGCGAGATGCCCTTGGAGCCGGCCGGCGCGTCGGGCAGCTTGGCCAGCACCAGGTGGACGATGTTCTCGGTCAGGTCGTGCTCGCCGCCGGTGATGAAGATCTTGGTGCCGCTGACCTTGTAGCTGCCGTCGGCCTGGGGCTCGGCCTTGGTGCGGATGATGCCCAGGTCGGTGCCGGCGTGGGGTTCGGTCAGGCACATGGAACCGGCCCAGGTGCCGGCGTACATGTTCGGCAGGTACTTGGCCTTGAGCTCTTCGCTGGCGTGGTTGAGCAGCGACAGGCAGGCGCCGGCGGTGAGCATCGGGTACAGGCCGAAGGACAGGTTGGCCGAGTTGACCATTTCCTCGACCTGCGCGCCTATCACCTTGGGCATGCCCATGCCGCCGAACTCCGGCGAGCCACCCACGCCCACCCAGCCGCCTTCGGCGTAGGTGCGGTAGGCCTCGGGGAAGCCGGCCGGGGTCTTCACGCCCTCGGCGCTCCAGCTGCAGCCTTCCTCGTCGCCGCTGCGGTTGAGCGGGGCGATCACGCCCGCGGTGACCTTGCCGGCTTCCTCGAGAATGGCGCCGGCGGTATCGACGTCGACGATCTCGGCCAGGCCGGGTAGTTCGGCCCACAGCTTACTGACCTCGAAGACTTCGTTGAGGACGAATTGCATGTCGCGCAGGGGTGCTTTGTAGTCAGCCATGTTGGGAATCCTCGAGCGAAACAACGGCTGAACAAGCAGCCAGCGGTATTCAGGATAGAAGGTACGCAAGGGTACGCCGGCGGAGCTTACTCCGCAAACACTTCAGAGACATAGCGTCATGTTGTGAACGAATAATTAATTATTGGTCACAATATTTATCCACCGGACAGCCAGCGGCCCCGGCCACCCTGGGGCAACCGGGGCCGCTGGCGCCGCGATCAGAGGGCGAACTGCTCGGCGGACAGGCGCATCAGCGTCTCGCCACCGGCCTCCACCGCCGCCAGGTGCGCCGCGGCGCGCGGTAGCAGGCGGGCGAAGTAGAAGTCCGCGGTGGCCAGCTTGGCCTGGTAGAAGTCCGCCTCGGCGGCGCCCTCCTCCAGCTTCTGCCGGGCCACCAGGGCCATGCGCAGCCAGAAGTAGCCGAGGGTGACGTAGCCGGAGAACATCAGGTAGTCCACCGCCGCCGCGCCGACTTCGTCGGGGTTCTTCATGGCCGCCATGCCGACCTTCTGGGTCAGCTCGCCCCACTGCTTGTTCAGCGCCGCCAACTGCGCCACCTGGGCCTTGAGCTGCGGGTGCTCGGCATTGGCCTGGCACAGCTGGTGGACCAGCTTGGTGAAGCCCAGCAGCAGCTTGCCCTGGCTGCCCAGCACCTTGCGGCCCAGCAGGTCCAGCGCCTGAATGCCGTTGGTTCCTTCGTAGATCGGGGCGATGCGGCAGTCACGCACCAACTGCTCCATGCCCCACTCGCGGATGAAGCCGTGGCCGCCGAACACCTGCATGCCGTGGTTGGTCACCTCCAGCCCGGTGTCGGTCATGAAGGCCTTGCAGATCGGGGTGACGAAGGCCAGCAGGTTGGCGGCCTGCTCGCGCTCCTCGGCGTTGTCGGACAGGTGCTCGATGTCCAGCAGTTGCGCGGTGAAGTAGGCCAGGGCGCGGTTGCCCTCGTTGAATGCGCGCATGGTCAGCAGCATGCGCCGCACGTCGGGGTGGACGATGATCGGGTCGGCCGGCTTGTCCGGCGCCTTGGGTCCGGTCAGGGCGCGCATCTGCAGGCGCTCCTGGGCGTACTTCACGGCGCCCTGGTAGCTCACTTCGCCGAGGCACAGGCCCTGCATGCCGGTGCCCAGGCGCGCGTGGTTCATCATGGTGAACATGCAGGCCAGGCCCTTGTTGGCCTCGCCGATCAGGTAGCCGGTGGCGCCGTCGAAGTTCATCACGCAGGTGGCCGAGGCCTTGATGCCCATCTTGTGCTCGATGGAGCCACAGGCCACGGCGTTGCGCGCGCCGGCCTCGCCGCTGGCGTCGAGCAGGAACTTGGGCACGATGAACAGCGAGATGCCCTTGGTGCCGGCCGGCGCGTCGGGCAGCTTGGCCAGCACAAGGTGGATGATGTTCTCGCTCAGGTCGTGCTCGCCGGCGGAGATGAAGATCTTGGTGCCGCTGATGGCGTAGCTGCCGTCGGCGTTGGGCACGGCGCGGGTCTTGATGATGCCTAGGTCGGTACCGCAGTGCGGTTCGGTCAGGCACATGGTGCCGGTCCAGGTGCCGGCGGTCATGCGCGGCAGGTAGGCCTGCTTCTGCTCGGCGCTGCCGTGGGCGTGGATGGCGGCCATGGCGCCCTTGGTCAGGCCGGGGTACATGGCCCAGGAGCAGTTGGCCGCGCCGATCATCTCGCTGACCAGCAGGCCGAGGGAATGCGGCAGGCCCTGGCCACCGTAGGCCGGGTCGGAGGACACACCGTTCCAGCCACCCTCGACGTACTGCGCGAAGGCCTCCTTGAAGCCCTTGGGCGTGGTCACCACGCCGTTGTCGAAGTGGCAGCCTTCCTCGTCGCCGGAACGGTTCAGCGGGGCCAGCACCTGCTCGCAGAACTTGGCGCCCTCCTCGAGGATGGCGGAAACCATGTCCGGGCTGGCGTCGGTCGCTCCCAGGGCCTGGTAGCGGCCGGCAAAGTCGAAGACTTCGTCGATCAGGAAGCGCATGTCGCGCAGGGGAGCCTTGTACTCGGGCATGGCGGTTCTCCAGTCGGTTCGGCGCCAAAGCGGCGCGGATCAACCCCGAACCTACTGTGCGCCGGAAAGCCCCGGCAATCACTCTGCGCGCGATGAATGCGCGGCCATAACCGGCGCCGTCCCAGGGGCTGCGCAGCGTGCTGGGATAGTTCTGGCTGTAGGGCGCCCACCGCCTGCAACAGCGCAAAAAAGCCTGCCATATGGCGAAATGTTGTTCATTCAAGCGATGCGTTGGATTAGCGGAGGTGCCCAGGCCTGGCTCCGCTCCCTCACCCCAGCCCTCTCCCGGAGGGAGAGGGGGCCGTTCGGAGTGGGTGGAGAATCCTGAGTCATCCTGAAATGCCTAACCATCCCCCGTCATTCCCGCGAACGCGGGAATCCAGTGACTGGCGGGTTCGCGAGCAAGCTCGCTCCTACGAAAAGCAAAAGCAAAAGCGCGTTTGCTCTTGGACTTCCAGAGAAATAGCCGAGCGCACCGGAACGCCCCTTCAGAAGGCCGAGCGAAACCCGCGCTCAGGAGGTCATGCGACATGGATGTCGCGAGAGCCCCGCGGGCTACAGGGACGTACCCTCGGGGCGGGCCTCCGTGGCGGGGGAGTTCGTGAGGGTAGCCCGGCTCCATCGGGCCCGTATGCGGGGCAAGCCTTTTTGGTTCCTTTTGTGGCGTTTGACAAAAGGGACTCGCCCGAGGGGGCGAAACCAGAGACATCCGAACACTCGGAGCGGCGCAAACACACCCAAACAAGAAGTCTCTGGGTTCCCGCGTTCGCAGGAATGACGGGGGTGAGGATCGGAGCGAGGGGGCAGAATTTGCAAACGAAGCCACAGCCCCTCCCACATAAAAAAATGCCGTTTCCCCCAAACAGAGAAACGGCATTCTTTCTTAACTGAACAGCATTACGCCGGAAGGCGGAGCGGCCGCCGGAAGCGGCCGCTGGCCATCAGTAACCGAGGGAGAAGTCTTCCTCGGCCATGTCCATCAGGTTGCCCGCGCCGGACAGCATGGCGGCAACGTGGGTGCGGGTACGCGGCAGGATGCGTTGGAAGTAGAAACGCGCGGTCTGCAGCTTGGCCT
Organism: Pseudomonas sp. R3.Fl; assembly: GCF_023516765.1. Lineage (NCBI taxonomy): Bacteria > Pseudomonadati > Pseudomonadota > Gammaproteobacteria > Pseudomonadales > Pseudomonadaceae > Pseudomonas > Pseudomonas sp. R3.Fl. Next base: position 2,988,516 of record NZ_JAMGSO010000001.1, read on the forward strand.
TGTAGAAGCCCTCCTCGCTGGTGCCGGCAGCCAGTTTCTCGGCGGCCAGGCGGGCCATGTCGGCCCAGAAGTAGGCCAGGCAGGCGTAGCCGGAGAACATCAGGTAGTCCACCGAAGCGGCACCGACTTCCTCGCGGTCCTTCATGGCGGCCATGCCGACTTTCATGGTCAGTTCGCCCCACTCCTTGTTCAGCGCGGCCAGCGGCGCGACGAGTTCCTTGACGGCCTCGTTGGCTTCGTTGGCCTGGCAGAACTTGTGCACGATCTTGGTGAAGCCCTTGAGCGCCTCGCCCTGGGTCATCAGCACCTTGCGGCCCAGCAGGTCCAGCGCCTGAACGCCGGTGGTGCCTTCGTACAGCATGGAGATGCGGCTGTCGCGGACGTTCTGCTCCATGCCGTGCTCGGCGATGAAGCCGTGGCCGCCGTAGATCTGCACGCCGTGGTTGGCCGCTTCGAAGCCGACTTCGGTCATGAACGCCTTGGCGATCGGGGTGAGGAAGGCCAGCATCGCGTCAGCGGCTTTCTTCTGCTCTTCGTCCTGGCTGCGCTGGACGATGTCGACCTGCTTGGCGGCGAAGTACAGCATGGCGCGGTTGCCTTCGGCGAACGCCTTGGCGGTCAGCAGCATGCGGCGCACGTCCGGGTGCACGATGATCGGGTCGGCGGCCTTTTCCGGGGCCTTCGGGCCGGTCAGCGAACGCATCTGCAGACGCTCGCGGGCGTAGGCGATACCGCCCTGGAAACCGATCTCGGCGTGGGCCAGGCCTTGCAGGGCGGTGCCCAGGCGAGCGGTGTTCATGAAGGTGAACATGCAGTTCAGGCCCTTGTTCGGCGGGCCGATCAGGAAGCCGGTGGCGGCGTCGAAGTTCATCACGCAGGTGGCGTTGCCGTGGATGCCCATCTTGTGCTCGATGGAGCCACAGGAAACGGCGTTGCGCTCGCCTACGCCGCCTTCGGCGTTGGGCAGGAACTTCGGCACGATGAACAGCGAGATGCCCTTGGTGCCCTGCGGGGCGTCGGGCAGGCGGGCCAGCACGATGTGGACGATGTTGTCGGCCATGTCGTGTTCGCCGGCGGAAATGAAGATCTTGGTGCCGGTGACCTTGTAGGTGCCGTCGGCCTGGGGCTCGGCCTTGGTGCGCAGCATGCCCAGGTCGGTGCCGCAGTGCGGCTCGGTCAGGCACATGGTGCCGGTCCACTCGCCGGACACCAGCTTGGTCAGGTAGGTGGACTGCTGCTCCGGGGTGCCGTGGGCGTGCAGGGTGTTCATGGCGCCGTGGGACAGGCCCGGGTACATGCCCCAGGACCAGTTGGCCTGGCCGACCATCTCGCTGATGGCCATGCCCAGGGATTCCGGCAGGCCCTGGCCGCCGTGCTCGACGTCATGGGCCAGGCTCGGCCAGCCGCCTTCGACGAATTGTTCGTAGGCCGCCTTGAAGCCGGTGGGGGTCTTCACACCCTCGGGGCTCCAGGTGCAGCCTTCCTGGTCGCCGACGCGGTTCAGCGGAGCGATCACCTGTTCGCAGAACTTGGCACCCTCTTCGAGGATGGCATTGACCATGTCCGGCGTGGCGTCCTGGGCGCCCGGCAGGTTCTGGTAGTGCGCTTCGTAGCCCAGCAGCTCGTCGCGAACGAAACGGATATCACGCAAGGGGGCCTTGTAATCAGGCATAGCGGTAAACCTCTACGAAGGGTTCTGGTTAATGGGCGACCGGTGCTTGCGGTCGCTGTGCGGGAGCGTTCCCGGCCGCCCAGCCGATGCGCCGCGCGCCTCGACTCTCAAACAGGCGTTTGAAACATACGTTTACGCCCTACCCTTGTCAAGCGCGCCAACCGACCGCCCGGTCACGCGCGAGGGCTCGAGCCAGAGCGCTGCGTTTGCGGGTATCGATAGGGACAAGTAAAGCCCAGCCGCAGGCCGTCGACAGGCGACTACCCGAATCCGCTGAAAGGAAATTCTGAAGGGAGGAAAGGCGTCAGACGCTGATGTCGATCAGCGTCCCGAGGGTTTCGTCGGCGGTCTGCAGGACGCGGCTGGACGCCAGGGCGGCGTACTTGTTCATTTCCATGTCCACGGCGGGCCGGGCGATGTCGTCCTTGGCCACGGGCTGCGCGGCCACCTGGGCGGCGGCACGGTCGACCTGCTGCAGGCCGCGTTGCAGCCCCTGCAGACCGGCACTGAATGCGTTACCGGAGATTTCCATGGTCGATCTTCCTCGCTGGAACCTGCCGCCTATTCAAACAGGATCGCCGATGATATTCAAAGGCCATCAGTCCGGAAGATCGAGAATGCCCAGGTCCAGGTGCCCGGCCACGGCGAACGGCGTCGGCTCGGCCAGGTGCGGCACGCGGCCAATGCAGGGCGCCGGCAGGCGTTCGGCGAGGGTCGCCAGGTTCTCTTCCAGGCGCGAGGTCCTGGGGTCGACGATGTTCGCCACCCAGCCGGCCAGCGGCAGGCCGTCGCGCAGGATGGCCTCGGCGCTGAGCACCGCATGGTTGATGCAGCCCAGGCGCACGCCCACCACCAGGATCACCGGCAGGTCGAGGCGGATGGCCAGGTCCGACAGGCTCTCCTCGCCGGCCAGCGGCACGCGCCAGCCACCGGCGCCTTCCACCAGGGTGAAGTCGGCGCCGCGCGCCAGCACGTGGCGTACAGGCCCGGCCAGGGTGTCGACGTTCAGCGCCACGCCGACTTCGCGGGCAGCCAGGTGCGGGGCAATGGCCGGCTCGAAGGCGAAGGGGTTCACTTCCTCGTAGGTCAGCGGCAGGCTGCACTCGCCCAGCAGGGCCAGGGCGTCGCCGTTGCGCAGGCCCTCGGGGCGGCGCTCGCAGCCGGAGGCCACCGGCTTGGCGGCGGCGGTGGACATCCCGGCCATGCGCGCGGCGTGCAGCAGGCCGGCGGCGATGGTGGTCTTGCCGATTTCGGTGTCGGTGCCGGTGATGAAAAACGCGTGTGGCATGGGGTTCCTCTGGAAACGCCCTTGTAGGAGCGAGCTTGCTCGCGAACAGCCCGAGACGGGTTCGCGAGCAAGCTCGCTCCTACGAAGAGATGGGTTTGCGCAGGATGGCGTGGACCACCCTATAAGTCGCCGGCAGCCCCTCGGGCTGGCGGAAGCGTTCGTAGGCCTCGATCAGCGCCCGCACCCTCGCCCGCCCGGTGAGCCCGTCGGGGCGGCCGGGGTTGAGGTTGTGGGCGCCCAGGGCCTTGAGTTCGTGGGTCAGGCTGCGCAGATCGGGGAAGTGCAGCACGCGGTCTTCGGTGGACAGCTGCAGCACTTCCAGCCCGCTGGCCGCGCATTGCGCCTGGTAGTCGGCGAAGGCGCGGAAGCGGTTGACGTGGACGAAGCCGTCCACCGCCTGCCAGCTGGCGCGCAGCTCGCCAAGGGTGCCGACGCACAGGCTGCTGAAGGCGAACACGCCGCCCTCGCGCAGCACCCGGCGCGCTTCGCTCAGCACCGCCGGCAGGTCGGCGCACCACTGGATGGCCAGGCTGGAGAACAGCAGGTCGCAGCATTCGCCACGCAACGGCAGGCGCTCGGCGTCGCCGCCGATGAAGTGCTGCGCGCCGCCGTGCTCGCGGGCGTGGCGCAGCATGCCTTCGGCGATATCTACGGCCAGCCCTTCGGCTTCGCCGAAACGCCGGGCCAGGGCGCGGCTGAAGTGGCCGGTGCCACAACCCAGGTCGAGCCAGCGACGCACCGCCAGGTCGGCCGGCAGGCGCGCCAGCAGGCTGTCGCCGACGCCGCGCTGCAGTTCGGCCACCGCATCGTAGGTGGCGGCCGCGCGGGAGAAGGAAGCGGCGACCTGGCGCTTGTCCGGCAGCGCGCCGCCCAGGGGATCAGACATCGTCGCCCTCGTGGATGAAAGTCAGGATGGCCGCGGCCACCTCGTCCGGGCGCTCCAGCGGCAAGCCGTGGCTGGCGCCGGCGATGGTGCTCACTTCCACGTCCGGCAACCAGCCCAGCAGCGCCTCGGCGGCGCCGGCCGGGACCAGCGCGTCGTTGCCGGCGAACAGGTGCAGTTGCGGGCCGTCGTAGCGCTCCAGCGCCGCGCGGGTGTCCAGGCGCCCCAGCAGTTGCAGGCCGGCGCTCAGCGCCCCGGTCTCCAGCGCCGGCAGCGCCACCTGCAGTTGCCGCGCCAGGGTGCGGGCGTCGCGGGCGCCCTGGCTGACCAGCAGGGTGAAGCGCTTGCGCGTCAGCTCCGGCTCCAGCAGGAAGGCTTCGAAGAAGTCCTCGAAGACGCTGTTGGGCATGGCCTGCGGCCAGTCGTCGAGCTGGCGGAAGCTGGCGTTGGCGGCCAGGGTGATCAGGCCCCGGCAGGCCTCGCCGCGGCGCGCGGCCAGCTCGGCGGCGAGCATGCCGCCCAGGGACCAGCCGGCCAGCCAGCTGCCTTCGGGCAGCTCGTCGTCCAGTTCGTCCAGCCATAGCGCCGGGTCGGCCTCGCGCGGCAGCGGCTCGATGTGGACGTGCAGGTGCGGCGCCTGCTCCAGCAGCGCGTCGCGCAGCGGCTCCAGGGGCGCAGTGCCCAGGCCCCAGCCGGGTAGCAGTATCAGTTGGTCACGCATCCTCGCCCTCCTCGGCGTCGAGTTCCGCCAGCAGGCTGGTGGAGACCTGGCGCCAGCTCTGTTCCAGGGCTTCGAGCAGGCGGTCGACCTGCTCCTCGCTGTGGCTGGCGCTGAAGGTCACGCGCAGGCGCGCGCTGCCGGCCGGCACGGTGGGCGGGCGGATGGCGCCGACCAGGATGCCGTGGTCGCGCAGCGCGGCCGACAGCGCCATGGCCTGGCGGCTGCCGCCGATGAGGATCGGCTGGATCGGCGTGAAGCTGTCCATCAGCGTCAGGCCGATGGCCTCGGCGCCACGGCGGAAGCGCGCGATCAGCCTGCCCAGGTGCTCGCGGCGCCAGCTCTCGGCGCGCAGCAGCTCCAGGCTCTTCAGCGTGGCGCAGGCCAGCGCCGGCGGCTGACTGGTGGTGTAGATGTACGGGCGGGCGAACTGGATCAGCGTCTCCACCAGTTCCTCGCTGCCGGCGACGAAGGCGCCGGCGGTGCCGAAGGCCTTGCCCAGGGTGCCGACCAGCACCGGCACGTCGTCCAGGCCCAGGCCGAAGTGTTCGACGATGCCGCCGCCATTGGCGCCCAGCGGACCGAAGCCGTGGGCATCATCGACCATCACCCAGGCGCCGCGGCGCTTGGCCTCGGCGCACAGCGCGGGCAGCTCGGCGAGGTCGCCGTCCATGCTGAACACGCCGTCGGTGACCACCAGGGTGTTGCCCTCGGCCTTGCCCAGGCGCTGCGCCAGGCTGGCCGCGTCATTGTGCAGGTAGCGCGAGAAACGCGCGCCACTGAGCAGCCCGGCGTCCAGCAGCGAGGCATGGTTGAGGCGGTCTTCCAGCACCGTGTCGCCCTTGCCCAGCAGCGCGGTCACCGCGCCCAGGTTGGCCATGTAGCCGGTGGAGAACAGCAGCGCCCGCGGCCGCCCGGTGAATTCGGCCAGCGCCAGCTCCAGTTCGTGGTGCGGGCCGCAGTGGCCGTTGACCAGGTGCGAGGCGCCACCGCCCACGCCCCAGCGCTCGGCGCCGGTGCGCAAGGCGGCTATCACCTCGGGATGGTTGGCCAGGCCCAGGTAGTCATTGGAACAGAAGGCCAGCATCGGCCGGCCGTCCACCCGCACCAGCGGGCCCTGCGGCGACTCCAGCAACGGCCGCTGGCGGTAGAGATCGTCCGCCTGGCGCTGGGCCAGACGGGCGGCGAGATCGAAGGACATGAGGCGCCTCGATAAAAGCGGCTGGAGGCTGAAGGCTAAACGAAAGAGCGACCTCGTCCAGCCTTCAGCCTCTAGCCTTCAGCGGCTTTACAATGCGGCGTTGTAGAACAGCTGCGAATCGCGCTGCTCGACCAGGGCCTGCTCGATGGCGGCCTGGTGCACCTCGTCGGCGTGCTCCTCGCGCTCCTCGGGCTTGATGCCCAGGCGGGCGAACAGTTGCATGTCCTTGTCGGCCTGCGGGTTGCGGGTGGTCAGCAGCTTCTCGCCGTAGAAGATCGAGTTGGCGCCGGCCATGAAGGCCAGGGCCTGCATCTGCTCGTTCATCTGCTCGCGGCCGGCGGACAGGCGCACGTGGGACTTCGGCATCATGATGCGGGCCACGGCCAGGGTGCGGATGAAGTCGAAGGGATCGACGTCCTTCTCTTCGGCCAGCGGGGTGCCCTTGACCTTGACCAGCATGTTGATCGGCACCGACTCCGGGTGTTCCGGCAGGTTGGCCAGCTGGATCAGCAGGCCGGCGCGGTCGGCCACCGACTCGCCCATGCCGAGGATGCCGCCGGAGCAGATCTTCATCCCCGCTTCGCGCACGTAGGCCAGGGTCTGCAGGCGCTCGCCGTAGGTGCGGGTGGTGATGATGTTGCCGTAGAACTCCGGCGAGGTGTCGAGGTTGTGGTTGTAGTAGTCCAGCCCGGCCTCGGCCAGGGCCTGGGTCTGCTCCTGGGTCAGCTTGCCGAGGGTCATGCAGGTTTCCAGGCCGAGTTTCTTCACGCCCTTCACCATTTCCAGCACGTAGGGCATGTCCTTGGCCGAGGGGTGCTTCCAGGCGGCGCCCATGCAGAAGCGGGTGGAGCCGATGGCCTTGGCCTCGGCGGCCGCTTCCAGCACCTTCTGCACTTCCATCAGCTTCTGCTTGTCCAGGCCGGTGTTGTAGTGGCCGGACTGCGGGCAGTACTTGCAGTCTTCCGGGCAGGCGCCGGTCTTGATCGACAGCAGGGTCGAGACCTGCACGCGGTTCGGGTCGAAGTGCGCGCGGTGCACCGTCTGCGCCTGGAACAGGAGGTCGTTGAAGGGCTGCTCGAAGAGCGCCTTCACTTCGGCGAGGGTCCAGTCGTGGCGGGTGGCGATGGATGCGGTTGCACTCATGGGGAGTTCCTTCGGACGCGGGCTGACGCCTCGTTGTTCTCGGCCGCCACGGCAGGGCGTGGCGGTTCAGGCTTTGGAGGCATGATATGTAAGCCTTGGTCGCTGTCAACCAAGTTGAAGTCACAAGTCGACAAGTGACTATTAATTGACCAGCTTGCGCCACGACGCAGGCGGCACCCGGCACAGGCGCCACCGCGCTCATCTAGGCAAGGAAGAAGCGGTACAGGTTTTCGACCTGCTGCTTGTAGCGACGCCGCGCCGCCAGCGCCTCTTCCAGGGTGATGGCGACGAAACGGGCCTTCTGGTTGGGCTGCAGCTGGGCCATGCGGTCGAGGTCGGCGCTGATCACCGTGCCGATCATCGCGTAGCCGCCGCCGGACACCGCATCGCGGTGCAGGACGATGGGCTCCAGGCCGCCGGGCACCTGGATGGAGCCGATCGGGTAGCAGGCGTCGACGATGTTCGACGGGTCGGAGCCGGCGCCGAACGGCTGCTCGCGCGGCTCGAAATCCAGCGGCGTGCCGCCCTTGAAGCGGAAGCCGGTGCGGTCGGCCTCGGAACCCACGGTCCAGGTATCGGCGAAGAACTGCTCGGCGGCCCGGGCCGTCAGGCGATGGTGATAGAGCCCCGGCACCACCCGCAGGCTGACTTCGCCACCGACCTCGATCTGCAACGAGCGTGGCAGCGCCAGGCCCTCGCGACCAGCGCCGGTGGGAGCGCCCAGGGGCAATTCGTCACCAGCCTGCAGGCGCCGCCCGGCGAAGCCGCCGATGCTGCCCAGGCCGTAGGTGGAGCGGCTGCCCAGCACTTCCGGCACGTCGATGCCGCCATCGATGGCGATGTAGCCACGGGCGCCGGCCTTGATGAAGTCGAAACCCAGCACCTGCCCGGCGCACACGCGGAAGGCGCAATCCAGCGGCATCTCGGCGCCGTCCAGGCGTGGCGTCATGGCCGCGCCGCAGACCGCCACCAGGGCGTCGCGCTGGAATTCCAGTTGCGGCCCGAGCAGGGTGCATTCCAGCGCCGCGGCGGTGGCCGGGTTGCCCACCAGCAGGTTCGCCGCGCGCAGGGCGTACTGGTCGAGCGCGCCGGAGGGCGGGATGCCCAGGTGGTAGTAGCCTTCGCGGCCGGCGTCCTGCACCGAGGTGGCGAGGCCGGGCTTGAGCACCTTAAGCGACATGGAGCACCTCCTGCAGTCGTTGCTTGCAGCCTTGCGGGTCGGCGAGGAAAGCGTCGAGGTCGAACTCGACCGGGCGGATGCGCAGCGCGAAGCTGCCCGCCTCCACCTCGGCCACGGCGCGGTCGTATTCCTCGCGGTCGATGGGGCGGAACTGGACGATGTCGCCGGCGCGGAAGAACACCATGGAATCCCGCAGGTAGCCCAGGCGCTGCTGCGGGTCGTAGATCGGCGCCGGGGTGACGCCGAACATCTGGTAGCCGCCGGCGCCGCGCACCGAGTAGATGCAGCCGAAGCAGCCGCCGTGGCCGAGGGTCAGCTTCGGCGTGTCGGTGCGCGGGCGCAGGTACTTGGGCACCTGCAGTTGCCGCTCGCGTTCGACCATCTGGTACATGAACGGCAGGCCGGCGACGAAGCCGACCATGGAGACGAACCAAGGCGTGCCGCTGTGCGCCTCGATGAAGGCCTGGGCGTCCTGGTAGCCGTTGATCCGCGCGGCATATTCCAGGTCGGTGGAGGCCGGGTCCTGGTGGCGGTCGCGGAAGCGCATCAGCGTCTCGTGGGTCCAGGGGTCGTTGTACAGCACCGGGATCTCGATGATCCGCGTGTGGATGCTGCGCTCGGTGGTGGCATGGGACTCCAGCTCGCGCACCTGCTCCAGCAGCGCCTGCGGGGCCACCTGGTCGGGGTCGAAGCGAATCTGGAAGGAGGCGTTGGCCAGGCACACGTCCAGCACGCCGGGGATGGCCTGGCGCTCGACGGCGCGGGTCACCGCCATGCCGCGGAAGAAGGCTTCCAGCGACATGGATTCGGCGACCTCGGCGAACAGGTGCTCGTCGCCGCCGAAGCTGTAGCGGATCTGCTCGTGCATGTCACACCTCCAGGGCGGCCGCGCGTTCGGCCAGCCAGGTTTCCAGGGTGCCGGTGTCGAACTGCGCGGCGCGCACGCGCGGCTCCGCCAGCAGCCAGCGGTGCAGCGACAGGGTGGTGGCCATGCCGCTCAGTTGGGTTTCCTCCAGGGCCCGTTCGGCGCGGGCGAAGGCCTCTTCGCGGTCCCTGCCGTGGACGATGATCTTCGCCAGCAGCGAGTCGTAGTAAGGCGGCACACGGTAGCCGGGGTACAGGTGGCTATCCACCCGCACGCCGTCGCCCTGGGGCCAGCCGAGGCTCTCGACCACGCCCGGGCAGGGGAAGAAGTTGCGCGCCGGGTCCTCGGCGTTGATGCGCATTTCCAGCGCCGCGCCGTTCAGGCGGATGTCTTCCTGGCGCAGCGCCAGCGGCTCGCCGCCGGCGATGCGCAGCATGACCTGGACCAGGTCGACGCCGGTGATCATCTCGCTGACCGGGTGCTCGACCTGGATGCGGGTGTTCATCTCGATGAAGAAGAACTCGCCGCTGTGGGAATCGAACAGGTACTCCAGGGTGCCGGCGCCACGGTAGCCGAGGCTCTCGGCCAGGCGCACGGCGCTGGCGCAGAGAGCCTCGCGCTGGGCTGGATTCAGCGCCGCGGAGGGTGCTTCCTCGAAGACCTTCTGCCGGCGCCGCTGCAGCGAGCACTCGCGCTCGAACAGATGCACCACCCGCTCGCCGTCGCCAAGAATCTGCACCTCTATGTGCCGCGCCTGGCGGATGAAGCGCTCCAGGTACACCGCGCCGGAGCCGAAGGCCGCCTGGGCCTCGCGCTGGGCGATGGGGAATTCGCGGCGCAATTCCTCGGCGTCGTGGGCGATGCGGATGCCGCGGCCGCCGCCACCGGCCGAAGCCTTGATCAGCAGCGGGTAGCCGACGTCCTCGGCACAGCGCAGCGCCGCCTCGATGTCCTCCAACTCGCCCGGCGAGCCCGGCACCACCGGCACCCCGGCCGCCATCGCCGTGCGCCGCGCCTCGGCCTTGTCGCCCATGCGGCGGATGGTCCGCGCGTCGGGGCCGACGAAGATCAGCCCGGCAGCGCTCACCGCCTCGGCGAACGCGGCGTTCTCGGAGAGGAAGCCGTAGCCGGGGTGGATCGAGTCCGCCCCGCTGTCGCGCGCCGCCTGCAGCAGCGCCTCGGCATTCAGGTAGCTGCGATCGGCGCGGGCCGGGCCGATGATGCGCACCTCGTCGGCCTGGCGCGCGGCCAGGGAGTCGGCATCCGCCTCGCTGCACGCCGCGACCGTGGGGATTCCCAGCGCCCGCGCGGCGCGGATGATGCGCACGGCGATCTCGCCGCGGTTGGCCACCAGCAGTTTCTTCAGCATGGTCGGGCCCTCACGCGTCGCCGTCGATGGTCGCCAGCTCCTGGCCGGGCTCGATCGGCTCGCCATCCTCGACCAGGAAGGCGCGCAGGGTGCCGGCGCATTCGGCCTGCACCTCGGAGAACTGCTTCATCACCTCCACCAGGCCGATCACGCTGCCCGGCTCGACACGCTGGCCGACCTCGGCGTAGTTGGGCGCATCCGGGCTCGGCTTGCGGTAGAAGGTGCCCGGCAAGGGCGACTGCACATGATGTTCGGCCATGACTGTTCCTCATTGTTCGAATGTGTGGATGGCAGATGCAGTGGTGGAGACTGGCGCTCAGCGTGGCGCCTCGATGCGTATGCCGGCGCCCAGCAGCGCGGCGCGGGTGGCCTCGACCAGCGCCAGGGCGCCGGGGGTGTCGCTGTGGATGCAGATGGAGTCGAAGGCGATGGGGATGTCCTCGCCCTCCACCGTGCGCACCCTGCCCTCCTGGCAGGCGCGCAGCACCTTGGCGGCCACCTCCCGGGGGTCGAGCGCGCGCACCCGGCGGATGAAGACGATGGAGCCGCTGCGGTCGTAGTCGCGGTCGGCGTAGAACTCGCGCACCACCGGCTGGCCCAGCGCCTGGGCAGCGCGCCAGGTGGCCGAGCCGTCCATGCAGAACAGCGCCAGCTGCGGGTCGAGGCGCTGCAGGGTGGCGACGAACTCATGGGCCGCCTCCTCGTCGCGGGCCAGGTGCATGTAGAGCGCGCCGTGGGGCTTGATGTGCTGGAGGCTCGCGCCCTGCAGGCGGGCGAACTCACGCAGCGCGCCGAGCTGGTAGAGCATGTCGTTGACCAGCTCGGCGGCCGGCGCGTTCACATGCCGCCGGCCGAAGCCGACCAGGTCGCGGAAGCCGGGGTGCGCGCCGATGCCCACGCCATGTTCCAGGGCCAGCTCGACGGTGCGGCGCATGATGTTCGGGTCGCCGGCATGGAAGCCCGTGGCGATGTTGGCGCTGCTGATCAGCGGCATGATCGCCGCGTCCACGCCGTCGCCGATGGTCCAGGGGCCGAAGCCCTCGCCCATGTCGGAATTGAGATCGACTGTCCGCATCGCCGCAGGCCCCTGTATGCGTTGTTGTTGAGGTCGTTGGGGTGACCTTAAGTCGCAGGGGTGGCATTGGGTAGATTTATTATCCGATACAGTAGATTCTGAAAAACAGATACCTCTCGGAGCACGGCCCCATGGCTTTCACCCTGCGCCAGGTGCGCTATTTCGTGGCCACCGCCGAAGTCGGGCAGATTTCCCAGGCGGCGCTGAACCTGCACATCTCGCAGTCGGCCGTGACCAGCGCCATCCAGGAACTGGAGAGCCTGCTGGGCGCCGCGCTGTTCACCCGCACGGCCCAGGGCATGACCCTCACCGACAACGGCCGGCATTTCCTCAACCACGCCTATTCCATCCTGCGCAGCGTCGAGGACGCCCTGAACAGCCCGCTGCCGGACACCCACCTCAGCGGCAGCCTGAACGTGGCGGCCAGCTACACCGTGATGGGCTACTTCCTGCCGCACCACCTGCAGCGCCTGGCGCAGTGGTACCCGGACCTGAATCTGCACCTGCACGAGCAGGAACGGGTGGACATCGAGCGCGGCCTGCTCGAAGGACGCTACGACATGGCCGTGGTGCTCACCGGCAACCTCACCGAGCCACAGATAACCGCGGAGACGCTGTTCAGCTCCACCCGCCGCCTCTGGCTGCCGCTGCGCCACCCGCTGGCCGAGCGCACCGCCGTGGGCCTGGCCGACGTGGCCAGCGAGCCGTACATCATGCTGACCGTCGACGAGGCGGGCGAATCCTCCATGCGCTACTGGCAGCACAGCGGCCAGCAGCCGCGGGTGATCCTGCGCACAAGCTCGGTGGAGGCGGTACGCAGCATGGTCGCCAACGGCTCCGGCGTGGCCATCCTCTCCGACCTCGTCTACCGTCCCTGGTCGCTGGAGGGCAAACGCATCGAGACGCTCACCCTGGTCGACGCGGTGCCCTCGATGAGCGTCGGCCTGGCCTGGCACCGCGACCGCGAGTTCACCCCGGCGATGAAGGCGTTCCGCGAATACTTCCGGCAGTCCTTCCTGGCCCCGCAGCTGAGCAGCACACGGCGCTGAACCCGGCGGCCCCTGCGCCACTCCAATGAACGGAACAATCGGGAACCGCTACGGACATGGAAACAGAAGGCACTTTCGACTGGCTCGGCCAGACCCTCGGCAAGGCGATCCGCTTCGTCGTCGACCTCCTTTCCGGCCTGCTGGGCGCCATCTGGGCGGCCATGGACCAGTTCCTCCACGGCCTGGCCCGGGCCATCGGAATGGACGTGTCGATCTTCAGCTTCGTCCTACTCTTCCTCGGCCTGTTGCTGCTCTACAGTGGCATCCGCGCCTTCGTCCGGCGCTCCTTCTTCGGCGGCATCCTGCTCACCGTGCTCGGCCTGATCGTGATGAGCTGGCTGATCCACTGAGCGTCCGCCGGGGCTTCACCCGGAGGACGCCACCCTGCTCACCTTCGCCCGCCTGCGCAAGCTTCTCGCCCCGCGCCCGGAGTGCCTGTTCTGCGGCGGCCCGGCCGACACCGGCCTGGCATTGTGCGCCGGCTGCGACGCCGACCTGCCCTGGATCGGCGGCCACTGCAACACCTGCGCCCTGCCGCTGCCGGAACACGGCCTGACCTGCGGCGAATGCCTGCGCCAGCCGCCGCCCTTCGACCAGGTCCTGGCGCCCTGGCGCTACGCCTTCCCGGTGGACGGCGCCATCACCCGCTTCAAGCACCAGGCCGACCGGCCCCTGGGCCGGCTGCTCGGCCAGTTGCTGGGGCGCCACCTGCGCCATGCCTTCGCCGAGGGGTTGCCGCTGCCCGACCTGCTCCTGCCGGTGCCCCTGGCTCCGCGCCGGCAGCGCCAGCGCGGCTTCAACCAGGCCGAGCTGCTGGCCCGGCGCCTGGCCGCAGACCTCGGCCTGCCCTGGCGCCAGCCGCTGCGCCGGGTGCGAGACACCCCGGCGCAGCAGGGCCTGGACAAGGCCGAGCGAAAGCGCAACCTGCGCCAGGCCTTCGCCCTGGACGACGGCGCGGCCCTGCGCGGCCTGCACCTGGCGCTGGTGGACGACGTGCTGACCACCGGCGCCACCGCCACGGCCCTGGCGCAACTGCTGCGACGTGCCGGCGCAGAGCGGGTGGACGTCTATTGCCTGGCCCGCACGCCGAAGCCGGGCTGAGCCCGCCGTGGGCACCCGACGGATTCCACTTGCCTTTTGCCCGCGCAGCTACCAGCCTCGCCCTATCGCGAACACAACAACGAAAACGATGACCAGCCTCAGCCTTCTCACCCAGCACGTCACCCGCCGCCCGCAACGCATCGCCCTGCTCGCGCAGATCGCCGCGCTGGGCTCCATCACCCAGGCCGCCAAGGCCGCCGGCATGAGCTACAAGACCGCCTGGGATGCGGTGGACGAGCTGAACAACCTGGCCGAGCGCCCGCTGGTGGAACGCAGCGTCGGCGGCAAGGGCGGCGGCGGCGCGCGCCTGACGCCGGCCGGCGAGCGCCTGCTGGCGCTGTACCAGCGCCTGGAGGAGCTGCGCGAGCGGATGCTCGAAACCCTCGAGGAAGACGGCGAGGACCTGGAGCTGATCGGCCGCCTGATGCTCCGCACCAGCGCGCGCAACCAATTGCACGGGCGCGTCTGCAGCATCGAGCCGGCAGGCCTGAACGACCTGATCGGCGTCGACCTGCCCGGCGGCGCGCGCATCCAGGCGCGCATCACCCGCGAGAGCACCGAGAAGCTGGAGCTGCGTGAGGGCCTGCCGGTGGTCGCGCTGATGAAGGCCGGCTGGCTCTACGTCGACCTGCCGCAGATCGAATGCCCGGCCGGGCTCAACGCCCTGGAGGGGCGGGTCGAGGACATCCGCGAGGCCGGCGACGGCCCCAGCGAGGTGCGCATCCAGTTGCCCGGCGGGCAGATGCTCTGCGCCCTGGTGGATCAGGAACGCATCGACATCCTGCGCCTGGTCCCCGGCAGCCGGGTGCGCACGCAATTCTCCCCGGCCCAGGTGATCCTCGGCACGCCGGTCTGAGCGAAGCCTGCCTTGAGTCAAGGGCCGGCGCCGGCCGTGGGGTTCCAATAGGCCATCCCACTGCCGGAGCCCCCGCCCATGCGCCGCTTCCTGATCCCCCTGCTGCTGACATGCAGCGCCCTGCTGCCGTCGCTCGGCCAGGCCACCCCCGACGTCCTGCGCGTAGCCAGCGGCCACCAGCCGATGGCGGCGCTGGAGGCGCTGGCCGACCAGTACCAGTTGCAGACCGGCAACAAGGTCCTGCTGATCGAGGGCGACAGCGCCGAGCTGGCCCGCGACATCGGCCAGGGCATGGCCTTCGACCTGTTCTTCGCCGACGACGGCGCCCACAGCGTGCAGGTGCTGCACACCCGGGGCCGCGGCGAAGCGCCGCTGCCCTATGCCTGCGCCCCGCACGCGCAGTATTACGTGGTACTGGTGGAAGGCCCGCGGCGCGAGTTGGCGGAGCGTTTCTTCAGCTACCTGAAGGCGCATCCCGAGGCGCTGGCAAAGGCCGGCTTCCAGTTCAGCGCCTGCGGCAACTGACGCCGTAGGAGCGAGCTTGCTCGCGAACCGACTCCGCTGCGGGGCCCGTTCGCGAGCAAGCTCGCTCCTACGAGAAGCCGGGCCCGCAGGAGAACCCCAACGTAGGATGGCGTTGAGCGAAGCGATACCCATCGTTTTGTCCCCCAGGCGTAATGGCGCAGGGGCCAGCAATCCCGTGGCGGTGTGCGTAGACTAGGGGCCTGTTCACTGCCCTGGATCGCCGCCATGTCCCATCCCTTCTCCGCCCTCACGCCCGACCTGGTCCTCGACGCGGTGGAAAGCCTGGGCTACCTCAGCGACGCCCGGGTGCTGGCGCTCAACAGCTACGAGAACCGCGTCTACCAGGTGGGCATCGAGGACAGCGAGCCGCTGGTGGCCAAGTTCTACCGCCCCGGGCGCTGGAGCGACGCGGCCATCCGCGAGGAACACGCCTTCTCCGCCGAGCTGGCCGAATGCGAGGTGCCGGTGGTGGCGCCGCTGGTGCGCGACGGCGAAAGCCTGTTCGAGTTCGCCGGCTTCCGCTTCGCCCTGTTCCCCCGCCGCGGCGGCCGCGCGCCGGAACCGGGCAACCTGGATCAGTTGTACCGCCTCGGCCAGTTGCTCGGCCGCCTGCACGCGGTTGGCGCCATCCGCCCCTTCCTGCACCGCGAGCAGCTGACTGTGGATAACTTCGGCCATGAGTCCCTGGCCACCCTGCTGGAAGGCAACTTCGTGCCCAAGAGCCTGCTGCCGGCCTACGAATCGGTGGCCCGCGACCTGCTCAAGCGCCTGGACGCCCTGTTCGCCGACAACCGCTACACCTCCATCCGCCTGCACGGCGACCTGCACCCGGGCAACCTGCTGTGCCGCGACGAGGTCTACCACATGGTCGACCTCGACGACTGCCGCATGGGCCCGGCGGTGCAGGACCTATGGATGATGCTGGCCGGCGAGCGCCAGGAGCGCCTGCTGCAGCTCTCCGAGCTTATCGATGGCTACCAGGAATTCCACGACTTCGACCCGCGCCAGTTGCCGCTGATCGAGGGCCTGCGCGCCCTGCGCCTGATGCACTACAGCGCCTGGCTGGCGCGGCGCTGGGACGACCCGGCGTTCCCGCCGAGCTTCCCCTGGTTCGGCAGCGAGCGCTACTGGGGCGAGCAGGTGCTGGTGCTGCGCGAGCAGCTGGCGGCGCTGGACGAAGAGCCGCTGCGGTTGTTCTGAGCCATCCCATCGTGCCCATGCAGTAGCGCGCCCTGCGCGCGATTTCGCGGGCAGGGCCCGCTCCTACAGGTGCGGGAGAAACGCCGTGCCTCACGGAGCGCATAGGTGCACGGAATCGAGCGAGCAGGCCTGCGGCCCCCTCACCCTAACCCTCTCCCGAAGGGAGAGGGGACCGTTCGGAGTACATGGGTGTTTCGGCGTTAGCCGGCTAGCACGGGGATCGCCGGCTGAAACCAGGCCTCCTCTCGGCACGGACTAGCTCCCTCTCCCTCCGGGAGAGGGCTGGGGTGAGGGGATAGCCCGAGCGCCGATGCCATTCCCTGTAGGAGCGCGCCCTGCGCGCGAAATCGCGGGCAGGGCCCGCTTACGTTGTTTTCTGGGTTATTCCCCGCGCCGCCCGGCGACGGAAACTGAACGCACAGACAACATCGACCGCGCCCCCTAGAATGGCGCGGCCACTCTTTTCTTCTGCCGCAAGGACGTCCGATGGCCACCGCCAATCCCCGCCGGGGCTATGCCCTGGGCCTGACCGCCTATGTCATCTGGGGACTCTTCCCGGTCTACTTCAAACTGCTGGAACGCATCCCCGCCCTGGAAATCATCACCCACCGGGCCATCTGGTCGGCGCTGTTCGGCGCCGCCCTGCTGCTGGTGTGGAAACACCCCGGCTGGTGGCGCGAGCTGCTGGACAACCCGCGGCGCCTGGCCGTGCTCGGCGCCAGCGGGGTGCTGATCGCCAGCAACTGGCTGGTCTACGTCTGGGCGGTGAACAACGGGCACATGCTCGAAGCCAGCCTGGGCTACTACATCAACCCGCTGATCAACGTTCTGCTCGGCCTGGTGGTGCTGCGCGAGCGCCTACGCCCGCTGCAATGGGTGGCCGTGGGCCTGGCGGCGCTGGGCGTGGCCCAGCAGGTCTGGCAGTTGGGCAGCCTGCCCTGGGTGTCGCTGGTGCTGGCGCTGACCTTCGGCTTCTACGGGCTGATCCGCAAGCAGGCGCCGGTGGACGCCCTGCCCGGCCTGGTGGTGGAAACCTGGATGCTGCTGCCGCTGGCCCTGGGCTGGCTGCTGCTGTTCGCCGACGGCCCCAGCGCCCACCTGGCCTTCTGGACCACTCCGCAGGCGCTCTGGCTGGCCGCCGCCGGCCCCATCACCCTGGTGCCGCTGGTGTGCTTCAACGCTGCCGCCCGCCACCTGCCCTACGCGACCCTGGGCTTCCTGCAGTACATCGCGCCGACCCTGGTGCTGCTGCAGGCCGTTCTGCTGTTCGGCGAACACCTGGACTCCACCCGCCTGGTGGCCTTCGGCTGCATCTGGCTGGCGCTGGTGGTGTACAGCGTGGACATCTGGTACCGCCTGCGGCGCGCCTGATCATTTCCTGAGCGACAAGCTGCAGGCCCCGACGGGCAGGGCCTGCAGCCAGGTATCCGAAACTTTTCCACAGCTTCATCCAGCGTTGCCGGGGATAACCCCACAACGCCGCCGCACAACCGGAACACCCTAACGGCGGCGAGAATGGCTGCTCAGAACTCGTACAAACGCCTGTAAGGCTCGCCGATAAAGGCCCCTGGCAATCTACCCAGGGGTTTTCCACAGGGCTTTCCCGGGTTTCTGTGCAGGGCTGCGACGGCCCTGGCGCATTTTTGATCACTTCCCGCAAACCCAGCATCCACGCTGCCTGTAGCCAGGCATACAACAGTTGCCCACAGCGCGACCCACGGTTTCTGTGCAAAGACGTGGATAAACCGCCGTCCATGCAACCCGCCCCATGCACGGATCATTTTCTGACCGATCCGCCAAAGTCCTCGTGCTGCACGGCTTGCAGCCATCCATCCACAGCCCACCAACAGGACAACCCACGGTAACTGTGGGCAATGCCGGGCAGGCTGTTCACAGCCGAGCGTTGCGCTCTAAAGCACTGCCTGGCAGGCCTCGCAGCGCTTCACACACATTTCCTCAACAGACTTATGCACAGGCCGGAGGCCTTTCACCTGTGCATCAGTCCTCCTTGTGGAAATTCAGGTCCACCATGAGATCGTCGGCCAGGGCCTCCAGGTGCTGCTGCAACTGCTCCAGCGGCAACGTCAGCGGCACCGCCAGCACCGCGTCGGCGTGGAACAGCGGCTCGCCGCTCATGGGCGCCGGCAACACCTCGGTGGTCAGCCGCTCCAGGTTGACGCCGTGTTCGGCCAGCAGGCGGGTGATGTCGCGGACGATGCCCGGGCGGTCGTTGCCCACCAGGTCGAGGTGGATCGGCTTCCAGTTGCAGGAGGGCTCGATGCCGCTGTCGGCCAGCAGCACGCGGATGCCGTGGTCGCCCAGTTCCTGCAGGCCTTCCACCAGTTCGTCGTAGCCTTCGGCCGGCACCGCCACCCGCAGGATCCCGGCGAACTGCCCGGCCATGCGCGACATGCGGCTCTCCAGCCAGTTGCCGCCGTGGCCGGCGATGCATTGGGCGATGCGTTCCACCAGCCCCGGCTGGTCCTGGGCGATGATGGTGAGCACGAGATGATTCATGGCAGCCTCCAGAGTCGATGCGTCAGCCCCGGGCCTGGCCCAGGTCCAGCCAGTAGGTGTAGAAACGTTCGTCCCGCTGGTAGCCCAGGCGCTCGTACAGGCCCTGGGCGTTGCGGTTGTCCTTCGCCGTTTCCAGCTGCAGGCCGCAGGCGCCGCTGGCCTCGGCGTGGGCGCGGGCGGCGTTCATCAGCGCCTCGCCATAGCCGTCGCGGCGCGCCGCGGGGATCACGTAGAGGTCGCTGAGCAGCCAGGCCGGGCGTAGTGCCAGGGAGGCGAAGAAGGGGTACAACTGGACGAAGCCCAGGCCCACGCCGTCGATGCTGCGCGCCAGGTAGATCACCGATTCGCCGCGCTCCAGGCGCTGGCCGAGGAAGTCGCGGATGTCCGCCGGGGGCGCCGGCACTTCGTAGAAGTCCAGGTAGCCGGCGAACAGCGGTACCAGGTCGTCGAGGTCGGCAAGGGTGGCGCGGGCGATGGGCATGGTGATCCTCCGAGGGTGAAGCCTGAGTATAGGCTGCGGCGCGGAGCCAGCTGCGACGGGGCGTCGCAGGTTCCTCGCCGAATTAATCGTGTACTGTTTTCAGATTTATCTGGAACAATCCACCAGTTTTTTGCGAACATTATTGCTGCTACGTGACTGAGATGCGTTCTTTGGTCTAACCGCGACGCCAGCCCACTGATTTTTCCCACGGCATCATGTAGTATTCCGCGGCTCGGACTACAAGGCGTCTTGCCTGGGTTCCGAGCTGGTCCTGAGCAGAGTGAGGCAAGCAATGACTGAACGCGTTCAAGTCGGTGGCCTGCAGGTCGCCAAAGTCCTGTTCGACTTCGTCAACGACGAAGCCATCCCCGGTACCGGCCTCGACGCCGGCAAGTTCTGGGCAGGTGTGGAGGCCGTGGTCAACGACCTGGCCCCGAAGAACAAAGCCCTGCTCGCCAAGCGCGACGAGCTGCAGGCCAAGATCGATGGCTGGCACCAGGCTCGCGCTGGCCAGGCCCATGACGCCGCGGCCTACAAGGCCTTCCTCCAGGAAATCGGCTACCTGCTGCCCGAAGCCGAAGACTTCCAGGCCAGCACCCAGAACGTCGACGAAGAAATCGCCCACATGGCCGGCCCGCAGTTGGTGGTGCCGGTGATGAACGCGCGCTTCGCCCTGAACGCCTCCAACGCCCGCTGGGGCTCGCTGTACGACGCGCTGTACGGCACCGACGCCATCAGCGAAGAGAACGGCGCCGAGAAGGGCAAGGGCTACAACAAGGTTCGCGGCGACAAGGTCATCGCCTTCGCCCGCGCCTTCCTCGACGAAGCCGCGCCGCTGGAATCCGGCAGCCACGTCGACGCCACCGCCTACAGCGTGAACAACGGCGCGCTGGTCGTCGCCCTGAAGAACGGCAGCCAGAGCGGCCTGAAGAACGCCGCCCAGTTCATCGCCTTCCAGGGCGAGGCGGCCAAGCCGCAAGCCGTGCTGCTCAAGCACAACGGCCTGCACTTCGAGATCCAGATCGACCCCGCCAGCCCCATCGGCCAGACCGACGCCGCCGGCGTGAAGGACGTGCTGATGGAGGCCGCGCTGACCACCATCATGGACTGCGAAGACTCGGTCGCCGCGGTCGACGCCGACGACAAGGTGGTGATCTACCGCAACTGGCTGGGCCTGATGAAGGGCGACCTCGCTGAGGAAGTCAGCAAGGGCGGCACCACCTTCACCCGCACCATGAACCCGGACCGCGTCTACACCAAGGCCGACGGTTCCGAGCTGAGCCTGCACGGCCGCTCGCTGCTGTTCGTGCGCAACGTCGGTCACCTGATGACCAACGACGCCATCCTCGACAAGGACGGCAACGAGGTGCCCGAGGGCATCCAGGACGGCCTGTTCACCAGCCTGATCGCGGTGCACAACCTCAACGGCAACACCACCCGCAAGAACACCCGCACCGGCAGCGTATACATCGTCAAGCCGAAGATGCACGGTCCGGAAGAAGTCGCCTTCACCAACGAGCTGTTCGGCCGCGTCGAAGACGTGCTGGGCCTGCCGCGCAACACCCTGAAGGTCGGCATCATGGACGAGGAGCGCCGCACCACCATCAACCTCAAGGCGTGCATCAAGGAAGCCCGCGAGCGCGTGGTGTTCATCAACACCGGCTTCCTCGACCGCACCGGTGACGAAATCCACACTTCCATGGAAGCCGGCGCCGTGGTGCGCAAGGGCGCCATGAAGACCGAGAAGTGGATCGGCGCCTACGAGAACAACAACGTCGACGTCGGCCTGGCCACCGGCCTGCAGGGCAAGGCGCAGATCGGCAAGGGCATGTGGGCCATGCCCGACCTGATGGCCGCCATGCTCGAGCAGAAGATCGCCCATCCGCTGGCCGGCGCCAACACCGCCTGGGTGCCCTCGCCCACCGCCGCCACCCTGCATGCCCTGCACTATCACAAGGTCGACGTGTTCGCCCGCCAGGCCGAACTGGCCAAGCGCGCACCGGCCTCGGTCGACGACATCCTGAGCATTCCGCTGGCGCCCAACACCAACTGGAGCGCGGAAGAGATCAAGAACGAGATCGACAACAACGCCCAGGGCATCCTCGGCTACGTGGTGCGCTGGATCGACCAGGGCGTCGGCTGCTCCAAGGTGCCGGACATCAACGACGTCGGCCTGATGGAAGACCGCGCCACCCTGCGCATCTCCAGCCAACTGCTGGCCAACTGGCTGCGCCACGGCGTGATCACCCGGGAGCAGGTGGTCGAGAGCCTCAAGCGCATGGCCGCGGTGGTCGACCGGCAGAACGCCAACGACCCGCTGTACCGCCCGATGGCGCCGGACTTCGACGACAACGTGGCCTTCCAGGCCGCGCTGGAACTGGTCGTCGAAGGCACCAAGCAGCCCAACGGCTACACCGAGCCGGTGCTGCACCGCCGTCGTCGCGAATTCAAGGCGAAAAACGGCCTCTGATTCGCGCCTGCGTGAGCTGAAAAACCGCCCTTCGGGGCGGTTTTTTCATTTCCGGCCCGCCTTTTTCCCGAAAACCGACAGGCGCCGATTGCGCAGGCTGGTTGCACTTTGCGATCATT
The DNA here is from genome assembly GCF_023516765.1 of Pseudomonas sp. R3.Fl. Taxonomy (NCBI): domain Bacteria; kingdom Pseudomonadati; phylum Pseudomonadota; class Gammaproteobacteria; order Pseudomonadales; family Pseudomonadaceae; genus Pseudomonas; species Pseudomonas sp. R3.Fl. The sequence continues at coordinate 3,010,228 of NZ_JAMGSO010000001.1, forward strand.
TGCGAATAGTTATCGTTTTGTCGTTCATTCCGAATCGGGGTGGGGGAGCAAAGGTGTCGGCAGTCCAGACTGGCAATGGCGAATTCGTAGGCGCGCTCTACCGCGACCACCGCGACTGGCTACTTGCCTGGCTCAATCGCAGCGTCGGCTGCCCGCAGCGCGCCGAGGACCTCGGCCAGGACACCTTCGTGCGCATCCTCGGCCGCCGCGAGCTGCCCAGCCTGCGCGAACCGCGGGCCTTCCTGGTGACCGTGGCCAAGGGCCTGCTGGTCGACCACTGGCGCCGCCAGGCGCTGGAGCAGGCCTACCTCGACGAGCTGCTGCAACTGCCCGAGGCCGAGCAGCCCTCGGTGGAAACCCAGTTCCTCATCCTCGCCGACCTGCGCGAGATCGACCGCCTGCTGGGCAAGCTGTCCAGCCGCGCGCGCAGCGCCTTCCTGCTCAACCGCCTGGACGGCCTGGGCCACGCCGAGATCGCCGAGCGCCTGGGCGTGTCGGTGCCGCGGGTGCGCCAGTACATCGCCCAGGGCCTGCGCCAGTGTTACATCGCCCTGTACGGCGAGCCGACATGAAGGGCCCGGTCTCGGTCCGCATCCTCGACGAAGCCATCGCCTGGCAGTTGCGCCTGGGTTCGGGCGAGGCCCATGCCGAGGACGAAGCCGCCTTCGCCCACTGGCATGCCGCCCACAGCGAACACGCCCGCGCCTGGCACCAACTGGGCATGCTCGACCACAACCTGGGCGCGGCCGCCGCCCCCGCGGCGCGCAGCGCCTTGCTGCGCGCGCCGGGCGAATCGCGGCGCAAGCTGCGCCGGCTGGCCGGCACCGGTTTGTCGCTACTGCTGGCCGGGGTGCTGGCGCTGGGCGTGGGCAACCGCTACCTGCCGCTGCGCTACGCCCTGGCCGACGTGGTCACCGGCACCGGCGAACTGCGCGAACTGCGCCTGCCCGACGACACCCTGGTGCAGCTCGACAGCCGCACCGCCCTGGACATCCGTTTCGACGCCAGCGAGCGGCGCATCGTCCTGCTCAGCGGCGAAATCATGGTGCAGACCGCCCATGGCGACAGCCGCCCATTCATCGTCGAAACCCGCGATGGCCGCCTGCGCGCCCTGGGCACCCGTTTCCTGGTGGAACGCCAGGCCGACGGCACCCTGCTCAGCGTGCTGCAGTCGGCGGTGGCGGCCAAGCCCGAGCGGGGCCGCGACGAAACCGTCGTCCCCCAGGGCCGCCACGTGCTGCTGCGCGCCGACGGCCTGGGCCCGCTGGAGGCCAACAGCGCCACCGCCGACGCCTGGACCCACGGCATGCTGGTGGCCGACAACATACGGCTGGCCGACCTGCTGGAGAAACTCGGCCAGTACCGCAGCGGCTACCTGGGCCTGGACCCGGCGCTAGCCGACCTGCGCATCAGCGGCAGCTTCTCCCTGCGCGACACGGACCTGGCCCTGGATTCGCTGCCACCGAGCCTGCCGGTGCGCATCGAGCGGCACGGCGGTTGGTGGACGAAGGTGGTGCCGCGCGGCTGAGCCCCTTGCCGGCCGCGCGAAACGCTCTTCGTAAAAACGCTCTTCGTAGGAGCGAGCTTGCTCGCGAATGAACCCCGCTGCGGAGTCTGTTCGCGAGCAAGCTCGCTCCTACGAAAGCCAGAGCGTCATACGCCGTAGCACCATCCGAAATTTTTTTTCGCGCAGCCCTATCACTTTCCGATTGTCGTCCGGCAATGAGGCGAACGAGACATATTCACACCCAGGAGTGAATCCCCGATGCCGTCCCCCACCATGGCCTTCCGCCCGCACCTGCTGGCCGCCGCCATTCTGCTCGCCAGCCCGCTGGCTTCCGTCGCCGCCGATGTCGCGCGCGACTACCAGCTGCCCGCCGCCCCGCTGGCCAGCACCCTCAACCGCATCGCCGCGCAAGCCGGCATCAGCCTGAGCATCGACCCGGCCCTGGCCAACGGCCGCAGCGCCCATGCCGTGCAGGGCCGCTTCGACGGCCTCGGCGCGCTGCGCCAGGCGCTGGAAGGCACCGGCCTGGAGCTGGTGGAGAACGCATCCGGCAGCTACAGCGTGCGCCCACTGCCCAAGGACACCCTGGCCATGGGCGCCACCACCGTGAGCGCCGTGCAGGAAGACCCGGACGGCCCGGCCGTGGGCTACCTCGCCACCCGCACCCGCGCCGGCACCAAGACCGACAGCTCGATCCTCGAGACGCCCAAGTCGATCTCCGTGGCCACCCGCGAGCAGATGCAGGACCGCAACGTACAGAACCTCGACGACGCGGTGCGCTACATGCCCGGCGTGATCGCCAGCAGCTACGGCAGCGACACCCGCGCCGAATGGCTGAAGGTGCGCGGCTTCGAGCCCACCCAGTTCCTCGACGGCCTGCCCCTGCCCAAGGGCTCCTACACCATGCCCAAGCTGGAAACCTGGGACCTGGAGCGCGTCGCCCTGCTGCGCGGCCCGGCTTCCTCGCTGTACGGCCAGACCCCGCCCGGCGGCCTGCTGGACATGGTCAGCCGCCGCCCGCAGGAAGAAAGCAGCCATGAAGTGCAGCTGCAGGTCGGCAGCTACGAGCACAAGCAGATTTCCTTCGACAGCACCGGCAAGATCGACGACCAGGGCAAGATGCTCTACCGCGTCAGCGGCGTGGTGCGCGACAGCAACACCCAGGTCGAGCACGTCGACAGCAAGCGCTACAACATCGCGCCCAGCGTGACCTGGAACTTCGACGAAGACACCCGCCTGACCTTCCTCTCGCAGTTCAACCGCGACGATACCGGCATCACCAGCCAGTTCCTGCCGCTGCAGGGCACCAAGCTGTCGACCCCGGCGGGCAAGGTGAAGTACCACGAGAACCTGGGCGACCCGGACTGGGAGTTCTACGACAAGACCTACTACGCCCTGGGCTACGCCTTCGAGCACCGCTTCAACGACGTCTGGCAGTTCCGCCAGAACCTGCGTTACACCAAGAGCGACCTGTCGTTCCAGGGCATCACCGCCGGCGGCTGGGCCACCGCGGTGAGCGACGACGGCACCGTGGCGCGCGGCGCCAACGTGGTCAACGAAGACATCAGCCAGTTCGCCATCGACAACAACTTCCAGGCCGACTTCGCCACCGGCCCGGTCAAGCACACCCTGCTGCTGGGCCTCGACCACCAGCGCGCCAACACCAACTACCAGTGGCTGTACGGCAGCGCGCCGAGCAGCAACATCAAGCAGCCGATCTACGGCCAGGACTTCAGCAACGTCAGCTACACCGCGTACAACGACTACAACCAGAAGATGCGCGACACCGGCCTCTACGCCCAGGACCAGATGTCCCTGGACAACTGGCGCCTGACCCTCGGCGGCCGCCATGACTGGGCCCACACCGGCTCGAAGTTCTACAACGCCGGCGGCGCCACCGACACCCGCCGCGACAGCCAGTTCAGCGGCAACGCGGCGCTCAGCTACGTGTTCGACAACGGCCTGGCGCCCTACATCTCCTACGCCGAGTCGTTCCAGACCGAGGCCGGCGGCAACAACGGCATGGCCTTCGAACCGAGCACCGGCAAGCAGTACGAACTGGGCATCAAGTACCAGCCGCCCGGCCGCGACCTGCTGCTCAGCGCCGCCGTCTACGACCTGAAGCGGCAGAACATCGTGCTCTCCGACTCCCTGGGCCGCAGCAACCCGGTGGGCGAGGCGCAGGTGCGCGGCCTCGAACTGGAAGCCGTCGGCAACGTCACCGACAACCTCAAGGTGACCGCCGCCTACACCTACTCCAACAGCAAGATGACCAAGGTCGCCGACCCGCTGGACAAGAACCGTCCGCTGCCGCTGACGCCGGAGAACCAGGCCTCGCTGTGGGCCGACTACACCTGGCACGAAGGCCTGCTCGACGGCTTCGGCATCGGCTTCGGCACCCGCTACGTGGGCGAGACCGACAACATCGCCATCGGCAGCATGGCCTACGTGCGCGACAAGTCGGACGGCCACACTGGCTCCTACACCCTGTACGACGCCGCGGTGCGCTACGACCTCGGCCGCCTGGACAACAGCCTGAAAGGGCTGAGCGTGGCGGTGAACGCGAACAACGTATTCGACAAGGAATACATCTCCACCTGCGACGGCTTCTACTGCTACTACGGCGACCGCCGCAACGTGGTCGCCAGCCTCGACTACAAGTTCTGACCTCCGGCCGCCGCGGCGGCCACCCCACACGGCGCGTTCCCCGCGCGCCGTTCGCCTCCCGGCGCGTGGCGCGCTACAGTGCGCCTTCCAACGGCCACGCCCGGGAGCACCCCAATGCCGCAAAGCCCGCGACTCCTGCCCACCCTGCTCGGCCTGCTGCTGAGCTGCGCCGCCCACGCCGCCGACCCGCAGTACTACCCCCTGACCAAGGGCGCCGCGCCCCAGGCCGTGGCCATGCTCGACGATGGCCGGCTGTGGTACGTCGCCGAAGGCAACGGCTCGCTGGGCCGCTTCGACCCGCAAAGCGGGCAGGACGAGCAGGTCAGCCTGGGCAAGGGCTCGGTGCCGCGCGCCGTGCTGGCCGGCCCGGATGGCGAAGCCTGGGTCGCCGACAGCGGCCTCAACGCCCTGGTCCGCGTCGACCCGGACCGCCTTGGCAGCGAAGTCGTGCCGCTGCCCAAGGAAGCCGCCGACGCCGGCCTGGACAGCCTGGTGTTCGATGACGACCACGACATCTGGTTCACCGGCGAGAAGGGCTTTTACGGCCGCATCGACCCCGCCACGCGCAAGCTCGAAGTCTGGGCCACGCCCGGCGGCAAGAGTGCCCAGGGCCTGGCGGTGACGCCCGACGGCCAGCTCTGGTACGCCTCCGCCGACGACGACAGCATCAACCGCATCGACCCACTCGGCCAGGCCGTCACCCGCTTCCCGCTGCCCGAACAGGGCGGCCGGCCGCAGCAACTGGGCGCCGACTCCATCGGCCGGCTGTGGGTGAGCGAGGCCGGCAGCGGCCGGCTCGGCCGCTTCGACCCCAGCGATGGCAAGTGGAAGAGCTGGCGCCTGCCGGGCGACCTCCCGCAGCCCGGCGCGCTCTACGTCGATGCCATGGACCGCGTGTGGCTCAGCGACCTCGGCGGCGACGCCGTGCTGCGCTTCGACCCGCAGAGCGAGAAATTCACCGCCTACCCCAGCGACCAGACCGAGGCCCGCGTCAGCCAGCTCAGCGGCCGCCCCGGCGAGGTCTGGGGCGCCGACGCCGGCAGCGACCGCCTGCTGGTCATCCGCGAGTAACCAGGAGATACCATGAGCCCCACCCTCACCCTGTTCCACGCCCCCGCCTCGCCCTTCGTGCGCAAGGTCATGGTGCTGCTGCACGAGACCAGCCAACTCGACCAGGTGCGCCTGCAGGCCGCCAACCTCAGCCCGGTGAGCCCGGACAGCGGCGTCAATGCCTGCAACCCGGCGGGCAAGATCCCCTGCCTGCGCCTGGCCGACGGCCAGGCCCTGTACGACAGCCGGGTGATAGTCGAATACCTCGACCAGCAGCACGCCGGCGCACCACTGATCCCCCGCGAAGGCCCGCAACGCTGGCAGCGCCTGACCCTCGCCGCACTGGCCGACGCCATCATGGACGCCGCCGTGATCAGCCGCTACGAAACCTTCGTGCGCCCCGAGGAGAAGCGCTGGGACGGCTGGCTGCAAGGTCAGCAGCAGAAGATCGAACGCGCCCTGGCGCACTTCGAGGGCGAGGCTTTCGCGGCGCTGAACGAGCGCTTCGACATCGCCGCCATCGGCCTGGCCTGCGCCCTGGGCTACCTCGACTTCCGCCGCCCCGACTGGGCCTGGCGTGAGCAGTACCCGAAGCTCGCGGCCTGGTACGCCGAGGCCGCCCAGCGCCCGTCCCTGCAGGCCACGCAGCCGGTCTGACAGCCCGGCGCTGACGCGTTAACCGTAGGGCGTATAACCGTTCGCGGTTATACGCCGTCGCCCCGAACGCCATGGCCAAACGTCGGCGCCCGATGCGCATGCCGCCGTTCGCGAGCAAGCTCGCTCCTACGAAGAGCGGCGCCCCATTCCGTGACTGGATGACAGGCGGGAAGGGGCATTTGTAGGAGCGAGCTTGCTCGCGAACCCTTCCCCGCGCGCCCGCAGCACCAGCACCGCGATCTGCCGCGCCAAGCGCCGCCCGGCCTGGCGCTCCTCGCGCAACCCGCGCCAGGCGCTCATCGCCGCGCGCCCCAGTAGTACAGCGGCAGCGCCAGCAGCAGGCCGAGCTGAGCGAAGCCCGCGCATAGTTCCAGGAAGGAGCGCACGTGGGGGTTGTTCGCCGCGTCCCGGGCGCCGGTGAGGCCATCCCAGAAATCCGCCGGCGGCAGGTGCAGCGCCAGCCAGGCCAGCGGCTTGCCGCTGGCGGCGAGCCAGGCGATCAGCTCGAAGTGGCCGACGAACATCAGCAGCGGCAGGGCCATCACGCTCAGCAGCAGGCCGCCGGCCAGGCACAGGGTGAAACGCGTCAGCAGGTGCATGGCGGCCTCCTTCAGCCTTCGTGGCTCACTTCGTCCAGGGAGAAGCTCGGCTCGTCCGTGCGCCGGCCGACGCCGTACCAGTCCAGCCGGCGGGTCAGCGCCATCACCCCGGCGAGCACCGCGAACAGCAGCAGCGAGCCCATCAGCAGCGCATAGTCCTCGGCCCGCAACAGGCCGTAGAGCATGGCGTAGAGCGCGCCCAGTCCGGCGCCGAAGGCACAGCCACGCACCACGCTGCGCAGCACCGTGCACAGGTAGAAGCCGATCAGCGCCACGCAGGCGCCGGCGGAGGCCAGGTAGGCGCGCTCGAAGCCGACGTGCTCGGCCAGCGACAGCAGCAGCAGGTAGAACAGCGCCAGGGCCAGGCCGACCAGGGCGTACTGCACCGGGTGCAGGGCCAGGCCCTTGAGCACCTCGAAGAGGAAGAAGCCGGCGAAGGTCAGGCCGATGAACAGCAGGGCGTACTTCAGCGCGCGGTCGGCCTTGAGGTACTGGTCCACCGGGTCCACCAGGCTGACGCCGAAGCCACGCGAGTCGAAAGTGTCGCAGCCCTTGCCGGCGAAGCAGTTCTGCAGCGCCTCTTCCATGCTGCTGGCGAAGAAGCTGGTGCGCCAGCGCGCGCTGAAGCCGTCGGCGCCGATGCTGCGCTCCACCGGCAGGAACTCGCCGCCGAAGCTGGGGTGCGGCCAGTCGGCCTTGAGGCTGACCTGGCTGTCGCGGCCCACCGGGGTGATGTCCAGCCGCGAGCTGCCCAGCAGGGCCAGCTCGAAGGCGTAGTCGAGGCGCTGCTCGGCGGCGCTGGCCTCCAGCGGCAGCGGCGCGTGCACGCCCTCGCCCAGGCGCTGCGAGCGGCTGCCCGGGGCGAAGTCCAGGGTGCGGCCGTCAAGGCTCAGCTTGAGGGCGTTCTGGATGCCGCGCACGTCGCTGATGCCCACCGCCAGGAACGGCTGCTCGAAGCGGTAGCTGGCCAGGTCGTCGCCCACGCCGTAGTGCGCCGGTACCACGAAGCTGCCGCTGACGCGGCTTTCCAGGTGGAACAGGCGCGCCTCGTAGATGCCGCGGTGGCGCAGCTCGGTGGTCATCTGGCCATCGACCAGGAAGGTCTCCGGCAGGAAGTACAGGCGCCCGCGCTTCTCCCGCTGCACCTGCACGCGGGTGCCGCTGCGTTCGTCGCGCTCCCACTCCAGCACCTGGCGCACGTAGGGCACCACCAGCAGCGGCCCGCGCAGGCGCTGGGCGTAGGCGGAGCTGCGGGCGATATCCTGCAGCACGCCGTCACGGTAGGCCTGCCGCTCACCGACCAGGCCGTCGATCATCAGCAGGGGGACCAGTAGCAGGAGCATGAGCACGGCGATGGCGCCGAGCTTGAGGAGCAGGGGGCGGTTCATGGGGGACTCTCCGGGGGTTGGGGTGGTGGAGAGTCTGGGTCGGTACTGTGGGGGATTTGTGGTGGGGGGATGGGGAGATTGTGGGGATTGTGTGGAGGCTTGGCTTTGGTGTGGTGGGTGGGCGCCTTTCCCTCTCCCTAACCCTCTCCCTGAAGGGAGAGGGGACCGTTCGGAGTGCTTGGGTATTTTGGAGTTAGTCGGCAACACCGAAGGTCTCCGACTGAAACCATTCCTCCTCTCGGCACGGACAAGCCCCCTCGTCCTTCAGGGAGAGGGGGCCGTTCGGAGTGCTTGGGTATTTTGGAGTTAGCCGGCAACACCGAAGGTCCCCGGCTGAAACCATTTCTGCTCTCGGCACGGACAAGCCCCCTCTCCCTTCAGGGAGAGGGCTGGGGAGAGGGGCTCTCAGGCTCTTCCCTTGTCAGCCCCCGGCAACTCCAGCCAAGCCTCCACCCCACCCTCGACATTCCCCACGCCCAACCTTCCACCATGCAACCCCGCCACCTCGGCAACGAAGTTCAACCCCAGCCCCGTGCTCTTGCGCCCCGTCCCCGGCCGCGGCAAGGAGTAGAACCGCTCCGTCAGCCGCTCCAGCGCATAGCCCGGAATCACCGGTCCCTCGTTGAACACCCCCAGCCGCCAGCGCCCATCCTCGCGCAGCGCACCGAAGCGAATCACCCCACCAACCGGCGTGAAATCCAGCGCATTGTCCAACAGGTTGCCCAACGCCTGGCGCAACAGGAAACGCTCCCCCGTCACCACTGCCTCCGCCGGCACCGCGTTCTCCACCCGCAAACCTGCCAGCCGCGCCAGGTTGGCCTGCAACAGCTCCGCCACCAACTCACGCAGCGACACCGGCTCGCTATCCTCAAGCCCCTGCCGCTGCTCCACCTGGGCCAGGTTCAGCAGGCGCTCCACCAGTTGCTGCAAACGCTGGCTCTCGCCGGCAATGTTGTCGACGAAGCGCCTGCGCTGCTCCGCCGGCATCTCGCCTTCCAACAGTTCGGCGGCGCCACGAATGGCCGCCAGCGGGCTCTTCAGCTCGTGGGTCAGGGTGTGCACGTAGCGCTCGACGTAGGCCTTGCCCTCCAGTTGTACGCGCATGCGCTCCACCGCCTCGGCCAGTTGCGCCATCTCGCCGCCGCGGTAGCGCGGCAGTTCGGCGCGGCGGCCCTCGCTGACCGCCTGGGCGTAGCGGGTAAGCTTGCGCAGGGCGCCGCTCAGCCACCAGGAGAGCAGCCCGCCAACCAGCAGGCCGAGCACGATCAGGCCGCCGCCGAGCCAGGCCAGGCGCCGTTGCGAACGCTCGATGTAGGGCTGCAGGGTGCGGTTGGGCTTGGAGACGGAGACCACGCCGATGATCTTCTCGCCATCCTTGATCGGCGCCGCCACGTACATCACCGAGGAGTCCGGGTCGTCCGCCGATTCGCGGCTGGAGCGCGCGCCGTACTTGCCCTGCAAGGTCAGGTAGACGTCGTTCCAGCGCGAGTAGTCCTGGCCCACCGCCTCGCCCGCCGAATCCAGCAGGACGATGCCGCGGGCGTCGGTGACGTAGATGCGGTGGTTCACCGCGTTCTTGCGCACGCCCCAGATGTCCGCCTGCGGGCTGCGCGCGCCATAGGCCTTGAGCAGTTCCGGCAACTGGCTGTGGACCAGGGTGCCGTTCTTCAGGTCCTCGCGCAGGATCTCGGCCAGCAGGTTCGCGGTGTCCACCAGGGTTTCCTCGGTGGACTGGCGCACCCCGGGGCGGATCTCCTCCATCACCGTGCTCAGCACGAAGTAGCCGGTCAGCCCGACGAACAGGAAGTACGCCAGGAAGATCCGCACGCCCAGCGGCATCAGGCCTTCTCCGCCGCGTAGCTGTAGCCCAGGCCGCGGTGCGTCTGGATCGGTTCGGCGTCCGCGGCCACCTGGCGCAGCTTGGCGCGCAGGCTCTTGATGTGGCTGTCGATGTTGCGCTCGTAGCCGGCCTGGGCCGCCACGCCCAGGGCCTGCAGCAGCAGCTCGCGGCTGAACACCCGGCCCGGGCGCGCCAGCAGCGCCTGGAGCAGGCGGAATTCGTGGAGGGTGAGGTTCAGCGCCTGGCCGCGGTAGTGGATCAGGCAGCGCTCCTCGTCCACCCGGAAGGGCCCGGCCGGGGCCGCCTCGGCGCTGGCGCGGGGCGGCCCGCGACGGAGGATGGCCTTGACCCGCGCGGCCAGCTCGCGTGGGCTGAAGGGCTTGACCACGTAGTCGTCGGCGCCGATCTCCAGGCCCACCACGCGGTCGATCTCGGCGTCGCGGGCGGTGAGGAAGATCACCGGCACCTCGGAGAAGCGGCGCAGCTGGCGGCAGGCCTCGAAGCCGCTGATGTCGGGCAGGCCGACGTCGAGGACGACCAGGTCGAAGGCCTCCTCGCGCAGGCGCTGCAGGGCCTCGCCGGCCAGGCTCAGCCAGGTGGTGGCGAAGCCTTCGGCCTGCAGGGCGTAGAGCAGGGTGTCGGCGATGGCGGCTTCGTCTTCGACGATGAGGATGTGCGGCATGGCTTCCGTGCGCGGTGTGGCGGGCCTTCCATCAAGCCGCAAGGCCCGCGTCCCGTCAATCGGCTTCGCGGCTGCCCGAGCAGTTGGGCTTGCCGGCGGCGAAGCGCTCGCTGGCATCCACCGCCACGTGGAACTTGCGCAGGCCCTTGGCGCCCATCAGGAAGGGGTAGTTGAAGTGGCTGCGGTCGACCAGGTTGACCTCGATCACCTGCTGGTCGCCGCCCAGGCACACCGGCAGCAGGATCACCGGGCGCTCGCTGAGGGCGACCGGGTTCTCCTCCTCGTCGTCTTCCTCGCGGCCGTCGGCGCGGTTCTTGATCTTGGAGATGCGCGCCAGCTTGTGCTCGTACTGCGAGTCGCCGCCGTCCTTGGTGGCCAGGCGGAAGCGCACCCACTCGTCGCCGTCGCGCTGGAACAGCTGGATGTCCTTGGCCGACAGCGACGAAGTGTAGGCGCCGGTGTCCATCTTGGCCTGCAGCGTCTGGCTCAGCTCGGGCAGGCCGACCCATTCGTAGCGCCCGTACAGCTTGGGCTCGGCGGCGAGGGCCAGGCCGGGCAGGACGAGCAGCGAAAGCAGGGCGAGAACGGGTTTCACGGGAATCTCCAGGGCAGTTCGGGATGCATGGCGCATAGGACTACCACGCCAGCCCGGGGTTCGCCAGCGGCCGCTGTCAGGCGTCGAACAGCGAGCCGCGGCGGCGGTCCAGGCCGCTCCACAGCGTTTCCAGGTTGCGGAAGCCCCACTGCGCCGGCGACTCGCGGCCGACGATGCGCTCGCGGCCCTTGAGCGTGGCCAGGTCGAGCACCTGCTGGGGAATCGCCGCGCGCGTGCGGATCGAATAGAACACCTTGAGCACCGGGGTGAGCAACGCCTCGGGATGCTGCTCCAGCACCACCGCCAGGCGCTCGCTCTCCAGGCGCACCAGCGAGCCCACCGGGTAGATGCCCAGGCATTTGACGAAGGCGCGGAACACCTGCTCGTCCAGGTGCGTGCCGCACCACTGGCCCATGCGCCGGATCGACTCGGCGGGGTCCCAGCCGGCCTTGTAGGGGCGGTCGGAGGTGATGGCGTCGTAGATGTCGCAGACCGCGCCCATGCGCGCGAACAGGCTGATCTGCTCGCCGGCCAGGTGGTGCGGGTAGCCGCTGCCGTCGAGCTTCTCGTGGTGGTGCAGGCACACGTCCAGCACCAGGGCGCCGACCTGGCGGCCCTGGATGAGGATGTCCAGGCCGCGCTGCGGGTGCTCGCGGACCCGGGCGAACTCCTGCTCGTCCAGGCGCCCCGGCTTGTTCAGCAGCTCCATGGGCACGTGCATCTTGCCGATGTCGTGCAGCAGCCCGGCCGCGCCCGCCTCGCGCACCAGCGCCTCGTCCAGGCCGAGCTGGCGCGCCAGGGCGATCATCAGCGCGCACACCGCCACCGAGTGCAGGTAGGTGTATTCGTCGGCGTTCTTCAGCCGCACCAGGCTGATCAGCGCATTGGGATGGCGCTGCACCGAGGCGGCGATTTCCTCCACCAGTTCCTGGGCGTGCTCGCCATTCACCGCCCTGCCCATGCGCGCGTCCTGGAACATCGCCATGACCGCGCGCTTGGACTGCACGCACAGCCGGTGCGCCGCGCGCAGTTCGTCTTCCATGGCGCGCCAGGGCTTCTCCGGCGCCTCCTCGGGCGAGGCCGGCGGCGGTGCGGCGGGCTCGCCGGGTGTCAGCGCGGGGCGGGGCGCGAGGCCCTTGGCCGGGTCGATCAGCACTTCGTGCACGCCGCTCTCGCGCAGGCGCTTGAGGTCCTCGGGGTCTTCCAGCAAAAAGCGCCGGCGCCAGAACGGGTGCTCCATCCAGGAGCCGCACAGTTCGTGGACGTACATACCGAGGGTCACGTCCTTGACCGGCAGGCGCACATAGAAGGAGTCAGGCATGGCAGGCAATCATCGGGGCAGGTTCCCAGAGCATAGTGCGCCGGCGCACGTCGCGGGAGGGGGTGGCTTGGGCTGGCCGCGCCGCCTGCGTATCATGGCCGCGCCAACCGGAACAAGGAATCGCACCGCCATGTGGGCCACGCTGACCGGAATCGTCACCAGCCTCCTGTTGCTGCTCAACACCCTGATCCTGATCGGCCCGATGCTGCTGATCGCCCTGCTCAAGCTGGTGCTGCCGGGCAAGGCGCTGAAGGACGCCTGCTCCAACGGGGTGATGTGGATCGCCGAGACCTGGGCGGAGATCGACAAGGCCATCTTCGCCCTGATGACGCCCACCGTCTGGGACATCCGCGGCGGCGACCAGCTGCGCCGCGACACCTCCTACCTGGTGGTGAGCAACCACCAGTCCTGGGTCGACATCCCGGCCCTGGTCCAGGCCTTCAATCGCAAGACGCCCTACTTCAAGTTCTTCCTGAAGAAGGAGCTGATCTGGGTGCCCTTCCTCGGCCTGGCCTTCTGGGCCCTGGACTACCCCTTCATGAAGCGCTACTCCAAGGCCTTCCTGGAGAAGAACCCGCAGCTCAAGGGCAAGGACCTGGAGATCACCAAGGCCGCTTGCGAGAAGTTCAAGGGCATGCCGGTGACGGTGGTGAACTACCTGGAAGGCACCCGCTTCACCCCGGCCAAGCAGGCTCAGCAGCAGTCGCCCTACCAGAACCTGCTCAAGCCCAAGGCCGGCGGCGTGGCCTTCGTGCTGGCCGCCCTGGGCGAGCAACTGGACGCCATGCTCGACGTCACCGTGGTCTACCCCAAGGGCCCCAAGCCGGGCTTCTGGGACCTGCTTAGCGGCAAGGTGCCGCGGGTGATCGTCGACATCCGCACCCACGGGATCGACCCCGCGCTGTGGCAGGGTGACTACGAGAACGACGCGGAATTCCGCCAGTACGTGCAGGCCTGGGTGTCGCGCCTGTGGGAAGAGAAGGACGCGCGCATCGACGCGCTGCGCGCCGAGTTCTGAGCTAGATCGCCTTGCCTGCCACCGTGGTGGCCGGGGTGGAAGGCAGCGGGGCGCTCTCCCAGAGCTTGCCGAGGGTGCCCAGCAACTGGCTGTTCAGGCCCTGCTTGACCAGGTAGTCGAGCATCACGCTGGCGAACCGGTCGACCATGCCTTCGCTCATGCCCAGCACGTTGAACACCTGGTCGACGTCCTGCAGGTTCTGGATGCCGCCGAGCAACTGCCCGGCGCCGCCCAGCAGGGCGCCGATGCCGCCGCCGAGGTTGCCCGAGGACAGCTGGTCCAGTCCCGGCAGGCTCTTCTGCAACTGCGTGCCCTGGCTGTCGTCGAGGCGGTTCATGGCCAGGCCGATCAAGGCGCCGGCGCCGCCGATGGCCTGCTCGTCGCTGATGTTCAGGCGCTGGCCGAGGGTCTCCACCAGGCCGTTGGCAGCCGTTGCTGCGGCACCGGACTCGGCGCTGGGGATTTCCTCGAAGGTCTCGGCGGCGGCCGGGAAGGCCACCAGCCAGGCGCAGGCGGCGAGGATGGGAAGGGCTCGGGCGATCATCGGAGGCTCCGCGACAGGCAGGTCCCGCCTCGGCATGGGCGGTCAACGGATTCGACTGACGACCGCGTCCTTCGTTCCGAGCGCCCCTACGTTGTTTTCTGGGTTATTCCCCTTCGGGCCAGCGCAAGCGCTGTTCGCGATGGAGCCGCGTCCCGCGTTCGCGGGAACCCAATAGACAGGTGCTCCTACATGCCGGGAGGAACACCGTCGTAGGATGGCGTTGAGCGAAGCGATACCCATCGCCCCACCAGGCGCCGGCCTCGCCGTCGGAATCGCGGATAAGATCCGCTCCTACACCGTACCCCTGTAGGAGCGGATCTTATCCGCGATTTCGCGCGCAGGGCGCGCTCCTACAAAGGGAATGGTGTGAAGGGGTATCCGCGAATCGCGCCGGGATGTCCGGCTATCGCGGACAAGGTCCGCTCCTACAATGGAACGCCATGCCTCTCGGTGGACTGTAATCGGGCGTCAGCCGCCCACGCCCCACAGGCTACCCAGGCTGCCCAGCAGGTCGCTGCTCACGCCCTGCTTGCCGAAGTAGTCCAGCAGCACGCTGGCGAACTTGCCAGTCATGCCCTGGTCCATGCCCAGGGTGCTGAAGGCGCTGTTCACGTCGCCCATGCTGTCGACATTGCCCAGCAAGCCCTTGGCGCCGGCGCCGCCGAGGTTGCCCAGGCTGCCGCCGAGGCCGCCCAGGGCGTTGGCGCCGCTGAGCTTGTCCAGGCCCGGCACGGCCTTCACCAGCTGGGTGTAGTCGGTGCCGCTGAGTTTGTTCTTGGCCAGGCCGAGCAGCGCGCCGGTGCCGCCGATGGCTTGCTCGTCGCTGACGCCCAGTTGCCCGGTGAGGGCGCCGAGCAGGCCGCTGGTCTGCGGGGTGGAGGCCACCTGGGCCGGGTTGCCGCCCTCGGCCACGCCGGACACTGCCTTGGCGGCGTCCCCCAGGTTGAAGGCGAAGGCGGAACTGGCGGCGAGCAGCGCCGCGGCGGCGCAGGTGACACGGAATCTGACGGTCATCGACATCTCCTGATGCAGTGGCGTCCGGCGCCGAAGGTGCGCGGGACGCAGATTGGACTGGCGGCGGGTGCCATTGTTCCGCCACCTCGGCGCGAACTTGCAGCGCCTGCGCCCGGGCCGCGGCGAATGCCTGCCGATCCCCTCGAAAGCCCCTTCAGGTCCAGCACAGGCGCACCGCCGCGCCAGCGCAACGGCTCTGGCGCGCCCCTCGCGCAGCACCGCCCTCCCCGCCTATGCTTGCGGGAGCCGAACAAGGACCCATCATGAGCGAGCCCTTCATCCTCACCCCGCGCATCGCCCGTATCCTTCCCTGGCTGGTGGCCGTCGCCTTCTTCATGCAGGCGCTGGACGGCACCATCCTCAACACCGCGCTGCCGAGCATGGCCCGTTCGCTGAACGAGGACCCGCTGCGCATGCAGGCGGTGGTCATCTCGTACCTGCTCACGGTGGCGCTGCTGATCCCCGCCTCCGGCTGGATCGCCGACCGCTTCGGCACGCGCCGGGTATTCATCTTCGCGATCTTCCTGTTCAGCCTCGGCTCGCTGTTCTGTGCGCTCTCGCCAAGCCTCGGGGCGCTGGTCATCGCCCGCGTGGTGCAGGGCCTGGGCGGCGCGCTGATGATGCCGGTGGGGCGCCTGGTGATCCTGCGCGTGTACCCGCGCAGCGACCTGGTGCGGGTGCTCAGCTTCGTCACCATCCCCGGCCTGCTCGGCCCACTGACCGGCCCGACCCTCGGCGGCTGGCTGGTGGAATACGCCAGCTGGCACTGGATCTTCCTCATCAACATCCCGGTGGGCCTGCTCGGCATCGTCTTCGCCATCCGCCTCATGCCCGACCTGCGCGGCGCCGCGATCAGCCGCTTCGACGGCCCCGGCTTCCTGCTCTTCGGCGGCGCCATGGTGCTGATCACCATCGCCCTGGAAGGCCTGGGCGAGCTGCACATGCCCCACGTACGGGTGGTGATGCTGCTGATCGGCGGCCTGGTGCTGCTGGCCGCCTACTGGCTGCGCGCCCTCAACGTCGAGGCGCCGCTGTTCCCGCCCAGCCTGTTCAAGACGCGCACCTTCGCCGTCGGCGTGCTCGGCAACCTGTTCGCCCGCCTGGGCAGCGGCTCGCTGCCGTTCCTCACGCCGCTGCTGTTGCAGGTCGGCCTGGGCTTCGCGCCGGCCAAGGCGGGCATGACCATGATCCCGCTGGCGGCCATGGCCATGGTGGTCAAGCCACTGGCCAAGGGCATCCTCGACCTGTTCGGCTACCGCCGCCTGCTGGTCGGCAACACCCTGCTGCTGGGCGCGCTGATCGCCGGCCTGGGGCTGATCGACCAGGACACGCCCTACCTCTGGCTGCTGATCCACCTGGGCCTGCTGGGCGGGGTCAACTCGCTGCAGTTCACGGCGATGAACACCCTGACGCTGATCGACCTACGCGACGACAACGCCAGCGCCGGCAACAGCCTGCTGTCGGTGGTGATGCAGCTGTCCATCGGCCTCGGCGTGGCCTGCGCGGCGGCGCTGCTGGGCGGCTTCAAGAGCGATGTCGAGATCAACGCCGGCGACGTGCTGGGTGCCTTCCACGCGACTTACCTGAGCGTCGGGCTGATGTCGATGGCGGCGGCGGCGATCTTCTTCCAGCTGGCCCGCGACGACGGCCTCTCGGCCCAGGCGCCGCGGCGCCTGGAGCCCGACGACGGGCACTGAGTCAGGGCTTGCAGGTGGGCGGCGTGGTCAGCGTCTTCGACACGTCCACGGCGCCCAGGTGCTCCAGGCTGCGGCGGCCCAGCAGCACCGGATACTCGCTGCCGTCGCGGTCGGCGAGGGCGAACTGCTCGCGGTAGACCTTGTCGCCCAGGCACAGGTCCATGCTCACCACCGGGCGATGCTCGATGCCGTTGGCGCCGCGGACCTTGAGGGTGCGCTCGATGGGCCGCTCGAAGGGCAGGCGCTGCACCTGGCCGGTGGTCACGTCCTTGACCAGGATGTCGTACTGCACCCAGCGCTGCTCGTTCTTGCGGATTTTCACCAGGTTGCGCGCGTCCATCACCGAGGTCTGCACGCCGGTGTCCAGGCGCACCTTGAGCAACGCGTTCTCCGGCATCAGCCTGGCCTGCTCGACCCAGCCCCAGGTGGCCGGCTGCGCGGCGAACAGCGTGGGGCAGATGAAGGCCAGCAACAGGCCGGCGAGGCGCGGTTTCATGGATCGGGCTCCGGAGTCGGGGGCAATGGCAGTACAGATGGCCTACGCCAATCAGGCAACAAAAAACCCCGGATGTTTCCATCCGGGGTTTTCGGCGACGCCAGGGAATCTTAGTTGATTACCTGAACGCGCTCGGCCTGCATGCCTTTCTGGCCTTGCACGACTTCGAAGCTGACCTTCTGGCCTTCGGCCAGGGTCTTGAAGCCGTGGCCTTCGATGGCGCGGAAGTGAACGAAGACGTCCGGGCCGCTCTCAGGGGTGATGAAGCCGTAGCCTTTGGTCTCGTTGAACCATTTGACGGTGCCGTTCTGACGATTCGACATGGTGTTCTCCTTGGAACGTAGATGTAGAAATAGCCACAAAAGAGTGGCAGGAACTGAGTTGCAAGGAGTTACAAGGAGTCGAGCAGGACGGGGTGGAATAACCGACCGCATCAGGTCACGATCGACGGCGACCCATGCAAACACAGTGCAGGCACTCTACGACAAAAACCTGCGGAAAGCGAATCTGTATAAAAATACACTATTCGACCGTCCGTCCGTTTCAGACGGGTGGCGGGCAAAGCCAGTGGATTCGCGGGTTTTACCGGTTTTTCCAGGGCCCGGCGGGGCCTGTGCTGCTACACTGCGCGCCCACACGCCTGTCGGGTTTTTTCTTCGTGACCTCCACCGCCTTCTCCAGCCTGCCCCTCTCCGCCGACCTGCTCGCCAACCTCGAGGCCCTCGGTTACACCGAGATGACGCCGATCCAGGCCGCCAGCCTGCCGGTCATCCTCAAGGGCCGCGACCTGATCGCCCAGGCCAAGACCGGCAGCGGCAAGACCGCGGCCTTCGGCATCGGCCTGCTCAGCCCGCTGAACCCGCGCTACTTCGGCTGCCAGGCGCTGGTGCTGTGCCCGACCCGCGAGCTGGCCGACCAGGTGGCCAAGGAGATCCGCCGCCTGGCCCGCGCCGCCGACAACATCAAGGTGCTCACCCTCTGCGGCGGCGTGCCCTTCGGCCCGCAGATCGGCTCGCTGGAGCACGGCGCCCACGTGGTGGTCGGCACCCCGGGGCGGGTGCAGGAGCACCTGCGCCGCGGTTCCCTGGTGCTCGACGGGCTGAACACCCTGGTGCTGGACGAGGCCGACCGCATGCTCGACATGGGCTTCTACGACAGCATCGCCGACATCATCGGCCAGCTCCCGGCGCGCCGGCAGAGCCTGCTGTTCTCCGCTACCTACCCGGCCGGTATCGAGCAACTGGCGGCGAAGTTCCTGCGCCAGCCCGAGCGCGTCGAAGTGGAGGCGCTGCACGACGACAGCCAGATCGAACAGCACTTCTACGAAATCGAACCACGCCAGCGCATGGACGCCGTGGTGCGCCTGCTGCAGCACTTCCGCCCGCAGTCCGCCGTAGCCTTCTGCCACACCCGCCAGCAGTGCGTGGAGCTGGCCCAGGCGCTGGACGCGCAGAAGATTTCCGCCCTGGCCCTGCACGGCGAGCTGGAGCAGCGCGAGCGCGACCAGGTGCTGGCGATGTTCGCCAACCGCAGCTGCAGCGTGCTGGTGGCCACCGACGTGGCCGCCCGCGGGCTGGACATCGAGGGCCTGGAGGCGGTGATCAACGTCGAGCTGAGCCGTGACGCCCAGGTCCACGTGCACCGCATCGGCCGCAGCGGCCGCGCCGGCGAGAAGGGCCTGGCGCTGTCCCTGGTGGCCCCGGCCGAAGCCTCCCGCGCCCAGGCCATCGAAGACCTGCAGGGCAAGCCGCTGAACTGGGAGCGCATCGATTTCCTGCGCGCCAACCCGGCGCCGCTGCTGCCGCCGATGACCACCCTGAACATCGCCGGCGGGCGCAAGGACAAGCTGCGCCCCGGCGACATCCTCGGCGCCCTCACCGGCGACGCCGGCCTGCCCGGCAGCGCGGTGGGCAAGATCGCCATCTTCGACTTCCAGGCCTACGTGGCGGTGCAGCGCGACCAGGCCAAGTCGGCGCTCAAGCGCCTGCAGGAAGGCAGGATCAAGGGGCGTTCGTTCAAGGTGCGCATCCTCTGACGCGCAAGGGAATTCCGTGCGTAGGGCGTATAACCGTTCGCGGTTATACGCCGCCACACCGGCCCCACGGCCCGCTCCGAGGTCGAACCCGGCAAGCTTTGCAGCTGAGGCCAGCCGGCGGATAACGTCGAACGTTATTCGCCCTACGGGGGACGCTTGGTGCTCATCCCGAAGAGCCCCTCTCCCCAGCCCTCTCCCTGAAGGGAGAGGGGGCTTTTCCGTGCCGAGAGGAGGAATGGTTTCAGCCGAAAACCGACGGAGCTGCCGGCTGACTGCGGGATACTCATCCACTCCGAACGGTCCCCTCTCCCTTCAGGGAGAGGGTTAGGGAGAGGGCGCTCTTCAGCGCAAGCACCATTCGCAAGCAAGCTCGCTCCCACGAAAACCTCCCCCTGCAACCAATAGCCGCGCGCCAGGCGATCCGCTAGTCTCAGCGCAGAGACACTCGGAAGTCCCCGACGCGCATGCTTTCCTCCCCGTTGTTCGAGTCCCTGCGGCGCCTGTGGGCGCTGGACAAGTTCGCCTACAGCCTGCGGGTGTTCATCGCCCTGGCCGGGGCCATGGCCGCGTGCCTGCTGCTGGGCCGCACCGAGCTGGTGATCCCGCTGTTCCTCGGCATCATCGCCAGCGCCCTGGCCGAGACCGACGACCACTGGCTGGGCCGCCTGAAGGCGCTGCTGGTGACCCTGGTATGCTTCCTCATCGCCGCGCTGGCGGTGGAACTGCTGTTCCCCTACCCCTGGCTGTTCGTCGCCGGCCTGGCCCTGTCGGCCTTCGGCATGACGCTGCTGGGCGCGCTGGGCGAGCGCTATGCGGCCATCGCCTCGGCCACGCTGATCCTGTCCATCTACACCATGATCGGCGTCGACCAGCGCGGCGGCGCCCCCGGCGACCTGTGGCAGGAGCCGCTGCTGCTGGTGGCCGGCGCGGCCTGGTACGGCGCGCTCTCGGTGCTGTGGAACGCGCTCTTCGCCAACCAGCCGGTGCAGCAGGTGCTGGCCCGCGCCTACTTCGAGTTGGGCGAGTACCTGAAGATCAAGTCGACGCTGTTCGAACCGCTGCGCCAGCTCGACGTCGAGGACCGGCGCCTGGCCCTGGCGCGGCAGAACGGCAGGCTGGTGGTGACGCTCAACCAGGCCAAGGAAACCATCCTCAGCCGCCTCAGCCACGGCCGCCCGGGGCCCAAGCTGAGGCGCTACCTGAAGCTGTACTTCATCGCCCAGGACGTCCACGAGCGCGCCAGCTCCTCGCACTACCCCTACAACCGCCTGGCCGAGGCCTTCTTCCACAGCGACGTGCTGTTCCGCTGCCAGCGCCTGCTCAACCAGCAGGGCAAGGCCTGCCGGGCGTTGTCGCGGGCCATCCGCCTGCGCCAGCCGTTCGACTACAACGACAGCGAGCAGGCCCTGGCCGACCTGCAGGCCTCGCTGGAATACCTGCGCCAGCAGGGCAACCCGGCCTGGCGCTCGCTGCTGCGCTCCCTCGGCGCCCTGGCCGCCAACCTCACCACCCTCGACCAGAAGCTCAGCGGCGCGAGCAACCCCGACGCCCTCGCCGAGGAACAGGACAGCGCCCTGCTGGACCGCTCGCCACGCTCGCTGCGCGATGCCTTCGAGCGCATCCGCCAGCAGCTCACGCCCACCTCGCTGCTGTTCCGCCACGCCCTGCGCCTGGGCCTGACGCTGACCGCCGGCTACGGCATGCTGCACCTGATCCACCCGACCCAGGGCTACTGGATCCTGCTGACCACGGTGTTCGTCTGCCAGCCCAACTACGGCGCCACGCGCATCCGCCTGGTGCAGCGCATCCTCGGCACCCTCGTCGGCCTGGTGGCCGGCTGGGCGCTGATCGACCTGTTCCCCAACCCGCTGGTGCAGTCGCTGCTGGCGGTGGTCGCCGGGGTGGCCTTCTTCGCCACCCGCAGCACCCGCTACACCCTGGCTACCGCGGCCATCACCCTGCTGGTGCTGCTGTGCTTCAACCAGGTGGGCAACGGCTACGGGCTGATCCTGCCGCGCCTGTTCGACACCCTGCTGGGCGCCTTCATCGCCGGCCTGGCGGTGTTCCTCATCCTCCCCGACTGGCAGGGCCGGCGCCTGCACAGCCTGGTCGGCGGCACCCTGGCCTGCAACGCCCGCTACCTGCGCGAGATCATGCAGCAGTACGCCAGCGGCAAGCGCGACGACCTGGCCTACCGCACCGCCCGGCGCAACGCCCACAACGCCGACGCGACGCTCTCCACCACGCTGTCGAACATGCTTCTGGAGCCCGGTCACTTCCGCAAGGACGCCGAGCTGGGCTTCCGCTTCCTGGTGCTCTCGCACACCCTGCTCAGCTACCTCTCGGCCCTGGGCGCGCACCGCAACCGCCTGCCGGAGTCGCCGGCCAACGCGCTGATCGACGAGGCCGCCGCACAGCTCACCGCCAGCCTCGACGACATCGCCGCCAGCCTCGCCCAGCGCAAGCCGGTGGCCATCCACAGCGATGCCGAGGAAGACCTGGCCAAGCGCCTGGAACAGGTGCCGGAGGAGCTGGAGGACCCGCAGCGCCTGGTGCAGACGCAACTGGCGCTGATCTGCCGCGAGCTGGCGCCGCTGCGCAGCCTGGCCGCGCACCTGCTGAAGAAGGAGATCGGCGCCGAACAGGAAGCGGCCGCCTGAATCCGGCTCAGGGCCCGCGCAGGTCCATGAAGGCGTCGTAGCTGCCGTCCTCGCGCATCAGCCGCAGCTCGCGGTTGAAGTCTTCGATTATCTGCGCGTGGCGCGGGTTGGCGCGGCTGACCAGGATGTACAGCGGATTCTCCGCCAGCGGCTGGGGCAGGAACTCCAGCTTGTGGCGCTCGTCCTTCAGGTCGTGCTCGAGGATGTAGCGGGCCGTCCACTCGTCCTCCAGGGTCAGCTCGACGCGGCCGGCGACCACCATCATCGCGGCATTGGGGAAGGACAGCACCGGCACCTTGTGCAACCGGCTGTCCTCGTTGAACTCGGGGGTGTAGCTGTAGCCGCGGACCACGGCGATGCGGAAGGGGTAGAGGTCGGCCAGGCGCTCGAAGACGATGGGCGAGCCCTTGCGCTTGAGGAAGCGCAGGCGGTTCACCAGGTAGGGCTCGGAATACTGCCCGAAGGTCTCGCGCTCGGCGCTGTACCAGGAGTCCACCAGCACGTCGTACTCGCCGTTGCGCACCCCGTGCAGGGCCCGCGGCCAGGGCACCTGGGCGTAATGGATGGCGTAGCCGGCGCGGGTCAGCGCGGTGCTGACGAAATGCACCGCCAGGCCGCGGCCGGGCATCTGCGCGTCGGCGTAGGGCGGCCAGCGGTCGGCGACCAGGTTCAGCGGCTCCTCGGCCTGGGCGCAGAACGGCAGGACCAGGGCGATCAGCAGGGCACGCAGCAGCATGGCTCTCCTTGCTCGAGGCCCGCGCCCCGCTACCGGCAAGCGGGCGGACTCAGAAAAGCATCGCCGCGCGCAGGCTCATTCCCCCACCGGCTTCGGGCAGAACACCGAAGGAATAGGCGCTGTCTGGCGATCCCTCAAGGAACAGATTGTAGGTGAAGTTGGCAGCGAGGTTGCCCACCGCCATGCCCACCAAGGTATCGGTTGGGTAGTGCTTGGAGCCTTCCACCCGCGCCAGCGCGGTCAGCCCGTCCACCGTGTAGAGCCCGGCCTTGGTGGTGAAGCGCAGGGTCGGGTCCATGTCGATGTAGTCCAGGTTGCGCCGGGTGAAGCTGTTGTGCACGGCGGTCACGGCCGTGTGCTTGGAGGGGAAGGAGTCGTCGGGAATGCCGTCGGGGCGGTCGCGCCCGGACACCTCCTTCCACTCCTCCACCAGGCCGGTCACCGCGTAGCGGTCGGTGGCCAGCAGCGCCAGGTTGCGCCCACGCCAGGCCCACTTCTCCTCGCCCTCGCTGCCCCTGGGCGCAGCCACCAGGCCGGTGACCACGCTCAGCGCGGTGCTGGCGTTGAGCATGTGGTCGGCGGCGGAGTTGGCGTCGCCGCCGAACAGCCATTCGTGGTTGGCCGCGGACTTCTGCCACTTGTGGTCCCAGTTGCCGGCGGCGATCACCGCCGCGCCGGCCACCGGCGCCCAGGTGCCGGGGTCGAGCACGGCGCGCTGGGCGGAGTCGCCGACGCGCGACCAGCTCATCTGCGGGGAGCCGGCGCAGCCGGCGAAAAGGGCGGATGACAATAGGGTCAGGGCCGCCAGGGTGCGGTAGCTCATGGTTTCCCCCGTAGTCCGTCCGCAAGGGGACGGTAAGGAATTTTCAGAAAACCTACAGGGTAGACGCCTCAGTCCCATCCGACCTGCCGTCAGTCACTTCTTAGTCTGTCCATTTGTTTCGAGCAGCCCCTTGAGCAGGTCGATGGGCATGGGGAAGACGATGGTGGAGTTCTTGTCGCCGGCGATGCTGCCCAGCGTCTGCATGTAGCGCAGCTGCATGGCGCCAGGCTCGCGGGAGAGCATCTGCGCGGCCTGCATCAGCTTCTCCGAGGCCTGCAGCTCGCCCTCGGCATGGATCACCTTGGCCCGCCGCTCGCGCTCGGCCTCGGCCTGGCGGGCGATGGCGCGGACCATGGACTCGTTGAGGTCGACGTGCTTGATCTCGACGTTGGCCACCTTGATGCCCCAGGCGTCGGTCTGCGCGTCCAGCACCTTCTGGATGTCCAGGTTCAGGCGCTCGCGCTCGGCCAGCATCTCGTCCAGCTCGTGCTTGCCGAGCACCGCGCGCAGCGTGGTCTGGGCCAGCTGGCTGGTGGCGGCGAGGAAGTTCTCCACCTGGATGATGGCCTTCTGCGGGTCGAGCACGCGGAAGTACACCACCGCGTTGACCTTCACCGAGACGTTGTCGCGGGAGATCACGTCCTGCGGCGGCACGTCGAGCACCACGGTGCGCAGGTCGACGCGGACCATCTGCTGCACCACCGGGATCACCAGCACGAGGCCGGGGCCCTTTACCTTCCAGAAGCGGCCGAGCTGGAACACCACCCCGCGTTCGTATTCACGCAGGATGCGCAGGGCGCTGACCACCAGCATCAGCAGCAGGACCAGCGCCACCAGCAGTCCGAAGGGAATACCCATCAGTCACCTCCCGATTCGTCGTCGGCCGCCACCTCCAGGCGCAGGCCGTCGCGCGCCAGCACCTTGACCCGCTGGCCGGCGCGCAGGGTCCGGGCGCAGCGGACCTGCCACTGTTCGCCCTGCAGTTGTACCCAGCCGGCGTGGGCATCCCCGTCGGCCACCGCGTCCACCGTCGCCAGGCTGCCCACCAGGCCGGCCGCGCCGCTGACCACCTGGCGCTGCCGGCTCTTCATGGCCACGCCCAGCACCCCGGCGATGAACAGCGCGCTGACCGTGGCCACGCCGACGATCAGCCCCAGGGGAATGCCGAAGCCCGGCGCGTCGGTATCCAGCAGGATCAGCCCGCCGATCACGAAGGCGGCGATGCCGCCGATGCCCAGGCTGCCGTAGCTGGGCACGAAGGCCTCGGCGGCCATGAAGGCCAGGCCGAGGACGATCAGCGCCACCCCCGCGTAGTTCACCGGCAGCAATTGCATGGCGTAGAGCCCGAGCAGCAGGCAGATGCCACCGAGCACGCCGGGCAGCGCCAGGCCGGGGTTGGCGAATTCGAAGATCAGCCCGTACACGCCGATCATCAGCAACAGCAGCGCCACGCTGGGGTCGGTGATCACCGCCAGCAGGCGGGTGCGCCAGTCGGGCTGGCGCTCGACCCAGGCGAGACCGGCGCTGTGGATGCTCAGCGCCTGCCCCGCCACCTGCACCTTGCGTCCGTCGATGGCGCGCAGCAACTGGTCGAGGTTGCCAGCCTGCAGGTCGACGACCTTCTGCTTCACGGCTTCCTCGGCGGACAGGCTGACCGCCTCGCGCACCGCGCGCTCGGCCCATTCGGCATTGCGCCCGCGCAGCTGCGCCAGGCCGCGGATGTAGGCCGCCGCGTCGTTGACCTGCTTGCGCTTGAGGGTGTCCTCCTCGCTGACGGCGGGCTTGCCGTCCTTGCCCTGGGGCTTTTCCGGGGCGCCGGGCGCGCCGATCTGCACCGGGGTGGCGGCGCCCAGGTTGGTGCCCGGGGCCATGGCGGCCAGGTGGCAGGCATAGAGGATGTAGGTGCCGGCGCTGGCCGCCCGCGCGCCGCCGGGAGCGACGTAGCCGACCACGGGAATGGGGCTGGTGAGGATAGCCTTGACGATGTCGCGCATGGCGCTGTCCAGCCCGCCGGGGGTGTCCATGCGCAGCACCACCAGAGGCGCGCCCTCGTCCACGGCGCGTTGCAGGCCGCGCACCACGTAGTCGGAAGTCGCCGGGCCGATGGCCCCGTCCACCGTCAGCACCACCGCCGGCGGGGCCGCCAGCGCCCCGGCCGCGAACAGCAGCAGGAGCAAAGCGCAGCGGCGAAACAGCGTGAGCATGGCACGCCTCCCCGGCCAGGACCGAAGCGGCGCCGCGGGCGAATGAAGGGGCGGCGCCTTTCTACAGCATAGTCCCCTGCCCTGGGATGCCTGTGGCAGGCTGTTGCAGGGTGTTTAGAGGCCGCGCCGAGGCGCTCTTCGTAGGATGGGTTGAGCTTGCGAAACCCATGCGGTTGCGCTGATGGGTATCGCTTCGCTCAACACCATCCTACGGAAAGCCATGCTCGCCCGGATGTAGGAGCGGACTCTGTCCGCGATTCATTCGCCCCGCGCCGACATACAAACGAAAACGCCGTTCCCCCCTCACGGAAGAAACGGCGCTTTCACCTTCGGCCTCAAGCCGAAGAGAGCGGCCCGGTCAGCCCTTGAACACGTCTTCCACCGACTGCAGCGGATAGTGCTTCGGATACGGCAGGGTAGCCACGCCGCTCTCGATGGCGGCCTTGGCCACGGCATCGGAGACCACGGTGATCAGACGCTTGTCCATGGGTTTCGGGATGATGTACTCGCGGCCGAACTCCAGGGACGACACGCCGTAGGCCTCGCACACGTCCTTGGGCACCGGCTCCTTGGCCAGGTCGCGCAGGGCCAGGGCGGCGGCGATCTTCATTTCTTCGTTGATGCGGGTGGCGCGCACGTCCAGAGCACCGCGGAAGATGAAGGGGAAGCCCAGCACGTTGTTCACCTGGTTCGGGTAGTCCGAACGGCCGGTGGCCATGATCACGTCGTTGCGGGTGGCGTGGGCCAGTTCCGGCTTGATCTCCGGGTCCGGGTTGGAGCAGGCGAAGACGATCGGGTTCGGCGCCATGCGCTTGAGGCCTTCGGCGCTGAGCAGGTTGGCGCCGGACAGGCCGACGAACACGTCGGCGCCGTCGAGGGCATCGTCCAGGGTGCGCTTGTCGGTCTCGGTGGCGAACACTGCCTTGTACTGGTTCAGGTCGGTGCGGCCGGCGTGGATCACGCCCTGGCGATCGATCATGTAGATGTTCTCGACCTTGGCGCCCACGCTCACCAGCAGCTTCATGCAGGAGATGGCGGCGGCGCCGGCGCCCAGGCAGACGATCTTCGCGCTTTCCAGGTTCTTGCCGGCGATTTCCAGGGCGTTGAGCATGCCGGCGGCGGTGACGATGGCGGTGCCGTGCTGGTCATCGTGGAACACCGGGATGTCGCACTGCTCGATCAGCGCGCGCTCGATCTCGAAGCACTCCGGCGCCTTGATGTCTTCCAGGTTGATGCCGCCGAAGGTGATGGAGATGCGCTTGACGGTGTCGATGAAGGCCTGCGGGCTCTCGGCGTCGACCTCGATGTCAAACACGTCGATGCCGGCGAAACGCTTGAACAGCACGCCCTTGCCTTCCATGACCGGCTTGGAGGCCAGCGGGCCGAGGTTGCCCAGGCCGAGGATGGCGGTACCGTCGGAGATCACCGCGACCAGGTTGCCCTTGCCGGTGTACTTGTAGGCCAGTTCGGCGTCACGGGCGATCTCGCGGACCGGCTCGGCCACGCCCGGGCTGTAGGCCAGCGACAGGTCGCGGGCGGTGACGGTGGGCTTGGTCAGCTCGACGCTGAGTTTCCCGGGGCGGGGTTGCGCGTGATATTCGAGGGCAGCGGTCTTGAGATCAGACATTTTTGGCACTTCCGCTTTATTGCTTGTTGGACAGACGGGCGACCGAGCATACGCGGGAAGAAAGCGCCTGCCAAGATAGCTTCAGGGCTGCGGTGTCAATGCTGCTAACGCACGATTTTCAACCATTCCCCGGGTTTTGGCTGACCAGTTGGATACAAATCATTGAGCAATCGTATACGAGAAATCGCGTCAGATTCCGGCTCGTTTCCGCCCTTTGCCAGCTGTTCCAGGCTTTGCCCGGCCTTCGCCTGGACCAGCTGCAGGCGCCGCGGCTCGGCCAGTTTCCGTTCGTCGGCGCGCAGCGGGCGGAAACTGCGGATCACCGAGAGGAACTCGGCGTCGCGGCTTTCCAGCGAGGCGCGGCCTTTGACCACACCCACGAACAGGTAGGCGCCCTGGTCCTTGTAGATCACCGCCACGCGCCGCGCGGGCGAACCGGGGATCACCGCGGCGGCGCCCTTCAGACCGGCCTGGTTCAGTTCCTGCTCGTCGGCCAGGCGGCCGCCGGCGCCCTTGCGCAGGTATTCCAGCGGGCTCAGCTGGCCGTCGCGCGGCACCAGCTTCATGCCGATGTAGGCCTGCTGGTCCTCGGGGTAGCCGATCAGCGCGGTGGGCTGGTTGAGCATGCCCCAGCCCCTGGGATAGGTAAGGGTGAAGCCCAGCTCGCCGTGGTAGAAGCTTTGCCCGCGGCGGATGCCGGACTCGGCGGAATCGCCGAAGGGCATGCCGTCGATGGCCTTCAGGTAGCGGTCACGGTCGACCTCCTGCTGGCCGCCGGCCAGGGCCTGGGCCGGGCCCAGCACCTCCTGCAGGCGCCGGTCGTTGTCCGGGTGGGTGTCGAACAAGCCGTGATACCCCACCGGCTGCACCGCCTCGCCCTTGGCCTGGGCGACCTGGCGGGCATAGTCCTCCTGGTTCTTCAGCACCCGCACCACCTGGATCATCGCCTTGGGGTCGTAGCCGGCACGGGCCAGGTACTTGGCGCCCAGGCCGTCGGCCTGCAGCTCCATGTCGCGGCCGTAGCCGCGCACCACGGCGGTGCCGAGGACGTTGGTGAGGTCGCCGGCGGCGCTGACCCCGGTGCCGATGGCCACCGCCGCGCCGAGCACGTTCCAGGCGCTGGCCTGGCTCTGCTGGCGCACGCTGTGGCGGGCGGTGACGTGGCCGATCTCGTGGCCCAGCACCGCGGCCAGCTCGGCTTCGGAATTGAGGTAGGCCATCAGCCCGCGGTGGATGTAGATGTAGCCGCCGGGCAGGGCGAAGGCGTTGATGTCGGGGCTGTCGACCACGGTGAAGCGGTACTGCAGGGTGGGCCGGTCGCCGACCCGGGCGACGCGCTCGCCCACCTGCTGCACGTAGGCCTGGAGCTTCTCGTCGGTGTAACGCGGGTACTGCTTGGCCGCTTCCTGGCTGGCCTGGCGACCGAGGGCCAGCTCGTCCTGCTCGCTCATGGTGACGAAGTCGGTCTCGCCGGTGGCGGGGTTGACCGCGCAGCCGCCCAGCACGCCGCTCAGCGTGAACAGGCAGGTGAGCAACAGCATCCTTGTCTTGGTCATGGCAGCAGCTCCAGCATGGCCGGGTCGGTGATGGGCAGCATCCAGCGTGCCTGCCCCGGTTTCACGGCGCCGCGCGCGGAGCGGTCGATCACCCAGCCGCGCGCTTCCAGGGTGCGCCCGGGCAGCGCCTCCAGCGTGCGCTTATCGAACGCTTTCAACAGCTTAGGCTCGATCCGCAGTACCAGCGAACCGTCCATCTCCAGCCACAGGCCACCGCGGTTGCGCTGCACCTGGGCGACGCGCCCGCGGACGATGGCGAAGCCGCTCTGGCGCAGGCTTTGCGCGTCCTGCACCGGTGGGCGTTTCCACAGGCCACGGCCGGCCTTGCGCGCCTCGCGCTCGGCAGCCTGCTGGCAGGCGGTCAGCTCGGTGTTGGGCGCCACCGCCACCAAGTAGCCCAGGCCTTCGGCCAGCAGTTGCGCCTCGATGTTGCGCCCCTGGCGGTCGTACAGGTGCGCCAGGGTGCGGCCGTAATGGTCCTTGCCCTGGCGTCCGAGCTGCAACCCTAATTCGCCGTCGTTGGTCGCCACCAGCGCCTGCAGGCGTTGCCGCGCGGCCTCAGCGAAGGGCTCGGTGCTGCGCCCGCCGTGGGCCAGCTCCGGGGCGTTGACACCGATCAGGCGCACGTTGCGGCCATCGGACAGCTTCAGGGTGTCGCCATCCACCACCCGCGCCACGCGCACCGTGCCGGCGTCGCTGGGCGCCGGGCAGGACGCCGCCAGGGCCGGTGCGCCCAGGCAAATCGCGAGCACAAAAAAGGCGCCCCGCAGGGGCGCCTTTTTCAGCAGATCGGGAAAGGCCATCGGGGCTTTTCCGGAAATCGCTCTTACTTCTTGCCGCCGAACATGGCGAAACGCTGGTTGAAGCGATCGATACGGCCACCGGTGTCCACGACTTTCTGCTTGCCGGTGTAGAACGGGTGGCATTCGGAGCAGACGTCCAGGTGGATGCCTTTGCACAGGGTCGAACGGGTCTTGATCACGTTGCCGCAGCTGCAGGTGGCTTCGATTTCTTCGTACGCGGGATGGATTTCCGGTTTCATGATGTCTTCCTCTGGTTGGTGTGCCGCCACCCAGTCTCTGGCAGAAGCCGAGCCACGGCCTTCGAGGACCGCGGGCGGGATCTTTACCGGGCACCGCACGCAAATTAAGGGCGTGGATCATACCAGAGACTTCCGCCAGCGCAAGTCGGGGCGCCGACCGACCGTCGCCGCGGCCCGTGCTAAGATCGCCGCCTCACGACGCCCCGGAAAGCCCACAGCGTGCCCCGACCCAGCATCCTGCGCCTCGCCCTGCCCTCGCCGCTGCGCCGCCTGTTCGACTACCTGCCGCCGCGCGGGCTCGACCCCAGCCGCCTGCAGCCCGGCGTACGCCTGCGCGTGCCCTTCGGCCGCCGCGAGATCGTCGGCGTGCTGGTGGAGCTGGCGGACACCTCGGAAGTGCCCGAGGACAAGCTGCGCCCGGCGCTGGCCGTGCTCGACCGCGAGCCGCCGATGCCGGCGCACCTGCTGGAGCTGTGCCGCTGGACCGCGCAGTACTACCAGCACAGCCTCGGCGACACCCTGTCCTGGGCGCTGCCCAACCTGCTGCGCCAGGGCGAGCCGGCCGAGGCGCGGGTGCAGCGCTTCTGGCTCGCCGTCCCCGGCGCGCGCCTGGACGACCCGCGCCTGGCCCGTGCGCCGCGCCAGCGCCAGGCCCTGCAGACGCTGCAGCAGCACCCCCACGGCGTGCTCCATGAACTGCTCGGCCAGCTGGACATCAACAAGGACAGCCTCGACCTGCTGGTGGAAAAGGGCCTGGCCACGCTGGAGAGCCGCCGCCACGTGCCGGCGGAACACCACGGCGGCTGGCTGGCCCAGGCCGAGCTGCCGCTCAACGCCGAGCAGCGCGCCGCCTGCGAAGCGGTGCGCGCCGGCTTCGGCGCCTTCCACAGCTACCTGCTGGCCGGCGTCACCGGCAGCGGCAAGACCGAGGTCTACCTGCAGCTGATCCACCAGGTGCTGGAGGCCGGCAAGCAGGCGCTGGTGCTGATCCCGGAGATCAACCTCGGCCCGCAGACGCTGAGCCGCTTCGAGCGCCGCTTCAACGCGCGCATCGCCCTGCTGCACTCGGCGCTGACCGACCGCGAGCGCCTGGACGCCTGGCTGGCCGCCCGCGACGGCGAGGCCGACATCGTCATCGGCACCCGCTCGGCGCTGTTCACCCCGCTGAAGAACCCCGGGCTGATCATCATCGACGAGGAGCACGACGCCTCCTATAAACAGCAGGAAGGCCTGCGCTACCACGCCCGCGACCTGGCCCTGGTGCGCGCGCGCCTGGAGAAGGTGCCGATCCTGCTCGGCTCGGCCACGCCCTCGCTGGAAAGCCTGCACAACGCCGCCAGCGGCCGCTATGGCCTGCTGCGCCTGACGCAGCGCGCCGGCGGCGCCCAGGCGCCGAAGTTCCAGCGCCTGGACGTGAAGAGCCTGCCGCTGGACGCCGGCCTGTCGATGCCGCTGCAGCGCGCCATCGGCGAAACCCTCGGCGCCGGCCAGCAGGTGCTGGTGTACCTGAACCGCCGCGGCTTCGCCCCGACCCTGCTGTGCCACGACTGCGGCTGGATCAGCCAGTGCCCGCGCTGCGACGCACGCATGACGCTGCACCAGGGCTCCGGCGAGCTGCGCTGCCATCACTGCGACCACCGCGAGCGCCCGCCGCGCCAATGCCCCAAGTGCGGCCAACTGGACCTGCGCCCGGTCGGCGCCGGTACCGAGCGCGCCGAGGAGCGCCTGCGCATCCTCTTCCCCGACTACCCGGTGCTGCGCATCGACCGCGACAGCACCTCGCGCAAGCACGCCATGCGCGACCTGTTCGCCACCATCAACAAGGGCGAGCCGTGCATCCTGGTCGGCACCCAGATGCTCGCCAAGGGCCACCACTTCCCGCGCGTCACCCTGGTGGCGATCCTCGACGCCGACGGCGGGCTGTTCTCCGCCGACTTCCGCGCCAGCGAGCGCATGGCCCAGCAGATCGTCCAGGTCGCCGGCCGCGCCGGGCGCGCCGAGGAGCCCGGCCGGGTGCTGATCCAGACGCACCTGGCCGACCACCCGCTGCTGGTGCAACTCACCGAGCAGGGCTACTTCGCCTTCGCCGACCAGGCCCTGGCCGAACGCCGCGCCGCCGGCCTGCCGCCGTTCTGCCACCTGGCCCTGCTGCGCGCCGAGGCGCACAAGCCGGGCCAGGCCGAAGGCTTCCTCGACGAGGCCTGCGCCGAAGCCGAGCGCCTGCAGGCGCAACTGGGCAGCGACGTCGAGCTGCTCGGCCCGGTGCCGGCGCCCATGGAACGCCGCGCCGGCCGCTTCCGCGCCCAGCTGCTGCTGATGAGCAGCGCCCGCGTGCCGCTGCACCGCCTGCTGTCGTGCTGGCTGCCGATCCTCGAAAGCATGCCCGGCGGGCGCCAGGTGCGCTGGTCGCTGGACGTCGATCCGATCGATCTGTTCTAGAAAAGCGGCTGCAAGCTGAAAAGCTCCGTGGGCGCGAGGGGCTTGCGGGGCGCGCAACTTCTTGCACGGCCTATCTTGCGCAGGGTTGTGGATAGACCGCTGGAAGCCTTTGTTCACGCTGCCTGCAAGGGGATGGCAAGTTCTTGCACAGCAGCGCGCAAGAAGTTGCGCAGAAAGTCCCTGTAACGCCTTCGGACAACAGCTGCAGGTTTGCTGCAGCTCCCAGGAGGCGGGCGCTGCAGGGTTGCTGGCACGCAAATTGTGTTGCCAGGGCTCCCACTGGGTCGTGAACCCCGGGGCCATCAACTCACACGGCAAGGAGAGCTTTCATGCCAACACCCGCGTATCTGTCCCTCGAAGGCACCAAACAGGGCCTGATCACCGCCGGCACCTTCACCGAGGACTCGGTCGGCAACATCTTCCAGGAAGGCCACGAAGACCAGGTCCTGGTCCAGGCGTTCAACCACCAGGTCATCATCCCGCGCGACCCGCAGTCCGGCCAGCCGACCGGCCAGCGCGTGCACAAGCCGCTGATGATCACCAAGGTCTTCGACAAGTCCTCGCCGCTGATCTTCAACGCTCTGACCTCCGGCGAGCGCCTGAACAAGTGCCGCCTGGAGTGGTACCGCACCTCCTCCACCGGCACCCAGGAGCACTACTTCACCATCGAACTGGAAGACGCGGTGATCGTCGACGTGCAGTCGCGCATGCCGAACTGCCAGGACCCGAACATGGCGCATTTCACCCACCTGGAAGACGTCTACTTCACCTACCGCAAGATCGTCTGGACCCATGAGGTTTCCGGTACCTCCGGTTCCGACGACTGGCGCACCCCGATCGCCTCCTGATCGGTCGCGACACGTGCTGTTCACATCGGCCGGGTTTCCGGCCGATGTGTCTTTTCCAGGCCTGAGCCGGCGCTGCGGCAACTGCCGGGCAGGCCCTCCGCGCAGAGGAACATAGGATGTTCGCCCCGGCCAACCAGCCCCATTTCAGCCTGAATATCGACGGCCTCGACAGCGACCTGCAGGTGCTCGAATTCCATGGCCGCGAAGCCCTGAACCAACCCTATCGCTTCGACATCGAGCTGGTCAGCGAACGTCCCGACCTGGACCTGGAAAGCCTGCTGCACAAGGGCGCCTACCTGGACCTGGGGCAGGGCCACGGCATCCATGGCCAGTTGCACCGGGTGGCCCAGGGCGAATCCGGCCAGCGCCTGACCCGCTACCAAGTGAGCCTGGTGCCACGTTTGGCCTACCTCGCGCATCGGCATAACCAGCGCATTTTCCAGCAGCTGACGGTGCCGCAGATCATCACCCAGGTGCTGGAAGAGCACGGCATCCTCGCCGATGCCCAGCGCCTCCAGCTCGGCCCCACCGTCTACCCGCCGCGCGACTACTGCACCCAGTACGACGAGAGCGACCTGCACTTCGTCCAGCGCCTGTGCGAAGAGGAAGGCCTCCACTACCACTTCGAGCACAGCCCCGACGGGCACCTGCTGGTGTTCGGCGACGACCAGACGGCCTTCCCCAAGCTGGCCCCGGTGGCCTACCAGCAGGACTCCGGCCTGGTTGCCGACCAGCCGGTGATCAAGCGCTTCGGCCAGCGCCTGGAAACCCGTACCGCCCGCGTCAGCCGCCGCGACTACGACTTCGAGAAGCCCAGGCTGCAACTGGAAAGCATGGCCCGCAGCGACAGCCGCCCGGATCTCGAGGACTACGATTACCCCGGCCGCTTCACCGAGCGCGAGCGCGGCAAGCTGCTGAGCCAGCGCAGCCTGGAAAGGCACCGCGCCGACTACCGCCAGGCCGAGGGCCGCAGCGACCAGCCGAGCCTGCGCAGCGGCCATTTCCTGCCCCTGCGCGAGCACCCGCGCGGCGAGTGGAACGACCTCTGGCTGCTTACCGAAGTGCTGCACGAAGGCAAGCAGCCGCAGGTGCTGGAAGAGTCGGTCACCAGCAACACCCGCGACGGCCAGGACGACTTCCACCAGGGCTACCGCAACCGTTTCCTCGCCACGCCCTGGGACGTGCCCTACCGCCCGCCGCTGGCGCATCCCAAGCCGCGCGTGCTGGGCAGCCAGACCGCCGTGGTGACGGGGCCGAAGGGCGAGGAGATCCACTGCGACAAGTACGGGCGGGTCAAGGTGCAGTTCCACTGGGACCGCATCGGTGCGGCCGACGACAAGACCAGCTGCTGGCTGCGCGTGGCCTCCAGTTGGGCCGGCAAGCAGTACGGCGCCATCGCCATTCCGCGCATCGGCATGGAAGTGCTGGTGACCTTCCTCGAAGGCGACCCGGACCAGCCGCTGATCAGCGGCTGCCTGTACCACGCCGAGCACCTGCCGGCCTACGAGCTGCCGGCGAACAAGACCCGCAGCCTGTTCAAGACGCTCTCCAGCCCTGGCGGCGGTGGCTACAACGAGCTGCGCATCGAGGACCGCAAGGGCCAGGAGCAGATCTACCTGCATGCCCAGCGCGACTGGGACGAGAACATCGAGCACGACCAGAAGATCCGCGTCGGCCACGAACGCCACGACACCGTGGAAGCCAACGCCTACAGCGAGTTCAAGGCCGAGGAACACCGCACCACCCATGGCGACCGCAAGGTCGAGGTGCGCGCCGACGACCATCTCTCGGTGGGTAATGACCAGCACGTGAAGCTCGGCAATGGCCAGTTCATCGAGGCTGGCAACGAAATCCACTACTACGCCGGCGAGAAGGTGGCGATCGACGCGGGCCAGGAACTGACCCTCAAGGCCGGCGGCAGCTTCGTCAAGCTCGACCCCGGCGGCGTCACCCTCAGCGGTGCCGAGGTGATGCTCAACAGCGGCGGCAGCCCGGGCCTGGGCACGCCGGCGGCGCCGTTGTTGCCAGGCAAGCTCCAAGCGCCGGACGAGAGCGCTCCGGGTGCTGTCCTGCAGCATCGCCTCAAATCGGAAATGCCGATCGTAGAACTGTGCCAGAAGCCCAGGGGAGGCACCCCACTGCAGTGCCCGCTCAGTGACTGCCCATGCCGCAAGGCGATGAAGGAGGTGCTCTGAACATGCCAACCTCCGTTCTGCTGGACCATTCGGACGACCTGCTCCAGCGCCTCGCACTGCTCGGAGAAGGCCGCGCTCCACGCCGGCTCTTCCATCAGACCGAACTGTCGCTCTACGTCGATCAGAGCCCGGTATGGATGCCCGCGGGGCAGGCATTGCTGTCGGCGTTCCAGGAAGCCCCCGAACAGTGGCCGGGCCTGTTGATCCACAGCCGGGCCGACGAGCGCACCCTGCTCGGTCATCTCCGCCGGATTCTCGTGGTGCGTTTCGACGGTGGCTTGCGCCGGGGCCTGCTGCGCTACTGGAGCCCTCGAACCGCCAGTTACTTCTTTTCGGCCAATATGGAGGAACAGGCCCGCTGGATGGGGCCGATCGAGAGACTCGGCTGGCATGGCGGGACCTGGCGCGAAAAGGCCGAGGGGCGCGAAGGCTGGAGGAATCGGGACAACCCGCGGTTCGAACGCTGGGTCTCCCCCCAGGACTCGCTGCCCCCCTGCCTCAGCGCCGAGCAGGAAGCCGCATTGCTGCAACAACAGCGAGAACATTTTGTCTTCCAGTGGCTGGAAACACCCGGGCAGCCCTTCGCCGAAGCCTGGGAGTACTTCGGAGAAGGGTTGGCCGTTGGCTTCGAGGAAAGCGACCCCATGTCGCGCTACCTCGACCTTCGTGTCGCCTATCGCGGCCAGAAGGCGCCCGCGGAACTCTCCGGAAATACCGCAGACGAGCGCCTGGCCTACCTGGAAGAGCACCTGCGGCAAGGCAGCATGAACAAGGAAGACCATATATGACCGCATCGATCGGCAAACTGGGCGGAGGCCCGGCGTGCGAGACCGGCAAACTCATCGTTCAGGTTATCGGCAAGGAACATCCGGCCAGCCAGAAACTGGTGATTTACGATGACAAGGATAGCCAGCAGCAGGAGTGGCTCACCAAGCAGGGCAAGCCGGAGAACCTCGCCGACGAACTGTGCAGCAGCGTTCTGCATGTGTGGGACTGGAGCGGGCAACCCAAGCGTCATCTCTGGCTGGAAATCGCCTCGCAGAAAGGGAGCCCCATCCGGGTGCCGCTATGCGACGACCTGCGGGTGACCCCCAGGCAAGCTGACGCGCAGTGGAACCAGGTCATCCCCGTGCTACCCCTCACCGCCCTGAGGGGCGCCAAGAGCCCTTACGACCTCGGTGCGCCCGTGCTGTGCCGCCCCGGTTACCTCTATGTCTTCTATCGAGACAAGTTGTGGCGCGAGCTGGAGATTCGCACCGATAGCGACAAGACGCTCTTCCATGACATCGATGTCGCGCGCTACCGCACCGGCCAGGGCTTCAAACCCGAGGTACGCCAGGCCACGGGGCAGGGGCTGGAAGATATCTGGCTACCGGCCCGATGGAACGACCGGGACGTCTCGGACCTGCGCCTCTGCTACTCGGAGATACAGCTGGGAGCCGCGCGCCTGAACTTCCTCGAATGCCATCCCGACGAACTGGCCCGACGCTGCCAGTCGTTCCGGCTGCAGGCAAGCTCGCGCGTCTTCAAGGACCTCTATCGGGGCAAGCCGGATGGCGCCGCCATGCTCGAGCATTTCTCGCAGTTCGACGCCCGCGACAGTGTTTCCGTATCCACCAGCGTGCCGGCGCAGGTCGCGCGCTTGAACCTGGACCACCGCGCCTTCCCGCTTTCGCTGGTCGCCCCCCAGCGCGCCCGCGCACAGATCTTCGAGTATCTGCTGGAGCACCCCGCCCGCTACCTCTGCGACCTCAGCGGTCAGTTTCCCGATCAGGAATACCGACGGGCGATGGCCTTCCTCAACCAGGGCATGCTGGGAGAAAAGACCAGCCCGACTCACCTGCTGGAACTGAGCGCCGTCGCCGATGCCCTGTCGAGAAGCCTGAAAACGGCGCAACCGCCGGCGGGGGAAGCGGCGCCGCCGGAGGAAGATGTCTGGCAAGCGCAGCCGGGAGCGACGGACGTATTGGCGAAGGTACGCCCACGGCAGCTCTGCGGCGTGCTTCTGGACGATGCGCGGTATCGCATGCGCCACCTGGAAAGCCGCATAGACAATCATCGTCAGCTGCTGCAGGTCTGTGCCCGCCACGCCGCCACGCAGCCCAACCATGGCAGCGCATTGCTGGTGCAACAGCTGGTTGTCGCCCGCACCCTGCAAGGCAAGCCCAATCCACTGCACAAGGAGATCGACAAGCTCAGCCGCCAGGGGTTGTACGATATCAATCGCAATACCGCGGTACTCGAGCGTATCGAGGCGTGGCAAGGCTTCATGTCCGCGCAGAACCTGCTGCGTGAAGCGCTGGAACAGACGCGTAGCGTCGCCACGCTGGCCGATCACCTGAGCCTGGAGGGATTCCAGTACCTGGGCGCGCTGCATGCCACGACGCGCACCCTGGCCTGTCTGGCGCTGAATCCTGCACAGGTCGACCCCCTCGCGCCGACTGGCGATCTCAACGACGCCACGGGTAACGGCAGCCCCACCAGCCCGCGCGTCAGCGAGGGGCAGAAGTTCCTCGCGAAGCTCCAGCAAGACACCCGGTCCCCCCTGCATCGCCTGCTCTGGCCCGACGTGGACGAGCCCCGGCTCTGCAAGGCGCACGAACCCAAACCCGTCGCGCCCAATCCGGGAACCGGGCAATTCCGTGGAGAAGAACTGGCGAAGCTGGAAAACGCCGTGGTCCCGCCCGCCGACAACTGGCTCACCCTCGATGAAACACTGCTCGGCGCCTTGCTCGCCGGCGCCAGCCTGGACAGCTTCCTGACGCTCGGCGGCAAAAACCTCAACGGCGCGCTGATGAGCGTTTTCGACACCTTGCAAGGGGCGATGGAAGTCGCCCAGGACGCGCTGGACAACGTGCGTCAGTTGTCCAGCCAGGCCATCGCCAACGCCAATGCCACCCAGCAGGCCGCCAAGAGCGCCGACGCCCGACTCGCCCAGACGCGGCGGCAGCTTGGCCGGCAAGGCCGGCCGATCACCCTTGGCCTGCATGGCCCCGGGCTGCAGCAACTGCGCAGCATGCTGCCGGGCACCTTCGGCTACGCCGTATTCGTGCGGCGTAACCAATTCGACAGGACCACTCACTACCTGTTCGGCATGGAAGACCTGCCGACCCGGCCGCGCACGGCCACCCGCTACTATGGCGAATACCTCAGCCCGCAAGGCAAGGTGCTGGGCAGCACCGACCGCCAGCGCATCCAGGGCGACGACATCGTGAAAGGCGATCATTGGGTCATCGCCATCCCCCGCAACCACTCGACCGCGCGCCTGGTCGGCGAGATGAACAAGCGCCTCACCGCGGCCCAGGCCGCCGACGCCGCCGCCGAGGTTGCCGCCCGGGAGGCACAGGTACGCGGCGCCGCGCTGAGCGAAGCGGTGGGAGCACTGCAAGAGCAGAAGAATGCGCGGGCCTATCGCATACTCAATTCCACACCGTTTTCAGCAGCGGTGTTGATGTTGGAGATGTGGAATGTGAGGGCGGAGTGGAATGCGTGGGATCAGAACACACGAGAGAAAGGGCAATATAGGTCAGTTAGTGGGACTTTAAGTGCTATTTTTGACACGTTGGTTGCTATGGAGGCTCTGACGGTCAAGTTGGCTGGCAACCAGTCTTCCCTAGCTATAGCACGTAAAACTCTATTTCGGGTCCCACAGGTAATTACAAAAGCCATGGGGGAGTTAGGGATCTCGATAATAGAAAGCATCACGGGGCGGCTGATACTGCAATCCTTTGCTGGAATAGTATTCTGCGGTGTGAGTCTTTACGACGCTTGGTACGCTTGGCAATGGCATGATCAAGCCATGTATGGCTACCTGCTCATGGCCAGTGGCGCACTGATTGGGGCGGCGGGAGGCTGGTTGGCTGGCAGTGCCACTTTCCTCGGCCTTACCCCTGCGGGTTGGCTCTGCCTGCTACTGGTCGGCGCAGGGGCAGGCCTGGTCTACGCATTGTCCTCTACGCCTTTGCAGGACTGGCTAAGCAATGGTCCCTTTGGCGAAGGGCAGGGCGAAAAGGCCGCCCACCTACTTAACTCCGACGAGGCGTTCTACCGCCTGGTGGGCGTGCTCGCGAATATCCGCATCAGCATCCAGCCCAATCCCCGCTTCGAACCCGCCGCCAAACTGGATGTAAACGAGCCGATTCCCTTCCGCGTCCGCCAGGCCAACACGTTGATCCGCCTGGAAAGCGCCTTGCCCGGCTTGCTGGCGAACCTGGGTAACGTCGACATTCGCGCCGAATGCCGGTTGCGCCCGGTGCATACCGTCAACGTAAAAGGCGAAGCCGCCTATACGGAGGTCCGCTCGGCGACTCACGAGCCACCCCAGGCGCCGCTGGCCCAGCGGCTGTTTCCCGATGCACTGGAACTGTACTTCCAGACGCCGGCTGTCCATGTGTTGCAACCCCACAAGCCGGAACAGTTTCTGGCCCAGCGCTGGGCCGTGCGGGCGCAGTTCATCCTTCAGGGCGCAGGGCAAAACCGTATATTCCCCACGCCAGGCATCAAGGCGGCAACGGTTTATGGGCCGGAGTACGCCAAGCCGGACTTCGGCAGTACAGGGCGCCCCTTCTGGGCCGACGAGCAAACCCATCAGGCAAGCAATTGATGACAAGCCAGGACTACTACTCGCCTACCAGCTACCGTCCGGATCGGATTCCGGATCAACCAGCCTCGCAGGCGCGAGGTCTGTATCAGAAATTTTCCTGCACTCGTCTGCCCTGGGGATGTACGCAGGATGTTATCCCCTCCAATCTTCTGGGCTTTTTAACGCCCCAAGCTATACGCAGGCATGACCAGATACATCAGGAAAAATCTGAGCAGCTGAAAAATGGAACCTATAAGAAAACTCCTTTCGACGATGTAGAGCTACATCAAAAATATGATCACCAGAATTTTAGAATGGCCAGATTACCAGGCAGCTC
The DNA here is from genome assembly GCF_023516765.1 of Pseudomonas sp. R3.Fl. NCBI lineage: Bacteria > Pseudomonadati > Pseudomonadota > Gammaproteobacteria > Pseudomonadales > Pseudomonadaceae > Pseudomonas > Pseudomonas sp. R3.Fl. Next base: position 3,050,387 of record NZ_JAMGSO010000001.1, read on the forward strand.
CCAATTTTGGTTGATACTGGAGTTTTTCGGAAAAATATCAACCATCTTTTTTATGGTGGCATTTCCAATCAGCTACTTATTAATTTTATCAAAGCTAAGTACTTACCAGTGGGAAGCTGGAGAGTGGTACAAATTGCTATCAGGATATCTGCCCATACTCATCCCAACTCTAGTGTGTTGGGCAGTAGGACATATCGTTGTTAATTATTTTCCTGGCTTTTGGTTCCGCCCTCCCAAAGGCCCACTCTGGGACTTGAATCGCCGAACAGGTCTCGTCACGCTGTATGACTACAAGACCTTCAAAAAGACCGGTGTGATCGGTGAAGTCAGCGCGCCTTTCTATGAGTTCGATGCCTATATCCATACCAGCCCGGATCGCCAAGGCTCCCCGCTCAATGTGCTGTTCCTGATGCATCGCTACCGCGATATCCGGGTCAAGGTCGGCGCATTGCTCGGAGCCGAACAGACTCCGCAGGAAGTTTGTGCACTCTGGGATCTACTTCAGAACTACATGGATACCAGTCGTCCTCTGCCCGACACGCCAGCGCTGGAAGAGTACCGCGCCAACGACCCGATCACTGCCGAGCATGACCGCAAAACCGGCCGCAACCCTCGCTATTGGATCGATATGGACGATGAAACCTTCAAGGCTCACTGCCGTGAGATGACAGTGAAAATAGAGGCCATCGATACCTTCTCGCGCCCCAACCTGATGGCTCGGCATGTCGAATATCTGAATTAGGAAGATAGTGATTTACGGTGCCATCAATATAAGAAAGAGGCCGTTATATTCAGAGCCTCAATGAAAGCCCGCTCATACCAAGAAGCACCGGCGCTCCTGACAAGACAGCTCGCAAAGACACTGCAGCGCGCTCTTTAAGTGGCAATCACGACCCGATACGCCATAGCCGCAGTAGGGTATACGCCCCACCGCCCTCTCCCACCCTGGCAGAAATCAAGGTCCAGATGGGCTTTTGCTTGTAGCTTTAAGCTTACGGCTTGCTGCTGCGCCCTCCGGGCACCGATAATGCGCGGTTCTGAGCCAGATATGCGGTCGAGCGCCCCGAGTCGCGCGCGAGCACGGAGAAACGCCATGAAAGACACCATCCGCCAGCTGATCCAGCACGCCCTCGCCAGCCTCGTCGAGGACGGCACCCTGCCGGCCGGGCTGAGCCCGGACATCCAGGTCGAGACCACCAAGGACCGCAGCCACGGCGACTACGCCAGCAACATCGCCATGATGCTGGCCAAGCCCGCCGGCCTGAAGCCGCGCGACCTGGCCACCAAGCTGGTCGCCGCGCTGCCGGCCAACCCGCAGGTGGCCAAGGTGGAGATCGCCGGCCCCGGCTTCCTCAACTTCTTCCAGGACCAGGCCTGGCTGGCCGCCAGCCTCGACGCCGCCCTGCGCGACGACCACCTGGGCGTGCGCAAGGCCAGCCCGGCGCAGCGCGTGGCCGTGGACCTGTCCTCGCCGAACCTGGCCAAGGAGATGCACGTCGGCCACCTTCGCTCGACCATCATCGGCGACGCCGTGGCCCGGGTGCTGGAGTTCCTCGGCGACACCGTGATCCGCCAGAACCACGTGGGCGACTGGGGCACCCAGTTCGGCATGCTGCTGGCCTACCTGGAAGAGCAGCCGGTGGACGCCCAGGCCGAACTGCACGACCTGGAAGTCTTCTACCGCGCCGCCAAGAAGCGTTTCGACGAGTCCCCCGAGTTCGCCGACCGCGCCCGCGAACTGGTGGTCAAGCTGCAGGCCGGCGACGCCGAGTGCCTGCGCCTGTGGACGCGCTTCAACGAAATCTCCCTGTCGCACTGCCAGAAAGTCTACGACCAGTTGGGCGTGAAGCTGACCATGGCCGACGTCAAGGGCGAGAGCGCCTACAACGACGACCTCGCCAACGTGGTCGACGAACTCAAGGCCAAGGGCCTGCTGACCGAGGACGACGGCGCCCTATGCGTGTTCCTCGACGAGCTCAAGAACGCCGAAGGCAACCCGCTGCCGGTGATCGTGCAGAAGGCCGGCGGCGGCTACCTGTACGCCACCACCGACCTGGCGGCAATGCGCTACCGCAACAAGGTGCTGCACTGCGACCGCGTGCTGTACTTCGTCGACCAGCGCCAGGCCCTGCACTTCCAGCAGGTGTTCGAAGTGGCGCGCCGCGCCGGCTTCGTCCCGGCCGGCATGGACCTGGAGCACATGGGCTTCGGCACCATGAACGGCGCTGACGGCAAGCCGTTCAAGACCCGCGACGGCGGCACCGTGAAGCTGATCGACCTGCTCGACGAAGCCGAGGAACGCGCCTACACCCTGGTCAAGGCCAAGAACCCCGAGCTGGGCGACGCCGAGCTGCGCCACATCGCCCATGCCGTGGGCATCGGCGCGGTGAAGTACGCCGACCTGTCGAAGCACCGCACCAGCGACTACAGCTTCAACTTCGAGCAGATGCTCAGCTTCGAGGGCAACACCGCGCCCTACCTGCTCTACGCCTACACCCGCGTGGCCAGCATCTTCCGCAAGCTGGGCAAGGGCTATGACGAAGTCGGCGGCAAGATCGTCCTGGAGGCTCCGCAGGAGCAGGCCCTGGCCGCGCAACTGGCGCAGTTCGGCGACCTGCTCAACAATGTCGCGCTCAAGGGCGTGCCGCACATCCTCTGCGCCTACCTGTACGAACTGGCCGGGCTGTTCTCCAGCTTCTACGAGCACTGCCCGATCCTCGCCGCGCAGACCCCGGAGCAGCAGGAAAGCCGCCTGAAACTGGCCGCACTGACGGGCCGCACCCTCAAGCAGGGCCTGGAGCTGCTGGGCCTGGAAACCCTGGAACGCATGTAACCCTCCATGGCCAAGAAGAAACCCGCTCCCAAGCGCGGCGCCAGCCGCTACCAGGCCCCGGCCAAGAAGACCTCGGTCCCCGGCTGGGTGTGGCTGGTCGCAGGCCTTGCCATCGGCGGCTTCATCATGTTCCTGATGAAGCTGGAACCGGGCCGCAACGAAGTGCGCCGGGAGAAGCCCGAGCAGCAGAAGCCGGGCATCGCCCAGGGCGCCAAGCCGGCCACGCCGGCGCAGCAGCCCTCGGCGGTGGCGGTGAAGCCCAAGTACGACTTCTACACCCTGCTGCCGGGTTCGGAAGTGGTGGTGCCGCCGGAAGCCGTGCCGGAGAAGCCGCAGACGCCGACGGTGGTCAGCACCCCGGAGGAAGCGGCGAAGATCGACGCCGCCCGCGCCCAGGCCGCGCTCAACGGCCAGACCCCGCCGCCGCCGGCGGTGGTCAAGCCGGCCACGCCGCCGCAACCGGCAACGGCGCAGCAGCCGGCCGCCCAGGCCAAGGCCACGCCGCCGGCCACGGCCCCGGCGAGCAAGCCGATCGCCCCGCCGGCGGTGGCCGCCACCCAGTTCTTCCTGCAGGCCGGGTCGTTCCGCAAGCAGGCCGACGCCGACCGCGTGCGCGCCCAGGTGATCCTCCTCGGCCAGAGCGCGCGGGTGGAATCCGGCGCGGTGCGCGACGAGACCTGGTACCGGGTGATGGTCGGGCCGTTCAGCGACCGCTCGCAGGTTTCCGCGGCGCAGAAACAACTGTCGGCCAACGGCTTCAGCAACCTGCTGTTACAGCAGCGCCAGACCCGCTGAAGCCCCGCGCGGGCCCGCCTTGGGCGGGTTCGCGCGGCGTCCGTCGGACGCCGCCTTCAAGGCACGTCCGTCGCCCTGCCTTGAAGGCCGCGTCCTTCATCCCCATATGACTCCGCATTCGGGCACCAATGCCCCGCTGTGTGGAGAACTCCCCCTTGACCACTATCGTTTCTGTCCGCCGCAACGGCAAAGTCGTCATGGGCGGCGACGGCCAGGTTTCCCTTGGCAACACCGTCATGAAAGGCAACGCGAAGAAGGTCCGCCGCCTCTACCACGGCCAGGTGCTGGCCGGTTTCGCCGGCGCCACCGCCGACGCCTTCACCCTCTTCGAACGCTTCGAGCAGCAGCTTGAAAAGCACCAGGGGCACCTGGTCCGCGCCGCCGTCGAGCTGGCCAAGGACTGGCGCACCGACCGCTCCCTGAGCCGCCTGGAAGCCATGCTGGCGGTGGCCAACAAGGACGCCTCGCTGATCATCACCGGCAACGGCGACGTGGTCGAACCCGAGCACGGCCTGATCGCCATGGGCTCCGGCGGCGGCTTCGCCCAGGCCGCGGCCATGGCCCTGCTGCAGAAGGCCGATGACGCCATGTCCGCCCGCGAGATCGCCGAAACGGCGCTGAACATCGCCGGCTCCATTTGCGTGTTCACCAACCAGAACCTCACCATCGAGGAGCTCGACAGCGCCGTCTGAGGCCCTGTCGCTCCGGAGTAGCCGAACAAATGTCCATGACTCCCCGCGAGATCGTCCACGAACTCAACCGCCACATCATCGGCCAGGACGACGCCAAGCGCGCCGTGGCCATCGCCCTGCGCAACCGCTGGCGGCGCATGCAGCTGCCGGCCGAGCTGCGCGCCGAGGTGACGCCGAAGAACATCCTGATGATCGGCCCCACCGGCGTCGGCAAGACCGAGATCGCCCGGCGCCTGGCCAAGCTGGCCAACGCCCCGTTCATCAAGGTGGAAGCGACCAAGTTCACCGAGGTGGGCTACGTCGGCCGTGACGTCGAGTCGATCATCCGCGACCTGGCCGACGCCGCGATCAAGATGCTCCGCGAGCAGGAAGTGCAGAAGGTCAAGTACCGCGCCGAGGACGCCGCCGAGGAACGCATCCTCGACGCCCTGCTGCCGCCGGCGCGAACCGCCGGCTTCGGCGACGAGCCGGCGCGCGAGGACTCCAACACCCGCCAGCTGTTCCGCAAGCGCCTGCGCGAAGGCCAGCTGGACGACAAGGAGATTGACATCGAGGTGGCCGACGTCCCGGCCGGCGTGGAAATCATGGCGCCGCCCGGCATGGAGGAGATGACCAACCAGTTGCAGAACCTGTTCTCCAACATGGGCAAGGGCAAGCGCAAGACGCGCAAGCTGAAGGTCGCCGAGGCCATGAAGCTGATCCGCGACGAGGAGGCCCAGCGCCTGGTCAACGAGGAAGACCTCAAGGCCCGCGCCCTGGAAGCCGTGGAGCAGAACGGCATCGTCTTCATCGACGAGATCGACAAGATCGCCAAGCGCGGCAACGTCGGCGGCGCCGACGTCTCCCGCGAGGGCGTGCAGCGCGACCTGCTGCCGCTGATCGAGGGCTGCACCGTCAACACCAAGCTGGGCATGGTCAAGACCGACCACATCCTGTTCATCGCCTCGGGCGCCTTCCACCTGTCCAAGCCCAGCGACCTGGTGCCGGAGCTGCAGGGCCGCCTGCCGATCCGCGTCGAGCTAAAGGCCCTGAGCCCGGACGACTTCAAGCGCATCCTGCGCGAGCCGCACGCCTCGCTCACCGAGCAGTACACCGCGCTGCTGAAGACCGAGGGCCTGGACATCGCCTTCGCCGACGACGGCATCCAGCGCCTGGCGGAGATCGCCTGGCAGGTCAACGAGAAGACCGAGAACATCGGCGCCCGCCGCCTGCACACGCTGCTGGAACGCCTGCTGGAGGAAGTCTCCTTCGATGCGGCGGACCTGGCCAGCGAGCACAGCGACAAGCCGATCGTGATCGACGCCGCCTACGTCAACGGCCACCTAGGCGAGCTGGCCCAGGACGAGGACCTGTCGCGGTATATTCTCTAACAGCCGCTAGAGGCTATAGGCTGAAGGCTATAGGCAAGAGCGAAAAGCTTTGTCCCGGCGACGGTGCCGTACGCTCCTAGCCTCCAGCCTCCAGCCTCCAGCCTCCAAGCCTCTATGCGGGAGCCCCCATGCACATTCCCTCTGCCATCCAGCTGCACAAGGCCTCGCGCACCCTCACGCTGAAGTACGGCGAGCAGTCCTACGACCTCTCCGCCGAGTTTCTGCGCGTGCATTCGCCCTCGGCCGAGGTGCAGGGCCATGGCAACCCGGTGCTGCAGGTAGGCAAGCTGAACGTCGCCCTCATCGGCCTGGAGCCGGCCGGGCAGTACGCGCTCAAGCTGACCTTCGACGACGGCCACGACAGCGGCCTGTACAGTTGGGACTACCTCTACCAGCTGTGCACCCGCAAGGACCAGCTGTGGGCCGAATACCTCGCCGAGCTGGCCGCCGCCGGCAAGTCCCGCGACCCCGACGAGTCGGTGGTCCGGCTGATGCTCTGAACCCACCTTTGCGCCGGTTTACCGAGCGCCGGCGCCTCGCCATCCTCCTGCCCCCGATCAGGGCACGTCATTTGCAACATTCGCCCTGCACACTGGAAACCGCGTGTTTCCTGTATTCGAGCTGCGGACGAGCGAGCGCTCTAGGGCGCGTTTTCTAATCTTTCGCGACATACTCGGGCGCAGGGAACCACGCTGCACCAGCTTGCGCGGCGGGGGAATCTCGGGTAACCAAGTCAGTGCAACGCCGTTGCAGACGCGGGCCCAGGACCCCAGCGATGCCGCCAAGTGTTGACATGCGTGGAGCCTGCTCCACGTTCCGCTAACCCGAGCAGTACTTGGCCCGTCACCTAGGTGCAGCCCCGCCAGTATTCGTCTCAGGACAATGGAGCGTCGCCGATGACCGAAAAGAAGAACAACGATCTGCCCCAGCAAGCCGCGGAAAACACCCTGAACCTCAACCCGGTGATAGGCATTCGCGGCAAGGATTTGTTGTCCACTGCCCGCATGGTGCTGCTGCAGGCTCTCCGGCAGCCCTTCCACAGCGTCAAGCACGTCGGCCATTTCGGCCTGGAGCTGAAGAATGTCCTGCTCGGTACCTCGGAGCTGCGCCCGGCCGACGACGACCGCCGCTTCAACGACCCGGCCTGGAGCCAGAACCCGCTGTACCGCCGCTACCTGCAGACCTACCTGGCCTGGCGCAAGGAGCTGCATCAGTGGATCGGCAACAGCGACCTGTCGCCCCAGGACATCAACCGCGGCCAGTTCGTCATCAACCTCATGACCGAAGCCATGGCGCCGACCAACACCCTGAGCAACCCGGCCGCGGTCAAACGCTTCTTCGAGACCGGCGGCAAGAGCCTGCTCGACGGCCTGAGCCACCTGGCCAAGGACCTGGTGAACAACGGCGGCATGCCCAGCCAGGTCAACATGGACGCCTTCGAGGTGGGCAAGAACCTGGCCCTGACCGAGGGCGCGGTGGTGTTCCGCAACGACGTGCTGGAGCTGATCCAGTACCGGCCGATCACCGAGAGCGTGCATGAACGCCCGCTGCTGGTGGTGCCGCCGCAGATCAACAAGTTCTACGTCTTCGACCTGTCGCCGGAGAAGAGCCTGGCGCGCTTCTGCCTGCGCAACCAGGTGCAGACCTTCATCATCAGCTGGCGCAACCCGACCAAGGCCCAGCGCGAATGGGGCCTGACCACCTACATCGAGGCGCTCAAGGAAGCCATCGACGTGGTCCTGGCCATCACCGGCAGCAAGGACCTGAACATGCTCGGCGCCTGCTCCGGCGGCATCACCACCGTCACCCTGCTCGGCCACTATGCGGCCCTGGGCGAGGAGAAGGTGCACGCCTTCACCCAGATGGTCAGCGTGCTGGACTTCGAGCTGGACACCACCGTCGCCCTGTTCGCCGACGAGAAGACCCTGGAAGCCGCCAAGCGCCGTTCCTACCAGTCCGGCGTGCTGGAGGGCAAGGACATGGCCAAGGTGTTCGCCTGGATGCGCCCCAACGACCTGATCTGGAACTACTGGGTCAACAACTACCTGCTGGGCAACGAGCCGCCGGCCTTCGACATCCTGTTCTGGAACAACGACACCACGCGCCTGCCGGCCGCGCTGCACGGCGAGCTGGTGGAGATGTTCAAGAGCAACCCACTGACGCGCCCCGGCGCCCTGGAAGTGGGCGGCACGCCCATCGACCTCAAGCAGGTCACCTGCGACTTCTACTGCGTGGCCGGCCTCAGCGACCACATCACCCCCTGGGAAGCCTGCTACCGCTCGGCGCGCCTGCTCGGCGGCAAGTGCGAGTTCATCCTTTCCAACAGCGGGCACATCCAGAGCATCCTCAACCCGCCGGGCAACCCCAAGGCCCGCTTCATGACCGGCCCGGACCTGTCCGTCGATCCGAAGACCTGGCAGGAAAACTCGAGCAAGCACGCCGACTCCTGGTGGCTGCACTGGCAACAGTGGCTGGCCGAGCGCGCGGGCAAGCTGAAAAAGGCGCCGACCGCCCTGGGCAACAAGGCCCACCCGGCTGGCGAAGCATCCCCCGGCACCTACGTACACGAACGATGAAGACAGAAAACCTACCCGACGCCACCGAGCAGCAGGACGCGCCGGCCCAGCCCGAGCCGGCGCCGCAGGCCACGCGCCAGCGCAAGGCGCGCCCCGCCGCCAAGGCGGCCGAGCCGCAGCAGCCGGCCGAGACGCGGGCGCGCGTGCTCGCGCCGCAGCCCTTCGTGTTCCGCACCATCGACCTCGACGGGCAGACCATCCGCACCGCCGTGCGCCCGGGCAAGGGACACATGACGCCGCTGCTGATCTTCAACGGCATCGGCGCCAACCTGGAGCTGGTGTTCCCCTTCGTCGCCGCGCTGGACCCGGACCTGGAGGTGATCGCCTTCGACGTGCCCGGCGTCGGCGGCTCGTCCACGCCGAGCACGCCCTACCGCTTCCCCGGCCTGGCCAAGCTGGCCGCGCGCATGCTCGATTACCTCGACTACGGGCAGGTCACCGCCATCGGCGTGTCCTGGGGCGGGGCCCTGGCCCAGCAGTTCGCCCATGACTATCCCGAGCGCTGCAAGAAGCTGATCCTGGCGGCCACCGCCGCCGGGGCGGTGATGGTCCCGGGCAAGCCCAAGGTGCTCTGGCGCATGGCCAGCCCGCGGCGCTACATCCAGCCGTCCTATGGCGCGCACATCGCCCCGGACATCTACGGCGGGGCCTTCCGCCGCGATCCCCGGCTGGCCATGGCCTTCGCCGCCAAAGTGCGCTCCTCGGGCAAGCTGGGCTACTACTGGCAGCTGTTCGCCGGCCTGGGCTGGACCAGCATCCACTGGCTGCACCGCATCCAGCAGCCGACCCTGGTGCTGGCCGGCGACGACGACCCGATCATCCCGCTGGTGAACATGCGCCTGCTGGCCTGGCGCATCCCCAACGCGGAGCTGCACGTGATCGACGACGGCCACCTGTTCCTGGTGACCCGCGCCGAGACGGTGGCGCCGATCATCATGAAGTTCCTAGCCGAGGAACGGCAGCGCGCGGTCATGCACCCGCGCCCGTTCGCCCCCAAGGCCGGCTGACCCCCGGCCTCGATCATCGCCTCGTAACAGTGCACGTTCATCGTCGGTGACCGGCAGGCGCGCCGATTCGTGCCTATGCTTCAGCCCTTGCGTGCGTCAGGAATGCACCTGCGCCGATTCTGGTACGGGCCTTGCTGCGCCCGACTGACGACGGTTCTTTTCCCAGGGAGAGCTGCACATGCGAGAGAACTCCAGCACCGGCAGGCTGCCGGCCCCCGCCGACTTCATGAACGCCCAGAGCGCCATGGTCGGCCTGCGCGGCAAGGACATGCTGTCCACCCTGCGCCAGCTCGCCGTCCAGGGCGTACGCCGGCCGCTGCACAGCGCCCGCCACCTGGCGGCCTTCGGCAAGCAGATGGGCCACGTGCTGCTGGGTGACTCGCCGTTGCAGCCCAACCCCCAGGACACCCGCTTCCAGGACCCGTCCTGGCGCCTCAACCCCTTCTACCGGCGCACCCTGCAGGCCTACCTGGCCTGGCAGCAGCAACTGCTGGCGTGGATCGACGAGAGCGACCTGGACGGCGACGACCGCGCCCGCGCGCGCTTCCTGCTGTCGCTGTTCGCCGACGCCATGGCGCCGACCAACAGCCTGATCAACCCGCTGGCGGTGAAGGAACTGTTCAACACCGGCGGACAGAGCCTGCTCAAGGGCGGCCGCCACCTGCTCGACGACCTGCTGCACAACGGCGGCATGCCCAGCCAGGTCAACAAGCACGCCTTCGAGGTCGGCCGCAACCTGGCCACCACCCCGGGCGCCGTGGTGTTCCGCAGCGAGATGCTCGAACTCATCCAGTACAAGCCCCTGGGCGAGCACCTGCACGCCAAGCCGCTGCTGATCGTCCCGCCGCAGATCAACAAGTACTACATCTTCGACCTGAGCCCGGAAAAGAGCTTCGTCCAGTACGCCCTGAAGAACAACCTGCAGCTGTTCATGGTCAGCTGGCGCAACCCCGATGCGCGCCACCGCGAATGGGGCCTGTCGACCTACGTGAAGGCCCTGGACGAAGCCATCGAGGTGGTCCGCTCGATCAGCGGCAGCCGCAGCGTCAACCTGATGGGCGCCTGCTCCGGCGGCCTGACCATCGCCGCGCTGCAAGGCCACCTGCAGGCGCGCCGGCAACTGCGCAAAATCAGCAGCGCCACCTACCTGGTGAGCCTGCTGGACAGCCAGGTGGAGACCCCGGCGGCGCTGTTCGCCGACGAGCAGACGCTGGAAAGCACCAAGCGCCGCTCCTACCAGCACGGCGTGCTGGAGGGCAAGGACATGGCCAAGGTGTTCGCCTGGATGCGCCCCAACGACCTGGTGTGGAACTACTGGGTCAACAACTACCTGCTGGGCAAGCTGCCGCCGGCCTTCGACATCCTCTACTGGAACAACGACAACACCCGCCTGCCGGCGGCGCTGCACGGCGATTTCCTCGACTTCTTCAAGCACAACCCGCTGGCCCGGCCCGGCGCCATGGAAATCTGCGGCACGCCCATCGACCTGAAGAAGGTGGCGGTGGACAACTTCCACGTCGCCGGCATCACCGACCACATCACCCCCTGGGACGCGGTCTACCGCTCGGCCCTGCTGCTGGGCGGCGACAGCCGCTTCATGCTGTCCAACAGCGGGCACATCCAGAGCATCCTCAACCCGCCGGGCAACCCCAAGGCCTGCTACTTCGAGAACGGCAAGCTCGCCTCCGACCCGCGCGCCTGGTACTACGACACCCAGCGCCAGGAAGGCAGCTGGTGGCCGGTGTGGCTGGCGTGGATCCAGGAACGCTCGGGCGAACGCCGGCCGGTGAGCTTCGAACTGGGCAACGCCGAGCACCCGCCGATGGAAGCGGCGCCGGGGACTTACGTGCACGAGCGGTGAACAGCCGTTGCACGTCCTGACACGACACCCCGTAGGATGGGTGGAGCGAAGCGATACCCATCCTACGAAAGGCACTTCGGTGCAGCCGGGATGCTCTTCGTAGGAGCGAGCTTGCTCGCGAACGAGCCCCGCAGCGGAGTGTGTTCGCGAGCAAGCTCGCTCCTACGAGAAGCCGTACCCGCCCGTACGGAGCGGACTCTGTCCGCGATAGCCGGATCTCCCACGAAAAACCCACCCCCTCACGCTTTCGAGGGACTGGCCGGCGCGCCCCACCCCGGCTATCGTCGAACCTCCCGAGGCCAGAACCAGCACACGGATGAAAACCCGCGACCGCATCCTCGAATGCGCCCTGCTGTTGTTCAACGAGCAGGGCGAACCCAACGTCTCCACCCTGGAGATCGCCACCGAGCTGGGCATCAGCCCCGGCAACCTGTATTACCACTTCCACGGCAAGGAGCCGCTGGTGCTGGCCCTGTTCGCCCGCTTCGAGGAAGAGCTGCAGCCGCTGCTCGACCCGCCTGCCGACGCGCGCCTGGGGGCCGAGGACTACTGGCTGTTCCTGCACCTGATCGTCGAGCGCCTGGCGCACTACCGCTTCCTCTTCCAGGACCTCTCCAACCTGGCCGGGCGCCTGCCCAAGCTGGCCCGCGGCATGCGCAACTGGCTCAACGCGCTCAAGCGCACCCTGGCCGCCCTGCTCGCCCGGCTCAAGGCCGACGGCGAGCTGACCAGCGACACCGACGCCCTCGGCCAACTGGTGGAGCAGATCACCCTGACCCTGCTGTTCTCCCTGGACTACCAGCGCATCCTCGGCCGCGAAGGCGAGATACGCCTGGTGGTCTACCAGGTGATGATGCTGGTGGCGCCGCACCTGCGCGGCGACTCGCGGCTGGCCGCCGAGCGCCTGGCGCAGCGCTACCTGAACGCCTGAGGCGCAGCCGAAATGAAGACGCCCGGCACGAGGCCGGGCGTCGGGTACCACGGGTAACGCGTCAGGCCTGGGTCGGCGGCGTGACCGGAGCCGCTACCGGAGCGACCGGAGCTGCCGCAGCCGGCGCCGGGGTGGCCGCCGGAGCCGGAGCCGCGGCCGGCGTGGCCGGTGCAGCAGGCTTGGCCGCCTTGGGCGCTGCGGGCTTTTTCACCGCCGGCTTCTTCGCCGCAGCCGGCTTGGCAGCCGGTTTCGCAGCAGCCGGTTTCGCCGCAGGCTTGGCGGCAGCCGGTTTGGCGGCCGGCTTCGCAGCCGGTTTCGCCGCGGCCTTCGCAGCAGCAGGCTTGGCGGCCGGCTTGGCTGCAGGCTTCGCCGCTGCCTTGGCCGCAGCCGGTTTGGCCGCCGGCTTCGCAGCCGGTTTCGCAGCAGCCTTGGCAGCGGGCTTGGCCGCCGCGGTCTTGGCGGCCGGCTTGGCTGCGGGCTTCGCTGCAGCCTTGGCCGCAGGTTTCGCAGCGGCCTTGGCGGCGGGCTTGGCCACCGACTTGACGCTGACGCCAGTGAGTTTCTCGATCTGCTTGGTCAGAGTCTCGACCTTCGCATGCAGGTCCTTCACCTCGTTGCGGCTCGGCACGCCCAGGCGCGAGATGGCGCTGTTCAGGCGCTTGTCGAACGCCTCTTCCAGCTCACCCCACTTGCCCAGGGCGCGGTCCTTCACCTCGTCGACCTTGGAACGCGCCGAACGGGCGGTGGACTTCACCGCGCCGACGGATTTATCGACTTCGGTCCGGGCCTGCTTCTCGGCCTTCTCGCCATCCTTGACCAGGGTCTCGAACAGCTTGTTGCCGTCCTTGCTGACCTTCGAGTAAGCCCCCAGACCAGCCAACCAGATTTGCCGCGAGTATTTCTCGATCTCGCCGACCCAACTGGACTCTTTTTTATCGGTAGGTTTCTTGCCAGCCATCCCGCTCTCCTCAATGAGTTTTCGCGACACGCTCGAGCACCGCGCTCAGCTCGTCAAGCTTAGCAGAGAGCGCCTCGACATCCTGCCGCGACGGAATGCCGATGCGGTTCAGCGCGGAGGCCACGCGGCTGTCGAAAGCCTTCTCGACCTTGTCCAGCTGCACCTCGAACTTGTCCTTCACCAGCGAGACGCTGCTCTTGACGCTGTCGTTGGCCGACTCGACCTGCTCGGTCACCAGCTGGCGGCCCTTGGTTTCCAGGCCTTCGCCTTCCTTCACCAGCGACTTGAAGTACTCGGTGCCTTCGGCGCCGACGCGCGCATAGGCGCCCAAGCCGGCCAGCCAGATCTGGCGGGCGTAATGCTTGACGTCGGTGATCAGGGACGATTCGCTGACGGCTTTCTCGACTTTCTTCTTGCTGGCGACCTTGGCCATGATGGTTTCCTCACACTGTTCTCGGGGGTCCGTAGAGGCCCGCAGCGTTGCGAGCTTGAGTGCAAGGTATCGGGGAAAATTAGAAAACACATACCAGCCGGGGCGGTCGGCATTTCCCCTGTAGGAGCGAGCTTGCTCGCGAACCACCACCCGCACCGAAAATCGCAGACGTCACTCCCGCGAACGCGGGAGCCCAGAGCCTCTGGTTCCCCGCGTTCGCGGGGATGACGATATTGGAAGCTGGAAGGGAACCGAAGGGTTCGCGAGCAAGCTCGCTCCTACAAAGTGCGGGTGCGGCCCGGTCAGGCCAGCGCCTTGTCCAGCGCGCGCTCGATCTCGCCCTTGAGCATCCCGCCCATGGCCGACAGCAGCAGGCCCAGCTTGACCTCCACCGCCACGCGGTCCTCGCCCACCTCGATGCGTCCGTCCACGCCGCTGCGCTTGAAGGCCAGCACGTCACCATGCCACTCGTAGCTCACGCCATGCTCGCGGGCGAGCTTCTCGGCCAGCTTCTGGGCCTTCTCGCGGGCGGCTTCGCGGCCGAGGCAATGGGGACGTTCGACGTGGATGCGGGACATGGGCGACTCCGGAATGACAGACCGGTGGATGATACGCCGCACGACGTTTCGCCGCACCCCGCGCCCCGGGGCGGCGTTTTTCCCACATCCTGTTAGAATGCCCGCCACTGACTTCCAGGGTAGAAACGCCATGAGCGAGCCGCGCAAACCCGCCGGGGACCAGGGCCCCGCCGACCCCACCACGCACTTCGGCTACAAGACCGTGCGCGAGAGCGAGAAGGCCGAGAAGGTCGCCGAGGTCTTCCATTCGGTCGCCGCCAAGTACGACCTGATGAACGACCTGATGTCCGGCGGCGTCCACCGCCTGTGGAAGCGCTTCACCATCGAGCTGTCCGGCGTGCGCGCCGGCAACCGCGTGCTCGACATCGCCGGCGGCACGGGCGACCTGACCCGCCAGTTCTCGCGCCTGGTCGGCCCCACCGGCGAGGTGGTGCTGGCGGACATCAACGCCTCCATGCTCAAGGTCGGCCGCGACAAGCTGCTGGACAGCGGCGTGGCCGGCAACGTCAAGTTCGTCCAGGCCGACGCCGAGAAGCTGCCCTTCCCGGACAACCACTTCGACTGCGTGAGCATCGCCTTCGGCCTGCGCAACGTCACCCACAAGGACGCCGCCATCCGCTCCATGCTGCGGGTGCTCAAGCCGGGCGGGCGCCTGCTGGTGCTGGAGTTCTCCAAGCCCACCAACAGCCTGCTGTCCAAGGCCTACGACGCCTACTCCTTCACCCTGCTGCCGCTGATGGGCAAGCTGGTCACCAACGACGCCGAGAGCTACCGCTACCTGGCCGAGTCGATCCGCATGCACCCGGACCAGGAAACCCTGAAGTCGATGATGGTCGAGGCCGGTTTCGACCGCGTCACCTACCACAACATGACCGGCGGCGTGGTCGCTCTGCACCGCGGCATCAAGCCCTGAAATGGCGCTCCTGACCCAGGCGCTGCTGGCCAGCGCCGAAGCCGGCGTGAACCACGTGCTGCGCCTGGACGGTGTGGCCCTGCAGCGTCTCGCCCGGCTCGCCGGGCGGGTCCTGGAAGTGGATTGCCAGGCGCCGCCGCTGCGCCTGTTCATCCTCCCCGACGCCGATGGCCTGCACCTGGCCGCGCACCACGAGGCCGCGGTCGACTGCACCCTGCGCGCTCCGGCCGGGCGCCTGCTACAGCTGGCCCTGGCCGCCGACAAGACCAGCGTGCTGCACAGCCCGGAAGTGGAAATGGGCGGCGATAGCGCCCTGCTCCTGGAGCTGGCCGACATCCTCCAGAGCCTGGAGCTGGACTGGGAATACGAAGTGCAGCGCTGGCTCGGCCCGCTGCCCGCGCAACTGCTCGGCAGCCGCCTGCGCGGCGGCGCGCGCTGGGCCGGCGACAGCCTGGAAAGCCTGCGCCTGAGCCTGGCCGACTACCTCGCCGAGGAAAGCCGCACCCTGGTCGGGCGCAACGAGGCCGAAGCGCGCTTCGCCGAACTCGACCAGTTGAAGATCGCCCTCGATCGCCTCGACGCGCGCCTGGCGCGCCTGTCCAAGAAGCTGAAACCCGACGCATGAAGCTGCTCGCCTTCCGCCGCCTGCTGCGCATCCAGAGCGTGGTGATCCGCTACCGCCTCGACGATCTCATTCTCGAACTGCCGATGCTGCCCTGGTACCTGCGCCTGCTCGGCGGCCTGCTGCCCTGGCGCTGGCTGCCGCGGCGCAAGCTGGAGCTGAGCCGCGGCGAGCGCATCCGCCTGGCCCTGGAAGGCCTGGGGCCGATCTTCATCAAGTTCGGGCAGATCCTCTCGACCCGCCGCGACCTCTTGCCCGACGACATCGCCAACGAACTGGCGCGCCTGCAGGACAAGGTCCCGCCGTTCCCGCCGGAAGCCTCGGTGGCGCTGATCGAGGAGCAGCTGGGGGCGAAGGTCGAGCAGGTCTTCGCCCGCTTCGAGCGCGAGCCGCTGGCCTCGGCCTCGGTGGCCCAGGTGCATGCCGCACAGCTGAAAAGCGGCGAGGAAGTGGTGGTCAAGGTGATCCGCCCGGGCCTCAAGCCCGTGATCCGCGCCGACATGTCCTGGCTGTTCATCCTCGCCCGCCTGGCCGAGCGCGTCTCAGCCGACGCCCGCCGCCTGCACCCGGTGGAGGTGGTCAGCGACTACGAGAAGACCATCTACGACGAACTCGACCTGCTGCGCGAGGCGGCCAACTCCAGCCAGCTGCGGCGCAACTTCGACGGCTCGCCGCTGCTCTACGTGCCCCAGGTGTACTGGGACTGGTGCCGGCCCAAGGTGCTGGTGATGGAGCGCATCTACGGCATCCCGGTCACCGACCTGAACACCCTGCGCGACCAGCGCACCGACTTCAAGGCCCTGGCCGAGCGCGGCGTGGAGATCTTCTTCACCCAGGTGTTCCGCGACAGCTTCTTCCACGCCGACATGCACCCGGGCAACATCTTCGTCAGCACCCGCACGCCCTGGAGCCCGCAGTACATCGCGGTGGACTGCGGCATCGTCGGCAGCCTCACCGACGAGGACCAGGACTACCTGGCGCGCAACCTGATCGCCTTCTTCAAGCGCGACTACCGCAAGGTCGCCCAGTTGCACATCGACTCCGGCTGGGTGCCGGCGGAAACCCGCGTCAACGACTTCGAGGCGGCGATCCGCACGGTGTGCGAGCCGATCTTCGAGAAGCCGCTCAAGGACATCTCCTTCGGCCAGGTGCTGCTGCGCCTGTTCCAGACCGCGCGGCGTTTCAACATGGAAGTGCAGCCGCAACTGGTGCTGCTGCAGAAGACCCTGCTGAACATCGAGGGCCTGGGCCGCCAGCTCTACCCCGAGCTGGACCTGTGGAGCACCGCCCAGCCCTATCTGGAACGCTGGATGCGCGAGCGCATGAGCCCCGCCCAGCTGCTACGCAACGCCCAACAGCACGTCGAGCAGCTGCCGCACCTGGCGCAGATGACCCGCGACACCCTGGAGCGCCTGGCGCAACCCCAGGAGCCGCAAGCGACCGGCGCCCAGCCCCTGTCCGGCGCCTGGGTGCCGCGACTGATCGGCGCAGTGCTGGTGGCCGGCGCCACCCAGATCGGCCTGGCCACCCACAGTATCGAGGCCTGGCCGGCCTGGGCCATGCTGGCCGGTGGTCTGTATCTGATTCTGCGCCGATAGCCAGTCGTCGCCACTGCTGGCACACTTGGTCGTTGATGAAACTGCCGCGGGGCGTGAGAACGCCCGCTGTACGGAAGCGAAGATGAAAGACTGGCTGGACGAAATTCACTGGAACGCCGACGGCCTGGTGCCGGCGATCGCCCAGGACCACAAGACGGGCCGCGTGCTGATGATGGCCTGGATGAACCGCGAATCCCTGGCCCTGACCGCCGCCGAGGGCCGCGCCATCTACTGGTCGCGCTCGCGCGGCAAGCTCTGGCGCAAGGGCGAGGAATCCGGCCACGTGCAGAAGCTGCACGAGTTGCGCCTGGACTGCGACGCCGACGTCGTCATCCTGATGGTCGAGCAGGTCGGCGGCATCGCCTGCCACACCGGCCGCGAAAGCTGCTTCTACCGGGTCTACCAGGACGGCGGCTGGACGGTCGTCGACGCGGTGCTCAAGGACCCGCACGCCATCTACGACAAGCCGGGGCACAGCCATGAGTGACAACACCCTCGCGCGCCTGGCCGAGGTGCTGGAGGGGCGCAAGAACGCCGCCCCCGAAAGCTCCTACGTGGCCAGCCTGTACCACAAGGGACTGAACAAGATCCTGGAAAAGGTCGGAGAGGAATCGGTGGAAACCATCCTCGCCGCCAAGGACGCCGCGCAGAGCGGCGACTGCACGGACCTGATCTACGAAACCGCCGACCTCTGGTTCCATTCCCTGGTCATGCTCGCCGCCCTCGGCCAGCATCCCCAGGCGGTACTGGACGAGCTGGAGCGCCGTTTCGGACTCTCCGGCCACGACGAGAAAGCCGCGCGCCAGCCGTCGGCCTGAACCCGATTACTTCGAGGAGAACAAGATGGGCATCTTTGACTGGAAACACTGGGTCGTCATCCTGATCGTGGTGGTGCTGGTATTCGGCACCAAGCGCCTGAAGACCCTGGGCTCGGACGTCGGCGAGGCGGTCAAGGGCTTCCGCAAGGCGATGAACACCGAAGAGGAGGAGAAGCCCCAGCAGCAGCCGCCGGCCAACCCGCCGCTGAACCAGCCGCACACCATCGACGCCCAGGCGCAGAAGGTCGAAGAGCCGCAGCGCAAGGACTGATGGGAAGAACGCCATGTTCGGAATCAGCTTCAGCGAACTGCTGCTGGTGGGCCTGGTCGCCCTGCTGGTGCTCGGCCCCGAGCGCCTGCCCGGCGCCGCGCGCACCGCGGGCCTGTGGATCGGCCGGCTGAAACGCAGCTTCAACGCCATCAAGCAGGAAGTGGAGCGCGAGTTGGGCGCCGACGAAATCCGCCGGCAGCTGCACAACGAGCACATCCTGCAGATGGAGCGTGAAGCGCAGAAGCTGATGGCGCCGCTCACCGGCCAGCAGCCGCCGGCCGATAGCGCCGCGCAGGCCGAGCCCACGGCGCCGCCTGCGCCGCCGACCATCGCACCGAACAGCCGCCTGGCCAACATGCCCGGCGTCGGTATCCCGGCCGCACCCGAGGCACCCGCCGCGCCAGCCGCGCCCGAGGCCACGGCCGCGCCGGCCGCCGCCCCTCCGTCCGAGACGCCGCGTACCCCATGAGCGACGAAAAACCCGAACAGCCCGAAAACGACCAGGAAATGCCCCTGGTCTCGCACCTGACCGAGCTGCGCACGCGCCTGCTGCGTTGCGTGGTGGCTATCTTCGTGATCTTCATCGGCCTGCTGTACTTCTCGCAGAAGATCTACGCCCTGGCCTCCGCGCCGCTGCGCCGCTTCCTCCCGGAAGGCGCGACCATGATCGCCATCGACCCGGCGTCGGCGTTCCTCGCGCCGCTGAAGCTGACCATGATCGTCGCCGTGCTGCTGGCCATGCCGGTGATCCTGGCGCAGATCTGGGGCTTCATCGCCCCCGGCCTGTACAAGCACGAGAAGCGCGTGGCCCTGCCGCTGCTGGCCTCCAGCGTGGTGCTGTTCTACACCGGCATGGCCTTCGCCTACTTCCTGGTGTTCCCGTTGATGTTCCACTTCTTCCTCGGCCAGGCCCCGGAAGGGGTGACGCCGATGACCGACATCAACAGCTACCTGGACTTCCTCACCCTGCTGTTCGCCTTCGGCGTGGCCTTCGAAATCCCCGTGGCCACGGTGCTGCTGGTGTGGATCGGGGTGGTCGACGTGGCCTACCTGAAGAAGATCCGCCCCTACGTCATCATCGGCTGCTTCGTGGTCGGCATGGTCCTCACCCCGCCGGACCCGATGTCGCAGACGCTGCTGGCCGTGCCCATGTGGATGCTGTTCGAGGCCGGGGTGCTGTTCAGCCGGCTGATCCGCAAGCGCAACCGCGACGAGGATGCGCAATCCGAAGAGAAAGGCGACCAGCCGCCAGCGACGCGCCCGTGAACCTGCTGCTGCTCGACGACGCCGACTTCGTCGCGGCGGACCGCGTATTGCTGCGCGACCGCCGCCTCACCCACCTGCACGAAGTGCACCGCGCCGAAAGCGGCGACAGCCTGCGCGTCGGCCGCCTGGGCGGGCTGATGGGCGAAGGCCGCGTGCTGAGCCTTTCCCGCGACGAGGCGGAACTGCAGGTGAGCTTCACCCAGGCGCCGCCGGCCAAGCTGCCGCTGACCCTGCTGCTGGCCCTGCCGCGGCCGAAGATGCTCCGCCGCGTGCTGCAGACCGTGGCCGCCATGGGCGTGCCGCGCCTGGTCCTGCTGAACAGCTACCGGGTGGAGAAGAGCTTCTGGCAGACGCCCTTCCTGGAGCCCGCGGCCATCCGCGAGCAACTGGTCCTGGGCCTGGAGCAGGCCCGCGACACCGTGCTGCCGGAAGTGACCATCGAAAAGCGCTTCAAGCCCTTCGTCGAAGACCGCCTACCGGCTCTGGCCGCCGGCAGCCTGGGGCTGATCGGCCACCCCGGGCCCTGGCCGGACTGCCCGCGGGCGGTCGAGCAGGCCGTGACCCTGGCCATCGGCCCCGAGGGCGGCTGGATTCCCTACGAGGTCGAGAAACTGCGCGAGGCCGGGCTGGCCCCGGTGCAACTGGGCGAGCGCATCCTGCGCGTGGAAACCGCGGTCACCGCCCTGCTGGCCCGACTGTTCTGACCCGAACCCTCTCGGCAGCCCTACCGGGAATCGTCGGTCAGAAATTTACTAAAGAAATTTCAGATTCGTGTCGCCTCGCCGATATGACAGGCATTGGTCAATCGGCGGCCGCCCCCGCGGCAGCCGCAGCCCCATCGTCCCCTGGAGCGCCGCGTTCATGTCCCGCTGGTTCAGCAATCTCACGGTCAACTGGAAACTCGCCATCGGCTTCGGCCTGGTGCTGCTGCTCACCCTGCTCATCGCGCTGACCGGCGCGCTCAACCTGAACAGCCTGATATCCCGGGGCGACAAGATCGGCGAAATCTCCAAGCTACTCGCCATGACCAAGGACCTGCGCACCACCCGCCTGAAATACCAGTCCAGCCGCACCGCGGAAGACGCCAAGCTGGTGGAACAGAGCATCAACGAGCTGGACCAGCAGCAACAGCGCGTCGGCCAGTTGCTCGTCGCCTCCTCGGACCTGGAGAAGGTCGAGCGGCAACGCCAGCTCACCAGCCAGTACCGCACCCTGTTCAAAGGCCTGCACAAGTCCTTCGACAGCCGCGACAGCGCGCGCAAGACGCTGATCCGCAAGGCTTCGGTGGTCACCCAGGGGCTGGAACTGGTGGAGCAGCACCTGGTGGAGAGCGGCAGCGTCGACTCCCTCAAGGCCATCGCCGACGTCTCCGAGCTGGGCCGCCAGCTGATGGACGCCCGCTTCCAGGTGCTCAGCTACACCGCCAACGAAGACCCCAGCCTCGAACAGGGCGCGATCAGCGCCCTGGAGCAGGTCACCGCCACCGTGGAACAGCACGCCCAGGCCGCCGTGCCGGAGCAGCAGGCCAACTACCAGGCCGTGGTGAACGCCCTGCGCGACTACCGCAAGGCGCTGGACCGCTACCGCAACGAAGTCAACAACAGCCAGCAGGCGCGCAACCAGATGCGCGACAGCGGCCTGCTGATCGAGAAACTCAGCGCCGAACTGAGCGACGGCCAGACGGCCAAGCGCGATGAAGACGCCAGCCAGGCCAGGCAACTGCTGGCCCTGGCCTCGCTGCTGGTCCTGGTGCTGGGCGTGCTGGCGGCCTGGCTGATCACCCGCCAGATCGTCCTGCCGCTGCGCCAGTCGCTGGCCGCCGCCGCGCGCATCGCCGACGGCGACCTCAGCCAGGAACTGCGCGTCGAGCGCCGCGACGAGCTGGGCCAGTTGCAGGCCAGCATGCAGCGCATGAGCCAGTCGCTGCGCGAGCTGATCGGCCGCATCCACGACGGCGTCACCCAGATCGCCAGCGCCGCGGAGGAACTCTCGGCGGTCACCGAGCAGACCAGCGCCGGGGTGAACAACCAGAAGAGCGAGACCGACCAGGTGGCCACGGCCATGACCGAGATGGCCACCACCGTGCTGGAAGTGGCGCGCAACGCCGAGGAAGCCTCGGAAGCCGCCAGCGCCGCGGACCGCGAGGCCGGCGCCGGCGCCCAGGCGGTCAGCGAGGCGGTCGGGCAGATGGACCGCCTGGCCGGCGAGGTGGGCCGCTCCAACGAAGCGGTGCAGCAGCTCAAGCGCGAGAGCGAGAAGATCGGCAGCGTGCTCGACGTGATCAAGGCGGTGGCCGAGCAGACCAACCTGCTGGCCCTCAATGCCGCCATCGAAGCGGCCCGCGCCGGCGACGCCGGGCGCGGCTTCGCCGTGGTCGCCGACGAGGTGCGTGCCCTGGCCCGCCGCACCCAGCAGTCCACCGAGGAGATCGAGGAACTGATCGCCGGCCTGCACAGCGGCACCCAGCAGGCCGTGCAGCGCATGGAGAGCAGCCGCGAACTCACCGACAACACCCTGGAACTGGCGCGCCGCGCCGGCGAGCGGCTGGAGGCCATCACCCGCACCGTCTCCGGCATCCAGTCGATGAACCAGCAGATCGCCGCCGCCGCCGAGCAACAGAGCGCGGTGGCCGAGGAGATCAACCGCAGCGTGCTCAGCGTGCGCGACATCTCCGAGCAGACCGCCGCCGCCAGCGAGGAAACCGCCGCCTCCAGCGTCGAGCTGGCGCGCCTGGGCACCGAGCTGCAGGGCCTGGTCGGCCGTTTCCGCCTCTGAGCCCTCCCCCTCCGGCCCGCCGTCCTGGCGGGCCTTTGCCGACGTACGAAAAATTACGAATTTGGCACTGAAGTTTCAGACAAAATCGCCGATAAGCTTTGACGCACACAGATGCGTCCCGAAAAAGTCCCTCGCCTGCACGACAAGAAGAACGACAAAACAGCCTGCATTTCCGGCTTCGGGCCCGTCCCGCGGCCTCGTCTGCCTGGAGTATTCGACATGTACGATTGGCTGGTCCTTCAGCTCGGCCGCATGAACGTCAGCCTCAAGCTCACCGTGGGCTTCGGCATCTGCCTGCTGCTGACCCTGCTGGTGCTGCTCGGCGGCATCCAGGGCCTGAACGAACAGGGCGCCTACAGCGAACGCCTGACGCACATCGGCCAGCTCGACGCCGGCGCCCGCCAGGCGGAACTGGCGCGCCTGCGCTACCAGCTCGAAGGCAGCGCGGAACAGGCCCAGCGCCTGCGTTCGGTACTGGGCGAGCTGCAGGCCGGCAGCGAACGCCTGGCCCGCGACGGCTTCGCCGGGCCCCGTCTCGACGCCTTGCGCCAGGCCCTTGCCGACTACGCCCAGGCCGCCGACGACCTGCTGCGCGCCGACGCACAACAGCGCAGCCAGGCCAACCCCGGCCTCGACAGCCGTGCCGAAGCCCTGTTCCGCGCCAGCGGCGCCCTGTTCGAAGAAGGGCTGCAGCAGCGCGACGCGGCGGCCAGCCAAGCGCAATGGCACCAGGCGCTGACCGCCCTGTTCGCGCTGTTCTTCGGCGCCCTCTCGGTGTGGGCGATCAACCGCCAGATCGTCCGCCCGCTGCACGAATCCCTCGAACTGGCCGAACACATCGCCCAGGGCGATCTGTCCCGCGACCTGGGCGGCGACCTGCACCTGCAGCGCCGCGACGAGCTGGGCCAGCTGCAACGCACCATGCTGCGCATGCGCGACAGCCTGGGCGAGCTGATCGGCCACATCGGCGGCAGCGTCGGCCAGTTGGCCACCGCCGCCGACGAGCTGTCGGCGGTCACCGAGCAGACCCGCGCCGGCGTCGACAGCCAGCGCCTGGAAACCGAGCAGGTGGCCAGCGCCATCGAGGAAATGGCCGCCACCGTGCAGGAAGTGGCGCGCAACGCCGAGCAGGCCTCCGGCACCGCCCGCCAGGCCGACGCCCAGGCCCGCGACGGCGAGCAGGTGGTCGGCCAGGCCATCGCCCGCATCGACCAGTTGGCCGCCGAGGTGGAACGCTCCACCCAGGCCATGGCGCGCCTGCGCGGCGACAGCGGGAAGATCGGCAGCGTGCTCGACGTGATCAAGTCGGTGGCCGAGCAGACCAACCTGCTGGCCCTCAACGCCGCCATCGAAGCGGCCCGCGCCGGCGAGGCCGGGCGCGGCTTCGCGGTGGTCGCCGACGAAGTACGCGCGCTGGCCCAGCGCACCCAGCAGTCCACCGCCGAGATCGAGGCGCTGATCGCCGCCCTGCAGCGCGGCGCCGAGGATGCCGCGCAATGCATGGACGACAGCCGCGTGCTGACCGGCGACTCCGTCGAGCTGACGCGCCGCGCCGGCGACGCGCTGTCCGCCATCGCCCGCAGCGTGGCGCAGATCCAGGACATGAACCTGCAGATCGCCTCCGCCGCCGAACAGCAGAGCAGCGTCGCCGCCGAGATCAGCCGCAGCGTCGGCCAGGTCCGCGACATCGCCGAGCAGTCGGCCGCCGCCAGCCAGCAGACCGCCGCCTCGAGCAACGAACTGGCGCGCCTGGGCGGCGACCTGCAGGGCCAGGTCGGGCGCTTCCGCCTGTAACAGGATTGCAGCGGACAGGAAGGCCGCGCATGGGATAGGCTGGGGCTCTCGCCCAACCGGAGAGTGACCATGCGCCCGCTGACCATCGACCTCGACGAACTCGCCGTCGCCCTCGACACCAGCGACATAGAGCACTACCTGGACCTGGGCAGCGGCCAGGTGGTGCCGCTGCTGAGCGACTCCCCCGACCCGGACCTGCTGCTCCTGCTGGAGCAGGACCCGGAACGCCTGCTGCCGATCGAGCCGCTGAGCAGCCGCGAATCCCTGGAGCTGATGCGCGACTTCCTCCGCGAAGTCGGCGAACCCCACGCCTACGCTGCAATGGCCTCGGCCCTGGAAGGCCGCAAGCCGTTCAAGGCCTTCCGCCACGTGCTCATGGGCTACCCGGACCTGCTCCAGGCCTGGTACGACTATCAATCCGAACGCCTGCGCGAATGCGCCCTGGACTGGCTGGCCGACCACGACATCCGCCCGGCGGGGCAAGGCGCCGCGTTGTAGGGCGTACAACCGTTCGCGGTTGTACGCCAACCGTGCAGGGACGCTCTTCGTAGGATGGGTTGAGCTTGCGATACCCATCGGACCATGGCGATGGGTATCGCTCCGCTCAACCCATCCTACGATGTCGACGCAACCCCACCCGCGCCATTCCCCCGTAGGAGCGGACCTTGTCCGCGATGGCCGGACGTCCCGGCGCGATTCGCGGATGAGATCCGCTCCTACGCAACCCTACCCGCGCCACTCCCCCTGTAGGAGCGGGCCCTGCGCGCGAATCGCGGGCAGGGCCCGCTCCTACAATTCCCGGGAGGCACGATCGGAGCGGACCTTGTCCGCGATAGCCGGACGTCCCGGCGCGATTCGCGGATGAGATCCGCTCCTACACAACCCTACCCGCGCCACTCCCCCTGTAGGAGCGCGCCCTGCGCGCGAATCGCGGGCAGGGCCCGCTCCTACAATTCCCGGGAGGCACGATCGTAGGAGCGGACTCCGTCCGCGATGGGCCGATCCCATGCACGAAAATCGCGGATAAATCCGCTCCTACGAAAATCGCTGGGCCCCACAAACGAAAACGCCGCCCCGAGGGGCGGCGTTTCCGTGGGCCGAGGCCTCAGCCCTTGGGCTGTGGCTGCGACTGCTTCTGCGCGGTGCTTTCCTGCCAGCCGCCGCCGAGCGCCTTGTACAGGTTCACCTCGCTGGTGAGCTGGTTCAGGCGGTCGGTGATCAGCTGCTGCTGGGCGCTGAACAGCGAGCGCTGGGCGTCGAGCAGGGTCAGGTAGTTGTCCACGCCGGTGCGGTAGCGCTTCTCGGCCAGGCGGTAGTAGTCCTCGCTGGCCTTGACCAGGGCGCGCTGGGCGGTCAACTGCTCGCCGTAGGTGCCCCGTGCGGCCAGGCCGTCGGCGACTTCCGAGAAGGCGCTCTGGATGGCCTTCTCGTACTGCGCGACGTAGATGTTCTTCTGCACCTTGGCCAGGTCCAGGCTGGCCTTCAGGCTGCCGGCGTTGAAGATCGGCAGGCTGATGGACGGCTTGAACAGCCAGGTGCCGGAACCCGCGTCGAACAGGCCGGACAGGTCCGGGCTCAGGCTGCCGGCGTTGGCGGTCAGGCTGATGCTCGGGAAGAAGGCCGCGCGCGCCGCGCCTATGTTGGCGTTGGCCGCCTTGAGCTGGTGCTCGGCCTCGAGCACGTCCGGGCGCCGCTGCAGCAGGTCCGAGGGCAGGCCCGCCGGCACCTGGGCCAGCACCTGCTGCTCCAGGTCCATGCCTTGCGGCAGGTCGGCCGGCACGCCGCTGCCCAGCAGCAGGGTCAGGGCGTTCTGGTCCTGGGCCACCAGCCGGGTGTACTGCGCCAGGGTCGCCCGCGCGCTTTCCACCGAGGTCTGCGCCTGGCGCAGGTCCAGGGCCGAGGCGACGCCGACCTCGTTGCTGCGCTTGGTCAGGTCGTAGGTCTTCTGGTAGGTGGCCAGGGTGTCGCGGGTCAGCTTCAGCTGGGCCTGGTCGGCACGCAGCGTCAGGTAGGCGTTGGCGACGTTGGCCACCAGCGCGGTCTGGGTACTGCGGCGCGCCTCTTCGGTCGCCAGGTACTGCTCGAGGGCCTCATCGCGCAGGCTGCGCAGGCGGCCGAACAGGTCCACTTCCCAGGCGGTGACGCCCAGGGTGGCGCCGTACTGGCTGCTGATCATGTCGTTGCCGGTGGTCGACACCCGCTCCGGCAGGCGCTGGCGCGAACCGCTCACGTCGGCGCTCACCGCCGGGAACAGCTCGGCGCGCTGGATGCGGTACTGCGCCTGGTAGGCCTCGACGTTCAGCGCGGCGACGCGCAGGTCGCGGTTGTTGTCCAGGGCCACTTCGACCAGGCGGCGCAGCTGCGGGTCGCTGAAGAAGTTCTGCCAGTCGAGGTCGGCGGCGGCGCTCGCGCCGCCGCCCTGGGCGCCGGCATAGGCCGGGCCCTGGGGGTAGGCCTGGGCTACCGGCGCCTCGGGGCGCTGGTAGTCCGGGATCAGCGAACAGCCGGACAGCGCGGCGGTCGCCAGGGCCAGGCTGAGTAAGGACTTTCTCATATCAATGCCCCTTCTCGGTGGTCGCCTGTTCCTTGGACGCCTTGTCCTTGAACAGGGTGCTGACCACCACGTAGAACAACGGCACCCAGAAGATCGCCAGCACGGTCGCGGTGACCATGCCGCCGATCACGCCGGTACCAATGGCGTGCTGGCTGCCGGAGCCGGCGCCGCTGGAAATCGCCAGCGGCACCACGCCGAGGATGAACGCCAGCGAGGTCATGACGATCGGGCGCAGACGCATGCGGCAGGCCTCGATGGCCGCGTCGACGATGTGCTTGCCCTCGCGCTCGTGCAGTTCCTTGGCGAACTCCACGATGAGGATGGCGTTCTTCGCCGACAGGCCGATGGTGGTGAGCAGGCCGACCTTGAAGAACACGTCGTTGGACAGCCCGCGCATCGAGGTGGCCAGCAGCGCACCGATGATCCCCAGGGGCACCACCAGCATCACCGAGAACGGGATCGACCAGCTCTCGTACAGCGCCGCCAGGCAGAGAAACACCACGATGGCCGAGAGCACGAACAGCGAGGTGGTCTGCGAGCCGGCCAGGCGTTCCTCGTAGGACAGGCCGGTCCAGGAGTAGCCGACGCCCTTGGGCAGTTGCTGGACGATCTCTTCCACCGCCGCCATGGCCTCGCCGGTACTGCGGCCCGGGGCCGGCTCACCGAGGATTTCCATGGCCGGCACGCCGTTGTAGCGCGCCAGCTTCGGCGAGCCGTAGGTCCACTTGCCGGTGGCGAAGGCGGTGAAGGGCACCATCTCGCCGCTGCTGTTGCGCACGTACCACTTGGCCAGGTCTTCCGGGCTCATGCGCGCACCGGGCTCGCCCTGGGCGTACACCTTCTTCACCCGGCCGCGGTCGATGAAGTCGTTGATGTACTTCGAACCCCAGGCGATGGAGATGGTGTTGTTGATGTCCGCCAGCGAAACGCCCAGCGCACTGGCCTTCTCGTCGTCGATCAGCAGTTGGTACTGCGGCTCGTCGTTCAGGCCGTTGGGGCGCACGCGCTGCAGCACGGGGTTCTGCGCGGCGAGCTGGAGGAACTGGTTGCGCGCCTGCATCAGCGCCTCGTGGCCGACGCCCGCCTGGTCCTGCAGGTAGATGTCGAAACCGGTGGCGTTGCCCAGCTCCAGCACCGCCGGCGGGGCGAAGGCGAAGACCATCGCGTCCTTGATGCTGAAGAAGTAGTGCTGGGCGCGCTCGGCCACGGCGAACACGCTATTCTCCGAGCCGGGGCGCTCTTCCCAGGGCTTCATCATGATGAAGGCCATGCCCGAGCTCTGGCCGCGGCCGGCGAAGTTGAAGCCGGTGACGGTGAACACCGAGCTGACCGCCTGGCCTTCCTTGTCCAGCAGGTACTCGCGCATGTGGTCGACCACCTTCTGCGTGCGCTCGGCGGTGGAACCCGGCGGCGTCTGCACCTGGGCGAAGAGCACGCCCTGGTCCTCGTCGGGGAGGAAGGAGGTGGGAATGCGGGTGAACAGCCAGGCCATGCCGATGACGATGACCACGTACAGCAGCAGGTACGGCGAGCGGTGCTTGAGGATCGAGGTCACGCCACGCTCGTAGCCGTGGGTGGTGTCGATGAACTTGCGGTTGAACCAGCCGAAGAAGCCGCGCTTGTGCTCGCCGTGGTCGCCCTTCTCGATGGGCTTGAGCATGGTGGCGCACAGCGCCGGGGTGAGGATCAGCGCCACCAGCACCGACAGGGCCATGGCCGAGACGATGGTGATGGAGAACTGCCGGTAGATCACCCCGGTGGAGCCGCCGAAGAAGGCCATCGGCAGGAACACCGCCGAGAGCACCATGGCGATGCCCACCAGCGCGCCCTGGATCTGGCCCATGGACTTGCGCGCAGCCTCCTTGGGCGGCAGGCCTTCATCGGCCATCACCCGCTCGACGTTCTCCACCACCACGATGGCGTCGTCCACCAATAGGCCGATGGCCAGCACCATGCCGAACATGGTCAGGGTGTTGATCGAGAAGCCGAACGCCGCCAGCACGCCGAAGGTGCCCAGCAGCACCACCGGCACGGCGATGGTCGGGATCAGGGTGGCGCGGAAGTTCTGCAGGAACAGGTACATCACCAGGAACACGAGGAGGATCGCCTCGCCGAGGGTCTTGACCACTTCATGGATGGAAGCGGAGACCACCGGGGTGGTGTCGTACGGGTAGACCACCTTCATGCCCTCGGGCATGAACTCCTGCAGGCGGCCGATGGTGGCGCGGATCGCCTTGGCGGTGTCCAGCGCGTTGGCGCCGGTGGCCAGCTTGATGGCGATACCCGAGGCCGGCTTGCCGTTGAACTGCGCGTTGATGCTGTAGTCCTGGCCGCCGAGCGCCACCCGGGCGACGTCCTTCAGGCGCACCTGGGAGCCGTCGGTGTTGACCTTGAGCAGGATGTCGCCGAACTGCTCGGCGGTCTGCAGGCGGGTCTTGCCGATGATGGTCGCGTTGAGCTGCTGCCCCGGCAACGCGGGCAGGCCGCCCAGCTGGCCGGAGGAGATCTGCACGTTCTGCGCCTGCACCGCGGTGACGATGTCGTTGGGCGTCAGCTGGTAGCTGTTGAGCTTGGCCGGGTCCAGCCAGATGCGCATGGCGTACTGCGAACCGAACACCTGGAAGTCGCCCACGCCCGCGGTCCGCGACAGCGGGTCCTGGATGTTGGAGACGATGTAGTTCGACAGGTCTTCCTTGGTCATGCTGCCGTCTTCGGAGACGATGCCGACGACCATCAGGAAGTTCTTCACCGCCTTGGTCACGCGGATGCCCTGCTGCTGCACTTCCTGCGGCAACAGCGGCGTGGCCAGCTGCAGCTTGTTCTGCACCTGGACCTGGGCGATGTCCGGGCTGGTGCCCTGATCGAAGGTCACGGTGATGGTCATGCTGCCGTCGGAGTTGCTCTCCGAGGAGATGTAGCGCAGATGGTCGAGACCGTTCATCTGCTGCTCGATCACCTGGACCACCGTGTCCTGCACGGTTTCCGCGGAAGCGCCCGGGTAGCTGACCTGGATGGCGATCGCCGGCGGGGCGATGGCCGGGTACTGGTTCACCGGCAGCGAGAGGATCGACAACCCGCCCGCCAGCATGATCACCAGGGCTATAACCCAGGCGAAGATAGGCCGGTCAATGAAAAACTTCGACATTGCGAAACCCCTTGGTTAACCCTGGCTGTCCGAGGCGGCGGGCTTGCCGGCCTCCGGCGCGGGGGCGACGTTCTTCGCCGGCACGGCCTTGGCCTTGGCGCCGGGCTGGACGTACTGCAGGCCTTCGGTGATCAGGCGGTCGCCGGGCTTCAGGCCCTCGGTGACCAGCCAGTAGGCCCCCACGGTGCGGTCGGTCTTGATGTTGCGCAGCTCGACCTTGTCGTCGGCGCCCAGCACCAGGGCGGTGGGCTGGCCGCGCAGGTCGCGGGTCACGCCCTGCTGGGGCGCGAGGATGGCCTTGTCCTTCACCCCTTCCTGCAGCACGGCATGCACGAACATGCCCGGCAGCAATTCATGCTTGGGGTTGGGGAACACCGCGCGGACGGTCACCGAGCCGGTGCCCTGGTCCACCGAGACCTCGGAGAACTCCAGCTTGCCTTCCAGCGGATAGGCCGAACCGTCCTCGAGGAACAGCTTGACCTTGGCCGCGTTGTCGCCGGCCTTCTGCAGGTTGCCGGCGGCCAGCTCGCGGCGCAGGCGCAGCAGCGAGGTGGAGGGCTGGGTGACGTCGACGTAGATGGGGTCGAGCTGCTGCACGGTGGCCATGGCGGTGGCCTGGCCGTTGGTCACCAGCGCGCCCTCGGTCACCGCCGAACGGCCGATGCGCCCGGAGATGGGCGACAGCACCTTGGTGTAGCGCAGGTTGATCTGCGCCTGGTCGACGGAGGCCTTGGCCTGCAGCGCGGCGGCCTGGGCATCGGCGTACTGCTGCTTGCTCACCGCCTCGTCGGCCACCAGCAGCTTGTAGCGCTCGGCCTGCTGCTGGGTGGACATCAGGTTGGCCTTGGCGCTCTGGTAGGTGGCTTCGTAGGTGGCCGGGTCGATCTGGTACAGCTGCTGGCCTTCCTTGACGTCGCTGCCTTCCTTGAACAGGCGCTTGAGAATGATGCCGTTGACCTGCGGCCGCACTTCGGCCACCCGGAACGCCGTGGTGCGGCCGGGCAGCTCGGTGCTCAGCGGCACCGTCTGGGCCTGCAGGGTCACCACACCGACCTCGGGGGTCTGCGCCTGCTGCGGGGCCTCGTTCTTGCCGCAACCGGCAAGGGTAGCCATGGCGACGAGCAGGGCCGGAACCAGGGCGCGCTTGGCTGGCGTTCGTTGCATATCGTTGTCCTCGTAAGCGAAAGCATCCGGCACCACGGCGGCAGCCGGGCCGGAAAGGCTGGCAAAATACTTACATTCAGGTTTGTTTGTAAACGACCGAAAGCCTTGTCGGTAACCAACTGAAACGTTTTAGCCCATGGCGGGTGCTTCAGACGATTCCCGTTCGGCGTGAGCGGCTTGTCATAAAGTTGATAGCGTCAACTAAAATAAGGAAAATGAATCGGCCGATCAATCGGCTTTACATTCCGTTTACCCCGTCCAGGCCATGACCCGTCCCGTGAATCCCGACCTGCCACAGAACCTGATGGCGCTCTTCGAGCATCTGCGCAACCAGCTGCAGATGGGCCTGCTCGCCCAGGGCATCGACCTGGCGCCGCCGGACATCCGCCTGCTGGAGCTGATCGCCGAGGCCGAGGGCCTCATCAACCTGCAGGACGTCGGCCGGCAGATGTGCCGCGACAAGGCGCTGATCACCCGCAAGGTCCGCGAGATGGAGAGCCGCGGCCTGGTCCGCCGCGAGCGCAACCCGGGGGACCAGCGCAGCTTCCAGCTGTTCCTCACCGAGGCCGGCAAGGTCGTCCATGCCCAGGCCCAGGCGATTCTCGCATGCACCCATGACAGGCTCTTTGCACCGCTGGATGCCGAGGAGCAGCGCTGCATGGCACACCTGCTACAACGCTGCCTGGACGCCCAGGAAGAGCTGCCGCAGTAACGAAAACGCCGGCTTGCGCCGGCGTTTCGCTGCAACCGCGTCTTATTGACGCACACCCTCCACCGACAGCGTCAGCTCGACTTCCTGGGAAGCCGGGCCGAGGTCGCGCTGGATGTTGAAGTCCTTCAGCTTCAGGGTGGTGGTGCCGAGGAAGCCGGCGCGGTAGCCGCCCCACGGGTCGTCGCCCTGGCCGATCAGCTCGGCCTTGAGGGTGACCGGCTTGGTCACGCCGTTGAGGGTCAGGTTGCCGGTGATCTCGGCGTTCTTGCCGTCGGCCTTGACGCCGGTGGACTCGAAGGTCGCGGTGGGGTTCTTCGAGACGTTGAGGAAGTCGCCGCTGCGCAGGTGCTTGTCACGTTCGGCGTGGTTGGTGTTCACGCTGTTGGTGTTGATGGTGACCTTGACCTTGTCGGCGGCCGGGTTCTTCTCGTCGAAGGTGAAGGCGCCGTCGAAGTCGTCGAAGCGGCCGTACAGCCAGCTGTAGCCCAGGTGCTTGATGCGGAACTCGATGAAGGCGTGCTGGCCTTCCTTGTCGATCTTGTAGTCGGCGGCCATGGCCTGGCCGGCGCTGAACAGGGCGGTACCCAGGGCCAGGGCGGCGAAGGTCTTCTTCAGCATGGTGATCTCCATATGGTGCTAGGTGGGGTCAATCCGTGGAACGGCCGAGCATGCGCGTGAGTGTCGCATCGCGGTCGAGGAAATGGTGTTTGAGCGCCGCCAGGGCGTGCAGTACGGCGAAGACCACCAGGGCCCAGGCCAGGTACAGGTGGATGGCGCCGGCGGTGTCGGCCTGCTCGGGCAGCCCGCTCAAGGTCGCCGGCACGTCGAACCAGCCGAACACGCTGATGGGTTTGCCCTCGGCGGTGGAAATCAGGTAACCGGCGACTATCACCGCGATCAGCAGCCCGTACAGCGCCAGGTGGCCGAGCTTGCTGGCCTTGCGCGTCAGCGCGCCATGGTTGGCCGGGGCCGGCGGCGGCGGGCTGAGGAAGCGCCAGGCGATGCGCACGATCAGGGCGATGGCCAGCAGGATGCCGATGCTCTTGTGGATTTCCGGGGCGCGGTGATACCAGGTGTCATAGTAGTCCAGCTCGCGCATCCACAGGCCCAGGCCGAACAGGCCGAAGACCACCAGGGCGCTGCCCCAGTGCAGGAAGAGACTGACCAGACCGTAACGGGAGGGCGAATTACGCCATTGCATCGAAAGGTTTCCTGATAAAGCCGGAGCATCAAGACTAGCGGCAAAACGATCGGATAAAAGTGGAAATTACTGCTTTGAAACATCGATTCACAAGATAGCTTCGCTGGCTAACGACCATTCCAGAGCCTTCTGTGCCTCTTTCGAGATAACACCCCGGGCGCGGGAATTATTCGCCGCCAAAGAAAAAGGGGCGCTGGAAGGCGCCCCTTTTTCACAGGCAGTGGCGGGAACCGCGGCTCAGAACATGTCGGTGAACCAGGAGAACGCGCCCTTCTTCTTGCCCTCGCCCGCGGCCGGCGCCGCCGGCGCTTCGCTGGCCTTGGCCGGCGCGGGGATGCTGACGCTCTTGCCGTCGGCCAGGTCGCGCAGTTGCGCGGCGGCGCGCTTGCCGCTGCGCAGGGCGCCCTCGATGGTGCCCGGGTAGAGCGCGTCGGTGTGCTCGCCGGCGAAGGCGACGCGCGGCAGCGGCTGTTCCCAGGCGCGCCAGAAGCGGCTGATCTGCCCCGGGCCGTAGGCCAGGTAGGAGCCGCCGGTGCTGACGTCGGTGCTGTAGCGGCGCATTTCATAGCCGGAATAGGCGCCGCGCATCTTCGGGTAGTACTTGTTCATGCGGATCAGCACCTGGTCGACCATCTGCCGGTCGCCGAAGGCCTGCAGCACGCGGGCGTTGTCGCCGGAGAGGTTGATCAGCACGTTGGCGCCACCCTTGAGCGCGGGCTCGACCCAGATCATGCCCAGGCCCTGGTCGCTGTAGATCTCGCCGGACAGGCGCGACTTGTCGTCCCACACCGGGCGCTTGAACTTCAGCAGAATCTGGTCGCGCCAGCCGTAGTTGGTGTTCTTCAGCGCTTCCTGCTGCCTGGCGTTGAGCCCCGGGGTCAGTTGGATCTGGGCCAGGGCGCGCAGCGGCACGGCGAGCACCACGTAGTCGGCGCTGTAGCCGGTGGTGCCGGCCTTGACGGTGACGCCGTCCTTGTCCTGCACGATGGCGCTGACGCGGGCGTTGGTCTTGATGGTCTTCAACTGCTTGACGAAGGCCTGGGCCAGCACCTGGCTACCGCCCGGCAGGCGCGCGGCGCGCAGGTCGCGGTCGTCGACGTTGCGGTACACCCGGCCCTGCTGGGCGAGGTACAACAGCGACAGGCGCGAGGGCTCGTCGTAGTGCGAGCGGATGCGCTGGTTGACCAGCAGGCGCGCGGTCGGCGACAGATTCAGCTTGTCCAGCCAGCGGGCGACGTTGAGCTGGTCGAGGGCGAACAGGGTCTTGTTGGCCAGCGGGTCGAGCGGGTCGTCGATGGACGCCGAGAGATCGTTCAGCGACTTCTCGAAGCGCTCCAGGTCGGCGGCCACGGCGGGCATCTTCTGCTTCAGGTCGGCGGAGCTGTAGTAGACGCCGTCGATCAGGTAGCTGGGGGTACGCACGAATTCCGGCGCCGGCACCGCTTTCAGCTTGAGGGTGTCCAGGTAGCCGTTGAGGGTCGGCTGGGCCTTGGCGTTGCCCAGCCATTCGCTGGTGGCCAGGCCCGAGCGCCCGCCGATCTGCGGCTTGGCCTCCAGCAGGGTGACCTGCCAGCCCGACTGCTGCAGTTCATAGGCGGCGCTGAGGCCCGCCAGCCCGCCGCCGACCACGATCGCGGTCGGCTGTTTGTCCTTGCCCAACGCGAACGCGCTGAACGCTGCCAGCGCCAGCAGCGAGGCCGCGCGCAGCCATCGAATCTTCATCGTGCATCCCCCAACATGGTGCGAAGGCGCGCAGCATACGCCAGCGCCCAGTGGCCGGCCAGATGCCACCCTCTGCCGTGTGTCGCGGCGCGCGCCTTGTCCGTCCATGTCCCATTGCATAGGCTTGCCCGACGACTTCAAGAGGAGACCTTCCATGGGCCTGAACGCCGAGTGGATGCAGCGCGACCTGGAGGTGCTCTGGCACCCCTGCACCCAGATGAAAGACCACGAGCGCCTGCCGGTCATCCCCATCCGCCGCGGCAAGGGCGTGTGGCTGGAGGACTTCGAGGGCAAGCGCTACCTGGACGCGGTCAGCTCCTGGTGGGTGAACGTCTTCGGCCACGCCAACCCGCGCATCAACCAGCGCATCAAGGACCAGGTCGACCAGCTGGAGCACGTGATCCTCGCCGGCTTCACCCATGCGCCGGTGGTCGAGCTGTCCGAGCGCCTGGCACGCCTCACGCCCGAGGGCCTGTCGCGGGTGTTCTACGCCGACAACGGCTCCTCGGGCATCGAGGTGGCGCTGAAGATGAGCTACCACTACTGGCAGAACTGCGGCCAGCCGGCGAAGAAGCGCTTCGTCACCCTGACCAACAGCTACCACGGCGAGACCGTGGCGGCGATGTCGGTTGGCGACGTGGCACTGTTCACCGAGACCTACAAGTCGCTGCTGCTGGACACCCTCAAGGTGCCCAGCCCGGACTGCTACCTGCGCGCCGAGGGCGAGAGCTGGGAGGCCCATTCGCGGGCCATGTTCGAGCACATGGAGCGCACCCTGGAGCAGCACCACCGGGAGGTCGCCGCGGTCATCGTCGAACCGCTGATCCAGGGCGCCGGCGGCATGCGCATGTACCACCCGGTGTACCTGAAGCTGCTGCGCGAAGCCTGCGACCGCTACGGCGTGCACCTGATCCACGACGAGATCGCCGTCGGCTTCGGCCGCACCGGCACGATGTTCGCCTGCGAGCAGGCCGGCATCACCCCGGACTTCCTGGTGCTGTCCAAGGCGCTGACCGGCGGCTACCTGCCGATGGCCGCGGTGCTGACCACCGACAAGGTCTACCAGGCCTTCTACGACGACTACGCCACCCTGCGCGCCTTCCTGCATTCGCACACCTACACCGGCAACCCGCTGGCCTGCACCGCGGCCCTGGCGACCCTCGACATCTTCGAGCAGGACAACGTGATCGAGGCCAACAAGGCCCTGGCCGCGCGCATGGCCTCGGCTACCGCGCACCTGGCCGACCATCCCCACGTGGCCGAAGTCCGCCAGACCGGCATGGCCCTGGCCATCGAGATGGTCCAGGACAAGACCAGCCGCGCGGCCTACCCCTGGCAGGAACGCCGCGGCCTGAAGGTCTACCAGCACGCCCTGGAACGCGGCGCCATGCTGCGCCCGCTGGGCAACGTGGTGTACTTCCTGCCGCCCTACGTGATCACCCCGGAGGAAATCGACTTCCTCGCCGAAGTGGCCAGCGAAGGCATCGACATCGCCTGCCGGGACTCGGTGAGCGTGGCGGTCAGCGGGTTGTATCCGGATCATCGGGATCCGGGCTAGCGGCTGAGAGCCGAGAAGAGCGCTGGAGGCTGAAGGCTGGACGAAATGCAAAGCGGGCTGCACCATGCCGCTCTTCGTTCAGCCTCCAGCCTTCAGCGGCTTTGTTTCCTATGCGCCTTTCCCGCTTCTTCATCGACGCCCCCCTCTCCCTCGGCCAGCACGAGCTGCCCGAGGCCCAGGCCCACTACATCGGCCGCGTGCTGCGGCATGCCGCTGGCGATGCCGTGCAGCTGTTCGACGGTTCCGGCCAGGAATTCCTCGGCGAACTGGTGGAAGTAGGCAAGAAGAACGTGCGCGTGGAGCTGCGCGAAAGCTTCGCCGGCCTGGCCGAGTCGCCGCTGCGCCTGCACCTGGGCCAGGGCCTGTCGCGCGGCGAGCGCATGGACTGGGCGATCCAGAAGGCCACCGAACTGGGCGCCGCGCGGATCACCCCGATCGTCAGCGAACGCTGCGAAGTGCGCCTGAAGGACGAACGCGCCGACAAGCGCACCGCCCACTGGCGCCAGATCGCCATCAGCGCCTGTGAGCAATGCGGCCGCTCGGTGCTGCCGCAGATAGACGCCCCCGTCAGCCTCGCCGAATGGCTGCAGGCCACCGAAGCGGACCTCAAGCTGGTCCTGCACCCGGTGGCCGAGCCCCTGGCCAGCCACGCCCGCCCGGGCAGCCTGGCCTTCCTCATCGGCCCGGAAGGCGGCCTGAGCGACGCCGAGGTGGAACAGGCCAGGGCCGCCGGCTTCCACGCCGCCCGCCTGGGCCCGCGGGTGCTGCGCACCGAGACCGCGCCGGTAGTGGCACTGAGCGTGGCGCAGCAGCTGTGGGGCGATTTCTGAGGTAGCCGCCGGAACCCTCGGCTATCGCGGACAAGGTCCTGCGACCGTGCCTCCCCGGCCCCATCGTGGCGGGCCATGCCCGCGGTTCGCGCGCAGGGCGCGCTCCCACAGGGGAACACCGTGGCTGGCGCAGCGTAGGAGCGGACTCCGTCCGCGATATCCCGGAACCGGCCGTCGGCCGGATCGCGGATGAATCCGCGCCTACAGGTGGGTTCGAAGCCCCCTAGGATGGGTTGAGCGAAGCGATACCCATCGCCGTAGCGATTGGCGCGCCAGACGCGTGTCCTCAAAGCCCGCGCAGAGCCAGGCCGGCCAGGCCGAGCAGCAGCAGGCCGCAGCCGGCGTAGCTGACGCGGTGCCAGAACAGCGAGGTGTTGCGCCGCAGCCAGTCCACCAGGCCGGCGCAGAGGAAGCACCAGATCAGCGACGAGAGCATGAAGCCGGCGAAGAACACCAGCGACTGCGACTGGCTCGGGGCGCCTTCGACGATGCCGGCCAGGGCGCTGCCCAGCGCGCCCCAGTAGACCACGTTCTTCGGGTTGGACAGCGAGATGGCCGCCCCGGAGGCGAAGGCGTTGCCGGCGCTGGTGGCCGCCTCCAGGTCGTCCAGCGGCGGGCGCCAGGCGTCGCGCAGGCCCTGGATGCCGAGCCAGGCCAGGTAGCCGGCGCAGGCCAGGGTCAGCGGCACGCGCACCTGCTCGTGGGCCAGCAGCAGGGCCAGGCCGGTCAGCCCGAGCAAGGCCCAGACCGCATCGCCGATCAACGAACCGAGCTGCACCAGCAGCGCCGGACGGAAACCGCCGGTCAGGCCACGGCGCAGGGTTTCGCTGAACACCGCCCCCGGCGAGATGTTGAAGGCGAAGCCGAACAGCAGGGCAGCAAGGAAGATGGCGAGCATGGGGCGGAACTCCGGAAAGCGGGAATGCGCCCATTCTCGCCAGGCGGCGGCGGAAAAACTTGAACCGGATTGCGCCGCTTCAGCCGCGCAGCGTGCGCTGGTAGCGGCCGGGGCTGATGCCGTAGGCGCTGCGGAAGTGGCGGGTCAGGTGGCTCTGGTCGGCGAAGCCCAGGGCATGGGCGGCATCGCCCACGGCGACGCCTGCCCGCAGCAGCGCCAGCGCGCGCCGGGTGCGCAGTTGCATGGCCCACTGCCGCGGGCTCATCCCGGTGTGCTGCTTGAAGGCCCGCAGCAGGTGGAACCTGGAGACCTGCACCTGCTGCGCCATGGCCTCCAGGCTCAGCGGCTCGGCGAGGTTGGCGGCGAGCAGTTCCTGCAGGCGCTCCACTGGACGCCGGCCAAGGGCTGCCGTGGCCGGAGGGCGGGTGCCCGCGTGTCGCGCCAGTTCGGCCAGCGCCAGAGTCAGGCACTCCTCGCCGCGTTCGCGCAGGAAGGTGTCGCCGGAAAGGGCCAGTTCCACCGCACGGGCCAGTTCCACCGCCAGCTGCGGATGCGCCAGCAGCGGCCGCTCGAAAGCCAGGCGCTGCAGGCCCAGGCTCTCGGCCAGCACGCTTTCCGCCAGGTAGAGGCTGACGAAGCGCCAGGGCTGGCCGTCGGCGGCGCCGCCACCCTGGATCTGCCCCGGGTTGTAGAGAGTGATGTCGCCGGCGCCGGCCTGGAAGCTGCGGCCGTCCAGCCAGATGTCCTCGCTGCCGCAGAGGTTGGCGCTGATGACGAATTCGTCGTGGCTGTGCTTGTCGAAGCGGTGCCCGCTCAGCGCCGCGCTGGCCACTTCGCAGCCATCGCCCAGCCAAGCGTGACGCAGCGCCATGGCCGGGGCTCAGATCAGCCCGGCGTCGGCGAGCTTCTGCTCCAGCGCCACCAGGTCGGGGATGCGCACCAGATCGTCGCCGACGCTCACCGCCGCCAGTTCCAGCGGCGCCAGTTCGGCCTCGGCGCGGGGCAGCTCGGGACCAACCTTGAGCGAACGCGGGATGCCCTGGGCCAGCAACGCCAGGAACTTCACGTGGGGCCGGCCGCCCAGGGCGTTGAGGACGATGACCCGCGCCCCCGGGCCGACCTGGGCCGCGCCGCCGGAGGCCGCCTCGAAGGACAGCAACGGCAGGCGCAGGTCGCGCCAGGCCACCTGGCCCAGGTACCAGGCCGGCAGGCCCGGCTGCGCCTGGGGCGCGCGGTAGGCGATCAGTTCGGCCACGGCCACGTTGGGCAGCAGCAGGGTACGGTCGGCCAGGGGCACCAGCAGCCCGGTCAGGCTGGCGGGTGCCTCGTCGGCGCCGAGATTGGCCGGGGTGCCGTTCACAGGGGCTTCCTGCGGCAGGGAAAGATCACTCATGACTCCACTCCAGTGGCCGCACACTGCGCGGCCAGGTGTTCGACCAGCGCCGCGGCGAGCTCGCGCGGATCGGCCGAGAAGGTACTGTAGCCGCCCTCGCGCAGGCTGTCGGGCATGCTCGAGCAGGCGCAGCCGTCCGCGCGCTGCGTCCAGATCTCGGCGCCCTGGCGGCGCACATAGGCGGCCGCGGCGCTGCCGTCGCTGCACATGCCGCTGAAGACTATCACCCCGCAGCGGCTGCCGAACTGCTGGGCGAGGTTGAGCATCATCTGGTCGATGGACGGGCTGTAGGGCTCCGGCCAGGCCCGCTGACCCAGGCGCATGCGGCCATCCTCGGCGAAGCCCAGCTCGTGCTGCACCGGCACCACCACCACTTCGCCACAGCGCAGCCAGTCGGCGTCGCGGGCGAGGTTGACGCGCCACTGGCTATGCCGCCCCACCGCCTGCGGCAGGCTCTGCTCGAACGACGGGGCGATGTGCTGGGCATAGAGGAAGGCCAGCGGCAGGCCGCCCGGCAGCGCATCGAGGAACGCCTTGACCGCCGCCGGGCCGCCCAGGGAGGCGGCCAGCAGCCAGACCTGGCGCGCCGGTTCGCCCACTTGCAGCGGCGAGGCAGCCAGGCCGTCGGGCAAGGCGATGCGGTTGGGCCGCTGGGCCTCGCTCAGCAGCGCCTCCAGGCTCTGGCCGACACTGGCGCTGGGGTCGCCCACCAGGCGCCGCAGCTTGCCCACCAGGCGCCGCTCCCAGCGCGGATAGTGCTCGGAAAGCCGCTCGGGGGCATGGCCCTCGCCGAACAGCACCGGCACCTGGGCCTGCTCCAGCAGGTTGTCGAGCAGCGGCGTGTCTTCCTGCTGGGCCAGGTCGACCAGCCACAGGTCGGTCTCGCAGGCGGCCAGCTGGGCCTCGTCCAGGCGCCCGGGGTCGGCGTTGAGCACCACCTGGTAGCCATGCCCGACCAGGGCCTGCTGCAGCACGTGGCGCTGCAGCGAGGTGTCGGCGATGATCGCGATCCTTGCGCCGCTCTGCTCAGGCATGGACGGTCACCAGCGCCTGGATGCTGTCGAGCAGCTCGGACTCCTGATAGGGCTTGCCCAGGTAGCGGTTGACGCCGATGGCCAGGGCCCGCTCGCGGTGCTTCTCGCCGGTGCGCGAGGTGATCATGATGATCGGCAGGTCCTTCAGGCGTTCGTCGTGGCGCACCAGGGTGGCCACCTCGAAGCCGTCCATGCGCGGCATCTCGATGTCCAGCAGCATGATGTCGGGCTTGTGTTCCTGCAGTTGGGCGATGGCATCCACCCCGTCCTTGGCGGTCAGCACGTTCATGCCGTTGCGCTCCAGCAGGCGGCTGGTGACCTTGCGCACGGTGACCGAGTCGTCCACCACCATGACCAGGGTCGGGCGCTGCTGTTCGCTGTCCGCCTGCGGCGCATTGGGCAGCGCGCGGCGCGGCTGGGCGTGCAGGGCGAGGCTGGCCAGGCGGGCGCGGATGGTCGCCAGCAGGTCGAGGATCACCACCACGCGGCCGTCGCCGAGGATGGTCGCCCCGGAGATGCCGCTGACCCCGGCGAACTGCGCGCCCAGGCTCTTCACCACGATCTCGCGGGAGCCGGCCAGGGCATCCACCTGCACCGCCACCGCGTGTTCCGCGGAGCGCACCAGGATCACCGGCAGCGGCAGCGACTGGCCCACCAGCTTGGGCTGCTGGCCGTTGTTCAGCAGGTCGCCCAGGTATTTCAGCTCGTAGTCCTGCCCGGCGTATTCGAAGTGCGGCGCATGGCCCTGCCTGCCGCCCTCCTCGTAGAGGGCCTCCAGCTCGTAGGGCGAAACGCGGACGATGCCCTCGATGGTGTTCAGCGGCACGGCGTACAGGTCCTCGCCGGAAAGCACCATGAGCGCGCGGTTCACCGACACGGTGAAGGGCAGGCGGATGGCGAAGCGCGTACCCTTGCCCGGCTCCGACTGGATGCTCATGGAACCGCCGAGCTGCTTGACCTCGGCGTTGACCACATCCAGGCCGACGCCGCGCCCGGAAATCTGCGTGAGCTTCTCGGCGGTGCTGAAGCCGGCCTCGAGGATGAACTGCAGCACCTCGTGGTCGGAAAGCTCGGCGTCGGCCGCCATCAGGCCGCGTTCGACAGCCTTGCGGCGCACCGCGTCGAGGCGGATGCCGCCGCCGTCGTCGGCCAGGCTGAGGAGGATGTCGCCGCCCTCGCGGCCCAGTTCCAGGCGGATGCTGCCGGCCTCCGGCTTGCCGGCAGCGCGGCGCGCATCGGCGGATTCGATGCCGTGGTCGACGGCGTTGCGCAGCATGTGCTCCAGGGGCGCGACTATGCGCTCCAGCACGGTACGGTCCATTTCCCCTTCGGCGTTGCCGACGATGAACTCCACCTGCTTGCCCAGCTCGCCGGCGACCTGCCGGACGATGCGCCGCAGGCGCGGCACCAGGCGGTCGAAGGGCACCATGCGGGTGCGCATCAGGCCTTCCTGCAGCTCGGTGTTGACGCGCGCCTGCTGCAGCAACAGGGTCTCGGCGTCGCGGTTCTTCGCGGCCAGGGTTTCCTTGAGGTCGAACAGGTCGGAGGCGGACTCGAACAGCGCGCGGGACAGCTGCTGCAGCTGCGAGTAGCGGTCCATCTCCAGCGGGTCGAAGTCTTCGTAGCCGGCCCGCTCCGCATCGGCCTGGTGGCGCGAGAGGATCTGCGCCTGGGTCTCGGTGTCGAGGCGGCGCAACTGGTCGCGCACCCGCTCGATGGTGGCGTCCATCTCCGTCAGGGTGGAGCCGACGTCGCTCACCTGCTGCTCGACGCGGCCCCGGAAGATGGAGGTTTCACCGGCCAGGTTGACCAGGTTCTCCAGCAGCGGCGCCGGGACCTTCACCAGTTCCTGCGGGGCGCGCCGCGCGGCGGCCTGCTGTGCGGCCTCCTGGGCGCGCTGGACGAAGGGCAGCACCTTGGGCGCTTCGCTGCGCTGCGGCTCGGCGACGGCCATGATGGCGCCGGCGGCCAGGACCGGCAGCGGCTCGACCGGCTCCGGCTCGCTGGCGGGCGGCGGCGTGACGGCCGCGGCGCTTTCGGCGGCGGCATCGGCCTCGCCGACCTGCTGGCGCAGGTGGTCCACTTCGTTCTGCAGGCCGTCGAAGCCGGACTGCACGTCGAGCAGCAGGCTGTCCGGCCAGGGCGCGCCCTGGCGCTGGGCTTCGGTGAGGTGTTCCTCGAGGTCGTGGGCGAGGTCGCCGAGGGCGTTCTGCCCGGCCAGCCGCGCACCGCCCTTGAGGGTGTGGAGGATGCGCAGCAGCTCGTCGAGGGCGCCGTGGTCGCCATCGGCGTCCCAGCGGCCCAGGGCGTGCTCCATGCCTTCGAGCAGGTCGTCGGCCTCTTCCAGGAAGATGTCGATGATGTCCGCCGCCGGCTCGTCGCCGGCCAGCAGCGACGGCACCAGCGGCTGCAGGCTGACGCTGCTGGGCATGCTCAGCTGTTCGTCGGGGTTGGCGCGGAAGTCGCGGATCGCCGCGATCAGCGACTCGCCCTCGGGAACCGGCTGCCGGCCCTGCACCGCCTCAAGCATTTCCGCCAGGCGGTCGTGGCAGCGCTGGAGCAGGGCGAAGAGCCCGTCGCTGGCGCGCAGGCGCCCGCCGCAGAGGCCTTCGTAGAGGTATTCCAGCTCGTGGGCGAGGTCGCCGATGGGGCGGATCTCGGCCATGCGCGCGCCGCCCTTGAGGGTATGCAGGTCACGCTGCAGGGCTTCGAGCTCGACGCCGTTGTCGACGTTGCCCATCCAGCGCTGCAGCGCACCGGCTGCGCTTTCCAGGATGTCGAAGCCTTCTTCGAGGAAGATGTCCACCAGTTCCTGGTCGTGCACTTCCAATGGCTCGAACGCCGGCGCAGGCGCGGGCTCGACGTCGTCGGTCTGCTCCAGGGCCTGGGCGCTCGGGTCGCTTTCCGCCTCATGGAGGAAGGTGGCGAGGTCGATCTCTTCCAACACCGGATCGACCGCCTCGGGTGCCGTGCTTTCGCTCTCCGGCTCGGGCTCAGGCTCGGATTCGGCCTCGCTCTCGTCGACGATCGGCAGCGGCGGCTCGTCCGGCAGCGGCGCGGCTTCGGCTTCGGCTTCGGCTTCGGCTTCGGCTTCGGCTT
Organism: Pseudomonas sp. R3.Fl; assembly: GCF_023516765.1. Lineage (NCBI taxonomy): Bacteria > Pseudomonadati > Pseudomonadota > Gammaproteobacteria > Pseudomonadales > Pseudomonadaceae > Pseudomonas > Pseudomonas sp. R3.Fl. The sequence continues at coordinate 3,093,788 of NZ_JAMGSO010000001.1, forward strand.
CGGCTTCGGCTTCGGCTTCGGCTTCAGGCTGCTGCTCGGCCGGCGCGGCGGTCAAGGCCGACTCGGGGTTCTGGCGGAAGGCGCGGATACGTTGGATCAGGGCGTCCGGATCGGTCAGCGGCTGCCCGGCCTGCAGCTGGTCGAGCTGCTGCGCCAGGCAGTCGTGGCAGGCCTGGAGCAGCCCGACAAGGCCCGGGTTGGCCTGGAAGCGGCCATCGAGCAGGCCCTCGTAGAGCGATTCCAGTTCATGGGAGAGGTCACCGATCTCGCGGATCTCGGCCATGCGCGCGCCACCCTTGAGGGTGTGCAGGTCGCGCTGCAGGGTGGACAGCGGGGCCGGCACGTCCGGGGCCTGGGCCCACTGCGTCAGGGCCTGGCCGGCGCTGTCGAGGATGTCCACGGCCTCTTCGAGGAAGATCGCCACCATTTCCTCGTCCAGCGTCTGCGCGGGGACGGCCGCGCGAACGTTCTCCGGCTCGACCGGCGTGGGCTCCTGCGCCTCGGCGGGCGGCGCCGCCGGCCATTTCAGGCCTTCGGGCAGGTCTTCCGGCGCGGTGGGGCGGTCGAGCAGCAGCTCTTCGTCCTCCAGCGGGAAGTCGTCGGCGGTGAGCTGGTCGAGGTCGATGAAATCGCTCTCGCCGTCGGCCTCCGCCTGCACCGGCTCGGGTGCCTCATCGGCCTCCACGGCGGGCGCCTGGAGCAGGCGCTGCAGGGCCTCGACCTGTTGCGGGCAGGCGCTGACCTGCAACGCCGCGGCCACCTGGTCCATCATGCCGATCAGCGCCTCGTGGGCATCTTCGGCGGCGCCGAAGAAGTCGTCGCTCACCGCCAGCCGGCCCTGTTGCACCGCGCCGTAGACGGCCAGCAGCGCCTCGCAGAGTTCGGCCATCTGCGGCAGCTCAGCGTGCTGCGCGCCCTTGGCCAGTGTCGCCAGCTCCTCGTGCAGGGCGCCCAGTTCCTGGCCTTCATGGGGATGTTCGCGCCAGCGGCCGAGCAGGTCCTCGGCGTCCAGCAGGATGTTCATGCCCTCGGCGAGGAACAGGCTGAGCATCTGCGGATCGCCGCCACTCTCGCCGCTTTCGCCGCGACGCTTGGCCTCCGCGGCCTCCAGGCGCTCCTGCTGGACCTGGGCGATGCGCTGCAGCAACTCGTCGCCGCCGTCGATGTGCGCCAGCGGACGGCCGGCGTCCAGTTGTTGCAGACCCACCCTGAGCAGGCGCTCGGCCTCGCGCAGCAGCTCGGCCTCGCGCAGGTCGACCTGCAGCAGGTTGGTCTTGAACTCCTTCACCAGCCGCTCCAGCGGCGTGGCGATTTCCGCGATCGGCAGGATGCCGGCCATGTGCGCGCTGCCCTTGAGGGTATGCAGGGCACGCTGCAGGTCGTCGGTGACCGGCTGGGGCAGCTCGCGGTCACAGTCGGCGAGGAAGCCGCCGAGGGTTTCCAGGTGGGTCTCGGCCTCGTTGCGGAAGATTTCCAGCAGCTGCGGGTCGAGGCCTTCGTCCAGGGCCGCGGCTTCGACCGCCGGCTCCAGTGCCACTTCTTCGATCGCCGGTGTTTCCCCGCCTTCCGGCGGCGGCACCGGTTCGCCCTTGGCCAGGGCGTGGGCGGTGGCGGCGAGTTGGTCGACGTCGTCGCGCTGACGCTGCGCGCTGGCGGCGAACTCGTCCACCAGCGACGGCATCAGGGCCACCACGTCGCCGATCACCTGCAGCACCGGCGCGCTGGCCGCGATGCTGCGGTCGAGCACGCGGTTGAGCAGGTTCTCGATGGACCAGGCCAGTTCGCCGACCACCAGCGCCCGGACCATGCGCCCGCTGCCCTTGAGGGTGTGGAAGGCGCGGCGGATCTCGGTCAGCGCTTCGCGATCGTCGACGTCGGCCTGCCAGCGCGGCAGGTATTCGTTGATGGTTTCCAGGACCTCGCCGGCCTCTTCGATGAAGACCTCGCGCAGCTCCTCGTCCACCGGTTCCTCGTCGGCCGGCGGCGGCAGCAGGCTGGGCGGCACCTCGCGGGCCGGCGGGTTGATCGCCTGGGCCGGGGTGGCCATCACCTCGGCCAGGGACAGAGGCTTCGCCTCCTCCGGCTCGGCCTCGGGCTCGATCGGCGGTGACGGCAGCTCGACCTCGGGCAGGTCCAGCGCGGCCATGTCCAGGTCTTCCCAGGCCTGGTCCGCGGCGCTGGGCTGCTCGCTGGCCGGAGCCTCGTCGAGGTCCAGGGCCGCTAGCTCGGGCAGCTCTTCCAGAGATGACTCAGGCGCATCGAACGGGGCATCCAGCTCCAGCGCGGACAGTTCGTCGCTCGCCGGCGGCTCGTCGGCGAGGGGTTCCAGGCTCCACTCGCCCAGGCCCGGTGCGCTATCACCGGGTTGCGGCGCGTCGAACGCCAGGTCCCATTCGAGTTCGCTGGCCGGCGCCGACGGAGTGGCTTCCGGCTCGGCACCGGCATCCAGTGACGGCAGGTCCTCCAGGCTCCACGAGGTGTCGGAGGTGGAGGGGGTTTCTTCGTCCAGCGTCCACTGGATTTCGCCTTCCGCGGCTGCGGGGCTCGCGGCGGCATCCAGGGCCGGCAGGTCGTCGAGGGTCCAGGAATCGCCTGCGGCCGCCAGGCCCGGGGCTGCGGGCGCCACTTCGGAGCCGGGCAGCGGCTCCAGGCTGTCCAGGGACAGGCTCTCGTCCAGCGACCAGCTCGGCTCCACCGGATCGGCGGGCGATTCCAGCGGCGCGTCCAGGCTGAAGTCGACGCCGGCATCGTCGAGCGCCGGTGTCTCGGGCTCGGCCAGGGTCCAGTTGTCGTCGGAGACCAGCAACGGCGCCTCGACGTCTTCGCGGATCGGCGCCGCTTCCTCGGTGGCCGGCAGGTCCCAGGCCAGCTCGTCGCCGGGCTGGGCGAGATCGCCGGCATTGGCCGGTTCCCAGCCGGGCTCGGCGGCGAAGGCCTGGGCGGCCTCGGGCACTATGTCGTCCGGCGCCTGCAGCTCGTCGACGACGCCCTGTTCCGCCAGCACGTCGGCGGCGGCGCTGGTCGCCAGCAGGTCGATTTCCGCCAACGCCTCGTCCGCCGGGGCGTCGGGCGTCGGCATGTCGAGGATGGAAGGCCGCGGCTTGAGCGGATAGCCCAACTGCTCCAGGCTCTCCTCGGCGACGTCGAGGATCAGCTCGCCGGAGCTGCCCTGGTCCTCGGAGAGGCGTTCGAGGTAGTACTCGACGCCGGTGATGGCGTCGGCCAGGGTGTCCAGGCTGTGCCAGTCCGGCACCGCCTGGCGCGCCAGCAGCTGTTCCTGGATGTAGCGGTTGCAGGCCTCCAGCAGCCGGGCCGCACGCCCCTGGTCGATCATTTCCAGGCCGCCGCGGACCTGGGTCAGCAGTTCCGGCACCCGCGCCAGGTGCTCGTGGTTCCACTGCGAGGCGATGAACTCGATAATGGCGTCCTTGGCCAGCTCCAGGCCGTTGCGCGCCTCCTTGATCACCACCTGGTGGATCTGCGCCACGTCGGTGGTCGGCAGGCGGCTCTCCTCGTCGCCGTGTTCCTCGCTGGGCCCGGCCATGCCGGCCAGGGTGGCCTCGACGTAGAGCAGCGCGCCGGCGACGTCCATCAGGGTGGCGTCGCTGGGCTCGCGGCGCCCGTCGGCCAGGGCGCCGACCACTTCGAGCTGGTCGAGGATCACCCGGCGTGGCTGGCCGAAGCCGAGCACCGCCAGGGTGTCGGCGATCTGCTTGAGCGGCGTCACCAGGGCCTGGAGGTCCGCCACCGCGGAGCGGTCGCTGCGCACGAAGAGGTCGAGGCTGTCCTTGACCCGCACCAGTTCCTCGCACAGGGCGCCGACCACCGAGCGCATGGCGTCGCGGTCCGGACCGGCCAGGCGGGCGCGTTCCTCGTCCACCACGGCGGCGCCGGGCAGCGCCTCGTCGAGGCGGTACTCGTCCTTGACCTCGCGCACCTTGGGCGACTGGTCGGACGCCTTGGCCACATAGAACAGCAGGTTCTTCACCAACTCGTCGGGCGCCGCCTGGTTCATCCCGTCGGCGCCCTCCTCGACCAGGCGCTTGAACTCGCGGTCGACCTGGCGCAGCAGGTTGCGCACCGTGGTGCCATTGGCGATGCTGCCGTTGGCCAGGCCCTCGACCATGGCCGAGGCGATGGTCCACAGGCGGCCCAGCGGGGCCTCCTTGCACAGCGATTCGAGGCGGGCGAAGACCCGCGCCATGTAGCCCAGGTTGGTCGGCAGGTCCTGGTTGCGGATCACCCCGACCAGCGCCACCTGCAGCATCTGCCGCAGCTTGCGCAGCAGCGTCGGCAGCTCGGAGGTGCGCAGGCGCGCCAGGGCGTCGAGGGGCAGCAGCGGCTTGCCGCCGGACAGGTCGGGGGCGAACAGGCTGGTTTCCGAGAGCAGTTTCTCGCCGCGGGCGGCGCGCAGGTCGTTGAGCAGCGGCAGCACCACCATCGGCAGGTCGCGGCGCGCGCTCTGGATACGGTCCAGGTACACCGGCAGCTGCAGGATGGCCTGCATCAGCACTTCCAGGGCCTCGCCCTGGCTGGGCACGCGCTGGTCGATCAGCGCCTGGGTGAGCTGCTCCATTTCCTCGGCGAGCAGGGCGGCGCCATAGAACTCCACCATCTGCAGGGTGCCCCGCACCTGGTGGACGTGGGCCAGGCAGAAACCCATGCGCGTGGGGTCCTGCGGATTCTCGACGAACGCCTCCAGGGCCTGCCGCGCCTGCTTGAGGGTTTCGGCGATCTCGCCTTTCACCCATTCCAGGGCGACATAATCGTGCCGATCACCCATAGCCACTCCACTCATGTGTCTGTGTCATCCCTTCCGGGTAAAGGCCAGAACCCGTTCGTCGGCCACCGGCACCAGGTCCGGGTGCTGCCATTCGGCAACCTCGCCAACGCCTATCACCAGCAGCCCACCCGGCGCCAGGCGCTCGGCCAGGCGGTTGAGGATGTCCCGGCGCCGCCAGCGGCGGAAGTAGATCAACAGGTTCTGACAGAAGATCACGTCCAGGCCGGACATGGGCGCCTGCCCCAGGTCCAGCACGTTCAATCGCGTACAGCACACCCGCTCGGCCAGCTCGGGTCGAACCCGGTAGCGGCCGTCGGCCTCTTCCCGGAAATAGCGTTGCCGCAGTTCGTCCTCGACATCCGCCAGCTTGCGCGCCGGGTACAGCGCCTCGCGGGCCTTGCCCAGGGCGCTGAGGCTGATATCGGTGCCGCTCACCCCGTACAGCGACGGCAGTTCCAGCTCGCGCAGCGCCTCGGCGACCACCATGGCCAGCGAGTACGGCTCCTCGCCGCTGGAACAGCCCACGCTCCACAGCGCCAGCGGCCGCCCCAGCGCCGGCAGGCGCTCGCGGACGTAGCCGGCGAGCAGCTCGAAGGACGGAAGGTGGCGGAAGAAACGGGTTTCCTGGACGGTCAGGCGGTCCAGCAGGTTCGACCACTCCACCGCGCCCCGCGGGCCGTCGGTGACCTGGCGGTAGTAGCTGGCGTAGTCGCCGATGCCCAGTTCGCGCATGCGCGCGCCCAGGCTGGTCTGCAGGAAGGTCCGGCGCTGTTCGTTGACTACAACGCCGGTGCGTTCTTCCAGCAGAGCCTGCCAGTCGCGGAACTCCGCCGCCGACATGTCGGCCAACGGCTGCAACGACCAGACGCCAGTTGCCTGCATGTCGCGCCTCTCGCTCAAGACTGTCGTGCGCGGTGCCCTTCAGCCCCGCGCACCTCCGCTCAGGCCTGTTCTGCCAGGTCCGGCAGTTTGAAGCCGGATACCGAGTTGCGCATCTCGCTCGCCATCTTCGCCAGGTTGCCGATGCTGCGCGCAGTGGCGGTGGTACCGGCGGAAGTCTGCGAGGTGATCTCCTGGATCACGTTCATGGTGTTGGAAATGTGGCCGGCGGACGACGCCTGCTGACGGGCGGCGTTGGAGATGTTCTGGATCAGCGCCGCCAGGGTCTTGGATACCTTCTCGATCTCTTCCAGGGCCACACCGGCATCCTGCGCCAGGCGGGCGCCGCGGACCACTTCGGAGGTGGTCTGCTCCATGGAGATCACCGCTTCGTTGGTGTCGGTCTGAATGGTCTTCACCAGCGCCTCGATCTGCTTGGTCGCGGCGGAGGAACGTTCCGCCAGGCGCTGTACCTCGTCCGCCACCACGGCGAAGCCGCGGCCCGCGTCACCGGCCATGGACGCCTGGATCGCGGCGTTCAGGGCGAGGATGTTGGTCTGGTCGGCGATGTCGTTGATCAGGCTGACGATGTCGCCGATCTCCTGGGACGACTCACCCAGGCGCTTGATCCGCTTGGAGGTGTCCTGGATCTGTTCGCGGATGTTGTCCATGCCGGTGATGGTGTTGTGCACCACCTCGTTGCCCTTGTTGGCGATGGCTACGGAACGTTCCGCCACCGCGGAGGATTCGCTGGCGTTCGCCGATACCTGGTCAATGGACACGGCCATTTCGTTGATCGCCGCGGAGGCGCCGGCGATTTCCTGGGCCTGGTGCTCGGAGGCCTCGGCCAGGTGCATCGCCGTGGCCTGGGTTTCCTGGGCGGCGGCGGCCACCTGCACGGCGGTGAGGTTGATGGTTTCCACCAGCTCGCGGAGCTGGTCGATGGAGTAGTTGATGGAGTCCGCGATGGCGCCGGTGAAGTCCTCGGTCACGGTCGCGGCCACGGTCAGGTCACCGTCGGCGAGGTCGGCGATCTCGTCGAGCAGCCGCAGGATCGCCGCCTGGTTGCGTTCGTTCTTCTCGGCGGTTTCGGCCAGCCGGCGGTTGGTCTCGCGCACCATCACCAGGCCGATGAGGATGATCGAGCCGAGGGCGAGGATGCCCAGCGCGACGCTCGCCACCTGGTTCAGGTGCCGGCCGCCGGCCAGGTTCTCGAAGCCGTCGGCCAGCTTGGAGGCCTTGTCCAGCAGGGTCTGCGAGCTGCTGAAGATGGTGTTGGCGGACTCGCGGACCTGGAACAGTTCCGGCGAGGTCTCGAGGATCTCGTCCACCGAGCCGGAAACGAACTCGAACAGCTCGGAAACCTCGTTGAGGCGATCCACCGCCTCGGCGTTGGTCACCTTGGAGATGCTCATCGCCGCGTTGCCTTCCTTCATGCCCTTGAGCACGCGGCCGAACAGGCTGGCGTCGCGGCCGAAGCTGTCGGCGGCCTGCACCGAGTTCTCGTCGCCGGCGAGCACCTTGTTCACCGAGCCGAGGATACGTTCGGCGAGCAGCGACTGGCGCTGAGCCACGGCGACCTGGTCGGCCGGCGCACCGCTTTCCAGAAGGATGTCCACCACTTCCTCGTAGGTCACCTGCAGCTGCGGGATGGTCTCGGCGAGGGTCGCGGCCACCTGGTGCAGCGAGAGCACGGTCTGCTCGCTGGCGAGGATGGAGTCGGTGTTCTTGCGCAGCAGGTCCCAGTCCTTCTGCACGTCGGCCATCGGCACCTGGACGTCGGCCGGGCTCGGCGGCAGGCCGGTGCTCTCGTCACCCTTGAGCAGCACGTTCCAGCGCTTCTCGAAGTCGTTGCGGGCGTCCTTCAGCGACTTGAACGCCTCGCTCTTGCCCGCCGCCGCTTCGGTGGCGTTCTTGGCGATCCGCTGCGACAGCACGCGCAGTTCGCCGGCGTGGCCGATGTACTGCTTGTCGTGGTTCGACTGGGTGTTGAGGTAGGCGAAGTTGGCGAACAGCAGCACGATCGAGACGATCAGGACGATGAACAGCCCTGCGATCAGTGAACTGCTGCGCGCCCCCGAAAAGAGATTGCCTGTCTTGATTTTCTTCATATACGGCCCCCGCCTGGACCCACCACGATTTCGGTTTCCATGTCACGACACGGGCCGGAAGTTCCCGACCCAACCGGTTTCAACTAGCTGGCGACGTCGAGGAAGCCCGGGTGCTGCGCCAGGGCATGCGGGCTGAATACCAGCCAGGGCTGCTCTCGATGGAATACGCCATGAACAAAGGGTTGCAGGGCCGCCTCCAGGGGCGGCAACTGCTCGCTGAAGGCATCCACCGGGAAGTGCTGCATGCCCAGGACCTCATCGACGATGAGCCCGGCGAACACCTCCCCGTGTTCTACCACCAGCACGCGGCGCTGCTTGCGCAACGGCGACAGCTCCGCGCCGAGAAATCCGCACAGGTCCATGATCGGCAGCAGCCGACCGCGGACGTTGGCCACGCCCCGGACCCACTCGCGCACGCCGGGCAACAGGGTGTAGCGCGGCTCGTGGAGCACTTCGCCGACCTCCCCCATGGGCGCCACGAACAGGCGGCCGGCCATGCGGAAGCCGATGCCGTTCCAGCTCTGCACGACCTCGCGCTGCGCCGGCAGGCCGGCAGCCAGGCGACGGCAGCGCTGATCGATCTCGACGAGAAGCTGGAAGGGACTCTGGACTTCAGACATGCCGGCCCTGGCCTTTTCTAATAGTTATTCGGGCCCCGCCCGGCGTCAGCCGGCGAGTACCGCATTGATGGTCTTGAGCAGCGTTTCTTCGTCGACCGGCTTGGTCAGGTAGTCGCGAGCGCCCTGGCGCTTGCCCCAGACCTTGTCGGTCTCCTGGTCCTTGGTGGTGACGATGATGACCGGGATGGCGCTGGTCTCCGGGTCCTTGGACAACTGCCGGGTGGCCTGGAAGCCGTTCAGCCCGGGCATGACGATGTCCATCAGGACCACGTCCGGCTTCTCCTGCCGGGCCAGGGCGACGCCGTCGGCGCCGTTCTCGGCCTTGAGCACCTGGTGCGAATGCTTCTCCAGCATCGCGGTCAGCTTGTACATCTCGGTCGGAGAGTCATCAACAATGAGGATTCGAGCCATGGGGTCCCCCAGGAAAAGGCATCACCGGCACGCAGGGCCGGACATCAGGAAGCTTGCTCCACCGGGGTGAAGTCGGGCACGTGGGTCTTGATGGCGCCGAGCAGCTCTTCCTTGCTGAAGGGCTTGGTGAGGTACTGGTCGGAGCCGACGATACGACCCTTGGCCTTGTCGAACAGGCCGTCCTTGGAGGACAGCATGATCACCGGGGTGGATTTGAAGGCGCTGTTGTTCTTGATCAGGGCGCAGGTCTGATAGCCGTCGAGCCGAGGCATCATGATGTCGACGAAGATGATGTTCGGATGGGTGTCGGCGATCTTCGCCAGCGCGTCGAAGCCATCGATGGCCGTGATGACATCGCAGCCGACTTTCTTGAGCAGGGTTTCGGCGGTACGACGGATCGTCTTGGAATCGTCGATGACCATCACCTTCAAACCATCGGAATGCTGTTCCATGTTCGCCCTTTTACCATCTCGGTGAATCGTTACTGTCTTATATTCAGTGCGCTGACGCCCTGCCACCGTTCGGGCTGCGACCCAATCGTCGGAGTCTTTTAGCACACTCTCCCGCATCCATCCATAACACCCCGGATGCGCTGGCTTTTTCCTTGACCGGGCACATATCCGGCGCCACCCTGAGCATCCTTTTCCGCCCTTTTCGGCGCGGTTCGTCGCCGCACCACCCCCTTTCGGAGGACTCCCCATGAGCGTACGCCTGGGCATCGTGATGGACCCCATCGCGAGCATCAACTTCAAGAAGGACAGCTCCCTGGCGATGCTGCTGGCGGCCCAGGCCCGTGGCTGGACGCTGTTCTACATGGAACAACAGGATCTTTACCAGAAAGCGAACGCCGCACGGGCCAAGATCCGCCCCCTGAAGGTCTTCGACGACGCCGAGCGCTGGTACGAGCTGGACCAGGAGATCGACCTGCCGCTCGCCGAGCTGGACGTGATCCTGATGCGCAAGGACCCGCCCTTCAACAACGAGTACATCTATTCCACCTACCTGCTGGAACAGGCCGAGCGCGCCGGCACCCTGGTGGTGAACCGCCCGCAGAGCCTGCGCGACTGCAACGAGAAGTTCTTCGCCACGCTGTTCCCGCAGTGCACGCCGCCGACACTGGTCACACGGCGCGCCGACATTCTGCGCGAGTTCGCCGCCGAACATCGTGACATCATTCTCAAACCCCTCGAAGGCATGGGCGGCACCATGATCTTCCGCCACCGCGAGGGCGACCCGAACCTCTCGGTGATCCTCGAGACCCTGACCCTGCACGGCCACCAGCAGATCATGGCACAGCGCTACATCCCGGAGATCAAGGACGGCGACAAGCGCATCCTGATGATCGACGGCGAGCCGGTGGAATACTGCCTGGCGCGCATCCCGGCCCAGGGCGAGACGCGCGGCAACCTCGCCGCCGGCGGCCGCGGCGTGGCCCAGCCGCTGACCGAGCGCGACCGCTGGATCGCCCAGCAGGTCGGCCCGCAGTTGCGCGAGCGCGGCCTGCTGTTCGTCGGCCTGGACGTGATCGGCGACTACCTCACCGAGATCAACGTCACCAGCCCGACCTGCATCCGCGAGATCGACAAGGCCTACGACACCCGCATCGGCGAGCGCCTGATGGACGCCATCGAGGGCAAGCTCAAGGCCCGCGCGGCGGCGGCGCAAGTTTGACGCAGCCGACAACTTGACGCTTGCCGCTTGCAGGCGGCGGCCGGGGAAAGCAGACTTCGCCCACCCCGGCCAACCCTATATGCAATGAACGCTGCAACCTCCCCCCAAGCCTTCCCGTCCTCCGGCGTCCGCCCGGCGGACCGCCTGGGCTTCACCCTGTTCGTGGCGGCGGTGCTGCATGTGGCGCTGATCCTCGGCGTGGGCTTCTCCATGCCCCACCCGAGCCAGCTGAGCAAGACGCTGGAAATCACCCTGGCCACCTTCAAGAGCGAGAAGAAGCCGGAGAAGGCCGACTACCTGGCGCAGATGAACCAGGAAGGCAGCGGCACCCTCGAGCACAAGGCCATCCCCAAGACCACCGAGCAGGCGCCGTTCCAGGACAGCGAGGCGAAGAAGGTCGCCCCGCCGCCGACGCCGAAGCAGGCCAAGGAGGCGGAATCGCCGAAGACCGCCGTGGCCACCAAGGCGCCGAAGCCGCAGAAGGTCCAGGCCAAGCCGCAGAAGCCCAAGGCCGAGCAGGTCGCCCAGCCGGCGCCGCAGTTCGACTCCAGCCAGCTGTCGGCGGAAATCTCCAGCCTCGAGGCGGACCTGGCCAAGGAGCGCCAGGCCTACGCCAAGCGCCCGCGCATCCACCGCCTGACCGCCGCCTCGACCATGCGCGACAAAGGCGCCTGGTACAAGGAGGAGTGGCGCAAGAAGATCGAGCGCATCGGCAACCTCAACTACCCCGACGAGGCCCGCCGCCAGCGCATCTACGGCAGCCTGCGGCTGCTGGTGTCGATCAACCGCGACGGCTCGCTGTACGAGGTGCAGGTGCTGGAATCCTCCGGGCAGCCTCTGCTCGACCAGGCCGCCCAGCGCATCGTCCGCCTGGCCGCGCCCTTCGCCCCGTTCAGCGGCGACCTGGCGGACATCGACCGCCTGGAAATCATCCGCACCTGGCGCTTCGAGCGCGGCGACCGCCTGTCGAGTCGATAGCCCCTTCCGGGCGGCTTGCAGGCCGCGCGCCCAAGCCTGAAACTAGCGCCATGAACACAGCGCCCACCTACCTCAAGCACCATTTCCTGATCGCCATGCCGCACATGGCCGATCCCAATTTCGCCCAGACCCTGACCTACCTGGTCGAGCACAACGAGCAGGGCGCCATGGGCCTGGTGATCAACCGCCCCAGCGGCCTGAACCTCAGCGACGTGCTCGAGCAACTGCGCCCCGAGCCCCTGCCGCCGGCGCGCTGCCAGGGCATCACCGTCTACAGCGGCGGCCCGGTGCAGACCGACCGCGGCTTCGTCCTGCACCCGGCCGGGCAACTGTTCCAGGCCACCCTGGAGCTGGGCGAGCTGAACCTCTCCACCTCCCAGGACGTGCTCTTCGCCATCGCCGACGGCAGCGGCCCCGCGCAGAGCGTCATCGCCCTCGGCTACGCCGGCTGGGAAGCCGGCCAGCTGGAAGCCGAGCTGGCCGACAACGCCTGGCTGACCTGCCCGGCCGACCTGGAGGTGCTCTTCGACGTGCCCGCCGAGCAGCGCCTGGCCGCCGCCGCGCAGCGCCTGGGGATCAATCTCAGCCTGCTCACCGCCCAGGCCGGGCACGCCTGATGGCCGCGCCGCGCCTGCTGCTGGGCTTCGACTACGGCACCAAGCAGATCGGCGTCGCCGTCGGCCAGGCGGTCACCGGCCAGGCCCGCGAACTCTGCGTGCTCAAGGCGCAGAACGGCGTGCCGGACTGGAACCGCGTCGAGGCGCTGATCAAGGAATGGCAGCCGGACGCCATCGTCGTCGGCCTGCCGCTGAACATGGACGGCACGCCCAGCGAGATGAGCGAGCGCGCCGAGAAGTTCGCCCGCCGCCTGCACGGCCGCTACAACCTGCCGGTGCACACCCACGACGAGCGCCTGACCACCTACGCCGCCAAGGGCGAGCGCCTGGCCCAGGGCCAGCGCGACGGCTACCGCGAACGCCCGGTGGACGCCCTGGCCGCGGCCCTGCTGCTCGAGGGCTGGCTGGAGGCCCACGGCGGCGCTTGACCTGCGGCAGTGCCGGCCGCGGCACACGCGCTAATCTTGAGCGGGTACCCGCCGCACACGGGCGCCCGAGGAATCCACGGCGGCCCAGCCTGGACCGCCACGAGTCATCCAGGAGATGTCATGAACCTGCCCAGTCCCGCCGAACTCCTGCCGCGCATGGCCACCGACCTGCGCAACCACCTCGCCGAGCGCGGCATAGACACGCCGCGCTTCGTCGGCATCCACACCGGCGGCATCTGGGTCGCCCAGGCCCTGCTCAAGGAACTGCACAGCGAGGAGATTCTCGGCATCCTCGACGTCTCCTTCTACCGCGACGACTTCACCCGCAGCGGCCTGCACCCGCAGGTCCGTCCGTCGGAACTGCCGTTCGAGATCGACGGCCAGCACCTGGTCCTGGTCGACGACGTGCTGATGAGCGGCCGCACCATCCGTGCCGCGCTCAATGAGCTGTTCGACTACGGCCGCCCGGCCAGCGTGACCCTGGTCTGCCTGCTGGACCTGAACGCCCGGGAACTGCCGATCCGTCCCGACGTGGTCGGTCAGACCCTGTCGCTGGCCCCCAATGAAAGGGTAAAATTGCGCGGTCCCGCACCACTCGTCCTCGAGCGCACCCTTATCAGCGCGCTCTGAACGCGCGCGCCACCTCTCCACATTTCAGGGCCTGCCCCATGCCGACAGACGCCAAGCGCCCGCTGCAGCTCAACGACCAGGGCCAGCTGCGCCACTTCCTCTCGCTCGACGGATTGCCCCGCGAGCTGCTGACCGAAATCCTCGACACCGCCGACTCCTTCCTCGAAGTCGGCGCGCGCGCGGTGAAGAAGGTCCCGCTGCTGCGCGGCAAGACCGTGTGCAACGTGTTCTTCGAGAACTCCACGCGCACCCGCACCACCTTCGAACTGGCCGCCCAGCGCCTGTCCGCCGACGTCATCACGCTGAACGTGTCGACCTCCTCGACCAGCAAGGGCGAGACCCTCACCGACACCCTGCGCAACCTCGAGGCCATGGCCGCCGACATGTTCGTCGTGCGCCACAGCGACTCGGGCGCGGCGCACTTCATCGCCGAGCACGTCAGCCCCAGGGTGGCTGTGATCAACGGCGGTGACGGCCGCCACGGGCACCCGACCCAGGGCATGCTCGACATGCTCACCATCCGCCGCCACAAGGGCAGCTTCGAGAACCTCTCGGTGGCCATCGTCGGCGACGTCCTGCACTCGCGGGTGGCGCGCTCGAACATGCTGGCGCTGAAGATCCTCGGCTGCCCGGACATCCGCGTCATCGCCCCGCGCACCCTGCTGCCGATCGGCCTGGAGGAGGTCTACGGGGTGAAGGTGTTCACCGACGCCAACGAAGGCCTCAAGGACGTCGACGTGGTCATCATGCTGCGCCTGCAGCGCGAGCGCATGCAGGGCGGCCTGCTGCCCAGCGAAGGCGAGTTCTTCAAGCTCTACGGCCTGACCCAGAAGCGCCTGAGGCTGGCCAAGCCCGATGCCATCGTCATGCACCCGGGGCCGATCAACCGCGGCGTGGAGATCGAATCCGCGGTGGCCGACGGCGAGCAGTCGGTGATCCTCAACCAGGTGACCTACGGGATCGCCATCCGCATGGCCGTGCTGTCCATGGCCATGAGCGGGCAGAACGCCCAACGCCAGCTGGAACAGGAGGACGCGCAATGACCGTCAGCATTCACGGCGCCCGCGTCATCGACCCGGCCAGCGGCCTTGATCAGGTCTGCGACGTCCATATAGAAGCCGGCAGGATCATCGCCCTGGGCCAGGCCCCGGCCGATTTCCACGCCGCCCAGGAGCTGGACGCCGCCGGCCTGATCGCCGCGCCCGGCCTGGTGGACCTGAACGTGGCCCTGCGTGAGCCGGGCTACAGCCGCAAGGGCAACATCGAGAGCGAAACCCGCGCCGCCAGCGCCGGCGGCGTCACCAGCCTGTGCTGCCCGCCGCAGACCAAGCCGGTGCTGGACACCCCGGCGGTGGCCGAACTGATCCTCGACCGCGCCCGCGAGGCCGGCAATGCCAAGGTCTTCCCCATAGGCGCGCTGACCCGCGGCCTGGCCGGCGAGCAGCTGTCCGAACTGGCCGCCCTGCGCGACGCTGGCTGCGTGGCCTTCAGCAACGGCCTGGCGCCGCTGGCCAGCAACCGCGTGCTGCTGCGCTCTCTGGAGTACGCGGCAACCTTCGACCTGACGGTGATCTTCACCTCCCAGGATGCCGAACTGGCCCAGGGCGGCCTGGCCCACGACGGCCCCACCGCCAGCTTCCGCGGCCTGGCCGGCATCCCCGAGAGCGCCGAGACCGTGGCCCTGGCCCGCAACCTGCTGCTGGTGGAGCAGAGCGGCGTGCGCGCGCACTTCAGCCAGCTGACCAGCGCCCGCGGCGTGGAGATGATCGCCCAGGCCCAGGCCCGCGGCCTGCCGGTGACCGCCGACGTGGCGCTGTACCAGCTGATCCTCACCGACGAGGCCCTGGCCGACTTCTCCAGCCTCTACCACGTGCAACCGCCGCTGCGCTCGCGCAAGGATCGCGACGCCCTGCGCGAGGCGGTGAAGAGCGGCGTGATACAAGCCATCGCCAGTCACCATCAGCCCCACGAGGCGGACGCCAAGAACGCCCCCTTCGCCGACACCGAGCCGGGCATCAGCAGCGTCGAACTGCTGCTGCCGCTGGGCATGACTCTGGTGCAGGACGGCCTGCTCGACCTGCCGACCCTGCTGGCGCGCCTGACCAGCGGCCCGGCCGCCGCGCTGCGCCTGCCGGCCGGCCGCATAGCCGTGGGCGAGGCGGCAGACCTGGTGCTGTTCGAAGCCGAGGGCCAGACCCTGGCCGGCGAGACCTGGTACTCCCGCGGACAGAACAGCCCGTTCATGGGCCACTGCCTGCCGGGCGCGGTGCGCTGTACGCTGGTGGATGGGCATATCGTGCATGCCATCTGAGTTGCCCAGGCATGAAGAAGAAGCCCGCCATCCGGCGGGCTTTTTCTTTTCCTGTAGGAGCGAGCTTGCTCGCGAAGGGTGCTTGCCGGGAGCTTTCGGTACTGGGCTATAGAGCGCCCTCTCCCTAACCCTCTCCCTGAAGGGAGAGGGGACCGTTGGGCAGAGTTGGATGTGCTGCAGTTAGCCGGCTGTCTCGGCGGTTTCCAGTTGAAACCATTCCTCCTCTCGGCACGGACAAGCCCCCTCTCCCTTCAGGGCGGGGCGCGCAGCCGAGGGCTGGGGAGAGGGAACGGAGGTGACCTCATGCACAGCATCGCCGAGAGGCACCGTTCGCGAGCAAGCTCGCTCCTACGAAAAGCGTCGGCCTCTAGATCTTCGCCAACGCCTGCGCCAAATCCGCACGCAGATCCTCGACATCCTCCACCCCCACCGACAACCGCACCAGCGCATCGCCTATCCCCAGCTCGGCCCGGGTAGCCGGCGGAATGGTGGCGTGGGTCATGATCGCCGGATGCTCGATCAGGCTCTCCACCCCGCCCAGGCTCTCGGCCAGGGCGAAGATGCGCACGTTCTCCAGGAAGCGTTTCGAGCCGGCCAGGTCAGTAGCCAGGTCCATGGAGATCATCCCGCCGAAACCGTTCATCTGCCGCCTAGCCAGCTCGTGCTGCGGGTGCGAGGGCAGGCCCGGGTAGTGCACCCGCGCCACCTGTGGCTGGCGTTCCAGCCACTGGGCCAGCTCCAGGGCGTTGGCGCAGTGCCGTTCCATGCGCAGGGCCAGGGTTTTCACTCCGCGCAGGGTGAGAAAGGCGTCGAAGGGGCCGGCGATGGCGCCCACGGCGTTCTGCAGGAAGCCCAGACGCTCGGCCAGCTCCGGGTTGTCGCCGACCACGGCGATGCCGCCGATGACGTCGGAGTGGCCGTTCAGGTATTTGGTCGTCGAGTGCACCACCACGTCGAAGCCCAGTTCCAGCGGGCGCTGGATTCGCGGGCTGGCGAAGGTGTTGTCGGCCACGCAGAGGATGCCGCGGCTGCGGCACAGGCGGGCGATGGCCTCCAGGTCGGCCAGGCGCAGCAGCGGGTTGCTCGGCGTCTCGATCCACACCATGCGCGTCTCGGGGCGCAGTGCGGCTTCGATGGCGCCGATGTCGGTGAGGTCGACGAAGCTGAATTCGTGCCCGGCGCTGCGCCGGCGCACGCGCTCGAACAGGCGGAAGGTGCCGCCGTAGATATCGTTGCCGGACACGATGTGCGAGCCGGCATCGAGCAATTCCAGGGTCGCCGAGATGGCCGCCAGCCCAGAGGCGAAGGCGAACGCCTTGCTGCCGCCCTCCAGGTCCGCCACGCAGCGCTCCAGGGCCCAGCGCGTGGGGTTGTGCGAGCGCCCGTAGTCCAGGCCCTTGTGCACCCCGGGGCTGTCCTGCAGGTAGGTGGAGTTGGCGTAGATCGGCGGCATCAGCGCGCCGGTGGAAGGGTCGGGCGCCTGGCCGGCGTGGATGACCCGCGTGGCGAAACCGCGGGGCGCTTGGGAATCCTGGCTCATGGGAGCGTTCTCCGGAGGTGGTTGAGCAAGTCGAAACGGGTGATCAGGCCATGGAAGCCCGAGGCGTCGGCGATGATGGCAACCAGGCCGCGGTCCAGCTCGGCCTGCAGTTCGGCCAGGCTGGCGTCCGGGGCCAGGGTTTCCAGGCGGGTGGTCATGGCGCTGGCCACCGGCTGGCGAAAATGGCTGGCGTCGGTGTGCACGCCCAGCAGGATATCGGATTCGTCGATGACCCCGACCAGCCTGCCGTTGGCCAGCACCGGCAGTTGCGAGACGTCGGCCAGGCGCATGCGCTGGAAGGCGGTGAGCAGGGTGTCGTCCGGCCCCACGCTGATCACCCGGCCCTCCTCGAAGCGCCGCGCGATGATGTCGCGCAGGTCGCCGTAGCGCTTGCGTTGCAGCAACCCCTGGTCGGTCATCCACTGGTCGTTGTAGACCTTGGACAGGTAGCGCGTGCCGGTATCGCAGACGAAGCTGAGCACGCGCTTGGGCTGCGTCTGCTCGCGGCAGTAGCGCAAGGCGGCGGCCAGCAGGGTGCCGGTGGAGGAACCGCCGGGAATGCCCTCGGCGCGCAGCAGTTCGCGGGCGTGGGCGAAGCTTTCCTCGTCGCTGATGGAATAGGCGTGGCGCACGCTGGAGAGGTCGGCGATGGAGGGAATGAAGTCCTCGCCTATGCCTTCCACCGCCCAGGAACCGACCTCGCCCAGGGTGCCGTCGCGCACGTAGCCGGCCATCACCGAGCCCACCGGGTCGGCCAGGACCATCTCCAGGTTCGGCTGCACCTGGCGGAAGAAGCGCGTCAGCCCGGTGAGGGTGCCGGCGGAACCGACGCCAACGACGATGGCGTCCAGGTCATGGCCGGTCTGCTGCCAGATTTCCGGGGCGGTGCTGGTTTCGTGGGCCAGGGGGTTGGCCGGGTTGTTGAACTGGTCGGCGAAGAAGGCCCCGGGGATTTCCGCGGCCAGGCGCGCGGCCACGTCCTGGTAGTACTCCGGGTGGCCCTTGCCGACGTCGGAGCGGGTGATGTGCACCTCGGCGCCCATGGCCTTGAGGTGCAGGACCTTCTCGCTGGACATCTTGTCCGGCACCACCAGCACTACCCGGTAGCCTTTGGCGCGGCCCACCAGGGCCAGGCCCAGGCCGGTGTTGCCGGCGGTGGCCTCGACTATGGTCCCGCCGGGCTGCAGGCGGCCGTCGCGCTCGGCGGTCTCGATCATGGCCACGCCGATGCGGTCCTTGATCGAGCCGCCGGGGTTCTGCGATTCCAGCTTGAGGAACAGGGTGCAGGGGCCGGTATCGAAGCGGCTGACCTGCACCAGCGGCGTGTTGCCGATCAGGTCGAGTACGGCAGGACGAAGTTCGTTGCTCATGGCATCCACTCCTTGTCGGCGCCGCGGGGATCGCCCGGCGGCGCGCCTTTATGGTCTTCCTGACCATAGGCCGGCGACGCGCCCGTCGCCATGCCGGCTGACGAAAAAGCCCGCCGGAAGGCGGGCTTTCTGGCAAGGAACGCTTACAGCCGCTGCGGGCCGTTGCGCTCGGAGACCTGGGCGTTGAGCGTCCAGAAGTCGTAGAGCACGCCGATGAAGAACAGGCCGCCGGTGAACAGGTAGAGGATGCCGGTCAGCCACTTGCCCATGTACATGCGGTGCACGCCGAACACGCCGAGGAAGGTCAGCAGTATCCAGGCCACGTTGTAGTCCAGGGCGCCGCTGCGGTAGCGCAGGTCGGCCTCGTCATCCATCGAGGGGATCAGGAACAGGTCGATGATCCAGCCGATGAAGAACAGCCCGAGGGTGAAGAACCAGATGGTCCCGCTCACCGGCTTGCCATAGTAGAAGCGGTGCGAACCGGTGAAGCCGAAGATCCACAGCAGGTAGCCGATGACCTTGCTGTGGGTGTCGGGGGTATTGGGCATGGAGCGCTCCTTGGCGGGGATTCCTGGATTCGACCGACGCGGTCGCGGCGGGTTTGCCACCACTGTAAGAAAAGTTGTGGGGAATACAAAGCCGCGGGCGGCAAAAGCCCATCTGAGAACGTAATACTGTTCATTCAAGCGATGCGGTGGGTCGGCGAAGGTGCCCAGGGCTGGCTCCGCACCCTCACCCCAGCCCTCTCCCAGAGGGAGAGGGGGCCGTTCAGAGTGGGAGGGGAGTTTGGAGTCATCCTGAAACTCCTCACCCACCCCCGTCATTCCCGCGAACGCGGGAACCCAGTGAATGCGGGGTTCGCGAGCAAGCTCGCTCCTACGAAAAGCAAAAGCGGCTTTGGGATTTCCAGAGAAACATCCGCGCACTCCGAAACGCCCCTTCAGAAGGCCGAGCGAAACCCGCGCTCAGGAGGTCATGCGACATGGATGTCGCGAGAGCCCCGCGGGCTACAGGGACGTACCCTCGGGGCGGGCCTCCGTGGCGGGGGAGTTCGTGAGGGTAGCCCGGCTCCATCGGGCCCGTATGTTGGGGCAAGCCTTTTTGGTTCCTTTTGTGGCGTTTGACAAAAGGGACTCGCCCGAGGGGGCGAAACAAAAAATCTCCGCAGACTCGGAGCGGCGCGCTACACCGAACCCAACCCAAAAGTCTCTGGGTTCCCGCGTTCGCGGGAATGACGGAGGTGGGAGGACAGTGCCTGGCCTACAAGCTGCTCAGAACAGCCCCCTCGCCCTCCGGGAGAAAGCTAGGGGGAGCGGCTCAGCGGAAACGACGGTTCGGATCGTCGTCACTCAGCTCCAGGGTCAACCCCTGAGTCATGCTCGACAGATGATCAGCATCGGTCTCCGACCCAAGCTTGATCATCAACCGCAGATCGTTGGCCGAATCAGCATAGGCCAGCGCATCCTCATAGGTGATCTCCCCCTGGGAATAGAGCTGATACAGCGCCTGATCGAAGGTCTGCATACCCTGCTCGGTGGAACGCTTCATCAACGGCTTCAGCTCATGCACCTCACCCTTGCGGATCAGGTCAGCGGCCAGCGGGGTATTCAACAGCACCTCGATCACCGCGCGGCGGCCCTTGCCATCCGGGGTCGGCACCAGCTGCTGGGCGACGATGGCCTTGAGGTTCAGCGACAGGTCCATCCAGATCTGCTGGTGCCGGTCGGCCGGGAAGAAGTGGATGATCCGCTCCAGCGCCTGGTTGGCGTTGTTGGCGTGCAGGGTGGCCAGGCACAGGTGGCCGGTCTCGGCGAAGGCCACGGCGTGCTCCATGGTCTCGCGCGAGCGCACCTCGCCGATCATGATCACGTCCGGCGCCTGGCGCAGGGTGTTCTTCAGCGCCACCTCGAAGGTGTCGGTGTCCAGCCCCACCTCGCGCTGGGTGACGATGCAGCCCTGGTGCTGGTGGATGTACTCGATCGGGTCCTCGATGGAGATGATGTGCCCGGTGGAGTTCTTGTTGCGGTAGCCGATCATCGCCGCCAGCGAAGTAGACTTGCCGGTGCCGGTGGCGCCGACGAAGATCACCAGCCCGCGCTTGGTCATGGCCAGTTTCTTGAGGATCTCCGGCAGCTTGAGGTCCTCGATGGTCGGGATGTTGGTCTCGATGCGGCGCAGCACCATGCCCACCAGGTTGCGCTGGTAGAAGGCGCTGACGCGGAAACGGCCGATGCCGCGGGCGCTGATGGCGAAGTTGCACTCGTGGTGCTCGGCGAAGTCGCGGCGCTGCTGCTCGTTCATCACCGCCAGCACCGTCTCGCGGGTCTGCTCGGGCGACAGCGGGGTCTTGGTCACCGGCAGCACCTTGCCGTTGACCTTCATCGACGGGGGCACGCCGGCGGTGACGAAGAGGTCCGAGGCACCCTTCTCCACCATCAGCCGCAGAAGCTTCTCGAATTCCATGATCGATCCAACCTGATTCGTTCACGCACTGTGCGATTCGACTGTCATCCAGGCCGCCCGTGCGTGTGCCGCGCCGCCTGGCCGGGCACCAGGCCCGGGGAGAATCAGAAGTTTTCCGGGATCTTCGCCTTTTCCTTCGCCGCGTCGCGGGTCACCAGGCCCTTGGCGACCAGGCCCTTGAGGCACATGTCGAGGGTCTGCATGCCCAGCGCGCCGCCGGTCTGGATGGCCGAGTACATCTGCGCCACCTTGTCCTCGCGGATCAGGTTGCGGATCGCCGGGGTGCCGATCATGATCTCGTGGGCCGCCACCCGGCCGCCGCCGATCTTCTTCAGCAGCGTCTGCGAGATCACCGCCTGCAGCGATTCGGAGAGCATGGAACGGACCATGGCCTTCTCCTCGGCGGGGAACACGTCGACGATACGGTCGATGGTCTTGGCCGCGGAGGTGGTGTGCAGGGTGCCGAACACCAAGTGGCCGGTTTCCGCGGCGGTCAGCGCCAGGCGGATGGTCTCCAGGTCGCGCATCTCGCCGACCAGGATGATGTCCGGGTCCTCACGCAGGGCCGAGCGCAGCGCCTCGTTGAAGCCGAGGGTGTCGCGGTGCACCTCGCGCTGGTTGACCAGGCACTTCTTCGATTCGTGGACGAACTCGATCGGGTCCTCGACGGTGAGGATGTGGCTGTACTTGGTGTTGTTCAGGTAGTCGAGCATCGCCGCGAGCGAGGTGGACTTGCCCGAACCGGTCGGCCCGGTCACCAGCACCAGCCCGCGCGGCACGTCGGAAACCCGCTTGAACACTTCGCCCATGCCCAGGTCCTCCATGGTCAGCACCTTGGAGGGAATGGTCCGGAACACGGCGCCGGCGCCGCGGTTCTGGTTGAAGGCGTTGACGCGGAAACGCGCCACACCCGGCACTTCGAAGGAGAAGTCGGTTTCCAGGAATTCCTCGAAATCCTTGCGCTGCTTGTCGTTCATGATGTCGTAGATCAGCGCGTGCACCTGCTTGTGCTCCAGCGGCGGCAGGTTGATGCGGCGCACGTCGCCGTCGACGCGGATCATCGGCGGCAGGCCGGCCGAGAGGTGCAGGTCCGAAGCGCCTTGCTTGGCGCTGAAGGCGAGCAACTCGGTAATATCCATGGGACTCCCCAATCCAATGCAAGCAGGTAGAATGCCGCTGAACTTGCAGCAGCCGGGCCTCAGAGCGCAGGTAATGTCCACGATAGCAGAGAATATTGCAAAGGTTCGCGAGCGTATCCGTGAGGCGGAGCAAGCTTGCGGGCGGGCTTCGGGCAGCGTTGCGCTGCTGGCGGTGAGCAAGACCAAGCCCGCCGCCGACATCCGCGAAGCCCATGCCGCCGGCCTCGACGATTTCGGCGAGAACTACCTGCAGGAAGCCCTCGGCAAGCAGGTGGAACTGGCCGACCTGGCGCTCACCTGGCATTTCATCGGCCCCATCCAGTCGAACAAGACGCGGCCCATCGCCGAGCACTTCCACTGGGTGCACTCGGTGGACCGCCTGAAGGTCGCCGAGCGCCTGTCCGCACAGCGCCCGGCGCACCTGCCGCCGCTCAACGTCTGCCTGCAGGTGAACGTCAGCGGCGAGGCCAGCAAGTCCGGCTGCGCCCCCGAGGAGCTGCCGGCCCTGGCCCGCGCCGTGGCCGCCCTGCCCAACCTGAAGCTGCGCGGGCTGATGGCCATCCCCGAGCCCACCGAGGACGTCGCCGCCCAGCGCGCCGCCTTCGCCCGCCTGCGGGAACTCCTGACTGCCCTGAACCTCGGCCTGGACACCCTGTCCATGGGCATGAGCCACGACCTCGAAGCCGCCATCGCCGAAGGCGCCACCTGGGTGCGCATCGGCACCGCGCTGTTCGGCGCGCGCGACTACGGTCCCCATTCTTGATCAAGGAACACAACCCATGAGCAGCACCCGCATCGCTTTCATCGGCGCCGGCAACATGGCCGCCAGCCTGATCGGTGGCCTGCGCGCCCAGGGCGTGCCCGCCAGCCACATCCGCGCCAGCGACCCGGGCGCCGAACAGCGCGCGAAGATCGCCGCCGAGCACGGCATCGAGGTGTTCGAGGACAACGCCAGCGCCATCGCCGGCGCCGACGTGGTGGTCCTGGCGGTCAAGCCGCAGGTCATGAAGCAGGTCTGCGAGCCCCTGGCCGCGCTGCTCGAACCGGGCCAGCTGATCGTCTCCATCGCCGCCGGCATTCCCTGCGCCAGCCTGTCGCGCTGGCTGGGCACCGAGCTGCTGGTACGCTGCATGCCCAACACCCCGGCGCTGCTGGGCGAAGGCGCCAGCGGCCTGTACGCCACCGCCCAGGTCAGCCCGGCCCAGCGCCAGCAGGCCGAACAGCTGCTGGGCGCCGTGGGCATCGCCCTGTGGCTGGACGGAGAGAAGCAGATCGACGCCGTCACCGCCGTCTCCGGCAGCGGCCCGGCCTACTTCTTCCTGCTGATGGAAGCCATGACCGCCGCCGGCGAGAAGCTCGGCCTGAGCCCCGAGGTCGCCGCCCGCCTGACCCTGCAGACCGCCCTGGGCGCCGCGCGCATGGCGGTGGCCAGCGACGTCGGCCCGGCCGAACTGCGCCGCCGCGTGACATCGCCCAAGGGCACCACCGAAGCCGCCATCACCTCCTTCCAGGCGAATGGATTCGAAGCACTGGTCGAGCGCGCCCTGGCCGCCGCCGACCACCGTTCCGCCGAACTGGCCGAACAACTGGGGCAATGAGGAGCCTTACATGACCGGACTTTCCACCGCTGCCATCTATGTCATCCAGACACTCGGCAGCCTCTACCTGCTGATCGTCCTGCTGCGCTTCATCCTGCAGCTGGTGCGCGCCGACTTCTACAACCCGCTGAGCCAGTTCATCGTGCGCGCCACCAAGCCGCTGCTGAACCCGCTGCGCCGGGTGATCCCCGGCTTCGGCGGCATCGACCTGGCGTCGCTGGTGCTGGCCATCCTGGTCCAGCTGGTGCTGATGATCGTCACCCTGACGCTGATGGGCTACGGCGTCGGCGGCTACGTCCTGCAACTGCTGGTGTGGTCGGTGATCGCGGTGACCTCGCTGTTCCTCAAGGTGTTCTTCTTCGCCCTGATCATCAGCGTGATCCTCTCCTGGGTCGCCCCGGGCAGCTACAACCCCGGCGCGCAGCTGGTGAACCAGATCTGCGAGCCGCTGCTGGCGCCCTTCCGCAAGCTGCTGCCGAACCTCGGCGGGCTGGACATCTCGCCGATCTTCGCCTTCATCGCACTGAAGCTGCTCGACATGCTGGTAATAGGCAACCTGGCAGCCATGACCGGCATGCCGCAAATCCTGAGCCCGTTCATGTAAACAGGGAGCGGCTGCGCGTCGGCGATACAGCGTTGGAAACAGCCGGTGATTGCTCATTTACAGAACGTAAACTGCGCATCCCCGGCTGTTTCCGCCTCGTCTCGCTCTAGCTCGCGCGCTCCGGGAGTTCGACACGCCAATGAGCTTCTACCGCTGGGACGGCGAGGACCTGATCCTCGATTGCCACCTGCAGCCCAAGGCGAGCCGCGACGAGTTCGCCGGGCTGCACGGCGAACGCCTGAAGATCCGCCTCACCGCCCCGCCGGTGGAAGGCAAGGCCAACGCCCACCTGCTGGCGTTCCTCGGCAAGGCCTTCGGCGTGCCGAAAAGCGCGGTAATACTCGAGAGCGGCGAGCTGAACCGCCAGAAACGCGTGCGCATCCCCCGGCCGACACGGCTGCCGGCCGAGCTGGGGATAACCGCTCGGTCGCCTTGACCGACCTTACATATAGGAATGTGATGAAGGCCAATTGACGCCACCTCGCCGCGCTTCATAATCCAGGCATTCATCTCTCGCGCAGGAAGCGCAAGCCATAGGACCGCCTGGATGAGCATGGAGCGACTCAGTCAGCAGATCGACGCCTACGTCACCTGGAAGCGGGAACTGGTCCGGGACATCATCCGCTATCGCAGCTGGCTGGAGCAGAGCCGGCTGAACAGCGCGGACATAGACGCGCGCCTGGAGCGCGCCCTGCGCCTTCTGCGCCTGGACCACATCACTCTGGCCTTCGTCGGCGAGTTCTCCCGCGGCAAGACCGAGCTGATCAACAGCCTGTTCTTCTCCGAGTACGGCCAGCGCATGCTGCCCTCCCAGGCCGGGCGCACCACCATGTGCCCTACCGAGATCTTCTTCGACCCGCGCTCCGAACGCCCCTACATCCGCCTGCTGCCCGTCGAGACGCGGGTGGCCGACGCCAGCATCGCCCGCTTCAAGCAGGTGCCGCGGCACTGGGTGAACATCCCCCTGGACACCTCCGACCCGGCCAACATGGCCCAGGCCTTCGCGCAGACCGCCCGGACCAAGAGCCTGCCGGTGGAACAGGCGATCCAGCTGGGCTTCCTCCCGGACATGCTGGAAGCCGCCGAACGCCCCGGCCACGTGCGCGTGCCGGCCTGGCGCCACGCCCTGGTCAACTTCGACCACCCGCTGCTGCGCCAGGGCCTGCGCATCCTCGACACCCCCGGGCTGAACGCCCTGGGCAGCGAGCCGGAACTGACCCTGTCGATGCTGCCCAGCACCCAGGCGGTGGTCTTCCTGCTGGCCGCCGACACCGGCGTCACCGCCTCGGACCTGGCAGTCTGGCAGGACCACGTGCGGCACCTGGTGGAAGACGGCCAGTGCACCCTGTACGCGGTGCTGAACAAGGTCGATGTGCTCTGGGACGACCTGGCCGGCGACGCCTTCGTGCACAACGCCATCCAGCGCATCCGCGACGCCACCGCGCGGCAGCTGGGCATCCCCCGCGACAGCGTGCTGCCGCTGTCGGCCAAGCAGGCGCTGCTGGCCAAGGTGCGCAACGACGCCGAACTGCTCGCCCGCAGCCAGCTGGAAAGCCTGGAAACCCTGCTCTGCGAGCGCATAGTGGCGGACAAGGAGCGCTTGCTGGAAGGCGCGGTGCTCAGCCAGGTGCTGGCCCTGCTGAACAACAGCCAGCACAGCCTGCGCGCCCGCCTGGAACGCCTGCGCGAACAGCAGGCGCAGCTCGAAGGCCAGCAGCAGGACAGCGGCCAGCTGCTTTTCGAGCTGACCGCGCGGACCAAGGAAGACCACGGCCTGCACCACCGCCGCCTGCTCAACCTGAAGACCAACCAGCGCCTGCTGCGCCGCCAGGGCGAGCTGCTCGGCCAGACCGTGCGCGCCGAACGCCTGGAGCGGCACCTGGCCAAGGTCCACGAGAAGCTGCGCGGCAGCTGGACCACCCTGGGCATCAACCAGGCCATCCTGAACTTCTTTCAGGCCGTGGAGGGCGACCTGCACAGCCTGCAGCACGAGGCCGAACTGGGTAACCGCATGGTCGAGGCCATCTACCAGCGGCACAACCAGGAAAACCCGCTGAACGCCCTGGACGCCCCGCGCTTCGACGTCGCCGGCTACCAGCGCGAACTGGCCCGGCTGCGCGAGCAAGCCGACCGCTTCCGCCTGCAGCTCAAGACCCTGCTCACCGAACAGCGCCTGCTGACGCGGCGCTTCATCGCCACCCTGGCCCAGGAAGTCATCCTCCTGCACCAGCGCGTGCGCGAAGAAGTGGAGCGCTGGGCCACCGACGCCCTGATGCCGCTGATGCAGTACACCCTGGAGAACAAGCAGCTGCTGGAAACCCACATGCTGCGCCTGAAGGCCCTGGCCCAGGAAACCCAGCAGGTACGCCAGCGCGCCCTGCTCATGGCGCGCTACCAGGAAGAGCTGGAAAAACAGCTGGCCGAAGCCTCGGAAATCCTCCGCCTGCTGCGCCGCCCCTCGCCGCTGCAACGCCAGGCCCGCGTGGTCGCCCTGCCCGGCTCGCAGCGCGCCTGAACGCCCGCGGCAGGCCCGGCCTTGCCGCAGGGGGCGGTGCTCTTTAGACTGGCGCCCTCCTTTTATTCATGAGCTGGGTCGATGCCAACAGTCTTCCCCGAAGATTCCGTCGGTCTGGTCTCTCCCCAGACGCTGCACTTCAGCGAACCCCTGGCCCTGGTCAGCGGCAGGACGCTGCCCGAATACCAGCTGGTGATCGAGACCTACGGCGAGCTGAACGCCACGGCGAGCAACGCCGTGCTGATCTGCCATGCGCTTTCCGGCCACCACCACGCCGCCGGCTACAACAGCCCCGACGAGCGCAAGCCGGGCTGGTGGGACAGCTGCATCGGCCCGGGCAAGGCCATCGACACCCGCAAGTTCTTCGTGGTCGCGCTGAACAACCTCGGCGGCTGCAACGGCTCCACCGGCCCCACCAGCCTCGACCCGTCGACCGGGCGCATCTACGGCTCCGATTTCCCGGTGGTCACCGTGGAAGACTGGGTCAACAGCCAGGCGCGCCTGGCCGACCGCCTGGGCATCACCCAGTGGGCCGCGGTGGTCGGCGGCAGCCTGGGCGGCATGCAGGCGCTGCAGTGGACCATCAGCTACCCCGAGCGCGTACGCCACTGCCTGTGCATCGCCAGCGCGCCCAAGCTCTCGGCGCAGAACATCGCCTTCAACGAAGTGGCGCGCCAGGCCATTCTCTCGGACCCGGAGTTCCTCGGCGGCCACTTCCAGGAACAGGGCGTGATCCCGCGCCACGGCCTGCGCCTGGCGCGCATGGTCGGGCACATCACCTACCTGTCCGATGACGCCATGGGCGAGAAGTTCGGCCGCGACCGCAAGGCCGAGAAGCTCAACTACGACCTCTACAACGTCGAATTCCAGGTCGAGAGCTATCTGCGCTATCAGGGCGAGGAATTCTCCACCCGCTTCGACGCCAACACCTACCTGCTGATGACCAAGGCGCTGGACTACTTCGACCCGGCTTCCGCCCACGATGGCGACCTGGTACGCACCCTGGCCGGGGTCAAGGCGGACTTCTGCCTGATGTCCTTCACCACCGACTGGCGCTTCTCCCCGGCGCGCTCGCGGGAGATCGTCGACGCCCTGATCGCGGCGAAGAAGAACGTCTGCTACCTGGAGATCGACGCACCCCAGGGCCACGACGCCTTCCTCATGCCGATCCCCCGCTACCTCCAGGCCTTCAGCGCCTACATGAACCGCATCAGCGTATAAGGAAGCCCCATGCGCGCCGACCTGGACATCATCCAAGACTGGATCCCCGCCGGCAGCCGGGTGCTCGACCTCGGCTGCGGCGACGGCGAACTGCTCGCCTGGCTGGCCGAACACAAGCAGGTCACCGGCTACGGCCTGGAAATCGACAGCGAAAACATCGCCAAGTGCGTCGAACGCGGCGTGAACGTCATCGAGCAGGACCTGGACAAGGGCCTCGGCAGCTTCGCCAGCAACAGCTTCGACGTGGTGGTCATGACCCAGGCCTTGCAGGCCGTGCACTACCCGGACAGGATCCTCGAAGAGATGCTCCGCGTCGGCCGCACCTGCATCATCACCTTCCCCAACTTCGGCCACTGGCGCTGCCGCTGGTACCTGGCGCGTAACGGCCGCATGCCGGTGTCGGAATTCCTTCCCTACACCTGGTACAACACGCCGAACATCCACTTCTGCACCTTCAAGGACTTCGAGGCGCTGTGCCGCGAGAAGCGCCTGCGGGTGCTCGACCGCCTGGCGGTGGATCGTGACCACCGTCATCGCTGGTCCTGCCGAGTTTGGCCTAATCTGTTGGGTGAAATCGGCATCTACCGGGTCAGCGGTCCAAGCCTGCCGGACCACCGCATCGCCGTCTGAACCGCCCGGGGCCCCGAACCCAGGAGAAGAAAACCATGCGCCGCCTAGCCTCCCTGCTGTTCTGCCTGTTCCTGGCACTGCCGGCCTTCGCCGAGCAGGCCACCACGCTGGGGGACCTCAAGGTCCACTACAGCGTCTACAACTCCAGCTTCCTCCAGCCCAAGGTCGCCGCGGCCGTCGGCGTGGTGCGCAGCAAGGCCCAGGGCGTGATCAACATCGTGCCGCTGGACGCCAGCGGCAAGCCGGCCCAGGTCACCGTCTCCGGCACCGCCAAGAACCTCATGGGCCAGCCGATCCCGCTGACCTTCAAGCGCGTGGTCGAGGAAGGCGCGGTCTACCACATCGCCCAGTTCCCCATCGAAGGCCGTGACACCCTGACCTTCGACATCCAGGTACAGAAAGGCTCCGAAGCCCCGCAAAGCTTCGAGTTCCTCCAGGAAATCTACCCAGACGAATGATCAAGCTCGAACAACTGGTGCTGGCCAGTCACAACGCCGGCAAACTCAAGGAACTCCAGGCCATGCTGGGCGCCCACGTGAAGGTGCGCTCGATCGGCGAGTTCAGCGACGTGGAGCCGGAGGAAACCGGCCTGTCCTTCGTCGAGAACGCCATCCTCAAGGCGCGCAACGCCGCGCGCATCTCCGGGCTGCCGGCGCTGGCCGACGACTCGGGCCTGGCGGTGGACTACCTCGGCGGCGCGCCGGGCATCTACTCCGCGCGCTACGCCGACGGCAAGGGTGACGCGGCGAACAACGCCAAGCTGCTGGACGCCCTGCGCAAGGTGCCGGACGAGCAGCGTGGTGCGCAGTTCGTCAGCGTCCTGGCCCTGGTGCGGCATGCCGACGACCCGCTGCCGATCCTCTGCGAAGGCATCTGGGAAGGCAGCATCCTCCACGAAGCCCGCGGCGAGCACGGCTTCGGCTACGACCCGCTGTTCTGGGTGCCGGCAAGCGGCTGCTCCAGCGCCGAACTGCCCCCCGAACAGAAGAACCGCCTGAGCCACCGTGCCCGCGCCATGGCCCTGCTGAAACAGCGGTTGGGGTTATGAAAGCAGCTGAAAGCTCGAAGCTCGAAGCTGAAAGCCACCAGCTTCCAGCTTCCGGCTTTCAGCTACCGCCGTTGGCGGCCTACATCCATATCCCCTGGTGCGTGCGCAAATGCCCGTACTGCGACTTCAACTCCCACGCCGCCGGCCCGGAGCTGCCCGAGGACGCCTACGTCCAGGCGCTGCTGGCCGACCTGGCGGCTGACCGGCAGCACGTCCACGGCCGCAGGCTGACCTCGATCTTCTTCGGCGGCGGCACGCCCAGCCTGTTCTCCGCCAGTGCCCTGGGGCGCATCCTCGAAGGCCTGGAGCGCGAAGTCGGTTTCGAAAACGACATCGAAATCACCCTGGAGGCCAACCCCGGCACCTTCGAACAGGCCAAGTTCGCCGACTACCGGGCCCTGGGCATCAACCGTCTGTCCATCGGCGTGCAGAGCTTCCAGGCCGACAAGCTCAAGGCCCTGGGGCGCATCCACGATGGCGACGAGGCGGTGCGCGCGGCGGACATGGCGCGCCGCGCCGGCTTCGACAACTTCAACCTCGACCTGATGCACGGCCTGCCCGACCAGAGCGTGGCCGACGCCCTGGCCGACCTGGAGCAGGCCATCGCCCTGGCCCCGACGCACCTGTCCTGGTACCAGCTGACCATGGAGCCGAACACGGTGTTCTGGAGCCAGCCGCCGGAACTGCCGGAAGACGACGCCCTCTGGGAGATCCAGGAAGCCGGCCAGGCTCGCCTGGCGCAAGCCGGCTACCTCCAGTACGAGACCTCGGCCTACGCCCGCGACGGCCTGCGCGCCCGGCACAACCTCAACTACTGGACC
The DNA here is from genome assembly GCF_023516765.1 of Pseudomonas sp. R3.Fl. Lineage (NCBI taxonomy): Bacteria > Pseudomonadati > Pseudomonadota > Gammaproteobacteria > Pseudomonadales > Pseudomonadaceae > Pseudomonas > Pseudomonas sp. R3.Fl. The sequence continues at coordinate 3,124,176 of NZ_JAMGSO010000001.1, forward strand.
TTCGGCGACTTCCTCGGCATCGGCGCCGGCGCCCACGCCAAGCTCAGCAGCCCCGAAGGCAGCATTCTGCGCACCTGGAAGACGCGCCTGCCGAAGGACTACCTGAACCCGGCCAAGGCCTTCCAGGCCGGCGAACGGGTGTTGGAAGCGGCCGACCTGCCCTTCGAATTCATGATGAACGCCCTGCGCCTGGTGGACGGTGTCCCGGCAGAGCTGTTCGAGCAACGCACCGGCCTGCCGCTGCAAGCCATCGCCGAAGCCTGCCGCGAAGCCCGCGCCCAAGGCCTGCTGGCCGAGGACGACGAGCGCCTGCGGCCGACCGAACGCGGCCAGCTGTTCCTCAACGACCTGCTGCAGCAGTTCCTGCCTTAACCAAGCCCGCCGGGGGACGTGTAAACTCCCCCGTCGACCGCCCCCGACCAAGGAGCCTGCATGGACTTCGCCCTCGACCTGATCGCCAGCGCCTCCCGCTGGAGCCGCAGCCATCTGTCCGATATCGCCCTGGCGATCATGGCCACCCTGCTGGTGCTGTTCGGCCCGGCGATCAACGCCTGGGTGCAGCAGCGCATCGGCAGCCTCAACTTCGTCTTCCGCACCCTGCTGTTCGTGCTCATCTGCGCCGTGGGCTACGGCCTGGCCATGGTCTTCGTCACCCCCTGGGTGGCCCACGGCCTGAACTACTTCAACAACTACACCCTGGCGCCGGTGCTGCTGTTGCTGTTCTTCATCATCGGCATGATCGCCGACCGCAGCTGACGGGCCTGCTAGTGTTTCCCCAGTAGCCAACGCGCAGCTGGGGAAACGCCATGAAACCGATCAAGCACCTGTACCTGCACTTCATCGACGGCCAGCGCCTGGCGCTGCGCTTCCCGCAACAGAGCGAGGACCCGGTGGAGGTGGCGCAGGGCATCCGCAAGCAGCTGGAGTCGCCCTGCCTGAGCATCGAGGTGGACGGCGACCTGCTGCTGATCCCGCGCAACAGCATCAAGTACCTGCAGATCACCCCGGCGCCGCTGAGCCTGCCGGACATCACGGTGGTCGGCGCGGAGCTGATCGACTGATTCCGCTCCTACAGGGGCAGGGGAAACACTGACGTAGGATGGGTTGAGCGAAGCGATACCCATCACCGCGGCCGCATGGGTTTCGCAGGCTCAACCCATCCTACGAAGAGCACCTCGGCGCAGTCGACACGCCGCCGCTCCACTTGTAGGAGCGGACCTTGTCCGCGATGCCGGCGGTTCCGGTGCGATTCGCGGATGAGATCCGCTCCTACGCCACGCCACCTACGCCATTCCATGCAGGAGCGCGCCCTGCGCGCGAACGCGGGCAGGGCCCGCTCCTACATTGCAGGCGAGCATGGCTTTTCGTAGGAGCGAGCTTGCTCGCGAACACACCCCGCTGCGGGACTCATTCGCGAGCAAGCTCGCTCCTACGAAGAGCACTCCGGCGCGACCTATAAGACAGCGTGCAGGATGTTTCGGCCGCTCAGTCGACGCGCTGGAACTTCAGGTCCCAGACGCCATGGCCCAGGCGCTCGCCGCGGCGTTCGAACTTGGTTACCGGGCGCTCTTCCGGGCGCGGCACGTAGGTGTTGTCCGGGGACAGGTTGCGGTAGCCGGGCGCGGCGTTCATCACCTCCAGCATGTGCTCGGCGTACTGTTCCCAGTCGGTGGCCATGTGCAGAACGCCACCGACCTTCAGCTTGCTGCGCACCAGCTCCGCCCAGGCCGGCTGGACGATGCGGCGCTTGTGGTGGCGCGCCTTGTGCCAGGGGTCGGGGAAGAACAGCAGCACGCGGTCCAGGCTGGCGTCGGCCACGCAGTCGCGCAGCACTTCCAGGGCGTCGCAGCTGTAGACGCGGATGTTGGTGAGGTTCTGCGTCAGCATGCCGTTGAGCAGCGCGCCCACGCCCGGGCGGTGCACTTCGACGCCGATGAAGTCCTGGTCCGGCGCCGCGGCGGCCATCTCCAGGGTGGCGTGGCCCATGCCGAAGCCGATCTCGAAGGTGCGCGGGGCCTTGCGTCCGAACACCTGGTCGAAGTCGCGCGGGCCGTCGGCCAGTTCCAGGCCGAAACGCGGCCAGCCCTGGTCGAGGCCGCGCTGCTGGCCTTCGGTCATGCGCCCGGCGCGCATCACGAAGCTCTTGATGGTGCGCATCGGCCGGTCGGTGGCCTGCTCGGCCTGGGGCTGCTGGGTATCGCTCATGTTCGGACCTTGGAAAAAACGGGGCAGTGAAAGTGACGACGGGCCGGCCCGCGCTTGGCGAACCGGCCCGCTCGGGGCGCCGCGCCGGGGTCAGCCGATCAGGCCGCTCATCGGCGAGGAGGCGCTGGCGTACAGTTTGCGTGGCATGCGCCCGGCCAGGTAGGCCAGGCGACCGGCGACGATGGCGTGCTTCATGGCCTCGGCCATCATCACCGGGTTCTGCGCGTGGGCGATGGCGGTGTTCATCAGCACCGCCTCGCAGCCCAGCTCCATGGCGATGGTGGCGTCGGAAGCGGTGCCCACGCCGGCGTCTACCAACACGGGAACGGTGGCTTCCTCGAGGATGATGCGCAGGTTGTAGGGGTTGCAGATGCCCAGGCCGGAGCCGATCAGGCCGGCCAGCGGCATCACCGCGATGCAGCCCATCTCGGCCAGTTGGCGGGCGATGATCGGATCGTCGCTGGTGTACACCATCACGTCGAAGCCGTCCTTGACCAGCACTTCGGCGGCCTTGAGGGTTTCCACGACGTTGGGGAACAGCGTCTTCTGGTCGGCCAGCACTTCCAGCTTGACCAGGTTGTGGCCGTCCAGCAGCTCGCGGGCCAGGCGGCAGGTGCGCACCGCTTCCACGGCGTCGTAGCAGCCGGCGGTGTTCGGCAGGATGGTGTAGCGGTCCGGCGGGATCACGTCGAGCAGGTTGGGTTCGTCGGGGTTCTGGCCGATGTTGGTGCGGCGCACCGCCACGGTGACGATCTGCGCGCCGGAGGCCTCGATGGCACGGCGCGTCTCGTCGAGATCCTGGTACTTGCCGGTGCCGACCAGCAGGCGCGATTCATAGGTGCGCCCGGCGAGGGTGAAAGGCTTGTCGACCGGCAGGGTGGAAGAGGCTTGGCTCATCGGATCTTTCCTCAGCAAAAGCGGGTGGGGCGGGGCCTGAATCGGGGAAGCGACGGCCTAGCCGCCGCCGATGGCGTGCACCACCTCCACCTGGTCGCCCTCCTTGAGGGCGATGGCGGCGTGCTGGCTGCGCGGCACTATGTCCAGGTTCAGTTCGACCGCGACGCGGCGCCCGCCCAGTTCCAGGCGTTCGAGCAGGTGGGCCACGCTCTGGCCGTCGGGCAGCTCGTAGGGTTCGCCGTTCAACTGGATACGCATGGGCAGCACCGTCGCGATTGGAGGGGGTGGGCATTCTAGCCCGAGAGCCGGCGATGACCAAGGCGCAAGCGGGCCATCGGCCGGCGATTCTGACGTCCGGGTCAGCCCGCCAGCCTCCAGGCCGCCAGGCCCAGGCACAGCCAGCCGGCGAGGAAGCAGACGCCACCGATGGGCGTGATGGCGCCGAGCACCGGGGTGGAAGTCAACGTCAGCAGGTAGAGGCTGCCGGAGAAGATCAGGATGCCGGCGACGAAGAACCCGCCGGCGATGCCCACCAGGCGGCCGCCCAGGTGCGCCGAGAGCAGCGCCACGCCGAACAGGGCCAGGGCATGGAGCATCTGGTAGTGCACGCCGGTCTGGAAGATCGCCAGGTAATCGGCGCTCAGGCGGCTCTTCAGGCCGTGGGCGGCGAAGGCGCCGAGGGCTACGCCGGTGAAGCCGAAGAAGGCAGCGAACAGCAGGAAGGTACGCAGCATGGGAAAACTCCCTGGAGGGTCAAGCCGTTATAATGACGCGCACTATCGCCCGGGCAAACCCCAGCATGCGCAACCTACTCCGCCGCCTGTTCAAGTTCCTCGTCTATTTCGCCCTGGGCAGCGTGGCCGTGGTCGTCGTCCTGCGCTGGGTGCCGCCGCCGGGCAGCATGCTGATGGTCGAGCGCAAAGTGCAGTCCTGGTTCAACGGCCAGCCCATCGACCTGCAGCGCGACTGGCGCAGCTGGGACTCGATTTCCGACAACCTCAAGGTGGCGGTCATCGCCGGCGAGGACCAGAAGTTCGCCGAGCACCATGGCTTCGACCTGCCGGCCATCGAGCAGGCCCTGGCCCACAACGGCCGTGGCAAGAGCCTCCGCGGCGCCAGCACCATCAGCCAGCAGACCGCCAAGAACCTGTTCCTCTGGTCCGGCCGCAGTTGGCTGCGCAAAGGCCTGGAAGCCTGGTTCACGGTGCTGCTGGAAACTCTTTGGCCGAAGCAGCGCATCCTCGAGGTCTACCTGAACAGCGCCGAGTGGGACGATGGCGTGTTCGGCGCCCAGGCCGCCGCGCGCCACCACTTCGGCGTCGACGCCAGCCGCCTGTCGGCGCAGCAGGCCGCGCAACTCGCCGCGGTGCTGCCCAACCCGCGCCAGTGGAGCGCTGCGCGCCCCAGCGGCTACGTGCGCCAGCGCGCCGCCTGGATCCGCCAGCAGATGTGGCAGCTCGGCGGCCCCGACTACCTGGAACGCCTGCGCTGAGCCTCGCTCAGTGCGCCAGGCTCTCCCGCGGCACCACCTGCAGCCAGACCAGCTCGCCATTGCGGTGCAGCAGCGTCAGGCCGCGCTCGGGATAGATCCAGGCCTCGCCGCCGTCGGTCTGCAAACGCAGGCGCGGCGGGCCGAAGCTGGCCACCAGGCGGCCGACGCTCAGCGTCTGGCTGGGCGCCAGCAGCACCGAGGCCACCGTCTGCCGGCGCAGTTGTTCCAGCATGGCGTCGCTGAGCGGCTGGTCGGGCGCCCCCGGCGCTATGCCCGTGGCCTTCTGCAGGCTGCTGCGCTCCTCGTCGCTCAGCACCAGCTCGGCCTCCATGCGCCAGGGCCCGTCGGGCGTGCCCAGGGTGCCGCGGTAGCTCAGTTGGGCGCCCTGCTGGTCGCGGGTCAGCCACAGCGCGCCCTCCTGCCAGCTGTGCAACTGGCCGAGGTCCAGGGTGCCGTCGGCCAGGGGCCCGAACACCTCGCGCTGCCAGTCCTCCAGCCAGGCCGGGGGCGGCAGCGGCGCCGTGGAGCGCGCCACCCACAGGCCGGCGGCGAAGGCCAGCAGGGCGAAGGCGAGGATCAGCAGGCCATGGGCCGGGCGTAGTCGGGGCATCGGGTCTCCGGGCATTCGCGGGCAGAAAAAAACCGCACCCCGAGGGGTGCGGTCTTCAGTCTAGCGGTGCAGCGGGCGCTTACGCCTCGATGCGCCCCTTGAGCTTGTTCATCGCGTTCTTTTCCAGCTGACGGATGCGCTCGGCGGACACGTTGTACTTGGCCGCCAGGTCGTGCAGCGTCGCCTTCTCCTCGGCCAGCCAGCGCTGCTGGAGGATGTCGCGGCTGCGCTCGTCCAGGCCTTCCAGCGCCTCGTGCAGGCTGGCGGTGGAGCTGTCGCTCCAGTCCGCTTCCTCCAGCTGGCGCGCCGGGTCGTAGCGATGGTCTTCCAGGTAGTGCGCCGGCGACTGGTAGGCGCTTTCGTCGTCGGCGTCGGCCGCCGGGTCGAAGGCCATGTCCTGGCCGCTCAAGCGGCTTTCCATCTCGCGTACTTCCCGGGCTTCCACGCCCAGACTCTCGGCGACGCGTTCGACTTCGTCGTTGCTCAGCCAGGCCAGACGCTTCTTCTGGCTGCGCAGGTTGAAGAACAGCTTGCGCTGCGCCTTGGTGGTGGCGACCTTGACGATCCGCCAGTTGCGCAGGATGAACTCGTGGATTTCCGCCTTGATCCAATGCACGGCGAAGGACACCAGACGCACACCCATTTCCGGGTTGAAGCGTTTCACGGCCTTCATCAGGCCGACGTTGCCCTCCTGGATCAAATCGGCCTGGGCCAGGCCGTACCCGGAATAACTCCGGGCGATGTGCACGACGAAGCGCAGGTGCGCCAGCACCATTTGCCGTGCCGCTTCCAGATCTTGCTGATAGAAGAGGCGTTCGGCCAGTTCGCGCTCCTGCTCCGGCGTCAACAGCGGGATGCTGTTCACCGAGTGCACGTAGGCTTCCAGGTTCGCGCCGGGAGCCAGGGCATAGACAGGTTGCAAAGAAGTGGTCATGCGAATCCTCCGATTCACGAAACTCGCGCAGTGTAGCACTGAGCGATCTGACTGCAAGCGGGTGTAAAAGTTCCTTTACAGCCTTGAAGAAAACCGGGTAAATCAGTCGTTTGTCAGCGCGGCGCCAGCTCCCGCAGGTGCCGCGCCACGGCCAGCCAGGCGCCGATCCAGCCCAGCAGCACCGCGCCTATGGTCAGCGACAGGCCGTCGTTCAAGGGCACGCCGGCCAGGGTGAAATCGCTGCCGTAGAGGCCGGCCAGGTTGACCACCGAGGCGTTCAGCCAGTTCAGCCCGAACTCCAGCAGGGCCCAGGACAGGATGCCGGCGCCCAGGCCGTAGAGCGCGCCCATATAAAGGAAGGGCCGACGCACGTAGCCGTCGGTCCCGCCGACCAGCTTGATCACTTCGATTTCGTTACGGCGGTTTTCGATGTGCAGACGAATGGTATTGCCGATCACCAGCAGCAGGGTCAGCACCAGCACCACGGTCAGGCCGAAGACGAAACGGTCACCCAGCTTGAGGATCGCCGACAGCCGTTCGACCCACACCAGGTCCAGCTGCGCCTGTTGTACCCCGGGCAGTTCGGCCAGGCGTTGACGCAAGGCATCGAGCTGGTTGCGGTCGACCTGCTTGGGCGTCACCGAGATCACCGCCGGCAGCGGGTTCTCCGGCAGCTCCTTGAGCGCCTCGCCCAGGCCGGACTGTTCCTGCAGCTCTTTCAACGCGTCCTCGCGGCTGATCAGCTGCGCCTCGATCACGTCGGGCATGCGCTCGATCTGTTCACGCAGGTCCTGGCCCTGGCTCTCGCTGGTCTTCAGGTCCAGGTACAGGGAAATCTGCGCCGCGCGCTGCCAGGAGCCGCCCAGGCGCTCGACGTTGCCCAGCAGCAGCGACAGGCCCATCGGCAGGCTCAGGGTGATGCCCATCACCAGGCAGGTGAAGAAGCTGCCGAAGGGGTGGCCGAACATCCGCTTGAGGCTGTCCACCAGGCTGGCGCGATGGCTTTCGCCGTAGGCGCTGAACAGCTGGCCCCAGTCGGTGGATTCCTTCTCCACGCGCTCGCGGCTCTTCTTCGGCTGCGTGCCCTCCTCCGGGGCATGCGGCAGTTGCTGATCGTTCATCAGGCCTCCTCCTCGCGGTCCGCGATGATCCGCCCGCGCTGCAGGGTGATCATCCGATGGCGCATGCGCGCGATCAGCGCCAGGTCGTGGCTGGCGATCAGCACGGTGGTGCCGAGGCGGTTGATGTCCTCGAACACGCCCATGATCTCCGAGGCCAGGCGCGGGTCGAGGTTGCCGGTGGGCTCGTCGGCGAGCAGCAGGGCCGGGCGGTGCACCACCGCGCGGGCGATGCCGACGCGCTGCTGCTGGCCGGTGGAGAGGTCGGACGGCAGGTCCTCGGCCTTCTCCTTGAGGCTCACGCGGTCGAGCGCCGCTTCCACCCGCTGGGCGATCTCCGCCTTGGGCAGGCCGAGGATCTGCAGCGGCAGGGCGACGTTGTCGAACACCGTGCGGTCGTTGAGCAACTGGTGGTTCTGGAACACCACGCCGATCTGTCGGCGCAGGAAGGGAATCTGCGCGGTGGTGATGCGCGCCAAGTCCTGGCCGCCGAGCAGCAACTTGCCGGAGGTCGGCCGCTCCATCGCCAGGATCAGCCGCAGCAGCGTGCTCTTGCCAGCGCCGGAGTGGCCGGTGACGAAGAGAATCTCGCCGCGATGGATGCGGAACGAGGCGTCATGCAGGCCGACGTGGCCGTTGGGATAGCGTTTGCCGACCTGCTCGAAGCGGATCATGCGGTCTCCCGGGTCTCGAACAATGCACGGACGAAAGCGTCGGCCTCGAAGGTGCGCAGATCGTCGATCCCTTCGCCGACGCCGATGTAGCGGATCGGCAGGCCGAACTGCTTGGCCAGGGCGAAGATCACCCCGCCCTTGGCGGTGCCGTCCAGTTTGGTCAGGGCCAGGCCGGTGAGTTCCACGGCGTTGTTGAACTGCTTGGCCTGGTTGATGGCGTTCTGCCCGGTACCGGCGTCGAGCACCAGCAGGACTTCGTGGGGAGCCGTGTCGTCCAGCTTGCCGATGACCCGGCGCACCTTCTTCAGCTCTTCCATCAGGTTGTCCTTGGTGTGCAGGCGGCCGGCGGTGTCGGCGATCAGCACGTCGACGCCACGGGCCTTGGCGGCCTGCACCGCGTCGAAGATCACCGAGGCCGAGTCGGCGCCGGTGTGCTGGGCGATCACCGCGATGTTGTTGCGCTCGCCCCACACTTGCAGTTGCTCCACGGCGGCGGCGCGGAAGGTGTCGCCGGCGGCCAGCATGACCTTCTTGCCGTCCATCTGCAGCTTCTTCGCCAGCTTGCCGATGGTGGTGGTCTTGCCCACGCCGTTCACCCCGACCACGAGGATCACGTAGGGCTGCTTGCCGGCCGCGATGGCCAGCGGCTGTTCCACCGGGCGCAGCAGGCCGGCCAATTCTTCCTGCAGGGCCTTGTACAGCGCCTCGCTGTCGGCCAGTTCCTTGCGCGCCACGCGCCTGGTCAGGTTCTGCACGATGGCGGTGGTGGCCTCGACGCCGACGTCGGCGGTCAGCAGGCGCGTCTCGATCTCGTCGAGCAGGTCGTCGTCGATGGCCTTCTTGCCCAGGAACAGGCTGGCCATGCCCTCGCCGAGGCTGGCGCTGGTCTTCGACAGGCCCTGCTTGAGGCGGGCGAAGAAACCGAGCTTGGCCGCTTCGGATGGAACGGCAGGCTTCTCGATGGCGGCGGGCGCGGGCTCGGCGACCAGCGGCTGCTCCGCGACCGGAGCCGGAGCCGGAGCCGGAGCCGGAGCCGGAGCCGGAGCCGGAGCCGGAGCCGGAGCCGGAGCCGGGACAGGCTCGACCACGGGCGCGGCGGGGGCAACGGGCGCAGTTGCCTCGACAGGGAGCTGCGGCTCGGCGGGAATTTGCGGTTCGACCGAGCGGACCGGCTCCAGCGGCTCGGCCGGCAGGCTTTCGGCCTGCGGGGCCGGCGCCGGCGGTTCGACGGGGGCCACGGGCAGCGGCGTGCGCAGCTCGTCGACGGGCGCCGGCCGGGGCGCTTCGGCCGCCGGGACCGCTGCGGCTTGCTCAGGCTGCGCTGCCGGGGCTTGCGCCGCCTGCGCAGGGGCCGCCTCGGCTTCGGAGGCTGGCGCTACGGTTTCTTCGGCCTGGGGTTTCTTGCGGAACCAGCTGAACAGGCCTTTCTTCTCCCCGCCCTGCGGGGCCTTCTTGTCGTCGTTGGAACCAAACATGAATGGCTTGCATCTCAAGGGAGCGGCACGGGACGTGGCCGCCCGGAAAACGGATGGGTATCCTAGCATCTCCTCGCCTGCCGGGGTTAGGCGGCTGCCCGACAGCCATGCCACCGCCCTTCGGGCCACCAGCAAGGACCTGTTCGACCATGAAGAATCCTCCCCGCCGCGCGCTCGGCCTGCTCTGCGGCGTACTCTGCCTGCCGCTGTTCGCCCTCGCCGCCGAACCCCAGCCGACCCACGAATACGTACTGGACAACGGGCTCAAGCTGGTAGTTCGCGAAGACCACCGCGCCCCCGTGGTGGTCTCCCAGCTCTGGTACAGGATCGGCTCCAGCTACGAGACGCCCGGCCTCACCGGCCTTTCCCACGCCCTGGAGCACATGATGTTCAAGGGCAGCAGCAAGATGGGCCCGGGCGAAGCCTCGCGCGTGCTGCGTGACCTCGGCGCCGAGGAGAACGCCTTCACCACCGACGACTACACCGCCTACTACCAGGTGCTGGCCAAGGACCGCCTGCCGGTGGCCTTCGAACTGGAAGCCGACCGCATGGCGCACCTGACGCTGCCGGCCGACCAATTCAAGAGCGAGATCGAGGTGATCAAGGAAGAACGCCGCCTGCGCACCGAGGACAAGCCCTACGCCCTCGCCTACGAACGCTTCAAGGCCGCGGCCTACCTGTCCAGCGGCTACCACTCGCCGACCATCGGCTGGATGGCCGACCTGCAGCGCATGACCATCGACGACCTGCGCGCCTGGTACAAGGCCTGGTATGCGCCGAACAACGCCACCCTGGTGGTGGTCGGCGACGTCCAGCCCGAGGAGGTCAAGGCCCTGGCCCAGCGCTGGTTCGGCGACATCCCGCGGCACGAGCTGCCGCCGGCGCGCAAGCCGCTGGAAGTGCCCGACCCGGGCGAACGCCGCCTCACCCTTGAGGTGCGCACCCAACTGCCCAGCCTGATCATGGGCTTCAACGTGCCCAGCCTCGGCAGCAGCGAGAACCCCCGCGAGGCGCATGCCCTGCGGCTGATCTCCGCGCTGCTCGACGGCGGCTACAGCGCCCGCCTGTCCTCGCGCCTGGAGCGCGGCCAGGAGCTGGTGGCCGGCGCCTCCGCCTCCTACGACGCCTTCGCCCGCGGCGACACCCTGTTCACCCTGAGCGCCACCCCCAACGTGCAGAAGGGCAAGACCCTGGAGCAGGTGGAGAAGGCCCTCTGGCAGCAGCTCGACGAACTCAAGACCACCCCGCCCAGCCAGGAAGAACTGGAGCGCGTGCGCGCCCAGCTGATCGCCGGGCTGGTCTTCGAGCGCGACTCCATCGCCGCCCAGGCCAGCAGCATCGGCCAACTGGAGAGCGTCGGCCTGTCCTGGCGCCTCGCCGACCAGGACCTGGAAGCCATCCGCCAGGTCACTGCCGAAGACATCCAGAAGGCCGCCCGCACCTACTTCACCCGCACCCGCCTGACCCTCGCCCAGGTGCTGCCGCAAGCCGATACCGACAAGGAGCCGAGCAAATGAGTGAACGAAATGGCCTGCGCTACGGCCTGCTCGGCCTGGTCGTCCTCCTGCTGATCGCCGGCCTGGCGTTCTGCGTCAGCCGCCCCGCCGGCGGCAGCAACCCCGCCCCGCAGGCGCCGGCCGCCGCAGCGCCCAGCGGCCTGCAGTCGCTGGCCGAGGCCGCCGGCAAGAAGCCCGGCCACCGCCAGTTGGACATCCAGCGCTGGACCACCGCCGAAGGCGCCCGCGTGCTCTTCGTCGAGGCCCATGAGCTACCGATGTTCGACCTGCGCCTGACCTTCGCCGCCGGCAGCAGCCAGGACGGCGACGCCCCGGGCCTGGCCATGCTGACCAACGCCATGCTCAACGAAGGCGTGCCGGGCAAGGACACCAGCGCCATCGCCGCCGGCTTCGAGGACCTGGGCGCCGACTTCATGAACGGCTCCTACCGCGACATGGCGGTGGCCGGCCTGCGCAGCCTGAGCGAGAAGGACAAGCGCGAGGCCGCCGTCGCCCTGTTCGACCAGGTGGTCGGCCAGCCGACCTTCCCCGAAGAAGCCCTGGCGCGCATCAAGAACCAGGTGCTGGCCGGCTTCGAGTACCAGAAGCAGAACCCCGGCAAACAGGCCGGCCTGGAACTGTTCAGGCGCCTCTACGGCGACCACCCCTACGCCCACTCCAGCGACGGCAACGAGCAGTCGGTGCCGAAGATCGGCGTCGCCCAGCTGCGCGCCTTCCACCAGAAGGGCTACGCCGCCGGCAACACGGTGATCGCGCTGGTCGGCGACCTCAGCCGCGCCGAGGCCGAGGCCATCGCCGCCAAGGTCTCCGCTTCGCTGCCCAAGGGCGCGGCGCTGCCGCCGGTGGCCCAGCCGGCCGTGCCCAAGCCGGGCCCCAGCCACATCGAGTTCCCCTCCAAGCAGACCCACCTGCTGCTGGCCCAGCTGGGCATCACCCGCAACGACCCGGACTACCCGGCACTGTATCTGGGCAACCAGATCCTCGGCGGCGGCGGCTTCGGTACCCGCCTGATGGACCAGGTGCGCGAGAAGCGCGGGCTGACCTACGGCGTGTCCTCCGGCTTCACCGGCATGCAGGCGCGCGGGCCTTTCACCATCGGCCTGCAGACCCGCGCCGAACTCAGCGAAGGCACCCTCAAGCTGGTCCAGGACATCGTCCGCGACTACGTGAAGAACGGCCCGACGCAGAAGGAACTGGACGACGCCAAGCGCGAACTGGCCGGCAGCTTCCCGCTGTCCACCGCGAGCAACGCCGACATCGTCGGCCAGCTCGGCGCCATCGGCTTCTACGGCCTGCCCTCGGACTACCTGGAGACCTTCCTGGCCCAGGTCCAGGCGCTGGACGTGGACAAGGTCAAGGCGGCCATGCAACGCCACGTCGACCCGGACGCCTTCGTCATCGTCACCGCCGGCCCCACGGTGCCGCAGAAACCGCTGCCGCCGCCCACCGACAAACCGGCCGAACAGCCCCTCGGCGTTCCGGAGCACTGATGAACAGAAGACCCAAGGCCCCCGCCTCCGCCAACGCCCGCCAGCACGGCGGCCAGGGCCAGCTGCGCATCATCGGCGGGGAGTGGCGCAGCCGCCGCTTCGCCTTCCCCGACGGCCCGGGCCTGCGCCCGACCCCCGACCGGGTGCGCGAGACGCTGTTCAACTGGCTGGCCGCCTACGTCCCCGGCGCCCGCGTACTCGACCCCTTCGCCGGCAGCGGCGCGCTGTTCCTCGAAGCCCTGTCCCGCGGCGCCAGCAGCGGCCTGGCCCTGGACCTGAACCGCGAAGCCGTGGCCGCCCTGCGCGGCCACCTGGCCACGCTCAAGTGCGAGAACGGCGAAGTGCAGCTGCAGGACGCCCTCGCCTACCTGGCCAAGCCGGCCCCGGCGCCGGTGGACCTGGTATTCCTCGATCCGCCCTTCCACCAGGACCTGCTGCAGAACAGCTGCCGCCTGCTGGAGGAAAACGGCTGGCTGGCGGCCGACGCCTGGATCTACACCGAGAGCGAAAGCGCCCCCTCCAGCCTCGGCCTGCCGGCCAACTGGCGGCTGCATAGGGAGAAGCAGGCAGGGAATGTGCATTACGCGCTGTGGCGGCGCGAAGGGATGAGTTGATCCCCAGGGGAAGGCGGTCAGACAAAAAAGGATGTTCTGGATGAGCGACACCGATGAGCAGGGGATTCTGATCTACGAAGCGGACGATGGTCATCTGGCAGTCGAGGTTCGGTTGGAGCACGACACGCTCTGGCTCAGCCTGCAGCAACTGTCCGACCTTTTCGGGCGCGACAAGTCGGTCATTTCGCGGCACCTGAAAGCCATCTTCGACAGCAAGGAACTGGCTCGCGAACGAACCGTTGCAAAAAATGCAACGGTTCAACGCGAGGGGGATCGCGAAGTCACCCGGCAGATCGACTACTACAACCTCGACGCCATCATCTCCGTAGGCTACCGCGTCAACTCCCGGCAAGGCACGCGCTTCCGCATCTGGGCGAACCAGGTACTCAAGGACTACCTGGTTCAGGGTTACGCACTCAACGAACGCCGCCTTCAAACCCAGCAAGCCCGCATTCGCGAACTGGAGCGGACGCTGACGCTGTTCCAGCAGAACCTCATCGACCAGGCCAGCCTGCCCGAGGCGCGGGGCCTGGTGAGTGTCATCGCCGGCTATGCACGCACCTTCGTGCTGCTCAACCAGTTCGACAGCGAACGCCTGCCCGCGGAAGGCTTCGATGAAAGCATCCGCTACGCCATCGAACCCGCCGATGCCCACGCCGCGATCACGGCCCTGAAGACCGACCTGCTGGCCAAGGGCGAGGCAAGCGAGTTGTTCGGCCGCCCCAAGGACGACAGCTTCCTCGGCATTCTCGGCAACGTCACGCAGTCCTTCGCCGGCCAGTTCCTCTACCCCAGCATCGAGGAGCAGGCTGCGCACCTGCTTTACTTCATCATCAAGAACCATCCGTTCACCGACGGCAACAAGCGTATTGGCGCCTTCCTGTTCATCTGGTTCCTGCAGCGCAACCAGCATCACCTCAAGCACGACGGCGAACTGAAGATCAACGACAACGCCCTGGCCGCCATCGCCCTGCTGGTGGCGCAAAGCGATCCACGACAGAAAGAACTGATGATCCACCTGATCATGAACCTCATCCGCAACTGAGCCGTGCCCGCATGACTCCGCCCTTCCAACCCGCCTGGTGGCTCCCCGGCCCGCATCTGCAGACGCTCTACGGCTCGCTGCTGCGCAAGGCGCCGGTGTTGCAGCGCGAGCGCGAGCGGCTGTGGCTGGAGGACGGCGATTTCCTCGACCTCGACTGGCACGGCCCGCACAGCGCGCGCACGCCGCTGGTGCTGGCCATCCATGGGCTGACCGGATCTTCCGACTCGCACTACATCCGCGGCCTGCAGTTCGCCGTGCAGGCCCGCGGCTGGACCAGCGTGGCGCTGAACTGGCGCGGCTGCTCGGGCGAGCCCAACCTGCTGCCGCGCGGCTACCACTCGGGCATCAGCGAGGACCTGGCGGCGGTCATCGAGCACCTGCGGCGCATGCGCCCGCTGGCACCGCTGTACGCGGTGGGCTATTCGCTGGGCGGCAACGTGCTGCTCAAGTACCTCGGCGAGCAGGGCCAGGACTGCCCCTTGCGCGGCGCCGCAGCGGTGTCGGTGCCGTTCCGCCTGGACCGCTGCGCCGACCGCATCGGCATCGGCTTCTCGCGCATCTACCAGGCGCACTTCATGCGCGAACTGGTGGCCTACGTGCGCAACAAGCAGCAGAGCTTCGCCCAGCGCGGCGCCCAAGAGCACCTGGCGGCGCTGGAACGCCTGGGACCGCTGGACGGCATGCGCACCTTCTGGGACTTCGACGGCCGCGTCACTGCGCCGCTGCACGGCTTCGCCGACGCCCACGACTACTACAAGCGCGCCTCCAGCCGCTTCTACCTGGGCGGCATCCGCACCCCGACGCTGATCATCCATTCCAGCGACGATCCCTTCATCGACGCCGGCAGCATCCCGCCGGCGGACGAGCTCTCGGCCAGCACCGAGCTGGAGCTGCACGAGCACGGCGGCCATGTGGGCTTCATCGGCGGCACGCCGGGGCGGCCGGACTACTATCTGGAGAGACGCATACCCGACTGGCTGCTGGCCCTGCACGGCAGCGCCGGCTGAAGCCGGCTTGACCGGGATCAGCATCGGCCGGCCAGCGATGGTCCAGGCTGGAAGCGCCAAAGGGCAAGGAGGGGAAGCCATGAGCGAAGCGACCATCCGGATCCACCGTGTCACCTCACTGAACGACGCCCAGTGCGTTGGCATAGCGGCGCTCTACCGCACCGTCGGCTGGGGCCACCCGAACGACGCGGACGAATTGCGCGATCTCTGCGAATCTTCCGGCTACGTGCTGCTGGCCAGCGAGGGCGAGCAGGTGGTCGGCCTGCTCCGCGCCGAGCCGGAGAACGCCCAGACCACCTGGCTGGCGGAGTTGGCCGTGCTGCCTGGCCACCAAAGGCGAGGTATAGGCACTTCGCTGATGCAGCGCTTCATCGCCGACCATCCCGGCGCGCGCCTGTACACCGATGCCACCGATGGGGTGGAAGGGTTCTTCCTCCGGCATGGCCTGGAACTGCGCCAGCCGCTGGTGCCTGGGCCGCGCAAAGGGTGATATCGGCGGGGGCCGATTCGGCTTTTCGTAGGAGCGAGCTTGCTCGCGAACGGTGTTTGCCGGTGAGTGCTTGGTGTTCGCCCAAGAGCACCCTCTCCCTAACCCTCTCCCTGAAGGGAGAGGGGACCGTTGGGCAGGGTCGGACATTCTAGTGTCAGCCGGCTAGCACAGAGATTGCTGGCTGAAACCTTCCTCCTCTCGGCACGGACAAGCCCCCTCTCCCTTCAGGGCGGGGCGCGCAGCCGAGGGCTGGGGAGAGGGAAAGGAATTCAACTTCGCACCGAAGCAACCGGCAGACGCCCGTTCGCGAGCAAGCTCGCTCCTACGAAAAGCCGAACGTAGGACGCCATCCATGATCACCCCTGTGGATAACTCACACGCCCTACGAAGGACTTTCCGTCAACGGCACATACAGCCTTTCGGCGATCCGCTCCACCGCCGCCTGCGAATCCTCGGCGATGTGCCCGCTCTCCAGCGCCAGCACCTGGTAGATGCCGCGCCGCAGCAGTTCCTCGCTGAGGTCGCCGGTGACTTCGTGGGTGGTGCAGAGGAAGCGCACCCAGGAGGTGAGGATGATCCAGGCGTTGAGGGTCAGGGCCTCCAGCTGGATTTCGTCCATCCGCAATATCCCTGCCTCGACGAAGCCGCGGTAGATGGCCTTGGCGTTCACCAGCGCGCGGCGGGCGAAGGCGCGGTAGGCCGCGGCCAGCTCCGCGTCGCTTTCCAGCAGGTGCTCCAGGTCGCGGTGCAGGAAGCGGTACCGCCACATGGCCGCCAGCAGCGCCTCCAGGTAGAAGGTCTTGTCCTCGATGGTCAGCCCGCGGCCTTCGGGCAGGCGCAGGAAGTCATCGACGCGCGCCTCGTACTCGGCGAACAGCTCGGCGATGATCGCCTGCTTGTTGCGGAAGTGGTAGTACAGGTTGCCCGGGGACATGCCCAGGTGCGCGGCGATGTGGTTGGTGGTGACGCTGCGCTCGCCCTGGGCGTTGAACAGCGCCAGGCTCTCCTGGACGATGCGGTCGCGGGTCTTGATGCGTGGGGCCATGCGCGGACTCGGAATCACTCTTCTACGGCAAGGGGCAAAGGTACACGGATTGCTACGTACGATGCAGCCGGCGTAACACTCCGGGCGGCCGCCCAGCTTTTCGTTGGGTGGGCCGCGCGGCGCTGACGCGGCATGCTATTTGACACTTTAGAGTAATTGCTCTAAAAATCCAGCGACAAGCACAACGCGAAGCGCCCCCACCCGGAGCGCTTCCCCCCAGCCGGTCCGCCGAGGAGCCCGCCATGGTCGCCGACATCGCCTACCTGCAGCAGACGCAGCAGGACATCAACCAGCTTCAGAGCCTGTTCGAGCGCCAGCGCCAGGCCTACCGCGCCAACCCGCAGCCCAGCGCCGGCCAGCGCCAGCAATGGCTCAAGAGCCTGGCCGACCTGCTGGTGCGCGAGCAGCAGCCGATCATCGAGGCCATTTCCCGCGACTTCAGCAACCGTTCCGCCGACGAGACCCTGCTCGCCGAGATCATGCCCAGCCTGCACGGCGTGCACTACGCGCGCAAACGCGTGGCGCGCTGGATGAAGCCCTCGCGGCGCAGCATCAGCATGCAGTTCATGCCGGCCTCGGCGAAGGTGGTGTACCAGCCGCTGGGCGTGGCCGGGGTGATAGTGCCGTGGAACTACCCGCTGTTCCTTGCCATCGGCCCGCTGACCGCCGCGCTGGCCG
The DNA here is from genome assembly GCF_023516765.1 of Pseudomonas sp. R3.Fl. NCBI lineage: Bacteria > Pseudomonadati > Pseudomonadota > Gammaproteobacteria > Pseudomonadales > Pseudomonadaceae > Pseudomonas > Pseudomonas sp. R3.Fl. The sequence continues at coordinate 3,141,467 of NZ_JAMGSO010000001.1, forward strand.
CCGGCAACCGGGTGATGATCAAGATGAGCGAATCCACCCCGGCCACCGCCCAGGTGCTCAAGGAACTGCTGGCCAAGGTCTTCCCCGAAGACCTGGTGGCCGTGGTCCAGGGCGAGGTGGACGTCGGCGTGGCCTTCTCCAAGCTGCCCTTCGACCACCTGCTGTTCACTGGCGCCACCAGCGTCGGCAAGCACGTGATGCGCGCCGCGGCGGAGAACCTCACCCCGGTCACCCTGGAACTGGGTGGCAAGTCGCCGGCGCTGATCTCCGAGAACGTGCCGATGAAGGACGCCGCCGAGCGCATCGCCTTCGGCAAGTCGCTCAACGCCGGGCAGACCTGCGTGGCGCCGGACTACGTGCTGGTGCCGCAGCAGCGCGTCGAGGAGTTCGTCAGCGCCTACCGCGACGTGGTGCAGGGCTTCTTCCCGACGGTGGAGAACAACCCCGACTACACCGCCATCGTCAACGAACGCCAGCTGGCCCGCCTCAACGGTTACCTGAGCGATGCCGAGGCCAAGGGCGCGCAGGTCATCCGCCTGCTGCCGGAAGCCAGCGGGCGGCGCCTGCCCCAGGCGCTGCTGCTGAACGTCGACGACGACATGAAGGTGATGCAGGACGAGATCTTCGGCCCGCTGCTGCCGGTCATCCCCTACCAGCGCCTGGACGAGGCCCTGGCCTACATCAACGACCGGCCGCGGCCGCTGGCCCTGTACTACTTCGGCTACGACAAGCGCGAGCAGGAGCACGTGCTGGCGCAGACCCACTCCGGCGGCGTGTGCCTGAACGACACCCTGCTGCACGTCGCCCAGGACGACATGCCCTTCGGCGGCGTCGGCCCCTCCGGCATGGGCCACTACCACGGCCACGAAGGCTTCCTCACCTTCAGCAAGGCCAAGGCGGTGTTCAGCAAGCCGCGCTTCAACGCCGCCCGGGTGATCTACCCGCCCTACGGCAAGGCGCTGCAGAAACTGGTCTATAAGCTGTTCGTCCGCTGAAATCGCGTATTCCACCCAGGTGAAACAACAACAATGACAGACACCTCCCTGAGCGCGCCGGGACTTTCCCGGCGCGGCGTGCTCAAGATCGGCCTGCTCGGCGGCGCCTTCCTGGCCACCGCCGGCGTCACCGCCACCCTCAGCGGCTGCTCGGCCAGCACCCCGGCCAGCGGCATGAAGGTCATCCGCGAGTCCGACCTGCCCTTCCTTCGCGCCCTGATCCCGGTGATGCTGGCCGGCGCCGTGCCGGCCGAGCGCATGGCCGAGGCGGTGCAGGCCAGCCTCGCCGGCCTCGACCACACCCTCGACCACCTCTCGCCGGAAATGCTCAAGCTCACCGTGCAGTTGTTCGACGTGCTGGCCCTGCCGGTCACCCGCGGCCCGCTCACCGGCATCTGGGGCCGCTGGGAGAAGGCCAGCGCGGACGACGTGAAGCATTTCCTGGAACGCTGGCAGAACAGCTCCATCGGCCTGCTGAAGATGGGCCACAGCTCGCTGCTGCAGCTGGTGATGATGGCCTGGTACGGGCGCCCGGAATCCTGGGCGCACTGCGGCTACCCCGGGCCGCCGAAGGTCTGAGCCCCGCCACTCCCATAACAAGAATTCCCGAGAGTACCCCTGATGCCCGTACCCGATCTGTTCGCCGAGGGCCTGGCCCGCGGCTGGAAAGTCCACGATGGCTCGCGCCTGGACAACGACCTGACCCTGGAAGCCGACGTGGTCGTCATCGGCTCCGGCGCCGGTGGCGGCACCACCGCGGAAATCCTCAGCGGCGCCGGCTACAAGGTGCTGCTGGTGGAGGAAGGCCCGCTCAAGACCAGCTCCGACTTCAAGATGCAGGAGCCGGAGGCCTACTCCAGCCTGTACCAGGAAGGCATCGGGCGGATGAGCAAGGACGGCGCCATCACCATCCTCCAGGGCCGCGCCGTGGGCGGCACCACCCTGGTCAACTGGACCTCCAGCTTCCGCACCCCCGACGCCACCCTGGAGCACTGGGCCAGGGAACACGGCGTGAAGGGCCACAGCTCCGCGGAAATGGCCCCCTGGTTCGCGAAGATGGAAGAGCGCCTGGGCGTGGCGCCCTGGATCATGCCGCCGAACTTCAACAACGACGTGATCCGCCGCGGCTGCGAGAAGCTCGGCTACCACTGGAAGGTCATCCCGCGCAACGTGCGCGGCTGCTGGAACCTCGGCTACTGCGGCATGGGCTGCCCGACCAACGCCAAGCAGTCGATGCTGGTCACCACCATCCCGGCCAGCCTGGACAAGGGCGGCGAGCTGCTGTTCCTGGCCCGCGCCAACCGCCTGCTGCACGACGGCGGCAAGGTCAGCGGCCTGGAATGCCTGGCCATGGACGCGCGCTGCGTGGCGCCCACCGGCCGCAAGATCACCGTCAAGGCGCGCCACTACGTGCTCGCCGGCGGCGGCATCAACAGCCCGGCGGTGCTGCTGCGCTCCAAGGCGCCGGACCCCAACGGCCGCGTCGGCCAGCGCACCTTCCTGCACGTGGTGAACTTCAGCGCCGCGCAGTTCGACGAGGTGGTCAACCCCTTCTACGGCGCGCCGCAGTCGATCTACTCCGACCACTTCCAGTGGGACGACGGCACCGCCGGGCACATGTCCTACAAGCTGGAAGTGCCGCCGCTGCAGCCGGCCCTGGCGGCCACCCTGCTCGGCCGCTTCGGCATCGACAACGCCCTGCGCATGGAACAGCTGCCGCACACCAACATGATCCTCGCCCTGATGCGCGACGGCTTCCACCCGGATAGCGCAGTGGGCAGTGTGAGCCTGCGCGGCGACGACACCCCGGTGCTCGACTACCGCATGACCGACTACACCTGGGACGGCATCCGCCGCGCCTTCCACACCATGGCCGAGGTGCAGTTCGCCGCCGGCGCCAAGACAGTGCTGCCGCTGCACGCCGACGCCGGCTACGTGAAGACGCCCGCCGAAGCCCGCGCGCTGATCGACGGTCTGAGCCTTGAGCTGTACCGCACCCGCCTGGGCAGCGCCCACGTGATGGGCGGCTGCGCCATGGGCGAGGACCCGCAGCAATCGGTGTGCGACAGCCTCGGCCGCCACCACCAGCTGGAGAACCTGTCGATCCACGACGGCTCGCTGTTCCCCACCAGCATCGGCGCCAACCCGCAGCTGTCGGTCTACGGCCTGACCGCGCAACTGGCCAGCGGCCTCGCCGAGCGCCTGGGCAAGGCCTGAGCCCCGATCCCGGCGCGAAGGCTCTGCCACGGGCCTTGCGCGCCGGCCGGCGGTTTCCTCCGGGGAAAATCCGGTAGTCCGCGCCGGCGGGCACTACCAAGGTCGCTTGGCCCATCCGGGCTGCTGCGTTACCATCCAGCCCCGCCAATGCCCACGCCTGCCCCTTGAACCACCAGGACGCTGCGATGAACCGAGTGCTGTACCCGGGTACCTTCGACCCCATCACCAAAGGCCATGCCGACCTGGTCGAGCGGGCCTCGCGGCTGTTCGACCAGGTGATCATCGCCGTCGCCGCCAGCCCCAAGAAGAACCCCCTGTTCCCCCTGGAGCAACGGGTCGAGCTGGCGCGCCAGGTCACCTCGCACCTGCCCAACGTCGAAGTCGTCGGCTTCTCCACCCTGCTCGCGCACTTCGTCAAGGAACAGAACGCCAATATCCTGCTGCGCGGCCTGCGCGCGGTGTCGGACTTCGAGTACGAGTTCCAGCTGGCCAACATGAACCGCCAGCTCGCCCCGGACGTGGAGAGCATGTTCCTCACCCCGTCGGAGAAGTACTCGTACATCTCCTCGACCCTAGTGCGCGAGATCGCCGCCCTGGGTGGCGACATCACCAAGTTCGTCCATCCCGCGGTGTCCAGCGCCCTGGCCGAGCGCTTCAAGCGCTGACCAGGCGCCGCCAGGGAAGGCGGCAATTGATCCGGCCGGCGTGCAACGCGCACGCCAATGCGGCAAAATTGCAGCATTCCTGTTGCTGACAGCCTGGCCATGGGCCAAGGCCGGAGTTTTTCGATGTCCCTGAAAATCACCGACGATTGCATCAACTGCGACGTCTGCGAACCCGAGTGCCCGAACGGCGCCATCTCCCAGGGCGAGGAGATCTACGTGATCGATCCGAACCTGTGCACCGAGTGCGTCGGCCACTACGACGAGCCGCAGTGCCAGCAGGTCTGCCCGGTGGACTGCATCCCCCTCGACGATGCCCATGTCGAGAGCAAGGACGAGCTGATGCAGAAGTACCTCAAGATCACCGGCAAGGCCTGACCTCGCGGGCTTGACAGGCGGATCGCCGAAATCCCGCGGGGCATTCGGCAACCGCGACGCGGCGGGATTGTCTATCCTCCCAATTCGCTCCCGTGGTTTTTCCCGGATGCCAGTCCGGGGCCACCCGACGATTCGTGAGATGCCATGTCCCTGCTGAACCACAGTTTCCGTTCCCTCGCCCTCGCCTGCGGCCTGTTGCTGCTCGGCGCCGCCAGCGTCCATGCCGCCAGCCAGCCGGTCGCCCAGGCCACCGTGGCCAGCGCCCACCCGGCGGCCACCGTGGCCGGCCTGGAAACCCTCGCCGGCGGCGGCAACGCCTTCGACGCCGCGGTGGCCATCGCCGCCGCCCTGGCGGTGGCCGAACCCTACAGCTCGGGCCTGGGCGGTGGCGGCTTCTTCCTGCTGCGCCAGGCCGGGCCGACGCCCAGCTACCGTTTCATCGACGCCCGCGAGCGCGCGCCTCTGGCCGCCAGCGCGCAGATGTACGTGCGCAACGGCAAGGTGCAGCCGGAACTGTCGCTGAACGGCCCGCTGGCCGCCGCCATCCCCGGCCTGCCCGCGGCCCTGGTGGAACTCACCAGCCGCTTCGGCCGCAAGCCGCTGGCCGACAACCTGGTGCCGGCGATCCGCCTGGCCACCGACGGCGTCTCCGTCGACCGCATCTACATCACCCGCGCCGCCGGCCGCCTGGACGCCATGCGCAAGGACCGCGAGACCTCGCGCATCTTCCTGCAGCAGGGCAACCTGCCCGAGGAATGGGACCTGCTGCGCCAGCCGGACCTGGCCAACACCCTGTCGCGCCTGGCGCGCTACGGTCGCAGCGGCTTCTATGAAGGCGAAACGGCGGAGCAACTGGTGCAGGGCGTGCGCGCCGCCGGCGGCGTCTGGAGCCTGGAAGACCTGCGCAGCTACCAGGTGGTGGAACGCCAGCCGCTGCGCTACCCGCTGGGCGACGGCCGCGAGCTGGTCAGCGCCCCGCCGCCCTCGGCCGGCGGCGTGGCCATCGCCCAGAGCCTGGGCATGCTGGCCCAGCTGCCCTGGCAGAAAGCCGAGCCCATCCAGAGCGTGCACTACGTGGCCGAGGTCCTGCGCCGCGCCTACCACGACCGCAGCATGCTCGGCGACCCGGACCGCATCGCCAACCCGGTGCAGCAACTGCTCGCCCCCGACTACCTCAAGCGCCTGGCCGCCGGCATCGACCCGCGCCGCGCCACGCCCAGCGCGTCCCTGCCGCCGGCGCCGAGCTGGCGCGAAGGCGACCACACCACGCACTTCGTGGTGATCGACGAACAGGGCAACGCGGTGGCCGCCACCCTCTCGGTGAACCTGCCGTTCGGCTCCACCTTCACCCCGCCCGGCACCGGCGTGCTGCTCAACGACGAAATGGACGACTTCGCCGCCGACATCCAGGGCAGCAACGCCTACGGCCTGGCCGGCAGCGCAGCCAACGCCATCGCCCCCGGCAAGCGTCCGCTGTCGAGCATGAGCCCGAGCTTCATCGAAAGCCCCGACGAGCTGGCGGCCTTCGGCACCCCGGGCGGCAGCCGCATCCCCAGCATGGTGCTGCTCGCCATGCTGCAATACCTGGACGGCCGCTCGGTGCAGAGCTGGGTGGGCGCGCCGCGCTACCACAACCAGTACCTGCCCGACGTGCTGGAGCACGAGCCGCGCACCTTCACCGAGGCGCAGAAAGCCGAGCTGAATGGCCGTGGCTACAGTCTCAAGGAAGTCGCCCCGTCCTACGGCAACCAGCAGGTGCTGCTGTGGCGCAAGAAGACCGGGAACGTGGATGCCGCCAGCGACCCGCGCGGCATCGGCCTGGCCGCCGGGACCACGGTGCACTACTGAGTCAGGGCACCAGCAGCGAGGGCGCCCCGTCGGCGTCGCGCTCGGGCAGGGCGCCGTCCAGGCCCTGCTCGGCGCGCAGCTGCAGCACGTTGCGCAGGCTCTGCACGATACGGCTGGCGTAGCCCAGGTCATTCATCAGCGAGCTGGTCTGGGCGCCGTCCAGCTCGTGGCGGCGCACCGCGGCGAACAGGCGGTTGCGGAAGGCGCCGTCGAACTCCGCGGCCTGCTCGTCGAACAGCGCCAGGCGCGCGGCCCAGGCGCCTTCCGGCAGCTGGCGGGGGTCGAGGGCGCCGATGGCGCGCACCTCGCGCAACGCGCCCAGCAGGTGGCGACGCAGCTCCAGATAGCATTCCCGCGCCACCGAAGGCTCGCCCTGCAGCGCCCTCCCCAGGTTCTTCTGCAGGTGCTTGGCGTCCTTCACCGCGTCCACCAGTTGCAGCGCCGCCACCTGGCAGGCCATCCAGAAATGCTGGTGCGCCTCGTCCAGCGGCGTTTCCAGGCGCCCCATGAAGCTCAGCAGGTCGCCGTACACGCCCTTGATATGCTGCTGGTAGAGCGCCTGGGCGTCCATGGCGAAGCGCTCCGGCCCGGCGTGCAGGGCGGCCTCGTCCACCTTCGGCTGGTTGAGCAGGTCCACCGGCAGGTAGAGCGCGTGGCAGATCACCTCGATGCTCAGGCGCCCGAGGTGCTGCAGCTCCTGGGTCACCGCGCTGGCGGCGGCGTCCGCCGAATCCAGGGCGCGCTCGCTGAGGTAGCGCGCATGGGTGCGCTCCGGCAGTTGCACCGCCGTCTCCGGGGCCAGGTCGGTGATCAGCACCGAAGGCTCCTCGACGTCCGGCAGCCAGCGGATCAGCCACTGCGCCAGGCGCGTCTGCAACGGCCAGAACAGCAGCACGCCCATGCCGTTGAACAGGGTGTGGAAAGCCGCCAGCTGGATCAGCAGGTTGTCGCCCAGGCCGACCTGGGCGGTCAGCCAGCGCACCAGCCAGGTCAGCGGCGCCAGCAGGATGAAGGCGATCACCCCGCTGACCAGGTTGAACAGCACGTGGGCCAGGGCCAGGCGCTGGCCGTTGCGGTTGCCGCCCAGGGAGCCGACGAAGGCGGTGGTCACGCTGCTGCCGACGTTGGAACCGATGGCGATGGCCAGGCTCTGGCCCAGCTCCAGTTGGCCGCCGGCCAGCGCGGCGAGGGTCAGCATCAGGGTGGCGTGGCTGGACTGCAGCACCACGGTGACCAGGGTGCCGATGCCGACGAACAGCAGGGCGCCCAGCACGCCTTCGGCCTGCAGGCCGGTCATGTCCATGGCGTCGCCGAAGCTGGAGAAACCTTCCTTGATCTGGTCGATGCCGAGGAAGATGAAGGCGATGCCCATGAGGATGCGCCCGGCGGCCTTGCTCTTGGGCCCGTTGAAGCTGGCCAGCACGCCGAACACCAGCAGCGGCAGGGCCAGCGGGCTCAGGCTGAGGTTCTGCCCGGCCAGGGCCAGCAGCCAGATGCCGCTGGTGGCACCGAGGTTGGCGCCGAAGAGGATGGCGATGCCGCTGGCCAGCTGGATCAGCCCGGTGCTGATGAAGGCGATGGTGAGCAGCGAGACCAGGGTGCTGGACTGCAGCACGAAGGTGCCGCACAGGCCGAACAGCAGGCTCTTGGACGGCGTCGAGGTGCTGCGTTCGAGCCACAGCTCCAGTTGGCTGCCGGCCAGGTCGCGCAGGCCCTCCTCCAGGCACTGCATGCCGAACAGGAACAGCGCCAGGCCCGCGCCCAGCTGCAGCAGCCCGGCGCTGGACCAGAAGGCGTAGCCGAGCCCGCCCGCCGCCAGCAGCAGGAGCAGCGGGCGCAGGTGCTTCTTCAGTTCGCTACGGGCCATGGCCCCCTCGGGAAGGGCGCGCCGGCGTACCGGCGCGACAGAGGATCAGTCCTGCTTGTAGCCGCTTTCGGTGCAGCCCAGGCAGCGCACGAAGGTGGCCTTGCCCGGGTCCACCACCAGCGCCTGGCCGGCTTCCTTGACGTTGCCGCCCAGGGCGGTGAACGGCAGGCTGACGATGAAGGCCGCGGTGCCGATCACGGTGGCGCCCAGCAGCAGCGGGCGGGCGATGATCAGGTCGCCGAGCATCTTGTAGAACGGCGGCGAATCGGTGCTGTAGATCGGGTCCCCGCTGGAGGTGTTGCTGATCGCGTCGGAGGCCTGGGCGGTAACGGCCGACAGACCGAAGGTCAGGGCCAGAACGACGGCCAGGGCGCGGAACAGGTTCATGGCGTAAATCCTTTTTATGCTGGGTTGGCAGGCAGACTGCCATTAACTATATCAGCGCGACAGGGCTTGTCAGCGTGATGGCCATCAACCGCCGAGGAAGGCGTACTCCGGCTTCCTCGGCACGAAGGGGCGGTAGAAGGCCAGCATCCGCTGCAGGTCGGCGGCCTCGTCGCCGCTCGGCCGGAACGGCTCGCCGATGACGATGCGGCGGTTGCCGTAGTCCAGCGCCGCCAGTACCACCGGAACATCGGCGCCGCGGGCGATGTGGTAGAAGCCCATCTTCCAGCGCTCGACCTTCTTGCGCGTGCCTTCGGGGGAGATGATCAGGATCATCTCGCGGCTGTCGCGGAAGGCCTGCACCGCCTGCTCCACGGTGTTCAGCTTGAGGTGGCGCTGGATCGGGATGCCGCCCCAGCGCCGCAGCAGGCCGCCGAACGGCCGGCGGAACAGGGTGTGCTTGGCGAACCAGCGGGCGTTCAGGCGCAGCACGAACTTGGCCGCCAGGAACAGCATGAAATCCCAGTTGGAGGTGTGATGCGCGCCTATCACCACGAACTTGTCGAGGGGCGGCAGCGCGCCTTCGATGCGCCAGCCGGCGGCCTTGAGCATGCTGTGGCCGAGCCATTCGGCGAAAGGATTGCGGGGCAGGTAGTTGCCGGACATCGATGGACCTTCTTGTTGTTATGGGGGCAGGGCAGGGTTCGCGAGCAAGCTCGCTCCTACAGGCGGCCGCTCTTCGTAGGAGCGAGGGGGACGCCTAGTTCTTGCTCGCGAACCGCCCAATAGCAATAGCGGAAAAGCGCCCGCTCAGCGTTGGCAGCGCGGACAGTAGACGCTGGCGCGCTGGCCCAGGCGCACCTCGCGCAGGGTACTGCCGCAGACCTTGCAGAACTCCCCGCCGCGGCCGTAGACGAACAGCTCCTGCTGGAAGTAGCCGGGCTGGCCATCGCCGCCGACGAAGTCGCGCAGGGTGGTGCCGCCGCGCTCGATGGCGATGGCCAGGATGCGCTTGATCTCCTCGGCGAGCTTCAGGTAGCGCGCCCGCGAAATGCTCCCGGCCTCGCGGCGCGGGTCGATGCCGGCGGCGAACAGCGCCTCGGTGGCGTAGATGTTGCCCACCCCGACCACCACGGCGTTGTCCATGATGAACGGCTTGACCGCCATGCTGCGCCCGCGGGACAGCTGGTACAGGCGCTCGCCCTCGAAGGCGTCGGTGAGCGGTTCCGGGCCCAGGTGGCGCAGCAGCTCGTGCTCCAGCGGCGCCTGGCTCCAGAGCAGCGCGCCGAAGCGCCGCGGGTCGGTGTAGCGCAGCGCCAGGCCCGACTCCAGCTCGATGTCCACGTGCTCGTGCTTGGCCGGCGCCAGGCCGCACTCCACCAGGCGCAGGCTGCCGGACATGCCCAGGTGGCTGATCAGCGTGCCCGCCTCGGCCTCCAGCAGCAGGTACTTGGCGCGCCGCGTGACCTGCAGGATGCGCTGCCCGGACAGGCGCACGTCCAGGTCCTCGGGCACCGGCCAGCGCAGGCGCCGGTCGCGGACCACCACGCGGCTGACGCGCTGGCCTTCGAGGTAGGGCGCGATGCCCCGGCGGGTGGTTTCGACTTCGGGTAATTCAGGCATGGAAAGTCACGGCGATGATGATCTGTCTGTAGGCACAAGCTTGCTCGCGAACCGCTTCGCTTGCCAGTAGGAGCGGGCCCTGCCCGCGATTTCGCGCGCAGGGCGCGCTCCTACATGGGAATGGCGCGGAGGCGTGGCGTAGGAGCGGATCTTATCCGCGAACCACGCCGGTGTGTCCGGCTATCGCGGACAAGGTCCGCTCCTACGGGAAGCGATTTCGCGCGCAGGCGCGGGAAATCAATCCAGCGCGCGGGCCAGCTGGATCAGTTCGTCGCGCCAGGCCGCTGCCTTCGGCAGGGCCAGGAAGGAGCCGTTCAGGTAATCCTCGCGGGCCTCGTAGGTGAAGGCTTCGCCGCGCAGGTCCAGCACTTCGCCGCCGGCGCCTTCCAGCACGCCCTGGGCCGCCGCGGTGTCCCACTGCGAGGTGGGCGCCAGGCGCGGGTAGCAGTCGGCCGAGCCTTCGGCCAGCAGGCAGAATTTCAGCGAGCTGCCGATATTGGCCAGCTCCAGGTCGCCGAAGCGCTCGCCCAGGCCGGCCAGCAGGCGTTCCTGGGCCGGGCTGGAGTGGCGCTTGCTGGCCACCACGGTGAAGGCTTCGGCGGGCGCGGTGCGCACGCTGATCGGTTCGACCGCGCCGCTCGCATCCTGGCGCCAGGCGCCCAGACCGGCGCCGCCGTAGTAGCAGCGGCCGGTAGCCGGAATGCCGACCACGCCGAACAGCACCTTGCCGTGCTCGATGAGGGCGACGTTGACGGTGAATTCCTCGCTGCCGGCGATGAACTCCTTGGTGCCGTCCAGCGGGTCGACCAGCCACCAGCGTGACCACTGGCTGCGCTCGGCCAGGGCGATGGCGCAATCCTCCTCGGACAGCACCGGCACCTCCGGCGCCAGCGCCCGCAGGCCTTCTTCCAGCACGCGGTGGGCGGCCAGGTCGGCGGCGGTCACCGGCGAGGCGTCGGCCTTCTCGTCCACTTTCAGTTCGCTGCGCCAGAACGGCAGGATGACTTCGCCGGCGCGCTGCGCCAGCGCCACGACGGATGGAATCAGGTCTTGCATCAGAGCTGCAGCTCCCCACGCTGGATCAGAATGTCGCGCACCAGGTACAGCGCGGCCAGGGCGCGGCCTTCGCTGAAGGCGGCGTTCTGCGCCAGGCTGGACAGCTCGCGCAGGTTGATGCGGTCCACCCGCAGCGGCTCGGGTTCGTCGCCCGGCAGGCTTTCGGCGTAGAGGTCGCGGGCCAGCACCACCTGGATGCGCTGGCTCATGTAGCCCGGCGACAGCGACAGCTCGGTGATGTACTCCAACTGCCCGGCGCCGTAGCCGGCTTCTTCCTTCAGCTCGCGGTTGGCCGCGGCCAGCACGTCCTCGCCCGGTTCCACCAGGCCCTTGGGCAGCGACAGCTGGTATTCGTCGACGCCGGCGCAGTATTCCTCCACCAGCACGGCGTGCTCGGCGTCCAGCAGCGCCACCACCATCACCGCGCCATAACCCTGGCCTTTGCCCACCAGGCGCTCGTAGGTCCGCTCGACGCCGTTGGCGAAGCGCAACTGCAGCTCTTCGACTGCGAACAGGCGGCTCTTGGCGACGATCTCGCGGGCGAGCACCTCGGGTTTCTGACGCATGGGACGACTCCTGGGGCGGGTCCGGGTGGGCTATGATACCCGCCTTTTCCGATAATCCGTGCCGAACCTTGCGCCCCGACGGCGACAGGGCGGCACTTCGCGACAGGGCAGAGCATGCCACGCCTGGACTGGGCCGGGATCGACAGCGTCTTGCTGGACATGGACGGCACCCTTCTCGACCTGCACTTCGACAACCATTTCTGGCTCGAGCACCTGCCGCAGCGCTATGCCGAACACCACGGCATCAGCCGCGAGCAGGCCGACGCCGAGCTGCTGCCGCTGTTCCGCGACAACGCCGGGCAGCTCAACTGGTATTGCCTGGACTTCTGGAGCCGCGAACTGAAGCTGCCGGTCCGCGACCTCAAGCGCGAGGTGGCGCACCTGATCGCCCTGCGCCCGGACGCCGACACCTTCCTCGCCGCCCTGCGCCGCGCCGGCAAGCGCGTGGCGCTGATCACCAACGCGCACCGCGATTCGCTGTCGCTGAAGCTGGAGCGGGTGGAGCTGGCGCCCTGGTTCGACCGCCTGATCAGCTCCCACGACTACGGCTTCCCCAAGGAAGACCAGCAGTTCTGGCAGGCCCTGCGCGCCGACTTCAGCTTCGAGCCGGCGCGCAGCCTGTTCATCGACGACAGCCTGCCGATCCTGCGCAGCGCCCGCGCCTTCGGCGTGGCCCACCTGCTGGCAGTACGCCAGCCGGACAGCCGCCAGGGGGCGAAGGACACGGCGGAATTCGCGGCGGTGGAAGACTACCGCAGCCTGATCGAGGACCTGTAGGAGCGGGCCCTGCCCGCGAATCGCGCGCAAGGCGCGCTCCTACAAGGGAGGCCTGGTGTCAGAGTCTCTGGATCCCCGCGTTCGCGGGGACGACGTCGGAAAATACGAATCTTGATCCCGTCACTCCCGCGAACGCAGGAGCCCAGAGGCTATCGCGGATAAATCCGCTCCTACGGGTGCTGTAGCCTTACTCCGGAATCCGCAGCACCTGCCCCGGGTAGATCTTGTCCGGGTGGCTGAGCATCGGCTTGTTGGCCTCGAAAATCTTCATGTAGGCGTTGGCGTTGCCGTACTCGGCCTTGGCGATGGCGCTCAGGGTGTCGCCCTTCTTCACCGTCACGAAGCGCGCCGCCGGCGCCGCCTGGGGCACGCTGATGCTGTCCTCGACGCCGGCCACGCCCTCGACGTTGCCCAGGGCCAGGAGAATCTTCTCCTTCTCTTCCTGGCTGGCCGCCTCGCCGCTGACGACCACCTTGTCGCCCTCGACGCTGACCTGGATGTTCGGGTTGCCCAGGCCGACCTTGGCCACGTGCTCCTTCAGCGACTCGGCGGCCTGCGCCTTGTCGCCCAGCAGGCCGCCCAGCAGCTTCTCACCGGCTTCCTTAACGAATGACAGAATGCCCATGTCCTTTCTCCTTGCGGTTACGGTTTCCAGCGGCCAGCTCCGGGCCGGCCGCGCCGCCAGGAAGTCTAGACGCCACCTGGGGAGACAACGATAGGAGTCGTCCGAAAGCCGCCGACAACCGACGGAACGCCCCGGCCGGGCTCATGATAGATACCGTCGATCAAGGCATTGGCAGCGCTGATTAGACACCCTCGGCCCCCGGCCTTAGGCTGGCGGCCACTATTCCAAATACAGGGCTCAGCCCATGCCTTGCCAGTCACATTGCCCGGCGCCCGCGGATGCCGCAGTCCAGGGTGCCTACGCCTATGCCGAACTGGGCGCCGAGCCCGTTTCCGGCAACGCCGCGCTGGCCGAGGAAGTGGCCCTGGCCATCGCCTACAACGGCCTGAGCCAGGCCGTGATGATGGCCTCGCCCGGCGACCTCGAGGATTTCGTCCGCGGCTTCAGCCTGAGCGCCGGCCTGGTCGAGTCCATCGACGACATCTATGACATCCGCCTGAAGCGCCTCGCCGACGCCATCAGCGTCGACGTGCAGATCACCAACCGCGCCTTCTGGGCGCTCAAGCGCCTGCGCCGGCGCCTGGCCGGCACCAGCGGCTGCGGCCTGTGCGGCGTGGAGGCGCTGGAACAGGCGCTGCCCGAACTGCGCCCACTGGAGCCGGCGCCGCTGCCGCCGGCGGCCCACCTGCAGGGCCTGCGCCAGCGCATCGACCAGGCGCAGAGCCTGGCGCAACGCAGCGGCGCGCTGCACGCGGCGCTGTATGTCGACGACACCGGCAGCATCGTCCTGTGCCGCGAGGACATCGGCCGGCACAACGCCCTGGACAAACTGATAGGCGCGCTCAAGCAGCAACGCCTGGACTGCCGCGAGGGCTTCGCGGTGGTCACCAGCCGCTGCAGCCTGGAGCTGATCCAAAAGGCCGTGCGCGCCGGCGTCGCCACCCTGGTCAGCCTGTCCGCGCCCAGCGCGCTCACCGTCGAGTGGGCGCGCGGGCACCGGCTGAACCTGGTCCACCTCCCCCACCACAACGCGCCGCGGGTCTACAGCCCGGCGCCGGCCTCCCACCGACACCCGACATCCCGATGAGCCTGCAACCGATCAACCCCCGTTACCAACCCTACAAGGGCCCGGCAGCCGGCTGGGGCGCTCTGATCAGCGTCACGCGCTTCTGGCTGGACAGCAAGCAGCCGTTCAAGAACCTGCGCGCGCTGCTCAAGACCAACCAGAACGGCGGCTTCGACTGCCCCGGCTGCGCCTGGGGCGACTCCCCCGAGGACGGCCGGGTGAAGTTCTGCGAGAACGGCGCCAAGGCGGTGAACTGGGAAGCCACCAAGCGCCGCGTGGACGCCGCCTTCTTCGCCCGCCACAGCGTCAGCGCGCTGCGCGAGCAGAGCGACTACTGGCTGGAGTACCAGGGCCGGCTGACCGAGCCGATGCGCTACGACCGCGCCAGCGACCGCTACGTGCCGGTGAGCTGGGACGAGGCCTTCGCCCTGGTGGCCAAGCACCTGAACAGCCTGGAAAGCCCCGACCAGGCCGAGTTCTACACCTCCGGCCGGGCCAGCAACGAGGCGGCCTTCCTCTACCAGCTGTTCGTCCGCGCCTTCGGCACCAACAACTTCCCGGACTGCTCGAACATGTGCCACGAGGCCAGCGGCGTGGCCCTGGGGCAAAGCGTCGGGGTCGGCAAGGGCACCGTCACCTTCGACGACTTCGAGCACGCCGACGCCATCTTCGTGTTCGGCCAGAACCCCGGCACCAACCACCCGCGCATGCTCGAACCGCTGCGCGAGGCGGTGAAGCGCGGCGCCCAGGTGGTGGCCTTCAACCCGCTCAAGGAGCGCGGCCTGGAGCGCTTCCAGCACCCGCAGCACGCCCTGGAGATGCTGACCAACGGCTCCGAGCCGCTGAACACCGCGTTCTTCCGCCCCGCCCTGGGCGGCGACATGGCCGCCGTGCGCGGCATGGCCAAGTTCCTCCTGCAGTGGGAGCGCGAGGCCCAGGCCAAGGGCGAGCCGGCGGTGTTCGACCACGCCTTCATCGCCGAACACACCCATGGCGTCGAGGCCTACCTGGCCGAGCTGGACGCCACCGCCTGGGACGCCATCGAGCGCCAGTCGGGCCTGAGCCTGGCCGAGATCGAGACGGCGGCGACCATGTACCGCCGCGCCGAGCGCGTGATCATGTGCTGGGCCATGGGCCTGACGCAGCACCGCCATTCGGTGCCGACCATCCAGGAAGTGGTCAACCTGCAGCTGCTGCGCGGCAACATCGGCCGGCCCGGCGCCGGCCTGTGCCCGGTGCGTGGCCACAGCAACGTGCAGGGCGACCGCACCATGGGCATCAACGACCGGCCGCCGGCGGCGCTGCTCGATGCCCTGGAGAAACGCTTCGCCTTCCAGGTGCCGCGGCACAACGGCCACAACACCGTGGAAGCCATCAACGCCATGCTCGAAGGCAAGGCGCGGGTGTTCATCGGCCTGGGCGGCAACTTCGCCCAGGCCACCCCGGACAGCCCGCGCACCCACCGCGCCCTGGCGAGCTGCGCGCTGACCGTGCACATCAGCACCAAGCTCAACCGCAGCCACCTGACCTGCGGCGAAGACGCTCTGATCCTGCCCTGCCTCGGCCGCACCGACATCGACCGCCAGGCCGGCGGCCCGCAGGCGGTGACCGTGGAAGACTCCTTCAGCATGCTCCACGCCTCCTACGGCCAGTTGGAGCCGCTTTCGGCGCAGATGCGCTCGGAACCGGCGATCATCGCCGGCATCGCCAAGGCCACCCTGGGCAACCGCCCGGTGGACTGGGACGCGCTGATCGCCGACTACGACCGCATCCGCGAGCTGATCGCCGACACCATCCCCGGCTTCGCCGGCTTCAACCAGCGGGTCAAGCACCCGGGCGGCTTCTACCTGGGCAACGCGGCCCGGGAGCGACGCTGGAACACCGCCAGCGGCCTGGCCAACTTCAGCGCCGCGCCGCTGCCCGAGGACCTGCTGCCGGAACAGGTGCGGCGCACCGGCGAGCGCCCGCACCTGATCCTCCAGACGCTGCGTTCCCACGACCAGTACAACACCACCATCTACGGCCTGGACGACCGCTACCGCGGCGTGCGCGGCCAGCGCGAGGTGGTCTTCGCCAACGAGGCGGACATCCGCCGGCTGGGCTTCGAGCCCGGGCAGAAGGTGGACATGGTTTCCCTGTGGGACGATGGCGTGGAACGGCGGGTCAGCGGCTTCACCCTGCTGGCGTTCGACGTCCCGGAGGGCCAGGCGGCCGCCTACTACCCGGAGACCAACCCGCTGGTGCCGCTGGAAAGCCACGGCGAAGGCAGCTTCACCCCGACCTCGAAGTTCGTCGCGGTGCGCCTGGAAAACGCCCGGGACGACGGCCGCATCTTCTGAGGCTGCTCGGGCGTACGACCTCGAATGGTTGTACGCTCGGGTCATTCATCCGGAAAATTCAACGGGAAAGGGCCGAGGCCGGTCCAAGGAATCGGCTTTCGCCTTTTTCCTCATCGTGTGAAATGCCATCATTGCAACAGCATTTTGTGAGAAAAACACGCGAATTTCATACCCTCGGAATGTCATTCTGACAGCCCGAAATAGAAAAAGTTCTGTTCTTAAATCATATACTTGCGTTTTTTGATGAAAGTCGCGTCACTCGTCGGCAGAGGCTTGTAAGCGCCTTCGTACAACAGCAGCATCGGCGCCAACATCCACACAGAGAACCTCTCTATGAAGTACTCCTCGATGCTCCTGTTGTCTCTTGCGCTGGTCGGTGGTTCCGCCTTCGCGGACGGCGACACCCGTGCCGGCGTCGGTGGCGCCCTGGGCGGGGTATTGGGTACCGTCGTCGGCCAGGCGGTCGGCGGCAGCACCGGCGCAGCCATTGGCGCCGGTGTCGGTGGCGCGGCCGGCGGCGCGGTCGGCGCCCGCCACGGCAACAAGACCGAAGCGGCCATCGGCGGCGGCCTCGGCGCGGCCGGCGGCCAGGTCATCGGCAACAAGATCGGCGGCAGCACCGGCGGCCTGATCGGCGCGGCCCTGGGCGGCGGCGGCGGTGGCGCTCTGGGCAACCACTATGCCGACAGCAACCGCCATGACGATGACGACGACTACCGCGGCTACCGCCGCGCCCGCTACGACGACCGCCGTCACTGGCATGACAATGGCCGTCATCGCGGCTGGTACAAGCACCATCGCCATTACAAGCACTGGGATTGACCCAGGGCAGGCGCCCCGCGATAAACCCGCAGCTCAGCCGGACACGCTTGTCCGGCTGTTTTGCGTTCGGAACAATGCTTCCAACTCTCTCCCCTCCCAAAGGTTCGAACATGCGCAAGACTCTCTCGGCCCTGGCCCTCGGCCTGGTCGCCAGCCAGTACGCCCTGGCCGGCGACAACACCAACGCAGCGGTCGGTAGCGGCCTGGGCGGCGCCCTGGGCAACGTCGTCGGCGGCGCCCTGGGCGGCAGCACCGGCGCGGCCATCGGCGCCGGCGTCGGCGGTGCGGCCGGCGGCGCCATGAGCGCCAAGGACGGCAAGAAGACCGAGGCCGCCATCGGCGGCGGCCTGGGCGCGGCCGGCGGTTCAGTGCTGGGCAACAAGGTCGGCGGCTCCACCGGCGCAGCCATCGGCGCCGGCCTGGGCGGCGCGGCCGGCGGCGCGGTGGGCAGCTCGCTGGCCGATGACAAGGATCATCACGACAGCGACCACAAGCACAAACACAAGCGCCGGCACAAACACCGCGACTGAGCCTTCGCTCGCACAGGCAAGACAAAACGCCGTTTCCTCCTTGGAGGAAACGGCGTTTTTCATGGCACAGAGCGAACCCGCCCGTAGGAGCGAGCTTGCTCGCGAACCCGCCCCGCTCCCGCCATCCCGCAGGAAGAGATGCCGAACAAGCCCCTGCACAGCGCCCGGCTGGTATAGGCTTCCTGGCTCACCGGCGCCAAGGAACATCCCGTGAAAGTCATCGCCGCCCTGCTCTGCCCCGTCCTCTGCCTGCTGGCTCTGCCCTCCGCCCAGGCGGCCAATTGGCAGGTCTGCCGCCTGGAGGTGGAAATCAGCGGCATACGCACCCAGCCCTACCCCGGGCTGCGCGCCCGCGTGCTGCAGACCCGGGCGCAGCCGGCCAATGCCGAGTGCCCGGCCCCTGGCCAGTTGATCGAATTCGAACCGGAGAGCCCCGACTACCAGAGCATGGTGCCGCGCAAGCAATGGCCGAAGCCGGGGCAGCGCATCCGCATGCGCTACCAGTACCTGGACGGCACGTGCAAGAACGACGGCAACCCCAAACCCTGCCGCATCCGCCACTACCCGCTGGGTTGGTAGGGCCTCGGCCCACCGGCATCGTGGTGATGGGTATCGCTTCGCTCAACCCATCCTACGGGGTGCTCCTTGCAGGCCGCGCCGGAATGCTCTTCGTAGGAGCGAGCTTGCTCGCGAACAGATTCCGCAGCGGGGGCTCATTCGCGAGCAAGCTCGCTCCTACGAAAAGCCGTGCCTGCCGGTGCGGTAGGAGCAACTGTCTATTGGGTTCCCGCGTTCGCGGGAATGACGTCGGAAAATACGATTCTTACCCCGTCACTCCCGCGAATGCGGGACGCGGCTCTATCGCGAACAGCGCTTGCGCTGGCCCGAAGGGGAATAACCCAGAAAACAACGTAGGAGCGGACTCCGTCCGCGATTTCGCGCGTAGGGCGCGCTCCTACAATGTTCCCGGTGAGCCCGAGCTCAACCTACCAGCAACGCCTGCATCGCCTCGCGCAGACCGTCAGGAATCGGCACCGGGCGGTTGCCCGCGCGTTCGACGAAGACGTGCACGAAGCGCCCGGCAGCGCAGGCCAGGTCCTCGCCCTGGCGGAACACCGCCAGTTCGTACTGCACCGAGCTGTTGCCCAGCTTGCCGACGCGCAGGCCGACCTCGATGCGCTCGGGGAAGGCCACCGGGGCGAAGTAGTCGCAGCTGGAGCTGACCACGAAGCCGACCACCTCGCCGTCGTGGATGTCCAGCCCGCCCTGCTCGATCAGGTAGGTGTTCACCGCGGTGTCGAAGAAGCCGTAGTAGGTCACGTTGTTCACGTGGCCGTAGATATCGTTGTCGTGCCAGCGCGTGGTGATCGGCTGGAAGTGCCGGTAGTCGGCGCGGCTGGGGTGTTCGCTCATGTCGTCCTCAGTAGGCGGCGCGGTAGATCGCCAGGGCGTCGGCCTCGCCGACCTCGCGCGGATTGTTGACCAGCAGGCGCTGCTGCTGCATGGCGTCGCTGGCCAGCAGCACCAGCATGTGCTCCGGCACCCCGGCGTCGCGCAGGCGCGAAGGCAGGCCGCAGCGCGGGCTGAGCGCCGCCAGTTCTTCGATGAACTGCCCGACCAGGCCGTCGCGGTCGCCGGGGCGCAGGCGCTCCCCGAGCAGCAGCGGCGCCAGCTCCGCGTACAGCGCGGCGGCGGCCGGCGCATTGAAGCGCATCACCTCCGGCAGCACCAGCGCGTTGGACAGGCCATGGGGAATGTGGAAATGCCCGCCCAGCGGGTAGGCCAGGGCGTGCACCGCCGCCACCGGCGCGTTGGCGAAGGCCTGGCCGGCCAGGCAGGCGCCCAGCAGCATGGCCTGGCGCGCCTCGCGGTTGGCGCCGTCGTGCACCACCGCATCGAGGTTCCGCGCCAGCAGGCGCAGGGCCTCGCGGGCCAGCAGGTCGGACAGCGGGTTCTTCTTCAGCTTGCTGGTATAGGCCTCGATGGCGTGGACCATGGCGTCGATGCCGGTGGCCGCGGTCACCGCCGGCGGCAAGCCGAGGGTCAGGTCGGCGTCGAGCAGGGCCAGGTCCGGCAGCAGGTGCGGGCTGACCACGCCGCTCTTGGTGGTGGCGCCAGTGGTGACGATGGCGATGGGGGTGACTTCCGAGCCGGTGCCGGCGGTGGTCGGCACCTGGATCAGTGGCAGCCGCGGGCCGCGGGCATTGCCCACGCCGAACAGCTCCGGCAACGCCTGGCTGGCCTGCGGGTGGGCCAGCAGGGCGACCAGCTTGGCCACGTCCATGGAGCTGCCGCCGCCAAAGCCGACCACCAGTTGCGCGCCCATCTCCAGCGCCTGCATGGCGGCCTGCAGGACTACCGCCTCCGGCGGGTCGGCCAGCACCTGGTCGAACACCTGCACCGCCACCCCGGCGGCGGCGAAGCCCGGCAGCACCCCGTCGAGCAGGCCCAGGCGGGCGATGCCGGGGTCGCTGACGATGAGCACGCGGGCGGCGCCGCGCTCCTGGCAAAGCGCGCCGAGGCGGACGGCGGAACCGCTCTCGCAGAGAATCTGCGCGGTGGTGGCGAAGCTGAAAGGCTGCATGACATTTCCCCGTCGTTATCGTTGTTCAGCGCGAAGGGCATGGCGCGGCGCAAGCGCAGTGGGGCCGTCCGGACAGCGACGGGCGATCGGGCCAGCATAGCAAGCAGTGGCGATCAGGCGGAACCTTGTATCGCTATGCGGAATGAAGCACTACCAATCGAATGGATAGCGCACCAGCAGGCGGTATCTACGAAGAGCACAGCACCTTGGCGCGATCGAAAACAACGTAGGAGCGAGCTTGCTCGCGAACGGGGTTTGCCGGAGGCGTAGGTGCTGGGTTCAAGAGCGCCCTCTCCCCAGCCCTCGGCTGCGCGCCCCGCCCTGAAGGGAGAGGGGGCTGTTCGGAGTGGAGTTGGAGTCGGGCACCATCCTTAAGGGGAATAACCCAGTGACGGGCGGTTCGCGAGCAAGCTCGCTCCTACGAAGAGCATCCGGGCGCGGGCTGTAAGACAGTTGTTCCCATGCTACGCCCCCGCGCCATTCCCCTGTAGGAGCGCGCCCTGCGCGCGAAATCGCGGACGGAGTCCGCTCCTGGGGAAGGACGGAACGGGAGGAAAGCCCCCGCCACATGGGCGGGGGCGAAGAGGCGGGCGGTCAGACGGCGACGGGCGCCTTGATGTGCGGATGGGATTCGTAGCCGACCAATTCGAAGTCCTCGAAGCGGAAGTCGAACAGGTCCTTCACTTCGGGGTTGAGCTTCATGGTCGGCAGCGCCAGCGGCTCGCGGCTCAGCTGCAGGTCGGCCTGCTCCAGGTGGTTGGCGTACAGGTGGCAGTCGCCGCCGGTCCAGATGAAGTCGCCCGGCTGCAGGCCGGCGACCTGGGCGACCATCAGCGTCAGCAGGGCGTAGCTGGCGATGTTGAAGGGCACGCCGAGGAAGATGTCCGCCGAGCGCTGGTACAGCTGGCAGCTGAGCTTGCCGTCGGCGACGTAGAACTGGAACAGCGCGTGGCACGGCGGCAGGGCCATCTCGTCGATCAGCGCGGGGTTCCAGGCCGAGACGATCAGGCGGCGCGAGTCCGGATTGCGCTTGAGCATGTCCATCAGGTTGGCGATCTGGTCGATGTGGCGGCCGTCCGGCGCCGGCCAGGAGCGCCACTGGTAGCCGTAGACCGGGCCCAGGTCGCCGTTCTCGTCGGCCCATTCGTCCCAGATGGAGACGCCGTTTTCCTTCAGGTAGGCGATGTTGGTCGAACCTTTGAGGAACCACAGCAGCTCGTGAATGATCGACTTCAGGTGGCACTTCTTGGTGGTCACCAGGGGGAAGCCTTCGCCCAGGTCGAAGCGCATCTGGTGGCCGAATACGCTGTAGGTGCCGGTGCCGGTACGGTCGCTCTTGAAGGTGCCGTGCTCGCGCACGTGGCGCATCAGGTCGAGGTACTGTTTCATGGAAAACCCGTGTCGTAGAGAGGTCCGCGAGGCACGCCGAAGGTTCGGCGCGGGCGCATTCGCCCTGCAGAATCGCGAGATGCCGCAATACTAAGGGGCAGGCCCGCGTACCGCCACCCTTGGTTGGAGCGGGCCGACGATAAGCCAGAAGGCCGGGCATGACCCGGCCCATCACCCCGTGATCCCGCCGCGGCCCCGGGCCGCCGCTGCCTGCTGAACGAGAGGTCCGCATGCCAGACCAGCCACGCTTTTCCCTGTCCCGCCGGCGCCTGCTGGCCATGGCCTGCGGCGGCGCCGTGGCCGGTGGCCTGCTGCTGGGCCCGGCGGCCATGGCCTGGGCCGCGCTGACGCCCCAGGCCGAGGCGGAACTGGCGATCTTCATGACGCTGTCGCAGCGCCTGACCGGGCGCAGCAACCTCGACCCACGCATCGGCCAGCGCCTGTACCTGGCCCTGGCGCAGCGCGACACCGCCCTCGCCCAGAGCCTGGGCGAGCTGCAGGCGCGCCTGGGCGACGGCCCGCAGCGCTGGAGCGAGCGCCAGCAGTGGCTGGCGCGGCAGATGCTCGCCGCCTGGTACCTGGGCTACGTGGGCGAGGACGACCACCCCAGCGTGGTCGCCTACGAAAGCGCGCTGATGTTCCGCGCGGTGGACGACGTGCTGCTGCCGCGCAGCTACTGCAGCAACCAGCCGGGCTTCTGGGCCGCGCAACCGGTCGAGCGGGGAGCCTGAGCATGGCCGACACGCAAAGCGCCGACTACGTGGTGGTCGGCTCCGGCGTCGCCGGCGCCCTGGTCGCCCACCAGTTGGCCCTGGCAGGCAAGGACGTGCTGATCCTCGAGGCCGGCCCGCGGCTGTCGCGCTGGGAGATCGTCGAGCACTTCCGCAACCAGGCCGACAAGTCCGACAACCAGGCGCCCTACCCGTCCATGGCCCACGCGCCGCACCCGCAGTACCACCCGGACAACCACTACCTGGTGCAGAAGGGCGAACACCCCTACGACGTGCAGTACCTGCGGGTGGTCGGCGGCACCACCTGGCACTGGGCGGCCTCGGCCTGGCGCTTCCTGCCCAACGACTTCAAGCTCCAGAGCCTGTACGGCGTCGGCCGCGACTGGCCGTTCGAGTATGCGGAGCTGGAGCCCTGGTACCAGCGCGCCGAAGAGGCCCTCGGCGTCTGGGGCCCGGCCGACGAGGAGCTGGGCTCGCCGCGCAGCCAGGCCTACCCCATGGCGCCGCTGCCGCTGTCGTGGAACGAGCAGCGGGTGAAGGACGTGCTCAACGCCAACGGCTACCGCGTGGTCACCGAGCCGGTGGCGCGCAACAGCCGCCCCTTCGACGACCGGCCGACCTGCTGCGGCAACAACAACTGCATGCCGATCTGCCCGGTCGGCGCCATGTACAACGGCATCGTCCACGTCGAGAAGGCCGAGGCCGCCGGCGCCCGGCTGCTGGACAACAGCGTGGTGTTCAAGCTGGAGAAGGGCGATGGCGGGCGCATAGTCGCCGCCCTCTGCAAGGACCCGCAGGGCGAGGAGACGCGAGTCGAAGGCAAGGTCTTCGTGCTCGCCGCCAATGGCGTGGAGACGCCCAAGCTGATGCTGATCTCCGAGGTCGGCAACGCCTCCGGCATGGTCGGTCGCAACCTCATGGACCACCCCGGCACCGCGGTGCGCTTCTACGCCAGCGAGAAGCTCTGGCCCGGGCGCGGGCCGCAGGAGATGACCTCGATGGTCGGCTTCCGCGACGGCGCCTTCCGCAGCCAGTACGCGGCGAAGAAGATCCACCTGTCGAACCTCTCGCGGGTGGACCAGGTGGCTGCCGAACTGATCCGCCAGGGCCCTCTGCTGCTCGGCCGCGAACTGGAAGCGCAGATCCGCGACCGCGCCGCGCGCTTCGTGCGTTTCGACAGCTTCCACGAAATCCTCCCGCGCCCGGAGAACCGCATCGTGCCCAGCGCCAGCGAGCGCGACGCCCTGGGCATCCCCAAGCCGGAATTCACCTACGCCATGGACGACTACGTGCGCCGCAGCGCGACGCACACTCGCGAGGTCTACGCCCATGCCGCCAGGCTGCTCGGCGGCAGCGAGGTGCAGTTCGAGGACAGCTTCGCCAACAACAACCACATCGCCGGCACCACGCTGATGGGCGACGATCCCGGCGACTCGGTGGTGGACCACGATTGCCGCAGCCACGACCATCCCAACCTGTTCATCGCCGGCAGCGCAGTGATGCCCACGGTGGGTTCGGTGAACTGCACCCTGAGCCTCGCCGCCCTCGCCCTGCGCCTGGCCGAGCGCCTGAAAGGGGAGGCCTGAGCATGTTCGCCCGCCTACTGGCCGCCCTCCTCCTGCTGCCCTGCCTGGCCCAGGCGGCCCCGGCCCTGGACCCGGCACCACCCGAGCTGCTGCAGCGCGGCGAATACCTGGCCCGCGCCGGCGACTGCGCCGCCTGCCACACCGCGCCCGGCGGCCAGCCCTTCGCCGGCGGCCTGCCGCTGACCACTCCGCTGGGCGCGGTCTACTCCAGCAACATCACTCCCGATCCGCGCACCGGCATCGGCAGCTACAGCTACGAAGACTTCGCCCGCGCCCTGCGCGAAGGCGTGGCCAGGGGCGGCCTGCACCTCTACCCGGCGATGCCCTACACCGCCTACGCCAAGATCGGCGACGCGGACATGCAGGCCCTCTACGCCTATTTCCTGCGCGGCGGCGTCGAGGCCGTGGCCCAGGCCAACCGCGACAGCGACATCCCCTGGCCGCTGAACATGCGCTGGCCGCTGGCCGTCTGGAACGCGCTGTTCCACGACGACCGGCCCTTCCAGCCCAACCCGAAACAGAGCGCGGCCTGGAACCGCGGCGCCTACCTGGTGCAGGGCCTGGCCCACTGCGGCACCTGCCATACCCCGCGCGGCCTGGCCTTCCAGGAGAAGGCCCTGGACGAGAAGGGCAGCGGCTACCTCGCCGGCGCCGCCCTGGGCGGCTGGTACGCCTACAACATCACCAGCGACACCCACGCCGGCATCGGCGGCTGGAGCGACGCCGAACTGGCGCAGTACCTGCGCAGCGGCCGCCTGCCCGGCAAGGCCCAGGCCGCCGGGCCCATGGCCGAGGCCGTGGAGCACAGCTTCCAGTACCTGCGGCCCGACGACCTGCAGGCCATCGCCAACTACCTGCGCAGCGTCAGGGCGGTCGAAGACGGCGAACGCAAGCCGCGCTTCGCCTGGGGCGGCCCCGCCGACGACGTGGTGACGCTGCGCGGCGAGGACTTCGATGCCCAGACCCGCGACGACGGCGCCCGGCTGTTCCTCGGCAACTGCGCCAGTTGCCACGGCTGGAACGGCCAGGGCACGCAGGACGCCTACTACCCCATGCTCAGCCGCAACACCACGGTGGGCGCGCAGCAGCCGGACAACCTGGTGCAGGTCGTGCTCACCGGCGTGCACCGTGAAAGCGCCGGGCAGGAAGTGTTCATGCCAGGCTTCGCCGGCGCGCTCGACGACCAGCAGATCGCCACCCTGGTCAACTACCTCACGGCGCAGTTCGGCAACCCGGCGGTGAAGGTGGACAGCGCCCGGGTCGCCGCCATCCGCCAGCCCTGAACGCGCCTCATCCTTTCGAGGGGCCGCCGCCACTGCGGCGGAACCGGGTTTGACATACCCCCGGCAGTCACTGAAGCTGCTGCCACCGTGATACATGGCTGCCCGAACAACGGACGTCGCATGCAGAAGCCTGCCCATAAGAAAGACCGCAAAGGGGCCGCACCGGCCCGACCCACTTCCCCTCCCCGCCTGGCGCGGCGCCTGGCTGCAGCGCTGGTGGCCGTGCTGTTGCTGGCCAGCGCGGGCGCCTGGTGGTACGTCGAGCACAGCGCCCCGTCGCTGCCCGTCGCGAGCCCGCCCGCGCCCCCGGCGAAACCCGTGGTGGCCGAGGCGCCGAAGGCCGGCTTCGTCGACGAGCAGCAATGCCAGGGATGCCACCAGGGCCAGTTCCAGGACTGGCAGGGCTCGCATCACCACAAGGCGATGCAGGTGGCCAACGAAGCCAACGTGCTGGGCGACTTCGCCGACGCCAGGTTCAAGGGCGAGGCCGAAAGCACCCGCTTCTTCCGTAAGGGCGAGGAATTCTGGGTGAACACCCCGGGCGCCGACGGCAAGCCGGCGGACTTCAAGGTGGCCTACACCTTCGGCGTGGCGCCGCTGCAGCAGTACCTGCTGGAATACCCCGGCGGCCGCCTGCAGGCCCTCGGCGTCGCCTGGGATACCCAGAAGCAGCGCTGGTTCGAGCTCAACCCCGGGCAGCACGTCGACTTCAAGGACGAGCTGCACTGGACGCGCCCGACGCAGAACGCCAACTTCATGTGCATCGAGTGCCACACCACCGAGTTCAAGCGTAACTTCGACGCCGACAAGAACACCTTCGCCAGCCACTGGCAAAGCCTGGGCGTCGGCTGCCAGGCCTGCCACGGCCCGGCCTCGCGCCACCTGGAATGGGCGCAGAAACCCGACGGCGACGCCAGCCGCGGCTTCGACAGGCCGCTGGGCGCCAGCACCGCCGCCAGCGAGCTGGTGGAGAACTGCGCGCGCTGCCACGCCCGCCGCGCGCCCCTGGGCGACGGCTTCCAGCACCGCCACCGGTTCATGGACGACTACCTGCCGAGCCTGCTGACCCGCGAGCTGTACCAGATCGACGGCAAGATCAAGGACGAGGTCTTCGAGTGGGGCTCCTTCACCCAGAGCAAGATGTTCGAGAAGGGCGTGAAGTGCACCGACTGCCACAACCCCCACAGCGGCCAGGTGAAGATCGCCGGCAACGGCCTCTGCCTGCAGTGCCACAACCCGGCCGGCAAGCCGGTGCGCCCGGGCGTCGACGGCAAGGGCCTGCTGGCGAAGGACTACGACTCGCCCGAACACCATCACCACCAGAGCGGTACACCCGGCGCCCAGTGCACGTCCTGCCACATGCCGGGCAAGTACTACATGGTCAACCACTACCGGCATGACCACAGCTTCAGCATTCCCGACCCGCAGCACGCGCAGAAGATAGGCGCGCCGGACGCCTGCATGGGCTGCCACCGCGACAGCGCTTCCAAGGTCAGCGAACAGTTCCGCCTGTGGTACGCCAGCGACGCCAAGCCGGCCGGCGCCGTGCCGCGCTACGACGACACCCAGTGGAAGGCCCGCAACGGCCAGCCCGGCGCCTCGCGGGCACTGCACCTGCTGCTGGCCAGCAGCGACCTGCCGGTGATCCGCCGCGCCACCCTGCTCGCCGAACTGCCCGCCTATCCCAGCCCGCGCTCCCTGGAACTGGCCGCCCAAGGCCTGAAGGACAACGACCCGCTGGTGCGCAACGCCGCCATAGGCGCGGTCGCCGCCCTGGCCAGCCCGCCGCGCCAGGCGCTGCTGCTGGCCCCGCTGCTGGACGACCCGCTGCGCGCCGTGCGCCTCTCCGCCACCTGGCAACTGGCGCAACTGCCGCCGGAGGTGCGCGCCGGGTTGCAGGCGCCGCTGGCCAAGGGCCTGAAGGAATACGAGGAGGTCCAGCTGAGCCTGGCCGAGCGCGCCGAGTCCAACCTCAACCGCGCCATGCTCTACCAGGTCACCGGCCGCGACGCCGAAGTGGAACCGGCGCTGCGCGCGGCCCTGGTGCGCGACCCCGACTTCTTGCCGGCGCTGGTCAGCCTCTACCAGTGGCTGGAAGCCCGCCAGCGCCCCGACGAAGCCCGCCAGCTGCTGGACGGCGCGCTCAAGCGCCACCCGCAGTCCGGCCTGCTGCACCATGCCCTGGGCCTGGCGCTGATCCGCCAGGGCCAGCGCGACGCGGCGCTCAAGGAGCTGCAGGAAGCGGTGCGCCTGGCCCCGGACAGCGCCCAGTTCCGCTACATCCTGGCCATCGGCCTGCACGACACCGGCCAGGCCGACGCCGCCTGCCGCCAGCTGGAGCAACTGCTGCAACGCCACCCGGCCAACCGCGACGCGCGCCTGGCGCTGATCGCCTACCTGCGCGAGATCGGCCAGTTGGAGAAGGTGCAGATGCAACTGGCCGAGCTGGAACAGCAGAACCCCGACGACCCGGCGCTGAAGGGAGAATGACGGCGCCGCTCGGAAGCGCCTGATTCCACCAGGCGCTCCGGAACTCGCCGGCGGGCACGCACTCTGAGGGGACGCGAACGCAGTCACCCAAGGAGCACCCATGCGTATCCCCGGAGCGGCCCTGGCCGTCGCCCTGTCCACCCTCCCCTTCGCCGCCGCCCAGGCCGAAGACGCCGGCTTCTGGCGCGGCGTGCTGTCCACCGGCGCCACCACCGCCTCCAGCTACCTCACCAGCCGCGACGACCACAAACTGGTCGGCCCGCTGGCCGAGGACGCCGGCAGCTTCGTCGCCAGCGCCGGCGCCATCCGCGGCCCCTGGCTGGAGGCCGAGCTGCAGCGGCTGCGCAGCGATTATCCGCAGTTGCAGCAACGCAGCGACATGGAGCTGGCCAGTGCATTGCTGGCCGGCGAACGCTGAGCGGCACTCCCCGGACACGCAAAAGCCCGCAGCTCCTCACGGGGCAGCGGGCTTTTCGATGCGCTCGCCTCAGGCGTACTCGGCGATCAGACTCTCGGCGGGAATCCCCAGGTTGCGGTGCAGCTTGCGGATCATCGGCAGCGTCAGGCTGCGCTTGCCGGACAGCACCTCATAGACGCGGTTGGGCTGGCCAATCGAGGGCACCAGGTCCTTGACGGTCAGGCCGCCCTGCTCCATGCGGAACTTGATGGCCTCGATGGGGTGCGGCGCCTCGACCGGGTAGTGCTTGGCCTCATAGGCCTCGACCAGCGTCAACAGCACTTCGAAACGATCCCCCTCGGGGGTGCCGGGCTCCGGCTCGTCATCGAAGTAGACGGACAGTTCCTTGAGGCTGGCCTTGTAGTCCTCGTGCGTATGGATAGGTCGGATGTGCATGCTTTCTCACTCCATCTCGACGGTATTCGCGTCGACGGCATCGTACTGCGCGTGCGTGCCGATGAACTTGATGTAGACCGCGCCGAACCGGTAGGCAACCGCGACGATCAGTCGATAGTCGTTGCCCTTGATGTTGAACACCACCCGGCGGCTCTTGAGGATGCTCGCGCTGGCATACCTGGCCTTGATGTCGCCCGGCTGGCTCCAGGTCGCGGCCTTGGCTTCATCGATCCAGGCCTTGAGCGGTTGCTCCGCGTCCGGATGGGCCGTCCAGAAATCGCGCAGGTTGCCGATGGCGATGATTTTCATCGGCACATGCTAGTCCCAAGGCGGGACTACCGCAACCGCGAACCGGTCATCCAGATAACCGGAACCCCTGGTAGCGCCGAGCGCTCAGAAAGGTATGCGGACCTACGGAGGAGCAACTCCCATGCGCATGTTCAAATTGACCGGCATCCTAGCTGTCTTCGCCCTGCTTCCCCTGGCCCCGGCCATGGCCGACAGCTTCTGGCGCGACATCATCTCCTCCGGGGCCACCACCGCCTCGACCTACCTGACCTTCAAGCACGACCACAAGCTGATCCTCGCCGCCCGCGACGACGCCGGCAGTTACGTGGCCAGCGACGGCGCCATCCGCGGCCCGTACCTGGAGGCCGCATTGCAGCGCCTGCGCAGCGATCATCCGGAGCTGCAGCAACGCAGCGACATGGAGCTGGCCAATGCCATCCTGATGAGCCAGGACGGCGTGGCGCAGTGACGGCGCTTCGTAGGATGGGTTGAGCTTGCGATACCCATGCGGCTGTGGCGATGGGTATCGCTGCGCTCAACGCCATCCTACGGTTTGCCTCCACACCGTGCCTTTGTAGGAGCGCGCCTTGCGCGCGAATCGCGCGCAGGGCCCGCTCCTACAGGGGCTCGGTATTTCGTAGGCGCGAATCTCATCCAGACCGTAGGATGGGTCGAGCTTGCGAAACCCATGCGGTTGTGGCGATGGGTATCGCTGCGCTCAACGCCATCCTACGGTTGCCTCCACACCGTGCCTTTGTAGGAGCGCGCCCTGCGCGCGAATCGCGGGCAGGGCCCGCTCCTACAGGGGGCTCGGTATTTCGTAGGCGCGAATCTCATCCAGACCGTAGGATGGGTCG
This sequence comes from Pseudomonas sp. R3.Fl, assembly GCF_023516765.1. NCBI lineage: Bacteria > Pseudomonadati > Pseudomonadota > Gammaproteobacteria > Pseudomonadales > Pseudomonadaceae > Pseudomonas > Pseudomonas sp. R3.Fl. Next base: position 3,171,283 of record NZ_JAMGSO010000001.1, read on the forward strand.
AGCTTGCGAAACCCATGCGGTTGTGGCGATGGGTATCGCTGCGCTCAACGCCATCCTACGGTTGCCTCCACACCGTGCCTTTGTAGGAGCGCGCCCTGCGCGCGAATCGCGGGCAGGGCCCGCTCCTACAGGGGGTTCGGCATTTCGTAGAAGCGGATCTCATCCAGACCGTAGGATGGGTCGAGCTTGCGAAACCCATGCGGTTGTGGCGATGGGTATCGCTGCGCTCAACACCATCCTACGGTTTGCCTCCACACCGTGCCCTTGTAGGAGCGCGCCCTGCGCGCGAATCGCGGGCAGGGCCCGCTCCTACAGGGGCTCGGCATTTCGTAGAAGCGGATCTCATCCAGACCGTAGGATGGGTCGAGCTTGCGAAACCCATGCGGTTGTGGCGATGGGTATCGCTGCGCTCAACGCCATCCTACGGAGCTACAACCCGCCCGAACCGTAGGGCGAGTAACGCGAAGCGTTATCCGCCGCCGGCTGGAACACCAGCGCCCATGGGCTACGACCTTGTAGGAGCGAGCTTGCTCGCGAACGAGCCCCGCTGCGGTGTCCGTTCGCGAGCAAGCTCGCTCCTACGAAAAGCCTCGGGACGCTTGCCCCTTCACTCCCGGTACTCGTCCACCGGCACGCAGGCGCAGAACAGGTTGCGGTCGCCGAACACGTTGTCCACCCGGTTCACCGCCGGCCAGTACTTGAAGGCGCGGGTGTGCTCGCTGGGGGTCACCGCCTCAGCTATGCCGTAGGGCCGCTCCCAGGGGCCGGTGACGTCGGCCAGGGTGTGCGGGGCGCGCTTGAGCGGGTTGTCCTCGGCCGGCCATTCGCCGGTTTCCACCTTGGCGATTTCCGCGCGGATGCTCAGCATCGCCTCGACGAAGCGGTCCAGCTCGTGCAGCGACTCGCTCTCGGTGGGCTCCACCATCAGCGTGCCGGGCACCGGGAAGGACATGGTCGGGGCGTGGAAGCCGTAGTCCATCAGGCGCTTGGCCACGTCCTCCTCGCTGATCCCGGTCTGCGCCTTGAGCGGCCGCAGGTCGAGGATGCATTCGTGGGCCACGCGCTCGTTGCGCCCGCGGTAGAGCACCGGGAAGGCACCGTCCAGGCGCTGGGCCAGGTAGTTGGCACTGAGGATGGCCACCTCGGTGGCGTCGGCCAGCTGCGGGCCCATCATGGCGATATACATCCAGCTGATCGGCAGGATGCTGGCGCTGCCCCAGGGCGCGGCGCTGACCGCGTCGTTCAACGGGTTGGGGCCTTCGATGCGGATCACCGGGTGGTTGGCGACGAACGGCGCCAGGTGTTTCTTCACGCCGATCGGGCCCATGCCCGGGCCGCCACCGCCGTGGGGGATGCAGAAGGTCTTGTGCAGGTTCATGTGCGACACGTCGGCGCCGATGTCCGCCGGCCGCGCCAGGCCGACCTGGGCGTTGAGGTTGGCGCCGTCCATGTAGACCTGGCCGCCGTGGCTGTGGATAACCTCGCAGATTTCGCGGATGCCCTCCTCGTACACGCCGTGGGTCGAGGGGTAGGTGATCATCAGGCAGGCCAGTTGGGCGCCGGCCTCGGCGGCCTTGAGCTTGAGGTCTTCCAGGTCGACGTTGCCGCCCTTGTCGCACTCGACTATCACCACGCGCATGCTCGCCATGATCGCCGAGGCCGGGTTGGTGCCGTGGGCCGAGGACGGGATCAGACAGACGTTGCGGTGCCCCTCGCCGCGGCTCTCGTGGTACTTGCGGATGGCCAGCAGCCCGGCGTACTCGCCCTGGGCCCCGGAGTTGGGCTGCATGCAGATAGCATCGAAGCCGGTGATGGCGCGCAGCCAGCTCTCCAGCTCGTCGATCATCAGCCGGTAGCCCTCGGCCTGCTCGCGCGGCACGAAGGGGTGCAGGTTGGCGAACTCCGGCCAGGTGATGGGGATCATCTCGCTGGTGGCGTTGAGCTTCATGGTGCAGGAGCCCAGCGGGATCATCGCCTGGTTCAGCGCCAGGTCCTTGCCTTCCAGCTGGCGCAGGTAGCGCAGCATCTCGGTCTCGCTGTGGTGGCGGTTGAACACCGGGTGGCCCAGGTAGCCGGAGCGGCGCTGCAGGGTGCCGGGGATGCCGTCGGAGAGGTCGCCGGCGTCCAGCACGGCGATGCTCAGGCCATGGCCGGCGCCGAGGAAGATGTCGAACAGCGTGGCGACGGTCTCGGCGCTGCAGGTTTCATCCAGGCTGACGCCCAGGCGGTCCTCGCCGACGATGCGCAGGTTGTAGCGCGCCGCGCGGGCGCGTTCGAGGATGGCCGCCTGCTGCGCGCCCACCTCCAGGGTCAGGGTGTCGAAGAAGTGCGCGTTGACGCGCTTGAGACCCTTGGCGAACAGCCCGGCGGCGAGGATGGCGGTGAGCCGGTGCACGCGCTGGGCGATGCGCTTGAGGCCCTCGGGGCCGTGGTAGACGGCGTAGAGGCTGGCGATGTTGGCCAGCAGCACCTGCGAGGTGCAGACGTTGGAGTTGGCCTTCTCGCGGCGGATGTGCTGCTCGCGGGTCTGTAGCGCCATACGCAGCGCGGTGTTGCCGCGGGCATCGCGGGACACGCCGATGATCCGCCCGGGCATGGCCCGCTTGAACTCGTCGCGGGTGGCGAAGAAGGCTGCGTGGGGCCCGCCGTAGCCCATGGGCACGCCGAAGCGCTGGGCGCTGCCGAGCACCACGTCGGCGCCCAGTTCGCCCGGCGGCGTCAGCAGCAGCAGGCTGAGCAGGTCGGCGGCGACGCAGGCGATGGCCTGCCGGGCGTGCAGGGCATCGATCAGCGGGCGCAGGTCGCGGACCTCGCCGCGGCTGTCCGGGTACTGCAGCAGCGCGCCGAACACGGCGTGCTGGCCCAGGTTGTCCAGTTCGTCCAGCACCAGGTCGAAGCCGAAGGCCTCGGCGCGGGTACGCACCACGGAAATGGTCTGCGGGTGGCAGTTCACGTCGACGAAGAACAGGTTGCTCTTGGCTTTGGCCACGCGCTTGGCCAGGGCCATGGCCTCGGCGGCGGCGGTGGCCTCGTCGAGCAGCGAGGCGCTGGCCAGGTCCAGGCCGGTGAGGTCGATGGTCAGTTGCTGGAAGTTCAGCAGCGCCTCCAGGCGGCCCTGGGCGATCTCCGGCTGGTAGGGGGTGTAGGCGGTGTACCAGCCGGGGTTCTCCAGCACGTTACGGAGGATCACCGTGGGCGTGACGGTGCCGTAGTAGCCGGTGCCGATCAGGCTGGTCCACAGCTGGTTCTGCTGCGCATAGCCGCGCAGCCTGGCCAGGGCGCCCTGCTCGTCCAGCGCCGGCGGCAGCTCCAGCGGGCGGTTCAGGCGGATGGCCGGCGGCACCGTCTGTACGATCAGGTCGTCGAGGCTGGCGACGCCCAGGGCCTCGAGCATCGTCCGTCGCTCCGCCTCGTCGGGGCCGAGGTGGCGGCGCAGGAAGGCATCGGGCTGGTTCAGCTGGGACAGCGAAGGGCTTTTCGACATGGCCTGGACCTCGATCGGGAATGCACGATCCACACAGGATAGGCCAGGCAGGAAGAACAAGGCCCCGACTGAGCGGGGCCTTGGGGGTTCGGCGCCGCGATCAGGCGTCCGCGTCGCAGGCGGCCTGGTAGCCGGCGGCGTCGAGCAGCTTGTCCAGCTCGGCCGGGTTGCTCGGCTTGAGCTTGAAGAACCAGGAGCCGTAGGGGTCGTTGTTGACTTCCTCGGGGGTGTCGGCCAGGACCTCGTTGATGGCGATCACCTCGCCACCGACCGGGGCGTAGATGTCGGAGGCGGCCTTGACCGATTCCACCACGCCGGCTTCCTGGCCAGCGTTGAGTTGCTTGCCGAGCTCCGGCAGCTCGACGAAGACCACGTCGCCCAGGGCTTCCTGGGCATGGTCGGAGATGCCCACGGTGACGGTACCGTCGGCTTCCAGGCGCGCCCACTCGTGGCTGGCGGCGTAACGCAGGTCGGCGGGAATGTTGCTCATCTTGTTTTCCTCGGGGACGGGGCAGCGGCGACGACGGGTCGCCTATGCAATTTAGATCAGGGCCTTGCCATGACGCACGAAATTCGGCTGAACGACGCGAACCGGGTACCACTTGCCACGGATTTCCACCTCGGCGCGGTCGCCGGTGGCCGCCGGCAGGCGGGCCAGGGCGATGGACTTGCCGAGGGTCGGGGAGAAGCTGCCGCTGGTGATCTCGCCCTCGCCGATGCCGGCCACCCGCACCACCTGATGGGCGCGCAGCACGCCGCGCTCCTCCAGCACCAGGCCGACCAGCTTCGGCTGGTCGCCGGCGGCACGCTGGGCTTCCAGGGCCTGGCGGCCGATGAAGTCGCGCCCGGCCGGTTCCCAGGCGATGGTCCAGCCCATGTTGGCGGCCAGGGGCGAAATCTCTTCGTCCATGTCCTGGCCGTAGAGGTTCATCCCGGCTTCCAGGCGCAGGGTATCGCGCGCGCCCAGGCCGGCGGGGGAAATGCCGGCGCCGACCAGTTCGTTGAGGAAGCCCGGCGCCTCGGCGGCCGGCAGCATGATCTCCAGGCCGTCCTCGCCGGTGTAGCCGGTGCGGGCGATGAACCAGTCGCCGTCGGCCTTGCCCTGGAACGGCTTGAGTTCGCGGATCAGGGTGGCGCGGGAGGGGCTCACCAGTTCGGCGGTCTTGTCCCGCGCGTTGGGGCCCTGGACGGCCAGCATGGCCAGGTCCGGGCGCGCCTGCAGCTGGACCTCGAAGCCCTCGGTGTGGGCCTGCATCCAGGCCAGGTCCTTCTCGCGGGTGGCGGCGTTGACCACCACGCGGTAGCCGTACACGCCCAGGTAGACGATCAGGTCGTCGACCACCCCGCCGCGCTCGTTGAGCATGGCGCTGTACAGCGCCTTGCCGGGCACCTGCAGGCGCTCGACGTCGTTGGCGAGCAGGCGTTGCAGGTATTCCCTGGACTGCGGGCCGGTGACGTCGACCACGGTCATGTGGGAGACGTCGAACACGCCGCAGTCACGGCGGACCTGGTGGTGCTCTTCGACCTGCGAACCATAGTGCAGGGGCATGTCCCAACCGCCGAAATCGACGATTTTCGCGCCGAGGGCGACATGCAGGTCGTAGAGCGGGGTGCGCTGTCCCATGGGTGTTCTCCTTCCGGGAATGGCGGATGCGGAGCGCGAGGGCGGCCCGCACGAAACCGGCGCATTGTAGCCGCTAGGCCGGTGCCTGGACACCTCGGCCGACGGTCGAGTCGCGCCCCGCCGCGCTGGCTGCGGAACGGCGGATCAGCAGCACCACCGGCAGCAGCCCGGCCAGCACCAGGCTCAGCGCCGGCAGCGCGGCGCGGGCCCATTCGCCCTCGCTGGTCATCTCGAAGACGCGCACGGCCAGGGTGTCCCAGCCGAAGGGACGCATCAGCAGGGTAGCCGGCATTTCCTTCAATACGTCGACGAACACCAGCAGCGCGGCGCTCATCAGCCCCGGCGCCAGCAGCGGCAGGTAGACGCGGGCGAACAGCGCCGGCCCCGCCACGCCGAGGCTGCGCGAAGCCTCGGCGAAGGACGGGCGGATGCGCATCAGGGTGCTTTCCAGCGGCCCCTCGGCCACCGCCAGGAAGCGGATCAGGTAGGCCAGCAACAGCGCCCCCAGGCTGCCCAGCAGCAACGGCTTGCCGGCGCCGCCCAAGGCGCTGGAGAGCGGGATCACCCAGTGGTTGTCCAGCCAGCTGAAGGCCAGCATGATCGCCACCGCCAGCACCGAGCCGGGCACCGCGTAGCCGAGGTTGGCCAGGCCCACCGCGGCGCGCACCGGCTTCGCCGGCGTCTGCCGGCGGGCGAAGGCCAGCAGCAGGCCGACCGCCACGCACAGCGCCGCCGCCGTGGCGCCCAGGCCGAGGCTGTGCCAGAGCAGGCCCCAGTAGCGCTCGTCGAGGTCGAAGCGGCCGCGCTGCCAGCACCAGGCCAGCAGCTGCGCCAGGGGAATGGCGAAGGCGCAGGCGAACACCAGGCCGCACCAGGCGCTGGCGGCGAAGGCCTTGAACCCGCGCAGGCGGTACAGCGGCGCGGTGCGCGGCTTCTCGCTGCCGGCCACGACACGGCCGCGGCTGTGGCGCTCGCCGAGCACCACCAGGAACACCCCGAGCAGCAGCAGGCTGGCCAGCTGGGTGGCGCTGGACAGGCTGTAGAAGCCGTACCAGGTCTTGTAGATGGCGGTGGTGAAGGTGTCGAAGTTGAACACCGAGACGGCGCCGAAGTCGGCCAGGGTCTCCATGATCGCCAGGGCCAGGCCGGCGCCGATGGCCGGCCGCGCCATGGGCAGCGCCACGCGCCAGAAGGCCTGCCAGGGCGACAGCCCGAGCACCCGCGCCGCCTCGGTGAGGCCGCGGCCCTGGGCCAGGAAGGCGCCGCGCGCCAGCAGGTAGACGTAGGGGTAGAAGACCAGCACCAGGACCAGGATCACCCCGCCGGTGGAACGCACCCGGGGCAGCCGCAGGCCGCTGCCGAACCATTCGCGCAGCAGCGTCTGCAAGGGCCCGGCGAAGTCCAGCAGGCCGACGAAGACGAACGCCAGCACGTAGGCCGGGATGGCGAAGGGCAGCATCAGCGCCCAGTCCAGCCAGCGCCGCCCGGGGAACTCGCAGAGCGCGGTGAGCCAGGCCAGGCTGGTGCCCAGCAGGGTCACGCCGATGCCGACGCCGAGCACCAGCACCAGGCTGTTGCCCAGCAGGCGCGGCAGCTGGGTGTCCCACAGGTGCGCCCAGATTTCCGTGTCGATCTCGCCCCAGCTCAGCGCCAGCACGACGAGCGGCAACGCCACCAGGGCGGCGATGGAGAAGGTGATGGGGTACCAGCGGCGGGACATGGTTATTCGGGCTACAGGCTACAAGCGGCAGGCTGCAGGCGAAGAGCGGAGGATGGGCTTTTCGTAGGAGCGAGCTTGCTCGCGAACGCCCCGGCACGCGGCCCGGGTTCGCGAGCAAGCTCGCTCCTACAAGGGGCCCCGTCGCTCTGGCCGGCAGCCTGTAGCCTGCCGCCCGCCGCCATCAGTTCCAACCGGCCCGGTCCATCAGCTTGATGGCTTCGGCCTGGCGCTTGCCGGCGACTTCCACCGGGATGCTGTCGGCCTTGAAGCTGCCCCAGGCCGCCACTTCCTCCGAGGGCGCGACCTTCGGGTTGGCCGGGAATTCCTGGTTCAGCGAGGCGAACAGGGCCTGGGCGTCGGGGCCGGTCATCCACTCCACCAGGGCCTTGGCCTGCTCCGGGTGCGGTGCGTTCTTGGTCAGGCCGATGCCCGAGAGGTTGACGTGCACGCCACGGTCGCCCTGGTTCGGCCAGAACAGCTTCACCGGCAGGTCCGGCTTCTGCTTGTGCAGGCGCCCGTAGTAGTAGGTGTTGACGATGCCGACGTCGCACTGGCCGGCGGCGATGGCCTGGAGCAGCGCGGTGTCGTCGGAGAACACGTCGGTGGCCAGGTTGCCCACCCAGCCCTTGAGGATCTGCTCGGTCTTCTGCTCGCCGTGGGTCTCGATCAGGGTGGCGGTCAGCGACTGGTTGTAGACCTTCTTCGCCGTGCGCAGGCACAGGCGGCCTTCCCACTGCTTGTCGGCCAGGGCCTCGTAGGTGCTCAGTTCCTCCGGCTTCACCCGCTGGGTGGAGTAGGCGATGGTCCGCGCGCGCAGCGACAGGCCGGTCCAGCTGTCGGTGCCGGAGCGGTACTGCGGGGGAATGTTGGCGTCGAGGGTCGGCGAGTCGAACGGCTGCAGGATGCCCATCTTCTCGGCCTGCCAGAGGTTGCCGGCGTCCACGGTGAGCAGCAGGTCGGCCGGGGTGTTGGCGCCCTCGGCCTTGATCCGCGCCATCAACGGCGCTTCCTTGTCGGTGATGAACTTGACCTGCACGCCGGTCTTCTGGGTGTAGGCGTCGAACACCGGCTTGATCAGCTCGTCGATGCGCGAGGAGTAGACCACCACCTCGTCGGCGGCCTGGGCGGTGCCCGCCAGTGCGGCGAGGGCGAGGGAAGCGAGAAGGCCTTTGCGTACCGACATGCTGGCGACTCCTGGGGCAGCGAAATGAGGTTCCAGATGATAAGGAACCTCATTTAGCCCCGGAGCCGACCTTTGTGACCGGGTGTTTCACCACGCCGCGACACGGGGTCGCGGCGCCTCAGACCCGCGCCAGCGTCGGCAGGTCGCCGGAGAGCCCCAGCGCCTGGCGGACGAACAGCCCCTTGGCCTCGTGGTGACGGTCGACCAGGCGCAGGCCGGCGTTGCGCAGCCAGCGCACCGGCAGCGGGTCGGCCTGGAACAGACGCTGGAAGCCCTCCATCGCCGCCATCATCGCCAGGTTGTGCGGCATCCGCCGGCGCTCGAAGCGGCTCAGCACGCGCTCGTCGGCGATGCGCTCGCCACGGGCGTGGGCGTGCATCAGCACCTCGGCCAGCACCGCGGCGTCGAGGAAGCCCAGGTTGACGCCCTGCCCGGCCAGCGGGTGGATGGTGTGCGCGGCGTCGCCGATCAGCGCCAGCCCCGGCTCCACGTAGCGCTTGGCGTGGCGCTGGCGCAGCGGGATGCACAGGCGCGGGTCGACCTGCTCGATGCCGCCCAGGCAATGCTCGAAGGCCCGGCCGAGGGCTTCGCGGAAGCCGTCGTCGTCCAGCGCCATCAGGCGTTCGGCCTGTTCCGGGGTGGTCGACCAGACGATCGAGCACCAGTGCCTGTCGCCCTCGCGGGACAGCGGCAGGAAGGCCAGCGGGCCGTCGTCGGTGAAGCGCTGCCAGGCGGTGGCCTGGTGCGGTTTCTCGCAGCGCACGCTGGTGACGATGGCATGGTGCAGGTAGTCCCACTCGCGGGTGGCGCAGCCGGCCAGGCGGCGCACGGCGGAGTTGGCGCCGTCGGCGGCGACCACCAGCGGCGTGCGGATCTGCCGGCCGTCGGCCAGGGTCAGCAGCCAGTCGTCGCCGGAGTGGCGCAGTTGCTCCAGGCGCGCGCCGGGCAGCAGGCCGAGGGTGGTGTCGTGCAGGCGCTCCAGCAGGGCATCCTGCACCACGCGGTTCTCGACGATGTGGCCGAGCACCTCGGCGTGCACGCTGGCCGCGCTGAAGTGCACCTGGCCGGTGCCGGAGCCGTCCCACACGTGCATCTCGCGGTAGGGCTCGGCGCGCCGCGCGACTATGCCGTCCCAGGCATGCAGGCGCTGGAGGATGCGCCGGCTGGCCTCGGACAGGGCGCTGACCCGCGGCTCGAAGCGCGCCGCGCGGTCGAAGGGCTTCACGCTCAGCGGCGAGCCGTCGAGCAGGAGGATTTCCAGGCCGCTACCCTGCAACGCCAGGGCCAGCGCGCTGCCGACCATCCCCGCCCCGACAATCACCAGATCCGCGTGCATCTGCATTCCTTTTTCCATGTCGTCAGCAGGCCTTGCGCAGGCGCGGCTTGAGCCTGATGTAGAGGGTCTTCTGCACCCGCGCGACCAGCGTGCCCTCGCCGTCGCGCACCTCGGCGTGCAGCTTGGGCAGGGACTTGCCGCCGTCGGCGGTCTGCGCCCGGACTTCGTCCAGCAGCTGCTGGTCGATGCGGAACTCGGCGTACACCGGCCCCTTGCCCGGGGTGATGAATTCGATGTTGGCGGCCTTGTCCCAGACGATGTAGTCGCGCCCCAGGTTCTCCATCAGCATGAGCATGAAGAAGGGGTCGGTCATGCTGTACAGGCTGCCGCCGAACTGGGTGCCGACGTAGTTGCGGTTGAACCAGGACAGCACCATCTTCACCCGCACCTCGCGAAAATCCGGGGCGATGTGGCGCACCCGTACCCCGGCGCCGATGTAGGGCGGGTAGAGGTTGAGGCCGAAGCGCAGCAGGCGGGCGCGGCGGGCCATCTTGCCTGAGGACATCGCCGCTCCCTAGACCGGCCGCGCGCCCAGGCCCATGGCCTGGCGGGCGAACCAGCGCTTGGCCGGCGGCAGCAGGTCGAGGCCGAGCAGGCCCAGGTTGCGCCCGGTGGCCAGCAGCGGCTGGGCGTTGGAGAACAGGCGGGTGACGCGGTCGGAGAAGCCGACGGTCATCTGCTGGTCCAGGCGCTGGCCTTCCAGGTAGCGCTGCAGCACGGCGAAGTCGCCGGGTGCGGCGTCGGCGCCGAGCAACTGGTCGGCCAGGGCCTGGGCATCGCGCAGCGACAGGTTGAAGCCCTGCCCGGCGATGGGATGCAGGCTGTGCGCGGCGTTGCCGAGCACCACCAGGTGCGGGCGCACCTGCTCCTCGGCCTCACTGAGGGTCAGCGGGTAGCAATAGCGCGCGCCGACCTGGAGGAAGCCGCCCAGGCGGTAGCCGAAGGCTGCCTGCAACTCGTCGAGGAACTGCCGCTCGGGCAGCTCGCGCAGGCGCTCGGCATCGCGCGGCGGGCGCGTCCAGACCAGTGCGCAGCGGTTGTCCGGCAGCGGCAGCAGGGCCATGGGCCCGTGTTCGGTGAAGCGTTCGAAGGCCTGGCCGCGGTGTTCCTCGCTGGGGCTGACGTTGGCGATCAGCGCGGTCTGCCCGTAGGGCGTCTCGCGCACGCCGATACCCAGCTGCTCGCGCAGGCCGGAACGGCCGCCGTCGGCGAGCACGGCGAGGTCGCAATCCAGGATCGAGTCGTCGTCCAGGGTCAGCCGGTAGCCGTCGTCCAGCGCCTGCATGCGGCGCACCTCGGCCGGGCAGCGCCAGCTCACCACCTCGTGGTCCAGGGCCTGCCACAGGCACTGGCCGAGCCAGGCGTTCTCCACCACGTAGCCCAGCGCCGGCACGCCCTCCTCCATTGCAGTCAGGCGCGCGGAACCGAAGCGCCCGCGGTCGGACACGTGGATCTGGCTGATCGGCTCGCCGCGCTGGGCGATGCGCTGCCACAGGCGGAGGCGTTCGTAGATCTGCCGGCTGCCGAAGGACAGCGCCGAGGAACGGGCGTCATAGCTGGGCTGGTAGGCGTCGCCGGGGGCGAACGGCTCGATGAGCACGATGCGCCAGCCGCGCTCGCGGGCGCCGGCCTGCAGGATCAGCGCCAGGCTGGCGCCGACCAGGCCGCCGCCGATGATCGCCAGGTTCGCACGTTGCATCTCAGGCCGCCTGGGCCTTTGCTTCGGCCATCAGCGCCTCGATGGCGGCGACGGTTTTGGGCACGCCGTTGGTCAGCACTTCGCAGCCGTTCCTGGTCACCACCACGTCGTCCTCGATGCGCACGCCGATGCCACGCCATTTCTTCGGCACGTCGGTGTTGTCCGGCGCGATGTAGATGCCCGGCTCGACGGTCATCGACATGCCCGGCTCGAGCACGCGCCATTCGCCGCCGACGCGGTATTCGCCGACGTCGTGCACGTCCATGCCCAGCCAGTGGCCGGCGCGGTGCATGTAGAAGGCCTTGTAGGCTTCGCTGGCGATCAGTTCGTCGACGTCGCCCTCGAGCAGGCCGAGCTTCACCAGGCCGGCGGTGATGACGCGCACGGTGGCCTCGTGGGCTTCGTTCCAGTGGCGGCCGGGGGCGATGTAGTCGAAGGCGGCCATGTTGGCCTCCAGCACCAGCTCGTAGATGGCCTTCTGCTCGGGGCTGAACACGCCGTTGGCCGGGAAGGTGCGGGTGATGTCGCTGGCGTAGCAGTCGATCTCGCAGCCGGCGTCGATCAGGATCAGGTCGCCGTCCTTGATCTGCGCGTCGTTCTCCCGGTAGTGCAGGATGCAGGCATTGCGCCCGGTGGCGACGATCGAGCCGTAGGCCGGCATCTTCGCCCCGCCCAGGCGGAAGGCGTATTCCAGCTCCGCCTCCAGGTGGTATTCGTACAGCCCCGGCCGGCAGGCCTGCATGGCGCGGATGTGGGCGCCGCAGGAAACCTCGGCGGCGTAGCGCATCACCTTCACTTCGCCGGCGCTCTTGTACAGGCGCAGGTCGTGCAGCAGGTGGTCGAGGGCGACGAACTCGTTCGGCGGCTGCGCACCCTGGCGGGCCTTGGAGCGGATCACGTTGATCCAGTCCATCAGCCGGCGGTCGAACTCGGGGTTGGCGCCCAGCGCGTAGTAGACGCGGTCGCGGCCCTCGATCAGGCCGGGGAGGATGTCGTCGATGTCGCCGATGGGGAAGGCGTCGTCGGCGCCGAAGTCCCTGATCGCGCCGTCCTGGCCGGCGCGCAGGCCGTCCCAGAGTTCGCGCTCGGGGTCGCGCTCGCGGCAGAACAGTACGTATTCACCGTGCTCGCGGCCGGGGATCAGCACCATCACCGCTTCCGGCTCGGGGAAGCCGGTGAGGTACTGGAAGTCGCTGTCCTGGCGGTAGACGTGCTCGACGTCGCGGTTGCGGATGTACATCGGCGCCGCGGGCAGGATGGCGATGCTGTTGGGCTCCATCTGCGCCATCAGCGCCTTGCGCCGACGGGCGTATTCCGGTTTGGCGATACGGATCATGCAGCTACCTCAGTGCAGGGAGGGTTTGTCGGCCGGCGCCGGCACCTTGCCGAATTCGGAGAACAGCAGCAGCGGGGCGACCCGCAGGTATTCCTGGACTTCCATGTAGTCCGTCTCGCCGTCCTCGGACTCTTCCAGCTGGCCCTGGACCTGGGCGATGGCGGCGATGTCCTGGAGCACTTCGTCGGCCTCGTCGGACAGGCTGGCCTGGCGCAGCGCCAGGCCGAAGCCGGCGAGGAAGCCCTGGCACCACTGGCCCAGGGCCTGGGCGCGCTCGGCCAGCGGGGCGTCGTCGTTGGGCAGCATCAGCACCACGGCCATCTCGCCGGCGCTCAGGTCCTGCTGGACCATGCCCAGCAGGCCGCCCAGGGCCGCCTGCAGGCGTTCGCTGAGTTCGCCGCCGAGCAGTTCGGCGGCGGCCTGCAGCCACTCGCCCTGGTCGAAGCCGGCGCCGGCGCAGACGCGCCCGAGCAGGTGGCCGTGCAGTTCCGCCGGAGAGATCGGCAGAGCCGCCTCGGCGAGCAGGTTGGCGAAAGCGGTGTAGGCGGAATTTACTGTGGACATGCGCGGGACCTGAATATCGACGCTAGGCGCCACCAGGCGCTATGCATAGAATGAGAGTGGCTATCCTAGCACCGCCGGGCGCGCTCAGACCATGCGATGGCATGTCGGGCAGAGCCGTGCGGTGCCGCACCTTGTATAGTTTCCGGTCATCCCCTTGCCCAAGCGAGAGCCCATGGAAGACGCCGACCTGCAAACGCTGATCGCCAAATTCGACCTCCTGCTCCAGCGCCTGGAACAGCTCAAGGCGGAGAACCGGCTGCTGCGGGCCAACGAGAAGAGCTGGCGCGAAGAGCGCGCTCATCTGATCGAGAAGAACGAATTGGCGCGCCACAAGGTCGAAGCGATGATTTTGCGCCTGAAAGCCCTGGAGCAGGACTCATGAGCCAGACGAACACCCTGAACGTGCAGATTCTCGACAAGGAATACTGCATCACGTGCCCCGCCGAGGAGCGCGTCAACCTGGAAAGCGCCGCGCGCTACCTGGACAGCAAGATGCGCGAGATCCGCTCGAGCGGGAAGGTCATCGGCGCCGACCGCGTCGCCGTGATGGCCGCGCTGAACATCACCCACGACCTGCTGCACAAGCAGGAGCGCATGGACAACGAGCACAGCAGCACCCGCGAACGCGTGCGCGAACTGCTCGAGCGCGTGGACCGCGCCCTTACCACCGATCAGCCCGGGCGGGAAGACTGACCCCGGAGAAAACCCTGGGGTATACTGGCCACGCTCCCTGGTGTGTTGGCCAGTCGGTGATGTCCCTGAGCCGATAATCGCAACAACGGAGGTTGCCAGTTGGGCTGGTGTGCATGTCCGCACGACGGAAAGCCTTAAAGCCTACTGCAACCGCCACCTTGAACTTTCGGGTTCAAGGGCTAACCCGACAGCGGCATGTCCGGGGAGCTTTCCTCCTACCATGATCCACGCCCAAGACCTTTCCCGCGCCGCCCTGCGCCGCCTGCTGCGCCAGGCCCGCCGCAAGCTCAGCGCGCAACAGCAACGCCAGGCCGCCCGCGACCTGCAACGCCGCATGGCGCAACACCCGCTGTTCCGCCGCGCCCGCCACATCGCCCTGTACCTGCCCGCCGACGGCGAGATCGACCCGCGCCCGCTGCTCAAGGCCGCGCAGAAACGCGGCAAGGCCACCTACCTGCCGGTGCTCAGCCGCTGGCCGCACACCCACATGACCTTCCAGCGCATCGGCAACGGCGAGCGCTGGCGGAAAAACCGCTACGGCATCGCCGAGCCGCTGCCGGACCGCGGCCGCCAACGCGAGCCCTGGGCGCTGGACCTGGTGCTGCTGCCGCTGGTGGGTTTCGACGAACGGGGTGGGCGCCTGGGGATGGGCAAGGGTTTCTACGACCGCACCCTGGCGTACCTGGGCAGGCGCAAAATCTGGCGCAAACCGACACTTTTGGGCCTGGCGCACGAATGCCAGAAGGTGGACAGGCTGGACCTGGCCAGCTGGGATGTGCCGCTGCAGGGCATCGTCAGCGACGCCGGCTGGTACGGCGCGCTCGCATAGGCGCCGCGTTCCCTGCGGCGCCAGGCGGGGTGGATCAGGGCTGTTTGGTCACCTGGACCGGGACCTCGCCCTGGCGATCCCACAGGCTCTGGGTGTAACCGGTGGTGACAACGCCCAGGCCGAAAAGAATCACCAGCACCCACAACAGATCGGGCTTACGCTTCATCGATTGCCTCCCCCTTCCAGGCAAACTGTCAACGATGGCCGGCGGTGGTTTTTGGTCCGTCCGGCGCGTGCCAAGCTGAAAAACGGCGGCATTCTCCGACAATGGAAAGCGTCTCGCAATTCCATGCCTGGTCCAGTCGTCGGAGTCAGTCGCTTCCCACAAAAACGGCGAAACTGGAGCAAGAGTCATGCCGCACTGGCTGATGAAATCCGAACCCGACGAACTGTCGATCCATGACCTGCAGCGCCTGGGCAAGGCGCGCTGGGATGGCGTGCGCAACTACCAGGCACGCAACTTCGTGCGCAGCATGCAGCCCGGCGACCTGTTCTTCTTCTACCACTCCAGCTGCCCGCAGCCGGGCGTGGCCGGCATCGCCCGCATCGAGGGCGAGGCCTACCCCGATCCCACGGCGCTGGACCCGCAGAGCCCCTACCACGACGCCAAGGCCAGCGCCGAGAAGAACCCCTGGAGCGCGCGGGACGTGAGCTTCGTGGAGGCGTTCAGGGAAGTGCTGCCGCTGGCTGCCATCCGCGCCGCTGCTGGGCTGGAGGAGCTGGCCCTGGTGCAGCGCGGCAGCCGTTTGTCGGTGATGCCGGTGAGCGAGGAACAGTGGAAGATCATTCTTGGGTTGGCGCGACGCTAGGACGCAGGCCGGTTGTCGGGTGGATTGGGGATGATGGCTCGCTGGGGATGCTCTTCGTAGGAGCGAGGGGGACGCCTAGTTCTTGCTCGCGAACAGTGTTTGCCGGTGACCGCTTGGTGTTCATCCCGAAGAGCGCCCTCTCCCTAACCCTCTCCCTGAAGGGAGAGGGGACCGTTCGGAGCGCTTGGGTATTCCTGAGTCAGCCGGCAGCACCAGCGGTTTCCGGCTGACACCATCACCTTTCTCGGCACGGACTAGCCCCCTCTCCCTTCAGGGCGGGGCGCGCAGCCGAGGGCTGGGGAGAGGGCTACGGAGTCCATCCAATACACCGCACCAACCGGCAGACACCCGTTCACGAGCATCAAGCCATCTGCGAAATAGTCCTGCGGAACCGCCACAACGCCCCACAGAAGAACGCCGCGCCAATACCAATGATCGCCAGCAACTGCGGCCAGACGATGGCCAGCCCGGCGCCGCGGAACAGGATGGCCTGGGCCAGGCTGACGAAGTGCGTGGTCGGGGCGAACAGCATGATGTTCTGCACCAGCTCCGGCATGCTCTCGCGCGGCGTGGTGCCGCCGGAGAGGATCTGCAGCGGCATCAGCGTGAGGATCACCAACAGCCCCAGCTGCGGCATCGAGCGCGCCACGGTGCCGAGGAAGATGCCCATCGAGGTGGTGGCGAACAGGTGCAGCGCCGCGCCCAGCAGGAACAGCGCCAGCGAGCCGCTGATCGGCACGTCCAGCCAGCCGCGCACCACCAGCTGCAGCGACAGCGCGGCCGCCGCCAGCACCACCACGCCCATCGACCAGACCTTGGCCAGCATGATCTCGAAGGCGGTCAGCGGCATCACCAGCAGGTGCTCGACGGTGCCGTGCTCGCGCTCGCGGATCAGCGCCGCGCCGGTGAGGATGATCGACAGCATGGTGATCTGGTTGATCACCTCCATCACCGCGCCGAACCAGGCCTGGGTCAGGTTCGGGTTGAACTCCATGCGTACCGCCAGCTCCGCCGGCATGCCCGGCTCGCTGCGGTAACGGCTGACGAACTCGCGCACCTCGGTGGCGATGATGTTCTGGATGTAGCCGGCGCCAGAGAAGGCCTGGGCGGTCTGGGTGGCGTCGACGTTGACCTGCACCGCCGGTTGGCGGCCGGCCAGCACGTCGCGCTGGAAGTCCGGCGGGATGTCCAGGGTGAAGGTGTACAGGCCGGTGTCCATGCCGCGGTCCATCTGCGCGTGGCCGATCATTTCCGGCGTGCGGAAGTACGGTGCCTGGAAGGCGTTGATGATGCGCGAGGAGAGCTGCGACTGGTCCTCGTCGACCACCGCGATGGGGGCGTGGTGCAGGGTTTCCGGCACGCCGGTGGCGGAGCTGTAGACGCCCAGGGTGAAGGCCCAGGCGATCAGGATCAGCATCGCGTAGTCGCGGCCGAGGCTGCGGAATTCCTTGACGCCCAGGTTGAAGATGTTCGCCAGTTTCTTCATCGCTCAGTCCTCCTGCTTCTTCAACAGGAGCACGCTGAGCAGCGTCAGCACGCCGATGGCCGCCAGCAGCGGCAGGTAGTAGAGCCACAGGTCGCTCAGGCCCAGGGCCTTGGAGAAGGTGCCGCGGCTGATGATCAGGAAGTGCGAGGTCGGGTAGAGCCTGCCGATCAGCGCCGCCGCGCCCTCAAGCGAGGACACCGGGTGGATCAGCCCGGCGAACTGGATGGCCGGGATCATGGTGGCGATGGCGGTGCCGAACACCGCGGCGATCTGGCTCTTCATGAAGGTCGACAGCAGCAGGCCGAGGCCGGTGCTGGTGATCACGTACAGCAGCGCGCCGAGGCTCAGCGCCAGCAGGCTGCCCTTGAGCGGCACGCGGAACAGCAGCACCGCCATGGCCAGCATCAGCACGAAGTTGACCATGCCCATGCCGATATAGGGCAACTGCTTGCCGAGCAGGAACTCCAGGCGCGTCACCGGGGTGACGTAGAGGTTGGTGATCGAGCCCAGTTCCTTCTCGCGCACCACGCCCAGGGCGGTGAGCATCGCCGGGATCATGATCAGCAGCAGCGGGATCACCGCCGGGACCATGGCCTTGAGGCTCTCCACGTCGGGGTTGTAGCGGTAGCGCACCTCGGTGCTGGCCGCCGCGCTGGCCTCGGCGTTGCCGCTCTGCCGGGCCAGCTCGGCCAGGTAGCTGCTGTGCAGGCCCTGCACGTAGCCCTGCACGGTGTTGGCGCGGGTGGGCATGGCGCCGTCGATCCACACGCCGATGGCCGGGTCGTCGCCGCGCTTGAGGTCGCGGCCGAAGTGCGGCGGGATCTCCAGCGCCAGGCTCAGCTCACCGCTGCGCAGGCGCCGGTCGAGGTCGTCGGGGTCGCGGATCGCCGGGTGCTCGACGAAGTAGCGCGAGCCGGCGATGTTCAGCGCGTAGGCCTGGCTGGTGGTGGTCTGGTCGCGGTCGAGCACGGCGTAGGACAGGTCCTCGACGTCCATGTTGATGCCGTAGCCGATGATGAACATCAGCAGCGCCGTGCCCAGCAGCGCCAGGGTCAGGCGGATGGGATCGCGGCGCAGTTCCATGGATTCGCGCCGCGCATAGCTGAACAGGCGCAGCGGGCTGAAACGTTGGCGCTGCGGCTTGTGCGGCGCCTGTTCGTCGACGGTGCTGGCCAGCGCCTGCGGCTCGGGCGGCGGCGCAGCGCTGCCGGCGGCCTCCTCCAGGTAGGCGATGAAGGTCGCCTCCAGGGTCGGCAGGCCGCGCTTGTCGATCAGGCCCTGCGGGGTGTCGCTGTCCAGCACCTTGCCGGCGTGCATCAGCGAGATGCGGTCGCAGCGCTGGGCCTCGTTCATGAAGTGGGTGGAGATGAAGATGGTCACCCCGTCGCGCCGCGACAGCTCGACCATCAGCTGCCAGAAGCCGTCGCGGGCCACCGGGTCGACGCCCGAGGTGGGCTCGTCGAGGATGAGGATTTCCGGCTTGTGGATCACCGCCACGGCCAGCGACAGGCGCTGGCGGATGCCCAGCGGCAGGCTGTCGGGCAGTTCGTCGCGGACCTTGCCGAGGTCGAAGCGCGCGAGCATCTCCTCCACCCGCGGGCCTATCTGCTCGCTCGGCAGGTGGAACAGCTTGGCGTGCAGTTCCAGGTTCTGCAGCACCGTCAGCTCGGCGTACAGCGAGAAGGCCTGGGACATGTAGCCCACGCGGCGGCGCGTGGCCATGTCCTTGGCGTTCACCGGCTGGCCGAACAGCGCGCAGCTGCCCTCGCTGGCCGGCAGCAGGCCGGTGAGCATCTTCATGGTGGTGGACTTGCCGCAGCCGTTGGAGCCGAGGAAGCCGAAGATTTCCCCGCGCTCGATGCGGAAGCTGACGTGGTCCACCGCGACGAAGTCGCCGAAGCGGCAGGTCAGCCCCTCGGCCTCGATGGCGATCTGCGGCGCGCCCTCGCTGTGCTGGCGTGGCGGGATCACCAGTTGATGGTGGCCGGCGCGCTTGCGCTCGGGCAACAGCGCGACGAAGGCCGCTTCCAGGCTTTGCGTGCCGGTGTGCTCGCGCAGCTCGGCCGGGGTGCCGGTGGCCAGCACCTTGCCCTCGTCCATCGCCACCAGGGTATCGAAGCGCTCGGCCTCCTCCATGTAGGCGGTGGCCACCAGCACGCTCATGCCCTGGCGGCCGGCGCGGATGCGCCCGATCAGCTCCCAGAACTGGTTGCGCGACAGCGGGTCGACGCCGGTGGTGGGCTCGTCGAGGATCAGCAGGTCGGGGTCGTGGATCAGCGCGCAGCACAGCCCGAGCTTCTGCTTCATGCCGCCGGAGAGCTTGCCCGCCGGGCGCTCGGCGAAGGGCGCAAGGCCCGTGCTGTGCAGCAGGTCGGCGATGCGCCGCTCGCGCTCGGCCTTGTCGTGGCCGAACAGGCGGCCGAAGAAGTCGACGTTCTCGAACACCGAGAGCGTCGGGTAGAGGTTCTTGCCCAGGCCCTGGGGCATGTAGGCGATGCGCGGGCAGACCGCGCGGCGGTGGCGGGCGTCGCGCATGTCGCCGCCGAGCACGTGCACCTGGCCGTCCTGCAGCTTGCGCGCGCCGGCGATCAGCGCCAGCAGGCTGGACTTGCCGACGCCGTCCGGGCCGATCAGGCCGACCATGCGGTTGGCCGGGATGTCCAGGCTCACGTCGTCCACCGCGCGGGTCTGCCCGTAGCGCAGCGACACGCCGGCCAGGCTGGCCACCGCGGCGTGCGGGACGCTCATTGCGGGACCTTGATCTGCAGGTTGTCCGGCCATTGCGCTTCAGGGTCCAGGCGCAGGTAAGCCATGCCGGGCACGCCGGTCTTCACGTAGGTGATGTACTTCTCCAGCAGCGCCGGGTCCAGGCGCGCCTTGACCCGGAACATCAGCTTCTCGCGCTCGTTGGCGGTTTCCACGGTCTTGGGCGTGAACTGGGCGACGCTGGCGACGTAGGAGACCTTGGCCGGGATCACGTACTGCGGCACCGCGTCTATCACCAGGTGCACCTCCTGGCCGAGGGCCACGCGGCCGGCCTGGGCCGAGGGCAGGAAGAAGGTCATGTAGACGTCGGTCAGGTCGACCATGTTGAGCAGCTTGCCGCCGGCGGCCAGCACCTCGCCGGGCTGCGCCACGCGGTACTGCACGCGGCCGTCGCGGGGAGCGCGCAGCAGGCTGTCGTCGATGTCGGCCTGCAACCGGGCGACGCTGGCGGTGGCCGCCTCGATGGCCGATTGCGCCTCGATCACCTGGGAACGCCCGGCCTCGATGGCGGCCTGGGCCGAGATCACCTGGGAACGCGCGGCGGACAGCGCGGCCTGGGCGCTCTGCAGCACGGCGCGGTCGTCGTCCAGCTGCTGTTGCGGCAGGGCGTTGCGCTTGACCAACTGCTCGGTGCGGGTGAAACGCTTCTGCGCGGCGGTGAGTTCGGCCTGGCGCTGGGCCACCACCGCCTCGGCGGTGCTCTTCTCGCTGTTGCGCTGGGTCACCACGGATTCGGCGGTGAGCTTGGCATTCTGCGCCCGGCGCACCTCGGCCTGGGCCTGGGCCAGCTGCGCTTCCAGCACCTGGGTGTCCATGCGCGCGACCACTTCGCCGGTCTTGACGAAGTCGCCCTCGTCCACCTTGATCTCGGCCACGCGGCCGGGCAGCTTGGTGGCCACGTCCACCTCGGTGGCCTCGATGCGCCCGTTGCCGCTGGCGAAGCCTTCGCCCAGGCCGTTGGGCTTGAGCGTCTGCCAGGCCAGCGCGGCGACCACGGCACAGGCCGCGAGCACGCCGCCACGGAACAGCCAGCGTTTCGAATTTCCCTTCATCGTACCCCCTGGTCAGCGCTCATCTGAGCGATCTTGTAGGGATCTTCAGCGAAGGGAGGGGAAAAGGCCTTGATACAGGTCAGAGCCGCCCGAAAAGACCTGGATAGCGGGCGAAAACGCGCGAGACCTGTGCCTTGTCAGGGCTGCACGATCAGGTTGTTGAACAGCAGATCGTCCACCAGCGGCTTCCCTTCCTCTTCTTTGAGGACCGTCTGTACCTGCTTGAGCGCCTCCTGGCGCAGTTTCTCCTTGGCCTCGACGCTGCCGAGGGTTTCGTCGGTCTGCTGGGCGAACAGCATGATCAGCTGGTTGCGGATCAGCGGCTCGTGGTGCTCGACCTTCTCCTCGGCCTCCTTGCCGGTGACCTTCAGGGCGATGTCGGCCTTGTAGTACTTCAGTTTCGGCCCGCTGCCGTAGTTGCCCACCAGGGCCGGGGTGAGGTCGACGAACAGCGGTTTGTTGGCGTCTTCCGGCTTGGCCTCCTCGGAAGCCATCAGGGGGCTGAGGAACAGGGCCAGCGACAGGGCGATCAGGGCTTTCAAGGCGACTTCTCCATGCACGATGCCGGCAAGCATAGCCATACCGGGCGCGCGGCCCAAGCCCGGCGGTTATGCACGGGCATAAGCCGGGACCATACTGATTTGCCCCCCGCCCCGCCACTCCTACACTGCCGGGCATTACACGAAAGGAGTACCTCCGATGAAAGCCTTGCTGTGCAAAGCCTTCGGCCCCGCCGAAACCCTGGTGCTGGAAGAAGTCGCCAGCCCCGAGCCGAAGAAGAACGAAGTACTGCTGGACGTCCACGCCGCCGGAGTGAACTTCCCCGACACCCTGATCATCGAGGGCAAGTACCAGTTCAAGCCGCCCTTCCCCTTCGCCCCGGGCGGCGAGGCCGCCGGCGTGGTCGCGGCGGTGGGCGAGAAGGTTTCCCACGTGAAGCCCGGCGACCGCGTCATCGCCCTGACCGGCTGGGGCAGCTTCGCCGAGCAGGTGGCGGTGGGCGCCTATAACGTGATGCCAATTCCGGCGGGCATGGACTTCACCACCGCCGCCGCCTTTGGCATGACCTACGGCACCTCGATGCACGCGCTGAAGCAACGCGGCAACCTGCAGCCGGGCGAAACCCTGCTGGTGCTCGGCGCCTCCGGCGGCGTCGGCCTGGCGGCGGTGGAAATCGGCAAGGCCATGGGCGCGAAAGTGATAGCCGCGGCCAGCAGCGACGCCAAGCTGGAAGTGGCCAAGGCCGCCGGCGCCGACGTGCTGCTCAACTACAGCGAAGGCAGCCTGAAGGACAAGCTCAAGGAAATCACCGGCGGCCAGGGCGTGGACGTGATCTACGACCCGGTGGGCGGCGAGCTGTTCGAGGAAGCCTTCCGCAGCATCGCCTGGAACGGCCGCCTGCTGGTGGTCGGCTTCGCCAGCGGCACCATCCCCGCGCTGCCGGCCAACCTGCCGCTGCTCAAGGGCGCCTCGCTGGTGGGCGTGTTCTGGGGCGCCTTCGCCCAGCGCCAGCCGCAGGACAATGCGGCGAACTTCCAGCAGCTGTTCCAGTGGTTCGCGGAGGGCAAGTTGAAGCCGCTGGTTTCGCAGACTTATCCGTTGGAGAAGGCTGGGGAGGCCATCAACCATCTCGGGCAGCGTAGGGCTGTTGGGAAGGTGGTGGTGCAGGTGCGCGCCTGATGTGATGGTGTTTGGGGGAGTCCGCTCCCTCTCCCTAACCCTCTCCCTGAAGGGAGAGGGGACCGTTCGGTGTGAAGTGTGATTTCGGCGCTCGTCGGCCAGGCCGGTGTTGCCGGATGGCAGGAAAACCACCGGCGGCACGGATAGCCCCCTCTCCCTGAAGGGAGAGGGGGCCGTTGGGCAGAGGCGGGTGTTTTGGAGTTAGCCGGTTAGCCCGGCAGGTTCCGGCTGAAACCATTACTTCTCTCGGCACGGACTAGCCCCCTCTCCCTTCAGGGAGAGGGCTGGGGAGAGGGTTGCGGAGTCCATCCAATACACCGAGCTCACCGGCGAGCACTGTTCGCGAGCAAGCTCGCTCCTACGAAAAGCCGTTATCGCGCCGGGGCCAACGGCGGATAACCGCGAACGGTTATCCGCCCTACGTTCAGGCGTACAACTGCTTGAAGCGCTCGCGCAGCTGGTTCTTCTGCACCTTGCCCATCACATTGCGCGGCAGCGCGTCCACGAACACCACCCGCTTGGGCTGCTTGTAGCGCGCCAGATGACCGTCCAGGCCGGCCAGGATGTCCGCCTCGCTCGGCACCGCGTCTGGCTTGGCCACCACCACCGCCGTCACGCCTTCGCCGAAGTCGCGGTGCGGTACGCCTATCACCGCCGATTCGGCCACGCCCGGCAGGGTGTCGATGAGTTGCTCCAGCTCCTTCGGGTACACGTTGTAGCCGCCGCTGATGATCATGTCCTTGCTGCGGCCGACGATCTGCACGTAGCCCTTGTCGTCGATGAAGCCGATGTCGCCGGTCATGAAGAAGCCGTCACTACGCAGTTCCTCGGCAGTCTTCTCGGGCATGCGCCAGTAGCCGCGGAACACGTTGGCGCCGCGCACTTCGATCATCCCCGGCTCGCCTTGCGGCAGCAGCTTGGCTTCCTTCTCGCCCGGATCGGTGATGCGCAGTTCCACGCCCGGCAGCGGGAAGCCGACGGTGCCGGCGATGCGTTCGCCATTCAGCGGGTTGGAGGTGTTCATGCCGGTCTCGGTCATGCCGTAGCGCTCCAGGATCGCCACTCCGGTGCGTTCGCGGAAGGCCTTGTGCGTCTCGGCGGTGAGCGGTGCGGAGCCGGAGACGAACAGGCGCATATGCGCCACCGCCTCGCGGGTCAGGCCGGCCTGGTCGAGCAGACGGGTGTAGAAGGTCGGTACGCCCATCAGCAGGTTCACCTGCGGCAGCAGACGCAACACCTGCGCGGCGTCGAACTTGTCCACGTAGAGCAGCGAACCGCCGGCCATCAGTAGGCTGTTGATGGCCACGAACAGGCCGTGGATGTGGAAGATCGGCAGCGCGTGCAGCAGCCAGTCCTCGCTGCTGATGGCCCAGGCCTCGACCAGCGCGCGGGCGTTGGAGACCAGGTTGCCGTGGCTGATCATGGCGCCCTTGGAGCGCCCGGTGGTGCCGGAGGTGTAGAGGATGGCGGCGAGGTCGTCGGCGCTGCGTTCGATGTCCAGGAAGCGCCCCGGCTTGCCTTCCACATGGGGCATCAGGCTGCCTTCGCAGCGCTGGCCGAGGCTCGCCACGCGGGCCACGCCGCATTGCTGCGCCAGCGCCCCGGCCTGCTCCTCGAAGGCCGGGGTGCAGACGAACAGCGAAGGCTCGGCGTCGCCCAGGAAATAGCTCAGCTCGTCGCTGGTGTAGCCGCTGTTCAGTGGCAGGTAGACGGCGCCGGCGCGCAGGGTGCTGAGGTAGAGCATGACCGCCTCGGGGCTCTTGTCCACCTGCACGGCGACGCGGTCGCCCGGCTGTACGCCGAGTTCCACCAGGGCGTGGGCGAACTGCGCGCTGCTGCGCAGCATCTCGGCGTAGCTGTAGCCGCCGCCGTCCGGGGTGCGGAGGAAGGGTTTGTTCAGGTCTTCGGGCAGGTGCTCGCCGACAGCGGCGAAAAGGCTCTGGTTCATGGCGGTTCCTAGCGGCGTGGCTTGGCCGGTGGGGCGAGATGTCGCTTGACCTCGTTGGCGGCGATCACCGTGCCCTGGTTGGCGTAGGCTTCGTGGTTTTTCTCGATCTGACGCAATTCGTAGCGGTAGTTGACCATCAGCCCGGCGGCCTGGCGCAGGCCGCCGGCGGAGAGGTCGCCGCGCCAGTTCAGGCGTTCCAGGCGGGCGCCGTTGCCCAGGTGGAAGCGCGCCACCGGGTCCAGCGGCTGGCCCTGGGCGTTCCTGGCCTGCAGGAAGTACTCGGCGGCCAGCGCCAGCAACGGCTGTTCCAGGCGCGGCGGTGGCGGCGCGTCGGGCTTGAGCGCCTTCAGGCATTCGGCGACTTGAGGCTCTTCGGCGCGGCTGTCCAGCCAGCGGCGGAAGCCGGGCACCGGCGAGAGGGTGACGTACTGCTTGAGGCCCGGCACTTCGCGGGCCAGTTCCTCCACCACCTGCTTGATCAGGAAGTTGCCGAAGGAGATGCCGCGCAGGCCCTCCTGGCAGTTGCTGATGGAGTAGAACACCGCGGTGTCCGGCGCTTCTGCGGCCTCGCCGGGTTGTTCGAGGATTTCCGCGATGGCGGCGGGCATCTGGCGGGTCAGCGCCACCTCGACGAAGATCAGCGGCTCCTCCGGCAAGGCCGGGTGGAAGAACGCGAAGCAGCGGCGGTCGGCCGGTTGCAGGCGGCTGCGCAGGTCGTCCCAGTCCTTGATGGCGTGCACCGCCTCGTAGCGGATGATCTTTTCCAGGATCGCCGCCGGGGTCGACCAGTCGATGCGCCGCAGCACCAGGAAGCCACGGTTGAACCAGGAGGCCAGCAGGTGCTGCAGGTCGTGGTCCACCGCCGCCAGTTGCGGCCGCGCCTTGAGCTCCTGCAGCAGCCGGCGGCGCATGGCGATCAGCTCGGCGGTGCCGCCCGGCGCCTGGTTGAGGCGGCGGAACAGCTCCTGGCGCGGCGGCTCGCAGGCTTCGAACAGCGCGGTGACCTGCTCGGCGCCGGGGTTCTCCAGGTAGCGCCGGCAGGCTTCGGCCAGGGCCTCGCGGGGCGGCGCGAAGTCGTTCAGCAGGTTGTCGAAGAAGGCTTTCTGCTGCTCCGCCGGGCAGTCGCGGTAGGCGCACAGCACCTGGCGCGCCAGGGCCACGCCGGAAGCCTCGCCGTGGCCGGAGAGCAGCCGGCGGCTGGCCTCCACCAGCGAGGCGGCGCTGATCGGCGCCGGCTCGCGGGATTCCAGCAGCTGGCGGCCGCGTTCGCTGATGCTCTGCAGCAGTTCCTGGAAGAAGCTGACGTTCATCGAACCTCCTTCTTCGGCGCGCCTCACTGCGCCAGCAGCGGCGGCGGGCAGCGCCGGTACCATTGGGTGGCCTGCTCGTAGGCATGGGCCAGTTGCAGCACGGCCATGTCGGCCTGGTGCCGGCCGATGATCTGCAGGCCCATGGGCAGGCCCTGTTCATTGAAGCCTACCGGCACGTTGGCGACAGGGCAGCCGGACAGGGTGGCGGGGATCACCACTTCCATCCAGCGGTGGTAGGTGTCCATGGCGCGGCCGGCGACTTCCTTCGGCCAGTGCAGGTTCTTGTCGAAGGGGAACACCTGGGCGCTGGGCAGCAGCAGGTAGTCGTAGCGCTCGAACAGGCGCTGGATGGCGCGGTACCAGTCGCTGCGCGCCACCGTGGCCTGGTACACGTCCATGGCCGACAGGCGCAGGCCGTTCTCCACTTCCCAGTGCGCCTCCGGCTTGAGCAGTTCGCGCTTGGCCGGGTCGGCGTAGGCGGCACCGAGGGAGCCGGCGACGAACCAGTGGCGCAGGGTGCGCCAGCAGTCCCACAGGCGTTCGGCGGAGAAGCCCAGCTCGCAGGATTCGACCGCGCAGCCGATGGCCTGGAAGTCGGCGAACGAGCGCTGGCACAGTTCCAGCACGCCGCGCTCCATGGCCAGGTGGCCGCCGAGGTCGCCCAGCCAGCCCAGGCGCGCGCCCTTGAAGTCGCGCTCCAGCGGGCCGGCGAAGGCCTTGCCGGATTCGGCGATGGACAGCGGCGCGCGGGCGTCGCTGCCAGCCTGCACCGACAGCAGCAGGGCCACGTCGCGCACGCTGCGGCCCATGGGGCCTTCGTAGCCGAGCTGGTCGAAGAACAGGTCGGCGGCGTCGTCGAAGGGCACTCGGCCCTGGGACGGGCGGAAGCCGACGATGTTGTTGAACGCCGCCGGGTTGCGCAACGAGCCCATCATGTCGCTGCCGTCGGCCACCGGCACCAGTTGCAGGGCCAGGGCCGCCGCCGCGCCGCCGCTGCTGCCGCCGGCGGTGCGGCTGGGGTCGTAGGCGCAGCCGGTGGCGCCGAACAGTGGGTTGTAGCTCTGCGAGCCGAGGCCGAATTCCGGGGTGTTGCTCTTGCCGATGAGGATGGCGCCGGCGGCGCGGATGCGCTCGACCATGATGCCGTCGCGCTCGGGTACGTAGTCGCGGTACAGCGGCGAACCCAGGGTGGTGCGGATGCCCTTGGTCAGCGACAGGTCCTTGATGGCGTGGGGCAGGCCGTGCATCCAGCCGCGGTATTCGCCGCGGGCCAACTCTGCGTCGCGCTCGTCGGCCTGGGCCAGCAGCGCCTCGGCCGGTTGCAGGCTGACCAGGGCGTTGACCGCCGGGTTGAAGCGCTCGATGTGCGCCAGGTAGTCGCCCATCACCTCGCGGCAGGAGACCTGGCGCAGGCGGATGAGCTGCGCCAGTTCGTGGGCCTGGAGCTGGACGAGGGGGCTGATATTCGGGTTCTGGCTCATGTGACGCGGCCTTTTGTTTTCTGGGCTCCCGCGTTCGCGGGAATGACGGAACGATGTTTGTGCAGATGCGACTTTCGACGGGGTGAGCGAAGCCACGGCGCCTTGCGGCGCCCTGCCCCACCCCGTCACCCCCGCGAACGCGGGGGCCCAGCGCCTTCGGTCAGCGCATCAGGTTGGTCCACAGGCGGTCGGCCAGGCGGATGGCGCCTTCGCCGCAGGTCTGGCTGAAGACCACCTTGGTGCCCTCGGGGATGTGCAGCTCCGGCGCATCCTTCAGGCTCGGGTCGAGGAAGGCGTCGGTGCCCTTGATCGGGCTCTGGTGCTTGAGGAAGTTCTGGGTGATCGCCGAGTTCTCCGGCTGGCTCATGAAGGCGATGAACTGGCGGGCGGCGTCAGGATTCTTGCTGCCCTTGGGGA
This sequence comes from Pseudomonas sp. R3.Fl, assembly GCF_023516765.1. NCBI lineage: Bacteria > Pseudomonadati > Pseudomonadota > Gammaproteobacteria > Pseudomonadales > Pseudomonadaceae > Pseudomonas > Pseudomonas sp. R3.Fl. The sequence goes on from NZ_JAMGSO010000001.1 coordinate 3,198,700, forward strand.
TCACCAGGTTGTCCACCCAGGCCATCACGCCTTCCTTGGGGTAGAGGTACTTCAGGCTAGGCTTCATCTCCCGGGCGCGCAGCGACGAACCGCCCCAGAACAGCGACATGGAGGTCTCGCCGGAAGCGAGGTTCTCGCGCACCGAGCCGGCCTTGGAGCTGTACGTCTTGACGAAGGGCTTCTGCGCCTTGAGCAGGTTCAGCACCTGCTGCACCTGTTTCGGGTCCTCGCTGCACAGCGGCACGCCCAGGTACAGGCTGGCGGTGTCCATCACCTCGTTGACCGAGTCGAGCATGTTGATCTTGCCCTGCAGCTCCTGCGGCGGCTGGAACAGCAGCGAATAGCTGTCGGCCGGGCCCTTGTAGGTGGCGGTGTCGTAGACCACGCTGGTGGTGCCCCAGATGAAGGGCACCGAGTAGCCGCCCTCCGGGTCCCAGGTGGGTTTCTGCAGGTTGTCCTCGATGTTCGCGTAGTACGGCTGCTTGATCGGGTCGAAGCGCTCCAGCAGGTTCTCGTGGACCAGGATCGGCACGAACTGGTGCGAGGGGATGGCCACGTCGTAGCCGCTGCCGCCCTGCTTGAGCTTGGCCAGCAGGGTCTCGTTGGAATCATAGGAATCCACCGTGACCTTGATGCCGGTCTGCTTCTCGAACTTCTCCAAGATCTGCGGCGAGAAGTAGCCGCTCCAGCTGATGACGTTGACCTGTCCGGCGGCGTGGGCCGCGCCGGCCAGGCTCAGCGACAGGGTGGCGGCGATGACTGCGATCGACTTGCTCATGTTGACTCCCGGTTGTGGCGTGGCGCTCAGGCTTTGGCTTTGCCGAGCAGGAAGGAAAGGCTGACGAAGAACACGGAAACCCCGAGGATCAGCGTCGACACCGCGTTGACGTCGGGCGTGACGCCCATCCGCAGCAGGCCGAAGATGAAGATCGGCAAGGTGGTGGTGCCGGCCTGGGAGACCATCATCGAGATCACGAAGTTATCCAGCGAGACGATGAAGGCCAGCATCAGCCCGGAGAAGATCCCCGGCATCAGCAGCGGCAGGGTGACCTTGCGGAAGGTCCGCCAGGGCCCGGCGTAGAGGTCGGCGGCGGCCTGCTCCAGGGACAGGTCCATGTCCTCCAGGCGGGCGCGGATCGGCAGATAGGCGAAGGGAATGCAGAACACCGTGTGGGCGATGATCAGGTTGCCATAGCCCAGCGACACGCCGAGGCTGGAGAACAGCGCCAGGGTGGCCACGCCGACGACGATCTCCGGCAGCACCAGCGGCAGCATGATGGCGCCCATGGACAGGCGCATGCCCTTGAACTTGGCCCCGCGCGAGGTGCCCAGCGCGGCCAGGGTGGCGATCGCGGTGGCGATCATGCTGGCGCACACGGCGATCAGCAGGCTGTTGCCGGCGGCGCTGCGCAGCGCCTGGTTGGCAAAGGCGGCGCGGTACCAGTCGAGGCTGAAGCCGGTCCACACGGTGGCGGACTGGTTGGCGTTGAACGAGTAGATCACCAGCACCACGATGGGCGCGTACAGGTAGAGGTAGAACAGCAGGCTGAAACCGCCGAAGCCGGGGAAGTCCTGCACGCCGAGACGGCGCTTGCGCAACAGGGCGAGCATCACACACCTCCCCGGGCTACGCGCAGGCGCTCGGCGCGCATCGCGTAGAAGGTCAGGGCGAGCATCACCGCCGCCATCAGCACCAGCGACAGGGCGGCGCCGAAGGGCCAGTTACGCGAGTCGGCGAACTGCCGGAAGATCAGGTTGCCGAGCATCATCTTGGTGCCGCCGCCGAGCAGCTCGGGAGCGATCATCGCGCCCAGGCAGGGCACGAAGGTGAGGATGGCGCCGGCCAGGATGCCCGGCCGGGCGATCGGCAGCACCACCTTGCGCAGGGTGCGCAGGCGCCCGGCGTAGAGGTCCTGGGCGGCTTCCAGCAGACGCATGTCCATCTTCTCCAGGGTCGAGTAGATCGGCAGCACCACGAAGGGCGCGTAGGTGTAGACCAGGCCCAGCAGCACCGCGCCGTCGTTGTAGAGCAGCGGCAGCGGCTGGTGGATCAGGCCCAGGCCCATGAGGCCGTTGTTGATCACCCCGGTGCCGCGCAGCAGCAGGATCCAGGCGTAGGTGCGGATCAGCAGGTTGGCCCAGAACGGCACGGTGATCAGGAAGATCAGCAGGCCGCGGCGGCGCGCCGGCTGCATGGCCAGCCAGACCGCCACCGGGAAGCCCACCAGCAGGGTGATGACGGTGGTGGCCGTGGCGATGCCCAGCGAGCGCAGGGCGATGATCAGGTAAGAGTCGGCGAAGGCCAGGCTGTCGTCCAACTGGCGCTCGAACAGCAGGGAGACGTAGGCGTCGCTGCTGAACACGTGATTGACGCCGCCATAGGGGTTGGCCTGCATCAGCGAGTAGGCGCCGACGATAAGGATCGGCACCACCAGGAACAGGCCGATCGCCAGCAGCGCCGGCGACACGCCGAGCAGGCCGGCCAGGGCCCGGCGCCGCTCCAGGGCGTTGCCGGGGCGTACGGTGAGAATGGTCATGGCGAGTTCCTCGGCTCAGTCCAGCAGCACGCTGGCGCTGTCGCGGTCGAACTGCAGGCCCAGGCGTTCGCCGGCGGCGAAGCGCTGGCTCTGCCCGGCGCTGTTGGGCGTGCGCACGCGCAGGCGGGTGCCATCGGCCAGCTGCACCTGGTACTGCAGGTCGGTGCCCAGGTAGACCTGTTCGGCCAGGGTGCAGGGCGTGGCGTCCGGGGTGTCGGCGCCGACCAGGCGCAGGCGCTCGGGGCGGATCGACAAGGTCACTTCGGCACCTTCGCGCAGGCCCTCGCGGCCCGCCGCGCGCAGCGTCTGGCCGCCGGGGATGCGGAACAGCGCCTGCTCGCCGGCCAGCTCGGCGACCTGCGCCGGGAGGAAGTTGGTCTCGCCGATGAAGTCGGCGACGAAGCGGTTGCGCGGCTGCTCGTAGATGTCCGTCGGCCGGCCGACCTGCTGCACTTCGCCATTGGCCAGCACGGCGATGCGGTCGGACATGGTCAGGGCTTCTTCCTGGTCGTGGGTGACGAAGATGAAGGTGATCCCGGTCTTGGCCTGGATCGTCTTGAGTTCCTCGCGCATGGCCTGGCGCAGCTTCAGGTCCAGGGCCGAGAGCGGCTCGTCGAGCAACAGCACCTTGGGGTGCGGGGCCAGCGCGCGGGCCAGGGCCACGCGCTGTTGCTGGCCGCCGGAGAGCTGCGTCGGGCGGCGCTCGGCGAAGCGCTCCATCTGCACCAGGGCGAGCATCTCGCGCACCCGCTCGGCGACGGCCGCCTTGCCCAGACGCTGGCCCATGGGGTGCGATTCCAGGCCGAAGGCCAGGTTTTCGGCGATGGTCATGTGCGGGAACAGCGCGTAGTGCTGGAACACGGTGTTGACCGGGCGATCGTAGGGCGCGCGGTCGGCGATGTTCTCGCCGTAGAGGAGGATTTCCCCGGCGGTGGGGAACTCGAAGCCGGCGATCATCCGCAGCAGGGTGGTCTTGCCGCAGCCGGAGGGGCCGAGCAGGGTGAAGAATTCGTTGTCGCGGATGTCCAGGTCGACGCTCTTCAGCGCCACCGGGCCGCTGTCGGGGTCGCCGTAGACCTTGCGCACCGAACGGATGGAGACGGCGGCCGTCTGCAGGCTGTGCAGGGCACTCATGGATGTACCTCCGGTTCCCTCCCCCGCTGGCGCGGTGCGCGCGGAGGCTTGTATTTGTTGTGGCAGGAATGGGGAAAGCGCTGCAGCGTGTGCCGGTGACCGGCTGGTTTTATGGTGAGGCTGCTGGGGCCGAGTGTGGCCAGATTGCGGTTGAGCAAAAAGCTCAATTTTCTTACATTCGATATTAAATAATTTAACAACGCACGAGGCCCACCCTCATGTCACTCCCCCGCTTGCCGCCGCTCAACGCCGTGCGCGCCTTCGAAGCGGCCGCGCGCCTGGGCAGCTACGTCGCCGCCTCCAGGGCGCTGCACGTCACCCAGCCGGCCATCGGCCGCCACGTGCGCCTGCTGGAGGACTGGCTGGGCGTTCAGCTGCTGGAGCGCACGCCGCGCGGGGTCAGCCTGACGCCAGCCGGGCAGCGCTACTACGCGAAGATATCCACGGCCCTGCAGCAGATCGCCGAGGCCAGCCTCGAACTGGTGCCCGGCGGCTCGGCGCGCTGGCTGAAGATCCTGGTGGTGCCGGCCTTCGCCAAGCGCTGGCTGATGCCGCACCTGGAAACCCTGCGCCAGCAGCGCCCGGGGCTGAAGGTGGCGATCGAACCGAACCCGACCTTCACCGAGGTGGACGGCAACAGCGCCGACCTGGGCATCGCCTACGGCATGCCCGGCCAGTATCCGCAGAGCCAGGCCACGCTGCTGCACCCGCAGGTGTTCCCGGTGTGCTCGCCGGCCTACCTGGCGGCCCACGGCCCGCTGGGCAGCGCCGAGGAGCTGGCGCGCCACGATCTGATCCACGTCCACGACGGCGAATGGTGGAACGCCTGGTTCGCCGCCAACCAACTGGACATCCGCGTCAGCCCCGACGTGCTCTACGTCAGCAACGACCACGCGCTGTCCATGGCCGAAGCCGGCGCCGGCATCGCCCTGGCCAACGACGTGCTGGTGCGCAAGGAGCTGGAATCCGGCGCGCTGGTGCGGCCGCTGCCTAACCAGGTGCGCCTGGAGAGCTACCAACTGCTGATCCCCCCGGGGCCGAGCAGCGCCGATATCGAGTGGTTCGGCGATTGGCTGGCGCAAACCCTTGCCGCGGAGTTTCCGTCGGCGTTGCCGTAGGGCGTCCGCCCTACTCTCCTCGGAAATCGCGGACGGAGTCCGCTCCTACGCTCCGGGGAAACACCGTCGTAGGAGCGGACTCCGTCCGCGATGGGTGGGCCCGAAACCCGGCCCATGAGGGAGCAGTCCCGTAGGATGGGTTGAGCCTGTGCGAAACCCATGCTGCCGCGGTGATGGGTATCGCTTCGCTCAACGCCATCCTACGACGGTATTTCCCTGAAGGCCGCGCCGAACTGTTTTTTGTAGGAGCGAGCTTGCTCGCGAACAAACGCGGTGCCATGCGGTTCGCGAGCAAGCTCGCTCCTACGAGAAGCCTCGCCGGCCAGCACCGTGCCCCATGTAGGAGCGCGCCCTGCGCGCGAATCGCGGGCAGGGCCCGCTCCTACAGGGGTGTGCCTTAATCGCGCGGCGCGTAGGCGAAGACGTCGGCGCGCATCTGGTGGGCGTCCATGCCGGCGGCCACCAGGGCGTCGAGGGTGGCGTAGACCATCGCCGGCGAGCCGCTGGCGTAGACGGTCAGGCTGCCCAGGTCGGGGAAGTCCTCGCACACCGCCTCGTGCAGCAGGCCGCAGCGGCCCTGCCAGCCGCACAGGTCGCTGACCACCTTGTGCAGGTGCAGGTTGGCCAGGCCCTTCCATTCGTCCCAGTGCGGCAGCGCGTAGAAGTCCTCGGGCCGGCGCACGCCCCAGTACAGGTGCACCGGGTGGGCGAAGCCCTGGGCGCGGCAGTGCTCGATCAGGCTGTGCATCTGCGCCATGCCGGTGCCGGCAGCGATCAGCACCAGCGGGCCTTCGGGCAGCTCGGCCAGGTGGGCGTCGCCGAAGGGCAACTGCACGCGGGCGATGCGCTCGCGCTGCAGTTGCCCGAGCAATTCGATGGCGCTGTTCTCCCGCGCCAGGATGTGCAGTTCCAGGTCGCGGCCCTCGTGGGGCGCCGAGGCCAGGGAGAAGGCCGAGTGGTTGCCGTCCTCGCGCTCGATCAGCAGGTATTGCCCGGCGTGGTAGCGCGGCGGCTTGCCGGCCGGGGCGCGCAGGCGCACGCGCCAGACGTCGCCGCCCACCGCCTCGCAGAGGGTCAACTGGCAGGCCAGCTTGCGCAGCGGCAGCTCGCCGGGGGCGAGCACGCCGTCCCAGTGCAGCACGCAGTCTTCCAGGGGCTCGGCCAGGCAGGTGAAGAGTTCGCCATGGTCGCGCACCTCGCCGTCCTGGCGCACGCTGCCTTCCACCAGCAGCGCGGCGCAGACGTGGCAGTTGCCGTTGCGGCAGCTCTGCGGGCAGTCGTAGCCCAGGCGCCGCGCGCCGTCGAGGATGCGCTCGCCCGGGCGCAGTTCGAGCTGGGCGCCGGAGGGTTGCAGGGTCACACGCATGGCTTCGCCTCCCTGTAGCAGCGAGCTTGCTCGCGAACGGGAAGCCGCGCGGGTTCGCGAGCAAGCTCGCTCCTACGAAGGGCGCTGTGCATCAATCGATCCCCAGGCTGGCCCAGATTTCGTCGACGCGACGGCTCACCGCCTCGTCCTTGACGATGGCGCGGCCCCATTCGCGGCTGGTCTCGCCGGGCCACTTGTGGGTGGCATCCAGGCCCATCTTCGAGCCCAGGCCGGAGACCGGCGAGGCGAAGTCGAGGTAGTCGATCGGCGTGTTGTCGATCATCACCGTGTCGCGCTTGGGGTCCATGCGCGTGGTTATCGCCCAGATCACGTCGTTCCAGTCCCGCGCGTTGATGTCATCGTCCGTGACTATGACGAACTTGGTGTACATGAACTGTCGCAGGAACGACCACACACCCAGCATGACGCGCTTGGCGTGGCCGGGGTACTGCTTCTTCATGGTCACCACCGCCATGCGGTACGAGCAGCCTTCGGGCGGCAGGTAGAAGTCGGTGATCTCCGGGAACTGCTTCTGCAGGATGGGCACGAAGACTTCGTTCAGCGCCACCCCGAGGATCGCCGGCTCATCCGGCGGGCGGCCGGTGTAGGTGCTGTGGTAGATCGGCTTCTGGCGGCGGGTGATGCGCTCGACGGTGAACACCGGGAAGCGGTCCACCTCGTTGTAGTAGCCGGTGTGGTCGCCGTAGGGGCCCTCGTCGGCCATCTCGCCGGGATGGATCACCCCTTCCAGGACGATCTCGGCGCTGGCCGGCACCTGCAGGTCGCTGCCGATGCACTTCACCAGTTCGGTGCGGTGGCCGCGCAGCAGGCCGGCGAAAGCGTATTCGGAGAGGGTGTCGGGCACCGGCGTCACGGCGCCGAGGATGGTCGCCGGGTCCGCGCCCAGGGCCACGGCCACCGGGTAGGGCTGGTCCGGGTGCTTCTGGCACCACTCGCGGTAGTCCAGGGCGCCGCCGCGGTGGCTGAGCCAGCGCATGATGACCTTGTTGCGGCCGATCACCTGCTGGCGGTAGATGCCGAGGTTCTGCCGTTCCTTGTTCGGCCCGCGGGTGACTGTCAGGCCCCAGGTGATCAGCGGCGCGACGTCGCCGGGCCAGCAGGTCTGCACCGGCAGCTTGCCCAGGTCGACCGCCTCGCCCTCTTCGATGACTTCCTGGCAGGGCGCGTCCTTGAGCACCTTGGGCGCCATGCTGATGACCTTCTTGAAGATCGGCAGCTTGCTCCAGGCGTCCTTCAGGCCCTTGGGCGGCTCCGGCTCCTTGAGGAAGGCCAGCAGCTTGCCGATCTCGCGCAGTTCGGAGACGTCCTCGGCGCCCATGCCCAGGGCCACGCGCTCGGGGGTGCCGAACAGGTTGCCGAGCACGGGCATGTCGAAGCCGGTGGGTTTCTCGAACAGCAGGGCCGGGCCCTTGGCCCGCAGGGTGCGGTCGCACACCTCGGTCATTTCCAGCACCGGGGACACCGGCACCTGGATGCGCTTGAGCTGGCCGCGCTGCTCCAGGGCGGCGATGAACTCGCGCAGGTCGCGATACTGCATGGAAGTCTCGATGGCGTAGGCGAAGATGCGACAGTTTAGCCTTTAACACCACTTCGCAGAAACACGAAGGCCGGGTTTCCCCGGCCTCGTGGCAGACAACGGCGCTTACTTGCTGCGCTTCATCGAGTCGAAGAACTCGTCGTTGGTCTTGGTCTGCTTGAGCTTGTCCAGCAGGAACTCGACGGCGGCGATCTCGTCCATCGGGTGCAGGATCTTGCGCAGGATCCACATGCGCTGCAGCTCTTCCTCGCCGGTCAGCAACTCTTCGCGGCGGGTGCCCGAGCGGTTGATGTTGATCGCCGGGAACACACGCTTCTCGGAGATGCGACGGTCGAGGATGAGTTCCGAGTTACCGGTACCCTTGAATTCCTCGTAGATCACCTCGTCCATCTTCGAGCCGGTCTCGATCAGCGCAGTGGCGAGGATGGTCAGCGAGCCGCCTTCCTCGATGTTGCGCGCGGCGCCGAAGAAGCGCTTGGGCTTCTCCAGGGCGTGGGCGTCGACACCACCGGTGAGCACCTTGCCGGAGCTGGGGATCACGGTGTTGTAGGCACGCGCCAGGCGGGTGATGGAGTCGAGCAGGATGATCACGTCCTTCTTGTGCTCGACCAGGCGCTTGGCCTTCTCGATCACCATCTCGGCGACCTGCACGTGGCGGGTCGGCGGTTCGTCGAAGGTGGAGGCGACCACTTCGCCGCGCACGGTGCGCTGCATCTCGGTCACTTCTTCCGGGCGCTCGTCGATCAGCAGGACGATCAGGTGGCACTCGGGATTGTTGCGGGCAATGTTCGCCGCGATGTTCTGCAGCATGATGGTCTTGCCCGCTTTCGGCGGTGCGACGATCAGGCCGCGCTGGCCCTTGCCGATCGGCGAGCAGAGGTCGATCACCCGGCCGGTGAGATCCTCGGTGGAGCCGTTGCCGGCTTCCATGGTCAGGCGCTTGGTCGGGAACAGCGGGGTCAGGTTCTCGAACAGGATCTTGTTCTTCGCGTTCTCCGGACGATCGAAGTTGATCGAATCGACCTTGAGCAGGGCGAAGTAACGCTCACCTTCCTTCGGCGGGCGAATCTTGCCGACGATGGTGTCCCCGGTGCGCAGGTTGAAGCGGCGGATCTGGCTGGGCGAGACGTAGATGTCGTCCGGGCCGGCCAGGTACGAGGAGTCGGCGGAGCGCAGGAAGCCGAAGCCGTCCTGGAGAATCTCCAGCACGCCGTCACCGGAGATTTCCTCGCCGCTCTTCGCATGCTTCTTCAGCAGCGCGAAGATGATGTCCTGCTTGCGCGAACGGGCCATGTTTTCCAGGCCCATGGCATCGGACATTTCCAGCAATTCGGTAATCGGCTTTTGCTTGAGTTCGGTCAGATTCATAAGAAGGAGGTGTTAGATAGATATGAGGAAAGGGGAAACAAGCATGTGAGCTCGTTAATGCCGTGCCGCAGAGTGACGACAGGATCGCTTGGAAATTCGAATAGGAAGTGCGTCGGCGACGGCTTGCAGGGGACAACGTAAAACAACGTTGCAGGCCCGAATGTAACACCCGCGCCAAGGGGCGTCTAGGGGACGGAATGAAAAAAGCCCCGCGTCGTGCGGGGCTTTTCCGGGGGCTGTCGCGACTCAGATGTTGCTGTCGAGGAAGGCCGCCAGTTGCGACTTGGACAGGGCGCCGACCTTGGTGGCCTCGACGTTGCCGCCCTTGAACAGCATCAGCGTCGGGATACCGCGCACGCCGTACTTCGGCGGGGTTTCCTGGTTCTCGTCGATGTTCAGCTTGCAGACTTTCAGCTTGCCCTGATAGTCCTTGGCGATCTCGTCCAGTACCGGCGCGATCATCTTGCACGGACCGCACCACTCGGCCCAGTAGTCCACCAGCACAGGACCATCGGCCTTCAGCACGTCCTGCTCGAAGCTGGCATCGGTAACGCTGACGATATGTTCGCTCATGAAATCTCTCCGTGGGAATCGGATGCGAAAAAAAGTGGGCCCATCATAGCCCGCCTTGGCCGCCTTCCGAAAGGCGCAGGCGATTGAGTGTCGCTATCGCAGGCAGCGGCGAAACCGATCGACGGCCCGGCGTTCGTTGGCACCGAAGGGCTATCGTGGCAGGATGTCGGGGTTAACAAACGGACCTTTGCACCATGCCCCATACCCCCGCCAAGACCTTCCCGCTGATCGCCGCCCTGGACCTGGGTTCCAACAGCTTCCACATGGTTTTGGCCAAGGCCGATCATGGCGAGATCCGCATCCTCGAGCGGCTCGGCGAGAAGGTCCAGCTGGCCGCCGGCATCGGCGAGGACCGCCTGCTCAACGAAGAAGCCATGCAGCGCGGCCTGGACTGCCTGCGGCGCTTCGCCCAGCTGATCAACGGCATGCCGCCGGGCTCGGTGCGGGTGGTCGGCACCAACGCCCTGCGCGAGGCACGCAACCGCAACGAATTCACCCGCCGCGCCGAGGAAATCCTCGGCCACCCGGTGGAAGTCATCTCCGGCCGCGAGGAAGCGCGCCTGATCTACCTGGGCGTCTCGCACACCCTGCCGGACACCACCGGGCGCCGCCTGGTGGCCGACATCGGCGGCGGCAGCACCGAGTTCATCATCGGCCAGCGCTTCGAGTCGCAGCTGCGCGAGAGCCTGCAGATGGGCTGCGTCAGCTACACCCAGCGCTATTTCAAGGACGGCAAGATCACCCCGGCCCGCTATGCCCAGGCCTACACCTCGGCGCGCCTGGAGCTGATGGGCATCGAGAACAGCCTGCGCCGCCTGGGCTGGGACGAGGCCCTCGGCGCCTCCGGCACCATCCGCGCGGTGGGCCTGGCGATCCAGGCCGGCGGCCACGGCAACGGCGAGATCAACCCCGACGGCCTGGCCTGGCTCAAGCGCAAGGTGCTGAAACTGGGCGACGTGGACAAGCTCGACCTGGACGGCATCAAGCCGGACCGCCGGCCGATCTTCCCGGCCGGCCTGGCCATCGTCGAAGCGCTGTTCGACGCGCTGGAGCTCAAGCAGATGCAGCACTCCGAAGGCGCCCTGCGCGAAGGCGTGCTCTACGACCTGCTCGGCCGCCATCACCATGAAGACGTGCGCGAGCGCACCATCAGCGCGCTGATCGAGCGCTACCACGTCGACCTCGACCAGGCCGCCCGCGTCGAGGCCAAGGCCCTCCAGGCGCTGGAGCAGGTGGCCGAGCCCTGGAGCCTGCAGGACGACTGGCACCGCGAACTGCTCGGCTGGGCCGCGCGCACCCACGAGCTGGGCCTGGACATCGCCCACTACCACTATCACAAGCACGGCGCCTACCTGATCGAGCACTCGGACCTGGCCGGCTTCTCCCGCGAGGACCAGCAGGTGCTGGCGCTGCTGGTGCGCGGCCACCGCCGCAACATCCCGGCGGACCGCTTCGCCGAGCTGGGCCCGGAGGGCGACAAGCTGATCCGCCTGTGCATCGTGCTGCGCTTCGCCATCCTCTTCCACCACATCCGCGGCACCCAGGAAATGCCGGACGTCACCCTCAAGGTGGGTTCGAAGAGCCTGGAAGTGCGCTTCCCCAAGGGCTGGCTGGAAGCCAACCCCCTGACCCAGGCCGACTTCGAACAGGAAGCCGGCTGGCTGCAGCGCGTGGGGTACCAGCTGAGCGTGAGCTGAGGGAGCCGACTGCGCCGAGGCGCTCTTCGTAGGATGGGTTGAGCCTGCGAAACCCATGCGGTGCTGGTGATGGGTATCGCTTCGCTCAACCCATCCTACGACGGCCACGACCCCACCCACGCCATTCCCCTGTAGGAGCGCGCCCTGCGCGCGAATCGCGGGCAGGGCCCGCTCCTACACCAACCTGGAGCATAACGCCCCAGGCCTTGCTTCGCCGCGCAATCGCTTTTCGTAGGAGCGAGCTTGCTCGCGAACCGCCCCCACTGCGGACCCGGGTTCGCGAGCAAGCTCGCTCCTATAAGGGTGATGAACCCATGAAAAAGCCCCGGCGCTTGCGCGGCGGGGCTTTTCGGGGCCGGGGCGGCTCAGCGCGCGCTGATCACCGGCGTGCACAGGCGCTCCAGCAGCATGGCCTGGGCGTTGCGCGGGTTCTGGTTGCCGGTGGGGTTCAGGCGCTGGTAGCTGCCATCGGGCTGCAGCACCCAGGCCTGGGTATTGTCGGCCAGGTACAGCTCCAGCTCCTTCTTCACCCGCTGCACCAGCTTCTTGCCTTCCACCGGGAAGCAGGTCTCCACGCGCATGTCGAGGTTGCGCTCCATCCAGTCGGCGCTGGAGAGGTAGAGCTTCTCGTCGCCGCCGTTGAGGAAGTAGTAGATGCGGCTGTGCTCGAGGAAGCGGCCGATGATCGAGCGCACCTGGATATTGTGCGACACCCCCGGCACGCCCGGGCGCAGGCAGCACATGCCGCGCACCACCAGGTCGATCTTCACCCCCGCCTGGCTGGCCTTGTACAGCGCGCGGATGACCTTCGGGTCGGTCAGCGAGTTGACCTTGGCCATGATGTGCGCCGGCTTGCCTTCGGCGGCCTGGGCCGCCTCGCGGTTGATCATCTCCAGCAGGTTCTTCTTCAGCGTGAAGGGCGCGTGCAGCAGCTTCTTCATGCGCAGCGTCTTGCCCATGCCGATCAGCTGGTTGAACAGCTTGTGCAGGTCCTCGCACAGCGCCACGTCGGCGGTGAGCAGGCTGTAGTCGGTGTACAGGCGGGCGTTGCCGGCGTGGTAGTTGCCGGTGCCCAGGTGCGCGTAGCGGCGCAGCTCGCCGTCCTCGCGGCGGAGGATGAGCATCATCTTGGCGTGGGTCTTGAAGCCGACCACGCCGTAGATCACCACCGCGCCGGCCTGCTGCAGGCGGCTGGCCAGCTGCAGGTTGGACTCCTCGTCGAAGCGCGCGCGCAACTCGATCACCGCGGTGACCTCCTTGCCGTTGCGCGCCGCTTCCACCAGGGCGTCGACGATTTCCGAGTTGGCCCCGGAGCGGTACAGGGTCTGCTTGATGGCCAGCACGTTCGGGTCCTTGGCCGCCTGGCGCAGCAGGTCCACCACCGGGGTGAAGGACTCGAAGGGGTGCATCAGCAGCACGTCCAGCTTGGCCAGCACGCCGAACATGTTCTCCTTCTTCTGCAGCAGCTTCGGAATGGTCGGGGTGAACGGCGGGTACTGCAGCTCCGGATGGCTGGCCAGGCCGGTGACGCTGAACAGGCGGGTCAGGTTGACCGGGCCGCTGACCTTGTACAGTTCGCTCTCGGCCAGGCCGAACTGCTTGAGCAGGTAGTTGGACAGGTGCGCCGGGCAGGTGTCCACCACCTCCAGGCGCACGGCGTCGCCGTAGCGCCGCGAGAACAGCTCGCCGCGCAGCGCGCGGGCCAGGTCCTCGACGTCCTCGGCGTCCACCGAGAGGTCGGCGTTACGCGTCAGGCGGAACTGGTAGCAGCCCTTGACCTTCATGCCGGAGAACAGGTCGTCGGCGTGGGCGTGGATCATCGAGGAGAGGAACACATAGTTGTCGCCCTCCCCGGCCACGTCCTCGGGCAGGCGGATGATCCGCGGCAGCGAGCGCGGCGCCGGGATGATCGCAAGGCCGGAGTCGCGGCCGAAGGCGTCCATCCCCTCCAGCTCGACCACGAAGTTCAGGCTCTTGTTCACCAGCAGCGGGAACGGGTGGGTCGGGTCGAGGCCGATGGGGGTGATGATCGGGGCGATCTCGTCGCGGAAGAAGCGCCGCACCCAGGCCTTGATCTTCGGCGTCCAGTAGCGCCGGCGGATGAAGCGCACGCCGTGCTTGGCCAGCTCCGGCAGCAGGATGTCGTTGAGGATGGCGTACTGGCGGCCGACCTGCTCGTGCACCTGCTCGCTGATCCGCGCCAGGGCCTGGTGCGGCAGCAGGCCGTCGGCGCCGGCCTGCTCGCGGGCGAAGGTGATCTGCTTCTTCAGGCCGGCGACGCGGATCTCGAAGAACTCGTCGAGGTTGCTGGAGAAGATCAGCAGGAACTTCAGGCGTTCGAGCAGCGGGTAGGACTCGTCCAGCGCCTGCTCCAGCACGCGGATGTTGAACTGCAGCTGCGACAGCTCGCGATGAATGTAGAGGGCGCTGTCGTCGACGTTCACCGCCACCGCCGGGGCGGCGGGCGCCTCCACGGGGGGTTCGGCGACCACGGGGACCTCGACGGTCTCCAGGGTCTCGCTGACAGTCACTTCGGTTTCGATCAGGTCGGTAGCGTTCTGGCCTTCGGTATTCATCGCAAGTCTCGTCGCGGGGGCGTCAGCGCCCCCTTTTCAGTTGTTCTGCCGCACGTTTGGCGAAGTAGGTCAGGATGCCATCAGCGCCGGCGCGCTTGAAGGCCAGCAGCGATTCGAGAATCACCGCCTCGCTGAGCCAGCCATTCTCGATGGCCGCCATGTGCATCGCGTATTCGCCGCTGACCTGGTAGACGAAGGTCGGCGCGCGGAATTCGTCCTTGGCCCGGCGGACGATGTCCAGGTAGGGCATGCCCGGCTTGACCATGATCATGTCGGCGCCTTCGGCGAGGTCGGCGGCGATCTCGTGCAGCGCCTCGTCGCTGTTGCCCGGGTCCATCTGGTAGGTGGCCTTGCTGCCCTTGCCGAGGTTGGCGGCGGAGCCGACCGCGTCGCGGAACGGGCCGTAGTAGGCGCTGGCGTACTTGGCCGAATAGGCCATGATGCGCACGTTGGTGTGCCCGGTGGACTCCAGCGCCTCGCGGATGGCGCCGACGCGGCCGTCCATCATGTCCGACGGGGCCACCACCTGGGCGCCGGCCTCGGCGTGGGACAGCGCCTGCTTGACCAGCACGTCCACCGACTCGTCGTTCATCACGTAGCCGTTCTCGTCGAGGATGCCGTCCTGGCCGTGGCTGGTGAACGGGTCCAGGGCCACGTCGGTGATGATGCCCAGCTCCGGGAAGCGCTCGCGCAGGGCGCGGGTGGCGCGCTGGGCGATGCCCTCGGGGTTGTAGGCCTCGGCGCCGTCGAGGGACTTCTTCTCCAGCGGCGTGACCGGGAACAGCGCCAGCGCCGGGATGCCCAGTTCCACCAGTTGCTCGGCTTCCTGCAGCAGCAGGTCGATGGACAGGCGCTCGACGCCCGGCATCGAGGCGATGGCCTCGCGCTGGTTCTTGCCGTCGAGGACGAACACCGGAAGGATGAGGTCGTCGACGCTCAGCACGTTCTCGCGCACCAGGCGACGGGAGAACTCGTCGCGGCGGTTGCGGCGCAGGCGGGTGAAGGGGAAGGCACGTTCGGCAGAAATGAAGCTCACGGCGTACTCCAAGGCCCGGACAACAGGCACAGTGTGACAGTTATAGTCCGGGATTATGACCGATTGGTAACAAGGGGTAACAGTGACCCAGGGTCGCGGCAACCGGTCGCAGGGGCCCGAAGCCGCAGCATACGACCAAAGTAGGCGGCCCGGGCCATGCAAAGGCCAGCAAGCCGCCAGCAGGTGCCTTCCCCCCGGACGACAACCGCGTTAGGCTGCGCGTTCATTTTGCTGCGTTGCCTCGATAATGCTCCAACAATTCCTGCAGGATTTCGGCTATGTGGCCTTGTTCCTCGGCACCTTCTTCGAGGGCGAGACCATTCTGGTGCTGGCCGGCTTCCTTGCCTTCCGCGGCTACATGCAGCTCGAATACGTGATCGCCGTGGCCTTCCTCGGCAGCTACGCGGGCGACCAGCTCTGGTACTTCCTCGGCCGCCGCCACGGGCGCAAGCTGCTGGCGCGCAAGCCGCGCTGGCAGAAGCTCGGCGACCGCGCCCTGGAGCACGTGCGGCGGCGCCCGGACCTGTGGGTACTGAGCTTCCGCTTCGTCTACGGCCTGCGCACGGTGATGCCGGTGGCCATCGGCCTGTCCGGCTATCCGCCGGGCCGCTACCTGCTGCTCAACGGCCTGGGCGCCATCGTCTGGGCCAGCGCGCTCGGCTCGGCGGCGTACTACTTCGGCAGCGTGCTCGAAGGCGTGCTGGGCAACATCAAGAAGTACGAACTCATGGTCCTCGGCGGCCTGCTCGCCATCGGCCTGCTGCTGTGGCTGCACCGGCGCATCAAGAACAGCCGCAACGGCAACTGATCAGGCCGGCTGCGCCTGCCGCCCCTCGTGGCGCAGGCCCCACAGCGCCAACAGGCTGAGGGCGGCATGGGCGCCCAGCAGCGCCAGCGCCCACCCCGGCAACGCCAGGCCGGCCGCTGCGGCGGTGATCGCCACCCAGGGCAGGTTCAGCAGCAGGCGCAGCCCTTCCAGCCGTGGCGCCCAGGCGCGGTTCTCCAGCCAGGCGCCGATGACGAACAGGCCGCAGGCCATCCACGCCCAGCCCAGCAGCAGCGCCGGCAGCGGCCAGCCCTCCCCCAGCCCCAACAGCAAAGTGCCGCCGACCACGTAGCCGGCGAACTGCACGGTCGCGTACCACTGCCGGCCGCGGGACAGCGGTACTTCGAACTTGCGGAAGGCGGCCAGGTCGGGCTTCTGCAGCGGATAGCGCGCCGCCACGTCGGCCGGGCGCCAGCCGGTGCGCATGAACCAGATGCGCAGCTTGTCCCACCAGTTGCCCGCCCGCCGTGCGTCGTTCCACAGCGCGGCATAGACCTGCAGGTTGGCCCACAGCGGGTTCCAGCTGGCCAGCGGCACGGTCACGCCGAACACCACCGGCTCCTCGTCCAGCTCTTCCTGGAAGGTGCCGAACAGGCGGTCCCAGAGGATGAACACGCCACCGTAGTTACGGTCCATGTAGACGGGGTTCTGCGCATGGTGCACGCGGTGGTTCGACGGGCTGACGAAGAACCATTCGAACCAGCCGAGCTTGGGAATGTGCCGAGTGTGCACCCAGAACTGGTAGAGCAGGTTCAGCGCCGCCACGCTGACGAACACCAGCGGCGGCACCCCGGCCAGCGCCATCGGCAGGTAGAAGATCCAGCCGAACAGGAAGCCCGTGCTGGTCTGCCGCAGCGCCGTGCTGAGGTTGTATTCCTCGCTCTGGTGGTGCACCGCGTGGGCCGCCCAGAGGATGCTGCGCTCGTGCCCCAGGCGGTGGTTCCAGTAGTAGCAGAGGTCGTAGAAGACGAAGGCGAACACCCAGACCCAGGCGCTTTGCGCGGAAAGCTCGAAGAGCGCCAGGTGCTGCCAGGCGAACACGTAGGTGACCAGGCCGATGCCCTTGGTCAGCAGGCCGCTGGTGGTGGACAGCACCCCGGCGCTGAGGCTGTTCAGGGCGTCGCTCAGGCGGTAGGTGGAAGTGCCGCGCCAGCGGTCGGCCAGCAGTTCCAGCGCGATCAGCAGGAAGAAGAACGGCACCGCGAAGAGGATGTAGTTCATGGCGCGACCGAATCGTTATGCTTATGGATACCGATCCTAGTCCTCTGGCGCCCGGCTACAACGGCCGCCGGTGACAACCCGGCCGGCATATGGCGACAGGCAAGTCGCCACCGGCCAACCCCGAACCAGGAGTACCTGCATGCACAAGAAAGTTGCCGTCATCCTCTCCGGCTGCGGCGTCTACGACGGCGCCGAGATCCACGAAAGCGTGATCACCCTGCTGCGCCTGTCCCAGCGCGGCGCGCAGGTGCAGTGCTTCGCCCCGGACATCGCCCAGCACCACGTGGTCAACCACCTCACCGGACAGGAAATGCCGGAGAGCCGCAACGTGCTGGTGGAATCCGCGCGCATCGCCCGCGGCGAGATCAAGGACGTGCGCGAGGCGAAGGTCGAGGACTTCGACGCGCTCATCGTCCCCGGCGGCTTCGGCGCGGCGAAGAACCTGTCCAACTTCGCCTTCGAGGGCGACCAGTGCGAGGTCGAGTCGGACGTGCTGGCCTTGGCCAAGGCCTTCGCCGCCGCGCACAAGCCGGTGGGCCTGATCTGCATCGCCCCGGCCATGGCCGAGCGCATCTACGGCCCGGGCATCGAATGCACCATCGGCTGCGACGCCGACACCGCCGCCGCGCTGACCCGCATGGGCGCCAAGCACGTCGAATGCCCGGTGGACGAGATAGTCGAGGACAGCCGCCACAAGCTGGTGACAACCCCGGCCTACATGCTGGCGCAGAACATCGCCGAGGCGGCCAGCGGGATCAACAAGCTGGTGGATCGGGTGCTCGAGCTCGCCTGATGCAGCCGCTTGTCGTAGGAGCGAGCTTGCTCGCGAACGGAGTTTTCTGGGGGCTGCAGATGTTGGGTTTGAGAGCGCCCTCTCCCCAGCCCTCTCCCTGAAGGGAGAGGGGGCAGTCCGTGCCGAGAGAAGGAATGGCTCCACCCTGAAACCACTGGCGCTGCCGGCTGACTCCAGAACACCAAGCCCTGCCCAACGGTCCCCTCTCCCTTCAGGGAGAGGGTTAGGGAGAGGGCAAGGGAGGTGGGCCTACGCGCCGGAGTTACCGGGAGGTGCGGTTCGCGAGCAAGCTCGCTCCTACAAAGACACGACGAACCCCACCTGCCGCCCCTACCCCCTGTTCAACCGCGTCAACAACCGATCCAGCGCATTGGCGAAAGCCTGCCGATCCTTGTCGCCATAAGGCGCCTGGCCGCCGCCCATCTGCCCCTGGTCGCGCAGGTCGGTGAGCAGGTTGCGCATGGCCAGGCGCTCGCCCATGTTCTTCGCGTCGAACTCGCGGCCGCGCGGGTCCAGGGCGTCCACGCCCTTCTTCACCAGGCGGTCGGCCAGCGGCACGTCGCTGCAGATCACCAGGTCGCCCAGCTCGGCCTGTTCCACCAGGTAGTCGTCGGCAGCGTCCATGCCGCTAGGCACCACCACCAGGCTGACGCAGGCGAACGGCGGCTTGGCCACCGGCTGGCCGGCGACCATCACCACTTCCAGCTTGCGCTTCAGGGCGAACTTCGCCACCAGTTCCTTCGCCGCGCGCGGGCAGGCGTCGGCATCGATCCAGATACGCATCGGACTCGTTTCCCGAAAATGACGACGGCCAGTATCGCACTGGCCGTCGGGGTTTGCCGCGCGCCGCCTCAGGGCAGCGCCGCGGCCTTGCGTTTCTCCGCCAGCAGGCTGCGCCCGTAGAGCACGGCCACCGCCAGCAGCGCCAGGGCCTGGGCCGACAGCGAGTAGGCGTCGGCCTTGATGCCCAGCCAGTCGAAGTCGAAGAAGGGCACCGGGCGGGTGCCGATCACTCCGGCTTCCTGAAGGGCCACCACGCCGTGCCCGGCGAACACCACCGAGAGCGCGCAGAGCAGCGCGGCGTTGACGGTGAAGAACAGCTTCAGCGGCAGTTTCGCCGAGCCGCGCAGGATCACCCAGGCCAGGCCGATCAGCAGCACCACCGCGCAGCCGGCGCCGGCGATGACCGCGCTGTGCCCGGCCGGGCCGGCCTGCAGCCAGAGGGTTTCGTAGAACAGGATGACCTCGAACAGCTCGCGGTACACCGAGAAGAACGCCAGCACGGCGAAGCCGAAGCGCCCGCCGCCGCCCACCAGGCTGCTGCGGATGTAGTCCTGCCAGGCCGCGGCGTGGCGGCGGTCGTGCATCCACACGCCGAGCCAGAGCACCATCACGCAGGCGAACAGCGAGGTGAAGCCCTCCATCAGCTCGCGCTGGGCGCCGCCGATGTCGATCACGTAGGCCGCCAGCGCCCAGGTGGCGAAGCCGGCGACGAAGGCCAGGCCCCAGCCGACGTGCACGCCGCGGGTGGCGGCTTCCTGCCCGGTGTTGCGCAGGAAGGCGAGGATGGCGGCGAGCACCAGGATGGCTTCCACGCCCTCGCGCAGCAGGATCAACAGGGCCGAGACGAAACTGATGGTGCTGCTCAGGGAGTCGCCGCTCAGCGCCTTGGCGGCCTCGCCGAGTTTGCCCTTGGCGCGCTCCAGCTGCTGCGCCACCTGGGCTTCCGGCAGGCCGTCGCGCAGCGTCTGGCGGTAGGCCATGAGCTCTTTCTCGGTGGCCTTGCGCAGGGTGGCGTCGACGTTGTCCAGCGAGCTTTCCACCAGCTCGAAGCCTTCCAGGTAGGCTGCGACCGAGAGGTCGTAGGCCTGGTCGTGGTCGCCCTGGCGGTAGATGGCGAAGCTCTTGTCCAGGGTGGCGGCGGTGTAGTCGATCAGTTGCGCCGGGCCGCGGTGCTCCAGCGGCGGGTGGGCGCGCAGGGCGCGGAAGCTCTGCGCGGCGGCGTCGCCGTCACGGGCGGCCACTTCGGCCGGGGTCTGGGTGGCCAGGCTCGCCAGCGGGTAGGCGTGGGCGCCGTCGGGCTGGGCCTCGGCGGCGCTCAGGCCAGCCACGTAGGCGGCCAGGTCCCAGCGCTGGCGCTCGTCCAGCTGGTCGGCGAAGGCCGGCATGTCGGTGCCGGCGACGCCCAGGCCGATCACCGTGCGCAGGTCGTAGAGGCTCAGCTGGTCCAGGCGCGCGCGGGCCGTGAGGTCGGCCGGCGGCGGCTGCAGGCCGATGCCCGCCGGGCCGTCGCCCTTGCCGGTGTCGCCGTGGCAGATCGAGCACTGCTGGGCGAAGAGGGGCGCGCCGCGGGCCGGGTCGGGGGTGATGGCGGGGGTCTGCACCACCTGGTAGACGTCCGCCAGGCGCGCTTCCAGGTGCCGCGCCTGCTGCGCCACCAGGGCGCCGGGCTGGCGCTGCTCGATGGCGCGGCGCAGGCCGGCCACCTCGCGCTCCAGGTCGGCCCGCTCGGGGCGCGCCGGCAAGGCCAGCAGCAGCGCCTGCAGCTGGCCGGCGAACTCCAGTTGTTCCTTGTATTCGGCGGCGTCGAGCACCTGCCCGGCGTTCACCGTCGGCGGGTAGTCGGCAGCCAGGTAGCTCAGCAGGTGCAGGGCCTGGGAGGGGTCGACCGGCGCATCGGCCAGGGCCGTGAGGCTGGCGCCGCAAAGCAGCGGCAGCAGCCAGATGAGAAGCTTTGGAAGGCGCATGGCGGAAGGCGAATGAGAATGGAGGGCGCCAATACTACTCCGCCACCATTCGGGCGCCTAGGCGGCGCCCGTCGGCTTCACACCGGGGCGCGGCGAACGGTGGCCAGCAGCGCGGCGGCGCCGAGGAACAGGCTGGCGAAGGTGCGGTTCATCAGCCGTTGCTGGCGCGGCGAGCGCAGCGCGCGCAGCACCCGCGCGGCCAGCCCGGTGTAGCCGGCCATGACGATCAGGTCGACGCAGATCATGGTCGCGCCCATGATCACGTACTGCATCGCCATCGGCCGGTGCGGGTCGACGAACTGCGGCAGCACGGCGAGCATGAAGATCACCGCCTTGGGGTTGCTGGCGTTGACCAGGAAGCCGCGCAGCACCAGGCTCAGCGGGCGGCCGATGGGGCGCTCGGCGTCGGCCTGCATCACCTGCGGGGCGGCGCTCCACTGGCGCCAGGCGAGGTAGGCCAGGTAGACCACGCCGAACCACTTGATCACGCTGAAGGCCAGCGCCGAGGTGGCCAGCAGCGCGCCGACGCCGGCGGCGACCACGGCGATCTGCAGGGCCAGGCCGATCTGCAGGCCCAGGGCGTTCCAGTAGCCGCGCCAGAAGCCGTACTGCAGGCCGCAGGACATCGAGGCGATGGCCCCGGCGCCGGGCGACAGGCTGATCACCCAGCAGGCGATGAAGAAGGCGAACCAGGTACTGGCGAGCATGGTGGACCTCGTGGCGAAAAATCTTGTTACGGGTAACCAGTGTGCCCGAGTCGCACGTTGCCGTGTAGGGCGCCGACGAAGTCCGTAGGAGCGACTG
Source organism: Pseudomonas sp. R3.Fl (assembly GCF_023516765.1). Taxonomy (NCBI): domain Bacteria; kingdom Pseudomonadati; phylum Pseudomonadota; class Gammaproteobacteria; order Pseudomonadales; family Pseudomonadaceae; genus Pseudomonas; species Pseudomonas sp. R3.Fl. Next base: position 3,220,054 of record NZ_JAMGSO010000001.1, read on the forward strand.
TCTATTGGGTTCCCGCGTTCGCGGGAATGACGTCGGAAAACACGAATCTTAATCCCGTCATTCCCGCGAACGCGGGACGCGGCTCCATCGCGAACAGCGCTTGCGCTGGCCCGAAGGGGAATAACCCAGAAAACAACGTAGGAGTGGATCTCATCCGCGAATCGCGCCGATACCTCCGGCATTCCCCTGTAGGAGCGCGCCCTGCGCGCGAATCGCGGGCAGGGCCCGCTCCTACAGGTGTGGAGGAAGCCCGGCGCGGAGCCGGCCGATCAGCTCGGCAGGTCCTTGCGCAGTTTCACCGGCTCTTCGCCGCGCTTGCGCGCCAGGGCGCCGCGCAGGCGGATGTTGAGGGCTTCCACCGCCAGCGAGAAGGCCATGGCGAAGTAGACGTAGCCCTTGGGCACGTGGACCTCGAAGGCCTCGGCCACCAGCACGGTGCCGACCACGATGAGGAACGACAGCGCCAGCATCTTCAGCGACGGGTGCTTGTCGATGAAGTCGCTGATGGTGCCGGCGGCGAGCATCATCACGCCGACCGAGATGACGATGGCGGCGATCATCACCGGTACGTTCTGCACCAGGCCCACGGCGGTGATCACCGAGTCCAGGGAGAAGATGATGTCGATGATCGCGATCTGCACGATCACCGCCATGAAGCCGCGGCTCTTGGCGCTGCCCTGCCCGCCTTCCTCGGCGCCTTCCAGGCTGTGGTAGATCTCCATGGTGCTCTTGAACAGCAGGAACAGGCCGCCGAAGAACAGGATCAGGTCGCGCCCGGAAACGCCCTGGCCGAACACCTCGAAGAGGTCGGCGGTCAGGCGCATCACCCAGGTGATCGACAGCAGCAGGAGAATCCGCGTACCCATCGCCAGCGCCAGGCCGAAGAACCGCGCCTTGGGCTGCTGCGCCGCCGGCAGGCGGCTGACCAGGATGGAGATGAAGATGATGTTGTCGATGCCCAGGACGATCTCCAGGGCGGTCAGGGTCAGAAAGGCAACCCAGATTTCAGGGCTAGCGAGCCATTCCATAGTGCGTGGGTATCCGTGTGGGAACAGGGGTTGTGGTTGTTATCTTCCGCTGCTCAGCCCGGGCCCTTTCCAGCGCCGGATGGCCTTCTGGAAGAACAGGCTATTGGGCACCTGCAGCAGGGCGCTGGTGCCGTCCTCGAAGGTTTCCTCGAGGGTGGTGTAGAGCAGGTTGATGGCGCTGACGCGGCCCTTCACGCCGGGCTTGTCGGCCGACTCGATGACCTCCACCAGGTCGCCCAGGCGGAACGGCCCGACGGTGAAGATCAGCACCGCGCAGAACAGGTTGGAGAGCACGCTCCAGATGGCGAAGAAGGCCACCGCGGCGACCGCGACGAAGCCGGTCAGCGCGGTCCACAGCACCTGGGCGGAAACCCCCAGGCGCTCCAGCACCATCATCAGCGCCGAGCCCATGATCAGCCAGCGCAGGCCGCCACGCAGCGGCAGCAGCAGTTCGTGGGGGATCGGGTAGCGCAGGGCCAGGCGGTCCAGCCCGCGCGCCACCATGCGCTGCAGCACCCAGGCCAGCAGCAGGATGAGGATGATCTGCAGGCCGCGCAGCAACGGATCGCTCCAGGCGACGAGCAGCGGCAGGTCTTCCATCACTCGGCCCCTTCGAGCTGGGCCTGGAGGTTCTCCAGGGTTTCCAGGGCCACCAGCCAGGCTTCCTCGACCTCGGCCTCGCGGGCTTTCAGGCTCGCCTGCCGGGCCAGTAGGTCACGCAGTTCGTCCTTGCGCGCGTTCTCGTAGAGGGCGCTGTCGCCGAGCTTTTCCTCCAGCGCGGCGAGCTTGTCGTGGATGCCGCCCAGCTCCTTCTCCAACTTGTCCGCCTCGCGCTTGTGCGGCGCCAGCTGCTGGCGCAATGCGGCGGCGGCCTGGCGCTGGGCGCGCTTGTCGGTCTTCTCGACAGACGCTGCGCCGGCATTGGCGACCGGCGCCTGGCGCGCGCGGAAATCCACCAGCCAGCGGGCATAGTCGTCGAGGTCGCCGTCGAAGTCCTGCACGCGGCCGTCGGCCACCAGCAGGAACTGGTCGGTGGTGCTCTTGAGCAGGTGACGGTCGTGGGACACCACCACCACCGCCCCGGAGAATTCCTGCAGGGCCATGGTCAGGGCCAGGCGCATCTCCAGGTCGAGGTGGTTGGTCGGCTCGTCCAGCAGCAGCAGGTTGGGCTTCTGCCAGGCGATCAGGGCCAGCGCCAGGCGCGCTTTCTCGCCGCCGGAGAAATTCAGCACCGGCTCGTCGCAGCGCGCGCCGCGGAAGTCGAAGCCGCCGAGGAAGTCGCGCAGGATCTGCTCGCGCTCGCCCGGGGCGATGCGCTGCAGGTGCAGCAGCGGGCTGGCCTTGGCGTCCAGCGAGTCGAGCTGGTGCTGGGCGAAGTAGCCGATGGCGAGGTTCTCGCCGCGCGCCAGGTGCCCGGCCAGTAGCGGCAGGTCGCCGGAAAGGGTCTTGATCAGGGTCGACTTGCCGGCGCCGTTGGGGCCCAGCAGGCCGATGCGCGCGCCGGGCACCAGTTGCAGCTTGACCTTCTCCAGCACCGTCTTCTCGCCGTAGCCCAGGCGCGCCTCGGACAGGTCCAGCAGCGGGCTGGAAATCTTGTCCGACTCGCGGAAGACGAAGTCGAAGGGCGAGTCGACATGGGCCGGGGCCAGCTCCTCCAGGCGTTCCAGGGCCTTGATGCGGCTCTGTGCCTGGCTCGCCTTGGTGGCTTGGGCGCGGAAGCGGGCGATGTACTTTTCCATGTGGGCGCGCTGCGCCTGCTGCTTCTCGTAGGCCTGCTGCTGTTGCGCCAGGCGCTCGGCGCGGGTGCGCTCGAAGGCCGAGTAGCCGCCGCGGTAGAGCGTCAGCTTGCGCTGTTCGAGGTGCGCCACGTGGTCGACCACGGCGTCGAGGAAATCGCGGTCGTGGGAAATGAGGATGAGCGTGCCCGGGTAGCCCTTCAGCCACTCCTCCAGCCAGAGGATGGCGTCGAGGTCGAGGTGGTTGGTGGGTTCGTCGAGCAGCAGCAGCTCGGACGGGCACATCAGTGCCTGGGCCAGGTTCAGGCGCATCCGCCAGCCGCCGGAGAAGTCGCCGACGCGGCGCTCCATCTGCTCGGCGGTGAAGCCCAGGCCGGCCAGCAGCTTGCGCGCCCGCGCGTCGGCGGTGTAGCCGTCGGCGTTGTCCAGTTCGGTGTGCAGGCGCGCCACGGCGGCGCCGTCATGGGCGTTCTCGGCGGCGGCCAGCTGCGCCTGGATCTCGCGCAGGCGCACGTCGCCGTCGAGGACGTAGTCCACGGCCTGGCGCTCGAGGGTGTCCACCTCCTGGCGCATGTGCGCGATGCGCCAGTCGGCGGGAATCCGGTAGTCGCCGGCGTCCTGGCCGAGCTGGCCACGCAGCAGGGCGAACAGGCTCGACTTGCCGGCGCCGTTGGCGCCGATCAGGCCGACTTTCTGGCCAGCATGCAAGGTCAGTTCGGCACCTTCCAGCAAGCGCTGGGGGCCACGCTGTAGCGTAAGATTTTGTAGTCGAATCATGGCGGCGGAGTTTATCAGCTTCGCCGCGCAACCGCTGTGGGAGCCCTATGACAGAAGATATCTGGTCGTTTGCCCTCGACCTCTATGCGCAGCCGGGCGTCGAGGCGGCCTGCCTGGACTTGCAGGAAGCCGGCGCCGACGTCTGCCTGCTGCTGGCCGGGGCCTGGTTCGCCGCCTGTGGCCGGGCCTGCTCCGGACAACGCCTGGATACCCTGGCGAAGGCCTCCGCCAACTGGCAACGCGAGGTGGTGAAGCCGCTGCGGACGCTACGCCAGCAGTGGAAGACCGCGGCACGGAACGACGCCCACCTGGAGAAATTGCGGGAAACCCTGAAAACGCTGGAGCTGCGCGCCGAACGCCTGCAACTGGAACGGCTGGCGGAAGCGGGACGGGACTGGACGGAAGCGGGAAGGGACGAACTGGACGCCTGGCTGCAGGGCTGCGCCGGCGAGGCAGGGAAGGCTCGCCGCAGTGCGCTGCAACAGCTGCGCACCGCGGCGGCTTCGCGAGCGGCGTCTTAGGAAGCGCTGCTCGGAGTGGCGGTCGGAGCGCTCGGCGCTACCGGAGCCGGTGCGGCACTGGCGACCGGAGCGGTCGACGCGGCCGGGGCAGCGGGAGCAGCCGGGGTAGCGGCCGGAGCTGCAGGCTTGGCGGCGACGGCGGGCTTGGCCGCGGGCTTCGCAGCGGCGGGCTTGGCGGCCGGTTTGGCAGCAGGCTTCGCAGCGGCAGGCTTGGCAGCCGGTTTGGCGGCGGGCTTCGCAGCAGCAGGCTTGGCGGCCGGTTTGGCAGCAGGCTTCACAGCGGCGGGCTTGGCAGCCGGTTTGGCGGCAGGCTTCGCAGCAGCAGGCTTGGCGGCCGGTTTGGCAGCAGGCTTCGCAGCGGCAGGCTTGGCAGCCGGTTTGGCGGCGGGCTTCGCAGCAGCGGGCTTGGCAGCCGGTTTGGCGGCGGGCTTCGCAGCAGCGGGCTTGGCAGCCGGTTTGGCGGCGGGCTTCGCGGCGGCAGCCTTGGCAGCCGGTTTGGCGGCAGGCTTCGCAGCAGCAGCTTTGGCAGCCGGCTTGGCGGCGGGCTTCGCGGCAGCAGCTTTGGCAGCCGGCTTCGCGGCGGGCTTCGCAGCGGCAGCTTTGGCAGCCGGTTTAGCGGCGGGCTTCGCAGCAGCAGTTTTAGCAGCCGGCTTGGCGGCGGGCTTCGCGGCAGCAGCCTTGGCAGCCGGTTTGGCGGCAGGCTTCGCAGCAGCAGGCTTGGCAGCCGGTTTGGCGGCAGGCTTCGCAGCAGCAGGCTTGGCAGCCGGCTTGGCGGCAACGGCCTTGGCGGCCGGTTTGGCGGCAGGCTTGGCAGCGGCAGCCTTGACCACCGGCTTGGCGGCGACGGGCTTGGCGGCGGCAACGGGCTTGCGGCTGGACAGCGACTTACCGACCGCTTCCTTCACCTTGCTCACGCCCTGGGCCAGCTTCAGGCTTTCCTGGACGTCACGCTTGAGGTTGGCGATGTAGGTGCGGGTTTCCGCCTGGCGGCTCTTCAGAGTTTCCAGCACCTCTTCCAGCTCTGCGATGCCGGCCTTGGCCTTGGCTTGTGCCTTGGCCTTCCCGGCCTTGCCTGCTTCCTGCAGTTTGGTGCGTGCCTTGTGCAGTTTGTCCTGCGCTTTGGCACGTTGCTTTTCCAGCTTGGCGTGCAGTTTCTCGGAGTCCACCAGGGCCTGCTTGCAGGCGGTCTCCAGATGCTCGATCAGACTGTTGGAAAGTTGCTGCAGCAGATGCAAAGGGGTGGTGACAGGTTTCTTGTTGGCCGACATGACGTGCCTCCTGGCGTACGTGGTTGCGCCCATACTAGACCCGCGCAGGCCCTCTCGCCAACGCCCCCATAAAGCTGAAACCCGCGCCAGGCACAATCTGCAGCCGTTTTTCCACAGGCCGGAGAGCAGCCCGCGGACACGCTATCTCCAGCGACCCCCTCGCCAACGACGCCACAGACTGCCGCCACGAGGCCGTCAGGCGGAACTTACCGAAAGGCTGTAAGCCACGTGGTACGTGGCTTACAGCCATCTCAACGAGGTTTTCGCAGGCATGAAAAAAGGGCGCGTCCGCAAGGACAGCGCCCCTTTTCCCGCCCGCCAAAATCAGGCGGTGACCGTGCGCTGTTCGTGGGCGTTGTGCAGCACCTCGATCAGGCAATCTTCCAGCTCGAAACGCTCGTGAAGCTGTTGGCACAGCAGCTTCAACTCGCTGGTGAGGCAGGTGCCTTCGCGGCAATCGCCATTGTCGCAGCGATCGTTGAAGTTCAGCGCGGACGCGGTGATGGCTTCCAGGCGCGGGTAGATCTGCTTGGCCAGTTCCAGGCCACGCGCATCGCCAAAGGCCTTGGCCTCGTCCATCAGCTGTTCGTAGACCTCGAAGTGGCCAGCGGAGACGTAGTCCAGCAGTCGCTGGCAGAAGTTCTCCAGCCCCTCGCCGTTGACGGCGGGCGCCTGGGGCCCGGATAGCGAATCGAAGGCCTGGATGAGTTCCTGGCGGTCACGCAACCAGCGGTCGATCAGCTGGTGGACGCCTCCCCAACGTTCCTGGGCATTGCGGCAGCTCTCGAGCATCTTGTCCTCGCTTCCCTCGGCCTGTCCCGGCGGTTCCACGGCGGGACAATTCTCTGTCGAATGCGGGCACTCGCCGGCGTTCTACCGCTCTGATGGCGGAATCCCGGCGGTGCGGAAGACCAGAGTATGCCCACGGGATGTCCGCTTCAAGACACCTTTCGCGGGAAAATTCATACGAGCGTTTAATCGGCAGCCCGCGGCGGCGCTGGCTTCGCGCCGTAGGACAGTTCTGCCGCCGCGCGGCGATCAGCCGCGGCGCAGAAACTGGAAGACGGCGAACAGGGCGAAGCCGACGAAGGCCAGCAGGCTCCACTCCGGGATGCTCAGGCTGAGCAGCGTCCAGGTCACCTCGGCGCAGTCGGCCGAGCCGTGGAACATGGTCCAGAGGATGTCCGCGTAGGGCATGGTCTGCATCATGTAGTCCAGCGGCGGCAGGCAGGAAGGCAGCTGGTCCGGCGGCAGGGTCTGCAGCCAGATCTGCCGGCCGGCGGTAGCGGCGCCGCCCAGCGAGCAGAGCAGCACCAGCACCGAGTAGATGCGCCGGCCGCGGCCATGCAGCGCGGCGATCAGCGAGAACAGCCCGGCGCCGGCGAAGAAGATGCGCTGCACGATGCACAGTGGGCAGGGTTCCAGGCCAACGACGTACTGCAGGTAGAAACCGGCGCCAAGCATGGCGGCGCAGGCGAGGAAGGCGAGGAAGAACAGGGAACGCGGGCTGGCCAGGTTCATGGCGGCTCCAGTGGCACGGCATTTTCGGAAAGGCCGCTACGGTAGAGGAAATTCCGCGGGCCTTTCAAGGCTGCGGGCTAGACTGGGCCGGACAGCCATCAGGGAATTCCTACCATGCGTCGACAGCTGATCCTACTCGCCGCGCTGCTGTTCGTCCCCCTCCCCGGCGCATTCGCCGCTTCGGTCGTGGAGCGGCTCAAGGTGCCCGAAGGGTTCCGCATCGAGGTGCTCAGCGACCAGGTCCCCAACGCCCGCGCCATGGCCCTGGGCAGCGAGGGCACGCTCTTCGTCGGCAGCCGCGAGGCCGGCAAGGTGTACGCCCTGCGCCCCGGCGAACAGCGCCCGCGGGTGATCGCCAGCGGCCTGAAGATGCCCAGCGGCGTGGCCTTCCACCAGGGCGATCTGTACGTCTCGGCTGTCAGCCGCCTCTACGTGCTGCGCGACATCGAGACGCACCTGGATGCGCAGCCAGAACCCGAGGAACTGCCGCCGCAGTTCCCCGGCGAGACGCACCACGGCTGGAAGTTCATCGCCTTCGGCCCCGACGGCAAGCTCTACGTGCCGGTGGGCGCGCCCTGCAACATCTGCCGCCCGGACCGCGAGCGCTACGCCAACCTGCAACGCATGCAGCCGGACGGCAGCCAGCGCGAGGTGGTGGCCTATGGCGTGCGCAACACCGTGGGCTTCGACTGGGATGCCCGGGGCCGGCTGTGGTTCACCGACAACGGCCGCGACCTGCTCGGCGACGACCAGCCCGATGACGAACTGAACCGCGTGAGCAAGGCCGGCGACGACTTCGGCTACCCGGACTGCCACGCCGGGAACATCGCCGACCCGGAGTTCGCCCAGCGCCCCTGCTCGGCCTTCGTCGCGCCGGTGGCCGGCCTCGGTGCCCACGTGGCGGCGCTGGGCATGCGTTTCTACAGCGGCGAGCAGTTCCCCGCCGAGTACCGCGGCAACGTCTTCATCGCCGAGCATGGCTCGTGGAACCGCAGCCGCAAGGTCGGCTACCGGGTGGTGCGCGTCGAGCTGAACGCGGACGGCTCGCTGAAACGCCAGAGCCTGTTCGCCGAGGGCTGGCTGCAGCCCGGCGAGGAAGTGCTGGGACGCCCCGCCGACGTGCTGGTGGCCGCGGACGGTTCGCTGCTGGTGAGCGACGACATGGCCGGGGCGATCTACCGCATCCGCTACGTCGGCAAGTAGGCGAAAGCCGTCAGCCAAAACGAAAGCGGCGCCCGAGGGCGCCGCGTTTCATCCGAACCGTCTTACGCTTTCGCAGGCAGCTGGACTGCACTGCCTACGGGCGCGCCGAACAGGCCGAGGCCTTCCTGGAACAGCCTGTTGCTGCGCTCGGTCTCCCCCAGGTGCGCCAGCAGGCGCGCAAGCTCGGCGCAGGTCTCGGCGCTGTGCTGGCGGGCCAGGCTGGCCTCCAGGTAGTCGCGGGCCTTGCCCCAGAGCTTGTCGGCCAGGCACAGGCGGCCCAGGGACAGGAGCAGCACGGGGTCGTCGGGGTACTTCTTCAGCCAGGCCTCGGCGTTCTGCAGCTGGCGCGCCGGGTCGCCGCCGCGGGCCTTGCCGTAGAGCAGCATCAGGCGCTCGTCGTAGCCTTCCTTGAGGGCCTGGCGCAGGACCTTCTCCGCCTCCTCGGGCGCGCCCAGGCGCAGCAGTTGCTGGGCATAGGCGGCGACCAGCAGCGGCTGGGCGCGCAGGTTGGCGGGCAGGTTCTGCCAGGTCTGGGTGAGCGGCTGCAGGGCCGTCTCGCCCTGCCCCACGCCCTGCTCGCCGGCGACTTCCAGGGCGGCGATCCAGGCGCGGCGCTCCAGGTCGCTGAGCTGGGCGTTCTCCAGCACGCGCTCCTTGCGCAGTTCCGGCAGCAGGGCCAGCAGCGGCCGCCAGTCCTGCAGGCTGACGTAGAGCTGCTGGAGCAGGCGCAGCACCGTGGGGTGGCGCGGGTGTTCCTCGTGCAGTTTCACCAGCACCGCGCGGGCCGGCTCGAAGGCGCCACGGTTGATCAGCAGTTGCGCGCGCGTCAGGCCCACGGCCAGCTCCGTGCCGGGCTGGCGTTCGAGGGCGCGGTCGAGCAACTGGTCGCACTCGTCGAAGCGCCCCAGCTCGTTGGCCGCGCGGGCCGCGCCCAGGTAGCTGGACAGGCTGTGCTCGTTCAGTTCGGCGGCGCGCCGCAGGTGGCGCAGGGCCGGGGCCCAGTGGCCTTCGGCGAGGTCGCGCTGGCCGTGTTCCTCGGCCATTTCGGCGCGGCGGCGGCGGTTGAAGCGCGACCAGGGGTTGACCACCCGCCCGGACACGCCGAGCAGGCGCAGCGCCAGGCGGATGGCCAGGTACAGCAGCCAGACCAGCGCCAGCAGGGCGAGGAAGGTCCACAGGCTGGATTCGTAGCGGAAGCTCTTATAGGCGATCAGCACGTAGCCCGACTGCTCGGCGATGGCCAGGCCGACCAGGGTAGCGGCCACCACCAGGGCCAGGACCAGCAGGTAGACGCGGCTCATTGGCTACCCTCCGCCTGGGGCGCGGCGGGCGCCTGCTGCTGGTCGAGGGCGGCCTGGTCGCGGCGCACCACATAGGCCTGCAGGGCGCCCAGCGCCGGGGTCAGGTCGGGCACCTGCACAGCCACCGGCTGCTGCGCCAGCTCGTCGATGCGCAGGCCCAGGGCGCGGCTGTCGGCGAGGTCGGCGTTGAAGAAGTCGCCGAGGATCTGCCGGGCCTGCTTCAGGGCCTGTTCGTAGACTTCCTGGCGCCCGTTGAGCGCGGCCCACTGCGCCTGCTCCAGGGCCAGGCTGAGGGCCAGGCGCACGCGCGTCAGCTGTTGCCCGGAGAGCAGCGGGCGCACGTCCTGGCCGGCGTTGAAGTCGATGCGCACGTAGCGCGAGATGCGTTCCCACCACTGGTCCAGGGTGCTGCTGCCGTCGCCCCAGGCGGTGGTCGAGGCCTTGCCCGGGCCTTCCTTGAAGCTCGGCTCCAGCGGTTGCAGCTGGGCGGCCTGCTCGCGCAGCGCGCCGAGTTGCAGGAACAGCCCGGTGCGGTCCGGCTGCGGCAGGCTGCGCAGGGCTTCGAGGCTCTTGGCCAGTTGCGCGCGGGCGGCGAAGGCGCCCGGGTCGTTCTGCGCGCGGAGGATGTCGTCGGCGCCCTGCACCAGTTGGGTGGCGCTGTCGATGTCCTGCAGCGCGGAAAGGCGCAGCGAGGCGAGGCGCATCAGGTGCTCGGCCTCGGCCAGGCGCCACTGCTGGCGGCTCTGCCCGAGAACCTGCTTGAACTGCTGGGCCAGTTGCTGCTGGTCGCCCTGCAGTTCGACCACCAGGCGCCGGCGGGCCTCCAGCTCGTCGGCGCTGGGCAGCGCGTCCAGGCGCTTGTCCAGCGCGCTGTTGTGGTTGAGCAGGCTCTGCGCCTCGCCGCGGGTTTCTTCCAGCTGTTGCGCGCGCGCCTGGTCGCGGGCCTGCAGCTGCTGCGTCTGCCACAGCCCCCAGCCACCGACGCCGAGGCCGGCGACGCCGACCAGCAGTGCGAGCAGGGCCAGGCCGTTGCCGGATCGGGCCGGAGCGGGCGGGGTCGGCTCGACGGGGGTATCTTGCGGGGTGTCTTGGGGAGTGACGGCTTCGCTCACAGGTCCATCCTTCGCTCGGAAATTATTCTTCGTCGGCGCCCCTGAGCGCCTCCAGCAGGGCCGCGGCATTCGCCCCGCGGCAATCGATCACGTGTCGCGCACCGGCGTCCCGGGCCAGTTCGGCGACCCGCGGGCTGGGCACGAACAAGGGTAGCCCGGCCAGCCGCGGCCAGTCCTCCCCGGCCACGCGCAGCAGGTGCTCCAGGCCCTGGCCGCTGCTCACCACCAGGCCGTTCAGTGCTTCGTCACGCACCCGCCGCGCCAGCTCGCCCGCCGGGTAGTCCGGCAGCACGCGACGGTAGAGTTCCAGATAATCCACCGCCACGCCTTGGCCGCGCAGGCGCTCGGCGAGGAATTCCCGGCCACCTTCGCCACGCAGGATCAGCGCCCGCGGCCCGGGCACCTGCAGAGCCTGCGCCAGCGCCGGCAGCGCCAGCAGTGCTTCGCTGTCGTCGCCATTCTCCGGGTGATGCACGCGCAGGCCGTAGTCATCGAGGATAGCCGCGGTGGCCGCGCCGACCGCGAACCAGTCCTGGCGCGCCGGCGGCTGCGGCCAGTAGCGGTCGATGCGCTCCACGCCCAGGCGCGCAGCAGGCTTGCTGACCACCACCACGGCGCAGTAGCGGTCCAGGTCGAGCAGCAGGCTGCGCTGCTCGGGGGTTTCTTCCAGCGGCTCGATAGCCAGCAACGGCAGGCTGGCGCTGGCCACGCCATGCTCGGCAAGGCTGGCGGCCAGGGCCGCGCACTCGTCCTGCGGCCGCGTCAGCAGCAGGCGCCAGTGGCTCACTGCGGGCCGGCCTCGCCATAGACGGCGGCGAGGATGTCGGCCGCGCCCTGTTCCAGCAGGTCTTCGGCGACCTTCACACCCAGCGCCTCGGCCTCGGCCAGGGGCGCGCGGGCTTCGGCGCGCAGCAGTTGCGAGCCGTCGGGCTGGCCGACCAGGCCGCGCAGCCACAGCTGCTCGCCCTCGCGCACGGCGTAGCAGGCGATGGGCACCTGGCAGCCGCCGTTGAGGCGCTTGTTCAGCGCGCGCTCGGCGGTCACCCGCAACGCGGTGTCGGCGTGGTGCAGCGGCGCCAGCAGCGCGTGAATCTCGCTATCGGCGCTGCGGCATTCGATGCCCACGGCGCCCTGGCCGCCGGCTGGCAGGCTGTCCTCGACGCCGATGCTGGAGCGGATGCGCGCCTCGAAACCGAGGCGGATCAGGCCGGCGGCGGCGAGGATGATGGCGTCGTATTCGCCGGCATCGAGCTTGGCCAGTCGGGTGTTGACGTTCCCGCGCAGGAAGCGGATCTGCAGGTCCGGGCGGCTGGCCAGCAGCTGTGCCTGGCGGCGCAGGCTGGAGGTGCCGACCACGCTGCCGGCGGGCAGCTCGGCGAGGCTGGCGTAGGTGTTGGAGACGAAGGCGTCGCGCGGGTCCTCGCGCTCGCAGATGCAGTACAGGCCCAGGCCCTCGGGGAAGTCCATGGGCACGTCCTTCATGGAGTGCACGGCGATGTCGGCCGCGCCTTCCAGCAAGGCGGTCTCCAGTTCCTTGACGAACAGGCCCTTGCCGCCGATCTTCGCCAGCGGCGCATCGAGCAGCTTGTCGCCGCGGCTGGTCATCGGCAGCAGGCTCACGCGCAGGCCGGGATGGGCCTGCTCCAGGCGGGTCTTGACGTACTCGGCCTGCCACAGGGCCAAAGCGCTCTGACGGGTGGCGATTCGGATTTCGCGGGACGACATGGGCAATTCCGGACAAAGGACTGCCGGGGATGATAACAGGCTTCGGCGCCCAGGCTTTCCCCCCTGCGACGCCAAAGCAGGCTTTCGGCCCATCCCTGGGATTGCGCTTCGCGGGCGGGCCCTGTCCGGCCTCTCGCAGGAGCGAGCTTGCTCGCGAACAAACGCGGTGCCATGCGGTTCGCGAGCAAGCTCGCTCCTACGAAAAGCCCGCAGAGCCGCCGCCTACGCCGCATGCTCTTAGCCTGCCGCCTATAGCCTGCAGCCTGCCGCCCTCAAAGGTTATGCATCAACCGGCGCACACCGGCGACGTGGCGCCGGCTCACGGTCAGGGCGTCGCCGTCCAGGCCCTTGAGGTAAAGCTGAAAATGCCCCAGCGGGGTGCGCTGCAGGCGCTCGATGCGCTCGCGCGAGACCAGGGCGTTGCGGTGGATGCGCACGAAGCGCTCGCCGAACTCGTCCTCCAGGGCCTTCAGCGGCTCGTCCAGCAGCACCTCGCCGCCGGCGTGGCGCAGGGTCACGTACTTGTGGTCGGCGATGAAGAAGATCACGTCCTCCAGGGGGATCAGCTCGATGCCCTTGCGCGTCCGCGCGCTGATGTGGCTGCGCGGGCCGGGGCCGCCGGCGGCCGGCGGCTTGGTCAGCGCCGCCAGCTGGATGCGGTTGGGCCTGGAAGCCTTCTTCAGGGCCTCGGCCAGGTCCTCGGCGCGCACCGGCTTGACCAGGTAGCCGACCGCGCTGACCTGGAAGGCCTCCAGGGCGAATTCATCGTGGGCGGTGCAGAAGATCACCGCCGGGGGGGCTTCGCGCTCGCACAGCTTGGCGGCGACCTGGAGCCCGTCCAGGCCGGGCATGCGGATATCCAGCAGGACGATATCCGGCTTCAGGCTGTCGATCAGCGCCAGCGCTTCTTCGCCGTTGCTGGCGGAGGGTTCGAGGACGCGGTAGCCGTCCAGTTGCCCCACCAGCCGGGCCAGGCGCTCGCGCGCCAGGGGTTCGTCATCGACGATCAGGACATTCATAAGCTCAGGCTTCCTGCATGAGACGCGCACATGGATAGCGTAGACAGGTGTAGTGCCGTCCGTCACGGCGTTCGACGCTGAGACTCGCTTTTGGCCCGAAAAGTGCCGCAATTCGCGCTGCGATATTCTGCAGCGCCTGCTTGGTCCCCTTCGTGGGCAGCGTCTGCGTCGACTCGTCGTACGGGTTGCTCACGCACAGCTGGAACACACCGTCACGATAGTCCGCCTCAACCTTCACCAGGCCGCCTTCGATGCGCGGCTGGATACCGTAGATCAATGAATTCTCCAACAGTGGCTGCAGGGTCAGCTGCGGGATGGGCACGCCATCGGGCACGCCGCTCACCTGCCAATCCAGTTGCAGCCGGTCGCCCAGGCGATACTGCTCTATGGAAAGATAGCGCCTGGCCAACTCCAGTTCCTCCCCCCAGGAAATTAAAGTCCCCGGCTTGGCCAGGCTGGCGCGGAACAGGTCCGACAGATTCAGCACCGCCTGCTCGGCCTTGCCCGGGTCCAGCTCGATCAGGCTGGCGATGCTGTTCAGGCTGTTGAACAGGAAGTGCGGACGGATGCGCGCCTGCAACGATTCGATGCGCGCGCGCAGCTCGGCCTGTTCCTGCCTGCGCCATTGGCTCTGCAGATAAAAGTAGCGTAGCAACAAGGCCGACATGATGAGGGCGATCAAGGCATGGCGCAGGTACAGGTTGACCTCGCCCTTGATCGACAGCGGCCCGCCCAGGGCGTAGTAGTCGGCCACCGCGGTGCAGCCGAGGGTCAGCAGCACCACCAGCAGGCAGCTGGCCAGCCCCGCGCCCCACGCCGGCCAGCGCGCCAGCAACGGCCGCAGGCGGCACAGCAGGCCGGCCGAGAGCAGCACTATCCACTGCACGAACAGCGAGGCCAGGGCCAGGCGCACCCAGTTGAAACTGGGCGTCATCGGCTCGGCCAGCACCAGTACCAGCACCAGCAGCTCGGCCAGCAGGACCAGGCTGAACAGCGCTTCGCTCTGGCACAGTTCGGGAATGAAGAAATCGTCTTGGGTTGCCGGCTGGTCGCCGGTCTTGGCTTGGTTTGGCATCGACGAAGTTTCCGCAAGCCTCCACGCCTCGGCAAGCGGCTCGTAGCCTGCCGGGCGAATTCGAGCACCGAAATGTCGACTGCGCCGCGCCCGGGCGGGGCGCCCCTGATCCTTCCCCCGCCACACCCGTCGCAGCACACGCCGTTTTTGACCTTCAGCCTGCTATTATCGTCGGACTTTGCCCTTCCTGCAGGCAGCGAACGCGCCTGCCCGTTTCCGCGAGAGAGATCCATGAGCGTAGAGAAGACCAACCAGTCCTGGGGCGGCCGCTTCAGCGAGCCCGTCGACGCCTTCGTCGCCCGCTTCACCGCCTCCGTCGACTTCGACAAGCGCCTCTACCGCCACGACATCATGGGTTCCATCGCCCACGCGACCATGCTGGCCAAGGCCGGCGTGCTGACCGACGCCGAGCGCGACGCCATCATCGACGGCCTGAAGCAGATCCAGGCCGAGATCGAGGCCGGCAGCTTCGACTGGCGCGTCGACCTGGAAGACGTGCACATGAACATCGAGGCGCGCCTGACCGACCGCATCGGCATCACCGGCAAGAAGCTGCACACCGGCCGTTCGCGCAACGACCAGGTGGCCACCGACATCCGCCTGTGGCTGCGCGACGAGATCGACATCATCATCAAAGAGATCACCCGCCTGCAGCAGGGCCTGCTGGGCCTGGCCGAGGCGGAAGCCGACACCATCATGCCCGGCTTCACCCACCTGCAGACTGCCCAGCCGGTGACCTTCGGCCACCACCTGCTGGCCTGGTTCGAGATGCTCAGCCGCGACTACGAGCGCCTGGTGGACTGCCGCAAGCGCGTCAACCGCATGCCCCTGGGCAGCGCCGCGCTGGCCGGCACCACCTATCCGATCCAGCGGGAAATCACCTGCGAACTGCTGGGATTCGAAGCGATCTCCGGCAACTCGCTGGACGGCGTGTCCGACCGTGACTTCGCCATCGAATTCTGCGCCGCCGCCTCCCTGGCGATGATGCACCTGTCGCGCTTCTCCGAGGAGCTGGTGCTGTGGACCAGCGCGCAGTTCCAGTTCATCGACCTGCCCGACCGCTTCTGCACCGGCTCCTCGATCATGCCGCAGAAGAAGAACCCCGACGTGCCGGAACTGGTGCGCGGCAAGTCCGGCCGCGTGTTCGGCCACCTCACCGGCCTGCTGACGCTGATGAAGGGCCAGCCGCTGGCGTACAACAAGGACAACCAGGAAGACAAGGAACCGCTGTTCGACGCCGCCGATACCCTGCGCGACAGCCTGCGCGCCTTCGCCGACATGGTCCCGGCGATCAAGCCCAAGCGCGAGATCATGCGCGAGGCGGCCCGCCGCGGCTTCTCCACCGCCACCGACCTTGCCGACTACCTGGTGCGCAAGGGCCTGCCCTTCCGCGACTGCCACGAGATCGTCGGCCACGCGGTGAAATACGGCGTGGACAGCGGCAAGGACCTGGCCGAGATGAGCCTGGAAGAACTGCGCAAGTTCAGCGACCAGATCGACGACGACGTTTTCGCCGTGCTGACACTGGAAGGCTCGGTGAACGCCCGCGACCACATCGGCGGCACCGCCCCCGCCCAGGTCCGCGCCGCCGTGGCGCGCGGCCGGGAACTGCTGGCCAAGCGTTGAGGCGTTAGCGCGTCAGCCACAAAGGAACGCCGCTTCCCCTCACGGGAAGCGGCGTTTTTTATTGTTCGCGTGCGGTCCATGCCTTGCGGGGCCCTGCCCGCGATTTCGCGCGCAGGGCGCGCTCCTACAGGGGAATGGCGCAGGTGGGGCGGCGTAGGAGCGGATCTCATCCGCGAATCGCGCCGGAACGTCCGGCTATCGCGGAAAAGTTCCTACGTTCCAGGAAGCACGGCTTTTCGTAGGATGGTGTTGAGCGAAGCGATACCCATCACCGCAACCGCATGGGTTTCGCAAGCTCAACCCATCCTACGAAGAGCACCTCGGCGCAAGACAGTTGCTCCTACGAAGGTCGCTTCAGCACAGCCGCTCCCACCACAACCGGCGGGCAAGGCTTCTCGTAGGAGCGAGCTTGCTCGCGAACACACTCCGCTGCGGGACTCATTCGCGAGCAAGCTCGCTCCTACGAAGAGCAGCAAAACGGTTGATCCTACGAAGCGCTTGGCTCCTCGGCACCACAGAACTTCTGCAGCAACTGCAATTCCACCGGCCCCAGCCCAAGCATCCGCAGCGCCTTCTCTTCCTTCAACTGCCCGGCCTGGGAAGCCGGCAAACGTGCCGCCCTGGCCGCCAGGTTGAGCACCAGCGCCTTGCGCGAGAACACCCCGCTGCCCATGCCGTAGCACGCGGCGACCAGCCCGCGCAGCTCCAGCGGCAGGCGCCAGCGCGCGCGCAGCGTGGAGCCGAAACTGGCGCCGAAGGCCTTGAGGCTGTCGTCGATCTCCTGGTCTTCCAGCGCTCCGCCGCGCCGGCACCACTCCTCCAGGGTGCGCAGCACCGCGAGGTCGCCCAGGCAATGCAGCAGGCCGGCGGTGTAGCAGCGCGGCGCGTCGACGTCGAGGCTCTCGGCCAGGGCCTGGGCGGCATCCGCGGTGCGCTGGGAAAGCGCCCAGAACGCCGCGGCGCGCTCCTTCAGGCGTGGCTCCGCAAGCTGCGCGGCATGCTCCAGGCTGAGCCCCAGCACCAGGTTGCAGGCCTGGGCCAGGCCAAGGCGGGCCAGCGCCTGGGCGAGGGTCAGGCAGGGCATGCCGACGTGCCGCGCGGCGCTGTTGGCCGCGGCGATCAGGCAGGCGGTGATCTGCGGGTCGCGGCCGAATTCTTCCTCCAGCTGCTCCAGGCTGACGCCCTCGGTGTTCAGGCAACGGCTCGCCGACTCGCCGACCTCCGCCAGCAGGGGCGCGCCCTCGGCGGCGTCGCGGGCCTCGGCGAGGAAGTCGGCCAGGCTGCCGGTGGGCTCCCGGGGCACGGCGCAGCTGACTTCCTGCCCCGGCTCCAGCAGCAGGCTGCGCAGGCGCTGGCGCAGGTCCTCGGCATTGAACGGCTTGACCAGGTAGGCGCTGGGCGCCAGCGGCAGCACCGCGCGCACGCTGGCCCCATCGGCCTTGGCGCTGATCAGGATGAAGTCCGGCGCGCTCGCCCCGCGGCGGCTGCGGCGCAGGTGGCGGAGCAGGTCGATGCCGTCGGTGCCGGCCAGTTCCTGCTCGGCCAGCACCAGGGCGAAGGCGCGCAAGCGGCAGGCATCGATGGCCTGGTCACCGTCCTCGCAGTATTCGATGGCCGCGTCGCAACGCACGCTCAGCACCAGTTGGCCAAGCAGTTCGCGGTTCCAGGGGTCGGCGGCGGCGACCAGAACGGTCGGCGCGGCGCTGAGTGCTGTCATGGAGATCCTCTCGCAGGTGCGCGCGCACCTTAACCGAGTCGCAAGGCGCCTGCCAGAGGGCGGCCCGGACGACATCGCGCGCAGGACAGGATAGCTGATGCGGCGCCGCTCTCCGATTCGACCAAGGGGGTAGATGCGTCACGGCGCCGCAGCCGGAGCGGAACCCCGGAAAAAGAAAAGGCCCGCTTGCGCGGGCCTCTTCCGGTACTGCCGAACGAGCCGATCAGGCCAGTTCGTCGAAGCACTCGGCCAGGATGGCCAGGCCTTGCTTCAGCTGGGCGTCCGGGATGGTCACCGGCATCAGGAAGCGGATCACGTTGTAGTAGGTGCCGCAGGAGAGCAGGATCAGGCCCTTCTCGCGAGCACGCACGACGATCTTGCTGACCAGCTCGGCCGCCGGCTTGTTCACGTCGCCGCCTTCGAACAGCTCGATGGCGACCATCGAACCCAGGCCACGGACGTCGCCGATCACCTTGTGCTTGGCCTGGATCTCGCGCAGGCCGGCCTTCAGGGTTTCGCCAACGGCTTGCGAACGCTCCAGCAGTTTCTCTTCGTCGAACACCTTCAGCACGGCCAGGGCCGCGGCGCAGGCGATCGGGCTGCCGGCATAGGTGCCGCCCAGGCCACCGGGGGCGATGGCGTCCATGATCTCGGCCTTGCCGACGACGCCGGAGATCGGGAAGCCGCCGCCGACGGACTTGGCGAAGGTGGTCAGGTCCGGGACGATGCCCAGTTGCTCGGTGGCGAAGAAGGTGCCGGTACGGCCAGCGCCGGTCTGCACTTCGTCGGCGATCAGCAGGATGCCGTGCTCGTCGCACAGGGCGCGCAGGCGCTGCATGAACGGCTTGGAGTTGACGTAGAAGCCACCCTCGCCCTGTACCGGCTCGATGATGATGGCGGCGATGTCACGCGGCTGGGCGTCGTTCTTGAAGATGCGCTCGATGCTGGCGATCGACTCGTCTTCGCTGATGCCGTGCAGTTCGCACGGAGCCAGGGCGCGGAAGATGCCGCCCGGCATCAGGCCCATGCCGGCGGAGTACGGAACCACCTTGCCGGTCAGGCCCAGGGTCATCATGGTGCGGCCGTGGTAGGCGCCGGTGAAGGCGATCACGCCGGCGCGGCCGGTGGCGGCACGGGCGATCTTCACGGCGTTCTCGACCGCTTCGGAACCGGAGGTGACCAGCAGGGTCTTCTTCGGGAAGTTGCCCGGCACGCGCTTGGCGATCTCTTCGGCCAGCTCGATGTAGGGCTCGTAGGCCAGCACCTGGAAGCAGGTGTGGGACAGCTTGGTCAGTTGCTCCTGAACGGCGGCGACCACTTTCGGGTGCAGGTGGCCGGTGTTCAGAACGGCAATGCCGCCGGCGAAGTCGATGTACTCGCGGCCCTCGACGTCCCACACGGTGGCGTTCTCGGCGCGCTCGGCGACGACCGGGTGGATCTGGCCCACGCCGCGCGGAACGGCGGCCTGACGGCGTTGCAGCAGGGATTCGTTGGTTTTGCTCATAGCTTCCTCAGTGGCCGCTCATCGGTCGGCCGGGTCAAAGGATGAAGACGGGGAGAAGCCACTCGCGACAGCATACGATGATCGACTGTCGCGGCACTTGCGGCCCGCCGGGTGGGTTGTCCGGTGCCACCACCGGAAAACGCCGGCGCGGGGGTGGCTGCCGGCTCTTGCCTGCCACCCCCGCGCCCACGGGAAATCAGATGCCGCCCAGGCAGAGGTACTTGACCTCGAGGTAGTCCTCGATGCCGTACTTCGAACCTTCGCGGCCCAGGCCCGAGGCCTTGATGCCGCCGAACGGCGCGACCTCGTTGGAGATCAGGCCGGTGTTGATGCCCACCATACCGTACTCCAGGGCCTCGGCCACGCGGAATACGCGGCCCAGGTCGCGGGCGTAGAAGTAGGAGGCCAGGCCGAACTCGGTGTCGTTGGACATGGCGATGACGTCAGCCTCGTCCTTGAAGCGGAACACCGGGGCCAGCGGGCCGAAGGTCTCGTCCTTGGAAACGAGCGCGTTCTTCGGCACGTCGACCAGGATGGTCGGCTCGAAGAAGGTGCCGCCCAGGGCGTGCGGCTTGCCGCCGGCGACGACCTTGGCGCCCTTGCCCACGGCGTCGGCGATGTGTTCTTCGACCTTGGCCACGGCCTTGGAATCGATCAGCGGGCCGGTGGTCACGCCGCTCTCCAGGCCGTTGCCGATGTTCAGCTTGGCCACAGCGGCCTTCAGCTTCTCGACGAAGGCGTCGTACACGCCGTCCTGCACGTACAGGCGGTTGGCGCAGACGCAGGTCTGGCCGTTGTTGCGGTACTTGGAGATCAGCGCGCCTTCGACGGCGGCATCCAGGTCGGCGTCATCGAAGACGATGAAGGGTGCGTTGCCGCCCAGTTCCAGGGACACCTTCTTGATGTCCTTGGCGCATTCGGCCATCAGCTGGCGACCGATTTCGGTAGAGCCGGTGAAGGTCAGCTTGCGCACGATCGGGTTGCTGGTCAGCTCGCCGCCGACTTCGCCGGCGCTGCCGGTAACCACGCTGAACACGCCTTTCGGAATGCCGGCGCGCTCGGCCAGTTCGGCCAGGGCCAGGGCGGAATACGGGGTCTGCGAAGCGGGCTTGAGCACCATGGTGCAGCCGGCGGCCAGGGCCGGGCCGGCTTTACGGGTGATCATCGCCGAGGGGAAGTTCCACGGAGTGATGGCCGCGGTAACGCCGATCGGCTGCTTGATAACGATGATGCGCTTGTCCGGCTGGTGGCCGGGGATGGTGTCGCCATAGATGCGCTTGGCTTCTTCGCCGAACCACTCGAGGAAGGAGGCGGCATAGGCGATCTCGCCCTTGGCTTCGGCCAGCGGCTTGCCCTGCTCGATGGTCATCAGGCGGGCCAGGTCGTCCTGGTTCTCGATCATCAGCTCGAACCAGCGGCGCAGCTTGTTGGCGCGCTCCTTGGCGGTCAGCGCGCGCCAGGCCGGCAGGGCCTTGTCGGCCGCCTCGATGGCGCGGCGGGTTTCGGCGGCGCCCATCTTCGGCACGCTGCCGATGATCTCGTTGGTGGCCGGGTTGTTGACCTTGATGGTCTGACCGCTGTCGGCGTCCACCCAGGAACCGTCGATGTAGGCCTGTTGGCGGAACAGCTTGGCATCATTGAGTTGCATGACCAGTCTCCTTCGAGGAAAGCCATAAGCAGCGGGTCTACCTCGACTACCCCGCCTGCTCTTGTTGTCCGGGAAGCATTGGAGGGGCGCTCGCCCCACCCGTTCCATCGTCCCGCCGCGCCGCCCGCCAGGTGGACGGCACCGGCGCTAGCGCAGGGTCACCGATCGTCGCGCACGGGCGCGCGAAAACGGACCACGGCGGTAGCCGTAGCCGGTCGGATCAACCGGGAGGTCCATGGACGGGATACGCTGCGGAAACGCCACCACTGCAGGAATCGGTTGCTGCACGGCATCGCGCGCATTCGCCAGGCAGTACGGAAGTCGGTCATCCCACTGGCACGAGGCCGGGTACTGTGACGCCAATTCCCCTGTCTCCTGTTGTTGTGGTGGGCGTTTGAAATGTCAAACGCATCCTAGGGCCCCATCCCCCAAAGGGCAAGGGGTCGTTCGAAAAAACCAACGAAAGTACATGCCACCCGGCGCCTCCAGGCCAGCCCCGGCCGACGGGCGGCAGACCGATTTCGAATTAACCAGGGCCACGCCCGAACGATGGACGCAAGCCGATCAGATGCGTATGATTGCCGCCTGCCGCGCCAGCCGCGGCCATGCGCATCCGTAGCTCAGCTGGATAGAGTACTGCCCTCCGAAGGCAGGGGTCGTGGGTTCGAATCCCGCCGGATGCGCCATCTACATAAAAGGCTCAGGTGAAAACCTGGGCCTTTTTCGTTTCCCGCCTCCTCCCCATGTGATCAGAACGGTCCCGACTCCAGTGGGGTTCAGCGCTATGCGGGCTTCATGCTATCTCGGGTACCGGAACCGACATTGGCAAGGCTACCCTCATCTTTCCTGCCGCATGCAGATAGCCAAAGCTGCCTGAAACCTCTCTTACCAGCGCCTGTAAAATTTTGTCTATTCAGACGCCGCTATTTCAAATAATGTTGGTCCAATTCAAAAATCTCTAGCCAGGAGCACCGAATGGAAAGCCAATTCATCGGCTATGCCTTTCTGGTCGAGACACTGAAGCTGAAGGTCTTCCCGATCCAGCGTCCGGCGGCGATCAGGCCTGTCACGCGGATCGAGCCGCTGGGCCGCGAACTCGCCGTACCGCAACGCCTTGCCCCACCGGCAAGCGACTGCTGCGCCCATGTCCTGTTCGCCCTGAAGCACGAGGGGATCAACCTGGGCGTGCTGGCCCAGGCATTGCCACTGATCCCTGCCGCCACCATGCTGGCAGAGCTTCGCAAGGCCCCGAGCGGCGCCTATATCCGCAAGGCCTGCTTCCTCTGGGAAGCTTTCAGTGGAACTCGGCTGCCCCATGACGGGAGCCCGAAGGGGGCAGCGACCCCGCTGTTCGATCCGGCCCGCTACATCACCGGCCCTGCCCGGCGCGATGCCCGTTGGCGGGTGGATTTCAACGGCCTCGGCACCCTCCGTTATTGCGCTACGGTCGAGCGGACAGCCAGGATCGAGGCGCTATTGGCACTGGACATCCTCGGCAAGTCACGTGAGTTCATCGGCTCGCTGCCCGCAGGAATGATGGACAGGGCCCTGAGCTGGGCCTACCTGCACGAAACCCACGACTCCTTCGCCATCGAACGTGAAGCCCCCAGTGCGGACAAGGCCGAGCGCTTCGTCCAGCTGCTGCGGCAGGCCCATGAGCGCCAGCCGCTGACCGAGGACTACCTGGTCGCGCTGCAGAACAGCACGATCAGCAATCCCCTCGATCGGGCGGTCGCCTTCCGCCACGAACAGAATCACCTGAACAATGGCCTGCGCGGCGCTGCAGGTGTGACCTATGTTCCCCCACCTCCCGAGCTATGCCGGGAGCTGATGGACGAACTGATGCAGTTCGCCAACGAAGCGCCCCTGCAGATCGATCCGCTGGTCGCCGCCGGCATCACCTCGTTCGGCTTCGTCTTCCTGCACCCGTTCATGGATGGCAACGGACGCCTGTCCCGCTTCCTGATCCATCAGGCGCTATGCCGAAGCGGCGCCATGAGCCACGGCCTGCTGCTGCCCGTCTCCGTGGCGATGAAGCGCGAGGAACAGCATTATCTCGAGGCCCTGCAAAGCTTCTCGCGCCCGGCACGCGAATTCTGGCGGGTGCTGTGGCTCGATGCGAACGACCTGAGCTTCGAGTTCACAGGAAATGAGGGGATCTACCGCTACTGGGACGCTACGGCGTGCATGGCCTTCACGCTGGAGATGGCCAGGCAGGCGCTGGAAGTCGAACTGCATGAAGAAACCGAGTTCCTCCACGCCTACGATCAGGTGTTCAAGGCCGTCGACGCACGCTTCGACGTCCGTGGCAGCGACCTGGCGCAACTGGTGATGATGTGCCTGAGCAACAACGGCACCGTCTCGCGCAATCGCCGCAAGCAGTTTCAGTACAGCGTCCCGGAAGAAGTGTTCGACTTTATCGAGGAGCGTGCACGGGAAGTGCTGGCTGAGCAGACAGCCAGGCTGAGTGCCAGCTAGCCTGCCGAACACTCGCCAGGCAGCACTGAATCAGAGAAGCGAGAACCGTAGCGCGCCTGACTGCTCGAAGTGAACGAAAGGCTTACTGCCCCATGATCTGCCGATAGCGGCGCTGGTATTCCTCGTAGCTCAGGCCTGTTTCCGTATTGAGCTTGTTGAGCTGCTGTTGCTGCCACTGGTCCTTGTTCAGCGAGCCACTGGCCTGGCTGGACGCTGCAGGCGCCTGCAGCGGAGCTGTCTGGCTGACCTGGGCATCCAGATTGCCGATGCATTGGTACTTGATGACCACCTGCCCGGCCGCGCAATTGCCCCAGCCATCCCACTGATTGCAATTCTGCGTCTTGCCGCCGAACGCTTCCGCATCCCGATAGCCCCACACCGCACATTTGCGCTGGGCAAGCCCCTGCGCCTGGTCCATGCTGATCACAGGCTGCTCGAACTGGCGGAAGTCATAGGCCATGTCGACCGTCCCGTCGGCACGGCTGCCGCCGGTAGCGTAGAAGTTCTTCTTGACGGCACATCCACTGCTTGCAGCAATGGCCAGTACGAGGATGGCGAGGGAAAGCGGGCGCATGGCGACCTCCTTGTCATAGTTGGCGGCATTCTGCCACCACCTCGAATCCCCCGTCATCCCGCTTGCCGATTCGAGTCCCGCTCCGAGCATCCCTTCTTTCCAGCAGCCCCTCCTCAACCATCCGTCGCCAGACCCCACCGCCTTTGCCACCCTGCCTCTTGCACTTCCAATATTATGGTATACCATCAGACCAAATCGCACAGAGACACCCAAGGAGTGCCCATGAGCTTCGAAATCCGCAAGATCGTCAGCTACGTCGAGGAAACCTTCATCGAGGGCGGCAAGGCTGCCGAGAAACCGGTATCCATGGCCGGACTGGCCGTGGTGATCAAGAACCCCTGGGCGGGCCGCGGCTTCGTCGAGGATCTCAAGCCGGAGATCAAGGCCAACTGCTCCGAGCTGGGCGCGCTGATGGTCGAGCGCCTGACCGCGCTGATCGGTGGCGCCGACAAGATCGAGGCCTATGGCAAGGCCGCCGTGGTCGGCGCCGATGGCGAGATCGAGCACGCCTCGGCGGTGATCCACACCCTGCGCTTCGGCAACCACTACCGCAAGGCGGTGGACGCCAAGAGCTACCTGAGCTTCACCAACAAGCGCGGCGGCCCGGGCACCTCGATCCAGGTCCCGATGATGCACAAGGACGACGAGGGCCTACGTTCGCACTACATCACCCTGGAGATGCAGATCGAGGACGCGCCGCGCGCCGACGAGATCATCGTGGTCCTGGGCGCCGCCGACGGCGGCCGCCTGCACCCGCGCATCGGCAACCGCTACATCGACCTGGAAGAGCTGGCCGCCGAGCAGGCCCAGTGATCCCGCGGCCAGTGCAGGAGCGTTCCATGATTCGGCTCACCGCTGAACACACACCGGCCGGCACCAGTTACCTGGCGACCGGCCAGGGCCAGCCCGTGGTACTGATCCACGGCGTGGGCCTGAACAAGGAAATGTGGGGCGGGCAGATCGTCGGCCTGGCCCCGCACTACCGGGTCATCGCCTACGACATGCTCGGCCACGGCGCCAGCCCGCGCCCCGAAGCGGGCACCGGGCTGGTCGGCTACGCCGCGCAGCTGCGCGAGTTGCTCGACCACCTGCAGATCCCGCAGGCCACGGTCATCGGCTTCTCCATGGGCGGCCTGGTGGCGCGCGCCTTCGCCCTGCACCATCCGCAGCGGCTGCAGGGGCTGGTGATCCTCAACAGTGTGTTCAACCGCAGCGCCGAACAGCGCGCCGGCGTCATCGAGCGCACCCGCCAGGCCGCCGAACACGGTCCCGACGCCAACGCCGAGGCGGCCCTGTCGCGCTGGTTCAGCCGCGAGTACCAGGCCGCCAACCCGGCGCAGATCGCGGCCATCCGCCAGACCCTGGCGAGCAACGACCCGCAGGGCTACCTGACCACCTACGAATTGTTCGCCACCCAGGACATGTACCGCGCCGACGACCTGGGCAGCATCCAGGCGCCGACCCTGGTCGCCACCGGCGAGCTGGACCCCGGCTCGACCCCGGAGATGGCCCGGCAGTTGGCCGCGCGCATTCCCGGCGCGCAGGTGGCCATACTCGATGAACAGCGCCACATGATGCCGGTGGAGTCGCCGCGCCTGGTCAACCAGGTGCTGCTGGACTTCCTGCACCAGGCCCTGAGCCTGCCGAACCAGACCAAGGGGATAGTCGCATGACACTCGCCCGCTTCCAGATGTGCATCGACGGCCAATGGCTCGATGCGCTTTCCGGCAAGACCTTCGAAAGCCTCGACCCGTCCAGCGCGCAGCCCTGGGCGCTGCTGCCCGATGCCGCCGAGGAAGACGTCGAGCGCGCCGTGCAGGCCGCGCAGAAGGCCTTCGACGATCCGGCCTGGCGCAAGCTCAGCGCCACCGCCCGCGGCAAGCTGCTGCGCCGCCTGGGCGACCTGATCGCCGAGAACAGGGAGCACCTGGCCCAGCTGGAGAGCCGCGACAACGGCAAGCTGATCCGCGAGACCCGCGGCCAGGTCGGCTACCTGCCGGAGTTCTTCCACTACACCGCGGGCCTGGCCGACAAGCTCGAAGGCGGCACCCTGCCGATCGACAAGCCGGACATGTTCGCCTACACCGTGCACGAGCCGCTGGGCGTGGTGGCCGGGATCATCCCCTGGAACAGCCCGCTGTACCTCACCGCGATCAAGCTGGCCCCGGCCCTGGCCGCCGGCAACACCATCGTGCTCAAGCCCTCCGAACACGCCTCGGCGACCATACTCGAACTGGCCCGCCTGGCCCTGGAAGCCGGCTTCCCGGCCGGCGTGGTGAACGTGGTCACCGGCTTCGGCCCGAGCACCGGCGCGGCCCTGACGCGCCACCCGCTGGTGCGCAAGATCGCCTTCACCGGCGGCGCCGCCACCGCCCGCCACGTGGTGCGCAGCAGCGCGGAGAACTTCGCCAAGCTGTCCCTGGAGCTGGGCGGCAAGTCGCCGAACATCATCTTCGCCGACGCCGACCTGGACAGCGCCATCAACGGCGTGGTGGCCGGCATCTACGCCGCCACCGGGCAGAGCTGCGTGGCCGGCTCGCGCCTGCTGGTGCAGCGCGAAATCTACGACGAGTTCGTCGCCCGCCTGATCGCACGCGCCCAGCGCATCCGCATCGGCAACCCGCAGGAAGACGCCAGCGAGATGGGCCCCATGGCCACCGCGCAGCAACTGGCGGTGGTCGAAGGCCTGGTGGCCGCGGCCAAGGCCGAGGGCGCGCGCCTGCTGATGGGCGGCAAGCGCCCCGAGGGCCAGGGCGAGGGCTGGTACTACGAACCGACGCTGTTCGCCTGCGACAGCCACTCCATGCGCATCATGCAGGAGGAAGTGTTCGGCCCGGTGGCCTCGGTCATCCCCTTCGACGACGAAGCCGAGGCGCTGGCCCTGGCCAACGACTCGCAGTACGGCCTGGCCGCCGGCATCTGGACCCGCGACCTGGGCCGCGCCCACCGCCTGGCGCGCGACGTGCGCTCGGGGATCATCTGGGTCAACACCTACCGCGCGGTCTCGGCCATGGCGCCGATCGGCGGCTTCCACCAGAGCGGCTACGGCCGCGAGAGCGGCATCGACTCGGTGCTGGCCTACACCGAACTGAAGACGGTGTGGATCAACCTCTCGCAGGCGCCCATGCCCGACCCCTTCGTGATGCGTTGAGGAACAGACCATGATCGAACCCGGAATCTACAAGGAAGTCATGGGCTCCTTCCCCTCGGGGGTGACCGTGGTCACCACCCTGGACGCCGAGGGCGGCATCGTCGGCATCACCGCCAGCGCCTTCAGCGCGCTGTCCATCGAGCCGGCGCTGGTGCTGTTCTGCCCCAACTACGCCTCGGACACCTACCCGATCCTGCGCGACAGCAAGCAGTTCGCCATCCACCTGCTGTGCGCCGACCAGCAGGCCGAGGCCTACGCCTTCGCCGGTAAAGGCAAGGACAAGGCCAAGGGCATCGACTGGCACCTGAGCGAACTGGGCAACCCGCTGCTGGCCAAGGCCACGGCGATCATCGAGTGCGAGCTGTGGCGCGAGTACGACGGCGGCGACCACGCGATCATCGTCGGCGCGGTGAAGAACCTGATCCTGCCCGAGCAGGCGGTGACGCCCATGGTCTACCACCGCGGCAAGCTCGGCGCCCTGCCGCAGCTGGCCTGATCGTCCCGTCCTCGTGGGAGCGAGCAAGCTCGCTCCTACAGGTACAGGAGAAACACTGACGCAGGATGGCGTTGAGCGAAGCGATACCCATCACCACGGCCGCATGGGTTTCGCAAGCCCGACCCATCCTACGAGAAGCCCCTCGGAGCAGCCGGCAGACAGTTGCTCCTACATGAAAATCAGGAGCATGCGATGAGCAACGAGAAGTACGACAAGGGCCTGGCGATCCGCACCCAGGTGCTGGGCGAGGCCTACGTGAACAAGTCGCTGGCCGCGGCCGACGACTTCGGCAAGCCGCTGCAGGAGCTGGTCACCGAGTACTGCTGGGGCCACGTCTGGGGCCGCGAGGGTTTGTCGCTGAAAGAACGCAGCATGATAAACTTGGCGATGATTTCGGCCCTCAACCGGCCGCACGAACTGAAGCTGCACATCCGCGGCGCCCTGCGCAACGGGCTCAGCCGCGAGCAGATCCGCGAAATCCTGCTCCAGGTCGGCATCTACTGCGGCGTTCCGGCGGCGGTCGACAGCTTCCGCCTGGCCCGCGAGGCCTTCGCCGAGGCCGATGCCGAGACCCAGGGCTAGGCCGCTTCACCCTACGGACAGCCATTACCAGAGCGGACCACATGAAACGCTTGCCCCTCGACGATAGCTTCAAGGTCAACCGCAACCCCGTGACCCTGCGCGAGATTGTGCTGGACAAGCTGCGCGGCGCCATCCTCAACTTCCAGCTGCTGCCCGGCGACCGCCTGGTCGAGCGCGACCTCTGCGACCGCCTGGGCGTCAGCCGCACCTCGGTGCGCGAGGCCCTGCGCCACCTGGAGTCCGAGGGGCTGGTGGAGTTCGCCGACGCCAAGGGCCCGCGGGTGGCCATCATCACCCTGGAAGACGCCTGCGACATCTACGAGCTGCGCTGCGTGCTCGAAGGGATGATCGTCCAGCTGTTCACCCTCAACGCCAAGGCCAAGGACATCCGCGCCCTGGAACGCGCCCTCGAGGAGAACCGCAAGGCCCTGGAGGAAGGCGACCTGCAGCAGGTGCTGGATTCGGTGCAGGGCTTCTACGACGTGCTGCTGGAGGGCTCGGGCAACCGCATCGCCGCCACCCAGCTGCGCCAGCTGCAGGCGCGCATCAGCTACCTGCGCGCCACTTCGGTGTCCCAGGCCAACCGCCGCGGGGCGAGCAACCAGGAGATGGAGAAGATTGTCGCGGCGATCAAGAGCGGCGATCCGGCGGCCGCGCACCAGGCCTCGGTGGACCACGTGCGCGCGGCGGCCAAGGTGGCGCTGGACTACCTGAAGTCCAAGCAGGAAGAGGGTGGCAAGGTCCGCGAGATCGCCACCCCCATCGTCCTCAAAGAACCGCGCATAGGCCGCTGACGCCATGCCCGCCCCGCGCTTCTGCCCGCAGTGCGGTGGTGACCGGATGCAACGCCGCCAGCCGCCGGGGGACACCCACGAGCGGCTGTTGTGCGGCGCCTGCGGCTACATCCACTACGAGAACCCCAAGGTCATCGCCGGCTGCATCATCGAGCGCGACGGCCTCTACCTGCTGTGCCAGCGCGCCATCCCGCCGCGCCCCGGCACCTGGACGCTGCCGGCCGGCTTCATGGAAAGCGGCGAGACCACCGAGCAGGCGGCCCTGCGCGAGGTCTGGGAAGAGAGCGGCGTGCGCGCCGAAATCCTCTCGCCCTACTCCATCTTCAGCGTGCCGAAGATCAGCGAGGTCTACATCATCTTCCGCGCCCAGGCGCTGGAGATCGCCGACGCCTACGGGCCGGAGACGCTGGACCGGCGCTTCTTCGCGCCCGAGGACATTCCCTGGGAACAGATCTACTACCCGGCGATCCGGCAGATTCTCGAACGCTACATCGAGGAGCGGCAGGCGGGGGTGTATGGGATCTACATGGGGAATGACGATAGCGGGAAGATTCATTTCATTCGCTGATTGCGCTTTCTGCTTTTCGTAGGAGCGAGCTTGCTCGCGAACGGTGCTTGCCGGGGATTTGGGCGCTGGGATTGAGAGCGCCCTCTCCCTAACCCTCTCCCTGAAGGGAGAGGGGACCGTTCAGAGTGTTCGGGTGTTTCGGCGTTAGCCGGCTAGCACAGAGACTACCGACTGAAACCACTCCTCCTCTCGGCACGGACTAGCCCCCTCTCCCTTCAGGGAGAGGGCTGGGGAGAGGGTTGCGGAGTCAATCCAGCACACCAGAGCCACCGGGAAACTCCGTTCGCGAGCAAGCTCGCTCCTACGAAAACCCCACCCTCAGGGCTCGACGCCCTCGACAATGATCACCTCCGCCCTCGCCGCCCCCTGCCGCTGCGCCCACGCCTCCTGGTACTCCTTCGACCGGTAGCACGCCACGGCCTGCTCATAGGAATCGAACTCAATCACCACGCTGCGCTGCGGCGTCGGGCGGCCTTCGAGGGCTTCGGAGCGGCCGCCGCGGGCGAGGATGCGGCCGCCGTACAGGGCGAAGGCCGCTGGCGCGCGGCGTGTGTATTGGCTGTACTGCTCGGGGTCTGTGACGTCCACGTGGGCGATCCAGTAGGCCTTCATGGCAACCTCTTGGCGATGGATATTTTGTGTATGATGGTATACCAGAATTTTCTGACTGCCACACCCCGGAGCCGGTCATGCCGTTCAATACCACCGAAGAAATCATCGAGGACTTCCGCCAGGGCCGCATGGTGCTGCTGGTGGACGACGAGGACCGCGAGAACGAGGGCGACCTGCTGCTGGCCGCCGAGTTCTGCACGCCCGACGCCATCAACTTCATGGCCCGCGAGGCGCGCGGGCTGATCTGCCTGACCCTCACCGAGGAACACTGCCAGCGCCTGGGGCTGGAACAGATGGTGCCGAACAACGGCAGCCCCTACTCCACCGCCTTCACCGTCTCCATCGAGGCGGCCACCGGGGTGACCACCGGCATCTCCGCCGCCGACCGCGCGCGCACCGTGCAGGCTGCCGTGGCGCCGGGCGCCAGCGCCGAGGACATCGTCCAGCCCGGGCACATCTTCCCGCTGCGCGCCCGCGAGGGCGGCGTGCTCACCCGCGCCGGGCACACCGAGGCCGGTTGCGACCTGGCGCGCCTGGCCGGGCTGACGCCGGCGGCGGTGATAGTCGAGGTGATGAACGACGACGGCAGCATGGCCCGCCGCCCCGAGCTGGAAGCCTTCGCCGCGCAGCACGGGATCAAGATCGGCACCATCGCCGACCTCATCCACTACCGCCTGAGCACCGAGCACACCGTGCGGCGCATCGGCGAGCGCGAGCTGCCCACGGTGCACGGCAGCTTCCGCCTGGTGACCTTCGAGGACCGCATCGAGGGCGGCGTGCACATGGCCATGGTGATGGGCGAGATCGACCCCGCCGAGCCGACCCTGGTGCGCGTGCACGTCATCGACCCGCTGCGCGACCTGGTCGGCGCCGAGTACGCCGGGCCGCCCAACTGGACGCTGTGGGCGGCGCTGCAACGGGTGGCCGAGGAAGGCCGCGGCGTGGTGGTGGTGCTGGCCAACCACGAGTCGTCCCAGGCGCTGCTGGAGCGCGTGCCGCAACTCACCCAACCGAGCCGGCCGTTCACCCGCTCGCAGTCGCGCATCTATTCGGAGATCGGCACCGGCGCGCAGATCCTCCAGGACCTGGGCGTAAGCCAGCTGCGCCACCTCGGCCCGCCGCTGAAATACGCCGGCCTCACCGGCTATGGCCTGGAAGTGGTGGAAAGCCTGCCCTTCGACGACTGGAAGCCGGCAACCGAGGCCTGACCACCGGTCGGCCGATACTGGCCGCCGGCCAGCTTGCCGGCGCCCGGACATGTGGATAAAGGCTAGAAAAATCAGTTGATTGCCGTCATCGGGCGGCAGCCGAAAAGCCGCCAGGGACGGCGCCAAGCGGCAAT
The DNA here is from genome assembly GCF_023516765.1 of Pseudomonas sp. R3.Fl. Classification (NCBI taxonomy): domain Bacteria; kingdom Pseudomonadati; phylum Pseudomonadota; class Gammaproteobacteria; order Pseudomonadales; family Pseudomonadaceae; genus Pseudomonas; species Pseudomonas sp. R3.Fl. The sequence continues at coordinate 3,251,432 of NZ_JAMGSO010000001.1, forward strand.
CCACGGGGCCTGGAACGGGGAGGAGACTTGCAGAAAGTTTGGAATACCATAATATGACATTCCGTAGGCCGACGATTGTCTCGGCGCCCCCGAACACGGGACAGCCTGAACAACGCTCCGGACAAGGCCGACCCTGACAGGCCCAGATGGCCACTGCTCCTGATGGGCAGGCACAGACCGCCTGCCCGCGCACAAACACAACAACGAGGGCATGTACATGGTGTTCAAGAAACGTGCAGTCGCGGCGACTCTCGCCGCCATCCTGGGCCTGGCCGGCACCGCCGCCAGCGCCGCCGACGCGATCAGCTTCGTCAGCTGGGGCGGCACCACCCAGGACGCCCAGAAGCAGGCCTGGGCCGAGCCCTTCAGCCAGGCCAGCGGCGTCCGCGTGGTGCAGGACGGCCCCACCGACTACGGCAAGCTCAAGGCCATGGTCGAAAGCGGCAACGTGCAGTGGGACGTGGTGGACGTGGAGGCGGACTTCGCCCTGCGCGCCGCCGCCGAAGGCCTGCTGGAGCCGCTGGACTTCAACGTGGTCAAGCGCGACCGCATCGACCCGCGCTTCGTCTCCGACCACGGCGTCGGCTCCTTCTACTTCTCCTTCGTGCTCGGCTACAACCAGGGCAAGGTCGGCGGCAACGCCCCGCAGGACTGGACCGCGCTGTTCGACACCAAGACCTACCCGGGCAAGCGCGCCCTGTACAAGTGGCCGAGCCCCGGCGTGTTGGAGCTGGCCCTGCTGGCCGACGGCGTACCCGCCGACAAGCTCTACCCGCTGGACCTGGACCGCGCCTTCAAGAAGCTCGACAGCATCAAGAAGGACATCGTCTGGTGGGGCGGCGGCGCCCAGTCCCAGCAACTGCTGGCCTCCGGCGAGGCGACCATGGGGCAGTTCTGGAACGGCCGCATCTACGCCCTGCAACAGGACGGCGCGCCGGTGGGCGTGAGCTGGAAGCAGAACCTGGTCATGGCCGACTTCCTCGTGGTGCCCAAGGGCTCGAAGAACAAGGACGCGGCCATGAAGTTCCTCGCCGAGGCCTCCAGCGCCAAGGGCCAGGCCGACTTCGCCAACCTCACCGCCTACGCCCCGGTGAACCTCGACAGCGTCGGCCAGCTCAAGGGCGACCTCGCTCCCAACCTGCCGACCGCCTACGCTAAGGATCAGATCACCCTCGACTACGCGTACTGGGCCAAGAACGGCCCGGCCATCGCGGCACGGTGGAACGAATGGCTGGTCAAGTGAAAATGACGGCCGTTCCCCACGGCCGCTCCACTCCCGTCGACGGCGCCGCGCGCGCCGCCGACGCGGTGCAAACGAGGTCGCCGATGAAGCCGCAAGGCGTGTCGCCCTGGCGCGGTTCGGCCAAGCTGCTGCCGGCTCTGCTGTTCCTCGGCCTGTTCTTCCTCGCCCCGCTAGTGGGGCTGCTGCTGCGCGGCGTGCTCGAGCCCACCCCGGGCCTGGACAACTACGCCCAGCTGTTCGCCAACTCGGCCTACACCCGGGTGCTGTTCAACACCTTCGCGGTCGGCGCGCTGGTCACCCTGATCAGCCTGCTGCTGGGCTTCCCCCTGGCCTGGGCGATCACCCTGGTGCCACGCGGCTGGGGCCGCTGGCTGCTGAACATCGTGCTGCTGTCGATGTGGACCAGCCTGCTCGCCCGCACCTACTCCTGGCTGGTGCTGCTGCAGGCCTCGGGGGTGATCAACAAGGTGCTGATGGCCCTGGGCATCATCGACCAGCCGCTGGAACTGGTGCACAACCTCACCGGCGTGGTGATCGGCATGAGCTACATCATGATCCCGTTCATCGTCCTGCCGCTGCAGGCGACCATGGCGGCCATCGACCCCATGGTGCTGCAGGCCGGCTCGATCTGCGGCGCCAGCCCCTGGAGCAACTTCTTCAAGGTGTTCCTGCCGCTGTGCCGGCCGGGGCTGTTCTCCGGCGGGCTGATGGTGTTCGTCATGTCCCTGGGCTACTACGTGACCCCGGCGCTACTGGGCGGCGCACAGAACATGATGCTGCCGGAATTCATCGTCCAGCAGGTGCAGTCCTTCCTCAACTGGGGCCTGGCCAGCGCCGCCGCGGCGTTGCTGATCCTGATCACCCTGGTGCTGTTCTACGTCTACCTGAAAGTGCAGCCGGAATCCCCGGTCGGCGCCAGTAACGCGAGGTAAGCCGCCATGCTGCTCTCCCCCAATGCCATGGGCCCGCGCCTGCGCGGCGGGCTGTACCTCACCACCGGCCTGATCGCCGCCTTCCTGCTGCTGCCGATCGTGTTCATCGTGCTGCTGTCGTTCGGCTCCTCGCAGTGGCTGGTGTTCCCGCCGCCGGGCTGGACGCTGAAGTGGTATGTCCAGTTCTTCGCCAACCCCGAGTGGATGGACGCGGCCCTGGCCAGCCTCAAGGTCGCGGTGCTGACCACCATCTGCGCGGTGGCCCTGGGCCTGCCCACCGCCTTCGCCCTGGTGCGCGGCAAATTCCCCGGCCGCGAGCTGCTCTACGGCCTGTTCACCCTGCCGATGATCGTGCCGCTGGTGATCATCGCCGTGGCGGTGTACGCGCTGTTCCTCAAGCTGGGCTACACCGGCACGCTGTTCGCCTTCGTGGTCAGCCACGTGATAGTCGCCCTGCCCTTCACCATCATCTCGATCATCAACTCGCTGAAGCTGTTCGACCAGTCCACCGAGGACGCCGCGGTGATCTGCGGCGCCTCGCGCCTGCAGGCGGTGTTCAAGGTGACCTTCCCGGCCATCCGCCCGGGCATGGTCGCCGGCGGCCTGTTCGCCTTCCTGGTGTCCTGGGACGAGGTGGTGCTCAGCGTGATGATGGCCAGCCCGACCCTGCAGACCCTGCCGGTGAAGATGTGGACCACCCTGCGCCAGGACCTGACCCCGGTGATCGCCGTCGCCTCGACGCTGCTGATCGGCCTGTCGGTCCTGGTGATGCTCGCCGCCGCGCTGCTGCGCCGGCGCAATGAAGTCAGCGCCTGAGCGCGAGGAGTCAGACAATGAGTGCCGTCATTCAAGAAACCGCGCAGGGCGGGACCCTGGTCAGCCTGCGCAACCTGAACAAGCACTACGGCGACTTCACCGCCGTGGACAACATCAACCTCGACATCCGCGACGGGGAATTCCTCACCTTCCTCGGCTCCAGCGGCTCGGGCAAGAGCACCACGCTGTCGATGCTGGCCGGCTTCGAGACGCCCAGCAGCGGCGAAATCCTGGTGGAAGGCAAGTCGCTGGTGAACGTGCCGCCGCACAAGCGCGACATCGGCATGGTGTTCCAGCGCTACTCGCTGTTCCCGCACCTGTCGGTGCGCGACAACATCGGCTTCCCGCTGGACATCCGCAAGCAGAAGGGCGACGCCCGCGAGCGCCGCGTCGACGCCATGCTCAAGCTGGTGCAGTTGGAGAAATTCGCCCAGCGCCGCCCGGCGCAGCTTTCCGGCGGCCAGCAGCAGCGCGTGGCCATCGCCCGCGCGCTGGTCTACGAGCCGCGCATCCTGCTGATGGACGAACCCCTGGGCGCGCTGGACAAGAAGCTGCGCGAAGACCTGCAGGACGAACTGCGCCACCTGCACCGCCGGCTGGGCATCACCATCGTCTACGTCACCCACGACCAGGAAGAGGCGATGCGCCTGTCCCAGCGCATCGCCATCTTCAGCCACGGCAAGATCGTCGGCCTGGGCAGCGGCTACGACCTCTACCAGAACCCGCCGAACACCTTCGTCGCCTCCTTCCTCGGCAACTCCAACTTCCTCCGCGTGCAGGCCCAGGGCAATGCCGCGGCGCGCTTCGAGAGCGCCAGCCTGGCCATCCGCCCCACCGGCGGCCTGCGCGAAGGCCAGGACCTGGTGTTGATGATCCGCCCGGAAAAGGCCCTGGCCCTGAGCGCCGAACAGGCCGCCGCGCAGCCCCTGCAGGCCGGCTGGAACGAAGTGGGCGCGACCGTGCAGGAAGTGGTGTTCCTCGGCGAAAGCCAGACCTGCAGCGTGACCACCGTGGGCGGCACCCAGCTGACCCTCAAGGCCCTCTCCGGCGGCCAGCCGCTGCACCCGGGCAGCCCGGTGCGCGTGCGCTGGGCCGCGGCCGACGCCTGCGTCTACAGCCAGTGGAACGAAAGCGACCTGGTGAAGGGCGCGCACTGACCCTTTGAAGTCCCTTGCGCCCCCGACCGTTGTGGCGGCCGGGGGCTTTTTTTTGCCTGCGCCCCCCACCCGCGCCACATTTCCCCGTAGGAGCGGACTCCGTCCGCGATAGCCGGAACCACCGGCGCGTTTCGCGGATAAGATCCGCTCCTACGCCGCCCCACCCACGCCATTCCCTGCGCGCGAAATCGCGGGCAGGGCCCGCTCCTACAGATTGCCGGGAGGCACGGCATTCCTCCCCCGTAGGAGCGGACCTTGTCCGCGATAGCCGAAACCACCGGCGCGTTTCGCGGATAAGATCTGCTCCTACGCTCCCCACCCACACCATTCCCTACGCGCGAAATCGCGGGCAGGGCCCGCTCCTACAGATTGCCGGGCGGCACGGAATTCCTCCCCCGTAGGAGCGGACCTTGTCCGCGATAGCCGAAACCACCGGCGCGCCTCGCGGATAAGATCCGCTCCTACGCTGCCCCACCCCCGCCATTCCCATGCAGGAGCGCGCCCTGCGCGCGAATCGCGGGCAGGGCCCGCTCCTACAGGCGAACCGCATGGCACGGCGTTTGTTCGCGAGCAAGCTCGCTCCTACGAAGGGCACCTCGGCGCAGTTACAGGTTGACGCCAAGTCTCCCGTCCATGCCTGCCCGCCAATCCCACGCCCTTTCCCGCAGACGAAAAAAAGCCCCGCCAGAGCTGCTCTCGGGGCGGGGCGGAGAGTGGGACGAGAAATCAGTCGGCCAGGCCCAGGCGGCCCTGCTGCAGGCTTTCGCGGACCCGGCCGCGGGTGGCCAGGCAGTAGTACAGCGGGCAGGTCACCAGCAGGCCGGCCAGCCAGGACAGGTCGGCGCCTTCCAGGTAGTTGGCGTAGGGCCCGACGTAGAGCGCGGTGTTGGCGAACGGCAACTGCACCAGGATGCCGATGGCGTAGGCGATGATCGCGTGCGGATTGAAGCGCCCGTAGATGCCGCCGTCGGCGCGGAAGATCGAGGCGATGTCGTAGCGCCCGCGCTTGACCAGGTAGAAGTCGATCAGGTTGATGCAGGCCCAGGGCACCAGGACCAGCAGCAGGGTGAGGATCAGCCCGATGAACTGCGAGATGAAGTTCGCCGAAGCGCTCAGCGCCACCAGGCAGCTACCGGCCAGCACCACCGAGGACAGCGCCACGCGCAGGCGCACGCTGGGCGTCCAGGCGGCGGCGAAGGTCTGGATCGAGGTGACGATGGAAAGCACCGCGCCGTACAGGTTCAGCGCGTTGTGGCTGATGATGTTGAGCAGGAACAGCACCATCAGCGCCGGGCCGAACACGCCGGTGGCCTGCTTCACCGCGGCCATGGCCTCGGTGCCTTCGGGCGTGGCCAGCACCGCCACCGCGCCGAAGCTGAACGACAGGCTGGTGCCCAGCACCGCGCCGAAGAAGGTGGCGAAGAACGGCTTGGCGATGCCGACGCTGGCCGGCAGGTAGCGCGAGTAGTCCGAGGTGTAGGGCGAGAAGCTGACCTGCCAGATGATGCCCAGGCACAGGGTGGCGACGAAGCCGGAGAGGTTGAAGCCGCCACGGCTGAAGAAGTCCGCCGGCAGTTGCTGGCAGAAAATCCACACGAAGCCCACCAGCAGCGCGCCGCCCATCACCCAGGTGCCGATGCGGTTGAGGGTGTGGATGAAGCGGTAGCCGATCACGCCGATGGCGGTGGCGCCCAGGGCGCCGAGCAGGATGCCCGCCGGCAGCGGCACGGCCGGGGCGATGCTGTGGATGGATTCGCCGGCCAGGACGATGTTGGAGATGAAGAAGCCCAGGTAGATCAGCGCGGTGAAGAATACGATCAGCAGCGCGCCGTAGCGGCCGAACTGGCCGCGGCTCTGCACCATCTGCGGAATGCCCAGCTGCGGCCCCTGGGCCGAGGCCAGGGCGATGCCGACGCCGCCGAGCATGTGCCCGAGGAAGATCGCCACCAGCCCCCAGAGCAGGTCCAGGTGGTAGACCTGGACCACCATGGCGCCGGTCACCACCGGCAGCGGCGCGATATTGGTGCTGAACCACAGGGTGAACAGGTCGCGCGCACGGCCATGGCGCTCGGCCGGGGGCACGTAGTCGACGGTGTGGTTCTCGATGAGCGGGGTGGACTCGGTATGGGACATCTTCTGGCTCGCTGCGGATGGCCGGGCGCGAGCGCGGATCGGCCGGCCGGGCGGCCGACGTCGATCCACTGCGGGCGCGGACAGTCGGGAATCGGGGTTGCAGGAATCAGGCCGCGGACGGCCTGGCGCAGGACCGGTGGTCCAGGGGCGGGTGCAACCTCGGGGAATCATCGAGCCAGGCCCGGTCGGGGGCGCGGCGGGGGAACATCATGGACAGCATCTTCTTGTCTTCTTTGTACGAAAGCCACGTATGAAATTTGCCTTCGGCAGCAAGCCCCGGAAAGGGCTGGCAGGCATGCTTAGGCGAACACCATATTATGGTATTCCAAGATTCCGGCAAGCCCCTCCCCCGCCAACGGCTCCGACCATGGTCTATCCTGGCATCCCTCCCGGCACCCCGCCGAAGCCTTAGAGCCCAGTCCACATGCGGATTCCAGCCACGAGCGCGACGTTCGTCGGCAACCGACTGGCGGTCATCCAGGGGCTTGAACTTTCAATAATACGGTATACCATCAGACGAAAATAATTCCTCCACCGCCAGCCCCCGTGGCAGCAGGTAACCGCAATGATCAACGCCAACCTCTACAAGCAAGTCATGGGCTCCTTCCCCTCCGGCGTGACCGTGATCACCACCCTGGACGAGGACGGCCAGCTGGTGGGCCTGACCGCCAGCGCCTTCAGCTCGCTGTCGATGGACCCGGCGCTGGTGCTGTTCTGCCCCAACTACACCTCCGACTCCTACCCGGTGCTGATCCGCCGCAAGCAGTTCGCCATCCACCTGCTCTCCGCCGAGCAGCAGCGCGAGGCCTACAGCTTTGCCAAGAAGGGCAAGGACAAGGCCCTGGGCATCGACTGGCAGCTGAGCGAGCTGGGCAATCCGCTGTTGGAGGGCGCGACTGCGGTGATCGAGTGCGAGCTGTGGCGTGAGTATGAGGGTGGGGATCACGCGATCATGGTCGGCGCGGTGAAGAACCTGGTGGTGCCGGAGCAGCGGGTGCAGCCGATGGTTTATTGCCGTGGGAAGATGGGGGCGTTGCCGGCTTTGGCGTGACGCCGATTGCCAGCGAGCTTGCTCGCGAACGGTGTTTCCCGGGGCGTAGGTGCTGGGTTCAAGAGCGCCCTCTCCCCAACCCTCTCCCGCAAGCGGGAGAGGGGGCTGTCCTGAGCGGCGTGTCGGTCAGGCGCCATCCTTCCAATTCGTCATTCCCGCGAACGCGGAAACCCAGGGGCTTGGGGGCTTGGCGTAGCGCGCCGCACCGAGTTTATTGATGTTTCTTGTTTCGCCCCCTCGGGCGAGCCCCCTTTTGTCAAACAACTCCCTCGCCTACGTTCCTGCAGCCTATCGGGGCTCTCGCGGCATCCATGCCGCATGACCTCCTGAGCGCCGGTTTCGCTCGGCCTTCTGAAGGGGCGTTCCGGTGCGCTCGGCTATTTCTCTGGAAATCCAAATCGCGGACAGAGTCCGCTCCTACGGTTACAGGGGAGCTCGGGCGTAGGAGCGGACTTTGTCCGCGATTGGACTCACCGGCCACACCGGACACCCCGGTGGCACGAACAGCCCGGTGGCACGAACAGCCCCACCACCTCGATCAGGTCCTGAACCGCGACACCAACCGATTCAACTCCTCCGACAGCCCATTCAACGTCTGCGCATCCCCCCGCGTGGCCTCCGCCAGCCCTGCCACTTCCTGGGCGTCGCGGTGGATCTGGGCGATGTGCCGGTTGATCTCTTCCGCCACCTGGTGCTGTTCCTCCGCCGCCGTGGCGATCTGCGCGTTCATGTCGCGGATCACGTCCACCGACTCGCGGATGGCGCCGAAGCAGGCGCGGGCCTCGCGGATGGAGCCGACGGTGCGCTGCGAGGCTTCCAGGCTGGATTGCATCTGCCGGCCGGTGTCGTGGGTGCGGCGGGCCAGGTTGCCCAGCAGCGCGTCGATCTCGCCGGTGGATTCGGCGGTGCGCCGTGCCAGCGCGCGGACCTCGTCGGCCACCACGGCGAAGCCGCGGCCCTGGTCGCCGGCGCGGGCCGCTTCGATGGCGGCGTTGAGCGCCAGCAGGTTGGTCTGCTCGGCGATGGAGCGGATGGTGCCGAGGATCGACTGGATGTCGTTGCTGTCCTGCTCCAGCTGGCGCATGGCGCTGGCCGAGCCGGCGATTTCCTCGCTCAGGCGGCCGACGCTGTCCACCGCCTCGTCGATCTGCTGCTGGCCGTCGTGGGCCTGGCGCTGGCCGCTGTCGGCGGAAGTCGCCGCCTGGCTGCAGGAGCGCGCCACCTCGTTGGCGGTCATGACCATCTCGTTGAACGCCGTGGACACCATGTCCACCGCCTCGCGCTGGCGCGCCGCGGCCTCGGCCAGGGCCTGGGAGGTGCCGCTGGCGCTGCCGGCGCTCTGGTGGATGCCGGAGGCGGCCTGGCCGATGTGCTGCACCAGGCGGCGGATGGCCTCGAGGAACTGGTTGAACCAGCCGGCCAGCTGCGCCGTCTCGTCGCGGCCACGCACCGCCAGGCGCCCGGTCAGGTCGCCGTCGCCCTGGGCGATGCCTTCCAGGCCATCGGCCACCGCGCGCACCGGCCGCACCACCAGGCCGGCGAACACGGCGCCCACGCCGGCGAAGCCCAGCGCTATCACCGCGGCAATCAGGCCGACCAGCCAGGTCAGGCGCGTCGCCCCGGCCATCACCTCGCTTTCCTTGATCAGGCCGACGAAACGCCAGCCCAGGCCCTCCGACGGCCAGACGTTGGCCAGGTAGCGCTCGCCGTCGATCTCCACCTCCACCAGGCCCTTGTCGGCGCTGGCCAGGCTGGCGTAGCCGGCGCCCAGCTCGCCGAGCTTCTTGAAGTTGTGCTCCGGCTGGTGCGGGTCGACCAGCACGGTGCCATCGCCTTCCATCAGCATCAGGTAGCCGCTGTCGCCCAGGCGGATGCCCTTGACGATGTCGGTCAGGCGCTTGAGCGAGACGTCGATGTTGACCACCCCGCCCTGCTCGCCGAGGCGGTTGGCGAAGGTGCGCACGCTGCTGACCAGCACCACCTTGTCCGCCGCCCAGTAGTAGGCGTGGGTGCGCAGGGTGCGGCCCGGCTGGGCCATGGCCGCCTGGTACCAGGGACGGCTGCGCGGATCGTAGCTGGCCAGCTTGTCGTCGCCCGGCCAGAAGGCGTAGCCGCCGTCGCGGGTGCCCAGGGACACGTAGGCGTAGTCCGGGTGGCTGTGGGCCAGGCCGGCGAACAGGTCGAACACCTGGCGGTCCAGCGCCCCGACCGGGTGCTGCGCGGCGTCGGCGCCGATGTACTGCTTGAGGCTGCCGTCGATGGCCTGCAGCTGCGGGTGCGCGGCCAGGTACTCGACGTTCTGGGCGATGCCGTCGAAGAACAGCTGCATGGCGTTCTCCACCTGGCGGATCTCCCGGCTGCTGCTGTCGATGAAGCCTTCCCGCGCCTCGCCGCGCAGGTTGAAGATCACCAGCACGGCGACCAGCAGCACCGGCAGGCTGGCAATGGCGGCGAAGGCCAGGATCAGTTTCTGTTTGAGGTTCATCCTTAACTCCTTGGGGTGGCGCCGGGCAGAAACGCCTTGCAGATATTCCGTATTATGGTATACCAATAAACCACGGACACCCAGCACGTTTGTGGCCAATCGCCATGACCGCGCCCATTCCCCGAAGCAGCGGTGCGCGCAGGCGCATCCCATCCGCCGGCCCGCCCAGCGCCGGATACAAAAAAGGTTCGAGGTAAGCGATATGAAATTTTCCCTGTTCGTGCACATGGAGCGCTACGACGAGCAAACCAGCCACCGCCAGCTGTTCGAGGAACTCACCGAGCTGACGCTGATGGCCGAGGCCGGCGGCTTCAGCACCGTGTGGATCGGCGAGCACCACGCCATGGAATACACCATCTCGCCCAGCCCCATGCCGCTGCTGGCCTACCTGGCCGCCCGCACCGAAACCATCCGCCTGGGCGCCGGCACCATCATCGCGCCCTTCTGGCACCCCATCCGCGTGGCCGGCGAATGCGCCCTGCTCGACGTGATCAGCAACGGCCGCATGGAAGTGGGCCTGGCCCGCGGCGCCTACCAGTACGAGTTCGACCGCATGGCCAACGGCATGCCGGCCACCGAGGGCGGCAAGTACCTGCGCGAGATGGTCCCGGTGGTGCGCGCGCTGTGGCAGGGCGACGTGGCCCACGACGGCGAGATCTGGAAGTTCCCCACCGCCACCTCCTCGCCGCGGCCGATCCAGAAGCCCACCCCGCCGATGTGGATCGCCGCGCGCGACCCGGACTCGCACAACTTCGCCGTGGCCAACGGCTGCAACGTGATGGTCACCCCGCTGATGAAGGGCGACGAGGAAGTAGTCGACCTGAAGAACAAGTTCGAGGCGGCCCTGGCCAACAACCCCGGCGTGCCGCGCCCGCAACTGATGGTGCTGCGCCACACCCACGTGCACAGCGCCGACGACCCGGAAGGCTGGAAGGTTGGCGCGCAGGCCATCTCGCGCTTCTACCGCACCTTCGACGCCTGGTTCGGCAACAAGCAGGTCCCGGTCAACGGCCTGCTGCCGCCCAGCCCCGAGGAGAAGTTCAAGGAGCGCCCGGAGTTCGAGCTGGAGAACATCCGCAGGAACACCATGATCGGCACCCCCGAGGAAATCATCGCGCGCATCCGCCACTACCAGGAACTGGGCGTAGACGAGTTCAGCTTCTGGGCCGACAACAGCCTGCCCTACGAGCAGAAGAAGAAGTCCCTGGAACTGTTCATCAAGCACGTGGTGCCGGCCTTCCGCTGAGCACCCGCCCAGGCTTCGCAACGACAACGCCGGTCAGTTTCCTGACCGGCGTTGTGCATTCAGGCCCGGCTCACCAGGAACCGGCTCGCGCCGCGCGGCGGCCCTGGGCGCACACCGCCAGGGCGGCCAGCGCCGCCCCATGGCGGTGATCAACGCGCGCCTGGTGCTGGAGGCCAAGCGCGAGCTGGCCCACTCGCGCCAGAGCATCAAGGCCATCGCCCACGACCTGGGCTTCTCCGACGTCGGCTACTTCAGCCGCTTCTTCCGCAAGCACACGCAGTTGTCGCCCAGCGAGTTCCGCGGCCAGGGCGCCGCCTGACGCGGCCTGCAACCCTTATATTCAATTAAAGAATAATAAAATCTGAATTTATTCTTTTTTACCTCAACCTCGATTCCTCTATAACTGCGCAGGAATCGACGGCCGCTCCACTGTTGCACTGCCAACAGTTGCCCAGCAGCAACTAGCCGCCAGCCAACAGTTCGCCCAGCAACACTTGATGAATACCCATACCAATCAATGACTTGAGTCCTGGCACAGGTCTTGCGAAACCCGACCTGAACCCGCCCTGCCGGCAGGGCAACAGCACAGGAAACCGAACATGACTGCCCCCTTGAAAGTGGTCGCCGTATCCGGCGGCGCCTATCGCCCCTCGCGCACCCTGGTCCTCACCGAGGCCATCCTCGCCGAGATCGGCCGCCACCTGGACGCCGAGGTCCAGCTCATCGAGCTGGCCGACATCGCCCGCCCGGTGGGCGGCGCCCTGAGCCGCGCCGAGCTGCCGGAGGCAGTGGAGGCACAGCTGCGCGCCATCGAGGGCGCCGACCTGCTGCTGGTGGCCTCGCCGGTGTACCGCGGCTCCTACCCCGGGCAGCTCAAGCACCTGTTCGACCTGATCGGCCAGGACGCCCTGATCGGCACCCCGGTGCTGCTCGCCGCCACCGGCGGCAGCCAGCGCCACGCGCTGGTCATCGATCACCAGCTGCGCCCGCTGTTCAGCTTCTTCCAGTCGCTGACCCTGCCCCTGGGCGTGTATGCCAGCGAGGCCGACTTCAAGGACTACCGCATCAGCTGCGAACTGCTCCAGGCGCGCATCCGCCTGGCCGTGGAGCGCGCCCTGCCGCTATTCGGCGACCACCGCGCGCTGCGCCGCATCGCCTGAGGAGCCGCCCGATGAATTCGCCGGCACAAGCCTCCATCCTCAGCCCGCTGCAACTGGCCCGCCAGCTGGCGGCGGAATTCGCCGAAAGCGCCGTCGAGCGCGACCGGCTCGGCGGCACGCCGAAGGCCGAGCGCGACGCCCTGCGCCGCAGCGGCCTGCTCGGCCTGGTCATACCCAAACAGTACGGCGGCCTGGGTGCCAGCTGGAGCGAGGCCCTGGAAGTGACCCGCGAGTTCGCCCGCGTCGACAGCTCCATCGCCCACGTGTTCGGCTTCCAGCACCTGATGCTGGCCACCGTGCGCCTGTTCGCCCGCCCCGAGCAATGGCAGCCGTGGTTCGAGCAGACCGCGCGCAAGCACTGGTTCTGGGGCAACGCCCTGAACCCGCTGGACACCCGCACCGTGGTGAAGAAGTTCGACGGCTGGCGCGAGTTCTCCGGCAAGAAGAGCTTCTGCTCCGGCGCCAGCGACTCGGAAATGCTCATCGCCTCGGCGGTGGACGAAAGCGCCGGCGGCAAGCTGCTGATCGCCGCTATCCCCAGCGGCCGCACCGGCATCACCCTGCACGGCGACTGGGACAACATGGGCCAGCGCCAGACCGACAGCGGCAGCGCCACCTTCGAACGGGTGCGCGTGGAGGAATCCGAGCTGCTGCTGGACCCGGGCCCGCTGAGCACGCCCTTCGCCTGCCTGCGCCCGCTGATCGCCCAGCTGCTGTTCGCCAACCTGTTCCTCGGCGTGGCCGAGGGCGCCTTCGAGGAGGCGCGGCAGTACAGCCTCAAGGAAAGCCGCCCGTGGTTCCGCTCCAGCGCCCGCAGCGTCGGCGAGGACCCGTACGTGCTGCGCCACTACGGCGAGTTCTGGGTCGGCCTGGAGAGCGTGCGCCTGCTGGTGCAGCGCGCCGCCGCGCTGCTGGACGAGGCCTGGCGCAAGGAACACGCCCTGGGCGCCGAGGAGCGCGCGCAGCTGGCGGTGGCCATCGCCACCGCCAAGGTCGCCGCCAGCCGCGCCGGCCTGGACATCTGCAACCGCCTGTTCGAGGTCACCGGCGCCCGCGCCACCCACGCCTCGCTGCGCCTGGACCGCTTCTGGCGCAACCTGCGCACCCAGTCCCTGCACGACCCGCTGGACTACAAGCTCCACGAGCTGGGGGACTGGGCGCTCAACGGTACGCGGCCGACACCCACCTTCTATTCCTGAGGCAGAGACATGCAACTGCTGACGCTACCCCCTTCCCCCGCACTGGCCACCTCGATCCGGGCGACCGCACAGGTCTTCGAAGACCCGAAATCGCAGGCGCTGCTCGCCCATCTGCAACAGGTCGCCCCCAGCGAGGCCAGCGTCCTGATCATCGGCGAAACCGGCACGGGCAAGGAGCTGGTGGCGCGGCACATCCACAACCTCAGTGGGCGGCGCAACGGGCCCTTCGTCGCGGTGAACTGCGGGGCCTTCTCCGAATCCCTGGTGGAGGCGGAGCTGTTCGGCCACGAGAAGGGCGCCTTCACCGGCGCCCTCAGCGCCAAGGCCGGCTGGTTCGAAGAGGCCGACGGCGGCACCCTGTTCCTCGACGAGATCGGCGACCTGCCGATGCCCATCCAGGTCAAGCTGCTGCGCGTGCTGCAGGAGCGCGAGGTGGTGCGCCTGGGCTCGCGCAAGAGCATCCCGATCAACGTGCGGGTGCTGGCGGCCACCAACGTGCAGCTGGAGCGGGCGATCAACGCCGGGCACTTCCGCGAGGACCTGTACTACCGCCTCAACGTCGTCACCCTGCAGTTGCACCCGCTGCGCGAGCGCCCCGGCGACATCCTGCCGCTGACCCGCCACTTCATCCGCAGCTACAGCGAGCGCCTGGGCTACGGCCAGGTGCAGCTCAGCGCCGAGGCCGAGCGCAAGCTGGTGGGCTACGGCTGGCCGGGCAACATCCGCGAGCTGGAGAACGTCATCCACCACAGCCTGCTGACCTGCCGCGACGGCCTGGTGCGCGAGGACGACCTGCGCCTGTCCAACCTGCGCCTGGAACGCCAGGAGGAAGCCCCCGCCGGCCATGCCGGCAGCCCCGCGGCCAATGGCGGCGAGTCCGCCGAGGAACTGCTGCAGCGCGCCTTCCGCCGGCTGTTCGAGGAATCCGCCGGGGCGCTCTACGAACGCGTCGAGGAAAGCCTGCTGCGCGCCGCCTACCGCTTCTGCCACCACAACCAGGTGCACACCGCCAACCTGCTGGGCCTGTCGCGCAACGTCACCCGCACGCGGCTGATCGCCATCGGCGAGCTGGTGGTGAACAAGCGCCGCGGCCCGGAGCAGGCGCTGGACAACCGCGTGGTGCGGCTGTCCATCTGAGTCCCGTCAGGCACTGCCCACCAGGCTGACCCGGTCGGCCAGCGCCTTCGCGCGCGCCACCACCGCCTCGCGCTCCGCCGCCGGCGCCGCCACGCGCAGCCGCAGGCTGCCCAGGGAGCGGCCCTGGATGCGCTCCAGGCTGGCCTGCACCAGGCGCACCTCGTAGCCCAGTTCGCGGCCGATGGCGGCCGGCTCCGGCTCGCGGGCGCTGGCGCCGCTGTAGTGCAGGTCCAGCAGCAGGCCCTCGCCCGCCGCTTCGCCGCCAATATCGTGATGCAGCGTGCCGAGCAGGCTGCGCGTCACTTCGTGGCGCGGGTCGCCGAACACTTCCCAGACCTCGCCCTGCTCCACCACCCGGCCGCGCTCCAGCACCACCACGCGGTCGCAGAGGTCGCGGATGACTTCCATCTCGTGGGTGATGAGGACGATGGTCAGGCCCAGGCGGCGGTTGATGTCGCGCAGCAGCGCGAGGATCGACTGGGTGCTTTCCGGGTCCAGCGCCGAGGTGGCTTCGTCGCACAGCAGCAGGTCCGGTTGCAGCACCAGCGCGCGGGCGATGCCGACGCGCTGCTTCTGCCCGCCGGAAAGCTGCGCCGGGTAGGCCTCGCGCTTGTCCGCCAGGCCCACCAGTTGCAGCAGTTCGGCCACCCGCCGCTCGCGCTCGGCGCGCGGCACGCCGGCCAGCACCAGGGGCAGCGCGACGTTGTCGCCGACGCTGCGCGAAGCCATCAGGTTGAAGTGCTGGAAGATCATCCCGGTGCGCCGGCGCAGTTGCGCCAGGCGCGCGTCGTCGAAGGCGCCGATGTCCTCGCCGTCGACCAGCACCTGGCCGGCGCTGGGCCGCTCCAGGCGGTTGAGCGAGCGCAGCAGCGAGGACTTGCCGGCGCCGCTGCGGCCGATGATGCCGAACACCTCGCCGCGGCGGATCTCCAGATCGATGCCGTGCAGCGCCTGCACTTCCCGGCCGCCGGCCAGGTAGTGCTTGGCCAGGCCGCGCAGGCGGATGTGGGTGGCAGCCGCCAGGGGCTGCGAATGGTTGAAGTTGACCATGGGTGCGTTCCTGCCGGGCGCGGCGCCCGTCCTGGGCGCCGCGCCGGGTCACATCAGAAGCCGGGGGCGATCTCGCCCTTGTAGCGGGTCAGGATGAAGTTGCGCACTTCCGGCGAGTTGAGCGCCTTGGCCAGCTTCTGGATGCCCGGGTCCTGGATGTTGTCCGGACGCGCCACCAGGAACTCGACGTAGAGGTCCTTGCCCTTCTCGACGATCAGCGCGCTCTTGATGTCGATGCCGGCTTCCAGCGCGTAGTTGGCGAAGACGAAGGCCAGGTCGACCTGCTTCACCGAGCGCGCCAGCATGGCGCCTTCCAGCTCGCGGATCTTCAGGTGTTTGGGGTTGTCGACGATGTCGCGCTCGGTGGACTGCGGATTCGCCGGGTCCTTTAGCTTGATCAGCCCGGCCTCGGCCAGCAGCACCAGGGCGCGGCCGGTGTTCACCGGGTCGTTGGGGATGGCCACGCTGGCGCCATCGGGCAGCTCGGCCAGGCTCTTGTACTTGGCCGAGTAGGCGCCGAAGGGCTCGATGTGCACGCCCACCACCGGCACCAGGTTGGTGTGGCGGGTCTTGTTGAAGTCGTCGAGGAACGGGCGGTACTGGTAGTAGTTGGCGTCGAGGTTCTTCTTCGCCAGCTGCAGGTTGGGCTGGATGAAGTCGTTGAAGACCTTCACTTCCAGGTCCACGCCCTCCTTGGCCAGGGCCGGTTTGACGAATTCGAGGATTTCCGCGTGGGGCACCGGGGTGGCGCCGACCACCAGGTGCTCGTTGGCGTGGGCGTTGATGGCTATTACGGCAGCCAGGGCGGCCAGGACTTTCTTCATGCTGTTTGCTCCGATCAGTGGTTTCTTGGAATGGCCGTCGTGGGTTGGACGTGGGGCCAGCGGCGGCGTTTTCCCGGCCGCCGCGAGCGGGTGTTTGGGTTCAGCGCCGGGTGTAGTGGCGCACCAGGCGGTCGCCGCTCATCTGCAGGGCCTGCACCAGCAGGATCAGCAGCAGCACGGTGACCACCATGACGTCGGTCTGGAAGCGCTGGTAGCCGAAGCGGATGGCCAGGTCGCCCAGGCCACCGCCGCCGACCACCCCGGCCATGGCCGTGTAGTCGACCAGCACGATGGCGGTCACGGTGATGGCGGCGATCAGCCCGGTGCGCGCTTCCGGCAGCAGGGTGTGGAAGACGATCTGCCGGGTGCTCGCGCCCATCGCCTGCACCGCCTCCACCAGCCCGCGGTCGACCTCGCGCAGCGAGCTTTCCACCAGCCGCGCGAAGAACGGCGTGCAGCCCACCACCAACGGCGGGATGGCGCCGCGCACGCCCAGCGAGGTGCCGGTGAGCAGCTCGGTGGCGGGGATCAGCACGATCAGCAGGATGATGAAGGGCATCGAGCGCAGCACGTTGGCCAGCACCGAGAGCACCCGGTACAGGCGCGGCGAGTCGAGCAGCTGGCGCTGGCCGGTGAGGTACAGCAGCACGCCCAGCGGCAGCCCCAGCAGCACGGTGCAGCCCAGGGCCGCGCCGAGCATGCTCAGGGTGTCCAGGCAGGCCTGGGCGATCTCGCTCCAGTCGACGTTGGCCAGCCACTCGTTCATCGCCGGGCCTCCTCGCGCAGGGCGGCGACCGGGTGTGGCGCGGCCAGGCGGTCGCCGGCGCCGAACAGCTTGTGGCGCAGGGTGCCCTCGGCGTAGTCGCGCTTGAACAGGCCGCGGGCCTGCAGCTCCGGCACCAGCAGGTCGACCACCGCCTCGAAGGTTTCCGGCATGACCACGCCGGCCAGGTTGAAGCCGTCGACGTCGGTTTCCGCCACCCACTCCTGCAGTTGGTCGGCCACGGTCCGCGGCGAGCCCACCAGCACCGGGCCGTCGCCGCCGATGGCGCAGTAGTCGGCGATCTCGGCGGTGGTCCAGGTGCGCGTCGGGTCGGCGCGGGTGAAGGCTTCCACCGCCGACTGGATGGCGTCGCTGGGCACCTCGCGCAGCACCTGGCCGGGGGCGTATTCGGCGAAGTCGATGCCGGTCCAGCCGGACATCAGCGTCAGGGCGCCGCTGGCGCTGGCGTACTCGCGGTACTCGGCCAGGCGCGCCAGGGCCTCGGCGTCGGTCGGCGCGACTATCACCGTGAGCTGTTCCAGCACCAGCACATCGCCCGGCTCGCGCCCGGCGGCGCGCACCGCTTCGCGCAGGTCGGCCACCTGCTTCTTCAGCACCGCCTTGCTCGGCGCCGCGACGAACACGCACTCGGCGTTGGCCGCGGCGAAGGCCCGGCCACGGCTGGAGGCGCCGGCCTGGTAGAGCACCGGGGTGCGCTGCGGCGAGGGTTCGCAGAGGTGGAAGCCGGGCACCTGGAAGTATTCGCCTTCGTGGCGGATGCCGTGGACCTTGGACGGTTCGGCATAGACGCCGCTGTCGCGGTCGGCGACCACGGCGTCGTCTTCCCAGCTGGTTTCCCACAGCTTGTAGCAGACCTGCAGGTACTCGTCGGCCAGGGCGTAGCGCTGGTCGTGGGACAGCTGGCGCTGCTGGCCGAGGTTGCGCGCGCCGCTGGCCAGGTACGAGGTGACGATGTTCCAGCCGGCGCGGCCGCCGGTCAGGTGGTCGAGGGTGGACATGCGCCGGGCGAAGGGGAACGGGTGCTCGAAGGACACCGAGGCGGTCACGCCGAAGCCCAGGTGGCGGGTGGCCGCGGCCATTGCCGGGACCAGTTGCAGCGGGTCGTTCACCGGCACCTGGGCGCCGCTGCGCAGCGCGGCGTCGGCATTGCCGCCGTAGACGTCGTAGACGCCCAGCACGTCGGCGATGAACAGGCCGTCGAGCTTGCCGCGTTCCAGGGTCTTGGCCAGCTCGACCCAGTAGTGGATGTCGGTGTAGCGCCGCGCCTGGTCGCGCGGGTGGCGCCAGAGGCCGGGCGAGAGGTGGCCGACGGTGTTCATGGCGAAGGCGTTGAGGCGTATCTGCTTGCTCATGGCGCCCCCTCAGTTCCAGTCGTGGCGCGGCGGGCGCTTGCCGTTGAGCAGCCAGTTGCCGACCAGGTGGTACTTCCAGCGCACCGGGTCGTGCAGGGTGTGCACGCGGGCGTTGCGCCAGTGGCGGTCGAGGTTGTGCTTGCGCAGGGTGGAGCGGGTGCCGCCGAGTTCGAACAGCTTGTTCGACGCCTCGATGGCAATCTCGGTGGTCAGCACCTTGGCCCGCGCCACGGCCAGGGAGGCGGCGGCCACCTTGTCCTCGTCGGGCGCCGCCTTGCCGGCGTCGAGCACGCGGCCGGCGCGTTCGAGCAGGGCCTCGGCGGCCTCCAGGCGGATGTCCAGGGCGCCGACCTGGATGATCGTCAGCGGGTCCTCGCTGGCCTTCTCCACCCCGGCGTCGATCCACGGGCGCGCCTGCTCGCGGACGAAGGCGATGGTGTCGCGCAGCGCGGCGCGGGCGATGCCGGCATCGATGGCGGCGGTGGTGATCTGGGCGAAGGGCCCGGCCAGGGTCGGGCTCTCGTAGGAGCGGTAGCTGGGGAACAGGTGGAAGGCAGGCACGCGCAGGCCCTCCAGCAAGACGGTGCCGCTGGAGGTGGTGCGCTGGCCGATGCTGTCCCAGTCGTCCACCACCGTCAGCCCGGCGCTTTCCCGCGGGACGAAGGCCAGCTGCGCGCGGTCCTGCTCGTCCAGCGCCAGCACGCCCAGCCAGTGGGCGTAGAGCGAGCCGGTGCAGTAACCCTTGCGGCCGTCGATGCGGTAGCCGTCGCCCTCGGCGACCAGGCGGGTGCGGATGTCCTGCACGTTCTTGCCGCCGGTTTCCGACAGCGCGTTGGCGAAGCGGTGGCCTTCCAGCACCAGGGCGAAGAAGTGCCGCTTCTGCTCCTCGCTGCCCTGCAGGCGGATGTCCTCCAGCAGGCAGTAGTGGTTCTGCGGGATCTGCCCCAGGGACGGGTCGGCCGCCGAGACGATGGCGATGACCTGGGCCAGGGTGGCGTGGGACACCTCGGCGCCGCCGTATTCGCGCGGCACCGTGATGCCCCACAGGCCGCTGTTGGAGAAGGCGTCGACGATCTCCACCGGCACCAAGCGGTTGAGGTCGCGCTCGGAAGCGCCGGCCAGCAGCAGCTCGGCGACCTCGTGGGCGACGCGGATGGCCTCGGCGTCGTCGCGGATGATCCGCGCGGCGGGGCGGTTGATCGGATAGGCAGCAGAAACGGACATGGTCTTCCTCGTGGCGAACAGTGGCCCGTGTGGGGCCGGGACCTCCCGGCAGCGGGCCCTGTCCTGGTTGAGCACGATCCATGCCCGAAATTTTATTCCTATAAATCAACTACTTACTGGATAGCAAAGACAGCCGAGTCGCTGGCCGGACACTGTTTGTTGAAGCACTGTCCGGCAGCCAACAGTTGCCCGTCAGGCAACAGCCTTGCGCTGCGCCTCGGCCTCCAGCTCGCGCACCAGCGGCAGGACCTTCTCGCCGAAGTACTCCACCTCCTCCTGGAAGTGCAGGAAGCCGGAGAGCACCAGGTCCACGCCCACCGCCTTGAGCGCGAGGATGCGTTCGGCGATCTGCCGCGGGGTGCCGATCAGGTTGGTCTTGAAGCCGTCGTTGTACTGCACCAGGTCCTCGAAGCTGGACTTCGCCCAGTTGCCCTCGCCTTCCGGGCTGGCGGCGCCGGCGTTCTTCACCTCGTGGCCGAAGGCGTTGACCGCCTCGGGGTTGGCCTTGTCGATGATCTCCTGCAGCACCGCGCGGGCCTCGGCCTCGCTGTCGCGGGCGATGATGAAGGCGTTCACCCCGATCTTCACCGCGTGGCCGTTGGCCGCGGCCTTGGCGCGGATGTCGTCGACCTGGGCCTTGATGCCTTCCACCGTGTTGCCGTTGGTGAAGTACCAGTCCGACACCCGCGCGGCCATGTCGCGCGCGGCCCGCGAGCTGCCGCCCTGGAAGATTTCCGGGTGCGGGCGCTGCAGCGGTTTGGGCTTGAGGCTGTAGTCGCGGAAGCGGTAGAAGTCGCCGTTGAAGGTGAAGTTGTCCTGGGTCCAGATGCCCTTGAGCGCGCGGATGAATTCCTCGGAGCGGCGGTAGCGCTCATCGTGCTCCAGCCAGGGCTCGCCGATGGCGTGGAACTCGCCCTTGAACCAGCCGGAGACGATGTTCACCGCGATGCGGCCGCCGGTCAGTTGGTCGATGGTCGCCAGTTGCTTGGCCGCCAGCGCCGGGTTCCACGGGCCGGGGAGGATGGCGGCGATGACCTTGAGCTTCTCGGTCGCCGCCAGCAGCGCGTGGCTGATGGCCACCGACTCGTGCTGGTACTCGGCGCCGTAGCCGGCGGTGAAGCGGATCTGCGACAGGGCGTAGTCGAAACCGGCCTTCTCGGCGCTCTGCGCCAGCCGGCGGTTGTAGTCGAAGTCCCAACTGGTGCGCTGCTCGATGTTGCTGACGACGAGGCCGCCGCTGACGTTGGGCACCCAGTAGGCGAAGCGGATGGGTTGCTGGCTCATGGTTCTGCTCTCCGGGAGTGGCGCGATTGCATGCCGCGCGGCCAGGCGCCACGCGGCTTCCACCTGGGCCGGAGCAGCAACCGTGCCAGTGCCGGAAAGCCTTGCGGATCATGAACTTGCAACAGGCGCCGGGTTATCGTCCTGTCCGCCGCCGGGCAAGCTGCTGATGCGCTGTTGCCAGGTGAACAGCCGGGCGACGGAAATGTGCCGCCGCGCCCTGCAAGCGCCAAAGCACCGACTAGACTTGCACCTCCCGGCCCGTGCATTTTCCAAGGAGGCCATCGTGCGTACCTGTTTCGTACTGCTCCTCGTGGCCGGCCTGGCCGGCTGCGCGGCGGATGTGAAGCGCGCCGACGCGCTCTCCCCCATCAGCACCTATGCCGACACCCGCAACCGCCTGCTGGTGAACTTCCAGGGCGATGCCAGCGTGACCGCGACGCCGGGCTGGACGCGGCTGACCAGCACCTGGCGGCGCATCCTGGCGGACCGCGCGGCCTCGTCCGACTACCAGCTGGGCGAGCAGGCCGGCGCGGTGACCATCACCGCGCTGCCAGCGACGCTGCTGGTGGTGGAAGTCGACCGCTTGCGCCAGCAGGCCGACGGCGACGGCCTGGGCAAGGGCAGCCTGCGCGTCAACGTGCGCTTCACCGACGGCCCCAGCGGCCGGCTGATGGGCTCGCGCCGCTACGAGAGCGAATCCGCCGAGCCGGCGGCGCTGGAAGGCCAGCTCAAGGACATTTCCAAGGCGATCATCGAGGAAGTCGAAAGCGCCCAGCGCATCGCCAAGCGCGACCCGCTACCGGAGGCGCCGATGCCGGCCAGCACGCCGGCCGAGCAACCGGCCCGCCCCGCGCCGGCCCCGGCGCCCGGCCAGTCGGTGGCCAGCCGGGAGGCGGCGGCCAAGCCGGTGGTGGCAGTGGAGAACCAGGAGCGCCAGCTGCAGAAGCTGCAGCGCAGCAACCTGCCGTTCGACCAGTACCAGAACGAGTACCGGCGCATCACTTCGCAGTGAGCGCCGGCGCGCCTCAGTCGTCGTGCCAGTGGGCGTCGCTGTCCTCGTCGTCCCAGTCGTCCTGATCGTCCTCGGGCTCGTCGCGCAGGCCGGTGGCGTCGTGCTCGAAATCCTCCGGGGAATCCTCGTCCCACTCATGGTCGAGCAGATGCTCGTGCTCCGGCTCGGGGAGGTCGATGTCGTCGTCGTGCATGGTGCGGTCTCGGCAGGCGGGGTGCGGCGAGCCTCAATGCTACGGCCTCGCCGGGCCCGCGCAAAGCCTCGGCGGTCGCGCGGCGCGGCGCATTTGGCTATAAGTCAGAAGGAAGGTCATGACGTTTTCCTATGGGGGCGATGCCGTTTCCAGCATTGTGCGGGAAGCCTCGCTTGCCGATCCTGTGGCCACACCGGGGCATCGGCCCTGCGCACAACAGCAGAAGGACATCCAGCATGAAGACCGTCGCACAGCTCCTCCACGCCAAGCAGAGCCAGCAGGTGCACACCATAGGCCCGCACGAGATGGTGCTCGACGCCCTGCGGGTGATGGCGGTGAAGAACGTCGGCGCCCTGCCGGTGGTGGACAACGGCCAGGTGGTGGGCGTGGTCAGCGAACGCGACTACGCGCGCAAGATGATCCTCCAGGGCCGCAGCTCGGTGGGCACCCCGGTCAGCGCCATCATGAGCTCGCCGGTGGTCACGGTGGATTCGCAGCAGAACGTCGACACCTGCATGAGCATCATGACCGAGCGCCACCTGCGCCACCTGCCGGTGGTGGAGAACGGCCAGCTGGTGGGGCTGTTGTCCATCGGCGACCTGGTCAAGGAAGCCATCGCCGAGCAGGCCCAGCTGATCCAGCAGCTGGAGCAGTACATCCGCGGCGAACAGTGAGCCAGCGGCGGCTGCGGCGGACGGCGCCATGACAGGGGCGCGGATGGGGCATTAGAATTTGATTAACATCCGCGAACCGAACAAGTAGAACCCATGGAAAACCGCACCGCCCGCCTGACCGTCCTGATCGACCCGGTGAAGAAGAAGGCCTTCGAGGAACTCTGCGCCAGCCAGGACCTGACACCGTCCCAGGTGGTTCGCCAGCTGATCCGCGATTACCTGGAGAGCCACGGGGTGAGCTATGCCACGCAGCCGAAGGTGGGGGGGCAGGATTGAGGGCCGCGGCCAGTCTGGAGCAGCCTGCCGGCTCGATCGCGGACGGAGTCCGCTCCTACGGTTCCAGGAAGCATGGCTTTTCGTAGGATGGTGTTGAGCGAAGCGATACCCATCACCGCAACTGCATGGGTTTCGCAGGCTCAACCCATCCTACGAAAAGCGCTGGCGAGACCGGTCCCAGGGAGGCACGGGCGTAGGAGCGGACTCCGTCCGCGATTGCTCCCAGGCGGCGCCGAATCCTCCCTACGAAGAAACCCCCTCCTCCTCCCGCCCCTCGCAGGCCGCCAGCGCCATGGCAAAACTGGCATGGTAATTCCGCCTACCCACCGCCTCGATGATCCCCGCCCGCACCAGCTTGTGCCGCACCCGCTGGTTGGCCTCGCAGAGCTTCACCGTCACCCCGCGCTTGCGCAGTTGCTGGATCATCTCCTCCAGCGTCTGCATCCCGGTGATGTCCATGAACGGCACCCGCCTCAGGCGGATCACCAGCAACTGCGGATCGCTGCGGGTCTGCGCCAGGGCACGCTCGAAGGTTTCCGCAGCACCGAAGAACAACGGCCCCTCGATGGTGTAGACCAGCACGCCCGGCGGCAGCGCGCCCTGCAGTTCGCCCCGCAGCTCGGCGCTGCCCTGCTGCAGCACTTCCACCGAGGAGGCCATGCGCCGCATGAACAGCAGCATCGCCAGGATCACCCCGATGTTCACCGCTATCACCAGGTCGCTGAACACCGTCAGGCCGAAGGTGATCAGCAGGATGGCCACGTCGGCCCTGGGCGCACGGCGCAGCATGCGCACGAAGTGGCGGGCCTCGCTCATGTTCCAGGCCACCACGAAGAGGATCGCCGCCAGCGCGCACAGCGGGATGCTCGAGGCCAGCGGGGCGAGGAACAGGATGATCAGCACCAGGGTCGCCGCGTGGGCCACCCCGGCGATCGGGCTGTTGCCGCCGTTGCGGATGTTGGTGGCGGTGCGGGCGATGGCGCCGGTGGCGGCGAAGCCGCCGAACAGCGGCGCCAGCAGGTTGGCGATGCCCTGGCCGACCAGCTCCTGGTTGGAGTCGTGGCGGGTGCCGGCCATGCCGTCGGCGACCACTGCCGAGAGCAGCGACTCGATGGCCCCGAGCATGGCGATGGCGAAGGCCGGGCCGATCAGTTCCAGCATCCGCGGCAGGCTGATCTCCGGCAGGCTCGGCACCGGCAGGCCGCGGGGGATGCCGCCGAAGGCGCTGCCGATGGTGGCCACGCCATCGAACTGGAACAGCGCCTGCAGCACGCTGACCAGCACCATCGCCAGCAACGGCCCCGGCACCCGCCCCAGGTACGGCAGGCGCGGGCCGTAGAGCACCGCGGCCAGGCCTAAGAGGGCCAGCAGGGTGGTCGCCGGGTGCAGCTGCGGCAGCGCCTGCAACAGGTGCCAGAGCTTCTGGTGGAAGTGCTCGCCGCCCACCGCCGGCAGGCCGAAGAAGTCCTTCCACTGGCCGACCCAGATGATCACCCCGATGCCGGCGGTGAAGCCGACGATGACCGGGTCGGGGATGTACTTGATGACGCTGCCCAGGCGGGTGATGCCCAGCAGCAGGAGGATGACCCCGGCCATCAGCGTGGCCAGTTGCAGGCCGTCGACGCCGTAGCGCGCGGTGATGCCGGCGAGGATGACGATGAAGGCGCCGGTGGGCCCGGCGATCTGCACCCGGCTGCCGCCGAACAGCGACACCGCGATGCCCGCCACTATGGCCGTGTACAGGCCCTGCTCGGGCTTGACCCCGGAGGCGATGGCGAAGGCCATGGCCAGGGGCAGCGCGACCACCCCGACGATGACCCCGGCCAGCAGGTTGCGTGGCCAGTTCTGCAACTTCAGAAGCCCGGCCGCCCAGGCGTCACGTACGGCGATCATCGTCCACTCCTCCGCGGAAGAATGCGCATCAGATTAACATGCCATGTTAATCGACGTGTACTAGGCCAAAGTCCTGTCTTACGCCTTCCCCGGGGAGGCGCTACCCTTCTGCGAAGACGCTGCGCAAACGCAAACGGCGCTGCATTTCTGCATACAGTCGCCACGGCGCCAGGCCGCCGGCCCCCATGTCACGGGCGCTCCGTCCTGGCATGCAACCTGCCTGGGTAGACGACTGGCCCGCGCCACCGCGCCGGCCCCGTCATCCCCCATGGAGAATCCCAGATGGACCCGCTACGCCTGCTGCTCGACCGTGGCCTGCTGCTGGCCGACAGCATCGCCGCGGATGGCCGCTTCCTCGACGTCTCCGCCGAGCAGAGCGACCAGCTCGGCTACCCGCCCGGCGCGCTCCACGGCCAGGGCATGGAACAGGTCTACACCGCCGACTCGGTGCGCGCCCTGCAGCAGCTCTTCGCCAACCCGCCGGCCGACGAACGGGTGCAGGACCTGGAGCTGACCCTCATCCGCCACAATGGCGGCCTGCTGCCGGTGCTGGCCAGCGGCGTGCTGCAGTGGCGCGACGGCGAGCCGGCGCGCCTGCACCTGGTGAAGATGCCCCTGGGCGGCATCAGCCGGCGCCTGGGCGAGCTGCAGAACGCCAACGAAGTCATGAGCCAGATGCTCTACAGCGCCAAGGTGGCCTACTGGTGCATCGAGTTCGCCGAGCCGGTGGACGTGCGCCAGACGCCCGACGAGATCGTCCGCCAGGTGTTCGAGAACCGCTCCTACTGGCGCATGTGCAACCGCGCCATGGCGGCCATCTACGAGATGCCCGCCGACGTCGACTTCGGCCAGCAGCCGGTGCGCCTGTACTGGCCGCGCAGCCCGGCCAACGAGGAATTCGTGCGGCGGCTGATCGAGGCCGACTTCCACGTCGACGGCGCGCTCTCGGTGGACCGCCGCCACGACGGCTCGCCGGCCTACGTGGAGAACGACGTGCGCGCCAGCATCCACAACGGCCGCCTGCTGCGCATGTGGGGCAGCCTGCGCGACGTCAGCCAGGAGCTGCGCATGCAACACGACGCCGAGCAGCGCATCGAGGCCCTGCGCCGGGTGTTCGACGCGGTGCCCGACGCGGTGCTGGTGATCGACGAAGCCGCCCAGCCGCAATGGCGCAACGCCGCCTTCGAGCAGGTGTTCGGCATCACCCGCGCCGCCGGCGTGGCCGCCACCCTCGACCGCCTGCCGCTGCCCGAGCGCACCTGGCAGCGCCTG
This sequence comes from Pseudomonas sp. R3.Fl, assembly GCF_023516765.1. Taxonomy (NCBI): domain Bacteria; kingdom Pseudomonadati; phylum Pseudomonadota; class Gammaproteobacteria; order Pseudomonadales; family Pseudomonadaceae; genus Pseudomonas; species Pseudomonas sp. R3.Fl. The sequence continues at coordinate 3,277,829 of NZ_JAMGSO010000001.1, forward strand.
GAGCTGCCCGACCAGTACGGCCGCTACCGCGCCTTCGACAGCCACTGCTCGCGCATCCTGATCCGCGAGGACCAGGCCTGGCGCGTGGTGGTGCTGCGCCCGGACGGCGTCGAGCGCCGGCCGGCAGAGCTGCACCCATGAGCGGCGAGGGCTTCTTCGCGCCGATGCGCATGGGCATGCGCTCGTCGGTCAACGTCAGCGCCGAGATGCTCGCCGCGCTGCTGGAGGCGCCGGCGTTGCACGCCCTGCTCGACGGCTTCGGCGAGGCGCTGATCGTCTGCGACGGCGACTCCCGGGTGCGCTTCCTCAACCTGGCCGCCGAGCGCATCAACCGCGTGGCGCGCCAAGACGTGCTGGGCCTGAGCGACAGCGATTTCTACCAGCGCTCGGCGCTGCAGTTCGACGACTTCCTGCAGGCCGTGCGCCGCGGCGGCAAGAGCGCGCTGACGCGCTCGCGCGACGGCCGGCTGTTTCTCACCCGCCTGCAGAGCGTGCCCGCCGGCGCCTACGAGAAGCCCTACACGCTGCTGATCCAGCGCGAATACGAAGCGCGCGAAAGCGCCGGCCGCAGCGCCCCGGCGCCGTCGCTGGCGGACAGCCCAGCGAGCCTGGGCGACCCGCAGGACAACGCGCTGCACATGTCGCCGCTGCTCTCGGACATCGCCGACATGGGCGTGCGCGCCTTCCGTCGCCGCGCCCGCCTGCTGCTGCTCGGCGAGCCGGGCGTGGGCAAGACCGCCATCGCCCGGCACATCCACCGCGCCGCCGGCTGGGGCGACCGGCCCTTCGTCGACGTGAACTGCGCGAGCATCCCCGAGACGCTGTTCGAGTCGGAGATGTTCGGCTACGAGCGCGGCGCCTTCACCGGCGCGCTGCAGCAAGGCAAGCGTGGCTACATCGAGAGCGCCGCCGGCGGCACGCTGTTCCTCGACGAGATCGGCGAGATCCCCCTGCAGGTGCAGGCCAAGCTGCTCAAGTTCCTCGACGACGGCACCATCCAGCCGGTGGGTTCGCCGCTGGCGAAGAAGGTCCAGGTGCAGGTGATCGCCGCCACCAACAAGGACCTCAAGGCGCAGGTGTCCGCCGGCCTGTTCCGCGCCGACCTCTACTACCGCCTGGCCGTGCTGCCGGTGGACATCCCGCCGCTGCGCGCCCACCGCGACGACCTGCCGGTGCTGATGGACATCCTCCTGGCCCGCATCAACCGCGACCGCCAGCCGCCCCTGCGGCTGTCCACGGCCTGCCGCCAGCGCCTGCTGGGCCATGACTTCCCGGGCAACATCCGCGAGCTGGTGAACATCTTCGAACGCCTGGCGGTGCTGGCCGACGACGTCGCCGAAGAACAGCACCTGCCACCGGAGCTGCTGGGCCAGGCCATGTCCGCCGGGGAGGAAGAACTGCTGCCCTTCGCCAGCGCCGACGAACCGCTCAAGGCGCAGGTGCAGCGCTTCGAGCGCCAGGTGATCCTCCAGGCCGTGCGCCTGTGCGGCAGCAAGCGCAAGGCGGCGCAGCACCTGGGGATCGATGTCGGGACGTTGATTCGGAAGTTGCAGCGGGATTGAGCGCCAGGCTGCTCTTGTAGGAGCGAGCTTGCTCGCGAACAAACGCGGTGCCATGCGGTTCGCGAGCAAGCTCGCTCCTACGAGAAGCCGTGCTCACCTGCAACGTAGGGGCCCTGCCTGCGAATGGCGTTTGCCGGGTGCATTGGCATTGCGCTGACCTCCGTTCCCTCTCCCTAACCCTCTCCCTGAAGGGAGAGGGGACCGTTGGGCAGGGTTGGGTATTCTGGCGTCAGCCGGCAGCTCCAGTGGTTTCCAGCTGAAACCACTCTTCCTCTCGGCACGGACTAGCCCCCTCTCCCTTCAGGGCGGGGCGCGCAGCCGAGGGCTGGGGAGAGGGGCGGCCCCCAACCAACACACCGCCGCCCCAGGATAACCACCCCCACCAACGCTGCATTTCTGCCTATCCCCCTTGTCATTTCTGCTTACATTCCCTCCCCTCCAAAACAACAAACCCTTCATTTTCAACAACTTAATTTCTTGGCACACCCTGTGCTCCACCTCCATCGACCCGTGACCGTGCACGGGTCCTCGAATCGCGCCAGGCATCCCCGACCGGGGTTGCCGGCAGTTCTGGAGGCACAACAACAATGCTCATCACAGGTATCAAGAGCAGGCCGGTCTACGACGACCTGCGCCCGCTCGCCGGCAGCAACCACATAGTCGCCGGGCAAGGCAGCGGCGGCAGCGCCATGCTCCGGCTGCTGGCCGAAATGCCGCGCAGCGCGCCCATCCGCGTGCTCTATTCCACCGAATCCTTCTCCGGGCAGGACCACCTGGCCGCGCTGCGCGACATCGCCGACGTCGAGCTGAGCGTCTACCCGAGCAACCGCGCGCTGGTCGACGAGCTGCACGCCCTGCTCGGCCAGTCGCGCATGGGCACCCGCCTGTACCTGGCCGGCTCGGAAAGCTTCATCGGCACCGCCATGCAGGCGGCCGACGCGATCAACCTGAACCGGGACGAGGTGCTGCGCGAGCACTGCGGCTCCTTCGTGCGCCGCGTCTGGTGCGTGCACTGCGACGGCTACACCGAGAACGTCACCCAGCGCGTTTTCGCCTGCCCGCACTGCGCCCGCACCCTGGTGGTCCGCGACCACTACTCGCGCCGCCTCGCCGCCTTCCAGGCGGTCAAGGCCGACGCCGAAGTCCCCGGCGAGCTGCCGGCAGCCGAGGAGCTCGACACATGAGCCAGTCCACTGGAACCCTCAACGTCCGCGTCGCCCGCATCGAGCAGGTGACCCCGGAGATCAAGCGCTTCACCCTGGTCCCGCGCGACGGCGGCCAGCTCACGCCCTTCTCCGGCGGCAGCAACGTGGTGGTGCTGATCCCCCACGACGGCGGCACCTACCGCAACGCCTACTCGCTAATGAGCTCGCCCTACGACGCCAGCGCCTACCAGATCGCCGTGCGCCGCGTGGAAGACGGCCGCGGCGGCTCCAGGCGCATGCACGATGCGGTGAAGGAAGGCGACGTGCTGGAAATCCTCCGCCCGGTGAACCTGTTCCCGCTGAGCAAGCACGCGCGCCTGCACCTGTTCATCGCCGGCGGCGTGGGCATCACCCCGGTGTGCTCGCAGCTGGCCGAGCTGCGCCTGCGCGGCACCCCGTTCGAAGTGCACCTGGCGGTGCGCGGCGCGGAACACTCGCGCCTCGGCGAGGAGCTGGCGCGCGAATACGGCGACGCCGTGCGCCTGTACCGCGACGACCGTGGCGAGCGCCTGAACATCTCCGCCGTGCTGGCCGACCGCCCGCTGGGCAGCGACGTGTACGTCTGCGGCCCCGAGGGCATGATCCAGGCCACCATAGACGCGGCCCACGCCCACGGCTGGACCGACAGCCACATCCACTACGAGCGCTTCCTCGAACAGGGCAGTTCCGGCGAGCCGTTCAAGGTCACCCTGGCGCGCAGCGGCGCGACCATCGAGGTGTCGCCCGACCAGAGCCTGCTGGAGGCCGCCGAGGCCGCCGGCCACGAGATTCCCTACCTGTGCCGCGGCGGCGCCTGCGGCATGTGCGAGACCAACGTCCTGGAGCTGGACGGCGAAATCCTCCACACCGACGACTGGCTGTCCGACGAGGACAAGGCCGCCAACAAGAAAATCATGCCCTGCGTGTCGCGCGCCAAGTGCTCGCGGCTGGTCATCGACTGCTGAGCCGGAGAACGACCATGACCATCCAATTCCGCCCCGACGAAACCTACCGCGACGACTACACCTACGCCAACAGCCCCGCGTGCATCGCTCGCGCGCCCTTCCCCTTCCCGGACGACGAGTACATGTACTCGATGAACCTGGAACCCCACGTTTCCGTCGGCGACGGCGCCTTCCGCGCGGTGTTCGACATCGACGAGCACTACATCAGCGAATGCCGCGACCGCGCCATCACCCTGGAGAAGGACCCGGGCATGCACTACGTCTCGGCGCCGCACATGATGGAGGCGCAGTGGGACCTGCTGGAGCTGATCATGGAGTCCTACGCCAAGGACTACCCGGAGTACTTCGCCCTGGAGCGCGACGGCACCCGCTGGCACTGGACCAACAAGCTGCTGGGCATCGACGACACCTTCACCTTCGGCGACCCGGCCACCCTGCCCTACGAGCCGATGGAATACATCACCCGCCAGGCCCAGGGCGACTGGGTGCTGCAGGAAGAGCGCGACGGCACCCTGTACTGGGGCGCCGGCATCGCCACCCAGCGCGCCGACTACTCGCTGCGCTTCAACCTGGGCATGGCCTGGCACGAGTACCACGGCCCGGTGCCGCTGGTGAAGGAAACCGGCATGCTCGACCGCGCGCTGAAGTTCCTCCTGCGCCTGCGCAACGGCCACCCGGTGCGCCGCCTGAACTGGTCGCTGACCGTCAACCCGCGCCTGGACGTGTCCGCCGAGAGCCTGCCCGAGTGGGCCCCGGACCGCACCCAGGTGACCGCCGAGAACGCCGGCAAGCTGGTCTACCTGCGCATCGAGCTGCAACCGCTGCACCGCCTGCCGCGCAGCAACGCCATCGTGTTCCCGATCCGCACCTACCTGCTGAACCTGGAAGACATCGCCACCAACCCGGCCTGGGCCAAGCGCATGCACCGCGTGCTCAAGTCCCTCAACCAGGAACTGGTGGACTACAAGGGCTTCACCCGCTACCGCGACGCGGCGGTGGAGTGGCTCTCGCAGTACGACGACGGCAAATAAGCACCGCGCTTTCCATAACGACAATGAGCCCGTAGAGGGCAGCGGCGGATGCGCAAGCTCCGCCGCAGACAATCCGCCACTGCCCATTACCCCCTGAGAGGAAACAACGATGAGTGGGTCCCCTGCCAAGCGTGCCGCTGGCGTAACCGATTCCGATGCCGAGCAGCTCGCCGCGCTCGGCTACAGCTCGAACTTCGAGCGCAGCATGAGCCTGTGGGAGAACTTCTCCCTGGGCTTCACCTACCTGTCGCCGGTCGTCGGCGTCTACACCCTGTTCGGCCTGTGCCTGGCCGCCGGCGGCCCGCCGATGTTCTGGTCGTACCTGCTGATCGGCCTCGGCCAGCTGCTGGTGTGCCTGGTGTTCGGCGAGGTGGTCTCGCAGTTCCCGATCTCCGGCGGCGTCTACCCCTGGGCGCGGCGCCTGGTGGGCAAGCGCTGGGCGTGGATGGTCGGCTGGGTGTACGCCTGGGCGCTGTGCGCCACCATCGCCGGCGTCTCGGTCGGCGCCGGGCCCTACCTGGCGGCGCTGCTGGGCTTCGCGCCGGACGCGGACGTCAGCATCTACATCGCCCTGGCGCTGATCCTGGTTTCCACCGGTCTCAACCTGGTGGGCACCAAGCTGCTGGCGCGGGTGGCCATGTTCGGCTTCCTCTGCGAGCTGGTCGGCGCCATCCTGGTCGGCGGCTACCTGCTGATCTTCGAGCGCCACCAGCCGTTCAGCGTGCTGTTCGACACCTTCGGCCTCGGCGCGGCGCAGGGTTCCTACCTGCCGGCGTTCCTCGCCGCCTCCCTGGCCGGGCTGTTCCAGTACTACGGCTTCGAGGCCTGCGGCGACGTCGCCGAGGAAACCCCCAACCCCGGCAAGCGCATCCCCAAGGCCATGCGCATGACCATCTACATCGGCGGCGCCGCCGCGATGTTCGCCTGCCTCGCGCTGATCCTCTCGGTGCCGGACATGCACAAGGTGCTCGCCGGGGAAGACACCGACCCGGTCGCCACCATCCTGGCCAACGCCTTCGGCCCGCTGGGCTCGCGCCTGGTGATGGCGGTGGTGCTGGTGTCCTTCGTGTCCTGCGTGCTCAGCCTGCAGGCCGCCGCCAGCCGCCTGCTGTTCGCCTACGCCCGTGACGAGATGATCGTCGGCAGCCGCGCGCTGCAGCGCCTGTCGGCCAACCACGTGCCGTCCGCCGCGCTGATCGTCAGCGGCGTGGTGCCGGCGGCGATCGTCTGCCTGGGCCTGTTCATGGCCGACGCCACCGCCACCATCGTCGGCTTCGCCGCCATCGGCATCTACGTCGCCTTCCAACTGATCGTGGTCGCCGCGCTGATCGCCCGCGCCAAGGGCTGGGTGCCCGGCGGGCAGTTCAGCCTGGGCCCCTGGGGCACGCTGGTGAACGTCGCCGCGCTGGTCTACGGCGCCGGCGCCATCGCCAACATGGTCTGGCCGCGCAGCCCCGACGCGCCCTGGTACATCAACTACTCGATGATCCTCACCACCGCCGTGGTGCTGGGCGCGGGCGTGCTCTACATGCTGCTGGCCAGGCCCTACGACAAGGGCACCGCGCCGGCCGGCGACGCCCACCGGATTTCCGGCCGCCAACGATCCGTGCGCGCGACTGGCGCGCTTGCCGAACCGGCTTGATCGCAACCCTGACGCAATTCGGGCCATACGCCTGAGGGGCGCGTCCGGCGCCACGCGGGGTCCCCTCCCCGCGCCGGCGCCAAGCGGTTTGCGAACGGGCCTGCCAGCCCTGCGCTTGGCAGGCCCGGTTTTTTTACTGGGTTCCCGCGTTCGCGGGAATGACACCTGGAAACACGACCCTCGATCCCGTCATTCCCGCGAACGCGGGAACCTAAAAAACCACCCCGCTCAACGCGCAATCCACAACAGGCACAACGACAAGGTCACCAACGACCCCAGCGTCGACAACAGAATGCTGCGCGACACCACCGGCGCCTCGCGCTTGTAGTACTCCGCCAGCATGTACGGCCCGGTGCCGGTCGGCAGCGCACTGAGCAGCAGCGCCGAATCCGCCCACAACGGCGGCAGGGCGAACACCTTGTAGGCCAGCACCCCGGTCAGCAGCGGCTGCCCCACCAATTTGACCAATACCAGCGGCCAGGCACCCACCTGCGGGCCCTCCTGCTTTTGCGCCAGGAACAGGCCGAGTGAGATCAGCGCGCAAGGCGTGGTGGCCGCCGCCAGCAGGTCGAGGAAATGCATCACCGGCTCGGCCAGCCCCAGGCCGCTGGCGGCCCACAGGCCACCGATGATCGGCGAGACCACCAGCGGGTTCTTCAGCAGCGCGCGGCTCACCACCAGCACCGCGCGGCCGACGTGCTTCTCGCTCTGCAGGCCGACCTCGATGCACACCACGGCGACGGCGAACAGCACGCAGACCACCAGCAACGAGGCGATCAGCGCCGGCTCCAGGCCGTCCTGGCCGAACACCAGCAGGCACAGCGGGATGCCCATGTAGCCGGTATTGGCATAGGAGGCGCTGAGCCCGTCGATGCTCGCCGCCGGCAGCTCGCGGCCCTGCCACATACGCCAGGCCAGGGTGGCGACGAACACCAGCAGGCAGCCGGCGGTGAAGGCGGCGAGGAAGCCCGGCTGCCAGATTTCCGCCCAGGTGGAGGTGGCGGTGACCTTGAACAGCAGCGCCGGCAGGCACAGCCAGACCACCAGCTTGTTGATCTCCGACGCCGCGCCTTCGCCCAGGCGGTTGCTGCGGCGCGCCAGCCAGCCGGCCAGGATCAGCGCGAAGATGGGCAGGACGACGGCGATCACGGTGTGCATGGCAAGCTCGGCAAGGCGTTGTTATAGGAAGGCTGGCGAGCATAGGATTGCCGCATCGATACCGTCCAATGCTTGTTACGAGCCCGATCGATTCCGGAAACGCATCGATGATCGAACTGCGCCAACTGCGCTACTTCCTCGCCCTCGCCGAACACCTGCACTTCGGCCGCGCCGCCGAGGCCCTGCACCTGACCCAGCCGCCGCTGAGCCGGCAGATAGCCGCGCTGGAGGCCGAGCTGGGCACCCCGCTGTTCGCCCGCCACTCGCGCTCGGTGGAGCTGACCGCCGCCGGCCGCGAGTTCCAGCAGCACTGCAAGAGCCTGCTGGCCGGCCTCGACCTGGCGGTGCGCTCGGCCCAGGCCAGCGCCCGCGGCGAGCGCGGCGAACTGCGCCTGAGCTTCACCATGGTCGCCGCCTGGACGCTGCTGCCGACCCTGCTCAAGCGCTACAGCGACGCTTATCCACAGGTGAAGGTGGTGCTCAACGAAGTGCTGCCGCGCGACCTCGGCCCGGCGCTGGAAGCCGGCGAGGCCGACGTCGCCCTGACCTTCCCGGCCCGCGGGAGCGGCCAACTGCAATACCGCACGCTATTGCGCGAGCCGCTGTGCGCGGTGCTGCCTGGCAAGCATCCGCTAGCCGCGAACGCCCAGGTGGCGGTCGGGGACCTGGCGGGGGAATCGTTCATCAGCTTCCCCCACAGCACCGCGCCGGCGCTGCACGAAGCGGTGATGCAATGCTGCCGGGACAGTGGATTCGAACCACGCATCCAGCTGGAGCCGCACCTGCAGCAGACCATCGTCAACCTGGTGGCCGAGGGCCTGGGCGTGGCCCTGGTGCCGGACTCGATGCGCAAGATGCAGCTGCCCGGCGCCGCCTTCCGCAGCCTGGAAGGCTCGCCGCTGGTGGACTACGGCGTGGCCTGGAGCCCGCACAACGACAACCCGTGCCTGGCGGCCTTCCTGCGCTGCGCGGGGGTGCCAACACCCGACGACGGATAACCGCGAACGGTTCCAGGAAAGCACGGACGTAGGAGCGGACTCCGTCCGCGATGGCCGATCCACCGCACCAATCGCGGATAAATCCGCTCCTACGAAGAGCGTAGGGCGGATAACGCCCAGGGCGTTATCCGCCGCTCACTCATTTCACCAACCGCGCATCCAGGCTGTTCTGCGCCAACCGCTGCGCCTGCTCCTTCGTCATCCCCAGGTGCTCGTACAACGCCTGGAAGTTCTCGGTCACATACCCCCCGAAGTAAGCCGGATCATCCGAGTTCACCGTCACCTTCACCCCGCGCTCCAGCATCGCCAGGATGTTGTGCTGGCCCATGTGCTCGAACACGCACAGCTTGGTGTTGGACAACGGGCAGACGGTCAGCGGGATCTGCTCGTCGATGATGCGCTGCATCAGCCGCTCGTCCTCGATGGCGCGCACGCCGTGGTCGATGCGTTCGACCTTGAGCAGGTCCAGGGCTTCCCAGATGTATTCCGGCGGGCCTTCCTCGCCGGCGTGGGCCACGGTCAGCAGGCCCTCGGCGCGGGCGCGGTCGAACACGCGCTGGAACTTGCTCGGCGGGTGGCCCACTTCGGAGCTGTCCAGGCCCACGGCGACGAAGGCGTCGCGGAAGGGCATGGCCTGTTCCAGGGTCTTGAAGGCTTCTTCCTCGGACAGGTGGCGCAGGAAGCTGAGGATCAGGCCGTGGCTGATGCCCAGCTGCTGCTCGCCGTCCTTCAGCGCGCCCTGGATGCCGCGCAACACCACCTCGAAGGAGATGCCGCGGTCGGTGTGGGTCTGCGGGTCGAAGAAGGGTTCGACGTGGATGACGTTCTGCGCCTTGCACTTGAGCAGGTAGGCCCAGGTCAGGTCGTAGAAGTCCTGCTCGCTGCGCAGCACGTCGGCGCCGGCGTAGTAGAGGTCGAGGAATTCCTGCAGGTTGCTGAAGGCGTAGGCCTTGCGCAGGGTCTCGACGTCGGCCCAGGGCAGCTTCACCCGGTTGCGTTCGGCCAGGGCGAACAGCAGCTCGGGCTCCAGGGTCCCTTCCAGGTGCAGGTGCAGTTCGGCCTTGGGCAGGGCGTTGAGCCATTCGTACATGGGTGGTTTCTCGTCATCGGACTGAATCGATGCAAGTTTAACCCGGCCCGCCATGGCGGCCACCCCGGGCGAACCGGGGCGGCCGCCTGGCCGTCAGAAGGCGAAGTGCGCCTCGTCCAGCGCCATCAGGCAGCCGGCGCCGCCCAGCAGGGCCTCGCGGTACATGCTGGCGCGCGGCAGGATGCGCCGCAGGTAGAAGTCGGCGCTGGCCAGCTTGGCGCGGTAGAAGTCGCCCTCGCCGCTGCCGGCGTCCAGCGCTGCCTGGGCGGTACCGGCAGCGCGCAGCCAGAGCCCGGCGAGCAGCACGTAGGCGCTGTACTGCAGGTAGTCCACCGACATGGCGCCGATCTCCTGCGCATCGCGGCGGGTGGCGGCCAGCACGTCGGCGGTCAGCCCGCGCCATTCCTGGATGCGCTCGCGCACCACCGCGGCCATGGGTTCCAGCTCGGCGTGGGCGGCCAGCGCGGCGCAGGTTTCCGCCAGGTCGGCCTGCAGCGCGGCCATCTCGGCGCCGCCGTCGCCCAGCAGCTTGCGGCGGATCAGGTCCAGCGCCTGGATGCCGTTGGTGCCTTCGTAGATCTGCGTGATGCGGCTGTCGCGCATCAGTTGCTCCATGCCCCATTCACGGATGTAGCCGTGGCCGCCGTAGACCTGCACGCCAAGGCTGGCCACTTCCTGGCCCATGTCGGTGAAGAAGGACTTCACCAGCGGGATCAGCAGCGCCGCGCGCTTCGCCGCGGCCTTGCGGCCCTCGGCCTCGGGGTGGCCGTGCTCCAGGTCCAGCTCGCGGGCGCAGAGCGCGGCGAGCATGCGGCTGCCCTCGGTGAGGGTCTTCTGCGTCAGCAGCATGCGCCGCACGTCGGGGTGCACGATGATCGGGTCGGCGGCTTTCTGCGGCTGCGCGGGACCGGTCAGGGCGCGCGATTGCAGGCGCTCGCGGGCGTAGCTCAAGGCGCCCTGGAAGCTGCGCTCGGCGATGCCCAGGCCCTGCAGGCCGACCTGGAAGCGCGCGTCGTTCATCATGGTGAACATGCAGGCCAGGCCCTGGTTGGCCTCGCCCAGCAGCCAGCCGCTGGCGCCGTCGAAGTTCATCACGCAGGTGGAGGCGCCCTTGATGCCCATCTTGTGCTCGAGGGCGCCGCAGCTCAGCGCGTTGCGTGCGCCGGGCGTGCCGTCCGGGTTGGCGATGAATTTCGGCACGAGGAACAGGCTGATGCCCTTCACCCCGGCCGGGGCGTCCGGCAGGCGCGCCAGCACCAGGTGGACGATGTTCTCCGACAGGTCCTGCTCGCCGCCGCTGATGAAAATCTTGCTGCCGCTGACCGCGTAGCTGCCGTCGGCCCGGGGCTCGGCGCGGGTGCGCAGCAGCGCCAGGTCGGTGCCGGCCTGGGGCTCGGTGAGGCACATGGTGCCGGTCCACACGCCGCTGACCATCTTCGCCAGGTAGTCGCGCTGCAACTCGGCGCTGCCGTGCTTGTACAGCGCCAGCACGGCGCCCTCGGTGAGCCCGGAATAGACGCGGAAGGACAGCGACGCGGCCATCAGCATCTCGTGGAAGTTCGCCGCCACCAGCTGCGGGAAGCCCTGGCCGCCGAACTCGACCGGGCCGGTCATGCTCGCCCAGCCGTTGTCGCAGTACTGCTTGTAGGCCTCGCGGAAGCCGTCCGGGGTGGTCACCGCGCCGTCGTGCAGGGTCGCGCCCTGCTCGTCGCTGTTGCGGTTCAGCGGCGCCACCACCTCGCCGGTGTAGCGCGCGCCCTCTTCCAGCACGCCGTCGATCAGCTCGCGGTCCAGGCCGTTGCCCAGCAGCGCGCAGTGGCCGGTCGCGTCGAAGAGTTCGTGGAGGACGAAGCGCATGTCGCGCAGGGGGGCCTGGTAGCTCATGCCTGGTGCTCCTGCTGGATGTCGGCGAAGCGCCCGCCGCTGGCGGCCAGGCGCTCGATCAGCGCGGCCGGCTGCCAGTGCGCACCGTGCTGCCCGGCGAGGTCGCGCAGGCGCGCGAGGAGGGTCGGCAGGCCCTGGGCGTCGGCCCAGGCCATGGGACCGCCCTTGTCGGCGGGGAAGCCGTAGCCGTTGAGGTAGACGGTGTCGATGTCGGCGCTGCGGCTGGCGATGCCTTCGTCGAGGATCTTCGCGCCTTCGTTGACCAGCGCCAGCAGGCAGCGCTCGAGGATTTCCTCCGGGCCGATGTCGCGGCGCGCGTAGCCCAGGCGTTCGGATTCGCGCAGCACCAGGGCGTCGACCTCGGGGTCGTGCTCGGCCTGGCGGCTGCCGGGTTCGTAGTGGTAGAAGCCGTTGCCGCTCTTCTGGCCGAAGCGGCCCATCTCGCACAGGCGGTTGTCCACCTGCACGGTGGGCGCGTCCTGGCCCTTGCCGGCCAGCTCGCGGGCGCGCCATTCGAGGTCGATGCCGACCACGTCGAACATGCGGAACGGGCCCATGGCGAAGCCGAAGCCCTGCAGCGCGGCATCCACCTGGTAGGGCAGCGAGCCTTCGAGGATCAGCCGGCGCGACTCCTGCACGTACTTCTCCAGCATGCGGTTGCCGATGAAGCCGTGGCAGTTGCCGGCCACCACGCTGACCTTGCCCATGCGCCGGCCCAGCTCCAGGGCGGCTTCCAGCACGGCGGGCGCGGTTTCCGCGCCGCGCACGATCTCCAGCAGCTTCATGATGTGCGCCGGGCTGAAGAAGTGCAGGCCCAGCACCTGCGACGGGCGCTGGGTCACGGCGGCGATGGCGTCGACGTCAAGGTAGGAGGTGTTGCTGGCGAGGATCGCCGCGGGCTTCAGCGCCGCGTCCAGCTCGCGGAAGATCGCCTGCTTGAGTTCCAGGTTCTCGTAGACCGCCTCGATCACCAGGTCCGCCTCGCGGATCGCTGTGTAGTTGTCCACAGGCGAGATGCGCGCCCGCCGGGCCGCCGCCTCCATCTCGTCGATCCGCCCCTGGCGCACGTTGTGGGCGTAGGTGTCGGCCACCGCGCCCTGGGCCTGCAGCAGCATCTGCGGATTGTTGTCCAGCCACTGCACCTGCACGCCGGCGTTGGCCAGGCACATGACGATGCCGCGGCCCATGGTGCCGGCGCCTATCACCGCGGCGCTGCGAATCGGGGGAATCTGGCTCATGGTCTTCCTCTTGTTATCAAACGGGCGTTCGAGCAAAAAAGTGACAGTCACCTTAGGGAAGATCGGATTATTTTTGAAATTTAGTCTTGTGATGCGCAGTATTTAGCTGATGAATATAAATACCTTCGACCTGAACCTGCTGCGTGTCTTCGACGCCTTGTTGCGCGAGCGCAGCGTCTCCCGCGCCGCCGAGCGCCTGGCCCTGAGCCAGCCGGCGGTGAGCAACGCCCTGGGCCGCCTGCGCGAGCTGCTCGACGACCCGCTGCTGGTGCGCATCGGCCGCAGCATGCAGCCCACGCCGCGGGCGCTGGAGCTGGAGGCGCCGATCCGCGAGTCGCTGCAGCGCATCCTCCACAGCCTCAGCGGCACCGAGCGCTTCGACCCGGCGCGCAGCCGCCAGCGCTTCACCCTGGCGCTGACCGACTACGCCGAGCTGCTGTGCATGCCGGCGCTGCTGCAGCGCCTGGGCACGGAGGCGCCGGGCGTGGCCCTGGACGTGCGCCACCTGGCCCCGAGCCTGCCGGTGGAGGCGCTGGACAAGGGCCACCTGGACCTGGTGCTGGGCCGCTTCGAGGACATCCCGGCGCGCTTCGGCCGCCGCCCCTGGGCCAGCGAGACGCTGCGCCTGCTGGCGCGCCGCGGGCATCCGCGGGTGAACGGCCCGCTGGACCTCGACGGCTTCCTGAACGAGCGTCACCTGTGGGTGTCCGGCGGGCAGACCAAGGGCATGGTCGACCAGTGGCTGGCCAGCCAGGGCCTGAAGCGGCAGATCGCCTACGTCACCCCCAACTACCTGCAGGCCGCGCAACTGGTGGCCGGCACCGACCTGCTGACGGTGCTGCCGACGCGCCTGGCCGAATACTTCGCCAGGCTGCTGCCGCTGCAGGTGCTGGAGCTGCCCTTCGACGTCGGGCAGTTCCACCTGGAGCTGGTGTACCTGGCCCAGCGCGAGCGCGACCTGGCCTTGCAGTGGCTGGTGGGGCGGATGCTGGAGGCGGCGCCGAGGGCGTAGGGCCTGCGCCGAGATGCTTTTCGTAGGATGGGTTGAGCTTGCGAAACCCATGCGGTCACGGTGATGGGTATCGCTTCGCTCAACCCATCCTACGGGTGTGGTTCAGGGGGCAGGTCTGGCAGCAGTGCATGGGGGAGTCCGCAACCCTCCCCCCAGCCCTCGGAGGTTCGCATAACGCCTATGGCGTTATCCGCCGAATCGCGGACGGAGTCCGCTCCTACGGTTACAGGGGAGCTCGGGCGTAGGAGCGGACTTTGTCCGCGATTGGATCACCGGCCACACCGGACGCCCCGGTGGCACGTACAGCCCAAGGGCGCGTTCATTGGCCATCGGCAAACCTCAGAACCGATCGCGAATCACCACCTCGTCCAACGCCAGCTTGCCCACCCGCGGCTTGGGCGCCACGGCCTGCTTGCCGACGGCGACCATCAGGCCGATCACGTGGTTCTCCGGCAGGTTGATCAATTTGGCCACGGCGTCGAAATTGAAGCCGTCCATGGGGCACGAATCCAGGCCCTTGCCGCGGGCGGCGAGCATCAGTGTCTGGGCCATCAGGCCGCAGCTGCGCATGGTCTCGTCGCGCTGCACCTGGGGCTTGCCGCGGTAGTAGGCGTCGATGGCGCCGGCCATGTAGTCCTGCACTTCCTGGGGCGCGCCTTCCCAGACGCGGCGGGCGTTCTTTTCCCAGCTGTCGAGCTGGGCGCAGACCACCACCAGCATCGAGGCGTCGGTCACCTGGGCCTGGCCCCAGGCCACTTCGCGGATATGCGCGCGCAGCTGCGCATCGCTGACCTCGACCAGGCGCACGTGCTGCAGGTTGAAGGCCGAGGGCGCGAGCATGGCCAGCTGCAGCAGCTCGTCCTTCTCTTCGCGGCTGAGGGTGAAGGCCGGGTCGTAGCCCTTGACCGCGCGGCGGCTGCGGATGGCTTCGTCGATATGCATGGGGACTCCTTTCGTTGACGGCGAAAAATGTCCGCCATGGTAAACCGCCCGGGCGCAGGCTTCAGGCGGTTTTCCCGATAGGAATCATCGAATCGCTACACCGCCTGCAACGAGGCCTCGTCATCCTGCTGAACGCGCGGCGAGGTGAAGGTCAGGTAGCCGTCCTCCACCTTGCCGTGGCGCAGCAGTGCCAGGTCCAGGGCGTAATTCTGGTAGAGCTTCCAGGGCGTGCGGTCGCCCTGCTTGGGCATCCTGTCGGCGGCGCGCTGGATGTAGCCGGAGTTGAGGTTGAGGAAGGGCTCCTCCTTCACCTGGCCGGCGCCGGCGCGCGGCGTGCACTGGCGCATGCCGATGGCGTCCATGTGGTTGATCAGGCGGCAAAAGTACTCGCTGGAAAGGTCCGCCTTGAGCGTCCAGCTGGCGTTGGTGTAGCCAACCACCGCGGCCAAGTTGGGCAAATCGCGCAGCATGATGCCGCGGTAGCCCATGCTCTGGTTGACCTGGAACGGCTTGCCGTCCACCGCCAGCTCGGCGCCGCCGAACATCACCAGGTCCAGGCCGGTGGCGGTGACGATGACGTCGGCCTCCAGCACCTGCCCGGACTTCAGGCGGATGCCCTTCTCGCAGAAGCCGTCGATGTGCTCGGTGACCACCGAGGCCTTGCCCTTGCGCAGCGCCTTGAACAGGTCGCCGTCGGGCACGCAGCACACGCGCTCGTCCCACGGCTTGTAGCGCGGGCTGAAGTGGCGCATGTCGAAGTCCTTGCCCAACTGGTGCCTGGCCAGCCCCAGCAGGGCCTTGCGCGCCAGGTTGGGGAAGGTCTTGGCGAACAGGAAGAAGACCATCTGCATGGTCACGTTGCGCGCCCGCGCCTGGCGGTACACCCAGGTCTCGGGGAGGAAGCGGCGCAGGAAGTTCGATATCGGGTCCTTCTGCGGCAGGCTGATCACGTAGGACGGCGAGCGCTGCAGCATGGTGACGTGGCGCGCCTTGTCGGTCAGCGAGGGCACCAGGGTCACGGCGGTGGCGCCGCTGCCGATGACCACCACGCTCTTGTCCGCGTAGTCGAAGCCTTCCGGCCACAGCTGCGGGTGGATGATCTGCCCGCGGAAACTGTCGCTGCCCTTGAATTCCGGGGTGTAGCCGGCCTCGTAGCGGTAGTAGCCGGTGCACATCAGCAGGAACTGCGCGCTCATGCGCACCGGTTCCGGCTCGTCGCCGCGCTGCACGGTCAGCTGCCAGCGCGCACTGTCGCTGTTCCAGTCGGCCTTGAGCACGCGGTGGCGGTAGCGGATCTTGCGGTCGATGCCGTTTTCCTGCGCGGTCTCCTCGATGTAGTGGCGGATCGAGGGGCCGTCGGCGATGGCCTTGGCGTCGGTCCAGGGCTTGAAGTTGTAGCCCAAGGTGTACATGTCCGAGTCGGAACGGATGCCCGGGTAGCGGAACAGGTCCCAGGTGCCGCCCATGGCCTCGCGGCCCTCGAGCAGGGCGAAGGTCTTGCCCGGGCAGTGCTTCATCAGGTGGTAGGCGGCGCCGATACCGGACAGGCCGGCGCCGACGATCAGGACATCCAGGTGCTCGACAGACATGGGGGCTCCTCGGCCGGGTGGCGGGCAACGCCTTGCTGAGTCTAGGAGGAAATTCCTCCCCCGTACCCTACAAGGGCCACCACCGGCCGGCGCCCCACCCTAGGATGGGTGGAGCCGCCGCGGCGTTACCCTTGCGCCAGCTGCGCCATCACCCAGGCGCGCACCTGGGCGTAGGGGTAGTCCTCCAGCGCCGCGTAGCCCGGCAGCGTGCGCGCCCGCAGGCGGGTGAAGGCCGGCACGCTGATGCCGCAGAGGAAGCGCGTCACGCAGTCGGCGCTGGGCGGCATGCCGCGGGCGCCCTGGTACTTGTCGAGGAAGGCGGCGCAGCGGCTGTGCAACGTCTGCCCATCCAGCGGCGGCAGGGCCGGCGGCTCCGGCAGGTGGGCGACGCGGCCGGCGCAGACCGAGCAGTGCCCGCAGTGCTCCGGCGCCCGCTCGTCGCCGAAGTAGCGGGCCAGGCGCCGGCTCAGGCACTGGTCGCTGGCGAACAGTTCCAGCATGGCGCCGATGCGCGCGATCTCGCTGGCCTCGTGGCGCTTGAAGTAGGCGTACAGCTCGTCGCTGAGCGCATCCATGTCGAAGCCCGCCTCGCGCACCGCATAGACCTCGGTCATCTGCTTGCTTTCCAGCTCGATCCAGCCGCGCTCCTGGAAGTAGTCCAGGGCCTTCACCACCCGCGCGCGCTCGGCGCCGTGGCGCTGGTAGAGGGCGTCGAAATCGAGGGTCGACCAGGTGCGCGCCCGCGCCGAGGTGTCGAGGATGGCCTCGACGAACTGCCGTCGCTCGCCCTCGAAGTGGCCCAGCAGCGCCGCGGGCTCGATCAGGTTCTTGAAGCGGTATTCGGCGAAGTAGGCGAAGCGCGGGGCGATGATGCCGCGCAGCTCCAGTTGCACCAGCAGCGTCTTGAGCGGCAGTTGGCGGATGTTCGACTGGTCCGACAGCGCGGTCAGCATCAGCTCCCACTGGCCGTTGGGCGCCGCGGCGATTTCCGCCAGCACGCTGCGGATGCCCTCGCGCTCGGGGGTGTCGCCGTAGACGAAGTTCTCCAGCACGCTGAGGCTGTCGCGGTTGGCCAGCACCAGGCACTCCGAGGGCTGGCCGTCGCGGCCGGCGCGGCCGATCTCCTGGCTGTAGTTCTCCACCGACTTGGGCAGGTCGAAGTGCACCACGTTGCGGATGTCGCTCTTGTCGATGCCCATGCCGAAGGCGATGGTCGCGACTATGCAGTTCAGCGCGCCGCCCATGAAGCGCTGCTGGATGGCCTCTCGTTCGGCGTGGTCCATGCCGGCGTGGTAGGCGCGGGCCGGGGTGCCGCGCTCGGAAAGGTGCGCGGCGATGTCCTCGGCGGTCTTCTGCTGGGTCACGTAGACGATGCTCGGCTGCCCGGCCCGCGCGCCCAGCCATTCCACCAGGCGCGCACGCTTGGCGGCGCCGGCCACCGGCTCCACCTGCAGGTCGAGGTTGGCGCGGTAGAAGCCGGTGGTGACCACGTCGGCCTCGGCGATGGCGAACTTGGCGCGCATGTCGGCGATCACCGCCGGCGTCGCGGTGGCGGTCAGCAGCAGCACCTGGGGGATGCGGAACTGCTTCTGGTAGGCCGGCAGCTTCAGGTAGTCGGGGCGGAAGTTGTGGCCCCATTCGGAGATGCAGTGGGCCTCGTCGACCACCAGCAGGGAGATCGGCACTTCGCCGATGAAGTTGCGGAAGCGTTCGTTCTTCAGGCGTTCCACGGAAATCATCAGCACCTTCAGCTCGCCGCTGCGGGCGCGGGCCATGGTCTGCGCCACCTGCTCGCGGCTCTGCGCCGAGTCGATGCTGGCGGCGGCGATGCCGTGGCGGGCGAGGAAGGCCAACTGGTCCTGCATCAGCGCGATCAGCGGCGACACCACCAGGGTCAGGTGCGGCAGCAGCAGCGCCGGCAACTGGTAGCACAGCGATTTGCCCGAGCCGGTGGGGAAGATCGCCGCCGCCGAGCGCCCGCCCAGCACGGCGCTGACCGCCGCCTCCTGGCCGGGGCGGAACTGGCGGAAACCGAAGACGCGTTCGAGGGTATCGTGCATGCGGGTATCTCCCTTACCGGTCATGGGTGGAAACGCCATGCTAGGGGTAGCCATTGTAGGAGCGAGCTTGCTCGCGAACGACCCGATTCCGGTTCAGAGGAAAGTACGCTCCTAAGGTAGCCCCGTAGGAGTACTGTCTTACCGGCTGCGCCGAGGTGCTTTTCGTAGGATGGGTTGAGCTTGCGAAACCCATGCGGTCGTGGCGATGGGTATCGCTTCGCTCAACCCATCCTACGAGGGAGGAATACCGTGCTCCCCGGCAACCTGTAGGAGCGGGCCCTGCCCGCGATTCGCGCGCAGGGCGCGCTCCTACAGGGGAATGGCGTGGGTGGGGCGGCGTAGGAGCGGATCTTATCCGCGAAGCGCGCCAATACGCCCGGCTATCGCGGACAAGCTCCTACAGGGGTCGGCCAATGAAAAAGCCGCCCGGAGGCGGCTCTTTCGGCGAACGGGCGCGCTTACAGCTGCGGGCCAGCGTTCTTGATGGCTTCGCTCACTTCGAACTTCTTGAAGTTCTCGATGAACTTGCCGGCCAGGCCCTTGGCGGCTTCGTCGTAGGCGGCCTGGTCAGCCCAGGTGTTGCGCGGGTTGAGCAGGTTGGTCTCGACGCCCGGGACGGCCTTGGGCACGTCCAGGTTGATGATGTCCAGGTGCTCGGTCTCGGCGCCGACCAGAGCGCCGCTCTGGATGGCGGCGATCACGCCACGGGTGGTCGGGATGTTGAAGCGCTTGCCGACGCCGTAGCCACCGCCGGTCCAGCCGGTGTTGACCAGGTACACCTTGGAGCCGAAGGCCTTGATGCGCTTGATCAGCAGCTCGGCGTAGACGCCGGCCGGGCGCGGGAAGAAGGGCGCGCCGAAGCAGGTGGAGAAGGTCGACTTGATGCCGCCGCCCGAACCCATCTCGGTGGAACCGACCAGCGCGGTGTAGCCGGACAGGAAGTGGTAGGCCGCCTGCTCGTTGTTCAGGATCGACACCGGCGGCAGTACGCCGGTCAGGTCGCAGGTCAGGAAGATCACCGCGTTGGGCTCGCCGCCCAGGTTGGCTTCCGAACGCTTCTCGACGTGCTCCAGCGGGTAGGCCGCGCGGGAGTTCTGGGTCAGGCGGTCGTCGGCGTAGTCCGGGGTGCGCTCCTCGTCGAGGACCACGTTCTCCAGCACGGCGCCGAACTTGATGGCCTTCCAGATGACCGGCTCGTTCTTCTCGGACAGGTCGATGCACTTGGCGTAGCAGCCGCCTTCGATGTTGAAGACGACGCCTTCGCCCCAGCCGTGCTCGTCGTCACCGATCAGGTAACGGCTCTCGTCGGCCGACAGGGTGGTCTTGCCGGTGCCGGACAGGCCGAAGAACAGGGTCACGTCGCCCGCTTCGCCGATGTTGGCGGCGCAGTGCATCGGCAGCACGTCCTTTTCCGGCAGCAGGTAGTTCTGCACCGAGAACATGGCTTTCTTCATTTCACCGGCGTAGCGCATGCCGGCGATCAGCACTTTCTTCTGGGCGAAGTTGAGGATGACGCAGCCGTCGGAGTTGGTGCCGTCACGCTCGGGCACGCATTCGAAGTTGGCCACGTTCAGCACCTGCCACTCGTCGCGGCCGGCCGGGTTGTAGGTTTCCGGGTTGATGAACAGCTGACGGCCGAACAGGTTCTGCCAGGCGGTGGCGGTGGTCATCTTGACCGGCAGGTAGTGATCGGCGGCCGAACCTACATGCACGTGGGAAACGAAGTGGTCCTGGGCGCCGTTGAAGGCCTGGACGCGCTCCCAGAGGGCGTCGAACTTGTCGGCCGGGAACGGGCGGTTGATCGCGCCCCAGGCGATGGAGTCCTTGCTGCCGGGCTCTTCGACGATGAAGCGGTCGGCAGGCGAGCGGCCGGTGCGGTGGCCGGTTTCCACCACCAGCGAGCCGTTGTCGGCCAGGCGACCTTCGCCGCGGCGAATGGCTTCCTCGACCAGTTGGGCAACGCTGATATCGGTGTACACGGCTTTGTTGGCTTGCGTCATGTGGGTCCCCATCGGCCGGAGCCGAGTCCTCCAAACATTGCGTAGTGACTTCTAATTTCCACTACAGCGGAAAAAAGTCGCGGGATTATGCCAGAAAAGAACGGTTCTCGTGCAGCCTCTGATCCGGCGAGGGCGTCAATGGTTCGGCTATCGCCCCGATAGCGCCGATCAATGGCGGGTTTGTGACGGCGCCGCGCTGCCGCCGCCGGCGAACAGCTGGGCGATGTCGCTGCCGTCGAAGGCGTAGCGCTGGTTGCAGAACTGGCAGTCGACGGTGATCTCGCCGCCCAGCTCGCCCAGCAGGCGCTCGGCGTCTTCCTTGCCGAGGCTGACCAGGGCGTTGGCCGAGCGCTCGCGCGAGCAGCTGCAGCGGAACACCAGCGGCTGCGGCTCGAACAGGCGCACCGCTTCCTCGTGGTACAGGCGGTGCAGCAGGGTCTCGTTGTCCAGGCCCAGCAGCTCCTCGACGTTGAGGGTGTCGGCCAGGGTGGTCAGGTGCTGCCAGCTGGCCTCGCGGTCCTCGGCGTCCTTCAGGCGGTCGGCGGGCAGTTGCTGCAGCAGCAGGCCGCGGGCGTGGCGGCCGTCGGCGCCCAGCCAGAAGCGCGTGGGCAACTGCTCGGAAGTGGCGAAGTAGGACGACAGGCAGTCCGCCAGGCAGGCGCCCTCCAGCGGCACTATGCCCTGGTAGCGCTGGCCGTTCTTCGGGTCCACGGTCATGGTCAGCACGCCGTCGGGCATCAGGTCGAGCAGGCCGGCGCTGTCGCGGATGGCCTCGGCGTCGTAGCGGGCCAGGCCGCGCACTTCGCGGTCGCTGGAGCATTCCACCATGAGCAGCGGCACGGCGCCGCTGGAGCGCGCCTGCAACACCAGCAGGCCGTCGAACTTCAGGGTGCCGCACAGCAGCGCCGCGGCGGCGAGCATCTCGCCCAGCAGCTGCGCCACCGGCTGCGGGTAGGGGTGCTTGGCCAGCACTTCGGCGAAACTGCGTTCGAGCGCGACCATTTCACCGCGAACGTCGGTGTTGTCGAAGAGGAAACGCTGACTTTGATCGATCTGGGACATGCTGGGCACAACGCTGGCTAAGGCACAAATACATGACAAGCTGATGGCAAAGGCCTATAAAGCGCGCTTTGCGACAGCCGCCCGGTTCAGTAAGGGGGAATCGATTCTATGGAGAAAGCTTCGCCGTTCCAAGCCACCTGGTCGTGGCGCCCGTTCATCGCCTGCCATGCGCTGGCCCTGGTCCTGCTGCTGCTCTGGCTGTGGACGCCGACCCGCGCCGCCATCGACTTCTTCGACTTCAGCCTGTTCCACGCCCTCAACGCGCCGCTGGCGACCAACGAGGCCTGGCGCAACGTCTGGGCGGTGGCCAGCACCCGGCCGTTCGACCTCCTGGTCGGCGTCATCCTGCTCCTGCTGCTGATCCGCGGCGACTGGATCTTCAAGGCCGGCCAGGTGCGCGCCGCGACCTTCGGCATGGTGGTGACCATGGTGGTGCTGATGATCGTCCGCACCCTCTATGCCAAGATCGCCCACCACCTGGGCTGGCAGCACGCCAGCATCTCGGCCATCGCCCCGGACGCCGTGCGCCTGGAAGACTTCTTCCGCGGCTGGCAGGACACCCTCTTCGAGGTGAAGGACGAGTCGGCGCGCAGCTTCCCCGGCGACCACGCCTCGGTGCTGCTGGTGTGGGCGCTGTTCCTCAGCCTGTTCGCCCGCAATGCCGTGCAGTGGCTGGTGGTCTGGGCCCTGGCCCTGCTGTTCATGCTGCCGCGCCTGGTGGCCGGCGCCCACTGGGGCCAGGACGACTATATAGGCGGCGTGCAGATGGCCCTGCTGGCCGTGGCCTGGAGCTGCTTCACCCCGTTCGCCGCCTGGGCCAGCGCCGGCCTGGTGCGCCTGACCGAGCCGCTGTTCGCCCTGCTGGCGAAGGTGCCGCTGCTCAACCGCCTGAGCGTGATCGCCGCCTGAGGCGCCCTCCGGAACCCCAGCCACGGCGGGGGTTTCCGTTATTCCCGGTCGTCGAGGAAGTGCAGCAGCTGGCGGCGCTGCTTCTTGCTCGGCCGGCCGTCGGTCTGCACGCCCAGGGCGCCGGCCTTGCGCATGGCCGCCGCGTCCTCGCGGCGCTTCACGCTCTCGGCGGTTTCCTCGTAGAGCAGCTGCGCCTCCGGCGCGCCGCGGCGCACGCCCGACAGCGCCTTGACCACCACGGTGCGCTCGTCGAACCCGGTGCGCAGCACGTATTCCTCGCCGACCTTCGGTTCCTTGCTCGGCTTGCAGCGCTCGCCCCGGCAATGCACCTTGCCGCCCTCGATGGCCGCCTTGGCCAGGCCGCGGGTCTTGTAGAAACGCGCCGCCCACAGCCATTTGTCCAGGCGTACCCTGTCGTCGTCTTTCTCGCTCACGGCCTCGTCCACACTTCTGCAACCTGGCCAGTCTACCCTCGGCCCGGCGTTCCCGGCAGGCCCCTGGCGGGCGCCGATGGCCCTGCTAGAATGCCGCAAAACCCTGGGATGGCTCCTTTTGAAGACCTTCGACCACCTGTCAGTGATCGGCCTGCGCGAATGGATCGCCCTTCCCGACCTGGGCATCGTCGGCCTGCGCGCGAAGATCGACACCGGCGCCAGCACCTCCAGCCTGCACGCCAGCGACATCGCCACCTTCCAGCGTGACGGCCGCGACTGGGTGCGCTTCACCGCCCACCTGGGCACCCAGGTGCAGCGCCGCCACCGCTGCGAGGCGCCGCTGGTGACGATGAAGACCATCAAGAGCTCCAACGGCCAGGCCCAGACGCGCTACGTGATCCGCACCACCCTGGCCCTGGGCGACCACGCCTGGGCGGTGGAATTCACCCTGGCCTGCCGCAAGACCATGCGCTACCGCGTGCTGCTGGGTTCCAAGGCCCTGGTCCAGGGCCAGTTGGTGGTCAACCCGGCGCTGACGTACGTCCAGGACAAACCCCTCATCATGGTTACCCCCGCCCTTTCAGGTGCTCAATGAAAATCGCCGTGCTGTCGCGCAACCCGCGCCTGTATTCCACCCGTCGGCTGGTGGAGGCCGGGCAACAACGCGGGCATGAAATGGTGGTGATAGACACCCTGCGTGCCTACATGAACATCGCCAGCCACAAGCCGCAGATCCACTACCGCGGCCAGCCGCTGGAAGGCTTCGACGCGGTGATCCCGCGCATCGGCGCCTCGGTCACCTTCTACGGCTGCGCGGTGCTGCGGCAGTTCGAGATGATGGGCGTGTTCCCGCTCAACGAGTCGGTGGCCATCGCCCGCTCTCGCGACAAGCTGCGCTCGCTGCAGCTGCTCTCGCGCAAGGGCATCGGCCTGCCGATCACCGGCTTCGCCCACTCCCCGGACGACGTGCCGGACCTGATCCAGATGGTCGGCGGCGCGCCCCTGGTGATCAAGCTGCTGGAAGGCACCCAGGGCGTCGGCGTGGTGCTGGCCGAGACGCAGAAGGCCGCCGAGTCGGTGCTGGAGGCCTTCATGGGGCTGAAGCACAACATCATGGTGCAGGAGTACATAAAGGAAGCCGGCGGCGCCGACATCCGCTGCTTCGTGGTCGGCGACAAGGTGATCGCCTCGATGAAGCGCCAGGCCGCGCCCGGCGAGTTCCGCTCCAACCTGCACCGCGGCGGCAGCGCCAGCCTGATCAAGATCACCCCCGAGGAGCGCATGACCGCGATCCGCGCGGCGCGGATCATGGGCCTGAAGGTGGCCGGCGTGGACATCCTGCGCTCGCACCACGGCGCGCTGGTGATGGAAGTGAACTCCTCGCCGGGCCTGGAAGGCATCGAGACCACCACCGGCAAGGACGTCGCCGGGGTGATCATCGAGTACCTGGAGAAGAATGCCGGGCCGCATATGGTGCGGACTAAAGGTAAAGGGTGAGGAGGCACGTACGCGACGCATGCGTCGCGCCGACGAACGACCGGCCATGGATGGCCGGGCTGGGGGTGCCGACGGGCACGATGCCCCGACAGGGATGTCTACGCAGGATCACCATGAAGCACATCAATCTCCCGCCCGCTCACGAATAACCCCATGCCCAAATCCCCCCGCTCCTCCGACCTGACCTGGTCGCCCTTCGAAGGCCGCGTCGCCCTGGTCGCCCCGGCCTCCTCCATCGCCGAGGAGGTCTTCGAGGCCACCCTGCGCCAGCTGGAGGTACTGGGCATCGACTACCACCTGGGCGAGCACGCCGAAGCCCGCTACCGCTACCTGGCCGGCAGCGCCGAACAGCGCCTGGAGGACTTCCACCGGGCCTTCGAGCTGCCGGACGTGAGCGCCGTCTGGTGCCTGCGCGGCGGCTACGGCTGCGCCCAGCTGGTGCCCGGGCTGGACTGGGCGCGGCTGCGGGCGGCCTCGCCGCGGCCGCTGATAGGCTTCTCGGACATCTCCATCCTGCTCAGCGCCTTCCACCGCCACGGCCTACCGGCGATCCACGGCCCGGTGGCCAGCGCCCTCGGCCTGCAGCCGCTGAGCGCCCCCAGCGAACAGCGCGAGCGCCTGGCCTCGCTGGCTTCTGTCAGCCGCTTGCTGGCTGGCGAGGACCGCCATCTGCCTTGCACTCACCTGAGCGGCCCGAAAGGCGCCGTCGAGGGCGAGCTGATCGGCGGCAACCTCACTGCCCTGGCCAGCACCGCCGGCACGGTAGCCGCGCAGCATGCTCCTGCCGGCGCCATCCTGGTGCTGGAGGATGTGGGCGAGCCTTACTACCGGCTGGAGCGCAGCCTTTGGCAGTTGCTCAACAGCATCGATGCGGAGAGCCTGGGCGCGGTGGTGCTGGGCACCTTCACCGATTGCCCGCGCAAGAACGTGGCGCATAGCCTGGAAGAGATTTTCGTGGAGTACCTGAAGCCGCTGGGGGTTCCGCTGTACCACGGGCTGCCGAGTGGGCATGGGGCGCAGAATAGAGCTTGGCCTTATGGGAAGGTGGGGCGGTTGGGGGTGAAGGGGTTGGAGTGGTAGTGCCTGCGTCTGGCCAACCGATCGCGGACGGTGCTTGCTCGAGACTCTGGTGCTGAATTCTAGAGCCCCCTCTCCCTTCAGGGCGGGGCGCGCAGCCGAGGGCCGGGGAGAGGGTGCGGAGCCCATCCAGTGCACCGCCGTCCCAGGCTAGCCCCAAGCCCTACGTAGCAGCCACCCTGTAGGAGCGCGCCCTGCGCGCGAATCGCGGGCAGGGCCCGCTCCTACACCCGTCGGGGATACCGCCGCTCAGGAAGCCCCCCGCGGCAACATCAACCCCAGCGGCAAACACACCCTGGCCTCCACCCCACCGCCCTCGCGGTTGCGCAGTTCCACGCTGCCGCCGTGTTGCGCGGCGATGCGCTTGACGATGGCCAGGCCCAGGCCGGTGCCCTTGCCGCCGCGGGCTTTGTCGCCGCGGATGAAGGGGTTGAAGATGCTGTCCAGCTCCTGCGGGTCGATGCCGGCGCCGCGGTCGAGCACGCTCAGCACCACGTAGGGCGCGCCGTCGCCGCCGGCCAGGTGGCTGGCCACCTCGACGTTGCCGCCGCCGTGGTTGAGGGCGTTGCCGATCAGGTTGCCGAGCAGGCGCTTCATCGATACCCGGCGCAGCGGGAACGGCGGCAGCGGCTGCAGGCTCAGGCGCACGTGCTCCTCGCCCTGGTTGTAGGGCGCCACCACCTCGCGGGTCAGTTCGTTGAGGTCGCCCGCCTCCACCGGCTCGTCGCGGCCGTCGCGGATGAAGGCGAGGAACTGGTCGAGGATCTGGTCCATGTCCTCGATGTCGCGGACCATGTCCTCGACCATTTCGCGCTCGGTCTCGGGCATCAGCTCCAGGGACAGGCGCAGGCGCGTCAGCGGCGTGCGCAGGTCGTGGGACACCCCGGCCAGCATCAGCTCGCGTTCGCGCGCCGCCTGCTCGACGTCGTCGGCCATCTGGTTGAAGGCGCGGTACACCTCGGCCATCTCGCTGGGTGTGTCCTGCCCCAGCGGCAGGCGCACGCTGCGGCCCTTGCCGAACTCCCGCGAGGCCACCACCAGGCGCTTGAGCGGCTGGCCGAGCAGGCGCACGAAGATCCAGGCCGCGGCGGTGGACAGCAGGCCGATGCCGAGGAACCAGCCGAGCACGCTCCAGATCTGCTGGCCGCGCAGCGGGTGCGGGTAGAGCGGCACGCCCAGCCAGCCGTCGCCCAGGTTGGGCGCGTGGACCCAGAGCATGGACGGGTGGTGGATGCGCAGGCGCGTCTCGGTGTCCGGGCCCAGTTCGGTGCGCATCTGCCGCTGGAAGATGCCGCTGTAGGGCCAGTGCTGTTCTTCCGGCTGGCCGTTCTCGTGGGGCACCCAGGCCAGCCCGGCGGACCTGGCGATGGCCTCGCGCGAACGCTCGTCGGCGGCCCAGTAGGCGCGCACGGTCAGCGCCGCGCCGTGGCTGTACTGGCGGTCGACCAGCATGTCCTCGTTCATCAGCAGGTAGACCAGCGTCAGCGCCTTGGAGAAGAGCACGACGATGAGCACCAGCCAGAGGGTGCGGGCGAAGAAGCTTTGCGGGAACCAGGGCGGGGTTTTCAAGATGAACTACCACAGAGCACGGAACGTAGGAGCGAGCTTGCTCGCGAACCCGCCCCGTTGCGGAGTCGGTTCGCGAGCGGGCTCGCGCCTACAGGAGGATCATTTGCGGGCATTACCGTCCGGCACGAACACGTAGCCCACGCCCCACACCGTCTGGATGTAGCGCGGCTTGGACGGGTCGGGCTCGATCAGCCGGCGCAGGCGCGAGATCTGCACGTCGATGGAGCGCTCCAGGGCGTCCCACTCGCGGCCGCGGGCCAGGTTCATCAGCTTGTCGCGGGTCAGCGGCTCGCGGGCGTGCTGCACCAGCGCCTTGAGCACGGCGAACTCGCCAGTGGTGAGCATGTGCACCTCGCCGCCGTTCTTCTTCAGCTCGCGGGTAGCCAGGTACAGCTCGTAGTCGCCGAAGGTGACCACCTCGTCCTCGCCGGCCGGGGCGCCCGGCACCAGCGGCGCCTGGCGGCGCAGCACGGCCTTGATCCGCGCCAGCAGCTCGCGCGGGTTGAACGGCTTGGCCAGGTAGTCGTCGGCGCCCAGCTCCAGGCCCTGGATGCGGCTGGACTCGTCGCCCTTGGCGGTGAGCATGATGATCGGGATCTGGTTGTTCGCCTCGCGCAGGCGCTTGCACGCCGAGAGGCCGTCTTCGCCAGGCATCATCAGGTCGAGCACCACCAGCTGGAACAGCTCGCGGGCCAGCAGGCGGTCCATCTGCTCGGTGTTCTCCACGGCGCGCACGCGGTAGCCCTGCTCGTCGAGGAAGCGCTCCAGCAGGCGGCGCAGGCGGGCGTCGTCGTCGACGATGAGGATCTTTTCACCTTCGGGCAGGGTGGACGGGTTCGACATAGAAACTCCAGGTTCGGGTCAGGCCGGCAATTATCGCCCAGCCTCGGTTGGCCACGGATTGTCCATTGTTAGCAGATTTTTCCCCGACCGACCGCCCTCTCGCGCGATTTTGCCTGGGTATAATGCGGCGCTTTTGCGGCGGGGCGTTGTCATAGACGCCTGCCGGACGCCCGAGCGAGCCGGCCGGCGCTAGCGCCACACCCCGTATTCTCGTTGGTTTCACCAGGTGGATTCATGGACAGCATCAACACCCGTATCGCCGAAGAGCTCTCCGCACTGCCCTCCGGCCGTGTTCAACCGCAGCAGGTGGCCGCCGCCGTGGCCCTGCTGGACGAAGGCAGCACTGTCCCCTTCATCGCCCGTTACCGCAAAGAAGTGACCGGCAGCCTCGACGACACCCAGCTGCGCCTGCTGGAAGAGCGCCTGCGCTACCTGCGCGAGCTGGACGAGCGCCGCGCCAGCATCCTCGCCAGCATCGAGGAGCAGGGCAAGCTGACCCCCGAGCTGGCCCGCGAGATCAAGCTGGCCGACACCAAGACGCGCCTGGAAGACCTCTACCTGCCGTACAAGCAGAAGCGCCGCACCAAGGGCCAGATCGCCCTGGAAGCCGGCCTGGGCGAGCTGGCCGACGCGCTGTTCGCCGACCCGAACCTGGCCCCGGAAACCGAAGCCGCGCGCTTCGTCGATGCCGAGAAGGGCTTCGCCGACATCAAGGCCGTGCTCGAAGGCGCCAAGTACATCCTCATGGAGCGCTTCGCCGAGGACGCCACCCTGCTCGACCGCCTGCGCGTGTTCCTCAAGGACAACGCCACCCTGACCGCCCGCCTGGTGCCGGGCAAAGAAACCGAAGGCGCCAAGTTCAGCGACTACTTCGAGCACGACGAGCCCTTCAAGGGCGCGCCCTCGCACCGCGCCCTGGCGATCTTCCGCGGGCGCAACGAAGGCGTGCTGAGCGTGACGCTGAAGGTCGGCGAGGAACTGCCGGGCACCAGCCACCCGTGCGAAGTGATGATCGGCGAGCGCTTCGGCATTTCCAACCAGGGCCGCGCCGCCGACAAGTGGCTGGGCGAAGTGGTGCGCTGGACCTGGAAGGTCAAGCTCTACACCCACCTGGAGACCGACCTGCTGGGCGAGCTGCGCGAAGGCGCCGATCTCGAGGCGATCAACGTCTTCGCCCGCAACCTGCACGACCTGCTGCTGGCCGCCCCGGCCGGCCCGCGCGCCACCCTGGGCCTGGACCCGGGCCTGCGCACCGGCGTCAAGGTCGCGGTGGTCGACGCCACCGGCAAGCTGCTGGACACCGCCACCGTCTACCCCCACGCGCCGAAGAACCAGTGGGACCAGACCATCGCCGTGCTCGCCGCGCTGTGCGCCAAGCACCAGGTGGAACTGATCGCCATCGGCAACGGCACCGCCAGCCGCGAGACCGACAAGCTGGCCGCCGAACTGATCAAGAAATACCCGGCGCTCAAGTGCACCAAGATCATGGTCAGCGAGGCCGGCGCCTCGGTGTACTCGGCCTCCGAGCTGGCCGCCCGGGAATTCCCCGACCTCGATGTGTCGCTGCGTGGCGCCGTCTCCATCGCCCGCCGCCTGCAGGACCCGCTGGCCGAGCTGGTGAAGATCGAGCCCAAGTCCATCGGCGTCGGCCAGTACCAGCATGACGTGTCCCAGCTGCAACTGGCGCGCAGCCTGGACGCGGTGGTGGAAGACTGCGTGAACGCCGTGGGCGTGGACGTGAACACCGCCTCCGCCGCCCTGCTGGCGCGCATCTCCGGCCTCAACAGCACCCTGGCGCAGAACATCGTGGCGCACCGCGACGCCAACGGCGCGTTCAAGTCCCGCGACGACCTGAAGAAGGTCAGCCGCCTGGGCGAGAAGACCTTCGAGCAGGCCGCCGGCTTCCTCCGCGTGATGAACGGCGACAACCCGCTGGACGCCTCGGCGGTGCACCCGGAGACCTACCCGCTGGTGCAACGCATCGCCGCCGACACCGGCCGCGACATCCGCTCGCTGATCGGCGATTCGGCCTTCCTCAAGCGCCTGGACCCGAAGAAGTTCACCGACGAGCAGTTCGGCCTGCCCACCGTCACCGACATCCTCAAGGAACTCGACAAGCCCGGCCGCGACCCGCGCCCGGAGTTCAAGACCGCCGAGTTCCAGGACGGCGTCGAGAGCCTCAAGGACCTCAAGCCGGGCATGGTGCTCGAAGGCGTGGTGACCAACGTCACCAACTTCGGCGCCTTCGTCGACATCGGCGTGCACCAGGACGGCCTGGTGCACATCTCGGCGCTGTCGGAGAAGTTCGTCAAGGACCCGTACGAAGTGGTCAAGGCCGGCGACATCGTCAAGGTCAAGGTCATGGAAGTGGACATCCCGCGCAACCGCGTCGGCCTGTCCATGCGCATGGGCGACACCCCCGGCGAGAAGGTCGAGGGCCCGCGCGGCGGCGGCCGTGGCAACGGCGGCCAGCGTGGCGAGCGCAGCGCCCCGCGGCAGCAGGAGAAGGCCCCGGCGAACAACGCCATGGCCGCGCTGTTCGCCAATGCCAAGCAACTGAAGAAGAAGTAGGGAAGCCCCATGAGCGAGATGCCCAGCCGCGACGTCATGATCAGCGCCTTCAGCGAGAACATCGGCCTTGAGCCGGTGCGCCTGGGCGATGGCGAGGCCGAAGTGAGCCTGAAGATGGCCGAGCACCTGCGCAACCGCGGCAACGTGATGCACGGCGGGGCGATCTTCTCGCTGATGGACGTAACCATGGGCCTGGCCTGCTCCAGCGCCCATGGCTTCGACCGCCAGAGCGTCACCCTGGAATGCAAGATCAACTACATCCGCGCCGTCGCCGAAGGCGAGGTGCGCTGCGTGGCCAAGGTCCTGCACGCCGGGCGCCGCTCGCTGGTGGTGGAGGCGGACGTGTTCCAGGGCGACAAGCTGGTCGCCAAGGGACAAGGCACCTTCGCCCAGCTGTAAGCCGTCGCCCCTTTCCTGCTCTATCCTGACCATCGGCAGCCCGCGTGCCACGCGGGCTCCGGTGAGTCGCAGCCCGCCAGGCGACAAAGCCGGCCGCCCTCCCCCTTGTAGACCGCCCGGTCCACCCCCATAGTGGGGCGACTGCCGCGTGAAGGACATCAAATTGAGCGACCTACTCTCCCGCCGCCTGGCGCTGCTCGGCGACGCTGCCCACCTGCCCCTGCTCAGCCAGTGTCTGCACGGCATCGAGCGCGAGTGCCTGCGCGTCGACGGCAACGGCCGCCTGGCCCTGAGCCCGCACCCCAAGGCCCTGGGCTCGGCCCTGACCAACCCGCAGATCACCACTGACTATTCCGAGGCGCTGCTGGAGTTCATCACCCCCACCAGCACCGGCGTCGAGCAGACCCTGGCGTCCCTGGAGAGCATCCACCGCTTCGCCAGCCAGCGCCTGGACGGCGAGCTGCTGTGGAGCCCGTCGATGCCCTGCGAGCTGCCCGACGAAGAGAGCATCCCGATCGCGCGCTACGGCAGCTCCAACATCGGCCGCCTCAAGTACGTCTACCGCAAGGGCCTGGCGCTGCGCTACGGCAAGACCATGCAGTGCATCGCCGGCATCCACTACAACTTCTCGCTGCCCGAGGGGCTGTGGCAGTTGCTGCAGCGCCACGAGGACGGCGGCATGGCGCTGCGCGACTTCCAGTCGGCGCACTACATCGCCCTGATCCGCAACTTCCGCCGCTACAGCTGGCTGCTGATGTACCTGTTCGGCGCCTCGCCGGCGCTGGACGCCGGTTTCCTGCGCGGCCGCCCGCACCAGCTGCAGCAGTTCGACGAGCACACCCTGTACCTGCCCTGGGCCACCAGCCTGCGGATGAGCGACCTGGGCTACCAGAACAACGCCCAGGCCGGCCTGACGCCCTGCTACAACGACCTCGACAGCTACGTCGAGAGCCTGCGCAGCGCAGTGGGCACGCCCTACCCGCCCTACCAGAAGGTCGGCACCAAGCAGGACGGCGAGTGGGTGCAGCTGAACACCAACGTGCTGCAGATCGAGAACGAGTACTACTCCAGCATCCGCCCGAAACGCGTGACCTACAGCGGCGAGCGGCCGATCCAGGCCCTGGAGTCGCGCGGCGTGCAGTACGTCGAGGCGCGCTGCCTGGACATCAACCCCTTCCTGCCGCTGGGCATCGACGCCGCCGAGGGCCGCTTCCTCGACGCCTTCCTGCTCTACTGCGCGCTGCAGGACAGCCCGCTGCTGGCCGACGGCGAGTGCGGCGCGGCCACCAGCAACTTCCTCAAGGTGGTCAAGGAAGGCCGCCGTCCGGGGCTGCACCTGCAGCGTGGCGGGCAGACCGTGCCGTTGCAGGTCTGGGCCAGCGAACTGCTGGAACGCATCGCGCCCATCGCCGAACTGCTCGACCGCGCCACCGGCGGCGACGCCCATGCGCAGAGCCTGGCGCAGCAGCGCGAGAAGGTGGCCGATCCGGAGCGCACGCCGTCCGCGCAGGTCCTGGCGGAAATGCGCGAGCGCGGCGAAAGCTTCACCGCCTTCGCCCTGCGCAAGAGCCGCGAACACGCGGAAACCCTCGCCCAACCGCTGCCGGCCATCGAGCAGGAAGCCTTCGAGGCCATGGCGAAGATCTCCCTGGCCGAACAAGAGGAACTGGAACGCCAGCCGGAAGGGGATTTCGACACCTTCGTGGCGGCCTACCAGGCGAGCATCCTCGGGGTGATCGGCGTTTAAGCCCCCGGAGCGGACCTTGCCCGCGATAGCCGGACGCTCCGGCGCGATTCGCGGATAAGATCCGCTCCTACCCCCCCACCCGCGTCATTCCCTGTAGGAGCGGGCCCTGCCCGCGAATCGCGCGCAGGGCGCGCTCCTACAGGTTGTGCCGGGAAGCACGGTATTCCTCCCCCGTAGGAGCGGACCTTGTCCGCGATAGCCGGACGCCCCGGCGCGATTCGCGGATAAGATCCGCTCCTACGCCGCCCCACCCGCGTCATTCCCTGTAGGAGCGCGCCCTGCGCGCGATTCGCGGGCAGGGCCCGCTCCTACAGGTTGCCGGGAGGCACGGTATTCCTCCCCCGTAGGAGCGGACCTTGTCCGCGATAGCCGGATGCCCCGGCGCGGTTCGCGGATAAGATCCGCTCCTACGCTGCCCCACCTGCGCCATTCCCCTGTAGGAGCGAGCTTGCTCGCGAACGGATTCCGCAGCGGGGTTCATTCGCGAGCAAGCTCGCTCCTACGAAAGGCAGAGGGCGCTGAACTACAGGCTCTTCTCGAACACCTGCGAATTGCGCTGGTAGTTGTACAGCGACGCCCGCGCCGCCGGCAGGCGTTCGACGCTGCTGGGCTGGAAGCCGCGCTCGCGGAACCAGTGGGCGGTGCGGGTGGTGAGCACGTAGAGGGTCTTCACGCCCAGGGCCCGGGCGCGCTTCTCGATGCGTTCCAGCAACTGGTCGCCGCGCCCGCCGTGGCGGTATTCCGGGTTCACCGCCAGGCAGGCCAGCTCGGCGGCGTCGGAATCGGCGATCGGGTACAGCGCCGCGCAGGCGATGATCAGCCCCTCGCGCTCGACGATGCTGAACTGCTCGATCTCGCGCTCCAGCACCTCGCGCGAACGGCGCACCAGGATGCCCTGCTCTTCCAGCGGGCGGATCAGCTCCAGCAGGCCGCCGACGTCCTCGATGCCCGCCTCGCGCAGTTGCTCGAACTGCTCCTGGGCCACCAGGGTGCCGTTGCCGGTGCGGGTGAACAGCTCGCTGAGCAGCGCGCCATCCTCGGTATAGCTGACGATGTGGCTGCGCCGCACCCCGGCGCGGCAGGCCTGGGCGGCGGCGTCGAGCAGTTCGGCCTGGTAGCTGTTGCCCAGGCGCTGCAGGTGCGTCGGCACCTGTTGCGGGCGCAGTTCGCGGACCAGCTTGCCGTCCTCGTCGAGCAGGCCGCGCTCGCCGCCGAACAGGATCAGCTTGTCGGCGTCCAGCTCGATGGCCGCGCGCATGGCCACGTCCTCGCAGGCGAGGTTGAAGATTTCCCCGGTGGGCGAGTAGCCCAGCGGCGAGAGCAGCACGATGGAGCGCTCGTCGAGCAGGCGGCCGATGCCCTTGCGGTCGATGCGCCGCACCTCGCCGGTGTGGTGGTAGTCGATGCCCTCGACCACGCCGATCGGCCGCGCCGTGACCAGGTTGCCCGCCGCCACGCGCAGGCGCGCGCCCTGCATGGGCGAGGCGGCCATGTCCATGGACAGCCGCGCCTCGATGGCGATGCGCAGGCTGCCCACGGCGTCGATCACACATTCCAGGGTGGGCGCGTCGGTCACCCGCAGGTCGCGGTGGAAGCGCGGCGCCAGGCCGCGCTGGGCCAGGCGCGCCTCGATCTGCGGGCGCGAGCCGTGGACCAGCACCAGGCGCACGCCCAGGCTGTGCAGCAGCACCAGGTCATGGACGATGTTGCCAAAGTTCGGGTCTTCCACGCCCTCGCCGGGCAGCATGACCACGAAGGTGCAGTCCCGGTGGGCGTTGATGTAGGGAGAAGCGTGACGTAACCAGGTGACGTAGTCTTGCATTGTCCAGATGGCCTGTGAGCGGGCGATGAAGGGTTGTCGAGTGCGAATGGCCGGCAAGGGCGGCGGGAGCGGCGGTTATCGTCGTCGCATGCACATCGACGGGTTTCTCCTCTTCAGGGCGGTTACAGGCAGTAATGCTGGATCAAGCCGCGCAGCAGTTCCACGGTCGGCGGGATGCGAGCGAGTTCCAGATGTTCGTCCGGCTGGTGGGCGCAGGCGATGTCGCCGGGGCCCAGGACCAGAGTCTGGCAACCAAGCTGCTGAAGATACGGTGCTTCGGTGCCAAAGGCTACCGCTTCCGCCGAATGCCCGCTGAGGCGCTCGGCCAGGCGCACCAGCTCGCTGTCCGCGGCCTGCTCGAAGGGCGGCACGGCGGGGAACAGCGGCTGGTAGTCCAGGCGCACCGCGAAGCGCTCGGCCAGGGGCCGCAGGCGCTCGCCGATGGCCCGGCGCAGGGCCTGCGGGTCCATCCCCGGCAGCGGCCGCAGGTCGAACTCCAGGGCGCACTGGCCACAGATGCGGTTGGGGTTGTCGCCGCCGTGGATGCAGCCCAGGTTCAGCGTCGGCTGCGGTACGCCGAACTGCGGGTTGTTGAATTCCTTCTGCCACTGCGCGCGCAGCGCCAGCAGCTCGCCGATGGCCGCGTGCATGGCCTCCAGGGCGCTGTGGCCGAGGCTCGGGTCGGAGGAATGGCCGCTCTGCCCGAGGATGTCGATGCGCTCCATCATCACCCCCTTGTGCAGGCGGATCGGCCGCAGCCCGGTGGGCTCGCCGATCACCGCGGCGCGCGCCAGGGGCCGGCCGGCTTCGGCCAGAGCGCGGGCGCCGGCCATGGAGCTTTCCTCGTCGCAGGTGGCGAGGATCAGCAGCGGCTGGCGCAGGGGCTTCTCCAGCAGCGGCAGCAACGCCTCGATGGCGATGGCGAAGAAGCCCTTCATGTCGCAGCTGCCCAGGCCGTACCAGCGGCCGTCGCGCTCGTCCAGGCGCAGCGGGTCGCTTTTCCACAGCGACTCGTCGTAGGGCACGGTGTCGGTGTGCCCGGCCAGCACCAGGCCGCCAGGGCCGCTGCCCAGGCTCGCCAGCAGGTTGAACTTGCCCGGGGCGATCTCCTGCAGTTCACAGGCGAAACCCAGGTCGCCCAGCCAGGTGGCCAGCAGCTCCACCACCGGGCGGTTGGACTGGTCCAGGGCGGGCTGGGTACAGCTCACCGACGGCAGGGCGAGCAACTGGGCGAAACGGTCTTTCAGGCTCGGCAGGGGCATGGGCGTCTCCGGAAGCGTTGTGCCCATCATGGCCCAGGATGGCCGTCAGTTGAACCGCCATCCTTCGCCGGAACAGCGCCGACGGGGTGCTGTCCTGTACACTAACGGGCTTCGACGAACGCCCCCGCGCCAGGCCCTGCGGGCCCGTCTACCCTTTCCTTCCCGGACTCCGCCATGCAGAAAGAAACCGAAATCAAGCTGCGCGCCAGCCGCGAGACCCTCGAGGCGCTGCGCGACCACCCGCTGCTGAAGAAGCGCAACAAGTCCGGCTGGCAGCAGAGCGAGCTGTACAACCAGTACTACGACACCCCCGGCCGCGACCTGGCCCGGGCCAAGGTCGCGCTGCGCCTGCGCCGCGACGGCGAGCAGTACATTCAGACGCTGAAGAGCCGCGGCCACAGCGTCGCCGGGCTGTCCGAGCGCAACGAGTGGGACTGGTACCTGGACAAGCCCGAGCTGGACCTGGGCAAGCTCGACGACAGCTGCTGGCCGGCGGCCCTGGCCGACCTCGACAAGCAGCAGCTGCAGCCGATCTTCAGCACCGATTTCACCCGCCAGCGCGCCGAGATCGCCTGGGGCCGCGGCAAGACCAAGGTGGCGATCGAAGCCGCCCTCGACCTGGGCAAGGTCGTCGCCGACCAGCAGGAAGAGGAAATCTGCGAGCTGGAGCTGGAACTGCGCCAGGGCGAGCCCGCGGCGCTGCTGGAACTGGCCGCGGAGCTGGCCGCCGACCTGCCGCTGATGCCCTGCGACATCAGCAAGGCCGAACGCGGCTACCGGCTGTTCGACCCGGCCAGCTACACGGTGCACCCGGACACCCAGAAGCTGCTGGCGGAAACCCCGCTGGACGGCGCCTTCGCCGCCATCGCCTGGTCGCTGCTGGGCAGCAGCCAGCGCCTGGCCGAGCAGTACCGCTTCAACGGCCACTGGCGCCTGCTGCAAGAATGGCTGCAGCAGCTGGTGGACCTGCGCGCCCTGCTCGGCAGCCTCGGCCAGGCCGCGCCGCGCGCCAGCAGCCGCGAGCTGCGCACCGCGCTGGACGCGCTGATCGGCGACTGGCGCCCGCGCATCGAACAGGGCGAGGCCGACGAAACCGCGCGCCAGCAGGCGCCGGAAGCCTTCCGCGCCGAACTCGGCCAGACGCGCTGGGGCCTGTTCTCCCTGCAGGCCTCGCGCTGGCTGCTGGCCCGCGCCTGGCAGGAAGGCCGCAACGAGCGCGGCGACCGCCAGGGCGCCGCGGCCCTGGGCAAATGGCTGCCGCGCCTGCTCGCCGAGGAGGCCGAGGGCCTGCCCCTGGCCCGCGCCCAACAGCAGCCGGAACTGCTCGCCGAACAACTGCCGCGCCTGCAACGCCTGCTGGTGTGGCTGCGCCTGGCCCGCGGCGTGCTCGACCTGCCCGAGGCCGACCGCCTCTACGGCGAACTGGCCAAGCTGGAACAGGCCCTGCACCGGCGCGACAGCGCGGACCTGGATGCTCTCGCCGCCCAGGCCCATACTGTGCTGACCCTCAAGCCCTGGAAGGCGCTTTTGAAATAAGCTGGGGAACCCGACGGCGCGGGCCGGACTCAGACCAGCTCCACCCGCAGCCGTCCGCGGCACACACGAACGCAGGGAGTCCGAATGTCCGTCTTCGCTTCGCCCGCCCAGGATCGCTGGCTTGACCTGGCCGATATCCTCCACGAGCTGGTCGCCCAGGGCCGCGTCGCGCAGAACGACGCCGAACAGTGCCTGGCGATCCGCCGCAGCGCGGTGAAGAACCAGCAGCACCCCCTGGAATTCCTCGCCGCCCAGCAGGTGCCGGACCAGCACCGCCCCGGCCGCCACCTGGACCTCGACGCCCTGGTGCACTGGCTGGCCGAGTATTCCGGCCAGCCCTACCTGCGCATCGACCCGCTGAAGATCGACGTCGCCGCGGTCACCCCGCTGATGTCCTACGCCTTCGCCCAGCGCCACAGGATCCTCGCCGTGGCGGTGGCGCCGGACAGCGTCACCATCGCCAGCGCCCAGCCCTTCGTGCACAGCTGGGAAGGCAACCTGACCCACGTGCTCAAGCGCCCGATCAAGCGCGTGGTGTGCAACCCGCAGGACATCCAGCGCTTCACCACCGAGTTCTACCGCCTGGCCAAGTCGGTCAGCGGCGCCTCCGCCCAGGACATGAAGACCAGCGGCGTGGGCAACTTCGAGCAGTTGCTCAACCTGGGCGCCAGCGACCAGGAGCCGGACGCCAACGACGCGCACATCGTCACCATCGTCGACTGGCTGTTCCAGTACGCCTTCCAGCAGCGCGCCAGCGACATCCACATCGAGCCGCGGCGCGAGCAGGGCACGGTGCGCTTCCGCATCGACGGCGTGCTGCACAACGTCTACCAGTTCCCGCCGCAGGTCACCATGGCGGTGGTCAGCCGCCTGAAGTCCCTCGGCCGCATGAACGTCGCCGAGAAGCGCAAGCCCCAGGACGGCCGGGTGAAGACCAAGACCCCGGACGGCGCCGAGGTGGAGCTGCGCCTGTCGACGCTGCCCACCGCCTTCGGCGAGAAGATGGTGATGCGGATCTTCGACCCCGAGGTGCTGCTCAAGAGCTTCGACCAGCTGGGCTTCTCCCCCGAGGACCTGCGCCGCTGGCAGAGCATGACCAACCAGCCCAACGGCATCATCCTGGTCACCGGGCCCACCGGCTCGGGCAAGACCACCACCCTGTACACCACGCTCAAGCAGCTGGCCACGGACGAGGTGAACGTCTGCACCATCGAGGACCCGATCGAGATGATCGAGCCCTCGTTCAACCAGATGCAGGTGCAGCACAACATCGACCTGACCTTCGCCAGCGGCGTGCGCGCCCTGCTGCGGCAGGACCCGGACATCATCATGGTCGGCGAGATCCGCGACCTGGAGACCGCCGAGATGGCCATCCAGGCGGCGCTGACCGGGCACCTGGTGCTCTCCACCCTGCACACCAACGACTCGCCCACGGCCATCACCCGCCTGCTCGAGCTGGGCGTGCCCTACTACCTGATCCGCGCCACCGTGCTCGGCGTCATGGCCCAGCGCCTGGTGCGCACCCTGTGCCCGCACTGCAAGGCGCCGCTGGAGCTGGAGGAGAGCGACTGGCAGGAGCTGACGCGGCCCTGGAACGCCCCGCTGCCCAGCGGCGCGCAGCAGGCGGTGGGCTGCCTGGAGTGCCGCGACACCGGCTACCGCGGGCGTGCCGGGGTGTACGAGATCATGCTGCTGACCGACAGCCTGAAGGAACAGATCACCGCCGACACCGACCTCATCCCGCTGCGCCGCCAGGCCTTCAAGGAAGGCATGCGCAGCCTGCGCCTGTCCGGCGCGCAGAAGGTCGCCGCGGGCCTGACCACCATCGAGGAAGTGCTGCGGGTGACGCCGCAGAGCGAGCAGAAATAGGCTGTTATCCGGGCCCCCGCGTTCGCGGGGGCGACGCCTGGATTGCGGCGCAGCGCCCAATTTCCCGGCGTCATCCCCGCGAACGCGGGGAGCCAGCAAACAGCGTTACAGGAAGTCAAAATCGACCAAGGAGTGCAGCAAATGGAAACTGGCAGTGTCCTGATCCTCTTCGTCATCCTCGCGGTGGCGATCGTGTTCATGGGCTTCAAGGTGGTGCCCCAGGGCAACGAGTGGACGGTGGAGCGCTTCGGCCGCTACACCGGCACCCTCAAGCCGGGGCTGAACATCATCGTCCCGGTGATGGACCGCGTCGGGCAGAAGATCAACATGATGGAGCGGGTGCTGGACATCCCCCCGCAGGAGGCCATCAGCGCCGACAACGCCATCGTGCAGATCGACGCGGTGTGCTTCTACCAGGTGGTCGACGCGGCGCGCGCGGCCTACGAGGTCAGCGGCCTGGAGAACGCCATCCGCAACCTGGTGATGACCAACATCCGCACCGTGCTCGGCTCCATGGAGCTGGACCACATGCTCAGCCAGCGCGACGCCATCAACGAGCGCCTGCTGCGCACCGTCGACGAGGCCACCGCGCCCTGGGGCCTGAAGGTCACCCGCATCGAGATCAAGGACATCAGCCCGCCGGCCGACCTGGTGGAAGCCATGGCCAGCCAGATGAAGGCCGAGCGCCTCAAGCGCGCGCAGATTCTCGATGCCGAGGGCAAGCGCGCCGCGGAAATCCTCACCGCCGAGGGCGAGAAGCAGGCGCAGATCCTCAAGGCCGAAGGCCAGCGCCAGGCCGCCTTCCTCGAGGCCGAGGCCCGCGAGCGCCAGGCCGAGGCCGAGGCGCGGGCGACCCAGGTGGTCTCCGAGGCCATCGCCAGCGGCAACGTGCAGGCGGTGAACTACTTCGTCGCGCAGAAATACGTCGACGCCCTCGGCCAGCTGGCCGCCTCGAACAACAGCAAGATAGTGCTGATGCCGCTGGAGGCCAGCCAGGTGATAGGCGCGGTGGGCGGCATCGGCGAGATCGTCAAGGCCACCTTCGGCGACGGGGCGCCCGGCGCCAAGGGCCGGGGCTGAGCCATGTGGGATTACCTGCAGCACCTGAGCTTCTGGGACTGGCTGGCCTTCGGCACCCTGCTGCTGATCCTCGAGGTGTTCGGCGCCGGCGGCTACCTGCTGTGGATCGGCATCGCCGCCGCGGCCACCGGCGTGCTCGCCTTCTTCGCCCCGGGCCTGGCCTGGACCTGGCAGTTCCTCGCCTTCGGCATCCTGGCGCTGCTCACCGTGGTGTTCTGGTGGCGCTACCAGCACCGCCCGGGCGCCGGCGAAGCCGCCAGCGGCCTGAACCGCCGCGGCAGCGAGCTGGTCGGCCGGCAGTTCGCCCTGCATGACGCCATCATCGGCGGCCGCGGCAAGATCCGCGTCGGCGACAGCCTGTGGCTGGTCAGCGGCCCCGACCTGCCGGCCGGCGCCCAGGTGAAGGTCACCGGGCAGGATGGCGCGGTGCTGTTGGTCGAGCCAGCCTGAACCCGTAGGCCGGCTGCGCCGAGGTGCTTTTCGTAGGATGGGTTGAGCTTGCGAAACCCATGCGGTCGTGGCGATGGGTATCGCTTCGCTCAACCCATCCTACGGGGCAACTGCTCTTCGTAGGAGCGAGCTTGCTCGCGAACAATCCCGGCCATGACGCCGCCGGTCAATCCGTTCGCGAGCAAGCTCGCTCCTACGAGAAGCCCGTCCTCGTTCCAGCGCAATTCGCGGATGAAATCCGCTCCTACGATGCCTTCACCTCTTCCCCGCGGCGGTAGGCGTAGGTCGCGGCGAAGCGCGAGGTCAGCCATTCGCCGCAGGTGGTCGGCGGGTACTTCGGCGGGTTGTCGGCGTCGAAGCAGCCCGGCAGGCACTCGATGGCGGTGTCCATGTGCGGCTCAGCGAAGAACGGCATCGAATAGCGGTCCACGCCCTGGGGGCTGATCACCCGGTGCGGGGTCGAGCGGTACCTGTCGTTGCTCCAGCGCGCCATCATGTCGCCGATGTTGACCACGAAGGTGCCCTCGATGGGCGGCGCGTCTATCCACTGGCCCTGGCGGTTCTGCACCTGCAGGCCGCCGGCGTCGTCCTGGTACAGCAGGGTCACGCAGCCGTAGTCGGTGTGTGCGCCAGCACCCGGCTGGTCGGCGCTCTGCCGCGCCGCGGCCGGCGGGTAGTGGATCATGCGGAACACGCTGACCGGCTGCTCGAAGCGCCTGTCGAAGAAGTCTTCCTCTATCTCCAGGGCGATGGCCAGTGCGCGCAACACGGTCCTGGCCAGCTCCAGCATGTCGGCGTAGTGCCCTTCCAGCAGCGCCTCCCAGCCCGGCAGGTCCGGGTGGCGGTTGGGCCCGTAGAAGGACTTGCCGGCGACCACGTCCGGGTGGTCGGCCGGCAGGTGCAGGGCCATGTCGAAGGTTTCCTTGAAATCGCTGGGCAGAGCCGGGTCCAGCTGCTCGGTGGCGATGGCGCCGTAGCCGCGGTGGTTCCTGCTCTGGGTGATGTCGATCTTCAGCTTCTCGCTGGCCGGCTGGGCAAAGAAGCCACGCGCGGCTTCCAGCAGCTCGGCGAAGCGTTGCGCCGGGATCGGGTGGCCCTGGATGTAGAAGAAGCCCCATTCGCGGCAGGCGGCGTCGACCTGCCGGGCCACCTCGGCCCAGGCGGAGCGGTCGGCGGCGTAGAGCGGGGCGATGTCGATGATGGGTAGGCGGTCCATGGTCGGTCTCGTGCAGGCCTCTCGTAGGAGCGAGCTTGCTCGCGAACGAATCAACCGGCGGTGCCATGGCCGGGATTGTTCGCGAGCAAGCTCGCTCCTACAGAAGGGGTTCACCGGGTCATTTCGGCAGCTCGGCCTTGATGCCTTCTACGTAGTAGTCCATCGCGGCCAGGTCGGCGTTGCTGGCCACGGCGCCGGCGGCGATGCGTTCCTTGCCGCTCTGGTCCTTGATCGGCCCGGTGAAGGGATGGAAGGCGCCGCTCTTGATGTCGGCGATCAGCTTGCTCGCCTCGGTCTGCACGTCGGCCGGCAGCACGTCCTTGTTCAGCGGCAGGACGATGGTGTCCTCGGCCAGGCCGCCCCAGAAGTCCTGCGGTTTCCAGCTGCCGTCCATGACCGCCTGGGTGGCCTTGATGTAGTGCGGGCCCCAGTCGTTGACGATGGAGGTCAGCACGGTCTTCGGCCCGAAGTGCTGCATGTCCGAGGCATAGCCCACGGCGTACACGCCGCGGCGCTCGGCGGCCTGGATCGGCGCCGGGCTGTCGGTGTGCTGGAAGATCACGTCCACGCCCTGGTCGATCAGCGCGTTGGCGGCGTCCGCCTCCTTGCCCGGGTCGAACCAGGTGCTCACCCACATCACTTTCAGCTCGGCCTGGGGGTCGTACTTGTTCAGCGCCAGCTGGATGGAGTTGATGTCGCGGATCACCTCGGGGATCGGGAAGGAGGCGATGTAGCCGATCTTGTGCGTCTTGGTCATCTTCGCCGCCAGGTAGCCACCGACGTAGCGGCCCTCGTAGGAGCGCGACAGGTAGGTGCCGAGGTTCCTGTCACGCTTGTAGCCGGTGGCGTGCTCGAAGGTCACCTTGGGGAACTGCTTGGCCACCTTGGCGGTGGGGTTCATGAAGCCGAAGGAAGTGGTGAAGATCAGCCCGTAGCCGTCCTTGGCCATGTTGCGGATCACCCGCTCGGCGTCGGCGCCCTCGGCGACGTTCTCGACGAAGCTGGTCTGCACCTTGTCGCCGAAGTGTTCCACCAGCTCGCGGCGGCCCATCTCGTGCTGGTAGGTCCAGCCGTGGTCGCCCACCGGGCCGACGT
This sequence comes from Pseudomonas sp. R3.Fl, assembly GCF_023516765.1. Lineage (NCBI taxonomy): Bacteria > Pseudomonadati > Pseudomonadota > Gammaproteobacteria > Pseudomonadales > Pseudomonadaceae > Pseudomonas > Pseudomonas sp. R3.Fl. The sequence continues at coordinate 3,320,622 of NZ_JAMGSO010000001.1, forward strand.
AGACGAAGCCGACCTTCAGCGGTTCGGCCGCCGCCGCGCCGAGGCTGGCGCCAAGGCCCATGGCCAACGCCAGGCCACGCAGCAGGGTGTTCAGGGTCTTGTTCTTCATGGTGCGGGGACGCTCCTGTCGATGCAGTGTCGGGGCCGGAAGGTGCATGGCCCTCCGGGGCGCTTCGCCCAATGCAATAACCTGACCAGGTGGACAGGTGCCGCGCGCCAGGCGGCCGCGCCCTGTGCGGCGGTGCCGCGCGCGTCTTGCATTGGTGCGCCCATGCCACCTGCTGGTGCGCCCCGGCGACGGTGGGCAAGGCCCCGGGCAAGGCCTAAGATGAGCGCCTCTATCCCATGGAACGGATGTCCCCCGACGATGCTGCGCCTGCTCAAAGACGAGAAACTCCTCCTCCTCGCCCTGCTCCTGGCGGTGCTGGTCTATCCCCTGGAGCACAGCCTGCTCGAAGGCGGCAAGACCCTGGCCGGGGTGGTCGCCACTGTCCTGCTGGCCTCGATCATCAGCGTCTCGCTGCGCGTGGCGCACCACGCCGAGATTCTCGCGGAGAAGGTCGGCGAGCCCTACGGCACCATGATCCTGACCCTCGCCGCGGTGCTGGTGGAGGTGGTCATCCTGGCCATCATGATGGGCCACAACCACTCACCCACCCTGGCCCGCGACACCATCTACGCCGCGGTGATGCTGGACATGAACGGCATCCTCGGCCTGGCCGCGCTGCTCGGCGGCCTGAAGCATGGCGAGCAGTCGTACAACGACGACTCGGGCAAGACCTACGTGACCATGATCCTCACCGCGGTAGGCATCTCCATGGTGGTACCGGAGCTGATCCCGGCGGCGCAGTGGAAGCTCTACTCGCTGTTCACCATCGGCTGCATGGTCATGCTCTACGGCCTGTTCCTGCGCATGCAGACCGGCCAGCACAGCTACTTCTTCGCCTACAACTACGCGGTGCACGGCGAGCAGCAGCACGGCCACGAGGCCCACGGCAGCACGCGCCAGTCCATGGCCCTGCTGGTGGCCGGGGTGGTGCTGATCGGCGCGCTGGCCGAGGTCATGTCCAAGGCCCTGGACGTCAGCCTGGAAGGCAGCGGCGTGCCGCCGATCGTGCCGGCGCTGCTGGTGGCGGCCATCTCCGCCAGCCCGGAGATCCTCACCGCGCTGCGCGCCGCGCTGGCCAACCGCATGCAGCCGGTGGTCAACATCGCCCTGGGCGCCTCGCTGTCCACGGTGATCCTCACCGTGCCGGTGATCGAGGCCCTGGCGCTGTTCAAGGGCCAGCCGATCCAGATGGCGATGACGCCGCTGCAGACCGGCATGATGTTCATCACCCTGGTGGTGGCCGGCTTCAACCTGCACGACGGCAAGACCAACGCCATCGAGGGCATGACTCACTTCGTGCTCTTCGCCACCTTCCTGATGCTGTCGTTCATGGGGTTGTGACCATGCTGAAGATCTACCTCGCCGGCCCCGACGTGTTCCGCCCCGACGCCGCCGGGCACGGCGCGCAGCTCAAGGCGCTGTGTACGGAATACGGTTTCGAGGGGCTGTTCCCGCTGGACGTCCAGGTGCCGACGGAAATCACCGAGCCGCACCAGCAGGCGATCTGGATCTATCGCGCCAACCTGCACCTGATCGCCGAGGCCGACTGCGTGCTGGCCAACCTGGCGTCGTTCCGCGGCAGCGAGCCGGACAGCGGCACCTGCTTCGAGGTCGGCTACGCCGCGGCCCTGGGCAAGCCGCTGTACGGCTACCTGCCGGACGCCGGCAACTACGCCGAGCGCATGCGCCGCAAGTACCCGGAATGGCTCGGCCAGCAGCCCGGCCGCGACCGCGACGGCAACGTCCTGGAAGCCTTCGGCCTGCCGCTGAACCTGATGCTGGCGGTGCCCACCCAGATCGTCTCCGGCGGCCCGCGCGAAGCCCTGGAGCTGCTGCGCCAGGACCTGCAGCCGGCGGAATGATCGTAACCGCGCCCATGTAGGAGCGCGCCCTGCGCGCGATTCGCGGGCAGGGCCCGCTCCTACACGACTGCGCCGAGGCGCTTTTCGTAGGATGGGTTTCGCAAGCTCAACCCATCCTACGGGAGCCCGGAAATGACGTAGGAACGGACTCCGTCCGCGATGGGCCGGGCCCAGGCACGGCGATCGCGGATGAATCCGCTCCTACAAAAGAAGAAGAGAAGCCCGAGCGGCTCAGACCTTCTTCACGAACTCCGACTTCAGCTTCATCGCGCCGATGCCGTCGATCTTGCAGTCGATGTCGTGGTCGCCGTCCACCAGGCGGATGTTCTTCACCTTGGTGCCGACCTTGACCACCAGGGACGAGCCCTTGACCTTCAGGTCCTTGATCACGCTGACGGTGTCGCCATCCTGCAGCACGTTGCCGACGGCGTCCTTGATCACCTTGGCGTCGCCCTCGCCTTCGGCGGCGGCATCGGCCGACCATTCATGGGCGCATTCCGGGCAGACCAGCAGCGCGCCGTCCTCGTAGGTGTATTCGGAATTGCATTTGGGGCAGGGTGGCAGGCTCATGGTCTCTATCACTGACAGTGGGAAAAGACCGTGCATTATATAAGGATTTTCCCGCCTCAGGGGTGCAATTGCTGCAGGTAGGCCGCCAGCGCCTCGATATTCCCGGCCTGCAGCTGCGACGCCACCGCCAGCATGGTCGAGCCGGCGCGGCGCGGGTCCTTGTCGCGGTAGGCCTCCAGCGTCCGCTGCAGGTAGGTCGCCGGCTGCCCGGCGATACGCGGCACGCCCTGCTGGCCGAGCCCCTGCGGGCCATGGCAGGCCACGCAGACCTGCCCGAACAGCGCCTCGCCCCTGGCGCGCAGCGCATCGTCCACCGCGCCCTGGCGCGGCAGCACCTGCTGCTGGCTGTAGTACACGGCGATGTTCACCCGCTCGTCGAGGCTCAGCATCCGGGCCGCCTGGTTCATCACGAAGTCGGTGCGCTGCCCGCTGGCGTAGCGCTCGAAGGCAGTGAACAGGTAGCCCGGGGCCTGCGCGGCCAGGTTCGGGATGTAGTCGCGCCGGCTGTTGCCGTCGTCGCCGTGGCAGTTGCGGCACAGCACGATGCGCTCGTGGCCGGCGGCATAGGCCTGCTCGCGCCTGGCGGGGTCGGCCATGATGGCGTCGAAGCGCGCCTGTGCGGCCTCGTCGCCCAGGGCGGTACAGCTGACGGTCAACAGCAGAGCAATCGCGAAACGCATCGCCTCCTCCCCGGAACTCGGCCTGCGGCTTGCCGTTTATAGGCGTGTGCGCGGCGAAGGGCCTGGATGCAGGTCAATGAAGCGGCGAGCCGGCCGCGCCGGAAGGTGATGGCTTTCGCAAAGGCATAAAAAAGGGGGAGCATCGTGCTCCCCCGGGGACTGAACCTTGAGACCCGTCTGTCCGTCGGTCAGCCTTCAATCTCGATCAGCACCTCGCCCGGGTTGACGCGGTCACCCTTGGCTACGTGGATCGCCTTGACGGTGCCGGCGATGGGCGCCTGCACCTCGGTTTCCATCTTCATGGCTTCGGTGATCAGCACGGCCTGGCCGGCCTTCACGCTGTCGCCTTCCTTCACCAGCACGTCGACGATGTTGCCCGGCATGGTGGTGCTGACGTCACCCGGCGCGCTGGCGTGCTTGCGCTTGTTGCCGCCGCCGCCGATGAACTCGTTGAGCGGCTCGAACACCACTTCCTCGGGCATGCCGTCGATGGACAGGTAGAAGTGGCGCTTGCCGTCGGTCTTCACGCCGACGCCGGTGATGTCCACGCGGTAGCTCTCGCCGTGCACGTCGACCACGAACTCGGTCGGCACGCCTTCGCCGCCGGCCGCGGCCACGCCGTTGCCGCTGGGGATCGGCAGCAGTTCCTCGGGCTTCAGGGCGCCGGCCTCGCGTTCCTCGAGGAACTTGCGGCCGATGTCCGGGAACATGGCGAAGGTCAGCACGTCCTCTTCGGACTTGGCCAGCGCGCCGATCTCGCCGCGCAGCTTGTCCAGCTCGGGCTTGATCAGGTCGGCCGGGCGCACGTCGATGACTTCCTCGTTGCCGATGGCCTGGCGCCGCAGCTGCTCGTTGATCTGGCCCGGGGCCTTGCCGTAGCGGCCCTGCAGGTACAGCTTCACCTCGTTGGTGATGGTCTTGTAGCGCTCGCCGGCCAGCACGTTGAAGAACGCCTGGGTGCCGACGATCTGCGAGGTCGGGGTGACCAGGGGCGGGAAGCCCAGGTCCTCGCGCACCCGCGGGATCTCTTCGAGCACTTCGGCCATGCGGTTGAGGGCGCCCTGCTCCTTCAGCTGGTTGGCCAGGTTGGAGATCATGCCGCCGGGCACCTGGTTGACCTGCACGCGGGTGTCCACGCCGGTGAATTCGCTTTCGAACTGGTGGTACTTCTTGCGCACGGCATGGAAGTACATGCCGACTTCCTGGATCAGCTCCAGGTCCAGGCCGGTGTCGTAGGGGGTGTTGCGCAGCGCCGCGACCATCGACTCGGTGCCCGGGTGGCTGGTGCCCCAGGCCATGCTGGAGATGGCGGTGTCGATGCGGTCGGCGCCGTTCTCCACGGCCTTGAGCTGGCACATGCTGGCCACGCCGGCGGTGTCGTGGGAGTGCACCACCACTTCCAGGGGCAGCGCGTCCTTCAGGGCCTTGACCAGGTCGCCGGTGGCGTAGGGGGTCAGCAGGCCGGCCATGTCCTTGATGGCGATGGAGTCCACACCCATGGCCGCCATGGCCTTGGCCTGGGCGACGAAGGCGTCGATGGTGTGCACCGGGCTGGTGGTGTAGCAGATGGTGCCCTGGGCGTGCTTGCCGGCGGCCTTCACCGCCTCGATGGAGACGCGCAGGTTACGCACGTCGTTCATCGCGTCGAAGATGCGGAACACGTCGATGCCGTTGACCGCGGCCTTGGCCACGAAGGCGCGCACCACGTCGTCGCTGTAGTGGCGGTAGCCCAGCAGGTTCTGCCCGCGCAGGAGCATCTGCAGGCGGGTGTTGGGCAGCGCGGCCTTGAGCTTGCGCAGGCGCTCCCACGGGTCTTCCTTGAGGAAGCGCACGCAGGCGTCGAAGGTGGCGCCGCCCCAGACTTCCAGCGACCAGTAGCCGACCTTGTCGAGCTTGTCGCAGATCGGCAGCATGTCCTCGGTGCGCATGCGGGTGGCCAGCAGGGACTGGTGCGCGTCGCGCAGGATGGTATCGGTGACGCTTATTTTTTTCGACTCAACGGTCTTGCTCATTCGATGATCCTCACAGGCCAGCGTGGGCGGCAATGGCGGTAGCGATGGCGATGGCCAGGTGCGACGGGTTGCGCTTGATCGAGTACTGGGTCAGCTCCGGGTGGCTTTCGACGAAGCTGGTGTTGAACTGGGCGCTGCGGAACTCCGGGTTCTTGAGGATTTCCTGGTAGTAGGGCGCGGTGGTCTTCACGCCTTGCACGCGCATGTCGTCCAGGGCGCGCAGGCCGCGGTCCAGGGCCTCTTCCCAGGTCAGTGCCCAGACGATCAGCTTCAGGCACATGGAGTCGTAGTACGGCGGGATGGTGTAGCCGGTGTAGATCGCCGTATCGGTGCGCACGCCGGGGCCGCCGGGCGCGTAGTAGCGGGTGATCTTGCCGAAGGAGGGCAGGAAGTTGTTCTTCGGGTCCTCGGCGTTGATGCGGAACTGCAGGGCATAGCCGCGGTGCTGGATGTCTTCCTGCTTGACCGAGAGCGGCAGGCCGGAGGCCACGCGGATCTGCTCGCGGACGATGTCGATGCCGGTGATTTCCTCGGTGATGGTGTGCTCCACCTGCACCCGGGTGTTCATCTCCATGAAGTACACCTCGCCATCGGCGAGCAGGAACTCCACGGTGCCGGCGTTCTCGTAGCCCACGGCCTTGGCCGCGCGCACCGCCAGGTCGCCGATGTAGGCGCGCTGCTCGGGGGTCAGCTGCGGGCTGGGGGCGATCTCGATGAGCTTCTGGTTGCGGCGCTGGATCGAGCAGTCGCGCTCGAACAGGTGCACGGTGTTGCCGAAGGAGTCGGCGAGGATCTGCGCCTCGATGTGCTTCGGGTTGACGATGCACTTCTCGAGGAAGACTTCCGCGCTGCCGAAGGCCTTGGTGGCCTCGGAGATGACGCGGGGGAAGTTCTGCTCCAGCTCCTCGCGGCTGTTGCAGCGGCGGATGCCGCGGCCGCCGCCGCCGGAGGTGGCCTTGAGCATCACCGGGTAGCCGATGCGCTCGGCCTCGGACAGCGCCTCGGCGAGGTCGGCGACGTTGCCCTCGGTGCCCGGGGTGCAGGGCACGTCGGCGGCGATCATGCTGCGCCGCGCCTCGGTCTTGTCGCCCATGCGGCGGATCACTTCCGCCGACGGGCCGATGAACTTGATCCCGCGCTCGGCACAGATGTCCGCCAGTTCCGCGTTCTCGGAAAGGAAACCGTAGCCCGGGTGCAGGGCGTCGCAGCCGGTTTCCACCGCCAGGTTCACCAGCGCGCGCGGGTTGAGGTAGCCGGCCAGCGGGTCGGAGCCGATGCTGTGCGCCTCGTCGGCGCGCTTCACGTGCAGGGCGTGGCGGTCGGCGTCGGAGTAGACGGCCACCGAACGGATGCCCATCTCGGCGCAGGCACGCACGATACGGACAGCGATCTCCCCACGGTTGGCGATCAGGATTTTCTTGATCACTTGCGGTTTCCCTCGACCGGGGCTCGCGGACCCGGCACTTGAACCAATCGGCAATCCGCCGCGGAGCGATCCGCGGCGGTTCGGCGCAATGCCGGAGCAGGGTTCCGGCGTTTTTTTACCCTACGCGGGATCGAGGATTACCCAAAATCAATATTTATTGGGATAGCCATAATTTTTGACTTATAGTCGAGCGAACTGACCCGTGCGGGAGCCGGTGCGAATGCGTAAGTCCTTGATGCGAATGACACTTCGCCAACTGCAGGTATTCCGTGCGGTGTGCGAGAGCCGTTCCTACAGCCGCGCCGCGGAGGAAATGGCGCTGACGCAGCCGGCGGTCAGCCTGCAGATCCGCCAGTTGGAGGAGCTGGTCGGCCAGCCGCTGTTCGAGTACATCGGCAAGAAGCTCTACCAGACCGACGCCGCCGACGCCCTGCTGCGCGCCAGCACCGACATCTTCCAGCGCCTGGAAGTGCTGGACATGCAGCTCTCCGACCTCAAGGGCTCGCTGCAGGGCCAGCTGCGCCTGGCGGTGGAGTCCAGCGCCAAGTACATCACCCCGCACCTGTTCGCCGCCTTCCAGAAGCAGCACCCGGACGTCAGCCTGCACCTCACCGTGGTCAACCGCGCCCAGGTGATCAAGCGCCTGTCGGACAACCGCGACGACCTGGTGATCATGTCCCTGGTGCCGCAGGACATGGCCCTGGAATTCCTGCCCTTCCTGAACAACCCGATAGTCGCGGTGGCGCCGCCCGACCACCCGCTGTGCAGCGCCGCCAAGCTGTCGCTGAAGGACCTGGAATCCTGGCCGCTGCTGATCCGCGAGCCCGGTTCGGGCACGCGCAAGGCCTGCGAGGAACACTTCCAGCAGAAGCGCGCGCACTTCCCGCAGACGCTGGAATTCGCCTCGCTGGAAGGCTCACGGGAAGGGGTATTGGCCGGCCTCGGCCTGGCCCTGCTGCCGCGCCACGCGGTGAGCCGCGAACTGCGCGCCGGGCTGCTGCGCGAACTGCCGGTGGAGGAGTTGCCGCTCTACCGCAGCTGGTGTCTGGTGCACGCCCGCGGCAAGCGCCTGAGCCCGGTGGCCCAGGCGTTCGTCGCCTTCATCCGCGAGGAGCGCGCGCTGATCAGCCAGCTGGCCGAGCGCTTTTCACCGACGCCCGCGCAGAGTTGAGGTAGTTGGCGGCGATCAGGTCGGGATAATCGGACATCTCGCGGTCGAGGCGTTGCGCTTCGAGGCGCTCTTCGATGGCCCGGCGGAACTGCATTCGGCGCTGGTCCTCGAGCTTGCGACGGGTCTTGCTGTCCAGGTGCTGGGTGTCGTCGATATGGCGTTGCATCTCGCATCTCCCAAGGCCGAAGGGCTGGAGACGCCAGGATGCGGACGACGGATGACAATTTGAGGGCGCGGCGGTGAAGCGCCGGTGACGCCGACGAGTGGTCGGCGCCGGCTCAGGACGTCTCTTCCGGCCGCGGCTCCTCGTGGCTCTTCACCACCTTGGGCGACAGGCGCAGGCTGCGCAGGCTGCGCTTGACGCTCTTGAGGTGGTTGACCAGGTCCGGGCCGCGGGCCATGGCCACGCCCATGGCCAGCACGTCGATCACCACCAGGTGGGCGATGCGCGAGGTCAGCGGGGTGTAGATGTCGGTGTCTTCGTGGACGTCCACCGCCAGGTTCACCGTGGCCAGGTCGGCCAGCGGGGTCTGGCTGGGGCACAGGGTGATCAGGGTGGCGCCGGCCTCGCGGACCAGGTTGGCGGTCACCAGCAGGTCCTTGGAGCGGCCGGACTGCGAGATGCAGATGGCCACGTCGCTGGGCTTCAGGGTCACCGCCGACATCGCCTGCATGTGCGGGTCGGAATAGGCCGCGGCCGAGAGCAGCAGGCGGAAGAACTTGTGCTGGGCATCCGCGGCCACCGCGCCGGAGGCGCCGAAGCCGTAGAACTCCACGCGCTGGGCGTGGGCGATGGCGGCGATGGCGCGCTCCAGGGCGTGGGTGTCGAGCTTCTCGCGCACTTCCATCAGCGAATGCAGGGTGGTGTCGAAGATCTTCAGGCTGAAGTCGGTGACCGAGTCGCTTTCGCTGATCGCGAACTGGCCGAAGCTGGCGCCGGCGGCCAGGCTCTGCGCCAGCTTCAGCTTGAGGTCCTGGAAGCCGGTGCAGCCGATGGCGCGGCAGAAGCGCACGATGGTCGGCTCGCTGACGCCCACCCCGTGGGCGAGGTCGGCCATGGAGCTGTGCATGACCGAGGCGGGGTCCTGCATCACGTGATCGGCGACCTTGAGTTCCGACTTGCGAAGCAGATGACGCGACTGGGCAATGTGCTGCAACAGGTTCACTGGGCTGGACTCGGCTATGATCGGCGGATGGGATGTAGTCGGCTTGTAGTTATACTACAAGTCAGGTGGTCACGCCCAGGCAATAAGTGGTGGAGCAGTACCCGATGATGTCCGAATCTTCCGCATTTCCCCTTTCCTGCGACATCCTGGTGTTCGGTGGCACCGGCGATCTGGCGCTGCACAAGCTGCTGCCGGCGCTCTACCACCTGCACCGCGAGGAGCGCCTGCCGGCCGACACCCGCATCCTCGCCCTGGCCCGCAGCCAGCGCTCGCAGGAGGCCTACCTGGCTCTGGCCGAGCGGCACTGCCGAGCGCAGGTCGCGCGGGCCGACTTCAGCGTCGCCGACTGGCAGAGCTTCGCCACGCGCCTGGACTACCTGGCCATGGACGCCTCGCAGAGCGCCGACTTCAGCCGCCTGCGCCAGCGCCTGAAGTTCGGTCACGAGCGCGTGCTGGTGCATTACCTGGCCACCGCCCCGGACCTCTTCGCGCCCATCGCGCAGAACCTCAAGGTCGCGGGCCTCGCCGGACCGAACACGCGCATCGTGCTGGAGAAGCCGCTGGGCCATTCGCTGGAGTCGGCGCGGGCGATCAACCAGGCCATCGGCCAGGTGTTCGACGAGTCGCGGGTGTTCCGCATCGACCACTACCTGGGCAAGGAGACGGTGCAGAACCTGCTGGCCCTGCGCTTCGCCAACACCCTGTTCGAGCCGCTGTGGCGCAGCGCCTACGTCGACCACGTGCAGATCAGCGTCAACGAGACACTCGGCGTGGAGAACCGCGGCGCCTACTACGACCACGCCGGGGCCATGCGCGACATGGTGCAGAACCACCTGCTGCAGTTGCTGTGCCTGGTGGCCATGGAGGTGCCGGTGCACTTCGACGCCGAGTCGGTGCGCGACGAGAAGCTGAAGATCCTCCAGGCCCTGCGCCCGATCGGCGGCCTCGACGTGCAGGACCGCACCGTGCGCGGCCAGTACGGCGCCGGGCGGATCGGCGGCCAGGAGGTGCCGGCCTACTGGTTCGAGAAGAACGTGGACAACGACAGCGACACCGAGACCTTCGTCGCCCTGCGCGCCGAGATCGACAACTGGCGCTGGGCCGGCGTGCCCTTCTACCTGCGCACCGGCAAGCGCATGGCGAAGAAGTGCTCGGAGATCGTCATCCAGTTCAAGCCGGTGCCCCACGCCCTGATCGGCGACGGCAGCGGCCCGGCCAACCGCCTGTGGATAAGGTTGCAGCCGGAGGAGCGCATCAGCCTGCGACTGATGACCAAGACCCCCGGCAAGGGCATGCGCCTGGAACCGGCCGAGCTGGACCTGAACCTGGCGCAGACCGCCAGCCCCGGCAAGCGCCGCTGGGACGCCTACGAGCGCCTGCTGCTGGACGTGATCCAGGGCGACTCGACGCTGTTCATGCGCCGCGACGAGGTGGAAGCCGCCTGGCGCTGGATCGACCCGATCATCGCCGGCTGGCAGGAGCACTACCAGCGCCCAAGGCCCTACCCCGCCGGCAGCAACGGGCCGGAGCAGGCGCAGATGTTGTTGGAGCTGCAGGGGCGGCGGTGGTTGGAGTGAGGTTGAGCTTTTTGTGTAGGAGCGAGCTTGCTCGCGAACGGGGCTTCGCCGGCAGTCTCGGCGCTTGACCTGAAGAGCGCCCTCTCCCTAACCCTCTCCCTGAAGGGAGAGGGGACTGTTGGGCAGTGTTGGACACTATGGAGTTAGCCGGACACCGTGCTTTCCAGCTGAATCCTTACTTTCAAACGGCACGGACTAGCCCCCTCTCCCTTCAGGGAGAGGGCTGGGGAGAGGGAGCGGAGTCAATCCAAAGCTCCGCTGCAGCCAGGAAACCCCATTCGCGAGCAAGCTCGCTCCTACGAAAAGCCCCACCAACATTGACCCCGCTCAGGGCACCGAACCCCCGCCCCCGCTAGAGTGCAGCGTTTTATCCACAACCGTCCCCACGCCATGCTCCAAGCCCCCGAACTGCTCTCCCCCGCCGGCTCGCTGAAAGCCATGCGCCACGCCTTCGCCTACGGCGCCGATGCCGTCTATGCCGGGCAACCGCGCTACAGCCTGCGGGTGCGCAACAACGAATTCGACCTGGCCAACCTGGCCATCGGCATCGCCGAGGCCCATGCCCTGGGCAAGCGTTTCTACCTGGTGGTGAACATCGCCCCGCACAACGCCAAATTGAAAACCTTCCTGGCCGACCTGGAGCCGGTGCTGGCCCTGGGACCGGATGCGCTGATCATGTCCGACCCGGGGATGATCATGCTGGTGCGCCAGCATTTCCCCGCGGCGAACATCCACCTCTCGGTGCAGGCCAACGCGGTGAACTGGGCCAGCGTGGCCTTCTGGCGCGACCAGGGCCTGTCGCGGGTGATCCTCTCCCGCGAGCTGTCGTTGGAGGAGATCGGCGAGATCCGCGAGAAGGTCCCGGACATGGAGCTGGAGGTGTTCGTCCACGGAGCCCTGTGCATGGCCTACTCCGGGCGCTGCCTGCTGTCGGGCTACATCAACCGCCGCGACCCCAACCAGGGCACCTGCACCAACGCCTGCCGCTGGCAGTACCAGGCGCACCCGGCGCGGGAGGACGAGCTGGGCCAACTGGTGCGCGAGCCGACCCTTGGAGAAGGCGCGCCCAGCGACGCGGTGTTCCTGCTGGAGGAAGGCAACCGCCCCGGCGAATTGATGGAGGCCCACGAGGACGAGCACGGCACCTACATCATGAATTCCAAGGACCTGCGCGCCATCCAGCACGTGCAGCGCCTGGCCGAGATGGGCGTGCACTCGCTGAAGATCGAGGGCCGCACCAAGTCGCACTACTACGTGGCACGCACCGCCCAGGCCTACCGCAAGGCGATCGACGACGCCGTGGCTGGCCGCCCCTTCGACCGTGGCCTGATGGACGAGCTGGAGTCCCTGGCCCACCGCGGCTACACCGAGGGTTTCCTGCGCCGCCATGTGCATGACGAGTATCAGAACTACCAGTACGGCAGCTCGCGGGCGGAGCGCCAGCAGTTTGTCGGGGAGTTCACTGGCGGGCGGCGTGGCGACCTCGCCGAGGTAAGGGTGAAGAACCGCTTCGCGGCGGGTGACAGCCTCGAACTCATGACGCCGGGTGGGAACCGTACGCTGCGGCTGGAACGCCTGGAGAACGCTCGTGGTGAAGCCATCGAGGTGGCGCCGGGTGATGGGCACGTCGTGTATCTGCCGGTGCCTGAGGGGGTGGGGTTGGATCATGGGTTGCTGATGCGGGATCTGGTGGAGCGGCCGGCTAAGGCGGGGTGTGGGGGGAGTTGTGGTTGCGGAGGTTTTTCGTAGGAGCGAGGGGGACGCCTAGTTCTTGCTCGCGAACGGGGCTTCGCTGGCAATCTCGGCGCTTGACCTGAAGAGCGCCCTCTCCCTAACCCTCTCCCTGAAGGGAGAGGGGACCGTTCGGCGTGCTTGGGTATTCCTGAGTCAGCCGGCAGCTCCGCAGGTTTCAGGTGAAACCACACCCTCTCTCGGCACGAACTAGCCCCCTCTCCCTTCAGGGCGGGGCGCGCAGCCGAGGGCTGGGGAGAGGGGACGGAGTCAACCCAAGGCTCCGTTGCAGCCGGGAAACTCCGTTCGCGAGCAAGCTCGCTCCTACAAAATCCCCCCGACCACCAACTCACGGATTCTGCAAAAACACCACATACCCCCTGAACCACGGACTGCGCTCCAGATACTCCGGCGCCTGCCACTGCCCATACTGCGCCAGGCCGATGCGGAACGGCAGCTGCAGGCGCGCCACCCTTGGCAGGTAGCGCTGGTAGTCGGGAATCGTCCGGCGCCCCTGGTAGGTCTGCACCACCACCTCGTCCACCACGTCCTTGAGCTCATTGATGGTCGCCGGCTCCGCGTTGCTGCTCCAGTCCAGCAGGCCGGTGATGCTCAGGCGGTATTCGATCGGCAGGCGCCGGCGGAAGTCGCGCAGGAAGGCCACGTATTCCTGGAGGTAGCGGGTGCGGGCGTCGAAGTCGATCTGCACGCCCAGCAGCGGGTTGCCGGCGCGCTGCCAGCGGCGCAGCTGGGCCAGCAGGGTCGCGTAGCTGTCCTCGCTCCAGCGCAGGCTGTGGGCGCGGTAGACCAGCCACACCTGGCCCGTTCGCAGGCGCGGCATGGCGATGCCCTGGGCGTGCAGGCGCGCCGGTTGTTCGGGGGCGCCGCGCGGGGCGCTGACCTGGCCCTGCAACACGTACAGCGTGCGCGCCTGGCGCAGCACCGGCTGGGCCTGCACGCCGCCCCACAGCCAGAAGGCGTCGTAGTCGGCGGCATCCACCACCCCGGCGCGGGCCGTGGCGCTCCACAGCAGCAGGCCCAGCGCCAGACTCTTCGCGGCCAGGCCCATGGCCGCGCTACCAGTAATACTTCAGCGATTTCGACCAGGGCGTGTCGGCGTACTGCGTCTTCAGGGTGCGGAACCAACGCTTGCGCTGCGCCGGGGCGATGTCCTGCTTGCCGCAGCCGTTGTAGCCGCTGGGCGCGTAGCAGTTGATCGCACGGTAGAGCGCATAGGCCTTGTCGTCGCTGCCAGCCTGGTCGTCGGCGATCACCTTCAGGTAGCCGTCCAGGCGCGAGTAGGGCTCGCCTTCGAACAGCGACGGGCTGCCGCCCAGCTCGCGCACGCCGGGCTGGTTGTCCAGCGGGAAGCTGTCGAGGTTGTTGCGCAGGATGAACTCGCCGAAGCAGTTCAGCGCCTGCGGCGGCTGCGGTTCCTGCTGCAGGGCCAGGGCGAGGTCGCGGATGGCCGGGCAGTCGTAGCCGGCGTTGCCCTTGCCGCCCGGCCACTGGAACAGGCTCAGCGGCTGCCCGCCGCCATAGACGAAGCCGAGGCTGGCGCTCAGCGGCTTGGTCGAGGGCTCGGCCGGCAGCAGCGCGAGGTCGTTGACGAAGTTGGCGTAGCGGCCGTGCAGCAGGTCCTTGTACAGCAGGGTGAAGAGCGCGGTGTCGCGCTCCTCGGCCGGCGCCGTCTCGGACTTCACCTGCTGGCGCAGCAGCTCGGGGCCGGCGATGTGGCGCAGCAGCAGCTCGCGGATGGCCGGGGTGCGCACCGGCGAGTTCTCCGCATAGACCTTCACCAGGCGGTCGCTGCGCTCGTAGTTGAAGGCCAGCGCCAGTTCCAGCTGCTCGCGCTGCAGCGGCTGGCGGGCCAGCGGCAGCAGTTGCAGCCAGAGCTTCTCCGCGCCCAGCCAGTCGTTGCCGGCCTCCAGGGCGAAGCCGCGCAGGGTCTGCTGGCTGAAGGCGAGGTAGTCGAGCTTCTGCGGCAGGGCCTTCGGCAATTGTTCGGCCGCCTTGGCCGGCTGCTCCTCGACGTACAGCTGCCAGGCGGCCAGCAGGTAGTCGTGCAGCCCCGGCAGCTCGGCGAACAGCGGCTTCTGCGCCTGCAGCCCGGGCAGGTCGAGGGCGCGGCCCTCGCCGGCTTCGTGGTGGCGCATCTGCATCAGGTCGAGCACCGCCAGCAGGCGCGGGTTCTTGACCTCGGCCGGGTGCGCGCTGACCAGCAGCTTGTTGTCCACCTCGGCGATCAGCTGGGCCTGGTCTGCGTTGCCCTGGGCCGTTTCCGGCTGGGCGAACAGCCAGGCGTACTCCGCGGCCAGGCGCCCGGGGTCGTTCATCAGCCAGTACACGCGGCGCATCAGGCCCTTGGCCGAGGTGGCGTAGCGGCCCTGTGGATAAGCCTGCAGGTAGGCCTTGAAGTCGCTCTCGGCGACCTTCAGCGCGGCCTGGTCGACCTTGCGCAGGTCGGGGTAGCCCATGTCGTCGAAGGCGTTCTGCTGCGCCTGGTTGAGCTGGCTGCGGCCGAGCATGTAGCGCGCCGTCTCGCGCAGCCACGGCAGCCGGCTGTCGTGCAGGGCCTGGAAGCTCTTGCGCGCGGCCTGGAAGTGGCCGCTGTAGAAGGCGGCGACGCCCTGCAGGTAGCCGGCGAAATCACGCCCGGCGGGGGAATCCACGTCCTTGGGCAGCAGCCCGGCGAGCTGCGCGTCGTCCCACTGGCAGCCCTGCAACAGGGCCAGGCGCGCCCGCGCCAGGCCCTGCCGCTCGGCGGGCGGCAGGTCGGCGGCCAGCAGCTGGGCGAGGAAGTCCTGGGCGGTGGCCGGGTTGTTGCTGCGGCAGCGGCTGCCCTCGCCGCTGGCGAAGCGCTCGCCGTCGGCCGGCACCGCGTCCGCCGGCAGGCCGATGCGCACCGCAAGCTCCGCCAGGGGCGCCGCCGGCTTGGCGGCGCCCGGCGCGGGCTCCATGGCCAGAGGCTCGTCGAACAGGCGCGTCAGCGGGAAGGGCACCAGGCCGTAGCCCAGCTGCTGCTCGTCATCGGACAGCGCCTTGACCGGCAGGCTGGCGCGGCCGGTATCGGCCAACAGCAGCTGCAGGTTGACCCGGCTGTCGTTGCCGGGGCTCAGGAACGGCAGGCTGTTGCACACGTCCAGGGTGTCGCGCTTGAGGTTCCAGCTCGGGTAGCAGGAGTCGTCGCTGCTGGCGTAGGCCTGCTGCGCGGCAAGCACGCCGAAGGTGAGGGCCAGGAGGGGGAGTCCACGCGGGCGCATGCAAGGTCCTTGTCCGTTGGAGCCCGCGCCTTGGCGCGGGAGGTTCGCTCTTTGGGCTGGAATCTTACCTCGGCGCACAGGCACTTGCCGCATTCACACAGGCGCCGTAGGAAAAACCAGACGGCGCGCTGCGGCAGATTGTCCAGCTGCGCCGCTATTTGCTGCGGCGCAAAGAAGGTTTTCGCCCAAGGGGTTTCCCTGTGGACAACGCAATCTCGTCCATTAGGAGAAGTACCCATGGCTGACCTGGAAAAAACGCCTTTCTCGCGCCGTAGCCTGCTCGCCGGAGCCGTCGCGCTCGGCGTCGCCGGCTCGGTCCTCGGCAGCGGTCTGGCCTTCGCCAAGGAGTCGGCGCCGCTGCAGACCGGGCCGGCGCCGGACCTGTCGAAGCTGGCCAGGAGCAAGGTCGAGCTGCTCGCCCCGCCCTTCGTCCATGCCCACGAACAACGCACCAGCGCCAAGCCGCGGGTGGTGGAGTTCCGCATGGTCATCCAGGAGAAGGACCTGATCATCGACGATGACGAAACCCACATCCACGCCATGACCTTCGAGGGTTCGGTGCCCGGGCCGCTGATGGTGGTGCACCAGGACGACTACGTCGAGCTCACCCTGGTCAACCCGGCCAGCAACAGCATGGCCCACAACATCGACTTCCACGCCGCCACCGGCGCCCTGGGCGGCGGCTCGCTGACCATCGTCAACCCCGGCGAGCAGGTCAAGCTGCGCTTCAAGGCCACCCGCCCCGGCGTGTTCGTCTACCACTGCGCGCCCGGCGGGATGATGATTCCCTGGCACGTGGTCTCGGGCATGAACGGCGCGATCATGGTGCTGCCGCGCGACGGTCTGAAGGACCGCGACGGCCGCCCGCTGAAGTACGACAAGGTGTTCTACGTCGGCGAGCAGGACTTCTACGTGCCGCGCGACAAGGACGGCAAATTCAAGCGCTACGCCACGCCCGCCGAGAGCTTCAACGACACCATGGAAACCATGAAGGGGTTGATCCCCAGCCACGTGGTGTTCAACGGCCGGGTCGGCGCCCTGACCGGCAAGAACGCGCTGACCGCCAAGGTCGGCGAGACCGTGCTGATCGTCCACTCCCAGGCCAACCGCGACACCCGCCCGCACCTGATCGGCGGCCACGGCGACCACGTCTGGGCCACCGGCAAGTTCGGCAACCCGCCGGAGGAAGGCCTGGAGACCTGGTTCATCCCCGGCGGCGCCGCCGGCGCGGCGCTGTACACCTTCCGCCAGCCGGGCCTGTACGCCTACCTCAACCACAACCTGATCGAAGGCGTGGCGCTGGGCGCCACCGCGCACTTCCAGGTCGAGGGGCAGTGGGACTCCGACCTGATGAGCCAGGTCGAACCGCCCTCGCCCATCAAGTGACGCCACCGGCCGGCCTGCGAGGGCCGGCCCCGCCACGAGGGAACGCCGATGCGCAAGGCGCTGATCATCGCCCTTCCGCTGCTGCTGGTGGCCATCGCCCTGGGCGCCTGGCTGCCGCGCAGCGATCCGGGCCTGGCGCCGGAGACCGTCAGCCTGACGCCGCGGGAATACCGCTTCCGCCCCGCCGGCGACTACTGGCGCGACGCCCGCCCGGTGGATGCGCCGCTGCGCAGCGAACGCCTGGCGCCGCGCTTCGCGGTGATGAAATACCAGGTCAGCCAGGCCGAATACGCCCGCTGCGTGGACGCCGGCGCCTGCCTGGCGCTGGATGGCCAGGCCGCCACGCCCGGCGCCGACCTGCCGCTCACCGGTGCCAGCCTGCTGGATGCGCAGCTCTACGCCGACTGGCTGTCCAAGCGCACCGGCCAGCGCTGGCGCCTGCCCAGCGATGAGGAATGGGCGTTCTTCGCCGGCTCGCGCTGGGCCGACGACGCCCTGCGCATCGACGACGACGGCCGCAACCCGGCGCGCCGCTGGCTGGCGCGCTACCGCTTCGAAGCCGCGGCGGCCAGCGAAGGCCCGGCCCGGGCGCAGCCGCGCGGCAGCCATGGCCTCAACGAACTGGGGGTGGCCGACCTGGCAGGCAACGTCTGGGAGTGGACGCAGAGCTGCCACACGCGGGTCAGCCTGGATGCCGGCGGCGCGGAAAAGAGCCGCGTCGAGGCCTGCTCGATCCGCATCGCCGAGGGCCGCCACCGCGCCGCCATCAACGAATTCGTCCGCGACGCCCGCGGCGGCGGCTGCAGCGCCGGGCAACCGCCGGACAACCTGGGTTTCCGCCTGGTCAGAGAGCTGCCTTGACTTGATCCCACTCAAGTTTCGCCCCCCCGCGAAACGGGTATGCTGCGGCGGGCCCCCAGGGAATCCCGAGCGTGAGCGACAAGCCGACGATCAACCGCGCCTGGCTGGCGAACCTGCCACCCTTTGCCAACTGCACCCGCGAGGAACAGGACGACATCCTCCGCCCGGCCAGCGTGCTGCCGCTGCACTGCGGCGCCACGGTGTTCGAGCAGGGCGAGCCGGCCGAGCACTTCTACCTGCTGGTCCACGGCCGCCTCAAGGCCACCCAGCTGACCTGCGACGGCCAGCGCGTGCTGGTGCGCCTGGTCAACCCCGGCGACCTGTTCGGCTTCGTCCGCGCCCTGGGCCGCGAGGACTACCCCGCCACCGCCAGCGCCACCCAGGAAAGCCTGGCGCTGGCCTGGCCCACCGCGCTGTGGGAACCGCTGCTGGCGCGCCACCCCGGCTTCGCCCTGAACACCGTGCAGGCCATCGGCGTGCGCCTGCAGGAAGCCCACGTGCGCTTCTGCGAACTGGCCACCGAGGAAGTCGAGCGCCGCGTCGCCCACGCCGTGCTGCGCCTGGTGCGCAACAGCGGCCGGGCGGAGTCCGAGGGCGTGCGCATCGACTTCCCGGTCAGCCGCCAGGACATCGCCGAGATGACCGGCACCACCCTGCACACCGTCTCGCGCATCCTCTGCGCCTGGGAAGGCCGCGGCCTGGTGCGCGGCGGCCGGCAGAAGCTGCTGGTGCGCAACCCGCAGCAGCTGCTGCACATCGCCGAGGGCGACGACGAACGGGAAACCGCGCACTGCGACGCTTGACCGCAATCAAGGAGCCCGGGCCACCGCCCTTCCTAGACTGGCGCCTGCCTACCGCACCGACTCCCGAGGCCCGCCGCCATGCACGACAACCTGACCGAACGCACCCTCAGCGACCTGGCCTGCAGCCTGCCCGGCAGCACCAGCCTGCTGCGCGACTACAAGCTGGACTTCTGCTGCGCCGGCCAGCGCAGCCTGCGCGAAGCCGCCGGCGAACTGGGCCTGGACGCCGAGCGCATCGCCAGCGAACTGCGCGCCCTGCGCCCGGCCAGCGCAGAGCGCGACTGGCGCCAGGCGAGTAACGCCGAACTGATCGAGCACATCCTCGAGCGCTACCACCAGCGCCATCGCCAGCAGTTCCCCGCGCTGCTGCCGCTGGCCCAGCGCGTGGAGCGCACCCACGCCGCGCACCCGTACTGCCCCCACGGCCTGGTGGCGCTGCTGGAGCGGATGCAGGAAGAACTCGAATCGCACATGTGCAAGGAGGAGCACATCCTGTTCCCCTGGCTGATTCAGGGCGTGTCGCTGCTACACGTGCAGGGGCCGATCGGGGTGATGCGCCACGAGCACGACGAACATGCCCAGTCCCTGGCCGCGCTGGCCGAGCTGACCGACGACCTGACCGCCCCGGCCAACGCCTGCACCACCTGGCGCGCGCTCTACGCCGGGCTGGAGGAGCTGCGCCGCGACCTGATGCAGCACATCCACCTGGAGAACAACCTGCTGTTCGTCGGCGCCAACCGGCCGCAATGACCACTCATCGGCCGGAGGCCGGCGTGACAGCATGCCTCACCCCCCAACCCGCGCATGGCGAGCATACTGGGCGGATGTCCCCGGCCCAGGAAAGCTCCGCCATGCAGTCCCAGCGCGTCCACCAGCAGATCCTGCGCGGGCATCACCTGTTCGATGCCCTCGACGAGGCGCAGCTGGAACAGCTGCTCGCCACCTGCCAGCTGCTCAACCTCGACAAGGGCGACAAGCTGTTCCACCAGGGCGAGCCGGCGCATGCGTTCTTCTTCGTGATATCCGGCGCGGTGAAGATCTTCCGGCTGACCCCGGAGGGCCAGGAGAAGGTGCTGGAAGTGGTGGTCGGCCGGCAGACCTTCGCCGAGGCCATGATGTTCATGGACACCCCGGACTACGTCGCCTCAGCCCAGGCGCTGGAGCCGACGCAGGTCTACCGCTTCGCCAACCGCACCTACCTGGAACTGCTGCACAGCAACCCGCAGCTGCCCTTCGCCCTGCTCGGCACCCTGTGCATCCGCCTGCACCGGCGGATCAACGAGATCGAGACGCTGTCGCTGAAGAACTCCACCCACCGGGTGGTGCGCTACCTGCTGACGCTGCTCAACCGCCACGGCGACGCCGACCTGCGCTTCGACCTGCCGATGGCCAAGCAACTGGTGGCCGGGCATCTGTCGATCCAGCCGGAAACCTTCTCCCGCGTGCTGCGCCGGCTGATCGACGAACGCATCATCGACCTGCAGGGCCGCACCGTGCAGGTCCTCGATCCGCTGCGCCTGGAGCAGTTCGAATAGGTATGCGCCAGTGCCTGTATTGCCAGCAAGCCAGCACCGACGAGCACGCCGACTGCCCGCACTGCGGCATGCCGCTGCCGGCCGAACAGGCCCTGGCCCGGCAGAGGCGGCTGCGTCGGTTCCGGGTTTTCTGCGTCATTCTCGCGCTGTTCTGCGTGGCCATGGCCGTCTGGTTGCCGCGTTAGGCGTCCTGAGACCGGTCTGCCGGCCGGATCGCGGATGAATCCGCTCCTACGCTGTTTTCTGGGTTCCCGCGTTCGCGGGAATGACGTCGGAAAACACGAATCTTAATCCCGTCATTCCCGCGAACGCGCACTACTGTCCGGAATATTTATCGGGGAAAGTCTGGAGGGCTTGCGGGGGCTGAAGGCACGGGTTAAACCGTTGAGCGCCAACTCAACCTCACAGCCCCGCAAGATGTTCAGGATAAGCCGTTTTCACGATGTTCTAAAAGCGCTGCCTCGCGGCGTCTTCGATCGACTGGTCGCCGAACAAAACGCCGACAAGCACAGCAAGCGCTTTGGCAGTTGGGATCACCTGGTGGCCATGGTGTACGCCCACCTGGCAGGCGCGAGCAGCCTGCGTGCGCTTGAAACCAGCTTCAACAGCCACCCCCATCAGCACTATCACCTGGGTACGGGCCCGATCCGACGTTCCACCCTGGCCGACGCCAACGAACGCCGTAATACCGAGGTCTTCGCCCAGGCAGCGCACTACCTGATGGCGGGCGTCTGCCGGCAGTTACGCCGTGACGGGAAAGAGCTGCTGTACCTGCTGGATTCCACCACGATCCCCCTCAAGGGCCCTGGCTTCGACGAATGGACGTTGTCCAATCGAACCCGCTCCCAGGGGCTGAAAGTCCATGTGCTGTATGCCGAGCAGGCGGCTGCGCCGGTGCACTGCAGCTTCAGCGCAGCCAACGTCAACGACGTTGATGAAGGCAGGAGGCTGAACATCGAACCGCAGGCCACCTACGTGTTTGACAAGGGTTATTACGACTTCAACTGGTGGGCGAGCCTGGATGCCCAGAAGGCCCGCTTCGTCACACGATTCAAGTCCAATGTGCAGCTCAAGGTCCTGGCTCAGCGCGAGATCCCCCAGCAAGACCGGGAAACGATCCTGCGAGACGAAGAGGTGAGTTTCTCCAACCGCAACCCAGGTGGCCGGCGGCGTAATCACTACACCCAGCCCCTGCGGCGGATCCTGGTGAACCGCCCAGGCGATGAGCCGCCTCTGAGCCTGGCGACCAACGACCTGAGTAGCCCGGCGGCAGAAATCGCCGAGCGCTACCGGGATCGCTGGCGGATCGAGCTGTTTTTCAAATGGATCAAGCAACACCTGAAGGTCAGGCGTTTCCTGGGCCGTAGCGAGAATGCCGTGCGCATCCAGATTCTCTGTGCGCTGATCAGCTACTTGTTGCTGAGCCTTTACCAACGCAGGACGGGAACGCAGCAGAGCCTGTGGATGCTGATGGTGGAGGTACAGGCGACGCTGTTTCAGCGTCCTGGCCTGGAGGCTGAACGTTACCGACGACGGCAAGAGCGAATACGCGAGATCAACCTGCGTCAGGGGCAACTGTTAATAGCATGAGGCGTGCCGGACAGCAGTGCGCGAACGCGGGAACCCAATAGACAGCCGAATGCTTCTCGTAGGAGCGAGCTTGCTCGCGAACGGGGTTTCCGGCGACGCAGGTGTTGGGCTCAAGAGCACCCTCTCCCCAACCCTCTCCCGCAAGCGGGAGAGGGGGCTGTCCTGAGCGGCCGGTAAATCCGGAGCCATCCTGATACGCCCGGCTACGAGGTGCTTTTCGTAGGAGCGAGCTTGCTCGCGAACGGGGTTTGCCGGTGGCGTAAGTGTTGGGCTCAAGAGCGCCCTCTCCCCAACCCTCTCCCGCAAGCGGGAGAGGGGGCTGTCCTGAGTGGCCGGAAAATCCGGTCGCGAACGGGTCCCGCTGCGGGGATTGGTTCGCGAGCAAGAACCAGGCGTCCCCCCTCGCTCCTACAAAGGGCTGTCCACCGCCTCACTCGCCACATCGTTCCCCTGTAGGAGCGCGCCCTGCGCGCGATTCGCGGGCAGAGCCCGCTCCTACAATGGCGCACGGCCTCACTCGCGGCGGCGGGTCAGTTGGCGGTATAGCTGCGGCAGGCGCAGCGGCAGTTGGGCCGGGTCGCGCAGCATCAGGTAGCCCTGGTGGCCGAACAGGTGCGGCAGGTAGTCCGCCGCCTCGCGGTCGATGGTCAGGCAGAACGGCAGCACCCCGGCGCGGCGGGCTTCCAGCACCGCCTGGCGGGTGTCTTCGATGCCGTAGCGGCCCTCGTAGCAATCCAGGTCGTTGGGCTTGCCGTCGGTGAGGATCAGCAGCAGGCGCTGGCGCTCGCCGCGTTCGAGCAGCAGTTGCGTGGCCCGGCGGATCGCCGCGCCCATGCGCGTGTAGTAGCCCGGGCGCAGGGCGCGGATGCGGCCGCGCACGGCGTCGCCGTGGCGTTCCTCGAAGCTCTTCAGCTGGGTCAGGCGCACGTGGTGCCGGCGCAGCGAGGAGAAACCGTACAGCGCGAAACGGTCACCCACCGCCTGCAATGCTTCGCCGAACAGCAGCAGGCTGTCGCCGATCAGGTCGATGACGCGGTGGCGGTCGTCCAGGTGCGCGTCGGTGGACATCGACAGGTCGGCCAGCAGCAGGCAGGCCAGGTCGCGGCGGGTTTGCCGGCGCTCGAGGAACAGGCCGGTCTCGGCGCAGGCGCCCAGGCGCCGTTCGACGCTGAAGTCCAGCCAGGCCTGCAGGTCCGGCTCGCTGCCCTGGGGCTGGCGGCGCAGCCACTGCGGTTGCTGGCGCAGGCCTTCGAATTGCCGGCGCAGACGCCGGGCGATGGGCGCGAGCGCGTCCGGCAAGGGCGCCGGCGCGGCATCGCGCGGCAGCATCGGTTGCAGGCAGACGTGGTCGGGCAGCAGGCACTGGCGCCGGTAGTCCCACTCTGGCAGGCGGATGCCCTCGCCCAGCGGCAGGTCGTCGTATTCGGCCGCCGGCAGGTCGAGGTCCAGGCGCAGGCCGCCGCCCTTGCGCTGGCGTTGCCGGGACAGGCTCAGGTGGTCGAGGTCCTCGGCCACCCGCGCGGCGTCCAGGTCCTCGCTGTCGTCGCCGGCGCGGTCCAGCTCGACGTGCTCGGACCAGCTGAACAGGTTCTCCAGGCGGAACAGCAGCAGGCCGCCGCGCCCCGGGTCCTGTTCGGTACGCTCGCCACGCTTGCGGGCGATGCCGTTGCGAGCTTCGCCCGTCGGCCTGCCCTGCTCTTCGCCGTCGACCAGCTCGGTGCGCTGCGGCGCCGCCAGTTGCTGCGGCGGATACAGCCACAACGGCAGCGGCCAGGGCGCGCGCTCGCTGCGCGGCAGGCGGAGGACGCTGCCCGGCTCGCGCAGGGCCTGGCGCAGCGCGCGCTCCAGCACCGCCTCGGCCGGCGGCAGCTGGGCCGGGTCCGGGCGCAGCGGCAGCAGCGCCTCCACCAGGCGTTCATAGCGCGGGCGCAGCAGCGGGTAGCGCTGCAACACGGCGAGGGTCCAGGCCTGGTTGTCGCCGGCCCAGTGCCGCAGCGGCTGGCTGTGCGCCGCGAGCAGCGCCAGCCAGCGGTAGAGTTCACGGTTCAGTTGCGCATCGGGGTAGACCGCCAGGCTGGGCGGCAGGCGCAGGGAATCGGCGTCGAACCAGGCCACCGGCAGCTGCTGGCAGGTGCCGGCCACCTGTTGCAACAGGCTGCGCCGCACCAGCAGTTCGCGCGGGCTGGCCGCCTCCACGCCGACGCCGGCCTCGCCGCCGGTGCCGCGGAACAGCAGCAGCAGGCTGCGGCGGACCTCGTCCAGGCTCACCGTCGCGTCCTCGAACGTCGGGCTCGCGCGGCGGGTGATGAAGCGGTGCCAGGCGCGGCCGAAGCCTTCCTCCAGTTCCAGGTGAATGGTCATCGCGGCCTCGCGAAAAAAAGGGCCCGCTGCCAGGCAGACGGGCCCCGGGGGAGGGAACTCAACCGGCCTGCTGCGCCACGCCCACCGCGATGCGGCCGCGCTGGCGGAAGCTCAGCAGGTAGCAGATCAGCCCGATGAGGAAGCCGAAGCCGGCGTACAGGCGCAGCCAGAAGAACACCTTCAGTTGCTCCACCGTGGCCATGAACGGCATGGCCGCGCCGTCGGCCGGCATCCGCTGCAGCCACACCTGCACCACGCCGGCGGCGGTCAGCAGCAGGGTGATCAGCAGCATGGAGATGGTCATCAGCCAGAAGGCCCAGATCTCCAGGCTCTGCGCCCGGGCGTCGGCCGCCTCGCCGATCCCGCGCAGGCGCGGCATGGCGTAGCTGATCAGGGTGATCACGATCATCACGTAGGCGCCGTAGAAGGCCAGGTGGCCGTGGGCCGCGGTCAGCTGGGTGCCGTGGGTGTAGTAGTTCACCGGGGCCAGGGTGTGCAGGAAGCCCCACACGCCGGCGCCGAGGAACGCGGTCACCGTGGTGCCCAGGGCCCAGAGCGAGGCGGCCTTGTTCGGGTGCTCGCGGCGACGGCGGCGCACCATGTTGAAGGCGAACAGCACCATGGCGAAGAACGGCAGCGGTTCAAGCGCGGAGAAGATCGAGCCGAGCCACAGCCACACGCCCGGCGCGCCGATCCAGAAGTAGTGGTGGCCGGTGCCGATGATGCCGGTGATCAGGGCCATGGCGATGATCACGTAGAGCCACTTCTCCACCACCTCGCGGTCGACACCGGTGACCTTGATCAGCACGAAGGCCAGCATCGAGCCCATGATCAGCTCCCACACGCCTTCCACCCACAGGTGCACCACCCACCACCAGTAGTACTTGTCGCGGGCCAGGTTCTCCGGGTTGTAGAAGGAGAACAGGAAGAACACCGCAAGCCCCACCAGGCCGGTCATCATCACCACGCTGACCACCGTCTTGCGGCCCTTCAGCAAGGTCATGCCGATGTTGTAGAGGAAGCCCAGGGCGACCACGACTATGCCCAGCTTGGTGATGGTCGGCTGTTCGAGGAACTCCCGGCCCATGGTCGGCAGCAGCTCGTTGTGGGTCAGCCGCGCCAGCCCCGCGTAGGGCACCAGCAGGTAGCCGAGGATGGTCAGCACCCCGGCCGCGGCGAACACCCAGAACAGCACGATCGCCAGTTTCGGGCTATGCAGCTCGCGGTCGGCCTCCTCCGGCACCAGGTAGTAGGCCGCGCCCATGAAGCCGAACAGCAGCCAGACGATCAGCAGGTTGGTGTGCACCATGCGCGCGACGTTGAAGGGGATGGCCGGGAACAGGAAGTCGCCGACCACGTACTGCATGCCCATGACCAGGCCGAAGACGATCTGCCCGACGAACAGCATCAGGGCGAATACGAAGTACGGCTTGGCCACCGCTTGCGAGGCGAATTTCAGATGGGGATTGCCCGGGTTCATGATCAACCCTCCTTGTTCGGCGGCCATTTGTTGGTATCGATCTTCGAGGTCCAGCGCAGGAAGGCCGCCAGGTCCGCCACCTCCTGGTCGCTGAGGTGGAACTGCGGCATCTGCCGGCGCCCGGGGATGCCCAGCGGCTGCATCTTCATCCAGGCGGCGAGGAAGCTGTCGAAGGCGGCGTCACCACCGCGGCGGCCGATCACGTTGCCCAGCTCCGGCGCGAAGTAGGCGCCCTCGCCGAGCAGCGAATGGCAGCCGACGCAGTTGTTCTGCTCCCACACCAGCTTGCCGCGCACCACCGACTCGGTCAGCTCGGCCTGGTTGGTGCGTTTGGGGAAGGTGGTTTCGGTGTGATAGGTCAGGGCGAGAAACACCAGGAAGAAGAAAACGCCTCCCCCCAGGTAGATGTTCCTCGCCATGCCCTTGGTGAAGGTGTCTGACATGGGGTCCTCCTCGGTCTCGATTTGCGGCCATTCTAGGAAGGCCCCCGGGCCGATCCGCTTGATGGCGATCAAGAAAGACCAATGCTTCCTGTCAGGTATTTATTTTCAGGTAAATCAGTAGCTTGCGTGGACGGCCAGAAGGAGCACGGCGAGCGCCAGCGGCCAGCCGAGCAGCAGCCGGCGCCACAGCGCCGGGCCGTGGCCCAGCTCCATGAAGCGCAGCACGATGAGCCAGGCCTTGCCCAGCGCCAGCAGCAGGATGCTCGCCACCGGCAACAGCGCGCTGGCGGCGTGGTTGCCGAGCCAGATGCCGGCCAGCGCCAGCGGCACCAGCAACGCCCAGGCCAGGGCCAGCGACCTCATGGCAGCGGCGCCAACACGTAGACCAGCGGGAACAGCATCACCCACACCAGGTCGACCATGTGCCAGTACAGCGCCCCGGATTCCAGCCCGCCGAGGGCGCCCTCGGCATAGGCGCCGCGCAGGCAGCGCAGGGCCATCCAGCCGAGGATCACCAGGCCCAGCCAGACGTGCAGGAAGTGGAAGCCGGTGACCAGCCAGAACAGCGTGAAGAAGGTGCTGTGCTCCAGATCCAGCCCGCGCTGCGCCAGGTGCAGGTACTCGCCAGCCTTCAGCCAGACGTGCAGCAGGCCCAGCGCCAGCGCCGCCAGCAGCAGGAAGCCGGCGCGGCGCTGGTAGCCGCGGCGCACCAGCTCCACCGCGGCGGCGGCGAGGAAGCCGGCGGTCAGCAGGCTCAGCGTCAGGACCAGGCCCAGGGACAGGTCCAGCGCCGCGCGGCCGTCGCGGAAGCCCTCGGCATCCAGGCGCTGGGCCACGGCGAAGACCAGGATGAGGATGGCGAAGACGCTCAGCTCGGCGAGGATGAACAGCCACATCGCCAGGTCGCCCGGCAGGCGCCGGGTGCCGGCCAGGGCCTCAGGCGAAGTGGACATCGACCAGGTCCATCAGCGCGGCGACGGTGCCCTCGTCGTCGGACAGCGGCTCGGCCAACCCGGCGCGGCACGCCTCGCGCGGCGCCAGCCCGGCATGGATCAGCCGCGCGGTGAGCACCAACAGGCGCGTCGAGCAGACTTCCTCCAGCTCCTGCCGCCCCAGGCGGCGCAGGGCCACGCCCAGTTGCGCCAGGCGCTGGGCCAGCTCGCGGTCGACGTTGGCCTCGCGGGCGATGATGCCCGCCTCCACCTCCGCCGCCGGGTAATCGAAGCGCAGCGCCACGAAGCGCTGGCGGGTGCTCGGCTTCATGCCCTTGAGCAGGTTCTGGTAGCCGGGGTTGTAGGACACCACCAGCATGAAGCCGGGCGGCGCCACCAGCGACTCGCCGGTGCGCTCGATGAACAGCTCGCGGCGATCGTCGGCCAGCGGGTGCAGCACCACCACCGTGTCCTGGCGCGCCTCGACCACCTCGTCGAGGTAGCAGATGCCGCCCTCGCGCACCGCGCGGGTCAGCGGGCCGTCCTGCCACCAGGTGCCGTCGCTGCCGATCAGGTGGCGGCCCACCAGGTCCGCCGCCGACAGGTCGTCGTGGCAGGCCACGGTGTACAGCGGCCGGCCCAGGCGCTGCGCCATGTGCTGGACGAAGCGCGTCTTGCCGCAGCCGGTGGGGCCCTTGATCAGCACCGGCATGCCTTGCGCCGCGGCTTCGCCGAACAGCGTCACCTCGTTGCCGCTGGGCTGGTAGAAGAGCGGAAGTTCCTGGGCGGGGGCGTTCATGGGCGGGGGGTCTCCATCGGGTTCCACGGCTTGGCACGCTAGCCAGCGCGACGATCCGCCTCAAGCGCCGCGCCGGAAGTTCTTGATTGTCATCAAGCGCCCGCGCGAAGGGCCCCTCCTAGAATCGCAGCCACCGCCGGGCGGGACGCCGGCATCTGGATCCGGCGCTGCGGCGCCAAGCCTGCGAGGAAAGAGAACCATGAACAAAGCAATGGCCGTACTGCTGGCCGCCGGGTTGCTGGCACAGGCGCCAGCCTTCGCCAGCAGCGCCGAGGACCTG
The DNA here is from genome assembly GCF_023516765.1 of Pseudomonas sp. R3.Fl. NCBI lineage: Bacteria > Pseudomonadati > Pseudomonadota > Gammaproteobacteria > Pseudomonadales > Pseudomonadaceae > Pseudomonas > Pseudomonas sp. R3.Fl. Next base: position 3,348,659 of record NZ_JAMGSO010000001.1, read on the forward strand.
TTCAAGGCCAAGGCCTGCGTGGCCTGCCACACGCTGGACAAGAAGCTGGTGGGCCCGGCCTTCCATGACGTGGCGAAGAAGTACGGCGACCAGTCCGACGGCGTGGCCCACGTGATGCACAGCATCCGCAAGGGCAGCCAGGGCGTCTGGGGCGCGATGCCGATGCCGCCCAACGCCGTCAGCGAGGACGAGGCCAAGACCCTGGCCGAGTGGATAGTCACGCTCAAGTAAGTTGTCGCCGAGGGGAGGAAACCCGATGGCCGCCGACCAGGATGCCCACTGTAGAACGGAGCCCGATGCCGGGCGCAAAGGCGCCGTCTGGTGCCTCCATCTGCTGCTGGGCTGGCTGCTGCTACTGGTCGGCCTGGCCGCCCACGGCGCCGAACTCAGCGACCTGGAGCGCACGCGCATCACCCAGGTGTTCCCCGGCGTCGAGCGCATCGGCGACGCCGAGGGCGAATTCGGCGTGCGCCGCCTGTTCAAGGGCGACGAGCTGCTCGGCTACGCCTTCCAGAGCATCCGCGTCACGCAGATGCCGGCCTATTCCGGCAAGCCGATCAACCTGCAGGTGATCCTCGATCCCCATGCGGTGATCCGCGACGCCTATGTGCTGGAACACCATGAGCCGATCCTGCTGATCGGCATTCCCGTCGAGAAACTGCATGCCTTCACCGCCGGCTATGCCGGCGTTCGGGCCGACCAGCGCGTGGTGGTCGGCCGCTCCAGCGACGCCCAGACGACCACCATCGATGCCGTCGCCGGCGCCACTGTCACGGTGATGGTGGTCAACGAGATCGTCATGCGCGCCGCCCATACCGTGGCGGTGTCCCTGGGGCTGATCGAGGACGGCGGCAGCGTGCGGCCCAAGCCCGCGCAGGTGCGCCTGGATGCCTTCCAGCCGGCGACCTGGGCCGAGCTGACCGGCAACGGCGCGATCCGCCGCCTGCAACTGAACCGCGGGCAGATCGACGACGCCTTCAAGGGCACCGAGGCCGCCGGCGTCGGCGCGGCCGATGCGGCGCACCGCGCGGACGACTTCATCGACCTCTACACCGCCCTGCTCAACCCGCCAACCGTCGGCCGCAACCTGCTGGGCGAACGGCAGTACCAGGAGCTGATGGACTCGCTGAAGCCCGGCGAATACGCCATCGCCGTGCTGGGCAACGGCCAGTATTCGTTCAAGGGCTCGGGCTACGTGCGCGGCGGCATCTTCGACCGGGTGCAGCTGCGCCAGTTCGGCGACATCCTCAGCTTCCGCGACCTCGACTACCAGCGCCTGTCCGACGTCTACGCCGAGGGCATGCCGGCCTTCGCCGAGATGGCCGTCTTCGTCGTCCGCGCCCAGCACCGCTTCGACCCCGGCACGCCGTGGAACCTGGAGCTGCTGGTGCGCCGCCAGACCGGCCCGGTGGCCAGCCTGTTCACCAGCTTCGCCCTGCCCTACCAGACGCCCGAGGCCTACCTGCTGCGGCCGCAGCCCAGCGCCGAGGAACTGGCGGCCCTGGAAGAGGCCAAGCGCCCCCTGTGGCTGCGCATCTGGTACCAGAAGAGCTTCCGGATCGGCGTGCTGCTCGGCGCCCTGGCGCTGCTCGCTACCATCCTCTTCCTGCAGGACGCCCTCACCCGCCGCCCGCACCTGCTGCACTGGGTGCGCCGCGGCTACCTGGCGTTCACCCTGGTGTTCATCGGCTGGTACTGCCTGGGCCAGCTGTCGGCGGTCAACGTGCTCACCTTCGTCCACGCGCTGTTCGAAGGCTTCCGCTGGGAGCTGTTCCTCAGCGACCCCATCCTGTTCATCCTCTGGACCTTCACCGCCGCCAGCGTGCTGCTCTGGGGACGCGGCGTGTTCTGCGGCTGGCTGTGCCCGTTCGGCGCCCTGCAGGAGCTGCTCAACGAGGCCGCGCGCAAGCTGCGGGTGCCGCAGTTCGAATTGCCCTTCGCGGTCCACGAACGGCTCTGGGCGATCAAGTACATCATCCTGCTGGCGCTGTTCGGCCTGTCCCTCGAATCGCTCTCCACTGCCGAGCGCGCCGCCGAGGTGGAGCCGTTCAAGACCGCCATCACCCTGGGCTTCGCCCGCCAGTGGGGCTTCGTCGCCTACGCCGCCGGCCTGCTGCTGGTCAACCTGTTCACCCGCAAGGTCTATTGCCGCTACCTCTGCCCGCTCGGCGCGGCCCTGGCCATCCCCGGCAAGGCGCGCCTGTTCGACTGGCTCAAGCGGCGCAAGGAATGCGGCCAACCCTGCCAGCTGTGCGCCCGCGAATGCGAGATCCAGGCCATCCACCCGGACGGCCGGATCAACGCCAACGAGTGTCACTACTGCCTCGACTGCCAACTCACCTACCACGACGAAAACAAGTGCCCGCCGCTGGTGAACAAGCGCAAGAAACGTAGCAAGCAGGCACCGGCGGACGACGGCGAGCGGATCGCCGTGCGCCAACTCTGATGCGCCAATTTTGAATAGCAACTTGGGAGGATCGGACATGAACGAGAAGAAACACCCGCAACCCGAAGACGCCAGCGGCTTCAGCCGCCGTGACTTCCTCGGCGCCTCGGCGGTCACCGGCGCCGCGGCGCTGGTCGGTGCCAGCGCCCTGGGCGGCGCGGTGATCCCGCGCGAGGCCTGGGCCGACACGGTCAAGGCGGCGCAGGCCAAGGCCCACGTCGGCCCCGGCGAGCTGGACGAGTACTACGGCTTCTGGAGCGGCGGCCACTCCGGCGAGGTGCGGGTGCTGGGCATCCCCTCGATGCGCGAGCTGATGCGCATCCCGGTGTTCAACGTCGACTCGGCCACCGGCTGGGGCCTGACCAACGAGAGCAAGCACATCCTCGGCGACAGCGCGCGCTTCCACAACGGCGACTGCCACCACCCGCACATCTCCATGACCGACGGCAAGTACGATGGCAAGTACCTGTTCATCAACGACAAGGCCAACAGCCGCGTCGCGCGCATCCGCCTGGACATCATGAAGTGCGACAGGATCGTCACCGTCCCCAACGTCCAGGCCATCCACGGCCTGCGCCTGCAGAAGGTGCCGCACACCAAGTACGTGTTCTGCAACGCCGAGTTCATCATTCCCCACCCCAACGACGGCTCCAGCTTCGACCCCGGCGCGGACAACGCCTTCACCATGTACAACGCCATCGACGCCGAGACCATGGAGGTGGCCTGGCAGGTGATCGTCGACGGCAACCTGGACAACACCGACATGGACTACACCGGCCGCTTCGCCGCCTCCACCTGCTACAACTCGGAGAAGGCGGTGGACCTGGCCGGCATGATGCGCAACGAGCGCGACTGGGTGGTGGTGTTCGACATCCCGCGCATCGAGGCCGAGATCAAGGCCAAGCGCTTCGTCACCCTGGGCGACTCCAAGGTCCCGGTGGTCGACGGCCGCCGCAAGGACGGCAAGGACAGCGCGGTGACGCGCTACATCCCGGTGCCGAAGAACCCCCACGGGCTGAACACCTCGCCGGACGGCAAGTACTTCATCGCCAACGGCAAGCTGTCGCCGACCTGCAGCATGATCGCCATCGACAAGCTGCCGGACCTCTTCGCCGGCAAGCTCAAGGACCCGCGCGAGACCATAGTCGCCGAGCCGGAGCTGGGCCTGGGCCCGCTGCACACCACCTTCGACGGCCGCGGCAACGCCTACACCACGCTGTTCATCGACAGCCAGCTGGTGAAGTGGAACCTGGAGGACGCGGTGCGCGCCTACAAGGGCGAGAAGGTCGACTACATCCGCCAGAAGCTCGACGTGCACTACCAGCCGGGGCACAACCACGCCTCGCTCTGCGAGACCCGCGAAGCCGACGGCAAGTGGGTGGTGGTGCTGAGCAAGTTCTCCAAGGACCGCTTCCTGCTCACCGGCCCGCTGCACCCGGAGAACGACCAGTTGATCGACATCTCCGGCGACGAGATGCAACTGGTCCACGACGGCCCCACCTTCGCCGAGCCGCACGACTGCATCATGGCCCGCCGCGACCAGATCAAGCCGCGCAAGATCTGGTCGCGCGACGACCCCTTCTTCGCCCCGACCGTGGCCCGGGCGAAGAAGGACGGCATCGACCTGCTCAAGGACAACAAGGTCATCCGCGACGGCAAGCAGGTGCGCGTGTACATGACCTCCATGGCGCCCACCTACGGGATCACCGAGTTCACCGTGAAGCAGGGTGACGAGGTCACGGTGACCATCACCAACCTCGACGAGATCGAGGACGTGACCCACGGCTTCGCCATGGTCAACCACGGCGTGAACATGGAGATCAGCCCGCAGCAGACCTCGTCCATCACCTTCGTCGCCGACAGGCCCGGGGTGCACTGGTACTACTGCAGCTGGTTCTGCCATGCCCTGCACATGGAAATGGTCGGCCGCATGCTGGTGGAAAAGGCCTGATACGGGCCGCGGGCGCTGCCGGGCTCGGGGGCCCGGCAGCCGCCACCTGCAAACGCCCCCGGAGGATGCTTCCGCGTGCCCACTTCCCGCGCCTGCCTCGCCCTGCTGCTGACGCTCGCCGGCCCCGCGCTGGCCGCGCTGCAGCCAATCGACGAGCTGCCCCTGCGCGCCGCGGGCGAAGGACAGTGGACGCTGGCGGCCGGCACCTACGCCGGCCACTTCCTCATCGACCGGCCCATGCACCTGCGCTGCGAGGACGGCGCCACTTTCGATGGCCAGGGCGAGGGCAGCGCCCTCACCGTGCGCAGCGCCGAGGTCACCCTCGAAGGCTGCCGGGTGCGCAACTGGGGCCGCAACCTGACCGACATGGACTCGGCGATCTTCGTCGAGAAGCGCGCCCGCGGCGTGGTCCTGCGCGGCAACCGGCTGCAGGGCCCGGGCTTCGGCATCTGGCTCGACGCCAGCGAAGACGCCCAGGTGCTGGACAACCGCATCGAGGGCGATGTGCAACTGCGCTCCCAGGACCGCGGCAACGGCATCCACCTCTACGCGGTGCGCAACGCCCTGGTGCGCGGCAACCGGGTGCGCCACACCCGCGACGGCGTCTACATCGACACCGCCAACGACAGCGCCATCGAGCACAACCGCCTGGAAGACCTGCGCTACGGCGTGCACTACATGTTCACCAACGACAGCCGGGTGATCGGCAACCTGACCCGCCACACCCGCACCGGCTACGCGCTGATGCAGAGCCGCAAGCTCAGCGTGATCGGCAACCGCTCGGTGGACGACGAGAACTACGGCATCCTGATGAACTACATCACCTATTCGACCCTCGAAGGCAACCGCGTCGAGGGCGTGCGCAGCGGCAGCGGCGTGACCGGCGAAGGCATGATCGCCGGCGCCGAGGGCAAGGCGCTGTTCATCTACAACTCGCTGTACAACCGCATCGAGGGCAACCGCCTGGCCGGCAGCGCCCTGGGCATCCACCTGACCGCGGGCTCGGAGGACAACCGCATCGCCGGCAACGCCTTCGTCGGCAACCGCCGGCAGGTGCTCTACGTGGCCAACCGCACCCAGGAATGGTCGGTCGACGGCCGCGGCAACTACTGGAGCGACTACCTGGGCTGGGACCGCGACGACGACGGCCTGGGCGACGTCTTCTACGAGCCCAACGACAACGTCGACCGCCTGCTGTGGCTGTACCCGCAGGTGCGCCTGCTGCTCGCCAGCCCATCCATCGAACTGCTGCGCTGGGTGCAGCGCGCCTTCCCGGTGACGCGCTCGCCGGGGGTGCGCGACAGCCACCCGCTGATGCGCGAACCGCAAGCGGAGGCGTCCCCATGAAGCTGCTGCAAATCCAGGGCGCCAGCCTGCGCTACGGCGCCTTCACCGCCCTGCACGGGCTCGACCTGGACCTGGCCGCCGGCGAAGTGCTCGGCCTGCTCGGCCACAACGGCGCCGGCAAGACCACCAGCATCAAGCTGATGCTCGGCCTGCTGCACCCCGACTCGGGCAGCGTGCGGGTGTTCGGCCACGCCGCCGACGCCCCCGCGGTGCGCCGCCAGCTCGGCTTCCTCCCGGAGAACGTCACCTTCTACCCGCAGCTGACCGGCCGCGAGACCCTGCGCCATTTCGCCCGCCTGAAGGGCGCGGCCGCCGCCGAGGTGGACGCGCTGCTGGAACAGGTGGGCCTGACCCAGGCCGCCAACCGGCGCCTGAAGACCTACTCCAAGGGCATGCGCCAGCGCCTCGGCCTGGCCCAGGCGATCCTCGGTCGGCCGCGCCTGCTGCTGCTCGACGAGCCCAGCGTGGGCCTCGACCCGCTGGCCACCGTCGAGCTCTACCGCCTGCTCGACCGCCTGCGCAACCAGGGCACCGGGGTCATCCTCTGCTCCCACGTGCTGCCCGGCGTCGAATCCCACATCGACCGCGCCGCCATCCTCGCCCACGGCCGCCTGCTGACCTGCGGCAGCCTCGCCGAGCTGCGCCGCGAGGCCGGCCTGCCGACGCGCATCCGCATCGCCGGCCCGCGCAACGAACACTGGCTGGCCCACTGGCGCAACAGCGGCTACGCCGTGCGCGCCCTGGATGGCGGGCGCATCGAGCTGCTGGCCGACGAAACGCGGCAGCGCCGGCTGCTGCAGGCGCTGCTGGAAGAACAACCCCAGGGCCTGGAGGTGCTGCCGCCATCGCTGGAGGACCTCTACCTGCACCACATGCAGGACGCCGCGCGCGCCTGCGGAGAAACAGCATGACGCCGGTCTGGCACATCGCCCGCAAGGAACTGGCCGACGGCCTGCGCAACCGCTGGCTGCTGGCGATCAGCCTGCTGTTCGCCCTGCTCGCCGTGGGCATCGCCTGGTTCGGCGCGGCCACCGCCGGGCAGGTGGGCTTCACCTCGATCCCGGCGACCATGGCCAGCCTCGCCAGCCTGGCCACCATCCTCATGCCGCTGATCGCCCTGCTGCTGGCCTACGACGCCATCGTCGGCGAGGAGGAAGGCGGCACCCTGCTGCTCCTGCTGGCCTACCCGCTGAGCCGCGGCCAGCTGCTGCTGGGCAAGTTCCTCGGCCACGGGCTGATCCTCGCCCTGGCCACCCTGCTCGGCTTCGCCGCCGCCGCGCTGTCCATCGCCGTGCTGGTGGCGGACATCCAGCTGTCGCAGCTGCTGTGGGCCTTCGCCCGCTTCATCCTGTCCTCCACCCTGCTCGGCTGGGCCTTCCTGGCCATGGCCTACGCGCTGAGCAGCCGCGTGAGCGAGAAGTCCACCGCCGCCGGCCTGGCGCTGGGCCTGTGGTTCTTCTTCGTGCTGCTCTTCGACCTGGCCCTGCTGGCCCTGCTGGTGCTCGGCAAGGGCCGCATCAGCCCCGAACTGCTGCCCTGGCTGCTGTTGCTCAACCCCACCGACATCTACCGCCTGATCAACCTCTCCGGCCTCGGCCCGGAGATCGACGGCGTGCTGGTCCTGGGCCGCGACCTGCCGGTGCCCGGCGCCGTGCTCTGGCTGGCCCTGGCGGCCTGGACGCCGGCGGCGCTGGCCCTGGCCTACCGGCTGTTCCGGCGCCGCCCGGCCTGAACCCCCACTCCAAGGAGCCCCCGATGCCGCTGCCCCGCCTCTACCTCGCCGCCGCCCTGTTCAGCCTGCTGCTCGCCGGTTGCGGCGACGGCCGCCAGGACGCCGCCAACCTCGCCCCGGTGCCCTTCCACGACGGCGACGAATGCCACGTCTGCGGCATGCTCATCGACGGCTTCCCCGGGCCCAAGGGCGAGGCCGTGAGCGCCGGCAAGGTGCGCAAGTTCTGCTCCACCGCCGAGCTGCTCGGCTGGTGGCTGCAGCCGGAGAACCGCCACGACGGCCAGCGCCTGTACGTGCACGACATGGCCCGCAGCGACTGGAACCACCCGGACGACCGCCACCTGATCGACGCCACCAGCGCCTACTACGTGGTGGGCATCCAGCGCCCCGGGGCGATGGGCGCCACCCTCGCCTCCTTCGGCAACCAGGCCGACGCCGAGCGCCTGGCCAAGGCCGAAGGCGGCCGCGTGCTGCGCTTCAGCGAAATAGACCAGGCCGTGTTGCAGGGCGTGAGCGGCGACCACGCGCACCGCTGAGCGGCCTAGCGCGGCCGCTGGCCGTGGGCCTCCAGGAAGGCGGTGAAGGCTGCCGGCGCCAGCGGCGGGCTGATCAGGTAGCCCTGGATCTCGTCGCAGCGGTGCTGGCGCAGGAAGTCCAACTGCTCCTGGCGCTCCACGCCCTCGGCCACCACCTTCAGCTCCAGGCTGTGGACCATGGCGATGATGGCGCGGGTGATGGCGGCGTCCTCGCCCTGGGCGGACAGGTCGCGGATGAAGGTCTGGTCGATCTTCACGTAGTCCACCGGGAAGCGCTTGAGGTAGCTGAGCGAGGAATAGCCGGTGCCGAAGTCGTCGATGGCCAGCTTCACGCCCATCTCGCGCAGTTGGCGGAAGGTGGTGCTGACGCTCTCGACGTTCTCCAGCAGCTGGCTCTCGGTGATCTCCAGCTCCAGCAGCCGCGGCTCCAGGCCGGTTTCGTCGAGCACGGTGCGCACCAGGCTGACCAGGTTGCCCTGGCGCAGCTGGTGCACCGAGAGGTTCACCGACACCCGCAGGTCGGCCAGGCCGCGGGCCTGCCAGGTGCGCCCCTGGTGGCAGGCGCGGCGCAGCACGAACTCGCCGATGGCGCCGATCAGCCCGGTTTCCTCGGCCAGGGGGATGAAGTCGCCGGGCGGGATCATGCCCTGCACCGGGTGGCGCCAGCGCACCAGGGCCTCGGCGCTGTCCAGGCGGCCGTTGGCCAGGTTCAGCTTGGGCTGGTAGTGCACCTCCAGCTGGCCGTCCTCGACGGCCTTGCGCAGCTGCACTTCCAGTTGCAGGCGCTCCAGGGTGCAGGCCTGCAGGTTGTCGGTGAAGAACTGGAAGGTGTTGCCGCCCAGGTGCTTGGCGTGCTGCATGGCCATGTTCGCCTGGCTCATCAGCGCGGAAATCTCCCGGGCGTTCTCCGGCAGCAGGCTGATGCCCAGGGAGGCGCTGAGCATCAGCTCCTCGCCGGCAACGCTCATCGGCATGCGCAGGCGCGTCAGCAGGCGGCTGGACAGGCGCGCCAGGGCCGAGAGGCTGGAATAGGAATCCACCAGCACGGCGAACTCGTCGGCCGACAGCCGGGCAATGGTGTCCGCCTCCGGCACCGCCTGGGTCAGGCGCCGGGCGATCTGCCGCAGCAACTGGTCGCCGACCTCGTGGCCGAGGCTGTCGTTGAGCAGCTTGAAGCGGTCCAGGTCGATCAGCAGCAGGGCCAGGCTGCGCCCGCTGTGCCGCGCGCGCTGGCCGGCGTCGTGCAGGCGCTGCTTGAACAGGCCGCGGTTGGCCAGGCCGGTGAGCTCGTCGTAGTGCGACAGGTAGCGCAGGCGCTCCTCGGCGTCGCGGCGCGCGGTGAGGTCGGCGAAGAAGCCCACCACGTGGGACAGCTGGCCGCGGTTGTCGCGCACCATGTTCAGTTGCAGCCATTGCGGGTAGGGCTCGCCGTTCTTGCGCGTCTCCAGCAGCTCGCCCTGCCAGCTGCCGGCGCGCTCCAGCTCCTCGCGGATCAGCAGGTACTGGCGGCGCGTCTCGGGGTTGCCGGAAAGGCTGGTGGCGACCTGGCCGATCACCTCTTCCGGGCGGTGCCCGGTGACGCGGCTGAAGGCCTGGTTGACCGCCAGCAGGCGGTAGTCGGCATCGAGGATGACGATGCCCTCGCTGGCCGCCTCGAACACCGTGGCGGCCAGGCGCTGTTCCTCCTCGCGGCGCTTGCGCGCGCTGACGTCGCAGCGGGTGCCGACCATCCGCGTGACCTTGCCGCGGGCGTCGCGGGCCATCACCCGGCCGCGGTCCTCCACCCACACCCAGTGGCCGTCGGCGTGGCGCACGCGGTATTCGACGCGGTAGCCGTCGGTGCGCCCGCGCAGGTGGTCGGCCAGGGCCCGGCGCAGCAGCGGCACGTCGTCCGGGTGCAGCAGCGGGCGCAGGTCGGCGCGCATGCTGCGCACCACGTCCTGGTCCAAACCGAAGATTTCCCGCAGGCGCGAGTGGTGCACCTCGTCGGTGCGCAGGTTCCAGTCCCATAGCCCCAGCTCGCTGGCCTCCAGGGCCATGGCCAGGCGCGCCTGGCTGTTGCTTAGCTCGACGCTGCCGGCCTCGACCCGCACCTGCAGCTGGTCGCGCGCCTCGCGCAGGGCGCGTTCGGCGCTGCGGCGCTGCTCGACCTCGCGGCCCAGGTCCTGGTTGAGGGCTTCCGCGCGCCCCTTGGCCTGCTCCAGGTGGTCTACCAGCGCAAGGGTCTGGAAGCGCCGCAACAGGCTGCCCTGGACCAGCCGGTTGACCTGCCAGGCCACCACCAGCAGGGCCGATAGCAGGATCGAGCCGAGCAGCCCCCAGCCCTGCTGCAGGTCGCTGCCCTTGAGCAGCAGGTAGCCGATGGACGGCAGCAGGCAGGGCAAGGCGAAGGTCAGGAAGGCCGGCAGGCTCACCGCGTAGGCGACGCTGGCGGAAAGAATGGCCGCGGCGATCAGGCCGAACACCAGGGCCTGTTGCAGGAAGGCGTCGGGCGGCACCAGGGCGATGGCGGCGAAGGCCAGTGTCAGCCCCGAGGCGCCGGCGCCGAAGAGGAACGCCCGCTGCCAGTGCGCCTCGGCCTGGCGCTGCGGCTCGGCGTTGTGGAAGGCGGCGACCTGGATCAGCCGCATCACCGCCAGCAGCACCAGCCACACCAGCCAGCCGGACAGCAGCAGGCCGTCCTGGCTATGCCAGAGCAGGCCGGCGCAGGCCAGGCCGTTGAGCAGCATGAGCAGGGTCGGCACCCGCGAGCCCTGGTAGAGCAGGCGGGTGCGCTCGATGGCCAGTTCGTGGGCGTATTGCTGGCGGATCTCGGCCTGGCTGAAAGGCGCGGCCGAGGTATCCAGGTATGCGGTCATAGGCGGCTTTTTCTTGTAGTGGTCGGCCTTGGCGTGGCCCGAGCATAACCGAGGCGGCAGGGTCGCCCAAGCTCGGGAAAGCGGCAATATGCCAGCAAATCGCTGAACTTTCGTCGGGCAGGTGCCGGACGGCGCTTTGGTTTGCCGGGCTTTCCCCGCCGTCGGTAGAATGCCGCCCCATGAACGACGACCTCTCCCTCCTGCTCAACTCCCTCAACGACCCGCAGCGCCAGGCCGTGGCCGCGCCGCTGGGCCACCAGCGCGTGCTCGCCGGCGCCGGCTCGGGCAAGACCCGCGTGCTGGTGCACCGCATCGCCTGGCTGATCCAGGTGGAGCACGCCTCGCCCCACAGCATCCTGGCGGTGACCTTCACCAACAAGGCAGCGGCGGAGATGCGCGCGCGCATCGAGCAGTTGCTGGGGATCAACCCGGCGGGCATGTGGGTCGGCACCTTCCACGGCCTGGCCCACCGCCTGCTGCGCGCCCACTGGCGCGAGGCCGGGCTGCCCGAGGGCTTCCAGATCCTCGACAGCGACGACCAGCTGCGCCTGGTCAAGCGCGTGGTGCGCGAGCTGGGCCTGGACGAGCAGCGCTGGCCGCCGCGCCAGGCGCAATGGTTCATCAACGCGCAGAAGGACGAGGGCAACCGCCCGCAGAACATCCAGGCCAGCGGCGACCTCTACCTGGCCACCATGGTCAGCGTCTACCAGGCCTACGAAGAGGCCTGCGCCCGCGCCGGGGTGGTCGACTTCGCCGAGCTGCTGCTGCGCTCGCTGGACCTGTGGCGCAACGACCCCAGCCTGCTGGCGCACTACCAGCGGCGCTTCCGGCACATCCTGGTGGACGAGTTCCAGGACACCAACGCCGTGCAGTACGCCTGGCTGCGCCTGCTGGCCAAGGGCGGCGAGAGCCTGATGGTGGTGGGCGACGACGACCAGTCGATCTACGGCTGGCGCGGCGCGAAGATCGAGAACATCCAGCAGTTCGCCGACGACTTCGCCGGCACCGAGGACATCCGCCTGGAGCAGAACTACCGCTCCACCGCCACCATCCTCAAGGCCGCCAACGCCCTGATCGCCAACAACCACGGGCGCCTGGGCAAGGAACTCTGGACCGACGGGGTGGACGGCGAGCCCATCACCCTCTACGCCGGCTTCAACGAGCACGACGAAGCCCGCTACATCGTCGAGACCATCGAGGACGCCCTGCGCAAGGACGGCCTCAAGCGCAGCGAGATCGCCATCCTCTACCGCTCCAACGCGCAGTCGCGGGTGCTGGAAGAGGCCCTGCTGCGGGAGAAGATCCCCTACCGCATCTACGGCGGCCAGCGCTTCTTCGAGCGCGCCGAGATCAAGAACGCCCTGGCCTACCTGCGGCTGATCCGCCTGCGCGACGACGACGCCGCGCTGGAACGGGTGGTCAACATCCCGCCGCGCGGCATCGGCGAGAAGACCGTCGAAGCCATCCGCAACGCCGCGCGGCTGAACGGCACCTCCATGTGGCGGGCGATCAACGACGTGATCGCCGCCAAAGCCGTGACCGGCCGCGCCGCCAGCGCGCTCAACGGCTTCCTCGAGACCGTCGACCTGCTGGCCCAGCAGGTCGAGGGCATGCCGCTGCACCAGATGACCCAGACGGTCATCGAGCAGTCCGGGCTGATCAGCTACCACAAGGAAGAAAAGGGCGAGAAGGGCCAGGCCCGGGTGGAGAACCTGGAGGAACTGGTCAGCGCCGCCCGCGCCTTCGAGAACCCCGAGGACGAGGACATCCCGCCGCTGGTGGCCTTCCTCGACCACACCGCGCTGGAGGCCGGCGACACCCAGGCCGACGCCTTCGAGGACAGCGTGCAGCTGATGACCCTGCACAGCGCCAAGGGCCTGGAATTCCCCCTGGTGTTCCTGGCCGGCATGGAAGAAGGCCTGTTCCCGCACAAGATGAGCCTGGAAGAACCCGGCCGCCTGGAAGAGGAACGCCGCCTGGCCTACGTCGGCATCACCCGCGCCATGCAGCGCCTGGTGCTGACCTACGCCGAGACGCGCCGCCTGTATGGCAGCGAGACCTACAACAAGGTCTCGCGCTTCGTCCGCGAAATCCCGCCGAGCCTGATCCAGGAAGTCCGCCTGTCCAACTCGGTGAGCCGGCCGCTGTCGGGCAACCAGCGCAGCGGCAGCCTGTTCAGCGGCGCCGGCGTGCCGGAAACCCCCTTCGCCCTCGGCCAGTCGGTACGCCACCCGCTGTTCGGCGACGGCGTGATCCTCAACTTCGAAGGCTCCGGCGCCCAGGCCCGGGTGCAGGTGAACTTCGACAGCGAAGGCAGCAAGTGGCTGATGCTCGGCTACGCCAAGCTGGAGGCGGTGTAGAGCCACCGCCCCCAACTGTAGGAGCGAGCTTGCTCGCGAACGGATTAACCGGCGGCGCCATCGCTGGGACTGTTCGCGAGCAAGCTCGCTCCTACGAAAAGCCCCGTAGCCTCGTAGCCCCGTAGGATGGGTTGAGCGAAGCGATACCCATCACCACGACCGCATGGGTTTCGCAGGGCGTATAACCGTTCGCGGTTATACGCCGCATCGCCCCGGCACGCTCAATGCCCGCCCTTGCCCTGCTCCAGGGTTTCCAGCAGGGCGATCTGCATCCGCGAATGCAGGCGGATGAACCAGCGCCAGCCCACCGCCAGCGCCAGCGCGGCCACCAGGCCCACCACCACCAGCAGCTCGCCCGGCGGCAGGATGCTCGAGCTGAGCGCCGCCAGCAGCAGCATCATGCCGCCCAGGGACAGCAGCGGGATCATCTCGGCGATCACCCGGCGCACCCGCGCGGTGTGGCGCCCGGCGCTCTCGGCCTTCACGCCCATTTCCGCCAGCAGCATGGCCAGCGCCTTGAGCTTGCGGTAGGCGGCGATCAGGAAAGGCAGCGACAGCAGCAGCGCGGCGCCCCAGATCAGCGCCTTGTGCAGCGCCTCGTGCTCGACCCAGTTGGCCAGCCACTCGGCGATCCGCCCGGCGAAGAACGCCAGGCCGAAGAAGATGGCGATCACCAGCACCAGGTTCACCCCCACCTGCAGCAGGATGCGCCGGATCATCCCGGCCAGCACCGCCTTGTCGCCGCGCGGGCGGATGCTGCGCAGCCACTCGCCGTACAGGCCGAACACCCGCACCATGGGCGAAGGCAGGGTGCGCCCCAGGTACAGCGCCAGGGGGTCGGCGGAGCGGATCAGGTAGGGCGTCAGCAGGGTGGTGATGGCCGACACGCCGACCACCACCGGGTAGAGGAAGTCGCTGGTCACCCCCAGGCTCATGCCCAGGGCAGCGATGATGAAGGAGAACTCGCCGATCTGCGACAGGCCCATGCCCACGCGCATCGAGGTGCGCCCGTCGTTGCCGGCGATGTAGGCGCCGGTGCCGCAGGACACCAGCTTGCCCAGCACCACCACCAGGGTGATGACCAGGATCGGCGCGGCGTAGTCCACCAGCACCCGCGGGTCGATGGTCAGGCCGATGGCGACGAAGAAGATGGCGCTGAACATGTCGCGCACCGGCTCCATCAGCCGTTCGATCTGCACCAGCTGGCGCGATTCGGCCATGATCGCGCCGATCAGGAAGGCGCCGAGGATCATGCTGTACTCCAGCTTCACCACCAGCAGGCAGAAGCCGAAGCACAGGCCGAGCACCGTCACCAGCAGCATCTCGTTGCTCTCGAACTTCGCCACGTAGGCCAGCAGGCGCGGCACCAGCAGGATGCCGACGACCAGCGCGACGACCATGAACAGGCTCAGCTTGCCCACCGTGGAGACCACCTGGTCGGCCTCCACCGTGCCGCTCACGGCGATGCCGGAGAACAGCGCGATGATGCCGATGCCGAGGATGTCCTCGATGATCAGCACGCCGAAGATCAGCTGGGCGAAGCGCTCGTTCTTCAGCTTCAGGTCGCCCAGCACCTTGATGATGATGGTGGTCGAGGACATCGCCAGGATGGCGCCGAGGAACAGCGAATCCATGGTGTTCCAGTCGAACAGCCGGCCGATCTCGAAGCCGGCCCAGATCATCAGGGTGATCTCCAGGAAGGCGGCGATGAACGCCGTGGCGCCGACCTGGAACAGCTTGCGCAGGGAGAACTCCAGGCCCAGGCAGAACATCAGGAAGATCACCCCCAGCTCGGCGAGGGTCTTGATGGTCTGCTCGTCGTGCACCAGGCCGAAGGGCGGCGTGTGCGGGCCGATGATCACCCCGGCGATGATGTAGCCGAGCACCACCGGCTGCTTGAAGCGGTGGCAGAGGATGGTGACGAAACCGGCGATCAGCATGATCACCGCCAGGTCCTGGATGAAGTCGATAGCGTGCATGGCGGCGGTCCTCGCGCGATGTGGCAGTGGGGGGATCGCGCGGCCAGCGGCCCCGCTAGGGCGCCAGCCTATCAAACGGCCAGCGTCTTCGAGGCCGCTGAAAAACCCGGTTACAGACCTTCGCAGCCCTTCTGGCCCAAGACCTGGCGCGGCGCAGGGGCAATAGCCGGAAACAAAATCCGGCTGGTTCCTGGCGGCCATGCTCGGCAACATGACGCGCGTCGTATTCCAACCAAGAGAATGACCCCAATGAAGCGCTTTCTCAGCCTTGCCATGGCCTTCTGTGTCGCCGTGACGCTCAGCCTCGACGTCAATGCCGCCAAACGTTTCGGCGGCGGCAAGAGCATGGGCTCGGCGCCGAGCCACCAGACCCGCCAGGCGCAACCGAACACCGCCCCGAACACCCCCAACGCCGCCGCTCCCGCAGCCGGTGCGGCGGCAGGTGCCGCCGCCGCTGGCGGTGCATCCCGCTGGCTCGGCCCGCTGGCCGGCATCGCCGCCGGCGGCCTGCTGGCCTCCATGTTCATGGGCGACGGCTTCCAGGGCATGCAGTTCCTCGACATCCTGATCATCGCGCTGATCGCCTTCATCGCCTTCCGCTTCATCGCTTCCCGTCGCCGCCAGCAGGCCCAGGGCCAGCCGGCGATGGCCGGCCATGCGCCGCAGCAGCGCGAGATGCCGGCCGCCCAGCCGTCGCCGTTCGGCGCCAGCGCCCGCCCGGCCGCGGCCGCTCCGGCGATCAACGCGCCGAGCTGGTTCGACGAGCAACGCTTCGTCGGCGCCGCCCGCGAGCACTTCCTGTCCCTGCAACAGCACTGGGACGCCAACGAGATGGACAAGATCGCCGAGTTCGTCACCCCGCAGATGCTGCAGTGGCTGAAGCAGGAACGCGCCGAACTGGGCGACGGCTACCAGTCCACCTACATCGACAACCTGCAGGTGCAACTGGAAGGCGTCGACGACCAGGCCGACAAGACCATCGCCACCCTGACCTTCAGCGGCCTCTCCAAGACCTCGCGCTTCGACCAGGGCGAAACCTTCAGCGAAAGCTGGCGCATGGAACGCGCCCAGGGCCAGGACCAGCCCTGGCTGCTGGCTGGTATCCGCCAGAACGGCTGATGGCTTCTGCCGTAGGGCTGTTCGCTTGAGCAAGACAGAACGCCGTTTCCCTCTACCGGGAAACGGCGTTTTCGTATCCGGGAGTGCCACCGGGGCGTCCGGCGTAGTCGGTGAGTCCAATCGCGGACAGAGTCCGCTCCTACGGCGGGAGGAATACCGTGCCTCCCGGCAACCTGTAAGCGGGCCCTGCCCGCGATTTCGCGCGCAGGGCGCGCTCCTACAGGGGAATGGCGCGAGTGGGCAGCGTAGGAGCGGATCTCATCCGCGAATCGCGCCGGAGGTTCCGGCCATCGCGGACAAGGTCCGCTACCCCCTCCGGCAAACACGAGACCCGTAGTATGGTGTTGAGCGAAGCGATACCCATCACCGCAACCGCATGGATTTCGCAAGCTCAACCCATCCTACGAAAAGCGCCCCGGCGCAAGACGGTTGCTCCTACGCCCGCGCTTCCTGGAACCGTAGGAGCGGACTCTGTCCGCGATTCGGACTTCCAGAGAAACCTCTGCGCGCACCGGAACGCCCCTTCAGAAGGCCGAGCGAAGCCCGCACTCAGGAGGTCATGCGACATGAATGTCGCGAGAGCCCCGATGGGCTGCAGGGACGTACCCTCGACGGGAGACACCTGGTCCGGGCCTCCGTGGCGGGGAATTCGCGAGGGTAGCCCGGAACCACCCCAATGGCGCCTGATCGACACCCCGCTCAGGACAGCCCCCACCCCAATCCCTTCCACTCGTCCGCCAAACACCCCCGACGTGAACTTGCGCCCAGGCCCGGCTACTACTGTATAAAGCGCCCCAGTCAATCGAGAGGCCCTGCCGTGGAAGACGTCATCGAACAATTGCGTGAACTCAACGAGCCCGTCCCTGTCCCCCTGGAACTGCCGGACGAGGAACTGCTGGTGGAGATCGAGGAAGAGCTGCTGATCGGCCTTCCGTCGGAATTCCGCGAGTTCCTCCTCAAGGTCAGCGACGTCATCTACGGCCGCCTGGAGCCGGTCACGGTGACCGACCCGCACTCCCATACCTACCTGCCGGAGGTGGCCGCGGTGGCCTGGGCGATGGGCCTGCCGCGCGAGCTGATACCGCTCTGCGCCGATGGTGACGACTACTATGCGGTGGCCCAGGACGGCGAGGTGGTGCTCTGGGCGGACGGCGAACTGACCGAGGAAACCTGGGACTCGGTGTGGACCTGGGCACGCGACGTATGGTTGGACACCTGAGCCCGGAGCACTGAATTTCCAAGCGGAGCGGTTGTCACAGTGGCTACCGAGCGTGTACCCAAACCTTCTGCCAAGGCCGGTCCACGATGTCCCTTGGAGACTCTATGAAGCTGAAATTCCTACTCCTCAGCGCGCTGCTGTTCGGCCTGGCCGGCTGTGCCGACAAGGCCGTAGTGATGCTGAACGACGGCAGCGAGGTCCTGGTAAAGGACCATGCCGATTTCGACAAGTACCACGACTACTACGAGTTCGAGCAACTCGACGGGCAGACGATCCTCATCCGCAAGGAAAACGTCCGCTACATCAAGACCGAGTGACGCGCCCTCAGCGCGTCACGCTCGCCCCCGACTCCAGCGCCAGCAGATTCAGCAGGTATTGGCCGAAGTAGGCCAGGTCCTGCTCGACGGCCGCCCGCGCGCCGCGGGCATCGCCCCGCCGGATCGCGTCCAGGGCCTGGCCGTGGAAGTCGTTCAGGCGCAGCGACAGGTCGGCGCCGGTGAACAGCCGGTTGAAAAAGGGCCCGACCTGCAGCCACAGCGCCTCGATCATGCGCAATAGCGTAGGGTTGCCGCAGGCGCGGTAGAGCGTCAGGTGGAAGCGGCTGTTGTGCTCCAGGTAGGCCTGCACGTCGCGACGCCGCACGGCCTCCTCCATGGCTTCGGTACAGGCCTGCAGGACCTCGATGTCCGCCCCTTGCAGGCGCGGCACCCCATCCTCCACGGCAAGCCCCTCCAGTGACCGGCGAATCTGCAGGATCTGCAGGAAGCGCTCGCGGGTCATCAGCGGCACCCGCAGCGAGCGTTGCGGCTCGCCCTCCAGGGCACCCTCGGCGACCAGCCGCTGCAGCGCGGCGCGCACCGGCATCGGGCTGGTGCCCCATTCGTCGGCCAGATCGCGGATCTTCAACCGCTCGCCGGGCTGGAAGCGCCCGCTGAGCAGGGCCTGGCGCAGGTTCTGGTACAGCTGCTGCTGGAGGTTCTCGGCCATGGCGTCACTCCGCGCGGGCCGGCGGCGCCGGCAGTTGGGCGAAGGTCAGGCTGCAGTTGTGCGTCATCATCTTTTCCCTTGTTCCGATCAGGCATTCGCGGCGAGCGCCACCCGGCCTTGCCAGTGCGCTCCCATGAGCCATTCTGGTTTGTGATCACAAATTCTGTTGAGAAGAAAGATTAACAGGCGTCCCGCAGCATGTATTGACTTTTTTGTGATCACAAACGGAAGATGTGCAAAAAAACAAACGAGGTGTGCAAGATGACCGCCAGCGGAATCGCCCAACAGGCCGTGGATCTATTCACCGCCCGCGAACGCCAACGCTTCCTGGAACAGAACCCGAAATCCGTGGCCCTGGCCGAGCGCGCGCGCAACTCGCTGTACGCCGGCGTGCCCATGCACTGGATGGCCGACTGGTCCACCCCCTGCCCGCTGTTCGTCGAGCGCGCCAAGGGCGCCCGCTTCTACGACGTCGACGGCCACGAGTACGTCGACTTCTGCCTGGGCGACACCGGCACCATGTTCGGCCACTCGCCGGACCCGGTGGCCCGCGCCATCGCCGAGCAGGCCAACAACGGCCTGACCACCATGCTCCCGGGCGAAGACGCCGTGGTCTGCGGCGAACTGCTGGCCGCGCGCTTCGGCCTGCCATTCTGGCAGGTCACCGCCACCGCCACCGACTCCAACCGCTACGTGCTGCGCTGGGCCCGCGCCGTCACCGGGCGCAACACCCTGCTGGTGTTCGACGGCTGCTACCACGGCACCGTCGACGACGTCATGGTGCGCTACCGCGACGGCGAGACCGTGCCGCGCTCCGGCCTGGTCGGCCAGGCCTACGACCTGACCCAGTACAGCCGCTCCATCCCCTTCAACGACGTCGAAGCGCTGGAAGCCGCGCTGGCCAGAGGCGACGTCTGCGCCCTGCTGTGCGAGCCGGCGATGACCAACATCGGCATGGTCCTGCCCGATCCGGGCTTCCTGCAGAAGTGCCGTGAGCTGACGCGCAAGTACGGCGCGCTGCTGATCATCGACGAAACCCACACCATCTCCACCGGCATCGGCGGCTGCACGAAACTGTGGAACCTCGACCCGGACTTCTTCGTGGTCGGCAAGCCGATCGCCGGCGGCGTGCCCTGCGGCATCTTCGGCTGCAGCGCGGAAATGGCCGAGAAGATGCTCGCCTCGCGGCAGAAGGCCCAGGAAGACAGCCATGGCCACGGCCACAGCGGCATGGGCACCACCCTCTCGGCCAACGCCCTGGCCATGCACTGCATGCGCGCCAACCTGGAACAGGTGATGACCCAGGCCGCCTACGAGTACATGCTGCCGCTGGCCAGGCGCCTGGCCGACGGCTTCCGCCGGCTGATCGCCAAGCACGGCCTGAAGTGGTCGGTGACCGAGCTGGGCGCGCGCAGCGAATTCCAGTTCTGCCCGGTCTCGCCACGCACCGGCGCCGAGGCCGAAGCGGCCTTCCACGACGAACTGCAGATGGCCCTGCACCTATACCTGATCAACCGCGGCATCCTGATCACGCCGTTCCACAACATGACCCTGTGCTGCCCGGACACCAGCGAAGCCGACGTCGACCACCTGATCGATACCCTCGACGCGGGCATCACCGAGCTGCTGGCGATTCCTGGCGCGCGGGAAGCTTGATGCAACGCGCCCCTGGGCCCACCCGAAATACCGTCGCAGGAGCGGACTCCGTCCGCGATGCCTTCCGCCGCCTGCCGGCGGATCGCGGATGAATCCGCTCCTACGGTTCCAGGAAGCACTGCTCTTCGTAGGATGGGTTGAGCTTGCGATACCCATCACCACAGCTGCACCCGAACCTGTAGGAGCGAGCTTGCTCGCGAACGCTCTTTGCAAATCCGCAGCGGGGCGGGTTCGCGAGCAAGAACTAGGCGTCCCCCTCGCTCCTACGAAAAGCAAAAATCCCCGGCGCCAAGCGCCAACCGAGGACCATCATGCAATTCGCCGATCGAAAGGAAGCCGAAGCCTTCCTCGCCGCGCACCCCGAGGTACGCAGCATCGAGCTGTTCATCATCGACGCCAACGGCATCCCGCGCGGCAAGCTGCTGCACCGCGACGAGCTGCTGGCCATCTACGACAACGGCCGGCCGCTGCCCAGTTCGATCCTCGCGCTCACCGTGCAGGGCGAGGACGTCGAAGGCACCGGGCTGGTCTGGGAAGTCGCCGACGCCGACTGCTGGACCTACCCGCTGCCCGGCAGCCTGACCCTGCAGCCCTGGCGCAGCTCGCCTACCGGCCAGCTGCAGGTCAGCATGCACCCGACCCAGGGCCTGCCGGCCACCCCGGCGGACCCGCGCCAGGCGCTGGTGCGCGTGGTCGAGCGGCTCAAGGCCGAGGGCCTGCACCCGGTGATGGCGGTGGAGCTGGAGTTCTACCTGCTGGACAAGCAGCGCGACGCCCAGGGCCGCCCGCAGCCGGCGCTGCAGATGAACGGCGTGCGCCCGCAGGCGCCGCAGGTCTACGGCGTGTACGAGCTGGAACAGGTACAGCCCTTCCTCGACGACCTCTACGCCGCCTGCGAGGCCCAGGGCCTGCCGGTGCGCACGGCCATCTCCGAATACGCCCCCGGCCAGCTGGAACTGACCCTGGAGCACCGCTTCGACGTGCTCCAGGCCATCGACGAAGGCGTGCGCTACAAGCGCCTGGTCAAGGGCGTGGCCAACAAGCACGGGCTGCAGGCCTGCTTCATGGCCAAGCCGTTCGGCGACCGTGCCGGCAGCGGTATGCACCTGCACGTCAGCCTGGCCGACGAACAGGGCAGCAACCTCTACGCCAGCGAGCTTTCCGACCTTGAAGGCCCCCAGGGCACGCCGCTGCTGCGGCACTCCATCGGCGGCATGATGGCCACCCTGCTCGACTCCCTGGCCATCTTCTGCCCCAACGCCAATTCCTTCCGCCGCTTCCAGGCCAACAGCTACGCGCCGCTGGCCAAGAGCTGGGGGGTGAACAACCGCACCGTGTCCTTCCGCGTGCCTGGCGGCCCGGCCAAGAGCCGGCACATCGAGCACCGCATCTGTGGCGCCGACGCCAACCCCTACCTGGCCGCCGCGGCGATTCTCGCCGGCATCCACAAGGGCATCCGCGAACAGCTCGACCCGGGCGCGGCCATCGAGGGCAACGGCTACGAGCAGGCCCGCGAGTTCCTGCCCACCGACTGGCTCACCGCGCTGCGCGCCCTGGAGGCCTCCAGCTGGGCCCGCAAGGCGCTGGGCGAGGAGTTCCTCAAGGTGTTCCTGGCCATCAAGTGGGAGGAATACCGCCAGTTCATGGGCGAGGTCGGCGAGCAGGACTGGCGCTGGTACCTGCACCACGCCTGAGCCACGGCGACCATCAGTCGCCTACGAAAGCTCCAGCGGGATTTACGAAAAAATTACCCTGGCAAAGCGAAGATTCTGGTCTTTTCTTGGTCAGTAGAGACAGAGGGCCGCCCGTGCGGCCCTCTTCCTTGCGGCGTGCCGCCACTGCCTGACGGCGCGCCGTTTCCCTATCAGGCAGGGAGATCACTCAGTCAATGAGCACACCCGTTGTTCTGATCACCGGGGCCGCCGGCGGCCTCGGCAAGGCCATCGCCAAGCGCTTCGCCCAGAGCCACTGGCGCATCGCCGCCACCGACGTCGACAAGAGCGGGCTGCACGCGCTCAACGCCCAGGTGCCGCTGGATGCCAGCGCCGTGGCCGACCTGCGCCGGGCGGACAACTGCCAGAGCCTGGTGGCGGACATCCTCGCCCGCACCGGCCGCCTGGACGCGCTGGTCAACGCCGCCGGGGTCTGGCGCGAGGGCCCGGTGGAGAACTTCAACGAGGACGACTTCGACCTGGTCCTGGGGGTCAACCTCAAGGCCGCGTTCTACATGTGCCAGGCCGCCACGCCCTACCTCAAGGACAACCGCGGCTGCATCGTGAACATCTCCAGCGACTCCGGGCGCCAGGCCTACCGCGGCTCGGCGGCCTACTGCGCGAGCAAGGCGGCGCTGACCATGCTCACCCGCACCCTGGCCCTGGAACTGGCCGCGGACGGCGTGCGCGTCAACGCCATCTCCCCGGCCGACATCGCCACGCCCATGCTCGACTACCAGGCCGAGCGCTACGGCCAGGGCAACCCCGCCGCCTACAAGCTCGGCCTGCTGCGGGATTATCCACAGGGCAAGGAAGCGCGCTTCATCCGCCCGGAAGAGGTCGCCGACCTGGTCTGGTACCTCTGCGGCCCGCAATCCGAAGCCATCACCGGCGCCGACCTGGCCATCGACTTCGGCCTTTCCGCCGGCCGCTGAGCCGCGCCGCGCGCCAATCGCCCGGCGATTGGCGCGCGCCCCTGTTCGCCGGGGCCAATGGGGGGTATAGAAAAGAGTGTGTCGCGGGGCTGGGCGCAGTGCGTCCAGTCTTGGCACCCCCCACCCGCCTTGCGAGAGCGATATGGAACCCGGCAACCACCAACTCAGCATGACCGTCCTGATGACCCCGGACATGGCCAACTTCTCCGGCAACGTCCACGGCGGCACCCTGCTCAAGTACCTCGACGAGGTCGCCTACGCCTGCGCCAGCCGCTACGCCGGCCACTACGTGGTGACCCTCTCGGTCGACCAGGTGATCTTCCGCGAGCCGATCCACGTCGGCGAACTGGTGACCTTCCTCGCCTCGGTCAACTACACCGGCCGCACCTCCATGGAGATCGGCGTGAAGGTGGTCACCGAGAACATCCGCGAGAAATCCGTGCGCCACACCAACAGCTGCTTCTTCACCATGGTGGCGCTGGACGACGAGCGCAAACCCACCGCCGTGCCGCCGCTGCAGCCGGTCACCCGGGAGGAGCGCCGGCGTTTCGCCCAGGCCCAGCAGCGTCGCCAGCTGCGCCAGGAACTTGAGCAGCGTTACCAGGCAATTCGTGAAGAATGGGACAAGGATGCCGACATTTCTTGACAAGATTTCTCAAGTGCCGCTGAAAAAGTCCGGCGCGTCAACGAGTTAACCTTGTGCGTTGGCAAGGCCGAAAGCCTCGCCAGCGCCTAGACTTGCCCAATCCGCGGGTTTGCCCCCGTGATCCACCTTCGAACCACCACCCTCCCGGGGCGGCGGTTCCCTGCGTGCCCGGAGCCCAGACCATGCACCACACACCGCTACTGACCACCCTCGCCGTCGGCTTCGTGCTGGCCTTCATCCTCGGCGCCCTGGCCAACCGCCTGCGCATCTCGCCGCTGGTCGGCTACCTGCTGGCCGGCGTGCTGGCCGGGCCCTTCACCCCCGGCTACGTCGCCGACCAGGCGCTGTCGACGGAAATCGCCGAACTGGGGGTGATCCTGCTGATGTTCGGCGTCGGCCTGCACTTCTCGTTGAAAGACCTGCTTTCGGTGAAGGCCATCGCCATCCCCGGCGCGGTGGTGCAGATCGGCGTGGCCACCCTGCTCGGCATGGGCCTGGCCTGGATGATGGGCTGGCCGCTGGGCGGCGGCCTGGTGTTCGGCCTGGCGCTGTCGGTGGCCAGCACCGTGGTGCTGCTGCGCGCCCTGGAGCAACGCCAGCTGATCGACACCAAGCGCGGGCGCATCGCCATCGGCTGGCTGATCGTCGAGGACCTGGCCATGGTCCTCACCCTGGTGCTGCTGCCGGCGCTGGCCGGCACCCTCGGCGGCAAGGCCGAGGACGGCGCCAGCGGCGGCATCCTGCTGCCGATCCTGCTGACCCTGGGCAAGGTGGTGGCCTTCGTCGCGGTGATGATCCTCGGCGGCCGCCGCGTGGTGCCCTGGGCCCTGGAGAAGATCGCCGCGACCGGCTCGCGCGAGCTGTTCACCCTCGCCGTGCTGGCCATCGCCCTGGGCATCGCCACCGGCTCGGCGGTGGTGTTCGGCGTGTCCTTCGCCCTCGGCGCCTTCTTCGCCGGGATGATCCTCAACGAATCCGAACTCAGCCACGAGGCGGCGGAAAACTCGCTGCCCCTGCGCGACGCCTTCGCCGTGCTGTTCTTCGTCTCAGTGGGCATGCTGTTCAACCCGGCGATCCTGATTCACGAGCCGCTGCCGGTGCTGGCCACCTTCCTGGTCATCGTCTTCGGCAAGTCGGTGGCCGCCTACGTCATCGTGCGCCTGTTCGGCCACCCCAACAGCACCGCGCTGACCATCGCCGCCAGCCTGGCGCAGATCGGCGAGTTCTCCTTCATCCTGGTCGGCCTGGGCGTGACCCTCGAACTGCTACCCGAGCAGGGCCGCGACCTGGTGCTGGCCGGCGCCATCCTGTCGATCCTGGTCAACCCGCTGCTGTTCATCGCCATCGAGCGCCTGCAGGCGCGCAAGGAAGGCGCCCAGCCCAGCGAGGCGCAAGCGCAGGACGAGGACCTGCCGCCGCCGGTGCGCGAACACGAGCACGCCATCCTCATCGGCCACGGCCGCGTCGGCGAACTGGTCAGCGCGCGCCTGCAGAAGGACGGCACGCCGCTGGTGGTGATCGAGGACAAGCGCGAGAAGGCCGCCGAACTGCGCGAGCGCGGCCTGAGCGTGGTGGTCGGCAACGCCGCCAACCCGGAAGTGCTGGCCCTGGCCAACATCACCACGGCGCGCTGGCTGCTGATCGCCATCCCCAACGGCTTCGAAGCCGGGCAGATCGCCAGCCGCGCCCGTGCGGCCAACCCCGAGCTGGACATCATCGCCCGCGCGCACTTCGACGCCGAGGTGGAATACCTGGAACAGAACGGCGCCAACCTGGTGATCATGGGCGAACGCGAGATCGCCCAGGGCATGTACCAGCGCGTCGAGCAGCAGCACGACACCCCTGCGCCGCAGCCGGATGGGTTGCCGCAGTCCGCTTGAGTTCGCGGCGGGTGCCGAGCGCTTTCGGCCCCGCCTCGACGACAGGGCCTGACGCCTCCCTCAGATCGCCTTCGCCTCGAAACGCACCCGCGGGTGGGCGATGCGGTCCTGGGCGCGCACCAGTTCCAGCTCGTAGCTGCCGCAGTGCTGGGTCTCCAGCAGCACTTCGTGCACCGCCGCGGCGGTGAACTCGAAGGCCGTGCAGGGCGCCTCGCCCAGCAGCAGGCGGGCCAGGAACAGGCCGGAGGTCAGGTCGCCGACGCCCACCGGCTGCCGCGGGAAGGCCAGCAGCGGGCGGCGCAGGTGCCAGCTGCCCTCGGCGCTGACCAGCAGCATCTCGAAGGCGTCCGACGGCTTGCCCGGGTAGTTCAGGTGCTTCACCAGCACCGCCTTCGGGCCGCGCGCCAGCAGGCTGCGCGCCATCTCCACGCAATCCTCCAGGGATTGCGGGCTGCGCTGGCAGAAGCTGTCCAGCTCCAGCTGGTTGGGGCACAGGTAGTCGGCCACCGCGGCGGCTTCCTGGAGCAGGAACTCGCCGACTTCCGGGGCCACTATGCAGCCCTTCTCCGGATGGCCCATCACCGGGTCGCACAGGTAGATCGCCCGCGGGTTGGCCTCGCGGATGCGCGCCAGCGCCTCGAGGATCGCGCGGCCCTGGGCGGCGCTGCCCAGGTAGCCGGAAAGCACGGCGTCGCAGTTGCCCAGCTCGCCGATGGCGGCGATGCCCTCCACCAGCGCCGGAATCTGCTCCGGCGGCAGCACCTGGCCGGTCCAGTGGCCATACTGGGTATGGTTGGAGAACTGCACGGTGTGCAGCGGCCAGACGTTCACCCCGACGCGGCGCATCGGGAACACGGCGGCGCTGTTGCCGGCATGGCCGAAGACGACGTGGGACTGGATGGCGAGGACGTGGGGAGTGCGCGACGACATGACGAATTCCTGCAACTGGATGTGTCAGTATGGGGCGCAAATCACCACCTGGGAACCGGCGGCTCTCGCCGCTTTCCTACAGACTCGGTAAGCTGGAGCGCCTCTTCCCGAGCGGAGCCTTGAAGTGACCTTGGGCAACCTTTTCGTATTCCTCCTGCTGGCCACGGCCGCCGCCTGGTGGTGGCGCGCCCACGGCATCCGCGAGCGCGCCCTGCAGCTGGCGCGCCAGCACTGCGCGCGGCAGGGGGTGGAGCTGCTCGACGAGAACGTCGCCCTGCGTCGCCTGCGTCTGCGCCGCGGCGCCAACGGCATGCTCTGCCTGGCTCGGGAATACGGCTTCGAGTTCACCGCCAGCGGCCAGGACCGCTACGACGGCAGCATCACCATGCTCGGCCAGCGCCCCGGCCCGATCGAGCTGGAGCCCTTCCGCTTCCACCCCGAGCCCCACGAGGTGCGCGCGGTGGTGGAGATCGCCCAGGCCCTGCCGGCGCCCGCGGCCGAGCCGCAGGCGCCGCGGCACAAGGCCGAGGTGGTGCGACTGGACGAGTGGCGGCGCAACCACGCCGACAAGAAGGTCGGCGACTAGCTACTCGTGCCCGAGCAGGAAGCGCGCCACCCGCTCGGCGCTGTCCTGTGGATATTCCTGCATGAAGCAATGCCCGCCGGCGACGCTCTGCCCGCCGACGTGGGTGTTCTGCGCGCACCAGCGGGCCACCGACCTGGGCACGAAGGGGTAGGTCTGCTCGCCGAACAGCACCAGGGTCGGCGTGCTCACTTTCGCCAGCGACGGCCACAGGCGCTTGGGGAAGGAGCTGAAGATTTCCGCCTCGCGGCTCGGCCGGCATTTCAGCTCGACGCCGTCGTCCACCGCCTTGATGGCGTTCTCCACGTAGGCCCATAGCGCCTCGTCGGTCCAGCCCTTGAAGATGCCGCGGCCGTGCAGGCCGGCGTAGGCGGCGGCGCGGTCCGGCCACTGGCTGCGCCGCGCCCTGGCCTTCTGCACCATGGCCCGGCGCTCGTGCAGGCCGAGCACCTCGGACAGCGCCATCACGCCGATCATCGCCGGGGTGAACAGCACCGGGTCGAGCAGCGCCGCGCGTTCGAACAGCCGCGGATGGCGCGCCAGGATCAGGCTGCTGAGCACCCCTCCGAAGCTGTGCCCGCAGGCGTAGCGCGGCACCTCGCCGTAGACCGCGCGGCCAGCCTCGAAGGCCTCCACGGCCATCTCGGCGTTGCGGTTCCAGCCGTGGAAGCGCCCGCCGTGGTCGCTGTCGCCGTGGCCCTGGACGTCGCACAGCCAGAGGTCGAAGTCCCGCGCCAGGTGCTTGAGCATCGGCTCGTAGGCACGCCCGCAGAAACCATTGCCATGCAGGAAGTGCAGCAACGGCTTGCCGCTGGGTTCGCTGCGCCAGCCACGCAGGGTGAAGCCGGCGGAACAGGAATGGGACCAGGCGATCAGCTGCATCGGACGTTCTCCTCGAGGGTCGCGCAGTGTAGCGACCCGCGGCCGCGCCGGACCAGTGCCCGGACGTGCTATGGTCGCGCTCCGCCAACCCGCACCGAGCGCCATGAGCCCGAGCCGTCCCCTGCGCCTGATCCTCGCCAGCCTGCTGGTGCTGGCCGGCCTGCTGCTGTCGGTGTACTGGGCCGGGGAGAAGGCGCGGCACCGCTCGCTGCTCGCCGAGGCCGAGGCGGCCCACGAGCAGCTGGGGCTGTACGTCAGCTCGCTGCGCACCCTGCTGGAACGCTACCGCAGCCTGCCGGCGGTGCTGGCCCTGGACCCGGAACTGCGCCAGGCCCTGGCCGGCCCGGTCGCGGGTGAACTGCAGCGGGCGCTGAACCTGAAGCTGGAGCGGATCAACGCCGCGGCGCGCTCCTCCACCCTGGAACTGCTCGACCGCGACGGCCTGGCCGTGGCCGCCAGCAACTGGCGCCTGCCGACCAGCTACGTCGGCCACAACTACGCCTTCCGCCCCTACTTCCGCCAGACCATCGCCCAGGGCACCGGGCGCTTCTACGCGGTGGGCGTGACCACCGGCATCCCCGGCTACTTCCTGGCCAACGCGGTGCGCGACGAGGCCGGGCGCTTCCTCGGCGCCATCGTGGTCAAGCTGGAGTTCCCCGACCTGGAACAGCAGTGGAGCCAGACCCCCGACCTGGTGCTGGTCAGCGACACCAAGGGCATCGTCTTCCTCGCCAACCACCCCGGCTGGCGCTACCGCGAGCTGCAGCCGCTGGACACTTTCGCCCGCCTGGAACTGGCGCAGACCCGCCAGTACGACCGCCAGCCGCTGAGCCCGCTGCGGCACCGCACCCTGCAGCCGCTGGGCGAGGACAGCCGCCTGGTGCGCGTCGGCGCCAAGGACGATGAAACCGACTACCTCTGGCAATCCCTGAGCCTGCCCGACGACGACTGGACCCTGCACCTGCTGCGCGACGCCCGCGGCGTGCAGAGCGACGTCGCCACCGCGCGCCTGGCCGCCGCCGGGGCCTGGCTGACGCTGGTGTTCCTGGCCCTGCTGCTGCAACAGCGCTGGCGCATCGCCCGCCTGCGCCAGCGCAGCCGCGAGGAACTGGAGCAACTGGTGGAACAGCGCACCGCCGCCCTGAAAACCGCCCAGGACGGCCTGGTGCAGGCCGCCAAGCTGGCGGCCCTGGGGCAGATGTCGGCGGCCCTGGCCCATGAGATCAACCAGCCGCTGACCGCCCAGCGCATGCACCTGGCCAGCGTGCGCTTGCTGCTGGACGCCGGGCGCAGCGACGAGGCGCGCGCCGCGCTGGCGCGCCTGGACGACCTGCTGGAACGCATGGCCGCGCTGACCGGCCACCTGAAGACCTTCGCCCGCAAGACCCCCGGCGGCCTGCGCGAACGCATCGAACTGGGCCACGTGCTGGACCAGGCCCTGCAATTGCTGACGCCGCGCATCCGCGCCGAGCAGGTGGAGATCAGCCAGGTGCTCAGCGTGCCGGCCTGGGTGCTGGGCGACGCCATCCGCCTGGAGCAGGTGCTGGTCAACCTGCTGCGCAACGCCCTGGACGCAGTGGCCGGCGCCGAGCGCCCGCACATCGGGGTGGCGCTGCGTCGCGAGGACCCGTACTGGATTCTGGAAGTCGCCGACAACGGCGCGGGCATCGCCGCCGAGCACCTGGGCAACGTCTTCGATCCCTTCTTCACCACCAAGCCGGTGGGCGAGGGACTCGGCCTGGGACTGGCGGTATCCTACGGCATCGTCCACGAACTCGGCGGCCGCCTCGAGGCCGCCAACCGTCCCGAAGGCGGCGCGCTGTTCCGCCTGGTGCTGCCCGCCGCGAGCGAAGAGACATGACCGAACACGTGATTTTCGTCGATGACGAAGCCGCCATCCGCGAAGCCGTGCAGCAGTGGCTGCAGCTGTCCGGCTTCACGGTGCGCCTGTGCAAGAGCGCCGAGGAGTGCCTGAAGAACCTGGAGCGCGGCTTCGCCGGCGTGGTGATCAGCGACGTGCGCATGCCCGGCACGGACGGCCTGGCCCTGCTCGAACGCCTGCAGCAGCTGGACCGCGACCTGCCGGTGATCATGGTCACCGGCCACGGCGACGTGCCCATGGCGGTGCAGGCCATGCGCGACGGCGCCTACGACTTCATCGAGAAGCCCTTCACCCCCGAGCGCCTGCTGGACAGCCTGCGCCGCGCCCTGGAAAAGCGCCGCCTGGTGCTGGAGAACCGCCAGTTGCGTGAACAGGCCACACTCAAGGACCAGGTGGAGTCGCGCCTGCTCGGCGTGTCGAAGCCGATGGAAGCCCTGCGCCGCCAGGTGCTGGCCCTGGCCGGCACGCCGGTGAACGTGCTGATCCGCGGCGAGACCGGCGCCGGCAAGGAGCTGGTCGCCCGCTGCCTGCACGACTTCGGCCCGCGCGCCGACAAGCCCTTCGTCGCGCTGAACTGCGCGGCCATCCCCGAGCAGCTGTTCGAGAGCGAGCTGTTCGGCCACGAGAGCGGCGCCTTCACCGGCGCCCAGGGCAAGCGCATCGGCAAGCTGGAGCACGCCAACGGCGGCAGCCTGTTCCTCGACGAGATCGAGAGCATGCCGCTGGCCCAGCAGGTCAAGCTGCTGCGCGTGCTTCAGGAGCAGCAGCTGGAGCGCCTGGGCTCGAACCAGAGCATCCGCGTCGACCTGCGGGTGATCGCCGCGACCAAGCCGGACCTGCTGGAAGAGGCCCGCGCCGGGCGTTTCCGCGAAGACCTGGTGTACCGCCTGAACGTCGCCGAGCTGCGCCTGCCGCCACTGCGCGAAAGGCGCGAGGACATCCCGCTGCTGTTCGAGCATTTCGCCCAGTTGGCCAGCGAGAAGCTCGGCCGTGAAGCGCCGCCGCTGAGCACCGCGGAACTGGCGCGGCTACTGGCCCACGACTGGCCGGGCAACGTGCGCGAACTGGCCAACGCCGCCGAACGCCACGTGCTCGGCCTGGACCGCGCGGCGCAACTGGAAGCGCCGGCCGGCAGCGGCCTGTTCGAACGCATGGAAGCCTACGAGGCCGAATGCATCCGCCAGGCCCTGAGCCAGTGCAAGGGCGACATCAAGGCGGTGATGGAACTGCTCGGCCTGCCGCGCCGCACCCTCAACGAGAAGATGCAGCGGCATGGGTTGAGCCGGGGGGAGTTTCGCGGGGAGGGTTGAGCGCCTATGCGCAAGCCCGGAGGGGCGTTGCGGCCTGGTGAGGCGCTCGCGAACCGCATGGCACCGCGTTTGTTCGCGGGCAAGCTCGCTCCTACGAGAAGCCATGCTCGCAGCGATCACAACCCTGTTGCCAGCTCGCCGGCCTTGCCGCGCTTGTGCAGCACCGCCAGGTACACCAGGCCCACGGCGATCCAGGCCAGGCCCAGGTACTGGGCGTCGGCGCTCATGCTGACCAGCACGTAGCCGATGATCGCCAGGCCCACCAGCGGGCACAGCAGGTGGCGCACCACCTTGCCGCTCTTCTGGCGGATGAAGTAGTGGTTGATCACCGCCAGGTGCAGCAGGCAGAAGCCGGTGAGCGCGCCGAAGTTGACCAGCGAGGTGAGCACGTCCGGCGCGTCGAGGAAGGCCACGCCGATGCCCAGCGACAGCACCGCCACCAGGTACAGGCTGACGTGGGGCGTCTGATAGCGCGTGTGCACCTTGGCCAGCACCCGCGGCAGCTTGCCGTCGCGGGCCATGGAGTAGAGCAGCCGCGACACCGCCGCCTGGGAGGTGATCGACACCGTCACGCCCCAGGCCAACGCCGTGGCCACCGCGGTCAGGGTGGACAGCCACTTGCCACCGGCGGCCTCGGCTATCTCGTAGAAGGCGGTGTCGGCCGACTGGAAGGTCATGCCGGCGGCCAGGTCGGTGGCCAGCCAGGTCTGCAGGACGAAGATGCCGCCCATGACGAACAGCGCGATCAGCGAGGCGCGGCCGATCTGCTTGGCCGGGTCGCCCTTGACCTCCTCGGCGAGGGTGGAGATGGCGTCGAAGCCGAGGAACGACAGCACGGCGATGGACACCGCCTTCATCACCAGGCCGAGGTCGAAGTGCTCCGGCTGGTACAGCGGCGCCAGGGTCAGCCGGCCGCTGCCCATGCCACCTTCCAGGGCGTGATAGCCGACCACCAGGAAGATCGCCAGGACGATCATCTCGGCGATCAGGAACAGCAGGTTGAAGCGCGCGGCGAAGGTGATGCCGCGCAGGTTCACCAGGGTCGCCGAGACCAGGAAGGCGAGCATCCACACCAGCTTCGGCACTTCCGGGAACAGGTGGTTGAGCGCCAGCGCGCTGAACACGTAGAGCAGCGGCGGGATCAGCAGGTAGTCCAGCAGCAGCACCCAGCCGGCGAGGAAGCCGACGTGCGGGTGGATGCCGCGCTGGGCATAGGAGTAGACCGAGCCGGCGATGGGGAAGGCGCGGGCCATGGCGCCGTAGCTCAGGGCGGTGAAGAGCATCGCCAGCATGCCCACCAGGTAGGCCATGGGCACCATACCCTGGGAGTCGGCGTGGACCCAGCCATACACGCCGAAGGGCGCGATGGGGATCATGAAGATCATCCCGTAGACGACCAGGTCGGTCAGGGAAAGACTGCGGCGGAGCTGTTGCTGGTAGCCAAACTGTTCGATGGCCATGGGGGAGTCCTCTCGATTCGGCAGCTTTGTCGTTGTTGTCTGCGCCGCGAGTGCGACGGCGTTTCTTGTTCCGGGGCTTACAGCCAGGGCGCCAGGCGCTCGGCCCAGGCCTGGACGGCGGCGGCTTCGCGCAGCCCGTCGTTGCGGATTTCCAGGAGCACGGCGTCGAGGCCGCGCTCGTCGCCGTGCACCGGCACGGTCATGTCCTCGGCCGGGTCGATGTCGTAGGGCTGGTTGGCGCCGATCTCGCCGCCGCCCTGGCGCAGGCCGTCGACTATCCGCCGCGCATAGCCTTCGGCGCGGCCGTAGAGCACGCCGGCGATCCACGGCCGCGGCACGCCGCGGTAGCTCGGGGTGAAGCTGTGCACGCCGACGATGCGCGTCGGCTGCCCGGCCGCCTGGCGCTGGTCGATCAGCTCGGCCAGGGCTCGGTGGAAGGGCTCGAACAGGCGCGCCTGGCGTTCACGGCGGTTCGCCTCGCCCAGCCCCAGGTTGCCGGGGATGGGGTAGACCTCGCTGTGCTCGGGGATGCTGTCCGGCGCCGCCAGCGGGCGGTTCAGGTCGATCAGCAGGCGCGAGTAGCCGGCCGCCAGCAGCGGCGCGTCGAGGCGCTCGGCCAGGGCCTCGGCCAGGGCCAGGGCGCCGATGTCCCAGGCGATGTGCTCCTGCGCCGCGGCGTCGTCGAGGCCGAGCTGCGCCAGCTCCGCCGGCATATAGCGGCTGGCGTGCTCGCAGACCAGCAGCACCGGGCTGCGCCCCTGCGGGTTGAGCAGGCGGAACGGCGGCTCGCGGTAGATCCCGCTTTCAGTAGAGGCTGGCATAGCGTTGGCACACCTGGTCGTCGGTGAGGTCGCGGGTCAGCGCCAGTTCCTGGCGCTTCATGGCGAAGTAGGTCTGCAGCAGCGCCGGCGGCAGCTGGGCGCAGAGCGTGTGATCGTCCATCAGCAGTTGCAGGGCTTCTTCCAGCGAGCCGGGCAGCGCGCGGATGCCCAGGGCCTCGCGCTCGGCGGCGCTCAGCGAGTCCGGGTCGACGTCGGTGACCGCGCTCAATGCCAGGCGCTCCTGCAGGCCCAGGCGGCCGGCGATGAGCACCGCGGCCATGGCCAGGTGCGGCGAGGCGGTGGCGTCCATCGGGCGGAATTCCAGGTTGAACTGGCGCGCCAGCGGCTTGCCGCCGAGGCTCACCACCGGGCAGATGCGCAGCGCCGCCTCGCGGTTGCGCAGGCCAAGGCAGGCGTAGGCGGCGCTCCAGTGGTGCGGCTTCAGGCGCAGGTAGGAAACGACCGTCGGCGCACTCAGCGCGCACAGCGCCGGCAGGTGGCGCAGCACGCCGGCGGCCCAGTGGCGCGCGGTCTGCGAGAGGTTGTCCGGCTGCTCGGCATCGTAGAACAGCGGGGCGCCGTCGAGGCTCTGCAGGCTCAGGTGCAGGTGCACGCCGTTGGTGACTTCGCCCGGTGCGCGCAGCGGCGAGAAGCAGGAGCCCAGGCCCATCTGCCGGGCGATCTCGCGGGTCAGCTCACGCACGTTCACCGCGCGGTCGGCGGCGGCCACGCCCTGGGTCGGGCGGCAGGTCACCTCGTACTGCAGGCGGCCGTATTCGGGCAGGAACATCTCCGGTTCGGCGCCGGCCTGCTCCAGCGCGGCCATCAGCCAGCCCGGGAAGTTGCCGGCGGCGCGCTGGGCCTGCAGCGAGAAGGCGCCGCCCGGGCCCTCGGGCAGGCCGAGCAGGGTGAATTCGTGTTCGAAGGCGGCGGTGACCTGCAGGCCCAGCTCGCGGTAGCGGGCGATCTCCTCGCGCAGCAGGGTGCGCGGGCACACCGGCCAGGGCGTGCCGTCGGTCTCCACCAGGTCGCCGTGGTAGTAGTCCAACGGCGGCGCCAGCGGGTCCGGGCCCTGCTCCAGGTACAGGCGCGCCTGGGGGTCGGGCAGCAGGCGCAGGTCGCCGTGGCTGCCCCAGGGGTTGTCGTCGGCGATGATGTCCTGCGGCGTCAGCGCGCTGTTCGCCGGCACCCAGCCGCAGCCGCTGGCCAGTTGCTCGGCGACCGCGGCGGCCGGCAGCGAGCGGCCGCGGGTGACGCCGGCGAGGTCGGTGGTGACGAAGCTGCTCAGGTGCAGCGGCCCGGTGGCTTGGCTCATGGCGTGCTCCGCGGTCAGGCGAGGTCGGCGATACGCGCCAGCACCGCGTCGGTGTCGGCGATCCAGCAATAGCCCTTGATGGCTTCCAGGCAGGCCTGGTGGCGCTCGGCGGTGTGGGTGGCGCAGGCGTCCTCGACCAGGGTCACCAGGTAGCCGCGGTCGGCGGCGTCGCGCACGGCCATGTCCACGCACTGGTCGGTGACCACGCCGCAGACGATCAGATGACGCACGTCGAGGTTGCGCAGCACGTAGTCGATGGCGGTGGAGTTGAAGACCCCGGACGAGGTCTTGGGCAGCACGATCTCGTTCTCGGCCGGCGCCAGCGCATCGATCACCTGGGCGTCGGGGTGGCCCTTGGGCAGGTGCATGTCCGACAGCTTGTGGTCCAGGGAGCGGTCGCGGCCGTCGGCGGTGAGGCTTTCGATGATGGTGTGCAGCACGTTCTGCCCGGCGCCGCGCATGGCCGCCAGCAGGCGCTGCTGGTTGGGGATGACCTGGTTCTGCACGCGCTCATAGAAGTAGCGGGCCTTGTCCGCGTCGACGTGGGCGTCGCGGCCGGGGATGACCCAGGCGTTCTGCATGTCGACGAAGAGGATGGCGGTTTCGCCGCGGCGGTACGGCAGGTCGCGGGGCGACGGGTGGGGCAGGCTGAACATGGTCATTCCTCGAGCAGGTGGGCGTTGAACGCGGCGCGCAGTTGGTCGATGCCGTCCAGGCGTTCGTCGAGCTGGCTGTCGCTGCGCGCTACCAGGCTGGCGATGAGCGCCTCGACCTGGGCCATGGCCGGCACCAGCGAGTCGAACGGCGAGGGAGATTCCACCGGCGCGCTGACGATCAGGTCGGCCAGCTCGCGCAGCGGCGAGGCGTAGATGTCGGTGAACAGCACCACCCGCGCGCCGCGGGCCTTGGCGGTCTGCGCGACGAGCTGGGCCTGGGCCTGGTAGCGGCGGTAGTCGAACAGCACCAGCAGCGACTGGCGGTCCATGTCGTGCAGCAGGTCGGGCAGCGCCATGCCGTCGTCCAGCCACAGGCAGCCGCCGCGCAGCAGGCGCAGGTGGGTGACCAGGTAGCCGGCGAGGAAGCGGCTGAAGCGCCCACCGTGGCAGAACAGGCGCAGGCGCGGGTCGAGCAGCCAGTCGCCGAGCAGGCGGATGTCATCGGCGCGGGTCAGGTTCAGGGTGTGCTGCAGCTTGTCCGAGGCGTCGGCCAGGTAGCTCGACCAGGGGTCGTCATGCTCCATGCGCTCGCGGCGTTCGGCGAGCAGGGTGCGCGGCGAGCGCAGGCGGTCGTCCACCTCGATCAGCAGGGCGTCCTGGAACTCGCCGTAGCCGGCGAAGCCGAGCTTCTTCACCAGGCGCAGGATGGTCGGGTCGCTGACCCCCGCCTGCCGCGCCAGGCGCGCCATGGGGCCCAGGCCCAGGCGCGGGTAGTCGTCGAGCAGGGCACGCAGCACCTTGCGTTCGGCCGGCGTCAGGGCGACGTCCGGCGCGGCCAGGCGGTCTTTGAGGCTGGACATGGCAGCTCCCTTGGAGGTTGTGCCTGGTCTTGTAGTGAATATTTCAAAGTATTGCAAATACTTTGTTTATGTTCGATTCACTACATTTACGCTGCGCCGACAACCCGGCCGCTCTAGGGCGGGCCGTTGGGCAGGAAGGTTTTTTCCGGGCAAAAAAACGGCCGCTGAGTGCAGCGGCCGGAAAGAAGACGTCGATTGGAGCAATCGGATATCGGCGTCGGGAAGCAAGGCCAGTCGGCGTTGGAGGAACCGGCTGGCGTGAGGGGCGGAAGTTCGCAGTCACCGCCCCTCGGTGACACATCAGGCTGATCGTGTCGGGCCTGCCGGGAGAGCCCGGCAGATAAAGGCAAGTCTATTGACCTATCTATTTCCGATAAAGCGCGAAGACGGCGAAAGACTTTTTCAGAAAATGAAAGAATGGCCGCCCCCGCCGGGATAAAAAAACGCCGCATTTCGTATGCGGCGCAAGGCATTGGGAATACCGGCTCACGCTCCGGGCTTCCCGGGGGAAAGTAACGCCAATCAGGAATCGGCGTTGGACTGGGCAGCGGCCTTGCCGGCGGTACGCTCGGCGTCGGAGGCCTGCTGGGCAGCGGCGATGGCGGCCTCGTTGGCTTTCACCATCTTGTCGGTCATCAGTCGGGACTCTTCGGCGAAGCTCAGTTGCACGAAGGACAGCGAGCAAACGGACAGCAGGGCAGCAACAACAAGTTTACGGGACATGATTTTCGAACCTTTGATTGGCCCCGCTCAGTGGGGGCGATGCAAAGGTTACGACTCGGTGACAGGCGGAAAAATAGCCGGCGCACCAATAAACCATTGCCTAAAAAGCAACAATCCGTTTTCAGGCCCAGTGCGCGGGATCGTTCATCACCTGCTCGTCGGCATCGAACACCTTGGGCAGTTCTTCCTTGAGGAACTCCACCCAGGTGCGGATCTTGGCGTCGAGGAAGCGCCGCGACGGGTAGAGCGCGAAGATCTGCCGCCCGTGCAGGCTGCGCTCGGGCAGCACGCGCACCAGCTCACCCTGGCGCAGCGCCGGCGCGGCCACGTAGCTGGGCAGCAGGCAGATGCCCATGCCGGCGCGAGCGGCCCCGGCCAGGGCCTCGGCGACGTTGACCATGAAGGTGTCGCGCGGGCGGATCACGCTCGCCTCGTTGTCTTCCTCGAAGGCCCAGCCTTCCGGGAAGGTCGGGTCCTGCAGGCGCAGGCAGCGGTGCTCGCGCAGGTCCTCGATGGCGCGCGGGGTGCCGCGCTCGGCCAGGTAGCCGGGGCTGGCGCAGAGCACGCTGTAGATGCTGCCGAGGGTCTGGGCGACGTATTCGGAGTCGGGCAACTCGCGGTCGCGGGTGATGACCACGTCCTGGCCTTCCTCGAGGATGTCCGGCTGGCGCTGGGCCAGGGTCAGCTCGATGTAGACCTCGGGGTGCTGCTGGCAGTAGCGCGAGATCAGCGGGATGAGATGCTGCTGGCCGAGCCCGGTCAGCGAGTGCACCCGCAGCCGGCCGCGCGGGCGCAGGTGCGCGCCGTTGGCCTCGGCCTCGGCTTCCTCGACGTCGAGGAGGATTTCCCGGCAGCGCTGCAGGTAGCGCTCGCCGGTCTCGGTCAGCGCCAGGCGCCGCGTGGTGCGGTGCAACAGCCGTGCCTGCAGGAAGGCCTCCAGGTCCGAGACCACGCGGGAGACCTGGGCGGTCGACAGGCCCAGGGCATTGGCGGCGGCGGTGAAGCTGCCGGCATCGACCACGCGGGCGAAGACCCGCATCGCATGTAAAGTGTCCACTGTTGCCCCGTCTGCAAAACTGAATCGCAGTATAGGGTCATTTTCCCGCGACAGTTGCCGGGTATAGTGGCAACCAGGTCGCTGCAGCAGCGATGGGTCCATCAGGCCCATCGTCTGGCACCCGGCACACCAGCCGCTTGCCAACACTCCCCCGCGCATACCCCGCTGCAGCGGCTGCCCTTTTCCTCCAAAGGCGCACGTCTTGATTGATGTGCGCCTTTTTTCGTTCGGGGTGAGTGCATCGAACCGTAGGAGCGAGCTTGCTCGCGAACCCTGGAGCGCCGCTTCCCTATCCCGTCATCCCCGCGAACGCGGGGAACCAGCGACTTCCACCGCGAACATCAGCCACTGGGTTCCCGCGTTCGCGCACTGCTGTCCGGCACGCCTCATGCTATTAACAGCTGCCCCTGACGCAGGTTGATTTCGCGCATTCGCTCCTGTCGTCGTCGGTAACGTTCGGCCTCTAGACCAGGGCGCTGAAACAACGTCGCCTGCACCTCCACCATCAACATCCACAGGCTCTGCTGCGTTCCCGTTCTGCGTTGGTAAAGACTCAGCAGCAAATAGCTGATCAGCGCACAGAGAATCTGGATGCGCACGGCATTCTCGCTACGGCCCAGGAAACGCCTGACCTTCAGGTGTTGCTTGATCCATTTGAAAAACAGCTCGATCCGCCAGCGATCCCGGTAGCGCTCGGCGATTTCTGCCGCCGGGCTACTCAGGTCGTTGGTCGCCAGGCTCAGAGGCGGCTCATCGCCTGGGCGGTTCACCAGGATCCGCCGCAGGGGCTGGGTGTAGTGATTACGCCGCCGGCCACCTGGGTTGCGGTTGGAGAAACTCACCTCTTCGTCTCGCAGGATCGTTTCCCGGTCTTGCTGGGGGATCTCGCGCTGAGCCAGGACCTTGAGCTGCACATTGGACTTGAATCGTGTGACGAAGCGGGCCTTCTGGGCATCCAGGCTCGCCCACCAGTTGAAGTCGTAATAACCCTTGTCAAACACGTAGGTGGCCTGCGGTTCGATGTTCAGCCTCCTGCCTTCATCAACGTCGTTGACGTTGGCTGCGCTGAAGCTGCAGTGCACGGGCGCAGCCGCCTGCTCGGCATACAGCACATGGACTTTCAGCCCCTGGGAGCGGGTTCGATTGGACAGCGTCCATTCGTCGAAGCCAGGGCCCTTGAGGGGGATCGTGGTGGAATCCAGCAGGTACAGCAGTTCTTTCCCGTCACGGCGTAACTGCCGGCAGACGCCCGCCATCAGGTAGTGCGCTGCCTGGGCGAAGACCTCGGTATTACGGCGTTCGTTGGCGTCGGCCAGGGTGGAACGTCGGATCGGGCCCGTACCCAAGTGATAGTGCTGATGGGGATGGCTGTTGAAGCGGGTTTCAAGCGCTCGCAGGCTGCTCACGCCGGCCAGTTGGGCATACACCATGGCGACCAGGTGATCCCAGCAGCCAAAGCGCTTGCTGTGCTTGTCAGCGTTTTGTTCGGCGACCAGTCGATCGAAGACGCCGCGAGGCAGCGCTTTTAGAACATCGTGAAAACGGCTTATCCTGAACATCTTGCGGGGCTGTGAGGTTGAGTTGGCGCTCAACGGTTTAACCCGTGCCTTCAGCCCCCGCAAGCCCTCCAGACTTTCCCCGATAAATATTCCGGACAGTAGTGCGCGTTCGCGGGAATGACGAGGTTTCAGTACGGTGCCGACGCGCCGTTCAGCGCGGCAGCGGGTAGAGGCGTTCGTCGAACTGTTCCAGGCGCGGGAATTCCAGGGGCTGGTCCTGATCCAGATGCTGCAGGCGGTCCTGGTACTGGCGCAGGAAGTCCTGGCGCGCGTCGTTGCTGATGTAGGGCACGTGCCAGGCGACGAAGGGCGGCAGGACGGTCATGCCGGTGTAGGCCAGGGTGCCGCGCAGGATCGGCCGCAGCATGTCTTCCAGCGGGCCGTGGATGGCGCCTTCGCCGAACATGTGGTCGCGCCCGCCGAGGGTCACCGTCACCAGCGCCTTCTTGCCGGCCAGGCCGCCCTGGTCGTAGAAGCGCTTGCCGCCGTAGCAGATGCCCGAGACCAGCACGCGGTCGAACCAGCCCTTGAGGATGGCCGGGGCGGAGAACCAGTAGATCGGGAAGTTGAAGATCACCAGGTCCGCCCAGAGCAGCTTGTCCAGCTCGGCCTGGATGTCGGCGGCGATGGTCTGGTGCTTGGCGCCTTCGCGCTGTTCCAGGGCGTAGACCAGGTAGTCCGGATTGGCGCGGGCGCCGAAGTCGGCGGCGCTGGCCACCGGGTTCCAGTTCATCGCGTAGAGGTCGGAGACCTGTACTTCGTGGCCCTGGCCCATGAGGGTTTCCTCGGCCAGTTGGTAGAGCGCGGTGCTGAAGGACTGGGGTTCGTTGTGGGCGTGGATGATCAGTACGTTCATGTGGATTCCTGGCTAGAAAAGCGCTACTTGGCGGATTGGCGTACTGGCTCAGCACCCTCTCCCCAGCCCTCTCCCTGAAGGGAGAGGGGGCGTTCGTGTTCATCC
The DNA here is from genome assembly GCF_023516765.1 of Pseudomonas sp. R3.Fl. NCBI lineage: Bacteria > Pseudomonadati > Pseudomonadota > Gammaproteobacteria > Pseudomonadales > Pseudomonadaceae > Pseudomonas > Pseudomonas sp. R3.Fl. The sequence continues at coordinate 3,389,021 of NZ_JAMGSO010000001.1, forward strand.
TGCAGCGCCCTCTCCCGCCGGTAGCACCGAAGCGCTTTTGCCCCCTCTCCCGCTTGCGGGAGAGGGCTGGGGAGAGGGCGCTCTTCAGACGGTGCTCAGAGTTGAATGGCCTTGTGTTCGACGAACTCCGCCAAACCCTCCTCGCCCCACTCACGGCCGTTGCCGGACTGCTTGTAGCCGCCGAAGGGCGCGCGGTAGTTGAACGCGCCGCCGTTGACGAAGCATTGGCCGGCGCGCATCTGCCGGGCGAGGCGCAGGCCATCCTCGCGCTCGCCGGCCCAGACCGCGCTGGACAGGCCGAACGGCGAGTCGTTGGCGATCTGCAGCGCTTCGGCCTCGTCGGCATACGGGATCAGGCACAGCACCGGGCCGAAGATTTCCTCGCGGGCGATGCGCATCGAATTGTTCACGTCGGCGAACAGCGTCGGCTGCACGTAGTGGCCGCGCTCCAGGCCGAAGGGCCGTTCCGCGCCGCCGCAGAGCAGGCGGGCGCCCTCCTCCTGGCCGATGCGGATGTAATCCAGCACGGTACGGCGCTGGCCGGCCGAGCACATCGGGCCGAGGAAGCTGTCGGCGTCGAGCGGGTCGCCCAGCTTCAGCGCCTCGGTCTCGGCGCGGGCGATCTCCAGCGCCTCGGCGTAGCGGCTGGCCGGCAGCAGCATGCGCGTCAGCGCGGTGCAAGTCTGCCCGGAGTTGATCATCACGTCCTGCACGCCGTGGCGCACGGCGGCCGCCAGGTCGGCGTCGGCTGTGATCAGGAACGGCGACTTGCCGCCCAGCTCCAGGCACACGCGCTTGACCGTCGGCGCCGCCGCTTCGGAAACGCGGATGCCCGCCGTGGTCGAGCCGGTGAACGAGACCATGTCCACGTCCGGATGCCACGCCAGCGCCTCGCCGACTTTCGAGCCGGGGCCGCTGACCAGGTTGAAGACGCCGGCCGGCAGGCCGATGGCGTCGATCATCTCGGCCAGCAGGAAGGCGTGCAGCGGGGTGTCCTGGCTCGGCTTGACCACCACCGTGCAGCCGGCGGCCAGGGCCGGGGCGAGCTTGCCGATGAGCTGGTGCAGCGGGTAGTTCCAGGGGTTGATGAAGGCGCACACGCCCACCGCTTCCTTCACCACCAGCGAGTTGCCGACCTCGCGCACCTCGTCCATGTGCGCGGCCAGCGGGGCGTAGCTTTCCAGGCCCTCGATCGGTCCGTCGACCTGGACCATGCGGCACCACTGCACCGGCATGCCCAGCTCGGCGGTGATCAGCGCGGCCATCTCGTCGGCGCGCGCCCGCAGCTGCTCGGCCAGGGCGCGGATGTAGCCGGCGCGCACGCTGGAAGGTGTTTGCGACCAGGCCGGGAAGGCGCGCCGCGCGGCTTCCACCGCGCGGTTCACGTCGGCCTCGGCGCCCAGCGGCACGCGGCCGATGGTCTGTTCCGTGGCCGGGTTCTGCACCTCGGCCAGGCCCTGCCCTTGCGGCGCTACCCAGGCGCCGTCGATGTACAGCTGCAGGCGGTCATGCATAGCGCTTCTCCTTGAGCAGTTCGGCGGCGCACAGGGCAATGCGTCGGCAGGCTTCGCGCAGCGGCTCGGCGCCGAGCACCAGGCCCAGGCGGATGTGCCCGGCGGCGCTGGGGCCGAAGGCTTCGCCGGCCAGCACCGAGACGCCGTGGCGGTCCAGCAGCAGGTCGGCGAAGTCCTGGGCGGAGAGGCCGGTGGGGCGGATGTCGACCATCACGAACATGCCGCCGTCCGGGCGCAGCGCGCGCAGGCCGACGCAATCGGCGAGGCAGTCGAGCACCAGGTCGCGGCGCTGGCGGTAGGCCTCGCGCATGGCTTCCAGCTCCGGCAGCTGGGCTTCCAGCGCGGTGCAGGCGGCGTCCTGGACGAAGTCCGGCGAGCCGTAGAGCATGCACAACGCGAGGTTTTCCAGGTGGCCGCAGAGCGCCGGCGGGCCGACTACCCAGCCCACCCGCCAGCCGGTCATGGCGTGGGACTTGGACAGGCTGTTGAGGGTCGCGGTGCGCTCGGCCATGCCCGGCAGGCTGGCCGGGCTGATGTGCTCACCGTCGAAGATCAGTTCGCTGTAGACCTCGTCGGAAATCATCCACAGGTCGTGTTCGATGCACAGCTCGGCCAGCGCCTCCCAGGTAGCGCGCGGCAGGCTGGCGCCGGAGGGGTTGTGCGGGCTGTTGATGGCGATGGCGCGGGTACGCGGCGTGACCAGCTTCGCCACGTCCTCGGCCTGCACGCGGAAGCCGTGCTCGGAGCGCACCGACACCGGCACCACCTTGGCCCCGCAGGCGCCGAACACCGCCTCGTAGGTGACATACATCGGCTCGGCGACTATCACCTCGTCGCCCGGGTTGAGCACGCACTGCGCCACGGCGTAGAGCGCGCACTGCGCGCCGGCCAGCACCACGACGTCGTTCGCGTCCACCGCCTGGCCGCTGCGTTGCGTGTGGCGGCGGGCGATGGCCTCGCGCAGGTTGCGCTTGCCGCGCACGTCGGAATAGTGGGTGTTGCCGGCCAGCAGGCTGTCGATGGCCGACTGCACGATGGGCGCCGGGGTGTCGAAGTCGGGGTCGCCCACAGACAGCAGCAGAATGTCGTCGCCCTGCTCCAGGCGCGCCAGGGCGCGGTAGTGGATGTCCCAGGCGGCCGCGCCGTCGCCGGCGATGCGTTGGGTGAGGTTCGAGAAGCGCATGACGGGGAGTCCTTCAATGCGCCGGGGCCTGCGCCCCGGCGGGTGCAACGGGGCCTACTTCGCGCAGGCGTGTTTCAGCTCGATCAGGGTCACGCCGGGGTGGGCGAAGCCTTCGCGCAGGTCGCGCTCCAGCTCGTCCAGGCTCTGCGGCTGGCGCATCTCGCAGCCGTAGGCGCGGCCGAGCAGGGCGAAGTCCGGGTTGCGCGGCAGCACGCCGACCGGCTCGATATCCAGGCCGAGCATGTCGTCGCGGATCTGCCCGAGGGCGTCGTTGTTCCACAGCACCACCACCAGCGGGCTGTCCAGCTCCTCGGTGGCAGTGGCCAGTTCCTGCGCGGTGTAGAGGAAGCCGCCGTCGCCCACCAGCACCAGGCCGGGGCGCTCCGGCGCGCCGAACTTGGCGCCGATGCCGGCCGGCACGCCGTAGCCGAGGGTGCCGTAGCCGGTGGGGTGCAGCCAGCCGCGCGGCGCCTGACTGGGGTACAGGTAGTTGGCGGTGTAGGCCAGCTGGGTCATGTCGCTGGCGATGAAGGCGTTGGCCGGCAGCGCCTTGGCGATGCGTTCGAGGATCGCCTTGTGGATAAGCTGCAGCGGCGCGTGGCTGGCATCGAGTTGCTGGCGCAGCTGGGCGACGCGGTCGATGGCGCTGCCGGCGTCGCGCTTGGCGACCGGCAGCGCGGCGAGCAGCGCTTCTGCGGTGGCTTTCGAATCGCCCAGCAGGGCCACGGCGCTGGGGTAGAAGTCGTTGAACTTGCGCGAGTCGAGGTCGACGCGGATCAGTTCGCCGTTCAGCGGCAGGCGCTCGCGCCAGTAGTCGGTGTCGGCCATCTCGGTGCCGATGGCCAGCACCACGTCGGCCTCGGCGATCATGTCCCAGCCGGCCTGGGTGCACAGAGTGGCGCCGGCGGACAGCGGCGCTTCCGGGGCCAGCAGGCCCTTGCCGGCGACGCTGGTGAACAGCGGCGCGGCCAGGCGCTCGCTGAGCGCGGCCAGGGCGTCGGCGGCATGCAGCGCGCCGCCGCCGGCGATGATCATCGGCCGCTTGGCCGCGGCGAGTTTATCCACAGCCTGGCGCAGCGCGGCGGCGGCGGGCTGGCCACGGCCGGCGCGGCGCACCACTTCGTGGGTCCAGTCGCGGGCGATGGGCGCGGCGAGCACGTCCAGCGGCACCGAGATGTGCACCGGGCGCGGACGCTCGCTGTCGAACACGGCGTAGGCGCGGGCGATCAGCTCGGGCAGGTCTTCCGGGGTCAAGGCAACCGCCGAGAACGCGGTGATCGGCGCGGTCATGGCGCGCTGGTCCTGGGTCTCGTGCAGGCAGCCCCAGCCCTTGCCCAGGCTGGCGGTGTGGTTGACGCTGGAGATCACCAGCAGCGGGATGGAATCGGCGTAGGCCTGGCCGATGGCGGTGGCGGCGTTGGTCACCCCCGGGCCGGTGATGATGAAGGCCACGCCGGGCTTGCCGCTGACGCGGGCGTAGCCGTCGGCCATGAAGCCGGCGCCCTGCTCGTGGCGCGTCAGCACGTGGCGGATGCCGCTGCCGGGCAGGCCGCGGTACAGCTCCAGGGTGTGCACGCCGGGGATGCCGAACACGGTGTCGACGCCGTAGTTGGCCAGCAGGCGGACCAGGGCCTGGCCGCCGGTGAGGGTCTTCTGTTGTTGCATGGGCAAATCCTCGTCTGTCCGGCGACGTGTGTGATCGCCGTTCGCGCCGTAGCGCTCTTGCCCCCTCTCCCGCTTGCGGGAGAGGGCTGGGGAGAGGGGCTCTTCGCCGGCCACATCGGTGCGTCGGCCCGCCACCCTCTCCCCCAGCCCCTCTCCCTGAAGGGAGAGGGGAGCGTTCGTGTTCCCCTTCAGGTCCTCAGGCGTCGGCCAGCCGTATGAGCGCATCCACCGCCACGGCGCCTTCGGCGTTGACCAGCAGCGGGTTGACGTCCAGTTCCAGCAGGCTGTCGGCGTGCTCGCATGCGTAGTCGGCGACCGCGCGGATGGCGTCCACCAGCTTGTCCATGTCCACCGCCGGGCGGCCGCGGAAGCCGCTGAGCAGCGGTGCGCTGCGCAGGCCCAGGAGGGCGTCGCGGATCGCCGCGTCGGTGGTCGGCAGCAGCAGGCTGCGGCTGTCCTTGAGCAGCTCGACGAGGATGCCGCCGGCGCCCAGCACCAGGGCCAGGCCGAAGCCGACCTCGCGCTTGATGCCGACGATCAGCTCGGCCAGCGGCGGGCTGGCCATGCGTTCCAGCAGCACTTGCTCGAACTTCAGCTGCGGTGCGTGCTTCGCCAGGTTCTCGCGCATGTCGAACAGCGCCGCTTCCAGGGCCGCTTCGTTGCGCAGGTTGAGCGCCACGCCGCCGGCCTCGGTCTTGTGCGGCAACTCGGCGCTGACTGCCTTGAGCACCAGCGGGTAGCCCAGGTCGGCAGCGGCTTCGCGGGCCTGGCCGGGGGTGCTGAGCACGGCGGCCGGCAGCGGCAGGCCGAAGGGTTTCAGTGCCTGCTTGGATTGCCACTCGTCGAGCAGCCGGCCCTGGCCGTCGATGGCCTGCGGGCACAGCGGCACCAGTGCCGCCTCGCCGCGCGCCAGCAGTACGTCGCGGCGCTGGCGGTAGTGGGCGATGCGGCCCCAGGCGGCCAGGCCGTCTTCCACACCCTGCAACGCCGCCACGCCGTGGCCGTGCAGCAGTTCGCGGGCGTGGGCCGGCAGCAGTTCGGGCAGCGCCGAGGCGATGAAGCCGACCTTGTCGTGGCGCTTCAGCGCTGCGCAATACAGTTCCAGCAACAGGTCGCACTGCGGGCGTTCGCCGGTTTCCTCGCCGGGGTAGTCGAGCACCAGCAGAGCCGCGTCGGCCGGCGTGCGCAGGGCGCTGTCGAGCATCCGCTCCAGCGCCGGGCCGTCGCCCCAGATGGCGGTGGTGAAGTCCAGCGGGTTGGCGATGTTGGCGTAGTCCGGCAGCACCTGGGCCAGTTCGGCGCGCTGCGCGTCGACCAGCTTGGGCAGCGGCAGGCCGTTGCGTTCGGCGTAGTCGGCGATCAGCCCGGCGTCGCCGCCGGAGCAGGCCAGCGCGGCCAGGCTCGGGCCAGCCGGCAGGTTGCCGCAGGCGGCGGCCTTGAGGGTTTCGATGAAGCTCACCGGGCCGCTGACGCGGATCACCCCGAGGCGGTCGAAGAGCGCGTCGTACAGCGCGTCGGAGCCAGCCAGCGAGCTGGTGTGGCTGAGTGCCAGTTCCGCGCCGATCTGCGACACGCCGGTCTTCAGCGCGATCACCGGGATGCCCTTCTGCAGCGCCTTGTAGGCGGCGCGGGCGAAGCCGGGGACGTTCTTCAGGCCTTCCAGGTGCAGGCCGATGGCGGTGACGCGCGGCTCGTCGAGCAGCACGTCCATCAGCTCGGCCACGCCCAGCTGCGCCTGGTTGCCCACCGAGGCCATGTAGGCGATGGGCAGCGAGCGGTCGCTCATCGACAGGTTGTAGGCGAAGTTGCCGCTCTGCGTCAGCACCGCCACGCCCTTCTCGACGATGTGCCCGCCGTGGGCCACCGGCCACAGCGCGGCGCCGTGCAGGTAGTCGAGCAGGCCGTAGCAGTTGGGCCCGAGCAGGGCCATGTCGCCGGCCACATCGAGCAGGCGCTGTTGCAGGGCCTGGCCTTCGGCGCCGGTTTCGGCGAAGCCGGAGGCGTAGCAGATGGCGCCGCCGGCGCCCTTGGCGGCCAGCTCGGCGACCGCGTTCAGGGTCAGGTCGCGGTTGGTGGCGACGAACACCGCGTCGGGGCCTTCGGGCAGCTCGGCGATGCTGCGCACGCAGGGCACGCCTTCCAGCTCGTCGTATTGCGGGTTGACCAGCCACAGCGGCCCGGCGAAGCCGCCCTCGGCGCAACGCTTGAGCGCGCGGGCCATGCTGCGGCCGCCGATGAAGGCCAGGTGACGGGGCGCCAGCAGGCGCTTGAGGTTTTCGCGTTGCATGGTCCGGACCTCAGCGCAGCAGCGGCCGCAGCAGTTCGCGGGAGATGATGTGGCGCTGGATTTCCGAGGTGCCTTCCCAGATGCGCTCGATGCGCGCGTTGCGCCAGATGCGTTCCACCGGGCCTTCGTCCATCAGGCCCATGCCGCCGAAGATCTGCACGGTCTCGTCGGCGACCTTGCCGAGCACTTCGCTGGCGAACAGCTTGGCCATGCCGGCCTCGCCGTCGGTCATGCTGCCCTGGTCCATCTTCCACGCGGTGTGCAGGGTCATCAGCTCGGCGGCGCGGATCTGCGTGGCCATGTCGGCCAGCTTGAAGGAAATGCCCTGGTAGCTGCCGATGGCCTGGCCGAACTGCTTGCGGTCGGCCGACCATTGCAGGGCCAGGTCCATGGCGCGCTGGGCCTGGCCGACGCAGTTGGCGGCGACCATCACGCGGCCGGCGGTGAGCCAGGCGTTGGCCACTTCCCAGCCCTTGTCGACTTCGCCGAGGACCTTGGAGGCCGGCACGCGGCAGTCGTCGAAGAAGATTTCGTAGGTGTGGTAGCCCTTGTTGCTGACGCATTTCGGGCCGCGGCGCACGGTCATGCCGGCGGTGCCCTTGTCGACCAGGAAGGCGGTCACGGCGTTGCGCTTCTTGCCGTTGCGCTCGTAGCTGTCGGTGACGGCGAAGACGATGGCGAAGTCGGCGTGGCCGGCGTGGCTGATGAAGTGCTTGGCGCCGTTGATCACGAAGTCGTCACCGTCGCGCACGGCGCGGGTCTTGATCGAGTTGGCGTCGGAGCCGGCGCCCGGCTCGGTGAGGGCGAAGCAGTCGATCTTCTCGCCGTTCACGCAGGGCAGCAGGTAGTCCTGCACCTGCTGGCCCTTGCAGGCCATGAGGATTTTCGACGGCCGAGCGACGAACACGTGCAGCGCCCAGGAGACCTTGGACAGCTCGCGCTCGACCAGCGCCTGGGACAGGTAGTCGAGGCCGCCGCCGCCGACTTCCTCGGGCATGTTGAAGGCGTAGAAGCCGGCGGCCAGCGCCTTGCCGCGAATCTGCGCGGCGAGTTCCGGCGACACCGCGTCGGCGCGGTCGACTTCTTCCTCGTGGGGCAGCAGCTCTTTCTCGACGAAGGCCTTGACCGCCTCGACGAGCATTTCCTGTTCCTGGGTCAGTTTGAAATCCATGGGGAATACCTCGCCGCTCAACGGCCTTGGAATTGGGGGGAACGTTTCTCGGCCACGGCGCGCAGGGCTTCGGCGGCGTCCTCGCTGCGGCCGCAGAGCAGCCCGGCGGCCTGCTCGGCCTCCAGTTGCTGGGCCAGCGTGCGGTTGGCGCCGTCTCGGATCAGGCGCTTGGTCTGGGCGAAGGCGAAGGTCGGGCCGGCGGCCAGGCGCGCGGCGAATTCGCCGACCTGGGCCTGCAGTTGGTCATCGGCGACCACTTCGCCGACCAGCCCGGCGTTCAGCGCGCGCTCGGCGTTCCACAGTTCGTCGAGGAACAGCAGGCGCTTGGCCGCTTCGCTGCCGATCAGCCGCGGCAGGTGCCAGCTGGCGCCGGCGTCCGGGCAGTAGGCCATGCCGGTGTAGCCGGCCTTGAAGCGCGCCAAGGCGCCGGCGATGCGGAAGTCGCAGCACAGGGTGAGGTCCATGCCGGCGCCGACGGCGGTGCCGTTGACCGCGGCGATGGTCGGCTTGTCCAGACCGTGCAGGCGGGTCATCAGGGCGTGGGCGGTTTCGGTCCAGCCGTAGGTCTCCAGCTCGCCACGGGCTTCGGCCTCGGCCCATTCGGCGAGGTCGGCGCCGGCGCAGAAGCTGCGGCCCTCGCCGGTCAGCACGATGACGCGCACGGCCGGGTCGACGGCGTAGGCGTCGAGCAGCGCGTGCAGGTTCTTCAGCGTGGGAACGTCCAGCGCGTTGCGCTGTTCGGGGCGGTTCAGGGTGATCCAGGCGATGCCGTCCTGGACCCGGCTGAGCGGGGATGCGTGAGTCATGCTGGCCTCGTTGTTGTTGTCGCATGAGGGCGGTGTTGGCCACCATACTAAACAAGTGTTCAACAAGACGGCAATGCACCCGTTCGGGGGGCTTGTAACGCCCCGCCGGACGGCGGGAAGGCCGCGCGGTGCGGGGGCTGTGGGGATTCGCGGGGGAGTGGCGGGAGAGTCTGTTACAACTTCGAACAAACGGCCCTGCGGGCTCTTCGTAGGAGCGAGCTTGCTCGCGAACCGCATGGCAGCGGAGCCGCCGGGAAATCCGTTCGCGAGCAAGCTCGCTCCTACGAGAAGCCGAAAAGCGAAAAGCCCCGCGGGGCGGGGCTTCGTGGGTTCAGCCGATACTGGGCACCGCCTCGCTGACCCCCTGCGGGCGCTTGCGCTTGAGCACGTAGTAGGCCAGGTAGCAGGCGGCGATGAAGCCGAAGCCCCAGTACAGCGACGGGCGCTGGGTCGGGTCCATGGCGAGGAACACGAACAGCGAGCAGCAGATGGCGATGCAGGCCAGGGGGATCAGCGGGAACAGCGGCGCGGCGTATTTCAGGTCGGACACCGTGCCGCCCTTGGCCATGTGTTCGCGGCGGAAACGGTACTGAGCGTAGGCGATGACGATCCAGGTCACGGTGCCGGACATGCCGCTCACCGCCATCAGCACCATGAACAGGGTGTCGGCGGCGACCACGCTGGTCAGCAGCGAGAGCAGGGCGAAGGCCAGGCTGATCAGCAGCGCGTACAGCGGTACGCCGCGGGAACTGAGTTTGGACAGGCCCTTGGGCGCCATGCCGGTCTTGGACATGGCCCAGAGGATGCGCGTGGAGGCGTACAGGCCGGAGTTGCCCACCGAGAGGATGGCGGTGAGGATGACGAAGTTCATCAGGTCCGCCGCGTAGGGGATGCCGACCATGTCGAACACCTGCACGAACGGGCTTTCCACCAGCCCGGCCTGCTGCCAGGGGACGATGGCGGCCAGCACGATGATCGCCAGCACGTAGAAGATCAGCACGCGGAACACCACGTTGCGCACGGCGCGGGGGATGCTCTTCTCCGGCTGGTCGGTCTCGCCGGCGGCCACGCCCATGATCTCGCAGCCCTGGAAGGCGTAGACCACCGTCATCATCACCGCGAACACCGCCGACAGGCCGTTGGGGAACAGGCTGTCGCCGACCAGGTTGTTCAGCATGGGGGCCGGTGCGCCGTCGTTCAGGTGGATGCCGCCGAAGATCACCAGCACGCCGACGATGATGAAGGCGAGGATGGCCGCCACCTTGATCCCGGCGAACCAGTACTCGGCCTCGCCGAAGGCGCGGGTGGCCAGGGCGTTGAGGGAGAACAGCACGACCACGAAGAAGCCCGACCAGAGCCAGATCGGCACTTCGGGGAACCAGCGCGTCATCAGCATGCCGGCGGCGGTGAATTCCAGGCCGACGGTGGAGGCCCAGCTCATCCAGTACACCCAGCCGATCATGAACCCGGTGGCCGGGCCGATGAAGCGCGTGGCGTGGGCCTGGAAGGAGCCGGAGACGGGCATCTGCACCGACAGCTCGCCCAGGCAGACCATCACCAGATACATCAGCAGGCCAGCCACCAGGTAGGCCAGCACGGCGCCGGCCGGGCCGCCCTGGTTGATGGTGACGCCGGCGCCCATGAACAGCCCGGTGCCGATCACCCCGCCGAGGGACAGCATGAAGATGTGGCGGCTCTTGAGCGCGCGGGTGAGCTGGATCTTCGAATCAGACATGGCGCACCCCCGCTGAACGGCGGGCGCGGCGAAGCGGAACTCTACGTTGGATCATTGTTGTTATCTCCAATCAGTCAGAGGCCGTGGCTCGTGGCACGGATACCGCCGGATTATTCGAAGGGGATGTAAGGTCGCGTTGAACGGCGGGATCGAAGATGTAAAAAGCTGTAAGGAATTTGTAGCGGGCTAGTCCCCACGCCCTCGGGATAACGTCCGGCTAACTCCGAAACATCCAAGCCTGCCGAACGGCCCCCTCGCCCTTCAGGGAGAGGGCTGGGGAGAGGGGACGGAGTCAGCCGAACGCACGGAGTTCATCTGGGAGCCCGCAACCCTCTCCCTAACCCTCTCCCTGAAGGGAGAGGGGACTGTCCGTGCCTGCGGGGAATGCGTGCCTCCCTGCTGGATCTGCGCATTCTGTGCCTTTCGTAGGAGCGAGCTTGCTCGCGAACCGCATGGCACCGCAGCCGCCGGGGAATCCGTTCGCGAGCAAAGGAATTTGTAGCGGGGGCTTTCCAGACGCACCGGCTGACGCCGAAACGTCCGAGCATGCCGTGCGGCCCCCTCTCCCTGAAGGGAGAAGGGACTGTCCGCGCCTGCTGTATGCGCGTGCCTCCCTGCTGGGTCTGCGCATTCTGTGCTTTTCGTAGGAGCGAGCTTGCTCGCGAACCGCATGGCACCGCAGCCGCCGGGAAATCCGTTCGCGAGCAAGCTCGCTCCTACAGGAGGTGCGTCCTGGCGGTGCTGAGTTGCGTGTCGAGTCTTTCGCTCCAGGCTTGCAGCGGTTCGCCAGCCAGGGCCGCTTCTTCCAGGCCGTGCAGGCATTCGCCGAGCCCGCGCAGGCCCATGGAATGACAACTGCCCGCCAGGCGATGGGCCAGACCAGCGGCCTCGCTGGCATCGCCGGCACGGATGGCTTCGTGCAGCAGCGGCAGCTGTTGCGCCAGCAAGTCACTCAGCACACCGAGCAATTCCTTCACCCGGTGCTCACCCAGCAGTTCGCGGTGAGTCGCCAGCACCTGTTCGTCGATCACCCCATCCGCCTCACGCCCGGGCACAGGCGCATGCAGGTTGGCCAGCGCACGACGCAGATCATCGACCCGCAACGGCTTGGCCAGCACGCCTTGCATGCCGGCTTCGAAGTAGGTGCGCACCAGCGCCGGCTGCACGCTGGCGGTGAAGGCGAGGATCGGCGTTTCTCGGTTGCGCCCGCCCTCCTGGCCGCGGATCGCCCGGCACAGTTCGATGCCACCCAGCCCCGGCAGGTGCATGTCCAGCAGGATCAGGTCGAAGGCCTGCTCGCGACAGGCGACCAGCGCCGGTTCGGCATCCTCGGCCAGGCACACGGCATGGCCGTCACGCTCCAGCAGGCCCTGCGCCACTTCGCGATTGAGCGGCGCGTCCTCCACCAGCAGCACGCTCAGGGCACGTTCGCCGCGCGGGGCCGCCTGCGGTTCCACCACGGGAGCCAGCGCGGCTTGCAGCTCGACCTCGAACCAGAAGGTGCTGCCCTGCTCTTCCCGGCTGCGCACGCCGATGCGCCCGCCCATGGCTTCCACCAGGCGCTTGCTGATGGCCAGGCCCAGGCCGCTGCCGCCGTAGCGGCGGGTGACTTCCTCGCTGGCCTGGGTGAAGCGCTCGAAGATGCGCGCCTGCACCGCCTCGGGAATGCCGATGCCGTCGTCGACCACGGCGAAGCGCAGGCGCTGGCCTTCGCCCTGCTGCGCCAGCAGCTCCACCTCCACGCGCACTCCGCCGCCCTCGGTGAACTTCACCGCGTTGGCCACCAGGTTGCTCAGCACCTGGCGGAGGAATTGTTCGGCGCCGCGGCAACGGCGGCGCACGTCGTCGTCCAGGTGCAGCGACAGGCGCGTGGCATTGGCCGCCGCGCGGGGTTCCAGCAGCGTCAGCACCTCGTCGAGCAGCTCGCCGAGGTCGAAGTCCACCGGCTCCGGCAGGCTGGCGCCGTCCTCCAGCTTGGCGAAGTGCAGCACTTCGTTGAGCACTGCCAGCAGGCCCTCGCCGGCCTTGTGCAGGGCGTGCAGGCGCTTGCGTTCCAGCTCGCCGAGGGGCGCGTCGCGCAGCAGTTCGGCCATGCCGAGGATGCCATTGAGCGGGGTGCGGATTTCGTGGCTCATGGTGGCCAGGAAGCGGCTCTTCGCCTCGTTGGCCGCCTCGGCCTCGTCCTTGGCCCGGCGCAGGCTGGCGGTGCGCCGCTCGACCTGGCGCTGCAGCTCGTCGCGCTCTTCGCGCAGGGCCTGGCGCATGTCGTCCAGGGAATGGGCCACGGTGTCGAGTTCGTCGTCTTCGGCGCGGATGCGCTTGTCCAGGCGCAGCGGCTGTTGCAGGTCGCCGCCGGCCATGCGCCCGGCGAACTCGGCCATGCGCTCCAGGTGGCGCGTCACCAGCTTGTGGAACAGCCAGCTCAGGGCCACCGCCAGGCCGCAGAGGAACAGACCCATCCACAGCAGGTTGCTCAGCCCGCCGTGCCAAAGGCGGCGGTACACGGCGCCCTGGTCGATGGCCACGGCCAGCTCGCCAAGGGCGCGCAGCTCGCCGTCCGGCGGCTGGTAGCTGAGCGGGAAGTGTTCGACGCGCAGCGGCCCGGGGGCCTGGATGTCGCCCTGGATCAGGTTGAAGTCGGCGCTGGCGAGGCTCGCCCAGGCGATGTCGGGGAAGTCCACCAGGCCGTGCAGTTGCACGTTGAGCTGGGCCTGGTTGAGGTCCCACAGGCTGCGCTCGAAGCTGGCCAGGTAGCCGCTGCGGATCAGCTCCAGGCGGGTTTCGATGTCGCGCATCTCGCGGCGGTATTCCAGGTACAGCTGCAGCGCGCCGGCCAGCAGGGTGAAGCACAGGCTGAAGCCCAGCACCCGCAGCAGCAGGCGCCGCGCCAGCGGGCCGGGGGCGCGCAGGGCTCTCATGGCGTGGCTCCGGCGGCAAGCATGGCGCGGTAGTCACGCTCGCTTTCGTCCAGCCAGCGCGCCAGGCTGCCGTCGGCCTGCAGGCGTTGCAGGGCCTTGTCGATCTCGCCCAGGCGCGCCTGCAACGGCGAGTGCCGCGACACCGCCAGGCGCAGGTAGTCGACGGTGATCGGTTGCGGCGCGTCCACGATGTCCTCCCCGCCGGGCAGGCGCTCGACCAGCAGCCGCCCGGTGCGCCGCTCGTAGGGGATGAAGTCGATGCGCTGGCGGATCAGCTTGCCGAAGTTCTGCGTGCTGTCGGAGACGTACTCGATGTTGTCGTGGCTGGCGACGAAGCGGTCGAACGCGGCGCCGTAGCTCTCGCCGAAGAGCAGGCCGCCGCGGTAGCGGGAAAGGTCCTCCAGCGTCTGGAAGCGCACCGGTTTGCGGCGGTTGTAGAACAGCGCCACTTCCTCGCGCAGCACCGGCGCCTCGGCGAAGGCCAGGCCCTGGTCGCGCTGCGCCGTGCGGTAGGCCAGGACCACGTCGACGCGCCCGGCGGCGGCATCCATCAGGCAGCGCTTCCAGTTGCCCAGCACCACCACCTGCACGTCGTAGCCGAGCCCGCCGAGCACGCGCTTCACCACCTGTGGCGCCAGCCCGCGCACTTCATGGCCGTCGCTCCAGGAGACCGGCGGGTACACCGGATAGTCGCAGTAGCGCACGCGCTCGGCGGCCGGCGCCAGGCCACCCCGGGCCAGGACGAGCAGCGCCAGGGCGAGCAGGGCCAGCCAGCGCACGTTCAGGCGTCGCTGGGGGCGGCGGTGAACAGGTAGCCGGCGCCGTGGATGGTGATGATCAGCTCGGGTTCGGCCGGGTCGTCGCGCAGCTTGCGGCGCAGGCGGCCGACCAGCACGTCGATGGAGCGGTCGTTGGGCAGCCACTCGCGGTTGCGGATCTGGTCCATCAGCTGGTCGCGGCTGAGGGTGTGGCCGCTGTTGCGCAGGAACACGCTGAGCAGCTGGAACTCGCCGTGGGTGAGCAGGGTTTCGCCGCCGTCGCGGTCGACCAGGCGCCGGCGGTCCGGGTCCAGGCGCCACTGGGCGAAGCGCTTCAGCGGCTGGCGCGCCGGCGTTGCCGTGGCCGGGGCGCGGGCATGGCGCACGCGGCGGATCAGGTTCTTCGCCCGCGACACCAGCTCGCGCGGGTTCGGCGGCTTGATCACGTAGTCGTCGGCGCCGCATTCCAGGCCGACGATGCGGTCGATGTCGTCGTTGCGCCCGGTGATCAGGATGATCCCCACCTCCGAGCGCACGCGCAGTTCGCGGGTGAGGGTCAGGCCGTCCTTGCCGGGCAGGCGGATGTCCAGCAGCACCAGGTCGAACGGCGGGCCGCCCTGCTCGGCTTCGGCCAGGCTGGCCTCGGCCTGTTCGGCGGTGCTGGCGCAGGCCACCTCGTAGCCCTCCCCGGCGAGGTAGGACTGGAGGAGTTCGCGGATCAGCGGATCGTCGTCGACGATCAGTACACGGGGAGCCATCGCCAATACCCTGCTGCGGCCGCCGGCGAGGTCGCGGCGGATTTCTTATTAGAGGATGGACGCCCGTGGGAAATTTCCCAGGGGCCGGCGCAGAGTAGCGATTGCTGAACGGCCGATCAACAGTCCGACCGCCGACGGCTGAAGCGCTGCCGCCCGCCGGCCTGCAGGCCGTCGACCCAGGCCTCGCAGACCTGGATGCCCTGTTCCGCGGTGAAGGTGTTGGGGTTCAGCCCGGATTCCAGCCACAGGCCGTCGAGCATGGCGGACAGGGCGATGGCGGCGAGATCGGCATCGAAGTCGGCCCAGCCTTCCTCTTCGGCCAATTGGTTCAGCGCCTGGGCCAGCAGGGCGCGGTACTCGCCGTAGGAATGGTCGTGGGCGCGGTTGATCGCCTCGGCGGTCTTCACCGCGCCCCAGAACGCCAGCCAGGCGTCGAGCAGCTGCGGGTCGAGCAGTTCGGCGCTGAACGAGGCGCGGAAGAACGCCGACAGGCGCGCGCGAGGGTCCGGCGCGGCCTGGTCGATGGCCTCGCGCAGCAACTGCATGACGCGCCCGGTGACCGTCAGGTAGGCCTCGGCGACCAGCTCGTCCTTGCCCGCGTAGTGGTGGTTGATCAGCCCCACCGAGACCCCGGCCTCGGCGCAGATCTTGCGGATCGACGCACCCTGGAAGCCGTGCTGCTTCAGGCACGCCAGGGTGGCCTCGATCAGCAGCGCCTTGCGCTGTTCGGGTTCCAGCCGGGAAAAGCGCACTGCCTGGTTCATCGCCTGCCGCTCCTGTGTCCGAGGCCGCCAATCTGAACGAATGTGCAACAGCATACCAGCCCCACCCACCCATTCGGGGAATGGCCCGGCGACAGCTGGCGGCGGACAGTGGCCACAGCCGACACGACCCTCGAAAACAACCACAGGTGGGAGTGACATGTACAAATCCTGCGCAGCGATCCTGGGCACGGCCCTGCTGCTGAGCCCCTTGCTCGGCCAGGCCGCGGACGCCGACGGCGCCAAAACGCTGAGGCTGTACAACTGGACCGACTACATCGGCGAGCACACCATCGCCGACTTCGAGAAGGCCACCGGGATCAAGGTGGTCTACGACACCTTCGACTCCTACGAGACGGTGCAGGGCAAGCTGCTGCCCGGCCGCTCCGGCTACGACCTGGTGGTGCTCAACGCCGCACTGGTGCCGCCGCTGCTCAAGGCCGGGGTGTTCCAGCCGCTGGACAAGAGCAAGCTGCCCAGCTGGAGCAACCTCGACGCCGAAGTGCTCAAGCACCTGGAGCACTATGACCCGGGCGTGCAGTACTCGGCGCCCTACACCTGGGGCAGCAACGGCATCACCTACAACATCGAGAAGATCAAGCAGCGCATGCCCGACGCGCCCATCGGCTCGCTGGCGATGCTGTTCGATCCCAAGGTGGTGTCGAAATTCGCCGACTGCGGGGTGACCATCATCGATTCGCCCACCGACGTCATCCCGCTGGCCCTGGCCTACCTCAAGCGCGACCCGAACAGCGCCAACCCCGAGGACCTCAAGGCCGCCCAGGACCTGCTGCAGTCGATCCGCCCGTACATCCGCAAGTTCGACTCCACCAGCTACCTCAACGGCCTGGCCAATGGCGACCAGTGCATGGCCATGACCTGGTCCGGCGACTACGCCACCGCCCAGGCCCGCGCCGACGAGGCCGGGGCCAAGGTCAAGCTGGGCTACTTCGTGCCCAGGGAAGGCTCGCTGATCTGGTTCGACGACTTCTACATCCCGGCCGACGCGCCGCACGTGGCCAACGCCCACAAGTTCATCGAGTACATGCTGCAGCCGAAGGTGGCCGCCGACGTCAGCGACTACATCCGCTACGCCACCAGCAACGGCGCGGCCAAGCCGCTGCTGGCCGCCGAGGTGCGCGACGACCCGGCGATCTACCCGGATGCCGAGACGCGCTCGCGGCTGTTCACCCAGAAGGTCCAGGGGCCCAAGGCCACGCGGCTGATCACCCGGACGTGGAATGCGGTGAAGACGGGGACCTGAGTTTTCGTGACTGACTACTGACTTAAGAGCCCCCTCTCCCCAGCCCTCTCCCTGAAGGGAGAGGGGGCCGATAGTGCCGAGATGACTGATGGCGCCCTCCTGAAACGCTCAGGCGACGCCAGATCCGGCAAGGAAGTTCGGAGCCTCAGCCCGCTCCGAACGATCCCCTCTCCCTTCAGGGAGCGGGTCAGGGAGAGGGAAACGGAATTAACGAGTTGAAACCGCAATATCGAGGTACTGCCATGACCACCCCATCCGCCGCCTTCTTCGCCCAATTCGATGACGAAAAGCTGGTCGCCGCCGACAAGGCCCACTACGTGCACGGCTACCACGTGTTCGACGACCACCGCGAGAACGGCGCGCTGAACATCGCCGCAGGCCAGGGCGCCTACATCTACGACACCAAGGGCAACCGCTACCTGGACGCCGTGGGCGGCATGTGGTGCACCAACATCGGCCTGGGCCGCGAGGAGATGGCCGAGGCCATCGCCGAGCAGGTGCGCCAGCTGGCCTACTCCAACCCCTTCTGCGACATGGCCAACGTCACCGCCATCCAGCTCTGCGAAAAGCTCGCCGAACTGGCCCCGGGCGACCTCGACCACGTGTTCCTCACCACCGGCGGCTCCACCGCCGTGGACACCGCCTACCGGCTGATCCAGTACTACCAGAACTGCCGCGGCAAGCACGCCAAGAAGCACATCATCAGCCGCGTCAACGCCTACCATGGCTCGACCTTCCTGACCATGTCGCTCGGCGGCAAGGTGGCCGACCACCCGGCCGAGTTCGACTTCCTCAAGGACTTCATCCACCACATCTCCTGCCCCAACCCCTACCGCGCGCCGGCGGGCATGACCGAGGGCGACTTCCTGGAATTCCTGGTCAAGGAGTTCGAGGACAAGATCCTGGAACTGGGCGCGGACAACGTGGCGGCCTTCTTCGCCGAGCCGATCATGGGCTCGGGCGGCGTGATCATCCCGCCCAAGGGCTACCACAAGCGCATGTGGGAGGTGTGCCGGAAGTACGACCTGCTCTACGTCGCCGACGAGGTGGTGACTTCCTTCGGCCGCCTGGGCGCCTTCTTCGCCTCCGAGGACGTGTTCGGCATGCAGCCGGACATCATCACCACCGCCAAGGGCCTGACCTCCGGCTACCTGCCGCTGGGCGCGTGCATCTTCTCGGACCGCATCTGGAAGGTGATCGCCGAGCCGAACCAGGGCCGCTGCTTCAGCCACGGCTTCACCTACAGCGGGCACCCGGTGAGCTGCATCTCGGCGCTGAAGAACATCGAGATCATCCAGCGCGAGAACCTGCTGGAGCACGTCAAGGACGTCGGCGCCTACCTGGAGCAGCGCCTGCAGGAGCTGGCCGACCTGCCGCTGGTGGGCGACGTCCGCTGCCAGAAGCTGATGGCCTGCGTCGAGTTCGTCGCCGACAAGCGCAGCAAGACGCTGTTCCCCGAGGAGCTGAACATCGGCGAGAAGATCCACCTGCGGGCGCAGAAGCGCGGCCTGCTGGTGCGCCCCATCGTGCACCTGAATGTGATGTCGCCGCCGCTGACCATCACCCGCGAGCAGGTCGACGAGGTGGTCGACACCCTGCGCGAGGCGATTCTCGAAACCGCCGAGGACCTCAAGCGCAGCGGCGACTACGCGGGGCACTGATGCGCGGACGCGGCGCTTTGCACCTGGTCGGCGGCGGCCGTATGCTGCCGACCATGAGCACACCGGCCACCCCACTCGACACCCCACCCAACAGCCCGGCCCTGCATGCCTGGCATGTGGGGCTGGCGCGCGCCATGGCCGCGGTGGCCACGGCGGAATTCCCGGCGCGGCTGGTGGAGGCACTCGGCGCGCTGGTGCCCATCGAGTCGTCGCTGTTCGGCCTGGAGCGCAAGGGCCAGCCGCCGCGCCACCTGTTCCAGCACGGCATCCCCGCGGAATACCGCGAGCCGCTGACCGAGCGCTACTACGCCCGCGGCTACCTGCTCGACCCCTTCTGCCTGGCCATCGAAGGCGGCCTGGCCGAGGGCTTCTACCCGCTGGCGGAAATCGCCCCGGACGACTTCTTCGCCAGCGAGTACTACAAGACCTACTACCTCAAGTGCGGCTCGGTGGAAGACAGCCACTACATCGTCGACCTCGACGCCCAGCGCAAGCTTTCCCTGTGCGTGTATCAAGGCCGTAGCGGCGCGCGCTTCAGCGAGGAACAGACCGAACTGCTGCGCGCCGCGCTGCCGCTGGTGCGCGAGCTGTGCCGGCAGTTCGAGAGCCGCGGCGGCCTCGACCTGCTGCTGGCCGGCGGCGACGCCGGCGCGCAACCGGCGGCGGCGCTGAACCGGCACATCCGCGAAGCCTTCATGAACTTCGGCGGCGACTGCCTGACCGAGCGCGAACGGGAAATCGCCCACCTGCTGCTGCGCGGCCACTCGGTGAAGTCCAGCGCCCGCGTGCTGGACATCTCGCCGGAGACGGTGCGCATGCATCGCAAGCACCTCTACACCAAGCTGGAGATCAATTCCCAGGCGGAACTGTTCTCGCTGTTCATCGACTGGCTGACGCGCGACGGGCCCGCCTGAACATCGATCGCCCCATGTAGGAGCGCGCCCTGCGCGCGATTCGCGGGCAGGGCCCGCTCCTACATACGGATATACCGCGGACGGAGTCCGCTTACGCTGTTTTCTGGTTTCCCGCGTTCGCGGGAATGACGGGATTAAGATTCGTGTTTTCCGACGTCATTCCCGCGAACGCGGGAACCCAGCGACTTCGACGCCGTGCCTCGTCCGCGATTCGCCTGGCACGATGGCGCCCACGCCCTTCCCAGCCCAGGCCCTCCCCAGGCATGCTAGAGCATTCCCCCGCCCTCCCGAGGAAACCCCATGTTCCGACGCTGGCTCCCCGCCCTGCTGCTGGCCGCCGCCCTGCCGTTGCAGGCCGCCGAAACCCGGCCGACCTACGGCCCCGAACTGGAACGCTTCAACTACGCCTACCCGGTGGGGCACTTCAGCTTCGTCTCCCAGGGCAAGCACGTGCACATGGCCTACATCGACGTGAAGCCGGCCAAGCCCAACGGCCGCGCGGTGCTGCTGCTGCACGGCAAGAACTTCTGCGCCGGCACCTGGGAGGCCAGCATCGCCGCCCTCAGCGCCGCCGGCTACCGGGTGGTGGCGCCGGACCAGATCGGCTTCTGCAAGTCGACCAAGCCGGAGCACTACCAGTACAGCTTCCAGCAACTGGCGAGCAACACCCACGCCCTGCTGGACAAGCTCAGGCTGCACAAAGTGACCATGCTCGGCCACTCCACCGGCGGTATGCTCGCCGCGCGCTACGCGCTGATGTACCCGCAGCAGGTCGAGCAGCTGGTGCTGGTCAACCCCATCGGCCTTGAGGACTGGAAGGCCCTGGGCGTGCCCTACCGCACCCCGGACCAGTGGTACGAGCGCGAGCTGAAGACCAGCGCGGAAAGCATCCGCAAGTACGAGCAGGCCACCTACTACGCCGGCCAGTGGAAGCCGGAGTACGACAAGTGGGTGAACATGCTCGCCGGCCTGTACAACGGCTCCGGTCACGAGCGCGTGGCGTGGAACTCGGCGCTGCAGTACGACATGATCTTCACCCAGCCGGTGGTCTACGAGTTCGGCCAGATCCAGGCGCCCACCCTGCTGATGATCGGCACCCAGGACAACACCGCGATCGGCAAGGACGTGGCCCCCGAGCCGCTGCGCGCCAAGCTGGGCAACTACGCCGAGCTGGGCAAGCGCACCGCCCAGGCCATCCCCCACGCCACCCTGGTGGAGTTCGACAAGCTCGGCCACGCGCCGCAGATCCAGGACCCGCAGGCCTTCCACGCGGCGCTGCTCAAGGGCCTGGCCGAACTCAAGCATTAAGGACGCGCTCTTCGTAGGAGCGAGCTTGCTCGCGAACGGACTTCCCGGCGGCTGCGGTGCCGTGCGGTTCGCGAGCAAGCTCGCTCCTACGAGAAGCCATGCCCGCCTCGCGAACGGTTACGCAAAACGAAAACGCCGGGCATCTGCCCGGCGTTTTCGTTGCCTCGGCCCGTCAGCCCAGGTTCTTGCCCAGCAGCGCGTGGTACAGCTCGCTGTCGCCGAGCACGCCGACCACGCGGCTCTGCTCCTGCAGGACCAGCTTGTGGCCGGTCTGGTAGCGGATCTGCAGGGCGTCGCGCATGCGGATGCTGACGTCCACCAGGGTCGGCTCGTGCTTGAGCTTTTCCACCGGGTCGCCCGGGCGCCATTGCTGCAGGTCGATGATGTTGCTGCCCTGGCGCGCGGTCTTGATCTGGTTGGTCTCGGTGAGGCCGATCCAGCAGTCGCGGCCCTGGTCGAAGCACACCTCGCCGTCCTGCCGGCGGCACTGGTCCAGGCCGCGCATCAGGCTGGAGCCGCACAGCACGTTGAGCGGGTTGGTGTGGGCGACGAAGGTGCGCACGTAGTCGTCCGCCGGGTTCAGCACGATCTCCTCGGGCTTGCTGTGCTGGATGATGCGGCCGTCCTTCATGATGGCGATGCGCGAGCCGATCTTCAGCGCCTCGTCCAGGTCGTGGCTGACGAAGACGATGGTCTTGTGCAGCTGGCGTTGCAGCACCAGCAGTTCGTCCTGCAGCTGCTGGCGGATCAGCGGGTCCAGCGCCGAGAAGGGCTCGTCCATCAGCAGGATGTCGCCGTCCATGGCCAGCGCGCGGGCCAGGCCGACGCGCTGCTGCATGCCGCCGGAGAGTTCGTCCGGGCGCTTGTCGCGCCACTGCGACAGGCCCACCAGTTCGAGCTTCTCGTCGATCACCTTCTTCCGCTCGGCGGCCGGGCGGCCCTGCATCTCCAGGCCGAAGCCGATGTTCTCGGCCACGGTCAGCCAGGGCATCAGGGCGAACTTCTGGAACACCATGGCGATGCGCTTGGTGCGCATGGTCTTGAGCGTCGCCGGCGAGCAGTTGGCGACGTCCACCTGCTGGCCTTCGTGCTCGATCAGCAGCTTGCCGCGGCTGACCGTGTTGAGGCCGTTGATGCAGCGCAGCAGGCTCGACTTGCCCGAGCCGGACAGGCCCATCATCACGCAGATTTCACCGCGCTCGACGTCCAGGTTGGCGTCCTCCACGCCCAGCACCTGGCCGGTGCGCTTGAGGATTTCCTGGCGGCCCAGGCCTTCGTCGAGCAGGCGCAGGGCTTCCTTGGTGTTCTTGCCGAAGATGACATCGACGTTCTTGAATTCAATCGCAGCCATGGTTGCTTACCTCCCCCGCAGCGAACGTTGCTTGCACACCCGGTCGAGCAGGATGGCGAGCAGGACGATGGCCAGGCCGGCCTCGAAGCCCAGGGAGATGTCCGCGGTGTTCAGCGCGTTCACCACCGGCTTGCCGAGGCCGTCGGCGCCTACCAGCGCGGAAATCACCACCATCGACAGCGACAGCATGATGCACTGGGTGATGCCGGCGCCGATGCTGGGCATGGCGTGCGGCAGTTCGATACGGGTCAGCAGCTGCCAACGCGAGCAGCCGAAGGCCTTGCCGGCGTCCATCAGCTCCGCCGGCACGTCCTGGATGCCCAGGCAGGTCAGACGGATCGGCGCGGCGATGGCGAAGATCACAGTGGAAATCAGGCCCGGCACCACACCCAGGCCGAACAGCGTCAGGGTGGGGATCAGGTAGACGAAGGTGGGCACCGTCTGCATCAGGTCCAGCAGCGGGCGCAGGGCGGTGTAGAACCAGGGCTTGTGCGCCGCGACGATGCCCAGGGGCACGCCGATGGCGACGCACACCAGGGTGGCGAAGATGACCTGGGCCAGGGTCTCCATGGTTTCCTGCCAGTAGCCCAGGTTGAGGATCAGCAGCAGCGAGGCCAGGGCGAACAGCGTCAGGCCGATGCTGCGCTGGATGAAGTGCACCAGGCCCACCAGGATGGCGGTGAGCAGCAGCGGGTGGAACCACAGCAACCCGCCGGTGACACCGTGGATGAGGAACTCGAGGACATCCGAGATCTTGTCGAAGACCGCCGAACCATGGCGGGTGAGCCAGTCGACGAAGGCGGCGATGTGCTCACCGAGGGGGATCTTGTGTTCAGTCAGAAACATAGTGCGGGCCCATCAAGCAAGGTGGAAGCGACCGGCCAGGGTCACTTGGCGAAAGCGACCTTGGCCGCGGCGAGCGCCGGCTTGCCGTCACGCGTGGTGACGCCAGCCAGCCAGGCATCGAGCAGTTCCGGGTGATCCTTCAACCAGGCCTTGGCCGCGTCCTCGGGCTTCTTGCCCTCGTTGAGCACGGCGTCCATCAGTTTGTTTTCCATGTCCAGGGTGAAAGTGAGGTTGGTCAGCAGCTTGCCGACGTTCGGGCACTCCTGGGCGTAGCCCTTGCGCACGTTGGTGTAGATGGTCGCGCCGCCGTAGTTGGGGCCGAACACGTCATCGCCACCTTGCAGGTACTGCATCTTGAAGCGGGTGTTCATCGGGTGCGGTTCCCAGCCGAGGAACACGATCCACTGGCTGCGGCGGTCGGCGCGGCCCACCTGCGAGAGCATGCCGGCCTCGCTGGACTCCACCAGCTTGAACTTGCCCAGGTCGAACTGGTTCTTGTCGATCATGCCCTGGACCAGGCGGTTGCCGTCGTTGCCCGGCTCGATGCCGTAGATCTTGCCGCCGAGCTTGTCGGAGAACTTGGCGATGTCGGCGAAGGTCTTCAGCCCGCCGTCGTAGGCCGCCTGGGTGACCGCCAGGGTGTACTTGGCGCCCTCCAGGTTGGCCCGCACGGTTTCCACCGAGCCGTTGTCGGCGTAGGGCTTGATGTCGTTGGCCATGCTCGGCATCCAGTTGCCGAGGAAGACGTCGAGGTCCTTGTTCGCCAGCGAGCGGTAGGTCACCGGCACGGAAAGCATGTTCACCTTGGTGGTGTAGCCGAGCGACTCCAGCACCTGGCGAGTGGTCGCGGTGGTAACGGTGATGTCGGTCCAGCCGACGTCGGAGAAGCGAACCGTGCCGCACGACTCAGGTTCAGCGGCCTGAACCACCAGCGGCGCACTCAGGGACACAGCCAGCAGCAAAGACTTGCAACCTTTCATGAGCGTACTCCTCTACGGGATGGGACGATCTGCGTGGGTTTCTAGGTGGGCCGCGCCGGGACGCGGGCCCTTTCTTCGTCGATTCGGAAACGATCATGGAACAGGAAAAATCCGCCGCATACCGGGTGCGTCGCAACCAGTGCAGGCGAAGTCGCAATCAGCACCAGGGGTGTCGCATCCAGTTCCACGGCCCTGTTCCGGCAGCCCGGAGACGTCGCCCTCACTGCTGGGCGACGGCCTTGGACTGGGCCTGGGCGCGCGGCTGCACGCCCTTGAGCCAGGCATCGCGCACCTGCGGGTTGGCCTGCAACCAGTCCTTGGCGGCCTGGCGCGGATTGCTCCGTTCATTGAGCACCGCGTCCATCAGGCGGTTCTCCATGGGCAGGTCGAATTTCAGGTTGCGCAGCAGCTGCGCGACGTTCGGGCATTCATCAAGATAGCCGGCCCTGACGTTGGTGTAGACGGTGGCGCCGCCGTAGTTCGGGCCGAAATAGGCATCGCCGCCTTCCAGGTAGCGCATCTGCAGGCGGGTGTTCATCGGGTGCGGTTCCCAGCCGAGGAACACGATCGGCTGCTTGAGGGCGCCGGCGCGGCGCACCGAGGCGAGCATGTCGGCCTCGCTGGACTCCACCAGTTTGAAGTCGCCCAGGCCGAAGGCCTTCTCGGCGATCATCCTGCGGATCAGCTGGTTGCCGTCGTTGCCCGGCTCGATGCCGTAGATCTTGCCGCCCAGCTGCTCCTTGAACCTGGCGATGTCGGCGAAGCTCTTCAGGCCGGCGTCGTAGGCGTACTGGGGAACGGCGAGGGTGTACTTGGCGCCCTCCAGGTTGGCGCGCACGGTCTGCACCCGGCCGTCGTCGGCGTAGGGCTTGATGTCCGCGGCCATGCTCGGCATCCAGTTGCCGAGGAAGACGTCGATGCGCTTCTCGGCCATGGCCTTGTAGGTATCGGGAACGGAGAGACGCTCGACCTTGGTGCGGTAGCCCTGTTCACTGAGCACCAGGCGGGTGACGGCGGTGGTGACGGTGATGTCGGTCCAGCCGACATCGGCGAAACGGACCAGCGAGCAGGACTGTGGTTCGGCGGCCTGGGCCAGGCCAGAGCAAAGAACGGGTAACGCCAACAGCGACAACAGAAGACACTTCATGAGGTCAGCCTCTAGCAATTACGGGGAGGGGTCAAGCGCAGGTCCGAAGGCGAAACCATAGCCGTTCGTCGACCGTTCATCATGAAACACCCCGAAATATGGGGCTGTCGACTGATTGATGTTGTCTATCGACTGCGTCTCAAATTCGTAATTATTTGTCGCGTGAGCGACATCGACTGGCACGATTCTTCCCATGTCGCACGCCGCGGCGCTTTTGGATAAGGCCAAGTCGGTGCCGGACGCCGGCCTAGCCGGCCGAGGGCCGATGATGCCCCGCATCAGGGGTGCCCGCGGGCGCTCCGCATCACGCCCAGTTCCTGCGGAGGCCGGCATGGCTATCAGTGTGTTCGACCTGTTCAAGATCGGTATCGGCCCCTCCAGCTCGCATACCGTCGGCCCCATGCGCGCCGCCGCCCTGTTCGTCGGCGCCCTGCGCGAACGCCAGTTGCTGCCCCGCGTCGACCGCGTCGAAGTGAAGCTCTACGGTTCGCTCTCCGCCACCGGCGTCGGCCACGGCACCGACCGTGCCGTGATCATGGGCCTGATGGGCGAATGGCCCGACCGCATCGACCCCAGCCAGATCGCCCCGCGCATGGCCGAGCTGCTCGGCAGCGGCGAACTGCTGCTGGCCGGCGAGCGGCGCATTCCCTTCGACTGGGTGCGCGACATGCGTCTGCTGGAGGAGAACCTGCCCTACCACCCCAACGCCATGAGCCTGGTCGCCTACGAGGGCGATGCCGAGCTGTACGCCGACACCTATTACTCCATCGGCGGCGGCTTCGTCGTCGATGCCGAGCAGGCCGCCGCCGGTTCCCTCGACCAGGACGCCACCCGCCTGCCCTACGACTTCAACAGCGCCGCCGAGCTGCTGCAGCTGTGCCGCCGCCACAACCTGCGAGTCTCCCAGCTGATGCTGGCCAACGAGCGCATGTGGCGCAGCGACACCGACACCCGCGACGGCCTGATGCGCATCTGGCGCGCCATGCAGGACTGCGTGAACAACGGCCTCAAGGCCGAGGGCATCCTCCCCGGCGGCCTCAACGTGCAGCGCCGCGCCGCCCGCCTGCACCGCAACCTGCTGGAGATCGGCAAGCCCAACGTCATCGGCTCCACCCTCAGCGCCATGGAGTGGGTCAATCTCTACGCCCTGGCGGTGAACGAGGAGAACGCCGCCGGCGGGCGCATGGTCACCGCGCCCACCAACGGCGCGGCCGGGATCGTCCCGGCGGTGCTGCACTACTACATGCGCTTCAACCCCGATGCCAGCGAGCAGGACGTGGTGGACTTCTTCCTCGCCGCCGCCGCCGTGGGCATCCTGTGCAAGAAGAACGCCTCCATCTCCGGCGCCGAAGTCGGCTGCCAGGGCGAGGTCGGCTCGGCCTGCGCCATGGCCGCCGCCGGCCTGGCCGAAGTGCTCGGCGCCAGCCCCGAGCAGGTCGAGAACGCCGCCGAGATCGGCCTGGAGCACAACCTCGGGCTGACCTGCGACCCGGTCGGCGGCCTGGTCCAGGTGCCCTGCATCGAGCGCAACGCCATCGCCGCGGTGAAGGCCATCAACGCCGCGCAGATGGCCCTGCGTGGCGACGGCCAGCATTTCATCAGCCTCGACCAGGCGATCCGCACCATGCGCGACACCGGCGCCGACATGCACGACAAGTACAAGGAAACCTCCCGCGGCGGCCTGGCCGTCAGCATCATCGAGTGCTGACCCCCTTTCGCTCATCCGGCGCGTCCGGCGCCACCTTTTGGCGCAGCCTCGCGCCTTTATCGGGCAGGTCTGACAAGCGTTACTTTCGGAAAATGCTGGCACTCGGCAGCCACGAGCCGAGTGCTACCAAATGCCCCAGAGGCCACGTCCCATAGGCATTTGCGACCTGTCAGGCGTCGCATCCAAGCTCCCAAAAGCGCCGTTCCCAGGCGCTTTTCTTTTTTTATTGAACGCTCAATCAATATAGGCACGGCATTTGCCTTGCTCTTGGAAGCGGTGGTGACCTGCGGGTCACCCAGGCAAAAAAACAAGCATAAGAAAGCCCCTCAGGGGCGACCGTGACTAGCGTGAGGAGATCGAGCATCATGAATGCTTTCAACCCCGGAGTTCCCCCGCAAAACCGAGCTCCGCAGTCCATCGGCTTCCTGCTGCTGGACAACTTCACCCTGATCTCCCTGGCCTCCGCGGTGGAACCGCTGCGCATGGCCAACCAGCTCTCCGGCAGGGAGCTGTACCGCTGGCACACCCTCACCCTCGACGGCCGCCAGGTATGGGCCAGCGACGGCCTGCAGATCACCCCCGACGCCAGCACCGACGGCGCCCCGCCGATGGATTCGCTGATCGTGGTCGGCGGCGTGGGCATCCAGCGCAGCGTCACCCGCGAACACGTGACCTTCCTGCAGACCCAGGCGCGCCTGGGCCGCCGCCTCGGCGCGGTGTGCACCGGCAGCTGGGCGCTGGCCCGCGCCGGCCTGCTCGACGGCTACGACTGCAGCGTGCACTGGGAATGCCTGGCGGCGATGCAGGAAGCCTTCCCGCGGGTGGCCATGAGCACCCGCCTGTTCTCCATCGACCGCAACCGCTACACCTCCTCCGGTGGCACCGCGCCGATGGACATGATGCTGCACCTGATCGGCCGCGAGCACGGCCGCGAGCTGTCGGCGGCGATCTCCGAGATGTTCATCTACGAGCGCATCCGCAACGAGCAGGACCACCAGCGCGTGCCGCTCAAGCACATGCTCGGCACCAACCAGCCGAAGCTGCAGGAAATCGTCGCGCTGATGGAAGCCAACCTGGAAGAGCCGATCGACCTCGACGAACTGGCGGTCTACGTCAACGTCTCGCGGCGCCAGCTGGAGCGGCTGTTCCAGAAGTACCTGCACTGCTCGCCGTCGCGCTACTACCTGAAGCTGCGCCTGATCCGCGCACGCCAGCTGCTCAAGCAGACCTCCATGTCGATCATCGAAGTGGCCTCGGTGTGCGGCTTCGTCTCCACCCCGCACTTCTCCAAGTGCTACCGCGAATACTTCGGCATCCCGCCGCGCGACGAACGCCAGGGCCAGCCGATCGGCCAGCCGGTGATGGTCATGCCGATACCCCAGGACCTGGCGCTGATGCCGCACTCCTCGGCAATCTCGGCACTGAGCCAGGCGCAGGGGGAGTCGACCTTTGCCAGTGTGAGGGTTTGAGGGGGCTTTTTGCGGCGGGGTGATTGCGATGGGGGTTCACCTGTCGCTTTGGTGCTTGAGATTGGCTCCGCCCCTCTCCCTAACCCTCTCCCTGAAGGGAGAGGGGACCGTTCGGTGTGCGCGGGTATTTCGGCGTTAGCCGGTTAGCGCGAAGTTTCCGACTGACGCCAAGCCTTCTCTCGGCACGGACAAGCCCCCTCTCCCTTCAGGGCGGGGCGCGCAGCCGAGGGCTGGGGAGAGGGTGCGGAGGTGACCTGAGACACCCATGCCACCGGCAAGCACCGTTCGCGAGCAAGAACTGGGCGTCCCCCTCGCTCCTACGAACAGCCGTCAGGCCACAGGACGTAGCTCAACCACTCGCCACAGCACTGGCCACGCACTTGTCCCGCCCGCTGCGCTTCGCCTCCAGCAGCGCCGCATCGGCCCGGCTGAGTGTCTGCGAGTAGCTCTCGCCCAGGCGGTATTCGGCCACGCCGAAGCTGGCGGTCACCGACAGCGCCTCGGTACCCACGCGCACGGCCAGCGAGCGGATGTCCTGGCGCACCCGGTCGATCACCTGGTCGGCGTCGGCCATGGCGGTTTCCGGCAGCAGCAGGAGGAACTCCTCGCCGCCCCAGCGCCCGCACAGGTCGTACTGGCGCAGCGCGGCCTGCATGGTGCAGCCGATCTCCACCAGCACGCGGTCGCCCACCTCGTGGCCCCAGTTGTCGTTGACCTGCTTGAAGTGGTCGATGTCGAGGATCACCAGCACGTAGGGCTTGCCGCTGCGCTGGGCGCGCTCGCTTTCCTCGCGCAGGCGCTCCATCAGCAGGCGGCGGTTGCCGATGCCGGTCAGCGGGTCGTGGGTGGAGGCCTCGCGCAGCGCCACGTTGAGGTCGCGCATCATGTTCTGGTAGCGGTCGGAGATCCGCGCCACCTTCTCCAGCTGGCGCAACTGCTTGTGGTAGCGCTCGGACAGCGTCGAGTTCTGCGCCCGCGCCATCGACTGGAAACCGTCGGAAATCCGCGCGATGCGCTCCAGGCGCGCGAGCTGGTCGAGGGACTGCTGGTGCTTGAGGAACAGCGCCTCGCGCAGCGGATGGTCGAAATACTGCGGGTCGGCCAGCAGCTCCTCGATCAACAGGTCCAGCTCGCGTTCGCTGTTCATGGCATCACTCGTCGTAGGGCTGTATGACGAACGGGAAGCTACAGTCTTCGCGGAATTCCTCGGCCAGTTCGGCGACGCGCTCGTTGCGGCGGTCGTAGTGCCAGCTCACCTGGGTCTTGCGGCCGCCGGTGTGGGCCTCTTCGAGCAGGTCGAAGATATCCATCATCGCCTTGATCGAACTGGTATTGAGGTATAGCAGACGCAGGTCCAGGGCCAGCGGGCGCTGTTCCTCGGCGAGGAAGCGCTGCACCCATTCGATCACCTGGCCGAAGAGTTCGTAGGAGTTCTCGGGATAGGAGTCGCCCTGCATGGCCAGGACGCCGGCTTCCCAGTCACCGTGGATCGACGGGGTGGACTGGGTGCCGCTGATGTGAAGGTCACTCATACCTTTGTATTCCTGAAACGCGTGGTCAGATCACGGCGCGCAGACTGAAGAACGCGCGCCCATCGGGTTGTTCGGTAAGGGAGGTCTGCAAGGGCATGCCGGACTTGCGGGCGATGTCCAGCAGGCCCAGGCCGGCACCGCTGCTGACCCCGGAATCGCGCGGGCGGCGCAGCTGCTCCTTGTAGGCCGCCTTGAGCTGGGCCTTGTCGAGCCCGGCGATGGCCTCGATGTTGCGCACCAGCTCGCGGCCGTCCGCCAGCTCCACCAGGTTGCCGGCGGACACCACGTAGTGGCCGTCGTCGTCGCGGGCGATGGCCACGGTGGCCGAGGCGTCCTGGTCGCCGTAGCCACGCTGGGTGGCGTAGTGGCGGATGTTCTGGGTCATCTCGATGTAGACCGCGAAGACGTCCATGGCCTCGCTGGGGTGCGCCTGCTCGGCCTGCATGTAGTTGCGCAGGGCGTGGCCGATCTCCTCGATCAGGCTGCGCGAGATCGGGCCGTTGAAGCACAGCAGGATGCGTTGTCGGGTGTAGCTTTCACGCATGGCCAACAGGTCTAGTGTCTCCATGGCGTACTCCTACTCGAATCGGAAGGACAGGATGGTGATGTCGTCGCGTTGCGGCCGTTCGCCCTGATAGTCCGCCAGGGTAGCGGCAAACACCCGCGCCTGCTCGGCCAATGGCAGACGTGAATGACGGCGCAGCAGTTCGGCGAAGCGGCTGTTGCCGAAACCGAAGCCGTGCTCGCCACCGGCCTGGTCGAGGAAGCCGTCGGTGCACAGGTAGAAGGTCCAGCCCGGCTCCAGCGGCAGCTGGATATTCTCGTACTCGCCCTGGCGTTTGTCGCCGATGGCGCGTCGGCCGCCCTTGTATTCGCGAACCTCGTCACCATTGCTGGCGAACAGCGAGATCTTCGCCCCGGAGAAATGCAGCAGCCGGCGGCCGTGGTCGACGCGCACGAAACCGGCGTCCATGTTGGTGGCCAGGGCCTGGGTCACCCGCTCCTGGCTGATCATGCCGCGCATCACCTGGTCGGTCTCGCGCAGGATCGACGCGGGGTCGTGGCTCTGCACGCTGTCGATGGCGTGGTCGATGGCGGCCAGCGCCAGCATGGTCATGAGAGCGCCGGGCACGCCGTGGCCGGCGCAGTCGACCACGCCGATCAGGCTGTCCTCGCTGCCTTCGCGGTAGATGTAGAAGTCGCCGCCGACCACGTCGCGCGGCTTCCACAGCACGAAATGGTGCTGGCCGAGGGACGACTGCAGTTGGCGGTCGGGCAGGATGGCGCGCTGGATCAGGCTGGCGTAGTCGATGGAATCGCCGATCTTCTTCTGCGCCGCGGCCATCTCGCGGTTGGCCTGCTCCAGGGCCTGGGTGCGCTGGCGCACCTTGTCCTCCAGGTCCTCGGTGTGCCGGCGGACCTGGTTGGCCATGCTGGCGAAGGCGTCGGACAGCTCGCCGATCTCGTCGCCGCGGGACTTGGGCAGCGGGTTGTCGTACTGCCCGGCGGCGATCGCCTTGGCCGACTGGCGCAGCCCGCGCAGCGGCTTGAGCAGCAGCAGCTCGACGGTGTAGGCGAAGCCGATCAGCAGCAGCGCCAGCAGGCCCAGCAGGGTGCCCGCCAGCGGCCAGATCCAGCGGCTGTCGAGCACCTGCGCGGCGTGCAGGTCGACGGCGCTGAGCACGTGCCAGCGCAGCTCGGGAATGTACGCGGTGGCCAGCAGCTGCCGCTTGCCGTCGAGGGTGGCCCAGAAGGTGCGCACCTCGCCCGGGTGCGCCTGGGCGTCGTCCAGCACCTGGCGCAGGCCCTTGCGTTCCTCGTCGCTGGCCAGCAGGTCGAAGACCCGGTGGCCGCCGTTGTCGGCGGTGCCGGCGCCGGAGCTCAGGGCGATCAGCTTGCGGTCCGGGTGCGCCTGGATGGCGCCGTCGGCGTCGACGATCATCGGCGTCACCCCGGGCTCGCGGCGCGAAATGAACTGGTCGAGGAAGGCGGTCAGGTCCAGCCCGCCGCCGGCCAGGCCGACCTTGTGGTTGCCGGCGATGACCTGGACGTTGAACCAGACCTTGGTGGCGCGCAGCTTGGCGTCGTAGTTGACGTTGATGTTGTAGGGGCTGTCGCTGGCCATGGTCGCGAAGTACCAGGCGTCCTGCGGGTCGTCGCGGCTGAGGGTGTAGCGCGGGGCGTTGGACAGCGGCGAGGTGGAGTCGTTGAAGTAGTAGTGCAGCGAGGAGTCGACGATGACGAAGTAGGAATACTCGCCCTGGTCGCCGCGGTAACCGTCGGCCTCACGGAAGAAGCGCGTGCGCCGCTCGGAACTGCTCTCGTCCAGCAGCCAGTCCTGGGTCACCACCGACTCGGCCAGGCGCCGCGACAGCGACAGCTCGCGGATCACCGGGGCGAGGATCTTCTGCTGGTTGAGCAGGGTGAAGTTCTTCGCATAGGCCAGGCCGAAGTGCGTACGGATGTCCTCCATCGCCTTCCAGCCGAGCAGCACCGCGGGAACCAACGCCAGAACGCAGGCCAGTAACAGCGCTACCACCGATTTGCCGCGCAATCCCCATCGTGCCGCCATGGCTGTCCCCAGAAATCCCGTTCGCCGAGTCAGTGTCGTTCTTTTGGCGAAAGCGCAATTGTGCAGGCGAGCCTTTCCCCAGGCAATGCAAATTAATGGCTATTTGCCATATTTTTGACGTCATCCGACTGACTCATTCTAGACGCGATTTCCCCCACCGCCACGGCGCCCCCGCAGCGGCACGGGGAGGCGGTCCTCCCGGGGTCTTGCGCCTCAGCCGGCGGCGAAGGCCGCGCGCAGTTCGCCCAGGTTGGCGAAGTAGTGCGCCGGGCTTTCGGCCAGCAGCTCCTCGCGGCTGCCGAAGCCATAGCCGACGCCGGCGGCGCTCAGGCCGTTGCGGTGCGCGCCGATCAGGTCGTGCTTGCGGTCGCCGATCATCAGCGTCTGCGCCGGGTCCAGGCCTTCGAGGCGCAGCAGGTGCTCGATCAGCTCCACCTTGTTGGTGCGCGTGCCGTCCAGCTCGCTGCCGTAGATCACCTTGAAGTGCCGGGCGAAGTCGAAGTGCCGGGCGATCTCGGCGGCGAACACGGTGGGCTTGCTGGTGGCGATGAACAGCGTGCGGCCCTGGCCGCCGAGCAGCGCCAGCAACTCGCCGACGCCATCGAACACCCGGTTCTCGTACAGCCCGGTGTCCTTGAAACGCACCCGGTAATGGTTCACCGCCTCCCAGGCCCGCGCCTCGTCGAAGCCATAGGTGCTCATGAAGCACTGCAGCAGCGGCGGGCCGATGAAATGCTCGAGCTGGCGCAGGTCCGGCTCGTCGATGCCCAGCTGCGCCAGGGCGTACTGGATCGAACGGGTGATGCCCTCGCGCGGGTCGGTGAGGGTGCCGTCGAGGTCGAAGAGGATGTTCTGGTAGTGCATGGGAACTCACTTGGGCTGGGCCGGGCGCAGATTGACGCTGACGCCGCCTGGCGAAAAGAGATGACTGACGGACGGCCTACCCGGCATAGCCCTCGGCAATATGCTGATCCTTCAGCTTCACATAATTGCCCGCGGTATAGGCGAAGAAGGACCGTTCCTTGTCGCTCAGCGGCCGGGCCTTCTTCGCCGGGCTGCCGACGTAGAGGAAACCGCTTTCCAGCACCTTGCCCGGCGGCACCAGGCTGCCGGCGCCGAGGATGACTTCGTCCTCTATTACCGCGCCGTCCATGACGATGCAGCCCATGCCGACAAGCACGCGGTTGCCGACGCTGCAGCCGTGCAGCAGGACCTTGTGGCCGACGGTCACTTCGTCGCCGATGGTCAGCGGGAAGCCGTCGGGGTTGTAGGGGCCGGCGTGGGTGATGTGCAGCACGCTGCCGTCCTGGATGCTGGTCCGGCTGCCGATGCGGATGCGGTGCATGTCGCCGCGGATGGTGACCAGCGGCCAGACCGAGCTGTCGGCGCCGATTTCGATGTCGCCGATAAGCACGGCGCTGGGGTCGACGAAGACGCGTTCGCCGAGTTTCGGCGTTTTACCCTGATACGAACGTATGGCCACGATAGTTTTCCTTCAGGCTGCGGATGCCGTCGATTGTATTTAAGATGGCCGGGTGTTTCCTCAGCCAAGGTTGCCACCGTGAGCGCGAATCCCCTTCTGCAGTCCTACGACCTGCCGCCCTTCTCCGCCATCCGCCCCGAGCATGTGAAGCCGGCCATCGAGCAGATCCTCGCCGACAACCGCGCCGGCATTGCGCGCATTCTCGCCGAACAGGGCGCCAACCCCAGCTGGGACGGCCTGGTGCTGGCCATGGACGAACTGCACGCGCGCCTGGGCGCGGCCTGGAGCCCGGTGAGCCACCTCAACGCCGTGTGCAACAGCGCCGAGCTGCGCGAGGCCTATGAAGGCTGCCTGCCGATGCTCTCGGCCTACTGGACCGAACTGGGCCAGAACCGCGAGCTGTTCAAGGCCTACGAGGCCCTGGCCGCCAACCCCGCCGCGGCGAACATCGACGTGGCGCAGAAGACCATCCTCGAGCACGCCCTGCGCGATTTCCGCCTGTCGGGCATCGATCTGCCGGCCGAGCAGCAGAAGCGCTACGCGGAAATCCAGGCGCGCCTGTCCGAGCTGGGCAGCCGCTTCTCCAACCAGCTGCTGGACGCCACCCAGGCCTGGACCAAGCACGTCACCGACGAGGCGGCCCTGGCCGGCCTGACCGATTCGGCCAGGGCGCAGATGCAGCAGGCCGCGCAGGCCAAGGGCCTGGACGGCTGGCTGATCAGCCTGGAATTCCCCAGCTATTTCGCGGTGATGACCTACGCCGACGACCGCGCCCTGCGCGAAGAGGTCTACGCCGCCTACTGCACCCGCGCCTCCGACCAGGGCCCCAACGCCGGGCAGAACGACAACGGCCCGGTGATGCAGGAAATCCTCGACCTGCGCCAGGAGCTGGCGCGCCTGCTGGGCTACGCCAACTTCTCGGCGCTGTCGCTGGCGACCAAGATGGCCGAATCGCCCGAGCAGGTGCTGCACTTCCTGCGCGACCTGGCGGTGCGCAGCAAGCCCTACGCCCAGCAGGACCTCGACCAGCTCAAGGCCTACGCCGCCGAGCAGGGCTGCGCGCAACTGCAGAGCTGGGACTCCGGCTACTACGGCGAGAAGCTGCGCGAGGCGCGCTACAGCGTGTCGCAGGAAGCGCTGCGCGCGTACTTCCCGGTGGACAAGGTGCTGTCCGGCCTGTTCGCCATCGTGCAGAAGCTCTATGGCATCCAGATTCGCGAGCTGCATGACTTCGAACGCTGGCACCCGGACGTGCGCCTGTTCGAGATCGAGGAGAACGGCCAGCACGTCGGGCGCTTCTATTTCGACCTCTACGCCCGCGCCAACAAGCGCGGCGGCGCCTGGATGGACGGCGCCCGCGACCGCCGCCGCGACGCCGCCGGCCAGCTGGTCGCTCCGGTGGCCTACCTGGTGTGCAACTTCACCCCGGCGGTGAACGGCAAGCCGGCGCTGCTCACCCATGACGAAGTGACCACGCTGTTCCACGAATTCGGCCACGGCCTGCACCACCTGCTGACCCGTGTGGAACACGCCGGCGCCTCGGGCATCAACGGCGTGGCCTGGGACGCGGTGGAGCTGCCCAGCCAGTTCATGGAGAACTGGTGCTGGGAGCCCGAGGGCCTGGCGCTGATCTCCGGCCACTACGAGAGCGGTGCGCCGCTGCCCCAGGACATCCTGGAGAAGATGCTGGCGGCGAAGAACTTCCAGTCCGGCCTGATGATGGTGCGCCAGCTGGAGTTCTCGCTGTTCGACTTCGAACTGCACACCAGCCACGGCGACGGCCGCAGCGTGCTCGACGTGCTCAATGGCGTGCGCGACGAAGTGGCGGTGATGCGCCCGCCGGCGTACAACCGCTTCGCCAACAGCTTCGCGCACATCTTCGCCGGCGGCTACGCGGCCGGTTACTACAGCTACAAGTGGGCGGAAGTGCTGTCGGCCGACGCCTTCTCGCGCTTCGAGGAAGAAGGCGTGTTCAACCCGCAGACCGGCGCGGCCTTCCGCGAGGCCATCCTGGCCAAGGGCGGCTCCCAGGAGCCGATGGCGCTGTTCGTCGCCTTCCGCGGCCGCGAGCCGTCGATCGACGCGCTGCTGCGCCATTCGGGCCTGACCGGGGAGGCTGCGTGATGGCCGAGGTGAAGAAGCGCTTCATCGCCGGCGCGGTATGCCCGGCCTGCAGCGAACAGGACAAGATCCTGATGTGGGACGAGGACGGCGTGCCGCACCGCGAGTGCGTGGCCTGCGGTTACGCCGACACGCTCAATGCCCAGGGGCAGTCGGTGCCGAAGGAGTTGGCTACGCGGGTCAATACCAGCGCGTTGAAGAAGCCGGATGATCCGAAGGTGCAGGGGGTGCAGTTCTTTCCTAATCCGAAGTTGAAGAAGAAGGATTGAGGTTGCTGGGGGCTATCGGTGCTGGGGGTTAGAGCGCCCTCTCCCTAACCCTCTCCCTGAAGGGAGAGGGGACCGTTCGGCAGAAACGGTTGCTCTGGCGTTAGCCGACAGCTCCGGTGGTTTCCAGCTGGAACCATACCTTCTCTCGGCACGGACTAGCCCCCTCTCCCTTCAGGGAGAGGGCTGGGGAGAGGGAGCGGAGTCAACCCGACATGCCAGAGCCACCGGCAAACCTGGTTCGCGAGCAAGCTCGCTCCTACAACCCTCTTCCCCTCCTCACCAACCACTCCTCCAGCGCCGCCGCCGGCAACGGCCGCGAGAACAGGTAGCCCTGGGCCACCGGATAGCCCTGCTGGCGCAACAGCTCCAGTTGCGCCTCGTCCTCCACCCCTTCGGCGACCACCATCAGCTCCAGGCTGCGGCCGATGTTCATCACCGCGTCGGTCAGCGCCTGCGCCGCCGCGCCGGCGTTCAGCTCGGCGACGAAGCTGCGGTCGAGCTTCAGTTCGCTGATCGGCAGGCGGTGCAGGTAGCCGAGGCTGGAGTAGCCGGTGCCGAAGTCGTCCATCGACAGGCGCACGCCCAGGCCGTGCACGGCGCGGAGGATGTCGAGGGTCGCCGGGTGGTTGTCCAGCAGCATGCCTTCGGTGATCTCCACCACCAGGTCGGTGCCGGCCAGGCCGTTGCGCTGCAGCAGGTCCTGCAGGCGGGCCGGCAGGTCGGGGTCGCGGAAGTCGGCGGGGGACAGGTTGACCGCCACCGCCGGGATGTGGATGCCGCGCCGGCGCCAGTCGGCCAGTTGCCGGCAGGCCTCGCGCAATACCCACTGGCTGAGCTCGCCGATGATGCCGCACTCCTCGGCCAGGGGGATGAAGCGGTTCGGCGCCACCGCGCCGAGTTGCGGGTGGCGCCAGCGGGCCAGGGCCTCCACCGCGTGCACGCGGCCATCGTCCAGGCACACCTGGGGCTGGTAGTGCAGGCTCAGCGCCTGGCGCTGCACGGCCTCGCGCAGCGCGCTTTCCAGGGCCAGGCGTTCCTGGGCGCGCTGGTTCATCTCTTCGCTGAAGAAGCGGTAGCTGCCACGCCCGCCGTTCTTCGCCTGGTACATGGCGATGTCGGCGCGGTGCAGCAGCGTCTCCATGTCCCGGCCGTTGCTGGGGAACAGGCTGATGCCGATGCTCGCCAGGGTGATCAGGCTGACGCCGCCCACCCGGTGCGCCGGCGCCAGGCGGGCGAGGATGCGCTCGGCCACCTGCGAGGCGAGCAGGCCGCCGCAGTGCGGCAGCACCACCACGAACTCGTCGCCCGACAGGCGCCCCACCAGGCCCTGCTCGCGCACCACGTCCTGCAGGCGCGCCGCCACCAGGCGC
Source organism: Pseudomonas sp. R3.Fl (assembly GCF_023516765.1). Lineage (NCBI taxonomy): Bacteria > Pseudomonadati > Pseudomonadota > Gammaproteobacteria > Pseudomonadales > Pseudomonadaceae > Pseudomonas > Pseudomonas sp. R3.Fl. Next base: position 3,426,572 of record NZ_JAMGSO010000001.1, read on the forward strand.
AGCAGCTCGTCGCCGGCCGGGTGGCCGAGGGAATCATTGATCTGCTTGAAGCGGTCCAGGTCGATGAACAGCACCGCCATTTCCGCCTCGTCGTTTTCGATGCGCGTCATCGCCTGCTCGGCCTCGGCCAGCAGCAGGCTGCGGTTGGGCAGGCCGGTCAGGGTGTCGTAGAAGGCCAGTTGGCGGATGTGCGCGCGAGCTTCCTCGCGCTCCAGGGCCAGGGCGCAGAGGGGCAGGCTGACGTCCACCAGGCGCAGGTGCAGCTCGTCCGGGCCGCGGCACTGTTCGTAGTAGAAGGCGAAGGTACCGATGACGCGGCCCTCGCTGTTCTTGATCGGGCTCGACCAGCAGGCTTTCAGGCCCAGGGGCAGGGCCAACTGGCGGTAGTCGTCCCACAGCGGGTCGCTGGCGATGTCGCTGACCATCACCGCCTTGCCCCGGTAGGCCGCGGTGCCGCAACTGCCGGCGCGGGGGCCCATGCGCGCGCCCTCGATGGAGTGCGAGAAGGTCTCCGGCAGGCTCGGCGCGGCCAGCGGGTGCATGCGCCCCTGGGCGTCCACGCGCAGGATCGAGGCCTTGACCTCCGGGGCGATGCGCTCCACCTCGCGGCACACCAGGTCCATCACGTCCACCAGCGGGCGCTCGCGCACCAGGGCGTCGAGCACCTTGTTCTGCAACACCTCGTGCAGCTTGGTGTGAGTGATGTCGGTGAGCAGCATCACCGAGTTCACCGGCTGGCCGCGGGCGTCGAGGATGGGGTTGGCCACCACCGAGCACCACAGCGGCCGGCCGATCAGGTCGCGCACCAATTCCTCGCTGCGAAACAGCCCGGCGCCGGCCTGGCGCCAGCGCCGCACGCTGGCCTGGGGCACCTGCAGCAGCTCCGAGGGGTAGCGCCCCTGGGCCTGCTCGGCGTTCCAGCCGAACATGCGGCTGAAGCCGGCGTTGACGTAGAGGATGCGCCCCTCGCGGCCGGTGACGATGACCGCGTTGTCGGTCTCGTTGGCGGCCAGCGACAGCACGTCCATCTGCTCGCGCTGGCGGCGCTGCAGGGTGCAGTCCTTGATGAAGGCGGCGAGCAGGCGCTTGCCGTCGAACTCGATGTGCGAGATCGACATCGAGCCCCACAGCCGGCTGCCGTCGCGGCAGCGCATGGGCACCTCGCTGCGGCTGCCGACTATGCCCTCGGTGTCCAGGCTGGCGTCCAGGCGCGGGCGCACCTCCTGGGGCAGCAACAGGCCGACGTCCTGCCCCAGCACCGCATCGCGGGAATAGCCCCAGAGGCGCTCGGCGGCGGCGTTGAACAGCAGCACGCGGTTGTGCTCGTCCAGCACCACCACGCCATCGATGGCCTGTTCGAGAATCTGCGCGAAGACATCCGGGAGCTGGTCGTAGGGCATGGCTGGCATCCATCTCGGAAACGCACTTGGGCTTTCTTCCTGCATGACAGTGCCCTCGGGTGGCCCACCAGGAAAGCGTAGTGGCTGAAATACTGGCACGGCTAATAGCCATTTGACATATCGCCTGGACCGCCTATCTCGGAAACATTGGAGAACCGCAGCGCCGCCCGGCGGACTAGGCTATTAGGCATTTGCAGGAAGGAGCCGCCAGTGCCCCCTCGCCCCTCCCCCGACACCACAGTCTCCGACAGGGAGCACAGCGGACGTGCTTGACCGTTACCACCTGCTCCAGTCCCTGCGCGCCACGCGCGTCTCGCGCATGCCGGTGAACCCGGTGCTGCAGGAGGTGGCCACGCCCACCGGGCAGGCGCTGTTCTTCCTCCTGCTCGGCGGCGGCCTGGTCTACACCTTCGGCAACCTGGCCCTGGACATCCTCGCCCAGGGCGGCCAGCTGCGCCCCAGCGGCACCCTGCTGGTGCTGGCCCTGGCGCTGCTGATCGCCCTGGGCTTCGAATTCATCAACGGCTTCCACGACACCGCCAACGCAGTGGCCACGGTGATCTACACCAACGCCCTGCCGCCGCAGGTGGCGGTGGGCTGGTCGGGGTTGTGGAACCTGCTCGGCGTGCTCTTCTCCAGCGGCGCGGTGGCCTTCGGCATCGTTACCCTGCTGCCCCTGGACCTGCTGCTGCGGGTAGACAGCGCCGCCGGCCTGGCGATGATCTTCGCCCTGCTCGGCGCCTCCATCCTGTGGAACCTCGGCACCTGGTGGCTGGGGCTGCCGGTGTCGTCGTCGCACACCCTGATCGGCTCCATCGTCGGCGTGAGCCTGGCCCACGGCGTGCTGAGCGGCGAACTGGGCATCGACGGCAGCGCCTGGGAGCAGCTGCAGAAGGTCGGCTACGCGCTGCTGCTGTCGCCGCTGCTGGGCTTCCTCGGCGCCGGCCTGCTACTGCTGGGCATGCGCGCGGTGGCACGGCGCAAGACGCTGTTCAGCGCGCCCCAGGGGCGCCAGCCGCCGCCACTGGGCATCCGCGCACTGCTGGTGCTGACCTGCACCGGGGTGTCCTTCGCCCATGGCTCCAACGACGGGCAGAAGGGCATCGGCCTGATCATGCTGATCCTCGCCGCGCTGATGCCGCTGAGCTTCGCCGTCGACCGCGGCCAGGCGCCGGCCCAGGTGCAGCAGCTGCGCGAACTGGCGCACCGGGCCGAACTGCAGCTGCGCCGGCTGGCCCCGGAAGATATCCCCATGGCCCCGCGCCGGGTGCTGCTGGACTACCAGAGCGAGCAGCGCCTGACCCCCGAGGTGCTGCCGGCGCTGGCCGCGCAACTGCACAACATAGGCACGCGCCTGCGCGGCCACGGCGACCTGAGCGGGCTGCCCGACGACGAGGTGCTGGCGCTGCACAACGAGCTGTACCTGAGCGTGGAGACCATCCGCCAGCTCGACCGCACCGAGCAGGTCTTCGACGTCGACACCTGGAGCACCCTGCAGGCCCTGCGCGACCGCAGCCTGGACACCGTCCAGTTCATCCCGCCGTGGGTCAAGGTGGCGGTGGCCCTGGCCCTCGGCCTGGGCACCCTGGTGGGCTGGCGGCGCATCGTCACCACCGTCGGCGAGGGCATCGGCAAGCAGCCGCTGACCTACGCCCAGGGCGCCAGCGCGCAGCTCACCGCGATGCTCACCATAGGCGCGGCGGACATCTACGGCCTGCCGGTGTCCACCACCCAGGTGCTCTCCTCCGGCGTCGCCGGGACCATGACCGCCAACGGCAGCGGCCTGCAATGGCAGACCATCCGCAACATGCTGCTGGCCTGGGTGCTGACGCTGCCGGCGGCGATCTGCCTGGCGGCGTTGCTGTACTGGTTGTTGCGGGTGTTGATCTGAGGTCGGCGGGGGTTCGCGAGCAAGCTCGCTCCTACAGGAGCGGGCATGGCACCGCCGCTTTTCGTAGGAGCGAGCTTGCTCGCGAACCTCGCACCATCCATCGCCGATGGGCTGCCATTCTTTCCGGAATACTGTATTTATATACAGTAAACTCTGGAGTCAGCCCATGTCCTCTCCCCTGCCGCCGCGTGGCCGCGGCACCGCCAGCAATCCGCACAACCGCTTCGCGCCGACCCGCAGCGAGGCCGAGGACGACGGCTGGTACCAGGACGAGGCGCCGCCCTGCCGCGCCACCGAGGTGCGGATGGAGCAGGCGAAGACGGTGATCAGCCGCAACCAGTCGCCGGACGTCGGCTTCGACCGCTCGATCAACCCCTACCGCGGCTGCGAGCACGGCTGCATCTACTGCTTCGCGCGGCCCAGCCACGCCTACTGGGACCTGTCGCCGGGCATCGACTTCGAGACGCGGCTGATCGCCAAGACCAACCTCGCCGAACGCCTGGAAGCGGAGCTGAGCAAGCCCGGCTACGTGCCGCGGCCGATCGCCCTGGGCATCAACACCGATGCCTACCAGCCGCTGGAGCGCGAGCAGCGCCTGACGCGCCAGGCGCTGGAAATCCTGCTGCGCTTCCGCCACCCGCTGCACATCATCACCAAGGGCTCGCTGATCCTGCGCGACCTCGACCTGCTGGGCGAACTGGCCAGCCTCAACCTGGTCAGCGTGGCCTTCAGCCTCACCACCCTGGACAACGAGCTCAAGCGCATCATGGAGCCGCGCACCGCCAGCCCCGGCGCGCGCCTGCGCGCCATGCGCACCCTGCACGAGCACGGCGTGCCGGTCAGCGCGGTGCTGGCGCCGATGATCCCGATAGTCAACGACATGGAGCTGGAGCGCCTGCTGGAAGCCGCCCGCGACAACGGCGCGCGTTCGGCCGGCTACATCCTCCTGCGCCTGCCGCTGGAGATTTCCGAGCTGTTCCAGCAATGGCTGCAGGCGCACTTCCCCGACCGCGCCGAGCACGTGATGAGCCTGATCCGCCAGAGCCGCGGCGGCAAGGACTACGACAGCCGCTTCGGCACGCGCATGCGCGGGGAAGGCGTGTTCGCCGAACTGCTGGCCAAGCGCTTCCAATTGGCCGCCCGCCGCCTCGGACTGGACCGCCGCGACTACGGTGGGCTGGACTGCTCGCTGTTCCAGGTCCCCCGGGCGCAGATGAGCCTGTTCTGAGGCGGCGCATTCACATCATCGGGCCATGATAGCTTGTCGGCATCATCGGCGATCTTGCCTCAAAAACATCTGTAACGTGCGAGATAGAGCGATTATTTAATTTTTGATTAATCTTCCTTGTCTAGGGTTGCGTGAACAGGATGACCCCACGGTCACGAAAGTCATTTCCCATCGTTTGTGCCTTTTCGCCAGGCGCGAGACGTCGGCAAGCATGGGAAAATCCATCGACACTCTTCGAGGCTCATGCAATGAACGACAAATCGCACGGTGAGGAGCACATCACGGAGAATGCCGACGAGGCCCTGCGGCGCATCGTCGAAGGTTTCCGCCAGTTCCGCCAGGAAGTCTTCCCGCAACAGGAAGCGCTGTTCAAGAAGCTCGCCCATGCGCAGAACCCGCGCGCCATGTTCATCACCTGCGCGGATTCGCGCATCGTCCCCGAACTGATCACCCAGAGCTCGCCGGGCGACCTCTTCGTCACCCGCAATGTCGGCAACGTGGTGCCGCCCTACGGGCAGATGAACGGCGGCGTGTCCACCGCCATCGAATTCGCGGTGATGGCCCTGGGCGTGCAGCACATCATCGTCTGCGGCCACTCCGACTGCGGCGCCATGAAGGCCGTGCTCGACCCGCAGACGCTGGAGCGCATGCCCACGGTGAAGGCCTGGCTGCGCCACGCCGAAGTGGCCAAGACGGTGGTCGAGCAGAACTGCGGCTGCGCCAGCCACGACACCCTGGACATCCTCACCGAGGAGAACGTGGTGGCCCAGCTCGACCACCTGAAGACCCACCCCTCGGTGGCCGCGCGCCTGGCCAGCGGGCAGTTGTTCATCCACGGCTGGGTCTATGACATCGAGACCAGCCAGATCAAGGCCTACGACGCCGAGGTGGGCCATTTCCGCCCGCTGGACGGCGAAGGCCCGATGCCCATGGCGACGCCGCGCCCGCGCTACTCGCAATCCTGACCCTCACGGGCACGGCGCCCACCTCCACAACGGCAGCCGTGCCCGCTTCCTGACCTGACACCTGCCCGAACCCCGCGCCGGCCCGCCGGCGCGTCCTGACAACCTGCGCGTGTCGATGCCGCTGACCCGGCGTCGTGGGCTTTCTCGCGCCCGAAAAAGCCAAGGAGGACAGCGCCATGCCCGTTCCCCAACCCCTTCATGCGCCCCTGCGCGCCCTCAAGGACAACCTGCCCCGCGACCTGCTGGCCTCGGTGGTGGTCTTTCTCGTCGCCCTGCCGTTGTGCATGGGCATCGCCATCGCCTCCGGCATGCCACCGGCCAAGGGCATGCTCACCGGCATCGTCGGCGGCCTGGTGGTCGGCCTGCTGGCCGGCTCGCCGCTGCAGGTCAGCGGGCCGGCGGCGGGCCTGGCGGTGCTGGTCTTCGAACTGGTGCGCAGCCACGGCATGGCCATGCTCGGGCCGATCCTGCTGCTGGCCGGGCTGATCCAGCTGATCGCCGGGCGCCTGCGCCTGGGCTGCTGGTTCCGCGTCACCGCGCCGGCGGTGGTGTACGGCATGCTCGCCGGCATCGGCATCCTCATCGTGCTGTCGCAGATCCACGTGATGCTCGACCTCCAGCCACAGGCATCAGGGCTGGACAACCTGCTGGCCTTCCCCGGCGCCCTCGCCGCCTCGCTGGGCAACGGCCCGCAGGCCCTGGCCCTGGGCCTCGGCACCATGGCGCTGAGGTGGAGCTGGGAACGCTTCCGCCCGGCGCGCCTGCGCTTCCTGCCCGGCGCCCTGCTCGGGGTGAGCGCGGCGACCCTGGCGAGCCTGGCGCTGCCCATGGACGTACTGCGGGTGGAAGTGCCGGAACAGCTCAGCCAGGCCATCGACTGGGTCCGCCCGGCCGACCTGCTGCGCCTGGCCGAACCCGAGCTGCTGCTGGCGGCCCTGGCGGTGGCCTTCATCGCCAGCGCCGAGACGCTGCTCTCCGCCGCCGCGGTGGACCGCATCCACCAGGGGCCGCGCTCGGACATGGACCGTGAGCTGTCCGCCCAGGGCGTCGGCAACCTGATCTGCGGCCTTCTCGGCGCGCTGCCGATGACCGGGGTGATCGTGCGCAGCTCGGCCAACGTGCAGGCCGGCGCCCGCAGCCGCCTGTCCGCCATCCTCCACGGCCTCTGGCTGCTGGCCTTCGTCGCCCTGCTCGGCGGGCTGCTGCGGCAGATCCCCATCGCCAGCCTGGCCGGGGTGCTGGTCTACACCGGGCTCAAGCTGGCCGATCCCAAGGCGCTCACCGGCCTGCTGCGCTACGGGCGGATGCCGGCGCTGGTGTACCTGGCCACGGCTTTGGGCATCGTCCTCACCGACCTGCTCACCGGCGTACTGGTGGGCTTCGCCCTGACCCTGCTCAAGCTGGCGCTGAAGGCCGCGCGGCTGAAGGCCAGCCTGCACTACAACGGCGCCGGCGACGAAGCCGAGCTGCGCCTGGTGGGCGCCGCCACCTTCCTGCGGGTACCGCAGCTGGCGCGCCTGCTGGACCAGGTGAAGCCGGGCACCACGCTGCACGTGCCGCTGCAGCACTTGCGCTACATCGACCACGCCTGCATGGAACTGCTGGAGGACTGGGGCCGCGCCGCGGCGGCCAAGGGCTGCCGGCTGAGCCTGGAAAACCATGGCCTGCGCCGCCGCCTCGAAGGCCGCGCACGGCGCGAGGCGGGAGCGGCAGGCTCGTAGGATGGGTTTCTGCTGTCATGCCGCGACACGCATGACACCGGCCTGGCGGCCGGATCGCGGATGAGATCCGCTCCTACACCGCTCTACGAGCGCCATTCTCTTCGGAGCCTGCGGTCCCCTCTCCCTCCGGGAGAGGGCAAGCCCGAGCACCATTCCCATGTAGGAGCGCGCCCTGCGCGCGAAATCGCGGGCAGGGCCCGCCTACACCTCCAGGGAAGCACGGCTTTTCGTAGGATGGTGTTGAGCGAAGCGATACCCATCACCACGGCAGCATGGGTATCGCAAGCTCAACCCATCCTACGAAGAGCACATCGGCGCAAGACAGTTGCTCCTACCGTATGGGCAAGGCACGGCCTCTCGTAGGAGCGAGCTTGCTCGCGAACCGCATGGCACCGCGCTTGTTCGCGAGCAAGAACTAGGCGTCCCCCTCGATCCTACGAAAAGCACCTCGGCGCAGCTGGAAAGACAGTTGCCCCTACATTCCGTCTCGCTCAGGCCCGGCGGCGTTCGCGCTGGTCGATCAGGTACTGCAGGCGGAACAGGTGACGGTAGCCGGCTTCCCAGGCCCCATGACCGGACTTCACATTGATGTGCCCGGCATCCGGCAGGATCAACGTCTCGGCGCCCCAGGCGCGGCCCAACTGCAAGGCGCGCTGCGGACTGCAGGCGGCGTCGTTGTCCGAGCCCACCAGCACGCTGGGAAAAGGCAGGGCGTCCAGGGCGATGGGGGCGAAGTTGCGCAGCGCCGCGTGGCAGGTCTCGCGCTCGACGTCGGCGGGCGCCACCAGCAGGGCGCCTGCCACCTGGGCCAGGGCCCTGGGCCCGGCGCGGCGGGCCCAGGAAGCGACGGTGACGCAGCCCAGGCTGTGGGCGATCAGCACCACGCGGCCGGGCTGGCGGCGGATCTCGCGGTCCAGTTCGGCAACCCAGTCGACATGCCGCGGCGTCACCCAGTCGCGCTGTTCCACCCGCGAGGCGTTGGGCAGCGCGCGCTGCCAGTGGCTTTGCCAGTGCTCGTCCTCCGAGCCGTGCCAGCCGGGCACCAGGACATAGCGGACGCGTTCGCTGCGCATGGGTTCATCCCCCTGAAAGTCGTCATGGGGAGGCAGTGTAGGTGGGCTTCGTCAATAAATTAAGGAATAAAAAATGCTTTGCTTATGCCGCATTTGCTTATTCCCGCACTTCTTGATTCGCGACAAGTACGCAGGGGGCTGGAAGGCGTTGAATCGACGCTGGGCCCACTCCCTCCAGGCAATTCCCCATGGCGAAGAAATTCCCCCTGCACCCCGCCCACCCCGAACGCATCTGCTGGGGCTGCGACCGCTACTGCCCGGCCTCGGCCATGGGCTGCGGCAACGGCTCCAGCCGCACCCAGCACCCCGTCGAGATCTTCGGCGAGGACTGGGCGGACGAATCCGCCTGGGGCCTGGACGAGACGCCCGCACAACCGATCGAGGTGCGCCAGCCGGCGCCCTGATTCAGCCGGAAGCCTTGGCGCAGCAACGCGCCAGCAAGGCTTCCAGGTTCAGGTCGGGCATGGCGCAGGCGCGCAGCGCGCTGACCGTCTGCTCGACGTATTCGCGGGTGGTGCCGAAGTGCCCCTGGGCGCTGTCGAACACGCGCTGCACGACGCTGTCCGGCAGCGAGCCGGCGTAGCTGGGCAGGTGGCGTTCGAGGACGAAGCCCAGGGCGCGCACCCGGCGGCCATCCTCCAGGCGGCAGCTGAGCCATTCCGGGCGGTAGGAGGCGTAGGGCATCTCGCGCTGCCAGAGGGCGAACAGGTTGGCGTCCAGACCGTCGTCGGGCAGCCGGTAGGCGAAGCCGCCGCAGGAGCCGCCGCGGTCAAGGCCGAGCACCAGGCCGGGCATCTCCGGGGTGCCACGGTGGGTCAGCGACCACAGGTAGAGTCCGCGGTGGTAGCCGTGCACCCGCGCACGGCTGGCCTCGGCCACCGGGAACTCCGGGCGCCAGATCAGCGAGCCGTAGGCGAACAGCCAGACGGCGCCGCCGTCGTGCTCGGCCATGGTGATTTCCAGCGAGGCGCGCAACTGCTCCGCGCTGAGTCGTTCCGGCGCCCCCAGCGCCGGTGGATAGAAGGGGCCGTCCAGGTTCATAGACGTGCTCATGCGTAACCCCCAAAGGTACCTCACGCTCTGAAAACTTAGCGGATGTGACCTTTTGACAGAAGGGCCAACTGCGCAAGACACCTTTGCGCGGACGAACGGCGATACCGCCGGTCCGGATGGCGAAAACGCGGGAAATAGAGTCGGAAAAAAGAGGGCCGCGCGGGGCGGCCCTATCACCAAGATCTTTGCTGGCGTGGGGTGCCAGTGGGTGTGAGGTACCCGACCAGCAGTAGAACAGCCGCCCATGACAGGCGCATGACGGTCACTTGCCGGCGTGCCATTGGCCCTTGCTCTGGCTTTCGCAGAACGGCTGGAGGAAGCGCGCGTCGCTGGCCACGCCGTAGTAGTGGATGTCCTGGCGGTAGGGGCTGTTGGGCACCTGGGCGTTGTTGCAGACGCCGAAGGCGCCGCTGGGGCAGGCGTCGGCGTAGGTCACCTCGACCTGCTGGTCCTTCAGCTGCGGCTGGCAGAAACCCTCGTGGAACAGCTTCGCCGGGATGCTGCGGTTCTGCTGGCAGACCTTCACGTCGAGGTTCTTGCCGCGGCTGTGCACCACGCAGGCTTCGGCGTGGGCAAGGGCTGGCAGGGCGAGGCAGGACGACAGGAACAGGGCCGGCAGACGCATGAAAACGGGGTCCTTTGAGCGAAGGGCCGACTCTAGCGCTTTTCCCCGCCCTCGTCAGGCGGCAACATGGCGCCATGCTCGAACAGATTCCCACCCATGTGATCGGCGGCCCACTGGGCGCCGGCAAGACCAGCCTGATCCGCGACCTGCTGGCCCAGCGCCCGCCTGGCGAGCGCTGGGCGGTGCTGGTCAACGAATTCGGCCAGGTCGGCCTGGACGCCGCGCTGCTGGCCACCGACGCCGACGGCGTGGCCATAGGCGAGGTGGCCGGCGGCTGCCTGTGCTGCGTCAACGGCGCGCCTTTCCAGGTCGGCCTCGCCCGCCTGCTGCGCAAGGCGCAGCCGCAGCGGTTGTTCATCGAGCCCTCCGGCCTCGGCCACCCGCGTACCCTGCTGCGCCAACTGGGCGAGGCGCCCTGGCGCGGCGTGCTGGCGCCACAGCCGCTGCTGCTGGTACTGGATGCCGCGGCGCTGGCCGCCGGGGCCTCGCTGCCGGAGGCGCAGCAGGACGCCCTGGCCGATGCCGCGCTATTGGTGCTGAACAAGAGCGAAGGTCTGGATGAAGAGGCCCGCGAGCGTCTGCAAGCCAGCCTGCCGGCGTTGCCGCTGGTGTGGACCGAGCAGGGGCGCCTGCCCTTCGCGAGCCTGCCGTTCGTCGCTGGGTTCGATTCGGCAACGACGACGGAACTGCCGGCCCCCGCGGCCGAACTGCCGGTGCTGCTCACCCGCGCCGCGCCCCTGCGGCAGGTGCACAGCGATGGCGGGCACCAGGCTGTCGGCTGGCGCCTGCACGCCGACTGGCGCTTCCGCCGCGCGGCGGTGGAGGCCTGGCTGACCGGCCTGGACGGCTTGCTGCGGGCCAAGGCGGTGCTGCATTGCGAGGACGGCTGGCAGGCCTGCAACCGGGTCACGGGCGCCGAGCCCTGGCGGCCCAGCGCCTGGCGACGGGACAATCGGCTGGAGCTGATCTTCGCCGAAGAGCAGGATTTGCAGGCGCTGCAGCAGCAAATGTTGACCTGTGCCTGGTTGCCGGATGGCCAATAAGGTTGCCATACCCGGGGCGAATGATAATAATTATCAGATTCTGGTCATTTCCCCACAGGCTTCTCCCATGGCGCCATCGCAATCGCGCTCGCCGGCGGGCTCCGCGCTCGTCGCGTCCGCCGCGGAACTTCCTTCGTCTTCCGACAGCGACGAAGGACTCTCGCTGCCCTGCGTCAGCGCCCAGCGTGGCAATGAAGCCAACCTGCGTCTGGTGGACTGCTCCGGCGCCCGCCGCGACGAGGAAGTGCCCGTCTCCGAACTGCTGATCCCCTACGCCGCGCCGGTGGAGGGCGTGGAAGAAGCGGAGCAGCCGCCCCAGCAGGCGGGCTGGTGGAAGTCTTCCGGGCTGTCCGTGGTGCTGCACCTGGCCGTGGTCGCCGGCCTGGTCTGGGCCGTGCCCAGCCCCGACGAGCTCAACCTCGGCCGTGGCGAAGTGCCGACCATGCAGGTCAGCGTGGTGCAACTGCCGCCCAAGCCTGAACCGGTGAAAGAACCGCCGGCCGCCGCGCCCGAGCCGCAGCCGCCGCAACCCACGCCGCCGGAGCCGGTGGTCGAGCCGCCCAAGCCAGAGCCGCCGAAACCCAAGCCCAAGCCGGTGGAAAAGGCGGTGCCGAAGAAGGCACCCAAGCCCAAGCCGAAACCCAAGCCCGAACCCGAGCCGGCCGAGGAAGCCCAGGCCGAGCCGACGCCGCCCGCCCCGCCGCCGCCTCCGGCCGCGCCGACCGTGGGCCAGAGCACCCCGGGCGCCCAGGCCGCCCCGACCGGCACCCAGGGCCCGGCCGGCCTGCCCACCGGCAGCCTCAACGACAGCGACATCAAGCCGTTGCGCATGGAGTCGCCGAAATACCCGCTGATGGCCCAGCGCCGCGGCATCGAAGGCCACGTGAAGGTGCTGTTCACCATCACCGCCGACGGCCGCATCGACGACATCCAGGTGCTGGACTCCTCGCCGCCGCGGATGTTCGACAACGCCGTGCGCCAGGCCATGGACACCTGGCGCTTCGAGCCGCGCATCAGCGGCGGCCGGATCGTCGCGCGACAGGCGACCAAGGTCTTCTACTTCAAGCTGGAGGGGCGCCGCTGAGGGGGTCTTCTGCTGGTGAAAAAAACGCGCCTTTGGGCGCGTTTTTTGTTTGGGGTGGTGGGTGTTGTAGGAGCGAGCTTGCTCGCGAATGGTGCCACCCGGTTGCTCGGGTGCGTCGAGTGAGCCTTTACCCTCTCCCCAGCCCTCTCCCTGAAGGGAGAGGGCTGGGGAGAGGGTGCTCTTCAGGACACGCACCGAAACCATCAGGCAGCGTTCCATTCGCGAGCAAGCTCGCTCCTACAACGTGCTCCCCTGCAGCCCGTAGGATGGGTTGAGCGAAGCGATACCCATCACCAGGCTCCGATGGGTTTCGCAAGCTCAACCCATCCTACGAAAAGCGCTTTGGCGCAGTCGGTCTTACAGAAACAGCCCCTCAAGGCAACTCAAACCCACCCGCCGCCTTGTGCAGCGCCCGCAGGTGCGCACCAAGCTGCTTGAGATTGGCCTCCAGCGCCTGCAACTCCTCGCGGCGTTGCGGCTCCAGCAGCGCGCGGACCTCCTGGTCGAGGTTGTCGCTGAGCTGGCGCAGGCGGGCCTGGCGGGCCTGGGTCTGCTGTTCCAGGCGCGTCGACTCGCCCGGCTGCGGCAGGCCGTAGCCGCTGTCCAGCAGCTCCGCCGGTTGGCTGAGGAAGCCGCTGTCGTCGAGGATCTGCTGCAGCGTCTTGCCCGCCGCCACCATCTTGGGGTCGGCGCGGGCGTCGTCGCGGTGGCCCAGGTACAGGCGCTTCAGCTCGTCCTGGGCCAGTTGCAGTTGGCGCCGCAGCGAAGCCTGTTCCAGCAGCAGCATGGCGGCGCTGGCGCGCAGGTCGGCCTTGTCGAACCAGGCGCGGCGCTCGCTGGCGGGCAGGGCCAGCCAGTCCTCGACCTTGGCCTGGGGAATGTCCAGGCGCTGGCGCAGCACCTCGAACATCGCCTGGTAGCGGTCGCGGAAGGAGTCGAAGCGGTAGCCCAGGCGCAGCGCGCGCTTGGGATCGTCGAGCACGCTGGCGTCGGCCAGGCCGCGGTTCTCCAGGATCTGCACCACGCCGTTGGGGGTGATGCTGTCGAGGTCCTGCAGGCGCGGGTCGGGGACGCCGCTGCGCAGCAGCTTGAGGGTTTCCACCGCGCAGTTGTTGGAGATGAAGTAGTAGTTGCCGTCGTAGCCCCAGTGCACCTGCATGGCCCGCTCCACCAGCTCGTCGATCTGCTGGCGATTGAGCTTGAGCGGGATCGAGGCCAGGCTGCGCAGCTCGATCTTGGTGTATTCCTCGATCACCTGGGACAGCGGCAGGACGAACAGCCGCGACGGGTAGGAGCCGGTCAGGCCATCCCAGCTGGACAGCTGCAGGTCGCCGACAAAGGCGCGGTAGGACAGCACCAGGTGCTGGTCCAGGTCCAGCCGGCAATCCGAGCCGCGCGGCCGGCCCGGGGCGCAGACCACCAGGCGCAGCATGGCGTGGCCCCAGCGGCTCATCCACTGGTCGTTGGCCTCGGCCAGCAAGTAGTCGACCTCGTAGACGCGCTCCGGGTCCAGCCTGCCCAGCGGCTGGTGGCCGAAGTCGCGGCCGGCATTGAGGTAGGCGAAGGACGGCGCGCAGGCCTGGCGCTGCGGGCGCTCGCCGAAGCGCTCGGCGTAGTAGCGGTACAGCGCCGGGCGACGGCAGGCGTAGCTGGGGTCGAGGACGAAGTACTCCATGTTCACCGCGACGAACTCGCGCGGGTTGCTCAGCTCGTAGCGGTCCGGGCTGCGCAGGACGAAGCGGTTGTCGTGCTCGCGCTGGCCGCGCTTGCCGGCCAGTTGCGGCCAGCCGGCGAGGTCGAGCAGGCGCGGGTCGTCGGAGAGGGTGAAGCGGCGGTTGGCTTGGCCGCGGCACTCGGCGCCCTCGCCGATGCGTCCGATGCTGTCCTGCTGGCGCGTGCAACGCTGGATCAGCCGGGCCTCGGCAGGCAGCCAGAGGCGGCCGCGGTCGTACAGGTGGGTCAGCTCGTGGACCACCGTGGCCTGCAGTTCGCGGCGCAGGGTGCCGTGGCTGCGGCCGGTCTTGATAGTGGCGGCGCTGCCGTCGGTGAGGGCGGCCAGGTACTTGCGGTTCAGCGCGATGGCGCCGGGGCGCAGGGCCTGGCCCATGCCGTTGCCCGGCAGGTCGTCGCGCCATTGCACCTCGACGCGGCGGTCCAGGCCCTGGACGAAGAGTGGCGGCAGCGCCTGGCGGACGTCATCCAGCAGCTGCTGGCTGGCCTGGTGCTGCGCCGGGGCGAGGCCGTCGGGCAGCAGCTCAAGGCGCAGGTCGGCCTGGGCGCCGGCGGCGACGAGCAGGCCCAGTGCCGCCAGAGCGCGGCGGCCGCGGGGGATCACAGAGCGAGAATGGCTTCAGCCAACTGCTGGTCGGAGGCGTCGCGCGCATCCGGCACCTTCTCGCGGACCACCTTCAGCGCCGCTTCCAGCTGCGCGCCGCGGATGGCGCCTTCACTGGCGACGAAGCTGGCGGCGTCGTCGCGGGCCTCGCGGACGATCTTCATGTCGCGGATCGAGGTGGTGGTGTCGGAGGTGAAGTCCACGCTGCGGCCGATGGCGTTGGTGGTGATGTTGAACAGGCGGATGACCGACTGGGCCTGGGCGCTGGAGGCGCAGGCGGCCAGCAGCAGGCCGAGGATCAGGGGGCTCTTGGGGATCGAGCTGAGGCGCATGGGAGTCTCCGAAACGGCAGCGGGCGCTGCTCACGACTGACTATTGGGCAAGAATGGCTTCGGCCAGTTCCCGATCGTTCGCCGCGAGCTCCGGATGCTGTTTGCGCAGCCAGCGCAACGCCTGTTCCAGGCGCGCTCCGCGCACCCGGCCGTCGGTGGCGATGTAGCTGGCGGCATCATCGCGGGCGGCACCGAGCAGTTTGTTCTCGAAAGGCGTACTGGTGACTTTGCTGGTCACGTAGCTGCTGCCGGCGACGAACATGGTGGTCTGTTCGAAGGCCAGCACGGGGGTGGCCAGGCAGAGGCCGGTGAGCAGGAATAGCAGGCTGCGCATGGGCTATGGCGATCGGAAAAGCACAGCCGACAAGGCTAACGGAATGTGCCGGCAAGAGCCAGCCTTGCAGGCCCGGTAGACGCTCTGAAAAGGCGCCTCCGGGCCGAGGGGGAAGTCAGATGACCAGGATCGCCTGGGCCAGCTGCAGGTCGTTGGCGGCCAGGCTCGGCAGCTTGCCGCGGATGTGCCGCAGCGCCGCTTCCAGGTGCGCGCCGCGCACCTGCCCCTGGGTGGCGACGAAGGTGGCGGCATCGTCGCGGGCGTCCAGGACGATCTTGTCGTCGCGGAAGGAATTGGTGATGTCGGTGGTACCGTCGGAGGTGGCCTTGGTGGCGCCGACCAGCGCATCGGTGGTGACGATGAAGCTGCTGGCGAAGGCGCCGCTGGCGCAGGTGATCAGGGCGGCGGCGGTAAGCAGGCGCAGACGATTCATGGATGGACACTCCCAGTCGAGATGAAACCGCGCGGCCAAAGCTGCCGCGCGCTACCGATGCAGACTAGCGGAGCCCGCCCCTGGCGGCCAGCCGCTCAGCGCCAGAAAGGTTTCGAAAGTTCCCGCTCGCGCTGGCAACGGTCGATGCCGGCGTCGGCCAACTCGCGTTCGCCGAGCTGGGCGAGCTGGTGGCGGGTGCGGGCGTTTTGCAGGTACATGGCGATCCAACCAGCGACCTTTCGCCACGGGCTTCGGGCGTCCAGGCGCGAACCGGCAGACGAACGGAAAGGAGCAAGAACCCGGTTCATGTGGCTGTCCTTCTGGCGACGGAAGGACAGGATGCACGCCCCGGGCGTGGCCCTAACAGACACAAGCGCCGACGATCATTCCGGCACAGTCTAGACCGCCAGGGGCACTGTTATGCCGTTCCGGCGCCTTACTGTGCGGGCGAATATTCCCTAGCGCTCAGGCAGGAGTTCGACGCTGATCAACGCCAGTTCGCTGGCTCCATTGCTGAAGATGCGGATTTCCGCGCTCGAACTGGCCGTTGCCACATCGAGAATGCCCTCCAGCGTCCTGGGTTCGCCTTCGGTCCCCATCAGCGGGCCCTGGGCCAGGGTGGTCACCTGGGTCGCCGCATTGCTGACGACGTCCCAGTTGCCCACCGGCTGGGACGGACTACTGCTGGCGCTGTAGGTGACACGGTAGCGCAGCTTACCCTGGGGAATGTGGGTGTATGGACCATAACTCAGGTAGCCCGAGATGCCGGGCTGGACCACCAGGCGGCCATCGCGCAGCTGGCCGATGAGCGTGGGCAGACGTTCGGCCGGCCAGAAGCCCCAGCGCAGAGGCACGAAGCCGGCATCCCGGCAGCCTTCGCATTGGCCCATGCCCGGGAGCAGCAGTTTGATGCCATCGAGTTCACCCATCGCGTCGTCCGCACCATGTGACTGCAATGCCTGGTCCCAGAGCGCAAGATCATTGAAGACGTAGAGGGCCTTGGGGTCGTAGGTACCTGCCTGCACCTGGGCTGCCAGGGCTGCCTGGGTCCTTGCCTGGGCGTCGGTGTCAACCCTGGCGAAGTTGGCGGCATTGATCGACATGCCGTGGTGCAGGGCGAAGTTCGAAAGGGGGATGAAGTCCGGCGGAAGGTTGGTTGGCGCAATGTAGAGCACCTTGTCGTAGCGGGAACCGAGTTCGGTCCACAACCTGGAGGTCAGGGGATTGTTCCATTGCCCTTGGAAGTAATTGCGCGTACCGGCAAGCACGTTGGACAGGTCGTAGACCTGCGCGGCCAGGGCAATGGCGAGCAGGCCCAGGGCGACCTGCGGCCGGGTACGAGTGCAGACGATGGCGATGGTCGTCACGCTGAGCAGATAGAACACCGGCCAGAACATCCGGCCCGGCGAGCGGAATATCTGGTACAGACGCACTGCCCAGTCCGGTATCTCGAACTGGACCAGGGTATGGTGGCCGATGCTCACCGTATTGGTCAGCGATACCAACAGCAGGAGAACGCTCATCACGATCAGGGGCCAGATGCGCGTGTGGCTCCATTGCCCGCGGCGGCCGATTGTCAGGAGGCAGGCGATGGCCAGCAGCCCCAGCATACCCACGCCCATGTAGGCGAAACCGTCGCCTTCGATGAAGGGGAGCTGTAGTCCGGGCAGCAGCCGCGACCAGGCCCCTCGGGAGTCGATCAGCGACAACAGGTTCATTCGCCCGTAAGAGCCCGTCGCTGCCGGCGACGAGCCAAGCATGAAGTAGCCCAGGAGCCACATGGTCGTCAGGACCAGGGCGCAACCGGTCAGCCCGCGCACGATGCATCTGGCAAGACTTGCTTCGCGTCGCAGCAGGCGTTGCAGCAGATCGGCGCCCCAGATCGCGCCGAGCATGATCAGCAGGTAGGCGTGGGTCAGGGTGGCGGCCGCCAGCAGCACCAACCAGAAGCGCGCCCGGTAGGCCTTGTCGAAATAGAGATACAGCCCAGCCATGAGCAGCCACTGGCCACCCAGCGCGAGGTGGATCGAGAAGCGCATCAGGTAGGGTGGCAGCAGTAACAGCAGGCCGGTGCCCAGGCACAGCTGACGCCGGTCTTCGACGAAGCGCGATAGCGTCAGGTAGCCGAATACCCCCTGCAGCACCATGCAGGTCAGCACCCACAGGCCGAAGTACTGGAAGCTGTCGGGCAGCAGCGGGCCGATCAGTTTGAATGGCAGGGCGAACAGTGGCAGCGAGTCGGAGAAGACGATGGAGCTTCCCTGTTCCATGCCATAGCGTGGATTGGCGCCCAGCGGGAATTGCAGCAAGGGGGTTTCACGGAAGAACTCCCACCCCAGCAGATTGGTCGGTGGGTCGAAGAAGCCACGCATCAGCCAGCCGGTGTTCGATGGCAACAGAATGGACTGGCCCCCGAGGGCCAGGAACAGCAGGCAGGCCAGCAGTACGGGGATCCACAGCGAATGACGCGAATCGGTTGAGGTGCGCATCGCGAGGTTGGTTCCGGCGGTTTTCAATGTCCGTTCCATGGCTAGTGTCTGAACCCCCAGAGTCGGCTGGCCAGGAAGGTGATGCCCGGTACCACGGCGGCCGACGCGATGGCGGACAGGCGCGGCGAAAGCCAGCCGGCGGCCAGCAGAGCAGCCAGCAAGCCGCTGTTGACCAGGAAGGCACTCAGGGAAATCAGGAAGAAGCGGCGCATCGCCCTGCGCGGCGAGCCCGGTGCGGAAAAGGTCCAGATGTAGTTGCCGGAGAACGACAGGCCGAACGCACAGAGGAAGGCGACCAGGTTGGCGAGCAGCGCCGGCCATGTCGTATGGGATAGCAGCAGCCAGACGATGCCGATGTGCAGTGCGGTGGCGCCTATGCCGACGACACCGAAGCGGGCGGCGAGCAGCATCTCCTTCAGCAGGCGGCTGCGAAGTGGGCGGCGCACGGGCAGGCTCTCGTCGTGGGTCATGGGCGCCGAGCCAGGCAGAATGCTGTCAAACCGGCGACACGATTGAAGCGCAGTACCGGCAGCTCTGCCATGGATACGGCCTGCAGGGCGGCGTTGACCACACCGTTGTGTCGTTTGAGCTGCGACCTGGGCTGGCGCGCGGCACCACCCCGGAGCCGCTCGAGCAGGCGCAGGGTGGCGGCTATCGGGAACACGCCGCCAAAGTAGTAGGCGCCTTTCAGCACCTCGAGCCCGGCCTGCTCTGCGACCCGTTCGATATCGGTGAGCCGGTAGCGACGCTTGTGCTCGAGGAATACATCGTGATCGCTCCAGAGGAACTGGAAGGCCGGTACGGAAATCAGGAAGTGCGCACCGTGGGGCACCTTCTCGACGTAGTGGCGAAGCAGGCCGACATCGTCGTCGACATGCTCCAGGACATCCATCAGCAGCACCAGGTCGGAGTCCAGGCGGTCCACCGAGCGACGGAAGCGGATCGGCTTCCCAGCCTCGCTGGCATCGGAGTCCGCCGGGTAGCTGATGTCCACGCACCAGGCTTCGCCGGCGCTACCTTCGGCCAGCAGGGCGCGGGAGAAGAAGCCGGAGCCGGCGCCCACGTCTAGGATGCTCGAGGGGCGTATGTCACCGAGAAACTGCTGTACGGCGGCCCGCTTGGATCGGTAATACCAGTGGTCGGCGATGTGCTCGCCCAGGATGTCGGTTTCCTTGAGGTCCATGCTCAGTCCTCTGCTTCGTAGATGCGCCGGACGAGATACACGGGCCTGCGCTTGGATTCCAGGTAGGTGCGGCCGAGATACTCGCCCAGCACCCCGATGCCGATGAGCTGCAGGCCGCCGAGGAAGGTCACGGCGACCATCAGCGAGGCATAGCCAGGCACGTCGATGCCGAAGATCACCACCTTGAGGACGATCAGCATGGCGAACAGGAAGGCGCTCAAGGACACGGCGATGCCGAGGTAGGTCCAGATCTTCAGGGGATCGGTGCTGAAACTGGTGATGCCTTCGAGGGCGAAGTTCCACAGGCGCCAGCCATTGAACTTGCTGGTTCCGGCCACTCTTTCCGGGCGGCTGTAGTCGATATGGGTGGTACGGAACCCGACCCAGGCGAACAGGCCCTTCATGAAACGCCGGGACTCGGGCAGGTCATTCAGCGCATCCACGACCTGGCGGTCCATCAGGCGGAAGTCGCCGACGTTCTCGGGAATCGCCGGATCGGCGATCTTGTTGTGGATGCGATAGAACCAGTTGGCCGACGCCCGTTTGGCCCAGGAGTCGGAGGCGCGATCGATGCGATGCCCGAGCACCACGTCATAGCCTTCCCGCCAGTGTTCGATCATGGTCGGGATCAGCTCGGGCGGGTCCTGGAGATCGACGTCGATCGGCACTACCACCTGGCCCGTGGCGCAACGCAGACCGGCACTCAGGGCCGCTTCCTTGCCGAAATTGCGGCTCAGGTCGACGATCCTGATCCGTGCGATGCGTCGTTGCAGCAGCAGGAGTACATCGAGCGTATCGTCCTCGCTGCCGTCGTTGACGAAGACGTATTCCACTCGCACGGCATCAGGATCGGCGAACACCTGCTCGACGCGCTCGACGAACAGCGCAACGGTCTCTGCCTCGTTGTAGACGGGCACCACCAGCGACAATGCCAGCGGCGTGTCGAGCTGCGGGCGGTGGATGAGGCTCTGCCGGGGCGCAGCGTGGAGTTCACTGGTCATGTCGTTTCGTCCGTGGCTCGTGTCGCTCTTGTTATTCGGGACATGGCAGGCGCGGCCTCAATCGGCCGCACGCTGGGCGGTTTGTGGCGTGGGCGGGTCCGAAGAAATCTCCAGATCGGAGAGTTGCAGGTCTGCGCCATTGCTCAACAGGCGCAACTCGACTTTCTGCAGTGGGGCCTTCAAGGCCACCATCCCGGCGGTCGACCGGAGTTCGCCGTGGGTGCCGGCCAACGGACCGCTGGAGAGGGCGACGAAGTGCCCGCCAGCGTCTTGCCCGACGATATCCCAGGTACCGACGGTCGTGGCCTCGTCAGCTTCGCTCAGGTAGTTGATCCGGTACGAATAGACGCCTTCGCTCAGGGCGATGTAGGGGCCATAGCTGAGATATCCCGCCTCGCCCGGCTGGCGCGGGACCAGGCGCCCGTTGCGCAGTTGGCCGATCAGGCTGGGCAGTTGTTCAGCCTTCCAGCGTATCCTGAGGTCTGAATTCCGCCTGTCCAGCGGTGCCGCCACGGTAGCCCAGCTTTGCGTGGGCCGGGTGTTCATGCAGATGAGATGCTGGCTGTCGAGCATGCAGCGCCCGGCATTGAGCGCAGTGCGGAACAGCGGCGGTAGATCCAGCGGGTTGTGCAGGTGCCCCAGCTTCACGTACAGATGGCCGGGCAGTGCGGGCCCCTCGACCAGCCTGTTCTTTTTCGTGCAGTCCGTCGCGGCGCGGGCGGTATAGCCGGTATTGATCCGAAGGCCCAGTTGCGCCGCCAGGTACTGGTAGCGCACGTAGTCGTCGTCCGTGGTGGGTGGGAGGCTGCAGCCATAGGCGGGATAGACGTCAATTTCCTCGAAGCCGGCCAGCGCCGTACGCCAGGGCGCGATGTCGACGGTGGTGGGGAGGCGCGTCTGGGACAGGACACGGTCGCGTAGCGGGCGGGTGTCGTACCACTGTAATGCCAGCGCCCCGGTCATCAGCAGCAACAGCGCGAAGCTGCGACGGCGCAGCAGTATGGCCAGGACGAAGAACAGGATGCTGTAGCCCACCAGCCAGAAGAAACGGCCGCTCACCCGGAAGATGCCGGCCAGCGCTTCGGCGAAGCGGGGCAGGTGGATGTCCAGCAACTCATGCTGGCCAACGAACACTTTGTTGCTGGCCGCGTAGAGAGTCAGGGCCAGCAAGGCCAGCAGCAGGTAGCGATGGCGTGTCGCGGCGTTGAGGAACGCCCGTGGTTCCAGCAGCATGCTGGTGGCCAGCAACAGCAGCACGCCCGCGCCCAGGTAGTTGAAGCCTTCGTCCTGGCCCGGGGTCGCGTAGTGGCTGGGACATAGCAGGCCACCGCAGAAAGGCGAGAGCAGGTTCAGCGAATAGATGCCGAAGCCGCCGGCGGTGGCACCCTTGCCGATGAGATAGCCGCCCGTCAGGAGGATGGCGAACAGCACCGCGAGCGAGCCTGCGAGCCAGAGGCAGGCGCGTTTCAGGTCCAGGCTTCCCACTCTCCACTGGCTCACCAGATAGACGAGCAGGAGCGGATAGCTCATGGCGAGCAGGTAGGGGTGGACCAGCAGGGCGCTGGCGGTGATCGCGATGAATGCCGTGCAGGTTCGGCGGATGGACCATGTTCTCGAATGGCCCCTCAGATAGGTGCCCAGGGCCAGCAGGAGCAGGCCCTGGGTCATGAGTGCGGTATGCCCCAGGCGGTGCGTCAGGGCTGGCCAGATCAGTGCGAAGCCTGCCGCGAGCAGGGCGCCTGGCAGATGCCGGATGCCCAGTGAGCGAATCACGAAGACCGCTGCGGCTGCCTGCAGCAGGTAGCAGATGGCGTGCCACAGGCCGAAGTAGTGGAAGCCCGCGGGCAACACCCCGGCGAACAGCTTGAGTGGCAGGGCCAGCAGCGGGATGCTGTCGGTGAAGGCGATGCTGATGCCGTCGGGATAGTTGAGGCGATCCGTCTTCAGCAGCGGTAAATGCCAGTGGTCCTGTTCGAAGAACAGCCATCCCGACACATGCGAGGCCGCATCGCCGCCCTCGAAGAACCTGCCGTGTCCGGCCAGGAAGGTACCCGGATACAGATACAGCACCAGGGCCACGGCCATGAGCAACGGCAGAGCGTAGGCGATGCTGCGACGCGCAGGGCTCCACAGCCATTCCAGGCCAAGATTCCGCTTGCTCGATAATGCCGGGCTTCTCATCCTTCACATTCCCTGTCGGCGGTGAGGCGCTTGCATCATGGCTTGCGTGCCACTATCACCTGGCTCTTGGCGACTACCTGGTCCAGCGCTTCCTTGATGGCGGCGCCGCGGGGCGAATCGAGCAGGACGTCCCAGGTCCTGGTCCAGTTGTGCAGCAGTGGATGATCTGGATTCTCGAACCCGACGCCGGCTTCCCAGAAGAACAGCATCCACAATGACCAGTAGAAGCCGTATTGGCCATGGCTGACGACTTCCAGGCCCGCTTCCGTCACCCAGTCCCTGAACTGCTGCTCGTCGATCACCCGCACGTGGTTGGGTTTGCGGAAATAATCGTCGGCGGCGAAGCCCCGCTGGAGCTCCTCCGAGGAGGGATGGGGGGCGGAAAGCAGGTAGAGGGCGCCGGGCTGCCCCACGCGGACCAACTCGGCGAGGAAGGCTCGGGGGTCATCCACGTGCTCGATGACTTCGGTGCTGACCACGCGGCTGACGGAGGCATCCGGAATCGGCAGTGGAGCGCTGTCGGTGACCAGACACTCGACGCTGCGGGCCGCGCTTTCCTGCAGGCGCTGACGGGTGGCCTCGATCTTTTCGGCGTCGATGTCGGCCACGATGATGCGCGCGCCACGCATGGCGCAGAAGTGCACATTGCCGCCGTTGCCGCAACCGACATCCAGCACGGTGTCCTCGGGGCCCACGGGAAAACCTCGGTAGAGCTCGCCGTTCTGCTGGTCGAACCAGCCGCTCAGGGCTGCATCCTTGAGGCCGAGCATGTACGGGTCGACGCGCGGTTCCGGGGGGCTGCCGGGGTCTTCAATCGCAGGCGGAGTGGCTGGGGTGGTCAGGAAGTTCTTCAGCCGGTTCAGCATGGCCAGTTCTCCAGGAGCTTTCCGAACAGAGATATGCGGGATGTATCTGCGTGTCCGGGATACACGAAGGGAGCGCGGCTAAGGCTAGGCTGCCTCATTGCGGACGTCTCCTGCGGCATGTCGCGTTTCGGTCGAGAAACGCCGGGCAATGGCGGCGCCACGGGTTCTGAGCGGCAACTCGATATAGCGGTAGTTCGCTTCGCTGCAAAGGACGATGGTGCCGGTAGCCAGGGCCAGGAACAGCAGGGTATGGGTGCCGTCCAGGGCGCTGTCGCCATACAGACGGAAGGCAACTTCCCGGGTCAGGAAGAATGCCGGGATATGGATGAGGTAGATGCCGTAGGAGCGGCTGCCCAGCCAGAGGCCAAGGCGTTGCAGGGGCGCGGGAAGGGCCAGGTAGCCGCGATCATAGGAGGCCAGCCAGACCAGGGCCGCGCTGAACAGGGCGATCACCCCGATACGCCAGACGGACCAGAGGTGCTGCTCGGTGGACACCCGCGTCAACCCCAGCACCAGCAGTGCCGCCAGGATCAGCCCCAGGGGGCGCCAGCGCAACAGCCAGGTCGGCTCCAGGCGTGCATAGAAGGGCCTGTGGCTGGCCAGGGCCAGAAGTACGCCCCAGGCCAGCGCGTCGGTACGCAGCACCATCAGCAACGGTGTGCGCCAGACGAAGAACTGGGCGGCTATCACCCCTACCAGGATCCAGGGCAGGAAGCGGCGCGAGACGAATATCAGCAGCGGCAGCAGGAGATAGAACTGCTCCTCCAGCGACAGGCTCCAGTAGACGAAGCTGACGCCATACTCGTAGCGGAAGAAGCTGTCGGCGAAACGGAAGTTCGCGTATTGCAGTATCCCCGCGAGTGTTGCGGCGAGGTTGGCGGACAAGGTACCGAAGGCGCCCGATTCGTTCAGGAAGCGGCAAGCCAGCAGCATCAGCAGCAGCCAGAGCCAGGCCGAGGGTAAAAGGCGGAAGGCGCGCCTGACCCAGAACTGCACGCTGTTGCGCCAGAACTCGGCGATACCGTTGCAGCCCTGCAGGCGGGGAATCAGGTCCCGGGCGATGACGAAGCCGGAAATGGCGAAGAACAGATCGACGCCCCACCACAGCTCGAAGCGCCGGAAGAAGGCATCCAACAGCGGCGTGGGCCAGTGGAACAGATTGCCATGGGCATGGTGCACGACCACGCTGACCACGGCGAGCGCCCGCAACAACTCGATGTCCTGGATACGCCGGCCGGGAGTGTGGCCCTGGCGGTCCGTCATCGGTAACCGATGCATGACACACCCTCCGCCATTGCCGGCTGGCCCTGTCCGGGGCGAGCAGATGATCGGCATGGCAATGCCATGGTCACAGACTTGCGCATAGCTCATCGCCCGTTATCGCCCTGCGAGCCTGCAGGGCAGCGAGGAAGGCGGACAGCCGGGCCTGCGCCTGTTCCAGGCTGCAGAACGCCTGCAGGGCGTTCACTGCGGCCTCGCTCATGTGCGCATAGCGCTGGGGGTCTTCCTTCGCCACCCGGTAGCTTTCCTGGTAGGCCGCAAGCAGCGAGTCCCAGTTGGTGATGTAGCGCAGGGTACGGTAGGCCGCCCGCGGGTCATGGGGCCAGGCAGTGAGTTCCTCGGTGCAATCCACCACGAAGGCATTGTCGCTGTCGATGTAATCGAGCATCGCCGTATTGCGCGGGGCTATGGCCGGCTTGCCGCAGGACATGAACTCCATCAGCGGCAGGCACTGCCCCTCGCCGTAGGAGGTATTGACCACGTAGCTGGTGGCCTCCACCAGGCGTTCGTAGTCGGCATCCTCGAGGTAGCCGTGGATCAGCACGAAGCGGCAACGGTAGGGCCTGAGCTTGTAGAGGTGGTGGAGCATGTCCGCCAGCGCATCGTCGATGCAGTGGTGGGTGAGCTTGAGTACCAGGGTGGCGTCTTCACAATCGCGGAAGGCCCAGCAGAAGGCGCCGAGCATGTCGATCCAGTTCTTGCGGCCGTCGTAGGGGTTGAACACCGAGGTGTAGATCACCCCGTCCAGGCGCAGTTTCTGCCTTTCGCGCGAGGCCTCGAAGTCAATGCGTGGCGCATCGCGATGGGGTTCGGGGGCATAGCCGCCCACGTCGTCCACACGGCTGTCGATCACCAGGCCGTCGACCTGCAATTCCAGTTGCTCGGCCACCGGCCTGCGTTGCAGACGGGCCGCCAGGGCGGCGAAGCGGTTCCAGACCGGGGCGGGGATGCTCACCACCGGGAAGTCCGGGCCCATGGACTGGCGTACCGAGTCGACGGTGAAGCTGGAATGGGTGATGGCCGCCCCCAGCCGGTCGAACACCAGGCGCCAGTCGTGGCGAGGTTCGCCGTACCAGCTTTCGTAAGGGATGACGCTGAACTCCCAGGCGAACACCGGGATGGTCGGGCAACGGTAATGAATGGGGGTGCGGTGCGGTGGCGAGAAGGATAGGAAGATGCACTCCTCGCCGCGGCGCTGGCAGTCGGCGTAGATCCGATCGACGAGGTCGTCCGGGTCGCTGATTTCCATTACTTGCCCCAGGCGCTCGAGTAACGGGCGGAACTCCTTGAGCACGAAGTAATAGCTGTACTCGGGCTTGCCGAGGTTCTCGCGGATGTTGCTGCGGTTGGTTTCCGAATGGATGAGGATCAGCATGCCGCGTCTCCCGCGACGGCTTTGTCCAGCCTACCGGTGCCCAGGAAGGTGCCGAGGAACTCTCCCAGTTCGTTCGCGAAACGCTCCTCGCCGGCGAATTCGCGCATCCGCTGGCGTGCCGCTGCGGACATCGCCTGATAACGCTCCGGTGCCTGCCGGGCAATCTCGTGGCTGTCCAGGTAGGCCTGCTTCAGTGCGCCCCAGTCCGGACGGTAGCGTACGGTCCGGTAGCTCAGGCGGGTGTCCTGGGGCCATACGGCATGTTCGCGGCAAGCGGGGACGACGAAGGCCAGGTCGCCGTCGACGTAGTCCTCCATCGCGGTGTGCGCCGGGGCTATGGCCGGCTTGCCGCAGGCCAGGAACTCCATCAGCGGAAGGCACAGGCCTTCGCAGCGCGAGGCATTGACGTAGTAGCTGGTGGCCTCGCGCAGGCGCTGGAATTGTTTGTCGTCGAGGAAGCCGTGCATGACTACAACACGGCAAGCGAAGGGGGCCAGCTGCGACAACAGGGTCAGCATGTGCACGTAGTAGCTGGCCAGGTCCTTCTGGGTGATCTTGAGTACCAGGGTCGCGTCTGCAGTGTCGCGGAACGCCCAGCAGAAAGCCGTGACCAGGTTCTCCCAGTTCTTGCGCCCATCCGCAGGGTTGAATACCGAAACGTAGACCACGCCTTCCACTTGGACCTCGACCAGCTGTGAGGTATCCGGCAACTGCGCCTGGGGATGCTCCTCGATCACGGCTGTGGAGGATGCCGCGGGCGGCTCGGCCGGCGCTGGCGGGCTGGGGCGCCGCAGCAGTCGGCTCAGGCCCCGGCGCAATGCGGCAGGCACGAGGTCGCGCACGGCCTCGCGATACCACATCAGGAGGTAATGCCGGGTGATCAGCGCGCGCCGTTGCCAGGTGAGTGCCGGCACGGCTTCGATAATGGGCTCGATGGGCTCGTCTGCGGTGGCGGGAATATCATGTATCGGTGCGATGAGTCCGTCGGCAGACAGGCCCAGCAGGCGGGTATCGAGGATGCAGCCACGAATCTGCAGTTTCGTCGGCTCGATGATGGCGTTGGCCGGCGCTTGTCCGCCGAGGCTGGCATAGGTCTCCCAGAGCGGTGTCGGCAGGGGAATCACCGGGAAGCCCTCGCCCATCGAGGCGCGGATCGCCCGGGCAGTGTGCGACGACAGGCTGATCGCCCCGCCATGCCGGCTGAGCACGTAGCGCCAGTCCGAGCGCGGATCATCGTTCCAGGTTTCGTTGGGGATGCTGTCGTATTCCCAGGCGATGACGCAGAGGATGGGGCAGGCGAGGGAAAGCGGAGCCTTGTGCGGTGGGCCGAAGAACAGTGCCAGGCAATCACGCCCGGCCGTGCGCAGCCGATGGGCGGTGGCTTCCAGTTCCTGCAGGCTCTGCGGGCGATGCACTTCGCCAAGCGCCTGCAGAACCGGCAGATAGGCCTTGAGAACGAAGAAATAGCTGTACTCGGGAGTGCCGAGACTGCTGTCGATGGTGCTCTCGCCAATATCCGAAAACAGGATGAAGTCCATACGGTCCTACAACACTGCGAAGGCGCTGCCGGCAGCGCCTCACAGGCCGTTGCCTGTGTATTGTTCTTGTTACCACCCTGGCGGCCGGGGTGGGGCTTCTGTCCAGATCGACGACCGGGTTGTCGGGCTGGGCAGGTTGCAAGCGCTGGCGGCCGCATTCTAAACACAGCGCAGCCGGCTTCGAAAAGTGCTTAAGTACCATGTATGAAAAATTGAAGCAGAACCGACCGGTCACTCAGCTTTAGGTTGAATTTGTCATTCATTTACTACAGGTTAACGAGACAAGTACAACAGCAGAAGAATCCTAATCGCATCATTTTCGCGACTTCTGCAGGCACCTTTCCAGCTCGTAGCACCTGCCGGATGTTCCCTGGGTGCTCATGACAAGGGGTTCTCTTGAGAAAGCGCCTATTGGTCACCGGCCTCACGGGATTCGTCGGACACCACATCCGAACCTGGCTTGATCAGCACGAGAGCGTGTGGGAACTGCTCGAGGTGCCCGAACGCCCCGACCTCACCGATCCGGAAGCGGTGCGTGCCGGTTACAGTCAGCGGCCGGATGCCGTCATCCATCTCGCCGGGCAGACCTTCGTCCCGGAAGCGTTTCGCGATCCCGCGGGTACGCTGCAGGTCAATCTCCTGGGCACCCTCAACCTGCTGCAGGCGCTCAAGGCCCTCGATTTCTCCGGGGACTTCCTCTACGTCAGTTCCGGGGACATCTATGGTCAGGTGGACGAAGCACGTCTTCCCATCCGCGAAGACCTTCTGCCTGCGCCTCGCAACCCCTACGCCGTCAGCAAGCTGGCGGCCGAACAGCTCTGCTTGCAGTGGGGCATGACCGAAGGCTGGCGAGTGATGGTCGCGCGGCCCTTCAATCACGTGGGCAGCGGGCAGAAAGAGAGCTTCGTCATCGCCAGTGCTGCGCGACAGATCGCTCTGATTCGTGCAGGCCTGCAGGAGCCTCGGCTGCTGGTTGGCGACATCGACGTCAGTCGCGACTTCCTGGATGTCCGCGATGTGGTGTCGGCCTACTTCGCCTTGCTTGAACGAGGCCGGCCCGGACAGGTCTACAACGTCTGCTCCGGTGAAGAACGGCGGATTCGCGACCTGATCCAGCAACTGGCCGATCTCGCCCAGGTGGAGATCGAACTGGTGCAGGACCCCGCACGCATGCGCCGTGCGGAACAACGCCGAGTATGCGGCAGTCATTCCAAGCTGCACGAGGCGACCGGCTGGAAGCCGGACATAACGATAAATCAGACCCTGACGGCGATCCTGTCGGACTGGGCATCACGGGTGTAGCGACAATGACAAGAAACGCACTCATCACGGGAGTGACGGGCCAGGACGGTGCCTACCTGGCAAAACTGCTGCTCGAAAAGGGATACCGCGTGCACGGCCTGGTGGCCCGGCGTAGCTCCGATACCCGCTGGCGTTTGCGCGAGCTGGACATCGAATCGGAGTTGGTCTATCTGGATGGCGATATGGCTGATGCCTCGTCCATCCAGCGCGCGGTCATCAAGGCCAAGCCGGATGAAATCTACAACCTGGCGGCGCAAAGCTTCGTCGGCAGCTCATGGGACCAGCCGATCACCACCGCCGTGGTCGACGGCCTGGGGGTTACCCACCTGCTCGAGGCGATCCGCCAGTTCAGTCCGCAGACGCGCTTCTACCAGGCCTCCACCAGCGAGATGTTCGGCCTGATCCAGGCCGAGCGGCAGGACGAGAACACGCCCTTCTACCCGCGCAGCCCCTATGGCGTGGCCAAGCTGTACGGCCACTGGATCACGGTGAACTACCGCGAGAGCTTCGGCCTGCACACCTCCAGCGGCATCCTCTTCAACCACGAATCGCCGCTGCGTGGCATCGAGTTCGTGACCCGCAAGGTCACCGATGCCGTGGCGCGGATCAAGCTCGGCAAACAGAAGGAGTTGCGCCTAGGCAACATCGATGCCAAGCGCGACTGGGGTTTCGCTGGCGACTACGTCGAGGCCATGTGGCTGATGCTGCAGCAGGAAAAGCCCGATGACTATGTGGTGGCAACTGGCGTGACCACCACGGTGCGGGAAATGTGCCGCATCGCCTTCGACTACGTCGGCCTGAAGTACCAGGACCACGTGGTGGTCGATCAGGCCTTCTTCCGCCCCGCGGAGGTCGACGTGCTCCTGGGCAACCCGGCCAAGGCCGAGCGGGTGCTGGGCTGGAGCCCGCGTACCAGCCTCGAGAATCTGATTCACATGATGGTGGATGCCGACCTGCGGCGAGTCGACAAGGAGTAGCGCCATGCTGGTTCCTGTGATTCTTTCCGGTGGTGCCGGGACGCGTCTGTGGCCGGTTTCCCGCGAGGGGCAGCCCAAACCCTTCATGGCGCTTCCCGACGGCCAGACCCTCCTGCACAAGACCTATTGCCGTGCTGCCAGTCTTCTGCCCGGCGATGGCGAGATCGTCACGGTGACCAACCGTGACTACTACTTCCAGAGCAAGGACCACTTCCTTGCCGCCAAGCTGCGCCAGCGCGGACATTTCGTCCTGGAGCCGGTGGGGCGCAATACGGCGCCTGCGGTCGCCATGGCGGCGTTGGCCGTACGCGCCAGGCACGGCGACCAGGCATTGCTGGTGGTGATGCCGGCGGACCACCTGATCCGCGACCTCGAGGCCTTCGGCCGGGCGGTCGAGCGTGCGGCCGCCCTGGCCGAGGCCGGTCACCTGGTCACTTTCGGCGTGGTGCCCACGGCGCCGGAAACCGGTTTCGGCTACATCGAGATGGGCGAGCCACTGGGCGAGGGCCGCGGTGCCATTGTCCGGCGTTTCGTGGAGAAGCCCGACCTGGAGACTGCCCGGCAATTCCTCGACAGCGGTGATTTCCTCTGGAACTCGGGCATGTTCTGCTTCAGCGTCGCCACGCTGCTTAGTGAGCTGGAACGCCACGCTCCGGAAATCCTCGCCAGCGCCATCGCCTGCCACGAAGCCAGCAGCGGCGACGAACTGGGTCAGGTGGTGCAGCAGGAGCTGAGCGGCGAGCATTTCGCCGCCTTCCCCGACATTTCCATCGACTACGCACTGATGGAGCGCTCAGAGCGCGTCGCGGTGGTTCCGGCGGCCTTCGACTGGAGTGACATCGGCTCCTGGGGGGCGCTGAGCGCGCTGGTCGAGCCCGATGCGCAGAACAATCGCGCAGCCGCTGACGCGGTGTTCGTCGATACCTGCAACACCTACGTGCAGAGCGACGACCGCCTGGTGGCCACCGTGGGCGTATCCGACCTGATCGTCATCGATACCGCGGACGCCATCCTGGTCGCCCACGCCGAGCGCGCCCAGGACGTGCGCAAGGTGGTCAAGCAGCTCAAGGACAGCGAGCACCAGGCTTATCGCCTGCACCGCACCGTGAGCCGTCCGTGGGGAACCTACACGGTGCTGGAGGAAGGGCCGCGCTTCAAGATCAAGCGCATCGTGGTCAAGCCGGGGGCCTCACTGTCGTTGCAGATGCACCATCACCGCAGCGAACACTGGATAGTGGTGCGTGGCATGGCCAAGGTCACCAATGGCGAGGGCGTGCGCCTGGTGAACAGCAACGAGTCCACCTACATCCCTGCAGGGCACAAGCACCGTCTGGAGAACCCCGGTGTCATCGACCTAGTGATGATCGAGGTACAAAGCGGCGAATACCTGGGGGAGGACGACATCGTCCGCTTCGAGGACCAGTACGGCAGGGCCTGCTAGATGTTGGCGAGGATGTTCCAGGGAATCTGGCAGTACCGTGGCTTCGTCGCCGGCAGTGTGCGCCGCGAGTTCGAGTCGCGCTACCGCGGCTCGATGCTGGGCGCGGCATGGACGGTGCTCAACCCGCTGGCGATGATCCTGGTGTACACGGTGATCTTCTCCGAGGTGATGCGGGCTCGGTTGCCGGGCGTCGATGACCGCATGGCGTTCGGCGTGTTCATCTGTTCCGGGCTGCTCACCTGGGGCCTGTTCTCCGAGGTGATCGGGCGCAGCCTGACGATGTTCCTGGACAACGCGAACCTGCTGAAGAAGCTCAACTTCCCGCGTATCTGCCTGCCGGTGGTGAGCGTGCTCAACGCCCTGGTGAACTTCGCCATCATCTTCGCGTTGTTCTGCGGCTTCCTGGCCATCTCCGGCCGGCTGCCCGGCATCGCCCTGCTGGCCTTCCCCGCCCTGCTCCTGCTGCAACTGCTGTTCGCCTGCGGGCTGGGCATGTTGCTGGGCGTGCTCAACGTGTTCTTCCGCGACGTCGGGCAACTGTTCGGCATCCTCCTGCAGTTCTGGTTCTGGTTCACGCCCATCGTCTACCCGACCAGCATCCTGCCGGAGAGCATCCGCGGGCTGATCCAGTTCAATCCGATGACGCCGCTGATCCAGTCTTACCAGAACCTCTTCCTATATGGCCGCTGGCCCGTATGGACTGACCTGCTGCCGCTGCTGCTCTCGGCCCTGGTGCTGTGCGTCCTGGCGCTGGCGCTGTTCCGTAGCCGTTCCGGCGAGATGGTGGACGAACTCTGATGGGCCACATACGTATCCAGCAACTCGGCAAGGCCTACCGCCAGTACCCCTCGCGCTGGGCCCGGCTGCTCGAATGGCTGTCTCCCGGCACCCGACCACGCCACCAGCAAAAATGGGTGCTGCAGGATATCGACCTGGACATCGCGCCCGGCGAGGCAGTAGGGCTGGTCGGTTCCAATGGCGCCGGCAAGAGCACACTGCTCAAGATCATCACCGGCACCACCCTGCCCACCCACGGCAGCTGCAGTGTCGGTGGGCGGGTCTCGGCGCTGCTGGAGCTGGGCATGGGCTTCCACCCGGAATTCACCGGCCGCCAGAACGTATTCATGGCCGCGCAGCTGCAGGGGCTGCAGCGCGAGGAAATCGAGGAGCTGATGCCGGCCATCGAGGCCTTCGCCGAGATCGGCGACGCCATCGACCAGCCGGTGCGCACCTATTCCAGTGGCATGCAGATGCGCCTGGCATTCAGCGTCGCCACCGCGCGCCGCCCCGACGTGCTGATCGTCGACGAGGCGCTGTCGGTGGGCGATGCCTACTTCCAGCACAAGAGTTTCGAGCGCATCCGCAGCTTCCGTCGCGACGGCACCACGTTGCTGATCGTGTCCCATGACCGCTTCGCCATCCAGTCCATCTGTGATCGCGCTGTGCTGCTGGAGTTCGGCAGGGTCGTGCAGCAGGGCGACCCGGAGATGGTCATGGACTATTACCACGCGCGCATGACCGCCGGCCTCAACTATCGGGTACGCCAGGAGATGCTGGCCAACGGCAAGGCGCGAACCATCTCCGGTACCGGGGAGGTCGAGGTCGAGTCGGTGCGCCTGCTGGAGCAGGATACCTCGGTGGAAATCATCGAAGTGGGCTGCGAGGTGACGCTGGAGGTGGTGGTCCGCGCGACCCAGGACATTAGCCAACTGGTGCTGGGGTTCATGCTCAAGGACCGCCTGGGCCAGGCCATGTACGGCATCAACTCCTACCGCCTGAAGCAGACGCTGGAGAATATCCGGGCAGGTGAGCGCATCCTGTATCGATACAGCTTCCCGATGCGCCTGGGACCAGGCAACTACTCAGTTTCCTTGAGCCTTTCCAGGCGTGACTCGCACCTGGACGGCAGCTACGAATGGCGCGACTGCGCCATGCTGTTCCAGGTGGCCAACGCCAGCCATGAGAACTTCGTCGGCTATTCCTGGCTGGGGGCGGAGCTTGCGGTCGAGCGCCTGGACGCTACAGCGGAAGCTCTCGAACTGAGGCGTAGCCTGCCATGACGCGCATACTCATCGAATGCACGTACGTCTTCGAACACCCCGAGGTAAACTCGGGTATCCAGCGCGTCGTGCGCAATGTCATCCGCAATCTCGATGCGGTCCAGGCCGGGGTCGAATGCATACCCGTGGTTTTCCAGCGCGGGCGGATGTTCCGGGTACTGGCGCTGGCTCCCCTGTCCGGCCGCGATCTACCCTGGCACAGCCGCATGCGCGTGGCCCTGGAGCAACTGCGCAACGACTACTGGATGTGGCACGCGCGACTGGAGCGGCGCTGGCCGATGAACCGTTGGCACAATGCGCGGCGGGCACTCTATGTGTGCTGCAAACTGGCCAGCCTGAGCTTCACCCTGCCGCTGCGGTTCGCCACCTATGCTTCGCGCAACCACGTGGTGCCTGAACGCATGCAGGCGATGGAGGTGCAGCCGGGAGACCAGTTGCTGTTGCTCGACTCGTCCTGGCATGCCGATTTCTTCCCCGTCGCCGAGCGTCTCAAGGCACAAGGGGTAGGAATCGTCTCAGTGATCTACGACCTGATCCCCTCTACGCACCCGCAGTATTGCGACGCCGGCCTGGTCCGTGTCTTCGATCGCTGGTTCGACTGGATCGCCGAGATGGCCGATGGATTCATGTGCATCTCCACCACCATCCGCGACCAGTTGCGTGCAGAGATCGTCCGCCGTCGGGGCGAGGCGGTGGCCGGGCAGATCTGGTTCGACCACTTCTACCTGGGCTCGGAGCTGGACCTGGCTGACCGCCCCGGTCGTATCGATCCGCGCCTGCTGCGGCTGTTCGAGGCGGGTGCGCCGGTGTACCTGATGGTCAGCACCATAGAGCCACGAAAGAACCACGCCTATCTGCTGGATGCCTTCGAGCGTCTCTGGGCCCGCGGCTCCCCGGCCCACCTGTGCATCATCGGGCGCGTCGGCTGGAAGTGCGAGGATCTGATCGCCCGCATCCGCCGACATCCGGAATTGAACAAACGCCTGCATGTTTTCCACAAGCTCAACGATCGAGGCCTGGAGCGCGCCTATGCGAACGCCAAGGCACTGGTGTTCCCGTCCTTTGTCGAAGGCTTCGGCCTGCCGCTGGTAGAGGCCATGCAACGCCAGTTGCCGGCCATGGCCAGCGATATCCCGGTATTCCGTGAGATCGGCGGCGACTTCATGGCCTATTTCGATCTGGACCAGCCGGACTCCCTCGCTGCGCTCGTGGAGCGCTTCGAAGAATCGGGTCGGTTCCCGGCGGAGCGACCGGTTTCCGAATGGCGCTGGATCGGATGGCGTGAGGCCAGCCAGCAACTCATCGCACGCGTAGTGCGGGCGCAGAGGCAACCGCCTTTGGGAGGGGCGCCGGAAAAGGACGAACAGCGTGAAGGTTGCGCTTAACACCCGCATCCTCCAGGCCCCGCGAACCGGCATCGGCCAGTACGTGGCGGCGCTGGCGCAGGCCCTGGGCGAGCAGCCCGGCGTGGGTCTGGACTATTTCCATGGCTGGGGTTGGTCACAGGCGCTGCCGCAGGCGGCGTTGCCGGGCTATTCGCGCTGGAGTGCCGCGGCCAGGCGGGTGCCGGGCGCCTACCGGATCCGCCGCTGGCTGGAGCAGCAGCGCTTCGATCGCGGCCTGCGCGATCGGGATGTGCAGCTGTACCACGAGCCGAGCCTGTGGCCGCTGACGTTCGACGGCCCCATGGTCATGACGGTGCATGACCTGACCCACGTGCGTTATCCCCAGACCCAGCCGCGTGACCGCCTGGCGGAGATCGAGCGGCGTGTCGGCGAAGGCGTGGCCCGGGCCGGGCGCATCCTGGTGGATTCGCACTTCGTCGGCGAGGAGCTGCGTGCGTATTTCGGCCTGCCGGCGGAGCGGGTGATGGTCGCGCCCCTGGGGTGTGCGCCGCGCTTCCGGCCGCGCACGGCGGAACAGTTGCGAACTGTACTGGCGCCACTGGCTCTGGAAGCCGGGGGCTATCTGATCTGCGTGGGTACGCTGGAGCCGCGCAAGAACCTGCAGCAGGCCCTGCGCGCCCATGCCCTGTTGCCGCCGACGCTGCGCGAACGCTATCCGCTGCTGATCGCCGGCATGGCCGGCTGGCGCCAGGAACAGCTGGACGCGGAACTGGCCGTGGCGCTGGCCGGCGGCCAGGTGCGCCTGCTCGGCTACCTGGACGACGACACCCTGGCGTGCGTGCTCGCCGGCGCGCGCCTGCTGTTGTTCCCGTCGCTCTACGAGGGCTTTGGGCTGCCGGTGCTGGAGGCCATGGCCAGCGGCATACCGACGGTGCTGGCGCGCACCTCGTCACTACCGGAAGTGGCCGGCGAGGCCGGCTGTTTCGTCGAGCCGCAGGATGAGCAGGGCATGGCCGATGCCATCCAGCGGCTGCTGGAGGACGGGAACGAATGGGCACGTCTGCGGCGCCTGGGGCTGGACCGCGCCGGGGCTTTCAGCTGGCAGGCGTGCGCCCGCGCCACCGTCGAGGCCTATCGCCAGGCCATGGGAGGCTGAATGCGCGTTCTACATTTCTTCAAGACCTACCTGCCCGACTCCGTGGGCGGGATCGAACAGGTGATCAACCAGCTCTGCCGTAGCGGCGAGGCCCACGGCATCGAGAACGAGGTGCTCACCTTGAGCGCCAATCCCGAGCCGGCGCTGCTGGAGGTCGATGGACACCGGGTGCACCGTGCGCGCCTGGATCTGCAACTGGCCTCGACGGGCTTCTCCTACAGCGTGCTGCCGCGCTTCCGCGCCCTGGCCGCCGAGGCCGACATCATCAATTTCCACTTCCCCTGGCCGTTCATGGACTTGGTGCATTTCCTGTCCGGGGTGCGCAAGCCGATGGTGGTGACCTACCACTCGGACATCGTCCGCCAGCGCCACCTGCTCAAACTGTACCAGCCGCTGATGAACAGCTTTCTCGGCTGCGCCGACCGCATAGTGGCGGCCTCGCCCAACTACCTGGCCACCAGCGAGGTGTTGCGGCGCTTCCCGGGCAAGACCGAAGTGATTCCCTACGGTCTGGACAAGACGGGTTATCCACAGCCCGATGCGAACTGCCTGGACGGCTGGCGCCAGCGTGTGGGAGAGGGTTTCTTCCTGTTCGTCGGGGTGATGCGCTACTACAAGGGCCTGCACATCCTGCTGGAAGCGATCCAGGGGACCGGCTACCCGCTGGTGGTGGTCGGCGCCGGGCCGCTGGAAGCTGAGTTGAAGGCGCAGGCCGCCGCCCTTGGGGTGGAGGGCCACGTGCGCTTCCTGGGGCGGGTCAGCGAGGTGGACAAGGTGGCGCTGCTGCAACTGAGCCGCGCCATCGTGTTTCCTTCGCACCTGCGTTCGGAGGCGTTCGGCATCTCCCTGCTGGAAGGCGCGATGTACGGCAAGCCGATGATTTCCAGCGAGATCGGGACGGGCACCAGCTACATCAATATCCAGGGGGTGACGGGGCTGGTGGTGCCGCCCAGCGAGCCGAAGGCGTTCCGCGAGGCGATGCGCTGGATATGGGAGCACCCGGAGAGCGCAGCCGAGATGGGCAGGAAGGCCGAGGCGCGCTACGAGGAACTGTTCACCGCCGAGACCATGGGACGGCGCTGGGCCGGTCTGTATCGGGAACTGCTGTTCGCCGATCCGGGCCTGGAAAAGCAGAAAGGCCGCTCAATCTAGCGGCCTTTCACCAGTACAGTTTCGAACTGTCTATCTACCGCCTGACAGTTCAGCGCTTCCGCTTACTTCCAGAACGGCTTGTTCAGCTCGGCGTAGCGCTGGGCTTCGCTGATGCCGGCGTCGGCCAGCAGGCGCGAGTCGAGGCGGGCCAGTTGGCGGCGGCTCTCGATGCGGCGCTGCCACAGGCGGACGGTGCCGACCAGGCTGCGGTGGGCGGTGGAGGAAGAACGGATGTTGCTGACAGTGGCGGAACCGAGGGTACGTTCCATGATTTTCGTCCTTCCCGCTTTTGGCGGGTAGTGGGGTTGCGGAAGTTGTTGAGGAGTATCTTCTGACTTTTTGGTCAGCCGCGATAGGTACAGTTGCCTTGAATTAAATAGCGTCAGCGAATTGTTTCAGCGAACTGTAATGGCGATTTTGGGGCGAACTGTACCGCTGCGCTCCATTGTGGTGCACAGGCGGCGGGGGATTGAGGATTTTCAGCAGGTCTGCCGGGGATGGCAGTAGGAGAAGTGGAACAGTCGCTGTGGGATAAAAAACTGTTCGGAAGTGTTTTTACGTGGTTTTTTTCCGACTGTCCACCCTGGCGGGCCATTCTTTGTGGAATGGCCCGCCAGGCATGCCGGATCAGCTGGCGGCGAGCATGTGGCCGCGTTCTTCCAGGTTGATGTGCCAGTTCATGGCTTCGCGCAGGATGTGCGGGGTGTGCCCGCCGCGCTGGCAGGCGGCCTCGAAGTAGGCGGCCAGGGCGTCGCGGTAGGACGGGTGCACGCAGTTCTCTATGACCACCCGGGCGCGCTCGCGCGGCGCCAGGCCACGCAGGTCGGCCAGGCCCTGCTCGGTGACTAGGATGTCGACGTCGTGCTCGGTGTGGTCGACGTGGCTGACCATGGGCACCACGCTGGAGATGTTGCCGCCCTTGGCGATGGACTTGGTGACGAAGATGGCCAGGTGGGCGTTGCGGGCGAAGTCGCCCGAGCCGCCGATGCCGTTCATCATCCTGGTGCCGCCGACGTGGGTGGAGTTGACGTTGCCGTAGATGTCGAACTCCAGCGCCGTGTTGATGCCGATGATGCCCAGGCGCCGCACCACCTCGGGGTGGTTGGAGATTTCCTGCGGGCGCAGCACCAGCTTGTCCTTGTAGCGCTCCAGGTTGCCGAAGACGTCGGCGTTGCGGCGGCTCGACAGGGTGATGGAGCTGCCCGAGGCGAAGCGCAGCTTGCCCGAGTCCATCAGGTCGAAGGTGGAGTCCTGCAGCACTTCGGAGTACATGGTCAGGTCTTCGAAGGGCGATTCCATCAGGCCGCACATCACCGCGTTGGCGATGCTGCCGATGCCCGCCTGCAGCGGCGCGAGGTTCTTCGCCAGGCGGCCGGCGTCCACTTCGCGCTTGAAGAAGTCGATCAGGTGGTTGGCGATGGCCTGGGTCTCGCTGTCCGGCGGCAGCACGGTGGAGGGCGAGTCGGGCTGGTTGTTGATGACGATGGCGACGATCTTCTCCGGCGGGATCGGGATGGCGGTGCTGCCGATGCGATCGTCGACCTTGGTCAGCGGGATGGGCGTGCGGGTCGGCCGGTA
Source organism: Pseudomonas sp. R3.Fl (assembly GCF_023516765.1). Lineage (NCBI taxonomy): Bacteria > Pseudomonadati > Pseudomonadota > Gammaproteobacteria > Pseudomonadales > Pseudomonadaceae > Pseudomonas > Pseudomonas sp. R3.Fl. Next base: position 3,465,015 of record NZ_JAMGSO010000001.1, read on the forward strand.
GGTCGGGATGTAGATGTCGTGCAGGCCTTCCAGGTTGGTGTTGTGCGCCAGGTTGATCTCGACGATCACCTGCTTGGCGAAGATCGCGAAGCTCGCCGAGTTGCCCACGGAGGTGGTCGGCACGATGTGGCCTTGCTCGGTGATGGCCACGGCTTCGATCACCGCGATGTCCGGCAGCTTGAGCTGATGGTTGCGCAGCTGTTCGACGGTTTCCGACAGGTGCTGGTCGATGAACATCACCGAGCCGTCGTTGATCGCCTTGCGCAAGGTGCTGTCGACCTGGAAGGGCATGCGCCGGGCCAGCACGCCGGCCTCGGTCAGGTGCTTGTCGAGGTCGTTGCCCAGGCTCGCGCCGGTCATCAGGCTGATCTTCAGCGGCTGCTGCTTGGCGCGCTGGGCCAGGGCCTCCGGCACGGCCTTGGCTTCGCCGGCGCGGGTGAAGCCGCTCATGCCGACGGTCATGCCGTCCTGGATCAGGGCTGCGGCCTGGTCAGCAGTCATCACCTTCTCGAGCAGGGAAGGCAGGCGCACGCGATCACGGTACATGGAAAAACCTCAGGCTTTATGGGGAGTGCAAGGCGGCCAGTCTAGGGATTCGGCGATTTTTCGCCCTTATACCAAGGTCGAAAAACCGCCCCGCCACCGCCTTACTTACTACCAAAGTCCAGAGGGTTTTCCTTTGCGGCAAAGCAAGACACCGGCGCGCGGCCGGTGTCTTGTGGATCGACGGCTGTCGTTATTCGACGGCCTTGACCATGTCTTCGATGACTTTCTTGGCGTCGCCGAAGACCATCATGGTCTTGTCCAGGTAGAACAGTTCGTTGTCCAGGCCGGCGTAGCCGCTGGCCATCGAGCGCTTGTTGACGATCACGGTCTTGGCCTTGTAGGCCTCGAGGATCGGCATGCCGGCGATCGGCGACTTCGGATCGTTCTTCGCCGCCGGGTTGACCACGTCGTTGGCGCCGAGCACCAGCACCACGTCGGTCTGGCCGAACTCGGAGTTGATGTCCTCCATCTCGAACACCTGCTCGTAAGGCACCTCGGCCTCGGCCAGCAGGACGTTCATGTGGCCCGGCATACGACCGGCGACCGGGTGGATGGCGAACTTCACGGTGACGCCGCGGTGGGTCAGCTTCTCCGCCAGCTCCATCAGCGCGTGCTGGGCGCGGGCCACCGCCAGGCCGTAGCCGGGGACGATGATCACGCTGTCGGCGTTGGTCAGCAGGAAGGAGGCGTCGTCGGCCGAACCGGACTTCACCGGGCGGGCTTCCTTGGAGCCAGCCGGGCCGGCGTCGTCGGCGCTGGCGCCGAAACCACCGAGGATGACGTTGAAGAACGAGCGGTTCATCGCCTTGCACATGATGTACGAGAGGATCGCGCCCGAGGAGCCCACCAGCGAGCCGGCGATGATCAGCATCGAGTTGTTCAGCGAGAAGCCGATGCCCGCTGCGGCCCAGCCGGAGTAGGAGTTGAGCATCGAGACCACCACCGGCATGTCGGCGCCGCCGATGGGGATGATGATCAGCACGCCGAGGACGAAGGCCAGGGCCAGCATCAGGGCGAAGGCGGCGAGGTTGCCGGTGAACATGAACACCAGGCCCAGGCCCAGGGTGGCCAGGCCCAGCACCAGGTTGAGCAGGTGCTGGCCGGCGAACTGTACCGGTGCGCCCTGGAACAGGCGGAACTTGTACTTGCCCGACAGCTTGCCGAAGGCGATCACCGAACCGGAGAAGGTGATGGCGCCGATGGCCGCGCCGAGGAACAGCTCCAGACGGTTGCCGGTGGGGATGGTGTCGCCCAGGTGCTGGACGATGCCCAGCGACTGCGGCTCGACCACGGCGGCGATGGCGATGAAGACCGCGGCCAGGCCGATCATGCTGTGCATGAAGGCGACCAGCTCGGGCATCTTGGTCATCTCGACGCGCTTGGCCATGATCGAACCGGCGCTGCCGCCGATCAGCAGGCCGACCAGGATGTAACCGATGCCGGCGGCGGCGTTGCCGCCCTCGGCCAGTTGCGCGCCGAGCTTGAACACCAGGCCCACGGTGGTGAGCACGGCGATGGCCATGCCGACCATGCCGAACAGGTTGCCGCGCCGCGAGCTGGTCGGGTGCGACAGGCCCTTCAGGGCCTGGATGAAGCAGACCGAGGCGATCAGGTAAAGGAGAGTGACGAGGTTCATGCTCATGGTCAGTGCTTCTCCGCCGGCGCTTTCGGCGCTTTCTTCTTGAACATTTCCAGCATGCGGCGGGTGACCAGGAAGCCACCGAACACGTTGACCGCGGCCAGGGCCACGGCCAGGGTGCCCATGATCTTGCCCAGCGGGGTGACGGTCAGGGCGGCGGCCAGCATGGCGCCGACGATGACGATCGCCGAGATGGCGTTGGTCACCGCCATCAGCGGGGTGTGCAGCGCGGGGGTGACGTTCCATACCACGTGGTAGCCGACGTACACGGCCAGCACGAAGATGATCAGGTTGTAGATCCCGTGGGAGATCAGCATTTCTTCCATCGTCTTTCACCGGTCTCTAGGCCGGGCAGGAGCCCGGCGGGTTCTTCTTTATTAAGGAGGGCTCAGCCGTTCTTGCGCACGGCCTGGCCGTCGCGGCACATCAGGCAGGCAGCGACGATGTCGTCTTCCAGGTTGACCTTGAAGCCTTCGGCGGAGAGGGTCAGCTTGAGGAAGTCGAGCAGGTTGCGCGCATACAGGGCCGAGGCGTCCGCCGGGACCATGGCGGCCAGGTTGGTGTGGCCGACCAGGGTCACGCCGTGCTTGACCACCACCTGCCCGGCTTCGGTCAGCGGGCAGTTGCCGCCTTGGGCCGCGGCCAGGTCGATGACCACCGAGCCCGGTTTCATCTCCTGCACGGTGGCTTCGTGCAGCAGGGTCGGCGCCTTGCGGCCCGGGATCAGCGCGGTGGTGATGACGATGTCGGCCTGCTTGGCGCGCTCGTGCACCGCCTTGGCCTGGCGCTCCATCCACGAGGCCGGCATGGGGCGGGCGTAACCGCCGACGCCTTCGGCGCACTCGCGCTCCTCGTCGGTCTCGTAGGGCACGTCGACGAACTTGGCGCCGAGGGATTCGATCTGCTCCTTCACCGCCGGGCGCACGTCCGAGGCCTCGATCACCGCGCCCAGGCGCTTGGCCGTGGCGATGGCCTGCAGGCCGGCGACGCCGGCGCCGAGGATCAGCACACGGGCGGCCTTAACGGTGCCGGCGGCGGTCATCAGCATGGGCATGAAGCGCGGGTAGTGGTTGGCGGCGAGCATCACCGCCTTGTAGCCGGCGATGTTGGCCTGGGACGACAGCACGTCGAGGCTCTGCGCCCGCGAGGTGCGCGGGGCGGCTTCCAGGGCGAAGGCGGTGATGCCGCGTTCGGCCATGCGCGCGATGTTGTCGCTGTCGAAGGGGTTGAGCATGCCGATCAGCACGGCGCCCGGCTTCATCTGCGCCAGTTCCTCGGCGCTGGGGGCGACCACCTTGAGCACCAGTTCGGCGCCCAGGGCGTCGGCGGCGGAGCCGATCTTCGCCCCGGCGGCCTCGAAGGCGCTGTCCGGCTGACAGGCATTGATACCGGCGCCACTCTGAACGATCACCTGGTGGCCTTGGCCAACCAGTTTCTTGATGGTTTCAGCGGTGGCGGCGACCCGTGTTTCACCGGCATGGGTCTCGAGAGGGACACCGATCTGCACTCACAAATCTCCTGCGTGATCCTTGAGTAGTCCGGCGCCGGAAGGCGGCCGGGTTGTCGAACTGGCAACGCATGCCGCGAAAGGGCGGGTCCAGAACCCGCTGGGCGTCGGCATTGTGCAATCGAGCCACTGGGTCGGCAAGAAGTTCTGAAGTAGTACTGAAAAAGGACTACAAGTCACGTTGGGACCCGTAGTTCCCCCGTCCCGGCAAGGGGCGCGTGCGCCCTGGCTTTTAGCCTAATTGCCTATTGTGACCGGGGGAAAACGCTATCCCTGGTGTGAATGTTTGCTCATCAGAACCCCCGGCAACCCGGTGAGAGGCCCGTCAATCCTGCCTCAGGCGTATCTATAGGTGTTAATTAATGTTTTTAATCCGAAATATGAGTGATCACTGATGCCTGGAATTCCGTAGCAGATTTTTTACATTGACTACAGAGTCAGGAAATCCCTGGCGACCGCCTCACAGCGCATGTTTCCTGGCTTTCGGGCGGGCGTCGGGGCAGGCCTTGAAAAACAGACTAGTCCAAGGCTGTGCAGGCGGGTGATGAAAAAAAAGAACGGCCACCCGAGGGTGGCCGTTGCCTGGCTGCGACAAAGCAGCGCGGTGAATGGGCCGGCTGCGCGCCGGCGAATGGCTCAGCCCTGGTCGGCGAGCACCTTGGGCAGCTGTTCGGCGAGCTTGGCGTTGTTCAGCGGGGCGCGGATGAAGCCGTGCTGGGTGCCGTCCGGGCCGATGATGACCAGGTTGCCGCTGTGGTCGACGGTGTAGTTGGGCTTGCTGGTGTCGGCCGGGATGTAGGGGATGCTCATGGCGTTGGCCAGCTTCTGGATGGCCTCGTCGCTGCCCACCAGGCCCTGGAAGCCGGCGTTGAAGAAGCCCAGGTATTCCTTCAGGCGTGCCGGGGTGTCGCGGTGCGGGTCGACGCTGACGAATACCACCTGCAGCTTCTCGCGCGCCTCGGGGGCCAGCTTGCCCTGCAGCTCGCGCAGCTGCGCCAGGGTGGTGGGGCAGACGTCCGGGCAGAAGGTGTAGCCGAAGAACAGCAGGCTCCAGCGGCCCTTGAGGCTGGCGGTGTCGAACGGCTTGCCGTCCTGGTCCTGGAAGGTCAGCGCCGGCACCTCGCGGCTCTGCGGCAGCAGCACGATGCCGGCGTCGAGCAGCGCAGCGGGGTCGAGGCGGTGTTTCTCGGTGAGGACCTTCTGCACGGTGAGGCCGAGGATGACGGCGACTATGGCTACCAGGATGAGGACGGTCTTGTTGACTCGGGACATGGGGTTCTCGTGGTCGGGAGCGGGTGGAAGAGCGTTCGCGAGCAAGCTCGCTCCTACAGGTCGGTCCTGCGGGGCTCTTCGTAGGAGCGAGCTTGCTCGCGAACCCCTGGCCGTTACAGCGCCATGTGGATGGGCAGGTAATGGTCCACCAGCAGGGCGATGAACAACAGGAACAGGTAGGCGATAGAGTACTTGAAGGTACCGATGGCCGCATGGGGCTTGCTGTCACGGTACAGCGCCCAGGCCCAGTCGAGGAAGCGAGCGCCCAGGGCCAGCGCGGCGAGCAGGTAGACCAGGCCGCTCATGTGGATGGCGAAGGGCATCAGGCTCACGGCGAACAGCACCAGGCTGTAGAGCAGGATGTGCAGCTTGGTGTAGCGCTCGCCGTGGGTCACCGGCAGCATCGGAATCTCGGCCTTGGCGTACTCGTCCTTGCGGTGCAGGCACAGGGCCCAGAAGTGCGGCGGCGTCCAGGCGAAGATGATCAGCACCAGCAGCAGCGGCTCGGCCGACAGGTGCCCGGTCACCGCCACCCAGCCGAGCATCGGCGGGGCCGCGCCGGCCAGGCCGCCGATCACGATGTTCTGCGGCGTGGCACGCTTGAGGAAGCCCGTGTAGAGCGCCGCGTAGCCCAGCAGCGAGGCCAGCGTCAGCCAGGCGGTGAGGGCGTTGGTGAAGGTCAGCAGCAGGCTCATCCCGGCCAGCGCCAGAAGCAGGGCGAAGCCCAGGGCCACGCTGGGCGAGAGCCGCCCCTCCACCAGCGGGCGGCGGTGGGTGCGCGCCATGATCGAGTCGATGCGCCGGTCCACCACGTGGTTCACCGCCGCCGCCGCGCCGGCGCACAGGCCGATGCCCAGGTTGCCGAACAGCAGCACCGTCCAGGGCATGCCGCTGCGGGTGGCGAGCAGCATGCCGATCAGCGAGGTGATCAGCATCAGCAGGACCACCTTGGGCTTGGTCAGCTCCAGGTAATCGCGCCAGCCGGGTTGGCTGCGGGTGCCGCTCAGTACGCTGGCCATGTTCGACTCTCCGTTCGTTGAATGAGGTTCAGCCTTGCGAGGGATAGGCCGCCGGCCGCTCCAGCGCCGGCAGTGTGCGCGCCCTGCCGGCCGCAGCGACCTTGGCGACGCTGACCGGCGCGCGCAGGCGGTAGTTGACCAGCACCAGGCTCAGCAGCAGGCAGGCGCCGCCGCCGTTGTGCGCCACCGCCACCGGCAGCGGCAGGTGCAGCAGCACGTTGCTGATGCCCAGGCCGACCTGCAGCGATAGCGCCAGCAACATCAGCGCGGTGGGGTAGATCAGGCCGACGCGCTGCATGCGCCAGGCCAGCACCAGCAGCACCGCCACCACGCAGAAGGCGCCCATGCGGTGGGTCATGTGGATGGCCGTGCGGGCGTCGCTGTCGAGCTGCCCGCCCAGGTAGTTGGGGCCGATGTGCTGGGTCAGGTGGAAGCCGTTGGCGAAGTCCATCTGCGGCCACCACTGGCCGTGGCACATGGGCAGGTCGATGCAGGCGACCGCCGCGTAGTTGCTGCTCACCCAGCCGCCCAGGGCGATCTGCAGCACCACCAGGGCCAGGGCGAAGGCTGCCAGGCGGCGCGGCGCGCCGGCGCGTTGCAGCGGTTGCACGGCGCCGGACAGACGCAGGCTGAGCAGGAACAGCAGCGACAGGGTGGTGAAGCCGCCGAGCAGGTGCGCGGTGACCACCTGCGGCCACAGCTTGAGGGTCACCGTCCACATGCCGAAGGCGGCCTGGGCGATCACCACGCCCAGCAGCAGCAACGGCAGGCGCAGCGGCTGGCCGTCGCGGCCGCGGCGCAGCAGGGCGTGTACCGCCAGGCCGGCGATGAGCAGGCCCAGGGTGCCGGCGAAGTAGCGGTGGATCATCTCGTTCCAGCCCTTCTGCGCTTCCACCGGGGCCTCGGGGAAGTGCTGCTCGGCGTGGGCCAGCTGCGCCTCGCTGCTGGGCACGTGAATGAAGCCGTAGCAGCCGGGCCAGTCCGGGCAGCCCAGGCCGGCGTGGGTGAGCCGGGTGTAGGCGCCGAGCAGCACCACCACCAGCGCCAGGGCGGTGGCGAAGGCGGCGACGTAGAAGCCGGGTTTACGCGGTGTGTTCGTCATGCACAGCCCCCGTTCTTGTTGTTGTCGTGGCCTGCGCTCAGCCGATGTGGGAGAGCTTCAGCAGCAGTTGCAGGTCGCCGAGGATCTGCTTGCCGTTGGCGCCGGCGGCGTAGCGCAGCACCAGGTTGCCGTGGGGATCGACTATCCACAGCTGCGGTGCCTGCTCGCCGGCGGCCGGTTGCAGGGCGTAGCGCTTCAGGCGCGGGTAGTCCTTGTCCAGCTGCGCCTGGAAGTCCGCCGGCAGCGCCTGGGCGGCGGCCAGGGCGTGCTCGGCGCGGTTGGCGTCGCGGTTCAGGCCTATGTTGATCTGCCGCGCCAGGTACACCAATTGCTGGCAGTCGGCGGCGCAGGTAGCGGGGGCGGTGACCAGCAGTTGCCAGCGGTCGCTCGCGTCGGCCTGCACGCCCAGGTCGGCGGGCGTGCTGCCGTTGGCGATCAGCTCGCCGTGGTAGCTGCGGCTTTCCGGCACCCAGAAGCGGAACTTGTACATGCCGGTGGCCAGCAGCATCGGGCCGAATACCACGGCGAGGATCAGCAGCAGCTGCAGGCGCCCGCGGTTGCGGCGGCGCAGCTGGGTTTCATCGAGGGTCAGGCTGGTCATGGGCGGGCTTCTCCCGTGCGCGGCGGATGCCGAGGTAGAGGTAGAGGGCGAGCAGGGCGGTGGCCATGGCGAACCACTGCACGGCGTAGCCGGTGTGGCGTTCCGGGGCCATGGCGACCACCGGCCAATTGGTCTCGAAGGCGGCGTCGCCCGGTTCCAGGCGCAGCTCCAGGGCCAGGCCGTTGCGGTCCAGGGCCTGCCAGGTGGCGTCCGGGTCGACGCGGGTGATCAGTTGCGGCCAGGCCTGCTGCCGCGCATCGGCCAGCTGCAGGCCGCCGGGCGGCGGGACGTAGGCCCAGGCGTCGAGCAGCAGGTCGCCGGCGGGCGTGTCGAAGGTCGGCGGCACGCGGCGGTTGGGCCAGGGCAGCCAGCCGCGGTTGACCAGCAGCCACAGGCCGCTGGCCTTGTCGTGGAAGGGCTGCAGCACCTCGACGCCGGCGGCGCCGTCGCGGGTGCGGTTGTCCAGCAGCAGGGTATGTTCGGCGTCCAGGCGGCCCTGCAGGCGCACCCGCACGTAGGCGGGGTCGGCCAGGCGTTCGAGCTGGGCGGCGGGGATGGGCGCGGCCTCGCGGCGCGCTTCGGCGGCGGCCAGTAGCACGCGCTTCTCGGCGGCGCGGGAAAGCTGCCAGCAGCCCAGGGCCACCAGCAGCGGGAGCAGCGCCAGGACCACCAGGGTCGGCGCCAGGCCCGGCCGGAAGACCGCCGCCACGCCGTGGCGCGGGCGGGAGTCGATGGCGTGCTGGCTATACTGCAAGTTACCCCCTCAGCAATCGGAGCCAGGTCATGCTCAAGGCCGCGATCGTCGTTCTGCTGCTGGCCACCGTGGCCAGCCTGTTCAGCGGGTTGTTCTTCCTGGTCAAGGACGAGGGCCACGGTTCCCGTGTGGTCAACGCCCTTACCGTGCGGGTCATCCTCGCCGCCCTCACCCTCGCCCTGGTCGCCTGGGGCTTCTACTCCGGGCAGTTGGTCACTTCCGCCACCTTCTGAGTTCCTGCTCTTGCTCTTCGTAGGAGCGAGCTTGCTCGCGAACCAGCCCCGCTGCGGAGCCGTTCGCGAGCAAGCTCGCTCCTACAGGCCGTGCCGCCTCAAAGCACGTACACGAAGATGAACAGCCCGATCCACACCACGTCGACGAAGTGCCAGTACCAGCTGGCCGCCTCGAAGCCGAAGTGGTGCTCGGCGTCGAAGTGCCCGCGCAGGATGCGGATCAGCATGATGCTCAGCATCAGCGCGCCTATGGTCACGTGGGCGCCGTGGAAGCCGGTGAGCATGAAGAAGGTGGTGCCGTAGATGCCCGAGCCGAGGGTCAGGCCCAGTTCGCTATAGGCCTCGTGGTATTCGTGGGCCTGCAGGAACAGGAAGGCCACGCCCAGCGCCACGGTGATCGCCAGCCAAAGCTTCAGCGGGCCGCGGTGGTTCTTCTTCAGCGCGTGGTGGGCGAAGGTCACGGTGAAGCTGGAGGTGACCAGCAGGATGGTGTTGATCAGCGGCAGCTTCCACGGCTCGATGACTTCCTTGGGCGGCGGGAACAGCTTGTTGTCCGGGTTGCTCAGCAGCGGCCAGGTGTACTGGAACTCCGGCCAGAGCATGTGGGCGATGCCCTTGTGGCCCTCGCCGCCGAGCCAGGGCCCGGCGAAGTGGCGGATGTAGAAGAGCGCGCCGAAGAAGGCGGCGAAGAACATCACCTCGGAGAAGATGAACCAGCTCATGCCCCAGCGGAACGAGCGGTCCATCTGCGGGCTGTAGAGCCCGGAGCGGCTCTCCTTGATCACGTTGCCGAACCAGCCGAACAGCATGTAGGCGACGATCAGCCCGCCGGCGAAGAGGATCCAGGGCCCGTGGGAGGCTTCCTTGCCGGCGCTGTAGTCGTTCATCCAGGTGCCGACGCCGAACAACGTGGTGAGCAGGCCGATGGTGGCGATGATCGGCCATTTGCTCTGCGCGGGGACATAGTACGGATCGTGGGTTGCCATTCTTGTTCTCCTGGGCCGGTCAGCGGTCGTTGCTGGCCACCGGTGGCTTGCGTGCGGTGATGTCGAACAGCGTGTAGGCGAGGGTGATGCGGTGGACGTCCGCCGGCAGGTCGCGGTCGACGATGAAGCGCACCGGCATCTCGATGCGCTCGCCGGGCTGCAGGACCTGCTGGGTGAAGCAGAAGCACTCGGTCTTGTGGAAGTAGCGCGCGGCCGTGGAGGGCGCGATGCTGGGGATGGCCTGGGCGGTCATCGGCTTGTTGGTGGGGTTCTGCGCGACGAACAGCATCTGGTTCACCGCCCCGGGGTGCACCACGATCATTTCGCTCTCGGGGCGGAATTCCCAGACCATGTCGATGTTGTTGTTCGCCACGAAGTCCACCTTTACCTGGCGCGCCATGTCCACCTGCTGGAGGCCGCCCTGGTAGGCGCTGCCGGAAGTCTTGCCGTTGATGCCCAGGGCCTTGCACATGACGTTGTAGATCGGCACCAGGGCGAAGCCGAAGGCGAACATGGCCACCACCACCACCACCAGGCGGGTGACCAGCTTGCGCGTCTCGATATTGCCGTCGCTCATGTCGGGTCTCCTGTAGGAGCGAGCTTGCTCGCGAACCAGCCCCGCTGCGGAGTCGTTCGCGAGCAAGCTCGCTCCTACGAAGGGCGGTTCACTTCACTTCCGGCGGGGTGCTGAAGGTGTGGTAGGGCGCCGGCGAGGGCACCGTCCACTCCAGGCCTTCGGCGCCGTCCCAGGGCTTGGCCGGGGCCGGCTTGCCGCCGCGGATGGTCTTGATGACGATGAACAGGAACAGCAGCTGGGTGGTGCCGAACAGGAAGGCGCCGATCGACGAGACCATGTTGAAGTTGGCGAACTGCAGGTTGTAGTCCGGAATCCGCCGCGGCATGCCAGCCAACCCCAGGAAGTGCATGGGGAAGAAGGCCATGTTCATGCCGATGAACGAGAGCCAGAAGTGCAGCTTGGCCAGGGTCTCGTCGTACATGTGTCCGGTCCACTTGGGTATCCAGTAGTACACCGAGGCGAAGATGCCGAAGATCGCCCCGGGCACCAGCACGTAGTGGAAGTGCGCCACCACGAAGTAGGTGTCCTGGTACTGGAAGTCCGCCGGAGCGATGGCCAGCATCAGCCCGGAGAAGCCGCCGATGGTGAAGAGGATGACGAAGGCCACGGCGAACAGCATCGGCGCCTCGAAGGTCAGCGAGCCCTGCCACATGGTCGAGGCCCAGTTGAACACCTTCACCCCGGTGGGCACGGCGATCAGCATGGTGGCGTACATGAAGAACAGTTCGCCCACCAGCGGGATGCCGACCACGAACATGTGGTGCGCCCAGACGATGAACGAGAGGAAGGCGATCGAGGCGGTGGCGTAGACCATCGAGGTGTAGCCGAAAAGCGGCTTGCGGCTGAACGCCGGGATGATCGCGCTGACCGCGCCGAAGGCCGGCAGGATCATGATGTACACCTCGGGGTGGCCGAAGAACCAGAACACGTGCTGGAACAGCACCGGGTCGCCGCCGCCGGCCGCGCTGAAGAAGCTGGTGCCGAAGTGGATGTCCATCAGCATCATGGTCACACAGCCGGCCAGCACCGGCATCACCGCGATCAGCAGGAAGGCGGTGATCAGCCAGGTCCAGACGAACAGCGGCATCTTCATCAGCGTCATGCCCGGGGCGCGCAGGTTGAGGATGGTGGCGATCACGTTGATCGCGCCCATGATCGAGCTCATCCCCATCATGTGCAGGGCGAAGATGAAGAAGGTCACGCTGTGCGGGGCGAAGGTGGTGGACAGCGGGGCGTAGAAGGTCCAACCGAAGTTGGGGCCGCCGCCGGGCATGAACAGGGTGCTGACCAGCAGGCCGAAGGCCGCCGGCAGCAGCCAGAAGCTGAAGTTGTTCATGCGCGGCAGGGCCATGTCCGGCGCGCCTATCATCAGCGGCACCATCCAGTTGGCCAGGCCGACGAAGGCCGGCATCACCGCGCCGAAGACCATCACCAGGCCGTGCATGGTGGTCATCTGGTTGAAGAAGGCCGGCTCGACGATCTGCAGCCCCGGCTGGAACAGCTCGGCGCGGATCACCATGGCGAAGGAGCCGCCGAGGAGGAAGGCGCAGAAGCTGAACCACAGGTACAGGGTGCCGATGTCCTTGTGGTTGGTGGTCAGGACCCAGCGCATCAGGCCCTTGGCCGGGCCGTGGTGGTGCTCGCCGGCGTACGAATGCTCGGGATGGTCGATCACAGCGCTCATCGCAGGCTCCTCGTTATTTTTGCTTCTGCTTGTAGGCCACTACGTCTTGCGGAGTGACCATGTCGCCGTCGTTGTTGCCCCAGCTGTTGCGCTCGAAGGTGATCACCGCGGCGATGTCCACTTCCGAGAGCTGCTTGCCGAAGGCCGCCATGGCCGTGCCCGGGACGCCGTTGAACACGGTTTCCAGGTGGTGCTCCTTGGGCCCGGTGACGATCTTCGAGCCCTTGAGCGCCGGGAACATCGGCGGCATGCCCTGGCCCTCGGGCTGGTGACAGGCGGCGCAGATGGTGTGGTAGACCTTGTCGCCACGGGCGACCAGCTCTTCCTTCGTCCATTCCTTGCTGGTCAGCTCCTTGAGCTTGATGGCCTCTTCCTTGCGCTCGGCCAGCCACTTGTCGAAGTCCGGCCTGGACTTCACGTCGACCACGATGGGCATGAAGCCGTGGTCCTTGCCGCACAGCTCGGCGCACTGGCCGCGGTAGACGCCGGGCTCGTCGATCTTGGTCCAGGCCTCGTTGACGAAGCCGGGGATGGCGTCGCGCTTGACCGCGAAGGCCGGCACCCACCAGGAGTGGATGACGTCGCTGGAGGTCACCAGGAAGCGCACCTTGACCCCGGCCGGCAGCACCAGCGGGTTGTCCACCTCCAGCAGGTAGTGCTCGTCCTTGGGATCCTTGTTGTGGATCTGCTCCTGGCTGGTGGCCAGGTTGCTGAAGAACTCCACGTCCTGGCCCAGGTACTTGTACTGCCACTTCCACTGGTAGCCGGTGACCTGCACGTCCAGCTCCGGCTCGGAGGTGTCGTACATGTGGATCAGGGTGCGCGTGGCGGGAATGGCCATCACCACCAGAATCAGGAACGGCACCACGGTCCAGAGGATTTCCACTGCGGTACTCTCGTGGAAATGCGCCGGCTGCTGGCCGGTGGAACGGCGGTGGACGATCATCGACCAGAACATGGCACCGAAGACGATGATGCCGATGACCACACAGATCCAGAAAATGGTCATGTGCAGGTCGAACACGTTACGGCTGACCTCGGTCGCCCCCGGGGTCATGTTCACCGTCCAGGCGGCGTGCGCCGGAGCGAACACGAGGAGCGACAGCAAGCCCATCCAGGTACGCGGATGTCGCAGCATTCGGGTTCCCCTTATCGTTGTTCTTATCCCGCCGGCAAACGCCAGCGGCCAAGGGAGCGACCGCCAAGACAGCAAACTTTGACCGCCGAGCCTCGGCACGTTCAAGGCAGGCCGGGTTCATCAGGTTCAGGTGTGTCGAATCGGAGTATAGCCAGGGGTTGCGACATAACAACGCAGCGCAAAAAACTCCTCCGCAATTGCGAAAGGTGCTCTCAAAGCCACGCCGCCTGCGGCTTTGCGCTACCATGGTGGCGGCTTGATATGCCCGAACCTCATAAAGGTTGCGTGATTATGACGATCGCGTCTTAGCTCGCCGACCCGCCCGGCTAAGGTCTTTCTTCACTTTCCAAATCGAGTTGTCTTGGAGTTGTCATGAATATCGCAGCACTGCGCGAACTGATTCAGCAGGCCCACCAGCTCGAGACGCGCAACGGGCACCTGGCGCGGCTCATCCACAGCCAGATGGCGGGCCTGCACCCGAGCATCAACCTGAGCGGCGACGATGCCGTCCAGGTGCTCACCCGCTTCGTCCACGCCTATATCGAGCAGGTCCCCGAGTTCCTCGAAGCCGCCACCAGCGTGGCGCGCAACGCCGGCATAGAGGAAAGGATCAAGCCGGTGCTGAAGGTCGCCGAGCACTTCTTCCTGACCCCGCCCGACCTGCTGGCCGGCCACGACGGCCTGGACGCGCTGCTCGACGAGGCCTACCTGGCGCACCGCCTGGTGGAGGAAGTGAACGACCGCTACATCGCCCACTTCGGCCAGCCGCTGATCCCGCTGGACACCACCGTGGCCAACCTGGTGGCACACCAGCTGATCGGCGAGCCCTTCGCCAACCAGCTGGACGAGGCCGTGCACCACGCGGTGGACTCGATGCTCGACGACAGCGTCTTCGCCAGCCCGGCGGCGCAGGCCTACCGCGCCCGCCTGAGCGACCCGCAGACGGTCACCGCCTGGAAGCAGTGGCCGTGCCTGTCGCGGCGCTTCGGGGTGGAACTGCATCTGAATTGATGCGCCTGGGGCCCCTGTAGGAGCGGGCCCTGCCCGCGATTCGCGCGCAGGGCCCGCTCCTACAGGGGCCGGCGAAACACCCTCGTCCATAGGGTTCCCGCGTTCGCGGGAATGACGTCGGAAAACACGATTCTTACCCGTCATTCCCGCGAACGCGGGAACCCAGAAACAACGAGCGGACTCCGTCCGCGATAAGCCGAGCCCACGCACAGAGCATCGCGGATAAACCCGCTCCTACGGTTCCAGGAAGCACGGCTTTCCGTAGGATGGCGTTGAGCGAAGCGATACCCATCAGCGCAACCGCATGGGTTTCGCAAGCTCAACCCATCCTACGAAGAGCACCTCGGCGCAAGACAGTTGCTCCTGCCATACCGGCGGGCACGGCTCGCTCCTACGAAGAGCGCTCCGGCGCTGCCGGCAAGACAGGACCCGGCCTCCTCAGTCTTCTTCCTGCACCGCCTTGTACCCACTGGCCAGGCGCTGCTGCACGTCCTGCGGCACGGGGTTGTAGTGGCTGGCCTCCAGGGTGAAGAAGCCCTGCCCGGCGGTGATCGCCTTCAGCCGGTTGGCGTAGCCCTCCAGCTCCGCCAGCGGCACCTGGCCGCGCACCAGGGTGGCGCGGGCCGACAGCGGTTCGGTGCCCAGCACCTGGCCGCGGCGGCCGGTGAGGTCGGCGGTGATGTCGCCCAGGCGTGCTTCCGGCGCCGTCACCGCGATGTTCACCACCGGCTCCAGCAGCATGCCGCCAGCGTTGCGCAGGGCGTCGAACATGGCCTTGCGCCCGGCGGCCTGGAAGGCGATGTCCTTGGAGTCCACCGAATGGCTCTTGCCGTCGAACACCGTGACCTTCACGTCCTCCACCGGGAAGCCGGCCAGGGGCCCGGCGGCCAGCGCCGCGCGCACGCCCTTTTCCACCGAGGGGATGAACTGCCCCGGAATCACCCCGCCCTTGATGGCGTCGACGAACTCGAAGCCGGCCCCGCGCGGCAAGGGCTCCACGCGCAGGAACACCTCGCCGAACTGGCCGGCGCCGCCGGTCTGCTTCTTGTGCCGGCAGTGCCCCTCGGCCGGGCGCGTGGCCGTCTCGCGGTAGGGCACGCTGGGCGCTCGGGTGTTCACTTCCAGCTTGTAGCTGCCGGTCAGGCGCTCCAGCAGGTAGCGCAGGTGCAGTTCGCCCATGCCGCGCAGCACGGTTTCCTGGGTGGAGGCGTTGTAGTCCAGGCGCACGCAGGGGTCCTCGGCCAGCAGGCGCTGCATCACTTCGGCCAGGCGCTGCTCGTCGCCGCGGCGGCCGGCCTCGATGGCCAGGCCCTGCATGGGCGTGGGGAAGTCCAGCGGCGCCAGGCGGATGTGGTCCTCGTCGTGGGAGTCGTGCAGGACCACGTCGAACTCCAGCTCCTCGACCTTGGTCAGCGCGCCGAAATCGCCGGGGATCAGCTGCGGCACCTCCTCGTGGCGCTTGCCCTGCAGGCGCAGCAGGTGGCCGACCTTGAACGGCTTGCGGCCGTCCCCGGCGAACAGCTGCATGTCACGGCGCACGGTGCCCTGGTGCACGCGGAACACCGCCAGGCGGCCGACGAAGGGGTCGATCACCACCTTGAACACATGGGCCAGCACGTGGGCCTCGGGGTCCGGCTGCGAGCGAAAGGGCCTGGCGCCGCCCTGCTCGTCCAGCCGCTCGAACAGCGGCGGGTTGCCTTCGGCGGGGTTGGGCGCCAGCCGCGCCAGCGCCGCCAGCAACTCGTCGACGCCGACGCCGGTGCGCGCCGAGACGAAGCACAGGGGAATCAGGTGGCCTTCGCGCAGGGCCCGCTCGAAGGGTTCGTGGAGTTCCTCCGGCTGGATCGAGCCCTGCTCCAGGTAGCGCGCCATCAGCTCCTCGTCGACCTCCACGACCTGGTCGACCAGCGCCTGGTGCGCCTCCTCCACCGAGGAGAAGTCCGCCTCGCCGGCGGGCGCGAAGAAGCAGTCGGCCACCCGAGTCGCACCGCCGGCCGGCAGGTTCAGCGGCAGCACCTCCTTGCCGAAGGCTTCGCGCAGGTCGGCCAGCAGCGTCGGCAGGTCGACGCGTTCGGCGTCGATCTTGTTCACCACCAGCATCCGGCACAGCCCGCGCTCGGCGGCCCAGTCCATCATGCGGTGGGTGTTCAGCTCGATACCGTTCTGCGCGTTGACCACCACCAGCGCAGTCTCCACCGCCGCCAGGGCCGGCAGCGCGTGGCCGATGAAGTCGGGCAGGCCGGGGGTATCGATGAGCTGGACGTGCGCGCCCTCGTGCTCGAAGTGCGCCAGCGCGGCGGACAGCGAGTGGTGGTAGTCGCGCTCCAGCGGGTCGGCGTCGCACAGGGTGTCGCCGCGTTCCAGCGAGCCCATCGCGGGGATGGCGCCGCTGCGTTGCAGCAGGGCTTCGGCGAGCAGGGTCTTGCCGCTGTCGCCATGGCCGACCAGGGCGACCGTGCGGATCTGTTCGACCGAGTAGTTCGACATGGGGCACCTCCCAGGCAGGGTAACGGCAAGTATAGGTAGCACCTCGGGACTCTCTGGGCAAAAAACAGCCAGGCGCCACGAGCCCAGCGGGCATGCCTGCCGCAGCCGTTTCA
The DNA here is from genome assembly GCF_023516765.1 of Pseudomonas sp. R3.Fl. Classification (NCBI taxonomy): domain Bacteria; kingdom Pseudomonadati; phylum Pseudomonadota; class Gammaproteobacteria; order Pseudomonadales; family Pseudomonadaceae; genus Pseudomonas; species Pseudomonas sp. R3.Fl. The sequence continues at coordinate 3,481,684 of NZ_JAMGSO010000001.1, forward strand.
CCACAGCTTTTCCACAGCTTGCTGAAGGTCGCCTCCACAGCCATTGTGGACAGTTCGGGAAACGCTCCGGGATGCCGGAAGGCCTTGCGCCACGGGGCCTCAAGCGCAGCGCTGGTGATTTTTTGGGCACCGCTGCGCAAGCCCCGGAACGCCTGTCCAGCGGCAGTTTATCCACAGCTTTGTCACAAGCCGGTCAACAGAAGCCGTGGACAGCCCGCGACGATTGGCCGCCGGTTTTTTCCGCAGCGCCCGGAGACAGGGCCATTGGCGAAAAAACCAGCAATGCCTGGCAGGCCCCGCCGCTTCGCTCGTACAGCCATTCACCGACAGCTTTTCCACAGCTTTCCAGCGCCTCGCTCCACAGCCATTGTGGGCAACTTGTCGGTCACCGGAAGGTCACGGCAAGTGCTTGAAAATCAAGGCGCGCAGCGGAAACAAGGTCAAAAAACGTACAGCCGTGCGCAGGCCCCGCCAGGCCTGGCGCGAGAGTGTTCATTCACACTTTATCCACAGTGCGGCCAACAGATTCCGGGGGCAGAATCCAGCCCACCGAGCAAACGCCGAGCGCCCTGGCCCGGCCCAGCGGCCATGCGGCTGCCAGCCGCCTGCGCACAGCCCGGCCACAGGCTGCGCACAGGGTTTTCGACAGATTCGGTGGACAACTCAGGCGGCGGCGCCCATGACCTCGCGGATGTCCCGCGCCAGGGCCTCGACACGCTCGACTTCGGTGTCCCAGGAGCACGCTGCAGGCGCCGATGCAGGTATGGAGGCGCCAAAGGGACGCACTGCGTCGCCCCGCGGGCTCGTTATTGCTCCGGCAGCATGGGCAGCAGGTCGTCTGCAGGCAGCAGGAGGGTGTTGGAGAAATAGGCCTTGTAGCCGTAGGCAGTCATCACCACCTTGCACGGGACGCTCCTACGCCCGGCAAGAATCTCCTTGAAACGCCGCTGGTCAATAAACCGATCCGACCGGCCCCCGTCACTGGTTTCCGCGAAGTGCAGGCTGGAGAGATAGAGATAACGGCCGCCGTCCTGGCCAATGCGTTCGACAGTACCCTCGCCGAACGCCGGGATCACATGGCCCATGCTGAACTGCGGCTCACGCTCGAGGGAGCAGTAAAGCCGCTGCCCGATCTTGCCGCTCCCCTCCAGATGGGAATAGACCTCGTCGAGATCCAGATCGGAGGCGAAGTAAAGATGGAAGCTGATACGACCTTCCACCGGTTGCGAACGAAGGTAGGCCAGGTTGGCGATCGGCTGGTGATGGTCTCTCATGCAGGCCGAACAGAGCGAGACGATAAGCAGCGAAGCGAACACCCGCACCTTGTTCATTTCGCCAGGTACTCCTGGATGGAGCGCCTGAGATAGTCATAGGGCGAGAAGCCCTGCGGCATCATGACCGTGAACATCCGGCCGGCATTGGCGTGGTGGATGTTCGCTACAACGCTGATGTTGGCGCCCTGGGGAATCCAGCGTTCACCGAATTCGGCAACGCGGTCCGACGCGTCCGGACTCTCGGCATTGGCGCGAACATTGATCCAGAATTCGGCCTGCGGCGTTGGCTTGTTCATGTAGATGTCCGAACCCACCCAGACAATGGAACCCTCCCCGACCGGGTCGAGCGTTATCAGCGCCTTCACCTTGTAGCCCTTGTCGCTGAGGATCTGCGAAAGGTGTGCGCCGTTCCAGCCACCCAGACTATGCCCCACCAGGTAGACGGGCATGGCCTTGGAGACAATCTTGCTCAGCACGTACTTTCTGATGTCCCTGCCGCCTCGCACGTCGCTGTAGCCCACATGATAGGAGGCGTACGCACCTGCCTGCTTCTGCATTTCAAAATCGGCGTCCAGTATCTTCTTGGCCTCATCGACGTTGTCGTTCGGCCCCTGGAAGTAATAGGACTCCCTGTCCGCCGCACCACCGATAAAAAACACCACCGCCGTTTTCACGACCACTGGAATCTTTTTCACCGCCTGGTCTGCCGCCGGGGTCAGTTCTCGTGTATCGGCGACCCTGGGCGCTTTAAGAGCGGCATCGGCCTCGCCGCTCATGCGTCACCTCCCGCGAGAATCTGGACCTTCTCCGCTTCGCCCACGCATCTGAGCAGGTGGGTGAATCCTTGGTCATCGGATACGCCCTTCTCCATTGCGCCATTGGCACGACGAATGACGTAGGGGTAATGAGGCAGCGGTTCACCGGTCTGCGAACAGACCAGCTGAAACCTGTCCTGAAAGGTATTGGGCATGGGCGCCGGCGGCACGAAAGGCGCCGGCGTGTGCTGGTTACCAATGAGCACATCGCCAGATCCGGAAATGATCACGCCGCCATGGGCGGTAGTGCTTCCCTGGAAGGCGAGCGGCCGGCCATTAACCAGGATGCTGGCCATCCCCTCGACAACCACGTCACCGCAGGCACTGCTGTCGCCAACGCGAAGCGCCGGCAGGCCATTGATCAGTACGTCGGGTGAGCCCGTGACCGTGGGGTTGGAGCCATGCCCTGGTAGCGGGCAGGCGTCGATGTCGGTCTGGCGGGCGGCAGGCTTGGACATGGCAGGACTCCATCATTGGGAACCCATGTACCTTGTCAAATAGCCCCCCTCGCCAATGTCAGGTGCATCCGATTAGCAAGTACGCCGTTTCGTCAGCGACAGGCGTGTCGCAAATGTGCGCCGCACGGAGACCGCGATGTTCAGCCTGCATGACCAGACCCAGGACTACGGTGACGAATGCTCCGCACACGATATGCCAGCCGCCTGCACACAGCCCGGCCACAGGCTGCGCACAGGGTTTTCGACAGATTCGGTGGACAACTCAGGTGTCGGCGCCCATCACCTGGCGAATGTCCTGCGCCAGGGCCTCGACACGCTCCAGCTCGGTGTCCCAGGAGCACATGAAGCGCGCGCCGCCGGCGCCGATGAAGGTGTAGAAGCGCCAGCCGCGTTGGCGCAGGGCCTCCAGGGCCGGCTCGGACATCTGCAGGAACACCCCGTTGGCCTCCACCGGGAACATCAGCTGCATGCCCGGCACGTCAGCCACCCGCTGCGCCAGCAGGCGTGCGCACTGGTTGGCGTGGTTGGCGTAGTGCAGCCAGGCGTCATCCTGCAGCACCCCGACCCAGGGCGCGGCGAGGAAGCGCATCTTCGAGGCCAGTTGGCCGGCCTGCTTGCAGCGGTAGTCGAAGCCTTCGGCCAGTTCGCGGTCGAAGAACAGGATGGCCTCGCCCACCGCCATGCCGTTCTTGGTGCCGCCGAAGCACAGCACCTCGACGCCGGCCTTCCAGGTCAGCTCCGCCGGGGTGGCGCCGAGGAAGGCGCAGGCGTTGGAGAAGCGCGCGCCATCCATGTGCAGGTGCAGGCCCAGCTCGCGGCAGGTGGCGCTGAGCGCGCCCAGTTCGTCCGGGCGGTAGACGGTGCCGACCTCGGTGGCCTGGGTGAGGGTCACCACCCGCGGCTTGGGATAGTGGATGTCCTGGCGCTTCAGGGCGATTTCGCGAATAGCCGCGGGAGTCAGCTTGCCCTGCTCGTCGGTGCGCGCCAGCAGCAGCTTGGAGCCGTTGGAGAAGAACTCCGGGGCGCCGCACTCGTCGGTCTCGACGTGGGCGGTCTCGGCGCAGATCACGCTGTGGTAGCTCTGGCACAGGGCGGCCAGGGCCAGGGAGTTGGCGGCGGTGCCGTTGAAGGCGAAGAACACTTCGCAATCGGTCTCGAACAGCTCGCGGAAGTGGTCGGAGGCGCGCGCCGTCCACTGGTCGTCGCCGTAGGCCCGCTCATGGCCGCGGTTGGCCTCGGCCATGGCGGCCCAGGCCTCCGGGCAGATGCCGGAATAGTTGTCGCTGGCGAATTGCTGGGAAATGTCGAACATCGAAAGCTGCCTCGGGAAGATAAGAGTCATCCACAGGCAGCGTAGCGAAATCGCAGCTTTTGTAGGAGCAACAGTCTTGCCGGCTACGCCAAGGCGCTTTTCGTAGGATGGGTTGAGCCTTGGCGAAACCCATGCGGCCGGGGTGATGGGTATCGCTTCGCTCAACGCCATCCTACGACGGCTCGCGAAGGGGATCGTTCGTGCCACCGAGGCGTCCGGCGTGGCCGGGAATCCAATCGCGGACAAAGTCCGCTCCTACGCCCGTGCTTTCCTGGAACCGTAGCAACTGTCTTTCAGGCTGCGCCGAGGTGCTCGTCGTAGGATGGGTTGAGCTTGCGAAACCCATGCGGTGGTGATGATGGGTATCGCTTCGCTCAACGCCATCCTACGGCGGTTCGCCGTGCCACCGAGGCGTCCGGCGTGGCCGGGGCCAATCGCGGACAAAGTCCGCTCCTACGCCCGTGCTTCCCTGTAACCGTAGGAGCGGACTCTGTCCGCGATTCGGCGGATAACGCCGGAGGCGGCCGGTCAGGGCAACGCCGTCAGCTTCATCTGCTCGACGATAGGCACGAACAACTGCCGCATGGACTGGGTGCTGCCGCCGTTGGGCTTGTCCGGGCTGCTCAGTGTCAGCACGTAGCGCCCCTTGATCAGCCCGGTCAGGCTGGACTCACCGGCCTCGCCCTTGGCCGGGGCGACTACGCCCAGGGGATCGCCCATGCGGGTGGTGTCGATCACCGGCAGGTAGTCCTCGCCACCGAACTTGTCGGCAGTGCCATTCTTGATCGCAGTCTCGCGAGTCTTGTTCAGCAAGGTCAGGCTGGAATGCGTCATGTCGCGCAGCTTGTCCTGCGCACCACGGTAGGCGATGGCCTGCTCGCTATTGGCATCCTGGGCCGGCGCCGGCATGCCGGTGTCGATCAGGCTGATCTCCAGGTGGCGGCTGCCGTCGGCGGTGCCGTACACCAGCTTGGCGTCGTTGTAGCCGCATTCGCGGGAGATGAACGGGTAGCCGTACATTTCCTTGCTCGGCGGCAGGGCCTTTTCCAGCGGGTGGCCGGTGCAGCTGTCGGCCGGCGCCGCGGCGGCCGCGGCCTTCTCGGCCTTGGCCTTGTCGTCGCCACCGCCGCAGCCGTGGAGGGTCGCGCCGAGCATCAGGGCGCTGAGCAGGATCAGGGAGCGTTTCATGGCGTCCTCGGGTTTGACAGTGGCGGCATTCTAGCCGCTGGGCGGCGCGGCGTGCAGCAGTGGCCCGGTGGCAGCCCGGTGCATTTTCAGGTCGGCGGCAGACGGCTTTTCCCCGGCCAGGCAGCCGGAAAGCGACGGCAGTCGGGGCAGCCTGCTTTTCTTGTTCTTCTGCGACATGCGCGGGGGGCGCCGCCGGGCCTCGGCTTGCACCCCTGTCGATGTCGCGCCGACGCCTTCGCGGCCGTCGCGGGCCCGGCGCAGACGAAGCAGGGACGGGCGGTGCAGCGCGCGGGTAGGTTTGGGCATTTTGACGTCGCAAACAGGCAAATGGGGGGGCTGGCTATTGCGCACAATCGATCGCAACTGGCTAATACCGACCCCTTCGCGCCGAGCCCCGCCAGGCTCCCGGCGCGGGCGGTCAGGGCAGCCTCCACCCACAAGCGACGCGCCTGTCGCACGGAGACCGCGATGTTCAGCAAGCATGACCAGATCCAGGGCTACGACGACGAACTCTTCGCCGCCATGGCCGCCGAGGAAGAACGCCAGGAAGACCACCTGGAGCTGATCGCCTCGGAGAACTACACCAGCAAGCGCGTCATGCAGGCCCAGGGCAGCGGGCTGACCAACAAGTACGCCGAAGGCTACCCGGGCAAACGCTACTACGGCGGCTGCGAGCATGTGGATAAAGTCGAGCAGCTGGCCATCGACCGCGCCAAGCAGCTGTTCGGCGCCGACTACGCCAACGTCCAGCCGCACTCCGGCTCCTCGGCCAACTCGGCGGTGTACCTGGCGCTGCTCAACGCCGGCGATACCATCCTGGGCATGAGCCTGGCCCACGGCGGCCACCTGACCCACGGCGCCAAGGTCTCCTCCTCCGGCAAGCTGTACAACGCCGTGCAGTACGGCCTGGACACCGCCACCGGGCTGATCGACTACGACGAGGTCGAGCGCCTGGCCGTGGAGCACAAGCCGAAGATGATCGTCGCCGGCTTCTCCGCCTACTCCAAGACCCTCGACTTCCCGCGCTTCCGCGCCATCGCCGACAAGGTCGGGGCGCTGCTGTTCGTCGACATGGCCCACGTCGCCGGCCTGGTGGCCGCCGGCCTGTACCCGAACCCGCTGCCCTACGCCGACGTGGTCACCACCACCACCCACAAGACCCTGCGCGGCCCGCGCGGCGGCCTGATCCTGGCGCGTTCCAACGAGGAGATCGAGAAGAAGCTCAACTCCGCGGTGTTCCCCGGCGCCCAGGGCGGCCCGCTGATGCACGTGATCGCCGCCAAGGCGGTGTGCTTCAAGGAAGCGCTGGAGCCGGAGTTCAAGGACTACCAGGCCCAGGTGATCAAGAACGCCAAGGCCATGGCCGAAGTCTTCATCGACCGCGGCTACGACGTGGTCTCCGGCGGCACCGACAACCACCTGATGCTGATCAGCCTGGTCAAGCAGGGCCTGACCGGCAAGGAAGCCGACGCCGCCCTCGGCCGCGTGGGCATCACGGTGAACAAGAACGCCGTGCCCAATGACCCGCAGAGCCCGTTCGTCACCTCGGGCATCCGCGTCGGCACCCCGGCCATCACCAGCCGGGGCCTGAAGGAAGAACAGAGCCGCGAGCTGGCCGGCTGGATCTGCGACGTGCTCGACCACCTGGGCGACGCCGACGTCGAGGCCAAGGTGGCCACCCAGGTCGCCGGCCTGTGCGCCGACTTCCCGGTCTATCGTTGAGATTCCCGCGGCCCTTGCTCCGTAGGAGCGGGCCCTGCCCGCGAATGGCCGAAAGCATCGCGGGCAGGGCCCGCTCCTACAGGTAGAACGCCGCGACACGAGATTTTCAGGAGCACCCCACATGCAACGCTACTCCGGCTTCGGCCTGTTAAAGCACTCACTGAGCCACCACGAGAACTGGCAGCGCATGTGGCGCACGCCCACGCCCAAGCCGGTGTACGACGTGGTCATCGTCGGCGGCGGCGGCCACGGCCTGGCCACGGCCTACTACCTGGCCAAGGAACACGGCATCCGCAACATCGCGGTGGTGGAGAAGGGCTGGCTGGGCGGCGGCAACACCGCGCGCAACACCACCATCGTCCGCTCCAACTACCTGTGGGACGAGTCGGCGCAGCTCTACGAGCACGCCATGAAGCTGTGGGAAGGCCTGTCCCAGGACCTCAACTACAACGTCATGTTCTCCCAGCGCGGCGTCTACAACCTCTGCCACACCCTGCAGGACATGCGCGACGGCGAGCGCCGCGTCAGCGCCAACCGCCTCAACGGCGTGGACGGCGAGCTGCTGAACGCCCAGCAGGTGGCCGAGGAAATCCCCTACCTGAACTGCACCAAGAGCGCCCGCTACCCGATCATGGGCTCCACCGTGCAGCGCCGCGGCGGCGTGGCCCGCCACGACGCGGTGGCCTGGGGCTTCGCCCGCGCCGCCGACGCCCTGGGCGTGGACCTGATCCAGCAGACCGAGGTCATCGGCTTCCGCAAGCAGGACGGCGCGGTGATCGGCGTCGAGACCAACCGCGGCTTCATCGGCGCCAAGCGCGTCGGCGTGGTCACCGCGGGCAACTCCGGGCACATGGCCAAGCTCGCCGGCTTCCGCCTGCCGATCGAATCGCACCCGCTGCAGGCCCTGGTTTCCGAGCCGCTGAAGCCGATCATCGACAGCGTCATCATGTCCAACGCCGTGCACGGCTACATCAGCCAGTCGGACAAGGGCGACCTGGTCATCGGCGCCGGCATCGACGGCTACAACGGCTACGGCCAGCGCGGCTCCTATCCTGTGATCGAGCACACCCTGCAGGCCATCGTCGAGATGTTCCCGGTGCTCTCCCGCGTGCGCATGAACCGCCAGTGGGGCGGCATCGTCGACACCACCCCGGACGCCTGCCCGATCATCGGCAAGACGCCGGTGAAGAACCTGTTCTTCAACTGCGGCTGGGGCACCGGCGGCTTCAAGGCCACCCCGGGCTCGGGCAACGTCTTCGCCGCCACCCTGGCGACCGGCGAGCCGCACCCGCTGGCCGCACCCTTCTCCATCGAACGTTTCCACAGTGGCGCGCTCATCGACGAGCACGGTGCTGCGGCAGTAGCTCATTGAACACTCGCCCGCAGGGCGACAACTGATTCCCCTCTCCCGCTTGCGGGAGAGGGTGCCCGAAGGGCGGGAGAGGGTGGTTCGGCGAAGAGCCGGCGCCCCGCCTCCCACGGAAGGCAACCCCGGAGGTTTAGACCATGCTTCATATCTTCTGCCCCCATTGCGGCGAGCTGCGCTCCGAAGAGGAATTCCACGCCAAGGGCCAGGCGCACATCCCGCGCCCGCTGGACCCCGGCGCCTGCACCGACGAGGAGTGGGGCGACTACATGTTCTTCCGCGACAACCCGCGCGGCATCCACCACGAGCTGTGGGTGCACGCCGCCGGCTGCCGGCAGTACTTCAACGCCACCCGCCACACCGTGACCTACGAGATACTCGAAACCTACAAGATCGGCGAGAAACCCAGCGTGACCAGCGCCGAGAAGAAACCCGCCGCCCAGCCCGCAGTCGCGAAGGCCTGAACATGAGCCAGATCAATCGCCTTTCCCGTGGCGGTCGCATCGACCGCAGCAAGCCGCTGACCTTCACCTTCAACGGCCAGCAATACCAGGGCTTCGCCGGCGACAGCCTGGCCGCCGCCCTGCTGGCCAACGGCGTCGACGTGGTCGGCCGCAGCTTCAAGTACTCCCGCGCCCGCGGCATAGTCGCGGCCGGCGCCGAGGAGCCCAACGCCATCCTGCAGATCGGCTCGCGCGAGGCCACCCAGGTGCCCAACGTGCGCGCCACCCAGCAGGCCCTGTACCCGGGCCTGGTGGCCAGCAGCACCAACGGCTGGCCGAACGTGCAGAACGACCTGATGGGCGTGTTCGGCAAGGTCGGCGGCAAGATGATGCCCCCCGGCTTCTACTACAAGACCTTCATGTACCCGCAGTCCATGTGGCTGACGTACGAGAAGTACATCCGCAAGGCCGCGGGCCTGGGCCGCGCGCCCACCGAGGTCGACCCGGACAGCTACGACTGGATGAACCGCCACTGCGACGTGCTGGTGGTCGGCGCCGGCCCCGCCGGCCTGGCCGCGGCCCTGGCCGCCGCGCGCACCGGCGCCCGGGTGATCCTGGCCGACGAGCAGGAAGAGTTCGGCGGCAGCCTGCTGGACACCCGCGAGACCCTCGACGGCAAGCCCGCCGCCGAATGGGTGGCGCAGGTGCTGGCCGAGCTGAAGTCGCTGCCGGAAGTCGTGCTGCTGCCGCGCGCCACGGTGAACGGCTACCACGACCACAACTTCCTCACCATCCACGAGCGCCTGACCGACCACCTCGGCGAAACCGCGCCGCTGGGCCAGGTGCGCCACCGCGTGCACCGGGTGCGCGCCAAGCGCGTGGTGCTCGCCGCCGGCGCCCACGAGCGGCCGCTGGTGTACGCCAACAACGACCTGCCGGGCAACATGCTGGCCGGCGCGGTCTCCACCTACGTGCGCCGCTACGGCGTGGCGCCGGGCAAGAAGCTGGTGCTCTCCACCAACAACGACTACGCCTACCGCGTGGCCCTGGACTGGCAGGAAGCCGGCCTGGAAGTGGTGGCCATCGCCGACGCCCGCGCCAACCCGCGCGGCGAGTGGGTGGAAGAAGCCCGCAAGCGCGGCATGCGCGTCATCACCGGCAGCGCGGTGATCGAAGCGCGCGGCAGCAAGCGCGTGAGCGGCGCGAAAATCGCCGCCATCGACCCCATCCGCCTGAAGGTCACCGCCCCCGGCGACTGGCTGGACTGCGACCTGATCGCCAGCTCCGGCGGCTACAGCCCGGTGGTGCACCTGGCCTCGCACCTGGGCGGCAAGCCCGAGTGGCGCGAGGACATCCTCGCCTTCGTCCCCGGCGAGGGCCTGCAGAAGCGCATCTGCGCAGGCTCGGTGAACGGCGTGTTCCGCCTCGCCGACAACCTGCAGGACGGCTACAACGCCGGCACCCAGGCCGCCGAGGACGCCGGCTTCAAGGCCGTCGCAGGCGAGCTGCCGAAGGCTTCCGAGCGTGTCGAGGAGCCGACCGTGGCGCTGTTCCAGGTGCCCCACGAGAAGCCCACTTCCCGTGCGCCCAAGCAGTTCGTCGACCCGCAGAACGACGTCACCGCCGCGGCCATCGAGCTGGCCTGCCGCGAGGGCTTCGAGTCCATCGAGCACGTCAAGCGCTACACCGCGCTGGGCTTCGGCACCGACCAGGGCAAGCTGGGCAACATCAACGGCCTGGCCATCGCCGCCCGCGCCCAAGGCAAGAGCATCGCCGAGACCGGCACCACCATGTTCCGCCCGAACTACACCCCGGTGACCTTCGGCGCCGTGGCCGGCCGCCACTGCGGCCACCTGTTCGAGCCGGTGCGCTTCACCGCCCTGCACGCCTGGCACGTGAAGAACGGCGCCGAGTTCGAGGACGTCGGCCAGTGGAAGCGCCCCTGGTACTTCCCGAAAGCCGGCGAGGACATGCACGCCGCCGTGGCCCGCGAATGCCGCGCGGTGCGCGAGTCGGTGGGCCTGCTGGACGCCTCGACCCTGGGCAAGATCGACATCCAGGGCCCGGACGCCCGCGAGTTCCTCAACCGCGTCTACACCAACGCCTGGACCAAGCTGGACGTGGGCAAGGCCCGCTACGGCCTGATGTGCAAGGAAGACGGCATGGTCTTCGACGACGGCGTGACCGCGTGCCTGGCGGACAACCACTTCGTCATGACCACCACCACCGGCGGCGCCGCCCGCGTGCTGGAGTGGCTGGAGCTGTACCACCAGACCGAATGGCCGGAGCTGAAGGTGTACTTCACCTCGGTCACCGACCACTGGGCCACCCTGACCCTGTCCGGCCCCAACAGCCGCAAGCTGCTGGCCGAGGTCACCGACATCGACCTGGACAAGGACGCCTTCCCCTTCATGACCTGGAAGGAAGGCAAGGTGGCCGGCGTGCCGGCGCGGGTATTCCGCATCTCCTTCACCGGCGAGCTCTCCTACGAGGTGAACATCCAGGCCAACTACGCCATGGGCGTGCTGGAAGCCATAGTCGAGGCCGGCAAGAAGTACGACCTGACCCCGTACGGCACCGAGACCATGCACGTGCTGCGCGCCGAGAAGGGCTTCATCATCGTCGGCCAGGACACCGACGCCTCGGTGACCCCGGACGACCTCAACATGGGTTGGGCCGTGGGCCGCACCAAGCCCTTCTCGTGGATCGGCTGGCGCGGCATGAACCGCGCCGACTGCCTGCGCGAAGACCGCAAGCAGCTGGTCGGCCTCAAGCCCACCAACCCCATGGACGTGCTGCCCGAAGGCGCCCAGCTGGTGTTCACCACCCAGCAGTCGATCCCGATGAACATGGTCGGCCACGTCACCTCCAGCTACATGAGCAGCAGCCTCGGCTACGGCTTCGCCCTGGCGGTGGTCAAGGGCGGCCTGAAGCGCATGGGCGAGAAGGTCTACGCGCCCCTGGTCGACGGCCGGGTGATCGAGGCGGAAATCTGCAGCTCGGTGTTCTACGACCCGAAAGGCGAACGGCAGAACGTCGACTGACCGGCAGCGCAGAGGCTGCAAGCGAACGCCGCTCCGCCCCCTCTCCCTTCAGGGAGAGGGCCGGGGAGAGGGCAAGAGGCTTCCAGGGCGCACGGCGCCCCAAGGTGAATACGAATGAGCAAGGCAAACCTCTACCAGCAATGCCCCGAAGCCGGGGTGAAAGTCGAGACCCCGCTGCACCACGCCGAGCTGGACAAGCTCGCCAGCCGCAGCGTCGCCAACGCGGGCATCACCCTGCGCGAGAAGAAGCTGCTGGGCCACCTGACCCTGCGCGGCAGCGCCCATGACGCGGCCTTCGCCGAGGGCGTGCACAAGGCCCTGGGCCTGGAACTGCCGGTGGCCCTGACCCTGGTGGCCAAGGGCGAGGTCTCGCTGCAGTGGCTGGGCCCGGACGAGTGGCTGCTGATCGTCCCCGGCGGCGAGGAATTCACTGTTGAGAAGAAGCTGCGCGAAACCCTCGGCGAAGACCTGCACTACTCGGTGGTCAACGTCGGCGGCGGGCAGACCCTGCTGGAACTGACCGGGCCGAAGGTGCGCGAGCTGCTGATGAAGTCCACCAGCTACGACGTGCACCCGAGCAACTTCCCGGTGGGCAAGGCGGTGGGCAGCATCTTCGCCAAGTCCCAGTGCGTGATCCGCCACACCGGCGAAGACACCTGGGAACTGGTGGTGCGCCGCAGCTTCGCCGACTACTTCTGGCTGTGGCTGCAGGACGCCAGCGCCGAGTACGGCCTGCAGATCGCCGCCTGATCCCGGCGGGCGGGCCACCCGGCCCGCCCTCCCGCGTCGCCACCGGAGCCACGTCATGAGCCGCACCCCCGATACCTGGATCCTCACCGCCGACAGCCCGAGCCTGCTCGGCACCGTCGACGTGGTGACGCGCCACCTGTTCGAACAGCAGTGCTACGTCACCGAGCACCACTCCTTCGACGACCGCCTGGCCCAGCGCTTCTTCATCCGTGTGGAGTTCCGCGCCCCGGCCGGCTTCGACGAGGCGGCCTTCCGCGCCAGCCTGGCCGAGCGCGTCGAGCCCTTCCAGATGAAGACCGAACTGACCCCGCCGGGCTACCGCAGCAAGGTGGTGATCATGGTCTCCAAGGCCGACCACTGCCTGAACGACCTGCTCTACCGCCAGCGCATCGGCCAGCTGCCGATGGACGTGGTGGCGGTGGTCTCCAACCACCCGGACCTGGAGCCCCTGGCGCGCTGGCACGGCATCCCCTACCACCACTTCGCCCTCGACCCGCAGGACAAGGCCGCCCAGGAAGCCAAGGTGTGGCAGGTGATCGAGCAAAGCGGCGCGGAACTGGTGATCCTCGCCCGCTACATGCAGGTGCTCTCCCCCGAGCTGTGCCGCAGGCTGGACGGCTGGGCGATCAACATCCACCACTCGCTGCTGCCCGGCTTCAAGGGCGCCAAGCCCTACCACCAGGCGTACCAGAAGGGCGTCAAGCTGGTCGGAGCCACCGCTCACTACATCAACAACGACCTCGACGAGGGCCCGATCATCGCCCAGGGCGTCGAGGCCGTGGACCACGCCCACTACCCCGAGGACCTGATCGCCAAGGGCCGCGACGTCGAATGTCTGACGTTGGCGCGGGCCGTTGGTTATCACATTGAGCGGAGGGTTTTCCTCAACGCGAATCGGACGGTGGTGCTTTAAAGAGCCGCTGGAGGCTGGAAGCCGGAAGCTAAAGGAAAAAGCCGGAGCCCAAGCCCCGCTCAGGACGGCCCCCTCTCCCTTCGGAGCGGGGCGCGCAGCCAGGGTTGGGGAGAGGGGCTCTTGGAGGCTCCCCCCGAAAGCCACTGGGTTCCCGCGTTCGCGGGAATGACGAAAAGAGGGATCGCCACCCTCCCCCGTCATCCCCGCGAACGCGGGGAACCAGCAACAGGCAACACCGACAGACCCGCCGGCTGCCAGCAGTACCCCGGCCCTGTCGCGCAACAGACGACATCCCAGTGCAAAGCCGCGTGGCCGCCGCGCCGCGCATTTGTACCCACAACGACAAAGAGGAATGCGTATGTCTGGCAATCGTGGTGTGGTTTATCTCGGCCCAGGTAAGGTCGAGGTTCAGAACATCCCCTATCCCAAGATGCAGGACCCGCAAGGCAAGCAGATCGACCACGGGGTGATCCTGCGGGTGGTCTCCACCAATATCTGCGGCTCCGACCAGCACATGGTGCGCGGCCGCACCACCGCGCCCACCGGCCTGGTGCTGGGCCACGAGATCACCGGCGAGGTGGTGGAGATCGGCCGCGGCGTGGAAACCATGAAGATCGGCGACCTGGTCTCGGTGCCCTTCAACGTCGCCTGCGGCCACTGCCGCACCTGCAAGGAGCAGCACACCGGCGTCTGCCTGACGGTCAACCCGGCCCGCGCCGGCGGCGCCTACGGCTACGTCGACATGGGCGGCTGGGTCGGCGGCCAGGCCGAATACGTGCTGGTGCCCTACGCCGACTTCAACCTGCTGAAGCTGCCGGACCGCGAGAAGGCCATGGAGAAGATCCGCGACCTGACCTGCCTGTCCGACATCCTGCCCACCGGCTACCACGGCGCGGTCACCGCCGGCGTCGGCCCGGGCAGCAGCGTGTACATCGCCGGCGCCGGCCCGGTCGGCCTGGCCGCTGCCGCCTCCGCCCGCCTGCTGGGCGCCGCGGTGGTGATCATCGGCGACGTCAACCCGACCCGCCTGGCCCACGCCAAGGCCCAGGGCTTCGAGATCGCCGACCTGTCCAAGGACACCCCGCTGCACGAGCAGATCGCCGACCTGCTGGGCGAGCCGGAAGTGGACTGCGCGGTCGACGCGGTGGGCTTCGAGGCCCGCGGCCACGGCCATTCCGGTTCGCAGCACGAGGCCCCGGCCACCGTGCTCAACTCGCTGATGGGCATCACCCGGGTGGCCGGCCAGATCGGCATCCCGGGCCTGTACGTCACCGAGGACCCGGGCGCGGTGGACGACGCCGCCAAGCACGGCGCGCTGAGCATCCGCTTCGGCCTGGGCTGGGCCAAGTCGCACAGCTTCCACACCGGCCAGACCCCGGTGATGAAGTACAACCGCCAGCTGATGCAGGCGATCATGTGGGACCGCATCAAGATCGCCGACATCGTCGGGGTGGAAGTCATCACCCTGGACGAAGCGCCCAAGGGCTACGGCGAGTTCGATGCCGGCGTGCCGAAGAAATTCGTCATCGACCCGCACAACCTGTTCCGCGCCGCCTGAGCCGCGGCCAGCGCTCCAACCGCGGCGTCCCCGCCGCGGTTTCTCTCCAGGGGAGCCTTCGGGCTCCCTCTTTTTTTTTGCGCGGCATTCCCCTGTAGGAGCGCGCCCTGCGCGCGAATCGCGGGCAGGGCCCGCTCCTACGGTAAACATGACGCCCCGTGCCTCAACGGCCCCTCACCCTAACCCTCTCCCGGAGGGAGAGGGAGCCGTTCGGCGTGTGCGGGGAGGCTGGGGTCAGCCGGAGACAAAGGACTCCGCGCCGCATGCTCTTCGTAGGAGCGAGCTTGCTCGCGAACCGCATGGCACCGCGTTTGTTCGCGAGCAAGGCCCTGCCGGCGCAATCGCGGATAAATCCGCTCCTACAGGGAGACTCCGTGCCTCAATGGCCCCTCACCCTAACCCTCTCCCGGAGGGAGAGGGAGCCGTTCGGCGTGTGCGGGGAGGCTGGGGTCAGCCGGAGACAAAGGACCCACAGCCGGTACGCGCCAGGTGCTCTTGGTAGAAAAGCCGTGCTTCCCTGGAGGTGTAGGAGCGGACTCCGTCCGCGATATCCACAGCAGGCCGAGTACGACAGGGACTTCATGGCGCGGCACGGCCGGCGAGCCCGGACTAAGCTGACGGCTCCCCTTTCCCGGAGCCCGCCATGTCGCTGACCAGCCTTCTCGTCCCCTCGTTCACCCACATGCTCACGAACCTGTCGCAATGGCTCGACAAGGCCGCCGCCCATGAAAGCGCTGCCGGCAACGACGTCGACGAACTGATGGCGCAACGCCTGGCGCCGGACATGTACCCGCTGGCCGCGCAGGTGCGCTTCGCCTGCTTCCAGGCGCTGGAGCCGACCTACCGCCTACGCGGCCTGGCCGTTCCGCAGGCGTGGCTGCAGGTGCGCAACGACGGCTGGGCGTCGAACGAGCGGCCGGGCACCCTGGCCGAGGCCCGGGCCTGCATCGCCGAAGCGCTGGCGGCGCTCGCCGATCTGCCCGGCGATGCGCTCGATGGCCGGCCCGAGGCGCCGATCGCGCTCGACCTGCCCAACGGCATCATCTTCGACATGGACAGCCAGCAGTACGCCCGCGACTGGTCGTTCCCGCAGTTCTATTTCCACTGCATCACCGCCTACGCCATCCTGCGCAGCCTGGGCGTCGAACTGGGCAAGGCCGACTACGTCGCGCACGTGCTGACTTACCTGCGCCCGGGCACGCTGCCGCAGGCTTGATGCCGGCCTACAGGCCGAGCTTCTGCGCCATGCGCTCGATAGCCTGGCGCTGGAAGGCGCGGAAGTCCGCGTCCGGCTGCTGGCCTTCGAGCATCGGCAGGAAGGGGTCGACCACCTCGGTGGCCACCCCGACCAGTTCCTCGATCACCGCGTGGCCGCAGAAGGGCACGTAGGCTTCGGCGTAGCCGCCCTCGTGGACCAGCACCAGGCGCCCATCGCACAGGCGCTCGGCGGCCTCGCGCACGCTGCGGGTGAGGGCGCGGAAGGTCTCGCTGTGGGCGAGCATGCGCGCCAGCGGGTCCACGCCGTTGGCGTCGAAGCCGCAGGCGACCACGATCAGTTCCGGGCGGAAGCGCTCCAGGGCCGGCACTATGATGCGTTCCATGGCGTGGCTATAGGCGTCGTCGCCACTGCCGGGGTACAGCGGCACGTTGACGTTGGCGCCCAGGCCGGCGCCTTCGCCCTGCTCTTCCACAGCGCCGGAACCTACCGGGAAGCAGTCGGCCTGGTGGATCGACAGGGTCAGCACGTCGTCGCGGCCATAGAAGATCGACTGGGTGCCGTTGCCGTGGTGCACGTCCCAGTCCAGCACGGCGACGCGCCGGATGCCGTGACGCGCCTTCGCCGCCTCTACCGCCACGGCGATGTTGGCCAGGTAGCAGAAGCCCATGCCGCGGTCGGCCAGGCAATGGTGGCCCGGCGGCCGCGACAGCGCGTAGGCGTTGTCCAGCTCGCCGCTGAGCACCGCGTCCACCGCGGCGATGGCCAGCCCGGCGGACTGCCGGGCGATCTCGTAGGTGCCGGGGCCGACCATGGCCTCCTCGCCCAGCTCGCCATGGCCGGCGTCGCTCATGGCCTTGAAGCGTTGCAGGTAGTCCAGCGGGTGGACGCGCAGCAGGTCTTCCTCGCTGGCCAACGGCGCGCTGGCGAGCCTGAGCTTCGCACTCAGGCCCGAGACATCCATCAGGCTCTTCAGCCGCCGCTTGCTCTCCGCCGACTCGGCGTGGCCGCTGCCGGCCGGCGGCTGCAGCCAGCCGCCCACCGGGAGGATCAGCGCGTGCAGCCCGGCGGCGTGCCAGAAGCAGCGTTCGTCGAAGAAGAACCCGGTGCGGCGGCTCATGCGCGGGCCTCCGCCAGGGCGCGCTGGCGCTTGCGGCTGAACAGCCAGTAGACCGGCGAGACCACACCCAGGCCGACGATCCAGGAGATGTCGGCGCCGTTCATGGCGCGCGCCACCACCCCGGTGTACAGCTCGGTGGACATGAACGGCACCTGCACCAGGATGCCCAGCACGTAACAGTTCACCGCGGTCCAGTTGAAGGTGCCGTAGATGCCGCCGTCGCGGCGGAAGAACGACAGCACGTCGTACTGGCCGTGGGCGACCAGGTAGTAGTCGACCAGGTTGATCGCGCTCCAGGGCACCAGCACGTAGAGCAGCAGGAGGATGAAGTTGGTGTAGTTGGCCATGAAGTTGTCCTGGCCGAGCAGGGCGATGGCCAGCGAGCCGCCGAACAGGCTCAGGGCGATCAGCGCGCGCCAGCCGGCGCCGGCCGCCCAGGCCGGGATCAGCGTCTGGCCGACGGTGATCGCCGAGAGCGTGCCGCAGTACAGGTTCATGGCGTTGGTGGCGGCGATGCCGATGGAGAACACCGCCACCAGCACGGCGCTGAAGCCGCCGGTCATGCCGATCAGCCCGGCGACCACGTCGCCGCCGTCCAGGCACAGGCCGACGATCACGCCCAGGACCATGGGCAGGATCGATCCCAGGCAGCAGCCCCAGTAGCTGGACCAGAACGCGGTGCGCGCGCCGGTGTCCTGCGGCATGTAGCGCGAGTAGTCGGAAACGTAGGGGGCATAGGCCAGCTGCCAGAGCGCGGCGATCGACAGCGCGCCGAGGAAGCCCGGCAGGTTGAAGCCGTTGCGCTGCAGGAAGTCCGCCGGCAGGCCGTGGATGAACAGTACCCAGGCGAAGCTGACCAGCAGCACCGCGCCGGACAGCCAGGACATCAGCCGGGTGTAGCCGTGGATCAGGCGGTAGCCGAAGACGGTGGCGACGACGCTGACCAGGCCCACCAGCAGGATGCCGGCGTTGGTGGCCACGGCCGGGAAGCGCGCGTGCAGTGTCTGGCCGCCGAGCACCAGGTTGGAGGCGAAGAAGCCCAGGTACATGATCACCACCAGGGCCACCACCAGCAGCGAGCCGAAGGAGCCGAACTGGCCGCGCGTCTGCACCATCTGCGGCACGCCCAGCTGCGGGCCCTGGGCCGAGTGCAGGGCCATGAACACCCCGCCCACCAGGTTGCCCAGCACCAGCGCCAGCAGCGCGGCGACGAAGGACAGCTGGAACACGGTGACGGCCAGCGCCCCCGTGACCACGGTGAGCAGCATGATGTTGCTGCCGAACCAGATGGTGAAGAGGTCGCGGGCGCGGCCGTGGCGTTCGTGCCGGGCGATGGGCTGGATGGTGCTCAGCTCCAGGGTCGCCGCCGGGGTTTGCGTCGTTGTCATTGTGGTTCTCGCAAGGCAAAGCGGTGCCCGGCACGCCGGGCACTCGGGTTGGCCGGGGGCCTTAGCGGGCCGCCCAGGCGTTGAAGCGCAGTTCCAGTTCCTCGCCGTGGTCGACCCAGAAGGCCGAGTCCACCGAGCGGGCGCCCTGCAGGTTGGCCGGGGCGGTGGGCAGCGCGGCCTGCACGTCGGCCGGCAGCAGTTCCAGGGTGCCCTTGTGCACCGGGCCGTAGGGGATGTTCTCGGAGAACACCTTCTGCGTCTGCGGCTGGCTGGCGAAGGCGATGAACTTCTCGGCCAGCGCCTTGTTCGGCGTGCCCTTGACCACCGCCCAGTATTCCGGGTCGTAGAGGCTGCCCGGCCAGACGATGGCCAGCGGCACACCTTCCTTCTGCGCGGCGGCGATGCGGCCGTTGTAGGCGGCGCTCATCACCACGTCGCCGGCGGCCAGCCACTGCGGCGGTTGCGCGCCGGCTTCCCACCACTGGATGTAGGGCTTGATCTCGTCGAGCTTCTTGAAGGCGCGGCTGACGCCCTCGGGGGTGCCCAGCACCTTGTACAGGTCCTCGGGCTTCACGCCGTCGGCCAGCAGGGCCACTTCCAGGGTGTACTTGGCGCCCTTGCGCAGGCCGCGCTTGCCCGGGTAGTCCTTGACGTTCCAGAAGTCCGCCCAGGAGGTCGGCGCCTTGGCCAGGCGCTTGCTGTCGTAGGCCATGACCATCGACCAGACGTAGGTGGCCACGCCGCACTCGCTGAAGGTGCCGGGGACGAACTGCGACTCGTCGCCGATGGCGGCCGGGTCGATGCGCTCGAACAGGCCCTCGTCGCAGCCGCGCAGCAGCTCGGGGCTTTCCACCTCGACCACGTCCCAGGTGACCTTGCCGACGTCGACCATGGCCTTCACCTTGGCCATCTCGCCGTTGTACTCGCCGGCGATCACCTTGCCGGCGCCGCTGGCATCGAAGGGTTTGAAGTAGGCCTTGTCCTGGGCGGCCTTGGTGGCGCCGCCGAAGGAGATCACCGTGAGATCCTGCGCCTGGGCGGCGCCGGTGGCGGCGAGGACCGCGCAGGCAAGGATGCAATGCAAGGACGATTTCATGGAACGAACTCCCACAGCCGGTTGGCGTTGTTGGTTTGGATTGCTGGGCAGTTGCCGAACGGGCGGCAAAAAGGTTCCACGGCGCGGGCCTGCGTGGGCCCGCGGCGTTGTTGTTTGTTTGCTTTTCGTAGGAGCGAGCTTGCTCGCGAAGGGCCGGAAAGCCCCCCTCTCCCTAACCCTCTCCCTTCAGGGAGAGGGCGGGGGGAGAGGGAATCCGTCTTACGCCGGACTTCGCGAGCAAGCTCGCTCCTACAAGGTCGTGTCGTGCCTTACAGCACGCCGATCTCCTTCGCGGTGCGGTCCACCGCGATGCGCGTCTTGTCCACCAGCTCGTCCAGCTCGGCGCGGCCGGCCACCAGGGCCGGGGCCATGATCATGCGGCCGAGGGTGGAGCGGATGATCAGGCCTTCCTCGAAGCCGATGGTGCGGCAGCGCCAGGCCAGGTCGTTTTCGTTGTCGAAGCGCTTGCGGGTGGCCTTGTCCTGCACGAACTGCAGCGCCGCCACCAGGCCGGCGCCCTGGATCTCGCCGATCAGCGGGTGGTTGCCGAACACCTCGCGCAGGCACTGCTGCAGGTAGGGGCCGGTGTCGTTCTTGACCTGGGTGACGATGCCCTCGTCGCGCAGCGCCTTGAGGTTGGCCACGGCCACCGCCGCCGCCACCGGGTGGCCGGAGTAGGTCAGGCCGTGGGCGAACACGCCGCCCTGCTCCACCAGCACCTCGGCGATGCGCTTGCTCAGCACCAGGCCGCCCATGGGGATGTAGCCGCTGGTCAGGCCCTTGGCGATGGACAGGGTGTCCGGCTCGAAGCCGAAGTGCTGGTGGGCGAACCATTCGCCGGTGCGGCCGAAGCCGCCGATCACTTCGTCGGCGCACAGCAGCACGTCGTACTTGCGGCAGATGCGCTGGATTTCCGGCCAGTAGCTCTCCGGCGGGAAGATCATGCCGCCGGCGCCCTGGAACGGCTCGGCGATGAAGCCGGCGACGTTCTCGGCGCCCAGCTCGAGGATCTTGTCTTCCAGCTGCTGTGCGCAGCGGCGGCCGAATTCCTCGGGGGTGAGGTCGCCGCCGTTGGCGAACCAGTACGGTTCGTCGATGTGGGCGATGTCCGGGATCATCCCGCCCATCTCATGCATGAACTTCATGCCGCCCAGCGCGGTGGCCGCCAGGGTCGAGCCGTGGTAGCCGTTCCAGCGGCCGATCATGATCTTCTTCTGCGGCTTGCCGAGGATCTGCCAGTAGCGGCGCACGGTGCGGATCAGCACCTCGTTGGATTCGGAGCCGGAGTTGGTGTAGATAGCGTGGCTGTAGTGGCCCGGCACCAGGCTGAAGAGCAGCTCGGACAGCTCGATCACCGCCGGGTGGGTGGTGTGGAAGAACATGTTGTAGTACGACAGCTGGTCCATCTGCGCGGCGGCCGCGGCGGTCAGGTCCTTGCGCCCGTAGCCCAGCTGGGTGCACCACAGGCCGGACATGCCATCCAGGTAGCGGTTGCCGTCGTTGTCCCACAGGTACAGGCCCTCGCCGCGCACCATCACCCGCGGGCCTTCGGCGTTCAGCGCCTTCTGGTCGAGGAAGGCGTGGATGTGGTGGGCCGCGTCGGCCGCCTGGTAGTCGCGGGTTTCGCGTTGCGCTTTGGTGTTGTCGGTCATCGACTTTCTCCTAGTTCCCTCGGCGGTGCTCCGGCAGCCGGCCTGAGGGGTTTGCAGGGGATCGAGGGCGACGGACTTACCTGGGCAGTCTCACCGGCCGTCTCGAGCGGTTCGCCGGGGCAGCACGGGCCGGCGGTGCGCCGGCCCCGCGGCTGCCCTCAGCGCAGCTGGAACCAGGTGGTTTTCAGCTGGGTGTACTTGTCGAACGAATGCAGCGACAGGTCGCGGCCGAAGCCGGACTGCTTGCCGCCGCCGAAGGGGATGGCCGGGTCCAGCGCGTCCACGGTGTTCACCGACACGGTGCCGACGTTCAGCCGGCCGGCCACGCGGTGGGCGCGGTTGAGGTCGTCGCTCCACACCGAGGCGGCCAGGCCGAAGGGGCTGTCGTTGGCCAGGCGCAGGGCTTCGTCCTCGCTGTCGAAGGCGGTCACCGCCAGCACCGGGCCGAAGACTTCCTCGCGGGCCAGGTGCTGCTGCGGGTCGACGTTGGTGAAGATGGTCGGCTCGATGAAGTTGCCCGAACCATTGAAGCTCAGCTGGCGGCCACCGCAAGCCAGGGTAGCGGCGCTGCCGCGGGTTTCCTCGATGAAGCGCAGGATGCTGGCGGTCTGCTTGGCGTCGACGATGGCGCCGGCGCGGCTGGCCGGGTCCAGCGGGTCGCCCGGGGCCCAGTCGCGGGCCTTGGCGATCAGGCGCTCGACGAATTCGTCGTGGATGGAGCGCTCCACCAGCAGCCGCGAGTTGGCCGAGCAGACCTCGCCCTGGTTGAAGAAAATGCCGAATGCCGCTTTTTCAGCCGCAAGATCGAGGTCGCGGCAATCGGCGAACACGAGGTTCGGGCTCTTGCCGCCACACTCCAGCCATACCTGCTTGAGGTTGGACTGGGCGGAATACTGCATGAAGTACTTGCCCACTTCGGTGGAGCCGGTGAACACCAGGCAGTCCACGTCCGGGTGCAGGCCCAGGGCCTTGCCGGCGTGCTCGCCGAGGCCCGGCACCACGTTCAGCACGCCTTCGGGCAGGCCGGCCTCCAGAGCCAGTTCGGCCAGGCGCAGGGCCGAGAACGGCGACTGCTCGGCCGGCTTGAGCACCACCGAGTTGCCGGCGGCCAGGGCCGGGGCCAGTTTCCAGGCGGCCATGTCGAGGGGGAAGTTCCACGGCACCACGGCGCCGATCACGCCCAGGGGCGCGCGGGTGATGGTGGCCAGGGCGTTGGGCGCGGTCGGGGCGACCTGGTCGTAGAGCTTGTCCAGGGCCTCGGCGTACCAGGAGAAGACGCCGGCGGCGCCGGGCACGTCGATGTTCCAGGCGTCCATCACCGGCTTGCCCATGTTCAGCGAGTCCAGCAGGGCCAGCTCGTCGCGGTGGGCCAGCATCAGCTCGGCCAGCTTCAGCAGCACGGCCTTGCGCTCGCGCGGCGCCATGCGCGCCCAGGGGCCCTGCTCGAAGGCACGGCGGGCGCTGCGCACGGCGGCGTCGACTTCGGTCGCGCCACAGGCGGTGACGTTGGCCAGCAGGCGGTTGGTGGCCGGGTCGATGGATGCGAAGGTGGCGCCGTCGGCGGCGGCCATGCGGCGGCCATCGATCAGGGCGGCGTCGATGAAGGTCTGGCGGGCTGCACGCTGCTGCCAGTCGCTGAGTTGATACACCAGGGCACTCCTGCTCACGAGCAATTATTGTTTTGTTCTGTGGTACCGCTGATGGTCGCGCATGCCCCGGCGGAGGAAAAATATTAAATATGTCTTCGGGGTATATGAAAAAGCTGGGCAGGCGCGCACCGGCAAAGTGCGCCATGCTGGGTTATGGTGCGGCACCTGGAGGCGCCTCGACGCTCCCCGGCGCAGGCCGGCGGGCCCGATCCTTGCTTCCCGATGAACCGATGACACAACGAGAGCGCGCACGCCACCGGCGAAGCCGCGCCATAGAGGTCTTGCAGTGGCTTCCTATACCTTGCGGCAATTGAAGTATTTCGTGACCACAGTGGAATGCGGCAGCGTGGCCGAGGCCTCGCGCAAGCTCTACATCGCCCAACCGTCGATCTCCACGGCGATCAAGGGCCTGGAAGAGAGCTTCGGCGTGCAGCTGTTCATCCGCCACCACGCCCAGGGCGTGTCCCTCACCCCCAGCGGCGCGCGCTTCTACCGCAAGGCCCAGGAACTGCTGCGCATGGCCCACGAGTTCGAGCAGAACGCCCTGGCCGACAACGACGTGGTGGCCGGGCAGATCGACCTGGCCTGCTTCGAGACGGTGGCGCCGCTGTACCTGCCGCGGCTGATCGCCGGCTTCCGCGAGCGCTACCCGGGGGTGGAGATCCGCATCCGCGACGGCGAGCAGCAGGAACTGGTGCAGGGCCTGACCTCCGGACGCTTCGACCTGGCCCTGCTGTACCGCCACGACCTCGACGGCACCATCGAGACCGAGCCGCTGATGCCGGCGCAGCGCCCCTACGCCCTGCTCCCGGCCGACCACCGCTTTGCCCGCCAGGCCCAGGTGTCGCTGCGCGACCTGGCGCTGGAGCCGATGATCCTGCTCGACGTGCAGCCCAGCCGCACCTACTTCGTGAGCATCTTCGAGGAACTGGGGCTGACGCCGAACATCGCCTTCAGCTCGCCCTCCATCGAGATGGTGCGCGGCATGGTCGGCCAGGGCTTCGGCTTCTCGGTGCTGGTCACCCGGCCGCATTCGGAATGCACCTACGACGGCAAGAAGGTGGTGATGGTGAACATCGCCGAAGACGTCAGCGCCTCCGGCCTGGTGGCCGCCTGGCTCAAGCGCGCGCAGCTGACCAAGCCGGCGCGGCTGTTCGTCGACTATGCCCGCGAGGAGTTGAGTGGCGGGGTGGCGTCAGAGCCCGCACACAAGCCTTCGTAGGATGGGTTGAGCTTGCGAAACCCATGCGGTCGTGGCGATGGGTATCGCTCCGCTCAACCCATCCTACGGGGCTGAATGCCAACCCTTGTAGGAGCGGGCCCTGCCCGCGATTCGCGCGCAGGGCGCGCTCCTACAGGGGAATGGCGCGGGTGGGGCGGCGTAGGAGCGGATCTCATCCGCGAATCGCGCCGAAACCCCTGGCTATCGCGGACAAGGTCCGCTCCTACGTCTCAGGCGGCATGGCTCGCTCCTACGAAGAGCCGCCGGCCACCCTACCCTCCGTCCAGCGCCGCTGCCCCGCGCCCGGCACAAGCGCTACAATCCCCGCCCTTCCGGTTGTCCGGCTTCGGCCCTTCGTCATGCTTGTGTTGAAATCCCGCGTGCAGCGCCTGATCGCGCTGGCCCTCTCGCTCCTCGAACGCTACCCGCGGCTGGTCGCCCTGTTCGGCTTCTGCTCCGGGCTGTTCAGCTTCATGATGGTCGACCGCCACCGCGCCGGCTTCGCCCGCGCCATGGCCATCGTCATGCTGGTCAGCTGGCTCTGGCTGATGCTCGAGAACCTGCTCACCCAGCGCTTCAAGGAGCGCTTCGGCTGGTCGGTGCCGCCGGGGCTGCTGCGCTACGCGACCCAGCTGATCCACCAGGAAAGCCTGTTCTTCGTCCTACCGTTCTTCTTCGTCACCACCACCTGGAACAGCGGCCAGGCCCTGTTCACCGGCGCCCTGGGGCTGGCCGGGCTGATTGCCATCACCGACCCGGTCTACTACAAGTGGCTGGCGCCGCGGCGCTGGACCTTCCTCGGCTACCACACCCTGACGCTGTTCGCCGTGCTGCTCACCGCGCTGCCGCTGATCCTCCAGCTGAGCACCCCGGAAAGCTACCGCTGGGCCCTGGGCATCGCCGTGGCGCTGTCCTTCCCCAGCCTGGTGGTGTCGGTGGGCATCCACAAGTGGTGGCGCTGGTTCGCCCTGCTCGGCCTGACCCTGTGCATCGGCGTGGTCGGCTGGTTCGGCCGCGCCTGGGTGCCGCCCTCCACCCTGTGGCTGGCGGAAATGGCGGTCACCGAGCAGTTCGACAACAGCCAGCGCACCCCCGGCGACAGCGTCGAGCAGGTCGGCGCCGCGCAGATCCGCGCCCAGGGCCTCTACGCCTACACCGCCATCAGCGCGCCGCGCGGCCTGGACGAGCGCATCTTCCACGTGTGGCTGCACAACGGCCAGGAAGTCGACCGCATCGCCCTGGACATCCACGGCGGCCGCGAGGCCGGCTACCGCGCCTGGACGCACAAGCAGAACTTCCCCGCCGACCCGACCGGGCGCTGGCAGGTGCAGGTGATCACCGAGGTCGGCCAGGTGATCGGCACCCTGCGTTTCGAGGTCACGCCCTGACCGCCCGGTTCGCTTGACCGCGCCCGGGCCGCTCCCCTAAAAGGACCGGATACCCGCGCCGAGAGCACCGAGCATGACCGACTCCGCCCTGCACCCCTTCGACCGCGCCCTGGCCCTGGAGGCCGACGCCCGCGACGCCGACCTGTTCCATGGCCACACCAGCGCCGACTACTGGAACATGGTCGGGCCCTTCGGCGGCATCACCGCCGCCACCCTGCTGCAGGCCGTGCTGTGCCACCCGCGGCTGCTCGGCGCGCCCGTCGCGCTGACGGTGAACTTCGCCGCCGCCATCGAGGCCGGCGCCTTCGCCGTGCGCGCCACGCCGATCCGCACCAACCGCTCCACCCAGCACTGGCTGCTGCAGCTGAGCCAGGTGGACGCCGACGGCGTGGAGCAGGTCTCCACCACCGGCACCGCGGTCACCGCCCTGCGCCGCGAGACCTGGAGCGAACTCGACCTGGCGCGCCCGCAGGCCACGGCGCCGGCGCAGACGCCGCCGCTGAACACCAGCGGCAAGGGCGTGGCCTGGGTGCAGCAGTACGAGATGCGCGCCATCGACGGCGCCTTCCCCAGCACCTGGGACGGCAGCGGCGAGCACAGCCGCACCCGCCTCTGGCTGCGCGACGCCCAGCCGCGGGCGCTGGACTTCCCGGCCCTGGCGGCGATGAGCGATATCTTCTACCCGCGCGTGTGGCTGCGCCGCGCCACCCCGGTGCCCGCCGGCACCGTGTCGATCACCACCTACTTCCACACCGACGCCGCGCAGCTGGCCGAAGTGGGCAGCGGCTACCTGCTCGGCGAGGCCCGCGGCCAGGCCTTCCGCAACGGCTACTTCGACCAGGCCGCGGAGCTGTGGAGCGAGGCCGGCGAACTGCTCGCCACCAGCAACCAGATCGTCTACTACAAGCAGTGACGGCAAGGCCGGGCGCCCCCGCCCGGCCTTGGCAAAAAGCCAGCATGGTTACAAAAACGTAAGATTGCATCGCTATAAACGACGGCCACTTCCAGAAGAAAAAAGGTCGTCGCCATGTCGTTCAAGCCTTCCCCGCTGGCGTTCAGCATCGCCCTCGTCTTCAGCGCCGGCGCCCACGCCGCGCCCGCCGGCCCCATCGTCATCAGCACGCCCAGCACCAGCAAGCAGACGCTCTCCGGCGAGACCAGCCTGCAGGTCACCGCAAGCGGCAGCATCACCGCCAGCGACAAGACCGTCGCCCTGAAGGACGCCACCAGCGGCGCCGGCGTGGTGGTCGACAACAGCGGGCAGATCACCGCCACCAGCGGCCGCGCCATCGAAAGCTCGGGCAGCACCGCGACCACCCGCGACTACCAGATCTACAACCGCGTAGGCGCCAGCATCAGCGCCAGCGACGACGCGGTGCGGGTGAAGGACGGCTTCGACAGCGGCAGCCTGCTGCTGGACAACGCCGGCAGCATCCGCTCGGCCAGCGGCCAGGCGGTGGACTTCGACGACCTGCGCAGCGGCGTGCCGGTGACCATCATCAACCGCGAAACCGGCGTCATCCACGGCGACGGCAACGACGGCATCCGCCCCGGCGCCAACGCCAGCATCACCAACTACGGCGAGATCAGCAGCGGCGACATGGTCGACGCCGACGCCAAGAACGACGGCATCGACTTCCAGGATGCCGAGGGCGGCAGCGTCTACAACCACGGGCTGATCTCCGGCGGCCGCCACGGCATCACCACCGACGTCGGCGCCACCCTGGTCAACTACGCCGACGGCGTGATCATCGGCCGCAATGGCTCGGGCTACGGCTCCGACGGCAACGGCACGGTCACCAACTACGGGCGCATCACCGGCGCCTACAACGGCCTGGTGCCCGATGGCGACGGCGATGGCGTGGACATCGACCTGATCGGCCACATCGAGAACCACGGGATCATCGAAGGCATAGGCGCGGCCGGCGTCGACAAGGGCGGCCAGCCCAACGGCAGCGAGGGCATCGCCATGGGCGGCGGCAGCGTCTACAACGCCGCCGGCGCGCTGATCAGCGGCGCCAGCCGCGGCATCCTGGTGGACGACGGCTCCGCCGGCAGCGGCTACGGCGCCACCACCCTGGAGAACCACGGCACCATCGAAGGCCTGGCTTCCAGCGGCGCGACTCTCGTCGGCGACTTCGCCGACAGCGTGATCAACGACGGCCTGATCCACGGTGGCAACGGCATCGCCCTGGAACTGGGCGGCGGCGACGACAGCCTGACGCTGCTCGCCGGCAGCCGCTTCGAAGGCCTGGTGGACGGTGGAGACGGCCATGACCGGGTGAGCTTCGACGACGCCCGCGGCGGCAGCTTCGGCCAGAGCCGCAACTTCGAGCGCCTGGAGGTGCGCCAGGGCGCCTGGACCCTCACTGGCAGCGGCGACTTCAGCGAAGGCGGCGAAGTCTTCGCCGGCGCCCAACTGATCAACCAGGGCGGCATCGCCGGCAGCCTGCTGGTGGACAGCGGCGCCAGCTACGCCGGCAGCGGCAGCGTCGGCGGCCTGGACGTCAGCGGCACCTTGCTGGCCAACCCGCAGCAGGGCGCCACCCACGTGACCGGCGACCTGGCCCTGCGCAGCGGATCGACCCTGGTCTATGGCGTGGAGGCCGACGGCAGCCACGCCACCCTGCAAGTGGATGGCAGCGCGACCCTGGACGGCGCGCGCCTGGCCCTGCAGGCCGGGCCCGGCAACTATCCCTGGCAGAGCAGCTACCAGGTGCTGGACGCCAGCGGCGGCGTCAGCGGCCGGTTCGCCGAGGTCAGCAGCAACTTCGCCTTCCTCACCCCGAGCCTCGGCTACGGCGCCAACAGCGTGGACCTGCAACTGACGCGCAACGACGTGCAGTTCGCCGACCTGGCCAGCAGCGGCAACGGCCGCAACGCCGCCAGCGCCCTGCAGGGCCAGGGCATGGGCCAGCTGTACAACGCGCTGATCACCAGCGACGCCGGCAACGCCGGCCGCGCCGTGGAACAGCTGGCCGGCGCCAGCAACGCCAACCTGGCCGCCGCCACCCTGGCCGGCAGCCAGGCGGTGGGCGGCGCCATGCTCGGCGCGCTGCGCCAGCTCGGCGGCGGCCTGCTGGTGGCCAGCGACGACCGCGACACCCCGCAGCTGGCCGCCCTCGGCGTGCCCAGCGAGGCGCGCAACCTGAACGACCCGAACGCCGCCGGCCGCCTCTGGCTGCAAGGCATCGGCAGCCACGGCCAACTGGACGGCGAGCACGGCAGCGGCGACCTCGACCAGAACACCGGCGGCACCCTGCTGGGCGCCGACTGGGCGCTGGACGGCCAATGGCGCCTGGGCGTGCTGGGCGGCTACTCGCACACCGACCTCGACGGCCAGGGCGGCACCTCCGGCGACATCGACAGCTGGCACCTGGGCACCTACGCCCTGCGCCAGGACGGCCCGCTGGCCCTGCGCCTGGGCGCGGCCTACAGCAGCCACGACGGCGAAAGCAAACGCCGCGTCGAGTTCGACGGCTTCAGCGACCGCCCCAAGGGCGACTACGACGCCCACAGCTGGCAGGCCTTCGCCGAAGCCGGCTACCAGCTCGGCGACGGCCGCCTGAGCGCCGAGCCCTACGCCAACCTCGGCTACCAGTACTACAAGCGCGACGCCTACGACGAAAAAGGCGGCGCCGCGGCCCTGCACGTGGACGAGCAAAGCCAGCACAACCTCAGCAGCACCCTCGGCGTGCGCACGGCCTGGCTCACCAGCCTGGACAACGGCATGAGCCTGACCCCGCGCCTGGGCCTGGGCTGGCGCCACACCTACGGCGACCTGGACAGCAGCACCCGCCAGGCCTTCCTCGCCGGCGGCGGCGCCTTCAGCGTCCAGGGCACGGCGCTGGACCGCAACAGCCTGCTGCTGGACCTGGGCCTGGACCTGGGCCTGTCGGCCCGCCACAGCGTCGGCCTGGCCTACAGCGGCGAGAAAGGCAGCCAGGCGCAGAACCATGCGCTGATCGCGCAGTGGCAGATGGCGTTCTAAAATGCCGCGTAGGGCGTATAACCGTTCGCGGTTATACGCCGTTTCACCTTGGCCCAGCCACGAGCCAGGGTCGACCTGGGGTGAACTTCGACCGTCGCCCAGGTCGGCCTCGGAGTTAGAGACAAGTCCGGTGTAGCGGCGTACAACCGCGAACGGTTGTACGCCCTACGACTGGTAAAGGGTTCTACCGGCAGGGGTCGGTGCTTCAGCTGAAGAGCGCCCTCTCCCTAACCCTCTCCCTGAAGGGAGAGGGTTAGGGAGAGGGCGCGGAACCGATCCAGCGCACAAGAGCCGCCGGCTAGCTCGCTCCTACAAAACCTCCTCATCCTCCCCCGGCAACTGCTCATCCAGATGCAACCAAGCAACCCGGCTCTTCACCCAGACATGCCGTTGCGGCGGCGCCACCTCCGGATGATCGAAGGTCGCAACAGTCACATCCAGCGTCTCCGGCGTCCGCTCCGTCTCGAACACCACCTGCGCCCCACAGTTCCCACAGAACAACCGCCGATTACCCGGACTCGACACATAGCAGGCCGGCTCCCCCTTCAACCAACGAAAGCTACTACGCGGCACCGTCGCCCAAGTCACCACCATGCCCCCACTGCTACGCCGGCAGATCGAACAATGGCAATGACCGACATCGTCCAGCTCCGCAGTGAACTCATAACGCAGGGCACCACAATGGCAGCCCCCTTGGTGGGTCTGGCTCATGGCCGGGCTCCTCAGTCGTATTCCGCCGCCTCGTGGTCGCCCAGCAGGCGGCGCTGGCGGGGCGTGCAGGCGGCCAGCACTTCGGGTTCGAAGCGCCAGTCGAGATAGGGCGAGAACTTCTGCGCAACCATGCGCCGGCCGTAGTGCACCTGCAACAGGTAGCGCGTGCGCTGGCTCAGGTTGCGGCTGCCGGAGTGCCACAGGTCGCTGCGGAACACCAGGCAGTCGCCGGCGCGGCACAGCACCGGCTCGGCCGCCCTGCCTCGCCAGCTGCGCTCGTCCGGGTGTGGTGCGCAGCCGGCGCGGTGGCTGCCGGGGATCACCCAGGTCGGGCAGAGTTCGTGGTCGATATCGTCGAGGTAGACCTGCGCCGTGCAGATGAACATCGGCAGCTCGAAGCCGCTTAGCAGCAGCGCTTCCGGCAGGCGCAACGGCAGGTAGTCCTGGTGCATGTCGCCGCCAATGAAGCCGGGGTGGCAGCGCCAGGCGGTCTGGCCGATCACGTGGCAGTCCTCGCCCAGGGCCGCCTCGGCCACCTCGATCAACCCCGGCGGGTCGAGGTAGGGCAGCCAGCGCGGCGAGCGGTTGAACACGCACTTGTAGTGGTCCACCAGGCCCTCGTAGTCCCAGTGGATCGGCCGCAGGGCGTCGATCAGCCCGCGCACCTCGGCGACCTGCGCGGCATCCAGCAGGTCGGGCAGCAGCACGAAGCCGTCCTCGTGCAATGCGTGCAGTGCGTTCATGAGCCCAGCCCTCCCCGCCCCAGTTGCGCCTGGGCCTGCTCCAGCGCGCCGAGGAAGGCGCCCAGGGCTTCGCCCGGCTCGGCGCCCTGGCGCGTCACGCAGTGGAATTCCGAGTGGTAGGCCAGCTGCGCCGGGCGGATCGCCCGCAGCCGCCCCTCGGCGACCCAGGCGGCGGCGTAGGGCGTCGGCAGGTAGCCGATGAAGGTGCCGCTGAACACCAGGTTGGCGATGGCCTCCATGCTGTAGGCGGTGGTCGTGCGGTTGAACACCAGGCCGTGGGGGCGCCGGCTTTCGGCCATGTAGCCGCGGCCGACGTAGTCGGCGGCGCAGATCGCCTCCAGGCCCGGCTCGTCGTCGGCGCGGGCGAAGAACGGGTGGCCGGGGGCGCAGTAGAGGTTCTGTTCCTCGCTGAACAGCAACTGGTAGCGCAGCCCGGACAGGCGATGGTGGAAGGCGCCGATGGCCAGTTGCAGGCGCTCTTCCAGCACGGCGTTCTCCAGCTCGTCCGGGCGCAGGGTGTGCAGGTTCAGGCGCACGCCGGGGTTGCCCTGGCGGAACAGGCGGAGGGCCAGCGGCAGCGCCCAGCAGTG
The DNA here is from genome assembly GCF_023516765.1 of Pseudomonas sp. R3.Fl. NCBI lineage: Bacteria > Pseudomonadati > Pseudomonadota > Gammaproteobacteria > Pseudomonadales > Pseudomonadaceae > Pseudomonas > Pseudomonas sp. R3.Fl. The sequence goes on from NZ_JAMGSO010000001.1 coordinate 3,513,293, forward strand.
CTGCCCGACCACGCCGTCGACGCAGCCCAGGTGCAGGGTTTCGCGGTCGCGCCCGCCCAGGCCGGTGACCTGCTCGCGGAAGCGCTCGATGTCGACGAACAGGCCCTGGGCCGCGTCGTACAGCTGCTGCCCCTCCTCGGTGAGCTGGAAGCCGCTGCTGCCGCGCCGGCACAGCGAGTAGCCCAGGCGCAGTTCGAGGTCGCGCACCAGCACGCTCAGGCGCGACAGGCTGGTGTTCAGGCGCACCTGGGCGGCGGTGAAGCCGCCGGCCTCGACTATGGCGCAGAAGGTGCGCAGCAGGCGCAGGTCGATGTCGGAAAGGTTGCCCAGCATGGGGGTTCTCGCGGCGGCGGGGGCAGGCCTTCGTTATAGCCCCGCGGGCGCCGCCGCGTGAACCCCCGCGGCGGTCAGCGGCGCCCGGCCCGCGCGTCGGCGAGGATGCACAGCAGCTCGAACATCATGGTCGCGCCGACCAGCGCCGTGGCGCCGCCCAGGTCGAACGGCGGCGACACCTCCACCACGTCCGCGCCTATCAGGTCCAGGCCCTGCAGGCCGCGGACCAGGTGCTGCGCCTGCAACGTGGTCATGCCGCCGATCTCCGGGGTGCCGGTGCCGGGGGCGAAGGCCGGGTCGAGCACGTCGACGTCGAAGCTGACGTAGGTCGGCCCTTCGCCCACCACCCGCCGCGCCTCGGCGAGGGTCGCCTCGACGCCCAGCGCGGCGAACTCCTCCATGTGGATGACGCGGATGCCGCACTCCTTGGCGAAGGCCTCGTCGTCCGCCGAATACACCGAGCCGCGGATGCCGATCTGCACGGTGCGCCGCGGGTCCAGCAGGCCCTCCTCGATGGCGCGGCGGAACGGCGTGCCGTGGGTGTAGGGGTTGTCGCCGAAGTAACGGTCGTTGGTGTCCGAATGGGCGTCGAAGTGGACCATGCCGATGGGCCGCTCGGCGGCCAGGGCGCGGAAGATCGGCAGCGTCACCAGGTGGTCGCCGCCCACCGACAGCGGCACCGCGCCGGCGGCGTGGATGCGCCGGTAGAAGCCCTCGATGCGCTTGAGCGAATCGAGCAGGTCGATGGGGTTCACCGGGGCGTCGCCCACGTCGCCGACGCGCGCCAGGTCGTAGGGCGCGATGCGGCTGACGTGGTGCACCTTGCGCATCAGGCTGGACTGGTTGCGCACCTCGCGCGGGCCGTGGCGGGCACCGGCGCGGTTGGTGGTGCCGCCGTCCCAGGGCACGCCGACCAGGGCGATGTCCACCTGGGCCGGGTCCTCGAAGATGGGCAGGCGCATGAAGCTGGGGATGCCGGCGAAGCGCGGGACCTCGGCGGCGTCCACCGGTTGCGGGAAGTCATGGGGCATGGGCGTCTCCTGGCGGGAAAGGGGCTGCCCCGCCAGCCTGGACCGCCCCGCGGCGGCGGCAAATCCCGAAAGCGGCAAGCCAACTTGCGCCGCCGCGAAAGTGCCCTGCAAGCCTCGCCAGCCGGGCCTTTCCGCCTTCCTGGCCAGTTCCGCGCCAGCGCCCAGCCGCACGCGCGCCCTCTCCTTCCCATTGCCCTTCTCGCCAACGCCAAGTGCCTGATTCGTATACTTATGTTATCGTTGTAAACTCTGTATACAGCGTAAACGGACTGCTCAGAAATTGACCACCGTAATCTCCTTCCGCGCCGATGACGCCCTGGCCAAGGCCCTGGACCAACTGGCCCGGGCCACCCACCGGGACCGCCCCTACCACCTGCGCCAGGCCCTGGCGCAGTACCTGGAGCGCCAGAGCTGGCACGTGGCGGCCATCGACGAAGGCCTGGCCGACGCCAACGCCGGGCACCTGCTGCCGCACGCGGAGATAGAAGCCAAGTGGGGGCTGGCATGAGCCTGCAGTGGACGCACAAGGCGGCGGCCGACCTGGACGGCCTGTACGACCACTACGTGGTGCTGATCGGCCCGGAGAAGGCGCTGAAGGCCATCCAGGACGTGGTCGGCCAGGTGAAGGCGCTGGCCGACCTCAGCCTGAGCAGCGTCGGCCGGCCCAGCGAGGTGCCCGGCGTGCGCGAATTGCCGCTGGAACGCTGGCCTTACCAGGCCGCCTACCGGGTGAAAGGCCGCGATGTACAAATTTTGCGCATCGATTCTGTGGATAACCCGGGGTAAAAGTGGTCACACGGTTACAAAATATTTCAAAGTATTGACTTATTGATTTTGTACAAAAATAGATCAAATGCATCATTCAAGATAATTTGGTCTATTTGCGACCATAAATTGAAATATCGATCTAGTTACGACCGAATAATGACCAATCGTCTTTTCATGCGGCGACGCGTTTTTTCCGAGATCGGAACTTTTCCCGGCATTTCCCTGTCCACTTTCCTGACTTTCCCGGCCATTTCGCCGCCCTGCCCGACGACCCGACCATGCCCAACACCGCCTCCCTCCGCGCCCTTTGCCTGGGCCTGCTGCTGCCCGCCGGCGCGGCCCTCGCCTGGAACGCCAACGACGCCCAGCAACAGCAGCAATGGCAGGAGCAACAGCGCCAGCAACAGGAACAGCAACGCCAGATGGCCGAGCAGCAGCGCCGGCAGAACGAGGAACAGCAGCGCCGCCAGCAGGAGCAGCAACGCCAGCAGCAGGAACAGCAGCGGCAGATGGCCGAGCAGCAACGTCGGCAGATGGAGGACCGGCAGCGCCAGCAACAGGAGTTCCAGCGCCAGCGCGATGAACAGCGCCGCCAGGCCGAGCAACAGCAGCGCCAGGAAGCCCAGCGCCGCCAGCAGGAACAGCAGCGGCGCTGGCAGGAAGAACAGCGCCAGCAGGCCGAGCGCGACCGCCAGTGGCAGGACGAGCAGCGCCGCCAGGCCGATGAGCGCCAGCGTCAGTGGGAAGAGGCGCAACGCCGCCAGCAGGAGCAGCGGCAACGCGAATGGGAAGACGCCATGCGCCGCCAGGAGGCCGAGCGCCGGCACTGGCAGACCGGCCAGTACCTGCCGCCGGAATACCGCGAGCGGCGCTACTACGTGGAAGACTGGCGTAGCCGCCAGCTGCCGCCGCCAGCCTACGGCTACCAGTGGCAGGAAGTGGACGGCGACTACCTGCTGATCGAACTGGCCAGCGGCCTGATCCAGCAGATTCTCAACGGCCAGCGCTGAACCGCAGCGGCCACGGCGGCAAAAGAAAAGGGCAGGGGGCTCAGCTCCAGTTCACCGGCAGCTGGCCTTCCTTCCAGGCGAAGCGGTCGAGGTGGCTGACCACCACCTGCTGCACGCGCGCCAGGCGCTCGGCGTCCTCGGCTTCGGCCTGCAGGTGCAGTGCGGCGGCGTCGGCCTTGAGCCGGCAGGTGCCGAACTCGAAGTTCAGCACGCCGCTGTCCTCGCTCAGTTCCACCGGCAGCTTGTGGGCGAAGTGGTTGCACAGGCGCTTGAGGTAACGGGCGCCATCGGGGGTGGGCACGTCGGCACGGGAAGTCGGCATCGTTCATCCTCTTCTTTCAGATACTTCGCATGCTAGGCAGGAGAAAGCCCGGGAAAAACCGGCTATCGTGCCTTTCACTCTTAAGCGGAGCTTCACAATGGACAACCTCCGAGGCATGGTCGTGTTCGCCACCGTGGTCGCCCGCGGCTCCATGGCCGCCGCCGCCGAGGCCCTGGGCATGAGCCCCTCGGCGGTCAGCCAGCAGATCCGCAAGCTGGAGGCGCAGGCCCAGGTGAGCCTGCTGCACCGCACCACCCGCAGGCTGACGCTGACCGAGGCCGGCGAGGCCTTCTACCGCAGTTGCGCGCAGATGCTGGCCATCGCCGAGGAAGCCGAGCAGCGCCTGGGCGAGTGGCGCGAGGCACCTGTTGGCGAACTGCGCCTGGCGGCGCCGGTGGGTTTCTCCGGGCGGCTGATCACCGAGGCGCTGCGTCCGCTGCTGGAGAACCACCGCCAGCTGCGCCTGCAACTGTTCTTCCACGACGAGCAGATCGACCTGATCGAGCAGCGCATCGACCTGGCCATCCGCGTCGGCAACCTGGCCGATTCCAGCCTGGTGGCGCGCCACCTGGGCGACTGGCAGAACCTAGTCTGCGCGGCCCCGGCCTACCTGCGCCGCTGCGGGGCAATCGACCATCCCGAGCAATTGCAGCAGGTCGACTGGCTGGCGCTGAACACCCGCGGTCACGGCCAGGCGCTGCAGTTCGACGGGCCGGACGGGGAGAGCTGCCGCCTGCGCCTGGAACCGCGGGTGGCGGCCAACAGCATGCTCGCCCTGCGCCAGTTCACCCTCGACGGCCTGGGCGTGTCGCTGCAGCCGGAGCCGGAAGTGCGCGAGGCGCTGGAGGAGGGCAGGCTGCTGCGCCTGCTGCCGCAATGGCGCCTGCCCACCTACGGCATCTACGCCGTCACGCCACGGCGCGACGCCCAGCCGGCCAAGGTGCGGGTGGCCATCGAGGCGCTGCGCCGGCACCTCGGCGGGCTGTCGCCGACCGGGCCGCGGGTGGCTGTGTGAAACGCCCGGGCGTGAGAGGATGGGCGGCCTTTTCCACCTGCCGCCGGAGCCTCACGCCATGGACCTCACCTGGAGCTGCCAACACCACAGCGAACTGAGCAAGGAGACGCTGTACGCCCTCCTGCGCCTGCGCTGCGAGGTCTTCGTGGTGGAGCAGAACTGCCCCTACCAGGACATCGACAACCAGGACCTGTCCGGCGACACCTGCCACCTGATGGCCCACGAGGGCGGCCAGCTGCTGGCCTACCTGCGCCTGCTCGACCCGGCGACGCACGACGGCGAGGTGGTCATCGGCCGCGTCATCACCGCCACCGCCGGGCGCGGTCGCGGCCTCGGCCACCAGTTGATGCAGCGCGCCCTGGACGAGGCGGCGCGGCGCTGGCCGGGCAGCCCGGTGTATCTCTCGGCGCAGGCGCACCTGCAGGGCTACTACGGCCGCTACGGCTTCGTCGCCGAGGGCGAGGTGTACCTGGAAGACGACATCCCGCACATCGACATGCGCCGCCCGGCCTAGAGCCAGTCCAGGGTCAGCAGCAGGCGCCGCGTGCCCGGCGCCGGGGCGGGCGAGCGGTGGACGATGCCGGCGCCCTCGTTGCCGATCCATTTCTCGCCCTTGAACAGGCCCACGTCGCCCACTTCCAGGCGCTGGATGCGCGCCGGCTCGGCCTCGCCGAGACGGTCGCGGGGCAGGGCGCCTTCCTCCAGCCATTCGCTGGCGCAGCCGGCGTAGCTGGTGACCAGGCGCAGCGCCACGTGGTCGACGTGGAAGCGCGGGCACATGGCCCGCTCCAGGCTGCGCAGGCGCAGGCCCACGCGGCGCGCGCCGGTCAGGCAGGCGAAGGCTTCCACCAGCCAGGCCAGGTCGTTGGCGAAGAGCGTGGCGCCCGGGCTCTCGTCGAACAGGCCGCGCAGTTGGTCGCTGCGCCCGGCCTCGTCCAGTTCCAGGGTCGCGTGGCGGGCGTAAAGCGCCTCGCCCTGCACCAGCGCCTCGGCATAGGCCGCCAGCTCGGGGAACAGGCGGCGGCGCCAGACCGCCAGGTTCACGCCGTCGTGCAGTACCTCGGCGAGCACCTGCGGGTCGTCGCCGAGCACCTGGCGCGACGTGCATTGCAATGGCCGGGCGAGCATCAGGCGTCCTCCGTCCAGAACTCGAAGGGATCGGCCAGGCGCGCCCAGGCCTGGGGCCCGGCGGCGAATTCGGCGTCGTCCAGCAGGCAGGCGTCCAGCTCGTCCTCCAGGCGGGCGAAGTCGATGCCCTGGCCGATGAACACCAGTTCCTGGCGGCAATCGCCGGTCTCCGCGCTCCAGTGGCGCATCACCTGGCGCAGGCCGTCCTCGTCCTGCGGCCAACGTTCCTTCGGCACGAAGCGCCACCAGCGCCCGGCCAGGCCGTGGCGCATCAGGCCGCCGGCCTGGGACCAGCTGCCGGCCTCGCGGTAGCGGCTGGCCAGCCAGAAGAAGCCCTTGGAGCGCAGCAGGCGGCCGTTGCTCCAGGGCGTGGCAAGGAAGTCGTGGAAGCGCTGCGGGTGGAAGGGCCGGCGCGCGCGGTAGGCGCGGGAGGCGATGCCGTATTCCTCGGTCTCCGGCACGTGTTCGCCGCGCAGTTCCTTGAGCCAGCCGGGGGCCTGGGCGGCGCGCTCGAAGTCGAAGCGGCCGGTGTCGAGGATCCATTCCAGCGGCACCTGGCCCATGAGCATGGGGCGGATCTCGGCGTCGGGGTTGAGGCCGCGGAGGATCGCCAGCAGCTCTTCGCGCTCGGCGCTGGAGATCAGGTCGACCTTGCTGAGCAGGATGACGTCGGCGAACTCCACCTGGTCGATCAGCAGGTCGGCGATGGAGCGCTGGTCTTCCTCGCCCAGGCTCTCGCCGCGGCTGGCCAGGCTGTCGCTGCCCTGGTAGTCGCGCAGGAAGTTCAGGCCGTCGACCACGGTGACCAGGGTGTCCAGCCGCGCCAGGTCGGACAGGCTGCGGCCCTGCTCGTCGCGGAAGGTGAAGGTCTCGGCCACCGGCAGCGGCTCGGAGATGCCGGTGGACTCGATCAGCAGGTAGTCGAAGCGGCCTTCGGCGGCCAGCTTCGCCACTTCCTGCAGCAGGTCTTCGCGCAGGGTGCAGCAGATGCAGCCGTTGCTCATCTCCACCAGCTTCTCTTCGGCGCGGTTGAGGCTGACGTCGCGCTGCACCTCGCTGCCGTCGATGTTGATCTCGCTCATGTCGTTGACGATCACTGCGACGCGGCGGTGCTCGCGGTTCTTCAGCACCTGGTTGAGCAGGGTGCTCTTGCCGGCGCCGAGGAAGCCGGAAAGGACGGTGACGGGTAGGCGTTGCTTCACGGTGGTGGCTCTCTGTTATGGATTCTTCAGGCGTCGCGCAGGTGCAGTTCGCGGCGCTCCTGGCGTTCCTTGGCCTCGACGCTGAGGCTGGCGGTGGGGCGCAGCAGCAGGCGGCGCAGGCCGATCGGCTCGCCGGTCTCGGCGCACCAGCCGTAGTCGCCGCGGGCCAGGCGCTCGAGGGCCTGGTCGATCTTGTCCAGCAGCTTCTTCTCGCGCTCCAGCAGGCGCAGCTGCCACTGGCGCTGTTCCTCGCGGCTGGCGACGTCGGCCTCGTCGCCGGGCCGTTCCACCTCGCGCAGCGCGTCGAATTCGCCGTCGATGCGCGCCTGCAGCTCGGCGCGCTGGCGCAGCAGCAGGTCGCGGAAGAAGGCCTGCTGGGCCTCGTTCATGTAGGCGCTGGCGGGTTGCGCCAGCAGTTGCCGTTCGCTGAGGACCGGTTCGGATTGCAGGGACATGGCGGTCTCCGGAAGGACGGGATAGAATTGTTATAATATAACATTTCGTATTCGACAATCCGCCGGCGTACCATGGAGGCCCATCCAGCCCGCCCCGAGGTCCCGATGAAAGCCGCCGCCCTGACGCTCTGCCTGCTGCTCCTGGCGCCCCTGGCGCAGGCCGCTGGCGAGCCGCCGCAGGCCTTCCCCGGCCTGCCGCCGGCGGCCTGCGCCTGGCTGGCCAACGTGCTGGCCTGCATGGACCGCGACGGCAGCCACTACAGCGTCGCCACCCAGGGCCACGACACCTACCTGCGCGGCTTCGACGCCGCCAGCGGCCAGCGCTGGGCGCAGACCGGCACGCGCTACGGGCGCCTGACCTTCTTCAGCGGCGTGAGCAGCGACGGCCAGGTGTGGCTGGGCACCAGCCGCGGCATCGGCTGGACGCACATCAGTCGCTTCAGCAGCTCCAGCGGCGGCCAGGCGAAGCTGACCTGCGGGCGTGTCAGCGGGTGCAGCCAGCAGGTGCGGTAGGCGCCCGGCCACGCCACAGCCGGACGCATGGGGAATCGCGGACGGAGTCCGCTCCTACGGTTCGCGGGGCAGCACGGTATTCCACATTCCGGCGCGATTCGCGGATGAGATCCGCTCCTACGCTGCGCCACCCACGCCATTCCCCTGTAGGAGCGCGCCCTGCGCGCGAATCGCGGGCAGGGCCCGCTCCTACAATTGTCGTGAAGCACGGAGTTTCCTCGTAGGAGCGGACTCCGTCCGCGATAGGCCGAGCCCCGCCGCGAAATCGCAGATGAATCCGCTCCTCGCCCTACGCCTTGCCCTGCTCCCGCAACGCCGCCAACAGGCTCCCCACCGGCGGGCGCTGGCGGAAGTAGCCGTGCAATCCATCGAAGATCGCTCCGGCCAGCTCCTGCTGGTGCCGCGCGTCGTGCAGGCGGCGGCAGTCGGCGTTGTTGGAGATGAAGCCGGTCTCCACCAGGATCGAGGGGATGTCCGGCGACTTGAGCACGGCGAAGCCGGCCTGGTCGACGCGTTCCTGGTGCAGCCGGGTGATGCCGCCGAGGCTGCGCAGCACGCTGTGGCCCAGGTCCAGGCTGGAGGCGATGGTGGAACTCAGCGACATGTCGAGGATCACCTTGGCCAGCGCCGGGTCCTTGTCCTGCAGCGGCAGGTTGCCGGTGGCGCCGATCAGGTCGGCGCCGTTCTCGCGCTCGGCCATGAAGCGCGCCAGGGTGGAGGTGGCGCCGTGCTCGGAAAGGGCGAACACCGAGGCGCCGGAGGCCGTGCGCCGGGGCGCGGCGTCGGCGTGTACCGAGACGAACATGTCGGCGTTGCAGCGCCGCGCCACTTCCACGCGCTGGCGCAGCGGGATGAACACGTCGACGTTGCGCACCAGGCGCGCCTTGAAGCCGCTCTGGCGGTCGATGCGCCGCGCCAGGTTCTGCGCGATCAGCAGCGCCACGTCCTTCTCCCGCTCGCCGCGCGAGCCGAGGGCGCCGGGGTCCTTGCCGCCGTGGCCGGCATCCACCACCACGAGGATGTCGCGGCCCTTGCCAGCGGCCTTCGCCGTGGCGACCGGGACAGGTGCCCCCGCCGGATGCAGGTCGAGCACCAGGCGATGGCCCCTGCCGGCCTGGGGCCCCAGGGCGAAGGCCTGCAATTGCACCGGCTCGGCCAGGTCCAGCACCAGGCGCGTGCCGCCGTCGGCCAGGCGCCCGCTGCGCAGGCCACGCAGCGGGCCGGACGGGGCAGGGGAGGCCAGGGGAACGCCCAGGCTGGCGCCGTCCAGGTCGACCACCAGGCGCTCCGGCGCGGAAAGAGTGAAGGTGCGGTAGTGGAAGGGCCCGTCGAGGTCGAGGACCAGGCGCAGGCCTCCGGCCATGGCCTCGCTGCGCGCGCCGAGCAGGCGCGGGCCGGCGAAAACGTCCAGGGCGGGCAGCCAGGCGGCGCTGGCGAGCAAGGTTTGCAGCAGGCGGCGTCGATTCATGGCGCTTGCAGGAAGGAGTAGGAAACAATACGTTATATTATAACATCCACCAGCACCAGCCATTCCCATGACCGCCTTTCTCCCCGACGTCGCCAGCCAGGCCGCGTCCGACACCCTCGCCCTGGACTGGGTCGGCATGCAGGGCATCGCCCTGCCGCTGCGCCTGCACGGCGAACGCCTGAACGCGCTGGCCGACGCCGGCGTCAGCCTGGACGCGGCCGCCGCCCGCGGCATCCATATGTCGCGCCTGTACCTGGCCCTGGCCCGCCTGGAGCAGGCCGAGCTGGGCCCGCAGCTACTGCGCGAAGTGCTCGACGACTTCCTCGCCAGCCACGCCGGCCTGTCGCGCCGCGCCAGCCTGCGCCTGGCCTTCGACGCCCTGCTCAGCCGCCCGGCGCTGGTCAGCCCGCTGAGCGGCTGGAAGCAGTACCCCTGCGAGGTCCACGCGCGCCTGGACGACCAGGGCCTGCGCCTGGAGCTGCGCCTGCGCCTGGCCTATTCCTCCACCTGCCCCTGCTCGGCGGCCCTGGCGCGCCAACTGATCCAGCAGCGCTTCGCCGAGGAGTTCGCCGGCCGCTCGCCCAGCCACCAGGAAGTCCACACCTGGCTCGGCAGCAGCGCCGGCATAGTCGCCACGCCCCACAGCCAGCGCAGCTTCGCCGACCTGCATCTGCACCTGCGCGAGGGCCTGGACGGCCTGCCGCTGCGCGAGCTGCTCGACTGCGCCGAGGCCGCCTTGGGCACCGCCGTGCAGACCGCGGTGAAGCGCGCCGACGAGCAGGCCTTCGCCCTGGCCAACGGGCAGAACCTGATGTTCTGCGAAGACGCCGCCCGCCGCCTGCACCGCGCCCTGGCGCAACGCGGGGAGCTGGCGGCCTTCGCGCTGAGCGTGGTGCACGCCGAAAGCCTCCACGCCCACGACGCCGTGGCCCGCAGCCAGTGGCGCAGGGAGGCCCCATGATCCATTGCCAGGCCCTGCAGTGGGGGCCGCCGCGCCTGCCGCTGACGCCGCCGCTGAACCTCGACCTGGGCGCCGGCAGCCTGACCGCCATCGTCGGCGCCAACGGCTGCGGCAAGAGCAGCCTGCTGAAGGTCATCGCCGGGCTGCAGAAGCCCCTGGCCGGGCGCGTGCGCGTCCAGCTGCGGCCGCGGGAGATCGGCTACCTGGTTCAGCAGCAGGCCCTCGACCGGCAATTCCCCATCGGCCTCGGCGAGCTGGTCGGCGCCGGCTTCTGGAACAGCCGCCTGAGCACCGCCGAGCGCCGCGAGAAGCTGCGCCAAGTGCTGGCCGACTGGCAGTTGGAGGGACTGGAGCAGCGCCCGCTGGCGGCGCTCTCCGGCGGCCAGCTGCAGCGCGCCCTGCTGGCCCGCCTGAGCCTGCTGGACAGCCCGCTGCTGCTGCTCGACGAGCCCGACGCCTGCCTCGACGAGGCCGGCCAGGCGCTGCTCTGGCAGCACATCGACGCCTGGCACCGCGAAGGCCGCACCCTACTGCTGGTCTGCCACGACCTGGGCGCGGTGCGCGAGCGCGTCCCCGACTGCCTGCGCGTGGCTGCCGAGGGTTGCCGCCACGGCAGCAGCCGCGAGCTGATTGCCAGCCGCTGCCTGGCGCGGGTGGCGTGATGGTCCTGCACGCGCTGTGGCAGCCCTTCGTCGAATTCGCCTTCATGCGCCGCGCGCTGCTCGGCGGCGTGGTCCTGGCGTCGAGCGCGGCGCCCCTGGGGGTGTTCCTGATCCTGCGGCGCATGAGCCTGATCGGCGACGCCATCGCCCACGGCATTCTTCCCGGCGCCGCCATCGGCTTCTGGCTGGCCGGGCTGTCGCTGCCGGCGCTGACCCTCGGCGGCCTCGGCGCGGGCCTGGCGGTGGCCGGCCTGGCAGCCTGGGTGACGCGCCACACCGGGCTGCGCGAGGACGCCAGCCTGGCCGCGGTCTACCCCATCTCCCTGGCCAGCGGCGTGCTCCTGCTGGGCCTGGCCGGCAAGCGCCTGAACCTGCTGGAGCTGCTGTTCGGCTCGGCCCTGGCGGTGGACCGCACGACCTTGCTGGGCATGCTCGGCGTGGCCGTGCTCAGCCTCGGCGTGCTCGCGCTGATCTACCGCAGCCTGCTGCTGGACAGCCTCGACCCGCTGTTCCTGCGCAGCGTCAGCCGCCTCGGGCCCTTCGCCCACGGGCTGTTCCTCGGCCTGGTGGTGCTCAACCTGGTGATCGGCTTCCAGGCCCTGGGCGCGCTGATGATGGTCGGCCTGATGATGCTGCCGGCCGCCGCCGCACGCTTCTGGAGCCGCCGCCTGCCGGCGCTGCTGGCCCTGGCCGCGGGCATCGGCGCGCTCTCGGTGTGGCTGGGCCTGGCGGCGTCCTACGCCTGGTCGCTCCCCAGCGGGCCGGCCATCGTCCTGCTCGCCGGCCTGTTCTACCTGTTCTCCGTGCTGTTCGGCCCGGTGCACGGCCTGTTGCGCCGCGGCCTGCTGCCCATCCCGCAATGACATCCCCCTTGAGGAAAGCCACCATGCGTGTCCTGCTGCTCCTGCTTGCGTTCTGCCTGCCCCTGTCGCTGTCCGCCGCCGAGAAGCCGCGCGTGGTGACCAGCTTCAGCATCCTCGCCGACATGACCCGCGCGGTCGGCGGCGAACACATCCAACTGAACAACCTGGTCGGCCCCGACAGCGACGCCCACACCTACGAGACCACCCCGGACGACGCCCGCGCCGTGCGCCAGGCGCAGCTGGTGGTGGAGAACGGCCTGGGCTTCGAACCCTGGCTCGACCGCCTGGTGAAGAGCACCGAGACCCGCGCACAGGTGATCCAGGCCAGCCACGGCGTGATCCCGCGCAGCCTGGAGGAGGATGGCCAGACCATCCCCGACCCGCACGCCTGGAACAACCTGGCCAACGCCGACATCTACGTCGACAACATCGCCAAGGCGCTGGAGAAGCTCGACCCGGCCAATGCCGCCGACTACCGGCGCAACGCCGAGGCCTACCTGAAGCAAGCCCACGAGTTGCTCGCCTACGCCAAGGGCAAGCTCGGCAACCTGCCCGCCGACCGCCGCACCCTGGTCACCTCCCACGACGCCTTCGGCTACCTCGGCCAGGCCTACGGCCTGAAGCTGCTGGCGCCCCAGGGCCTGTCCACCGAGCGCGAAGCCTCGGCCACCGAGGTCGCCGAACTGATCCGGCAGATCCGCGAGCAGCACATCCGCGCGGTGTTCGTGGAGAACATCAAGGACCCGCGGCTGATGCAGCGGATCGCCGAGGAAAGCGGCGCGAAGATCGGAGGCACCTTGCACTCGGACGCGCTGGCCAGCGAAGGCCCGGCCAGCACCTACCTGGGCCTGTACCGCAGCAACGTCGACACCCTCTATCAGGCGCTGGCCGACTAGAGCACCAGGCTCAGGCGCAGGCGGTCGCGGCAGGGGATGCCGTTCTCGACGATGGGCTCGGGGTAGTTGAGGCTGAAGTAGTCGCTCTCCACGGCGCAGATGCGAAAGCCCATGCGCTGGTAGAGCCCCAACTGCGCCAGGCTGGAGTTGCCGGTGGCGATGTCCAGCCGCAACGCCCCGGCCGCCCGCGCCGCGTCGATGGCCGCGGCCAGCAGGCGCTTGCCCAGCCCACGCCCCTGCCAGGCCTCGTCCACGGCGAGGTTGGTGACTTCCAGTACGCCCCAGCTCACCGGCGTCAGCGCCAGGACTCCGCGGACTGCCTCGCCTTCGACCAGCGCCAGCAGGCGGGATTGCGGGAGGTAGCGTTCGATCTGGTCGCGGCTGGGATCGGCGAGCAGGAGCAGGGGCCAGGGGGCTTGGGTGAGGGGGAGTTCCTGGAGGGTGGGCACGGGAGGGCATCCGGGCGGGGGCTGGAGGGGGCGTATTGTGCCGCAGAGGAAGCAGGGTTGCTTGGGAATGGAGCATGCCGGATGCAGTAGTGCTTTGGGGTGACTCTGCTCCCTCTCCCCAGCCCTCTCCCTGAAGGGAGAGGGGGCTTGTCCGTGCCGAGAAGGGATTTGGTGTCAGCCGGGTAATCGGTACAAGCCGGCTAGCGCCGAAACATCAGCGCACTCCGAACGGTCCCCTCTCCCTTCAGGGCGGGGCGCGCAGCCGAGGGTTAGGGAGAGGGCGCTCTTCAGGGCACGCACCAAACCCACCCGGCAGTGATGGCGATGGGTATCGCTTCGCTCAACACCATCCTACGGGCGTTGTGTTTGCCGGAGCCTGAGCGGACCTTGTCCGCGATAGCCGGACGTCCCGGCGCGATTCGCGGATGAGATCCGCTCCTACGCCGCCCCACCTACGCCATTCCATGTAGGAGCGCGCCCTGCGCGCGAATCGCGGGCAGGGCCCGCTCCTACAGGTGGCCGCGCCTCAGGCGTAGATATCCCCCCGGCTCCACGGCACCTCGTGGCTGCCGTCCGCGTGCGGCTTACTCGCCAGGATCTGGTGCAGGTTGATCCAGCCCTTCTTGAAGCCGTAGGCGCAACCGGCCAGGTACAGGCGCCAGATGCGCAGTGCCTGCTCCGGCACCAGCTTGGCGGCCTCGGCCAGTTTCGCTTCCAGGCTGGCGCTCCAGAAGTCCAGGGTGCGCGCGTAGTGCAGGCGCAGGCCCTCGACGTCGACCACTTCCAGGCCCGCCTCGCTCATGCGCGCCACCGCCAGGGACAGGTGCGGCAGTTCGCCGTGGGGGAACACGTAGCGGTCGATGAAGTCGCCGGCGCCGCGGCCCACCGGGCGGCCGTCGGTGTAGCGGGCGGTGATGCCGTGGTTCATCACCAGGCCGCCCGGGCGCACCGCGTCGTACAGCTGCTGGAAGTAGAGGCCCAGGTTGGCATGGCCGACGTGCTCGAACATGCCCACGCTGACCACCTTGTCGAAACGGCCGTCGCGCGGCAGGTCGCGGTAGTCCAGCAATTCCAGCTTCACCTTGCCTTCCAGGCCCTCGGCCTTGACCCGTTCGCGGCCGAGCTTGAGCTGCTCTTCGCTGAGGGTGATGCCGTAGACCTCGGCGCCGAACTCGCGCGCCGCCAGGCGGGCCAGGCCGCCCCAGCCGCAACCGACGTCGAGCAGACGCTCGCCGGGCTTCAGGCGCAGCTTGCGGCACAGGTGGCGCAACTTGGCCAGCTGGGCGGTGGCCAGGTCTTCCGTGCCGGTCTCGTAGTAGGCGCAGGAATAGACCATCTCCGGGTCCAGCCAGAGCTTGTAGAAGTCGTTGGAGAGGTCGTAGTGGTAGTGGATGGCTTCGGCGTCGGTGCGCTTGTCGTGGCTTTCGCGGACGAAGTCGGCGGGGCCGTCGTCGACGCCCAGGGCCTCGCTCAGGGCATCGCCCATGGCGATGACGTCGCCGATCGGCCCCTCGATATCCATGCGCTTCTCGACGTAGGCGCGGCCGAGGGCGTCCAGGCTGGGCTGGGTGATCTCGGCCAGCAGCGTCGGATCGCGGACGATCAGCGTCACCTGCGGGTCCGGGCCGAGGTCGAAGGCCTGGACATCGCCGATACGGATGCGCAACGGCAATTGCAGGGACAGCAACTCAGAGGGCAGGTTGGCTTTCATGCATTCCTCCTGGTCACGAACAGAAAAACTATAGAACAGGACCCTCATAGCCTTCGCCTATGGGTGTTCCCGCCCTTCGTCTATCGGTGGATTCGGCGGCAGGTGCGAACGGAGCGCTGCAAAAGCGTAGCAGGAGATTTCTGACAGTCAGCGTGTCCATATCGAGATAGAGCCTTTACCGGATTGCAAAAGTGCGGCAGCGCGCCGCAGGCACAATCCGTTAGACTGCTAAGCATCCATCCCGTCCCATTCAATCCGCTCGTCCTCAAGGGGGTTGCTTGAATACCCTGAGCCACCCGCGTCCGCCGGTGCGCACCATCCTCATCGGGCTGATGCTGGCGATCTTCCTCGGCGCGCTCGACCAGACCATCGTCGCCGTCTCGCTGCCCGCCATCTCCGCCGGTTTCGCCAACTTCGACCTGCTGGCCTGGGTGATCTCCGGCTACATGGTCGCCATGACCATCTCCATGCCCATCTACGGCAAGCTCGGCGACCTCTACGGGCGGCGCCGGCTGATGCTCTTCGCCACCGCGCTGTTCACCTTCGCCTCGCTGCTCTGCGGCCTGGCCCAGAGCATGGAGCAGCTGGTGCTGGCGCGGGTGCTGCAGGGCGTGGGCGCCGGCGGGCTGATGTCGGTGAGCCAGGCGATCATCGGCGACATAGTCCCGCCGCGCGAACGCGGCCGCTACCAGGGCTACTTCAGCAGCATGTACGCGGTGGCGAGCATCGCCGGCCCCGTATTGGGCGGGCTGCTCACCGAGTACCTGTCCTGGCGCTGGGTGTTCCTGATCAACCTGCCGGTGGGCCTGGTGGCCTTCGTGGTGTCGCGGCGCACCCTGGTGGGCCTGCCGGTGCCGGGCCGGCGGCCGCGCATCGACTACCTGGGCACGCTGCTGATGATCGCAGGCCTGGGCAGCCTGCTGCTGGCCATCACCGACGTCGGCCAGGGCGCCGACTGGCGCGATGCGCAGCTGCTCGGGCTGTTCGCCGCGGCCCTGGTGCTGCTGGTGCTGTTCGTCCTGCAGGAGCGCCGCGCCGCCGAGCCGCTGGTGCCCATGCAGCTGTTCGCCATCCGCGCGGCGACGCTGAGCTGGATGGTCGGCTTCTTCGCCAGCTTCCAGATCATCTCGCTGTCGGTGCTGGTGCCGCTGCGCTTCCAGTCGGTGACCGGCGCCGGCGCCGACAGCGCCGCGCTGCACATGCTGCCGCTGGCCATGGGCGTGCCGATCGGCGCCTACTGCTGCGGGCGCCTGACCACCATACTGGGCCGCTACAAGCCGCAGATAGTCGCCGGCGCGCTGCTGCTGCCCTGCGCGGTGGCCGGCCTGGCCCTGGCCACGCCGTCCAGCTTCTGGCTGTCGGGGCTGTTCATGCTGCTCTGCGGCACCGCCGCCGGCACCCAGTTCCCCACCAGCCTGGTGGCCGCGCAGAGCGCCGTGTCGCATAGCCACCTGGGTGTCGCCACCAGCAACACCACGCTGTTCCGCTCCCTCGGTGGGGCGGTGGGCGTCGCCCTGATGTCGGCGATCCTCCTGGCCATGCTGCAGCCACTGGCGGCCGGGGAGGGCTTCGGCCACGGCATCTCCGCCAACGAACTGCTCGCCAGCCTCGCCGGCCCCGGCCACGAGGACCGCCGCCTGCTGCTGGACGAGGTGTTCCGCCGGCTGTTCCTGGTCAACGCCGGCGTCGGCGTGCTGGCGTTGCTCATCGCCCTGGCGCTGCCCAACAGCCGCCTGCGCGGCAAGGTGGAGGACTGAGCCTCCACCGCCCGCGCACCGTCAGTCCTCGTCGTTGAGGTAGCTGACCTTGCGCAGGTCCGGCAGCAGCAGGCAGACCACCAGCGCCACGCCGCACATCACCGAGACGTAGATGTAGAAGTACGACTCCACGCCGAGGCTCTTCAGGCCCAGGGCCGCGTATTCCGCCGAGCCACCGAAGATGGCGTTGCCCACCGCGTAGGACAGGCCCACGCCCAGGGCGCGGATCTGCGGCGGGAACATCTCGGCCTTGATCAGCCCGCTGATGGAGGTGTATAGGCTGACGATGGCCATGGCCACGATGATCAGCACGAAGGCCATGTAGGGGCTGGTGGTGGTCTTGAGCGCGGAGAGGATCGGCCAGGTGCAGAGCATGCCCAGCAGGCCGAACCAGAGCATCGAGGTCTTGCGCCCGATGCGGTCGGAGAGGGCGCCGAACAGCGGCTGCATGCACATGTAGACGAACAGCGCGAAGGTCATCACGCCGCTGGCCACCTTGGCGTCCATGCCCACGGTGTTGACCAGGTACTTCTGCATGTAGGTGGTGAAGGTGTAGAAGATCAGCGAGCCGCCGGCGGTGAAGCCGAGCACGGTGAAGAAGGCGCGCTTGTGGTGGGCGAACAGCTCGGTGAGGGTGCCGGACTCGGCGCGGTGCAGGTTCTCGTCCTTGGCCGTCTCGCTCAGCGAACGGCGCAGGTAGAAGGCGATCACCGCGGTGATGGCGCCGACCACGAAGGGAATCCGCCAGCCCCAGGCGCGCAGCTCCTCGTTGCTCAGCAGCTGCTGCAGGATCACCACCACCAGCACCGCCAGCAGCTGGCCGCCGATCAGCGTCACGTACTGGAAGGAGGCGAAGAAGCCGCGCTGGCCCTTGAGCGCCACCTCGCTCATGTAGGTGGCGCTGGTGCCGTACTCGCCGCCCACCGACAGGCCCTGGAACAGCCGCGCCAGCAGCAGCGCCGCCGGCGCCAGCACGCCGATGGTCTCGTAGGTGGGCATCACGGCGATGGCCAGCGAGCCGCCGCACATCATCAGCACCGAGATCATCATCGCCGTCTTGCGGCCCTTCTTGTCGGCGATGCGGCCGAACATCCAGCCGCCGATGGGGCGCATCAGGAAGCCGGCGGCGAACACTCCGGCGGTGTTGAGCAACTGCACCGTGGGGTTGCCCGAGGGGAAGAAGGCGTGGGCGAAGTAGATGGCGGTGAAGGCGTAGACGTAGAAGTCGAACCATTCCACCAGGTTGCCGGAGGAGGCGCCGACGATGGCGAAGATGCGTCGGGTGCGTTCTTCGGCAGTGTAGTGCGGAGCGGGTGCGTT
This sequence comes from Pseudomonas sp. R3.Fl, assembly GCF_023516765.1. Classification (NCBI taxonomy): domain Bacteria; kingdom Pseudomonadati; phylum Pseudomonadota; class Gammaproteobacteria; order Pseudomonadales; family Pseudomonadaceae; genus Pseudomonas; species Pseudomonas sp. R3.Fl. Next base: position 3,531,157 of record NZ_JAMGSO010000001.1, read on the forward strand.
CATGGGGCTCTCTCGTCGATGACACTGTTGTTGGCGTTGTACGGCGGCCGTCCCTGTCGCCACCGGACGAGGTGCGGCAGGCCGCCCTCGGGCGGCTTGCCGACACAATCTGTTACAAGAGTATAGCCCCATGCCGATAGCCAGCTAACGATAAATCCTGCCGATCGACGGGCCGCTCCCCATTGAAAGGGCGAATATCGAACGTCCGTTCGGCATTTCCGATTGACCGGCACAAGGCCAGCTTCTATCGTTTCGCCACCCACGCGTGCCTGCCGGGACTACTTGTCAGGTACCCCTCGGTGGGCCGCAGGGTCCGACCTTGTCCACAAGACAAGGTCGATTACCTTCCCCTCGCAGGGCGGCTCCTGCCGCAAAGCCTCGGTGCCCCGTCCACACCCCCGGACGCGCAGGCACCGGGGGGATAATGGTCCCCCCGCCTTCCCCATCCTTCGTGCCGTTGCCGTCTTCGTCCGCCGTTCGCCGTTCGCCGTTCGCCGGCTGACGGAATTGTCATGTCCGCCTCATCTCCGCGTCATTCCGCCGTCATCAGGATGGAGCCTGCCTGCGCGCGGCTCCCGTCGCCGTGGGCGCACAACAACGATGCGGCGCCTCCCCGGCAGCCGCCCAACACCCCATGGAGCGATCGATGACACAGCGGAACATTCCCCTGGCCCTCTCCCTGCTCGCCGCCGGGCTGGCCAGCCCCCTGGTCGGCGCCGAGGAAAGCGCCGAAGGCTTCCTCGAAGGCCAGCGCCTGGACATCCTCAACCGCAACTTCTACTTCAACCGCGACGAGCGCCACGGCCAGTCCAGCCCCAAGGGCAACGGCTATTCCGAGGCCTGGGCCCAGGGCCTCTTCGCCCGCTACCAGTCCGGCTACACCCAGGGCACGGTGGGCTTCGGCGTAGACGCCTTCGCCATGCTCGGCATCCAGCTGGACAGCGGCGACGGCCGCAACGGCGGGCACAGCTCCTTCGACGTGCTGCCGGTGGACGCCCGGGGCCGCACCCAGGACGAATACGCCAAGGCCGGCGGCGCCGCCAGGCTGCGCCTGTTCGACACCGAGGTGAGGATCGGCGACGTGTTCCCGCAGACGCCGGTGGTGCACTACGGCGACTCGCGCCTGCTGCCCGAATCCTTCCGCGGCGTGACCCTGAACAACGCCAGCATCGAGGGCCTGGACCTGCAGGCCGGGCGCCTGCATTCGATGAGCCAGCCCAACGACCGCAAGATGAGCGAAGGCTTCTCGACCTTCTACGCAGGCCCCGTCGACGCCCCCTGGGTCGCCTACCTGGGCGGCGACTACGCGCTCACCGAGGAGGTCAGCGTGAGCCTCTACGGCAGCCGCCTGAAGGACACCTGGAAGCAGTACTACGCGGCTACTTCGGCGACCTATCCGCTGGCCGACGGCCTGGACCTGATCGGCGGCTTCACCTACTACAAGTCGGTGGACGACGGCGGCCGCGAGCTGCTCGGCGAGTTCAACACCAACATCTGGAGCGGCAAGCTCGGCGTGCGCTTCGGCGCCCACACCCTGGCCCTGAGCCACCAGCGCAACAACGGCAATAACGACTTCGACTACCTGCGCCAGTCGGACTCGATCTACCTGGACAACTCCATCCAGTACACCGACTTCAACTCGCCGAAGGAGCGCTCCTGGATGCTCCGCTACGACCTCGACATGCAGGCCTACGGCATCCCTGGCCTGAGTTTCATGACCCGCTACGCCCGCGGCAGCGACGCCGACTACAGCCACGCCAACGCGGTCTACATGCGCCGCGACGGGAATGGCGATCCATTGACCGACCAGAAGCGCTGGGAGCGCGACGTCGAGGCGAAGTACGTGGTGCAGAACGGCAACCTGAAGGACCTGTCCTTCCGCCTGCGCCAGGCGACGACGCGGGCCACGGCCTTCGAGTCGGACCTGGATGAGGTGCGGTTGATCGTCGAGTACCCGTTGCGGGTGCTTTGAGGTTCGGGTGTGGAGAAAGGCCTGTGGTGGCCTTTTTCGTTTGCGGGCGTGGTTTTGCTTTTCGTAGGAGCGAGCTTGCTCGCGAACAGTGTTTCCAGGTGGCTTCGGTGCCTGGCCTGAAGAGCGCCCTCTCCCTAACCCTCTCCCTGAAGGGAGAGGGGACCGTTCGGTGTGCTCGGGTATTTCGGCGTTAGCCGGCTACTCCACGGGTATCAGGATGAAACCACACCGCCTCTCGGCACGAACTAGCCCCCTCTCCCTTCAGGGAGAGGGCTGGGGAGAGGGAACGGAGTCAATCCAAGGCTCCGTTGCAACCGGGGAACTCCGTTCGCGAGCAAGCTCGCTCCTACACAAAAGCCCAACCCCCTCCCTATCAAAATCGTCATCCCCACCTCAGCATCCTGTTACCGACGACAGGTTCCAATAACCCCCGTCAGCCCCACTTGTGTGAACTGACGGCCGTCCCGGCAGCGAAAGCTCCTTTGGTGAGGGATGGCCCCTGAGGCGCCCCCCGCGGGCGCCTTTTTTTAGGTTCATCGCGCTTTCCCGGGGAAGGCGGCCTTGATTTTCAGGAAAAAGTAGGCGGAGTCCCTGAAGCCATAGGCCATGCGCTTGATCACCTTGATGCGGTTGTTTACCCCTTCCAGCAGGCTGGTGTGCATGGGGAAGCGAGCGCTGGCCAGGATGCCTCGGACGTATTTGCGCAGATTGCGAGCGAAGCGTTGCAGCGGGGCCAGGCCACTGTCCCTGGCGTGGCGCAACCAGTCCCGCCAGCGGCGCCAACCCTCCCGCACGCTGGGGGCGTACCAGATTTCCTTGAGCGTATCCTTGAGCACGTAGACCGTGGCCAGTGGCTGGTTGGCCTCGAGGATTTCCTGCAACTGCACGGCTTGCTGATCCTTGAGGTTTTCGCGATTGCGCAGCAGCAACCAACGACTCTGCTTGATTACCTTGCGTGCCGCTTTGTCCTGGCGTAGCGCGTTGGCCTGATCGACACGGATGCGGTCGATCACCTCCCGGCCATAGCGAGCCACCACGTGGAATAGGTCGTAGACCACTTCGGCACGGGGGCAATGCTGTTTTACTTCCAGATCGAAGGCGGTGTTCATGTCCATCGCCACGGCCTCGATTTGCTGGCAGCGCTCACCGAGCAGTTCGAAGAACGGCTGAATCGCCTCGCGGCTGTTGCCATGCCCGACCCACAGCACGCGTGTCCGCTGCGCATCCATGATCACGGTGGCGTAACGATGTCCTTTGTGAAGAGCGAACTCGTCCATCACCAGACGGCGAACGTCACCCGGCTCGAAAGCACCGACTGCGGCCTCTAGACGACGTTTGTCGAGCTGCTTGAGCGTGTGCCAATGCAGACCGACGAGGCGACTGACGTGACTGATGGGCAGTAATTGCAGCAAAGCCTCGAGCCAGATGCGCAAGCGCTGGGTCAAGCGCGACGCTGGCTCCAGCCAGTCGATCCGCTCGGTCACCCGACCACAGCGCAGGCAGTCGACGCGGCGCACCGGCAGTTGGAGCAGGACGCGCTGGTCGAACAGATCGCGATCACGCACCCGGCGAATCCGCCGTTCGTGGATTAATGGACTGGCCTGACCGCAGCGCCCGCATTTGGGGACAGCGCTGGCGTGAGGCTTGAGCTCGATCAGCAGGGTGCTGTCGGCAGATGGGTGGCAGGCGATGACTTCGTAGCCTGGCCAGAAAGCAGCAAGATCAATAGGATGCACGGCGACAGCAGGGGGTGGGGGTTGGTTCGTTTGGCGACTGCCAATCTACCCGCTTCCCTGACTGTCAATCCGCTCTTTCCCCAGACTCCGCGAAGAACCTTTTTTTACGTCCCTGCTCAGCCCATCTCATCCCGCCTATGCGCCCAGCGATACAGCGCCGGCAACACCAGCAGCGTGAGCGCAGTGCTGGAGAGAATGCCCCCAATCACCACCGTAGCCAGCGGCCTTTGCACCTCGGCGCCAGTCCCTGTGGCCAGCGCCATGGGCACGAAACCCAGCGAAGCCACCAGCGCCGTCATCAACACCGGGCGCAGCCGCGTCAGGGCGCCCTCGTGGATGGCCGCATCCAGCCCACGACCCGCCTCGCGCAAGTTGCGGATGAAGGCGAGCATCACCAGGCCATTGAGCACCGCCACCCCGGACAGCGCGATGAAGCCCACCCCGGCGGAGATCGACAGCGGGATGTCGCGCAGCCACAGCGCCGCCACTCCGCCGGTGAGGGCGAAGGGGATGCCGGTGAATACCAGCAGGCCGTCGCGGACGTTGCCGAACATCATGAACAGCAGCACGAAGACCAGCAGCAGCGCCACCGGCACCACCACCTGCAGGCGCTTGGCCGCCGATTGCAGCTGCTCGAACTGGCCGCCCCAGGCGGTCCAGTAGCCGGCCGGCACCTGCACCTCATTGGCCAGGCGCTGTTCGGCCTCGGCGACGAAGGAACCGATGTCGCGGCCGCGCACGTTGGCGCTGACCACCACCAGGCGCTTGCCGTTCTCCCGGCTGACCTGGTTCGGCCCCTGCAGCAATTGCAGTTGCGCCACCTGACCGAGAGGGATGAAGGCGATGCGCCCGTCGGCGCCGGCCGGCAACGGCAGCAGCAGGCGCGACAGGCCGTCGATGTCGCTGCGCTGCGCCTCGGGCAGCCGCACCAGCAGGTCGAAGCGGCGGTCGCCCTCGAACAGCGTGCCGGCCTGGCGCCCGCCCACCGCGATGGCGACGAAGTCCTGCACGTCGCCCACGGCCAGGCCGAAGCGCGCCGCCCGGTCGCGGTCGATGTCGACGGTCAGCACCGGCAGGCCGCCGGTCTGCTCGACCTTCACCTCGGAGGCGCCGGGCACCTGGCGCAGGGCCTCGGCGATCTTCCCGGCGGTCTGTTCCAGCACCGCCATGTCATCGCCGAAGACCTTCACCGCCACGTCGCTGCGCACCCCGGAGATCAGCTCGTTGAAGCGCAGCTGGATCGGCTGCGACAGCTCGTAGTTGCTCCCCGGCACCTCGGCGGCGGCGCGCTGGATTTCCTCCACCAGCTGCGCGCGCGGCTTGCGCGGGTCCGGCCAGTCCTGCTGCGGGCGCAGCATCAGGTAGCTGTCGGAGATGTTCGGCGGCATGGGGTCGGAGGCGATCTCGGCGGTGCCGGTGCGGGCGAACACCCGTTTCACCTCCGGCACCCTGGCGAGGATGTGGCGCTCCAGGCGCTCCTGCAGCTCCACCGACTGCGTCAGGCTGGTGCCCGGCACGCGCAGCGCCTGCAGGGCGAAGTCGCCCTCGCTGAGGCTGGGCACGAACTCGCTGCCCATGCGCGTGGCCAGCAGGCCCGCGCCCAGCACCAGCAGCGCGGCGCCGGCGAACACCCGCGCGCGGTGGCCCATCACCCAGCCCAGCACCGGCTCATAGCCGCGCCGCGCGCCGCGCATCAGCCAGTTCTCCTCCTCGCGCACGCGGCCGCTGACGAACAGGGCGATGGCCGCCGGTACGAAGGTCACCGACAGCAGCATCGCGCCGAACAGCGCGATGACCACGGTGAAGGCCATGGGGTGGAACATTTTCCCTTCCACGCCGGTGAGGGCGAAGATCGGCAGGTACACCACCATGATGATCAGCTGGCCGAAGATCAGCGCGCGACGCGCCTCCTTCGACGCGGCGAACACCTCGTGCAGGCGCTCGCTGCGCGTCAGCAGGCGGCCGTGGTGCTGCTGGGCGTGGGCCAGGCGGCGGATGGCGTTCTCGACGATGACCACCGCGCCGTCGACGATGATGCCGAAGTCCAGCGCACCCAGGCTCATCAGGTTGGCGCTGACGCGGTTGGCGAACATGCCGCTGAAGGTGAACAGCATCGCCAGCGGGATGACCATGGCGGTGATCAGCGCCGCGCGCAGGTTGCCAAGGAACAGGAAGAGCACGGCGATGACCAGCACCGCGCCCTCCACCAGGTTCTTCTTCACCGTGGCGATGGCCTTGTCCACCAGCTGCGTGCGGTCGTACACCGGCACCGCGCGCACGCCCGCCGGCAGGCTGCGGTTGACCTGCTCCAGGCGCTCCGCCACGGCGGCGGCGACGCTGCGGCTGTTCTCGCCGATCAGCATGAACACCGTGCCCAGCACCACCTCGCGGCCGTTCTCGGTGGCCGCGCCGCTGCGCAGTTCGCGGCCGATCTGCACCTGCGCCACGTCGCGCACGCGGATCGGCGTGCCTTCCAGGTTGGCCACCAGCACGTTGCCGATGTCCTCCAGGCCGGACAGCTGCCCCGGCGCGCGCACCAGCAGCTGCTCGCCGTTGCGCTCGATGTACCCGGCGCCGACGTTGCCGTTGTTGCGCTCCAGCGCCGCCAGCAGGTCGGCCAGGGTCAGGCGGTGCGCGGCCAGGCGCTGCAGGTCGGGCGCCACCTGGTACTGCCGGGCCTGGCCGCCGATGGTGTTGATCTCGGCCACGCCGGGCACGTTGCGCAGCTGCGGCTTGACGATCCAGTCCTGGATCACCCGCAGGTCGGTGGGCGTGTAAAGCGTGCCGTCCTCCTTGCGGGCGTCCTCGGCGGCCTCGATGGTCCACAGGAAGATCTCGCCCAGGCCGGTGGAGATCGGCCCCAGCGCCGCCTCGGCGCCTTCGGGCAGCTGCTCGCGGGCCTGCTGCAGGCGCTCGTTGACCAGTTGCCGGGCGAAGTAGATGTCGGTGCCGTCGGCGAAGATCGCCGTCACCTGCGACAGCCCCGAGCGCGAGATCGAACGCGTCTGCTGCAGGCCCGGCAGGCCGGCCATGGCAGTCTCGATGGGGTAGGTGATGCGCTGCTCGGTCTCCAGCGGCGAGTAGCCGGGGGCGGCGGTGTTGATCTGCACCTGGACGTTGGTGATGTCGGGCACCGCGTCGATCGGCAGCTTCTGGTAGCTGGCCACGCCGAGGGCGGCCATGCCCAGCACGGCGAGCAGCACCAGGTAGCGCTGCTCGATGGCGAAACGGATGATGCGTTCGAACATGGGTTGCTCTCGCGGTCAGTGGGCGTGCTCGGCGCTGGCCTTGCCCAGCTCCGACTTGAGGACGAAGCTGCCGGCGGCGGCGACCTGCTCGCCGGCGGCCAGGCCCTGCAGCACCTCCACCCGGCCCTGGCCGCGCGCGCCCAGGCGCACCGGCTGGGCGACGAAGGCGCCGTCGCGGCGGACGAACACCACGTCCTGCTCCTCCACGCGCTGGATGGCCGCCTCCGCCACGCTGACCGCCGCAGCGCGCGGCACGCCGGCCAGCGTCACCTGCACCGGCAGGCCCGGCCGCCAGGCGCCGCCGGGGTTCTCCACCACCACCCGCGCGCTGGCCATGCGCGACTGCTCGCCCAGCAGGTTGCCGACCTGGGCGACGCGGCCCCCGGCGCTCATGCCCAGGTCCGTGGCCTCGACCTGCGCCGCCTTGCCCAGCTGCACCCAGGCCAGGTCGCGCGGCGCCACGGCGAAGGTGGCCCAGACCCGCGACAGGTCGGAAAGGGTGAAGGCGGCGGTGTTCTCGTCCACCACCTCGCCGCGCACCAGGTGCTTCTCCACCACCACGCCGTCGAAGGGCGCGCGCAGCTCGTAGCGATCGCCGCCGCCGGCGCCCAGGGCGCCGAGCTTCTGCCGGGCGTTGGCCAGGGCGATCTCAGCCTCCTGCCGGGCCTGGCGCGCCTGCAGGTAGTCCTGCTCGGCGGAGACCTTCTCCTGCCACAGCTGGCGCTCGCGCTCGTAGGTCACCCGCGCCAGTTCGAGGCGCCGCTGCGCCGCCGCCAGTTCGCTGCGCAGGTCGGACAGCTGCGGGCTGGCGATCACCGCCAGCAGCTCGCCGCGCTTCACCGCCTGGCCCAGTTCGGCCGCCACCTGCTGCACCACCCCGGCCACGCGCGGCACCAGGTGCGCGGTGCGGTCGGCGTCGAAGGCGATCTCGCCGGGCAGGCTCAGGCGCGCGGACAACTCGGCCGGCGCGGCGTGCTCCAGCTCCACGCCGGCGACGCGCAACTGCTCGTCGCTCAGGCGCAGGCCGGCGTCTTCCTCGCCGTGTTCTTCGCTATCGGCGTGGTGCTCGTCGTCGCCATGGCCAGCGGCCTCGCCATGGGCCTTGGCGGCGCTTTCGCCGTGGTGTTCGCCATCCTGGTGCGCGGCCGCCTCGCCATGCCCTTCCGGCGCCTGCGCGGCCCCGCCCGGCAACAGCGTGGCGGCGCCGCCCAGCGCCAGCAGGAACAGCACGGCGGCGGCGATCTTCATTTCTCTCGACTTCATGGACTCTCCCGGATGGCCCCGCGCCTCAGGCGCCGATCAGGCTCGACAGCGCGCCCAGGGCGCGGAACAGGTCATGGATGCACCAGTGCCCGGCGGCGGAGCCGTAGGCCTGGTAGGGAAGGTGGCTGCAAGTGGCCAGCGACGCCGCCACCAACAGGGCCGACGACAGCCGGGCGCGCAGGGAGCGCCCGGCCATCAGCCCGGCGCCAGGTCGCCGAAAATGCGCTCGGTGCGAGCGCGCGCCTCGGCGAGGCGGGCCAGCGCCTGCAGGTACTGGTCGCGCGCAGCGAGCAGGGTGCGCTGGGCGTCGAGCACCTCGAGGAAGCCGAACTTGCCCATCTCGAAACCGCGGGTGGCGGCGTCCAGGGCCTGGCGCGCAGCCGGCAGCAGGCTGTCGCTCAGGGTTTGCGCCTCGTGCTGCGCAGTGCCCCACAGGTCCAGCGCCTGCTGCGTCTCGCGGCGCAGGCGCAGCTCGGTGGCGTTGCGCAGGTCGCGGGCCTGGTCCGCCCTGCGCGCCTCGGCCAGCAGGCGGCCCTGGTTGCGGTCGAACAGCGGCAGCGGCATGGACAGCCCGACCAGGTTCACCCGCTCACGGGCCTCGTGGTCGTACTGGCTGCCCAGGGTGACGTCGAGGTTGGGCACGCGCTCGGCCCGCGCCAGTTGTATGGCGGCCTCGCGCTGGTCGACCTGGAGCAGCGCCAGGCGCAGCTCGGCGGTCTGCTCCAGGCGCCGCAGCAACTGCGCGGCCTGGGGCGGCGCCGGCAGCTCGGCGTTGCCGGCCACTTCGGCGAAGCCCGGCTCGGCCTCACCCATGAGCCCAGCCAGGGCGCGGTAGGCCTGGTCACGATCGATGCGCGCGCGCTGCAGTTCCAGCTCCACCTCGGTCAGCTGCACCTGTGCCCGCGTCGCCTCCAGCGGCGCCGACTTGCCGGCGCGCACCCGTGCCTCGGCGGCGCGCAGGGCCCGCCGGGCCAGGGTTGCCGACTCCTCGCCCAGGCGCAGGCGTTCCTGGGCCTGCAAGGCAGCCTGGAAGGCCTCCAGCACCTCGGCGCGCAGCGTGTTGCGGCGCACTTCCAGCTCCATTTCGGCGATCGCCTCGCCACGTTCGGCCACGGCCACCCGCGCGCCGCGCTTGCCGCCCAGTTCCAGGGGCTGGGTCAGGGCGAGGGTGGTGGTGGAACGGTCGCGGCGGGTGTCCTCGGTCTCCCAGGACAGGCTCGGGTTCGGCAGCAGCGCCGCCTGGCGCCGCTCGCCCGCGGCGATGCCCTGGCCGCGGGCGACGGCGGCCAGCTCGGGGTTGGCCTCCAGCGCGGTGCGCAGGGCCTCGTCGAAGCCCAGGGCGCGGGCCTCGGCCGGCACGCCCGGTAGGCCGAGCAGAAGCAGGAACAGCGACAACGATGCCGGCCACGGACACAGGCCCGCAGCCGGCCAGCGGAACAGGCCACGAAAGTAGGACACGGCACACCTCAGGAAACGGCCCGGGACGGCGATTTCGCCCCATGGACAGGCGGAAACTTCCAGGGAAGTTCCACCAACTGCCGCAACGTTAATTTCCTGCTTTTATCGGCAAGGTGACCCGTCAATTACAAATATGTCATTCAACCGAAGTTCATATTTTCCTGCGTTAGCATCGGCTTTATCCGGCTATCCAGGGCACTCTGAACCAGGCCCTGAAAACCACTGGCCAGGCCAGCCTTATCAATGATTTGGAATAACTAATGCGCCGCAATGGCAATATCCGGAAACACCCTTTGGAAGCCAGTGGCATTGACCCTGAAGCGACTACAGCCCTTAGCCTCGCCGGCCAGTTAAATATCGGAAAGTTCCCTGCCTACATATCCGGAATTCACACGTCCGATAAGTACAGAATTTTCAGACTCCATAAGTAAGGTCATTCCCCATATGCGAATCCTAGTTGTAGAGGACGAAGCCAAGACCACCGACTACCTGCACCAGGGCCTGAGCGAAAGCGGCTTCGTGGTGGACCGCGCCGACAACGGCGTGGACGGCCTGCACCTGGCCCGCCAGGGCACCTACGACCTGGTCATCCTCGACGTGAACATGCCGCAGATGGATGGCTGGGAAGTGCTGCAGCAACTGCGCCGCGAGAGCGACACGCGGGTCATGCTGCTCACCGCCCGCGGCCGCCTGGCCGAGCGCGTGCGCGGCCTGGAGCTGGGCGCCGACGACTACCTGGTGAAACCCTTCGAGTTCCCCGAGCTGCTCGCCCGGGTGCGTACCCTGCTGCGCCGCAGCGAGCGGGTGAGCGCGCCGCCGGTGCTGCGCATCGCCGGCCTGGAGCTGGACCCGGCGCGCCACCGCGCCTACCGCGACGGCCGGCGCATCGACCTGACCACCAAGGAATTCGCCCTGCTGCACCTGTTGATGAGCCGCAGCGGCGAGGTGCTGACGCGCACCCAGATCATCTCCCTGGTGTGGGACATGAACTTCGACTGCGACACCAACGTGGTGGAAGTCACCATCCGCCGCCTGCGGCTGAAGGTCGACGACCCCTTCGACAGCAAGCTGATCCACACCCTGCGCGGCGTCGGCTACGTGCTGGAGGCGCGCGAATGAAGCCGGCCAGCCTGTCCACCCGCCTGGCCCTGGGCATCGGCCTGCTCTGCGCCGGCCTGGTGGTGGTGTTCGCCCTGCTCGCCTACACGGCCCTCGACCACGAGTTGCAGAGCCGCGCGCGCAACGAGCTGGCCGACAAGCTCGGTCAGGTCCGCCACGCCCTGGATGCCGGCTTGGACGACCGCGCCCTGGCGCGCGGGCCGCACGAACTGCTGGACGTGGTGGCCGGCCACGACAACCTGGAGCTGACGCTGCTGGCCCCGGACGAGGGCCAGGCGCCGCTGCTCGACACCGGCAAGCCGCAGCGGCTGGCCACCCTGGACAGCCTGCAACCGGGCAGCGAAGCGCAGTACCACGCCTGGACCGACGACGCCGGCCGGCGCCTGCTCAGCATCGGCAGCCGGGTGCCGATGGCCAACGGCGCCAGCGTGCGCGCCCTGCTGACCCTCGAACGCGGCAACGACGATGCGCTGCTCGGCGCCTTCCGCCAGTCGGTGCTGGCCGGCGTGCCCTTCCTTCTGCTGCTGGTGGGCCTGGGCGCCTGGTACGCGGTGCACCGCGGGCTGTCGCCGCTACAGCGCTTCCGCAAGGTGGCCACGCGCATTTCCACCGAGGACCTCAGCCACCGCATCCCGGTGGAGAAGCTGCCGCTGGAACTGGGCGAGGCGGCCCAGGCACTGAACGTCATGCTGCATCGCCTGGACCAGGGCGTGCAGCAGCTGACGCAGTTCTCAGACGACCTCGCCCACGAGCTGCGCTCGCCCATCGGCAACCTGCTAGGCAAGGCGCAGGTCACCCTGTCCCGCGAGCGGCCGCTGGAGGAATACCAGGCGGTGCTGGCCTCGGGCGTCGAGGAGCTGGAGCGGCTGTCGCGCATCGTCAGCGACATGCTGTTCCTGGCCCAGGTCAACCAGGCGCAGGTGCCTTTCGAGCGCCTCTCGCTGGGAGCCGAGGCCTGCCGCGTGGCGGAGCTGTTCCTGTATGCCGCCGAGGAGAAGGGGGTGGACATCGAGCTGTCCGGCGATGCCTGGGTCCACGGCAACCGCCTGATGGTGCAGCGGGCGATCTCCAACCTGCTGTCCAACGCCATCCGCCACGCGCCGGCCGGCAGCCAGGTCGACATCGACATCAAGGGCGGCGCGGAGGGCGTGGCGCTCTGCGTCGGCAACCCCGGCCCCGGCATCGAGCCGCAGCACCTGCCGCACCTGTTCGAGCGCTTCTACCGCGCCGATGGCGGCCGCTCGCGCCAGGAGGGCGGCACCGGCCTGGGCCTGGCCATCGTCCGCTCGATCATGAGCCTGCACAACGGCAGCGTCGCGGTGGACAGCGCGGCGGAAGGCCCGACGCGCTTCCACCTGCGCTTTCCCAACGCGGCTGCCTGATCACTTGCCGCGGTTGCAGCTGACGCGCTCGGCACGGTATTCCAGGCGCTGCTCGGCGCCGTCGGAGTCCAGGTAGCGCATGCGCACCGGCACCACGCCGCAGCCCCGGTCCGGCGTCACTTCCAGCACCTGGGCGATGTCCAGACGCATGCCGTATTCGTAGCGGCGGAAGTCATCGGCCTGCGCCGTCGGGTTCGCGACGGCCATGGCCGCCAGGCGGTTCTGCTCCATGCGCGCGAAGGTACGGTCGCCCCCGCTCTCGGCCAGGGCCAGGGACGAAACGCCGAGCAGACCGGCGAGCAGAAGAGGACGGAACAGGTTCATGGCAGTCACCTCATCGGTGGTGGTGGAAACTGCCTTCACCTTAAGCAGCGGGGCCTAACGGGAGCCTGAGGCGTGCATGACGATTCGGTTATCCGTTGGTGGTGGCGAGGGGGTGGGGCTGTCCTTCTTGGCCTGTTGGTCAGGCACCATCCTCCCACCCCGTCATTCCCGCGAACGCGGGAACCCAGCTGCCTTCTTGTTTGGGTGTGTTTGCGCCGCTTCGGCGTGCTCGGATGTTTCTTGTTTCGCCCCCTCGGGCGAGTCCCTTTTGTCAAACGCCACAAAAGGAACCAAAAAGGCTTGCCCCAACATACGGGCCCGATAAAGCCGGGCTACCCTCACGAACTCCCCCGCCACGGAGGCCCGCCCCGAGGGTACGTCCCTGTAGCCCGCGGGGCTCTCGCGACATCCATGTCGCATGACCTCCTGAGCGCCGGTTTCGCTCGGCCTTCTGAAGGGGCGTTCCGGAGTGCGCGGAGGTTCTCTGGAAATCCAAAAGCAAGAGCGGCGCGCTTTTGCTTTTCGTAGGAGCGAGCTTGCTCGCGAACCCCGCTGCCACTGGGTTCCCGCGTTCGCGGGAATGACGAGGTAGGGTTAGGCGTAGAAGGATAACGCCTGACCGACACACCGCTCAGGACAGCCCCCTCTCCCTTCAGGGCGGGGCGCGCAGCGGAGGGCTGGGGAGAGGGTTACGGACTTCGCCGACACTCCATTGCCAACCCTGTACTCCGCTCCCCCTCCCTAACCCTCCCCCGCAAGCGGGAGAGGGGACCGTTCGGCGTGAAGCGCAATCACAAAGCTCCCTGAACCACAATGCGTAGGGCGCATAACGCCTACGGCGTCATCCGCCGAATCGCGAACAGAGTCCGCTCCTACAGTTCCAGGAAGCACGGGCGTAGGAGCGGACTCCGTTCGCGATTGGATTCACCGGCCACGCCGGATGCCTCGAAAGCACGGCCAACGGCGGACAACCACAAATGCTTATCCGCCTGTGGGATGAAAATAAAGTTTCATCCTAAAGCGTCGAAAAAGGAGCTGGGAATGGAAATTTCGTTAGCTAAAGAATCATCCTAAAAGCTAGAGCACGCGCAATTCAGATGAAAAATTTGAAAATAAAGAATCATCCTAATAGATCATAACGTAGAGCAGCTACCGCGCCTCGAAGATTCTCCGCGCTACCGGTCCATACGTGGTGATCACCTGCTCGATGCTGTCCTGATCATCAAGACGTAGCCCATCCTCAATATCGAAGAAAGCTGTTCGCTCGGCTTCCCACTGAGCGATTTTGCTAGCGTCCGGCTGAGCTTTTTTGCTTTCGATGTAGATCCATTCAGCACAAGCAGCCATTAGGAATCCAAGGACCTCTTGCGCAGCTTCAAAGCGCGCCAAGCGTTCGGTCGTAGTCATCGCTCGGCCTCCTAAACGCACAGCCTGGGAGTTCTTCATCACACCCTCAGCCCCTTCCGGAGCTGAGGATATTACTATGTGAGAGTTCTTCATCACGTCCCACTATTTTCTCAATTACCGACCTATGCCAGGTGCAATACGCACCGGCTGCTTGATGCGGGCACGAACCTGCTGATAGATCGGAATGTCCTCTTTCGCTTCCAGCGTGACAGCAAGGCCGTAGGGAATGACGGTATCGAGATGGGCGGTCGCATCCTTTTTGCAGGTGATGCGGATGCGAAGGGTCTCACCATCTTCGAATGCCTGGACCTGCTTTTTGCCCTCCAGCACCTCATGCTGCACAGTGCCACGCTCAACCTGATTGTGGTCTCCGTCCTGACGTTCCAGCTTGAGGACCTGGTTGGACCAATTCTCCCCGCCTGGTTCCAGCGTCAGCTTGGCTTCTCGATGGTTGCGATGGTCAGGATTGATAGGTGTCAGCCATGCCAGGGTCACGACCAACCGCCGCCAAATCTTCTGGGAGGAAAAACCGGGAGGAATGGGGAAAGCGTACTCATGCACCTCATTCTCCCGGATCTCTCCACAGCCGAGAACTGTTGCCCGCTGCGCAGTGCATGTCAGCACGCGCTCGATGTCTACAGCACCATAACCAAGGTAGCGTGTGATGACCTGCTTAAACTGACGCGAGTTGCGCGCATCCTTCAGCGCTTGCTCGATATAGTGCTTACCAGTGTCGTCTTGCTTGGCGCCATGTACCAGCAGCGCCTTCATCAACACTGACATCAGCGCTTCGGGAATGTCTTCCCCCTCTTCACTGCGAAGCCTGTCCAGCATGTCATACAAACGGACCGCTCCCCGTGTCGCCAAGGCCGTTGCATTGCTGGTGCCGCGCCAGAATGCTTCGTTGCTTAGTACGCCTTGCTGTTGGCTGTCGATCGCTACTTTCTGACCAGGGGCTAGGACAGATTTATTGACGCTGTACTGGGATGATCTGGCTAGTAAAGGGGCGTTGTAGAGTTGCCGTCCTCCCGGCATGAAGATGTCCGGCTTGATGGAGCGTCGAAAGCCGAACCCTAGACGAGTGGCAGGACTGAACAGTGCTTGCGAAGGCAGCACATCGACCCGCTGGCCAAACTGTGGATATGCATCCCCTGAATCATCGGTGTGAGTAGCCCCCACAGTAATGGCATTCATGGCTTCAGCCGGCGAAAGCAGACGCCGGGAAGAGAGGTTGCGAGATACCGCTTTGAGGGTGGTTTTTATCTTGTCGTCATCGGACAGGGCGGCGAACTGCTGCTGATTGAGTCCAATGTCAATCTCTTCGCAATAATTACCGGCACTGACGCAGAACAACACCCGATAGCGGTAGGCTAGCCAATCGAGCAGCCGTGCCCATGGACTCGGCGTATGAATGAATTCCCGGGCGATATCTCCAATGGAGAGGTTGATGACCTTGACCGTGGGTGCTTGCGGAGGAACATCACCAGAGCCTTCGAACATGCGTCGAACAGCAATGTGGATTCGGTCCTCAAAGAAGACTTCGTCCGGCATATGCTCATCATGCTCACGCGTTTGATGGTCAGGCTGCATCACTGGAATGCAATATAGTTTGCGACGCAGCGGCTCGGACTCAGGGTTGCTGCGGTCTCCATGCAGAATTAAGGAGGCCATGGCAGTACCATGTTTGCGCTCACCAGGCTGATAAGCGGCCTCCAAGCCAAAGGCGTCATCTACCAGAAGCCGGTCTTTCAGAGCCTCATGCAATTGCAACGGAGCACCATCGAGAAGCGCCGCGACTGGCGAAAGGTCGCTGACGCTTTGAGGGAAAGTGGCAGGCTCCCCCTCGCCTTCTTCTGAAACCGCCAGACTCTGCCCGGTAGGGCGGAAATACATGATGCCGGAGAATTTGAACAATTCGATGTCGATGTCTACTCCACTCGCCGCCACTTGATCAAGAAGCGACTGAATGGCATGAGCAGGTAACTCGGCCTTGACCGCGTGGAATGCGATCTGGGGCATATCAAGAAAGCCAGAAAGCGTCTGGCCTCCAAGGCCCTCAAGGAGGGAGCGGACTACTGCTTCAGTATTTCGCCGCTTCTGATCTCTCCTGCGATAGAAAAGCTCGATCTGAAAGGTAATCTTCTCCTCTGGGTTGATGGGATCCAGCAGATCCCGCCAGCGGTCGATCATTCCTGTTTCGACCAATGTCTCTTCAATGCCCCAACGCCGCAGCACGTTTAACTGTTCGAAGACTGCTTTCCATTTGTTTTTTCCGTGGGGCAAGCTTCTATTTGCTTTCCACTGCTCCCAAAGCGAGAGGACCTCCTGCATGCCAGCCATGTTGCTCATGGCCAGAAACATGCGGCCGCTCAGCGGCTTAACCGTGCGTTGTCCAGCGGTGTCCCGCTCATAGAAACCATCATCTTGGGCCTCCAAGTCGTCGAGCTCGGTCTCTCCTAGCCACTCCAAACCAGCCGCTTCGACGGCTTGCCTGAAGTCGTCAAGACGTCCAACGATCTCGATAACCAAGACCATTTCAGGTTCCAGCCCAGCTAGCGCGCCAGTTAGGTTTGCCTGATAGCGTGCAAAGTCTTGCTCTAGCTGTTCGATCTGCCTGCCGATACGGGCCACTTGGGCGCCACGACCGGGTAAGCTTTGTTTGCCCGGTGGGAAACCGTTCCCCTTTTCTGGTTGAAGAATTCGCTTTTCAGGAAAAACCAGCAACGGTAAGTACTCAGCAGGCATACCAACTCCTTGTGCCTTATTCGTCTAACACTTCTTTATTGTTAGGCTTTAGTCGCTTCTTCCATTGCTCCAGCCTAGAAAAAACGATGGCCTTGGCATTATCCACTTTCTGATCCAGAACCGCTCGTCGCACTACTCCTAGGCAGAATTCTTCCACTTCTGAAAAACTTAATCCTAGAAGTCGCTTTGCGACGGTCTCAGCAGCCAAGCCGAAATTGACTTTACTGCGCTCGCTGATCAACGCAATGAATTTGGTTAACTGCGCACGCGTAGGAAGGGGGATATCCAACCGAACCTGGAAGCGACGCCAGACGGCTCTGTCTAAAAGCTCTGGATGGTTGCTGGCTGCAACCACGACGACATAGTCGGGAAGGTCATCGAGCTGAAGCAGCAAAGAGCTGACGACGCGTTTGATCTCCCCTGTCTCATGAGTGTCGCCTCGCTCTTTGCCTAATGTTTCAAATTCATCGAAGAACAACACACAACGCCGCGTCCGGGCGTAATCAAGCAATGCCTTCAATCGGACAGACGTTTCTCCTAAATAACTGCCTATTAGCGACTCGTAACGCACAACGATCAGCGGAACCATCAACTCGAATGCCAAGGCTTCAGCAACCGATGTTTTGCCATTCCCTGGCGGCCCCGCCAACAGGACACGGTGCCTCGGGCTCAAACCATGAGCATGCAGCAATTCAGCACGATGCTGCTCCTCCACGAATTCCCGCAACTGCCCGAGAATACTGTCGGCGAGTACTAGACTGTCCAGCGAGCGCTCTGGTGTCAATTCAGCAACCAGATCCTTCTGCGCAACGCCTCCAGTTTGAGTCTGGCGTGTTGCTGGAGTAGAAGATTGGAACAAGGTTGCTTGGTGAGAGGATGCTCGCAATGCTTTTTCTAAACGATCTGCCAGGATGCGGTGCCCCTTGCCGCGCTCCTCCTGAATCAAGGCTTCGGTCGACTTCCGGAAAGACGGTTGGTCACCGCTGCTGGCTGCTTTTACCAGGGCGACCAAGGTATCAGCTTGCGCCATGTGTGTTCACCTTGATGAAGTATTGAGGTGGCACTGTCGTGCGTCGATTGAGTGCCTGTTGTACGGCTGTTGGACCTATGTCATTCATTTTTAACTCACGCTGGCCAGTACAACCGCTTCAGCGGCACGATTCGTTTGGTTTCAGCATCGGTAGCGTCGTAATGCTCGATCAGTGCTCGGACCACATGATCCAGCGTCCACATCGCCAGCGGAATGGAGGCGCGATCAGCTTCGTATTGAGCATCCTTGCTGAAGCCGCCTGTGCTGACATACAACCCTCGATCGTCTTTGTGGCGGCCGCCTAAGAAACTGCGAATTTCCTGACTGCCCATCTGCCCCTTGCGGTGTTTGACTTCCACGACAATTCGCGGGTGTTCAAAGCCGAAGCCGTCAGGCGAAGCGACGATATCCTTACCCCGGTCTGAGCCATCCGGAGAGACCTGGGTCTTGTAGCCCATAGCACGCAGAATGCCGGCGACAAGCTCCTGCATTTCCTTCCAGTCCAGATTGATGATCAGATCCTTGATTTGCTCACGGGCACGCTCCTCAATGTCAGCCAACGGATCGGCGATGATTTCTTCAACGTACTCCTCCACCGCTGGTGTTGGCTTGCCCTTCAGCGTTCCCAGCACTTCGGCTGCAGCGCTGGATGGCACTTCGAATAGGGTCAGGGTCGAGCCCAGGCTGTTCTTGGTACTGGTGCTCAGGCTATCCCGCGGCAGCTCCTGTGCTTGCCATTGCACCTTGCGCGCCAAAGGCAGGTCTTGCTCAGCCCATTCGGGGTGGTGCTCGGCTGGGCCAGTGACTTTGCCGATCGAATAGAGGCGATTGGCTGGCGAATAAGTGACGATCCAATCACCATCCTGGATGTCGTTGACGAAGCGCCAGACCTGAGAAGCCCCCGAGACTACAGCCCCCTGTTTTGCCTGAGGCTCGGCAGACCGGTACAAGGCAACCAACCGCTTGCGCTCAACGCCAGGCTTGGCATGAGCGGCCAACTGCTTCCAACCCACGGCGGCGACACCGCGCTCCCGAAAAGCGTCGTACAGACGGCCGCCTTCGCCACGTACCATCCACATCCGTGCCATCGTGTTCCCTCTTATGTTCACAGCCGTCAATCCAACACGACCAGAAACTCAGTTGCCAGCGCCGTGGGCTGGACATCTCTTACATTACGTTGCAGCGAGACCAACCCGTAATCCGCCATCAGGTGCAAAGTACGCGACAGGTTCGGCACTTTGCGGCCACTGAGTTCGGCTAGCTCTGTCAATGACTTGGGCTGCTTTTCATCGATTAGTCGTAACAGACTGCGGTTCTCATCCGAGAGCACAGCCGCGAGAGATGCTAGAGATGGGAACCAAATACTAGGAGCATCACCTCCACTAGAAGGCGAGCCATTCGGCTTCCGAACCCCAACGATGCAGCGCTTCATGGTGTAAATCCAGTGGAGCAAAAACTTAAATTTTATCATTGCCTGATAATCATACTCAACGTATGAATTACGGATGCTGATACCCCACATCCCATGGGTGTGAAATAGGACAGACTAGGTGGCCTCGACCATTAATTGAGGCTGGCTCGTATACGTTGCTTCCAGTCAGCCGATCTGTTCTGGTTAACGCCAGATGGATCATCTTTAGGGTGGTGTACCGATTGCAAAGGCTCACAGTACCTCGCCATTGTGCTCGGCCAGCGCAATGAGCCTTTCACTACCCCTCTCAAGATTCTGTCTATGCATTGTCTGGCGTCTTCAATGCTCGCTTTGATGCCCATGATCCGCGTCGACATGCGCTTCCGGTTGTCTGAGGTTTCTATTTCCAGTAAGTAGCGCTCACTACGGTTTTCCAGCCTGAACCTCGCTAGCAGATAGCAACGCGGTGTCTCGTCATCAATCATGTGGTATCTGCATCGTGGAACCTGCGGCAGCGGTGCCACCTCCAGAGATAGCAACTCAATGTCTGATTCTTGAGTTATCTGCTTGATGAGCTCGCTGAGCTGTGAGAATCGCTCGGAGAACCGTTGCTGGATCTCTCCATCTCCCAATAATTGGAACTCTCCCGGCGCTATACTGCCGCCACTTACGGGATCAGCTACACCGAAAACCGTGCTCTCTCCGCCCAATGGGTGTTCGTCGTCGACTCTCTTCCCATGAGTGCCGGCGCGCTCACCGCTGTAGGCGATCTTATTGATCAACTGACCATCAAAGTTGATCCCCTCAACGGGCAGATGAATCAACCTCGGTTCCTTGGCGGCAGTCGGCTCTTCGTCAGCATCCACCTCCACCTCTTCAGCTCCCGATGGAATCGGTACACAGCCTGTGTTCTCTCCCCTGACAGGTAGCTTGAGAGCTGGGTGATGGAAAAAAACATCGCCACGATGGGTAAATCGAAGCCCCTGAAGGGTTTCTATCTCCCAGACCAGCAACTCGTTACTTTTCGGGTCAAAGGGGCCTCGCACATGCATGGTGGTACCCGCGAGGGAAATGGGTGCGGTGAAATCGAACTTCCACCTGGCATACGCCGAAACTTGCGAGACACGCTCTTGCTCTTGGTTGAGACTTTGCCAGATCGACTCGAAGGATCGCTTCACATCCTGATTCAGCAGCAGCCAACTGAAATGGTCTCTGTACCCCTTGACTCTGAGAAGCTGACTTGGCGCGCCCGTCTTCGTAGGCGTATGGATATGAACTGCATCATTCTCTCTGTAGATCGTGAAGGCCATGTCCAGACCATTCGGTTCGAAGGCTGCACGGACGATGAAAGCCGCGTGGAAGAACAGTTTGCGCGCCAGCTCGAATTTCGGCAGCCAGACGGTCAGACCATCGATCTCGAACACAAAGCATCGCTGCTCAGATATCTCGGGGTTTGCTGCCAGCCTTCTTGCTAGACGCGGGCATTCGCCCAACGGCCTTTCCCGCCAGGTATCTACTGCAGGAAGCACCACCGTCGTCTTGAAACCACTGGGACGGTAAGGAGCCCCTTCTTCGCCAGGAAACTCGCGACCAACCGCAAGGACACAGGACATCTCCAGCGGGAACCGCTGCAATTGCAACTGGCCGTTACGCTCAAAAAGTGCCCCCAAGCGCCACTGGGCCCCCGCAGTGGGCGCTCTGAACAAGTTTCCAATAGCCAGCAGCCTAGATCCGATCTGGATCTGACGGAATAAGGTCCTATTCAATCCATCTTCCTATCAATCGAATGAACGCAGTGGTCAGCGGTGCCACCCTGCTTTTTTCCAATCCACAACGCTTTTCCAGCTCCCAGCATCTGGACGACATGCCAGTCTGTACATCCTCCAACATCGCTGCAGTCAGGCGACGGATCTGATACTCGCCGACGGACTCGGCGTAGCGATCCAAGAAGGTGCGGCATAGAGGCATTTGATCGAGGTGGTGCTCGACTGATGCCCGATGGGGTAACTGCTGTAGGAACCAATTGCGGCTCCTGCGCGGCAGGCTTAGGTCTTCTTCGCCGTCTCTGCCAATTCGGATTAGTAAGCGCACCAACTTCCTGTCGCGTGCTCGCCAGTCGATGTGGCTGTTGTTGCCCTGTCGGCGCTGCCTAGCCTGGTTCGTAGCCATCAGCCAGTACCGGTCATGACGATAGAGCCAGGCGTAACATGCCTCCCCTCCGTCTTGCCTGGCTGCCTTGGCTCCACCGTGGTTATCCAGTACTTGCAGCCAAACGGCTCGGTACTGCTGCTTTTGCTCTAACTCAGCAGGGAGCAACTGCGCTGACTGCTCGGTGGAAAGGTCGGCCTGGCGAGTCTTCGCCTCGCCGATCAGTTCGCCAGCATGCTGGCCGGGGCGCAAGCTGGTCCAGACGATCAGATGCTGCAGCGCACTGAATCCCTTGCGATGCTTCCTGAACATCGCTAACAGCCAGGGCGGAGGCTCTCCGGATGTCAGCAGACCGTTCACAGCAAGCCAGTCCCGGCGGTGGGATGCCAGGATCTTCTCCCAGATGACTTCAGCCCTGACCTGCCGGCCGCGCCTAGCGCCGCACTTTGTAGCCAAGGAGCGGTACAGGTTGGTCCAACGCCCGTAGCCAGGCGACTGCGTTTCTTCAAGCATCAGCAGTTGCGTAGCAGCCTTGGCGAGCCTAATAGCTTCTTCGCTCGCAGGGCTCACGCGAAGATCACGAGGCAAGAACAGGGGAGAGGCTGGATGAAACTCATGCCGCTGCGCTCGACGGAACGGGATAGGAGAGTTCAGGAGCTGACAGCCATGCTCGGGACAGGCGCCTATCCCTTGAATCTGCCAGCTACGTCGCCAGTAAGGCTCACCGAAACGAGCAGCCATGTCCTCGAAACAGACAGGGCAGTAACGCAGCCACTCGGGCCACTTGACCAAGGCCGCCGAGGCCCCGGCCAGACCAATCGTCGGCCGATCGGAGACGAGCATGGCCTGGAACAGGTCAGTACGACGCTCCTGTGGAATGAATGGCGCGTAGAGCGGAAACAGCGTGTGATGCATGATCACGGTCGCCGTATCCAGCCCAGTATTGTTTGCCAGAGCGATCAGATGCGTAGGCAGGTCGGTGATCGCGGCGACTTTGCTGTCACCGAACAGCATGTGCAGCAAAGTCTTGTGGCTGCCAATCCCCAGATGTACCCGGCACCGAGCAATGCCACTATAGAGCAGCTCGTCCGGGTAGAGCCTGGGGAAATACATGTCAACTCGCTCTCAGCAGAGGCCGCAGATCGAGGATCAGGCCAGCCTGTTTGAGGCTGTCGTAGACGTCACTGACAAGCCCATCGGCATAACGTCGACGCAGATCCTCCTCGGATAGGCGTCCCCACTCCGTCCGCTTAACCCTGGAAATGCTGGGCTTCTTGGGAACCTCCTGCGCGAGGTAGGACGTGGCCTTGTGGATCAGGGCCGCCAGCGGGATACCCGGATTCTCCGCCAACAGTTCGTCGGCCATAGGAATGGCGATATCCCTCGGGATTTCCATCTCTTCGAGCAGGGCGGCCATCCGCTTGGCCTTATCATCAGCCGGAGGTGCCGGCGGTTTCGATTGGGCGACGTTATCCAGAGAACGAGTCAGGGTCAGCAACCGCCCCTCGATTTCTGGCATCAGCAGGTCGTCATATTTGGCGATCAGTTCGGGCCTACCGCTCCGCAAGGCCGCCAGCATCGGATGGACCGGTTTGAACTCGTCCTCGAAAACCTTCCGCAACAACAGCGGCTTGATGCACTCGACGCCTGTCACTATCGCCCGGATCTGCGCCAGCGCGAACAGCTTAATGACGATGTCCATGACCCCTTGGGTGAGGTCGTACATGGTCGATTCCAACTCGTCGTCCAGCGGCACCACATTTCGCAGCCACTGGTACTTCCAGAGCCGCTTCAATAGGCGCTTCCAGTGCTCATCCCGAGGCAACCTATCCCAACGGATGCTACCCAGCCCGGAGACCCGCCGTGCAGCCCGGAAGGTGCGTTGAAAGAACTTACTAGCCCTGTGAGTGCCGACCTGAATGATCGGAACACCAATAGTATTCACCAGCGACACGAAGAAATTATGCATCTTCTCGGCACCACCGGAGCGTGCCTCGTTGAGGTTCTGAACCTCGTCGATTATCAATACACCGAGTGCGTGCAGGTTGGCCACTTGGCACATGGATGCCAACAGGCGTTTGGTTCCCAGCTTCTTGCGCCCGTGGCTACGGCTGTAGTGAGTGCCCAGAATCTTGTCTACCTCGTTGAAGAAGCTCAGGCACAGCTCATCCAGGTCGCCATCGATGGGGCAGTCGATCTTCAGGTAAACCAATTGAGTGATGTTGTAGTCGGGGTGATAGAGGGCCTGGGGGTACATACCCAAAATCCGCTCTAGCGTGCGCGTCTTACCGCAACCTGAGCAGCCAAACAGCGACAGGCTGCTGGCCGTGGAGGAAACGCTCTGGTACACCGCCGCATCTAGATCCTCTTCCTCTACCCGGCGATAGCCATTCTGCATGTGCGCATACCAAGCGCCGCCGGCCGGATTCCGACCAATGTAGCCCTGACGAACCATCAAGCTAATCTTGCTCTCCAGTTCCAGGTGGTGACTCAGTGGCTGGAAAAAACCGTGCAACAGGCGGGCGATAGCATGAGCCCTGAGCCGACCATCCAGAAGCGCCTCCTGCGGCGCGAAACTAGGAAGCTGCTGCAACAGGTTGACCACCTCCTGCAGATCAGGAATTGGAGGCAATGCGCAGATGAGCGGATTTTCCTGATACTCGGGCAACTGTTGTTCCTGGTAATGCGCCAGAGGAATGACTTCGCGCTGGAGTTCTTCAGTCACCCTCTTCCTCCTTGAATATCAGATCGCTGAGATCTGGGAAGGCATAGTCTTCCTGTTTCTCACTCCGCAGATGGATCACCTCGGCTGGCTTCTCCTGCTGCACTTTCTTCGGTTTGAATGCGGTTTTCTGGCGTTCCTGGCGCTTTTCCTGCTGCTTGTTCTCGCGGATCTGCGTTCCCAGATCCTTCTTGGTCATACCCGTTTTGACCGGACTAGCATCCTCTGCCTGGGCAACGATGGACTCGATCTGCCCCAGAAGCTTTCCTCTCTCCACCAAGGCTTCCGCCGCCGCATTGGCATCGCTACGCCGCTCCTCTCTGGACAGCAGCCAGACATCCCAGAAGGTCATCCCCCTAAAACGTCGACTGCGGTCAGCAAGATCGCAAACCCAGTAATCCTTGAGACTATTGGATGGCCGCAGGTAGATGTGATCGGCGCTACGCGGATCGTATGCGACCGTTACCCCTGTCGGCCGGCGCCCCTGGCCTCGGTGGAACCAACCCTCCCTGAGCGCCTCCTGACAGGTGTAGAAGCAGCCGAATAGCCTGATTCCCAGCTCCGAAACCGTGGCCGACTCATGGGGCAACAGGTTGATCCGCACCAGTTCCTCGGGCGCAGTACGCAACCGGCCGGTCAGGTTGGCCAAGCCCCAGTTCCACAGCATGACCGGGATGGCCGGCACATCGCCCGGCATCCCCGCAGCCCTGTCGTATTTGCTCAAGGTGTGGAAGTTGTTGTGGTAGAGGACCCCGGCAATGATGATCTGCGTGAACTCGGGCAAGGTCAGACTGGCGTCAAGCCTGTAGTCGTGGCCACCTCGTTTCCGGCTGGTAGTGTTCTCGACCACACCGTAGGCGTAGGGTTTGAAACGCTCCTGCACCGTCCGGAAATAACGCTCGACGATGCCCTTTGCATCCCCTCGTCTGGCCGGTGCGCTCTCAATGCGAACACCGAAGGCTTGGGAAAATGCTTCCACCTTGGTGCCGTTCAGTTCGCCCTTGTCGGCCAGCAGCACATCCGGTAAGCCTTTGACCGGCCAGTCTCCGGCATCGATCTTCACACCATACTGGCGACAATATTCGACCTTGTCGGCAACCGTGTTGGCCAATGCCACCATGGCGCTTATCCAAGAAGGACCCTCGAATCCAACACACATACCGACCACCATGCGGCTGAACACGTCGATAACCATGTAAACGACAGGCCTGCCGACGATAAGGCTGCGATCATGTTCTGAAACCAGATAAATATCGGCGATGGTGGCATCTATCTGGTAGCGGTATCCGGGACCCAATGTCTCGGTCGTCGATGTGCTGCTGATCGGCCGGAAGTCCTTGGCAAAATCCACTGCGGACATCCTGCGTGGCAAAGTGTCGGTGAAGTGATATTCGCGCCCATAGAAGTAACGGAACTGTCCCAATGTAGGCAGTTCGGAGATCGGCAGCTCCGGCAGAACAGCACGGAGCAGGTTCAACCCGGAGGCGTAGGCATCAGGAATGGACGGATGTTTTTCCCTGAGCAAGCGTTCTTCGATGACGCGGCGAAAAATGCGCTCGATATCTGGAGTGACATTGCTCCCTTTCCCCTCCATCACCACTCTTGGCCTGCCCAGCTTAGCCTGGCTCGGCTTTCGGCGCTTACCACGGGCGCCCGAGTTGACATAGTCCGGCAAGAGGGAGTTCCTGCACATGCCTCGCTGCCAGTAGCGCCTCAGTAACCTGTACACCGTCTGCTTGGTGACACCATGGCGCTCCATGATGCCTCTGACAATGTGCCCTCTGGGGCGTCGCACGAAAAGCTGGGGATCGTGCACAAAATCCGCCAGCATTGCCCAAGCTTCATCACGCTTCAGTTGATCAAGGGAACCTTCCTCCACCTCCCGCAGGACTGTCTCCTCGAAGGGATCGGCAATACTCTCCAACTCACACCCAATGAGCAGCCGCTCCAGCTCTGCAACCGATATCGGCTCGGGCAGCGCCGTGTCCGAATCGATATCGATCCAGACTGCCTGCTCGGTACCGGACCAGAGCAGGCGCTTTCGCAGTTCCCCGATCCGGAACACCTGATTAACGGGCAGCACTGCTCAGCTCCTGATGCATTTGATGAGGGTTGGCAACCAGGTCTTTCGGCTTCAGTTCCCGGTAAGGGGTGTCAAGATTGAAAAGGAAACAGTGCCGAGCCAGCAGTTGGCGTAGCCAGTAGAGCGCCTGACCGGTCTCCAATTGATCGGAGGTATCCAGGCCCTGGGCAATAGCGGTCAGCTTCCGGTCTGGGTGACGCTGAAACTCGCGCAAAAACAGTTGCTGGTAGTGTGCGAGATCGTCCTGATCAATATCGCCTTCAGCATGGGCAGGATAGAGCCATTGGATATTGGCAAATGCCACCCTGGATACCTCACGCTCCGTGACGATGGCCCAGGGAATACCTTTTTCCTGCCAGTAGCGCCTTTCAAGCTCAAGCCTCTCGATGACTTCAGGCTTCTGCAGATCAGCACTGTACTTGGCCTGAATCGCGACGGTCGGGCGCTGGGGGTCATCGAAATCCACCAGGAAATCGCTGGTCAGAATCTGCGGAGTGTCCTGGTAACGACCATGGGCAAGACCAAGCTCCTCGGCGATGCGCACCGTATCTTCGACACGCATCGGAAACTGCTCACGGATGTCGGTGACATGGGGAGACCGATCCAAGGTGAGGAAGATAGCCAGTTCAAGATCGGATAGAAGATGGTGTAGGCGTCGGGTCTTGCTGCCGGGTAGACGGTGGGAGCGACCCAGCGAGGACACGTCCCTGATGTAGATGAACGGCTTGTAGTCTGGACCCTGGCCTTGGCCACGGCCCTCCTTGAGCCTTCTGTCGATCTGGGCCTGGGTCAGGCCCTTAAATGTTCCAGACATGAGAAAGCCTGCACCCACTGTGTCGATGACCTCAACATAGCGGATGCAGGCTTGGGATGAAACTTTATTTACAAGGGTGATTCTTTATTTATACGGATGAAACTTTATTTTCGTCCCACACCGCCCCACATTCCAACCGCGCGGCTTATTCCACCGTAACCGACTTGGCCAGGTTGCGCGGCTGGTCGACGTCGGTGCCCTTGAGCACGGCCACGTGGTAGGACAGCAGCTGCAGCGGCACGGTGTAGAGGATCGGCGCCAGGCAGTCATGGATCGGCGGCATGCTCACCACGTGGGTGCCCGGGCCGTTGCCGAGGCCGCTGTTGGCCTCGGCGAAGACGATCAGCTCGCCGCCGCGGGCGCGGACTTCCTGCAGGTTGGACTTGAGCTTCTCCAGCAGCTCGTTGTTCGGCGCCACCGTGACCACTGGCATGTCGGCGTCCACCAGGGCCAGCGGGCCGTGCTTGAGCTCGCCGGCCGGGTAGGCTTCGGCGTGGATGTAGGAGATTTCCTTGAGCTTCAGCGCGCCCTCCATGGCCACCGGGTACTGCGCGCCGCGGCCGAGGAACAGGGTGTGGTGCTTCTCGGCGAACAGCTCGCCGACCTTCTCCACCACCTTGTCCATCGCCAAGGCTTCTTCCAGGCGCGTCGGCAGGCGGCGCAGGGCTTCCACCAGTTCGGCCTCGACGCCCTCGCCCAGGCGGTTCTGCACCCGGCCGATGGCCAGGGTCAGCAGCAGCAGGGCCACCAGCTGGGTGGTGAAGGCTTTGGTCGAGGCCACGCCGATCTCCGGGCCGGCCAGGGTCAGCAGGGTCATGTCCGACTCGCGCACCAGCGAGCTGGTGGCGACGTTGCAGATCGCCAGGCTGGAGAGGAAGCCCAGCTGCTTGGCGCTGCGCAGCGCGGCCAGGGTATCGGCGGTCTCGCCGGACTGGGAGATGGTGACGAACAGGGCGTCGGGCTGCACCGCCACCTTGCGGTAGCGGAACTCGCTGGCCACTTCCACCTGGCAGGGGATGCCGGTCAGCTCTTCCAGCCAGTAACGCGCCACCAGGCCGGCGTGGTAGCTGGTGCCGCAGGCAACGATCTGCACGTTGCGCACCTTGGCGAACAGCTCGGCGGCGTTCGGCCCGAAGTTCTCCACCAGCACCTGGCCGGAGCCCAGGCGGCCTTCCAGGGTGCGCTGCACCACCTTGGGCTGCTCGTGGATCTCCTTGAGCATGAAGTGGCGGTACTCGCCCTTGTCGGCGGCCTCGGCGCCCTCGTGGTACTGCACCGCCTCGCGCTTCACCGGGCGGCCTTCGGCGTCCCACAGCTGCACGCTATCGCGGCGCAGCTCGACGATGTCGCCTTCTTCCAGGTAGATGAAGCGGTCGGTGACCTGGCGCAGGGCCAACTGGTCGGAGGCCAGGAAGTTCTCGCCCAGGCCCAGGCCGACCACCAGCGGGCTGCCGCTGCGGGCGGCGACGATGCGGTCCGGCTGGTCCAGGCTGATCGCCGCCAGGCCGTAGGCGCCGTGCAGTTCCCGGACCGTGGCTTTCAGCGCGGTGGTCAGGTCGCCCAGCTCGCGCAGGCGCAGGTGCAGCAGGTGGACGATGACCTCGGTGTCGGTCTGCGAGGTGAACACGTAGCCCTCGCTCTTGAGGTATTCGCGCAGCTCCTCGTGGTTCTCGATGATGCCGTTGTGCACAACCGCCAGGCGGTCGTGGGAGAAGTGCGGGTGGGCGTTGGCCTCGCTGGGCGCGCCGTGGGTGGCCCAGCGGGTGTGGGCGATGCCCAGGTGGCCGGCCAGCGGCTGTTCGGCCAGGGCCTGCTCCAGGCTGGCCACCTTGCCGACGCGGCGGCGGCGCTGCAGTTCGCCGGCGGCGTCCACCAGGGCCAGGCCGGCGCTGTCGTAGCCGCGGTATTCGAGGCGCTTGAGGCCCTCGATCAGGATCGGGGTGACGTTACGTTCGGCAATGGCGCCAACGATTCCACACATGGGGCGTTCTCCTTAGTTCGTGCAGCGCGCGCGTATGACTTTCACGCCGCGCGCCTCGATCTGGGCACAGGCCTCGTCGCTGAGGCGCTCGTCGGTGATCAGGGTCTGGATGCTGCTCCACGGCAGCTCCAGGTTGGGCATGCGCCGCCCGAGCTTGTCGGCCTCGGCCATGACGATCACCTCGCGGGCGACCTCGGCCATCACCCGGCTCAGCCCGAGCAGTTCGTTGAAGGTGGTGGTGCCGCGCGCGGGGTCGAGGCCGGCGGCGCCGATGAACAGCTGGTCGAAATCGTAGGAGCGCAGCACCTGCTCCGCCACCTGGCCCTGGAACGACTCCGAGTGCGGGTCCCAGGTGCCGCCGGTCATCAGCAGCACCGGCTCGCGCTCCAGCTCGCGCAGGGCGTTGGCGACGTTCAGCGAGTTGGTCATCACCACCAGGCCGGGCTTGTGCCCGAGCTCCGGGATCAGCGCGGCGGTGGTGCTGCCGCTGTCGATGATGATCCGCGCGTGCTCGCGGATGCAGGCCGCCGCGGCGCGGGCGATGGCCTGCTTGTAGGGCGACAGCGGCGGACTCGGCTCGGCCAGCAGTTCCTGTGGCATGGGCACCGCGCCGCCGTAGCGGCGCAGCAGCAGGCCGTTGCTCTCCAGGGCGGCCAGGTCCTTGCGGATGGTCACCTCGGAGGTGGCGAAACGCCGGGCGAGGTCGTCGACGCTGACCTCGCCCTGCTGGTTGAGCAGGGCGAGGATCTCGTGGCGGCGCTGGGGCGTGTTGCGTTTCGACATGAAGGCTTATGTTTCGATTCGAAAGTTATAGGTGCGAATCAAAACCCAAGAGCTTTCATTCGTCAAGTTCGGGTGATGGGAGGTTGGGGCGATGTAGGAGCAGCTGTCTATTGGGTTCCCGCGTTCGCGGGAATGACATCGGAAAATACGGTTCCCCACACCCGTCATTCCCGCGAACGCGGGAACCCAGAAAACAACGTAGGAGCGGGCCCTGCCCGCGATTCGCGCGCAGGGCGCGCTCCTACAGGGGTGCGATACGGGTGGGACTAATCGTTCGCGGTTATCAGCCGGGCAGCGCCTCAGCCCATCTCCAGGCGGTTGCGGCCGCCGCGCTTGGCGCGGTACAGGGCCTGGTCGGCGCGTTCGAAGGCCGCTTCGTTGCGTTCGCCGTCGCGGAACTGGGTAAGGCCCGCGGAGCAGGTAATGGTCAGCGGCTCGCCCTTGAAGTGGAAGGGAATGCGTTCCACCGCCGCGCGCAGCGCTTCCAGCAGCTGGCGGCCGCCGTCCAGCGGCGTGGAGGGCAGCAGCACGACGAATTCCTCGCCGCCGAAGCGGGCGATGAAGTCGGTCTTGCGCAGGCGCTTGGCCAGCTCGCCGGCGATGATCTTCAGCACCTTGTCGCCGGCCAGGTGGCCGTAGTCGTCGTTGATGCGCTTGAAGTGGTCGACGTCCAGCACCGCCAGCAGCAGTTCGCCGCCGAAGCGCTGCACCCGCGCCACTTCCAGTTCCAGCCGCTCGCTCAGGGCGGCGCGGTTGGGCAGGCCGGTGAGGGGATCGGTCAGGGCCTTCTGCCGCTGGTCCTCGATGCTGGCCTGGAAGCTGCGCGCCTCTTCCTCCATCGAGGAAACCCGCGCCACCAGCGCCTGCAGGCGCTCCCCGGCCTCGCGCTCGCGGGCCTCGCGTTCCTGGCGGTGCCGCTCGATGCTGCCGAGCAGGCCTTCCAGGCGCTCATCCACCGAGCGCCGGAGGCTGTCCAGGTCGGTGGCCTGCTGCACGCTGCTCTGCAGGCCGCTGACCTGGTCGCGCAGTTCATCGTCCAGGCGCCGCGCGCTGTCGGACACGGCGTCCTGGCCCTGCTGCACCGCGCCGAGGCTGTCGAGGAAGGTGCTCAGGCGGTCGTTGAGCTGGTGCAGGTAGCCTTCGAAGGCGGCCTGGCCGCTGTCGTTGAGGGCCAGCACCAGCACCGCCAGGTCGTCCAGCACCGGCACCAGTTCGTACCAGTTCAGGCTGCCGTTGATGCGTTCGCGCAGGGCCTGGGCCTGCGGGCGGTAGGTGGCCGGCAGCTGCAGCTGGTCGAGCAGGTTCAGCAGGCTGGCCTCGATGTGCGGCGCTACCGCGCTGTAACCGGGCTCCGGCATCGGCGGCAGGGCGTAGTGCTGCTCGCCCTCGCCATCCAGCAGCACCGGGCGCGGCGCGCTGGGGATGAGGTCGGCGGGCAGCGGCAGGCTGTCCAGCAGGGCGGCGGACGGCGCGGGTGACGGCAGCGGCTCGGGGTCGACCTGCGGCGCCACGGCAGCGGCCTGCTGCGGGATGGCCGGGGGTTCTTCGTCCACGACGGCCACGCTAGCCTCGGTGACCACGGCGGCCTCGGCCCTGGCCGGCGCCGCCGGCGTCTCGCTGGCCGGTGTGCCGCTGCTGGCAGGCGCGGGCTGGGCGGGGCCGTCCTCGCCGTCTTCGCGGCCACCGAACAGGCGCTGCAGCAGGCCGGGGCGCGGCGCCTCGGCGTCGGAAAGCTGTTCCAGCACGCGCCGCTGCAGGTTGCCCAGCTCGCCGAGCAGCACCGGCAGCTCGCGGGACTGGCTGGCGCGCGCCTCCAGGTCACGGGCGAACAGTTTCAGCGGCAGGCGCACGTCCCGCGGCAGGTCGAGGTTCAGCAGCTGCTGGGCGATCTGCTGCAGCGCCGTTATGTTCTGGCGGATGCGCTGCTGGCGGCGCTGCTCGGAGTCCAGCACGGTCTTTTCCAGGCGCGGGATCAGCCGCGCCAGGCCCGCGTCAATATCGTTGCGGCGCAGCAGTTCGCGTAGTTCCTGCATGCACTGGTCGACCGCCTTGTCGCTGCCCTCGGCGGCCAGGCTGCTGCGCACCAGGCCGCGGCGCAGCAGGTCGACGCGCACCTCCCAGCGGCGCTCCAGGCGCTCCTGCTGGTCGATGTTGGCAAGGTACTTTTCCTTCCAGCGCTGGTTGTCGTCGCGGCTCATCGAGCGTCCTTGAGAGAAAGCGCGGAGTCTTGCCGGCAGCCGTCGGGCAGGCGGATCTCCACGGCCACCGGCAGGTGGTCGGAGATCGGCTCCGGCAGCACGCTGACCCGCTCCAGGGTCAGCCCGGGGCTGAGCAGGATATGGTCCAGGCAGCGCTGCGGGCGCCAGCTGGGAAAGGTCGCCTGGACCTGCGGGGCGATCAGCCCGAGATCACGCAGCGGCGAAGTCTCCAGCAGGTCGCTGGCGTGGGTGTTCATGTCGCCCATCAGCACCTGGTGGCGGTAGTTCTGCAGCAGCTCGCGGATGTAGGCGAGCTGGCGGGTGCGGGTGCGCGGGCCCAGGGCCAGGTGCATCATCACCACGGCCAGGGCGTTGTCGCCCTCGCCGAAGCGCATGAGGATCGCCCCGCGGCCGGGCGGGCCGGGGAGCGGGTGGTCTTCCAGCAGGGTCGGGCGCAGGCGGCTGAGCAGGCCGTTGCTGTGCTGGGCGATGCGCCCGAGGTTGCGGTTGAGCTGCTGGTACCAGTAGGGGAAGGCGCCGAGCTGGGCCAGGTGCTCGACCTGGTTGACGTAGCCGGAGCGCAGGCTGCCGCCGTCGGCCTCCTGCAGGGCCACCAGGTCGTAGCCGGACAGCAGGTCGCCGATGCGCTGCAGGTTGCCGGCGCGCCCGGCGGCCGGCAGCAGGTGCTGCCAGCCGCGGGTCAGGTAGTGGCGGTAGCGTTCGGTGCTGATGCCCACCTGGATGTTGAAGCTGAGCAGGCGCAGGCGGCCATCGGCGGGATAGCCGGATTCCGCGGCCTGCGGATTGACCTGCGCGGGGCGGGATGCGACCACCCGCTGCTGGCGGAGCCTGCTCAGCATGGCGGGTTACCTCACTGGGCGGCCTTGGCGGCGTCGCGTTCCTTGGCGATCAGGAAGTCGGCCAGTTCCAGGGCCTTCTCCGGGCCACCGGCCGAGCCGATGTCGAAGCGGTACTTGCCGTTGACCACCATGGTCGGTACGCCGCTGATCTGGTAGGCCATGGCCAGCTTCTTGTCCTTCTCGATCTGGCCCTTGATGGCGAACGAGTCGAAGGTGCTGAGGAACTTGTCCTTGTCCACGCCCAGCGGGGCGAGGAAGTCGGCCATCTCTTCCGGGGTGGCCAGTTTCTTGCCTTCCTTGTGGATGGCCTCGAACACGGCGGTGTGCACCTTGTGCTCCACACCCATCGCTTCCAGGGTCAGGAACAGCTGGCCGTGGACGTTCCAGATACCGCCGAACATGGCCGGGATGCGGACGAAGTGCACGTCGGCCGGCAGTTTCCCGATCCACGGGTTGATGGTCGGTTCGAAGGCGTAGCAATGCGGGCAGCCGTACCAGAACAGCTCCACCACCTCGATCTTGCCGGGCTGGGACACCGGAACAGGGGTGCTCAGCTCGGTGTACTGCTTGCCGGATTCGAACTCGGCGGCTTGCGCGCTGAGACCGAACAGGCCGGCAAAGGCCAGTACGGCGGTGAAAATCAGGTTACGCATGGTTCACTCCTTGGCTGGATCGGGGGCGCCGCGGCGCGGCTGTGATTGGACTGGGGAGGCCGGCGGCGGTTCCAGGCATTGTAGTGGTGCCGGATACGAAAAAGGGTGGCCGAAGCCACCCTTTTTTTTCAAGCCGTGCCGCGGGGCGAAGGCCTCAGTGCAGGCCTTCGATGTAGCTGGAGACGGCGGCGATGTCCTTGTTGGACAGCTTGGCGGCGATGCTGCGCATGATCATGCTGTCGCCGTCGTTGGTGCGGTCGCCTTCGCGGAAGTTGGTCAGCTGCTTGGCCACATAGGCCGCGTGCTGGCCACCCAGGTGCGGGAAGGCGGCCGGCTCGTTGCCCACGCCGTTGGGCGAGTGGCAGCCGGTGCAGGCGGGCATGCCCTCGGCGAGCTTGCCGCCGCGGTACAGGGCCTCGCCGGCGGAAACCAGCTTGGGATCGGCGGCGCCGACGCTCATCTTCTGGCTGGAGAAGTAGGCGGCGATGTCGGCCAGGTCCTGGTCGCTGAGGTTGGTCAGCAGGCCGGTCATCTCCAGAACGGTACGTTTGCCGTCCTTGATGTCATGCATCTGCTTGAGCAGGTATTTGTCGCCCTGGCCCGCCAGTTTCGGGAAGTTCGGCGCCATGCTGTTGCCATCGGCACCATGGCAGGCGCCGCACACGGCGGCTTTCGCCTGGCCGGCCTTGGCATCGCCGACTTCGGCGTGGGCCATACCGGTCAGTCCCAGGGTCAAGAGCAGACTCACGATTATTTTGTTCATCAGCTAATCCATTACGGCTAATAGGTGAAAGAGAAAAGCCCGGGTTACTTGGACATCCACTGGATGATTGCCTTGTAGTCCTCGGTGTTGCAGTCGGTGCACAGGCCACGCGGGGGCATGGCGTTGAAACCGTTGGTGACGTGCTGCACCAGCGTATCCATGCCTTTGTCCAGGCGCGGTTTCCAGGCTGCGGCGTCGCCCTTCTTCGGGGCCATCGGCAACTGGCCGGCATGACAGGCGCCACAGGCCCGGTTGAATACCGCTTCCGGGTCCTGGGCGGCCTGCACGCTGGTAGCCATCGCGGCGGCTACGGCTGCGAACAGCAGTTTCTTCATGATCGTCCTCATCGGGAGGGAACGTCCGCGTTCTATTGCGCGGCCGGTTGATTATCGCGTTCCCGTGGCGCCCGACCCTGGGGGATAAAGCGCACACAAAATCCGCGGCATTATATACTTCGCCTGCCTGTTCGAAAACGAGACCGGCCCCCGCGACACCGAGTCGCACCCCGCCGCGGAAGCCCCCCATGCCCCCCAAGAGCCCTGCCAAGAACCCCATCCTCAGCCTTTGCCAGCAGGCAACCTTCCTCATCAGCGCGGCCAAGGTCGAGCAGTGCCCGGAAGACGGCGGCCGCGAAGTCGCCTTCGCCGGCCGTTCCAACGCTGGTAAGTCTAGCGCGCTAAATGCACTCACCCATGCCAATCTGGCGCGAACCTCGAAAACCCCCGGGCGCACCCAGCTGCTGAACTTCTTCCGCCTGGACGACGAGCGCCGCCTGGTGGACCTGCCCGGCTACGGCTACGCCAAGGTGCCGATCCCGCTGAAGCTGCACTGGCAGCAGCACCTGGAGGCCTACCTGAGCAGCCGCGAGTCGCTGGCCGGGGTGGTGCTGATGATGGACATCCGCCATCCGCTGACCGAATTCGACCGCCTGATGCTCGACTGGGCCCAGGCCAGCCGGCTGCCGATCCACGTGCTGCTGACCAAGGCCGACAAGCTGGCCTTCGGCGCGGCGAAGAACGCGCTGCTCAAGGTGCGCCGCGAAATCCAGCAGGGCTGGGGCGACGTCGCCAGCGTGCAGTTGTTCTCGGCGCCCAAGCGCGAAGGGGTGGAGGAGGCGCAACAGGTCCTGGCGGCCTGGCTGGGCCTGCTGGAAGAGGACGGGGAGGAGGCCGAACAGGCCTGAAGGGCCGACGCAGAGGGTGCCGGCTGGCTGCCGGCACTTTTGCGCAGGCAAAAAAAACCCCGAGCTTCGTATGGGGAGGGGGAAGTTCGGGGTTTAAGTCCGGACCGCTAGGGCGGGGTCCAGGATTCTGCCAACACTAAACACTGCAAAGGAGCATCGAAGGGCTTCTCCAGCCATTCACGAGTTCTGACCCGGGCTGCGGTGGGAAAGTTCAGTGGTGGATGAAAAAATTTTCCCGAGGCCCTTTTCAGGGTTTCCTGAGGCGCCCCGCAGGGCCCGTCACCCGGGCCCTGCGACCGTTCGTCAGTGGGCTTCGTCCCAGTTCGAACCGCTGCCGGTTTCGACGATGAGCGGTACCGCCAGCTCCGCCGCCTTGCCCATCAGGTCGCGCAGTTTCGCCGCCACCTCCTCGACCAGGTCCTCGCGCACTTCCAGCACCAGTTCGTCGTGTACCTGGAGGATGACCCGGGCGTCGATGCCGCTGGCCTGCAGCCAGTCGTCCACGGCGACCATGGCGAGCTTCATGATGTCCGCCGCGGTGCCCTGCATGGGCGCGTTGATCGCGGTGCGCTCGGCGGCCTTGCGCATGGCGGCGTTCTTCGAGCCGATTTCCGGCAGGTACAGGCGGCGGCCGTAGAGCGTCTCGACGTAGCCCTGCTCGGCGGCCTGGGCGCGGGTGCGCTCCATGTAGGCCAGCACCCCGGGGTAGCGGGCGAAGTAGCGGTCGATGTAGGCCTGGGCCTCCTTGCGCTCGACGCCGATCTGCTTGGCCAGGCCGAAGGCGCTCATGCCGTAGATCAGCCCGAAGTTGATGGCCTTGGCGCGGCGGCGCTGCTCGGGCGTGACCTCTTCAAGCGGCAGGCCGAAGACCTCGGCGGCGGTGGCGCGGTGCACGTCGCGGTCGTGGCGGAAGGCGTCCAGCAGGCCTTCGTCCTGGGCCAGGTGGGCCATGATGCGCAGTTCGATCTGCGAATAGTCGGCCGACAGCAGCCGGCAGCCCGCGGGGGCGACGAAGGCCTGGCGGATGCGCCGGCCCTCGGCGGTGCGGATCGGGATGTTCTGCAGGTTCGGGTCGGTGGAGGAGAGCCGCCCGGTGGCCGCCACCGCCTGGTGGTAGCTGGTGTGGATGCGCCCGGTGCGCGGGTTGATCTGCTCCGGCAGCTTGTCGGTGTAGGTGCTCTTGAGCTTGCTCAGGGAGCGGTACTGCATGATCACCTTGGGCAGCTCGTAGTCCTGCTCGGCCAGGTCGGCGAGGACGTTCTCGGCGGTGGACGGCTGGCCGGTGGCGGTCTTGGCCAGCACCGGCAGGCCGAGCTTCTCGTAGAGGATGGCGCCGAGCTGCTTGGGCGAGCCGAGGTTGAACTCCTGGCCGGCCAGTTCGAAGGACTTGCGCTCCAGTTCGACCATTTTCTCCCCCAGTTCGCGGCTCTGCAGCCCCAGGAGGTTGGCGTCGACCAGCGCGCCGTTGCGCTCGATGCGCGCCAGCACCGGCACCAGCGGCATCTCGATGTCGGTGAGGACCTTGGCCAGCGACGGGATGGCCTGCAGCTTCTCCCACAGGGCCTGGTGCAGGCGCAGGGTCACGTCGGCGTCCTCGGCGGCGTAGGGGCCGGCCTGCTCCAGGGCGATCTGGTCGAAGGTCAGCTGCTTGGCGCCCTTGCCGGCGATGTCCTCGAAGCGGATGGTGCTGTGGCCCAGGTACTTCAGCGCCAGGCTGTCCATGTCGTGGCGGGTGGCGGTGGAGTTGAGCACGTAGGATTCGAGCATGGTGTCGAAGGCCACGCCGCGCACCTCGATGGGCGTGCTGGCGTTGGCCAGGACGTTGATGTCGTACTTGGCGTGCTGGCCGACCTTGGCCTTGCTCGGGTCTTCCAGCAGCGGCTTGAGGGCCTTGAGCACGGCGTCGCGGTCCAGCTGCTGGGGCACGCCCATGTAGCTGTGGGCCAGGGGCACGTAGGCGGCCTCGCCCGGCTCGACGGCGAAGGACACGCCCACCACCTGCGCCTGCTGGGCGTCGATGCTGGTGGTCTCGGTGTCGAAGGCGATCAGCTCGGCGGCCTGCAGCTTCTGCAGCCAGGCGTCGAAGGCGGCCTGCTCCAGCACGGTTTCGTAGCGCGAGTCCTGGGCCGGGGCGCTCTCGGCGGGGCTTTCGCCGGCGTCCTTGGCCTCGCGCAGCAGGTCGTCCAGCCAGTTCTTGAACTCCAGCTGGCGGTACAGCTCGATCAGCGCCTCGCGGTCCGGCTCGCCCGGGTGCAGGGCGTCCAGCTCGACGTCCAGGGCGACGTCGGTCTTGATGGTGGCCAGCTGGTAGGACAGGTAGGCCTGCTCACGGTTTTCCTCGAGCTTGGCCGGCAGGCCCTTGGCGCCGCGGATCGGCAGCTCGGGCACCTTGTTCAGGCTGGCGTAGAGCACGTCGAGGCCGCCGCCGACGCCGGTGAGCAGGCCCAGCGCGGTCTTCTCGCCGACCCCGGGCACGCCGGGGATGTTGTCGACCTTGTCGCCCATCAGCGCCAGGTAGTCGATGATCAGCTCAGGACCGACGCCGAATTTCTCCTTAACGCCATCCACGTCCAGCGTGCTACCGGTCATGGTGTTGACCAGCGTAATGTGCCCGTCGACCAATTGGGCCATGTCCTTGTCGCCGGTGGAGATCACCACCGGGCGCTGCGCCGCGGCGCTGCTGCGGGCCAGGGTGCCGATCACGTCGTCGGCCTCCACCCCTTCCACGCACAGCAGCGGCAGGCCCAGCGCGCGCACCGCCGCGTGCAGCGGCTCGATCTGCACCCGCAGCTCGTCCGGCATCGGCGGGCGGTGCGACTTGTATTCGGCGAACAGCTCGTCGCGGAAGGTCGGGCCCTTGGCGTCGAAGACCACCGCGAAGGGGCTGTCCGGGTACTGCTTGCGCAGGCTCTTGAGCATGTTCAGCACCCCCTTCACCGCGCCGGTGGGCATGCCGGTGGAGGTGGTCAGCGGCGGCAGGGCATGGAAGGCGCGGTACAGGTAGGAAGAGCCGTCCACGAGGACGAGGGGTGCTTGACTCATGAGTGGAATCAACCTTTTCCGGAGGCCAGGGGCTAGAATGACCCCAGCCGAATCGACAAAGGAACAAGGTTATCATGCGCAGTCGCAAACGCTGGTTGCTAGCCGCCCTGCTGGCCGTATCCCCCCTGGTCGCCATGGCGGTGGACGAGGAAGCGCCGACGCCCGAACCGGATGTGACCATCCGCCAGGAGGGCGACAAGACCATCCAGGAATACCGGGTCAACGGCTTCCTCTACGCCATCAAGGTCACGCCCAAGCATGGCAAGCCGTATTTCCTGGTGCGCCAGGACGGCAGCGATGGCAATTTCATCCGTTCCGACCAGCCGGACAAGCTGATCCCGCAGTGGCAGATATTCAGCTGGTAAACCTTCAACCCCATGGCGCTCACGAGGCCTGAGCATGTCGGTATTCACCCCTCTTGAGCGTTCCACCCTGGAAAGCTTCCTCGCGCCCTACGGGCTGGGGCGCCTGCACGAGTTCCGCGGCATCCCCGAGGGCTCGGAGAACAGCAACTTCTTCGTCAGCCTGGAGCGCGGCGAATTCGTCCTGACCCTGGTCGAGCGCGGCCCGGTGCAGGACCTGCCGTTCTTCGTCGAACTGCTCGACGTGCTCCACGAGGCCGACCTGCCGGTGCCCTACGCCCTGCGCACCGAATCCGGCGAGGCCCTGCGCCAGCTGGAGGGCAAGCCGGCGCTGCTGCAGCCGCGCCTGCCCGGCCGCCACGAGCGCCAGCCCAACGCCCACCATTGCGGCGAGGTCGGCGCCCTGCTGGCGCGCCTGCACCTGGCCACCCGCGGGCGCATCATCGAACGCCCCAGCGACCGCGGCCTGAGCTGGATGCTGCACCAGGGCGAGAACCTCGCCTCGCACCTGGCCCCGGCCCCGCGCGAACTGCTGGAAAACGCCCTGGAGGAAATCGCCCGGCTGCTCGCCGAACAGCCCGAGCTGCCGCGCGCCAACCTGCACGCCGACCTGTTCCGCGACAACGTGCTGTTCGACGGCCCGCACCTGGCCGGGGTGATCGACTTCTACAACGCCTGCTCGGGCTGGATGCTCTACGACCTGGCGATCACCCTGAACGACTGGTGCTCCCACGACGACGGCGAACTCGACGGTCCGCGCGCCCGCGCGCTGCTGGCCGCCTACGCCAGCCGCCGGCCGTTCACCGCCCTGGAGGCCGAGCTGTGGCCGGAAATGCTGCGCGTGGCCTGCGTGCGCTTCTGGCTGTCGCGCCTGATCGCCGCCGAGGCCTTCGCCGGGCAGGACGTGCTGATCCACGACCCGGGCGAGTTCGAACGGCGCCTGGCGAAGCGGCAGAAGGTGGACATACACCTGCCGTTTGCGTTGTAGGGCCGCCGCCGGACGGTACGATTTTTTGTAGGAGCGGATTTATCCGCGATTTCCGCCGGCAGGGCCGGCGTATATACGCTATCGCGGACGGAGTCCGCTCCTACGTCCGTGCATCCCAGGGGCCTCGATGCCCACCTGTAGGAG
Organism: Pseudomonas sp. R3.Fl; assembly: GCF_023516765.1. NCBI lineage: Bacteria > Pseudomonadati > Pseudomonadota > Gammaproteobacteria > Pseudomonadales > Pseudomonadaceae > Pseudomonas > Pseudomonas sp. R3.Fl. The sequence continues at coordinate 3,570,976 of NZ_JAMGSO010000001.1, forward strand.
CACGCCCTGCGCGCGATCGCGGAATGACACCCCACAGTTGCAAACTGCCGGATGGCATGGCTTTTCGTAGGAGCGAGCTTGCTCGCGAAGGGGGATCGTGCCGAGTCATGGCGATGGGTATCGCTTCGCTCAACCCATCCTACGGGGGTGTTTCTCCTACAGGCCTACAGGTTAACGCCGAATTTCCCATCTGCGCCGGACAGCCCCCTCTCCCTTCAGGGCGGGGCGCGCAGCCGAGGGTTGGGGAGAGGGAGCGGAGTCAACCCAACGCACCAGAGTCGTCGGGAAACACGGTTCGCGAGCAAGCTCGCTCCTACAGGGGATGTGCCAGCGTGGCGCATGCGGGTGTGAAGATCTGATTCGGAGCAGACATCCCTGTCGATACTCCTCTGCTCAAGTTCAACCCCGGCCCGGCCATCCTTGGCCGGTCGTTCGCCGGCGCGACGCATGCTCGTACGGAGTGAAGATCCGATCTTGAGCAGACATCCCTGTCGATACTCCTCTGCCCAAGTTCAACCCCGGCCTGACCATCCATGGTCAGTCGTTCGCCGGCGCGACGCATGCTCGTACGGAGTGAAGATCCGATCTTGAGCAGACATCCCTGTCGATACTCCTCTGCCCAAGTTCAACCCCGGCCTGACCATCCATGGTCAGTCGTTCGCCGGGCGAAGCATGCTTCGCAAAGACTCCGGCTCACCCACATTTCGAATACCCGCAATTCAGGCAGGTCGCGCAACCGTCCATCTGCACCACCGCCATGGTGTTGCACTTGCCGCACAGCTGGGCACCGGCGGGGAAGCCTTCGCCGGGTTCGGCCTTGTTGGTGCCCTGGGCCGCTTCGTAGGCCGCGCGTTTTTCCGCCAGGTACAGGCGTTGTTCCTCGTCGATCTGCGGGCCCTGCATCAGGCCGATGGCTACCAGGTGGCGTTCCACCACCGCGCCTATCTCGGCGACGATGGAGGGCATGTAGATGCCGCCGCGCTTGAGGTAGCCGCCGCGCGGGTCGAACACCGCCTTCATTTCCTCCACCAGGAAGGTGCAATCGCCGCCCTTGCGGAACACTGCCGACATGATGCGGGTGAGGGCGACTATCCACTGGAAGTGGTCCATGTTCTTCGAGTTGATGAAGATCTCGAAGGGCCGGCGCTGCTCGTAGGGCGTGTCGGGGTTGAGCACCATGTCGTTGATGGTCACGTAGAGCGCGTGCTCGAACAGCGGCGACTTGATCTTGTAGGTGGCGCCCACCAGGATCTCCGGGCGCTGCAGGGTTTCGTCCATCTTCACCACGGCCGCCGCCGCGGCAGCCTCGGCGCGGGCCTTTTCCTCGGCGACGTCGACCACTTCGAAGCTGCGGATCTTCTGGTTGATTTTCACTGGCATGGAATTCCTCCGCGGCTTCAGAACTTGCCGTAGTAGCCTTCTTTCAAGGCATCGAACAGGTTGGCGGCGGTATGCGTCTCGCCGTCGTACTCCACTTCCTCGTTGCCCTTGAGTTCCACCGTGCTGCCGTCTTCCAGCTCGAAGCGGTAGAGGGTCTTCTCCAGGTCCGAGTCCTTGACCAGCACGCCCTGGAAGGCCGCCGGGTTGAAGCGGAAGGTGGTGCAGCCCTTCAGGCCCTGGCGCCAGGCGTAGAGGTAGATGTCCTTGAAGTCCTCGAAGGGGTAGTCGGTGGGCACGTTGGCGGTCTTGGAGATCGACGAGTCGATCCAGCGCTGCGCCGCCGCCTGGATGTCCACGTGCTGCTGCGGGGTGATGTCGTCGGCGGTGACGAAGTACTCCGGCAGGCGGTGCTTGCCGTCCTCGGCGTCGGGCACGGCCTTGGCGTCGACCTTGGCGCGGTAGGCCAGCAGCTCGTAGCTGAACACCGAGATCTTCTCCTTGGTCTTGCGCCCGGCGCGGATCAGGTTGCGCGAGTAGTGATGGGCGAAGCTCGGCTCGATGCCGTTGGAGGCGTTGTTGGCCAGGCTCAGGCTGATGGTGCCGGTGGGCGCGATGGAGCTGTGGTGGGTGAAGCGCGCGCCGTGGCGGGCCAGGGCCTCGACCAGTTGCGGGGCGTGCTCGGCGATGCGCTGCATGTAGCGCGAGTACTTGGCGTGGAGGACGCGCCCGGGCACCCGGTCGCCCGCCTTGAGGCCGTCGGCGGCCATTTCCGGGCGCTTGCGCAGCATTTCCGCGGTCACTTCGTAGTCCTGCGCCAGCACCGGCGCCGGGCCTTTCTCCAGGGCCAGGTCGAGGGCCACTTCCCAGCCCACCAGGGCCATCTCGCGCGCCACTTCCTCGGTGAACACGCAGGCCTCGGGGCTGCCGTAGCGCAGCTTGAGCATGGTCAGCGTCGAGCCCAGGCCGAGGAAGCCCATGCCGTGGCGGCGCTTGCCGAGGATTTCCTCGCGCTGCTGCGCAAGCGGCAGGCCGTTGACCTCCACCACGTTGTCGAGCATGCGGGTGAACACCCGCACCACCTCGCGGTAGCGCTCCCAGTCGAAGTGCGGCTCGTCGCCGAAGGGGTCGACGACGAAGCCGGTGAGGTTCACCGAGCCCAGCAGGCAGGAACCATAGGGCGGCAACGGCTGCTCGCCGCAGGGGTTGGTGGCGCGGATGGCCTCGCACCACCAGTTGTTGTTCAGCTCGTTGACGCGGTCGATGAGGATGAAGCCCGGCTCGGCGTAGTCGTAGGTGGAGACCATGATCATGTCCCACAGGTGCCGCGCCTTCACGCGCCCGTAGACCTTGCAGGCGACGCGGCCGTCCTCGCCGACCAGGTAGTCGTCATGAATCGGCCAGTCGCGCCAGAGTACCTGGGCCGGGTCGTCCAGGTCGACCTCGTCGCGCTCCTTATGGTGCACCGGGAACAGCAGCGGCCAGTCGGCGTCGGCCTGCACCGCCTGCATGAAGTCGTCGGTGATCAGCAGGCTGAGGTTGAACTGGCGCAGCCGGCCGTCCTCGCGCTTGGCGCGGATGAACTCGCGCACGTCCGGATGGACGACGTCGAAGGTGCCCATCTGCGCGCCGCGGCGGCCGCCGGCGGAGCTGACGGTGAAGCACATCTTGTCGAAGATATCCATGAACGACAGCGGCCCGCTGGTGTGCGCGCCGGCGCCGGAGACGTAGGCGCCGCGCGGGCGCAGGGTGCTGAACTCGTAGCCGATGCCGCAGCCGGCCTTGAGCGTCAGGCCGGCCTCGTGGACCTTCTGCAGGATGTCGTCCATGGAGTCGTGGATGATCCCGGAGACGGTGCAGTTGATGGTCGAGGTGGCCGGCTTGTGCCCCTGGGCGCCGGCGTTGGAGATGATTCGCCCGGCCGGGATGGCGCCATGGCGCAGGGTCCAGAGGAAGCGCTCGTACCAGTGCTCGCGGGTCGCCGCGTCCGGCTCGACGTCGGCCAGGGCGCGGGCCACCCGCTGCCAGGTCTCGTCGACGCTGGCGTCGATGGGCGTGCCGTCCTTCTGCTTGAGCCGGTATTTGCTGTCCCAGATGTCCTGGGACGCCGGCTGCAGTTCGAGTGCCGCCTGGTCTGTGCCCTGCGGGCGAGCATCGGTCTTGGCCATCCGCTGAAGATCCTCCCGTTGGTGCGCGGCCGGCTTGGGGCAGACCGCAATATCTAGTTATCCAGTAAATACACGAAACTACATATTGTGTATTTAGTCCTGTCGGAGACTCTAGTACCCGGAAGAGGTATTTGCCTATGAGGCGATGGGACGCAGGGGGAAAGTGTAGGTGAGCGGGGGCGGGAGGAAGGGGTTGGGGTGGGGGCAAGAGCGCAAGAGCGCCCTCTCCCTAACCCTCGGCTGCGCGCCCCGCCCTGAAGGGAGAGGGGACCGTTCGGAGTGCGCTGATATTTCCGCGTTAGCCGGCTTGTACCGAGTTGCCGGCTGACACCAAATCCTTTCTCGGCACGGACTAGCCCCCTCTCCCTTCAGGGCGGGGCGCGCAGCCGAGGGCTGGGGAGAGGGAGCGGACCCCGATTCAGCACCATGGCCCATCACCATGGCATGGCCCGATGGGTATCGCTTCGCTCAACCCATCCTACAAGAGCACTCTCTCAGAGCTTCTCCAGACACCCGGCGAACTCGTCAGCCAGGTTACCCAGCAGCTTCTCATAGCCATTGGCATCGACCTTGACCGCCACGCCCAGGTCATCCAGCTCGGCCAGCTGCACCGGCAGGCCGGCGCTGAGGGTATCGGCCAGGCGCGGGCGGAGCGGCGGTTCGCTGAAGATGCACGACGGGCCGGCCTTCTGCAGCTGCGCGCGCATCGCGGCGACGTGCTTCGCCCCCGGCTGCACGTCCGCGGACAGGGCGAAGACCCCCGCATGGCGCAGGCCGTAGGCCTCCTCGAAGTAGTCGAAGGCCTCGTGGAAGACGAAGTAGGGCTTGCCGACCAGCGGCGCCAGGCGCTGCTTCAGGCGCGCGTCGAGCTGTTCCATGCGCTCGTCGAAGGCCTTGAGGTTGGCCTGGTAGCGCCCGGCGTTGAGCGGGTCGGCGATTGCCAGGTCCTCGGCCATGCGCGCGGCGATGGCCTGGGCGTTGGCCGGCAGCAGCCAGAGGTGCGCGTCCAGGGTGCCGGGGCGGTGATCGTGGTCGTGATCCTCGTAGTCGGCGTGGCTCATGTTCTCGAAGTTGACGAACTTGCGCAGGTGCATGCCCGGCAGCTCCTGCACCGCCACGCTGGGGGCCTGGCGGGCCTGCAGCGGCTTGCCGAGGAACACTTCCATGTCCGGACCGATCCAGTAGAACAGCTGGGCCTCGCGCAGGCGGCGCACGTCCGAGGGGCGCAGGGCGTAGCTGTGCGGCGAGGCGCCGGGCGGCAGCAGCACGTCGGGGCTGCCCTCGCCGTCCTGGACGGCGGCGGCGATCAGTTGCAGCGGCTTGATGCTGGTCAGCACCTTGACCTCGGCGCTGGCGCCAAGGCTCAGGAACAGGGTGCAGCAGGCGAGGAGCAGGGCGGATGGGCGCAGGGACACGGCGGACTCACACGGGAAGGGAGGTAAAGGGTAATATAATAACGTCTCCGTACCCGAGCGTCGTCGCCGCATGTACAAGTTGATGCCCAACACCCCGCTGGCCTGCCGCCCGCACGACCACGCCACCTGCGTAGCCGGTGCCCTGGCCGAGGCAGACGCGCTCTGCGCGCGCCAGGGCGTGCGCCTGACCGAGCTGCGCCGGCGCGTGCTGGAACTGGTGTGGCAGAGCCACAAGCCGCTGGGCGCCTACGACATCCTCGCCGTGCTCAGCGAGGCGGACGGCCGCCGCGCCGCGCCGCCCACCGTCTACCGGGCGCTGGACTTCCTCCTGGAAAACGGCCTGGTGCACCGCATCGCCTCGCTCAACGCCTTCGTCGGCTGCAACAACCCCGAGCACGCCCACGAGGGCCAGTTCCTCATCTGCCGCGCCTGCCACACCGCCATCGAGCTGGAGCAGCCGGCCATCAGCGCGGCCATAGTCGCCGGCGCCGAGGGCGTCGGCTTCAGCGTCGAGACGCAGACCGTCGAAGTGGTCGGCCTCTGCGCCGCCTGCGCGCCCAAGCAGCGGGAGGCCTGATGAGCCAGCCCCTGGTCCGCCTCGAAGGGGTGGGCGTGCGCTATGCCGGGCAGGCGGTGCTGCAGAACGTCAGCCTGAGCATCGGCGCCGGCGAGATCGTCACCCTGATCGGCCCCAACGGCGCCGGCAAGACCACCCTGGTGCGCAGCGTGCTCGGGCTGCTCAAGCCCGACAGCGGCACGGTGTGGCGCCAGCCGAAGCTGACCATCGGCTACATGCCGCAGAAGCTCCACGTCGACCCGACCCTACCGCTCTCGGTGCTGCGCTTCCTGCGCCTGGTGCCGGGCGTGGGCCGCGAGCAGGCCCTGGCCGCGCTCAAGGAAGTGGGCGCCGCGCAGGTGCTGGACAGCCCGCTGCAGACCGTCTCCGGCGGCGAACTGCAGCGCGTGCTGCTGGCCCGCGCGCTGCTGCGCAAGCCGCAGCTGCTGGTGCTGGACGAGCCCGTGCAAGGCGTCGACGTCGCCGGCCAGGCCGAGCTGTACCGCCTGATCACCCGCCTGCGCGACCGCCTGGGCTGCGGCGTGCTGATGGTCTCCCACGACCTGCACCTGGTGATGAGCACCACCGACCAGGTGGTCTGCCTGAACCGCCACGTGTGCTGCCACGGCCACCCCGAGCAGGTCAGCGGCGACCCGGCCTTCGTCGAGCTGTTCGGCCAGGACGCCCGCAGCCTGGCGGTCTACCACCACCACCACGACCATGCCCACGACCTGCACGGCGAAGTGGTGCCGCAGGGCGGCGCCGGCCTGGCGATCCACGGCAAACTGACCCCGGTCCACAAGCACGGCCCCGACTGCAACCATGGCTGATTTCCTTCTCTACGCGCTGCTGGCCGGGCTGTCCCTGGCGCTGGTCGCAGGCCCCCTGGGCTCCTTCGTGGTCTGGCGGCGCATGGCCTATTTCGGCGACACCCTGTCCCACGCCGCGCTGCTCGGCGTGGCCCTGGGCTTCCTGCTGGACGTCAGCCCGACCCTGGCGGTAACCGTCGGCTGCGTGCTGCTGGCCGTACTGCTGGTGACCCTGCAGCAGCGCCAGCCACTGGCCGCCGACACCCTGCTGGGCATCCTCGCCCACAGCACCCTGTCCCTGGGCCTGGTGACCCTGAGCTTCATGAAGGAAGTGCGGGTGGACCTGATGGCCTACCTGTTCGGCGACCTGCTGGCGGTGAGCCAGACCGACCTCATGTGGATAGTCGCCGGCAGCGCCCTGGTGCTGGGGCTGATCTGCTGGCTGTGGCGGCCGCTGCTGGCGATCACCGTGCACGAGGAGCTGGCGCGGGTCGAGGGCCTGCCGGTCACCGCCATCCGCCTGGCGCTGATGCTGCTGATCGCCATCGTCATCGCCGTGGCCATGAAGATCGTCGGCGTGCTGCTGATCACCTCGCTGCTGATCATTCCCGCCGCCGCCGCCCAGCGCCACGCCCGCAGCCCCGAGCAGATGGCCTTCGGCGCCACCCTGGTGGGCCTGGTGGCGGTGTGCGCCGGGCTTGCGCTGTCGTGGTTCAAGGACACCCCGGCCGGGCCGTCCATCGTGGTCAGCGCGGCGGCGCTGTTCCTGCTGAGTTTTGTCCTGCCGCGGCGGACGGTGTAGAATTTGTCGATTTTTTGATCAATCGAGAATGACTGGCATGAAGTCCCTTGCCCTCCGTCTGCTTTCCGTCCTCTCCCTCGCCCTGCTGCTGGGCGCGTGCCAGAGCCTGTCCGGCCAGGCGCCGAGCGGCTCCGGCTTCGAGGCCCGCCTGGCCGCCGGCCAGCTGGAAGCCGCGCAACTGCAGCTGGGCCAGGAGCACGAGGACGCCGCGCAGCTGGCCGAACGCCGCCAGCGCCTGGCCGACGCCTACCTGCAACGCAGCCGCGAGGCCCTGCAGGCCGGCGACGTCAACGGCGCCAGCAACGCCCTGGCCCGCGCCCGCTCGCTGATGCCGCGCGCCCCGGCGCTGGCCGCCGACGTCAAGGACATCGGCCAGCCCAAGGCCGCCGCCCCGGTCAAGTGCGAGCCCTGAAACCCGCGTCCGCCCGTCTTATTCCATTTCGCTCGGCCCTTATCCGAACAAGGATTAATCGGCTATAGGAAAGCAGGGTAAAATGCGCGGTTTTTGCCGAGCGCCTACGCTCGTTTGCCAGGACACCCCGGCAGAGCGCGCCATTCCCACACTTCGCCGTACCCACAAGGTTCGCCACGTGATCGAATTCCACGACGTCCACAAGACCTACCGCGTCGCCGGCCGCGACATCCCGGCCCTGCAGCCGACGCGCCTGACCATCGGCGCCGGCCAGGTGTTCGGCCTGATCGGCCACTCCGGCGCCGGCAAGAGCACCCTGCTGCGCCTGATCAACCGCCTGGAAGAACCCAGCGGCGGGCGCATCGTCATCGACGGCGAGGACGTCACCGCCCTCGACGCCGACGGCCTGCGGCGCTTCCGCCAGCGCGTCGGGATGATCTTCCAGCACTTCAACCTGCTGGCCTCCAAGACCGTGGCCGAGAACATCGCCATGCCGATGAGGCTGGCCGGCAGCTTCAGCGCCACACAGATCGCCGCGCGGGTGGACGAACTGCTCAAGCGCGTGGGCCTGCAGGACCACGCCCGCAAGTACCCGGCGCAACTCTCCGGCGGCCAGAAGCAGCGCGTCGGCATCGCCCGCGCCCTGGCCTGCGGGCCCAAGCTGCTGCTCTGCGACGAGGCCACCAGCGCGCTGGACCCGCAGACCACCGGCCAGGTCCTGCAGCTGCTGGCGGAGATCAACCGCGAGCTGAAGCTGACCATCGTGCTCATCACCCACGAGATGGACGTGATCCGCCGCGTCTGCGACCGCGTGGCGGTGATGGACGCCGGCAGCATCGTCGAACAGGGCGAGGTGGCCGACGTCTTCCTCCACCCGCAGCACGAGACCACCCGGCGCTTCGTCTTCGAGGCCGAGCGCGTCGACGAGAACGAGCAGCACGACGACTTCGCCCACGTGCCCGGGCGCATCCTGCGCCTGACCTTCCGCGGCGAAGCCACCTACGCCCCGCTGCTGGGCACCGTGGCGCGGCAGACCGGGGTGGACTACAGCATCCTCGCCGGGCGCATCGACCGCATCAAGGACCAGCCCTACGGCCAGCTGACCCTGGCCCTGGTGGGCGGCGACATGGAGGCGGCCATGGCCCAGCTGAACGCGGCCGAGGTACATGTGGAGGTGCTGCGCGCATGAACGACTTCTTTATAAATATCGACTGGTCGGAAATCCTCCAGGCCAGCATCGACACCTTCTGGATGCTCGGCGGCTCGCTGCTGTTCACCGTCATCCTCGGCCTGCCGCTGGGCGTGCTGCTGTTCCTCACCGGGCCCAAGCAGCTGTTCCAGAACCGCGCGGTCTACGCCCTGCTGTCCTTCGTGGTCAACGTGCTGCGCTCGCTGCCGTTCATCATCCTGCTGATCGTGATGATCCCCTTCACCGTGCTGATCACCGGCACCTCGCTGGGCGTCGCCGGGGCCATCCCGCCGCTGGTGGTGGGCGCCACGCCGTTCTTCGCGCGCCTGGTGGAAACCGCCCTGCGCGAGGTCGACAAGGGCATCATCGAGGCCACCCAGGCGATGGGCGCCAGCACCCGCCAGATCATCTGCAACGCCCTGCTGCCGGAGGCCCGCCCGGGCATCATCGCCGCCATCACCGTCACCGCCATCACCCTGGTGTCCTACACCGCGATGGCCGGCGTGGTCGGCGCCGGCGGCCTCGGCGACCTGGCCATCCGCTTCGGCTACCAGCGCTTCCAGACCGACGTCATGGTGGTCACCGTGATCATGCTGCTGGTGCTGGTGCAGGTTCTGCAGACCGTCGGCGACAAGCTGGTGGTCCACTTCTCCCGCAAATAACCACAAGGCCCCGCGGGCCACAGGAAAATCCCAAAAGGAGCGCTCCATGAAGAAACTGCTTGCCGCCTTCGCCGCCACCGCGGCGCTGTCGATCACCGGCGCCCACGCGACCGAAACCCTCAGCGTGGCCGCCACCCCGGTGCCGCACGCGGAAATCCTCAACTTCGTCAAACCCATCCTGGCCAAGGAAGGGGTGGAGCTGAAGGTCAAGGAATTCACCGACTACGTGCAGCCCAACACCCAGGTCGCCGAGAAGCGCCTGGACGCCAACTTCTTCCAGCACCAGCCGTACCTGGATGAGTTCAACAAGTCCAAGGGCACCAGCCTGGTAGCCGTCACCGGCGTGCACATCGAGCCGCTGGGCGCCTACTCCAGCAAGTACAAGAAGCTCGACGAGCTGCCCTCCGGCGCCACCGTGGTGATCCCCAACGACGCCACCAACGGCGGCCGCGCCCTGCTGCTGCTGGCCAAGACCGGCCTGATCAAGCTCAAGGACGAGAAGAGCATCACCGCCACTCCGAAAGACATCACCGACAACCCGAAGAACATCAAGGTGCGTGAACTGGAAGCCGCGACCCTGCCGCGCGTGCTGGGCCAGGTCGACCTGGCGCTGATCAACACCAACTACGCCCTGGAAGCCAAGCTGAACCCGACCAAGGACGCCCTGGCCATCGAGGGTTCCGACTCGCCCTACGTGAACATCCTGGTAGCCCGCCCGGACAACAAGGACAGCGACGCCATGAAGAAACTGGCCGCCGCCCTGCACAGCCCCGAGGTGAAGCAGTTCATCCTGGAGAAGTACAAGGGTGCCGTGGTTCCGGCGTTCTGATAGCCGACCGCACCTTTGAAGAAGCCGCGCCCCGCAAGGGCGCGGCTTTTTTCTTGGCGGCTGTAAACAAGCTGCAACGGCCGGGGGGCTATAACGGTATTACCACGACTTCTTTCGCTTACAGACCGCTTTTCCAGATTCAGGCAGGGGAGAGCGGTCTTTTTTTGTCTGCGTTTCGCCCGCCGCTCCAACACCCCGCGCTTTGCGCTCTCGTAGGAGCGAGCTTGCTCGCGAACGGTACCTCCCGGCTGCCTCGGCGCCATGGCTTGACTCCGTTCCCTCTCCCTAACCCTCTCCCTGAAGGGAGAGGGGACCGTTCGGAGTGCTTGGGCATTCCTGAGTTAGCCGGCAGCGCCAGCGGTTTCCGGCTGAAACCATCACTTCTCTCGGCACAGACTGCCCCCTCTCCCTTCAGGGCGGGGCGCGCAGCCGAGGGCTGGGGAGAGGGCGCTCTTCGAACAAACACCATAGGCCCGGCCGGAAATCCGTTCGCGAGCAAGCTCGCTCCTACGAAAAGCACAACACCCTCGACAACCCCCAGTGATCTTTATATTCTGCACAGCGAAACATAATTCCGTTAAAAACCACAATTACAACGGAGACGCTGAGCATGTCCGAGGTAGTGCAGGTCGAACGTCACGCCGACGTGGCCCTGATCAAGGTCGACAATCCCCCGGTCAACGCCCTGGGCCTGGCGGTGCGCGCCGGGTTGCTGCGGGCCTTCCGCGAGGCCGAGGCGGATGCCGCGGTGCGCGCGGTGGTGCTGGTGTGCGCCGGACGCACCTTCATGGCCGGGGCGGATATCAAGGAATTCGGCAAGCCGCCGCAGGCGCCCTCGCTGCCCGAGGTGGTGGAAGCCATCGAGGCCTCCGCCAAGCCCAGCGTGGCGGTCATCCACGGCACCGCCCTGGGCGGCGGGCTGGAAGTGGCCCTGGCCTGCCATTACCGCATCGCCCGGGCCGATGCCCAGGTCGGCCTGCCGGAAGTGAAGATCGGCCTGCTCCCCGGCGCCGGCGGCACCCAGCGCCTGCCGCGCCTGGCCGGTGTGGCACGGGCGCTGGAGATGATCGTCTCCGGCAACCCGGTGAAAGCCCCGCAGGCCCTGGAATACGGCATCCTCGATGAACTCGTCGACGGCGACCTGGCCGAAACCGGCCTGGCCTACGCCCGCCGCCTGCTGGACGAGGGCCGCGGCCCGCGCCGCAGCGGCGAGCGCCAGGTACAAGGCGACGCCGCGCTGATCGCCGCCAAGCACGCCGAGGTGCAGAAGCGCATGCCCGGCCTGTTCTCCCCGCTGCGCTGCGTGGCGGCGGTGGAAGCCGCCAGCCGCCTGCCCCTGGCCGAGGGCCTGAAGCGCGAGCGCGAACTGTTCCAGGAATGCCTGGAGTCGCCGCAGCGCGCCGCCCTCATCCACGCCTTCTTCGCCGAGCGCGAAGCGGCGAAGATCGCCGGCCTGCCCGCCGACACCCCGGTGCGCGAAGTGCGCACGGCCGCGGTGATCGGCGGCGGCACCATGGGCGTGGGCATCGCCCTGTGCTTCGCCAACGTCGGCATCCCGGTGAAGCTGCTGGAAGTCGACGGCGCCGCCCTCGACCGCGCCCTGCAACGCGCCCGCGCCACCTACCAGGCCAGCGTCGAGCGCGGCAGCCTTTCCAGCGACGCGATGGAAAAACGCCTGGGCCTGATCCAGGGCGTGCTCGACTACGCCGCGCTGGCCGACGTGGACCTGGCGATCGAAGCCGTGTTCGAGAGCCTGGAGGTCAAGCGCCAGGTCTTCGAGCGCCTGGACGCGGTGTGCAAGCCCGGCGCCATCCTCGCCAGCAACACCTCGTCGCTGGACCTCGACGCCATCGCCGCCTTCACCCGGCGCCCGCAGGACGTGGTCGGCCTGCACTTCTTCAGCCCGGCCAACGTCATGCGCCTGCTGGAAGTGGTGCGCGGCCGCGAGACTTCCGCCGAAGTGCTGGCCAGCGCCATGCAGCTGGGCAAGCATCTGAAGAAGGTCGCGGTGGCGGTAGGCGTGTGCGACGGCTTCGTCGGCAACCGCATGATCTTCCAGTACGGCCGCCAGGCCGAGTTCCTCCTGGAGGAGGGCGCAAGCCCCGCCCAGGTGGACGCCGCCCTGCGCGACTTCGGCATGGCCATGGGCCCGCTGGCGGTGCGCGACCTCTCCGGGCTGGACATCAGCCACGCCATCCGCGAGCGCCAGCGCCCCGGCCTCGAGCCCGGGCAGACGCTGCCCACGGTGCTCGACCACCTGTTCGCCGCCGGCATGCTCGGGCAGAAGACCGGCGCCGGCTTCTACCTCTACCCGCAAGGCTCGCGCACCCCGCAGGACAACCCGGCGCTGCCGGCCATGCTGGAGCAAGCCGCTGCTGCCCGCGGCATCACTCGCCAGCCGGAGAGCGCCGAGCACATCGTCGAGCGCTGCCTCTTCGCCCTGGTCAACGAGGCCGCGCGCATCCTCGACGAGGGCATCGCCCAGCGCGCCAGCGACGTCGACCTGATCTTCCTCAACGGCTACGGCTTCCCGGCCTGGCGCGGCGGCCCGCTGTTCCACGCCGACCGCCTGGGCCTGGACCACGTACTGCAACGCATCCGCGAATTCCACCAGCGCTTCGGCGCCTGGTGGGAGCCGGCGCCGCTGCTCGAACGCCTGGTGGCCGAAGGCCGCCGTTTCGCCGACCTCTAAGGAACCGCCATGGACATCCACTTCACACCCGACGAACTGGCCTTCCGCGATGAAGTCCGCGCCTTCCTCCAGGCCAAGCTGCCGGCCGACATCGCCAGCAAGGTGCGCCTGGGCAAGCACCTGAACAAGCAGGACCACCAGCGCTGGCAACGCGCCCTCAGCGAGCAGGGCTGGTACGCCAGCCACTGGCCGGTGGAATTCGGCGGCACCGGCTGGAACGCCGTGCAGAAGCACATCTTCGAAGAGGAATGCGCCGCCTTCGGCGCGCCGCGCACCATCCCCTTCGGCGTGAACATGGTCGCCCCGGTGATCATCAGGTTCGGCACGCCCGAGCAGCAGGCCCACTACCTGCCGCGCATCCTCGACGGCACCGACTGGTGGTGCCAGGGCTACTCCGAGCCGGGCGCCGGCTCCGACCTGGCCTCGCTGAAAACCCGCGCGGTGCGCGAGGGCGACCATTACGTGGTGAACGGCCAGAAGACCTGGACGACCCTCGGCCAGCACGCCGACTGGATCTTCTGCCTGGTGCGCACCGACCCGGAGGCCCAGCAGCAGCGCGGCATCAGCTTCCTGCTGATCGACATGCAGAGCCCCGGCATCACCGTGCGGCCGATCATCACCCTGGACGGCGAGCACGAGGTCAACGAAGTCTTCTTCGACAACGTGAAAGTGCCGGTGCAGAACCTGGTCGGCCGCGAGAACGAAGGCTGGACCTGCGCCAAGTACCTGCTCACCTACGAGCGCACCGGCCTGGCCGGCATAGGCGCGTCCAAGGCGGTGCTGGCGCACCTCAAGCGCGTGGCCAGCCGCGAGCTGTGCGACGGCAGGCCGATGCTGGAAGACCCGCTGTTCCGTGCCCAGGTCGCCGAGGTGGAGATGCAGTTGATGGCCATCGAGATGAGCACCCTGCGCATCCTCGCCGCCGCCCGCGAAGGCGGCGTGCCGGGGGCGGAAAGCTCGATCCTCAAGGTCAAGGGCACCGAGATCCGCCAGGCCATCAGCCACCTGCTGCGCAAGGTCATCGGCCCCTACGCGCTGCCCTTCCTCGAAGAGGAATTCGAGCTGGGCGCCGAGCCGCTGCACGCCGACTACTCCTCGGCGCCGGCCAGCCAGTACTTCAACCTGCGCAAGCTGTCGATCTTCGGCGGCTCCAACGAAATCCAGAAGAACATCGTCTCGAAGATGATTCTCGAGCTGTGAGGGCGTGAGCATGGACTTCAAACTCAGCGAAGAGCAGCAGATGCTGCAGGACACCGCGGCGCGCCTGGTGCGCGACGAATACGCCTTCGACAGGCGCGAGGGCTTCGGCAAAAGCGAGCTGGGCTACAGCGCCGGCTTCTGGCGCCAGCTGGGCGAACTGGGGCTGACCTCGGTGTCGCTGCCGGAAGCCTACGGCGGCTTCGGCGGCGGCGTGGACAGCATGCTGGTGCTCACCGAACTGGGCCGCGGCCTGTGCCTGGAGCCCTACCTGCAATCGGTGGTGCACGCCGGCGGGCTGCTCGCCCAGCTCGGCAGCCAGGCACAGGAGGACAGCTGGCTGCCGCGCATCGCCAGCGCCGAGGCGCAACTGGCGGTGGCCCTGGAAGAACCGCAGAGCCATTACCAGCTGCACGACGTGCAGACCCGCGCGGAACAGGCCGGCGACGGCTGGAAGCTCAGCGGCCGCAAGGCGGTGGTGATCGGCGGGCAGAGCGCCACGGCGATCCTGGTTTCGGCGCGGGTAGCGGGCAACGCGCGGGACGAGGCGGGCATCGGCCTGTTCCTGGTCGATCCGCAGCAGAACGGCGTGCAGCGTCGTGCCTATCCGACCATCGACGGGCAGAAGGCTTGCGAGCTGTTCCTCGACGGCGCCCTCGGCGAGGCCGTCGGCGTACCGGGCGAAGCATTGCCGGCGCTGCGCTACCAGCAGGGCCGCGCCATCGCCGCGCAGTGCGCGGAAGCCCTGGGCAGCATGCAGGAAGCCTGCGCCCTGACCCTCGACTACCTGAAGACGCGCAAGCAGTTCGGCGTGCCCATCGGCAAGTTCCAGGTGCTGCAGCACCGCATGGTGGACATGCGCAGCGAGCTGGAGCAGGCCACGTCCATGGCCATCCTCGCTGCCTGTGTGGCGGACCAGCCGGACAGCGCCGAGCGCAGCCGCACCCTGGCGGCGGCCAAGTTCATCGTCACCCGCGCCGGGCGCTACATCGCCGAGCAGGCGATCCAGCTGCACGGCGGCATCGGCATGACCTGGGAATACGTGCTGGCGCACCATGCCAAGCGGCTGGTGATGCTGGGTCACCAGTTGGGCGATGACGATCATCACCTGAAGGCTTATGCGGGGTTGCTGGAGGTGGCGTAGGGCAGGCCTGCGGCCCCCTCACCCTAACCCTCTCCCGGAGGGAGAGGGGACCGTTTGGCGTGTGGGGGGAGGTTGGAGTCAGTCGGAAACCCAGGCGTTTCCGGCTGAAACCCTACTCCCAGCCGGCACGGACAGCTCCCTCTCCCTCTGGGAGAGGGCTGGGGTGAGGGAAGCCCGTGACTCGAAGGCCCATGCGGAATTGATGGAGGTGGCGCAGAGCAGGCCTGCGGCCCCCTCACCCTAACCCTCTCCCGGAGGGAGAGGGGACCGTTTGGTGTGTGCGGGAAGATTGGAGTCAGCCGAGAACCCTAGCATTTCCGGCTGAAACCCCACTCCCAGCCGGCACAGACGGCCCCCTCTCCCTCTGGGAGAGGGCTGGGGTGAGGGAAAAGCCCGAGCACCAACACCAACAGACCCACACCTTGTAGGAGCGAGCTTGCTCGCGAACCCGCCTCAGGCCCCCAGGCTCTCGATATCCCGCGCCAGCATCTCCAGCTCATGGGCCAGCGAGCCCTTGAGCGTTTCCTCGCTCAACTGGAACGACGGCGCACCACAGGTCAGCGCCATCAACCCCCCATCAGCCAAACGCAGCGGCACACCAGCCGCACGCACGTTGCGGTCCCAGTCACCAAGGGACAGGCAGAAACCATGCTCGCGATATTCCTCGAAGGAACGCTCCAGCGACGCACGCATGGCCGCCCAATCGCCTTCATGACGGGCTTCGAGGGCCTGCAGCAAATGCTCCCGCTCCTGCTCCGGAGTCGCCGCCAGGTAGGCACGACCCGCTGCAGTGGTAGCCAACGGCAAGCGCACACCAGCGTCCATACGCAGCGAGGTAGCCTCCGGCGGCCGGCAGTTCTCCACGTAGATCATCGACAGCCAGTCGCGGCAGGTCAGGCCCACGGTGGTGTTGGTGCGGCGGGCGAAGGCGTCCATGTAGGGCTTGGCCAGCTGGCGCACGCGCAGGTTCGACACGTAGGCGTAGCCCAGGGCGAGCACGCCGGAATCCAGCTGGTACTTCTCGTGCTGTTGCGAATAGCTGAGGTAGCCGAGCCTGGTCAGGGTGTAGGTCATGCGCGACACGGTCGGCTTGGGCAGGCCGGTGATCCGCGCGATCTCCTGGTTGCCCAGCACCACCGAGCCGTGGGTGAAGGCGCGCAGCACGTCCAGGCCGCGGGCCAGGGCCTCGACGAACTTGCGGTCCTTGGGTGCGCTGGGGTCTTCGAAATCGTCGCTCATGCTGCCTCGGCTATGGGGGAAATAAGGGCCGGAGCGGCGTCCGGCGCGGGCGAACGATAGCAGATCGGCATGCCGCGGACAGCAGGGCGACGGGCCGTTGCACAGGCAAAGGCTATCGCATACCATCGATTTCGACATCATGTTTCGCAGAGCAGAATAACAATTCACTGATGGAGGGCGACAATGCCCGTCACTGCCGAAAGCCATGTCGCCGCGCAATTCGCCGCGCGCGGTTACCGCAACGTCCACGACCTGCTGCGCGACGCCAGCCGCGAACACCCCGAGCGCCCCGCCTTCTCCTGCGCCGGCAGCTGCCTGAGCTTCGCCGAGCTGGAGCGCCAGGCCGACGCCTTCGCCCGCTACCTGCGCCACTGCGCCGGCCTGCAACCCGGCGAGCGCCTGGCGCTGATGCTGCCCAACTCCCTGCAATACCCCATCGCCGCCTTCGGCGCGCTCAAGGCCGGGCTGGTGCTGGTCAACACCAACCCGCAGTACACCGCCGGCGAGCTGAGCCACCAGCTGCGCGACTCCGGCGCCGTGGCCATCCTGCTGCTCGACCGCCTGCTGCCGCTGCTGCGCAAGGTCCAGGGCGACAGCGCAGTGCGCCAGGTGCTGCTGACCTCGGTGGAAGACATGCAAGCCCCGCAGCACACCTGCGACGAGCCCGACGCCACGCGCTTCATGCAGGCCCTGCGCCTGGGCGCCGGGGCCCCGCCGCTGGACGCCGAGCCGGGCCTGGAGCGCCTGGCGCTGCTGCAGTACACCGGCGGCACCACCGGGGTTTCCAAGGGCGCCATGCTCAGCCACTACAACCTGCTGGCCAACGTCATCCAGACCCTGGAGCTGTTCATGCGCCCGGGCCTGCTCGACCCGGCCAGCGACGTGCGCATCGCCCCGCTGCCGCTGTACCACATCATGGCCTTCTCCACGAATTGCCTCAGCTCCGTGGCCATGGGGCTGCACACCGTGGTGATCCGCGACGGGCGCAACCTCGATGAGATCATCGAGGCCATGCGCCGCTACCCCTTCACCCTGCTCAGCGGGCTGAACAGCCTGTTCGTCGGGCTGATGAACCACCCGGCCTTCGCCAGCCTGGACTTCAGCCACCTGAAATGGGTGACCAGCGGCGGCGCGCCGCTCAACCTGGAAGTCGGCCGGCGCTGGCAGGCGCTCACCGGCGCCCCGGTGCTGGAGGGCTTCGGCCTCACCGAGGCGTCGCCGGTGGTGTGCACCAACACCCGGCTGACGCCCTACCGCGAGGGCTTCGTCGGCCAGCCGCTGATCGACACCGAAGTGCGCATCGTCGACGAGGAGGGCAACCAGTGCCCGCTGGAAGTCCCCGGCGAGCTGTGCCTGCGCGGCCCGCAGGTGATGCGTGGCTACTGGGGCCGCCCGGAGGAAACCGCCCAGGTGCTGGACGCCGACGGCTGGCTGCGCACCGGCGACATCGCCCTGCAGGACGCCAACGGCCTGCTGAAGATCGTCGACCGCAAGAAGGACATGATTCTGGTGTCGGGCTTCAACGTCTTCCCCAACGAGGTGGAGGACGCGGTGATGCGCCACCCGGGCATCCGCGAGTGCATCGCCATCGGCGTGCCGGACGCGCGCAAGGGCGAGTCGGTGAAGCTGTTCGTCAGCCTGCGCGACCCGGCCCTGGACGCCGCCGCGATCATCGCCCACTGCCGCGAGCACCTCACCGGCTACAAGGTGCCGAGCTTCGTCGAGATTCTCGACGAGCTGCCCAAGACCTCGGTGGGCAAGATGCTCCGCCGCCAACTGCGCGACCTGGAAGAGCGACGGAACCCCACGCCGTGATCCCAGCGACTATGGTGAAGACAAGCCAGCCAGACGGGGACGCCACGTCCATGCCAGCCAGCAACCTTCCCGCGTTCCGCCGCATCGGCGTGATCGGCGCCGGCGCCATGGGCCGCGGCATCGCCCAGCTGTTCGCCAGCGCCGGGGTGCCGGTGCAGCTCTACGACAGCCGCGCCGAGAGCATCCAGCAGGCCCTGGACTTCAACCGCGAGCTGCTCGAACGCGCCGCCGCCAAGGGCAAGCTCGGCGCCGACGCCCTGGCCGCCACCCTGCAGCGCCTGCAAGCGGCACACAGCCTCGACGAGCTGGCCGGCTGCGACCTGCTGATCGAGGCCATCGTCGAAGACCTCGGCGCCAAGCAGGCGCTGTTCGCCGAGCTGGAGGCGCGGGTGGCGGACGATGCGGTGCTGGCCAGCAACACCTCGTCGCTGTCGATCACCCGTATCGCCGCGCGCTGCCGGCGCCCCGAGCGGGTGGCGGGCTTCCACTTCTTCAACCCGGCGCCCCTGATGCGCATCGTCGAAGTGGTGCGCGGCCAGCGCACCGACGAGGCAGTGATAACGCGCCTGTCGCGCCTGGCCGAGCAGGCCGGGCATTTCCCGGCGGTGAGCCCGGACAGCCCCGGCTTCATCGTCAACCACGCCGGCCGCGCCTACAGTACCGAAGCCCTGCGCATCCTCGGCGAAGGCATCGCCAGCGCCGCGCAGATCGACCGCATCCTGCGCGACGGCGCCGGCTTCCGCATGGGGCCCTTCGAGCTGTTCGACCTGACCGGGCTGGACGTCTCCCACGCGGTGATGGAATCGCTGTACCAGCAGTTCTACCAGGACCCGCGCTACCTGCCCTCGCCGCTGGCGGCGCAGCGGGTGGCCGCCGGCCTGCTCGGGCGCAAGAGCGGCGAGGGCTTCTACCGCTGCCGCGACGGCCAGCCGCTGCGCGAGCCGGAGCCGCAACCCGAGCCGGTGCTGCTGGACCGGCCCTTCTGGCTGGACAGCCAGGACCCGGAGCTGCGCCACCACGTCGGCCAGTTGCTGATCCAGGCCGGGCTGGTGCTGGAGAGCGCCGAGGCGCCTTCGGCCCGCGCCATCTGCCTGGTCACCCCGCTGGGGGAAGACGCCAGCACCCGCATCGACGCCCTCGGCCTGCCGGCGGAGCGCAGCCTGGCCCTGGAAAGCTTCGGCGACCTCGACAAGCGCCGCGTGCTGATGCGCCAGCCGGCCCTCGACCCGCAGCTGGAGGCCCAGGCGCGCCAGGCCCTGGGCGCCGACGGCGTGCCGGTGGAAGTGATCAACGACTCCGCCGGCTTCGTCACCCAGCGGGTGATCGCCAGCATCGTCAACCTGGGCTGCGAGATCGCCCAGCGCGGCATCGCCACCCCGGTGACCCTCGACCGCGCGGTCCAACTGGCCCTGGGCTACCCCTTCGGCCCGCTGGCCTTCGGCGAGCACTACGGCGCGGCGCGCATCCTCACCATCCTCCAGGGCCTGCAGGCCTGCTACGGCGAACCGCGCTACCGCCCCAGCCCCTGGCTGCGCCGCCGCGTGCAACTGGACCTGCCGCTGCACGCCCCGGATGCGGCGGACTGAGAACAACTGTCCTACAGGCCGCGCCGAACCGCTCTTCGTAGGAGCGAGCTTGCTCGCGAACCGCATGGCACCACATTTGTTCGCGAGCAAGAACTAGGCGTCCCCCTCGCTCCTACGAGAAGCCGTGCCCGTCCGTAGGGTAGGAGCGGGCCCTGCCCGCGATTTCGCGCGCAGGGCGCGCTCCTACAGGGAAGCTACGCGGGTGGGGGTGGCGTAGGAGCGGACTCCGTCCGCGATAGGCCCAGCGCCGGCCCTGCCGGCGAAATCGCGGATAAATCCTACGGGGTGAGGATGGAGCCCCCAGCCCCTCACCACCAATGCAACCGCTCCTGCAGGCACAGGAGAAACGCCATCGTAGGATGGGTTGAGCGAAGCGATACCCATCACCCCGGCCCGATGGGTTTCGCAAGCTCAACCCATCCTACGAAGATCGCCTAGGCGCAGGCGATGCCTCACAACCACCGAAACCGCCCATCCGCAAGCTGCTCCAACGCCGCCTGCCGCTGCGCCGCGGGCAGCGCGCCGAGCCTTGCGGCCTGGGCATAGAACGCCGGCCAGTCGCCGTCGACCTGGCGGTATAGCGCGGCGAAGGCCGGCACCCACTGGTCGTAGAGCGCGAAGGGCAGCAGCGTGGCGTTGTTCAGCAGCCCGTCGATCCAGCCGTCGAACAGGCCCTTGCCACCCCAGCGCCGGGCCACCAGTTGCCGGTATTCGCTACGCAGGCGCTCGAACTCGGCGGCCTTGCGCGCCCGCATCGCCTCCGGCGGCAGGCCGCTGGCGTAGAGCGCCTGCAACCGCACCCGCGTCGCCAGCACCAGGGCCGCCAGCTCCTCGCGCTGCCGCGGCCCGGAATCCTTCGGCAGCGGCTGCCCGCGCCAGGCCAGCCACTGGCGCAGCCCCTCCCGCTGTACGAAGACCGCCAGGGATTCGTTGAAGGCGCTGTCGCCGGGCAGGTACAGGCGCTGGTGGGCCAGCTCGTGAAAGATCAGCTCGGCCTGGTGCGCCTCGTCGCCGAGCATGGTGCTGAGAATGGGCGCATCCTCGCGCCCGGGAATGGTGAAGGCCGCGGCCGCGCCTATGCAGGTGTCCAGGCCCTGGCGCTGCAGCTCGGCCGCCGCGCGCCGGGCGGCATGCGGATCGTAGAAGCCGAGGTAGCTGACGCAGCCGGCGCGGGGAAAGCAGCGGTCGCGCGGCCGCAGGGAGAATTCGTCGGTGGCGAACAGGTTCCACACCGCGTAGTCCCGGCCCAGGTCGGCGTAACGGCGGTAGCTGGCGTTGTCCGGCAGGTCCAGGTGGCGGCTGGCGAACTCGCGGGCGGCCACGGCGGCGGCGAGCAGGCGCCGGGTGCGCGCGTCGGTGCCGGGGTCGGCCAGCACCTCGGCCACCGGCAGGGCGTTGGCCAGCACTTCCCGCTGGCCCTCGTGCAACTGCTCCTGGTAGCTCCCGGCGGCGCAGGCCACCAGCAACGGCAGGCCCAGGCAGGCCAAGGCGCGATGGACGAAGCCCATGGCGCACCTCCATGCCCGTTGACCCGGGGCAGGGGGGCCATGGCGGCCCGCGCGAAGTCAAAAAATCGACTCTTTACGGGTGAGCCTAGCGCAGGCTGACAAATTCGCCGGTTTTCAGTCGCGCCAGCGCTGCCTGCCGCTCTTCCGCGGGCAGCGCGCCGAGCTTCTCGACCCGCGCATAGAACGCCGGCCAGTTGCCGCCGACCTGGCGCAGCAGCGTGGCGAAGGCCGGCACCCACTGGTCGTAGAGGCCGAAGGGCAGCAGCTTGGCGTTGTTCAGCGGGCCGTTCACCCAGGCGTCGTAGGGGCACTTGCCGGCCCATTCGCGCTGGCACAGCGCGCGATAGTCGCGGCGCAGGCGCTCGAACTCGGCGGTCTTGGCGGCGCGCTTGTCGGCTTCGGGCAGGTCGCGGGCGTAGAGTTCCTTCAGGCGCTCGCGGGTGTCCAGCACCAGGCGGGTGAAGCCTTCGCGCTGGCGCACGCGGCTGGCCTGCTCCGGCGGCAGGCCGCGGAAGGCGCGCCAGCGGCGGCCGCCCTCCTGCTCGACGAAGCTGGCGTAGGACTCGTTGAAAGCGGTGTCGCCCGGCAGGTAGAAGCGCTGGTGGGCCAGCTCGTGGAACAGCGTCTCGGCCAGGCGCTGGTCGTCCCAGCGCAGCATGCTGCTGATGATCGGGTCGTCGAACCAGCCGAGGGTGGAGTAGGCCTCCACGCCGCCGACGTAGACGTCCCAGCCCTGCGCCTCCAGGCGCTGCGCCTCGGCCTTGGCGCCGGCCTCGGCGTAGTAGCCGCGGTAGGCCACGCAGCCGGCGATGGGGAAGCAGTGGGTGAGCGGCTGCAGCGACAGTTCCGGCGTGGCGAACACGTTCCACACCACGTAGGGCCGGTGGATATCGCTGTACAGCCGGTAGCTGCGGTTGTCCGGCAGGGCCAGCTCGGCGCTGGCGAAGGCGCGGGCCTCCTGGGACAGCGCCAGGCGCTGGCGCAGCCTGGCGTCGCGGGCGGGGTCGGCGACCACCTCGGCCACCGGCTCGCGGGCCGCCAGCAACTGCAACTGGCCGTTGCCCAACTGGCTGTAATAGCCGGCTGTGGAACAACCGCCCAGCAGGAAGAACGCCAGGCAGGGAACCCAGCGGGGCAATCGGCGGTCGAGAAACGCAATACACAGGCGGGCGGGCATGCGCGGCACATTAGCACAGGCCCCGAACCGCCGCTGCCGACACAACAAGACTGCCCTGGAGTGTACCCATGCGCCCGCTGCTGCTCGCCACCGGCCTGCTCGTCCTGAGCGGTTGCTCGCTGATTCTGCCGCAACCCGACCCCAACCGTGCCTGGATCGACCTCGACACCAACGGCCAGAGCGACCTCTCGGCCCTGCAGGTGGACGACCAGCCCTGGCACAGCACCCGCTACTTCGAAGTCGACCCCGGCCAGCACGAGCTGCGCGTGCGCTACCAGTTCCAGGTCGAGCCGCAGAACATCGGCTCCGAGGCCGCGGTTTCCGAGGCGATGTGGCGCGACTGCCAGCTGACCCTCAAGTACAAGGACTTCGGCGCCGGCCAGCGCTACCGCCTGGAGACCGGCAGCATCGGCTTCTATCCCTGGGCCCGGCTGTACGACCAGCAGGCCAACGAAATCGCCCGCGGCCGCACCGGGCGCTGCGAGAAGGTCTGAGCGAACGCGCCGCGGCGCCGCCCAGGGCGTATGCTGGGCGGATTCCCCGCTTCGAGCGACACCGCCATGGGCAAACTTCCGCTGCTGTTCCTGCCGGCCCTGCTGAGCGCCTGCGCCGGCCCGCTGCCGGCCCACGACCCGCAGCTGGCCTGGGTCGACCTCTACACCCAGCCGGCCAACACCCTGCTCGCCGAGCGCCTGGACAAGCAGGTGCTGCGCGACGGCCGCTTCTTCCAGGTGCCGCCGGGCAAGCACGAGCTGGAAGTGCGCTACCAGTACGAGATTCCCGGGGGTGGCGGCGGCCTGGCGATGAGCGACAACACCACGCAGATCACCTGCCGCGTGTGGCTGACCTACGACAACTTCGCCCCCGGCCAGCGCTACCGCCTGGAGGTGCGCCCGCAGCTGCGCAGGGCCCTGGCCCTGCTCACCGACGCCAATGGCCAACTGGTGGCCAAGACCGATTTCCAGGGGCGGATGGACTGCGGGCTGTTCTGAGCCGCGCGGCTCAGTCGTCGTTCTTCTGGTAGATGATCTTGCGCGTGCCGCCCTCGCAGCTGCCGACCACCATGCTCGGGTCCTTCACCTCGGCGTTGGTGACTATCTCCAGGGTGTAGGCGGTCACCCCGGCGGACTGGATCTTGGTCTCGATCTCCGCCTTGAGTTCCTCGCACGGCTTGGTCTTCGCCTGGGCGGCGCCCGCGCAGGCCAGGGCCAGCATCAGCACGGCGAACTTGCTCACGGTCATGGCATTCCCTCGTCAGCCCCACCACGGGGCGCCCTATCCTAACGAGAGACAGCGCGGCGGCGACAGAGTGCCCAACGACGAAGGGGCGCCAATGGCGCCCCTTCGCGGTCCCGCGGCGGCTTCAGTGCCGCGAATAGACGATCTCCTTGCTGCCGCCCTCGCAGGTGCCGACCACCTGACGAGCACCACCCGCGCCCTTGTCGACGATCTCCAGGGTGTAGCCCGAGACGCCCTTGGCCTGGAGTTTCGCGTCGATCTCGGCCTTGAGCTCCTCGCACGGCTTGCCGGCGGCCAGGACGCTGCCCGCCATGGCCAGCAGGCCGGCGGCCAACAACAGGTTCTTCATGGCTGATGCTCTCCGTTGAACGAATGGACGAAGGGCCCCGCTGGGCCCGTGAAACGGCCGCCCCACGGCGGCCCCCGAAAGCCCCCGGCGCCCCGGCCCGCGGGCGCGCGGCGGCGAATGCCGGTCAGCTGTCGGCGATCTTGAAGCCGACCTTCAGCGTCACCTGGTAATGCCCCACCGCACCGTTCTCGATATGCCCGCGGGTGTCCACCACCTCGAACCATTCCAGGTTCTTCAACGACTTCGAGGCCTCGGCCAGGGCGTTGTTGATGGCGTCCTCGATGCTGGTGCGCGAGGACCCGACCAGCTCGATCTTCTTGTAGGTGTGATGGTTCGACATCGGCTTCTCCTTGGGCGCGCCCGGCGGCGCGCAGTGCTGAATGTCCTCGTAGGACACTAGCCGAGCCCTGGAGGTGCAGCAAATTGCCGCCAGGGGCCAATTGCCGGCCGGGGCCCGGGATCTATAGAATGCGAAGCATTCTTATTTGCGCATATCTGGGATGACGCCCGTGTCCGGCACCTACTCCAGCAAGCTGGAATGTTTCTTCAGCGATCACCACCGCTGGCTGCTGCTGCACGTGCAGCGCTACCTGGGCAACCGCGCCGACAGCGAGGACACCGCGGCCGAGACCTTCTGCCAACTGCTCGCCGCCCGCGTCGACCCGCAGGGCATCCAGCAACCGCGCGCCTACCTGTCGACCATCGCCCGCCGCCTGGTCTACGACCGCCACCGCCGCCGGCGCCTGGAGCAGGCCTACCTCGACTACCTGGCCGGCCAGCCCGAGGCCCTGGAGCCATCGCCGGAAGAACGCGCCCTGCTGCTGGAGGCGCTGAGCCTGGTCGACCGCAGCCTCAGCGGGCTGCCCCAGGAGGTCAAGCAGGCCTTCCTCTACAGCCAGCTCGACGGCCTGGGCTACACCGAGATCGGCCACCGCCTGGGGGTGTCGGAACGCACCGTGGGCCGCTACATGAAGCAGGCCCTGCGGCAGATCTACCTCAATGAGCTGGTGCCATGAGCGGCATGCGCCTGGATGCGGCCGGCGAGCAGGCCATCGACTGGATGGTGCGGCTGCGCGCCGGCCACGCCGACGCCGAACTGCAACGCCAGCTGGACGCCTGGCTGGCCAGCGACCCGGCCCACGCCGAAGCCTGGGCGCGCCTGCAACGCGGCCTTGGCAGCCCCTACGACAGACTGCGCCGGCTGCCCGGCGCCAGCGAGCTGCTGCTGCGCCAGCACGGCGGCCGCCGCGACCTGCTGCGCGGCCTGGCCGGCCTCGGCCTGCTCGGCGCGGGCCTCTGGCTGGGCGCACGCAGCACCCCCGGGCGCGCCCTGCTGGCCGACCTGCGCACCGGCACCGGCGAGCGCCGCGACTTCGTCCTGGCCGACGGCAGCCACCTCTACCTCAACGCCGAGAGCGCCGTGGACATCGCCTTCGACGCCAGCCAGCGGCTGATCCTGCTGCGCCGTGGCGAACTAGTCGTGCAGGTCGCCGCGGACGCCGCGCGGCCCTTCGTGGTCCGCACCGCCCAGGGCGAGGCGCGGGCGCTGGGCACGCGCTTCCTGGTGCGCCAGGAAGCCGCCGACACCCGCGTGGTGGTGCTGGAGCATTCGGTGCGCGTCAGCCTGCCGGGCAGGCAGGACTGGCGCGACCTGCGCGAAGGCGAGGGCGCCTTGCTGCAGGCGGAAGGCATCCAGCCGCTGCGCGGCCAGGCACGCCGCGCCGACTGGCTCAGCGGCCAGCTGAGCGTCGCCGACGAACCGCTGGAGGCGGTGATCGACGCACTGCGTCCGTACCTGCGCGGCTACATCCGCGTCGAGCCGCGCGCCCGGCAGCTGCGGGTGCAGGGCGTGTTCCCGCTGGACCAGCCGGCCCGCGCCCTCGCCGCGCTGGGCGAGACCCTGCCGCTGCGCATCGAGCGCTATGGCCCCTGGCTGACCCTGGTCGGTCTTCGCGAGTGAAGGACGAAAAAATTTGCCGCATGGCTGTCCGGTTTTTTCGCGCCATCGCACCTAACTCCTGAAACAAGACACATTCTCAGGAGAATCCCGTGCCCACACCCTGGCCCCGCGCCTTCGCCACCACCCTCGTCCTGGCCGTCGCCAGTGCGCAGTCGTTCGCCGCCAACGGCCAGCGCCTGCACTTCGAACTGCCCGCCGCCAGCCTGGCCGAGACGCTCAACGCCATCGCCCGGCAGAGCGGACAGGTGATTTCCCTGGACCCGGCCCTGGTCCGCGACAAGCGCGCTCCGGCCATCCACGGCGAGCTGAGCGCCGAGCAGGCGCTGGAGCGTGCCCTGCGCGGCAGCGGCCTGCAATTGAAGGTCACCGCCAGCGGCGCCTACAGCGTGGAACCCGCGCCCACCGACAGCGCGCTGGAAATGGGCAGCACCACCGTGACCGGCCAGGGCCTGGGCGCCACCACCGAGCACAGCGGCTCCTACACCACCGGCGACATGCAGACCGCCACCCGCCTGCCGCTGTCGATACGCGAGACGCCCCAGGCCGTCACCGTGATGACGCGCCAGCGCATGGACGACCAGGCGATGACCAGCATCACCGACGTGGTGCAGTACACCCCCGGCCTGTTCCTCAGCCATGCCGACGGCCCCGGCCGCCCTTCGTTCAGCGCACGCGGCTTCGACATCGACAACGTGATGTACGACGGCCTGCCCAGCGCCTACCAGGGCTGGACCATCGGGGTGCAACCGAACCTGGCGATGTTCGACCGCGTCGAGGTGATCCGTGGCGCGACCGGCCTGGTCACCGGCAGCGGCAACCCCTCGGCGGCGATCAACATGGTGCGCAAGCGGCCCACCAGCGCCCCGCAGGTCAGCCTGACCGGCGCCGCCGGCCGTTGGGGCGACTACCGCGGCGAACTCGACGCCTCCGGGCCGCTCAATGACAGCGGCACCCTGCGCGGCCGCGTGGTCGGCTCCTACCGCGACGCCGACAGCTTCCGCGACGAGGAAGAACAGGACCACGGGCTGTTCTACACGGTCGGCGAGGCGGACCTGGGCGAGGACACCACCCTGACCCTGGGCTTCTCGCGCCAGGAGGACAAGACCAACCTGTTCTGGGGCGGCCTGCCGCTGGGCGTCGACGGCCATCACCTGGACCTGCCGCGTTCCACCTATCCGGGCAGCGACTGGGAGAACAAGGAGCAGAGGACCAACACCCTGTTCGGCAACCTCGAGCACCGCCTGGACCATGGCTGGACGCTGCGCCTGGCCGCCATGGCGGCGTCGCAGGACGGGCTGTTCTCCGGCACCTACCTGCGCCGCGACACGGCCCTGGACCTCTACCACCAGGCCTACCAGGGCCGCTACGACGAAGACCAGAACGCCTTCGACCTGTACGCCAGCGGGCCGGTGCGGCTGTTCGACCGCGAGCACGAGATCGTCGCCGGCGTCAGCCGCCGCGAAACCGACCGCACCACGCAGAACTACAGCGGCGGCGGCATAATCCCCATCGGCGCGGCGAAACCCGACTTCATCCGTTCCTACAAGGCGCATGACGTCACCACCCAGGAAGGCAGCTACCTCACCGGCCGCTTCAGCCTGGCCGACCCGCTCAAGCTGATCCTCGGCGGCCGCCTGGACTGGTACGAGTACGACGACCGCAAGAGCGACGCCGACTACAAGGTGGTGCGCAACGTCACCCGCTACGCCGGCCTGGTCTACGACCTGGACGAACACCATTCGCTCTACGCCAGCTACACCGACATCTTCCAGCCGCAGACGCAGAAGGACACCGGCGGCGCGCTGCTCGCGCCCATCGAGGGCAAGAACTACGAGATCGGCGTGAAAGGCGAGTACTTCGACGGCGCACTCAACGCCAGCGCCGCGGTCTTCCAGATCGACCAGAAGAACCGCGCCAGCCTGCTGGACGACCAGAGCGCCTGCCCGACCTTCCCGTCCGAGTCCTGCTACGAGGCGGCCGGGCTGGTGCGCAGCCAGGGCCTGGACCTGGAACTGCAGGGCGCGCTGAGCGAGTACTGGCAGGTGGGCGCCGGCTTCACCTACACCCGTGCGCGCTACAAGCACGACGCCGACCCGGCCAACGAAGGCCAGCGCTTCAGCACCGATACCCCCGAGCGGCTGTTCAAGCTCACCAGCCTCTATCACCTGCAGGGCCCGCTGGAGAAATGGCGCGTCGGCGGCAGCCTCTACTGGCAGAGCCGCATCTACAACGACGTGGACCTCGCCGAAGGCAGCCGCTACCGGGTGGAGCAGGGCAGCTATGCCATCGCGGGCCTGGTGGCCGGCTACCGTGCCAACGAGCACCTGGACCTGCAGTTGAACGTCGACAACCTGTTCGACCGCACCTACTACTCGGCCATCGGCTACGACATCTACTGGGGCTCCACCGACACCTACGGCACTCCGCGCAGCTACATGCTCACCGCCAAGTACGACTTCTGAGCCCTCAGCGCGCCGCGCCGGCCAACTCGCCCCGCAACCAGCGGGCCAGGCGTTCGGCGCGGGCGTCGCCGCGCCGGGCCGGCACCCACAGCGCCAGGCGCGCGGCGGTTTCGGCGAAGCCCCAGGGCGCAGCCAGGCGGCCGGCGGCGAGGTCGTCGGCCACCAGCGCCTGGGGAGCGATGGCCACGCCCAGGCCGGCCACCGCCGCTTCCAGCAGGTAGTACAGGTGCTCGAAGCCCTGGCCCAGGTGCAGCGCGCCGGCGTCCAGGCCCTGGGCGAGCGCCCATTGCGGCCAGGCCTGGGGCCGCGAGGTAGTGTGCAGCAGCGCCTCGCCCAGCAGCGCCCGGGGTTCGGCCCGCTGCAGTTCGGCGAAGCGCGGGTGGCGCGGGCTGAGCACCGGGCCGATGCGCTCGGCGGCCAGTTCGAACACCTGCATGTCGGCCGGCCACGGCGGCTCGGCGAACAGCAGGGTGGCGTCGACGCCGCCGCGGCGCGGGTCCAGTTCGCCCTCGCTGGCCGAGAGTTGCAGGCGCAGTTCCGGCAGCTCGCGGTTCAGGCGGTCCAGGCGCGGGATGAACCAGCGGGCCAGCAGGCTTCCCGGGCAACCGAGCACGAAGGGCGCCTCGCCGCCAGCCTGGCGCAGCTCGGCGCAGACACGGCGCAGGCGCTCGAAGGCGTCGCCGCTGGCCTCGCCCAGGCGGCGCCCGGCATCGGTGAGTTTTACGCCGCGCCCGTCCTTGGCCAGCAAGGCCACGCCGAGGTCTTCCTCCAGTTGCCGCAGCTGCCGGCTCACCGCACCGTGGGTGACGTGCAGCTCGGCTGCCGCCTGGCTTACGCCGCCGAGACGGGCGACGGCATCGAAGGCGCGCAGGGCGTTGAGCGGGGGAAGGTCGCGGCTCATGGCGTTCAACCTGTGAGTTTTCCTGACATGTCCGGGCGATCTTATCGCTTTTCCCGCCCGCCCGGCAGTCGTATCCTCGGCACATTCCGTAGGAGCAACGGCCTTGCGCCGAGGTGCTCTTCGTAGGATGGGTTGAGCTTGCGAAACCCATGCGGTTGCGCTGATGGGTATCGCTTCGCTCAACGCCATCCTACGAAAAGCCGTGCTTCCCTGGAGGTGTTTCGCACCCAGGGGCGCTCCTGCCTACCGACACCAGAGGAGCCTTCCCATGTCCACATTGCGCACCGGTCCCGACGCCAAGGGCCTGTTCGGCAGCTTCGGCGGCCAGTACGTCGCCGAGACGCTGATGCCGCTGATCCACGACCTGGCCCGCGAGTACGACAAGGCCAAGGAGGATCCGGAGTTCCACAAGGAACTGGCCTACTTCCAGCGCGACTACGTCGGTCGCCCGAGCCCGCTGTACTTCGCCGAGCGCCTGACCGAGCACTGCGGCGGGGCGAAGATCTACCTCAAGCGCGAAGAGCTGAACCACACCGGCGCGCACAAGATCAACAACTGCATCGGCCAGATCCTCCTGGCCAGGCGCATGGGCAAGCAGCGCATCATCGCCGAGACCGGCGCCGGCATGCACGGCGTGGCCACCGCCACCGTGGCGGCGCGCTTCGGCATGAAGTGCGTGGTCTACATGGGCACCACCGACATCGACCGCCAGCAGGCCAACGTCTTCCGCATGCGCCTGCTGGGCGCCGAGGTGATCCCGGTCACCGCCGGCACCGGCACCCTCAAGGACGCCATGAACGAAGCCCTGCGCGACTGGGTGACCAACGTCCACGACACCTTCTACCTGATCGGCACCGTGGCCGGCCCGCACCCCTACCCGGCGATGGTCCGCGACTTCCAGGCGGTGATCGGCAAGGAAACCCGCGAGCAGCTGGCCGAGAAGGAAGGCCGCCTGCCCGATTCCCTGGTCGCCTGCATCGGCGGCGGCTCCAACGCCATGGGCCTGTTCCACCCGTTCCTGGATGACGCCAGCGTCAAGATCATCGGCGTGGAAGCCGCCGGCCACGGCATCGAGACCGGCAAGCACGCGGCCAGCCTGAACGGCGGCGTGCCCGGCGTGCTGCACGGCAACCGCACCTTCCTGCTGCAGGACGAGGACGGCCAGATCATCGACGCCCACTCCATTTCCGCCGGCCTGGACTACCCCGGCATCGGCCCGGAACACGCGTGGCTGCACGACATCGGCCGCGTCGAGTACACCTCGATCACCGACCACGAGGCGCTGCAGGCCTTCCACACCTGCTGCCGCCTGGAAGGCATCATCCCGGCGCTGGAGTCCTCCCACGCCCTGGCCGAGGTGTTCAAGCGCGCGCCGAACCTGCCCAAGGACCACATCATGGTGGTGAACCTGTCCGGTCGTGGCGACAAGGACATGCAGACCGTCATGCACCACATGCAACAGGAGCCGCAAGCATGAGCCGCCTGCAGACCCGCTTCGCCGAACTGAAACAGCAGAACCGCGCCGCCCTGGTGACCTTCATCACCGCCGGCGACCCGGGCTACTCCACCTCGCTGGACATCCTCAAGGGCCTGCCCGAGGCCGGCGCCGACGTGATCGAGCTGGGCATGCCGTTCACCGACCCGATGGCCGACGGCCCGGCGATCCAGCTGGCCAACATCCGCGCCCTGGGCAACGGCCAGAACCTGGCCAGGACGCTGAAGATGGTCCGCGAATTCCGCGCCGGCAACGACAGCACCCCGCTGGTGCTGATGGGCTACTTCAACCCCATCCACTACTACGGCGTCGAGCGCTTCATCGCCGATGCCAAGGAAGCCGGCGTCGACGGCCTGATCATCGTCGACCTGCCGCCGGAACATAACGAGGACCTGTGCCAGCCGGCCCAGGCCGCCGGGCTGGACTTCATCCGCCTGACCACCCCGACCACCGACGACAAGCGCCTGCCCACGGTGCTCGCGGGCAGCTCGGGCTTCGTCTACTACGTCTCGGTGGCCGGCGTGACCGGCGCAGGAGCCGCGACCCTGGAGCACGTCGAGCAGGCCGTGGCGCGCCTGCGCCGCCACACCGACCTGCCGGTGGCCATCGGCTTCGGCATCCGCACCCCGGAACACGCCGCCAGCGTCGCCCGCCTGGCCGACGGCGTGGTGGTGGGCTCGGCGCTGGTGGACAAGATCGCCAACGCGGGAAGCTCCGCCGAAGCCGTGCAGGGCGTGCTGGGCCTGTGCCGCGAGCTGGCCGAGGGCGTGCGCAAGGCGCGCTGAGGGCCCGGCTGCATGAGCGGGGCGATATCCAGCGATGGGTATCGCTTCGCTCAACGCCATCCTACGGGGGGCGGTGGGCAGGCTGCATAATGGGTCGGGTGTTTTTCCGCAGCGGCCCCAGCCCATGAACCTGCACAGCCTTCACCACGTTGCCCTGATCTGCTCCGATTACCTACGCTCAAAACGCTTCTACACCGAGGTGTTGGGGTTGCGGGTGGTCGCCGAGACCTACCGCGCCGAACGCGATTCCTGGAAGCTCGACCTGGCCCTGGGCGAGGTGCAGCTGGAGCTGTTCTCCTTCCCCGGCGCGCCGCCGCGGCCGTCCTATCCGGAGGCTCTGGGGCTGCGCCACCTGGCCTTCGCCGTGGAGGACCTGGAAGCGGCGGTGGCCGAGCTGGAGGGGCAGGGGGTGCGTTGCGAGGCTATTCGTTGCGATGGGTTGACCGGTAAGCGCTTTACCTTTTTCGCCGATCCGGATGGGTTGCCGTTGGAGTTGTATGAGCGTTGATGGATGCCCGCCGGCCTGTCGGCCGGAATCGCGGATGAATCCGCTCCTACCGTAAGGGCGGCCGGCTTACTCGCGAATGGTGCTTGCCTGGGACTTTGGGGTTGGGCTTTGGAGCGCCCTCTCCCTAACCCTCGGCTGCGCGCCCCGCCCTGAAGGGAGAGGGGACCGTTCGGCATGCGCTGTTATCTCGACGCTCGCCGGCAAGCTCGGTGGTATCCAGCAGAAACCATATCCCTTCTCGGCACGGACTAGCCCCCTCTCCCTTCGGAGCGGGGCGCGCAGCCAGGGCTGGGGAGAGGGGCTCTTAGACCTGACACCGACCCTCCAGCCAGCAGCCGAGAATCGCCTCCGTACGGGCAGGCACGGCTTCTCGTAGGATGGCGTTGAGCGAAGCGATACCCATCGCCATGGCGCGAGGCTCGGCCAAGGTCAGGCCGGCATCGCCGCGTCGCCCAGGGCGTTGCGCAGGCTGGCCAGGTCGCGCAGCGGCGGGGCGCCGAACAGGCGGCTGTATTCGCGGCTGAACTGCGAGGGGCTCTCGTAGCCCACGCGGTGGCCGGCCACCGCCACTTCCAGGCCCTCGGAGAG
Source organism: Pseudomonas sp. R3.Fl (assembly GCF_023516765.1). NCBI lineage: Bacteria > Pseudomonadati > Pseudomonadota > Gammaproteobacteria > Pseudomonadales > Pseudomonadaceae > Pseudomonas > Pseudomonas sp. R3.Fl. Next base: position 3,603,840 of record NZ_JAMGSO010000001.1, read on the forward strand.
CATCAGCCGGCGCGCCTCCTGCAGGCGCAGCTGCTTCTGGTACTGCAGCGGGCTGAGCGCGGTGACTTCCTTGAAGCGGTGGTGCAGGGTCGAAGCGCTGAGGTTGACCTCGCGGGCCAGGTCGTCGATGCGCAGGGCCTTGTCGAAGTTGCGGTTGAGCCATTCGATGGCGCGGGTCACCCGGTGCGTCTGGCTGTCGGTCATCGCCAGGTCGTGCAGCAGGTGGCCCTGGGGCCCGCGCAGCAGGCGGTAGAGAATCTCGCGGATGTACAGCGGCGCCAGCATGGCGATGTCGCGCGGGCTGTCGAGCAGGCGCATCAGCCGCAGCAGGGCGTCGAGCACCGAGGTGTCCAGGCGCTGCAGGTAGATGCCGCGGCTGGCCGGGCGCGGGGTGCTGCCGGCCAGGCCGGCGTCGGCGATCAGCCGCGTCAGTTCGCCCGGGTCGATGTCCAGGCGCAGCGACAGGTAGGGCTTGTCCGGCGAGGCGTCGACCACCTGGCCGCACACCGGCAGGGTCACCGAGACCACCAGCAGGTTGAGTTCGTCGTAGCGGTAGATTTCCGGGCCGACGCGGATTTCCTTGCTGCCCTGGGCGATGACGCACAGCGCCGGGCGGTACAGGGTGGGCATGCGGCCTTCGCTGGGCTGCTCCAGGCGCGCCAGCGACAGCGATTCGACGGCGGTGTCGTGGACGCCGGAGACGCCATTGCAGTGGCGCTCGATGATGTCGGCCAGTTCCTGGCGGCTGGCGGCGACGGGGTCGTGGGGCTGCGACATACGGGGGCCTCCGAGAGTGGCGGCGTCCAGCTTACGCCCGGGCACACGCGGGAAGTGTGACAGGACGACGGACGCTGGAGGATCGGGCAAGCAATCGGCAGGATCGTACAAGCCAACCGCCGTGGGAAGCCCCCATCATGCCAGCCAGGCCAGGGAATCCGCCGCTTCGGGCAAGGCGGCGAGGATGACGCAGGATCAGGCAAGAAGCCGACAGCATCCGTCTACCGCCCGCAGACGCCCGTCTCCTACTCTGGCACAACCGGGCCGAGCCCCCATTCCAGCGCCCGGGACAGGAGGAAATCGCTCATGGCCATTCGACAACCATTCGAACACCACCTGCTGATCCGCTCACGCCCCGGCCACGAGGCCGAGCTGGCGCAGCTGCTCGACCGCCTGATCAGCGCCGCGCACCAGTTGCCCGGCTGCCAGTCCTACGAGGTGCTGCTGCCGGCCACCAGCAGCGACTTCTGGCGCCTGCGCGGCCGCTGGGCCGATGCGCAAAGCCTGCAGGCCTACCTGGAACTGCCGCTGCAACAACTGCTGGGGGAAATCCTCCAGCACCACGCCCTCAGCCTGCACACCCACCTGGACGCGCCGCGCGAGGAATCCCGCGCGGCGTGAGCCCCCTCAGTACTCCATGCGCCAGCCCAGGGTGAAGGTGCGCCCGCGGCCCTGGTAGTCGTACAGGTAGGCCGGCCCGTAGGTCGGCGAATAGAACAGCGTCGCCCGCTGCCCCCACACGGTGCTGTACTCGCGGTCCAGCAGGTTCTGGATGCCCGCGCTGAAGGTGCCGAAGCCCGTCTTGCGTTCCCCCATCAGGTCGAAGGTGGTGTAGCCGTCGATCTCGTGGTCGGCGTCGTCCTTCAGGCTCATGGCGTGGTTGGCCTGCAGGCGCGCGCTGTTCAGCTCATCGTTCCAGCCGACGAAGGCGGTGGCCTTGGACAACGAGGCGTAGCGCGCGTCGCGCTTGATCCAGTCGCCGTCGGCGTCCTCTTCCTCGGAACGCACCAGGTGCAGGGTGGTGCCGCCCTGCCAGCCGTTCTGGAAGTAGCGCGTCAGCGCGCCCTCGAAGCCGAAGTCGCGGCTCTTCTGGTCGTTGACGTCGATGGTCAGGGTGGCCTGGTCGACGCTGATCACCTTGTCCGACCAGATGTAGTACACCGCCGTCTGCGCCTGCCAGTCCATGTCCGCGTAGCGCCAGCCCAGCTCGACCTGGCGGCTCTTGATGCCGGCCAGCGGGTTGTCGTCCACCGAGAGCCCGGGCTTGCCGTAGTACTTGGCCGGGTCGGGCAGGTCGAAGCCCTCGCTGTAGTTGCCCCACAGCTGGTGGCCGTTGTGGAAGTCGTAGATGGCGCCGAGGTTGAACAGGTTGACCTGGTAGTCGTTGTTGCCGCCGGGCACGCCCTTGAAGTCGTCGACCTCGACGTCCATCTTCTGGTGCCGCGCGCCGCCGGAGAGGGTCAGGGCGTCGGTCAGCTTGTAGTCCAGCTGGCCGTAGAACGACAGGCCGTCGACCACGTAGCTGGGGTAGCGCGGCGCGCTGCTGGCGGTGCTCAGGTCGAGGCCGCCGCTTTCCGAGGAGACCAACTGGTCGAAGGTCTTCTGCTCGGCGTTGAAGCGCTCGTGGTCCAGGTCCACGCCGTAGGTGAGCTTCAGCTTGTCCCACTGCTTGCTGAACAGGCCCTTGAGGCCGCTGACCTCGAAGTTCTGCTGCGAGGCGGCGAAGTACACGCCGGTGCTGCCGGCCGGCTTGCCGGCGTTGTAGTAGGGGAAGGGGTAGAAGTTGTCGTCTTCCTTGCGGTAGTAGGCCTGCAGGTAGAAGTCCTGGTCCAGCAGATTGGCGTGGTGGTAGTTGGCGTTGAGCAGCAGGCGGCGCGTCTGCGGCTCCAGGTCGGTGTCCATGCCGCTGCGGATCTGCGCGTCGTCCAGGTCCGAGGGCGCCTTGTAGTTCAGGTGCGGAAAGTAGATGCCGGTGCTGCCGTCGTTGCCCGAGTCGTAGTACTGGGCGAGCAGGTCCAGGCTCTGCTCGTCGGTGAACTGCGCGGTGAGGTTGCCCATGACGTCGACCGTGCGGTTGTACTGCAGGTCGGTCTGGGTGTTGTCGATGAAGATCTGGTTGCCGGCGCCGTCGTAGAAGGCTTCGTTCTTCTCCGCGGAAACGCCCAGGCGGCCGCTCAGCCGGTCGCTGCCGCCGCTGACCGACTGGGCCAGGCGGGTGGAGAGGTCGTCGCTGTTGTTGAAGCCGCTGCTGGCGCCCAGCTGGCTTTCGAAGCGGGCACTGCCGGGCGCGCCCTTCTTGGTGATGATGTTGATGATGCCGCCGGTGGCGCCGCCGCCGTATATGGCGCTGGCGCCGGAGAGCACTTCGATGCGCTCGACGTTGAACGGCGAGATGCTGTCGAACTGCCGCGACAGGCCGCGGGAGCTGTTCTGGCTGACGCCGTCGATCATCACCAGCACGTTGCGCCCGCGCATGTTCTGGCCGTAGTTGGTGCGGCCTTCCGGCGCCAGGTCGAGGCCGGGGACCAGCTTGCCCACGGCTTCCTTGAGGCTGACGCCGGTGTCCAGCTGTTCGCGCAGCTGGGCCTGGTCTACCACCCAGACGGTGCCGGGGATGGAGCTGATGTCGGTGGGTGTGCGCGCGGCCACGCTGATCTGCGTCGGCGCCATGCTCAGCGGCTCGCCGCCGGCGGCCTTCTCGCGCTGCAGCAGCACGGTGCGCTCGTCGCTGAAGCTCCAGCGCATGCCGCTGCCGGAAAGCAGCTTGTCCAGCGCCTCCTCGCGGCTGTAGCGGCCGTCCAGGCCGGGGCTCTTCAGGCCCTGGACGTCCTCGGAGTTGAACAGCAGGTGCAGCCCGGCCTGGTCGGCGAACTGCGTCAGGGCGCTGTCCAGGCTGCGCGGCGCGATGTGCAGCTCGACGTCCTCGGCGGCCAGGGCCAGGGGGCTGGCGCCGCCGAGCAGGGCGGCGAGGGCCAGGGCGCGGTACAGCGGGGAGAGGCGGTGATGCATGCGGGGGGTTCCGTTCTTGTGGGCAGGGCGCGTTTGTTGGGAATTCTTCGCGTTCATGCCTACGACGAAACGGGGTGGGCGATCTTGCAGTGGGGGAAGGAAAAAATTTTTCGTGGGGTTTTGTTTTGTATTTTGTAGGAGCGAGCTTGCTCGCGAACGGAGTTTCCAGGCGGCCTGGGTGCTTCGGTTTGACTCCGCACCCTCTCCCCAGCCCTCTCCCTGAAGGGAGAGGGGGCTAGTCCGTGCCGAGAGAAGATATGGTTTCAGCCGGAAACCGACGGCGCTGCCGGCTGACTCAGGAATATCCAAAGGCTCCGAACGGTCCCCTCTCCCTTCAGGGAGAGGGTTAGGGAGAGGGCGCTCTTCAGCGCCCTACGAAGAAACCGGCCTAACCACCACCAACCAAGGCAACCGCGTCATCTGCACCGGCTGCAACCGCTGCAACGTCTGCAACAACGCATCGGGATCATCCAGGTCGAACACCCCGCTCACCTTGTGCCGCCGCAAGCTGGCATCGGTCAGCAGGATGCGCCCCGGCAGGTAGCGCTCCAGTTCCGCCAGCACCTCGCCCAGCGGGCGCTGGTTGAAGATCAGCTTGCCGCGCTGCCAGGCGCTGGCGCTGTCCAGGTCCAGCGGCTGCACCGGGCCGGGGGCGGCTTCCCCGCGATAGGCCAGGCGCTCGCCGGCGGCCAGGCGTACCGCCGGTTTGCCGCCGGCCTCCACCCGCACCACGCCTTCGCTGACCGCCACCTGCACTTCCGGGCCGCGGCTATCGACGTCGAAGCGGGTGCCCACGGCGGTGACTTCGCCGTCGCCGGCATGCACCACGAAGGGCCGCTGCGCGTCCTTGGCCACCTCGAACAACGCTTCGCCGCCATACAGATGCAGGCTCCGACGGCTGGCGGAGAAGTCCACCGACAGCGCGCTGGCGCTGTTCAGCCAGACGCGGCTGCCGTCGGCCAGCTCGATCATCCGCCGCTCGCCGGTGCGGGTGGCATAGTCGGCGTACAGGCCCGCCACCGGCGTGGGCAGCGCCAGCGCCACGGCCAGCGCGGCGACACAGGCGGCGGCTGCCACAGCGACGAGGCGGCGCGGGCGCAGCAGGCGGTGGCGGCGCGCCGTGCGGGTGGCCGGCAGGGCGCCCCACAGCGCCTCGGCGCTGCGCGCGGCGCTTTCGTGCTCGGGGCTCTGCGCGCGCCACTGGGCGAACGCGCTGCGGCGGCCGGCCTCGACGCGGCCGGAATGCAGTTCCACCAGCCAGTCGATGGCCTGGTTCTCCAGGTCCTGGCGGCTCATGGCTGCGCCTCCCGCTGTTGCAGGTGGTCGCGGCAATGGCGCATGGCCTGGACGATGTACTTGCCCACCATGCTTTCGGAAACGCCGAGGCGGCGGGCGATCTGCGCGTGGGTCAGGCCGTCCAGGCGGTTCATCAGCAGCGCCTGGCGGGCCTTGGGCGGCAGCTGGTCGAGGGCGGCGTCGAGCTGTTCCAGGGCCTCGCGGGCCAGCAGGTTGCGCTCCAGGCCGGCGCCGGGGTCGCTGACCTCGTTGGCCGCAGTCTCCTCCACGTGCAGCTCGGCCAGCCGGCCTTCGCGGCGCAGGTTGTCGATGGCCAGGTTGCCGGCCACGCGGAACAGGTAGGCGCGCGGGTCCTGCACTTCGGCTTCCGGGGCCTGGTCGGCCAGGCGCAGCCAGGTGTCCTGGGCAACGTCGGCGGCGCGCTGGTTGTCGCCCAGGCGGCGGGCGAGGAAGCGCAGCAGGTCCGCATAGTGCGCCTGGAAACTCTGCAGGAGGTGGGAGGAGGCGAAACGCCGCATGATGACCGCGATACCCTGGAATACCGGCCCGCCGTGGGCGGGCCGCCGGTAAAGCGGGCAAGCATACACCGAATCGAGAATCATTATCGAACTCATCCGAACAGCGACAGGTCCAGCGGCCGCACCGCGCCCATCCAGATGGCGTGGTCGCGATGGTCGCGCAGGTCGTCGCCGGTGTCCGGGTGGATGAACACCACCAGGCCATCGCGGTGCAGCGCCAGCCAGGGCACCACGGCGGCGAAGGCGTCGTTGCCGAAGGCCAGCTGGCAGCTCCAGTCCGGGTGCGGGCCGACCGGGCGCTGGTGCATGCGGCCCATCTTCACGCCGAACAGGCGCACCGCCTCCTCGCACAGCTGGCGGGCCTGCTCCAGGCTGTCGGCATCGTAGTAGACGTGGGCGTGGTAGCCGTGGATCTCGTTCATGGGTCCTGTTCCAGTTCGGCGCGCAGCCAGTCGACGAAGGGCTGCAGCAGGCGGGCGCGGCGCTTGCGCTCGGGCAGCACGGCGTAATAGCCGTAGCGCGAGGCGGCGCTCTCGCGGATGGGCCGGCACAGTAACCCCTGCTCCAGCAGTTCGTCGACCAGGTGGCGCCAGCCGATGGCCACGCCCTGGCCGGCGATGGCCGCCTGCACCAGCAGCGTGTAGTTGTCGAAGCGTAGCCCGGAAGCCTCCGGCGGGCGCGGTAGCTCCAGGGCGCGGAACAGCCCTGGCCAGTCGAACCAGCGGCTGTGGGCCTCGGGCTTCAGGTGCAGCAGCGGCAGGCGCTGCAGCTCCTCCAGCGGCAGCGGCGCCTGGCGCTCGCCCAACAGGCGCGGGCTGCACACCGGGAAGACTTCCTCGCCGAACAGCAGCAGCGGCTCGCCATGCTTGAAGCGCCCGTCGCCGAAGGCGATGGCCACGTCCACGTCGCTGCGCAGGCTGCTGGGGCTGCGCTCGCTGCTCAGCAGGCTGACGTCCAGTTCCGGGTGCAATTGGCGGAAGCGCGGCAGGCGCGGCATCAGCCAGTAGGCGGCGAAGGCGAAGTCGGTGGCCACCTGCAGCACCTCCTGGGTGCGCCGGGCGCTGACCGCCTCGACGCCGGCCTCCAGCTCCGCCAGCCCGGCCTGCACGTGTCGCAGCAGCAACTGGCCGCTTTCCGTCAGAACGATCCCGCGGTGAACCCGGTCGAACAGACGTGCGCCGAGCAGCTTCTCCAGGCGCTTGATCTGCTGGCTCACCGCCGGCTGGCTGCTGCCCAGTTCGGCGGCCGCCGCGGTGAAGCCCTGCTCGCGGGCCGCGCACTCGAACACGCGGAGCAGTTCCAGGGGCAGGCTCATGGGTTCGCCACCCATAAGCTGACATTATCCGAAGCATGTATGGCCATGCGGTTTACCCCCTGCCGGTGCGGCGTGACACTGCTGTCACGCACTATTCCATAACAACCGTGCATAGGATAAGCCTCGCCATGCCACGTCCGAACATTCTCTTCATCATGGCCGACCAGATGGCCGCGCCCCTGCTGCCGCTGCACGACGCCGCCTCGCCGATCCGCATGCCCAACCTGGTGCGCCTGGCCGAACAGGCCGTGGTGTTCGATTCGGCCTACTGCAACAGCCCGCTGTGCGCGCCCTCGCGCTTCACCCTGGTCAGCGGCCAGCTGCCGACGAAGATCGGCGCCTGGGACAACGCCGCCGACTTCGCCGCCGACGTCCCCACCTACGCCCACCACCTGCGCCGCCTGGGCTACCGCACGGCGCTGTCGGGCAAGATGCACTTCTGCGGCCCGGACCAGCTGCACGGCTACGAGGAGCGCCTGACCAGCGACATCTACCCCGCCGACTACGGCTGGGCGGTGAACTGGGACGAGCCGGAGGTGCGCCCGAGCTGGTACCACAACATGTCCTCGGTGCTGCAGGCCGGGCCCTGCGTGCGCACCAACCAGCTGGATTTCGACGACGAAGTGGTGTTCAAGGCGCGCCAGTACCTCTACGACCACGTCCGCGAGCACGCCGAGCAGCCGTTCTGCCTGACCGTCTCCATGACCCACCCCCACGACCCCTACACCATCCCCCGCGAGTACTGGGACCTGTACCGCGACGAGGACATCCCGCTGCCGTCGGTGGAACTGGCGCAGCACGAGCAGGACCCGCACTCCCAGCGCCTGCTCAAGGTCATCGACCTGTGGGGCAAGCCGCTGCCGCCGGAGAAGATCCGCGACGCCCGCCGCGCCTACTTCGGCGCCTGCAGCTACGTCGACGCGCAGATCGGCGCGCTGCTCAGGACCCTGGAGGAATGCGACCTGGCCGAGAACACCCTGGTGGTGTTCTCCGGCGACCATGGCGACATGCTTGGCGAGCGCGGCCTCTGGTACAAGATGCACTGGTTCGAGATGGCCGCCCGCGTGCCCATGCTGATCCACGCCCCGGGCCGCTTCGCCGCGCGCCATGTGGCCGAGTCGGTGTCCACCCTCGACCTGCTGCCGACCCTGGTGGAACTGGCCGGCGGCGAGCTGCCGGCGGACCTGGAGCTGGACGGCCGCTCGCTGCTGCCGCACCTGCAAGGCCAGGGCGGGCACGACGAGGTGATCGGCGAATACACCGCCGAAGGCACCCTCAGCCCGCTGATGATGATCCGCCGCGGCGACTACAAGTTCGTCTATTCCGAACAGGACCCATGCCTGCTCTACGATCTGAAGAACGACCCGCGCGAGCTGGAGAACCTGGCCGGCTCCGCGGCGCACCGCGAGCTGTTCGACGCCTTCCTGGCCGAGGCCCGGCAGCGTTGGGACATCCCGGCGATCACCGCCCGCGTGCTGGCCAGCCAGCGCCGCCGGCGCTTCGTCGCCGACGCCTTGCAGCGCGGCAGGCTGACCAGCTGGGACCACCAGCCGTTCGTCGATGCCAGCCAGCAATACATGCGCAACCACATCGACCTGGACGACCTGGAGCGCCGCGCCCGCTATCCCAGACCCTGATAACCACAACCAGAAAAGCCGAGGGGAGATAAGCATGACCAAGTTAAGTGCATTGCTGCTGGCCACCACCATGGTGCTGGCCGGCCAGGCCGCGCAGGCCGAGGACGAAGCCTGCGCCACGGTGAAACTGGCCGATCCGGGCTGGACCGACATCGCCGTGACCAACGGCGTGGCCAGCTTCCTGCTCGATAGCCTCGGCTACCAGGCCAAGGTCGACACCCTCTCGGTGCCGATCACCTACGGCGGCCTGCGCGATGGCCAGGTGGACGCCTTCCTCGGCAACTGGATGCCAGCGCAGCAGGGCTTCCACGACCAGTTCATCGCCAGCGGCCAGGTCACGCAACTGGCGAAGAACCTGGAGGGCACCGAGTTCACCCTGGCCGTGCCGACCTACGTCTACGACGCCGGGGTGAAGAACTTCGCCGACCTGCAGAAGCACGCCGACCAGTTCAACCACAAGGTCTACGGCATCGGCTCGGGCGCGCCGGCCAACCTGTCGATCCAGAAGATGATCGGCGGCAACGAGTTCGGCCTGGGCGACTGGAAGCTGGTGGAGTCCAGCGAGCAGGCGATGCTCGCCGAGGTCAGCCGGGCGGTTAAGCGCGAGCGCTGGATCGTCTTCCTCGGCTGGACGCCGCACCCGATGAACGTGAAGTACGACATGAAGTACCTGGCCGGCGGCGAGAAGTACTTCGGCAGCACCGGCAGCGTCTACACCGTCACCCGCAACGGCTACGCCCAGCAGTGCCCGAACAGCGCCAAGCTGCTGGCCAACCTGAGCTTCGACCTGAAGATGGAGAACGCCATCATGGCCGAGGTGCTGGAGAAGAACGTGAAGAACGCCGACGCGGTGAAGGCCTGGATCAGGGCCAACCCGCAGGCCCTGGGCAAGTGGCTGGACGGGGTGAAGACCCGCGACGGCAGCGACGCCCTGGCCGCCGTGCAGGCCAAGCTCTGACCGCCGATGGAGCGCCTGTATCGCTTGCTGCCGTTCCTCGCCTGGCTGCCGGGCCTAGGCCCGCGGGCGATGGCACGGGAAGCCTGGGTCGGCCTGGCCGGCGCGGTGCTGGCCCTGCCGCAGTCCATCGCCTACGCGCTGATCGCCGGGCTGCCGCCGCAGTACGGCCTGTACGCGGCCATGCTGCCGGTGGTGGTGGCCTGCCTGTGGGGCTCCTCCAGGCACATGGTCGGCGGGCCCACCGCGGCCATCTCGGTGGTGCTCTACGCCACGGTGGCGCCCCTGGCGCCGCCGGGCAGCGAGACCTTCATCCAGTACGTGCTGCTGCTGACCTTCCTCGCCGGCATCCTGCAATGGGCCCTGGGGGCGATGCGCGCCGGGGTGCTGCTGAACTTCGTCTCGCACTCGGTGATGCTCGGCTTCACCCTGGGCGCGGCGCTGGTCATCGCCCTGGGCCAGTTGCCGTACCTGCTCGGCGTGGAAGTGCACAGCCGCGGCAGCGCCCTGGACGGCACGCGCCTGCTGCTGGCGCGGCTGGGCGAGTGCGAGCCGGCGTCCCTGGCCATCGGCCTGCTCAGCCTGGCGGCGAGCCTGCTGTGCCGCTGGCTGCGGCCGCGCTGGCCGACGCTGATGTTCGGCCTGCTGGTGGCCAGCCTGACGGTCTGGGCGCTGCCCGCATGGTTCGGCGGCGTGGCGCGGGTGCAGGCCTTCGCCAGCGCGCTGCCGCCGTTCAGCCCGCTGCAAGTCGATGCGGCCGGCATCGCCGCGCTGCTGCCCGGGGCCCTGGCCTGCGGCCTGCTCGGCCTGGTCACCAGCCTGTCCATCGCCCGCGCCCTGGCCGCGCGCAGCCAGCAGGTGCTGGACGCCAACCAGGAAATCCGCGCCCAGGGCCTGTCCAACCTGGTCGGCCCGTGGTTCTCCGGCAGCCTCTCGGCGGGCTCCTTCACCCGCTCCGGGCTCAACCTCGAAGCCGGCGCGCGCACACCGCTGGCCGGGGTGTTCTCCGCCGCCTGGGTCGCCGTGCTGGCGGTGGCCGGCGCCGGGCTGATCACCCACATCCCGCTGCCGGCCATGGCCGGCGGCATCCTGCTGATCGCCTGGGGCCTGGTCGACCGCCCGGCCCTGCGCGCCCTCTGGCGTGGCAGCCGCAGCGAGTTCGCAGTGATGGCCCTGACCGCCGCGGCGACCCTGCTGCTACCGCTGCAGAACGCCATCTACCTGGGCGTGCTGGCCTCGCTGCTGCTCTACCTGCGGCGCACCTCGCAGCCACGGGTGGAACGCTGGCAGGCCAGCGAGGAGGAAGTGCTGCGGGTGGAAGGCTCGATCTTCTTCGGCGCCTGCGACTACCTGCAGCGCCTGATCCAGGCCAGCCAGGGCCGGCGCCTGGTGCTGGATGCCAGGCACGTGAACTTCATCGACTTCGCCGGGGCGCACATGCTGCAGCAGGAAGCCCGCAGGCTGGCCGGCGAGGGGCGGCACCTGGTGCTGCGCCATGCGCGGCCGAGGGTGCGTGAGGAATTAGCGCGGCAGATGGGCGAAGGCGCGGTATTGCGGGTGGAGTAGGGCGCATAACGCCTAAGGCGTTATGCGCCGATTGGCCGTGGCCCCAGAGCGCGCAAAGTTCAGCCTCGGAGTGAGCGATGAGACCGGTTAAGCGGCGTATAACCGCGAACGGTTATACGCCCTACGTTACCGGCGAGCTTCGAGCTAGCAGCACGCTCCGGACAGCCCCCTCTCCCTTCAGGGAGAGGGTTGGGGAGAGGGGACGGCGCTCCACCCAGCACCAGCGTTCCCGGTGAGCACCGTTCGCGAGCAAGCTCGCTCCTACGAAGAGCCTAGCCGGCCAATTGCCGCCGCAACTCGTCCAACACCGGCCGCGAATCCGGCCGCACCCCGCGCCACAGCACGAAGGCCTCCGCCGCCTGCTCCACCAGCATGCCCAGGCCATCGATGCAGCGCGCCGCGCCATGCTCAGCGGCCCAACGGTTGAAGGCGGTCGGCTCCTTGCCATACATCATGTCGTAGCAGACGGTATGCCCCGGGCGGATCAGCGCCGCGTCGATGGGCGGCAGTTCGCCGGCCAGGCTGGCCGAGGTGCCGTTGACGATCAGGTCGAAGGGTTCGTCGCGCAGGTCGAAGCCGCCGGCGCGCACCGTGCCCAGGTCGGCGAACTCGCGGGCCAGCTGCTCGGCCTTGGCCGCGGTGCGGTTGAGCACCACCAGCGCCGCCGGGCCCTCGGCCAGGAAGGGTTCGAGGATGCCGCGCACCGCGCCGCCGGCGCCCAGCACCAGCACGCGGCGGCCCTTGAGCGCCACGCCGTTGTTCACCACCAGGTCGCGGGTCAGCCCCGCGCCATCGGTGTTGTCGCCCAGCAGGCGGCCGTCGTCGAGCCTCTTCAGGGTGTTCACCGCGCCGGCGCGGCGGGCGCGCTCGGTGAGTTCACCGCACAGGCGGTAGGCGTCTTCCTTGAAGGGCACGGTGACGTTGGCGCCCAGGCCCTCGGCGAAGAACGCGCGGGCGGCCCCGGCGAAGTCGTCCAGCGGCGCCAGCTGGGCGTCGTAGGTGAGCGCCTGGCCGGTCTGCTCGGCGAACAGGCGGTGGATCAGCGGCGACTTGCTGTGGCCGATGGGGTTGCCGAAGACGCAATAGCGGTCCATGGGAATTCCTGGAGGAAGTTTCTTCTTGTGGGGGAGTGTGACGATGGGTTTCGCTGCGCTCAACGCCATCCTACGCACGCACTCGTAGGATGGCGTTGAGCCTAGGCGATACCCATCAATGGCCGGCGAGCCAATCGCGATCCTGGAGGAAATACTCGGTCAGCCGCGCCTCTTCGCTGCCCGGCTCGGGCTTCCAGTCGTAGCCCCAGCGCACCTGCGGCGGCAGCGACATGAGGATCGACTCGGTGCGCCCGCCGGACTGCAGGCCGAACAGGGTGCCACGGTCGTAGACCAGGTTGAACTCCACGTAGCGGCCGCGGCGGAACTCCTGGAACTCGCGCTGCTGCTCGGTCCAGGCCTGGGCCTTGCGCTTGCGCACGATGGGCAGGTAGGCCTCGATGTAGGCGTCGCCGATGGCGCGCAGGAAGGCGAAGCTGGTGTCGAAGTCCCACTGGTTCAGGTCGTCGAAGAACAGGCCGCCGATGCCGCGCGGCTCGTTGCGGTGCTTGAGGTGGAAGTAGCGGTCGCACCACTCCTTGTAGCGCGGATAGACGTCCTCGCCGAAGGGCGCGCAGGCCTCGCGGGCGACCTTGTGCCAGTGCACGCAGTCTTCCTCGTTGCCGTAGTAGGGCGTCAGGTCGAAGCCGCCGCCGAACCACCACACCGGCTCCTCGCCTTCCTTCTCGGCGATGAAGAAACGCACGTTGGCGTGGGAAGTCGGCACGTGCGGGTTGCGCGGATGGATCACCAGCGACACGCCCAGGGCCTGGAAGCCGCGCCCGGCCAGTTCCGGACGGTGCGCGCTGGCCGATGGCGGCAGGCCGGCGCCGAACACGTGGGAGAAGTTCACCCCGCCCTTCTCGATCAGCGCGCCATCGCCGATCACCCGGGTGCGGCCACCGCCGCCGGCCGGACGCTCCCAGGCGTCCTCGATGAAGCGGGCGCCGCCGTCCTCGGCTTCGAGTGCGGTGCAGATGCGGTCTTGCAGGTCGAGCAGGTAGGCCTTCACAGCCTGGATAGGGTCGGTCACGGGATCACCTTGGAGCGGGAAAGCCTTGCGGCGCCAGGGCTGCAGGCCGGGAGAGGGGCGCAAGCATAGCATTCCCGGCCGCCATGCCATGCTTGACGGCGGTCAACAAGGCGGCTTGGATGAAAGACTTTTCCCAACGCGGCGCCGACCCCTCCGACGCCGCATGCAGCAGGAGATCGACATGGCCAAGCGCATCCAGTTCGCCCGCACCGGCGGCCCCGAAGTCCTCGAATACCTCGACTACACCCCCGCCGAGCCGGGCCCGAAGGAAGTCCGCGTACGCAACCGCGCCATCGGCCTGAACTTCATCGACAACTACTTCCGCAGCGGCCTCTATCCCGCCCCGGCGCTGCCCTCCGGGCTGGGCACCGAGGGCGCCGGCGAGGTGGAAGCGGTGGGCAGCGAGGTGAGCAACGTCAAGGTCGGCGACCGCGTCGGCTACGCCACCGGCCCGCTGGGCGCCTACAGCGAACTGCACGTGCTGCCGGCGGCCAACGTGGTGAAACTGCCCGACACCATCGACTTCGAGACCGCCGCCGCGGTGATGCTCAAGGGCCTGACCGTGCAGTACCTGCTGCGCCAGACCTACAACGCCCAGCCCGGCCAGACCGTGCTCTGGCACGCGGCCGCCGGCGGCGTCGGGCTGATCGCCTGCCAGTGGGCCAAGGCCCTGGGGGTGAAGCTTATCGGCACCGTCGGCTCGGCCGCCAAGGCGGAGCTGGCCAAGGCCCACGGCGCCTGGGCGACCATCGACTACAGCCAGGAAAACGTGGTGGAGCGCGTGCTGCAGCTCACCGACGGCAAGAAGTGCCCGGTGGTCTACGACTCGGTGGGCAAGGACACCTGGCCGATCTCCCTGGACTGCGCCGCGCCGCGCGGGCTGATCGTCAGCTTCGGCAACGCCTCGGGCCCGGTGGACGGCATCAACCTGGGCATCCTGGCGCAGAAGGGCTCGCTGTTCGTCACCCGGCCGACGCTGTTCGGCTACGCCAACACCCCGGAGCGCCTGCAGGCGATGGCCGAGGACCTGTTCGGCATGCTCACCAGCGGCAAGGTCAAGGTGGAGATCAACCAGCGCTATGCCCTGGCCGACGCGGCCAAGGCGCAGACCGAACTGGCGGCGCGGCGGACCACGGGGTCGACCATTCTGTTGCCTTGACCAGCGGCGGGCGGGCCTGGGTAGGGCGTATAACGCTCCGCGTTATACGCCGTTTGGCCTTGGTCCGGGCGCGCTTCGGAGCTGGGCACGGAGCGCCTGTTGCAGAGCGCTTCGGGCTCGACCGAGAAGCCGGGCATCAGGTTGGTGTAGCGGCGTATAACCGCGAACGGTTATACGCCCTACGTACGGGGCAGCGTCGAGGTCAGGCCGGACGCACCGTCCGGCCGCTGACCAGGTCGCGGATCACGCTGGGGTTGCGCCGGCCGCCGAGCTTGCCGTCGAGCACGCCGTCCAGCTCGCCGCGGAAGTACTGCTCCACCCGCAGCCGCGAGCGTGCCGCCGGGCGTCCGGCGGGGTTGGCCGAGGTGGACACCAGCGGGCCGGTCAGCGCGCAGAGTTCGCGCACCAGCGGGTGTTCGCTGACGCGCAGGGCCACGCTGTCGTGCTGGCCGGTGATCCACTCCGGCAGGCGCCCCTGGTGCGGCACCAGCCAGGTGTTCGGGCCCGGCCAGGTAGCGCCCAGGCGGTCCTGCCATTCCTGCGGCAGGTCGGCGAGCAGGAAGTCGAACTGGCGGATGTTGTCGGCCACCAGGATCAGGCCCTTCTCCACCGGCCGCGCCTTGATGGCCAGCAGGCGGTAGACGGCATCCTCGTTCCAGGGGTCGCAGCCCAGGCCCCAGACGGCTTCGGTCGGGTAGGCGATGACGCCGCCCTCGCGCACTATCCTGGCCACACGCTGCACACGCCAGCTGCTGATCATCGGCAAACTCCGGGGAAATAACGATTGCGCGGCAGTTTACGTGCTCAGCCGCCGCGATGCACCCAGACGCCAGCCTCGCAGGCCACCTTGCCTTCCAGTTCCAGCTCGGTCAGCGCCGCCAGCACCTGTGGCAGCGCCCAGCCACTGCCGGCGGCCAGCGCCTCGCTGCCCTGCGGGGCGGCGCGCAGCAGGTCCAGCAGTGGGTGCGTCTGCTGCTGCGGGGCCGGTTTGCTGACCGGTGCCTCGGCAGTCCAGCCGCTCAGGCCTTCGAGGATGTCGTCGATGCGCTCCACCAGGGTGGCGCCCTGGCGGATCAGCTCGTGGCAGCCGCGCGCGCCGGGATGGTGGATGGAGCCGGGAATGGCGTAGACCTCGCGGCCCTGCTCGGCGGCCAGCCGCGCGGTGATCAGCGAGCCGCTGGCCGGGCTGGCCTCCACCACCAGCACGCCCAGGGACAGGCCGCTGATGATGCGGTTGCGCCGCGGGAAGTTGTCCGGCCGCGGCGGGCAGTCCAGCGGCAGTTCGGACAGCAGCGCGCCGCCGCCCTCGACGATGCGCCGCGCCAGCCCCAGGTGCCGTCGGGGATACAGGCATTGCAGGCCCGTGCCGAGCACCGCCAGGGTGACGCCACCAGCTTCCAGCGCGCCTTCGTGGGCGGCGCCGTCGATGCCCAGGGCCAGCCCGCTGGTGATGGCGAAGCCGCCGCCGGCCAGGCTGCGGGCGAAGGCGCGGGCGGTGTCCAGCCCCGGGCGGCTGGCGCGCCGGCTGCCGACCACCGCCAGTTGCGGCCGGCCCAGGGCCGCGCGGGCGCCCTCGACGAACAGCAGCGGCGGCGCATCGCTCAGCTCCGCCAGCAGCGCGGGGTAGTCCTCGGCGTCCCACATCAGCAGGTGCCGCTCGGGCCCTTCCAGCCAGCGCAGAGCCTCGGCCGCCGCCTGGCGGGTGGCTTGGCTGCGCCGCGCCTCGGCGCTTGCCGCCGGCAAGCCCAGCGAGCGCCAGGCCGCGGCGGGCGCGCTGAGGGCAGCGGAGGCGCTACCGAAGGCCGCCAGCAGGGCGGCGAAGCGCCGCGGCCCCAGTTCGGGCAGGGCGTGCAGGCGCAGGCGGGCTTCCAGTTCGGCGGGGGAGGGTTGGCGGGGCATGGCGGCAGTCCTTGGCGCATTGGCGGGAACCCCGACTATGCCGCGTCCGCCGGCTGACGCCTGCCGGACGCTTCGGAAGATCCGGCCGGCAGAAACGAAGAACGCCGCTGTGGCAGCAATGTTGTTGATTCAAGCGATGTGTTGGTTCATCGGAGGTGGCCAAGCCTGGCTCCGCCCCTCACCCCAGCCCTCTCCCGGAGGGAGAGGGGGATGTTCGTGCCACCGGGGCTTCCGGCGTGGTCGGTGAATCCAATCGCGGACAAAGTCCGCTCCTACGCCCGAGCTTCCTGGAACTGTAGGAGCGGACTCTGTCCGCGATTCGGCGGATAACGCCGTACGGATTTCTCGAGAACTTTAGGCACTGGGCTCAAGAGCACCCTCTCCCCAGCCCTCTCCCGCAAGCGGGAGAGGGGGCTGTTCGGAGTGGGTGGGGAGTTTGGAGTCATCCTGGAACGCCTAACTCCACCCTCGTCATTCCCGCGTCCCGCGTTCGCGGGAATGACGGGGGTGAGGATCGGAGCGCGGGATCAGGAGCCGCAAGCGAAGCCCAAGCCCCACCCCATATGAAAAATGCCGTTTCCCCATACAGAGAAACGGCATTCTTTCTTAAGTGAGCCCCACCATGGCGGGGCTCTTCACACAGGCACGCAAGTCAGGGATTGCGCACCTTGTCCTGCACTTCCAGCGAACGATTGGCGGTAAGCACCAAGCCATAGCTGAGACGATTGTAGGTACGGAAAATCATCACCAGCCCGGAACGCTCATCGGGAATCTTCACCAGATCACCACTGACACGATCCCGCACCGTCTCGCCAAGCTTGTAGATGGCCAGCACGTTGCCTTCCTCCAGGCCATCACGGCTGCCCTTGTCGATGGTCACCACGTCGTACTTGCCGATCTGGGTGACGCCACGCGGCACGTCGATGATGCTGCCCTTGATCGGCGTCTTCGGCTCGCTGGGCATGAAGATCGAGGTCACCGCGCGTTCCTCGGTGGGGAACAGGCGGTCGCCCGGCCGCACTTCCTGGGTGGTGCGAGTCAGGTTGAGGGTGGCGATGTCGTCTTCCTTGGCAGTCACCCGGGCACTGCCGACGTCCATGGCGTCGACGCCGAGGACTTCCTTGGTGTCCGGGTCGGAGTAGATCTTGCCCTGGCGGAAGATGCCGTAGCTGCCTTCCTCGGCCAGGGAGTCGCCGCGGGCGTAGGCGCGGTCGCCGGCGCCGCTGACCACGCGCTCGGCATCGCCGGCGACCATGTAGGGGGCGTTGCTGAAGTCACCCTCGCTGTCGACGATGCGGTTGGACAGCAGGAAGGCGTTGATCTTGTCCAGCGGGATGGTCGGCACCGCCTCGGCCATGGGCGTGCTGCGCACCTTGGGCGACAGCTTGATGGTGCCGTGGGAGGCGCCGCGGTTGAGCACCAGGCGCGGCTGGCCGTCGATGTACACCAGGCTGAGGACGTCGCCGGGGTAGATCAGGTGCGGGTTGCGAATCTGCGGATTCACCTGCCAGATCTCCGGCCACTTCCAGGGCTTGCTCAGGAACTTGCCGGAGATGTCCCAGAGGGTGTCGCCCTTGACCACCGTATAGCGGTCCGGGTGGCCGTCCCTGAGTTCCACGGCACCCTGCGCCATGCTTCCTGCCGCCAGCAGCAGCACGGCGAGTAGTGTTTTCCTCATGCGGTGAATCCCTTTATTATGTATACACATGAAACGCCGGAAAGCCGCCCCTACCGGGCCTTCCAGGGTTTTTCGATGCTGCTCAGCATATTAGCAGCCGATTTTTACTTTATTCCACAAGTGCATCACAAACGCATATGGCCATTCTGAACATCCTCGAATTCCCCGATCCGCGCCTGCGCACGATCGCCAAGCCTGTCGAGGTGGTCGACGATAACGTGCGCCAACTGGTCGACGACATGTTCGAAACCATGTACGAGGCGCCCGGCATCGGCCTGGCCGCCACCCAGGTGAACGTACACAAGCGCGTCGTGGTGATGGACCTGTCCGAGGACAAGTCCGAGCCGCGCGTGTTCATCAACCCGGAACTGGAAGCGCTCACCGAAGAGATGGGCGAGTACCAGGAGGGTTGCCTGTCGGTGCCCGGCTTCTACGAGAGCGTCGACCGCCCGCTGCGGGTGCGCGTCAAGGCGCTGGACCGCGACGGCAAGGCCTTCGAGGAAATCGCCGAGGGCCTGCTGGCGGTGTGCATCCAGCATGAGTGCGACCACCTGAACGGCAAGCTGTTCGTCGACTACCTGTCCAACCTCAAGCGCGACCGGATCAAGAAGAAGCTGGAAAAGCAGCACCGCCAGCGCGCCTGACACCCTCCTCCCCAAAGGCTTGCTCCGGCAAGCCTTTTTTCTTTAAGCGAGCCTACGCATGAGCCAAGCATTGCGCATCGTCTTCGCCGGGACCCCGGAATTCGCCGCCGAGCACCTCAAGGCCCTGCTCGATACCCCGCATGAGATCGTCGCCGTCTACACCCAGCCGGACCGCCCGGCCGGCCGCGGCCAGAAGCTGATGCCCAGCCCGGTCAAGCAGCTCGCCGCGCAGCATGGTCTGCCGGTGCTGCAGCCGCCGACCCTGCGCAACCCAGAAGCCCAGGCCGAGTTGGCCGCGCTGCAGCCGGACCTGATGGTGGTGGTCGCCTATGGCCTGATCCTGCCCCAGGCAGTGCTGGACATCCCGCGCCTGGGCTGCATCAACAGCCATGCCTCGCTGCTGCCGCGCTGGCGCGGCGCGGCGCCGATCCAGCGCGCGGTGCAGGCCGGCGACGCGGAAAGCGGCGTGACCGTGATGCAGATGGAAGCGGGCCTGGACACCGGGCCGATGCTGCTCAAGGTGAGCACGCCGATTTCCGCCGAGGACACCGGCGGCAGCCTGCACGACCGCCTGGCGCGCCTGGGCCCGCCGGCGGTGGTCGAGGCCATCGCCGGCCTGGCCGCCGGCACGCTGAAGGGAGAAGTGCAGGACGACGCCCTGGCCACCTACGCGCACAAGCTCAGCAAGGACGAGGCGAAGCTCGACTGGAGCCGCCCTGCCGTGGAACTGGAGCGCGCCGTGCGCGCCTTCGATCCCTGGCCGGTGTGCCACACCACCCTGAACGGCGAGCCGCTGAAGGTCTGGGCCGCGCGCCTGGGCGAGAGCAGGGGCGAGCCGGGGAAAATCCTCGGCGCCAGCCGTGACGGCCTGCTGGTGGGCTGCGGCGAAGGCAGCCTGCTGCTGACCCGCGTGCAGCTGCCCGGCGGCAAGCCGCTGGCCTTCGCCGACCTGTTCAACAGCCGCCGCGAGCAGTTCGCCACCGGCCTGGTGCTCGGCCAATGAGCCTCAGCCCGCGCCTCGCCGCGGCCCGCGCGCTGGCCGCCGTGCTCGCCGGCCGCGCCTCGCTGGGCAGCTCGCTGCCGCCGCAGCTGGAGCTGGTCGCCCCGCGCGACCGCGGCCTGACCCAGGAGCTGGCCTTCGGCGCCGCGCGCTGGCAACCACGCCTGGCGGCCCTGGCCGCGCGCCTGCTGCAGAAGCCGTTCAAGGCCGGCGACCGCGACGTCGAGGCGCTGCTGCTGGTCGGCCTGTACCAGTTGCTCTACACCCGCATTCCGCCCCACGCGGCCATCGGCGAGACCGTCGGCTGCGCCGACAAGCTGAAGAAGTCCTGGGCCAAGGGCCTGCTCAACGCCGTGCTGCGCCGCGCCCAGCGCGAGGGCGAAGTGCTGCTGGCCGACGTCGACCGCGACCCGGCCTCGCGCCTGGCCCACCCGCGCTGGCTGCAGAAGGCGCTGAAGCAGGCCTGGCCGGAGCAGTTCGAAGCCGTTTGCGCGGCGAACAACGCCCACCCGCCGATGACCCTGCGGGTGAACCGCCGCCAGGGCAGCCGTGACGCCTACCTGGCCGAACTGCAGGCCGCCGGCATCGAGGCCGCGCCCTGCGCCTACAGCCGCGACGGCATCCAGCTAACCCAGCCCTGCGACGTGCGCGAGCTGCCGGGCTTCGCCGAAGGCCGGGTGAGCGTGCAGGACGAGGCCGCACAGTTGGCCGCCGACCTGCTCGAACTGGCCCCCGGCCAGCGCGTGCTCGACGCCTGCTGCGCCCCCGGCGGCAAGACCTGCCACCTGCTGGAGGCCGAGCCGGGCCTGGCTGGCGTGCTCGGCGTGGACCTGGAAGAAAGCCGCCTGGTGCGCGTGCGCGAAAATCTGCAGCGCCTGCGACTAGATGCCACGCTGCTCGCCGCCGACGGCCGCGATACCGTCGCCTGGTGGGACGGCAAGCCGTTCCAGCGCATCCTGCTGGACGCGCCCTGCTCGGCCACCGGCGTCATCCGCCGGCACCCGGACATCAAGCTGACCCGCGCCGCCGAGGACATCCCGGCCCTGGCGCAACTGCAGGGCGAGCTATTGGACGCGCTGTGGCCAACCCTGGAAGTCGGCGGCATCCTGCTCTACGCCACCTGCTCGGTGATGCCCCAGGAGAACCGCGAGTCGATCGCCGCCTTCCTCGCCCGCACCCCCGGCGCCCGCGAGCTGGACCTGGCCGGGCCCTGGGGCCTGAAGCAGGCGCACGGGCGCCAGCTGTTGCCGCAAGAGGGCGGGCACGACGGTTTCTACTATGCCAAGCTCATCAAGATCTCAGCCCGCTAGCACTGCACGGACGAGCGCGACCCCATGAAGATCATCATCCTCGGCGCCGGCCAGGTCGGCGGCACCCTGGCCGAGCACCTGGCCAGCGAAGCCAACGACATCACCGTGGTCGACACCGACGGCCAGCGCCTGCGCGACCTCAACGACCGCCTGGACATCCGCACCGTGCACGGCAAGGCCTCGTTCCCCACCGTGCTGCGCCAGGCCGGCGCCGACGACGCCGACATGCTGGTGGCGGTGACCAACAGCGACGAGGTGAACATGGTCGCCTGCCAGGTGGCCTACACCCTGTTCAACACGCCGACGCGCATCGCCCGGGTGCGCGAGGCGGCCTACCTGACGCGCACCGGCCTGTTCGACAACGAGGCCATCCCGGTGGACGTGCTGATCAGCCCCGAGCAGGTGGTGACCAACTACATCAAGCGCCTGGTCGAGTACCCCGGCTCCTTGCAGGTGATCGACTTCGCCGAGGGCAAGGCCCAGCTGGTGGGCATCAAGGCCCACTACGGCGGCCCGCTGGTGGGCCAGGAGCTGCGTCAGCTGCGCGAGCACATGCCCAACGCGGACACCCGCGTCGCCGCCATCTACCGGCGCAACCGGCCGATCATCCCCCAGGGCGACACCGTGATCGAGGCCGACGACGAGGTGTTCTTCATCGCCGCCAAGGCCCACATCCGCGCGGTGATGGGCGAGATGCGCCGGCTGGAGGAGAACTACAAGCGGATCATCATCGCCGGCGGCGGCAACATCGGCGAGCGCCTGGCCGAGGCCATCGAGAACCGCTACCAGGTGAAGATCATCGAGATGAACCCGGCGCGCTGCCGGCACCTGTCGGACAACCTCGACAGCACCATCGTGCTCCAGGGCAGCGCCTCGGACCGCGACCTGCTGCTGGAAGAAAACATCAACGAGACCGACCTGTTCCTGGCCCTGACCAACGACGACGAGGCCAACATCATGTCCTCGCTGCTGGCCAAGCGCCTGGGCGCGCGCAAGGTGATGACGCTGATCAACAACCCGGCCTACGTCGACCTGGTGCAGGGCGGCGAGATCGACATCGCCATCAGCCCGCAGCTGGCCACCATCGGCACCCTGCTGACCCACGTGCGCCGCGGCGACATCGAGAGCGTGCACTCGCTGCGCCGCGGCGCGGCCGAGGCCATCGAGGTGGTGGCCCACGGCGACGCCAAGTCGAGCAAGGTGATCGGCAAGCGCATCGGCGAGGTGCACCTGCCGCCGGGCACCACCATAGGCGCGGTGATCCGCGACGAGGAAGTGCTGATCGCCCACGGCGACACCGTGGTGGAATCCGGCGACCACGTGATCCTCTTCGTGGTCGACAAGAAGCGTATCCGTGACGTCGAGCGGCTGTTCCAGGCCGGTCTGACGTTCTTCTAGGCTGCAGGCGGCAGGCTATAGGCTGCAGGCAAGAGCTTGACATGCGGCGACGGCTCCGCATGCTGTTCGCCTGTAGCCTGTAGCCTGTAGCCTGTAGCCTGTAGCCTGTAGCCTGTAGCCTGTAGCCTGTAGCCCTATGACCGATCCTCAATCCCTCGAAAAACTCCTCGCCAAAGGCATGGACAACCCGCTGCTGCGCTTCGGCCTGGGCAAGGGCTACCTGGACGCCGGCGATGCGGCGAAGGCCGCCGAACACCTGCGCCGCTGCGTGGAGCAGGACGCGAAGTACTCCGCCGCCTGGAAGCTGCTGGGCAAGGCCCTGCAGGCCCAGGGCGACCTCGAGGGCGCCCGCGCCGCCTGGACCGACGGCCTGGCCGCCGCCCAGGCCCATGGCGACAAGCAGGCGGAGAAGGAAATGACCGTGTTCCTGCGCAAGCTGGACAAGGCCAAGGGCGGCTGAATCCGCGGCACCTTGTAGGAGCGGGCCCTGCCCGCGATTCGCGCGCAGGGCGCGCTCCTACAGGTGAAGCCGGAGCTGGGCATTGTGTAGGAGCGAGCTTGCTCGCGAACGGTGCCTACCGGCGGCTTCAGTGCAATGGCTTGACTCCGCTCCCTCTCCCCAACCCTCGGCTGCGCGCCCCGCCCTGAAGGGAGAGGGGGCCGTCCGGCACGAACGGGAAGTTCAGCGTCACCCTGTAGGAGCGGGCCCTGCCCGCGATTCGCGCGCAGGGCGCGCTCCTACAGGTGAAGCCGGAGCTGGGCATTGTGTAGGAGCGAGCTTGCTCACGAACGGTGCCTACCGGCGGCTTCAGTGCAATGGCCTGACTCCGCTCCCTCTCCCCAACCCTCGGCTGCGCGCCCCGCCCTGAAGGGAGAGGGGGCCGTCCGGCACGAACGGGAAGTTCAGCGTCACCCTGTAGGAGCGGGCCCTGCCCGCGATTCGCGCGCAGGGCCCGCTCCTACATGGAATGGCGTGGGTGGAGCAGCGTAGGAGCGGATCTCATCCGCGAATCGCGCCGGGATGGCCGGCTATCGCGGACAAGGTCCGCTCCTACCAAGGGACACGCTCCTGCGCCTCAAAGCACCTCCGCCGCCACCGCATCCACCGCGGCCTTGGCGATGCCTACCACCTCGTCGGCCTCGGCGCGGCTCAGTACCAGCGGCGGGGCGAAGCCGAGGATGTCGCCGTGGGGCATGGCGCGGGCAATCATGCCGCGCTCCAGGCACGCCGCCGAGACCTTCGGGCCCACCTTCAGCGCCGCGTCGAAAGGCGTGCGCGCCTCGCGGTCGGCCATGAACTCCAGCGCCGCCAGCATGCCGTCGCCGCGCACCTCGCCCACCAGCGGGTGGCCTTCGAAGGCCTGGCGCAGCTGCTGGTTGAGGTAGCCGCCGACGTCCGCCGCGTTGGCGGTGATGTTCTCGCGCTCGAGGATGTCCAGGTTGGCCAGCGCCGCCGCCGCGCAGATCGGGTGGCCGGAGTAGGTCCAGCCGTGGCCCATGGCGCCTTCGCGGGTGGAGGCGCTGTCGATCACGTCCCAGACCTTTTCGCCGACGATCACCGCGGACAGCGGCGCGTAGGCGCTGGTCAGGCCCTTGGCGGTGGTGATCAGGTCCGGGCGCATGGCATGGCGCTGGCTGCCCATCTTGTCGCCGAGGCGGCCGAAGGCGCAGACCACCTCGTCGGCGATCAGCAGCACGTCGTACTTCGCCAGCACCGCCTGGATCGCCTCCCAGTAGCCCTTGGGCGGGACGATGATGCCGCCGGTGCCCATCACCGGCTCGCCGATGAAGGCCGCCACGGTGTCCGGGCCCTCGGCGAGGATCAGGTTCTCCAGCTCCTGGGCGCAGTGGCGCACGAAGGCCGCCTCGTCCATGCCCGCCGGGGCCTTGTAGAAGTGCGGGCAGAGGGTGTGCTTGACGCCTTCCACCGGCAGGTCGAAGTGCTGGTGAAAGCTGGCCAGGCCGGTGAGGCTGCCGGTGACGATGCCCGAGCCGTGGTAGCCGCGCTGGCGCGAGATGATCTTCTTCTTCTGCGGCCGGCCCAGCACGTTGTTGTAGTAGCGCACCAGCTTGACCTGGGTTTCGTTGGCGTCGGAGCCGGAGAGGCCGTAGTAGACCTTCTTCATGCCCGCCGGCGCCCAGTCGCGGATGATCCGCGCGGACAGCTCGATGATCGCCTCGGACGCGTGGCCGACGTAGGTGTGGTAGTAGGCCAACTGCTTGGCCTGCTCATGGATGGCGTCGGCCACCTCGGTGCGGCCGTAGCCGATGTTCACGCAGTACAGCCCGGCGAAGGCGTCCAGCAGCTCGCGGCCCTGGTGGTCGCGGATGCGCACGCCCGAGGCGCCGGTGATGATGCGCCCGGGCAGGGCGCCGCTGGCGTGGTCGTGGGCGTGGGTGGAGGGGTGCATGAAGTGCGCACGGTCCTGTTCGAACAGCTTGGCGTAGTCGGTCATGGCGGTGTTCTCCTCAGATGGCGCCGTGGTGCAGGCAGAAGTACTTGGTCTCGACGAAGGGCTCGAAGCCTTCGCTGCCGCCCTCGCGGCCCAGGCCCGAGGCCTTCATGCCGCCGAAGGGAATGGGGTGGCCGGTGAACCTGGCGCCGTTCACCGCGACCATGGCGAATTCCAGGCGGCGCATCAGCGGCCACACCTGGTCGAGGCGCTGCCCACAAATGTAGGCGGCCAGGCCGTATTCGCTATCGTTGGCCAGTTCGACGGCCTGCTCCAGGTCGTCGTAGGCCATCACCCCGGCGATGGGGGCGAAGTTCTCCTCGCGCCAGATGCGCATGGCCGGGGTGACGTCGGCCAGCAGCGTCGGCTGGTGGAACCAGCCGCCCAGGGCATGGGGCTCGCCGCCGGCCAGCAGGCGCGCGCCGCTGTCGATGGCATCGCGCACGCGCTCGCAGGTGGCGTCGAAGGCCGCCTGGTGCATCAGCGGGCCGATGTCGCTGCGCGGGTCGCTGGCCGGGCCCACGCGCAGTTCGCGCACGGCGGCGGCGAAGCGCTTGAGGAAGGGCTCGTAGAGTTCGCGGGCGACCAGCAGGCGGTTGGCTGCGCAGCAGTCCTGGCCGGAGGTCTGGAACTTGGCGTCGATGGCGAATTTCACCGCCTGCTCCAGGTCGGCGTCGGGCAGCACGATGAAGGGCGCGTTGCCGCCCAGCTCCAGCGCCACCTTCTTCACGTCCTGGGCGGCGGCCTGCAGCACCAGCTTGCCGACGCGGGTCGAGCCGGTGAAGCTCACCGCGCGCACGCGGCTGTCCTGCACCAGGGTTTCCATGGCCATCTGCGGCTCGCCCAGCACCACGTTGAAGGCGCCGGCGGGCAGCCCGGCCTCCTCGGCCAGCTGGGCCAGGGCGAAGGCCGAGTAGGGCGTCTCGTGGGCCGGCTTGACCACCACCGTGCAGCCGGCGGCCAGGGCGGCGGCGGCCTTGCGGGTGATCATCGCCGAGGGGAAGTTCCAGGGCGTCAGCAGCACGGCCACGCCCACCGGCTCCATCACCGTGCCCAGGTGGGCGCCGGGAATATGGCTGGGGATGTTGCGGCCGTCCAGGCGCCGGGCCTGTTCGGCGAACCAGGGGATGAAGCTGGCGGCGTAGTCGATCTCGCCGCGGGCCTCGGCCAGGGGCTTGCCCTGTTCCAGGGAAAGGATCTGCGCCAGGTCCTCGCGGTGCTGGCGGATCAGCTCGGCCCAGCGCAGCAGGGGCGCGGCGCGCCGGTCCAGGGACAGCTTG
Source organism: Pseudomonas sp. R3.Fl (assembly GCF_023516765.1). NCBI lineage: Bacteria > Pseudomonadati > Pseudomonadota > Gammaproteobacteria > Pseudomonadales > Pseudomonadaceae > Pseudomonas > Pseudomonas sp. R3.Fl. The sequence goes on from NZ_JAMGSO010000001.1 coordinate 3,629,858, forward strand.
CGCCAGGCCGGGAAGGCCGCGGCGGCGGCATCCACCGCGGCGACTATCTGCTCGCGTTCGAGCAGCGGCACGTGGCCGATGATTTCGCGGTTGGCCGGGTTCTCCACGGCGATGCTGGCGCCGCTGGCGCTGTGCAGCCACTGGCCGTTGACGTAGCACAGCGACTTGAAGAGCAGGGGATGGGCGTAGGACATGACGGCGTCTCCTCGCAGGTGGCATGGGGACCATCCTAGGGGGAGCGCCGTGGCGTTTTTTTCCTAAGGGCGGGGCGGCGGCGGCAATTCTTTCCGCAGATGCGCCGCCGGCTTCGGGTTTTTCGCCCGCCTCAGCAGGCGCTGGCGGAGCGCCGGCCCAGGCCCTGGAGGATGGCGCGCAGCAGCACGCCGTAGAGCGGCACGAAGAGGATCAGCATGACCGCCAGCTTGACGCCGTAGTCCACCGTGGCGATCTCCACCCAGTGCTGCGCCATGAAGGGGTTGTCGCTGCGCCAGAAGGCGATGGAGAAGAAGGCGAAGGTGTCCAGCAGGTTGCCGAACAGCGTCGACACCACCGGGGCGATCCACCACTGGCGCAGCCGGCGCAGGCGGTCGAACACCTGGATGTCGAGGAACTGGCCGAGCACGTAGGCCAGGAAGCTGGCCAGGGCGATGCGCGCGACGAAGGTGTTGAACTCGCCCAGCGCGGCGAAGCCGCGGTAGCCGCCATCCTGGAACAGCACCGAGACCACGTAGGAAGCCAGCAGCGCCGGCAGCATCACCCGGGCGATGACGCGCCGCGCCGGGCTCTTGCCGAGCAGGCGCACGGTGAGGTCGGTGGCCAGGAAGATGAACGGGAAGCTGAACGCGCCCCAGGTGGTCTGCCAGCCGAACAGGGTCATGGGCAGTTGCACCAGGTAGTTGCTGGCGATGATGACGAGGAGGTGGAAGACGACCAGGCCGGCCAATGCGCCGCGCCGAGCCGCCGGGGAAAGCGCCGACATGCTGGATCCTTTTTCGTCGATGGGGTGAGGGAACCCATGCCCGGCCCTGTGCCGAGCGGGGCGCATTTTATAGGAGATTGAACTTGGAGTCAGGTTTTTTTGGATGTTTTTTGTGCAGGGGGATGGGGGGTTGGTGTAGGAGCGAGCTTGCTCGCGAATGGAGTTTTGCCGGGAGTCGTGGGTGCTGGGATTGAGAGCGCCCTCTCCCTAACCCTCTCCCTGATGGGAGAGGGGACCGTTGGGCAGAAACGGCTGTTCTGGAGTTAGCCGGCAAGCACGTAATTCAAGGTTGGAACCCTGACCTGTCTCGGCACGGACAAGCCCCCTCTCCCTTCAGGGAGAGGGCTGGGGAGAGGGGGCGGAGTCAACCCAGCACACCAGAGCCGCCGGGAAACGCTGTTCGCGAGCAAGCTCGCTCCTACGAAAAGAAAACAGCGCGGCATCAGGCGCCTTCCAGCGCCTCCGCCGGTACCGCCGTATCCAATGTCTTGATCACCTTGGTAACGATGTAGGTGAAATACCGCTCGATCCCCAGGTCCTCCAGCAGCAACTGGTCGATGAAGCGCTGGTAATGGTCGATATCCCGGGCCTGGATCATCGCGATGTAGTCCACCCCGCCGCCGGTGGCGTAGCAGAAGCCCACTTCCGGCGCCTGGTGCAGGCGCTGTTCGAAGCGGCGCATGTCCTGGGCCGTGTGCCGGCCCAGGGTGATTTCCACCAGCACCTGCTGCTGGCGGAACAATGCCGGCCAGTCGATCTGCGCGCGGTAGCCCTTGATCAGGCCGGCCTCCTCCAACTTGCGCACGCGCTCCCAGGCCGGGCTGACCGAGAGGTTGATGGCCTCGGCCAGGCTGGACTTGGTGATGCGCCCGTCGCCGGCGAGGATGCGCAGGATCTTCAGGTCGTAGCGGTCAAGCTTGGTCATCGCCACCTCCGGCGCCGTGGCGCGCGCATCAGTCCAGCACCTCGGCGACCACCGCCAGGGTGTCGCCGCTCTGCACCAGGCCGGGGAAGTGCCGCGCGGCGAGGATGCCGCTGCGCCTGGCGCGGTACTCCACCGGCGCGGCGCCGGTGCGCAGCAGGTCGTGGACCCGCGCCAGCACCTCGCCGCGCTCCACGCGCTCGCCCAGGTCGCGGCACATCTCCAGCAGGCCATTGTGTTCGCTGGCGACGAAGCAGTCGCCGTCGGGCATGTCGAGCATCACCGAGGGCGCGTGCTCGACCTCGCCGCGCAGGATGCCGGCCTGCACCAGCACGTTGCGCACGCCGCGGCGGGCGATGGCCACGCTGCGCGCGGTGCTGCTGCCGCCGCCGCCCAGTTCGGTGGTGACGAACAGCTTGCCCTGCTCCTCGGCGGCGCTGTCGTACATGCCCACCGCGTCCAGCTCCAGCATGCGCATGGCGTAGGGCGCGGAGAACGCCCGCATCAGCGCCTCGCAGCCTTCCTGCTGGGCCTTGTCCGGCAGCACGTGGCAGGCGGCGAAGGGCAGGAAGTCGAGGGTGCGGCCGCCGGAGTGGATGTCCAGCACCAGGTCGGCCAGCGGCAGCAGGGTGCGCTGGAAGTAGTCGGCGATCTTCTGCGTCACCGTGCCGTCCGGGCGGCCGGGGAAGCTGCGGTTGAGGTTGCCGGCGTCGACCGGCGAGGTGCGCTTGCCGGCGAGGAAGGCCGGGGTGTTCATGTACGGCACGATGATCACCCGGCCGCGGATGTCCTCGGCGCGCAGTTCCTGGGCCAGGCGGCTGAGCGCCACCGGGCCTTCGTACTCGTCGCCGTGGTTGCCGCCGGTGAGCAGCGCGGTGGGGCCCGCGCCGTTCTTCACCACGCAGACGGGGATCATCACCGCGCCCCAGGCCGAGTCGTCGCGGGAATAGGGCAGCTTGAGGTGGCCGTGCTGCACGCCGTCGCGCTCGAAGTCGACGCTGGCGGCGATGGGGTTGTCGCGCAACTGGTTCATGGCCTCACTCCTTGACGAACAGCTGGCGCGGGTAGTCGCAGAAGGTCTGCACGCCGCCGTCGGTGATCAGGATGCTTTCGGTGATCTCCAGGCCCCAGTCGTCCATCCACAGGCCGGGCATGAAGTGGAAGGTCATGCCCGGTTGCAGCACGCTCTCGTCGCTGGGGCGCAGGCTCATGGTGCGTTCGCCCCAGTCCGGCGGGTAGCTGATGCCGATGGGGTAGCCGCAGCGGCTGTCCTTGTGGATGCCGAACTTCTGCAGCACGCCGAAGAAGGCGCGGGCGATGTCGCCGGTGGTGTTGCCCGGCTTGGCCGCCTCCAGGCCTGCGGCGATGCCTTCGACCACGGCCTTTTCCGCGTCGAGGAAGTGCTGCGGCGGCTTGCCCAGGTAGACGGTGCGCGACAGCGGGCAGTGGTAGCGCTTGTAGCAGCCGGCGATCTCGAAGAAGGTGCCGGCGCCGCGCTGGAAGGGCGTGTCGTCCCAGGTCAGGTGCGGCGCGCTGGCGTCGGCGCCGGTGGGCAGCAGCGGGACGATGGCCGGGTAGTCGCCGCCGTGGCCGTCGGCGCCGAGGATGCCGGTGCTGTAGATCTCCGCCACCAGCTCGTTCTTGCGCATGCCCGGCTCGATACGTTCGAGGATGTGCGCGTGCATCTTCTCGACGATGCGCGCGGCGATGCGCATGTATTCGATCTCGCGCGGGGATTTCACCGCGCGCTGCCAGTTGACCAGCGCGGTGGCGTCGACGAAGCGCGCCTGCGGCAGGTGGGCCTGCAGCGAGCGGAAGGCGGCGGCGCTGAAGTAGTAGTTGTCCATCTCCACGCCGATGGCCAGCGCTTCCCAGCCCCGCGCGGCGATGACCTCGCGGGCCAGGTAGTCCATGGGGTGGCGCTCGGTGGACTGCACGTAGTGGTCGGGGTAGCCGACGATGTTGTCGGCCTGCATGAACACGGTGCGCCGCGCGCCATTGGCGTCCTGGCCGCGGCCGAACCACACCGGCTCGCCGTCCAGCGCCAGCAGCACGCACTGGTGCACGTAGAAGGACCAGCCATCGTAGCCGGTGAGCCAGGCCATGTTCGACGGGTCGCTGACCAGCAGCAGCTCGATGCCGCGCTGCTGCATGCTGGCGCGGACCTTGGCCAGGCGCTGGGCGTATTCCTCCCGCGCGAAGGGGAGGTTGACGACGATTTCGGGCATGCGGAAATCCTCTGGGTGAGTGGTGTCACGGGGGCTCTTGTAGGAGCGAGCTTGCTCGCGAATCCGCCCAGCGCCGGCGCGGCCGAAGAATCTGTTCGCGAGCAAGCTCGCTCCTACAGGTGTTTGTCCGGTATGAAGCGGTCAGCTGTGGAACTTGAACCCCTTGCCCATGCGCTGCGCGCGCTGGAAGGCCAGGCCGGCGATGGCGGTGTCCTGGGCGCCGGTGCCGGTGAGGTCGCAGAGGGTCACGTCCCGGGGGCTGCGGCGGCCCGGGCGCTGGCCGGCGATGACCTGGCCGAGCTCGGCGAAGTCGGCGCCCGCCTCCACCAGCCCGGCCGCGATGGCGTGGTGCAGTTCGCCGAGCACGCGGGTCTGGCTCAGGCGGTCGGCGACGTAGCAGTCCAGCGCCGCCAGCGCGTCGGCGGCGATCTCGTTCTTGTGCTCGGCGTCCGAGCCCATGGCGGTGATGTGCAGGCCCGGGCGCAGGTGGCGCTTCTGGATCAGCGGCTCGCGGCTGGGCGTGGTGGTGATGGCGATGTCCGCGCCTTCCAGGGCTTCGTCGACGCTGGAACAGGCGACCACCGGGATACCCAGGGCGGTGCTCAGCTCGGCGGCGCACTGGTGCGCCTTGGCCGCGTCGCGGGCCCAGAGGCTGGCGCCCTCGATCGGCCGCACCAGGCACAGCGCCTTGAGCTGCAGGCGCGCCTGCTCGCCGGCGCCGAGGATGGCCACCCGGCGGGCGTCCTCACGGGCCAGCCACTTGGCGGCCACGGCGCCGGCGCAGGCAGTGCGCACGGCTGTGAGGTAGCCGTTGTCCAGCAGCAGGGCGTCGAGCAGGCCGGTGTGCGCGGACAGCAGCATCATCATGCCGTTGAGGCTGGGCAGGCCGAGCTTCGGGTTGTCGAAGAAGCCCGGGCTGACCTTGATGGCGAAGCGCGGCAGGCCCGGCAGGTAGGCGGTCTTCACGTCCACCTCGCCGTTGTGCTCGGGGATGTCCAGGCGCAGGATCGGCGGCATCGCCACCGCCGCCGTGGCCAGCAGGCGGAAGGCCTGCTCGACGGCGTCGAGGCTTTCAGTGTCCAGCGCCACGCAGGCGCGCAGGTCGGCTTCGCTGAGCAGGGTGACGTCAGCCATGCAGGTCTTCCTCGATGATGCGTTGGTGTTGTTCGATGGCGATGTTGCGGCCGCTGACGACCACCACCACCGGCCCTTCGGCGCTGATGCGGCCTTCCAGCAGCGCGGCTATGCCCACCGCCGCGGCGCCTTCGACCACCTGGCGTTCCTCGCGGTAGGCGTGGCGGATGCCGGCGGCGATGGCGGGTTCGTCGAGCAGGTGCAGCTCGTCGCAGTGAGCGCGGGCGAGGGCGAAGGTGTAGCGGTTGTCCAGGCCGATGCCGCCGCCAAGGGAGTCGGCGAGGCTCGGCAGTTCCTCCACTTCCACGGGCTGGCCGGCTTCCAGGCTGGCGGCCATGGCCGCGCCGCGGCGCATGCTGATGCCGTGCAGGCGGATCGACGGGTCGGCCGCCTTCAGCGCCACGGCCACGCCGCCGAACAATCCGCCGCCGGAGAGCGGCACCAGCACCTGGCGCACCTGCGGCAACTGTTCGAGGATTTCCAGGCCCAGGGTGCCCTGGCCGGCGATGATCTGCGGGTGGTCGAAGGGCGGCAGCAGCGCCGCGCCCTGTTCGCGGGCGATGCGCTCGGCCTCGGCCTGGGCGTCGTCCTGGCTGTTGCCGACGATGCGCACCTCGGCGCCGAGGGCGCGGATCGCCTCGACCTTGTTCGCCGGCACCAACTGCGACAGGCAGATGGTGGCCGGCACGCCCAGCACGCGGGCGGCATGGGCGAGGGCGCGGCCGTGGTTGCCGGTGGAGGCGGCGACCACCCCGCGGGCCTTCTGCGCGTCGTCCAGTTGGGCGATGGCGTTGCTGGCGCCGCGCAGCTTGAAGCTGCCGGTGGCCTGCTGCGACTCCAGCTTCAGGTACACCGGCGCGCCCAGCAGCGCGGAGAGGCTGGGCGAATGCTCCAGCGGCGTCTGCCGCACCAGGCCGCGGATGCGCTGGCGGGCGCGGTACAGCTCGATCAGGGGGATCTCGTTGGCCATGGCGGCCTCCCGACAATGCAGTCGGGCCGAGTGTATGAGCGGGAAATTGTCGCGATGAATGTACTAGGACGATGTCGTGGAGATTGTCATTCGTCGTGGTAATGGGCGATGGGTATCGCTTCGCTCAACCCATCCTACGGGGCCTCGAACCCACCTGTAGGAGCGGATCTCATCCGCGAATCGCGCCGGGACGTCCGGCTATCGCGGACAAGGTCCGCTCCTACGGGGAGAAATACCGTACTTCCCAGTAACTTGTAGGAGCGGGCCCTGCCCGCGATTCGCGCGCAGGGCGCGCTCCTACAAGGGGACGGGGCGGCGGCCCGTTCAGAAATCGTGGATCTTCGGGTACTGCTCGAACAGCTCGCGCATGTCGTCCAGGGCCTGGGCCATGCGTTCGTCGCTGCATTCGGCGCCCATGCACAGGCGCACTGCGCGCGGGCGGGGCGTGCCGCGGACCATGAAGGGGTCCGGCGAGGTCACGGCGATGTGCCGGTGGCGCAGTTCGCGCACCAGGCTGTCCAGCTCCCAGTGCTCGGGAATGCCCATCCAGCAGCTCAGGGATTGCGGCGCATGGCCCAGCAGGTGTTCGGCGAAACGCTCGGACACCAGCGCCTGGCGCGCCGCCAGCAGGCGCCGCTGGCGCTCCACCAGGGCCTGGGCGTTGCCGTTGTGGATCCAGCGCGTGGCCACCTCGGCCAGCAGCGGCGCGGCCATCCAGCTGTTCACCCGCAGGATGCTCTCGGTGCGCAGGGCCAGGCGCCGCGGCACCACCAGGTAGCCGATGCGCAGGCCGGTGAGCACGCTCTTGGTGAAGCTGGTGCAGTAGAACGACAGCTCCGGCAGGTAGTGGCTCAGCGGCGGCGCGCGGTCCTCGCCCAGCAGCGGGCCGTAGACGTCGTCCTCGATGACGTAGACGCCGAAGCGCTGGGCGATGGTGGCGATCTCCCGGCGCCGGGTGTCGCTCATCAGGCTGGAGGTGGGGTTGTTCAGGTTGGGCGTGCACACCAGCGCGGTGATGCGCTCGTTGGCGCAGAGGTCCTCGAAGTGCTCCGGGTCGATGCCCTCGCGGTCGACCTCCACGCCCTTCAAGGTGAAGCCGAGCACCTGGGAATTGCCGATCACCCCGTGGTCGGTGAGCTGCTCGCAGAGCACCACGTCGTCCGGCCCGGCCAGGGAGGCGAGGGCGAGGAATACGGCGTGGGCGGCGCCATTGGTGATCAGCAGGTCGTCGCGCTCGCAGCGCAGGCCTTGCTGCGCCAGCCACTGCGCCGCCGCCTCGCGGTGGCCGTCGAAACCGGCGATCGGCCGGCAGGCGCGCATCCACGGCTGGTCCGCCTCCTGCGCCAGCTGGCGGCAGGTGTCCTGCCACAGGCGGTCGTGCTCGTCGGTGTGGACGATGCTGGCGATGGAGAAGTCCACCAGCGCGCGCTCGGGGTGGTCGAGCATGTAGCGCGACACGCCCTCGGTCATGCGCCGCGAGACGAAGCTGCCGCGGCCCACCTCGCAGCGCACCAGGCCCTGGCGCTCCAGCTCCTTGTAGGCGTTGGTCACCGTCTGCACGCTGATGCCCAGGCCGTCGGCCACCTGGCGCTGCGGCGGCAGGCGCTGGCCGTCGTGCAGGCGGCCCTGTTCGATTTCCGTGGCGATGGCCTGGACCAGCGTCTTGTACTTGGATTCGCCGACCCGCAGGCCGGCCAGCGCGTGGCGCCAGCTTTGCATGATGGGCATTCCCCTTCGACCTCGGCACAGGGTGATGGATCAGGGCATTTCCATGGATTGTCCTAGTGCAATTCCGACGCCGGAAAGCCTTTTGTATGCTCGGGCCGACCAGCCGCCCATGCCGCCGCCCCCGCGGCACAGGGCCGGCGCAGAAAAAAGCCATGGATGGGCGCGTCGCGACAGGCGGTTTTTTCCGCCGCGACGGCGCCGATCGGGAACAGCCGCAAGGCCGGACGGCTTAGTCTGCAACGCAACGAATGCCCTCTGTCGGGGCAGTACTTCGGAAGGCCCGCCCGGCGGGTCCCAACATAAGAACAACAGTCGCACGACATCGCTACCTGCCATCCACCGCCGCGTCCCAACACCACAACAAGGCCGGCACGAGAAGATCAGGAGATCCGAAGATGAGTACCGCCCCCCTTTCCCTCCATCGCCTGGGCCTGGCCTGTACCCTGCTGGCGGGCCTTGCGGCCAGCTTCGCCAGCCAGGCCGAGACCACCCTGGAACGCATCCAGAGCACCGGCACGGTGCGCATCGGCTACGCCAACGAGGCGCCCTTCGCCTACACCGAGACCTCCGGCAAGGTCACCGGCGAGTCGCCGGAGATCGCCACCAAGGTGTTCGCCGCCATGGGCGTGAAGAAGGTCGAGCCGGTGCTCACCGAGTGGGGCGCGCTGATCCCCGGGCTGCGCGCCGGGCGCTTCGACGTGATCGCCGCCGGCATGTACATCACCCCGCCGCGCTGCCAGCAGGTGATCTTCACCGACCCGCACTACCAGATCCCCGACACCCTGCTGGTGAAGCGGGGCAACCCGAAGAACCTGCACAGCTACGCTGACGTCGCGAAGAACCCGGACGTGCGCCTGGCGATCATGTCCGGCACCGCCGAGCTGGGCTACGCCCGCGCCGAGGGGGTGAGCGACGATCAGATCGTCCAGGTGCCGGACACAACCGCGCAGCTGCAGGCGGTGCGCGCCGGCCGCGCCGACGCCAGCGTCGGCACCGCGCTGACCATGAAGGGCCTGGCGGCCAAGGGCGGCGACAGCGTCGAGGCCATCGCCGACTTCAAGGACGACCCGGCGCACATCGGCTACGGCGCCCTGGCCTTCCGCCCGGAGGACAAGGACCTGCGCGACGCGGTGAACCAGCAGTTGAAGAAGTGGCTGGGCAGCGACGAGCACCTGCAGACGGTCAAGCCGTTCGGCTTCGACAAGTCCAACCTGACCGACAAGAGCGCCGCCGAGCTCTGCAAACAGTGACCGCAGGGGGCCCCGCCCCCTCGGCCGTTCCGTCGAACCTGTCGATACGGGATGCGCAACATGGGTGAATTGCTTCCACTGCTGCTGGAGGGCGCCTGGGTCACCGTCCAGGTCACCTTCTTCGGCTCGCTGCTGGCGGTGGCGCTGGCCATCGTCGCCGCCCTCGGCCGCCTGGCGCCGTGGCCGGCGGTGCGCTGGCTGGCCATCGGCTACATCGAGCTGTTCCGCGGCACCTCGCTGCTGGTGCAGCTGTTCTGGCTGTTCTTCGTACTGCCGCTGCCGCCATTCAACCTGGAACTGGGCGCCTACACGGTGGCCATCCTCGGCCTGGGCCTGCACATCGGCGCCTATGGCGCGGAAGTGATGCGCGGGGCCATCGGCTCGGTGCCCAAGGGGCAGTACGAGGCCGCGCTGGCGCTGAACATGACGCCGTTCACGCGCTTTCGCCGGATCATCCTGCCGCAGGCGCTGCTGTGCGCCATACCGCCGGGCACCAACCTGCTGATCGAGCTGCTGAAGAACACCTCGCTGGTGTCGCTGATCACCCTCTCGGACCTGACCTTCCGCGCCCGCCAGCTGGACCAGGCGACCTTCGAGACGCTGAAGATCTTCACCCTGACCCTGGTGCTGTACTTCGCCATGGCCCAGGCCATCGTCTTCCTCATGCGCCGCCTGGAACGCCGGCTGGGGCATGGGCGCATCCGGGGAGGCCTGTGATGAAGTTGTTCGACTGGCAATTCGCCTGGCAGATCCTGCCGCAGCTGCTGCACGCCTCGCTCAAGACCATCGGCATCACCCTGGTCGGTTTCGCCCTGGCGGTGGTCTTCGGCCTGCTCTTCGCCCTGGCCCGGCGCAGCCGGCACTTCTGGCTGTCGTGGCCGGCGGCCTGGCTGATCGAGTTCATCCGCAGCACGCCGCTGCTGATCCAGGTGTACTTCCTGTTCTACGTGCTGCCCAGCTACGGGCTGAACATGACCTCGCTGGTGGCCGGCACCCTGGGTATCGCCCTGCACTACGCCTGCTACACCGCCGAGGTCTACCGCGCCGGCCTGGAGTCGGTGCCGCGCGGGCAGTGGGAGGCGGTCACGGCGCTGAACTTCTCGCCGTGGCGGGCCTACCGCCAGGTGATCCTGCCCCAGGCCATCCGCCCGGTGCTGCCGGCCCTGGGCAACTACCTGATCGCCATGTTCAAGGACACCCCGGTGCTCTCGGCGATCACCGTGGTGGAAATCATGCAGCAGGCCAAGAACATCGGTTCCGACAGTTTCCGCTACCTGGAGCCGATCACCCTGGTCGGGGTGTTCTTCCTGCTCATCAGCATCAGCCTGGCCGGCGTGGTCCGCCAGGTGGAAAAACGCACGGCACTGCCATGAAAGCGCCCACCGGAGGAAACCCCATGACCGTCCTGTCCATGACCACCCGGCCGCTGGCCGACGAGGCCCCGCGGGCACAGACCGCCCAGCCGATGGTGCGCTTCCGCGACGTGTGCAAGAGCTACGGCAGCTTCAGCGTGCTGAACCACCTGAACCTGGAGGTGGGCGCCAACGAGAAGGTCGCCATCATCGGCCCCAGCGGCTCGGGCAAGTCGACCCTGCTGCGCGCCCTGATGACCCTGGAGAGCATCGACAGCGGGGTGATCGAGGTGGACGGCGACCCGCTCACCCACCAGCTGCGCAACGGCGAGCCGGTGCGCGCCTCGGAAGCCCACGTGCGCCGCGTGCGCGGCAAGATCGGCATGGTGTTCCAGAGCTTCAACCTGTTCCCGCACATGAGCGCGCTGAAGAACGTGATGGAAGCGCCGGTGCAGGTGCTGGGCATGCGCCGCGACGAGGCCCGCGAGCGCGCCGTGGAATTGCTGGAGATGGTCGGCCTGGGCAACAAGCTGGAGCACTACCCCTCGCAGCTCTCCGGCGGCCAGCAGCAACGCGTGGCCATCGCCCGCGCCCTGGCCATGCGGCCGAAGGTGATGCTGTTCGACGAGGTGACCTCGGCGCTGGACCCGGAGCTGTGCGGCGAGGTGCTCAACGTGGTGCGCCGGCTCGGCACCGAGCACAACCTGACCATGCTGATGGTCACCCACCAGATGGGCTTCGCCCGCGAATTCGCCGACCGGGTGTGCTTCTTCCACCAGGGCAGCATCCTGGAGCAGGGGACGCCGGAGCAGCTGTTCGGGCACCCGCAGCATGAACGGACGCGGTGTTTCCTGAGCGCGGTGAACGAGGCGAGTTGAGGGGGGTGGTTTTTGTAGGAGCGAGCTTGCTCGCGAACAGTGCTCAACTGTGATTTCGGTGTGTTGGCTCAGCTCCGCTCCCTCTCCCCAGCCCTCTCCCTGAAGGGAGAGGGGGCTTGTCCGTGCCGAGAGAAGATATGGTTTCAGCTGGAAACCTTCGGCGTTGCCGGCTAACTCCAGAACACCCAACTCTGCCGAACGGTCCCCTCTCCCTTCAGGGAGAGGGTTAGGGAGAGGGCGTTCTTTGGCCCCCCGGCCAATTCCTGCCGACGGAACACCCTTCGCGAGCAAGCTCGCTCCTACGAAAAGCCATGCCCACCCACACCGAGCGGACCTTGTCCGCGATAGCCGGCCGTCCCGGCGCGATTCGCGGATGAGATCCGCTCCTACGCTGCCCCACCCTGTAGGAGCGCGCCCTGCGCGCGATTTCTCGGGCAGGGCCCGCGGTGTCAGAACCGATATTCCGCACTCAGCAACAGGTTGCGCGGCTCGCCGTAGTAGCCACCGTAGAAGGTGGTATCCAGCGCGCTCAGGTACTTCTTGTCGAACAGGTTGTTGACGTTGAGCGTCGTCGACAGCTGCTCGCTGAGCTGGTAGCGCGCCATCAGGTCGACCACCGTGTACTGCTCCTGCTTGGCCTTGACCGTCTTGCCCAGGTCCCAGGGCGTGTCGCTGAAGTGGATGCCGCTCTGCCAGTTGGCGCCGCCGCCGACGGTCAGGCGGTTCCAGGCGCCGGGCAGGCGGTAGGTGGTCCACAGCTTGAACATCTCCGCCGGCGCCACCGTGTTGATGCGCTCGCCCTCGCCATCCTTGGTGACGCTGTGGCTGTAGCTGGCGGTGAGGTTCCAGCCCGGCGCCAGTTCGCCGCCGGCCTCCAGGTCGAAGCCCTTGGTCCTGGCGCCCTGCACGGCGCGGTAGGCGGGTTCGTCGACGGTGCCCAGGACGATCTGCCCGGGGTCGGCCTCGGCCAGGTTGTCCTGCTTGATCTCGTAGTAGGCGATGCTGGTGTTCAGGCGGCCGTCGAAGAATTCGCTCTTCAGGCCCACTTCGTAGTTGTCGCCCTCGCGCGGGTCCAGAGGCCGGCCCGTGCGGTCGCGGTCGCTCTGCGGGCGGAAGATGCTGGTGTAGCTGAGGTACACCGAGTGCTGCTCGGTGAGGTCGTAGACCACGCCGGCGTAGGGCGTCACCTGGCCGCTCTCGCGCATGCGCGTGGTGCTGCTGAAGTCGGCGAAGGCGGGCACTACGTAGTCCAGCGAGTAGCTGTACTTGTAGTCGCTGGCGCGGGCGCCGAGGATCACCGACAGGGCGTCGGTGGGGCGCAGGCGGGTGGCCAGGTAGACGCCGTGCTGGTAGATCAGGGTGTCGTTGTCCATCAGCGGGCCCTCGGACACCGGGCGCGGCGTGCGGTTGTCCCAGGTGTAGATGTTCACCTCGCGGCCTTCGAGGTCGTCGAGGTCGGGGTCGTTGTGGTCCTCGTACTTCGACCAGCTGTAGCCGAGCACCAGCTCGTGCTCGCGGCCCAGCAGCTGGAACGGCCCCTTGGCCATCAGGTCGACGCCGGTCTGCCTCTGCCAGCCGCTGCCGTCGCCGCCGTACAGACGCAGGCCGTCGCCGCTCACTTTGTCCGGATAGCCCCAGCTGGCCGAGGCCAGGGACAGCTCGCGGGTGCTGTAGAGCTGGTTGAGCGCGAGCTTCAGCGACCAGTCGCCGGCCAGGCGCTGCTCCAGGGTGTAGAAGGTGCTGAGGGTGTCCTGGTCGCGATGGCTCCAGCGCGAGGCCGGGTTGAACGAGCGGGAGAAGTCGGTCTGGCTGCCGTCGCTGTAGAACAGCGGGAAGCTGCCGAAGGAGACCCCACGCGGCGCGTACTTCTGGTAGTCGACGCCGAAGGTGAGCAGGGTGCTGTCGCTCAGGTCGGCTTCGAGGATGCCGTAGTAGACCTGCTTTTCCTGCTGGTAGTGGTCGACGTAGCTGTTGTTCTGCTGGTAGGCGACCACGCTGCGCCCGCGCAGGCGGCCGTTGTCGGTCAGCGGCCCGGAGACGTCCGCTTCGGTGCGGTACAGGTCCCAGGAGCCGAGGCCGGCGCTGACGTGGCCCTGGAATTCGGCGGTGGGCTTCTTGCGCACCAGGTTGACCGTGCCCGAGGGGTCGCCGGCGCCGGTCATCAGGCCGCTGGCGCCGCGCAGCACTTCCACGCGGTCGTAGATGGCCATGTCCGACAGGCTCTGCGGCGTGGCGGTGGTGCTGGGGATGAGGGTGGTGGGCACACCGTCGTACTGGAAGCTGTCTATCGCGTAGCCGCGCGACCAGATGTTGAAGCGCTCGCTGTCGTAGTGCTGCACCGAAATGCCAGGCGTCTGCTCCAGCACGTCGGTGAGGTTGTGCAGGCCCTGGTCGTCGATGCGCTGGCGGGTCATCACGCTGACCGATTGCGGCGTCTCGCGCAGCGACAAGCCGAGGCCGGTGGCGGTGCTGCTGGCGGCGGCGGTGTAGGAACGGGTGACTTCACTGGGTGCATCCGGCGCCAGCCCCGAGACCACGGTGTCGTCCATCTTCAGCGCCGCATCGGGCCGCGGCACCAGGGTGTAGCTGCCGTCGACCTGGCGTTCGGCCTGCAGCCCGGTGCCTTCGAGCAGGCGGCCCAGGGCGGTTTCCACCGGGTAGGCGCCCTGCAGCCCCGGGCTGCGCTTGCCGGCGGTGAGGTTGGCGTCCACCGAGAGCAGCACCCCGGCCTGGCTGGCGAAGCGGTTCAGGGCCTGGTCCAGGCCGCCGGCGGGAATGGCGTACTGCTGCTGCGCCTCGGCCGCCCAGGCCGGCGGGCAGAGCAGCGGGGTGACGGCCAGCGCGGCGGCGAAGGTGCCGGGGCGCAGGGCGGCGGCCAGGCGGTCGAGGGGCATTCTGGGCATTGCGGGAGGTTCCTCTTGTGCGGAAGCTGCAGGGGGTTCAAGAGGTATCCCGGACGAGCCGGCGAAACCGACAAGCGCCGCAGAAGTTTTTTCGTCAGGCCGCTGGCGGGCGTATCAGGCGCGGCGTTCCACCGTCACCCAGTAGCGCGTGAGGTAGCTCACCCGCACCGGCAGGCTGCGCTCCAGGGCATCGAGCACGCGGCGGGTGTCGGCCAGCGGGAACACGCCGGTGAGCAGCAGCCCGGCGGCGTCGTCGGAGCAGCGCAGCAGGCCGGGGCGGTGGCGCCTCAGTTCGGCGAGGAACTGCCCCAGCGGCTGCCGCTCGGCGATCAAGCGGCCTTCGCTCCAGGCGCTGGCGTTACTGTCGGCGGCCTGCAGCGCGCCGACGCCCTCGGCGCTGAACCACAGGCGCTGGCCGGCTTCCAGGCGCGCGGCAGGGGCATGCCACGGCAAGATTTCCAGCTGCCCCTGGTACAAGTCGACGCGGCTGCCGCCGTCCAGCTCGCGCACGGCGAAACGCGCGCCATGGGTGCGAATGTCGCCGGCGGCGGTCTCGACCACCAGCGGCCGCGCTTCCTGCACGGCCTGGCAGAGGATTTCCCCGGCCAGCAGGCAGATGCGCCTTTGGCTGGCGTCGAAGCGGATGTCCACGGCGCTGTCGCTGTTCAGGTCCAGCTGGCTGCCGTCGGCCAGGCGCAGGTGGCGCCGCTCGCCCTTGGCGGTGCGCTGGTCGGCGAAGGTCTCGCGCCAGGGCAGGTCGCCGGCCAGGTAGGCGCTGCCGCCGACGGCCAGCAGCAGGCAGAGCGTCTTCAGCAGGTCGCGGCGGCGGCGGTCCGGCAGTTCGCCCAGCACCTGGCGGGCGGTGGCGGCGGGCACGCTGGCCAGGGTGCCCTGCAGCTGCTGCAGGCGCTGCCAGGCGCGGCGGTGCTCGGGGTCGGCGGCATGCCAGGCGGCGAAAGCCTCGCGCTGGCCGGCATCCAGTTCGCCGCCCCAGTGCAGCATCAGCCACTCGCTGGCGCGCTCGACCACGGCCGGGGCCACCGGCGCGTCGGGCCGCCTCATTCGTAGAGCACCTGGTAGCAGGCCTGGATGGCGCGGATCATGTACTTCTGCACCGAGCTGAGGCTCACCCCCAGGCGCTCGGCGATCTGCGCGTAGCCCAGCCCCTCGAACTGCGACATGAGGAAGGCCGCGCGCACCTTGGCGGGCATGCGTTCGAGCATGGCGTCGATGCGCAGCAGGGTTTCGACGATGATCGCGCGGGTTTCCAGCGACGGGGTTTCCGGCTCGGGCAGCTGGGCGATGCTGTCCAGGTAGGCCTGTTCGATGCGCTGCCGGCGCCACTGGTCGACCACCAGGTTGCGGGCGATCTGCACCAGGTAGCCGCGGCCTTCCTCGCGGGCCGGGTAGCGGCCGGAGACCAGCAGGCGCAGGAAGGTGTCATGGGCGATGTCGGCGGCGCGCTCGCGGTCGCCCAGGCGCCGCCGCAGCCAGCCGTGCAACCAGCCATGGTGGTCGAGGTAGAGCTGCTGCAGGGTTTCCTTCGCACCAGTTGCCGCCGACATGGGCCGCCCATCCGCTCAATTGATAAGAATTATCATTCACGTCGTGGCGGCGGAATATACGGCCCAGCCAGGGCCGGCGGCAAGCGCGGGCGCGGCGAACTTCAGTCGGAGTCGACGAAACGCAGGCCGGCGCCTTCGGCGTCGGTGCGCATGACTTCCATCTCCAGCACCGGCGCTTCCATGGGCAGGTCCTGCACCTGGCCGTGCACGCGGGTGCCGGGAGCAAGCCCGGCCAGCGCCGCGTGACGCACGTAGACGCCGCCGTCGGAGAGGTCACGGGTGTGGCCGATGACCTCGCCGAAGCTGGGGTGGACGATCTTGATCCTGCACTTCATCGGGGTACGCGGGTACTGCCTCTGATTCGCCATGCTCGGCATCCGTCCGGAATGTCAGCGGCATAGTCGGCCCGATCCGCCGCCGCCGGTCAAGCGGCCAGTTGCCCCAGCAGCCAGAGGTTGGCACCGCTGATGACCACGAACAGCAGCCAGGCCAGCGCGCGGGTCGGCCAGCGGTTGGCGAATTCGCCCATCAGCGCGCGGTCGCTGGTGAAGCGGATCAGCGGCCAGAGCGCGAAGGGCAGCTGCAGGCTGAGCACCACCTGGCTGAACACCAGCAGCTTGCCCACCGCCCTGTCGCCCATCAGCATCACCCCCAGCAGCGCCGGGATCAGCGCCAGGGCGCGGGTGATCAGGCGGCGCTGCCAGCAGGGGATCTTCATCTGCAGGAAGCCTTCCATGATCACCTGGCCGGCGATGGTGCCGGTGAAGGTGGAACTCTGCCCGGAGGCGAGCAGGGCGACGCCGAAGAGGATCGCGGCCAGGCCGGCGCCGACCAGGGGTTCGAGCAGGCGGTAGGCGTCCTGGATCTCGGTGACGTCGGCGTGCCCGGTCTCGTGGAAGGCCGCGGCGGCGAGGATCAGGATGGCGGCGTTGATCAGCAGCGCCAGGCTCAGCGAGACCACGGTGTCCAGCCGCGCCAGGCGGATCGCCGAGGCCTTGCCCTGGCTGCCGGCCACCGCGCGGGTCTGCACGATGGAGGAGTGCAGGTAGAGGTTGTGCGGCATCACGGTGGCGCCGAGGATGCCGATGGCCAGGTACAGCGGCTCGCGCTGGCTGAGGGTGTCCAGGCTGGGCACGAAGCCGGCGGCGACGTCCGGCCAGTACGGCTTGATCAGCACCAGCTCGACCACGTAGCAGGCGCTGATGGTGATGATCAGCCCCAGCATGATCGCCTCCAGGTGGCGGAAGCGCTGGCCCTTGAGGCCGAGGACGATCAGGGTGTCGAGGGCGGTGA
Organism: Pseudomonas sp. R3.Fl; assembly: GCF_023516765.1. NCBI lineage: Bacteria > Pseudomonadati > Pseudomonadota > Gammaproteobacteria > Pseudomonadales > Pseudomonadaceae > Pseudomonas > Pseudomonas sp. R3.Fl. The sequence continues at coordinate 3,647,060 of NZ_JAMGSO010000001.1, forward strand.
GAAGGATGCCGCCGGTGAGGTTCACGCCCAGCAGCAGGTGGAAGGCCAGGGCGCAACCGAGCACCTCGGCCAGGTCCGTGGCGACGATCGACAGCTCCGCCAGCAGCCACTGGACCTTGGCCATGGCCGGGCTGTAGCGCTGCCGCGAGAGCTGCGCCAGGTCCTGCCCGGTGACGATGCCCAGGCGCATGGCCAGGCACTGCAGGACCATGCCGGCGAGGCTGGACAGCAGCACCACGTAGAGCAACTGGTAGCCGAAGCCGGAACCGGCCTCGATGGCCGTGGCCCAGTTCCCCGGGTCCATGTAGCCGATGGACACCAGCAGGCCAGGCCCGGCGAACTGCAGGATGCGCTTCCACAGCGGCGCGCTGGGCGAAACGACGACGCTGCCCCTGACCTCGGAAGGGCAGAAGGGCGCGGTGGCGGTAGTCGGCAATCCCCACATGTCAGTTCAATACCACCTGGCTTCGCCTTCCGGGCGCTTCTTGAAGCGCTTCATGGTCCACATGTACTGGCTCGGGTAGTCGCGCACGTAGCGGGCCAGCTCGCGGCTCAGGGCGGCGACCGAGACTTCCATGTCCTTGTCGTACATGTCCGCCGGCGCGGCTTCGAGGATCACCTTGTAGCCGCTGCCGTCGGGCAGGCGCACCGCGTGGAAGAACACCCCGCGCGCCTTGCCGCGCGACAGCAGCGAGGGCACGAACTTGCTGGTCAGCGCGGTGGTGCCCAGGTAGGGCACGAACAGCCCCGAGCCCAGGTCCGGCTCCGGGTCGCACGGGATGCCGACGCAGCCGCCGCGCCGCACTTCCTTGATCACGCTGATGATGCCTTCGGGGGTGGACGGCGCCACGCGGTTGCCCAGCTGCACGCGCTGCTTCTTCAGCAGTTCGTCCACCGCCTTCAGCTTCGGCGGGCGGTAGAAGATGATCGGCTTGGCGTAGGAGCAGTAGAAGTGGTTGAGCACTTCCCAGTTGCCCAGGTGGCTGGTGATGCCGACCAGGCCGTCGCCGGAGGCCAGGGCCTCTTCCAGCACCTCCATGCCCTCGACCTCGCGGATGTACTGCAGCGACTTCTGCGGCGGCCAGATCCAGGCGCAGGCGCTCTCGGTGAGGGTCCTGCCGATGTCCATCAGGCTCTGGCCCAGCAGCTTGTCCAGCTCCGCGGCGGACAGCTCGGGGAAGCAGTGCGAGATGTTGATGCGCGCCACCTCGCGGGAACGGTTGGGCAGCTTCCACATCAGCCAGCCGATGGCGGCCCCCAGCCCCTGCACCGCCCGCCAGGGCAGCATGGCGAACAGGCGCAGCCCACCCACCACCAAGGCACCTTTGAATTTCTCCACGGAATGCTCCTTCAGCCGAATGCGCACATTCTAACCAGCGGGCATGGGCGAAGGCGAAAGGCGACTGTCGATCAGGGCGATAGAGCAGCCCTTCGCACTGCTCTTCTCTTCGTAGGAGCGAGCTTGCTCGCGAACGAATGCCGCAGCGGGGCCATTCGCGAGCAAGCTCGCTCCTACGAGAAGCAGGGCGTCAGGACAGCTCGGCGTAGCGGTCGCAATCGGTGGTGTGGTCCATCACCATCCCCGTGGCCTGCATGAAGGCGTAGCAGATGGTCGGCCCAACGAAGGTGAAGCCGGCCTTCTTCAGGGCCTTGCTCATGGCCTCGGCCTCGGGCGTCACCGCCGGGACGTCGCCGCGGCCGCTGAAGTGGTTGACCTTCGGCTGGCCGCCGACGAAGGACCAGAGGAACTCCACCGGCTCGGGCAGTTCCAGCCAGGCCCGGGCGTTCTGTCGCGCGGCCTTGAGCTTGGCCAGGTTGCGGATGATGCCCGCATCCTGCATGCGCTGCTCGATCTCCTCGTCGCTCATGCGCGCCAGGCGCTTGGGGTCGAAACCGAACAGCACCTCGCGGTAACGCTCGCGCTTGCGCAGCACGGTGATCCACGACAGCCCGGCCTGGGCGCCTTCGAGCACCAGCAGTTCGAACAGCGCCTGCGGGTCTCTCTGCGGCACGCCCCACTCGGCGTCGTGGTAGGCGATGTACAGCGGGTCGTCGTTGCACCAGAAGCAGCGGGGCATGGCGGTCGTCCTGACGGGGCGAAGGGAAGTCCCACTATAGCCGGAACACTGTATGAAAATACAGTCAAATACCCGCTTCCCGCCGTTTGCGAATTCATCCGAAAACGTGCGTGCACCCCAAGCGGTGCGCGGCTTCGGGTATACTGCGGGGTTTTCGTCGCATACCCAGCACAGGTGAAATTCGTGAGCCAGACTACGCCCGCCGTGCGCACCTTCCAGGACCTGATCCTCGCCCTGCAACAGTACTGGGCCGACCAGGGCTGCGTGGTGCTGCAGCCCTACGACATGGAAGTTGGCGCCGGCACCTTCCATACCGCCACCTTCCTGCGCGCCATCGGCCCGGAGACCTGGAACGCCGCCTACGTGCAGCCCAGCCGCCGCCCCACCGACGGCCGCTACGGCGAGAACCCGAACCGCCTGCAGCACTACTACCAGTTCCAAGTGGTGCTCAAGCCCAACCCGGAGAACTTCCAGGAGCTCTACCTGGGCTCGCTGAAGGCCATCGGCATCGACCCGCTGGTGCACGACATCCGCTTCGTCGAGGACAACTGGGAATCGCCGACCCTCGGCGCCTGGGGCCTGGGCTGGGAAATCTGGCTGAACGGCATGGAAGTCACCCAGTTCACATACTTCCAGCAGGTCGGCGGCATCGAGTGCTACCCGGTCACCGGCGAGATCACCTACGGCCTGGAACGCCTGGCCATGTACATCCAGGGCGTCGACTCGGTGTACGACCTGGTGTGGGCCGACGGCCCGTTCGGCAAGGTCACCTATGGCGACGTGTTCCACCAGAACGAGGTGGAGCAGTCGACCTACAACTTCGAGCACGCCAACGTCGAGAAGCTCTTCGAGCTGTTCGACTTCTACGAAAGCGAAGCCAACCGCCTGATCGAGCTGCAGCTGCCGCTGCCGACCTACGAGATGGTCCTCAAGGCCTCGCACACCTTCAACCTGCTGGACGCGCGCCGCGCCATCTCGGTGACCGAGCGCCAGCGCTACATTCTGCGCGTGCGCACCCTGGCCCGCGCCGTGGCACAGAGCTACCTGCAGGCGCGCGCGCGCCTCGGCTTCCCGATGGCCACCCCCGAACTGCGTGACGAAGTACTGGCCAAGCTGAAGGAGGCCGAATAATGAGCGCGAAGGATTTCCTCGTCGAACTGGGCACCGAAGAGCTGCCCCCCAAGGCCCTGAAGAGCCTCGGTGAAGCCTTCCTGGCCGGCATCGAGAAGGGCCTGAAGGCCGCCGGCCTGACCTACTCGGCCGCCCGTTGCTATGCCGCGCCGCGCCGCCTGGCCGTGCAGATCGACCAGCTCGCCGTGCAGCAGCCCGACCGCACCGTGAACCTCGACGGCCCGCCGCTGCAGGCCGCCTTCGACGCCAGCGGCAACCCGACCCAAGCCGCCCTGGGCTTCGCCAAGAAGTGCGGCGTGGACCTGGCGCAGGTCGACAAGAGCGGGCCCAAGCTGAAGTTCAGCCAGAGCATCCCCGGCCAGCCGGCCGTGGGCCTGCTGCCGGGCATCGTCGAGGCCTCGCTGAACGAGCTGCCGATTCCCAAGCGCATGCGCTGGGCCGCCCGCCGTGAAGAGTTCGTGCGTCCGACGCAGTGGCTGGTGATGCTGTTCGGCGACGAGGTGGTGGAGTGCGAGATTCTTACCAAGAAAGCCGGCCGTGAATCCCGCGGCCACCGCTTCCACAACCCGGACAACGTGCTGATCTCCAGCCCCGCCAACTACCTGGAAGACCTGCGCAGCGCCCACGTGCTGGCCGACTTCGCCGAGCGCCGCGAGATCATCGCCAAGCGCGTCGCCGAGCTTGCCGCCGAGCAGAACGGCAGCGCCATCGTGCCGCCGGCCCTGCTGGACGAAGTGACCGCCCTGGTCGAATGGCCGGTGCCGCTGGTGTGCTCCTTCGAGGAGCGCTTCCTCGCCGTGCCCCAGGAAGCGCTGATCACCACCATGCAGGACAACCAGAAGTACTTCTGCCTGCTGGACGCCAACGGCAAGCTGCTGCCGCGCTTCATCACCGTGGCCAACGTGCAGAGCAAGGCCCCCGAGCACATCGTCTCGGGCAACGAGAAGGTCGTGCGTCCGCGCCTGACCGACGCCGAATTCTTCTTCAAGCAGGACCAGAAGCAGCCGCTGGAGCGCTTCAACGAGCGCCTGAAGAACGTGGTCTTCCAGGCCCAGCTCGGCACCGTGTTCGAGAAGGCCGAGCGCGTCTCCGCCCTGGCCGCCTTCATCGCCGAGCGCATCGGCGGTGACGCGAAGAACGCCGCCCGCGCCGGCATCCTCTCCAAGTGCGACCTGGCTACCGAGATGGTCGGCGAGTTCCCGGAGATGCAGGGCATCGCCGGCTACTACTACGCCACCGCCGGTGGCGAAGCCAAGGACGTCGCCCTGGCGCTGAACGAGCAGTACATGCCGCGCGGCGCCGGCGCCGAGCTGCCGGGCACCCTGACCGGTGCGGCGGTGGCGGTGGCCGACAAGCTCGACACCCTGGTCGGCATCTTCGGCATCGGCATGCTGCCCACCGGCAGCAAGGACCCGTACGCCTTGCGCCGCGCCGCCCTGGGCGTGCTGCGCATCCTCATCGAGAAGCAGCTGGACCTCGACCTGGGCGAGGCCATCGCCTTCGCCGTCGGCCAGTACGGCGACAAGGTCAAGGCCGAGGGCCTGGCCGCCCAGGTGCAGGACTTCATCTTCGACCGCCTGCGCGCGCGCTACGAGGACGAAGGCGTGGACGTCGCCGTGTACCAGGCCGTGCGCGCCCTGACGCCGACCGCGCCGCTGGACTTCGACCAGCGCGTGCAGGCCGTGCAGGCCTTCCGCCAACTGCCCGAAGCCGAGGCCCTGGCCGCCGCCAACAAGCGCGTGTCCAACATCCTCGCCAAGGCCGAAGGGGAGGTGCCGCAGAGCGTGAACGCCGGCCTGCTCAACGAGGCCGCCGAGAAGGCCCTGGGCAGCGCCGTGGCGGCCGCCGAAGGCGAAGTGGCGCCGTTGGCCCGGGCGCGCGACTACCGCAGCGCCCTGGCCCGCCTGGCGGCCCTGCGCGCCCCGGTGGACGCCTTCTTCGAGGAAGTCCTGGTCAACGCCGACGACAGCGCCGTGCGCGCCAACCGCTACGCCCTGCTGGCGAAGCTGCGTGGGCTGTTCCTCGGCGTCGCCGATATCTCTCTGCTTGGCTGAAGCCAGTCGAAAGCCGCAAGCCCCAAGCTGCAAGCACGCAGTCTTGTGGCTTGCGGCCTGGAGCTTGCCGCTATGAAGTTATTGATCGTCGACCGCGACGGCGTCATCAACCTGGACTCCGACGCGTACATCAAATCCCTCGACGAGTGGATTCCCATTCCCAGCGCCATCGCCGCCATCGCCCGCCTGAGCAAGGCCGGCTGGACGGTCGCGGTGGCCACCAACCAGTCCGGTATCGCCCGCGGCTACTACGACCTGGCGACGCTGGAAAGCATGCACGCGCGGCTGCGCGAGCTGGTGGCGGAGCAGGGCGGTGAGCTGGGCCTGATCGTCCATTGCCCCCATGGACCCGACGAAGGCTGCGAGTGCCGCAAGCCGAAGCCGGGTATGCTCAGGCAGATCGCCGCGCACTACGACGTTCCGCTCAAGGGCGTATGGTTCGTCGGCGACACCCGGGGTGACCTGGACGCCGCCCTGGCCGTCGACTGTCAGCCCGTGCTGGTGAAAACCGGCAAGGGCGAACGTACCCTGGCCAAACCGCTGCCCGAAGGCACGCTGGTCTTCGACGACCTGGCCGCCGTCGCCTCCCACCTCTTGCCCTAAGGACCCGCTGACCATGTCGACAGTGCAGGCCATCAGAACCGTTCTTTTCTACCTGCTGCTGTCCGCCAGCGCCTTCCTCTGGGGCACCCTCAGCCTGCTGATCGCGCCCTTCCTGCCGTTCCGCGCGCGCTACCGCTTCGTGGTCCAGCGCTGGTGCCGCTTCGCCGTCTGGCTGGCCTGGCACATGGTCGGCGTGCGCTACCGCCTGAGCGGCCTGGAGAACATCCCGCAGAAGCCCTGCGTGATCCTCTCCAAGCACCAGAGCACCTGGGAGACCTTCTTCCTCTCCGGCTACTTCGAGCCGCTGAGCCAGGTGCTCAAGCGCGAACTGCTGTTCGTGCCCTTCTTCGGCTGGGCCCTGGCCCTGCTCAGGCCCATCGCCATCGACCGCAGCCAGCCCAAGCTGGCCCTCAAGCAGCTCGCCAAGCAGGGCCACGAGCGCCTGCAGCAGGGCGCCTGGGTGCTGATCTTCCCGGAAGGCACGCGCATCCCCACCGGCGAGCTGGGCAAGTTCTCCCGCGGCGGCTCGGCCCTGGCGGTGAACGCCGGCCTGCCGGTGCTGCCAATCGCCCACAACGCCGGGCACTGCTGGCCGAAGAACGGCTGGGCCAAGCACCCGGGCACCATCGAAGTGGTGATCGGCCCGCTGATGCACGCCGAAGGCGAGGGCCCGCGCGCCATCGCCGAACTCAACCAGCGCGCCGAGGAATGGGTGGCGCGGACGCTGCGCGAGATGGGCGAGCTGCCGGCGCAGGCAACCCCCAAGGCCGACGTGGCCTGAGGCGGATAACCCAGCTGTAGCGAACAGGGCCCAAAGGGCCCTGTTTTCGTTTCTGGCGCACGATAAGGCGTTACGGCAACCATCCCCTGGATTTTGTCCGATACGCCCTCCACGCGCGTCCCAGGCGGCCTATAAGCTCAAGGGCAGGCCCCAGGGAAGAGCGCTCGCCATGCCTTCGATCGAACCGCGTCCAGCCACCTCCATCCTGCTTCTGCGCGAAGCGGAGGAGGGCACGGGGCTGGAAGTCTTCATGCTGCTGCGCAATCCCCAGGTGGCCTTCTGCGGCGGCGCCCTGGTGTTCCCCGGCGGCAAGGTGGAACAGGCTGACGGCCATGCCCGGCTCCGTCAGCATTGCCTAGGCGCAGATGCCCTGGACGATGACGAACTGCGTTTCCGGGTGGCGGGGCTGCGCGAGCTGTTCGAGGAGAGCGGCATCCTCCTGGCGCGGCGCAAGGGCAATGAACAGTTGCTCGACGGTGCCGAGCTGGTCGAGCTGAAAAGCCGCTGGCAGGGTCACCTCCAGGGCGACGTAGGTCGCTTTCTGGACCTACTGCAGGATGAAGCGCTGCACCTGGCCATTGACCTGCTGGAGCCCTTCGCCCACTGGATCACCCCGGCCTTCCTCGACAAGCGCTTCGACACGCGCTTCTTCATCGCTCCGGCGCCGGCGGGACAGGCTGCTCTCCACGACGGCGGCGAGGCGGTGGACTCGCTGTGGATCAATCCGCGGCGGGCGCTGGAGGAGGGGGAAGCGGGGCGCCACAGTCTGGTCTTTGTCACCGCTCAAAATCTTCGTCTGCTGCTGGGCATCGACAGTCTCGCCCAGGCACTGGACATGGCCCGCCAGCGCCCAAGGCGTAGCGTGCAGCCTTGGTTGGAGGAAATTGGCGGCATCCGTCATCTGTGTATTCCCGAGGATGCGGGTTATCCCGAGGCGGTCTTTCCGCTGAGACCCGGCGCGGGTTTCTGAATCCGTTTTCCGCATAAACGCCCTCCTTGGTCGGAGAGCGGCTTCGGAGCAAGCCCAACAATTGCCCTAATGGCGTTTCCTATAGGGAAGAGGCGTGAACCCGATCCTCCGCCCCGACCTCGCCATATCCCGGAAAAAAGAAACGTAGGGCGGATAACGCCTACGGCGTTATCCGCCGAATCGCGAACAGAGTCCTACGAAGAGCACCTCGGCGCGACCGGCAAGACAGTTGCTCCTACGGTTCAGGGAAGCACGGGCGTAGGAGCGGACTCCGTCCGCGATTGGCCTCACCAGTCCCGCCGAATGCCCCGGTGGCACGGCCAACGGCGGATAACCGCGAACGGTTATGCGCCCTACGCGCTCCTTCGCTCGCGAGGGTGACGGGGGATGATCAGGCGTTTCAGGACGACACCGAACTCTCCGCCTGCTCCGAACAACCCCCTCTCCCTCTGGGAGAGGGCTGGGGTGAGGGAGCGGAACCAAAGCTAGGATGCCTTCGCTGAACCATGGCAGAGCCTAAAAAACAGCATTACAACCACCGCTCGGCAATTTGGCTTTATGGTAATTGCTTTGCCGTCAGGCCCACGGCCTGGCGGCCGATGAGGTCGAAAGAAGGTCGTTTCATTGTGAAGGTCGATAAGGATCAGTTGGAACATTTGCGGGCGGAGAACGCTCGCTTGATCAAACTACTGGAAGCCCACGGCATCGACTGGCGCCTGCCTGACAGGCAATCGAGCCGCACCCCGGCCGTTTTTCCCCAGCCAACCAAGCATCTCGATACGGACGCAAAGCTGGCGCTTTTCAAACGGCTCTTCCGCGGCAGGGCCGATGTGTTCCCCATACGCTGGGAAAGCAAGGCCGGCAAAACGGGCTACTCGCCTGCCTGTGCCAATGAATGGCGTCCGGGCATATGCCAGAAACCTCGGATCAAGTGTGGAGATTGCTCGCATCGCCAACTGCTTCCACTTACCGACCAAGTGCTCTACAGGCATCTGGCTGGAGAGATCGTGATCGGCGTGTATCCGCTGCTCCCGGATGACACCTGCCATTTCCTCGCAGTGGATTTTGACGAAGCCGATTGGCGAGACGATGCCCGGGCATTCATCCACTCATGCCAAGAGCTGAACGTACCGGTTGCATTGGAGGTTTCGCGTTCCGGCAATGGCGCCCACGCCTGGATATTCTTCGAACACAAGGTTCCCGCCCATGAAGCCCGACAACTCGGCTCGGCCATCATCAGCCACACCTGCGACCGTACCCGCCAATTGACGCTGGCGTCCTATGATCGCTTGTTTCCGAATCAGGACAGCCTGCCCAAAGGCGGCTTTGGCAACCTCATCGCCTTACCCCTGCAGAAACGGGCTCGCGCGCATGGTGGGAGTGTCTTCGTCGACGAAGCACTGGCTCCCTATCCGGATCAATGGGCATTCCTGGCCAGTCTTCAGTCAATGCCCGTGCAGGCCATTGCCAGCATTACGCTACTGGCCACGGAGGGGCGTCATCCCCTGGATGTCATCGAGGTGACGGATGAGGATGAACGCAAACCCTGGCACAAGCCCTCGACGACTCCCAGAAAATTGAGCGGCCCTCTGCCAAGCTCGGTGAATGTGACGCTGGCCAACCAGATCTATTTCGAAAAGACGGAACTCCCTCAGCCGTTGGTCAACAAGCTGATCAGGTTGGCGGCCTTCCAGAACCCCGAGTTCTACAAAGCCCAGGCCATGCGTCTGCCGGTATGGAACAAGCCGCGGATCATCGGTTGCGCAGAGAATTTCCCTCGCCACATTGCCCTGCCTCGGGGCTGCCTCGATGAAGTACGGACGCTGCTGCACGAGAATGCGATCAGCCTAGTGGTTCACGATGAGCGCTACGCAGGGCAGCCTATCGAAGTCGACTTCTCGGGCAAGCTACGTTATGACCAGGAAGCCGCCCTCGAAGCCGTGACGCAATACGAGACAGGGGTTCTTTGTGCACCTACCGCATTCGGAAAAACCGTTACTGCCGCGGCCCTGATCGCCAAGCGGCGAGTGAACACACTGATATTGGTGCACAGAACCGAATTGCTACAGCAGTGGAAAGAGCGCCTGCAGGCTTTCCTTGGAGTCGACAAGGCTGCTGTCGGCAGTATCGGAGGCGGTAAGGCAAGGCCCACGGGCATCATCGACATCGCATTGATGCAGTCGCTATCCCGTAAGGGCGAGGTCGACGAGCAAGTGAAGCGGTACGGACAAATCATCGTGGATGAATGCCATCACCTGTCGGCCTTTTCGTTCGAGGCCATCCTGAAGAGCACTCCTGCCAGGTATGTGCTGGGCCTGACAGCCACACCGATACGCCGGGATGGCCAGCAGCCGATTATCTTCATGCAGTGCGGGCCGATACGGCATACGGCGGCCAGACCCGAAAGCGCCCCCGCCGATCTGCTCGTGCTGCCGCGGTGGTCGTCCAGGCCGATCGTTACGCAAGAAGGTGCAGGTATCCAGGAGGTCTTCCTGCAGGTATCCAGGGATACGGAGAGGACGGAACGGATCGTTGCTGAGATAGCAGCGGCCTTCAACCAGGGGAGGAAGATCCTGGTACTGACGGAGCGAACGGACCATCTCAATGCGCTCGAGGAAAGGTTGCCCACGCAGATCAAGAACCTGTTCACGCTGCATGGGCGGCTTTCCAGAAAACAGCGTACAGCCCTCATGGAAGGCTTGGCGGCTCTGCCTGCCGATGCGCCCCGGGTAATCCTGGCCACCGGCAAGCTGGTGGGCGAAGGCTTCGATCATCCTCCTCTGGATACGCTCATACTGGCCATGCCGGTCTCCTGGAAGGGAACGCTCCAACAGTATGCGGGGCGGCTACACCGTGAACATTCGAGCAAGACGGATGTACGCATCATCGACTTCGTCGATGCAGGGCACCCTGCCTTGCATCGGATGTGGGGCAAGCGGGAGGCAGGTTATAGAGCGATGGGCTATCGCTTTGCGGAGGCATCCAGTTCCCTGGAACTGTTCGGTCCGGCCATAGCCGTCGACGACAATAGCGATTAGCCAAGCCAAGGCTGCGGAAGCCGGAATGACTCACGCCCGATCACCGGTAGCAACCATTCTGGCGAGCAGCCATAAAAAACCCCGGCTGACCTTTCGGAGAGCCGGGGTTTTCAAGAGCAGCAGGGCAGCTAACGTCTAGCAGGATATCCGTTTAACGTTGTCAGCCCCACCCATCACACGTCCAGGTTCGACACCGCCAGGGCGTTGCTTTCGATGAAGTCGCGGCGCGGCTCCACGGCATCGCCCATCAGGGTGTTGAAGATCTGGTCGGCGGCGATGGCGTCCTCGATGGTCACCTTCAGCATGCGGCGCACGTTCGGGTCCATGGTGGTTTCCCACAACTGGTCCGGGTTCATCTCGCCGAGGCCTTTGTATCGCTGGATGCTGTGGCGCTTGGTGCCTTCGGCCATCAGCCATTCCAGGGCTTCCTTGAAGCTGGAGACCGGCCGCTTGCGCTCGCCCTTCTGCACGTAGGCGCCTTCTTCCATCAGGCTGTTCAGCTTGGCGCCCAGCTCGGTGACCGAGCGGTAGTCGTTGCTGGCGAAGAAGTCGCGGTTGAAGGTCACGTAGTTGGACAGGCCGTGGGCGACCATCTCCACCTCGGGCAGCCACAGGTGGCGCTCGCGGTCCTCGCGAAGGCTGGCTGTGTAGGTCAGGCCGGACTTCTCGGAAGTCTTCAGGCGCGCCTGGTACTGCTCCAGCCAGGCCTGCATGGCGGCCTGGTCGCCCAGCTGCTCGACGTCGATGCGCGGCAGGTAGACGAAGTGCTCGGTCAGGTCCTGCGGGTACAGGCGCGACAGGCGGGAGAGGGTACGCATGACGGTGCGGTACTCGTTGACCAGCTTCTCCAGCGCTTCGCCGGACAGGCCCGGGGCGCTTTCGTTGACGTGCACGCTGGCGTCTTCGAGGGCCGACTGGGTCATGTATTCCTCCATGGCCACGTCGTCCTTGATGTACTGCTCCTGCTTGCCTTTCTTCACCTTGTACAGCGGCGGCTGAGCGATGTAGATGTAGCCACGCTCGACCAGCTCGGGGAGCTGGCGGAAGAAGAAGGTCAGCAGCAGGGTACGGATGTGCGAACCGTCGACGTCAGCATCGGTCATGATGATGATGTTGTGGTAGCGCAGCTTGTCGATGTTGTACTCCTCGCGCCCGATGCCGCAGCCCAGCGCGGTGATCAGGGTGCCGACCTCCTGGGAGGACAGCATCTTGTCGAAGCGAGCCTTCTCGACGTTGAGGATCTTGCCCTTGAGCGGCAGGATCGCCTGGGTCTTGCGGTTACGGCCCTGTTTGGCAGAGCCGCCCGCGGAGTCACCTTCCACGATGTACAGCTCGGAGAGGGCGGGGTCCTTCTCCTGGCAGTCGGCGAGCTTGCCCGGCAGGCCGGCGATGTCCAGCGCGCCCTTGCGGCGGGTCATCTCGCGGGCCTTGCGCGCGGCCTCGCGGGCGCGGGCGGCGTCGATCATCTTGCCGACCACGGCCTTGGCTTCGTTGGGGTTCTCCAGCAGGAAGTCGGCGAAGTACTTGCCCATCTCCTGTTCCACCGCGGTCTTCACCTCGGAGGACACCAGCTTGTCCTTGGTCTGCGAGCTGAACTTCGGATCCGGCACCTTCACCGAGATGATCGCGGTCAGGCCTTCACGGGCGTCGTCGCCGGTGGTCGCGATCTTGTACTTCTTCGCCAGGCCTTCCTGCTCGATGTAGTTGTTCAAGTGGCGGGTGAGGGCGGAGCGGAAGCCCGCCAGGTGGGTACCGCCGTCACGCTGCGGAATGTTGTTGGTGAAGCAGAGGATGTTCTCGTTGAAGCTGTCGTTCCACTGCAGGGCGACTTCCACGCCAACGCCGTCTTCTTCGCGCTGGGTGTTGAAGTGGAACACCTGGTTGACGATGTTCTTGTTGGTGTTCAGGTACTCGACGAAGGCGCGCAGGCCGCCCTCGTACTTGAACAGCTCTTCCTTGCCGGTGCGTTCGTCACGCAGCAGGATGCCCACGCCGGAGTTGAGGAAGGACAGCTCGCGGATGCGTTTGGCCAGGATGTCCCAGCTGAAATGGATGCTGGTGAAGGTCTCGTCGGAGGCCTTGAAGTGCACCTCGGTGCCCGAGCCGTCGGTCTCGCCCACCGGGCGCAGCGGGAACTGCGGCACTCCGTGGCGGTAGATCTGCTCCCAGACCTTGCCTTCGCGGCGGATGGTCAGGCGCAGCTCCTCGGAGAGCGCGTTCACCACGGACACACCCACGCCGTGCAAACCACCGGAAACCTTGTAGGAGTTGTCGTCGAACTTACCGCCGGCGTGCAGCACGGTCATGATGACCTCGGCCGCGGAAACCCCTTCTTCCTTGTGGATATCGACCGGAATGCCACGGCCGTTGTCGCGGACGGTGATCGATTCGTCGGTGTGGATGGTGACGCTGATCTCGCTGCAGTAGCCAGCCAGGGCCTCGTCGATCGAGTTGTCCAGCACCTCGAACACCATGTGGTGCAGGCCGGTGCCATCGTCCGTGTCGCCGATGTACATACCCGGACGCTTGCGTACCGCGTCCAGCCCCTTCAGCACCTTGATGCTGTTAGAGTCGTACGTATTGTTCTCGCTCATTCTTCACTCCCGAGGGTGGTCTGAGAGACATGCCCATGTTCCACGTGGAACATGGCAACCGGCGTGTCCGTTCGCCAGCCGTCCTTCAAAGGTTCAGGGTCGACACAGGTGATGAATACCTGGCAACCCAAGTCTTCAAGCAACCGGCACAACGAACGCCGGTGCTTTTCGTCGAGTTCCGAGGGCAGGTCGTCCACCAGGTAGACGCATTGTCCTCGCTTGGCCTGATTGATCAGGTGCCCTTGGGCGATACGCAGGGCGCAGACCACCAGTTTCTGCTGCCCCCGCGACAGGATCTCCGCCGCGTTATGCCCGCCCAGGCGAATTCGTAGATCGGCCCGCTGCGGTCCAGCCTGGGTATGCCCCATCTGCTGGTCGCGCAACAAGCTGCCGTTCAATACCTCGCTCAGCTCGCGATCCTTGTCCCAGCCGCGGTAATAGCTGAGGGTGAGCTGGTCCAACTGGATCAACTCTCCCAGCGTCTGTTCGAAGACCGGTTTGAGGGCCTGGATATAGGACCGCCGATAGCCATCGATTTCGTCGCTGGCAGTACACAATTCGCGATCCCAGGCAGCCTGCGAAGCACCGTCCAGTCTACCATGTCGGAGCCACGAGTTCCGCTGGCGCAGCGCCTTCTGCAGCCGCTGCCAGGCGACCATGAAGCGTTGTTCCACGTGGAACACTCCCCAGTCGAGGAACTGCCGGCGAATCTTCGGCGCGCCTTCCAGCAGGCGGAAGCTGTCCGGGTTGATCAACTGCAACGGCAAGGTTTCCGCCAGCTGCGCAGTGCTGCGCGCATTCTGGCCATCGATGCGAATCTGGAACTCGCCCTGACGCTCCCGGGAAATACCCAGGTTGCTGGTCATGCCATTGGCCAACTGAACCTGGCCGAAGACGGTGCAGGCGGCCTGCTCATACTGGATGACCGGTTGCAGGCGCTGGCTACGGAAGGAGCGGGCAAGACCGAGCAGGTGGACGGCTTCGAGCACGCTGGTCTTGCCGCTGCCGTTTTCGCCGTAGAGGATGTTGATGCGAGGGGAGGGGGAGAAGGTCACCGGGTGCAGGTTGCGCACCGCGGTGACCGAGACGCGGGTCAGTGACATTCAGTGAAGGTCAGAGACGCATCGGCATGACGACATAGGCGGAGTCGTCGTTGTCGGCTTCCTGCAGCAGGGCGCTGCTGTTGGCGTCGGAGAGGATCATGCGAACCTGCTCGGTGCCCATCACGCCCAGTACGTCCAGCAGGTAGCTGACGTTGAAGCCGATTTCCAGGCTGCCGCCGTTGTAGTCGACCTGCACTTCTTCTTCCGCTTCCTCCTGCTCCGGGTTGTTCGCCTGGATCTTCAGCAGTCCGGAGGTCAGCTGCAGACGAATGCCGCGGTACTTCTCGTTGGAGAGGATCGCGGTACGGCTGAAGGCCTCGCGCAGCAGTTGGCGATCACCGATCACCAGCTTGTCGCCGCCCTTGGGCAGCACGCGCTCGTAGTCGGGGAACTTGCCGTCCACCAGCTTGGAGGTGAAGGTGAACTCGCCGGTGGTGGCGCGGATGTGGTGCTGACCGAGGACGATGTCCACCTGGCCGTCCTGCTCGGTGAGCAGGCGCGCCAGCTCCAGGATGCCCTTGCGCGGCACGATGACCTGGTGGCGGTCCTGGGCTTCCGGCACGCCGCCGGTGAACGAGCACATGGCCAGACGGTGGCCGTCGGTGGCCACGGCGCGCAGGGTGCCGCTGGAGACTTCCAGCAGCATGCCGTTGAGGTAGTAGCGCACGTCCTGCTGGGCCATGGCGAAGCTGGTGCGATCGATCAGGCGGCGCAGCTTGCTCTGCACCAGGCTGAAGGTCAGTGAGCCCGGGCCTTCCTCGACGGTGGGGAAGTCGTTGGCCGGCAGCGTCGACAGGGTGAAGCGGCTACGGCCGGCCTTCACCAGCAGCTTCTGCTCGTCGACGCGGATGTCGATCACCACGTCGCTGGGCAGGCTCTTGCAGATGTCCATGAGCTTGCGCGCCGGGACGGTGATCTCGCCCGGTTCGGCCGGCTCCTCCAGGGTGACGCGGCCAACCAGTTCGACCTCGAGGTCGGTACCGGTCAGCGACAGCTGCTGGCCCTGGACCACCAGCAGTACGTTGGAAAGAACCGGCAGCGTCTGGCGGCGTTCGACCACACCAGCGACCAGTTGCAGGGGTTTCAACAGAGCTTCGCGTTGAATGGTGAAATGCATGGTCTAATCCCTTGCCTCGTGGGGCTGCAGCTTGGCCTCAGGTGGTCAGCGTACGCAGCAGGTTCTTGTAGTCCTCGCGGATGTCCGCGTCGGATTCCTTCAGTTGAGCGATCTTACGACAGGCGTGCAGCACCGTGGTGTGGTCCCGACCACCGAAAGCCACGCCGATTTCCGGCAGGCTGTGGTTGGTCAGTTCCTTGGACAGGGCCATGGCCACCTGGCGCGGACGCGCCACCGAGCGCGAACGGCGCTTGGACAGCAGGTCGGCGATCTTGATCTTGTAGTACTCGGCGACGGTGCGCTGGATGTTGTCGATGCTGACCAGCTTGTCCTGCAGGGCCAGCAGGTCCTTCAGCGACTCGCGGATCAGCTCGATGGTGATCGGCCGGCCCATGAAGTGGGAGTGGGCGATCACCCTTTTCAGGGCCCCCTCAAGCTCGCGCACGTTGGAGCGGATGCGCTGGGCGATGAAGAAGGCCGCGTCGTGCGGCAGCTCCACCTTCGCCTGCTCGGCCTTCTTCATCAGGATGGCCACGCGGGTTTCCAGTTCCGGCGGCTCCACCGCCACCGTCAGGCCCCAGCCGAAGCGCGACTTCAGGCGCTCTTCCAGGCCTTCGATCTCCTTCGGGTAGCGGTCGCTGGTGAGGATCACCTGCTGGCCGCCTTCGAGCAGGGCGTTGAAGGTGTGGAAGAACTCTTCCTGGGAACGCTCCTTGCGGGCGAAGAACTGGATGTCGTCGATCAGCAGGGCGTCCACCGAGCGGTAGA
Organism: Pseudomonas sp. R3.Fl; assembly: GCF_023516765.1. NCBI lineage: Bacteria > Pseudomonadati > Pseudomonadota > Gammaproteobacteria > Pseudomonadales > Pseudomonadaceae > Pseudomonas > Pseudomonas sp. R3.Fl. The sequence continues at coordinate 3,663,297 of NZ_JAMGSO010000001.1, forward strand.
AGCGCTTGAACTCGTTGATGGCGTTCAGCTGCAGGGCCTTGACCATGTCCGCGACGAAGCGCTCCGAATGCAGGTACACGACCTTGGCGTTCGGGTTCTTCTTCAGCAGGTGGTTGCCCACGGCGTGCATCAGGTGCGTCTTGCCCAGGCCCACGCCCCCATAAAGGAAGAGCGGGTTGTAGCCGTGCTTGAGGTTGTCCGCCACCTGCCAGGCCGCGGCGCGGGCCAGCTGGTTGGACTTGCCCTCGACGAAGTTCTCGAAGGTGAAGGTGCGGTTCAGGTAGCTGGTGTGCTTGAGCGCGCCCTCCACCTGCACGTTGCGCTCGGTGCGCACTGCGGGCGCCGACGGCATGGCCGCGGCGGCGGCGAGCGGGTCGATGCCCGGGCTGGACTCGTCGATGTCGGGCATCGGCTCCTGCACGTTGAGCTGCATCTGTTGCACCCGGCTGGCTGCTTCGGCCTGGGCCGGCGCCTCGGCCTGGTAGGCCTGGGCCTTGGCTGCGCGCACCTGCGCCGGCGACGGCGGCGGGGTGATGGTCGGCGCGGGCATCGCGTGGCTCTGCGGCATCAGCGCAGGACGCGGAGCCCGGCTGCGGCGGCTGCCGATGAGCAGCGAGAGGGCGGGAATCTGCCCGTTGCCACGCTCACCCAGCAGTTCGAGCAGACGCCCCATGTATTTTTCGTTGACCCAGTCCAACACGAAGCGGTTCGGTGCGTAGACACGCAGCTCCTCGCCCTCGGCCTCGACCTGCAGCGGCCGGATCCAGGTGTTGAATTGCTGGGATGGCAGCTCGTCGCGGAGCAATTCCACGCACTGCTGCCAGAGTTCCACGGACACGGGTATCCCCCAGGAGATTGGAAAGGAATGGAACGAAAAGGAAAGCGCAATTGTAGCCGTGCGCTAGCGACTTATCCACATGAGAAATCAACAAGTGGGCAAGCAAAATCAAGGCCTTAATGATGGCACATGGCAACAGTCGGCGCACCCTGAAAGTTGTGGATAACCCCTGCACCGATGGGGGGATGAACCGGGCTGGAAAGCTGTTGAGAACTTCCGCTGTGGACAAACCGGTCTTTCTTCCCCAGATTATCCACTGCCGCCGCACAGGAGGGTCACCGCTTCTCGACACCTTCGTCAAATCCGCCGTGCCACGGAAACAGTGGCCGGAATTGACTTATCCACAGATCTGGCGCTCCCCAATAACAATCGCTTTCACCATCTTTTAAGAAACCTTTTCCTTGCTTTCTATTTCTTCAGAAAGCCGCTGGGCAATTACCGGCTGGTTGGAAATTGACCTGCACCGGTGTTTTCACTAGAATCGCCGGTCTCTTTAAACGGGGTCCCTGCGACCTCAGGTCATCAATCCAGGTACCGAACAATGAAACGTACTTTCCAACCCAGCACTCTCAAGCGCGCTCGCGTCCACGGTTTCCGCGCTCGCATGGCCACCAAGAACGGCCGTCAGGTTCTGTCGCGTCGTCGCGCCAAGGGCCGCAAGCGTCTGACCGTCTGATTCGCCCGGCACAGGTGGTGAGTCGAGGATTCGACCGGGAAAAGCGTCTTCTGACAGCCCGGCACTTCACAGCGGTCTTCGACTCCCCCAGCGCCAAGGTTCCCGGTAAGCACGTCCTGCTGCTGGCGCGCGAAAACGCTCTGGATCACCCCCGCCTCGGCCTGGTGATCGGCAAGAAGAACGTCAAGCTCGCCGTCGAGCGCAACCGCCTCAAACGCCTGATCCGCGAATCGTTCCGGCACAACCAGGAAGCCCTGGCTGGCCTGGACATCGTGGTCATTGCGCGCAAGGGGTTGGGTGAATTGCAGAACCCCGAACTGCACCAGCAATTCGGCAAGCTCTTCAAACGCCTGCTGCGCAACCGACCCCGGCCGGAAAGCGCAACCGAACCTCCGGGGGTCGCCGACAGTTCCCATGCGTAGACTGGCGCTGCTTCTCATCCAGTTTTACCGCTACGCCATCAGCCCCTTGATGGCCAGTCACTGTCGCTTTCACCCCAGCTGCTCCTGCTACGCGTACGAAGCCATCGAACACCATGGCTTCCTGCGCGGCGGCTGGCTGGCCCTGCGTCGCCTGGGCCGCTGCCATCCCTGGCATCCCGGTGGCTATGATCCCGTGCCGCCCGCCACTTCCAAGCACCGCCCATCCTCGACGGCCGAGTAACCATGGACATCAAACGCTCGATCCTCATCGTCGCCCTGGCTATCGTGTCCTATGCGCTGGTTCTCCAGTGGAACAAGGACTACGGTCAGCCTGAACTGCCGGCCCAGACCGCGTCGTTCAATCAGCAGCCCCAGGGCCTGCCGGACACTTCCGTGCCGGCCAGCGGCACTGCCAGCGCCGACGTACCGACCGCCCAGAGCGGCGAAACCGGGCTGCCCAGCGCCCAGCAACCGGCAGCCGCCAACGGCCAGCTGATCCAGGTGAAGACCGACGTCCTCGACCTGGCCATCGACCCGCGCGGTGGCGACGTGGTGCAACTGGGCCTGACCCAGTACCCGATGCGCCAGGATCGCCCGGACCTGCCCTTCGCCCTGTTCGAGCATGGCCAGCGCACCTACCTGGCGCAGAGCGGCCTGACCGGCACCGACGGTCCGGACGCAGCCGTCGCCGGCCGCCCGCTGTACAGCAGCGCCAAGCCCCAGTACCAGCTGGCCGACGGCCAGGACCAACTGGTGGTCGACCTGAACTTCGCCCGCGACGGTGTCAGCTACATCAAGCGCTTCACCTTCCACCGCGGCCTGAAGACCGACTGCAGCGACAAGGAAAAGGCGCAGAAGAAGCTCGACTGCATCAACCCGAACGCCTACCAGATCGACGTCACCTACCTGATCGACAACCAGAGCGCCAAGCCCTGGAGCGCCTCGCTGTTCGCCCAGCTCAAGCGTGACGCCAGCGCCGATCCGTCGTCCACCACCGCCACCGGCGTGTCCACCTACCTGGGCGCCGCGGTCTGGACCCCGGAGAAGCCCTACGTGAAAGTGTCCATGAAGGACATGGACAAGGAGCCCTTCAAGCAGAGCCTGCAGGGCGGCTGGGTAGCCTGGCTGCAGCACTACTTCGTCACCGCCTGGGTGCCCGCCAAGGGCGATACCCACAACGTGATGACGCGCAAGGACGCCCAGGGCAACTACATCGTCGGCTTCACCGGCCCGACCCTGAGCGTGCCCGCCGGCGCCAAGGGCGAGACCAGCCTGACCCTGTATGCCGGTCCCAAGCTGCAGAAGTACCTGGGCGAGCTGTCCCCGGGCCTGGAGCTGACCGTCGACTACGGCCCGCTGTGGTTCATCGCCCAGCCGATCTTCTGGCTGCTGCAACACATCCACGGCCTGGTCGGCAACTGGGGCTGGTCGATCATCCTGCTGACCATCGTCATCAAGCTGGCCTTCTTCCCGCTGTCCGCCGCCAGCTACAAGTCGATGGCGCGCATGCGTGCCGTCTCGCCGAAGATGGCCGCGATCAAGGAACAGCACGGTGACGATCGCCAGAAGATGTCCCAGGCGATGATGGAGCTGTACAAGAAGGAGAAGATCAACCCGCTGGGCGGCTGCCTGCCGATCCTGGTGCAGATGCCGGTGTTCCTCTCCCTCTACTGGGTACTGCTGGAAAGCGTCGAGATGCGCCAGGCCCCGTGGCTGGGCTGGATCACCGACCTCTCGGTGAAGGATCCGTTCTTCATCCTGCCGATCATCATGGGCGCCACCATGCTGGTCCAGCAGATGCTCAACCCGACCCCGCCGGACCCCATGCAGGCCAAGGTGATGAAGCTGATGCCGATCGTCTTCACCTTCTTCTTCCTGTGGTTCCCGGCCGGCCTGGTGCTGTACTGGGTGGTCAACAACTGCCTGTCCATTGCCCAGCAGTGGTACATTACCCGGCAGATCGAACGCGCCACGAGCAAGGCCAAGGCCGCCTGATCCCCGCGCTGTCGAACCACCTTCAGAACGCCCCCTCGTGGGGCGTTCTGCTATGCGGAGGAAAACCATGAACGCAGCCCGTGAAACCATCGCCGCCGTCGCCACCGCCCAGGGCCGGGGCGGCGTAGGCATCGTCCGCGTCTCCGGGCCGCGTGCGCTGCCCATCGCCATCAGCCTCAGCGGCCGCGAGCCGCAGCCGCGCTTCGCCCACTACGGGCCCTTCTACGACGACGACGGCGAGGTGATCGACGAAGGCCTGCTGCTGTTCTTCCGTGGCCCCAATTCCTTCACCGGCGAGGACGTGGTGGAACTGCACGGCCACGGCGGCCCGGTAGTGCTGGACATGCTCCTGCAGCGCTGCCTGGAACTGGGTTCACGCCAGGCCCGCCCGGGCGAGTTCAGCGAGCGCGCCTTCCTCAACGACAAGCTCGACCTGGCCCAGGCCGAGGCCATCGCCGACCTCATCGAGGCCAGCTCGGCTCAGGCCGCGCGCAACGCCGTGCGCTCGCTGCAGGGCGAGTTCTCGCGGCGCGTGCACCAGCTCACCGAACAGCTGATCCAGCTGCGCATCTACGTCGAGGCGGCCATCGACTTTCCCGAGGAGGAAATCGACTTCCTCGCCGATGGCCACGTGCTGTCGCAACTGGACAAGGTCCGCGCGGAACTCGCCGGCGTGCTGCGCGAGGCCGGTCAGGGCGCGCTGCTTCGCGACGGCATGACGGTGGTGATCGCCGGCCGCCCCAACGCCGGTAAGTCCAGCCTGCTCAACGCCCTGGCCGGGCGCGAGGCGGCCATCGTCACCGACATCGCCGGCACCACCCGCGACGTGCTGCGCGAACATATCCACATCGACGGCATGCCGCTGCACGTCGTGGACACCGCCGGCCTGCGCGACACCGAAGACCATGTGGAAAAGATCGGCGTGGAACGCGCCCTCAAGGCCATAGGCGAGGCCGACCGGGTGCTGCTGGTGATCGATTCCACCGCGCCGGAGGTCGCCGATCCCTTCGCCCTCTGGCCGGAATTCCTCGACGAGCGCCCGGACCCGGCGCGGGTCACCCTGATCCGCAACAAGGCCGACTTATCCACAAGCCCGGTGGGCATCGAGGAAAGCGCCGACGGCCACGTCACCCTGACCCTCTCCGCGCGCTCCGGCGACGGCCTGGACCTGCTGCGCGAACACCTGAAGGCCTGCATGGGCTTCGAACAGACCGCCGAAAGCAGCTTCAGCGCCCGCCGCCGCCACCTGGAAGCCCTGCACCAGGCCGGCCAGCACCTCGACCACGGCCACGCCCAGTTGCTGCTGGCCGGCGCCGGCGAACTGCTCGCCGAGGACCTGCGCCATGCCCAGCAGGCCCTGGGCGAGATCACCGGGGCGTTCAGCTCCGATGATCTGCTGGGGCGGATCTTCTCCAGTTTCTGCATCGGGAAGTGAGGCTTGATGGCCCCGTAAAGTAGAGCGCCTCATCATCCCTCTTTAATCTGCAAATCTTTAAGGATCGTGTATGGCGCGGATGTGGATGGTACGCGGTGAAGGCGGAAGTCTGTATGAAGCCTTCAGAGAACACGGAATTGCAGCGATCGGCTGGCGACAAATCTCGGCGCAAGCTAAACCGGGAATTGCCCGCAAGCAACTGATCGCCTTGTACCAATCGGCCGAGCCGCAAATGAAGCAAGGTTCCGTGATCTCTGGCGCCTCGCAAATGTGGCGCTTCGTCAATGAGATTCAGGACGGGGACTGGGCCATTACCTATTCCCCAGCCAACCGCGCCTACATGGTGGGTCAAGTCAACGGGCCTTCCGAACACCATCCCGAATGGGTCGAGCAAGGCATGCCATTGGCACGCAAAGTGCGCTGGCAACCCCAGGAACTGGCTCGTGACAATCTCAGCGCCAGCTTGAGGCGCTGGGCTGGCAGGGCAGCACTTACCGCCATCGAACTGGTGCTGAAGCAGGCGGAATCACTGTCGAGCGCTTGGTCGAAGTGATGACTGCATAGGGGGCTTGGTATGAATGGCAAAAAACTGATCCGCAACAGCACGGCCGAGTTTCTGATCTTCACTGGCCAGGCCGGCGAACAGAGCATCGAGGCCCGCTATGAGGACGAAACCCTGTGGCTGTCTCAGAAGCTGATGGCCGAACTGTTCGGGGTGGATGTGCGCACCGTCAGCGAGCACCTGAAGAACATCTTTGCCAGTCATGAGCTCGCGCCTGAGGCAACTATCCGGAAATTCCGGATAGTTCAGCAGGAGGGCCAGCGGGAGGTGTCCCGGGCGGTGGATTTCTACAACCTCGACGCCATCATTTCCGTCGGCTACCGGGTCAACTCCATACGCGCAACGCAGTTCCGCCAGTGGGCGACTGGTGTTCTTCGCGAGTTCGCCATCAAGGGCTATGTGCTGGATCGTCAGCGCATGGAAAACGGCAGCTTCCTGGGCGAGGACTACTTCGAGCGGCTGCTGGCGGAAATCCGCGAGATCCGCCTCAGCGAGCGACGTTTCTACCAGAAGATCACCGACATCTACGCCACCAGCGTGGATTACAACAAGGACGCACCGACGACCAAGGCATTCTTCGCCAAAGTACAGAACAAACTGCATTACGCCATCCACGGTCATACCGCTGCAGAGTTGATCCGTAAGCGGGCCGATAGCAGCAAGTCACATATGGGGCTGACTTCCTGGGCGAACGCGCCCGAAGGAAAGATTCTGAAAACCGATGTGGCCGTGGCCAAGAACTACCTGACCAAGGACGAGTTGGATTCATTGGGCCGTATCGTCAACGCCTACCTGGAATTGGCCGAGGATCGTGCTCGCCGCAAGATCCCCATGAGTATGGAAGACTGGTCCAAGCGTCTGGACGCCTTCCTGGAGTTTGATGACCGGGAAGTGCTACAGGACAGCGGCAAGATTTCTGCGAAACTTGCCCAGACACATGCGGAAAGTGAATTTGAGAAGTACAGAATTGTGCAGGATCGACTGTTTGAAAGTGACTTCGACAAGGCAGTGAAAAATCTGGCAGCCAGTGATCCGAACGCTCAAGATGACGGATAAGCCTCAGGTTCCCAGATAGATCGACGTCACTTTCAACCTTTCATGCCCGAGTTCATGGCTGATCTGCTGTCGGGCGTGTTGGTCACTCTATCGCTGGCTGGTACTAAGCTGAACTTTACCAAGGCCACCCGCCGCCTTGGCTCAAAGCATTGGCTATCCGCGTCCGCGCTAAAGCGATACGCCAATTCCAGCAGAATCTCGGCCAAGCCTTTGCCGCAACAACCCATAGCCTTGACTCGAGCCCTGCGTCTCGCCCCTATCGGGTTTGCGCCTGAAAACAAACTCTCCAGTGACTTCGCTAACGGGCCGAAGCGATCGCCTCCGCGCGTTCACAGAGTTCGGCCACGCGACGCCTGGCGGTCCCAGCGCATGGCTCCGCAGCCGCGTCCAGCAGGTCCGGGTCGATCTCGAGGAACTCCACCAGGGCTTGCTGCGCTGTGGATAACTCCGTCAGGCCTGGCGGGACCTCGGGTTCCTCATCCTCAGCTTCCAGGAAAGGCGCATCCGCCAGCCAACCCAGGTAGAGCGGGCGCAGGTCGCCGCCCTGCAATTCCTCCCGCAATGGCAGCAGGCGCGGCATCCACTGCGTGCCATTGTCCACGGCGAAACGATCGAAGTTCTCGGTCTCGTCGAGCATCCAGTTGAAGCACCAATGCGAATCGCTGGCGACGATGGAAAAACTGAAGGAGGCGATGGCGAAGGGCAATACCCGTTCCGCCGGGAGGGCGGACCTGGGCAGCCGCAACGACAGCCGGCAGCTGGCAAAACTGGCGAAATAGACAAAGGCGTCGAAATAGCGCCGCATCCACTCATCCGGGTCGCCGTTGAGGTCACCCCAGTTGTAATGGTTGGTGAAAGCGGTCGGAGTAATGACGGCGCGACCGGACCTGGCTCGCAGTTCGGCCATCTCTTGCGGAGTGAGCGGCCGATCGATGGCTGCGAATTCGTAGTACTGGTATTCACTCATGACTGGCTGTCTTGGTTCGGGTGAAGAGTGGCGATGGTACACGCTCGCTTCTGTCCAGGAACTCATTCCCAGGGGTTCGCGAGCAAGCTCGCTCCTACGAAGAACCGTGCCCGTTCCCCACGTCCTGGTTTGAACACAGGAATAAATGGCCTGTGGATAGCCCCTTTCCTTGCCCATATCCCTGGCAGCTTGTGGATTGATCTATCGGCGTAAACAACGAAACCACCGTGGAATCTGGCCTGGATCAACCTATTCACATGCCGCCCCGAACCCTGTGGAAAACTACCGTATAGCTACGTAGACAACCCAGTGGTCAAAACGGGGGATAACCGGCCTGTGCATAACCCTGCTTTCCATACACAGGTGTTCAACCGGAAATACCCCGCTTCCGGACACCTTCGGCACAGGTTTATCCTTCGCTGTAAATATCGCTGCAGAAGGGCTCAAGGTACTTATCCACAAAAATTGTCCACACCAAACATAATCACTAGCTCTAAAAAGATTTAAAAATTCCCTCTCTCTTTATTTTTGTGAATGAAGCACTCCCTCGTGTGACGCACGAAAGGCCGATTGGCTACTTTTCATACAGGTCCCTTCAATCGGCAGGGCTAAGCCCCTATACTGTGCGGCTCTCTTTTTCTTTCCCTGATCGACAGGCACGAGGTGCGTGGTGGATTTCCCTTCCCGTTTTGACGTGATAGTGATCGGCGGTGGCCATGCCGGCACGGAGGCCGCGCTGGCGGCCGCACGCATGGGCGTGAAGACCCTGCTGCTCACCCACAATGTGGAAACCCTGGGCCAGATGAGCTGCAACCCGGCCATCGGCGGCATCGGCAAGAGCCACCTGGTCAAGGAAATCGATGCCCTGGGCGGCGCCATGGCGCATGCCACCGACAAGGGCGGCATCCAGTTCCGCGTGCTCAACAGCCGCAAGGGCCCCGCCGTGCGCGCCACCCGCGCCCAGGCCGACCGCGTGCTGTACAAGGCCGCGGTGCGCGAGATCCTGGAGAACCAGCCGAACCTGTGGATATTCCAGCAGGCCTGCGACGACCTGATCGTCGAGCAGGACCAGGTGCGCGGCGTGGTGACTCAGATGGGTCTGAAATTCCACGCGGACCAGGTGGTACTGACCGCCGGCACCTTCCTCGGCGGACTTATCCACATCGGCCTGCAGAACTACTCCGGCGGCCGCGCCGGTGATCCGCCGGCCATCGCCCTGGCCAGGCGCCTGCGCGAACTGCCGCTGCGCGTCGGCCGCCTGAAGACCGGCACGCCGCCGCGCATCGATGGCCGCAGCGTGGACTTCTCGGTGATGACCGAGCAGCCCGGCGACACCCCGATCCCGGTGATGTCCTTCCTCGGCAGCAAAGAAGAGCACCCGCGCCAGGTCAGCTGCTGGATCACCCACACCAACGCGCGCACCCACGAGATCATCGCCGCCAACCTTGACCGCTCGCCGATGTACTCCGGCGTCATCGAGGGCATCGGCCCGCGCTACTGCCCGTCGATCGAAGACAAGATCCATCGCTTCGCCGACAAGGACAGCCACCAGGTATTCCTCGAACCGGAAGGCCTGACCACCCACGAGCTGTACCCCAACGGCATCTCCACCTCGCTGCCGTTCGACGTGCAGCTGCAGATCGTGCGTTCGATCCGCGGCATGGAAAACGCCCACATCGTGCGCCCGGGCTACGCCATCGAGTACGACTACTTCGACCCGCGCGACCTGAAGTACAGCCTGGAGACGAAAGTCATCGGCGGCCTGTTCTTCGCCGGCCAGATCAACGGCACCACCGGCTACGAAGAGGCCGGCGCCCAGGGCCTGCTCGCCGGCGCCAACGCCGCGCTGCGCGCCCAGGGCCGCGAGGCCTGGTGCCCGCGTCGCGACGAGGCGTACATCGGCGTGCTGGTCGACGACCTGATCACCCTGGGCACCCAGGAGCCGTACCGCATGTTCACTTCGCGCGCCGAGTACCGGCTGATCCTGCGCGAGGACAACGCCGACCTGCGCCTGACCGAGAAGGGCCGCGAGCTGGGCCTGGTCGACGACCGCCGCTGGGCGGCCTTCGAGGCCAAGCGCGAAGGCATCGAGCGTGAGGAACAGCGCCTGAAGAGCACCTGGGTACGGCCGAACACCCCGCAGGGCGACGCCATTGCCGAGCGCTTCGGCACCCCGCTGGCCCACGAGTACAACCTGCTCAACCTGCTGGCCCGCCCGGAAATCGACTACGCCAGCCTGGCCGAAGTGACCGGCGCCGGCGCCGAGGACCCGCAGGTCGCCGAGCAGGTGGAGATCCGCACCAAGTACGCCGGCTACATCGACCGCCAGCAGGAAGAGATCGCCCGCCTGCGCGCCAGCGAGGACACCCGCCTGCCTGTGGATATCGACTACACGGGTATCTCCGGGTTGTCCAAGGAGATCCAGAACAAGCTCGGCCAGGCCCGCCCTGAGACCCTCGGCCAGGCCGGCCGCATCCCCGGCGTCACCCCGGCGGCCATCTCGCTGCTGCTGATCCACCTGAAGAAACGCGCCAGCGGCCGCCAACTGGAGCAGAGCGCCTGATGTCCCAGGTCACCCAAGCCCACGCCGACGAGCTCGTGCGTGGCGCCGCGGCGCTCGGCGTCGAACTCGACGAAGCCGGCCGCCAGGGCCTGCTCGCCTACCTCGCCCTGCTGGCGAAGTGGAACAAGGCCTACAACCTCACCGCGGTGCGCGACATCGACGAGATGGTCTCGCGCCATCTGCTCGACAGCCTCAGCGTCGTCCCGCACTTCCTCGCCGCCGGCGGCGACAACTGGCTGGACGTAGGCAGCGGCGGCGGCATGCCCGGCATCCCGCTGGCGATCCTGTTCCCGGACAAGCGCCTGACGCTGCTCGACAGCAACGGCAAGAAGACCCGCTTCCTCACCCAGGTGAAGCTGGAGCTGAAGCTGCACAACCTGGAAGTTATCCACAGCCGGGTCGAGGCCTACCAGCCGGACCGGGCATTCAACGGCATCGTCTCCCGGGCCTTCAGCAGCCTGGAAGACTTCTGCAACTGGACCCGCCACCTCGGCGACGGCGAGACCCGCTGGCTGGCGATGAAAGGTGTGCACCCGGAGCAGGAGCTGACGGCACTCCCGGAAGATTTCCGGGTCGAAGCCGAGCACGCCCTCAGCGTGCCGGGTTGCCAAGGCCAGCGGCATCTGCTGATACTGCGCCGGAGCATGACGGGGACGGGGGAAAACCATGGCTAAGGTATTCGCGATCGCCAACCAGAAGGGCGGTGTCGGCAAGACCACCACCTGCATCAACCTCGCCGCCTCGCTGGTCGCCACCAAGCGCCGCGTGCTGCTGATCGACCTCGATCCACAGGGCAACGCCACCACCGGCAGCGGTGTGGATAAGTTGTCCCTGGAATATTCCATCTACGACGTGCTCACCGGCGAGGCCGACCTGGCCCAGGCCATGCAGTTCTCCGAGCACGGCGGCTACCAGATCCTCCCGGCCAACCGCGACCTCACCGCCGCGGAAGTGGTGCTGCTGGAGATGGACATGAAGGAGCACCGCCTGCGCCAGGCCCTGGCCCCGGTGCGCGAGAACTACGACTACATCCTCATCGACTGCCCGCCGTCGCTGTCGATGCTCACGGTCAACGCCCTCTCCGCCGCCGACGGCGTGATCATTCCCATGCAGTGCGAGTACTACGCGCTGGAAGGCCTGACCGACCTGATGAACAGCATCCAGCGCATCGCCGAGCGTCTGAATCCGACGCTGAGCATCGAGGGCCTGCTGCGGACCATGTACGATCCGCGCATCAGCCTGACCAACGACGTCAGCGCGCAGCTGCAGGAACACTTCGGCGACAAGCTCTACACCACCGTGATCCCGCGCAATGTGCGACTGGCCGAGGCACCCAGCTTCGGCATGCCGGCGCTGGTCTACGACAAGCAATCGCGCGGGGCCATGGCCTACCTGGCGCTGGCCGGCGAACTCTCGCGCCGACAGCGCGCCGCCCGCAAAGCCGCCACCGCATGACCCATTAAGGAACCCGCATGGCCGTTAAGAAACGAGGTCTCGGACGCGGGCTGGACGCCCTGCTCAGTGGCTCCAGCGCCGCCACCCTGCAGGAAGAAGCCGTCCAGGCGGACCGCAAGGAACTGCAGCACCTGCCGCTGGACCTGATCCAGCGCGGCAAGTACCAGCCGCGCCGCGACATGGACCCCCAGGCTCTGGAAGAGCTGGCCCTGTCCATCAAGGCCCAGGGGGTGATGCAGCCCATCGTGGTGCGCCCCGTCGACAAGGGCCGCTACGAGATCATCGCCGGCGAGCGCCGCTGGCGCGCCACCCAGCAGGCCGGCCTGGACACCATCCCGGCGCTGGTGCGCGAGGTACCGGACGAAGCCGCCATCGCCATGGCGCTGATCGAGAACATCCAGCGTGAGGACCTCAATCCCCTCGAGGAAGCCGTCGCGCTGCAACGCCTGCAGCAGGAGTTCCAGCTGACCCAGCAGCAGGTCGCCGACGCCGTCGGCAAGTCCCGCGTCAGCGTGGCCAACCTGCTGCGCCTGATCGCCCTGCCCGAGGAGATCAAGACGCTGCTTTCCCACGGCGACCTGGAGATGGGCCATGCCCGCGCGCTGCTCGGTCTGCCCGAGGCGCGGCAGGTGGAAGGTGCGCGACATGTTGTCGCACGCGGCCTCACCGTGCGCCAGACCGAGGCACTGGTGCGCCACTGGCTCAACGCCCCCAGCGAACCTGCCAAGGTGGTCAAGTCCGACCCCGACATCAGCCGCCTGGAACAGCGCCTGGCCGAGCGCCTGGGCGCTCCGGTGCAGATTCGCCACGGCCAGAAGGGCAAGGGGCAACTGGTGATCCGCTACAACTCGCTGGACGAGTTGCAAGGGGTTCTGGCCCACATCCGCTAAGACCATCGTCTGTGTAGCGATAGTCGGAAATCACTACCCGGCTGTTGAATGGGTATGCCCGGCCCCCTATACTCTGCGCGCAATTTTGTCGGCACAAAGTATGCCAAGTTGTTGATTTGCGAAGCCGACGCCAGAGGACTTTGAGACAGATGGAACCCAGCAAGCCGAACCGCCTGCCCTTCCATCGCCAACCGGCCTTGCGCCTGTTGCTCGTCCAGCTGGCCGTGGTGCTTCTGGGGGCTGCCGTCCTGTTTTTCTCCCGGGGCGTGGTTGCCGGCTATTCTGGTCTGCTCGGCGGACTGATCGCCTGGCTGCCGAACGTTTATTTCGCATACAAGGCGTTCCGCTATAGCGGAGCGCGCTCGGCTCAGATGATCGTCCGCTCCTTCTATGCGGGCGAGGCCGGGAAGCTGGTTTTGACGGCAGTGCTCTTCGCACTGGCGTTCGCAGGCGTGAAGCCGCTGGAGCCCCTGGCTCTGTTCGGCCTCTACCTGCTGACCCTGATGGTCAGCTGGTGCGCACCCCTGCTGATGGGACACACATTTACAAGACCTTAGAGCGATTGAGGCAAACATGGCAGCAGAAAGCGCTTCGGGTTACATCCAGCACCACTTGCAGAACCTGACCTTCGGTCGTCTGCCGGAAGGTGGCTGGGGGTTCGCCCACACAGCCGAACAAGCCAAGGAAATGGGCTTTTGGGCATTCCACATCGACACCCTGGGCTGGTCGGTATTCCTCGGCCTGGTGTTCATCCTGATCTTCCGCATGGCGGCCAAGAAGGCCACCAGCGGTATTCCGGGTGGCCTGCAGAACTTCGTCGAGGTCATGGTCGAGTTCGTCGACGGCAGCGTGAAGGACACCTTCCATGGCCGTAACCCGCTGATCGCACCGCTGGCGCTGACCGTGTTCGTGTGGATCTTCCTGATGAACCTGATCGACCTGGTGCCGGTGGACTTCCTGCCGCTGGCCGCCGCGAAGATCACCGGCAACGAGCACCTGTTCTTCCGCGCCGTGGCCACCACCGACCCGAACGCTACCTTCGGCATGTCCATCGCGGTGTTCGCCCTGATCATCTTCTACAGCATCAAGGTCAAGGGCATCGGCGGCTTCCTCGGCGAGCTGACCCTGCACCCGTTCCACAGCAGCAACATGCTGGTGCAGATCATCCTGATCCCGGTGAACTTCCTGCTGGAGTTCGTCACCCTGATCGCCAAGCCGGTTTCCCTGGCCCTGCGTCTGTTCGGCAACATGTACGCCGGCGAGCTGATCTTCATCCTCATCGCCGTCATGTTCGGCTCCGGCATTCTCTGGCTGGGCGGCATGGGCGTGGTGCTGAACTGGGCGTGGGCGGTGTTCCACATCCTGATCATCACCCTGCAGGCCTTCATCTTCATGATGCTGACCATCGTCTACCTGTCGATGGCCCACGAAGACAGCCACTGATCCAAAGATTCTGACCGCTCCCCGCCACGTCGGCGGGGGCGGAAGGGAAGTTTCACCACCTTAACTTGCTTCAAAACTTAACCAACACGACAGAAAGTCGGGAGGAAAAATGGAAACTGTAGTTGGACTCACTGCTATCGCCGTCGCTCTGCTGATCGGTCTGGGTGCCCTGGGTACCGCCATCGGTTTCGGCCTGCTGGGCGGTAAATTCCTGGAAGGCGCTGCTCGCCAGCCGGAAATGGTTCCGATGCTGCAGGTGAAAATGTTCATCGTCGCCGGTCTGCTCGACGCCGTGACCATGATCGGTGTTGGTATCGCACTGTTCTTCACCTTCGCTAACCCGTTCATTGCTCAGGTAGCCCACTAATTTCCGGCCTCCGGAAATCCGTGACTGACAACGAACGAGCGAGGTGTTGGCGTGAACATTAATGCAACTCTGATCGGCCAGGCCATTGCGTTCGCCATCTTCGTCATCTTCTGCATGAAGTTCGTATGGCCTCCGGTCATCGCGGCTCTGCACGAGCGTCAGAAGAAGATCGCCGACGGTCTGGACGCAGCCAACCGTGCTGCTCGTGACCTGGAACTGGCCCACGAGAAAGCGGGCCAGCAACTGCGCGAGGCCAAGGCTCAGGCGGCCGAAATCATCGAGCAGGCGAAGAAAAGCGCCAATCAGATCGTTGATGAAGCCCGTGAGCAGGCCCGTGCCGAAGGCGATCGCATGATCGCCCAGGCCAAGGCCCAGATCGAACAGGAACTGAACAGCGTCAAGGATGCCCTGCGTGCCCAAGTGGGTGCCCTGGCCGTGTCCGGCGCCGAGAAGATCCTGGGTGCTTCGATCGATGCCAACGCGCAAAAGCAGCTGGTTGATCAACTGGCCGCCGAAATCTGAGCGAGGGCGATATGGCAGAACTGACCACGTTGGCTCGTCCTTACGCGAAGGCGGCTTTCGAGTACGCCCAGGCTCATCAGCAATTGGCCGATTGGTCCGCTGCTCTGGGTGTGCTGGCTGCAGTGTCGCAGGACGACACCGTGCGCCAGCTGCTCAAGGAGCCTCAGCTGACCGCGGCGGCCAAGGCCGATGCCCTGATCGACGTCTGTGGCGACAAGCTCAATGCTCCGGCCCAGAACTTCGTGCGGACCGTGGCTGAAAACAAGCGCCTGGACTTGCTGCCGACCATCTCCGAGATGTTCGAGCAGCTCAAGGCCGAGCAGGAAAAGCTGGTCGAGGTAGAAGTCGTGAGCGCCTTCGCCCTGGACCAGGAACAGCAGGACAAACTCGCCAAGGCTCTCAGCGCCCGGCTCAGTCGCGAAGTGCGACTCCATGCGTCGGAAGACGCGAGCCTGATCGGCGGCGTGGTGATCCGCGCCGGTGACTTGGTAATCGATGGCTCGGTGCGCGGCAAGATCGCGAAACTGGCTGAAGCGTTGAAATCTTGAGTTTGAAGGGGCAGCGGCATGCAGCAACTCAATCCTTCCGAAATTAGTGAAATCATCAAGGGGCGCATCGAGAAACTCGATGTCGCCTCGCAAGCGCGCAACGAAGGCACCATCGTCTCCGTATCCGATGGCATCGTGCGCATCTTCGGTCTGGCCGACGTCATGTACGGCGAGATGATCGAATTCCCGGGCGGCGTCTACGGTATGGCGCTGAACCTGGAGCAAGACTCCGTCGGCGCCGTGGTACTGGGTGAATACCAGGACCTCAAAGAAGGCATGAACGCCAAGTGCACCGGCCGCATCCTGGAAGTTCCGGTCGGTCCGGAACTGCTGGGCCGCGTGGTCGACGCGCTGGGCAACCCGATCGACGGCAAAGGCCCGATCGATGCCAAGCTGACCGACGCCGTCGAGAAAGTGGCACCGGGCGTGATCTGGCGTAAGTCGGTAGACCAGCCGGTACAGACCGGCTACAAGTCGGTCGACGCCATGATCCCGGTAGGCCGTGGCCAGCGCGAGCTGATCATCGGCGACCGTCAGATCGGCAAGACCGCCCTGGCCGTCGACGCCATCATCAACCAGAAAGACAGCGGCATCCGCTGCGTCTACGTGGCCATCGGTCAGAAGCAATCGACCATCGCCAACGTCGTACGCAAGCTGGAAGAGAACGGCGCCCTGGCCAACACCATCGTGGTGGTTGCCAGCGCTTCCGAATCCGCTGCTCTGCAGTACCTGGCGCCGTACTCCGGCTGCACCATGGGCGAATACTTCCGCGACCGCGGTGAAGACGCCCTGATCGTGTACGACGACCTGTCCAAGCAGGCCGTTGCCTACCGCCAGATCTCCCTGCTGCTGCGCCGTCCGCCGGGCCGTGAAGCCTATCCGGGCGACGTGTTCTATCTCCACAGCCGCCTGCTGGAGCGCGCTTCCCGCGTTTCCGAGGAATACGTCGAGAAGTTCACCAATGGCGCCGTGACTGGCAAGACCGGTTCCCTGACCGCTCTGCCGATCATCGAAACCCAGGCTGGCGACGTGTCCGCGTTCGTTCCGACCAACGTGATCTCCATCACCGACGGTCAGATCTTCCTGGAAACCTCCATGTTCAACTCGGGCATCCGTCCGGCGGTCAACGCCGGTATCTCGGTATCCCGTGTTGGTGGCGCGGCCCAGACCAAGATCATCAAGAAGCTCTCCGGCGGTATCCGTACCGCACTGGCGCAGTACCGCGAACTCGCGGCCTTCGCCCAGTTCGCTTCCGACCTGGACGACGCCACCCGCAAGCAGCTCGAGCACGGTCAGCGCGTTACCGAGCTGATGAAGCAGAAGCAGTATGCGCCGATGTCCATCGCCGAGATGTCGCTGTCCCTGTACGCCGCCGAGCGTGGCTTCCTGCAGGACGTCGAGATCGCCAAGGTGGGCGCCTTCGAACAGGCGTTGATCGCTTACTTCCAGCGCGAGCATGCCGCTCTGCTGGCGAAGATCAACGAGAAGGGTGACTTCAACGACGAAATCGACGCGGGCATCAAGGCCGGCATCGAGAAGTTCAAGGCCACCCAAACCTGGTAAGCCGCAGCGGGGGCCGGTAATGGCCCCCGCCTGCTAACCCGATAGGTGTGAAATGGCAGGCGCAAAAGAGATTCGCAGCAAGATTGCGAGCATCAAAAGCACGCAGAAAATCACCAATGCCATGGAAAAGGTGGCGGTGAGCAAGATGCGCAAGGCACAAATGCGCATGGCGGCCGGCCGTCCCTACGCGGAGCGCATTCGCCAGGTGATCGGCCATCTGGCCAACGCCAACCCGGAGTACCGTCACCCGTTCATGATCGAGCGCCCCGTCAAGCGCGTCGGTTACATCGTGGTGAGCTCCGATCGCGGCCTGGCCGGCGGCCTGAACATCAACCTGTTCAAGGCGCTCGTCAAGGACATGTCCGCCCAGCGTGAAGCCGGCGCGGAGATCGACCTGTGCGTGATCGGTGCCAAGGGCGCATCCTTCTTCAAGAACTATGGCGGCAACGTGGTCGCAGCCATCAGTCACCTGGGCGAAGAGCCGTCGATCAACGATCTGATCGGCAGCGTCAAGGTCATGCTGGATGCCTACCTGGACGGGCGTATCGATCGCCTGTACGTGGTTTCCAACAAGTTCGTCAACACCATGACCCAGAAGCCGACCGTGGAACAGCTGGTTCCGCTGGTGGCCGAGGACAACGAAGACCTGAAACACCACTGGGACTACCTCTACGAGCCCGATGCCAAGGCCCTGCTCGACGGCCTGCTGGTGCGCTACGTGGAATCCCAGGTGTACCAGGCGGTGGTTGAGAACAACGCCTGTGAGCAGGCGGCCCGGATGATTGCAATGAAGAACGCTACCGACAACGCCGGTGACCTGATCAGCGAACTGCAGCTGGTCTACAACAAGGCGCGTCAGGCGGCGATCACCCAGGAAATCTCGGAAATCGTCGGCGGCGCTGCCGCGGTGTAAGAACAGGTTCAAAATTCAGAGGAACCAGACATGAGTAGCGGACGTATCGTTCAAATCATCGGCGCCGTGATCGACGTGGAATTCCCGCGCGATGCCGTGCCGAGCATCTACGAGGCCCTGAAGGTTCAGGGCGTCGACACCACCCTGGAAGTCCAGCAGCAGCTGGGCGACGGCGTGGTCCGTTCCATTGCGATGGGTTCCACCGAAGGCCTCAAGCGTGGCCTGAACGTGGAAAGCACCGGCGCAGCCATCTCCGTCCCGGTCGGTAAAGCGACCCTGGGCCGCATCATGGACGTACTGGGCAACCCGATCGACGAAGCCGGCCCCATCGGCGAGGAAGAGCGCTGGGGTATCCACCGCGAGGCTCCCTCCTACGCTGACCAGGCTGGCGGCAACGAGCTGCTGGAAACCGGCATCAAGGTGATCGACTTGGTCTGCCCGTTCGCCAAGGGCGGCAAGGTAGGCCTGTTCGGTGGCGCCGGCGTCGGCAAGACCGTGAACATGATGGAGCTGATCCGCAACATCGCCATCGAGCACAGCGGTTACTCCGTGTTCGCTGGCGTGGGCGAGCGTACCCGTGAGGGCAACGACTTCTACCACGAGATGAAGGACTCCAACGTTCTCGACAAGGTAGCCCTGGTCTACGGCCAGATGAACGAGCCGCCGGGCAACCGTCTGCGCGTGGCGCTGACCGGCCTGACCATGGCCGAGAAGTTCCGTGACGAAGGCCGTGACGTACTGCTGTTCATCGACAACATCTACCGTTACACCCTCGCCGGTACCGAAGTATCCGCACTGCTGGGCCGTATGCCTTCCGCAGTGGGCTACCAGCCGACCCTGGCCGAGGAAATGGGCGTGCTGCAAGAGCGCATCACCTCCACCAAGCAAGGCTCGATCACCTCGATCCAGGCCGTCTACGTTCCCGCGGACGACCTGACCGACCCGAGCCCGGCGACCACCTTCGCCCACCTCGACGCCACCGTGGTACTGTCCCGTGACATCGCCTCGCTGGGTATCTACCCGGCCGTCGACCCGCTGGACTCCACCTCCCGTCAGCTGGACCCGCTGGTCATCGGCCAGGAGCACTACGACACCGCTCGTGGCGTGCAGTACATCCTGCAGCGCTACAAGGAGCTGAAGGACATCATCGCGATCCTCGGCATGGACGAACTGTCCGAGTCCGACAAGCTGCTGGTGGCCCGTGCTCGTAAGATCCAGCGCTTCCTGTCCCAGCCGTTCTTCGTGGCAGAAGTCTTCACCGGCTCGCCGGGCAAGTACGTCTCCCTGAAGGACACCATCGCTGGCTTCAAAGGCATCCTCAACGGCGACTACGACCACCTGCCGGAGCAGGCGTTCTACATGGTCGGCGGCATCGAAGAAGCCATCGAGAAAGCGAAGAAGCTGTAATCCGTGCGCCCGGCAACGGGCGCTTACGTGAGGCAAGGGTATGGCTATTACTGTCCACTGCGACATCGTCAGCGCCGAAGCGGAGATCTTCTCCGGTCTGGTCGAGATGGTCGTTGCGCACGGTTCCCTCGGCGATCTGGGTATCGCCCCGGGCCACGCGCCGCTGATCACCGAGCTCAAGCCGGGTCCGATCCGCGTGGTCAAGCAGGGTGGCGAGCAGGAGGTGTACTACATCTCCGGCGGTTTCCTCGAAGTCCAGCCGAACATGGTGAAGGTCCTGGCCGACACCGTGATCCGCGCGGGCGACCTCGACGAAGCGGCCGCTCAGACCGCGCTGAAGGAAGCTGAGAAGGCTCTGCACGCCAAAGGTGCCGAGTTCGACTACAGCTCCGCTGCAGCCCGCCTGGCCGAAGCCGCAGCGCAACTGCGCACGGTCCAGCAGGTTCGCAAGAAGTTCGGCGGCTGAGCCGGCTCGCAACGGCCAGGGCCTTCGGAGTCGGCGACGAATCCGGGGCCCGGGCTTTAGCGACCTAGGGGAAAAGGGTAGCCTTGGCTACCCTTTTTCTTTTTCTACATCCAGCGTTACCAGGACGGTCCAACTTCATGTCCCTCGAAATCGTCATCCTCGCCGCCGGCCAGGGCACGCGCATGCGCTCGGCCCTGCCGAAAGTCCTCCATCCGGTCGCCGGCAAACCCATGCTGGCCCACGTGATCGATACCGCCCGTGGCCTCGCCCCGCAGCGCATCCACGTGGTGATCGGGCATGGCGCCGAACGGGTGCGCGAGCGCCTGCAGGCCGATGACCTGAATTTCGTGGTCCAGGAACAACAGCTGGGCACCGGCCACGCCGTGGCCCAGGCCGCGCCCTACCTGAGCGCCGAGCGTGTGCTGATCCTCTACGGCGACGTGCCGCTGATCGAGTTGCCGACCCTCGAACGCCTGCTGCAGCAGGCCAGCGCCGAGCAGCTGGCGCTGCTCACCGTGGAACTGGACGACCCCACCGGCTACGGCCGGATCATCCGCGGCCAGGACGGCGAGGTGAAGGCCATCGTCGAGCAGAAGGACGCAAGCGCCGAGCAGCGCGCCATCCGCGAGGGCAACACCGGCATCCTCTGCGTGCCGCGCCAGCGCCTGGAAGGCTGGCTGGGCCGGCTGTCCAACGCCAACGCCCAGGGCGAGTACTACCTCACCGACGTCATCGCCATGGCGGTGGCCGACGGCCTGCGCGTGGCCACTGCGCAACCCCAGGCGGCCATGGAGGTGCAGGGCGCCAACGACCGCCTGCAGCTGGCTGAGCTGGAGCGCTTCTACCAGCTGCGCATCGCCCGCCGCCTGATGGCCCAGGGCGTGACCCTGCTGGACCCGGCGCGCTTCGACGTGCGCGGCGAGGTCAACGCCGGCCGCGACGTGCAGATCGACGTCAATGTGGTGCTGGAAGGCCGCGTGGACATCGAGGACGAAGTACTGATCGGCCCGAACTGCACCATCCGCAACAGCGTCCTGCGCCGCGGCGCCATCATCAAGGCCAACAGCCACCTGGAAGGCGCCGACGTCGGCCCCGGCAGCGACGTCGGCCCGTTCGCCCGCCTGCGCCCCGGCAGCGTGCTGGAGAGCCAGGTGCATGTGGGTAACTTCGTCGAGCTGAAGAACGCCCACCTGCACGAGGGCGTGAAGGTCGGCCACCTGACCTACCTGGGCGACAGCGAGGTCGGCGCGCGCACAAACATCGGCGCCGGCACCATCACCTGCAACTACGACGGCGCCAACAAATGGCGCACGGTGATCGGCGAGGACGTGTTCATCGGCTCCAACAACTCCCTGGTGGCGCCTGTGGATATCGGCGCCGGCGCCACGACCGGCGCGGGTTCCACCATCACCGCCGAGGTCCCGGCGCAGACCCTCGCGGTCGGCCGCGCCAAGCAGCGGGTGATCGAGGGCTGGAAGCGCCCGGAGAAGATCAAGAAGTCCTGAGGGACTGTGGATAAACCGACATCCACACCCGCGCGGCGCCTGCCGTGAAGTTATGCACAGGCGCCCACGGCCGTCGCGTCCCCGGCTGATTCATCCACAGGGACGGCTTTCTGCCCGGCGTCCAGGCGCCGGTCGTTCTGTCCTGGAGTTATCCACATGCTCGGCGTCGCCGTCCTGATCTTCCTGATCACCGACCCCTTCGGCAACATCGCGGTGTTCCTCGCCGCCCTCAAGTCGGTGCCGGCCGAACGCCGGCTCAAGGTGGCGCTGCGCGAACTGCTGTTCGCCCTCGGCCTGCTGCTGCTGTTCCTCACCCTGGGCGAGCACATCCTCACCGGCCTGGGCCTGTCCAAGGAGGCCACCGGGATCGCCGGCGGCATCATCCTCTTCGTGGTCGCCATGCGCCTGATCTTCCCCACGCCCCAGGGCGTGCTCGGCGACATGCCCGACAGCGAGCCGCTGCTGGTGCCCCTGGCCACCCCGGCGGTGGCCGGACCCTCGGCGCTGGCCATGCTGATCACCCTGCGCACCACCTACACTGGTCCGCTATGGGAGCTGTACCTGGCGGTGATCCTGGCCTGGGCCGCCACCGCGCTGATCCTGCTGCAGGCTTCCTTCCTGCAGCGCTTCCTCGGCCCGCGCGGGCTCACCGCCGTGGAGCGCCTGGCCGGCATGCTGCTGATCATGCTCAGCGTCAACATGCTGCTGCAGAACCTGCGTAGCGTGCTGCACATCGTCGGATGACCGTGGAGCCACCATGCGCCACCTGTGCCTGATGTTCGCCACCCTGCTGCTGGCCGCCTGCGCCGGCCGGGGCGGCCTGGAAATCGACCGCGAGCACCCCTCGCGCAACCAGGACAGCCGTGTCCAGTACATCATCATCCACTACACCTCGGCGGACCTGCCGCGCTCGCTGCAGCTGCTCACCCGCGGCGAGGTCAGCGCCCACTACCTGATCGGCGCCAACCCGCCGACCATCTACCAGCTGGTGGACGAGAACCGCCGCGCCTGGCACGCCGGGCAGAGCGAGTGGCAGGGACGGACCTGGCTGAACTCCACCTCGATCGGCATCGAGCTGGTCAACCCGGGCTACCGCGAAACCCCCGAAGGGCGGGTGTGGGCACCTTATCCACAGGGCCAGATCGACGCTCTCATCCTGCTGCTGAAGGACATCGTCAAGCGCCAGGGCATCACCGCCGAGCACATCCTCGGGCACAGCGACATCGCCCCGCAGCGCAAGGTCGACCCGGGCCCGGCCTTCCCCTGGAAGCGCCTGGCCGACGCCGGCCTGATCCCCTGGCCGCAGCCCGGCGACCTGGCGCATCGCCTGGCCGAGCTGAACGGCCAGCTGCCGGCGCCCGGCTGGTTCCAGCAGCAGTTGGCGCGGCATGGCTACGCGGTGCCGCTCGATGGCCAACTGGACGAGGCGACGCGCAACGTCATCGCCGCCTTCCAGATGCGCTACCGGCCGGCGCGCTTCGACGGCGTGCCGGACCTGGAGACCGCCGCGCTGCTGCTGGCGGTGCCCACCTCCATGGCCGCGCCGAAGGTTCAGACCGGCAGCAGCATGTAGATGCGCGTGCCCTGGCCGGGCTGCGAGCGCACGCCGATGCGCCCGCCGTGCAGCTGCACGATTTCCTTGCACAGGGCCAGGCCCAGGCCGGCGCCGCCGCTGCGCCGGCCCACCTGCACGAAGGGCTCGAAGATGCGCGCCTGCTGGCTGTAGGCGATGCCCTCGCCGGAGTCCTCCACCGCCAGCATCACCCATTGGCTCTGGCGCTGGGCGAGCAGCTGCACGCTGCCGCCCTTCGGGGTGTGGCGCAGGGCGTTGCCCAGCAGGTTGTCCAGCACGCGCTCCAGGCGCAGGCGGTCGACGCTGAGGACCGGCAACTGGTCCTCCAGCACCATCCCCAGGCCGATGCCCTGGGCCTGGGCGCGGGCGAGGAAGCGCTGGCGCGCCTGCTCCAGCAGCTCGTCCACCGCACAGGGCTGGCGGTCGAGCTTCTGCTGGCCGTCCTGGTAGCGGGAGAAGTTCAGCAGGTCGTCGATCAGCCGCACCAGGCGCCGCATTTCCTCGTCCACGGTATCGGCCAGCTCGCGCTCGCGGCTGCCCTCAGGCAGCGCCAGGCGTTCGCGCAGCAGGGCGAAGGCCATGTGCAGGCCGGTGACCGGGGTGCGCAGCTCGTGGGACGCGCGCAGGACGAATTCGCTGCGCACCCGCTCGAAGGCGCGCAGTTCGGTGACGTCGCGCAGCACCAGCACCGCGCCCATGCTGCGCCCGTCGTCGTGGGTGACCGGGGCCAGGGTCCAGGCCAGCAGGCGGTTCTCGCCGCCGATCTCGACCTGCAGGTCCTGGGGCGTATCGTCGCCCATCGACTCGCCCTGCAGCACCAGGCCGGTGGCCTGCAGCAGCTCCTGGTTGTCGATCAGCTCGCCCAGCAACTGGCCATGGGGGTCGGCCTGGGAGAACAGCTGGCGGCTGGCCACCGGGTTGGCGTGCTCGATACGGCTGCGCCGGTCGATGATCACCAGGCCGTCGTCGATGCTGTCGAGCACTGCCTGCAGGCGCCGCTGGCCGGCCAGCACCGCCTCGATGTTGGTCGCCTTGTACTCGGCCAGGGCCTGGGCCATCAGGCCGAAACGCCGGCTCAGCGAGGCCATCTCGGCTTCCCGCGAGACCGGCAGGCTGACCTCGAAGTCGCCCTTGCCGATGCGGTCGGCGGCCTGCGCCAGGGCCTCGATGGGCGCGCCGAAGCGGCGGGCGATGCCGTGGGCGGTGACGAAGCCGATCACCAGCATGGCCACGCCCACCAGCCCCAGCAGGCTGGCGATCAGCCAGGCGTGGCGGCGCGAGCTGCGCTCCGCGTCGCTGATGGTCTGGATGGCGTGGTTGTGCAGCGCCAGCAGGTACTGGTGCAGGGAGGTGAAGGTGCGGCTGAAGTCGCTCTCCGCCACCAGGCTCCAGCGGTTGCTGCCGGAGGAGCTGACCTGGCCCTGGAACTCCTGGTTGGCCTGGTCGATGCGCTCGTAGAGGGTGCGTTCGACGTCGCTGGCGGCTTTCGCCCGGCCTTCGGCGAGGTAGCGGTCGAACTGCCCGCGCAGCAGCACCAGGCGCTGCGCGTCGGGGCTGTCACTGAGCAGTTGGGCCAACTGGTCGTCCAGCGACTGGCGCAACTGCTGGCTGCTGGCGATGGTGGCGAAGTTGTGCGAGATCAGCCGTTCCTGCTCGCGGCCCATCAGCATCACGCTGAACACCCCCAGCAGCAGGCCGATCAGGGCCAGGGTGATCAGCGCCGAGATGCTCAGGAACATCCGCGAGCGCAGGGTCAGCGCGCGCTTCACAGGTTGTACTGCTTGCGCTTGCGGTACAGGGTGGAGGCGTCGATGCCGAGGATCTTCGCCGCCTGGTCGAGGGTCGGGGCGCTGGCCATCACCGAGGCGATGTGGGCCTTCTCCAGCTCCTCCAGGCTCAGCGCCTCGCCGACCCGCGGCACGACGGCGGCGCCGCTCTGCTCGCCGAGCCCCAGGTGCTCGGGCTCCACCAGTTCCTGGTTGCAGATGATGCTGACGCGCTCGATCACGTTGCGCAGCTCGCGCACGTTGCCCGGCCAGGCGTACTGCCGCAGCAGCGCGGCCGAGGCCGGGCTGAAGCCGCGGGCCGGGCGCCCGTAGTCCTTGACGAAGCGGGCGAGGAAGCGCTCGGCCAGGCCCTGGATGTCCTCGGCGCGCTCGCGCAGCGGCGGCAGGTTGAGGACGATGACGTTGAGGCGGTACAGCAGGTCCTCGCGGAACGCCCCCTGAGCCACCATGCCGGCCAGGTCGCGGTTGGTGGCGGCGAGGATGCGCACGTCGGCGCGGCGCGTCACCGGGTCGCCGACGCGCTCGTATTCCTTGTCCTGGATGAAGCGCAGCAGCTTGGCCTGCAGCGGCAGCGGGAAGTCGCCGATCTCGTCGAGGAACAGGGTGCCGCCGTCGGCCTGGCTGATCCGCCCCTGGGTGCTCTCGCTGGCGCCGGTGAAGGCCCCGCGGTTGTGGCCGAACAGCTCGCTTTCCATCAGCTCGGCGTTCAGCGACGGGCAGTTGATGGTCACGCAGGATTTCTTCGCGCGCTTGCTCCAGGCGTGGATGGCGCGGGCCAGCTCGCCCTTGCCGGAGCCGGATTCGCCGAGGATGAGGATGTTGGCGTCGGTGGCGGCCACCTGGCGCGCGGTCTCCAGCACCGCGGTCATCGCCGGGCTGTGGGATTCGAGCTGCTCGGCCTGGCTGGCCTGGGCGCCCTCCAGGGCCTCCAGGCGCGCAGTGAGCTGGCGCACCTCCAGCTGCTTGGCCGCGGCCAGGCGCAGCTGCTCGGGGCTGCAGGGCTTGACCAGGTAGTCGGCGGCGCCGGCCTGCATGGCGTCCACGGCGGTGTCCACGGCGGAATGCGCGGTGACGATCACCACGCGCATCCAGGGCGCCTGCAGGCGCATCTGGGCCAGCACGTCCAGGCCGTTGTCCTCGCCCAGGCGCAGGTCGAGCAAGCACAGGTCGAAGACCTGGCGTTGCAGCAGGGCCTCGGCCTGGGCCGCGCTGGATGCGGTGGCCACGCTGTAGCCCTGGTCCTCCAGGCAATAGCGGAAGGTGCGCAGGATGGCGGGTTCGTCGTCGACCAGCAGGATTCGGCCAAGCGTCTCCGGAGTGGGGTCCATTCGAGGTGCCTCGTAGTAGGAAATTCCTTTCGCGTATGAGTCTTTTAGTCAAGGAAATTTCTTGCAAGTTGCAATGAAAGTTAGACGCATCTCTGAAGGACATCGGCGCCTCTGGCGAAGGAAAGCGGGTGGGAAGGGGAACGGCCTGCCGGGTCCCGTGCAAAACGCACGGCCGGAACCGGCCTGTCGTGCAGGATGCGCGCTGCCGGCGGCCCGCTGATTTTTACAAGCCGTTGTTTTCAAAAGGATTAGTCAAAGTCATCGACCTGGCACGCGGCGTGCGAGACAGGTTGCGGGAGGCCCGGTGCACCCGCACCGGCCGATCACCAGTCCTTCGGGAGGAGCACGTCGATGAACGCTGATGGAGCCAAGGGGGATTCGCTGGGGCGGCTGCTGTTGCTGGCCGTCGCCGTGGTCGTACTGCTGGACCGTTGGTATCCGGTCGCTCCACAGCCTTCCGCCGCGCCGGTGCAGGAACCTGTGTCCAGCGCTTTCCTCGGACAGCCATCCAGGCTGCAGGACGGACCAATGGCCATCACGGAAGAGGCCGCCAGCACCGCGGTGGTCCGCCAGACCTCGCGGGTGAGCTGGGTGTTCTGAGGGGCGCGCACCGCCTTTCCATGACAGAGGAGACATTCCATGCTGAGCTGGGCTCTCACATTCCTGATCATCGCCATCATCGCCGGGGTACTCGGCTTCGGTGGCATCGCCGGCGCCGCGACCAGTATCGCCAAGATTCTCTTCGTGCTGTTCCTGGTGCTCTTCGTCATCTCCTTCTTCGTCGGGCGGCGCCGTGGCTGAGCCGCGCCCGCTACGTCGGTTCCTGCTCGCGCTGCCGCTGCTGGCGGCCGGGCAGGGGTGGGCGGCCGACAACGATGCCATCTACCGCCTCAACGAGCTGCTGGACAGCGACCTGCAGTACCGCGAGACCTGGCAGGACCTGGTGAAGAAGGAAGAACGGCTGCCCGACTGGGTGATGAACCTGGACGGCACCGCCACCCCCATGCAGGTAGAAGAGGAGGACGGCGACAAATACCTGGTGGGCGAGTTGTGCAAGGCCCACGACTGCGCGGCCAACCGCCTCTACGTGGCCTTCAGCTGGAACAAGAAGGATGCCTACGCGCTCTACGTGCAGGTGCCGGAAAACCTGCCGCCGGACAAGTCGCCCAGCCGCCACGCCAGCTTCCGCTGGCTGGGCGAGCCGGACGCCGGCATGCAGCAGTTGCTCGACGAGCAGCTCAAGGCCGATCCGAACTGGTACTGAAATCCGCGCCGGCAATGGCGCATGACCAGGGGGCCGGGATGCTGGGGGGAGTGGTGAGCCCGCAGCGACCCAGGGGTACAGGGAGTGCCTCCGATGAGGGCCGGGTCGGGTGTGAGGCTGCGAGGGGGAGCTTCGATGGCTTCTGTGGAGCTTGTGGCAGTTATGGAGCTTGTGGAGCTTGAAGAGCCCCTCTCCCCAGCCCTCGGCTGCGCGCCCCGCCCTGAAGGGAGAGGGGGCAGTCCGTGCCGAGACAAGGAAGGTTTCAAATGGAAACCTTCGGTGTTGCCGACTGACTCCTGAACATCCAAGCACACCGAACGGTCCCCTCTCCCTTCAGGGAGAGGGTTAGGGAGAGGGCGCTCTTAAGGCCCCATCCCCCCACCTCCAACTTCCCTGATATCAATCAACCCCGACCCACCCCCCTGGCCCCCTAAAATATCCCCGCCGCGCCTGGTCACCCGGACGACCATCCATCGCGAACTGCAGGCCCCCACGCCTGCGTCACGGCAGCGCACCCGCGGCAGGGAAAGCGAATTCCTCCCCGGGCCTCGCTTTCCATCCACAGGGTTCGAAAAAAGCGGCCGCCACGGTCTTTTCAGCCCAATCCCATGCAAAAAAGCAATGGCCCGCGGGCCTGGAACACCCGTTCCATTTGCTTTTCCCCATGCCGATTGTGCATGGGGTAGCCGTTTCCGGCATTAGACGCGAAGAAGGGGGGTGGGAATCATGCGCCCTTTTTTTCGCCACCCCGGCCATCCCGGCGGCGGGCGAAACCCCCGACTTCCACAAGAACCAAGGGTGAACACACTATGGGCAAAGCCAAGCTCAGCCTCGCCTGGCAGATCGTCATCGGTCTGGCACTGGGCATCGCCATGGGTACCGTGCTGAACCACTTCAGCGCGGAGAAGGCCTGGTGGATCAGCAACATCCTGCAGCCGGCGGGCGACATCTTCATCCGCCTGATCAAGATGATCGTGGTACCGATCGTCATCTCCTCGCTGATCGTCGGCATCGCCGGCATGGGCGACGCCAAGAAGCTCGGGCGCATCGGCCTGAAGACCATCGTCTACTTCGAGATCATCACCACGGTGGCCATCGTCGTCGGCCTGGTGCTGGCCAACCTGTTCCAGCCCGGCGCCGGCATCGACATGAGCACCCTGGGCACGGTGGATATCTCCAAGTACGCGCAGACCGCCAAGGAAGTGGAACACCACCACGCGTTCATCGAGACCATCCTCAACCTGATCCCGTCGAACATCTTCGCCGCCATGGCCCGCGGCGAGATGCTGCCGATCATCTTCTTCTCGGTGATGTTCGGCCTGGGCCTGTCGTCGCTGCCGGCGCCCACCCGCGAGCCGCTGGTGAAGATGTTCCAGGGCGTGGCCGAGGCCATGTTCCGCGTCACCCACATGATCATGCTCTACGCGCCGGTCGGGGTGTTCGCGCTGATCGCCGTGACCGTCGCCAGCTTCGGCTTCGCTTCGCTGCTGCCGCTGGCCAAGCTGGTGCTGCTGGTGTACTTCGCCATCGCCTTCTTCGCCTTCATGGTGCTGGGCCTGGTGGCGCGGCTGTTCGGCTTCTCGATCATCAAGCTGATGCGCATCTTCAAGGACGAACTGGTCCTGGCCTATTCCACCGCCAGCTCCGAGACCGTGCTGCCGCGCATCATCGAGAAGATGGAAGCCTACGGCGCGCCCAAGGCGGTGAGCAGCTTCGTGGTGCCCACCGGCTACTCCTTCAACCTCGACGGCTCGACGCTGTACCAGAGCATCGCGGCGATTTTCATCGCCCAGCTCTACGGCATCGACCTGTCCATCGGCCAGCAGCTGATGCTGGTGCTGACGCTGATGGTCACCTCCAAGGGCATCGCCGGCGTGCCGGGCGTGTCCTTCGTGGTGCTGCTGGCCACCCTGGGCAGCGTCGGCATTCCCCTGGAAGGCCTGGCCTTCATCGCCGGCGTCGACCGCATCATGGACATGGCGCGCACCGCGCTGAACGTCATCGGCAACGCCCTGGCGGTGCTGGTGATCTCCAAGTGGGAAGGCATCTACGACGGCAAGCAGGGCGCGCTCTACTGGCAGGCGGTGGAACAGGGCCGCGGCGAAGAGCTGCTGAGCGACGCCCGGCAGAGCACCGCGCACTAACTCTGTGCCGCCCCTGTAGGAGCGAGCTTGCTCGCGAACCCGCCCCGCCGCGGAGCCGTTCGCGAGCAAGCTCGCTCCTACGAAAAGCCGTACCAGCAAGGCCCCGGCGCTGTCCGGGGCCTTGGCGTTTCTGGCAGCGATGGACGCGCGCCGTTATCATCGCGGCCAACGTCCTTGGGGGGATACCCATGCTCAACGGCCTCTGGCTCGGCTTTTTCCTGGTCGCGGCGGTCACCGCGCTGTCGCGCTGGCTGCTCGGCGGCCAGGCCGACGTGTTCGCCGCCATGGTCGAGAGCCTGTTCGCCATGGCCAAGCTGTCGGTGGAGGTCATGGTCCTGCTGTTCGGCACCCTGACGCTCTGGCTGGGCTTCCTGCGCATCGCCGAGAAGGCCGGCCTGGTGGAGCGCCTGGCGTGGTTGCTGGGCCCGCTGTTCCGCCGGCTGATGCCCGAGGTGCCGGCCGGGCACCCGGCCATCGGCCTGATCACCCTGAACTTCGCCGCCAACGGCCTGGGCCTGGACAACGCCGCCACCCCCATCGGCCTCAAGGCGATGAAGGCGCTGCAGGAACTCAACCCCAGCAGCACCACGGCAAGCAACGCGCAGATCCTCTTCCTGGTGCTCAACGCCTCGTCGCTGACGCTGTTGCCGGTGACCATCTTCATGTACCGCGCGCAGCAGGGCGCGGCCGACCCGACCCTGGTGTTCCTGCCGATCCTCCTGGCCACCAGCGCCTCGACCCTGGTCGGCCTGCTCTCGGTGGCGGTCATGCAGCGCCTGCGCCTGTGGGACCCGCTGGTGCTCGCCTACCTGATCCCCGGCGCCCTCGCCCTGGGCGCCTTCATGGCGCTGCTGGCCGGGCTTTCCGCCACGGCGCTGGCGCAGCTCTCCTCGCTGCTGGGCAACCTCACCCTGTTCGGCCTGATCGTGGCGTTCCTGGTGCTCGGCTGGCTGAAGAAGGTGCCGGTGTACGAAACCTTCGTCGAAGGCGCGAAGGAAGGCTTCGACGTGGCCAAGAACCTGCTGCCCTACCTGGTGGCGATGCTCTGCGCCGTCGGCGTGCTGCGCGCCTCCGGGGCCCTGGAGCTGGTGCTCGGCGGCATCCGCTGGAGCGTGCTGCAGCTGGGCTGGGACACTCGCTTCGTCGACGCCCTGCCCACCGCGCTGGTCAAGCCGTTCTCCGGCAGCGCGGCGCGCGCCATGCTGCTGGAGACCATGCAGAGTCAGGGCGTGGACAGCTTCGCCGCGCGCCTGGCGGCCACCGTGCAGGGCAGCACCGAGACCACCTTCTACGTGCTGGCGGTGTACTTTGGCTCGGTGGGCATCCAGCGCGCCCGCCACGCCGTGGGCTGCGCCCTGCTGGCGGACCTGGCCGGGGTGCTGGCGTCCATCGGCGTGTGCTACTGGTTCTTCGGCTGAAGCCCGGCCGTTTAATTAACAAAAGCGGAAAATATTTAAATATCCTTATTCTTCTGAAGTTTCTTTCAGAAACAATTGGGTAATTGGATTTTTAATTAATGATTCGCGCCACTTAATAGGGTTAATTTTCCATAAGAACTTTCCTTTAATCGAAATTAGATTTTCCTCAAATCAAATTAAGGAAAATCGCAATGAGAGGGAAAGTTAGCTGCCTGGCGCTGTGCGCCCTGCTGGCCGGCTGCAACGGCTGGGTGAAGCCGGAAGTCGATGGCCAGCTCAATTCGCGTTATTTCACGGTGTTGTCCGGCCTGCCGGCGCCGGGGCTGATGGTGGCTTCGGCGGTGCAGTGGAATGCCGACTATGCGGTGACCGCGGCCCACGTGCCCTATCTGTCGGACCTGGCCTATTCCTGCAGCACCCGCTGCGACCTGGTGTTCATCCGCCGCAAGGCCGACGGGCCGCTGCCGCACTGGCGCGCGCCGCGCAACGGCGAGGCGGTGACGGCGCTGGGCAGCAGCACCCTGCTGCTGCCGGTGAGCTCCCGCGGGCGGGTGTGGCCGGTGCCCTACCGCAACCTCAACGAGCCCAACGAAGAGCTGTACGGCATCCATGACGCGGCCCTGGCCCAGGGGATGTCCGGCGGGCCGCTGGTGGCGGCCGACGGCAGCGTGCTGGGCATGAACATCGGCTACAAGGGCACGGCCTGGGGCGGCGTGCAGCACCCGGGGCTCAAGGGCGCCAAGCGCATCAGCGTGTTCGTGCCCTACGCGGTGATCGAGCGCGAATGGAAGCTGTTCCAGGTCAAGCTGGCGCGGGAACGGGAAGCGGAAATGGGGCGCCGGTTGCAGGCGAGCAATCCCTAGGCAGGAATGGCGTTTGCCATGTCTGCTGATTTTTTGTGAATTTTCCGATGAGCTGTCACGAAGCTTTCACCAGCCTTTCAAACCCTTGTAATTCGGGCCTTTCAGCCATTTTTCATTTGATCTCGGGCAGTTTTTACACATAGGGTTACAAATATCTTCCCGGCCGCTGCCTGCCTGCTCGCATCCGGGAAGGGCCCCGTGATCGTCAGAATGGTGTTTCCCATGGCTTCCAAGAATTCCAAGGCCAAGGCCGTGTTCCGCGTGGTCAGCGGCAACTTCCTCGAGATGTACGACTTCATGGTGTATGGCTTCTACGCCACCGCCATCGCCAAGACCTTCTTTCCCGGCGACGACCCCTTCGCCTCGCTGATGCTGTCGCTGGCCACCTTCGGCGCCGGCTTCCTGATGCGCCCATTGGGGGCCATCTTCCTCGGCGCCTACATCGACCGCCACGGCCGCCGCCAGGGCCTGATCATCACCCTGGCGCTGATGGCCATGGGCACCCTGCTGATCGCCTTCGTCCCCGGCTATTCCACCCTCGGCGCGCTGGCGCCGCTGCTGGTGCTGCTCGGCCGCCTGCTGCAGGGCTTCTCCGCCGGTGTCGAGCTGGGCGGCGTGTCGGTGTACCTGGCGGAGATCGCCACCCCCGGCAAACGTGGCTTCTTCGTCAGCTGGCAGTCCGCCAGCCAGCAGGTGGCGGTGGTCTTCGCCGGGCTGCTGGGGGTCATCCTCAACCACTGGCTGAGCCCCGCGGAGATGGGCGAGTGGGGCTGGCGCGTGCCCTTCTTCGTCGGCTGCATGATCGTCCCGGCGCTGTTCGTCATCCGCCGCTCCCTGGAGGAGACCGAGGCCTTCCAGCAACGCAAGCACCACCCGCGCCTGGGCGAGGTGCTGCGCTCCATCGGGCAGAACTTCGGCCTGGTGCTGGCCGGCACCGCCATGGTGGTGATGACCACCGTGTCCTTCTACCTGATCACCGCCTACACCCCGACCTTCGGCAAGAACGAGCTGCACCTGTCGGACTTCGACGCCCTGCTGGTGACCATGTGCATCGGCCTGTCGAATTTCTTCTGGCTGCCGGTGATGGGCGCGCTGTCCGACCGCGTCGGCCGCCGCCCGCTGCTGCTCGCCGCCACCGTGCTGGCGCTGCTGACTGCCTACCCGACGCTGTCCTGGCTGGTGGCCGAGCCCAGCTTCGCCCGCCTGCTGACGGTGGAGCTGTGGCTGTCGTTCCTCTACGGCAGCTACAACGGCGCCATGGTGGTGGCGCTGACCGAGGTGATGCCGGCGGACGTGCGCACCACCGGCTTCTCCCTGGCCTACAGCCTGGCCACCGCCACCTTCGGCGGCTTCACCCCGGCGGCCTGCACCTGGCTCATCCACGCCCTGGACAACAAGGCCGCTCCCGGCCTGTGGCTGAGCGGCGCGGCGCTGCTGGGCCTGGTCGCCACCCTGGTGCTGTTCCGCCGCCGCGGCCGCGCGGCCACTTCCGGCGGCGCGCTGGCCGGCGCCTGAGGGCCTGCGGCGCTTTGCCACTGGCCGACCCCGGCCGGCCTTGACCTCGGTCAAGGGTGGCCAGGGGCGGCAGGAGAAGGATAGGTCAATGACATTTCCTTCTTCTCCTCGGAGACAACGCCATGCCCACCCCCCTGCACCAGCAAGCCGCGGCGCTCGCCGCCGGCGGCCATGACCACTGGATCGAGACGCTCGACGACGGCAGCCACGTGCTGATCCGCCCGCTGCGCGCGGAAGACCGCGAGCTGGAGCGCAACTTCCTCGAACGCCTGTCGCCGATGACGCGCAAGCTGCGTTTCCACGGCGAAGTGAAGATCAGCGACGCGCTGCTCGACAGCCTGATGGACGTGGATTACCAGGACAACATGGCGTTCGTCGCCCTGGTGCACGACGACGGCGAACTGCGCGAAATCGGCATCAGCCGCTACGCCAAGGTGGACGCGAACCAGTGCGAATGCGCCCTGACCACCGCCGACGACTGGAAGCGCCGGGGCTTGGGCAAGGCGCTGATGCGCCACCTGATCGACGTGGCGCGGCGCAACGGCTTCGCCCAGATGTACAGCATCGACCAGGCCATCGACCGCGACATGCGCGACCTCGCCGTGGAACTGGGCTTCCGCGCCCAGCGCGACCCGGACGATGCCACCCGGGTGATCCGCCGCCTGGCGCTGTAAGGCTCAGCGCTTGCGCCGGCGGCACCACAGCCACAGTGCCGCCGGCGGCAGCAGCACCAATAGCACCGCGCCGGCGGCCAGCGGGTAGACCATGTCGTCGTCCAGCAGCGGCTTCTCGATGCGCAGGTAGCCTTCGTCCTTGAACAGCTGGCGCGCCGTGTCGTTGGCCCGTTGCAGGCTGACCTTGGCCAGGCGCCGGTCCTCGTTGGGGAACTGGCTGCCGTCGTAGTCGCCCAGCGCGCCCCAGTAGTAGTCGGCAAGGCTGGCGTTGCTCGGCGTGCTCCAGGCCAGCTGCGCCCGCTGCACCCGCTGGATGCGGGCGAAGCGCTGGGCGTCCAGGCCGTGCTGGCGGATGTTCTCCACCACCTCGCGCAGGGCCTTCAGGGTGGCGTCCTCATCTTCCCGGGCGATGTCCGCGTTGAGGCTGAGGAAACCCTGGTTGGCGTAGGACGTGCGCTCGCTCCAGGGGCCGTAGGACAGCTCGCGATGGACCCGCAGGTCGGCATAGAGCGCGTCGCTCAGGTAGGCCTGCAGCAGGTCGAGGGCGGCGCCGTCGGCCTCGGCCGGCTCGGGGAAGATCCAGTGCACCACCGCGCCCTCGCCGAACAGACCGCTGTCCAGCGTCCGCTGGTGCGTCGCCGAGACCTGCATTTCCGGCAGTTCGCGGCGTTCCGGCGTGGTCCGGTCGGGCAGGCTGCCGAAGGTGTGGCTGAGGTAGGCGGGCAGGCGCGGGTCGAGGTCGCCGACCACGATCAGCGTCATGTTGGCCGGCACGTACCAGTCGCTGCGCAGCTTCTCCAACTGGGCCTGGGTCAGGTGCGCCACCTGCGGGCGCTCGGCGCAGGCCAGGCCGAGTTCCACGGCCAGCTGTTCCTGGCCCGGGCGGCTGGTGTTCTGGTGGTCGAGGAAGCGCTGCAGGTGCGAGTAGTGGCCGCCGTCCTCGCGGATCAGCACCTGCTTGGTGGCCTCTACCTTGGCCTTGTCCAGTTGCGTGCGGGTGAGCACTTCCAGCAGCAGGTCGAGCACCTGGCGCTGGGTGGCCGCCGGCGCCTCGATGACGAAGGTGGTGTCGCCCTCGCTGGTGTAGGCGTTCCACTGGCCGCCCAGGGCCTGCATGCGCGCTTCCAGGTCGGCCTCGTCGCCGCCATCCAGGCCGCTGAAGAACAGGTGCTCCAGCAGGTGCGGCAGCTGCCGGTCATGGCAGGTGAAGTCGGAGAAGCCCACGCCCACCACCAGGCGGATGGACACCGAGCCGCGCTGGCTGGTCGGCTTGAACAGCACGCCCATGCCGTTCTGCAACTGGTAGCCCTCCACGGTCGAGCGCGAATCGGCCAACGACCAGCCGGCGCCGAGCAGGAACAGGAGGGGGAGGAACAACCAACGCATGGGCCAAGCCTGGAAAAAAGCAAAGCCAGGAGAATAGCGGATTGCCGCTGATCCACCTACCCATGGGCGGCACCCGTGGCGACGGGCTGCGACCTGCCCGTGCCCGGTCTATCATCAGGCGTGGCGCGATGGGTGATTGATGGCCTTTCGCTAGCGGCAACGCCCTGCCGCATCGCCCAACGCGGAGGCCGCACCCATGCGCGTCCTGATCACCGGCGCGGCTGGCCACATCGGCCAGAACCTGCTCAACGAACTGGCGGTCCAGCATGCTGACTGGACGCTGGTGGCCGCCGACGTGCGCAGCCTGCCGACGCAGCACCTGCGGCCGAACATCGAGCCGGTGCAGCTGGACATAGGCCACCCCAGGCAGGTCCGCGAGTGCGTGCGGCAGTGGCGCCCGCAGGCCATCGTGCACCTGGCCTCGGTGGTCAACCCGCCGCCGCAGATGTCCGCCACCCGCCTGCACACTATCGAGGTCGGTGGCAGCCGCGCGCTGTTCGAGGCGGCGGTGGAGCACGAGGTGGGCCAACTGGTGGTGGCCAGTTCCGCCGCGGCCTACGGCTTCCACCCGGACAACGCCGAGCTGATCGACGAGAACCAACCCCTGCGCGGCCAGTCGCAGTTCCTCTACGCCCGCCACAAGCACGAGATCGAACAGCTGCTGGCCGGCCTGCGGCAGAGTTGTCCACAGCTGCGCCAGCTGGTGCTGCGCCCCGGCACCATCCTCGGCCGGGGTGTGCATAACCCGGTCACCGACCTGTTCATGGGGCGTTCGGTGCTGGGGATAAGTGGCCGCTGCAGCCGCTTCGTGTTCATCTGGGACCAGGACGTGGTGAACATCATCCGCCAGGGCCTAGAGCAGGGCAGCGAGGGCATCTACAACCTGGCCGGCGACGGCGCACTGAGCCTGCGCGAGATTGCCGGGCTGCTGCGCAAACCCTACCGCACCCTGCCGGCGCCGCTGCTGCGCGGCGCGCTGGCCATGCTGCGGCCGCTGGGCCTGGCGCCCTTCGGCCCGGAGCAGGTGGATTTCATGCGCTACCGGCCGGTGCTGGACAATGCGAGGTTGAAGCGGGAGTTCGGGTATCAGCCGCGGTATTCGAGCCGGGAGGCGTTTCTGGCGTTCATCGCGGCGCGGGGGTTGCGGGCGGGGTAGGGGGAACTGTGCTGCTGGGGGCTTTTCGTAGGAGCGAGCTTGCTCGCGAACGGGGCTCAGTTGTGACTTCGGTGTTTTGGTTTGGCTCCGTTCCCTCTCCCCAGCCCTCGGCTGCGCGCCCCGCCCTGAAGGGAGAGGGGGCTAGTCCGTGCCGAGAAAAGGCCTGGCTTCAGCCGGCAATTTCGGTGCTAGCCGGCTAACTCAGGAATACCCACGCACTCCGAACGGTCCCCTCTCCCTTCAGGGAGAGGGTTAGGGAGAGGGCGTTCTGAACCCCAACACCCGCAGCTCCCAGGAAACACCATTCGCGAGCAAGCTCGCTCCTACGAAGAGCCGCGCCCTTCATTCAAGCGTTGCGCCGCCCCTCCCAGAAATGCCCCGCCATCATCCTCAACCCCGCCGCCAACTCCGCCACCCGCGCCGCACTGGCCTGGCTATGGCTCGCACTGGTGGCATTACCGTCGGCCGACTCACGAATGGCCAACAGGCTGCGTTCGATCTCCTCGCTGGCGCAGCCCTGTTCCTCGATGGCCCCGGCGATCTCCAGGCTCATGCGCTGGATCGCCGAGACCTGCCCGGCGATCTCCTCCAGCGCGCCGGCGGCGCGGCCGGCCTGGTCGAGGCTGGTGTGGGCCTGTTCGCAGCTATGGCGCAGGGCCTGCACCGAGGCGCCGGCGCCGCGTTGCAGGTCGCCCACCAGCCTGTGGATATCCAGCGCCGAGTCGGCGGTGCGCGAGGCCAGCGCGCGGACTTCGTCGGCCACCACGGCGAAGCCGCGCCCGGCCTCGCCGGCGCGGGCTGCCTCGATGGCGGCGTTGAGCGCCAGCAGGTTGGTCTGCCCGGCGACTTCCTGGATCACCTGCAGCATCCGCGAGATGCCCTCGCTGTGCCCGTGCAGTTGCTCCACCGCCTCGCTGGCGCGGCGCACCGCGTCCTCCAGGGCGGCGAGCTGGCCGCGGGTGGCCTGCACCTCGCCCTGGCCGGCCTGGGTCACCCGCTCGCTGCATTGCGCCGCCACCGCGCTGTGCTGGGCGTGGCGCGCCACTTCCTGGACGCTCTGCGCCAGCTGCTGCATGGCGCTGGCCACCTGGTCGGTCTCCTGCTGCTGGCGGCGCGTGCCGGCGCTGCTGTCGGCCACGGTGCCGGCCAGCTGCCCGGCGTGTTCGGCGAGCTGGCGCGAGGCCTCGGCCATGCGCCCGACCACCGCGCCGGTCTCGGCTTCGAGCATGCGCAGGGCGAAGTCCAGCTCGCCGAATTCATCAATGCGGCCGCTGTACAGGCGCTGGCTCAGCGGGTTGTCGGCGACCTGCCGGGCGCGCGCCAGCAGGGGCCGCAGCGGTTGCAGCTGATGCGCCAGCCAGGCGCCGGAAAGCAGCAGGGCGAGGCCGAAGGCCAAGGGCGCGGGCGCCAGATATGCCAGCAGCGCGCCCAGGGCCTGCGCCAGGCCCAGGCCTACTAGCAGCCGCGGCAACAGGCCCAGGCGTGGCCGGCGCGGCAGCCAGCCGGCGCGCATGCGCGCGTACAACTGCTCGGCGGCTTCGACCTCGGCGGCGCTGGCGCGGGTGCGCACCGACTGGTACTCCACCACCTTGCCGCCGTGGCGGATCGGCGTGACGAAGGCGCTCACCCAGTAGTGGTCGCCGTTCTTGCAGCGGTTCTTCACCAGGCCCATCCAGCTGCGCCCGGTCTGCAGCGTCCGCCACAGGTGGGCGAAGGCGGCCGGCGGCATGTCCGGGTGGCGCACGCGGTTGTGGTTGTGCCCCAGCAGCTCCTCGGCGCTGAAGCCGCTGATGGCCAGGAAGTCCGGGTTGACGTGGCTGACCGCGCCCTTGAGGTCGGTGGTGGAGAGAATGTTGGCGCTGGCCGGCACCTCGACCTGGCGCCCGCTGACCGGCAGGTTGAGCTTCATCGGTGGGTCTCCATGGGCGCGGGGTGCAGGACGTCGGGTGGCAGTGGCGGGCTGAACAGGAAGCCCTGGGCGAAGCGGCAGCCTTCCTTGCGCAGGAATTCCAGGTGCTCGGGGTGCTCGACGCCCTCGGCCACCACCTCCAGGCCGAGGCTGCGGCCCAGGCCGACGATGGCGCGGCAGATGGCGCTCAGCTCGGGGTCGTCGGGGACCTTGCCGATGAAGCTGCGGTCGACCTTCAACAGGTCCAGCGGGAAGCGCTTGAGGTAGCCCAGGGACGAGTAGCCGGTGCCGAAGTCGTCCAGCGCCAGGCGCACGCCGTGGGCGGCCAGCTCGCGCAGGCAGGCGAGGGTCTCGGCGCCGTCCTGCATCATCAGGCTCTCGGTGATCTCCAGCACCAGGCTCTGCGGCGCCAGGCCGGTCTCGGCGAGGATCTGCCGCACCCGCTCGGCGAAGCCCGGCTGCTGCAGCTGGCGGATGGACAGGTTCACCGAGCAGTACAGCCAGCCCTGGCCGTCGCGCTGCCAGGCGCGGGTCTGGCGGCAGGCCTCGCGCAGCACCCAGTCGCCGACGCGGACGATCTCGCCGGACTCCTCCAGCGCCGGGATGAACTGCAGCGGCGACACCGGCTGGCCGTCGCGCTGCCAGCGCAGCAGCACTTCCACCGCGATGGGCCGCGGCGGGTCGACGTCGATGCGCAGGATCGGCTGGTAGTGCAGGCTGAATTCACCGCGCTCCAGCGCCTGGCCCAGCGCGCTCTCCAGCTCCAGGCGGCGCTGCGCGGCGGCCTGCAGCTCGCTGGAGAAGCGCGCGTACTGCGCCTTGCCGGCCTCCTTGGCGCGGTACAGGGCCAGGTCCGCGGCCTGCAGGGTGTCGATCGCCTGGCCCTCGGCGATCAGCCCGGTGATGCCGATGCTGGCGCTGACCACCAGGGTGCGGCCGTCCAGGTGCAGCGGCTGGTGCAGGCAGTCGAGCATGCGCTGGGCGACCTGTTCGGCGTCGGCCAGGTTGGCCATGTCGTCCAGCAGCACCACGAACTCGTCGCCGCCGAAGCGCGCCAGGTGGTCGCCGGGGCGTAGGCAGCGCAGCAGGCGCTGGGCCACCTCCACCAGCACGCGGTCGCCGACGGCGTGGCCGAGGCTGTCGTTGATCAGCTTGAAGCGGTCCAGGTCGATGAACAGCAAGCCGGCCTCGCGCGCGCCGGGGCGGCTCTGGCGTTGCAGGGCCTGCTGCAGCAGCTCGTCCAGGCGCAGGCGGTTGGCCAGGCCGGTCAGCGGGTCGTGGCGCGCGGCGTGGCTGAGCTGGTGCTCGCTGGCCTTGCGCTGGCTGATGTCGCTCTGCGAGCCGGCCATGCGCCCGTCGGTGATCACCCCGCGGGCCTGCACCCAGAGGTAGCCGCCGTCGCGCTGGCGGATGCGGTACTCGTGGTTGAGCAGGGCGGCGCTGCCGCGCAGGTGGGCGTCGATGGCCTGGCGCAGGCCGGGCAGGTCGTCGGGGTGCACGCGGGCGAACCAGCTGGCGCTGCCCTCGCCGAGGCTGTCGCGGCTCAGGCCGAGCATGCGCGTCCAGCGCTCGGAGACGTACAGCCGGTCGTTGGCCAGGTCCCAGTCCCAGATGCCGTCGTTGGCCCCGCGCAGGGCCCGGGCGAAGCGCGCCTCGCTGTCCTCCAGGGCCTGGCGCTGGGCGGCGCCGTAGGTGTCGATGGCCAGCGACATGTCGAAGAACACCCGCTTGAGCAGGCTGGCGAAGGTCGCTGCCTGCGGCGCGTCGCCGAGCAGCTCGTCGAGCATGTGCTGCAGGTACAGGCGGTAGGCGCCCAGGTACCACTTCAGCTCCACCCCCACCTGCTGGTGGACCAGGCCGATGCGCAGGCGGTCGCGCACGTAGCCGCCGTCCTGCGGGGCCTCCCAGAGCTGCTCGTAGTACTGCGCCTGGCTGCGCTTGAGGCGCTGCAGGGTGGCCGGTTCGGAGAGGATGGCCGCCAGCGGCGGGAACTGGCCCAGGTGCGCGTAGAGCTGTTCGATGAAGCGCGCGTGGCTGTCGCCGCGCTCGGCGGCGGCCTGCTGCAGGCGCTGCTCGTCGGCTTGCTGCCAGTGCAGGTAGCGCAGGCGCTGGTCGATCTCCGCCGGCGACAGGCCGATGCGGTCGAGCATGTGGTCGAGCTTCGGTCCCAGGCCCATGCTTGCCTCCTTGTTTTTCTGCGGGCATGAAAAAAGCGCCGCGCCCGTCGCACGATGAATTCGGCGACAGGCGCGGCGCTTTGTCTTGCAGGCCCTTGGCGTCCTGCCCGGCAAAGCCGGCTTCCGCGGTGGCGGAACGTTGGTCGGGGTTTTTTACACCATCGGCGGGGAGGCGGACAACTCCCGCAATGCGGCCTCCAGGCGCCGCCGCAGTTGCCCCAGCTCGCGCGAGCGGAAGGCGTGGCGGCTGCGTTCGAGCACGCCGACGGCGTCGGCCAGCAGGGCGTGCAGGCGCGCGGTATCGCTCAGCGCGGCATCCTTGAACCAGCGGCACAGCGGGGCCTGCTCGCAGTCGCCGGGGCCGGCGAGTACCGCGCAGGGCACCTGGTAGACCGTGAGCAGGGCGCGCACCTGGCGCGCCACGCTCTCGTCCTGGGAGGTCACCAATAACTGGGCCGGAAGCCGGCTAAGGGTCATGGCGTCATGCTCGTGGCTGGCAAAGGGCCACCACCCTAGCCGAACGCCATGCCCGGGCATTGACGCGGATCAGTCCCGCGGCGAGCTGCCACACGCCGTCTGCCGGCCGGGCCCTCAGCCGGCCGCGCTGGATCCCGGCGGCACGCCGTGGCCCGGCGGTTGGGCGGCATCTTCCAGGGCCTGCTCGACGTAGTCGTCCTCGGCCTCCTCGCCGCTGCCGGCCTCGGGATTGTCGAGGACGGCGTAGGCGATGGCGCAGAACAGCGAGTTCAGGCGCTTCATGTCGGCGATCAGGTCCAGGTGCAGCGAGCTGGTCTCGATGCTCTGCACCACCTGCTGGCGCAGGCGGTCGACGTGGGAGTGGGCGTAGCGGCGTTCCTGCAGGCGGAAGCGCTGCTTGGCCCGGCGCAGGCGCCGCGCGCCTTCCTGGTCGCCGTTGAGGAACACCGACAGACTCAGGCGCAGGTTGACCAGCAGCTGGCTGTGCAGCGCGGTGATCTCGGCCAGGCCGTTGTCGGAGAAGGAGCGGCTGCGCGAGGTCTTCTTGTCCTGCACGGCGCTGAGCATGTGCTCGATGATGTCGCCGGCCTGCTCCAGGTTGATGGCCAGCTCGATGACCTCGGCCCAGCGCCGGCTGTCGCGCTCGCTCAGGTCTTCGCGGGGCATGCGCGCCAGGTACAGCTTGATCGCCGTGTAGAGCGCGTCGACGTCGTCGTCGAGCTTGCGGATTTCCTTGCCCAGCAGCGGGTCGCCGCCGCGGGTCACCTGCAGCAGGTTGATCAGCATCTGCTCGACGATGTCGCCCATGCGCAGCGTCTCGCGCACCGCGTTGACCAGCGCCAGGCTCGGCGTGTCCAGCGCCGCCGGGTCGAGGTGGCGCGGGCGCACGCGGTCCTCGGGGGCGGCGCGGTCGGGCATGATGCGCGTGCAGAAGGCCGCCATCTGGGTGGTCAGCGGCAGGCAGGCGAGGCAGCGCACCGAGTTGTAGAGCACGTGGAAGGCGATCACCAGCTCCTGGGTGCGGAACGGCCAGCCGTCCACCCACTGCGCCAGCGGGCCGATCAATGGCAGCACCAGCACGCAGCCGGCGACCTTGAACAGCAGGCTGCCCAGGGCCACCCGGCGGCCGGCGGCGTTCTGCGAGGTGGAACTGATCAGGGCGAGGATACCGGTGCCCAGGTTGGCGCCCACCACCAGGCACAGCGCGACCTTCAGCGAGATCACCTTGGAGGTGGCGAGGGTCGCGGTGAGCAGCACGGCGGCCAGGCTGGAGTAGGAGATCATGGCGAACAGCGCGCCGGTCAGGGCGTCGAGCATGACGTCGCCGGTGAGGCTGGAGAACAGCACCTTCACGCCCTTGGCCTGGGTCATGGGTTCGGCGGCCTCGACGATCAGCTGCAGCGCCAGGATGATCAGGCCCAGGCCGATGAACACCCGGCCCAGCTGGCCCAGGCGCGTCTGCTTGCGGGTGAGGAAGAA
Source organism: Pseudomonas sp. R3.Fl (assembly GCF_023516765.1). Lineage (NCBI taxonomy): Bacteria > Pseudomonadati > Pseudomonadota > Gammaproteobacteria > Pseudomonadales > Pseudomonadaceae > Pseudomonas > Pseudomonas sp. R3.Fl. The sequence continues at coordinate 3,706,040 of NZ_JAMGSO010000001.1, forward strand.
GATCACCCCGAAGAAGATCAGCAGCGGCGACAGCCACGACAGGTCGAGGGTCAGCACCCGCGCCATCAGCGCCGTCCCGACGTCGGCGCCGAGCATGATCGCCAGCGCCGGGGCCAGCGCCATCAGGCCGCTGGCGACGAAGGAAGTGGCCAGCAGCGCGGTGGCGTTGCTGCTCTGCACCAGTGCGGTGACGCCGATGCCGGCGGCGAAGGCCAGCGGCCGTTTCTGCACGCTGCGGCTGAGGATGCGCCGCAGGTCGCTGCCGTACACCCGGAGGATGCCGGTGCGCACGATGTGCGTGCCCCACACCAGCAAGGCGACGGCGGAAAGCAGGTTGAGCAGTGTCAGCATGGCGGCCCCCCTCGTTACTGCATGGCCGCCCAGGCGTGACTACGCTGTGGGACGACTCTGGCCGATTTTTCTGTCATCTAATTGTCATGGTAGACCCTCGCAGTCCCGCAAGGGTTCGACAAGATGCTGATTCGTCGGGGTGTTTACCTTGAGTAAAGCCGTTGGGGCGTAACCCGGGGGAGTTTTTGCAGGGAATCTCGGACGTAGGAGCGGACTCTGTCCGCGATTGAATTTGCTGGCCACGCCGGACCATGGCGGTGACGATGGGTAACCCATCCTACGGGCGTTGTGTTTGCCGGAATGCGTAGGTGTAACTGTCTATTGGGTTCCCGCGAACGCGGGAACCCAGAAACAGCGTAGGACCTTGTCCGCGATAGCCAGCGGTATCGGCGCCATTCCCCTGTAGGAGCGCGCCCTGCGCGCGAATCGCGGGCAGGGCCCGCTCCTACAAGGGGTATCCGAACCGCGGTTTCTCCCGGCCACCGCCGCGGGCTAGACTGCCCCGGACATCACCGCCAGCGGAAACCCCCGATGCCCAAGCGCCTTCTCGCCACCCTGCGCCTGTTCCTCGCCCTCGGCCTGATCCTGGGCCTGGGCGCCTGCGCCAGCCTGTTCGGCAACGACCCGCTGAAGATCGACCTGGTGGGCCTGGAGCCCCTGGCCGGGCAGGGCATGGAGGCGCGCTTCGCGGTCAAGCTGCGGGTGCAGAACCCCAACGACCGCGACATCGACTACGACGGCGTGGCCCTGGACCTGAGCATCAACGGCCGCCCGCTGGCCAGCGGCGTCAGCGACCAGCGCGGCCAGGTGCCGCGCTTCGGCGAGGCGCTGCTCAGCGTGCCGGTGAGCATCTCCGCCTTCCGCCTGGTGCGCCAGGCCTGGGGCCTGGGCAACGCGCCGCCGCGCCAGGGCATGCCCTACGAAATCAGCGGCAAGCTCGGCGGCGGCCTGTTCGGCACCGTGCGCTTCAGCGACAAGGGCACCCTGGAGTGGCCGGCCGGGGCGCCCTTGCCGACGCTCTAGGCCGTCACTGGCCGGGAATGTCCCGGCGCAGCTGCACCGGCTCGACCGGCTTGCGTCCGCGCGCCGTGCGCATGCGGATGTTCAGCGCTTCCACCGCCAGCGAGAAGGCCATGGCGAAGTAGACGTAGCCCTTGGGCACGTGGACCTCGAAGGCTTCGGCGATGAGCACGGTGCCGACCACGATGAGGAACGACAGAGCCAGCATCTTCAGCGACGGGTGCTTGTCGATGAAGTCGCTGATGGCGCCGGAGGCGAGCATCATCACCAGCACCGCGACGACGATGGCGGCGACCATCACCGGCACGTTGGAGACCATGCCCACCGCGGTGATCACCGAGTCCAGCGAGAACACGATGTCGATGATGGCGATCTGCACGATGGTGCCGAGGAAGCCGCCGAGCAGGCTCTTGGGCTGCTGCTCGGTCTCGTCCTCGCCTTCCAGGCCGTGGTAGATCTCGCTGCTGCTCTTCCACAGCAGGAACAGGCCGCCGAAGAACAGGATCAGGTCACGCCCGGAAATGCCCTGCTCGAACACCGTGAAGAGGTCGGCGGTCAGGCGCATCACCCAGGTGATCGACAGCAGCAGGAGGATGCGCGTGACCATCGCCAGGGCCAGGCCGAACAGCCGCGTGCGCGCCTGCAGGGCCTTGGGCATGCGCCCCACGAGGATGGAGATCATGATGATGTTGTCGATGCCCAGGACGATCTCCAGGGCGGTCAGGGTGAGGAGCGCGACCCAGATTTCCGGGTTGGTCAGCCATTCCATTTACGGTTTTACCAGTCGTCAGTCGTTGAACAGGGGGAACAGCCCCAGCAGCAGGGCGGCGGCGAGGATAGCGAGACAGACCAGCACTGCCCAGCGCAGGGTGAAGCGCTGGTGGTCGCCGAAGTCCACCTTGGCCAGTCCCACCAGCAGGTAGGTGGAGGGCACCAGCGGGCTGAGCAGGTGCACCGGCTGGCCGACGATCGAGGCGCGGGCCATTTCCACCGGGGTGATGCCGTACTGCGCGGCGGCCTGGGTCAGCACCGGCAGCACGCCGTAGTAGAAGGCGTCGTTGGACATGAAGAAGGTGAACGGCAGGCTGACCAGCGCGGTGATGGTCGCAAGATACGGCCCCAGCGCCGGCGGGATCACCGCCAGCAGGCTCTTCGACATGGCCTCGACCATCCCGGTTCCGGAGAGGATGCCGGTGAACACGCCGGCGGCGAAGATCAGCGAGACCACCGCCAGGACGTTCTCGGCGTGGGCGCCGATGCGCTTCTTCTGCTCCAGGATGCACGGGTAGTTGACGATCATGGCGATGCCGAAGGCGATCATGAACAGCACCGGCATCGGCAGCAGCCCGGCGATCAGCGTGCCCATCAGCACCAGCGTCAGCGCGCCGTTGAACCACAGGAGCTTCGGCCGCCGCGCCTCGGGGTACTGCGAGACGCTGACCTCGGCCGCGTCCAGGTGCTCGCCGGGCAGGTGCAGCTGGCCCAGGCGCGCGCGCTCGCGCTTGCCGTAGGCCCAGGCGATGCCGAACACCGTGGCCAGGCCCGCGACCATCGCCGGGATCATCGGCACGAAGATGTCCGCCGGGTCCACGTGCAGGGCGCTGGCGGCGCGGGCGGTGGGGCCGCCCCAGGGGGTCATGTTGAGCACGCCGCTGGAGAGCATGATCAGGCAGGCCATCAGCAGCGGGCTCATGCCCAGGCGCTGGTACAGCGGCAGCACCGCGGCCACGCAGATCATGTAGGTGGTGGAGCCGTCGCCATCCAGGGAGACGATCATCGCCAGCGCGGCGGTGCCCATCGACACCTTAAGCGGGTCGCCCTTGACCAGCCGCAGGATCTTGCGCACCGCCGGGTCGAACAGCCCCGAGTCGATCATGATGGCGAAGTAGAGGATGGCGAACATCAGCATCACCCCGGTCGGCGCCAGGGTGCGGATGCCGTCGAGCATCATCGGCCCCAGGCCCGCGGCGAAGCCGCCGAGCAGGGCGAAGGCGATGGGCACCAGGATCAGCGCGATGAGCGCCGAGAGGCGCCGCGTCATGATCAGGAGCATGAAGGTCGCCACCATGGCGAAGGCGAGCAGGGTCAGCATCGGGAAGGCCTCCGTCGGGTTCAGCGCGGCGGGTGGCCGGGCAGGGACGGGGCGGGTCGGCGGTTCAAGCGTGTCATGGCATCACCCGTGTTGTTCTTGTGTGGATGACCCGCCGCCGGGCAGCGGAGGGGAGGGCGGATGCTAGGGGCTCAAGCTTTCAGCAGCCTTTCTTGGGAAAAACCGGCGATCGTCGGCGAAGAGCGGGTGTTTCCGGATGTTTCCGAACCGGCTCTTCGTAGGAGCGAGCTTGCTCGCGAACGGGGATTTCCCGGCGGCTGCGGTGCCATGCGGTTCGCGAGCAAGCTCGCTCCTACAGGAAAGGGCGCTCTCGGGGCATTCCCCCGCCCCGTTGCGGTGCACCGCGGGAAAAACGCCGGATTCGCTTGAATCCCCCGCCCCGCCTGGGTTATCCATGCTTCGCCCTTTCGCTGAAGCCATGGATACGCCGTATGACTTTCCCAGTGCCAGCCCACCTTGCCGAAGGCGCCGACAAGCCCGCCGGCCGCATTCGCCAGAAGAACGAGGAAGTCATCCTCGCCGCCGCCGAAGAAGAGTTCGCCCGCCACGGCTTCAAGGGCACCAGCATGAACGCCATCGCCCTGCGCGCCGACCTGCCCAAGGCCAACCTGCACTACTACTTCAGCAACAAGCTGGGGCTCTACACCGCGGTGCTGGGCAACATCCTCGACCTCTGGGACAGCACCTTCAACCACCTGTCCGCCGAGGACGACCCGGCCACCGCCCTGGCCGGCTACATCCGCGCCAAGATGGAGTTCTCCCGCCGCCACCCGCTGGCCTCGCGCATCTTCGCCATGGAGATCATCAGCGGCGGGCAGTGCCTGAGCAGCCACTTCAACCAGGACTACCGCGCCTGGTTCCGCGGCCGCGCCGCGGTGTTCGAGGCCTGGATCGCCGCCGGCAAGATGGACCCGGTGGACCCGGTCAACCTGATCTTCCTGCTCTGGGGCAGCACCCAGCACTACGCCGACTTCGCCACCCAGATCGCCTTCGTCACCGGGCGCAAGCGCATGTCCCGGCAGGACTTCGGCGATGCCGCCGACCAGCTGATCCACATCATCCTCAAGGGCTGCGGGCTGACGCCGCCGGCCACGGCATGAGCTTCACCCTCGCCGGCCCGGCCAGCTACGCCGAGGACATCCGCAAGAGCCGCTTCACCTGCCTGGCCGCGCCCATCGCCAGCGAGGCCGAGGCCCAGGCCTTCCTCGCCGCCCACCGCGACGCCAGCGCCGGGCACAACTGCTGGGCCTGGAAGCTCGGCGCGCAATACCGCTTCAGCGACGACGGCGAACCCGGCGGCACCGCCGGGCGGCCGATGCTCGCGGCCATCGAGGGCCAGGCCATGGACCGCGTGGTGGTGCTGGTCAGCCGCTGGTTCGGCGGCATCAAGCTCGGCACCGGCGGCCTGGCCCGCGCCTACGGCGGCTGCGCGGCCAAGTGCCTGCAGGACGCCGCGCGCATCGAACTGGTGCCCAGCACCCGCCTGGCCTTCGCCTGTGGCTTCGCCGAGCACGCGCTGCTCAAGGCGCGCATCCTCGCCCTGGGCGCCAGCATCGAGGACGAAGCCTACGGCGCCGAGGGTGTGGATATCCGCCTGAGCCTGGCCGATGCGAAGGTCGAGGAGCTGCAACGCCTGCTCGGCGACCTCAGCCGCGGCCGCATCCAGGCCGCCCGCCTCGACGACTGAAAGTAATTATCCCCAGGGCTTTTCCAGCGGACGCGGGTTTTTGTCCCCGGTTCCTGTGCGGCATCCTGTGGACAAACTGTGCCCCCTCCTTTCCAGGCCACGCCAGCCGTGGCCTGCGTGCTGTTGCGCAGAATTTGTGCAAACGGCGGAAAAGGCCGTTTTCGGCTATCCCCGGATAGCGTGGGCAAGGCTGTGGAAAAACTGTCGATGAAGGCCCCGGGAGCAGGCATTCCGGGGCTTGCGAGAGGCTGTACGTTTTTTGCTCTGTCATGGCCTGAAAGCCGCGCCAATCAAGGGCTTAGCCCAGGTCGAGAAGCCCCGGAAAAGGGGCCTATACAAGTCCGGTATAAGCCCTTGGCAAGCTGTGAATATCCTGGTGGAAAACTGTGCCATGGGCGGTACTTATGCAGGGCTGGGGAAGGAGTGCAGAGAGGGCGGTGGAATCGGGGTTTTCCCCGGCCGGGTGGGTGGATTGCTCACAGAGGCCGTGGACAGTGTTGTGGATATCCTCTGGGGAAAACTGCCCATGCCAGAACCACCGCCGGCTGGCGAAAACTGTACGTTATTTGAGCAAAAAGCCCCGGAATTGCTGGGCTGCAGAAGGGTATCCACAAATCGAAGAGGCAAAAAAGTGTTCATGGAGCCTCCCTGTGGAAGCCTGCCGCCTGTGGACAGCGAAAACCGCTTTTCAACAGTGGATAACCGAGCCCGATCGGGACGTCGGCGGTTCGCGAGCAAGCTCGCTCCTACAGGTCGGCACCGTACCGGCTCTTCGTAGGAGCGAGCTTGCTCGCGAACCCCCCACCCGTCACAAGCGGAACTGCCCCATCTGCCGCTGCAGGTCGTCGGCCAGGCCGCGCAGGGCCTGGCATTGTTCGCGGCCCTGGTGCACCTCGCCGGCGGTGGCGCGGGCCAGGTCGGCGATGCCCTGGACGTTGCGGTTGATCTCCTCGGTGACCGCGCTCTGTTCCTCGGTGGCGGCGGCGACCTGGTGGTTGATGTCGCTGATGCGCTCCACCTGGTCGGCGATGGCGCCCAGCGAGGCGCCGGCGCGCTGGCTGGCGGCCAGGCCCTCGCCGGTGGCCGCCTGGCCGGACTGCATGGAGCCGACCGCCTGCTCGGCGCCCTGCTTGAGGCGCTGGATCATCGCCTGGATCTCGTCGGTGGAGCCCTGGGTGCGCCCGGCCAGGGTGCGCACCTCGTCGGCCACCACGGCGAAGCCGCGGCCCAGCTCGCCGGCGCGGGCGGCCTCGATGGCGGCGTTGAGCGCCAGCAGGTTGGTCTGCTCGGAAATACCGCGGATCACCGCCAGCACCTGGTCGATGGTCGCCACCTGGGCCGCGAGGTCGCCCACGGCTTCCGCGGCCTGGCCGATCTCGGCGGACATGCGCTCGCCATGCTGCAGCGCGCCGCCCACCACCTGGCGCGCCTGGCCGGCTTCGCCGCGGGCCTGCTGCGAGGCGCTGGCGGCCTGCTCGGCGTTGCGCGCGATCTCCTGCACGGTGCTGCCCATCTCGTTCACCGCCGTGGCCACCATGTCGGTCATCTCCTGCTGGCGGCTGGCGTGTTCCGCGGTGTTATCCACAACCCGCGCCACCTCGGCCACGCTGCGTTGCAGTTGCTCGCTGGTGGCCAGTACCGCGCCGATCAGCTGGCGCTGGCCTTCGAGGAAGCGGTTGAAGCCGCGGGCCAGGTCGCCCAGTTCGTCGGCGCGGGAATCGTCCAGGCGACGGGTCAGGTCGCCGCCGCCGGCGCCGATGTCCAGCAGCGCGGCGGTCACCTGGCGGATCGGCCGCACCAGGCCACGGGCCAGCAGCACCACCAGGCCCAGGCAAAGCAGCGCCACCGCCGCGCCGGCCAGGCCGGACAGGCGCAGGGCCTGGCGCGCGTCGGCGTAGACCTCGGCCTCCGGCACCTCGCTGACCAGCGTCCAGCCCAGGTCGCGCAGCGGCAGGCTGGCGGCCAGGTAGGTTTCGCCGTCGCGCTCGAAGCGGCTGCTCTGGAAGCCCGGATGGCCGAGCAGCGCCTGCGCCGCGTCGCTGCCCACCAGGTCGGCCAGGGCCTTGCCGCGGGCCCGGGCCGGGTCGGGGTGGATCTGCACCTGGCCGTCGTTCTTCACCAGGTACACATGGCCGGACTGGCCGAAGCGGAAGTCGCGGATCAGCTTCGACAGCTCGTCCATGCGCAGGCCCAGGCCGGCGATGCCCAGCAGCTTGCCGTCGCGCTCGACGCGGCGGTCGATGAACAACGTCAGTTCGCCGCTGCCGACGTCGGTGTCGATGTTCAGCACCTGCGGCCGGCCGCTGTCGACGAAGCGGAAGTACCAGGCGTCCTGCGGGTTGTCGCGGGACAGGGTGCGTTCCTTGCCCTTGTCGCTGTAGTAGGCGTCGCTGGCCTGGCTGGCGATGAGCGCGGCGAAGGCCCGCTGCGAGCTGCGGATGCCGCCCAGGTAGCGGACGAAATCGGCCTGCCGCGCCGGGTCCTCGCCGGCGGCCAGCCAGTCCTGCACCAGGCTGTTGTCGGCGATGCCGGCGGCGGCGGTGAGCGGGCCGGTGAGCTGGCGCTCGAAGTCGTTGGCGATGGCCTGGATGCTCGCCGGCAGCGCCTGTTCGAGCAGGTAGCGCTCGCTCAGGCGGTTGACCAGCACGGCGTAGAGGCCGAGCACGATGAGCAGGCTGAGCAGCAGGGCGCTGCCCATGCTGAGGATGAGTTGGGTCTGGATGCTGCGAAGGCGCATGTTCTTCTTGTCCTCTTGGCACGCGGCGAATCCGTTCGCGGTGGGAGACGGGCGTAGGGAAGGGGCCGAAGGGGTTATCGGCGGGTACGGGAAAAACTGTTGTCCCGTCGGTCAGGTTTTTTCGGCGGTGCGGGGCGGATCAGGTTCGATCCCCGCCTCGCTGCACAGCGCCTTCCATTCGACGCCGCTGCGCGTGGTGCGCGGCGGGGCGTCCTGGTGATAGCGGGCGATGACCTGGGCGGCCACGGCGATGGCCACTTCCAGCGGGCGCTTGCCGGGCACCTCGGGCAGGCCGATGGGGCAGTGCATGGAGTCGATGGCGGCTGTGGAAAAGCCGTGCTGCTCCAGGCGCATGTGGAAGCGCTGGGCCTTGGTGCGCGAGCCGATCATGCCGAGGAAGCCGGCGTCGCCGCGCTTGAGCACGGCCTCGGCCAGTGCGTAGTCCAGCGGGTGGTTGTGGGTCATGATCAGGTAGTAGCTGCCCGGCGCGGCTTTATCCACAGCCTCCAGCGGGTCGTCCAGCAGGCTGCAGCGCACCCCTGTGGGTAACTCGGCGGGGAATTCCGCGGCGCGGCTGTCCACCCATTCCAGGCGCAGCGGCAGCCCGGCCAGCAGCGGCGCCAGGGCGCGGCCGACGTGCCCGGCGCCGAACAGCAGCACCTGCGGCCCGCGCACCGCGAAGCATTCGAACAGCAGGCTGGCGCGGCCGCCGCAGCACTGGCCCAGGCGCGCGCCGAGGGGAAAGTGCTCCAGGCTCTGCGCGTCCTTGCCGGCCAGCAGCAACTGGCGGGCGTGCTCGGTGGCGGCCAGTTCCAGGTGGCCGCCGCCGATGGTGTCGTAGCAGGCGTCGGCGGTGACCAGCATCTTGCAGCCGGCCTCGCGCGGGGTGGAGCCCTGCACACCGATGACGGTGACCAGCACGTAGGGCTCGGCGCCGTCGCGCAGGCGGGCGATGGCGTCCATCCAGATGGGGGTCATGGGGTGGGCTCCTGGGGTGGGTTGCTGGTGTTGGTTGGGTGTTTCTGTGCTGGCGGTGAGTTGGGTTCCCTCTCCCCAGCCCTCTCCCTGAATGGAGAGGGGGCTGCTTCGGTGTGGCGGGAAAGTAATGGCGCTGGAGATTTATCCACAGTTTCCGGCTGACTCCGTTGCTGAGCCCCGCTCAGGACGGTCCCCTCTCCCTCCGGGAGAGGGCTAGGGTGAGGGCATGCCGCGTCTTCCAGCGAACTATCCACAGCCCACCCCTTCAACGCCTCGCACGCCCACAACACCCGCTCCGGAGTAGCCGGCGTATCCAGCGCCGGGCTCACCCGGTAGTCCGCCAGGCTGGCGATGGCGTCGCGCAGGGCCGACCACACCGAGATGGCCAGCATGAACGGCGGCTCGCCCACGGCCTTGGACAGGTACACGCTGTCCTCCTCGTTGGGCCGGTCGAACAGGGCCACGCGGAAGTCTTCCGGCACGTCGCTCACCGCCGGGATCTTGTAGGTCGCCGGCCCCGTGGTGAGCAGGCGGCCCTTGGCGTCCCACTTCAGTTCCTCGCTGGTCAGCCAGCCCATGCCCTGGACGAAGCCGCCCTCGATCTGGCCGATGTCGATGGCCGGGTTCAGGCTGCGGCCCACGTCGTGGAGGATGTCCACCCGCAGCAGGCGGTATTCGCCGGTCAGGCTGTCCACTTCCACCTCGGACACCGCCGCGCCGTAGGCGAAGTAGAAGAACGGATGGCCCTGGCCGGTCTCGCGGTCGTAGTGGATCTTCGGCGTGCGGTAGAAGCCGGTGGCGGACAGCTGCACCCGCGCGAAGTAGGCGGCCTGCACCACTTCGGCGAAGTCCAGCGCCTTGTCCCGGACTTGCACCTGGCCGTGGGCGAAGCGCACTTCCTGAGGCGTCACGCCCTCGCGCGCGGCGAGGAATTCCGCCAGCCGCGCCTTCAGCGTGCGGGCCGCGTCGCGGGCGGCCATGCCGTTCAGGTCGGTGCCGCTGGAGGCCGCGGTGGGCGAGGTGTTGGGCACCTTGTCGGTGCGCGTGGCGGTGATCGCCACGCGCTCCAGCGGCACCTGGAATTCCTCGGCGACGATCTGCGCCACCTTGACGTTCAGGCCCTGGCCCATCTCGGTGCCGCCGTGGTTCAGCTGGATGCTGCCGTCGGTGTACAGGTGGATGAGCGCGCCGGCCTGGTTCAGGTGCTGGGCGGTGAAGCTGATGCCGAACTTCACCGGGGTCAGCGCCAGACCGCGCTTCAGTACCGGGCTGCCTGCGTTATAGGCAGTGATGGCGGCGCGGCGGGCGCGGTAGTCGCTGCTGGCTTCCAGGCGTTCGATCAGCTCGCCCAGCAGGTTGTGTTCCACGCGCTGGTGGTAGGGCGTGAGGTCGCGGCCGCTGCCGCCGTAGAGGTTGAGCTTGCGCACGTCCAGCGGGTCCTGGCCGACGGCGCGGGCGATGTCGTCCATGGCGCGTTCGATCAGCATCATCCCCTGGGGCCCGCCGAAGCCGCGGAAGGCGGTGTGCGAAACGATGTTGGTGAAGCTGCGGTAGCCGGCCACGGCCACGTCGGGGATGAAGTAGGCGTTGTCCGCATGGAACATGGCGCGGTCGACGATGGCGTCGGAGAGGTCCGGCGAGTGGCCGCAGTCGCCCACCACTTCCAGTTGCGCGGCGAGCAGCCGGCCCTCGGCGTCGAAGCCCACGCGGTAGCGGTTGTGGAAGGGGTGGCGCTTGCCGGTGGCGCGCATGTCGTCGGCGCGCGGCAGGCGCAGCTTCACCGCGCACCCGGTCTTGCGCGCCAGCAGCGCGGCCAGGCAGGCCCAGGGCGCGGCCTGGGTTTCCTTGCCGCCGAAGCCGCCGCCCATGCGCCGCACTTCCACGGTGACCTTGGCCAGGGGAATGGCCAGCACCTCGGCCACCAGCTTCTGCACCTCGCTGGGGTGCTGGCTGGAGGTGAATACGAACATGCCGCCGTCGTCCGTGGGCTGCGCCATGGACACCTGGCCTTCGAGGTAGAAGTGTTCCTGGCCGCCGACGAACTGGCTGGCCTGCAGCACGTAGGGCGCGGCGGCCAGGCCGTGCTCGGCGTCGCCGCGGCGCATGAAGTGCGGCGGGCGCACGAAGCGTTCCTCGGTCTTGGCCCGCAGCGGGTCCAGCAGCGGCTGCTCCTCGGCGTATTCCACCTTGGCCAGGCGCACGGCGCGGCGGGCCTGCAGCTGGGTTTGCGCGGCCACGGCGAACAGCGCCTGGCCGTGGTACTTCACCCGTTCGCCGGCCAGCAGCGGGTCGCCGGGGAACACCGGGCCGATGTCGGTGTGGCCGGGCACGTCGTCCAGGGTCAGCACGGCAACCACGCCGGGGGCGTTGCGCACAGCCTCCAGGTCCAGCTTGTGGATAACCCCGCAGGCGATGTCCGTGAGGCCGACGGCGGCGTGCAGCAGCTCGCGCGGCTCCTTGATGTCGTCGACGTAGCGCGCCGCGCCGCTGACGTGCAGCTCGGCGCTGTCGTGGGGCCGGGCCTGGCCGGCGCTGCGGGTTTCGCTGGCGCCGCCGTTGGCGGCCAGGGGAGGCAGGCTACGCATGGCGCACCTCCGCAGGGGTTGCCGTGTATTCCACTAATGCGCGTTGCAGCAGGTTCTGCGCCACCTTCAGGCGATAGGCGGCGCTGGCGCGCAGGTCGTCGATGGGCTGGAAGTCCTCGGCCAGGGCGGCCTGGGCCGCGGCCACGGCGGCGGCGTCGAACGCCCGGCCGCTCAGCGCGGCCTCGCTGCGGCGGCCGCGCAGCGGGGTGGCGGCCATGCCGCCGCAGGCCAGGCGCGCGTCGCGCACCAGGCCCTGGTCGTCGAAGTCCAGGCGCAGGGCCAGGCACACGGCGGAGATGTCGTCGTCGCGGCGCTTGGAGACTTTGTCCACACGGTACAGCTGGCCATCGACCAGCCTGGGGATAACTACCGCCTCAATGTATTCGCCCGGCTGCAGCACGCTTTGCCGGTAGCCGGTGAAGAAGCCATCGATGGGCACCTCGCGTACCTGCCTGGCGCGGCGCAGGCGCAGCCGCGCATCCAGGGCCAGTAGCACCGGCGGCATGTCGCCGATGGGCGAGGCGTTGGCGATGTTGCCGCCGAGGGTGCCGCGCTGGCGGATCTGCAGCGAGCCCAGGCGTTCCAGCAGCTCGGGCACGCCGGGGAAGGCATGCAGGACCTCCAGGCAGTCGGCGTAGGGCCGCGCGGCGCCGATCAGCAGGTGATCGGGGTGTTCTTCCAGGCGGCGCAGCTCGGCCACGCGCTCCAGATGGATCAGTTGCGGGAAGCGCTTCAGCGCCTGGGTCGCCTCCAGGGCCAGGTCGGTGGCGCCGGCCACCAGGCGTGCCTGTGGATAGTTCATCAACAGGGTGTCCAGCTCTTCCAGCGTGGTGGGCAGCCAGGCGTGCTGCTCGCCGTCGTCCAGGCTGGCGCCGGCGGGCAGGGCGCGCAGGCGTTCGGCGGTGGCGCGTTCGGCGTCGCTGAAGCGATCCCCGTGCGCGTCGCCGGCGATGCGCTTGGCGGCTTCGAGGATCGGCCGGTAGCCGGTGCAGCGGCACAGGTTGCCGGAAAGGGCCGTCAGCGCGCTCTCGCGGTCATGCTCGCAAGCCGCATGGCGCCAGGCGAACAGCGACATGACGATGCCCGGCGTGCAGAAGCCGCACTGCGCGCCGTGGCAGTCGACCATGGCCTGCTGCACCGGGTGCAGGTGTTCGCCCTCGGCGAGGCTTTCCACCGTCAGCAACTGGCGGCCGTGCAGCGCGCCCAATGGGGTGATGCAGGCGTTCACCGCGCGGTAGCGCAGGCCCTCGCCATCGGGCTCGGCGAGCACCAGGGTGCAGGCGCCGCAGTCGCCGGAGGCGCAGCCTTCCTTGGTGCCGGTGCGCCCCAGTTGGGTGCGCAGGTAGTCGAGCAGGCTCGTTTCCGGTGCCAGGCCGTCCACCTGGCGCAGCTCGTCGTCGAGCAGGAACTGGATCATGCGTAACCTCGCTGGAGCGCGTTCGCGCCGCCCGCCGGGGAGCGGGTGTGACGCGGCGGCAAAGCTGTCCATATGGTCAGGTAATGCACGAACTCTGCCAGCCGAAAGGGCCGGCTCCATAAGCAAAGCATAGGCTTGCGGCGCTTTTTGACCAGCTGGCCAGGAAATTGCTTCGGCCCCCGCCACTGGTGAATCCCCGACCGAGCCCACCCATGCCCACAGCCCCCATCCCCCGCCTGGAACTGCGCGCCATCAGCAAGCGCTACCCGGGCTGCCTGGCCAACGACCGCGTCGACCTGAGCATCCTCCCCGGCGAGATCCACGCCCTGCTCGGCGAGAACGGCGCCGGCAAGAGCACCCTGATGAAGATCATCTACGGCGTCACCCGCCCGGACAGCGGCGAGCTGCTCTGGGACGGCCGCGCGGTGAGCGTGAAGGACCCGGCCCAGGCCCGCGCCCTGGGCATCGGCATGGTGTTCCAGCACTTCTCGCTGTTCGAGACGCTGAGCGTGGCGGAGAACATCGCCCTGGCCCTGGGTGCCGCTGCCGGCACCCCGCGGCAGCTGGCGCCGCGCATCCGCGAGGTGTCGCGGCGCTACGGCATGCCGCTGGAGCCGGAGCGCCTGGTGCACGGGCTGTCCATCGGCGAGCGGCAGCGGGTGGAGATCGTCCGCTGCCTGATGCAGGACATCCGCCTGCTGATCCTCGACGAGCCGACCTCGGTGCTCACCCCGCAGGAGGCCGAGGAGCTGTTCGCCGTGCTCCGGCGCCTGGCCGCCGAGGGCTGCAGCATCCTGTTCATCAGCCACAAGCTGGGCGAGGTGCGCGCGCTCTGCGAACGCGCCACGGTGCTGCGCGGCGGGCGGGTTTCCGGCGACTGCGCGCCGGCGCAGTGCTCGGACCTGGAGCTGGCGCGCCTGATGGTCGGCGACGCCGAGGGCCTGGCCGCGCGCTACCCCAAGGCGCGCGGCGGCAAGCCGCTGCTGCAGCTGAGCGGCCTGCACTGGCGCAGCGCCGATCCCTTCGGCGTGTCCTTCGCCGGGCTCGACCTGGAGGTGCGCGCCGGCGAGATCGTCGGCATCGCCGGGGTCGCCGGCAACGGCCAGGACGAACTGCTCGCCCTGCTCAGCGGCGAGCAGCGCCTGCCGCGGGCGCACGCCGAGCAACTGCGCATGGCCGGCGAACCCGCCGCCCACCTGCCCCCGGACGCCCGCCGCGCCCGCGGCCTGGCCTTCGTCCCGGCCGAGCGCCTGGGCCATGGCGCGGTGCCGGAGCTGAGCCTGGCCGACAACGCCCTGCTCACCGGTTTCCAGCAGGGCCTGGTGCGTCACGGCCTGGTGCGCCAGGGCAAGGTGCGCGCCTTCGCCGAGGCGATCATCCAGCGCTTCGCGGTGAAGGCCACGGGCACCCAGGCCGTGGCCCGCAGCCTGTCCGGCGGCAACCTGCAGAAGTTCATCCTCGGCCGCGAGATTCTCCAGCAGCCGCGCCTGCTGGTGGCGGCGCACCCGACCTGGGGCGTGGACGTCGGCGCCGGCGCGGTTATCCACAGGGCGCTGATCGCCCTGCGCGATGCCGGCGCGGCCATCCTGGTGGTGTCCGAGGACCTCGACGAGCTGTTCCTGCTCAGCGACCGCATCGGCGCGCTCTGCGCCGGCCGGCTGTCGCCGTTGGTGGACACCGCCACCACCGATCCCCTCGCCGTCGGCCGCTGGATGGCCGGGCAGTTCGACCACGCCGCCTGAGGAGCCGAACATGCTGTTTTCCCTGGAACCGCGCGGCCAGCAGTCGCGCCTGATGCTGCTGGTCTCGCCGCTGCTGGCCGGCCTGCTCACCCTGCTGTGCGGCGCGGCGCTGTTCGCCGCCCTCGGCCACCCGCCGTTGGCCACCCTGCACACCCTGCTGATCGAGCCGGTACAGGACTGGTACGGCGTCGGCGAGCTGCTGGTGAAGGCCACGCCCATTCTGCTCTGCGCCCTGGGCCTGGCGCTGGCCTACCAGGCGCGCATCTGGAACATCGGCGCCGAGGGCCAACTGCTCATGGGCGCCCTGGCCGGCAGCGCCATGGCCCTGCAGCTGCTGGGCTGGGAGAGCCGCTGGGCGCTGGCCTGGACGCTGCTCGCCGGGGTCGCCGGCGGCGCCGCCTGGGCGGGCCTGGTGGCCTGGCTGCGCACGCGCTTCAACGCCAACGAAATCCTCACCAGCATCATGCTCAACTACATCGCCCTGAACCTGCTGCTGTTCTGCGTGCACGGCCCGCTGAAGGACCCGCAGGGCTTCAACTTCCCGCAGTCGGCGATGTTCGCCGAGTCGGCCCTGCTGCCGGCGCTGTTCGACGGCAGCCGCGTGCACCTGGGCGCGCTCTTTGCCCTGCTGGCGCTGGTGGCGGTGTGGGTGCTGGCGCAGCGCAGCTTCGTCGGCTTCCAGATCCGGGTGCTGGGCCTGGACCGCCGCGCCGCCGGCTTCGTCGGCTTTCGCGAGAAGCGCCTGGTGTGGCTGGCGCTGCTGCTGTCCGGGGCGCTGGCCGGGCTGGCCGGCGTCTGCGAGGTGACCGGGCCGATCGGTCAGTTGGTGCCGCAGGTGTCGCCCGGCTACGGCTACGCGGCCATCACCGTGGCCTTCCTCGGCCGCCTGAACCCGCTCGGCATCCTCTTCGCCAGCCTGCTGATGGCGCTGCTCTACCTGGGCGGCGAGACGGCGCAGATGAGCCTGAACCTGCCCCTGGCGCTGACCGGGCTGTTCCAGGGAATGATGCTGTTCTTCCTGCTGGCCTGCGATGTGTTGATTCGGTATCGGCCGCGCTTCGCGCGGGGCTTCAGGCTGCAGGCTACAGGCCTCAGGCGGAGCGCCGCGGTGTGAATTTTCGAATGGAGCGGGCCTGCCTGCTTCGGATTTGAGGCACTGGGTTGCCGCGTTCGCGGGAATGACGGGTTGGAGAGGGACGCGTAATCCCACCGCCGTCATCCCCGCGAACGCGGGGATCCAGAAACGCTGTAGGAGGTCCCGCTGCGGGGTGGGTTCGCGAGCAAGCTCGCTCCTACAGGGATTGATCGGAGAATCACGATGGACATCGATCTACTGAACAACGTGCTCTACGCCATGGTCCGCACCGGCACGCCGTTGCTGCTGGTGGCCCTGGGCGAGTTGGTGTGCGAGAAGTCCGGGGTGCTCAACCTCGGCCAGGAAGGGATGATGCTGTTCGGCGCGGTGGTCGGCTTCATGGCCGCCTTCGCCAGCGGCAGCCTGTGGCTGGGCGTGCTGCTGGCGGTGCTCGCCGGGGTGCTGCTGGCCAGCCTGTTCGCCGCCGTGGCCCTGGGCCTGAACGCCAACCAGGTGGCCTGCGGCCTGGCCCTGACCATCTTCGGCGTGGGGCTATCGTCCTTCGTCGGCGCGGCCTGGGTGGGCAAGCCGCTGGCGGGCTTCGCGCCCATCGCCGTGCCGGGGCTGGCCGCCCTGCCGCTGGTCGGGAAGATGCTCTTCGCCCAGGATGCGCTGGTCTACCTGACGTTCGCGCTGTTCGCCGGCGTCGCCTGGCTGCTGCTGAAAAGCCGCGCCGGGCTGGTGCTCCAGGCGGTCGGCGAGAACCCCGACGCGGCCGCCGCCATGGGCCTGCCGGTGGTGCGCGTGCGCACCATGGCGGTGCTTTTCGGCGGCGCCATGGCCGGCCTGGCCGGGGCCTACCTGTCCCTGGCCTACACCC
Organism: Pseudomonas sp. R3.Fl; assembly: GCF_023516765.1. Taxonomy (NCBI): domain Bacteria; kingdom Pseudomonadati; phylum Pseudomonadota; class Gammaproteobacteria; order Pseudomonadales; family Pseudomonadaceae; genus Pseudomonas; species Pseudomonas sp. R3.Fl. The sequence goes on from NZ_JAMGSO010000001.1 coordinate 3,722,622, forward strand.
CCATGTGGGCCGAGAACATGAGCGCGGGCCGCGGCTGGATTGCCCTGGCGCTGGTGGTGTTCGCCAGTTGGCGGGTGTTCCGGGTGCTGCTCGGCGCCTGGCTGTTCGGCCTGGCGAGCATCCTGCATCTGGTTGCCCAGGGCGTCGGCCTGAGCATCCCGGCCAACCTGCTGGCGATGCTGCCCTATGTGGCCACTATCGTGGTCCTGGTGCTGCTCTCCCGCGATGGGTTGCGCACCCGCCTGTTCGCCCCGGTGTCGCTGGGGCAGCCGTGGAAGGCCGGGCACTGAGGGCTGTCACGAGGTGGTCGTGTCGGTTGTGCAGGATGGAGGATGGCATCGCTCATCGATAGCGATGCTCTTCCTTTTATAAGTCCGCTGATAGAGAAAGCCAATTTATTTGATGGCCTAAATCAATGGGCCATCCGGGCTAATAGCGGATAATCTTGCCCACGTCGAATTTCATAACCAATTCGATCAACCCATCTCTACGAGGAATGCCGAATGAACCTGATCAACACCCAAGTCCAACCGTTCAAGGTCAACGCCTTCCACAACGGCAAGTTCATCGAGGTCACCGAGCAGTCCCTGAAGGGCAAGTGGTCGGTCCTGATCTTCATGCCGGCAGCCTTCACCTTCAACTGCCCGACCGAGATCGAAGACGCCGCCAACAACTACGCCGCCTTCCGCGACGCTGGCACCGAAGTCTACATCGTCACCACCGACACCCACTTCTCCCACAAGGTCTGGCACGAAACCTCCCCGGCCGTGGGCAAGGCTCAGTTCCCGCTGATCGGCGACCCGACCCACCAGCTGACCAACGCTTTCGGCGTGCACATCCCGGAAGAAGGCCTGGCCCTGCGCGGCACCTTCGTGATCAACCCGGAAGGCGTGATCAAGACCGTCGAAATCCACAGCAACGAGATCGCTCGTGACGTCGGCGAGACCCTGCGCAAGCTGAAAGCCGCCCAGTACACCGCCGCTCACCCGGGCGAAGTCTGCCCGGCCAAGTGGAAAGAAGGCGAGAAGACTCTGGCCCCGTCCCTGGACCTGGTTGGCAAGATCTAAGTAACACCCTCCCCCGGCGGACGGCCCCCACAAGGGCCGCCCGCCCTGCCCAAAGCCTACCCGCAAGCGTGCAGGGCGGACGCACAGCGTCCGCCGCGGGAACCCTTTTGCCCGAATTTCGTAGGAGCTGAATTCATGTTGGACGCCAATCTTAAGACCCAGTTGAAGGCCTACCTGGAAAAGGTCACCCAGCCGTTCGAGATAGTCGCGTCCCTCGATGACAGCGACAAATCCCGCGAGCTGAGCGAACTGCTGCACGACATCGTCGGCCTGACCGACAAGATCACCCTGCGCGAAGACGGCGGCGACGAACGCAAGCCGTCCTTCTCGCTGAACCGCCCGGGGGCGGACATCGGCCTGCGTTTCGCCGGTATCCCCATGGGCCACGAGTTCACTTCCCTGGTGCTGGCCCTGCTGCAGGTCGGCGGCCACCCGTCCAAGCTCGAGCCCGAAGTCATCGAGCAGGTCAAGGGCATCCAGGGCAAGTTCGAGTTCGAAACCTACTTCTCGCTGTCCTGCCAGAACTGCCCGGACGTGGTCCAGGCGCTGAACCTGATGGCGGTGCTCAACCCCAACATCCGCCACGTCGCCATCGACGGCGCGCTGTTCCAGGACGAGGTGGAGAAGCGCCAGGTCATGTCGGTGCCGAGCATCTACCTGAACGGCGAAGTCTTCGGCGCGGGCCGCATGGGCGTGGAGGAAATCCTCGCCAAGATCGACACCGGCGCCGCCGCTCGCGAAGCCGAGAAGCTGGCCGCCAAGGAAGCCTTCGACGTGCTGGTGGTGGGCGGTGGCCCGGCTGGCGCCTCGGCGGCCATCTACGCCGCGCGTAAGGGCATCCGCACCGGCGTCGCCGCCGAGCGCTTCGGCGGCCAGGTGCTGGACACCATGGCCATCGAGAACTTCATCTCGGTGAAGGAGACCGAAGGCCCGAAACTGGCCCGCGCGCTGGAAGAGCACGTGAAGCAGTACGAGGTCGACATCATGAACCTGCAGCGCGCCAGCGCGCTGGTCCCGGCGAAGAATGCCGGCGAGCTGCACGAAGTGAAGTTCGAGGGCGGCGGCAGCCTCAAGGCCAAGACCGTGATCCTCGCCACCGGCGCCCGCTGGCGTGAAATGGGCGTGCCCGGCGAGCAGGAATACAAGGCCAAGGGCGTGTGCTTCTGCCCGCACTGCGACGGCCCGCTGTTCAAGGGCAAGCGCGTGGCGGTGATCGGCGGCGGCAACTCCGGCGTCGAGGCGGCCATCGACCTGGCCGGCATCGTCGCCCACGTGACCCTGCTGGAATTCGACAGCAAGCTGCGCGCCGACGCCGTGCTGCAACGCAAGCTGTACAGCCTGCCGAACGTGGACGTGATCACCAGCGCGCTGACCAGCGAAGTGAAGGGCGACGGCCAGAAGGTCACCGGCCTGGTCTACAAGGACCGCAACTCGGAAGAGTTCAAGTCGGTGGAGCTGGAAGGCATCTTCGTGCAGATCGGCCTGCTGCCGAACACCGAGTGGCTCAAGGGCAGCGTCGAGCTGACCCCGCGCGGCGAGATCATCGTCGATGCGCGCGGCGAGACTTCGCTGCCGGGTATCTTCGCTGCCGGTGACGTGACCACGGTGCCGTACAAGCAGATCGTGATTGCGGTGGGTGAGGGGGCGAAGGCTTCGTTGTCGGCCTTTGATCACCTGATCCGTAGTTCTGCGCCGGCTTGATGACCTTGCGCTAGTAGAAGCGCCCGGCTCACTTGAGTGAGTCGGGCGTTTTTCTTTGTGGGTGTTTTGCCTGGGGTCGATGGTGTTCGGGGGGGAGGGCAACAGGCATCCCCGCCACACCAGAAACTACCGGCGAACACCTTCTCCTCGTAGGAGCGAGCTTGCTCGCGAACAGCTTGGCACCGGGCCCCGACAGGTTCGCGAGCAAGCTCGCTCCTACGAAAAGCCTCCAGCCTCCAGCCCGCAAGCATCAAAGAATCGGCGAAACCAACCGCGGTGTTGCCGGCTGACTCTAAAACACCCAGCCCTGCCCAACGGTCCCCTCTCCCTTCAGGGAGAGGGTTAGGGAGAGGGCCGCGGCATCCCCGCCACACCAGAAACCACCGCCGAACACCTTCTCCTCGTAGGAGCGAGCTTGCTCGCGAACGGCTTGGCACCGGGCCCCGCCAGGTTCGCGAGCAAGCTCGCTCCTACGAAAAGCCTCCAGCCTCAAGCCTCCAGCCCGTAATCTTCAAAGAATCGACGAAACCAACCGCGGTGTTGCCGGCTGACTCTAAAACACCCAGCCCTGCCCAACGGTCCCCTCTCCCTTCAGGGAGAGGGTTAGGGAGAGGGCAGCGGCATTCCCGCCACACCAGAAACCACCGCCGAACACCTTCTCCTCGTAGGAGCGAGCTTGCTCGCGAACGGCTTGGCACCGGGCCCCGACAGGTTCGCGAGCAAGCTCGCTCCTACGAAAAGCCTCCAGCCTCAGGCCTCCAGCCCGCAACCTTCAAAGAATCGGCGAAACCAACCGCGCCACCCGCATCCCCAACTGCTGCAATTGCCCGCTGCGCTCCGTGCCCAGCTCCACCGCCTGCTCGAAATCCGCCAGCAGCATGCTCTCCACGTCGCGGGCGAAGGCTTCGTCCACCGTCACCAGCATGATCTCGAAGTTCAGCCGGAACGAGCGGTTGTCCAGGTTGGCGCTGCCCACCGCGGCGCAGTCGTGGTCCACCAGCACCACCTTCTGGTGCAGGAAGCCCGGCTGGTAGCGGTACACCTTCACCCCGGCGCGCACCGCGTCCTGGGCGTAGAGGCTGGAGGCGGCGTAGACCGTGCGGTGGTCCGGGCGCGAGGGCAGCAGGATGCGCACGTCCACGCCGCGCAGCGCGGCCAGGCGCAGGGCCGAGCTGACCGCCTCGTCGGGGATGAAGTACGGGGTGGTTATCCACACCCTTTCGCTGGCCGCGTTGATCATCTCGACGAAGAACAGCGAGCAGGTTTCCTGCTTGTCCGCCGGGCCGCTGGCCAGCACCTGGCAGATCACCCCCTGCTCGTCGTAGCTGTCCGGCAGCAGCAGGGTGGGCAGGGCGTGGGTGGCCCAGAACCAGTCCTCGGCGAAGCACTCCTGCAGGCAGGCCACGGCCGGGCCGCGCAGTTCCACGTGGGTGTCGCGCCAGGGCGACAGCGGCGGCTTCTCGCCCAGGTACTCGATGCCGACGTTGTGCCCGCCGACGAAGCCGCGCAGGCCGTCGACCACCACCACCTTGCGGTGGTTGCGGAAGTTCAGCTGGAAGCGGTTGATCGCGCCGTGGCCGGTGCTGAAGGCCTGCACCTGCACGCCGCCGGCGCGCAGGCGCTCGACGTAGCGCCCGGGCAGGCCGTGGCTGCCGATGGCGTCGTAGAGCAGGAAGACTTCCACGCCGTTGGCCGCGCGCTCCAGCAGCAGCTGCGCCAGGCGCTGGCCGAGGGCGTCGTCGCGGACGATGAAGAACTGCACCAGCACCACCTTCCTGGCCTGGGCGATGGCCTCGAAGATGGCGTCGAAGGTGGCCTTGCCGTTGACCAGCAGGCGCACGTGGTTGTTCGCCAGGGTCGGCATGCGCGCCAGCGCGGACAGGGCCTTGAGCGCCTTGTAGTTCTCCGACTGGCTCGCCGTCAGGGCTTCCTCCACCCAGGGCCGCCAGTCCAGCTCGGCGGCGGCCAGGTGCATCTCCTCGTTGGCCTGGCGCCGCGCGCCGATGTAGGCGTCGAAGCGGCTGCGGCCGAACACCAGGTAGGGCAGCAGGGTGAGCAGCGGCATGAACACCAGGGAAATGGCCCAGGCGATGGCGCCCTGCGCGGTGCGCACGGTGAGCACCGCGTGGACGGCGGCGACCACGCCGAGGACCTGGATGGCCACCAGGAAGTGGGCGATGTAGGCGGAGTAATGCATGCGCGCGAACGAGTCCTTCTGCCGTGCGTGTTCCCGCAGCTTAGCCTCGCTCGGGGGGCCGCGGCCATCCCGGCAGTTCGCCACGCCAGGTTTCGTAGGCCTTGCCCAGGCGCAGCACGGTCACGTCGGCGAAGCGCGGGCCGACGATCTGCAGGCCGATGGGCATGCCGGCGGCGGTGAAACCGCAGTTGATCGACAGCGCCGGCTGCTCGGACATGTTCCAGGGCACGGTGAAGCAGATGTGCTCGAAAGGCAGCGCCGGGTCGTTGGTGGGCGAGGCCCACTCGGCGGGGAAGGCCGCCACCTGGTTGGTCGGGCTGAGCAGGCAGTCGATGTCGTGGAACTGCTCGGCGGCGCGCCTGCGCATCTCGAAGGTCTGGTTGAAGCCGCGCACCGCCTGCACGCCGGAGACCTGCGCGCCGCCTTCCGCCCATTGGTAGATGTAGGGCAGCACCTGCGCCTGGCGCTCGGCCGGCAGCGTCTCGATCTCGGCCCACAGGCGCGCGCGCCAGAACAGGTCCAGGCCGTCGAGCAGCCCGCGGTCGAGGATCGGCTGCACTTCGATTATCTGCGCGCCGGCCTCGGCGAAGCGTTGCGCGGCAGCCTCCACCGCGTGGCGCACTTCCGCCTCGGGCTGCAGGCCGCAGCCGGGGTCCAGTTGCAGGCCGATGCGCAGGCCGCGCACTTCGGCCGGGCGGATGTTCCAGTCCAGCTCGGCCGGCGGCAGGCTGGTGGCGTCGCGCCAGTCGGCGCGCGAGAGGTGCTTCATCAGCAGCGCGGTGTCGTCCAGGCTGCGCGTCATGGGCCCGGCGCAGCGCCCGGTGTAGTAGGGGTCGATGGGAATCCGCCCGAGGCTCGGCTTGAAGCCCACCAGGCCGCACCAGGCGGCCGGCAGGCGCACCGAGCCGCCGATGTCGGTGCCCACGTGCAGCGGGCCGTAGCCGGCGGCAGCGGCCGCCGCGGCGCCGGCGCTGGAGCCGCCGGGGTTCATCGCCAGGTTCCAGGGGTTGCGCGCCAGCTTGTGGAAGCTGGACAGGCCGGAGGAGAGCATGCCGAAGTCCGGCACCGTGGTCTTGGCCAGGAGGATGGCCCCGGCCTCGCGCAGCCGCGCGGTGGGCGGCGCGTCGTGGGTGGCGGGGACCAGGGGCACGGCGGCGCTGCCTTGGGGAATCGGGTCGCCGACACTGGCGATGAGTTCCTTGATGGTGACCGGCACGCCATCCAGCTCCCCGCGCGGTTCGCCTTTCAGCCAGCGCGCCTCCGCCTCCCGCGCCTCGCCCAGGGCGCGTTCCGGGGCATAGGCGTAGAGCGCGCAGAGGTGCGGCTCCCAGCGTTCGATGTGGGCGATCAGGTGCTGCAGGTATTCCACGGGGGACAGCTGGCGCGAACGGTACAGGGCCAGCAGCTGGACGGCGGTGAGATCGTGCAGCGCGGTCATGGGGGACTCCGGCGGGGGGCCATGGCACAACCCTAGCCTATGGCGGTGTAGGGCGGATAACGCTCCGCGTTATCCGCCGTTTGGCCTTGGCTGCCGAATGGGGGTAATCGAACTGGGCGCCTTCGGGAGAGGCCGGTGGTTTTGGGTGTTCTGGCCCGCCCGTGGTCCCCTCTCCCCAGCCCTCTCCCTGAAGGGAGAGGGGGCTTGTTCGTGCCGAGAGGAGGAAGGGTTTCAGCTGGAAACCACAGAGCTGCCGGCTAACTCTGAAATATCCGAGCACTCCGAACGGTCCCCTCTCCCTTCAGGGAGAGGGTTAGGGAGAGGGCGCTCTTCAGGATGTGCACCGAACCTAACCGGCAGAACGCTGTTCGCGAGCAAGCTCGCTCCTACGAAGAGCGAAGAGAGCGAGTCAGGGCCTTGGCACCAACGCCGGCAACAACTGCCGCGAAATCGCCTCGCGCACCGCCGGCAGCAGCGTCGCGTTGCCGCCCAGCATCTCTTCCACCAGCCGGCGCAGGGCCATGGAGCGTTCGGGGGTGAGGGCGCGCACCGCGTATTCGCAGGCCTGTTCCGCGGTGACGTCCGGCGGAACGGCGAAGCCCAGCGCCTGCAGGCGTTCGCGGAAATCGTCCTGGTCGATCAGGTCGGCGTGCATCATCGCGGAGTCCTCCGTGAGGTTGGGCTTCCCCGGATTCTCGGAACAGCGCCGGCCGGGCGCAAGCACCCGGCCGACGGAGTGTCCTTCACAGGCAAGAGCAGGTCGTTTTCCGACCGGGACGGCCCGCGACCGGCTTTAGTTCAGTCCCAGCTTGCCGCGCATGGTCGAAAGGTCCTCGGCCAGGGTATTCACCGGCCCGGCCAGGGCCTTGCGGTCCTTGGCGCTGAGCTTGTCGTAGGTCTGGTAGCCGCCGTCCTTGGTCTTGTACTTGGCGAGGATGCCGTCGACCGTGGCGAAGTTCTTCTCCACCTTGGCGACGAAGGCCGGGTCCTGCTTGGCCAGTTGCGGGCGGAACAGTTCGACGATCTTCTTGGCGCCGTCGACGTTGCCCTGGAAGTCGTACAGGTCGGTGTGGCTGTAGCGGTCCTCCTCGCCGCTGACCTTGGTCGCGGCCACTTCCTCCATCAGCGCGGCGGCGCCGCCGACGACTTTCTCCGGCGGGAAGGGCAGGCCTTCCACGCGCTTGCGCAGCTCGTGCACGTCGGCCATCAGCTTGTCGGCCAGCGGGCCGAGGCCTGCGGTGCTGTTCTTGGTGAACAGGCCGTACTCGATGCGGTGGAAGCCGGTGAAGTCCGGGGCGTCGACCTTCTTCTCGTGGTCGTCCTCGCGGGAGTCGATGGCGCTGTCCAGGTCGCTGAACAGCTCGGCCACCGGTTCGATCGACTCATAGAACACGCGGGTCGGCGCGTAGAGCTTCTTCGCCGTGGCCAGGTCGCCCTGCTTCACCGCGTCGGTGAACTGCTGGGTGCGCTTGACCAGCTCGTCGAGGTTGTCGGTGACGTAGAGCTTGTAGTCGGCGATGGGGCCGACCAGGTCCAGCGGCGAGCCGGTGGCGGCGAAGGTGGCCAGCGGCGCGGCGAGCAGGCCGAGGCTGAACAGCAGGGCGAGGGAGGTGCGTTTCATGTCCGATGGCTCCAGTGCGTTGTCGTTGTTCAGGCCAGCAGGCTGCGGCCGAGGAAGTCGTCCGGCCCGGTGACCCCGGGCAGGACGAAGAAGTAGCCGCCGCCTTGCGGCTTCAGGTATTCCTCCAGCGGCTCGCCGTTCAGGCGCGTCTGCACGGCGATGAAGCCGCGCGCCAGGTCCGCCTGGTAGCAGATGAACAGCAGGCCCATGTCCAGCTGGCCGTTGCTGGCCGCGCCGTTGGAGTAGTTGAACGGCCGGCGCAGGATGAGGTTGGCCTGGCTCTGCGCGGTGCGCGGGTTGGCCAGGCGGATGTGGGCGTCCAGCGGCGTGCGCTTGCCCTCGGCGTCGCGGGCGTAGTCCGGCACGTCGGTTTCCACCCGGCCGTCGTGGGGCGCGCCGCTGGCCTTGATCCGGCCGATGATGCTTTCCTGCTCCTGCAGCGGCGTGCGGTCCCAGCGTTCGACGAAGTTGCGGATGATGCGCACCGCCTGGTAGCTGCCGCCCGCCGCCCAGGCCGGCTCGCCGCTGCCGGGCTGCACCCAGACGATGCGGCGCATGGCCGCCTCGTCGCTGGAGTCGGGGTTGGCCGAGCCGTCGCGGAAGCCCAGGAAATTGCGCGCGCTCTCGGTGGGCTGGCCGGGGCGGCTGGGCTGCACCGGCACGCTGCCTTCCTGCTTCCAGCGCACCAGCAGCAGGTCCGGGGTGTTCTTCACGATGTCGCGCAGGGCGTGGATGTTGGTGTCCGGGGTGTTGGCGCAGAACTGCAGGCACAGGTCGCCGTGGCAGCGCGCCGGGTCCAGGGCGTCGTTGGGGAAGCCGGCCATGGGTTGCAGGTGGCGTGGCTTGCGCGCCGCCAGGCCGAAGCGCTCGTCGAACAGCGAGTCGCCCACCGAGACGGTGACGGTCAGGTTGTCCGGGATCACCACCGGGCCGAGGATGCCCGAGTCCAGCGGCGGCAGCTTGGGGTCGACCTGCTGCACCGCTCCGCCGGCCATGAGGAAGCGGATGCGCTCGTCGAGCACCCGGAACAGCCGCTCCAGGCCGGCGCGGTCGCTGGCCAGCACGTCGAAGGCGACGATCATCCCGGCCGCCGGGCGCGGCGTGACGATGCCCGGCTGGTGGCGGCCGAACCAGGCGTTGCGCTCCTGGGTGCGTTCGCTGGCCGGCGCGTGGGTGACGGCCGCGGTGTCGGCGGCCCGCGCCGGGCCCGCCAGGCTGGCGCCGGCCAGGGCCATGCCGGCGGCGCCGAGGCCGAGCAGCACGCGGCGGCGTTGGGCGTTGGCGGGGCTGTCGTCGTTACTGTGCATCGGTACTTCCTCGGATCAGGGTTGGGCCAGGCCCAGGGCCGGCGCCACGGCGTCCAGCGCCTCGGCCAGGCGGGCGGCCGCGGCGGCCAGCTGCTGGCGCTGGGCGGCCGTGACCTGGTCGTAGGGCCTGCCGGCCAGTTGCGCGAGGCCGGTGTCGAGCGCCGCGGCGGCGGCGTCCAGGCGCGCGGGCAGTTCGGCGGCCTTGCGTTGCAGCAGCGGGCGCAGCAGGTCGATGACCTTGCGCGCGCCCTCTAGGTTGGCGGTGAAGCCGGCCAGGTCGCTGTGGCTGTAGCGTTCCTCGTCGCCGTTCACGCGTTGCTCGGCCAGGTTGCGCAGCAGCCGCGCGGCGTTGCCGGAGAGCTGTTCGGGCGGCAGCGACTGGGCCATGAGGGCGTCCTTCAGGGTGGCGACGTCGGCCTGCAGTTGCGTGGCGACCGGCGCCAGGCCGGCGGTCGAGTCCTGGGCGAACAGGCCGTACTCGATGCGGTGGAAGCCGCCGAAGGCCGGGTCCTGCTCGCGCTGCTCGAAGGCGTCGGCGCGCGGGGCGATGCGGTTGTCCAGCTCGGCCAGGCGCTGGGCGCTGGCGGCGATGCGCTGGTAGGCGGCGCGGCCTTCCAGGTAATGCGTGCGCGCGGCGCCGAGGTCGTTGGCCGCCAGGGCCTGGCTCAGGGCATCCAGGGCGCGTTGCAGCTGGCGCAGCTGGCCGGCCAGGTAGACGCGGTATTCGGCCAGCGGGGCGACGAAGTCCAGCAGCGGCGAGCGCGCCTGCTGGGCGGCGCTGGCGGCCGCGCTGGGGGTGACGTGCAGGCTGCCGTGGGGGTTGCTGAGCAGGCCGCAGGTGACCTGGTAGTCGCCGGGGGCGAGGTAGGCCGAGAGCGACTGGCTCATGCCCGGGGCGATGTTCTCGCGTTCCTCCACCACCATCACGCCGTCGAGGATTTCCCACTCCACCGCGCGGTCGGAGCGGTTGAGGATGCGGAAGCGCGCCTGCCCGGCCGGCACGCTCAGGGCGTTGGGTTGGCAGCCGTGGGGCAGCACCGTGACCTGTACTTCGTCGTTTTCCAGCTTGGCCTGGTGGGCATGGCGCGCGGCGTAGTAGAAGGCCGCCGCGGCGAGCACGGCCAGGGCCGCCGAGGCCGCCACCGCGGCGTTGAGCAGCAGGCGGCGGGCGCCCACCGGCGGCTGGGGTTCCGGCAGGCTCATTCGGCGGTGCTCCGGGCAGGGGCCGCGGGGCGCGGCGGCAGGAAGAACAGCGTCAGGCTCAGCGCCAGGTAGGCCAGCCAGGCGCCGAGGGTGCTCAGGGTGGGGCTCTGCTGGTAGCCGAACAGCCCGGCCAGCAGCGAGCCCAGGGCGCCGTCCTCGGGCAGGCTGGCGCCGCTGTCCCACAGGGGCGCCTGCAGCAGGTTCCAGACCCCGGCCTCGTGCAGCGAGCGCACCGCGTTGGCGAGGATGCCGGCGGCCACCACCAGGATGAACAGCCCGGTCCAGCGGAAGAAGCGCGCCAGGTTCAGGCGCACGCCGCCGCTGTAGATGCCGTAGCCCAGGGCCACCGCCAGCGCCAGGCCGAGCAGCGCCCCCAACGGCGCGCCGGGGCCGTCGCTCTGCTGGAACACGGCGAGCAGGAAGAACACCGTCTCCAGGCCTTCGCGGGCCACGGCGAGGAACACCATGGCGATCAGCGCATAACCCTGGTGGCGGGAGTGGAAGGCGTGGTCCAGCGCGGCCTGCAGCTCGCCCTTGATGGAGCGCGCCATCTTGCGCATCCAGAACACCATGGAGGTGAGGATGGCCACCGCGGCCAGGCCCACCAGGGCTTCGAACAGTTCCTGCTGCTTCTGCGGGAACTCGGCGCTGGCCAGCTCCAGCCCGGCGCCGACGAACAGCGCCAGGGCGGCGGCGAGGAACACCCCGATCCACACCGCCGGCATCCAGTGCGCGCGCCCGGTGCGGCGCAGGTAGCTGGCGATGATGCCGACGATGAGCGCGGCCTCCATGCCCTCGCGGAGCATGATCAGGAAGGGGACCAGCATGGTTTCACCTGGGGCAGGGCCGCGCGGCGCGGTGGTCGGCGGCGGCTGAGAATGCAAACAAGAAGGATTCTCGATGTCGTCGCCTTAAGGATTGCTTAAGGGGCCGTGCCTAGTTTCGTTGCCTGTCCGCGGCGGATACGCGCACGTCGTTTTCGGCAAACCCGAAGTTGGCGAAGCAGCCACACTGGAGCCATACCGCTGCGGTCGATACCGAAGTAGGTGCTTGTCACACTGGGAGCCTTGACGGCTCGCTTTCGTCCCCTGTCGCGCGTCGGGCGCGGCGGGGGATTTTTTTGTTGTTCGCCCTGGCTGGCTTTTCGTAGGAGCGAGCTTGCTCGCGAACGGCGTTCTGCCGGTCAGGTTCGGTGCATATCCTGAAGAACGCCCTCTCCCTAACCCTCTCCCTGAAGGGAGAGGGGACCGTTGGGCAGAGTTCGGTGTTCTGGAGTCAGCCGGTAACTCCAACGGTTTCCGGCTGAAACCATTCCTTCTCTCGGCACGGACTAGCCCCCTCTCCCTTCAGGGAGAGGGTTGGGGAGAGGGAGCGGAGTCAAACCGAGGCACCCAGGCCACCTGGAAACTCCGTTCGCGAGCAAGCTCGCTCCTACGAAAAGCGGAAAAGCGGAAAACCGCCTGCGCTCAATCCAGACGCCGGGCCAACGCCTCGAACAGCGCCTCGTACAACCTATCCACCTCCGGCAGTTCCCGCGCTCGCAGGCAGCCGTGGACCAACCCCGGACCGGGAAAATAGTCCACTTCCACCCCATCCCTGCGCAGCCGCTCGGCGTAGCGCCGCCCGTCATCCCGCAACGGATCGAACTCGGCCACACCCACGAACGCCGGCGCCAACCCAGTGAAGTCATGGGCCCGCAAAGGCAAGGCAAGAGGCCGATGCCGTTGCAATGGATCAGGCAAATAGGCATCGATGCACGCCCGCATGTCAGCAGCGGACAACAACGGCGCATCCGCACACTCGACTCGCGAATCCGTAGCCTCGTCACCCAGGGCCGGATAGACCAGCACCTGGACCCGCGGCTGCGCCTCGCCCGCATCGCGCAGGGCCAGGCACAGGGCGGCGGCCAGGTTGCCGCCGGCGCTGTCGCCGGCCACCGCCAGGCGGGTGCGGTCGAGGGGGTCGTCCAGCGCGCCGTCGCGCAGGGCGCGCCAGGCCGCCAGGCTGTCTTGCAGAGCGGCGGGGAAGGGGTGTTGCGGGGCCAGCCGGTAGTCCACCGACAGCACCAGCAGGCCCAGGCGGGCGGCCAGTTCGGCGCAGAAGAAGGCGTGGGAGTCGAGGTCGCCGAGCATCCAGCCGCCTCCGTGGAGGAACAGCACCGCCGCCCAGCCCGTTGCCGGCGGTGTGCCCGCCGGGCGGAACAGGCGCAGCGGCGGCAGGCCGGCCAGGGCCAGGTCGCTTATCCGCAGGCCCGGTGGGCGTGGCGGGGTGAAGGCGGCGGCCATGCGCGAGTAGGCCTTGCGCTGCGCCGCCAGGGACGGATCGGCGCTGGCGAAGGCGCGGGTGCGCGCGACGAAGTCCGCCATGCCGGCGGACAACGGATACTCGCGCGCCATGCTCAGCCCGGCAGGCCGATCATCCGGCCGACGTGCGCCGGCCGCGGCAGGCCGCGGTGCGCCTCGGCCAGGGCCAGCACGCGCTCCAGCACCACGCCCTCGAAGGGCGCCGAGCGCGGGCCGTCCAGGCTCACGTGCAGCAGCATCTGTTCGCTGGCCGCCAGCGGTTCGTCCTCGCCGGGGCGGTGCAGCGTGTGGTGCACGTGCAGGCGCTTGCGGTCGTGGGCCAGCAGTTGGGTGCGCACCTCCACCGGCTCGCCCTGCTTCACCTCGTGCAGGTAGTTCAGGTGCACCTCCAGGGTGAACAGCGAGTGGCCGCTGGCCTCGCGGCCGGCGCTGTCCAGGCCCAGGTGGTCCATCAGGGCGTCGGTGGCGTAGCTGAAGATCAGCAGGTAATAGGCGTCGCGCAGGTGGCCGTTGTAGTCGGTCCACTCGGCCAGTACCGGGGTTTCGTAGGTTTTCAGGGTGGGCATGGTGGTCATTCCGAAGAGCCCCTCTCCCCAGCCCTCTCCCTGAAGGGAGAGGGGGCCGTTCGGAGTGGGCGGATAGACAGGGTAGAACCTGATCAGGATTTCGCGAGCTAGAGCAGAACAAGGCAAAAACAGGCGGGGACGCGGAGTTTACTTGCCGTAAATGAGCAGTCACCGCCTGTTTTTAACGCAGTTATGCCGACGCGCAGCAAATCCTGGCAGGTTCTTAGTCGACGAAGGCGAAGCCGTGGCGTGCCTTGGTGTCCTTGATGGCGCCCAATACCGCCAGCAGGCAGTCGTCGCGGTAGCGCTCCAGTTCGGCGATGCTGCGCTTGCCCTGCTGCTCGGCGGTGCCTTCGACCACCTTGTCGATCAGCGATTCGGTCAGTTCCGGCGCCGGCAGGTAGGTCCAGGGCAGTTGCAGGGCCGGGCCGAACTGGGCCATGAAGTGGCGCATCCCGGCGTTGCCGCCGGCCAGGGTGTAGGTCAGGAAGGTGCCCATGAACGACCAGCGCAGGCCGGCGCCGAAGCGGATGGCGTCGTCGATCTCGCCGGTGCTGGCGACGCCGTCGTTGACCAGGTGCAGGGCCTCGCGCCAGAGCGCTTCGAGCAGGCGGTCAGCGATGAAGCCGGGGACTTCCTTGCGCACGTGCAGCGGGCGCATGCTCAGGCTGCGGTACACCGCGATGGCCGCCTGGATGGCCGCCGGGTCGGTCTTCTCGCCGCCCACCACTTCCACCAGCGGCAGCAGGTACACCGGGTTGAACGGGTGGCCGACCACGCAGCGCTCGGGGTGCGTGGCGTCGGCATAGAACTCGCTGGGCAGCAGGCCCGAGGTGCTGGAGCCGATCAGCGCGTCGGGCTTGGCGGCGGCGCTGATCTTGGCGTGCAGCTCGCACTTCAGGTCCAGGCGCTCGGGGGCGCTTTCCTGGATGAAGTCGGCGTCGCGCACGCATTCCTCGATGGTGTCGACGAACTTCAGGCGTTCCTGGGACGCGCCGGGCACCAGCCCGGCCTTCTGCAGCGCCGGCCAGGCGTTGGCCACGCGCTGGCGCAGGGCGGCCTCGGCGCCCGGCGCCGGGTCCCAGGCGACCACGTCGAGGCCGTGGGCCAGGGCGCGGGCGATCCAGCCGCTGCCGATGACGCCGCTGCCGAGGGCGGCGAAGGTCTTGATTTCGGTGATGTAGGACATGAAGGGCTCCAGCGGGAAAGGGGGATTGCCTGTAGGAGCGAGCTTGCTCGCGAACCGGGTCCGCTGCGGAGCCGTTCGCGAGCAAGCTCGCTCCTGCGAAAAGCGGGTTTCAGGGGCGGGGCTTGAGGTTCATCTTCTTGCGCCCTTCGGCCGGGGTGAGGGCGCGGCCGCCGAGGCGTTCGATGATCTCGATGGCGCGCTCCACCAGGCTGCCGTTGCTGGCGTGCACGCCGCGGTCCAGCCAGATGTTGTCTTCCAGGCCCACCCGCACGTTGCCGCCCAGCAGCATGGCCTGGGCGACCATGGGCATCTGCGAGCGGCCGATGCCGAAGCCGGCCCAGGTGAGGCCCGCGGGGATGTTGTCGGCCATGGCCTTCATGGTGGTGGTGTCGGCCGGCGCGCCCCAGGGGATGCCCAGGCAGATCTGGATCAGCGGGTCTTCCAGCAGGCCTTCCTTGAGCATCTGCTTGGCGAACCACAGGTGGCCGGTGTCGAAGATTTCCAGCTCGGCCTTCACCCCCAGTTCGGTGATGCGCTTGGCACCGGCGCGCAGCTGGGCCGGGGTGGAGACGTAGATGAAGTCGCCGTCGCCGAAGTTCAGGGTGCCGCAGTCCAGGGTGCAGATTTCCGGCAGCAGCGCCTCGACGTGGGCCAGACGCTCCAGCGGGCCGACCAGGTCGGTGCCGGCGCCGAATTCCAGGGGCTGCTCGCCCTTGCCGATCTCCAGGTCGCCGCCCATGCCGGCGGTGAGGTTGATGATGACGTCGGTGTCGCTCTCGCGGATGCGCTCCACCACTTCGCGGTAGAGGTTCACGTCGCGGCTGGGCTTGCCGGTCTGCGGGTCGCGCACGTGGCAGTGGGCAACGGTGGCGCCGGCCTTGGCCGCCTCGATGGCGGCGGCGGCGATTTCCTTGGGGGTGACGGGGATGGCCGGGTGCTTGCCGACGGTGTCGCCGGCGCCGGTCACCGCGCAGGTGACTATGACTTCATGGTTCACGGTGGCTGTCCTTTCTTTAGGCATGCGGAGTCCCTGCGCGGCGGGCGGGCCGCGCAAGGGTGGGGCGTTATTGGCTTACTTCAGGCTGGCGACAAAGGCGGGTTCTGCCGGCTTGCCGTCGAAGGTGGTCACCCCGGCGAGCCAGGCCTTGAGCTGGTCGGGATGGGCCTTGAGCCAGGTGCGGGCGGCGTCCAGCGGCTGGCTGCGGTCGAGGATGGGTTCCATCACCTGGCTGACTTCCTGGCTGCTGAAGCGCAGGTTGTGCAGCAGCTTGGCGACGTTGCCGCACTGCTCCTGGTAGCCGGCGGCAGTCATGATGGAGACGGTGGCGGCGCCTTCGTTGGGGCCGAACACGTCGTCGCTGCCGGTGAGGTATTTCATGTCGATCTGCAGGTTCATCGGGTGCGGTTTCCAGCCGAAGAACACCACCCACTGCTGGCGCTTGATGGCGCGCTTGACCGCGGTGAGCATGCCGGCCTCGCTGGACTCGACGACCTGGAAGCCCTTCAGGCCGAACTTGTCCTTGGCGATCATGTCCGCGGTGATGCGGTTGGAGCCGCTGCCCGGCTCGATCAGGTAGATCTTGTTGTCCAGCTTGTCGCGGAATTTGGCGATGTCGGCGAAGGTCTTCAGGCCGCCGTCGTAGACGTAGGTGGGCACTGCGTAGGTGGACTGCGCGTCGCCCAGGGTGGCCGGGGTGATGACTTCGATCTGCTGCTTGTCCAGGTAGGGCTTGGCCACCGGCTGCATGGTCGGCTGCCAGTAGCCGAGGAAGACGTCGAGCTGCTTGTCGGCCATGCCGGCCAGGATGATCTGCTGCGAGGCGCTGGTCTGCTTGACCTTGTAGCCCAGGCCGTCGAGCAGGGCCTCGGCCACTGCGCTGCTGGCCACCACGTCGGTCCAGTTCACCGAGCCCATGCGCACGTTCTGGCACGACGCCGGCTCGGCGGCCCAGGCGCTGCTGACCAGGGTGAACAGCGCGGCGCAGGCGCCCGCTTTGATCGATAGCTTCATGACTTCTCCTCAAGGCCTTTGCGGCAATGGTTATCGTTGTTGTGTCATGGCCCCGCGCGGCGGTGGCTGGTGTTCAAATTACGCACAGCCTGCGACGGAAAATCGCACTCCGGCGACCTGCACTTGCACGCTGGCGACCTCGGCCATTGCCAGGGCCGGGCAAATGTTCCATACCAACAAATCGCCGCTCCGAATCGCCTGGATGACGCCATGTCGAATGACTTCTGGTTCCTCCTGCTGCCCGGTTTTTCCCTGATGGGGTTCATCTCCGCCGTGGAGCCGCTGCGCGTCGCCAACCGCTTCCGCGGCGGGCTCTACCGCTGGCACCTGCTGAGCGTCGACGGCGGTCCGGTGCTGGCCAGCAGCGGCATGTCGATGAACGCCGACGGCGCCCTGGAGGCCCTGGGCCGCGGCGACACGCTGTTCGTGGTGGCCGGCTTCGACCCGCTGCAGGCCTGCACTCCGGCGCTGCTGCACTGGCTGCGCCGCCTCGACCGCGAGGGCGTGACCCTCGGTGGCATCGACACCGGCAGCTTCGTCCTCGCCGAGGCCGGGCTGCTCGACCGCCATCGCTGCACGCTGCACTGGGAGGCGCTGGACGCCTTCCGGGAGACTTATCCACAGTTGCAGGCGACCCAGGAGCTGTTCGAGATCGACGGCTCGCGCATCACCTCCGCCGGCGGCACGGCGTCCATCGACCTGATGCTCGACCTGATCGCCCGCGCCCAGGGTCCGGAGCTGGCGGTGCAGGTGTCCGAGCAGTTCGTGGTCGGGCGCATCCGTACCCGCCAGGACCACCAGCGCCTACAACTGGCGACGCGCTACGGGGTGACCAACAAGAAGCTGATCCAGGTGCTGGGCGAAATGGAAAGGCACACCGAGCCGCCGCTCTCCACCCTGGACCTGGCCGAGCGCATCCAGGTCACCCGCCGCCAGCTGGAGCGCCTGTTCCGCCTGCATCTGAACGATACGCCGTCGAACTTCTACCTCGGCTTGCGCCTGGACAAGGCCCGGCAGTTGCTGCGGCAGACGGAGATGAGCGTGCTGGAGGTGGGGCTGGCTTGTGGGTTCGAGTCGCCTTCGTATCTGTCGCGGAGTTATCGGGCCAGGTTCGGGGTTTGTCCGCGGGAGGATCGGGGGGTGTTTGCGGGTGGGGCGTTGGCGGGGGCTTCCAAGAGCCCCTCTCCCCAGCCCTCTCCCTGAAGGGAGAGGGGGCTAGTCCGTGCCGAGAGGAGGAATGGTTTCAGCCGGAAATTACGGTGCCAGCCGGCTAACGCCGAAATACCCAAGCACACCGAACGGTCCCCTCTCCCTTCAGGGAGAGGGTTAGGGAGAGGGCGCTCTCCAGGACGAGCACCGAAGCCACAGGTGAACACCGTTCGCGAGCAAGCTCGCTCCTACGAAGACGAAAAGCCACCCATCACCTTGGCAACATCCGTGGGAGCAGTGTCATTCCTCCAAACCCACCTCCAGCGCACCATGACCAGAACCCCCACACCAGGAGCCCCCATCATGAGCGAAGCCCGCCCACCCCTGCCGCCCTTCACCCGCGAGACCGCCATCCAGAAGGTGCGCGCCGCCGAGGATGGCTGGAACAGCCGCGACCCACAGCGTGTGTCCCTGGCCTACAGCCCGGACAGCACCTGGCGCAACCGCTCCACTTTCATCCGTGGCCGCGTGCAGATCGTCGAATTTCTCACCGGCAAGTGGCGCCGCGAGCTGGACTACCGGCTGATCAAGGAACTCTGGGCCTTCACCGGCGAGCGCATCGCCGTGCGCTTCGCCTACGAGTGGCACGACGACTCGGGCAACTGGTTCCGTTCCTACGGCAACGAGAACTGGGCCTTCGACGCGAACGGCCTGATGGTCGAACGCCACGCCAGCATCAACGACCTGCCCATCAGCGAGGACGAGCGGCTGTTCCGCTGGCCCCTGGGCCGGCGCCCGGACGATCACCCGTCGCTGAGCGATCTCGGACTCTGAGCCGGCCGCGGAGGCGAGGCGGGCGCCGCGCCCCCGCGGTGGGCTTTCAGTGCGCTTCTTCCAGGTCGTCGTGGAGCAGCCCGAGGATTTCGCGCTTCATCTCGATGAACTGGCGGTCCATCACCATGTCCAGCGAGCGTGGGCGCTCGATGGGCACGTCGAGGATGCGCTTGATGCGCCCCGGGCGCGCGCCCATGACGTAGACGCGGTCGCCCAGCAGGATGGCTTCGTCGATGTCGTGGGTGACGAACACCACGGTCTTCTTGCTGTGGTCCCACACGCGCAGCAGCAGCTTCTGCATCTGCATGCGCGTCTGGCTGTCGAGGGCGCCGAAGGGCTCGTCCATCAGCAGGATCTGCGGGTCGTTGGCCAGCGCGCGGGCGATGGCCACGCGCTGCATCATGCCGCCGGAGAGCTGCTTGGGGTAGTTGCCGGCGAAGTTGGCCAGGCCCACCTCGTTGAGGTAGTAGTCGACGATCTCCTTGCGCTCGGCGGCCGGCAGGCCACGGCGCTTCAGGCCGAACTCGACGTTCTCGCGCACGGTCAGCCAGGGGAACAGGGTGTAGCTCTGGAACACCATGCCGCGGTCGGCGCCGGGGCCGTCGACGCGCTGGCCGCCGACGTAGATGTCGCCCTCGGTGGGCTCGGACAGCCCGGCGGTGAGGTACAGCAGGCTCGACTTGCCGCAGCCGGAGGGGCCGACGATCACCGCGAACTGCTGGTCCGGCACCTCGAAGGAGACCTTCTCCAGCGCGGCGAAGGTGCCGCCCTCGGGGGTGCGGTAGCGCAGGCTGACCTGGTCCACGCGCAGCCGTGCCGGCTGCGCCCCTTGTGCGGCCGGTGCCGCGTCGTTGCGTTGCATGGCTGCTACTGCGCCCATGAGGCCACCTTCAGTCGGAGGATGCGGAAGAGTTGGTCGGTGATCAGCCCGAGCAGGCCGATGATGGCGATGGCCAGGAAGATCACGTCCACCTGGAAGCCGCGCATGGCCTTGAGGCTGATGTAGCCCAGGCCGCTGGAGGCGGCGACCAGCTCGGCCACCACCAGGTAGGTCCAGGCCCAGCCCATGGTCACCCGCAGGGTGTCCAGCACGCCGGGCAGCGAGGCCGGGCCGAGCACGTGCAGCACCACGTCGCGGCGCGTGCAGCCCAGGGTGTAGGAGGCGTTGACCAGGTCCTTGGCGACGCCGCGGGAGACGTCGGCGATCATCACCAGCTGCTGGAAGAACACGCCGAAGATGATCACCGTGACGCGTTGCTCGATGCCGATGCCGATCCATAGGATGAACAGCGGCACGAAGGAGGTCACCGGCAGGTAGCGGATGAAGTTCACCAGCGGTTCGAGGAAGGCCTGGACGATGCGGAAGCTGCCCATCAGCAGGCCCAGGGGCACGGCCACCAGGGACGAGACCAGGAAGCCGATCATCACCACCTCGACGCTGGCCAGCACGTGGGTGCCCAGGGTGCCGTCGCGGCCCAGGCGCACGGCGGCGTCCAGCACCGCGCCGGGGCTGGGCAGGAACATCGCCGGCACCACGCCGCCGTAGGAGAGCAGGGCCCAGAGGCCGAACACCAGCAGCCAGCACAGGGCGCTGGCGGACCACACCAGGCGCACCGGCAGCTCGACCTTGGGCGTCAGGCAGCGGCTGAGCCAGGATTTATTCGGACGTGACATCGCGGATTACCTCCATGCGGACGGCCGCAAGCCTTCCGCCAGGATGCTGTGGAACGAGGGATGGGGAGGGGCGGGCGCGCGGCCCGCCGGGTTCACTGGGCGACGAAGCGGGTGTCCACCAGGTCGTCGTAGCTGACCTGGAAGGTCTTGCCCTGCAGTTGCGTCCAGGTCTCGTTGGCCAGGCCGATGATGTCCTTGATGTCGCCGGCCTTGCCGGGGGCGCCGAGGAGCTTCTCGCTCATGGCCTCGTCATAGAAGCGCACGCCCTTGGCCGCCTCGGCCAGGTCCTTGGGGTCGGACAGGTAGCCGCCGACGCCCTTGGCCATGATGGCGTAGGCCTCCTGCGGGTGCTCCTTGGTGTACTGCACCGCCTTGTACAGGCCCTTGACCAGGGCCTTGACGTCGTCGGGCTGCTTGTCGATGACGTCGCAGTTCAGCGCCACCACGTCGACGATCACCCCGGGGGTGCTGGTGCTGTCCACCAGCACCTTGCCCTGCTGCTTCTGGCGCACCATCGACAGGTGCGGCTCCCAGGTCACCGCGGCGGGGATGCGCCCGGCGATGAAGGCGGTGGCGGCATCGTCGGCGGTCATGTTCTGCACCTTGATGTCGCCCATGCTCATGCCGGCGTTCTTCAGCAGGTACGCCAGCCAGAACTGCGACACCGAGCCTTCGTTGACCGCCACTTCCTGGCCCTTGAGCTGGGCCAGGCTGGTGACGTCCTTGCCCACCAGCACGCCGTCGCCGCCATGGCTGTCGTCCAGCGCGGCCACGGCCTTGAAGCAGAACTGCGGGCGGTACTTGAGGATTTCGTCGATGGTCGAGGCGGAGCCGGAGAGCTTGCCGGAGGCCTGGGCGGCCATGTACATCGCCGCTTCCTCGATGGGGGTGAGCTGCAGGTCCAGGCCCTGCTCCTTGAAGTAGCCCAGGTCGCGGGCCAGGTACAGGGTGCCGTAGCCGACCCAGGTGGTATGACCGATGGACAGGGTGCCGGCCTGGGCCGCTCCGGCGGCGCCGGCGAGCAGCCCGGCGAGGGCGAGGGGACGGGTGAAACGCGCAAGCAAGGACTTGTTCATGAAGCACTCCCACAGCCTGTTGGGCTTGTTATTGGATAACTGCGGCAGTGGCCAGATGGCCGGAGATTTCACAGCGAAGCGGAACGTGCGTGGCGATGGGCTCTGTGGCCCCTGGGCCCGAATGGCGGGCGGCACGTGACAGGGCGGATGGTGGCGGAAGCGGGAGGCTCGGAAAATTATTAAATATGTCGTTGCGACATAAGAAAAAGCTGCCTTTCGCCGCCGGGGCCCGGGCTTGCCGCATTCGTGGCGCCCCGACCGGCGGCGGGCTGCCAGCCACTTCCTCAGGGCTTTCCTACGCTTTGTGCATCCTTTTCGCCGTGGGCGCCGCGCCGGGCCGGGAATAGACTCCCCGGCCGTCGGAAATCGCCCCAGGCCAGCCTGCAAGCCACAAGGCCCGCGCCCCGGACCGGACAGCCATGTATCGGAAACCTTACATTCTTGACCAAGAAGGAATAATCACCGGACACGGGCCTGTTAAGGTTTCCTTAAGGCCGGGGCCCTCCCGCCATCCAAGGAAAACCACCGGAGCGACCCTCCGGCGTTCGAGAGTCCCCATGCTGCAACGCTACTTCTGGAAGCTGCTGCCCAAGGTCCAGCGCAACTTCCTGCTCAGCCGCCTGCCGGTGCAGGAACGACAGATCGTCAACAAGGCGATGTCCGGCAACGCCCATTTCCCCGCGTATTTCCGCGAGCGCCGCTGCCTGTTCGTGCACGTGCCCAAGTGCGCCGGCAGCAGCCTCTGCGCGGCGCTGTTCGACGGCGGGCGCCCCGGCCACCTGCCGCTGTACTGGTACGAGCAGCAGTTCCCCCGCGACTATGCCGAAAGCTTCAAGTTCAGCTTCGTCCGCGACCCGCTGGAGCGCGCCTACTCGGCCTATGCCTACCTGCGCGGCAATCAGCTGCCGCAGCGCGACCGGGCGGCGCACCAACTGGTCTGCCAGTACCGCGACTTCGACGACTTCGTCGACCGCTGGCTGCACCCGGACAACCTCCAGCGCCAGCTGCATTTCGTGCCGCAGGTGGCCTTCCTCTGCGACTCCCTCGGCCACCTGGGGCTGGACTTCATCGGCCGCCAGGAGAACCTGGAAGCGGATTTCCAGACGCTGTGCGAGCACCTGGGCATCAGCGGCCAGCTGCCCCACCTGAACGCCTCGCGGCAACGCCAGGCCGGCCCGGCCCGGGACTTCTGCAGCACTCGCACGCGGCGCCTGGTGCGCCGCGCCTATCAACGCGACTACCAACTGCTTGGCTATGAGTGACCTCAAAGTACCCCTGTTCCCCGTCACCGGCAGCGTGCGCCGCGAGGCCCGCGCCGCCCTCAAGGGCCAGCGCCCCTGCTGCATCTGGCTGACCGGCCTGTCCGGCTCGGGCAAGTCGAGCCTGGCCAACGCCCTGGAGCTGGCCCTGCACCGCGAGCGCGTGCACAGCTTCCTGCTCGATGGCGACCAGGTCCGCGGCGGCCTGTGCAGCGACCTGGACATGAGCCCCGAGGGCCGCCGCGAGAACATCCGCCGCCTGGCCCAGGCCGCGCGCCTGATGACCGAGGCCGGGCTGGTGGTGATAGTCGCCGCCATCTCGCCGTTCCGCGCCGAGCGCGACGCCGCCCGCGCGCTGTTCCCGGCCGACGAGTTCCTCGGCGTCTACCTCAGCACGCCGCTGCAGACCTGCGCCGAGCGCGACCCCAAGGGCCTGTACAAGGCCGCCCGGGAAGGCCGCCTGCGCAACTTCACCGGCATCGACAGCCCCTACGAGCCGCCGCTGGACGCCGACTTCGAAGTGGACGCCACCGACACCTCCACCGACGAGGCCTGCCGCCGGCTGCTCGGGCTGGTCCTGCAGCGCTGCCGCCCCGGCAAGGCCTGAACGCCTCGCGGCTCCGAGCCCGGCTTGCCGTCCCCGCGCGCGGCTGGGCAAGATGGGCGCCCAACCACCGCCGCGGGGTATCCGTGTCCGTTCTCTTCGAGGCCCTCTGGCCGCTCTTCGCGCTCATCGTCGGCGGCCACCTGCTGCGCCGCCGCGGCTTCCCCGGCGAGGCCTTCTGGCCGGCGGCCGAACGCCTGAACTACTTCATCCTGTTCCCCGCGCTGCTGTTCGCCAGCCTGGCCAAGGCGCCGCTGCGCGACCCGGGGCTGGGCCGCCTGGCCCTGGCGGTGGCCCTGGGCCTGGGCGGCGCCTGGCTGGCGCTGCTGGCCAGCCGGCGGCTGCGCGTCTGGGGCGCGGCACGCTTCGGCGCCATCGCCCAGGGCGTGCTGCGCTTCAACACCTACCTGGGCCTGGCCGCGGTGGGCAGCCTGTATGGCAAGGAAGGCCTGACCCTGGCGGCGCTGATGCTGGCGCTGATGGTGCCGACGGTGAACCTGATGTCGGTCTGGGCGCTGACCGCCGAACGCGGCATCAGCGCCCGCGCGCTGCTGCTGCCGATCCTGAAGAACCCGCTGATCCTCGCCTGCGCCGCCGGCGCCCTGGTCAACCTGGCCGGCCTGGAACTGGGCGGCGGCAGCGCCCGGCTGTTCGACCTGCTGGCGGTGGCCAGCCTGCCGCTGGGCCTGCTCTGCGTGGGCGCGGCACTGCAACCGAAGGAGCTGCGCGCGGAACTGCCGGTGCTGCTGGGCAGTTGCGCCACGCGCCTGCTGGCGATGCCCGCCCTGGCCTTCGCCTGCGCCCACCTGCTGGGCCTGGCGCCGCTGGAGTCGGCGGTGTTCGTGCTGTTCTTCGCCCTGCCCACGGCACCCACGGCCTATGTGCTGACGCGGCAGCTGGGTGGGGACAGTCACCTGATGGCGGGGATCATCACGCTGCAGACGTTGTTGGCGGGGGGGAGCCTGTTGCTGGTGATGGGGGTGGTGCAGGCGCTGGCGGGGTGAGGATGTGGGGGCTTTTCGTAGGAGCGAGCTTGCTCGCGAACGGAGTTTCCCGGTGGCTCTGGTGTGTTGGATTGACTCCGCAACCCTCTCCCTAACCCTCGGCTGCGCGCCCCGCCCTGAAGGGAGAGGGGGCTAGTCCGTGCCGAGAGGAGGAATGGTTTCAGCCGGAAACCTTCGGCGTTGCCGGCTGACTCCAGAACACCCAAACACTCCGAACGGTCCCCTCTCCCTTCAGGGCGGGGCGCGCAGCCGAGGGTTAGGGAGAGGGCGCTCTTCAGGACAGGCACCGAAGCCACCAGGAGGTCTGGTTCGCGAGCAAGCTCGCTCCTACAGAACAGAAAAGCGCCCAGCCCCAATCAGAAGTGGTACTTCACCAACAAACTGGTGGTGTTCTGGTCGGTGGTGAAGAACTGCGAATCCTTGATCCCGTACTTGTCGGACCAGTAGTCGTACTCCACGCCCACGTACAGGTGCTTGGCCTCGTAGCCCATGGCCTTGCCCAGGTCGTACTTGATCTGCGGGTTGAAGTGCAGGTTGGCGTGGTAGTCGCTCTGGCCGCGTTCGCTGGCGCTGGCGCTCTTGTTGTTCACCACCCAGTCCATGAAGCCGTCGAAGAGGATGTCGGAGTTGCCTACCGGGATGGTCACGGCCCACGCCGGGGTGACCTGCCAGGCGCCGGAGGGCACGCGGTTGCCGTCGGGCTTGCGGTAGTAGAAGTTCAGCTGGAAGTAGTCGAAGCCGGGCAGGGCCAGGTCGAAGCCCGGGCCGATCAGGTAGGCCTCGGTGTCGCCTTCGCCGAATTCGTAGGTGGTGGCCAGCAGCACGTCCTTGATCGGGCCCAGCGACAGGTCGGCGCCGGTGATCTTGCCGAACGACAGGCGCGGGCTGAACTCGCCGTAGTAGGTGTTCTTGCCGTTCTGGCTGTCTTCCTTGCCGTTGTAGTTGATCTGGTCGACGAAGAACCAGATGTCGCCCCAGGTCCAGGCGCTCGCGCTCTCGAAGGTGAAGGTCTGCTGGATCGGCGGGTTGACCTTGAAGTTCTTGCCCCACAGGTAGGTCAGGCTTTCGTTGTGCCAGATCAGCGGGCCGTCGTTGCTGGCCGGCGCGGGGGTGAGGTCTTCGCCGCCGGCCATGGCCTGGCCGGTAGCCAGCAGCCCGCCGGCGAGCAGCAGGGATGCGAGGGTGCGAGTCATGTGGTGCTCCTAGGTTTTGAAGTGCAGCGATCTCGTTGGAATTCTGAACCTGTCCACTCGGTCAGGCTTGGCCTGCCGAGGCAAGATCGGGGCCAACGCGGGGCGCGGGCCCTGTTTTCTTCTGTGTTTTGGGAAAAGCCATGCTGTTTCATGGGCCTGCGCCGCAGCCGGCGAAGGCCTGGCATCGGGCAAAAACCTGACTCCTGGGACAGGTCGTGCCTTCAAACAGGGCAGGGCAGCGTGCCGAAGCGCCATTTTGGCGAGCATGGACAGGGCTTATTGAATACACGATTGCTTTGAGTTGAATGGAATCAATTCAAAATGTGTATACAAGTTTGCTGTGAAGAATCTACACAAGCGCCCCGGCGGCCACCTTGCGGGCGGCCGCGGCCTTTCCGGGCGCGGATGATGCCAGAGCCGCGCCGCGCAAGCACCTCCGCCGGCCCGGCGGCGGCCCTCACCAGGCGGCGATCTGCCCGTCGGTGCGCGGCTCGGTGCCGCCGCAGAGCACGCCGCTGCGCGGGTCGCGCAGGATGATCTGGCCGCGCCCGTAGCTGCTCAGGTCGTGGGCCACCTCCACGTGGTGGCCGCGCCGCGTCAGCACTGCCGCCAGGCTGCGCGGTGCGCCGTGCTCGATGCCGATGCGCTTGTCGCCCAGCCACTGCCAGCGCGGGGCGTCCAGCGCGGCCTGGGGGTTGAGGCCGAAATCCACCAGGTTCATCACCATCTGCACGTGGCCCTGGGGCTGCATGTAGGCACCCATCACGCCGAACGGGCCCAGGGGCACGCCGCCCTTGCTGAGGAAGCCGGGGATGATGGTGTGGAAGGTCTTCTTGCCCGGGGCCAGGGCGTTGACGTGACCGGCGTCGAGGCTGAACTCGGCGCCGCGGTTCTGCAGGGCGATGCCGGTGCCGGGCACCACCACGCCGGAGCCGAAGCCGTGGTAGTTGCTCTGGATGAACGACACCAGGTTGCCCTCGCCGTCGGCCGTGGCCAGGTACACGGTGCCGCCGGCGCGCGGCTTGCCCGGATGCGGTTCCAGGGCGCGCTCGCCGATCAGCGCGCGGCGGCTGGCGGCGTAGTCGTCGCTGAGCAGGTCGGCGACGCTGAAGCGCATGGCGTCCGGCTGGCCGATGTAGGCGCGGCCGTCGGCGTAGGCCAGCTTCATGGCCTCCAGCTGGCGGTGCCAGGTGTCCGGGCTGTCGCGCTCGCCGAATTCGAAGCCCTTGAGGATGTTCAAGGCCATCAGCGCCACCAGGCCCTGGCCGGCCGGGGGGATTTCCCAGACGTCGTAGCCGCGGTAGTTCAGCGCGATGGGCTCGACCCACTGGGCGCGGTAGCCGGCCAGGTCGGCCTCGTCCAGGTAGCCGCCGCTGTCCCGGGCGTGGGCGGCGATGCGCTGGGCCAGGGCGCCGCGGTAGAAGCTCTCGCAGCGGCTTTGCGCCAGTTCGCGCAGGGTCTGTGCCTGGCCGGGATTGCGGAAGATTTCCCCGGCGCGCGGGGCGCGGCCGTCGATGAGGAATTCGTCGAACCAGGCCGCCAGTTCCGGATGCGCGTCGCGCACCCCGCGGAACTTGTCCAGGCCGCTCTGCCAGAGGCCGGCGATCACCGGCGAGACCGGGAAGCCCTGCTCGGCCAGTTCGATGGCCGGGGCCAGCAGCTCGGCGAAGGGCAGCCGGCCGAAGCGCGCCGACAGCTCGGCCCAGGCCGCCGGGCAGCCCGGCACGGTCACCGGCGTCCAGCCGTACAGCGGCATGCGCGCGTGGCCGGCGCCGCGCAGCGTGCCGATGTCCAACGCCCCGGGCGCGTAGCCGGCGGCGTCCAGGCCGTGCAGCTTGTCCTTCACCCACACCAGGGCGAAGGCATCGCCGCCGATGCCGCAGCCGGTGGGCTCCACCACCGTCAGCGCCGCCGCCGTGGCCACCGCGGCGTCCACCGCGTTGCCGCCGCGCTTGAGCATGTCCAGCCCGACCTGCGCCGCCAGCGGCTGCGAGGTGGCCACCATGCCGCGCCGGGCGTACACCAGCGAGCGTTGCGAAGCGTAGGGATATTCCTGGGCGGAGAAATTCAGCATGGGCGGGCTCCGTTGACGGCTTGAGGCGGCAGGGTAGCCCTGCCAGACTCTGTCGACTAGCGATACAAAGCCAAAGCATAGCGATGAACGGACAGCGCCCCCATCTGCAACGCGCGATTCCCACGCTCGACGACCTGCCGCGGCCGGTCTATGCGCGCGCCGAGAGCCTGCGCGCCGGCTCCTGGACCGGCCGCCACCACCACGCCTGGGTGCAGCTGTCCTACGCCATCAGCGGGGTGCTCGGCGTGCACACCGCCGAGGGCAGCTTCTTCGCCCCGCCGCAGCGCGCCATCTGGATACCGGCGTACCTGGAGCACGAAGTGGTCACCTCCGGCCGCGCGGAGATGCGCAGCCTCTACCTGAGCGCCGAGGCCTGCGCCTGGGCGGAGCCACGCTGCCGGGTGCTGGAGGTGACGCCGCTGGCCCGCGAGCTGATCAAGAGCTTCTGCGAGCTGGCGGTGGATTATCCACAGGGCGACAGCCCCGAGCAGCGCCTGGTGAGCGTGCTGCTGGACCAGCTGCGCACCCTGCCGGAGGTCGCCTTCTCCCTGCCCATGCCCCAGGAGCCGCGGCTGCTGCAGCTGTGCCAGGCGCTGATCGAACAGCCCAGCACCAGCCTCACCCTGGGCGACTGGGCGCAGCGCCTGGGCACCTCGGAAAAGACCCTCTCGCGCCTGTTCCAGCGCGAGACCGGCATGAGCTTCCGCCTCTGGCGCCAGCGTCAGCGGCTGCTCGGCTCGCTGGGTGTGCTGGAGGATGGCGCCAGCGTGACCGCTGCGGCGCTGGATTGTGGCTATGACTCCACTTCGGCCTATATCGCTGCGTTCAAGGGGTTGTTCGGTTTTACGCCGGGGGAGTTGTTCAAGCAGCGTTGAGCCGCTGCGGCTTTTCTTCCTGTAGGAGCGAGCTTGCTCGCGAACGGTGTTTCCAGGCGGCCTCGGTGTTTTGGTTTGACTCCGCAACCCTCTCCCCAGCCCTCGGCTGCGCGCCCCGCCCTGAAGGGAGAGGGGGCTTGTCCGTGCCGAGAGGAGGAATGGTTTCAGCCGGAAATTACGGTGCCAGCCGGCTAACGCCGAAATACCCAAGCACACCGAACGGTCCCCTCTCCCTTCAGGGAGAGGGTTAGGGAGAGGGCGCTCTTCAGGACAAACACCGAAGCCCCGGCAGACCACCATTCGCGAGCAAGCTCGCTCCTACGAAAAGCCGCTCCAAATAAGCGGATTTCCGCTCATCCACCCCCGCCCATCGGCATCCAACCGCCTGCCCACACCGTACGAAAATCCCGTAATCCCTTGCCCCACGCGGCTTTGCGCCCTTGGCACGTTGCCTGCTATCGCCCTCCACACTGCGCCGCACCTCGTGGCGCGCCGGTGCCGGTTTCGTGGTCCGCGCACCCGACGACAACAACGACAAGAGGATTACCCATGGATAGCGCAAGCGCCGTCTCCGCTTCTGCCGCGCCCCGTACGACCTCCCAGCGCATCAAGTCGATCTTCAGCGGTTCGGTGGGCAACCTGGTGGAGTGGTACGACTGGTACGTCTACGCCGCCTTCTCCCTGTACTTCGCCAAGGCCTTCTTCCCCCAGGGCGACATGACCGCCCAGCTGCTCAACACCGCCGCGATCTTCGCCGTGGGCTTCCTGATGCGCCCGATCGGCGGCTGGCTGATGGGCATCTACGCCGACCGCAAGGGCCGCAAGGCCGCGCTGCTGGCCTCGGTGCTGCTGATGTGCTTCGGCTCGCTGATCATCGCCCTGACCCCCAGCTACGAGACCATCGGCGTCGGCGCGCCCATCCTGCTGGTGCTCGCGCGCCTGCTGCAGGGCCTGTCGGTCGGCGGCGAATACGGCACCTCGGCCACCTACCTCAGCGAGATGGCCAACAAGGAGCAACGCGGCTTCTTCTCCAGCTTCCAGTACGTGACGCTGATCTCCGGCCAGCTCATCGCCCTGGCGGTGCTCATCGTGCTGCAGCAGACCCTGACCGTCGAACAGCTGGAAAGCTGGGGCTGGCGCGTGCCCTTCTTCATCGGCGCGCTGTGCGCGGTGACCGCCATGTTCCTGCGCCGCGGCATGGAAGAGACCGAGTCCTTCGCCAAGAAGAAGGAAGAGCCCAAGGAAAGCCTGATGCGCGCCCTGCTGCGCCATCCCAAGGAAGTCCTCACCGTGGTCGGCCTGACCATGGGCGGCACCCTGGCCTTCTACACCTACACCACGTACATGCAGAAGTACCTGGTGAACACCGTGGGCATGAGCAAGACCGACTCGACCATGATCTCGGCCGCCACCCTGTTCCTGTTCATGCTGCTGCAGCCGATCGTCGGCGCGCTGTCGGACAAGATCGGCCGGCGCCCGATCCTGATCGCCTTCGGCGTGCTGGGCACCGTCTTCACCTACCCGATCCTCAGCACCCTGCACAGCATCGACACCTGGTGGGGCGCGTTCTTCCTGATCATGGCGGCGCTGGTGATCGTCAGCGGCTACACCTCGATCAACGCCGTGGTGAAGGCCGAGCTGTTCCCCACCGAAATCCGCGCCCTGGGCGTGGGCCTGCCGTACGCGCTGACCGTGTCCATCTTCGGCGGCACCGCCGAGTACGTGGCGCTGTGGTTCAAGAGCATCGGCATGGAGAGTGGCTTCTACTGGTATGTCACCGGCTGCATCGCCTGCTCGCTGCTGGTCTACGTGACCATGAAGGACACCCGGACGCATTCGAAGATCACTACCGACTGATAGGGGCGCGTGCCCTGGCCCCGGGGTTGTTCCGGGGCGTTTTATCCACGAGGCCTGGCAGATGCCGGGTCTTGTCGTTTTTGGGTCGACTGGGCTGGGCTTATGAGGGGCGGGGAGATGGGGGGTAGCGGCGTATAACCGCGAACGGTTATACGCCCTACGTTATGCTCGGCGACTTGGCGTTGACGAAGCGAGTTCATGAGCCTTTTGGAAATTCCCTTTGGGCCTCTTCTGGCCCGCGGCCTGCGCGGGGCGCTGAGCGGGCCCTTCGACCTTGACCTGGCGCCCGGCCGCTGCAGCGTGCTCAGCGGCCCCTCGGGCATCGGCAAGAGCCTGTTGCTGCGCATGCTCGCCGACCTCGACCCCAACCAGGGCCAGGTCAGCCTGGCCGGGGTGGCGCGCGAGCGTATGCCGGCCAGCGCCTGGCGGCGGCTGGTCACCTATGTGGCGGCGGAGTCCGGCTGGTGGGAGGAGGGCGTCGCCGCGCACTTCGCCGACCTCGACGCCGTGCGGGCGCTGCTGCCGCGGGTGCGTCTCGACCCGGCGCTGCTGCAGGCGCGGGTGGCGCAGTTATCCACAGGCGAGCGCCAGCGCCTGGCCCTGTTGCGCGCGGTGGTGCAGCGGCCGCGCTTCCTGCTGCTGGACGAACCCACGGCGGCGCTGGACGCGGCCAGCCGCGAGGGCGTCGAGCAACTGCTGCAGGAACTGAAGGCCGAAGGCCTGGGCCTGCTGGTGGTCAGCCACGATGCCGGGCAGGCGCGGCGCCTGGCGGACGTCCACCTGCAACTCGACGAACACGGCCTGGGCGAGGTGCAACCATGACGCCGCTGCAGCTCGGCCTGCCGGAACTGGCCCTGGCGGCGCTGCTGATCGTGGCCGCCGCCGCGCTGTCCTGGGCGCTGCGCCTGGGCCTGCAGCGCACCCTGCTGGTCTGCGCCGTGCGCCTGGTGGTGCAACTGGTGCTGGTGGGGCTGTTCCTGCGCCAGGTGTTCGCCCTGTCCTCGCCCTGGCTGACCGCCGGGGTGGTGCTGGCGATGCTCGCCGCGGCCAGCTTCGAGGTCGGCTCGCGGCAACGCCGCCGGCTGGCCGGGTTCTGGCACCTGGGCATCGGCGGCGGCAGCGTCGGCATCGCCACCCTGGGCATCGCGCTCTTCGCCCTGGCCGGCAGCCTGCGACCGCAGCCGTGGTACGACGCGCGGCACGCCATCCCGCTGGTGGGCATCATCCTCGGCACGGCGATGAACGCCGCCAGCCTGGCGCTGAACCAGGTGTTCGCCAGCGTCACCCGCGAGCGCGCCGCCATCGAGGCGCGCCTGGCCCTGGGCGCCGACCGCTATACCGCGCTTGGCGGGGTGCTGCGCCGCGCGCTCTACACCGGCTTGATCCCCACCCTGAACCAGATGGCCGCCGCCGGCATCATCACCCTGCCGGGGATCATGACCGGGCAGATCCTCGCCGGCATGGACCCGCTGGACGCCGCGCGCTACCAGATCCTGCTGATGTTCCTGCTGGTCGGCGCCGGGTTCGCCGCGGCCCTGGGCGCCGTGTACCTGTCGGCCTGGCGGCTCACCGACGAGCGCGACCGCCTGCGCCTGGACCGCCTGCGCGGCGAGGATTGAGCGGGTATGCTGGGGCTTTTCCATCCCGAGGGGAGAGCCCCATGAGCACTGCCAATTCCGCCCTGATCATCGGCGCCTCCCGCGGCCTCGGCCTGGGCCTGGTGAACCAGCTGCTGGCGCGCGGCTGGGAGGTCACCGCCACCGTGCGCGACGCCGCCAATGCCGGCGTGCTGGACAGCCTGCCGGTGCGCGTCGAGTCCCTGGTGCTGGACGACGCGGCCTCCCAGGACTGCCTCGCCCAAGCCCTGGCCGGGCAGCGCTTCGACCTCGTCTACATCAACGCCGGCATCTACGGCCCGCCGCACCAGTCGGCGCTGGACGCCAGCCTGGCCGAGGTCGGCGAGCTGTTCATGGTCAACGCCGTGGCCCCGCTGCGCCTGGCCGAGCGCCTGCTGCCGCTGCTGGAGCCGCAGCGCGGGGTGCTGGCCTTCATGACCTCGGAACTGGGCAGCGTGGCCGGCAACGAATCCGGCGGCATGGGCCTGTACCGGGCGAGCAAGGCGGCGCTGAACTCGCTGACGCGCAGCCTGGTCGCCGGGCTGGGCGAAACCGGCCTGACGGTGCTCAACCTGCACCCCGGCTGGGTGCGCACCGACATGGGCGGCGAGGCCGCGCCGCTGGACGTGGAAACCAGCGCCGCCGGGCTCATCGACCAGGTCGAGGCTTACGCCGGGCGCGGCGGCCAGCACTACCTGGACTACCAGGGGACGACGATCGACTGGTGACGGATGCCGGCGGCGGCGTTACCATGCGCCGACGCCTGACCTGCGGGTCAAGGCGCACCTGGATCAGCAGACAGGGTGAACACTGAGCTGGCTTCCCGTACAACCGGGAGCCGGCTCGCCTCGGGCGGCGGCTCCGCAACTCAGAGGATTCACCCATGTCATCCCCCCGCCTGTGGCTGCGCAACCCCCTCGCCATCTTCACCGCCAACGGCCTCGACGCCCGTGGCGGCCTGGTCGTGCAGGACGGCCGCATCGTCGAACTGCTCGCCCTTGGCCAGCAACCCTCGCAACCCTGCGAGCAGGTATTCGACGCCAGCCAGCACGTGCTGTTGCCGGGCCTGATCAACACCCATCACCACTTCTACCAGACCCTCACCCGCGCCTGGGCGCCGGTGGTCAACCAGCCGCTGTTCCCCTGGCTGAAAACCCTCTACCCGGTGTGGGCGCGGCTGACCCCGGAGCAACTGGCGCTGGCCACCAAGGTGGCCCTGGCCGAGCTGCTGCTGTCCGGCTGCACCACCGCGGCGGACCACCACTACCTGTTCCCCGACGGCCTGGAGCAGGCCATCGACGTGCAGGCCGGGGTGGTCGCCGAACTGGGCATGCGCGCCATGCTCACCCGCGGCTCCATGAGCCTGGGCGAAGCCGATGGCGGTTTGCCGCCGCAGCAGACGGTGCAGCGCGCCGAAGACATCCTCGCCGACAGCGAACGGCTGATCCGCGACTACCACCAGCGCGGCGACGGCGCCCAGGTGCAGATCGCCCTGGCGCCCTGCTCGCCGTTCTCGGTGACCCCGGAAATCATGCGCGCCAGCGCCGAGCTGGCCGAGCACCACGACGTGCGCCTGCACACCCACCTGGCCGAGACCCTCGACGAGGAAGACTTCTGCCTGCAGCGCTTCGGCCAGCGCACCGTGGACTACCTCGACAGCGTCGGCTGGCTCGGCCCGCGCACCTGGCTGGCCCACGGCATCCACTTCAACGACGAGGAAATAAAGCGCCTGGGCGAAGCCGGCACCGGCATCTGCCACTGCCCCAGCTCGAACATGCGCCTGGCCTCGGGCATCTGCCCCACCGTGGCCCTGGAAGCCGCCGGCGCGCCGGTGGGCATCGGCGTGGACGGCTCGGCCTCCAACGATGCCTCGAACATGATTCTCGAAGCGCGCCAGGCCCTGTACATCCAGCGGCTGCGCTACGGTGCGGAGGAGATCACCCCGGAACGGGCGCTGGGTTGGGCTACCAAGGGGTCGGCGAAGCTTCTGGGTCGCAGCGACATCGGCGAGCTGGCGCCGGGCAAGCAGGCGGATCTGGCGCTGTTCAAGCTGGACGAGCTGCGGTTTTCCGGGAGCCATGATCCGTTGTCGGCGCTGCTGCTGTGTGGGGCGGACAGGGCGGACAGGGTGATGGTCGGAGGGAGTTGGCGGGTGGTGGATGGCGAGGTGGAAGGGTTGGACCTGAAGGGCCTGATCGCTGCGCACACCCAGGCGGCACGCAAACTGATCGGCTGACGCCGGACTGCTTTTCGTAGGAGCGAGCTTGCTCGCGAACGGAGTTTCCAGGCGGCCTGAGTGCTTCGGTTCGACTCCGCCCCTCTCCCCAGCCCTCTCCCTTCAGGGAGAGGGCTGGGGAGAGGGCGCTCTCAAACCCGCGCACCAACCCACCCAGCAAGACACCCATCAAGCCCTCATCCACCCCACCAACCGCCCCAGCATCCCATCACAAGCCGCCAACTGCTCCACACTCACGAACTCATCCGGCTTATGCCCCTGATCCATGCTCCCCGGCCCGCACACCACCGTCGGAATGCCCGCCTGATCGAACAGCCCCCCCTCGGTACCAAAAGCCACCGTGGAAAACTCATCCGACCCACTGAGCCGCGCCAACAACTGCGCCACCTCGCTCTCCGGATCGGTAGCCAACGCCGGATACGCCGACAGCTCACTGAAGCGAATATCCGCCTCCGCCTTCACCGCACGCATCTTCGGCAGCAACTCGGTTTCGGCGTAGTCGCGCAGTTGCTCGGCGACCTGCTGCGGGTCGTCGCTGGGCAGGGCGCGGACCTCGAAGTCGAACTGGCATTCGGCCGGGACTATGTTCAGCGCGCGGCCGCCGCCGATCACCCCGGTCTGCACCGTGGAGTAGGGGGGGTCGAAGCGCGGGTCGTGTCGCTCCGGCGCGGCCAGGCGGGTGCCGATCTCGCCGAGGTGGTTGATCAGCTTCGCCGCGTATTCGATGGCGTTCACCCCCTGCGGGGCGTAGGCCGAGTGGCAGGCCGCGCCGTGCACCTGGCAGCGCATGGCCAGCTTGCCCTTGTGGCCGAGCACCGGCTTGAGCTCGGTGGGCTCGCCGATGATGCAGGCGATCGGCTTGTGCTCGCGGCGCTCCAGGTCCGCCAGCAGCGAACGCACGCCCAGGCAGCCGACCTCCTCGTCGTAGGAGAAGGCCAGGTGCAGCGGCACACGCAAAGGCTGGGCGAGGAAGGCCGGCACGGCGGCCAGCACGCAGGCGATGTAGCCCTTCATGTCGGCGGTGCCGCGGCCGTACAGGCGGCCGTCGTTCTCGGTCAGCTCGAAGGGCGGGACGCTCCAGTTCTGGCCGTCCACCGGCACCACGTCGGTATGCCCGGACAGGCACACGCCGCCGCGGTCGCGCGGGCCGAGGGTGGCGAACAGGTTGGCCTTGCCGCCGGCTTCGTCGAAGAACAGCTCGGCCTCCACGCCCAGGCCGGCCAGGTAGTCCTGGATGTACTTGATCAGCGCCAGGTTGGAATTGCGGCTGACGGTGTCGAAGGCGATCAGCCTGGCGAGGATGTCACGGCTGCTGGGCATGTTCGGCTCCTGCATTCTTTTAAACGTAGGAGCGAGCTTGCTCGCGAACCCGCCCCCGCAGCGAGGGTTGGTTCGCGAGCAAGAACTGGGCGTCCCCCTCGCTCCTACAGGGTATGTTCACTCGTCGCCGGGCACGCCGTAGCTCGGCGCCTTGGTCGGGTCCAGCGCGCGGGTGATGTAGTCCTGCATCTGCGGCTTGTAGGCTACCCAGAGTTTTTCCAGTTCGTCGATCGGCGCCTCGTCGGCCCAGTCCACGCGCAGGTCCACCATCGGCCAGACCAGGTCGCCCACCACCTTCAGCGCCGCCGAATGCACCGGCCCGGCTTCGCCGCCGGCGGCCATGGCCGCCTGCATCGCCGCCAGCAGGCGTTCGGCCAGGCAGCCGTCGGCCGCCTCGAAGGCCTTGGTCATGGCTTCGATCACCGCGGTGGAGGACAGCAGGTTGCCCGCCGCCACGCAGTTCTCGCCGGCCACCGCGTGGTTCACGCCCAGCGCTTCGCTGCCGGTGAACAGCGCCACCTGGCCGTGCTGGTCGATCACCGTCACCTGGCGGTACTCGCTGTAGCCGTTGCTCGACAATGCTTGGTCCAGCGCGGCGGCGGGCGCCAGGCCCGCTTCCAGGCGGTCGAGGATCTGCGGGCCCAGGGCCGGCAGCGTCACGTTCTGCGTGGCCACCGCGCCGACGCCGGCGCGCACCCAGGGGCAGCGCGCGCCGACGGCGATGCTTGACGAGCTGATGGCGATGCCCAGCTGGCCGGTTTCGGCGCAACGGCCGACGATGGAGAAGGTCATGGGCCGCTCCTTATTTTTCCCAGTCGTCCGGAATCACCGCGATCACGTCGATCTCCATCAGCCACTGCGGCTGGCCCAGGGCCGAGACCACCAGGCCGGTGGAGATCGGGAACACGCCCTTGAGCCACTTGCCGACCACCTGGTAGACCGGCTCGCGGTAGCGCGGGTCGATGATGTAGGTGGTGGTCTTGACGATGTGCGACAGGTCGCTGCCGGCTTCTTCCAGCAGTTGCTTGAGGTTCTTCATGGCCTGCTCGGCCTGCGCCGCCGGGTCGCCCAGGCCCACCAGGTTGCCGTTGAAATCGGTGCCGACCTGGCCGCGCACGTACACGGTGTTGCCGGCGCGCACGGCCTGGCAGAGGTCGTTGTCCAGGGACTGGTTCGGGTAGGTGTCCTTGGTGTTGAACATGCGGATGCGGGTGTGGGTAGGCATCACTTACTCCCAGGAAGCGGCTTTTTTGGCTTGCGATTCAGCGGAGGCCTCGCGCTGCGAGGCGTCCTGGTATTCGACGTATTTGCGTTGCGTGGCGATGTGCCCAGCGACGTGCTTGGCGTCGTGCCACACGCCCCAGATGAACGACGAGCCCCGGCGCGACAGCCACGGCAGGCCGACGAAGTACACGCCCGGCTCGCGCGACACGCCACGCTGGTGCTTGGGCTTGCCCTTGTCGTCGAAGGCATCCACCTGCAGCCAGTTGAAGTCCACGGCGTAGCCGGTGGCCCAGATGATCGAGGTGATGCCGGCGGCGGCCAGGTCCAGTTCCAGGATCGGGTTGCGGATGCACTCGGCATCCGGGTAGACGCGACGCGCTTCCGGCTCTTCCGGCAGGTCCAGGCCGTTGCGCTCGATGTAGGCGTCGGCGGCGTCCAGCAGGTCGAGATAGTTCTGGTCGCCGGCCTGCAGGTTCTTCACCAGGTCTTCCTGGAAGCTCACCTTGCCGCCTTCGAAGGCCTTGGTCAGGCCGACCAGGGTGATGCCCTCGGTGGCCAGGCGGCGGAAGTCGATGGTCTCGCCGCCACGGGCGCCGCTCACGGCGATGGTCACGTGCTCGCGGCCGGGCTGCACTTCCTCGGCGTCCCACAGGCCGAGCACGCCCAGCCACCAGACGAAGTCGCGGTTGCGGTAGGAGCGCGGCGGGCGGTCATGGGCGCCTACCGAGAGGAACACCTGCTTGCCGGCGCGGTTCAGCTCGTCGGCGATCTGCACGCCGGAGGAGCCGGCGCCCACCACCAGCACGGCGCCTTCGGGCAGCTGCTGCGGGTTGTAGTACTGGGCCGAGTGGATCTGCTGGATGCGCTCGTCCTTCGGCGCGATGGCCGGGATCACCGGGCGCTGGAACGGGCCGGTGGCGGAGACGATGCGCAGGGCCTGCAGGGTGCCTTCGGAGGTTTCCACGGTGAAGCCGGGGCGGCCTTCGTTGCGGGTCACCTTCTTCACTTCCACGCCGGTGCGGATGGGCGCGTTGAACTGCTTGGCGTAGGCGACGAAGTAGTCCGCCACCTGCTCCTTGTGCGGGAACTCGTCGGGGCCGACGGAGAATTCCATGTTCGGGAAGCGGTCGTGCCAGGCCGGGCCGTTGGCCACCAGCGAATCCCAGCGGCCGGTGCGCCAGGCTTCGGCGATGCGGCTCTTCTCCAGCACGATGTGCGGCACGCCCTGGGCGGTCAGGTGCTCGCTCATGGCCACGCCGGCCTGCCCGGCGCCCACCACGAGGGTGTCGGTTTCAATGCCATCGAGCGATTTGCCGGCGGGCTTGCCGAAGGCGGTCTGGTTCGGATCGGCCATGGGGTGATTCCTCGGACTCTGATCGTTGTTGTTCTGCGGTCGCGACTGTCCACCGCGTGTTGGCCGCATTCTGTTCAGACCCGGGCATTAGCGAAATTATGATTTTTGTAGTCGCAGGCTAGGGAAAAACTGTGGGCCCGCGAGCCAAGCGCCGCGCGGGGCGGCGGGGAGGGGGTATAGGTTTTTGCGTGGCAGGGAAGATAAAACGTATGGGGTGATGTGGCATGCGCTTGGGTTACCAGTAATCCGGTTTGCAGGCCGGGCGCTTACGCGTTGGCACCCGGGGAGGAAATTGGTGCGCTCGCAATTCTTCGGTCGTGATGGTGCGACGCGTCCAGTGCGCATACTCAAGGAGCGATCCAGGGGGCTCACGCTTGATGCCTTCGCGGTGAGGAAGGATCACGCCTATCCGCAATTGCGGAAAATCCTCCTGTAAGGCCCGCAGGGCCGGCGTCATGTCCGTATCGGCCGACACCAGAACTATCTGCTCGATTCGCTCTTCTGCTGCGGAACTGGTCTGCCGCGCCGCCAGGCGGTACATGCTGATGGCCAGATGGACGTCGGTTTCCTTTTCTTCCAATTGCCAGATATCGACCTGGTCCGCCCGGGACGCGGGTGTTTTTCTGTCGATGAACCGTGGCGCTCGCCCGGGCTCCAGGCGGTGCCGCCCGACGAAGACCTCCACACCACGGACTTTCAGGGCACGGATGTAGGTGTCCTGCGCCTGCTTGGAAAGGACGCCGCGTGATGCCAGGTCCGGCTTCACCCCTGCGGTGAAGTAGTTGACCGCCACCATCCGGGCAGCAGGATCCTGTACTCGCAGCACATGCTCGAGCAGGCCAGGAAGGTCGAGCCACTTGAATGCGGTGCCGGCAAGCAGGCCATAGAAGAGGTTATAGCCGTCGACGAAGAAGGCTGTTCTCACGAGTTTCCAATCCCTAGAAACGAAAAAACCGGCCAGCGGGCCGGTTTTTTCACCCCAACGGCCAGCGAACTGAATCGCTGCGTACGGGGTTGAGTCGTAGAAAGGATGCTAGGGAGGCGGGGATCTGATGTCAACCGAATTCAGTTGACAAAAAATGCCTAGGACCTGCCTGCCGTGGCCAGGCCGTTTCGTACGTTGCCAGGTCTACCGGCTCTCCGCCACCGCCTCCAGGAACCGTTCCAGCACCAGGTTCGGCCGCCGTCCCTTGCGCGTCACCACCGTCAGCGGGATGTCGTAGTGGAAGCGCTCCGGGCGCAGCGCGCGCATGCGGTCCTGGGCCACCCAGTCGGCGGCGTAGTGGTCGGGCAGGTAGCCGATGTAGCTGCCGGTGAGGATCAGGAAGGCCATGCCCTCGCGGTCCGAGGCGTTGGCGCTGGCGTTCAGCTCCTGGTGGCGCTCCTGGGCCTCGGCGGGGATGCGGTAGCTGGGCGCCACCGCGTCGCAGGCGTGGATTTCCGCCACCGTGATGCCCGCGTCCTCGCGCTCGAACAGCGGGTGCTCGCGGCTGCAGAACAGCAGCGACCGTTCGTCGTACAGCGGCGAATACTCCAGCCCCGACAGCGGGCTGATGAGCGGCACCACGCCGATGTGCAGGCGGCCGTCGAGCACGCCCAGTTCGATCTCGTTGGGCGTGGTCATGCCGATGTTGATGCGCACCCCCGGGCCGCTCGCCTTGAGCGCGCGCAGGGCGTGGGTGATGCGCATCTGCGGCAGGGTCACCAGGTTGTTGATGATGCCGATGTTCAGCTCGCCGCGCAGGTGCTGGTGCAGCTCGTTGACCTCGGCGCGGAAGCCCTCCAGCGCCGCCAGCAGCGACTGGGTGGCGCGGTACACCTCGCGGCCCTCGTCGGTCAGCGCGAAGCCGGCCCGGCCGCGCTGGCACAGGCGCATGCCCAGGCGCTTCTCCAGGTCGCCCATGTGCAGGCTGATGGCCGAGCGGCTGATGCCCAGGGTGCTTTCCGCGGCGGAAAAGCTGCCGCACTCGACTATGGTCTTGAAGATGCGCAGCAGGCGTATTTCGAAATCGCTGACCTGGCCTAGGGACGGACTGCGGGTTTTCGCCATTTTTGTTTTACCGAATCGAAACTGAACGTGAGAAGAATAGGCTTTAACTCACGTTAAGTCAGGCCCAATCTTGAGCTATCGCAGCAGGCGTGACGCGGCCTGCGCGCCCAACAAGACAGTCGTCGAGGACGAGCTCCATGAACCAGCAAGTGAACGTAGCGCCGTCGGCCGCCGCCGACCTGAACCTGAAGGCCCACTGGATGCCCTTCAGCGCCAACCGCAACTTCCACAAGGACCCGCGCATCATCGTGGCCGCCGAGGGCAGCTGGCTGGTGGACGACAAGGGCCGGCGCATCTACGACAGCCTGTCCGGCCTGTGGACCTGCGGCGCCGGTCACTCGCGCAAGGAAATCGCCGACGCGGTGGCCAAGCAGATCGGCACCCTCGACTACTCCCCGGGCTTCCAGTACGGCCACCCGCTGTCCTTCCAGCTGGCCGAGAAGATCGCCCAGATGACCCCCGGCACCCTCGACCACGTGTTCTTCACAGGCTCGGGTTCCGAGTGCGCCGACACCTCGATCAAGATGGCCCGCGCCTACTGGCGCATCAAAGGCCAGGCACAGAAGACCAAGCTGATCGGCCGCGCCCGTGGCTACCACGGCGTGAACGTCGCTGGCACCTCCCTGGGCGGCATCGGCGGCAACCGCAAGATGTTCGGCCCGCTGATGGACGTCGACCACCTGCCGCACACCCTGCAGCCGGGCATGGCCTTCACCAGGGGCGCGGCCGAGACCGGCGGCGTCGAGCTGGCCAACGAACTGCTGAAGCTGATCGAACTGCATGACGCCTCCAACATCGCCGCGGTGATCGTCGAGCCGATGTCCGGCTCCGCCGGCGTGATCGTGCCGCCGAAGGGCTACCTGCAGCGCCTGCGGGAAATCTGCGACGCCAACAACATCCTGCTGATCTTCGACGAAGTCATCACCGCCTTCGGCCGCATGGGCAAGGCCACCGGCGCCGAATACTTCGGCGTGACCCCGGACATCATGAACGTCGCCAAGCAGGTCACCAATGGCGCCGTGCCCATGGGCGCGGTGATCGCCAGCAGCGAAATCTACGACACCTTCATGAACCAGAACCTGCCCGAATACGCGGTGGAGTTCGGCCACGGCTACACCTACTCCGCGCACCCGGTCGCCTGCGCCGCCGGCATCGCCGCGCTGGACCTGCTGCAGAAGGAAAACCTGATCCAGCAGTCCGCCGAGCTTGCGCCGCACTTCGAGAAGGCCCTGCACGGCCTCAAGGGCACGAAGAACGTCATCGACATCCGCAACTGCGGCCTGGCCGGCGCCATCCAGATCGCCGCCCGCGACGGCGACGCCATCGTCCGCCCGTTCGAAGCCAGCATGAAGCTGTGGAAGGAAGGCTTCTACGTGCGCTTCGGCGGCGACACCCTGCAGTTCGGGCCGACCTTCAACGCCAAGCCCGAAGACCTCGACCGCCTGTTCGACGCGGTCGGCGAAGCCCTCAACGGGGTGGCGTAAGTGAGCGAGCGTCCCAAGGCCGTGCCGACGGTGCAGATCGACAACGACAAGGTCCTGGTCACCGAGTGGCGCTTCGCCCCGGGAGCGGAGACCGGCTGGCACCGCCACGGCATGGAATACGTGGTGGTCCCGGTGACCAACGGCGAACTGCTGCTGGAAACCCCCGAGGGCGAGCGGCGTGCGCCGCTGGTCCTGGGTCAGAGCTACACCCGCCAGATCGGCACCGAGCACAACGTGATCAACCCGTGCGACCACGAAGTGGCCTTCATCGAGATCGAGCTCAAGCAACACTGAGCCCGCGGGCCCGCGCGTAGGCATGCCGGTTCGGCCGGGCTTACCCTGGCCGTCCCGGCGAGCCTCGCGGCCCACCTCACACACCGAACAATCCCCTCTCCCTTCAGGGAGAGGGTTAGGGAGAGGGGCTCTTACGCTCCTCCTCCAAACCCCACTCAGCGAGAAGAGACAAGACGATGACCATCATCAAGCACCTGATCGGCGGCGAGCTGATCGCCGACACCGGCCGCACCGCCGACGTCTTCAACCCGTCCACTGGCGAAGCCGTGCGCAAGGTGCCGCTGGCCGACCGCGAAACCATGCAGCAGGCCATCGATGCCGCCAAGGCCGCCTTCCCGGCCTGGCGCAACACCCCGCCGGCCAAGCGCGCCCAGGTGCTGTTCCGCTTCAAGCAACTGCTGGAAGCCAACGAAGAGCGCATCGTCAAACTGATCAGCGAAGAACACGGCAAGACCATCGAAGACGCCGCCGGTGAACTCAAGCGCGGCATCGAGAACGTCGAATACGCCACCGCCGCCCCGGAAATCCTCAAGGGCGAGTACAGCCGCAACGTCGGCCCGAACATCGACGCCTGGAGCGACTTCCAGCCCATCGGCGTGGTCGCCGGCATCACCCCGTTCAACTTCCCGGCCATGGTCCCGCTGTGGATGTACCCGCTGGCCATCGCCTGCGGCAACACCTTCATCCTCAAGCCGTCCGAGCGCGACCCCAGCTCCACCCTGCTGATCGCCGAACTGTTCCAGGAAGCCGGCCTGCCCAAAGGCGTGCTGAACGTGGTGCACGGCGACAAGGGCGCGGTGGACGCGCTGATCGAAGCCCCGGAAGTGAAGGCCCTGAGCTTCGTCGGCTCGACCCCGATCGCCGAGTACATCTACAGCGAAGGCACCAAGCGCGGCAAACGCGTGCAGGCCCTGGGCGGCGCCAAGAACCACGCCGTGCTGATGCCCGACGCCGACCTGGACAACGCCGTCAGCGCGCTGATGGGCGCCGCCTACGGCTCCTGCGGCGAGCGCTGCATGGCCATCTCGGTAGCGGTGTGCGTGGGCGACCAGGTCGCCGATGCCCTGGTGCAGAAGATCGTCCCGCAGGTCAAAGGCCTGAAGATCGGCGCCGGCACTTCCTGCGGCCTGGACATGGGTCCGCTGGTCACCGGCGCTGCCCGCGACAAGGTCACCGGCTACATCGACAGCGGCGTGGCCCAGGGCGCCGAGCTGGTGGTCGACGGCCGCGGCTACAAGGTCGCCGGCCATGAGAACGGCTTCTTCCTCGGCGGCACCCTGTTCGACCGCGTGACCCCGGAAATGACCATCTACAAGGAAGAAATCTTCGGCCCGGTCCTGTGCATCGTCCGCGTGAACAGCCTGGAAGAAGCCATGCAGCTGATCAACGACCACGAATACGGCAACGGCACCTGCATCTTCACCCGCGACGGCGAAGCCGCCCGCCTGTTCTGCGACGAGATCGAAGTGGGCA
Source organism: Pseudomonas sp. R3.Fl (assembly GCF_023516765.1). Lineage (NCBI taxonomy): Bacteria > Pseudomonadati > Pseudomonadota > Gammaproteobacteria > Pseudomonadales > Pseudomonadaceae > Pseudomonas > Pseudomonas sp. R3.Fl. The sequence goes on from NZ_JAMGSO010000001.1 coordinate 3,765,875, forward strand.
TGGTCGGCGTCAACGTCCCCCTGCCGGTCCCGGTGGCCTACCACAGCTTCGGCGGCTGGAAGCGCTCCCTGTTCGGCGACCTCCACGCCTACGGCCCGGACGGCGTGCGCTTCTACACCAAGCGCAAGGCCATCACCCAGCGCTGGCCGCAACGCAAGAGCCACGAGGCGGCGCAGTTTGCGTTCCCCAGCAATAGCTGAGGTGGCGTGAGGTAAGGGAAAGGCCGGTCGAGAGACCGGCCTTTTTCGTTTATGGGGCGTGATGGGTATCGCTTCGCTCAACCCATCCTACGGGGCCTCAGGGATCGGTGTTTGTAGGATGGCGTTGAGCGAAGCGATACCCATCATTTCCCTCACTCCCCGGCCCGCTCGACCTCCCCATTACCTCCCGCCCAATCCGCCGGCAACACCTCATCGCGCACATAATGATGAAACGACGACCACGGCCAATTGACCACCCGCTGCACATGCCCGTGCTTGCACGGATTGAAATGGATGTAATCGACGTGCCGCGAAAAGTCCTGCTCATCGCGGATGCGGTGCTCCCAGTAGCGGCGCTGCCAGATGCCGCGCTCGCCTTTGCTGGCGCGGCTTGGCGAGCGCGCTTCGCCGCGTGGCAGGGCCCTGGAGAAGTGCGCCTTCATGAGCCGCCAGCGCAGGGCATAGTCGTTGTCGCCCTCGGGCAGGGTGCAAAGGGCATGCAGATGCTCGGGGAGGATGACGATGGCGTCGATTGCCCAGGGATGCCGTTCGGCGACGTAGCGGAAAGCCTCGCGGAGCGGGCCGATGTGCTCGACCAGCAGGCGGGATCGGCGGTCGTGCAGTGCCAGGGTGAAGAACCAGGTGGCGCCTGGGGTCCGGTCACGGCGGTAGGTAGTCATGGCGCGTCCTTGGCCTTGGGGTGATGGGTATCGCTGCGCTCAACGCCATCCTACGGGTCCGTGCCAGGCGTCGATGCCGGAGCGTGCTGATACCCCCGTAGGATGGGTGGAGCGCAGCGATACCCATCAATCGGCGAGCAGCCGCGGCATTTCCTCGAAGGGCACCCAGAGCGCGCCTTGCCACTCCAGCAACATCACCCGCCGCGCCTGCCAGCTCATCATCACCCGTCTCGGTGCTTGGCCATCCGGCATTAATTGGTCGCGCAGGCTGGGGATGACTTCGCGTGTCAGCCAGGTATCCAGGTGCTGGCTTTCCGGGCTGCCGAAGCGCACCAGGGCCTTGTAGAGCGCGGCCTCGTTGAGGACGTCGATGGCTTCTTCGCTGCCGCTTTCGTAGTGCAGGTGGATGCGTCGGGTTTCGTGGGGCAGGACGCGGTGCTGGAAGGTGTGGGGACGGCGGATGCCCAGGAGGCGGGCGAGGTCGTAGGAGGCGAACCAGGGTTGGTTGTCGATCATGACCGCGCGCAGGGGGCGACCGTGGCGGATGAAGAAGGTGGGGGTGTATGCGTCGTGCATGGGTGGAACTCCTACTTGTGGATAAGAGCTGCCACCCGAGTCGCCAAACGAAGGGTGGCAGACCGCGCGGGGTTGGCGAGCCGGAAGTAGGCACCGGCAGACCCGGAGGTCTCCCCGCGCGATCTGCCATTGAGCGTGCAGAAACACGGCGTGCTTGCGGGTAGCGAGAGCAGCAACTGTTCCCGCGAGTACCGCCACCTACTTCCTTGGGTCGCCAAACCCGGTCACGGCACTGGCCGTGACCGGTGCAGGATAGGGAGCGGCCGGTGGAGCGCATATGGTGATATTTCTGATGGGATCGTAGGAGTGGGCTTGCTGATGAGCAGAGGCCTGTTCCTCTCGTTTGTCGTCGAAAAAGTCTCGGGATGGAACAAATATTTCGTACACCAGATTAAGAGTGATCTGGTTGTCGGGGCGCGAGGGGCCAATCAACGTCCTCCTTTTCATGGAGAAAAGGGGACGCCCATGACCGGTAAACCCGCTGCCCGTCTCACCGATGCCGTCGCCTGCCCCCGATGTGGCATGTCGGCCATCGCCAGTGGCTCTGCCGATGTCCAGTTCGACGGCCTGTCGGCTGCGCGCCAGGGCGACGTCTGTACCTGTGGCGCCGCCATCAGCGGCCAGGTCATTCCCAACGTCCTGATCAATGGCCGACCCGCCGTGGTCCAGGGCAGTATCGACAGCCACGGCGGCGTGGTCATCGGTGGTTCTGGCAGCGTGATCATCGGCCAGCAGCACACCCCGGCACCTTTCACGCCGCCCGCGCCTCTGCCGGGCGCCAGTGCAATGGCCGCGCCCAGCGCGATGGCCCGCTTGGCAACGCCTTCCGCGAACCCGCCCGACGAGCTTCCGCAGGTGCTGGAAGAAGAGGAGGAGGAAGAGGAGCTCGAAGCCGATACCCGCCAGCGCCTCCGCCTGCGGGTGTTCATCGGTTTCGACGGCACCGGCAACAACGCCGCGAACAGCGAAGTCGGCAAGCAATGCCGCGCCGCCGCGCAACAGCTCGACGACGAGGCGGCCCGTGGGGTCTACGAGCGCTGCAAGCGCTATCAACTCGACCCCGATAGCAGCTATGCCAACGATGTGAGCAATGTTTGGCGGATGCATGAGTTGTATCGGGATAACGCGGGCAGAGTACTTAGCCCATCGGAATCACTGAGCCTTGTACGCATCTATGTCACAGGCATAGGAACCACAATAGGCGGCCCGGACACACTTTTGCCAGGACAGGCTCTGGGGCGTGGTAGCACCGGTGTACTTGCCAAAGTTGAGGAGGCCTTTGTCTCGTTAAAGAAAACTGTCCGGCAGATCATGGATATGAACCATGAACATGCCATTGAAACGCTGGAATTGGATGTCTTCGGTTTCAGTCGTGGGGCCGCCGCAGCCCGACATTTCGTTAACCAGGTACTCAAGACTGAGCAGGGGCCGCTCGGCGAGCTGGTCCAGAACAACCGCCAGGCGTTCGCCCCGGGCTTTGCCTTGGGCACCGATATGCGCATCACCTTCATCGGTCTGTTCGATACCGTGCTCTCGGTGGGCGGCCTGGGCGCCTGGGGCGTTCCCGGCGATGCGCTCAATGGCGAAGTGGACCTCTACCTGCCATGGGGCTGTGCCGAGCATGTGGTACACCTCACCGCGCGCGACGAATACCGCTACAACTTCCCGCTCAGCCGCGTCAGCGCGCCCTTCCAGGAACTCAGCCTGCCGGGCGCCCACTCCGATCTCGGCGGTGGTTACCCGCCGGAGATGGAGGAAAGCCTCTACCTGGGACGCCCACTCTGCGACTGGGTCAGCCGGGATACCCCGGCGCAGCGAACCCTCGCCTACCGCAATGCCGAACAGGCCACGGCCTACCTCCAGCGAGCCGACCTTCTCGACCCGCAGGATGATTCGGCCAGCCTGACGACCGACGTCTGGGAGCACTATGCGCCCTACAGCGGCGACCGGCGCGATAGCATGAAATACGTACTGGCGGCGCCGCTGCTGCGGCGCCGGGTCCGTGGTCACCTGTCGCGGGTTTATTTGCGGGTGATGCATGCGCTGGCGCGGGAGGCGGGGGTGCCTTTGGATTTCATTGATGAAAGCGATGACTCGCTGTCGTTGCCCGAGGAGTTGCAGCCTATCAGCGCCGCCTTGATCGACTGGGCTAGGCGTGGCAATGGCCGGCTTGCACCTGAGCAAGAGGCGCTTCTGCGTCAACGCTATATTCACCAGTCTTCGAACTGGAATGCGGAAATTGGTCAGGGCTCCAGCCGCGTCGATGTGGTATTCCCCAACCGCCCGGCCGATGGCGGCCGCGCTCGCTATGCCGACCAGCCACCAAGGAAGGATGCCTGATGAAAAGTCTTGTACTGATGCTGTGCTTGGCGCTACTGGGTGGCTGCGCCCAAGCCGACAAGGGCGCTGGTGACCTGCCCTACCGGTATTGGCGGTTGGGCTTCCTGGCGCCGGACTATATGGAAGTGTGGGTGGAGACGGCGGATGTGGAGGATGTCCGTGGCCGTTTCTTTCCCCATATGGGTGGAGGGACCGTGTCCATCAGCACTCCAGAAAACTTGGAAGGGAACGCCAAGGGCTGGGGGCCGCGGGTGGGGTGGGGAGCTGGCCGGTATGTCGATGGAGCCGATCTGCCCAAGCACATTTTTGTGCGTTGGCAATCCCAGGCCGAGCCGCAGACCTATCGGGTGACCCTTGATATCCCCGAGCGAGCGCGGCAACTGATGGTTGAAAGACTCGATCCGCCCTGTCCCTACAGTGCCTATCGAGAGGCGTTGACCATTGGGCTAGCTCCTGGCGGTGTAGTTCGGGCCTGGGTAAAAAGCACTTGCGGCGAGAGCATCGAAGTCCTGCGTGCTCAGGCCGAAGTCGAGCCCAAGGGACCTTATAACGGCACCTCAGGTGGTAAACATCGACCGCTTTCCGAAGCCTCGAAGGCTTATATCGACAAACATGGCATTCCCTATGGCAGTTGGTAGCCAGCCGGAAGGGTGTCTGATGAAAAGCCTTGTACTGATGCTGTGCTTGGCTTTGCTGGGTGGCTGTGCCCAAGCCGACAAGGGCGCCGGTGATTTGCCCTACCGGTACTGGCGCCTGGGCTTCCTGGCGCCGGACTATATGGAAGTGTGGGTGGAGACGGCAGATGTGGAGGATATCGGTGGCCGCTTCTTTCCCCATATGGGCGGCGGAGTCGTGGCAGTGCATGTGCCGGATGATGACAGTGGGCAGCCCAAGGTGTGGAGGAGCAACTGGGGGGCTGGTCGCAATGTCGACGACGCGGACCTCCCCAAGCGCATCTTCGTGCGTTGGCAATCCCTGGCTGAGCCGCAGACCTATCGGGTGACCCTCGACATTCCGGAGCGGGCTCGTCAGTTGATGGTCGAGAAGCTTGAGCCCGCCTGCCCCTACAGCGCTTACCGAGAAGCTCTGGTCATCGGCTTGGCCCCTGGCGGGGTGGTGCGTGGCTGGGTGAGAAGTACCTGCGGCGAAAGTATCGAAATCCTGCAAGCCCAGGCGGAAGTCGAGCCCAAGGGACCATCCCAAGGGAAAACGGACGGCAAATATGCATTGCCGCTTGAACCAGCATCCAAGGTCTACATCGAAAAGCATGGCATTCCCTATGGCAGTTGGTAGCCCGCCGGAAGAATGCCTGATGAAAAGTCTGGTACTGACGCTGTGTCTGTCGCTACTGGGCGGCTGCGCCCAAGCCGACAAGGGCGCTGGTGATCTGCCTTACCGGTATTGGCGGTTGGGCTTCCTGGCGCCGGACTATATGGAAGTGTGGGTGGAGACGGCGGATGTGGAGGATATCCGTGGCCGTTTCTTTCCCCATATGGGTGGAGGGATCGTGTCCATCAGTACTCCAGAAAACTTGGGAGGGAACGCCAAGGGCTGGGGGCCGCGAGTGGGGTGGGGAGGCGGCCGATATGTCGATGGAGCCGATCTGCCCAAGCGCATTTTTGTCCGTTGGCAATCCCTGGCCGAGCCGCAGACCTATCGGGTGACCCTCGACATTCCAGAGCGTGCCCGTCAGTTGATGGTCGAGAAACTCGATCCGCCTTGCAAAACCATGCAATACCGCCAGGCCCTGGCTATCGGGTTGGCTCCCGGTGGAGTGGTGCGTGGCTGGGTGAGAAGTACCTGCGGCGAAAGTATCGAAATCCTGCGAGCCCAGGCCGAAGTCGAGCCCAAGGGACCTTATAACGGCACCTCAGGCGGTAAACATCGACCGCTTTCCGAAGCCTCGAAGGCCTATATCGACAAACATGGCATTCCCTACGGCAGTTGGTAGCCAGCCGGAAGGGCGCCAGATGAAAAGCCTTGTACCGTGGCGTGTGGTGGTTCGCGAGTGCCGCCACCTACTTCCTTGGGTCGCCAAACCCGGTCACGGCGCCAGCCGTGACCGGGGCAGGCTAGGGAGCGGCCTTTGGCCGGGATACGGCGATATTTCCGATGTGGGTGTAGGAGCGAGCTTGCTCGCGAACAGTTCGTGATCGCTGCACATTAATCCTCACGATTATGAGGATTCCCTTGAATATCCACAGCAGCTGACTAGAATCCTCGCAGTCGTGAGGATTTATAGGACCATCGCTCTGGTGCTGGCATAATCCTTACAATCATGAGGATTCTCAATGAAGATCGATATCGACTCACCTGCCACTCTCGGACTGCTGGTGCGAGCAAGCCGCAAGGCCATGAACCTGCGTCAGGACGATGCCGCCGGCAGCATTGGTGTGAGCGAGAACTTCCTCGGCAAGGTCGAGCGCGGTGCGGAGCGTGTGCAGTGGGGCAAGCTGTTCCAGGTGCTGCAGGAGCTTGGCCTGCAGGTCTGCGTCGAGGTGCCGGAGGAGTATGCGGACTCGACCCGGGCGCAGCTGCAACGGCTTATCCACAAGGCTGAAAGCGGTAAGGAGGACTGATGGCCCGGCAGCTGGAAGCCTGGATCAACCAGACCCGGGTCGGAACCCTGGAGGAGAACAACGGCGTCTGGGCGTTCACCTATTCCCGCGAATGGCTGGATGCACCCGAGGCCTACCCGTTGTGCCCGGGGCTGCCGATTCGCGGCGAGCCTCATGTGGATGGTGCGAGCCAGCGCCCGGTGCAGTGGTATTTCGACAATCTGCTCCCGGAGGAGGGCCAGCGTCGCCTGTTGGCGGGTGCGGCGCGCCTGGCGGAGGCGGATGCCTTTGGCCTGCTGGAGCACTTCGGCGCAGAGTCGGCGGGGTCGCTCACCTTGCTGCCGCCGGGGCAATCGCCGGCTCCTGGCGAGTTGCGTGCATTGCCCGATACGGAGCTGTCCCGGCGTATCGAGCAGATGCCCCAGGTGCCGCTGGCCGAACGCGCGGCCAAGCGCATGTCGCTGGCGGGGGCGCAGCACAAGGTTGCCGTCGTCTTCGATGGGCGGGATCTGTTCGAGCCGGTTGGCAGCACGCCTTCTACGCATATCCTCAAGCCCGATCATCCGGACCCGGCTTGGGCGCATTCGGTGGTCAACGAGTGGTTCGTGATGACCCTGGCTGCACGTGTCGGGCTGGAGGTGCCCGCTGTGCATCGGTGCTATGTGCCGCAGCCGGTGTATCTGGTGCAGCGTTTCGACCGCCGCCAGGTGGAGGGCGAATGGGAGCGCCTGCATTGCATCGATGCCTGCCAGTTGCTCGGCCTGGACCGCGCCTTCAAGTACAACCAGGGCAGCATCGAGCGCCTGCGCGAGATCGCCAGCGATAGCCGGCCTTCGGTGAGGGCGCGCCTGGGCCTGTTCCGCTGGCTGGTATTCAACGTGCTGGTGGGCAACGAGGATGCGCACCTGAAGAACCTGAGCCTGCTGGTCACGCGCCGGGGATTCAGCCTGGCGCCTTTCTACGATCTGCTTTGCACGGCTGTCTACGGGACTCGGGCATTCGAGCAGGAGCGCTGGCCGCAGCAGGCCGCGATGGCTTGGCCGATTCTCGGTATCGATCGCCTGCAACAGATCGATGGGGCGCTGCTGGTGGCTGCCGGAGAGGCCATGGGCATCAAGCCGGCTACGGCGCGCGAGCATGTGGCAAGGCTCACCAGGGCAGTGCGGGAGCAGGCGCAGGCGCTGTTGGCGGAGGTCGAGCGGGAGAACCAGGAACTGTCGGCCGCTCGTCCTGAACTGCGTCCTACGCTGGCCGGTGAGCTTCGCTTGCTGCGGGCCGTGGTGACGATTGTCATTGCGGAAATGGCGGCGCGGTTGGGGTAAGGGCGGTTCGCTGTCTTGCAGGCTGTGCCAAGGCGCTCTTCGTAGGATGGGTTGAGCCTGCGAAACCCATGCTGTCGTGGTGATGGGTATCGCTTCGCTCAACCCATCCTACGAAGAGCTGGGGTTCAGCGGAACTCGGTGCCGATCAGCATCAGGATGCCTTCGCGGAAGCGCAGCACCCGCGTGGCGCCGTTCTGTGGGGGGTAGGTCCAGACTTCGATGGTGGCGCCGCCGGGGATGAACTTGCCGTCCGGGCCGCGGCGGGGTGGGGCCGGCGGGAAGACTTCGCGTTTCGCCGGCGCGCCGCATTTCTCCAGCACTACGTCCATCTTGTCGCCTTCGTTGATCAGCTGCGTGCCGCAGCGCAGCGTCGAGGCCTGGGCGCTGGTGCTCAGGGCCAGGCCTAGCAGCAGGGCGGCGAAGAGGCTGCGGGGTAGGGCGGTCATGGCTTCCCTCCTTGATGACCGGCCCAGCATACCGGTTCGCTCCGGCCCGGGCCTTTGACGCGGCTCACTTGCGCACGTTGCGCGCGTACAGGTCCTTGCCGCCGCTGTTGCTGCCGCCGCGGGCCTGGAGTTCGAAGCGCTTGGGGTGGCCCTTGATCAGGTCGCTGAGTTTCTTGAAGCCGTACAGCCGCGGGTCGAAGGCGGGGCGCAGTTTGCTGATGTTCTGGCCGAGGGCGCCGAGCTGCACCCAGTCTTCCTCGTCGTCGGCGATGTCGTCGAGCACCTTGGCGATGAAGTCCAGCGGCACGCGCTGGGGCTTGGGCTTGGCGGCGGGGGCCTTGGGTTCCTGGGGCTGGCCGGTTTCCGCAGGTTCCGCCGGGGTCACCGGGTCGGCGCGGAGGATTTCGGTGTAGATGAATTTGTCGCAGGCGCGCACGAAGGGGTCGGGCGTCTTGCTTTCGCCGAAGCCGTAGACCATCAGGCCTTCCTCGCGCAGACGGGCGGCCAGGCGGGTGAAGTCGCTGTCGCTGGAGACCAGGCAGAAGCCGTCGAAGCGGCGGGTGTAGAGCAGATCCATGGCGTCGATGATCAGCGCGCTGTCGGTGGCGTTCTTGCCCTTGGTGTAGGCGAACTGCTGGATCGGCTGGATGGAGTGGTCGAGCAGCACCTGCTTCCACTTGCCCAGTTGCGGCTGCGTCCAGTCGCCGTAGATGCGCTTGACGCTGGCCACGCCGTATTTGGCGATCTCCTCGAACAGGCCCTCGACGATGGCGGCGGGGGCGTTGTCGGCGTCGATCAGTACGGCCAGGTGCGTCTGCTGGCGGTTGGGGGTGGTCTTGATTGCCATGGGGGCTCCGGTCTTGAGGCTTGCATCGACCTTAGACCGCGAGCGCGCCGGGCACCAGCCCTAGCCGTTGAGGCGGCGGCTGTCGAAGGCGTCGCGGGCCTCGTAGGCGCTGTAGGTGGCCTGGGCGGCGAGCAGGCCGGCGAGGCCGAAGGCGTGGGTCAGGCCGAAGCGGGCGAAGCCGGGCGGCACCGCCCTGGCGCCGCTGATGGCGTCGGCCAGCACTTCGCCGGCCACGGTGGTCGGCGCCATGCCGTGGCCGCCGAAGCCGATGGCGTGCCAGATGCCGGCTTCGTCCTGGCCGATCTGCGCCATCTGGTGGCGGCCGTAGCTCATCAGGCCGCCCCAGGAGTAGTCCACCTTCACCTCGGCCAGCTGTGGATAAACCAGCGTCAGGTCGCGCTTGAGCAGGGCGGCGATGGACTCCGGGCCGCGGTCGAGGATGGAGATGCGCCCGCCCCAGAGGATGCGGCTGTCGGCCAGCGGGCGGTAGTAGTCGAAGGCGAAGCGGGTGTCGTAGACCGCGGCCTGGCAGGCGATGGCGTCCTGCAGGCGCTCGCCCAGGGGCTCGGTGGCGATGACGTAGGTGGCGATGGGCAGCACCGCGCGCTCGATGGGCCGGTACACGCCGCGGGCGTAGCCGCCGCCGCAGAACACCACCTGTTTGGCGTGCACTTCGCCGCCGGCGGTGCGCACGACGAAGCGGCCGTCGCGTTTTTCGATGCCCAGGGCTGGCGAGCCTTCGTGGATGCGCACGCCCAGGCCGGCGGCGGCGCGGGCCACGCCGCGCACGTATTTCAGCGGGTGGAAGTGGAAGGCGTTGCGTTCCAGCAGGCCGCCGAAGTAGCGGTCGGTCTTGAGCTGTTCGCGGAGCGCGCCGGGGGCGATGGGTTCCCAGTCCACGCCGTAGGCTTCCTTCATCAGGCGCCGGGGTTTTTCCAGGCGCGAGGGGTCGTTGAACCAGTTGGCGAGGATCACGCCCTGGTCCACCAGGTCGCAGTCGATGGCGTATTGGCGCGCGCGTTGGCGGATCAGGTCCACGGCTTCGAGGGTCAGGTGGTAGAGCCGCCGCGCCTGCTCGGCGCCGAGGGTGGCGAGCAGGTCGGCGTTGCCCAGGCTGTAGCCGCCGAAGACGAAGCCGCCGTTGCGCCCCGAGGCGCCGTGGCCCACGTAGTGCGATTCCAGCAGCGCCACGTCGGTGATGCCGCGTTCGGCCAGGCCCAGGGCGGTGTTGAGGCCGGCGAGGCCGCCGCCGAGGATGCACACGCGGGTGTCGAGGCGGCCGGTCTGGGTGGGGTAGGTCGGTTTTGCGGAGGTGGCTTCGTAGTAGGTTTGGGTGAAGGTGGGCATGGCTGACTCGTCCCTTGAGTTGTTGAACGAGTGTTTAGCCGTTGGGGCGGGGAGGGCAATTGAAAAATCTTCGGGTTGGGATTCCTTGGGGGACTGGAGTGCAAGGGGTTTAGAGCGCCCTCTCCCCAACCCTCGGCTGCGCGCCCCGCCCTGAAGGGAGAGGGGGCCAGTCCGTGCCGAGAGAAGTGATGGTTTCAGCCGGAAATCGACGGAGCGGCCGGCTGACTCCAGAGCATCCAAGCGCTCCGAACGGTCCCCTCTCCCTTCAGGGAGAGGGTTAGGGAGAGGGAGCGGGCTCGAACCCTCGCACCGTGGCCTACCCGAGCGCACTCAATACTCGATCACCACATCCCCCTTCGGCACGCTGCAGCACGACAGGATGTATCCCTCGGCCACATCCTCGTCGGTAATACCGCCGTTGTGCTCCATCTCCACCTCGCCGGAGCGCTTCATCACCTTGCAGGTGCCGCAGATGCCCATGCCGCAGGCCTTGGGGATGTGCAGGCCAAGCTTGGCGGCAGCGGCGTGGACGGTTTCGCCGGGGCCCACGCGGATGCTCTTGCCGGTTTCGCAGAACTCCACGTTGTTCAGGTCGGCGGCGGGGATTTCCGGGGCCTCGGCGGCTTCGGCGGCCAGTTCCTTCACTTCCTCGCGGACTTCCGGCGGCGTCGGGCCGAAGGCTTCCTCGTGGTAGCGCGACATGTCGTAGCCTTCGGCTTCGAGCAGGCGCTTGATCGCGTGCATGTAGGGCGTGGGGCCGCAGCAGAAGACTTCGCGTTCGAGGAAGTCCGGGGCTATCAGCTGCAGCATGGCCTTGTTCAGGAAGCCGCGGTAGCCGGCCCAGGCCTCGCCCATCTCGTACTTCTCGCAGATCAGGTGGACCTTGAAGTTGGCGATGCGCGAGGCCATGTGGTCCAGCTCGCGGTGGTAGATGATGTCTTTCGGCGTGCGCGCGCTGTGCACGAAGACCATGTCGACCGAGCCGTTGGTGTCGAAGAACCAGCGCGCCATGGACATCACCGGGGTGATGCCGACGCCGCCGGAGAGGAACAGCGCCTTGTCGGTGGGGAAGTCGATGGCGTTGAAGTTGCCCACCGGGCCGTGCACCGGGACGACGTCGCCTTCCTTGAGGTTGTCGTGCAGCCAGTTGGAGACCTTGCCGCCGGGCACCCGCTTGATGGTGATGGAGAAGCTGTAGGGCACCGAGGGCGAGCTGGAGATGGTGTAGGAACGCATGATCGGCTGGCCGTCGATCTCCAGCTCCAGGGTGACGAACTGCCCGGGCTTGAAGAAGAACATGATCGGCTGGTCGGCCATGAAGCAGAAGGTGCGTACGTCCCAGGTCTCCTGGATGGCCTTGACGCAGCGCACCAGGTGGCGGCCGTTGGTCCAGGTCTGGGTGTTCACCGGGTTGAGGAAGTTGCTCGTCGACATGGTGTCTCTCCGCGCACGCAGGCCGTTTCCCGGCCGAATGGGGCAGCGCCGGGCGGGGACGCTCGCCCCGGCCTTTTCGGCATGCCTGATGGGGCCGATTGTGCGCACGCCCCGTGCCCCTCACTTACCTGCCAGCGACATTTGCATGCTTATCGCGACCTGCCGCCTGGGGCGGGGGCTGCCAGGTCGGAAACGGATGTGGTCGTGTCGCCCATGGATAAGGCACCGCAAAGGCCCGGACGCACACTGCCCCCAGCCGAAACGAAGGTAATCCACCAGAGCGCCTGACCTTCACGCCCGCCGCCGCGGGCCCCGCCCATCGGCAGGGCGGGATTCCGGAGCCACCGGAGTGCCGAAGGCCGTGAACGCCACCTTGCGTAGCGTCGAACCGTATCAGCCACCCAATTTCGCCGCCGCCGATCCCCGGCGGGGCATGAGGACCAACCGATGGACGTCACTACCACCCTGAGTCTGGGCGATCCGCTGGAACAGGCCCGCAAGGCCACCGCCGAGATGCTGCGCACCCGCGACCATTCCTTCTCGCTGCCGCAGCCGTTCTACAACGATGAGCGCCTGTTCAAGCTCGACATGCAGGAGATCTTCCAGAAGGAATGGCTGATCGCCGGCATGACCTGCGAGATCCCCGCCAAGGGCAACTTCCTCACCCTGCAGATCGGCGACAACCCGGTCATCGTGCTGCGCGGCGCCGAGGGCAAGATCCACGCCTTCCACAACGTCTGCCGCCACCGCGGCTCGCGCCTGTGCGTGAGCGACAAGGGCAAGGTGGCCAAGCTGGTGTGCCCCTATCACCAGTGGACCTACGAGCTGGACGGCCGCCTGCTGTTCGCCGGCACCGAGATGGGCGCCGACTTCGACATGAAGGACTACAGCCTGAAGCCGGTGAACGTGAAGACCGCCGGCGGCTACATCTTCATCTCCCTGGCCGAGAACCCGCCGGCCATCGACGACTTCCTGCGTACGCTCGAGCACTACATGGAGCCGTACGACATGGAGAACACCAAGGTCGCCGTGCAGACCACCATCCGCGAAGCGGCCAACTGGAAGCTGGTGCTCGAGAACAACCGCGAGTGCTACCACTGCAACGGCTCGCACCCGGAGCTGCTGAAGACCCTGCTGGAGTGGGACGACGTCACCGACCCGCGCGCCAGCCAGGCGTTCAAGGACCAGGTGGCCGCCTGCACCAAGGCCTGGGACGAGGAGAAGATCCCCTACGCCCACGCCAGCTTCGGCCTGCGCAACCGCATCGTGCGCATGCCGCTGCTCGACGGCACCGTGTCCATGACCATGGACGGCAAGCAGGGCAGCAAGAAGCTGATGGGCCGCATCAAGAACCCGGACCTGGGCTCGATGCGCATCCTCCACCTGCCGCACTCCTGGAACCACTGCATGGGCGACCACCTGATCGTCTTCACCGTGTGGCCGATCAGCGCGCAGGAAACCGTCGTCACCACCAAGTGGCTGGTGCACAAGGACGCGGTGGAAGGCGTGGACTACGACGTGCAGCGCCTGCGCGAAGTGTGGGATGCCACCAACGACCAGGACCGCCGCCTGGCCGAGGAAAACCAGCGCGGCATCAACTCCACCGCCTACCAGCCGGGCCCGTACTCCAAGACCTACGAGTTCGGCGTGATCAACTTCCTTGACTGGTACAGCGAGCGGATGCTCAACAACCTCGGCGAAGAGTCCGCCCACGCGCGGCTGGTCGCTCACGAGTAAACCCAGGTCCACCCGGCGCCCCCTTCACTGGGGGCGCCTGCATTTCGGAGGGGAGAGCGTGGATAGTCTGCTGTTCTATGGCAGTTCGGTGGTCGTTGGCGGGTTGATGGTGTGGAACCTGGTGGCCTGCTGGCGCAATCGTTGAGGGTTCGGCTGCTTTTCGTAGGAGCGAGCTTGCTCGCGAACGGTGTTTCCCGGCGGTTCTGGTGTGTTGGATTGACTCCGCTCCCTCTCCCCAGCCCTCTCCCTGAAGGGAGAGGGGGTTAGTCCGTGCCGAGATGAGCATGGCTTTAGCCGGAAACTGCAGAGCTGCCGGCTGACTCTGAAATATCCGAGCGCTCCGAACGGTCCCCTCTCCCTTCAGGGAGAGGGTTAGGGAGAGGGCGCTCTCAAACCCTGCACCTGCAGCTCCCGGCAAACCCCGTTCGCGAGCAAGCTCGCTCCTACGAAAAGCCATCGTCCCGCGAAAAGCCATCCCCCCTCATTCCCCCAGGCTCTCTAAACCGCCCCCCTCATACCCATATGCCCGCCCGCGACGCCTTCGGTGTCGCGCATGTCGCCGGCTTGACGCTTTCGGTACGACCCTGGTCGTTTTCGAACCGGGCCGCCCCGCCACCCGGGGATATGCTGCCTCCAAAGCGCCGGCACAAGCCCCGGCGCGCCAAGCCCGACAAGCCTTGCCTGATATAGAGAGACGCCAGATGAGCCCAGCCGAACTTCACGCCGACAGCATCGTCATCGATGGCCTGATCATCGCCAAGTGGAACCGCGAACTCTTCGAGGACATGCGCAAGGGCGGCCTGACCGCCGCGAACTGCACCGTGTCCGTGTGGGAGGGCTTCCAGGCCACGGTGAACAACATCGTCGCCAGCAACAAGCTGATCCGCGAGAACAGCGACCTGGTCATCCCGGTGCGCAGCACCGCCGACATCCGCCGCGCCAAGGAGCTGGGCAAGACCGGCATCCTCTACGGCTTCCAGAACGCCCACGCGTTCGAGGACCAGATCGGCTACGTCGAGGTGTTCAAGCAGCTGGGCGTGGGCATCGTGCAGATGTGCTACAACACCCAGAACCTGGTCGGCACCGGCTGCTACGAGCGCGACGGCGGGCTCTCCGGCTTCGGCCGCGAGATCGTCGCCGAGATGAATCGCGTTGGCGTGATGTGCGACCTGTCCCACGTCGGCAGCAAGACCAGCGAGGAAGTCATCCTCGAATCGAAAAAGCCGGTCTGCTACTCCCACTGCCTGCCCTCGGGCCTGAAAGAGCACCCGCGCAACAAGTCCGACGAGGAACTGAAGTTCATCGCCGACCACGGCGGCTTCGTCGGCGTGACCATGTTCGCGCCCTTCCTCGCCAAGGGCATCGACTCGACCATCGACGACTACGCCGAGGCCATCGAGTACGTGATGAACATCGTCGGCGAGGACGCCATCGGCATCGGCACCGACTTCACCCAGGGCCATGGCCAGGACTTCTTCGAGTGGCTGACCCACGACAAGGGTTACGCCCGCCGCCTGACCAACTTCGGCAAGATTGTCAACCCGCTGGGCATCCGCACCGTGGGCGAGTTCCCCAACCTCACCGAGACCCTGCTCAAGCGCGGCATGCCCGAGCGCGTGGTGCGCAAGGTCATGGGCGAGAACTGGGTGCGCGTCCTGGCGGACGTCTGGGGCGAGTAAGCCCGGGTCGCCGACTTCCTTCGTAGGGTGGGTGGCGCGCAGCGATACCCACCATGCCGGCGCCCCGCCGGCCAAGATCATCAACCGGATTCCGAGAACCGAACCATGGCCAAACACGCCCCCGAACTGCCCATCGAAGTCGACAGCGAAACCGGCGTCTGGACCACCGACGCCCTGCCGATGCTCTACGTGCCGCGGCACTTCTTCGTCAACAACCACATGGGCATCGAGGAAGAGCTGGGCGCCGAGCGCTATGCCGAAATCCTCTACAAGGCCGGCTACAAGTCCGCCTGGCACTGGTGCGAGAAAGAGGCCGAATGCCACGGCATCGAAGGCGTGGCGGTGTTCGAGCACTACATGAAGCGCCTGTCGCAGCGCGGCTGGGGCCTGTTCCAGATCGAGCAGATCGACCTCGACAAGGGCACCGCCCAGGTGCGCCTGAAGCACTCCGCCTTCGTGTACGTGTACGGCAAGGTCAACCGCAAGGTCGACTACATGTTCACCGGCTGGTTCGCCGGCGCCATGGACCAGATCCTCCAGGCCCGCGGCAGCAGCATCCGCACCGTGGCCGAGCAGGTCTACAGCGGTTCGGAAGAAGGCCACGACGACGGCCTGTTCATCGTCAAGCCGCTCTGATCCGCGACTTCGGCACAGGCGGCCCGCCGGCCGCCACCACAACAAGAAACCTCTGATCCCGTGAGGATGCCGCAATGGCTTTCGAGGCAATGTTCCAGCCGATCCAGATCGGCAAGCTGACCATCCGCAACCGCGTGCTCTCCACCGCCCACGCCGAGGTCTACGCCACCGACGGCGGCATGACCACCGAGCGCTACGTGAAGTACTACGAGGAGAAGGCCAAGGGCGGCATCGGCCTGGCCATCTGCGGCGGTTCCTCGGTGGTCGCCATCGACAGCCCGCAGGAGTGGTGGAGCTCGGTGAACCTGTCCACCGACCGCATCATCCCGCACTTCCAGAACCTGGCCGACGCCATGCACAAGCATGGCGCCAAGATCATGATCCAGATTACCCACATGGGCCGCCGCTCGCGCTGGGACGGTTTCAACTGGCCGACGCTGATGTCGCCCTCGGGCATCCGCGAGCCGGTGCACCGCGCCACCTGCAAGACCATCGAGCCGGAAGAGATCTGGCGGGTGATCGGCAACTACGCGCAGGCCGCGCGCCGGGCGAAGGAAGGCGGCCTGGACGGCGTCGAGCTGTCCGCCGTGCACCAGCACATGATCGACCAGTTCTGGAGCCCGCGCGTCAACAAGCGCACCGACGAATGGGGCGGCACCTTCGAGGGCCGCATGAAGTTCGGCCTGGAAGTGCTCAAGGCCGTGCGCAAAGAGGTCGGTGACGACTTCTGCGTCGGCATGCGCATCTGCGGCGACGAGTTCCACCCGGACGGCCTGTCCCACGAGGACATGAAGCAGATCGCCAAGTACTACAGCGACACCGGCATGCTCGATTTCATCGGCGTGGTCGGCTCCGGCTGCGACACCCACAACACCCTGGCCAACGTCATCCCCAACATGACCTACCCGCCGGAGCCCTTCCTGCACCTGGCGGCGGGCATCAAGGAAGTGGTCAACGTGCCGGTGCTGCACGCGCAGAACATCAAGGACCCGAACCAGGCCACGCGCATCCTCGAAGGCGGCTACGTGGACATGGTCGGCATGACCCGCGCGCACATCGCCGACCCGCACCTGATCGCCAAGATCAAGATGGGCCAGGTGGACCAGATCAAGCAGTGCGTCGGCGCCAACTACTGCATCGACCGCCAGTACCAGGGCCTGGACGTGCTGTGCATCCAGAACGCCGCGACCAGCCGCGAATACATGGGTGTGCCGCACATCATCGAGAAGACCACCGGCGTGAAGCGCAAGGTCGTCGTCGTCGGTGGCGGCCCGGCCGGGATGGAGGCCGCGCGGGTGGCGGCCGAGCGCGGCCACGACGTGACCCTGTTCGAGAAGAAGGACCAGCTCGGCGGGCAGATCACCACCGCCTCGAAGGCGCCGCAGCGCGACCAGATCGCCGGCATCACCCGCTGGTACCAGCTGGAGCTGGCGCGCCTGGGGATAGACCTGCGCCTGGGCACCGGCGCCGATGCCGACACCATCCTCGACCTGCGCCCGGACGTGGTGGTGCTGGCCAACGGCGGCCACCCGTTCCTCGAGCAGAACGAACACTGGGGCGCCGCCGAGGGCCTGGTGGTGAGCAGCTGGGACATCCTCGACGGCAAGGTCGCCCCCGGCAAGAACGTGCTGGTCTACGACACCATCTGCGAGTTCAGCGGCATGTCGGTGGCCGACTTCCTCGCCGACAAGGGCGCGCTGGTGGAGATCGTCACCGACGACATCAAGCCCGGCGTGGCCATCGGCGGCACCACCTTCCCCACCTACTACCGCAGCATGTACCCCAAGGAAGTGATCATGACCGGCGACCTGATGCTGGAGAAGGTCTACCGCGAGGGCGACAAGCTGGTGGCGGTGCTGGAGAACGAATACACCGGCGCGAAAGAGGAGCGGGTGGTCGACCAGGTGGTGGTGGAGAACGGCGTGCGCCCGGACGAGAGCCTGTACTACGCGCTCAAGCAGGGCTCGCGCAACAAGGGCCAGATCGACGTCGAGGCGCTGTTCGCGATCAAGCCGCAGCCGTGCCTCAGCGAGCCGGGCGAGGGCTACCTGCTGTTCCGCATCGGCGACTGCGTGGCCCAGCGCAACACCCACGCGGCGATCTACGACGCGCTGCGGCTGTGCAAGGATTTCTGAATAGAGCCGTGGGAGGCTGGAGGCGGAAGGCTGAACGAAAGAGCGACCGTGCCTGCTTTTTCGTCCAGCTTCCAGCCTCCAGCCTTCAGCGAAAAGGCTGGTGACCCATGCTTAATACGATTCTTCCCCTCCTGCTCTTTGCCGCTCTGGCACTGGCCGCATTCGGCGCCGTGAAGCGCTTCGCCATGTGGCGCCGCGGGCGGCCCGCGCAGGTCGACTGGCTCGGCGGCCTGCTGGCCATGCCGCGGCGCTACCTGGTGGACCTGCACCACGTGGTCGAGCGCGACAAGTACATGTCCAAGACCCACGTGGCCACCGCCGGCGGCTTCGTCCTGGCGGCGCTGCTGGCCATCGTCGTGCACGGCTTCGGCCTGCACAGCCGGATCCTCGGCTTCGCCCTGCTGGCGGCCACGGCGCTGATGTTCGGCGGCGCGCTGTTCGTCGCCAAGCGCCGCCTCGACCCGCCGTCGCGGCTGTCGAAGGGCCCATGGATGCGCCTGCCGAAGAGCCTGCTGATGTTCTCGGCGAGCTTCTTCATCGCCACGCTGCCCGTGGCCGGCATCCTCCCGGAAGGTTTCGGTGGCTGGTTCCTCGCGGCCATCCTCGCCATCGGCGTGGCCTGGGGCGTCTCCGAGCTGTTCTTCGGCATGACCTGGGGCGGGCCGATGAAGCACGCCTTCGCCGGCGCCCTGCACCTGGCCTGGCACCGCCGCTCCGAGCGCTTCGCTGGCGGCCGCTCCACCGGCCTGAAAGCCCTCGACCTGAGCGACCCCATGGCCCCGCTGGGCGTGGAGAAACCCACCGACTTCACCTGGAACCAGCTGCTGGGCTTCGACGCCTGCGTGCAGTGCGGCAAGTGCGAGGCCATGTGCCCGGCCTTCGCCGCTGGCCAGCCGCTGAACCCGAAGAAGCTGATCCAGGACATGGTCATCGGCCTGGCCGGCGGCAACGACGCCAAGTTCGCCGGCTCGCCCTATCCCGGAAAGCCCCTGGGCGAGCACAGCGGTGGCCCGCACCTGCCCATAGTCGCGCTGGAAGGCAAGGCCCTGGTGGATGCCGAGACGCTGTGGTCGTGCACCACCTGCCGCGCCTGCGTCGAGGAATGCCCGATGATGATCGAGCACGTCGACGCCATCGTCGACATGCGCCGCCACCTCACCCTGGAAAAGGGCGCCACCCCGAACAAGGGCGCCGAGGTGCTGGAAAACCTGATCGCCACCGACAACCCCGGCGGCTTCGCCCCCGGCGGCCGGCTGAACTGGGCGGCCGACCTGAACCTGCCGCTGATGAGCGAGCAGAAGCAGGCCGACGTGCTGTTCTGGGTCGGCGACGGCGCCTTCGACATGCGCAACCAGCGCACCCTGCGCGCCTTCGTGAAGATCCTCAAGGCGGCGAAAGTGGACTTCGCCGTGCTCGGCCTGGAAGAACGCGACAGCGGCGACGTGGCCCGCCGCCTGGGCGACGAGGCGACCTTCCAGAGCCTGGCCAAACGCAACATCGCCACCCTGGCGCAGTACCGCTTCAAGCGCATCGTCAGCTGCGACCCGCACAGCTTCCATGTGCTGAAGAACGAGTACGGCGCCCTGGGCGGCAGCTACGAAGTGCTGCACCACACCACCTTCATCGACGAACTGGTTAAGAGCGGCGCGCTGCAGCTGGGCCAGAGCAAGGCCGACAGCGTGACCTACCACGACCCCTGCTACCTGGGCCGCTACAACGGCGAGTACGAGGCGCCGCGCAATGTGCTCAAGGCCATCGGCATCGAGGTCAAGGAGATGCAACGCTCCGGCTTCCGCTCGCGCTGCTGCGGCGGCGGCGGTGGCGCGCCGATCACCGACATCCCCGGCAAGCAGCGGATTCCGGACATGCGCATGGTCGACATCAAGGAGACCGGCGCCGAGCTGGTGGCCGTGGGTTGCCCGCAGTGCACCGCGATGCTCGAAGGCGTGGTGGCGCCGCGGCCGGAGATCAAGGACATCGCCGAGCTGGTGGCGGAGGTGCTGATCGAGAGCGCGGAGGCGCCGGCAAAAAAGCCGGCGGCGGTTAAGCGGGAAGAAGTGGTGGGGGTGCATTGATGATTCGGACGACTTCAGGCCTTGGCCGTGTGCCGGCGGTGAGTCCGCAGGCCCTCTCCCTAGCCCTCTCCCTGAAGGGAGAGGGGACCGTCTCTGCCACGGCGGACATCGGCTTTAGCCGGGTTGTTCGCTGCGCCATTACTTACCGGGGCGCTCGGATAGCGCCCTCTCCCTTCAGGGAGAGGGCGGGGGGAGAGGGCGGCCCGGGCCTCGATGCCAGCCCGTTCGCGAGCAAGCTCGCTCCTACGAAAAGCCCAGGCTCGCTGGAGGTTCTGTCATGAGCGACATCATCCGCCGCGACCCACGCGCCGAGTGGATCGCCCGCAACCGCCTGCACCCGCTGCACGCGGCCATGCAGTCCGCCCAGGGCGGTGAGGTGCGCTGGATGGGCCCCAACGGCCTGATCCGCAAGAACCTCCACGCCGTTGGCTTCATCGGTCCCAACGGCGTCAAGCGCATCGACCGCTCCGGCGGCCAGCAGGGCACCGCCGGCAAGCGTTCCAGCGCGCCGGAAGTGGTGCAGCTGCCGCTGCAGGTCATCGAGCAGCCGGCGTTCTACATCGCCGTGGTGCCGGACATGGTCGGCGGCCGCCTCTCCAGCCACGACCGCGACCTGCTGGGCCTTGCCCGCAAGCTCGCCGGCGACGCCGGCGCGGTGCTGGCCATCGTCTTCGGCGAACACAAGGAAAGCGCCTTCGACACCGCCGGCGTCGACCGCCTGCTGCAGGTCGAGGGCGACGAATACGAAGGCTACGCCCCGGAACAGCGGGTGCTGGCGCTGCGCGCCGTGGACGGCCAGTTCGTGCCGCGCCACTGGCTGCTACCCGATAGCCGCACCGGTGGCGGCGAACTGGGCCGGCGCCTGGCCGCCAGCCTTGGCGAACGCCCGGCCACCCGCGTCTGGCAGGCCGAGGGCGAGCGCTGTATCGGCCGCGCCGGCGCCGGCCAGCAGGACCTGCAACGGCCGCTGGCGCGCCTGATCCTGGCCGCCGCCGAGTGCGCCGAGCCGGTCAGCGAGACGCGCCACGAGGCCTGCCCGGTCGCCCTGGAAGGCGGCGTGGCGCGCAACCTGCCGCGCATCGAGGACCTCGGCCCGGTGGCCGTGGACCCGGCGCAGATTCCCATGGCCGAGGCCGAATTCATCCTCTCCGGCGGCAACGGCGTGCGTGACTGGGACCTGTTCCACCGCGCCGCCGCGGCCCTGGGCGCCACCGAAGGCGCCTCGCGGGTGGCGGTGGACGACGGCCACATGCCGCGCAACCGCCAGGTCGGCGCTACCGGCACCTGGGTCACCGCGCGGGTCTACCTGGCGGTGGGCATCTCCGGCGCCATCCAGCACCTGCAAGGCATCGGCGCCTGCGACAAGGTGGTGGCGGTGAACATGGACCCCGGCTGCGACATGATCAAACGCGCCGACCTTTCGGTGATCGGCGACTCCACGGCGATTCTCCAGGCGCTGATCCGCCTGGCCGAGGAGTATCGCCAGGGAGGGGCGCGGGATGCGGCTTGAAGGCAGTCCCTGGGCCCCCGCGTTCGCGGGGGTGACGATGCCGGAGACAAGGCACGTGGCAAACCCCGTCATTCCCGCGCACGCGGGAACCCAATAAACACCGCGTCGAGATCCCATCATGACCGACCTGAACATCGTCACCCTGGTCTCCATCGGCGCCCACCCCGCCTCCGGCCGCGCCCGTCGCGCCGAGCAGGATGCCCGCGCCGTCGAACTGGGCCTGCGCCTGGCCGGCAAGCGCCTGCAGGTGCTGCACGCCGGCAACCCGCAGGAAGAGGCGCTGCGCAGCTATCTGGGCATGGGCCTGGACGAGCTGGCGGTGCTGGAACAACCGGCCGGCACCGACGCCTTGCCGGCGCTGGTCGACTACCTCGGCGGCGCCGGCGCGCAACTGGTGCTCACCGGCAGCCAGGCCGAGACCGGCGAAGGCTCCGGCATGCTGCCGTTCCTGCTCGCCGAACGCCTGGGCTGGCCACTGGTGGTGGGCCTGGCCGAGGTGGAGAAGGTCGAGGGCGGCAGCGCCCAGGTGCTGCAGGCCCTGCCGCGCGGCCAGCGGCGCCGGCTGAAGGTGCGCCTGCCCTTCGTCGCCAGCGTCGACAACGCCGCCCCGGTGGCGCGCCAGAGCGCCTTCGGCCCGGCCCGGCGTGGCTTCATCGAGGCCCACGAGGTGGAGGTCGTCGAGGACGACCTGCTCGCCGCCAGCAGCCTGCAACCGGCGCGCCCGCGGCCCAAGCGGCTCAAGGTGATCAAGGCCAAGACCGGCGCCGAACGCATGAAGGCCGCCACCGCCAAGGCCTCCGGCGGCACTGGCCAGGTGCTCAAGGACCTGGCCCCGGAGGCGGGCGCCGAAGCCATCTTCAAGCTGCTGCGCGAGGAAGGCGTGATTCGCTGAGCTTGCCGACTGCGTCGATGCGCTCTTCGTAGGATGGGTTGAGTTTGCGATACCCATCGCCGTGGTCTGATGGGTATCGCTTCGCTCAACCCATCCTACGGAGGTTCGTCGCGCGATCAACCTGCTGAAATGGCACGAAATTTGGCTTCTAAGCTATTGAATTGACAGCATACTTTCCGTCAGGAAAGCGTGTATTTCCCTGGCCGCACAGGCGACTTTTCTTTATCCTCCGCGACCTTTACCACGGCCTCGGAGACTCCCATGCTCGACAGCACTATCGAACAGCTCGAACAACTGGTGGCTGAGCTGCTGCAGCAGAACAAGCAACTGGCCGACGACAACGCCCAACTGCGCGACAGCCTCGGCAAGGCCAGCGAAGACAACGATGCCCTGCAACTGCAGATGATGGAGCAGGAAGAGAAGCACAACGCCACCGCCGTGCGCCTACAGGCCCTGGTCCGCCGCGTCAGCGACAGCCGCGCCAGCGCATGAGCAACGACGGCGTGCGCGTCCTGCGCATCCTCGGCCGCGACTACAGCGTCAAGGCGCCGGCCGGCGAGGAGCGCGCCCTGCAGGAGGCCGCCGCCCTGTTGCAGGCGGAGATCGCCGCCGCCAAGCAGAAATTCCCCTATGTCACCAGTAATGAGCTGTTGCTGCTCAGTGCCTTGAACCTGTGCGCCCGCCAGTTGGCGCCGCGTGGGGAGGCTGAAGAGGGTGAGGAGCGTACGGTCGAGCGTCTTGCGGCGCTCAATCGGCGTATTCGTGCGCATTTGCAGGCGCAGGATTGATCTTTGCTCTGGGCCTTGGTGCTCGGGAATAGAGCCCCTCTCCCCCCGCCCTCTCCCTGAAGGGAGAGGGAGCCAGGCCGTGCCACTGGTGAGTTAGGCTTTCGCCGGAAAGCTTGGTGCTTGCCGGCTGACTCCAAAGCATCCAAACACTCCGAACGGTCCCCTCTCCCTTCAGGGAGAGGGTTAGGGAGAGGGTGCTCTTTCTCACCGGCCAGCCCCGTTCGCGAGCAAGCTCGCTCCTACGAAAAGCAGCAGCCACCCCCCAAACCCCAGGCGAAAAAAAAGGGACACCACAATCCGTGGCGTCCCTATGAATGGAGAGAGGGCTGAATATCCTCTCGACCGGTGAGACGTGGCGCTGCGGGAAGTCCCATCGCGCCGGGCATAAAAGAAGGGACGGGGGATAGCCCATCCCTGAAGGGTGAGAGGCGGGTACTGCCCCTCGACCGGTGAGTCGTGCCCGGCCCGCGCCGGGCGGTGCATCAGGCGCGCAGCGGGATCAGGCGCGGGGCGATCATGTTTTCCGGGCGCAGGATGTCGGCCAGGGTGGCCTCGTCCAGCAGCTTCTCCTCGCGCACCAGTTCCAGCACGCCGCGGCCGGTTTCCAGCGCCACCTTGGCGATGCGGGTGGCGTTCTCGTAGCCGATGTACGGGTTCAGCGCGGTGACCAGGCCGATGCTGTGCTCCACCAACTGGTGGCAGCGCTCGACGTTGGCGGTGATGCCGGTGATGCAGTGCTCGCGCAGCATGTCCATGGCGCGTTGCAGCAGGCGGATCGAGTCGAAGATCTTGTAGGCGATCAGCGGCTCCATCACGTTCAGCTGCAGCTGGCCGCCCTCGGCGGCGATGGTCAGCGCCAGGTCGTTGCCCATGATCTCGAAGGCGCACATGTTCACCGCCTCCGGGATCACCGGGTTGACCTTGCCCGGCATGATCGAGCTGCCCGGCTGGCGCGGCGGCAGGTTGATCTCGTTGATGCCGGTGCGCGGGCCGCTGGAGAGCAGGCGCAGGTCGTTGCAGATCTTCGACAGCTTGACCGCGGTGCGCTTGAGCATGCCGGAGAACAGCACGAAGGCGCCCATGTCCGAGGTGGCCTCGATCAGGTCGGCGGCCGGCTTCAGCGGCTGGCCGCTGATGGCGGCCAGGCGTTCCACGGCCAGGTGCTGGTAGCCGGGGTCGGCGTTGATGCCGGTGCCGATGGCGGTGCCGCCGAGGTTCACTTCGGTCAGCAGTTCCGGGGCCAGGCGGCGCAGGCGGTCGAGGTCTTCACCCAGGGTGGTGGCGAAGGCGTGGAATTCCTGGCCGAGGGTCATGGGCACCGCGTCCTGCAGCTGGGTGCGGCCCATCTTCAGGACGTTGGCGAACTCCTCGCCCTTGGCGGCGAAGGCCTGGATCAGGCTGTCGAGGCTGGCCAGCAGGGTGTCGTGGCCCAGCAGCAGGCCCAGGCGGATGGCGGTCGGGTAGGCGTCGTTGGTCGACTGCGCCATGTTCACGTCGTTGTTCGGGTGCAGGTACTTGTACTCGCCCTTGGCGTGGCCCATCGCTTCCAGGGCGATGTTGGCGATCACCTCGTTGGCGTTCATGTTGGTGGAGGTACCGGCGCCACCCTGGATCATGTCCACCACGAACTGGTCGTGGAAGTCACCGCGGATCAGGCGAGCGCAGGCTTCGCTGATGGCGGCGTGTTTCTCGCCGGGCAGGTGGCCCAGCTTGTGGTTCGCATCGGCCGCGGCCTGCTTGACCATCGCCAGGGCGACGACCAGCTTCGGGTAGTGCGACAGCGGCACACCGGAAAGGCGGAAGTTGTTCACAGCGCGCAGGGTCTGGATGCCGTAGTAGGCGTCAGAAGGTACTTCGAGGGTGCCGAGGAGGTCTTTCTCGATGCGGAACGATGCAACAGGGGACATGATGAGATTTTTCTCAGGAGAACACGGCCAGCGCCGCGATGCCCACTAGACTAGGGATTTCGCCGATCGTCGGCCAATGCTGTTGGAAGCTGTCTCATGCACAAACGGCATAATGTATTCTGTGACGACCTGATGACGGCGAGCGTGTGGCCATGCTATGCGCGCCCGTTCATCCACTGACCGATCGATCAAGACCATCCCGCCGCGCCGGGAGGAGACGACGTGAACCTGGAAACCAAATGGCTGGAGGACTTCAGCACCCTGGCCACCACCCGCAGCTTCTCCCAGGCCGCGGAGAAGCGCTTCGTCACCCAGCCGGCCTTCAGCCGGCGCATCCGCAGCCTGGAGGACGCCCTCGGGCTGACCCTGGTGAACCGCCAGCGCACGCCCATCGAACTGACCGAGGCCGGCCAGCTGTTCCTGGTCACCGCGCGCGCGGTGGTCGAGCAGCTCGGCCAGGTGGTGCGCCACCTGCACCACCTGGAAGGCGGGCAGGGCGAGGTGCTGCAGTTCGCCGCCGCGCACTCCCTGGCCCTGGGCTTCTTCCCGGCGTGGATCGCCCGGCTGCGCGCCGAGGGCCTGAATATCGCCAGCCGCCTGGTGGCGACCAACGTCGGCGAGGCCGTGCACCTGCTGCGCGAGGGCGGCTGCGACCTGATGCTGGCCTTCTACGATCCGGACGCGGCGCTGCAGATGGACCCGGAAGTGTTCCCCTCGCTGCACCTGGGCCGCACCGAGATGCTTCCGGTATGCGCGGTGAATTCCGCCGGCCTGCCGCTGTACGACCTCGACAGCGGCCAGAGCGTGCCGCTGCTGGCCTACAGCGCCGGCGCCTTCCTCGGCCGCGGCGTCAACCTGCTGCTGCGCCAGCGCAACCTGCGCTACACCACGGTCTACGAGACGGCCATGGCCGACAGCCTGAAGAGCATGGCGCTGCAGGGCATGGGCGTGGCCTGGGTACCGCGCCTGAGCATGGAGGCCGAACTGGCCCGAGGCGAGCTGGCAGTTTGCGGCGGCCCGCACTGGGTGGTGCCGCAGGAAATCCGCCTGTACCGCTGCGCTCTGGTGCGCAAGGCGCAGATCCGCCTGCTCTGGCGCAAGCTGGAGGGCGGCCTGGGTCTGGGCGAGAGCGCCTGAGCCGGCCCCGGCGGATGGCCGGGGCTACCAGGCTCATTTGATAAGCATTATCATTTGCGCCTTTGCCAGGGGGCTTCCCCTCGCGCCGGCCCCGGCGCGGACCGCTGGCGAGCCCGCAGTCCATGTCCGACCACGAGTCCCCCGTCCGGCCGCCCGCGGCCGAACCGACGGCGCCCGGCGAAAGCGCGGGGCGCGAGGACTTCCTGCGCGTGTTCCTCAGCCAGCGCCCGCGCATGGAGGCCCTGCTGCGCCGCCGCGTGGGCTGCCGGGCGACCGCGGCGGACCTGGTCCAGGAACTCTTCCTGCGCTTCTGGAAACGCCCCCAGGCGCCGGTGGAGGAGATGGGCAGCTACCTGCTGCGCAGCGCGCGCAACCTGGCCATCGACCACCTGCGCGGCGAGGATTCCCGCGGCCGCACCTTGAGCGTGCTGCTGCCCGACGAGGACGCCGCGCAGCCCTCGCCGGAACAGGCCGTGCAGGCCGGCGCCGAGCTGGAGCGCGTCGAACAGGCCCTGCGCGCGCTGCCCGAGCGCACCCGCCACGTGTTCCTGCTCAGCCGCGTGCACGGCCGCACCTACGGCGAGATCGCCGAGGCCATGGGGGTTACCCGCAGCGCCGTGGAAAAACATATGATGCGCGCCCTCGATGCCTGCAAGGCGAGCCTGGAGCCCGCCGAACCGGCCGCCCGCAGCGGAGCCCCACGCCATGACGCCTGACACCCCGACCCTCCCGGCCGACGCTCGGCGCCAGGCGCGCCTGTGGCTGGCGCGCGTGCACGGCGGCGAGGCGGATGCCGGGGCGCTGCGGCGCTGGCTGGACGAGGCCGCGGAACATGCCGAGGCCTACGCCGAGGCCGAGGCGCTGTGGCGCGCCAGCGAGGGCCCGGCGCGGCGCCTGGCGGCGGAGGAGGGCGACGCCCTGCGGGGCTACCTCGACGCCATGCAGCGCCCGCCGCGTGGCCGCCGGCAGGGCAACCCGCGGCGCTGGCTCTACCCGCTGGCCAGCGCCGCCTGCCTGCTGCTGATGCTCTGGGCCGGCGGCTGGTGGCAGCCGGGGCACTGGTACGCCGACCTGGCCGCCGACTACGTCAGCGCGCCGGGCGAAGTCCGCGAGGTGAAGCTGGCCGACGGCTCCACCCTGACGCTCGACGCCGACAGCGCCGTGGCCGTGTCCCTGGACGGCGAGCAGCGCCGCGTCGAACTGCTGCGCGGCGCCGCCTCCTTCGCCGTGCAACACCTGGCCAAGCCCTTCGTGGTGCGGGTGGGCGAGGGCGAGGCGCGGGTGCTGGGCACCGAATTCGAAGTCCGCCGGCTGGGCGACCAGGCCCGCGTCACCGTGGCCGAGGGCCGCGTGGCGGTGCGCGCCAGCCGGGCCGTGGGCGCGCCGGAAGTGGTGTTGGGCGCCGGCGAGCGGGTGAGCTTCGGCGCCACCCTGGGCGCCCCCGAGGCCGCCGACGGCCGCGCCGCGCTGGCCTGGCGCCAGGGCTGGCTGACCTTCTACCGCGCGCCGCTGGGCGAGGTGCTGGAGCGCCTGGCGCCCTGGTACGCCGGGCGCATCCTGCTGCTCGACGACGAGCTGGCGCAGCGCCGCGTCAGCGGCAGCTTCCCCAGCCACGACCCGCAGGCGGCGCTGGATTCGCTGCAGGCCGTGGTGGGCTTCCGCCAGCAGCATCTGTTGGGGCGTTTCGTGCTGATCCGCTGAGCCGCGAAAAATTTTTCCGCCGGGCACTGAGGTACCTGAGGGGCTGCTCCGTGTAGTGGACATGAATGCGATGTATTCGCAGTTGCAATCCGCCCTTCGAGTCCCGAGAAGCCCATGAAAGCGCAGCGTCCCCGTTCCACCCTCAAGCCCCTGACCCTCGCCCTGCTCGGCGCCCTGGCCGGCGTCACGAACCTGCCGGCGCAGGCCGCCGAACCGGCCGCCGCCAGCCTGCAGTCGCGCTACGCCTTCGCCCTGGCGGCACAGCCGCTGCCCCAGGCGCTGAGCGAATTCAGCCGCGTCACCGGGCTCAGCGTGGTCTACACCGAGGAGGCGCCCTACGCCCTGCAGGCGCCGGCGCTGCGCGGCCAGTACAGCGCCGCCGAGGCCCTGGAGCGCCTGCTGGCCGGCTCCGGCCTGCGCTTCCGCCCGCTGGACGGGCGCAGCGTCACCCTCGAACGCATCCCCGCCGACGCCCTGAGCCTGGACGCCACCACCGTCTCGGCGCTGGCCAATGCCGAACAGAGCTACCAGCCGGCGCCGTTCAGCTCGATCAACCGCGCCGGCACCGCGCTGATGGAAACCCCGCAGAGCATCGTCACGGTGCCGGCCCAGGCGATCCGCGACCAGAAGCCGCGCAACCTCGACGACGCGCTGAACAACATCAGCGGCGTGACCCAGGCCAACACCCTCGGCGGCACCCAGGACGCGGTGATGAAGCGCGGCTTCGGCGACAACCGCGACGGCTCCATCATGCGCGACGGCCTGCCCTCGGTGCTGGGCCGCAACCTCACCGCCACGGCCGACCACGTCGAAGTGCTCAAGGGCCCGGCCTCGCTGCTCTACGGCATCCAGGACCCGGGCGGGGTGGTCAACGTGGTGAGCAAGAAGCCGCAGCTCGAGCAATACAACGCCGTGACCCTGCGCGGCTCCACCTACGCCCACGGCAAGCAGGGCAGCGGCGCGCAGATCGACACGACCGGCGGCATCGGCGACACGCCGCTGGCCTACCGGCTGATCGTCGACCACCAGGACGAGAACTACTGGCGCGACTTCGGCCAGCAGCGCGAAACCCTGGTGGCGCCCTCGCTGGCCTGGTTCGGCGAGGCCACCACCGTCACACTCGGCTACGAGCACCGCGAGTTCAAGACGCCCTTCGACCGCGGCACCGCCATCGACCCCCGGACCAACAAGCCCCTGGACCTGCCGCGCACCCGCCGCCTGGACGAGCCCTTCAACATCACCGAAGGCCGCTCCGACCTGACCCGCCTGGACATCGAGCACCAGCTCGACGAGCAGTGGAAGGCGCACCTGGCCTACGGCTGGACCCGCGAGACCTATGACGACAACCAGGCGCGGGTGACCGCGGTGAACAGCGCCAGGGGCACCGTCACCCGCCGCGTCGACGGCACCCACGGCGCGGTGAGCAGCGACAGCTTCGCCACCGCCTCGCTGCTGGGCGACGTGCAGCTGGGCGGCTTCCGCCACGAGCTGGTGCTGGGCATGGACAGCGAGAAGCGCAAGATCTACCGCGCCGACCTGATCCGCAGCAGCAGGACTAACACCCTGGACTACAACGACCCGGCCTACGGCCAGGTGTCGCCGGCCACCGACGTCAGCCCCGGCGACAGCGACCAGACCGACAAGCTGCGCAGCGACTCGCTGTTCCTGCAGGATTCCTGGCACCTGGACGAGCATTGGATCCTGGTCGCCGGCGGGCGCTACCAGATGTTCGACCAGTACGCCGGCCGCGGCCGGCCGTTCAAGGCCAACACCGACCTGAACGGGCAGAAGTGGGTGCCGCGCGCCGGCGTGGTCTACCGCTTCGACGACCAGTTCTCGCTGTACGGCAGCTACACCCGCTCGTTCAAGCCCAACTCGACCATCGCGCCGCTGTCCACCGGCCAGGTGATCGACTCGGCGATCCAGCCGGAGGAAGCCAGTTCCTGGGAGATCGGCGCGAAAATGGACATTCCCGGGCGCATCAGCGGCAACCTGGCGTTCTTCGACATCCGCAAGCGCAACGTCATGGTCAACCAGCTCGACGCCAACGGCGACACCGTGGTGCGCACCGCCGGCAAGGTGCGCAGCTACGGCGCCGAACTGGACCTGGCCGGCCAGCTCAGCGAACGCTGGAGCCTGCTGGGCAGCTACGCCTGGCTGGACGCGGAAGTCACCGAGGACCCGGAGCTGGAAGGCAACCGCTTGCAGAACGTGGCCAAGCAGACCGCCTCGCTATCGGCGGTGTACGACGCCGGCAGCCTCTTCGGCGGCGACAGGCTGCGCCTGGGCAGCGGCGCCCGCTACGTGGGCAAGCGCGCGGGCGATCCGGCGAATTCCTTCGAGCTGCCGTCCTACACGGTGGCCGATGCCTTCGCCAGCTACGACACCCAGCTGGGCGGGCACAACGTTGGCTTCCAGTTCAATGTGAAGAACGTCTTCAACCGCGAGTACTACCCGTCGGCGGCGAACAACCTCTACGTCGCGGTGGGCGAGCCGCGGCAGTTCGAGGTTTCCACCACCGTGGAGTTTTGACGGGAGGGTCTTTTCGTAGGAGCGAGCTTGCTCGCGAACGGGGTTCTGCCGGTTGGGCTCGGTGTTTGACCTGAAGAGCGCCCTCTCCCTAACCCTCGGCTGCGCGCCCCGCCCTGGAGGGAGAGGGGACCGTTGGGCAGGGCTGGGTGTTCTGGAGTCAGCCGGCAACTCCGTCGGTTTCCGGCTGAAACCATATCTTCTCTCGGCACGGACAAGCCCCCTCTCCCTTCAGGGAGAGGGCTGGGGAGAGGGGGCGGAGTTAACCCAACGCACTAGAGCCGTCGGGAAACACCTTTCGTGAGCAAGAGCTAGGCGCCTACATCTCCACCACAATCCGCCCCTCGATTTCCCCCGCCCGCATCTTGTCGAAAATCCCGTTGATATCCTCCAGCTTCCCGGCGCTCACCGTCGCCTTCACCAACCCCTCGCCAGCGAAGTCCAGCGCCTCCTGCAGGTCCGCGCGGGTGCCGACGATGGAGCCGGTGATGTGCAGGCCCTTGAGCACCACGTCGAAGATCGGCGTGGGGAAGTCGCCCGGCGGCAGGCCGACCAGGGAGATGCTGCCGCCGCGGCGGGCCATGCCGATGCCCTGGCCGAAGGCGCTGTTGGACACCGCCGTCACCAGCACGCCATGGGCGCCGCCGATGTCGCGCTGGACCACTTCCACCGGGTTTTCCTTCTTCGCGTTGATGGTCAGGCTGGCGCCGAGCTTGCGCGCCAGCTCCAGCTTGGCGTCGTCCACGTCCACCGCCACCACGTGCAGGCCCATGGCCTTGGCGTACTGCACCGCGACGTGACCCAGGCCGCCGATGCCGGAGATGGCCACCCACTGGCCGGGGCGTGCCTTGGTTTCCTTCAGGCCCTTGTACACGGTAACGCCCGCGCAGAGGATCGGGGCGATTTCGGTGAAGCCAATGCCCTTGGGCAGGTGGCCGACGAAGTTCGGGTCGGCCAGCACGTATTCGGCGTAGCCGCCGTTCACCGAGTAGCCGGTGTTCTGCTGGTGCGTGCAGAGGGTTTCCCAGCCGGTCAGGCAGTGCTCGCAGCAGCCGCAGGCGGTGTACAGCCAGGGCACGCCGACGCGGTCGCCTTCCTTCACCCGGGTCACCCCGGCGCCTACCGCGGCGACGTAGCCGACGCCCTCGTGGCCGGGAATGAACGGCAGGCTCGGCTTCACCGGCCAGTCGCCCTCGGCGGCGTGCAGGTCGGTGTGGCAGACGCCGGAGGCCTCGATCTTCACCAGGATCTGGCCGGGGCCGGGCAGCGGCACCTTCACTTCTTCCAGGCGCAGCGGCGCGCCGAAGGCGTGCACCACTGCCGCTTTCATGGTCTGGGGCAGGGTCGAGGACATGGCAAGCTCTCCTTGTGCAAACGAACGGGGGCGGGCGAAAGCCGGTCTGCGCCGCGGGTTGCATCAGTCTGAGCCCTTGAGCCTAGGCGATATTGAGCTGGAGCAAGGACCGCGCGCCTCATCCCTTGGTAGCACCCGCCCAACGGCCCGCGCACGGACTCCACGAACGGCGCGGCCTTGCGGTATACTGCGCCGCCTCCGAACCGGCCCCGCTCGTCGGTTCGTCCATGTACAAGCCACGCCCGGGACCGGAATGCGTGGCTTGTTGGTTTTTGACGCGCGGCACGCGCACCACCAAGAGGCACGACGATGAGCGTACTGGTTGGCGTGATCATGGGCTCCAAGTCCGACTGGAGCACCCTTAGTCACACCGCGGACATGCTGGACAAGCTGGGCATCCCCCATGAAGTGAAGGTGGTTTCCGCCCACCGCACCCCGGACCTGCTGTTCCAGTACGCCGAAGAGGCCGAAGGCCGCGGCATCGAGGTGATCATCGCCGGCGCCGGCGGCGCCGCCCACCTGCCGGGCATGTGCGCGGCCAAGACGCACCTGCCGGTGCTCGGCGTGCCGGTGCAGTCGTCCATGCTCTCGGGCGTCGACTCGCTGCTGTCCATCGTGCAGATGCCCGGCGGCGTGCCGGTCGCCACCCTGGCCATCGGCAAGGCCGGCGCCATCAACGCCGCGCTGCTGGCGGCGAGCATCCTCGGCGGCAAGCACCCGCAATACCACGACGCGCTCAAGCGCTTCCGCACCGAGCAGACCACCTCGGTGCTGGACAACCCCGACCCCCGCGAGGCCTGAGCAGAACCATGAAGATCGGTGTCATCGGTGGCGGCCAGCTGGGCCGCATGCTGTCCCTGGCGGGCACCCCGCTGGGCATGGATTTCGCCTTCCTCGACCCGGCGCCGGACGCCTGCGCCCAGGCCCTGGGCGAGCACATCCGCGCGGACTACAGCGACCAGGACCACCTGCGCCAGCTGGCCGACGAAGTGGACCTGGTGACCTTCGAGTTCGAGAGCGTGCCGGCCGAGACCGTGGCCTTCCTCTCGCAGTTCGTCCCGGTCTACCCCTCGGCCTCCGCGCTGCGCATCGCCCGCGACCGCTGGTTCGAGAAGTCGATGTTCAAGGACCTGGGCATTCCCACCCCGGCCTTCGCCGACATCCAGTCCCAGGCCGACCTCGACGCCGCCGCGGCCAGCATCGGCCTGCCGGCAGTGCTCAAGACGCGCACCCTGGGCTACGACGGCAAGGGCCAGAAGGTCCTGCGCAAGCCCGAGGACGTGACCGGCGCCTTCGCCGAGCTGGGCAGCGTGCCCTGCATCCTCGAAGGCTTCGTGCCCTTCACCGGCGAAGTCTCGCTGGTGGCGGTGCGCGCCCGCGACGGCGAGACGCGCTTCTACCCGCTGGTGCACAACACCCACGAGAACGGCATCCTGCGCCTGTCCGTGGCCAGCAGCGAGCACCCGCTGCAGAAGCTGGCCGAGGACTATGTCGGCCGCGTGCTGGACAAGCTGGACTACGTCGGCGTGCTGGCCTTCGAGTTCTTCGAGGTGGACGGCGGCCTGAAGGCCAACGAGATCGCCCCGCGCGTGCACAACTCCGGGCACTGGACCATCGAAGGCTCCGAGTGCAGCCAGTTCGAGAACCACCTGCGCGCCGTGGCCGGCCTGCCGCTGGGCTCCACCGCCAAGGTGGGCGAGAGCGCCATGCTCAACTTCATCGGCGAAGTGCCGCCGGTGGCCGAGGTGCTGAGCATCGCCGATTGCCACCTGCACCACTACGGCAAGGCCTTCAAGGCCGGGCGCAAGGTCGGCCACGCCACCCTGCGCAGCAAGGACCTGGCCACCCTCAAGGCGCGCATCGGCGAAGTCGAAGCCCTTATCGGCAAGGGCTGACGCACTCGGCCGCCCGCTTCTCATGGCGGGCGGCCGCGCGGAACGCCAGGCTTTCCTACACTGTCAGACAAGGACGCGCCGGTTGGCGCGTCCACCCACAGGAGGGAAAGCCATGGGTTTAATCGGAACCATCGTCATCGGCCTGATCGTCGGCCTCATCGCCCGTTTCCTGAAGCCGGGGGACGACAGCATGGGCTGGATCATGACCATTCTGCTGGGCATCGGCGGCTCGCTGCTGGCCACCTATGGCGGCCAGGCCCTGGGCATCTACCAGGCCGGGCAGACCGCCGGGTTCATCGGCGCGGTGGTCGGCGCGGTGATCCTGCTGGTCATCTACGCCTTCGTGAAGAAGAACTGAGGCTCTACGCCGGGTAGCGCTTCGCGCTGGTCATTTGCCCGGCGATCCCCAAGAATGTGCGCCGATTCCCGCTCGCCCGGCCCGGGCGGGCGGTGAAGGTCATCCGCCGTCTTCCCGTTGCGTGGGCGCCCGCTGCCGGTGCCCGAGAGCCCATTCATGCGCCGTACCCTGCTCGCCTGCAGCCTCGTGCTGCTCACCGGCCTGGCCCATGCCGCCGACATCCCGGAAACCGACTGGCTGCAACTGATGCCGCCCAGCGACCGCAAGGCGCTGGAGGAAATGCCCGAGATCGACCACAACAGCCCGGAAGCCGCCGGCACCTTCACCCAGAAACAGGGCGGCCTGAAGCAGAAGGGCAAGCTGCCGCAGGTGATGTTCTCGACCAAGACGGTCGCCGCGCTGGACGGCAAGCAGATCCGCCTCGGCGGCTATCCGGTGCCCCTGGAGAACGACGCCAAGGGCCGCGTCACCGAATTCTTCCTGGTGCCCTACCCGGGCGCCTGCATCCACGTACCGCCGCCGCCGCCGAACCAGATCGTGCTGGTGCGCTACCCCAAGGGCATGAAGATCGACGACATCTACAGCCCGCTGTGGGTGACCGGCAAGCTGAAGGTGGAGAAGGTCAGCAACGAGATGGCGGATGCGGCCTATGCGATGGACGAGGCCAAGGTGCGGGCGGTGCAGGATAGCGATCTGTAGGAGCGAGCTTGCTCGCGAACGGTGTTTCCCGGATGTGTTGGTGTTTCGGATTGACTCCGTTCCCTCTCCCCAGCCCTCTCCCTGAAGGGAGAGGGGGCTTGTCCGTGCCGAGAGGAGGAATGGTTTCAACCGGAAACCTTCGGTGCTGCCGGCTGACTCCAAAACACCCAGCTCTGCCCAACGGTCCCCTCTCCCTTCAGGGAGAGGGTTAGGGAGAGGGCGCTCTTCAGGCCAAGCACCGAACCTGGCCGACAGACCCCATTCACTTGGGCAAGCACAAGGCCCCGTAGGATGGTGTTGAGCGAAGCGATACCCATCACCACCACCGCATGGGTTTCGCAAGCTCAACCCATCCTACGAAAAGCGCGGCCCTAACCCTCCAGCCCCTCGCTCCAGATCTCCACACTCATCGTCTCGCTACGCCCCGGCGCCACGCTCAGCACATCGTCCCAGACCCTTGCCGTCTCGATGCACAACATCCGCTGCCAGGCATCGTCGGCGAACTGCGACAGGCGCTGCGCCTTGTCCACCCAGGGGTTCCACAGCACCGCCGAGCGCGAGTGACCGGCCTGGATGTGGATGCCGCGCTGCCACTGCGGATCGCGGATCACCAGGGGCCGGTCGACGTCCAGGTAGATGCGGTCGGTCTCGCCCTGGATGCGCACCAGGCCGTCCTGGCGGCGTTCCTCCCAGTTCTCCAGCGTCTCGATGTAGCGGCAGCCCTGCAGGCCGTCGACGCTCACCTGGCGAACGTCGCTGACGGCGAAGTAGGTGTGCAGCGCCTGGCTCAGGGCCAGCGGCTTGTCGCCGAGGTTGCGGGTGGTCAGTTCCAGGCCCAGGCGTTCGCCGAAGCGCATCACCAGGCTCAGTTCGGCGGAGTGGGCCCAGCCCGGCAGGCCCTGCCGGGCGTCGAGCTTCCAGTGCACGGCCAGCGCGCCCTGTTCGTCGGCGATGTCGTCCAGTTGCCAGTCGATGCCACGCACAAGGCCGTGGGCCGGCGGCTGGTCGCCTGCGTATTCGGTGCGCACCTGCACCGGGTTGCGCGCCAGGTCGCCGAACCACGGCCAGCACACCGGCACGCCACCGCGCAGGGACTGGCCGCGCTTGTACCCGGCCTGCTCGCTGAGCCACACCAGCGGCGGCTGCTCGTGGGGCTGGTAGCTGAGCAACTGGGCGCCCTGCTGGGCGATCAGCGCTTCGCCGAATTCGGTGTGGATGCGCCAGCAGGGCAGCTCGTCGATGGTGGTCTGTTCGACGCGGGGAGTGGTGTATGGGCTGCTCATGGGGGGCCTCCGGCACAGCAAGGGGAAAGGATTCAGTATCACCGATCCCCCGGCGGCCGGGCAGTTCCCCGAAAAGGCTTTTTTCAGCCCTGGCGCAGGCTTTCCAGGCCGCGCTTCTGGCGCCCCTGGGCGTCGAAGTTTGCGGCGTCGAGCCAGGCTTCGAAGGCCGCCTGGCGCACCGGCCACTCGCTGTCGAGGATGGAGAACCAGGCGCTGTCGCGGTTGCGGTCCTTGATCACCATGTGCTGGCGGAAGGTGCCCTCGTAGGTGAAGCCCAGGCGCTCGGCGGCGCGCATGGAGCGGGCGTTCAGCGCGTTGCACTTCCACTCCAGGCGCCGGTAGCCCAGCTCGAAGGCGCGCCGGGCCAGCAGGTACACCGCCTCGGTGGAGGCCGGGCTGCGCTGCATGACGCGGCCGAAGGCGATGTGGCCGATCTCGATCACGCCGTCCTTGGGGGTGATGCGCAGGAAGCTCAGCAGGCCGGTGACGCGGCCGCTGTTGCGTTCGCGGACGGCGTAGAACTGCGGGTCGGCGCTGGCGGCGTTGCCGGCGATCCAGGCGTCGAAGGCGGCACGCTCGGGGAAGGGGCCGTAGGGCAGGTAGTCCCATAGCACGGGGTCGGATTCCGGACCTTGCAGGGCTTCCCACAGGTCGTCGCCGTGGCGCGCGGCGTCCAGCGGCTCCAGGTCGAGGTAGCGGCCGTTAAGGGTTTCCCGGGCCGGGGCGGGCACCGCTTGCCAGTGCAGGGCGGGTTGGGTGTCGGTCATGGTCGCGCTCCGGTCAGAGAATCTTGCGGTACTGCACGAAGCCGGAGCGGTCGGCGATCCGGTCGTACAGGTGCATGGCGTCGGTATTGGTCTCGTGGGTCAGCCAGTGCACCCGCGAGGCACCGGCCTCACGGGCCGCGGCGTAGACGTGCTCGATCAGCTCGCGGCCGACGCCGCCGCCGCGCAGGCCTTCATGGACGTAGAGGTCCTGCAGGTAGACGTAGTCGCCCTGGGTCCAGCAGGAGCGGTGGAAGATGTAGTGGACCATGCCGATGGCCTCGCCGTCGCGCCAGGCGAGGGCGGCGTGCATGGGCTCGGTGGGGTCGAGGAAGCGCTGCCAGGTGACGGCGCTGGTGGCGTCGTCGATCACGGTCTTGTAGAAGCGCTGGTAGCCCTGCCAGAGCGGCAGCCAGGCGGCGTGGTCGTCGGCGCTGACGAGGCGGATTTCGAGCGGTGCGGTCATGGGGTGGCCTTTGTCCTTGGGGTCTGGTTCCAGACTAGAGCGGGAATTGGTTCCGCTAAAGAGCCATTCATGGTCCAATTTGAGGAGCCATTTCCGGAGCCCGCCATGAACGCCCCGCTGCCTTTCGATCCGTCCGGCATCCGCCTGGACCCTGCCAGGGGGCTGGGCCAGCAGCTGTTCCAGGCGCTGCGCGAACGCATCCTCGACGGCCGCCTCGCCGCGCGCTCGCGGCTGCCGGCCAGCCGTGACCTGGCCGCCGCCCTGGGTGTGTCGCGCAACACCGTGGTGCGCGCCTACGAGCAGCTCTACGCCGAGGGCTACATCGAAGGCCGCACCGGCGATGGCACCTACGTCGCCGAACGCGTGCAGCCACGCAGCGCGCCCACCCCGCAACCCGGCAAGGTGCCCGAGGTGGCGGCGCTGGAACGCCTGCAACGGCACCACCTGCCCAGGCCGCCGCAAGGTGCGCCGCGGGCCTTCCGCGTCGGCGTGCCGGCCTTCGACCTGTTCCCCTTCGAGACCTGGGCGCGGTTGCAGGCGCGTTTCTGGCGCGAGCCGCCGGCGGACTGCCTGGGCTATGGCGACGCCGCCGGCGAATGGCGCCTGCGCGAGCTGATCGCCGCCTACCTGCGCAGCGCGCGCGGCCTGCATTGCGAGGCGGGGCAGATAATAGTCACCAGCGGCGCGCAGCAGGCCATCGCCCTGTGCGCCCAGGTGCTGCTCGCCGAGGGCGACCACGTGGCCATCGAGAACCCCGGCTACCGCGCCGCCGGCCATGCCTTCGCCACCGCCGGCGCGCACCTGCACGGAGTGGCGGTGGACGGGGAGGGCCTGCGCACCGAGCAGCTGCGAGAGCTGCCGGACTGCCGTCTGGTCTACCTAACCCCGTCGCACCAGTACCCCACCGGCGTCACCCTGTCGCTGGCGCGGCGCCTGGCCCTGCTGGAATGGGCCGAGCGCAGCGGCGGCTGGATAGTCGAGGACGACTACGACGGCGAATACCGCTACGCCGGCACCCCGCTGATGCCGCTGGCGGCGCTCGACCGCCAGCAGCGCGTGCTCTACGTCGGCACCTTCTGCAAGATCGCCTTCCCCGCGCTGCGCCTGGGCTACCTGGTGGTGCCGCCGGCCCTGGCCGAGGCCTTCGCCCGGCGCCGCGCCCTCGACGTGCGGCACTCGGAGGTCGGTACCCAGCGAGTGATGGCCGACTTCATCGCCGAAGGCCACTTCCAGCGCCACGTGCGGCGCATGCGCCGGGCCGCCCGGGCGCGGCGCGACGCCCTGCTGCGCGGCTGGCCGGAGGTGCCCGGCTGCGCGCCCATGCCGCCGGTGGAGGCGGGGCTGCACCTGTGCGTGCGGGTGGAAAGCCGCGAGCGCGAGCGCTGGCTGGTGGAGCGCGCGTTGCAGGCCGGGGTGGAGATCAACGCGCTGAGCGACTACTGGCTGCCCGAGTCGACGGAGCCTGAAGACGAGCGCGCCGGCCTGGTCATGGGCTTCGCCGCCGTGCCCGAGGCGCGCATAGCCGAAGCCCTGAAGGCCCTGCGCAAGGCCTGGCACCTCCCGCCTTCGTAGGAGCGAGGGGGACGCCTAGTCCTTGCTCGCGAACGGTGCCGCAGCGGGGGCGGGGGTTCGCGAGCAAGCTCGCTCCTACGAAGAGCCCGGGGGCTTTTCCTCGTGCTCGGCCCAGTAGGTCTGCCTGTGCCCGCGGCCCTGGTACTCCAGGGCCAGGGCCTCGGCCTCTTCGCGGTTCAGGCCGCGGCGCACGACGAAGCGGTTGCCGTTGTCGTCCAGGCGCCACAGGCACCAGTCGCGCGCTTCAGGCATCGAAGGTCGAGGTCTTGCGCAGGCGCAGCGCGAGCAGGATCAGCAGCACGCCGAAGAACAGCGCGTAGGCGCCGATCACCCAGACCACCGCCACCGCGCCGGCGCCGGGGTTGGCGATCATCAGCACGCCGAACAGCACCGACAGCGCGCCCGACAGCCCCAGCCACCATTCGTTGGCCAGGCTCCTGCGCAGGCGGAAGGCGGCGATGATCTGCAGCACGCCGGTGGCCAGCGCCCAGCCGGCGATCAGCATCAGCAGGCCCAGCGCCGTCAGCGCCGGCCAGAAGAGCGCCACCAGCCCAGCCAGCACGCCCAGCGCGCCGACCAGCCACAGCGGCCAGATCGGCCGTTGCGACTCGCGCATGCTGGCCGCGGCGATCAGGGTGAACACGCCGTCGACGAAGGCGTAGGCGCCCCAGACGATGACTAGCACGGTGAGGGCGATGCCCGGCCAGGCGATGGCCAGCACGCCGAACAGCACCGCGGCCACGCCGCGCAGGGCGATCCATTTCCAGTGCCGGCCCAGGGCTTGCCACAGGGGATGATCGTTCATGGGTTTCTCCAGCGGGGTTCGCCAGAAACCATAGCAGCCCCGCGCCAGAGGACGCTTTTCGTAGGAGCGAGCTTGCTTGCGAACGGGCCGCGTGCCGAGAGGATTCGCGAGCAAGCTCGCTCCTACGAAGAGCCGGAGCTAAAAGAAAGCCCGGCGCGAGGGCCGGGCGAAAGGGCCTGCCATGGGCAGGCAGGTGGCGTCGGGCGGGACGCCACCGGGGAGCCTTGGATCAGCCGGCCGCCAGCTCGCCGCCGGTCTCCGGGCGCTTGCCGTGCAGGCGCTCGTAGTCGGCGCGCATGGCCTTGTGCAGGCCGAACATGAACAGGACCAGCACCGCCGAGAAGGGCAGGCCGGCCAGCACCACCACCGTCTGCATGGCGGTGAAGTTGCCGGCGAACAGCAGGCCGATGGTCACCAGGGTGACGATCGCCGACCAGAGGATGCGCAGCCAGTTCGGCGCGTCCTCGTCCAGGTCGCCGCCCTCGCGGGACAGGTTGGCCAGCATCACCGAGCCGGAGTCCGCCGGGGTGAGGAACAGCACGAAGCCGACGAAGATCGACACGCCGATCACCACCTTGGCGAAGGGGTAGTGCTCCAGCAGCAGGTAGATCGACATCGACGGCTGCTCCAGGGCGGCCTTGCCGAGGTCGGCGGCGCCGTGGTTCATCACCAGGTCCAGCGCGCTGTTGCCGAACACCGAGAGCCAGGCCAGGGTGAAGCCCAGCGGGATCAGCAGCACGCCGCAGACCAGCTCGCGCACCGTGCGCCCGCGGGAGATGCGCGCCACGAACATGCCGACGAAGGGCGCCCAGGAAATCCACCAGGCCCAGTAGAACAGGGTCCACAGGCCCAGCCATTCTTCGCTCTTGGCGGCGCTGCCGCCGGTGTAGACGTAGAGGTCGAAGGTCTTGAGGATCAGCCCGTTGAGGTAGTCGCCCAGGTTCTGCACGAAGCCGTTGAGCAACTCCAGGGTCGAGCCGCAGGCCAGCACGAACACCAGCAACGAGCTGAACAGCACGATGTTCAGGTTGGACAGCCGGCGGATGCCCTTCTCGATGCCGGAGACCGCCGCCAGCGTGGCCACCAGGCTCATCACCAGCAGCACGATCAGCAGCGTGGTCTTCGAGTGCTCCATGCCGGTCAGGTATTCCAGGCCGGAGGACACCTGCAGCGCGCCGATCCCCAGGTTGGTGACCAGGCCCAGCAGGGTGACGAAGATGCCGAAGATATCCACCGCGTGACCGCCGGCGCCCTTCACCCAGCGCTCGCCGAGGATCGGCAGCAGCGCCGAACGCAGGGCCAGCGGCTGGCGGTGGCGGTAGGCGAAGTAGCCCACGGCCAGGCCGACCAGGGCGTAGATCGCCCAGCCGTGCAGGCCCCAGTGCAGGAAGGTCAGCTGCAGCGCCTGGCGCGCCGCCTGCGGGCTGCCGGCGACGCCTTCGGGCGGGTGGTAGAGGTGGTCGATCGGCTCGGACGCGGCGAAGTACAGCAGCGAGATGCCGATCCCCGAGGAGAACAGCATGCCGGCCCAGGCGCCGTAGCTGAAATCGGGCTTCTCATGGTCGGCGCCGAGCTTCAGCGTGCCGTAGCGCGAGAAGGCGACCCACACGACGAAGAACAGGTAGGCCCCGATGGCCAGCATGTAGTACCAGCCGAAGCTGTGCGACAGCCAGGCCTGGGTGCGGGCCAGGGCGGCGCCGGCGCTGTCCGGGAAGAAGATCAGGATGGCGGTCAGAACCAGGATCAGGGCGGTGGAGCCGAAGAACACGATCGGGTTCAGACGGGCCTGCTCGTTTGTTTTTCTTGGCGAAGCAGAACTCATTTTTCAGGGGGACCCCATGGCAGTGAACGCATGGCGGCCGGCGACAGTGCGCGAGGCACGGCGACGGGCCGCGAACCACAGACACAGCATTGCCGCCGCGACACTTCCGGGCAGGATTCTGCGATCCTTGCCGGTTGGAACGCATCGCGGTGATGAACGGCTCGGGCCCGCTTGCACGCAAAGGCTCGGGGAGGTTCACGGAGCGCAGCTTATTCTTAGTTGATTGAACGTTCAATAAAAACAAAATAGACTGGCCCACAGTGACGCCGGACGGCACAGCCACGTCCCGCGTGAGGAGATATATCAATATGCCCAAGGTCGGTATGCAGCCGATTCGCCGTTCGCAACTGATCCACGCCACCCTCGAGGCCGTGGACCAGGTTGGCATGAGCGACGCCAGCATCGCCCTGATCGCCCGCCTGGCGGGGGTCTCCAACGGCATCATCAGCCACTACTTCCAGGACAAGAATGGCCTCCTGGAGGCGACGATGCGGCATCTGATGTCGGCTTTGAGCAAGGCCGTGCGCGAGCGTCGCGCTAGCCTGCGAACCGACGATCCGCGCGCCCACCTGCGGGCGATCGTCGCCGGCAACTTCGACAACAGCCAGGTCAACGGCCCGGCCATGAAGACCTGGCTGGCGTTCTGGGCCAGCAGCATGCACCAGCCGTCCCTGCGCCGGCTGCAGCGGATCAACGACCACAGGCTGTATTCCAACCTGTGCTGCCAGTTCCGCCGCGAGCTGCCGCTGGACCAGGCGCGCCGCGCCGCCCGTGGCCTGGCCGCGCTGATCGACGGCCTGTGGCTGCGCGGCGCGCTGTCGGGCGATGCCTTCGACACCGAGCAGGCGCTGGCTATCGCCTACGACTATCTCGACCAACAACTGGCCAAGCGCACCGGATAGCGGGCGCGGCCTTCGTGCACAAACCATAAGAGAGGACAACCGACCCATGGCTCGATTCGACGTTCAGAAGCTCTACATTGGCGGCCGCTACGTGGAGGCCACCAGTGGCGCCACCTTCGAGACCGTCAACCCGGCCAACGGGGAGGTCCTCGCCCTGGTGCAGCGGGCTTCGAAGGAAGACGTCGAGCGCGCCGTCGCCAGCGCCGTCGAAGGCCAGAAGGTCTGGGCGGCGATGACCGCCATGCAGCGCTCGCGCATCCTGCGCCGCGCCGTGGACATCCTCCGCCAGCGCAACGACGAGCTGGCCGAGCTGGAAACCCTGGACACCGGCAAGCCGCTGGCCGAGACGCGCAACGTCGACATCGTCACCGGCGCCGACGTGCTCGAGTACTACGCCGGCCTGGTCCCGGCCATCGAAGGCGAGCAGATCCCGTTGCGCGAGAGCAGCTTCGTCTACACCCGCCGCGAGCCGCTGGGCGTGGTCGCCGGCATCGGCGCCTGGAACTACCCGATCCAGATCGCCCTGTGGAAATCCGCCCCGGCCCTGGCCGCGGGCAACGCGATGATCTTCAAGCCCAGCGAGGTCACCCCGCTGAGCGTGCTCAAGCTGGCCGAAATCTATACCGAGGCCGGCCTGCCCGACGGCGTGTTCAACGTGCTCACCGGCAGCGGCCGCGAGGTCGGCCAGTGGCTGACCGAGCACCCGCTGATCGAGAAGATTTCCTTCACCGGCGGCACCTCCACCGGCAAGAAGGTCATGGCCAGCGCCTCCAGCTCCTCGCTCAAGGAAGTCACCATGGAGTTGGGCGGCAAGTCGCCGCTGATCATCTTCGACGACGCCAACCTCGACCGCGCCGCCGACATCGCCGTCATGGCCAACTTCTTCAGCTCCGGCCAGGTCTGCACCAACGGCACCCGTGTGTTCGTCCCGCGCAGCCTGCAGGCGCGCTTCGAGGAGAAGGTGCTGGAGCGCGTCAGGCGCATCCGCCTGGGCAGCCCCCAGGACGAGAACACCAACTTCGGCCCCCTGGTCAGCTTCCCGCACATGGAGAGCGTGCTCGGCTACATCCAGGCCGGCAAGGAGCAGAAGGCCCGCCTGCTGTGCGGCGGCGAGCGCGTCACCGACGGCGAGTTCGGCCAGGGCGCCTACGTCGCGCCCACCGTGTTCACCGACTGCCGTGACGACATGACCATCGTCCGCGAGGAAATCTTCGGCCCGGTGATGAGCATCCTCGTCTACGACAGCGAGGAAGAAGTCATCCGCCGCGCCAACGACACCGAATACGGCCTGGCCGCCGGCGTCGTCACCCAGGACCTGGCCCGCGCCCACCGGGTGATCCACCGCCTGGAGGCGGGCATCTGCTGGATCAACACCTGGGGCGAGTCGCCGGCGGAAATGCCGGTGGGCGGCTACAAGCAATCCGGCGTCGGTCGCGAGAACGGCCTGACCACCCTGGCTCATTACACTCGGATCAAATCCGTGCAGGTAGAGCTGGGCGACTACGCCTCGGTGTTCTGACCACCGCGATCGAGCCCTGAGCGGCCGGTCGCCACGACGACCGGCCTTCCGACCTTCAGACACCGGCGCGCCATGCGTCGCGGGCGGTGTCGTGCCCAGAAAAAGAGGTAGGCCTGCATGACCCAGGAATACGACTACATCATCATCGGCGCCGGTTCCGCCGGTAACGTCCTCGCCACCCGCCTGACCGAGGACGCGGACGTCAGCGTGCTGCTGCTCGAGGCCGGCGGCCCGGACTACCGCGCCGACTTCCGCACCCAGATGCCCGCCGCCCTGGCCTACCCGCTGCAGGGTCGCCGCTACAACTGGGCGTACCTCACCGACCCCGAGCCGCACATGAACAACCGCCGCATGGAGTGCGGGCGCGGCAAGGGCCTGGGCGGCTCCTCGCTGATCAACGGCATGTGCTACATCCGCGGCAACGCCATGGACTTCGACGGCTGGGCGCAAGAGAAGGGCCTGGAGGACTGGACCTACCTCGATTGCCTGCCGTACTTCCGCAAGGCGGAAACCCGCGACATCGGCCCCAACGACTACCACGGCGGCGACGGCCCGGTCAGCGTGACCACGCCCAAGGCCGGCAACAACCCGCTGTTCCACGCCATGGTCGAGGCTGGCGTGCAGGCCGGCTACCCGCGGACCGAAGACCTCAACGGCTACCAGCAGGAAGGCTTCGGCCCGATGGACCGCACCGTGACCCCCCAGGGCCGCCGCGCCAGCACCGCCCGCGGCTACCTGGACCAGGCCCGCGAGCGCGCCAACCTGACCATCGTCACCCACGCCCTGAGCGACCGCATCCTGTTCAGCGGCAAGCGCGCCATCGGCGTCAGCTACCTGCTGGGCGACGACAATGCGCCGAAGGAGGCGCGCGCGCGTCGCGAAGTG
The DNA here is from genome assembly GCF_023516765.1 of Pseudomonas sp. R3.Fl. NCBI lineage: Bacteria > Pseudomonadati > Pseudomonadota > Gammaproteobacteria > Pseudomonadales > Pseudomonadaceae > Pseudomonas > Pseudomonas sp. R3.Fl. Next base: position 3,810,675 of record NZ_JAMGSO010000001.1, read on the forward strand.
CTGGTGTGCTCCGGCGCCATCGCTTCGCCGCAACTGCTGCAACGCTCCGGCGTCGGCCCGGCGACCGTGCTGCGCGACCTGGGCATCGAAGTGGTGCACGACCTGCCGGGCGTCGGCCAGAACCTCCAGGACCACCTGGAGATGTACCTGCAGTACGCCTGCAAGGAGCCGGTCTCGCTGTACCCGGCATTGCAGTGGTGGAACCAGCCGCAGATCGGCGCCGAGTGGATGTTCCTCGGCACCGGCCTGGGCGCCAGCAACCAGTTCGAGGCCGGCGGCTTCATCCGCACCCGCGACGAGTTCGAATGGCCGAACATCCAGTACCACTTCCTGCCGGTGGCGATCAACTACAACGGCAGCAACGCGGTGAAGGAGCACGGCTTCCAGGCCCACGTCGGCTCCATGCGCTCGCCCAGCCGAGGGCGCATCCAGCTGACCTCGCGCGACCCGCGCAAGCACCCGAGCATCCTCTTCAACTACATGTCCAGCGAGCAGGACTGGCAGGAGTTCCGCGACGCCATCCGCATCACCCGCGAGATCATGGCGCAGCCGGCGCTGGACGCCTACCGCGGCCGCGAACTGAGCCCGGGGCTGGACAAGAAGAGCGACGCCGAACTGGACGCCTTCGTCCGCGAGCACGCGGAAACCGCCTTCCACCCCTCCTGCTCGTGCAAGATGGGCGAGGACGACATGGCGGTGGTCGACGCCCAGGGCCGCGTGCACGGCATGCAAGGGCTGCGCGTGGTGGATGCGTCGATCATGCCGCTGATCATCACCGGCAACCTCAACGCCACCACCATCATGATCGCCGAGAAGATCGCCGACCGCATCCGTGGCCGCCAGCCGCTGCTGCGCAGCACCGCGGACTACTACAAAGCCAACGGCGCGCCGGTACGCGGCAAGCCGACGCGGGCTTGAGCTAGAGAAGGGAAGGGCGCTATCAGAGTGGATAGCGCCTGAATCTTTGGGCGTCGCCGGCTGACACTGAATTTCCCCGGATGCGCCGAACGGCCCCCTCTCCCTTCAGGGCGGGGCGCGCAGCCGAGGGCTAGGGAGAGGGAAAAGCGACGTCAGGAAGGAGCGGAACTATTCACCACTCCGAACGAGGATAACCCTCACCCCCGCCGCGGCGGCACCGGCCGCGTCCGCCCGCTGCCATCGATGGCCACGAACACGAACACCGCCTCGGTGACCTTGCGCCATTCGCTGGACAGCGGATCGTCGCTCCACACTTCCACCAGCATGCGGATCGAGCTGCGCCCGACCTCCAGCGTCTGGGTATAGAAGGACAGCTGCGCGCCCACCGCCACCGGCACCAGGAAGGCCATGCGGTCGATCGCCACCGTCGCTACGCGGCCGCCGGCGATGCGGCTGGCCATGGCGGTGCCGGCGAGGTCCATCTGCGACACCAGCCAGCCACCGAAGATATCGCCGAAACCATTGGTCTCGCGCGGCAGCGCGGTGATCTGCAGCGCCAGGTCGCCCTGCGGAATGGGGTCTTCTTGTTCAAGCTCGATCATAGGTAAGGGCCTCGTGCCCCGACGGTCTCGATTCAAGGAAAGGAAAAGCTCTCCCAAGAGTCCTGTAAAAGTGGTTTCCTACAGAAACTTGGGACAGCTTTCTGACCGACCCCGCGCATGTCGCATCGGCATTATATAGAGGCCGGCCTGCGGCAGCGACCGCAGAATGCCTGATGACAATGTTGCGCTGACGCGCTCCCATTTGCCATGGTTCGCCTTCGGCGCTCCCTGTCAGCGCCGCCAACCTGCCGAGAAGCCTTGCGATGCCTTCTGCGAATACCACCGCTGCCCGTCCGCTGACCCGCAGCGACTACAAGACCCTGTCCCTTTCCGCCCTGGGCGGCGCCCTGGAGTTCTACGACTTCATCATCTTCGTGTTCTTCGCCACGGTGGTGGGCAAGCTGTTCTTCCCCGCCGACATGCCCGAGTGGCTGCGCCAGCTGCAGACCTTCGGCCTGTTCGCCGCCGGCTACCTGGCGCGGCCGCTGGGCGGCATCGTCATGGCGCACTTCGGCGACCTGCTCGGGCGCAAGAAGATGTTCACCCTGAGTATCTTCCTGATGTCGGTGCCCACGCTGCTCATGGGTGTGCTGCCGACCTACGAACAGATCGGCATCTGGGCGCCGCTGGCCCTGTTGCTGCTGCGCGTGGTGCAGGGCGCTGCCATCGGCGGCGAGGTGCCCGGGGCCTGGGTGTTCGTTTCCGAACACGTGCCCGCGCGCAATGTCGGCTTCGCCTGCGGCACCCTGACCGCAGGGTTGACCGCGGGCATCCTCATCGGCTCGCTGATGGCCACGGCGATCAACAGCTTCTACAACGCCGACGAAGTGCTGGCCTATGCCTGGCGCATCCCCTTCCTGCTCGGCGGCATCTTCGGCCTGTTCTCCGTCTACCTGCGCCGCTGGCTGCACGAGACCCCGGTGTTCGCCGAGCTGCAGCAACGCAAGCAACTGGCCGACGAGGTGCCCCTGGGCGTGGTGGTGCGCGAGCACCGTCCGGCGGTGGCCATCTCCATGCTGCTCACCTGGCTGCTGTCGGCGGCCATCGTCGTGGTCATCCTCATGACGCCCTCCGTGCTGCAGTCGGTCTACGGCGTCCCGGCGGCCACCGCGCTCAAGGCCAACAGTCTGGCGATCATCTTCCTCACCGCGGGCTGCATCCTCGCCGGGCGCATCGTCGACCGCATCGGTGGCGGGCGTACCTTCATCGGCGGCAGCCTGCTGCTGGGCGCGACCTCATGGTTCTTCTACAGCAGCCTGAAGACCCACCCGGACTGGCTCTTCCCTTTATATGCGCTGGCCGGCCTGTGCGTGGGCATCGTCGGCGCCGTGCCCTGCGTCATGGTCAAGGCCTTCCCGCCGGTGGTGCGCTTCAGCGGCCTGTCCTTCTCCTACAACCTGTCCTACGCCATCTTCGGCGGCCTCACGCCGATGGTCGTGGCGCTGCTGATGAAGGAAGACCCCATGGGCCCCGCCTACTATGTGGCCGCGCTGTGCCTGGTCGGCTTCCTCACTGGCTGCTTCCTGCTGCGCCAGGAGCGCCTGGCTGGCGAGGCCTCCCTGGTTGCAAATTGATCATTCGGACAGCTTTTTCAGAAAAGATTCAAAAAGTCGTTGACGGGCATTTTGAAGTCCCTATAATGCGCACCACTCCCAGCGACGAAGCGCTGAAAGAGCTTGAAAATCAAGCACTTAAACAGGTTCGAAGTTGAGAGTGGTGATCAGGCAGGTGATTCACTTGCCGCCTTTGGGTTCGACAGCTGCTCCGGCAGCGAGCCAAAAGGAAGATTGCCGAGGTGCTTGACAGCGAGTTTGATCGCTGTAGAATGCGCCTCCCGCTGACGAGAAGCTCCGGCCGATCGACAGCGCAAGCGGTTGAGTAGGAACGAAAAATTCTGAAAATAACGCTTGACGAAATAAGAGGTTGGCGTAGAATGCGCGGCCTCGGTTGAGACGAAAGAATCAACCAACTGCTCTTTAACAAGTTGAATCAAGCAATTCGTGTGGGTGCTTGTGAGTTAAGACTGGTGATCGCAAGATTATCAGCATCACAAGTAACACTCGTGAATTCGAGAGTTTTTTGCGATTGCTGAGCCAAGTTTAGGGTTTTCTCAAAACCCGATCAGTATTGAACTGAAGAGTTTGATCATGGCTCAGATTGAACGCTGGCGGCAGGCCTAACACATGCAAGTCGAGCGGATGAAGGGAGCTTGCTTCTGGATTCAGCGGCGGACGGGTGAGTAATGCCTAGGAATCTGCCTGGTAGTGGGGGACAACGTTCCGAAAGGAGCGCTAATACCGCATACGTCCTACGGGAGAAAGTGGGGGATCTTCGGACCTCACGCTATCAGATGAGCCTAGGTCGGATTAGCTAGTAGGTGGGGTAATGGCTCACCTAGGCGACGATCCGTAACTGGTCTGAGAGGATGATCAGTCACACTGGAACTGAGACACGGTCCAGACTCCTACGGGAGGCAGCAGTGGGGAATATTGGACAATGGGCGAAAGCCTGATCCAGCCATGCCGCGTGTGTGAAGAAGGTCTTCGGATTGTAAAGCACTTTAAGTTGGGAGGAAGGGCAGTAAGTTAATACCTTGCTGTTTTGACGTTACCAACAGAATAAGCACCGGCTAACTTCGTGCCAGCAGCCGCGGTAATACGAAGGGTGCAAGCGTTAATCGGAATTACTGGGCGTAAAGCGCGCGTAGGTGGTTTGGTAAGATGGATGTGAAATCCCCGGGCTCAACCTGGGAACTGCATCCATAACTGCCTGACTAGAGTACGGTAGAGGGTGGTGGAATTTCCTG